>CAVZMG010000007.1:0-15239 GCA_963776425.1 uncultured Actinomycetes bacterium | reverse complement strand
GGTTGCCGATCGCGGGGACGTAGAGCGGGTTCGGGATCGTGAGGTCGCCCGATCCGGTCAGTCGCTTCTGACCGAACAGCAGGCTGATGCCGAGGACGGCGATCAGCGCGAAGATCAACCACAGCATCGGCCGCCACCGGCGCGAGGGCAGATGGCCATCCGGGAACAGCAACGGCAGGAGGTACACGACCGGCAGGATCCCGAACAGCCATCCGAAATTGTTGGCGAACCCGAGGAACACGACGCCGCCACCGGAGCGACCGTCGTTCACGAGCACCGTGAACAGCTCGCCCGCGAGGAAGGACGCCGACGTGAAGAACGCGGACCAGAGCAACAGCAACCCGATCCGGTTCCGGCGGTCGCGGCTCACGATCATCGTGCCAACGACCCCGAACATCGAGAACGCGATCACGTACGGGATCTGTTGCTCGAGCGGCTCTCCGTTCTTCGACACCAGGACGAGAGCGATGCCCGCGATTATGAGGAAGAGCGCGAGGACGGTCCACGCCCACCGGGCGGGGCGTGCCTGAGTGGTGGGGACGCTCATCGCGCGACCTCATCGAGGGCGAGCGGGTCGGCTGTCGGAGGCGCGATGTCCGCCGTTTCCTGAGGAAACGCGAACGCCGGGACGTGCCCGGTCACCGTCGTGCCAGCGCCGGGAGCACTCACGACGTTGAGGGAACCGTCGAGCGCGCCGAGTCGGTCGGCGATGCCCTGCAGACCCGTCCCGTATCCGATGGCCGACGGATCGAATCCTCGGCCATCGTCGGCAACCGTGAACCAAAGACCTCCATCACCTCTCGCGAGCGTCACGGTGATCGCACGTGCCGCCGCGTACTTCGCCACGTTCTGCAACGCCTCGAGCACACAGAAGTAGACGGCGGCCTCCACGTCGCGCGAGAAGCGGTCGGTGAGTTCAGATGTCACCGTAACCGGGACCGGCGACCGTCGGCCCTGCGCCTCGATCGCGACGACCAGACCCTTGTCGGCCAGGAGCGGTGGATAGATCCCGCGTGCAAGATCGCGGAGATCTTCCAGGGCCTGCTGCGTCTCGTTCCCGATCTGCTCGAGCATCTCGCCCACCTTGGCCGGATCGCGCTCGGTGAGTTGGCGCGCGAGCCGAGCCTTGATCGCCAGCGCGACCAACTGCTGCTGGGCGCCGTCGTGGATGTTGCGCTCGAGCCTGCGTCGTTCCTCATCCTGGGCGGTCACCAGGCGCCGGCGGGACGCCTTGATCTCCTCGAGGAGACCGACGTTGCGCAGCAGCAGGCCGGCCTGCGCGGCGAGATCGGCGACCAATTTCTCCTTCGAGGCGTCCATCGGATCGTTCGACGGCATCACGACCGACAGGGCGCCGAGCAGCTCCCCTTGATGCCGCACGTCCATCCGTAGATCGTCCGGACGATCCGGGTCCGCGCCGTCTCGCGACCACATCGCGACGGGCTGAAGATCGTCGCCTACCCCGAGCCATACGCGAGCGAGCTCGGCGCCGACCCCTTCGCCCATGACGCGGGCGGTGCGTTGCAGGACGTCGTCAGAAGAGTAGGTACCGGCGAGCCGGTCGCCGAACTCCGAGAGCACCTCATACGGCGTCGACCGTCCGCCGAACACGACCCGGTCGGATATCCGCGTCGCGACGCGACGGAGCGGCCAGAACAGCAACCCGATGGTGACGCCCGCGACAAGATCCAACCGACGGCCTTCGAACGTCGAGGTGAACACCCGGCTCGTCAGCCACACCAACGTGAAGGAAACGATGAGGATGAGCAAGGCCAAGATGGCGTAGAGCACGGTCTTGCGGATCACGACGTCGATGTCGTAGAGGCGATACTTCAGGACAGCGATCCCGATCGTGACCGGGATCAACATGAACGTCGCCACCGCGATGTTCCCCAGCCAGCTTCCCCAGCCCGAGATCCCCATGATCCCGGGGATGAACGCGAAGATGTAGGTCACCGCGATGACGGCCGCACCCCACGTGACCCACCGGATCTGCTCACGCTCGACCGGATCGGTGGAGCCGCGCCGACGAACGATCAGCCCCACCGCCCCCCCGGCCACGATGAGCGGTGCGAACACGACGGAGACGAGGAGCGGACCCAACAAGGCTGTCAGCGCTTGGAACCCGAGCGGATTCTGGATGTGAGGGAATCCCGAATCCGAAAAGTTCCCCGGTGAGAACATCACCGCGAGGAAGAGCGCCACCAGCCCGATCCCGCAGAGCCAAGCGAACCAGCGCCAACGGGGAGATGGCAAGTGGCCATCGGGGAACAACAGCAGCATGAACCCCGATAGCCCGATGAAGGGCACCCACATCGGGGTGCCGATCGCAAGCGCGAGGGCCGCGCCGGCCGGGTCGAGGTGACCCGGGCTGGTCGCGAACCCCGCGTAGGACTCGCCGGGGAACGCGAACCCCAGCGTCGCAACCAGCATCAGCCAGCCGAGCGGGTTGTGCGGACGCCGCGTCGCCAGGATGACCCCCACGATCGGGAACGCGAGGAACACGACGTAGACGGGACCCGTTAGCCCTCGCCCGCTGGCGAAGTCGAGGGCGGTCCCCATGGCCAACTCCGCGATCGTGAGCGCGAAGAGCACCCAGGCTAGGAGCCGCAGCCTCCGCTCGAACCGACCGACCGAGGACCCGGCGATCACCGCCGACTCAGCGGCCGATGACGACACGGAACACCTCCACCGGCTCCTCACGCCCCTTCACGTGACGCGGTCCGATCGACTCGCTCGGAACACCCGGCGCTGCGGCGACCGTCGAGGCCGCCGCCACGATCTCCCCGCCCTCCGCCTCCGATTGCAACCGCTGCGCGATGTTCACCGCGTCGCCCACCACGGTGTACTCGAGGCGGCCCCCGCCGCCGACCGTCCCGGCGATCACCGATCCGGTATTGACGCCGATGCCCACGCCGAGCTCGGGGACGTCTGGCCCCCAACCTTCCAGGTTCAGCTCGGATTGGCGCACCTGCATCGCGATCGCACAGAGGAGGGCGCGTTCCGCGTGGTCGAGCGTCGGTTCGGGCGCGCCGAAGACCACCATCACCGCGTCGCCCTGGAACTTGTCGATCATCCCTCCGTGAGACAGGACGACCTCCGCCATCGCGGAGAGGTGCTTGCCGACCACCTCGGCGACATCTCGGGCGGAGAGCCGCTCGGCGAGCGCGGAGAATCCGCGGATATCGGAGAACAGCACGCTCACTTCCACTTCCTGCGGCTCGATCGCCATCTCCGGATGCGCGGCGAGCCGGTCCGCCAACTGCTGGGGCACGAACGAAGCCAGCGTCTTGCGCGACGTGGTCTGCTCCACCACGGCGGCGTGGAGGCGCTTGAACTCGTCGACCACGCTGGATCCGCTGGCGTCCCCGGCCATGCGCTTGAACAACGCGGTCACCTGCGAATCGACGGCCTCCTGCGTGGTCCCGAGCGCCTCGGCGATCTCGGCGTACCCGAGGCCCTTGGCCATCATGTCGAGCAGTTCGCGTTCGCGTTCGGCGGTGTCGCCTCGCCCCGACAGACGCTCGGCGATCGTGGGGTCGACCGTGCTGCCGCCCGCGTGGACCTCGCGGATCGCGCGAGCGAGCTCATCTCCCTGCGAGATGCGGTCCTTCAAGAGGTAGGCGAGGCCGCTGTGGCCCCCGCCGAGCAAGGCCAACGCGTACGCCTCGTCGTCGTGCGCGGATAGGACGACGACACCGGTGTCGGGGTGATCGGTGCGGATCGCGTGCGCGCAGTCGATCCCTTCCAGCTGGAACGACGGCGGCATCTTGATATCGGTGACGACGACGTCGGGGATGTGCTCAGCGGCCGTCGCCATCAACGACGGGGCATCCGCGGCGACCCCCACGACCTCGATGTCGTCGTAGGAATCCAAGAGCGCGCGGACGCCCTCGCGCACGAGGACGTTGTCCTCGCCCAGCACGACCCGGATGCTCATCCATCGCTCCCCAGGGCCCGGTGGCCCCCATGTACCATCCGCGCATGATCCGCGTGGTGTTCGCCGAGGATAACTACCTGGTCAGAGAGGGAACAGCCGCCCTGCTGGCCACCTCGGACGAGATCGAGCTCGTTGGCACGGCCACTACGCGTGACGAACTGCTCTCGGCCGTCGAAGAACACCAGCCGGACGCCGTCCTCACCGACATCCGGATGCCCCCCACGGGCACGAACGAGGGCATCGAGGCCGCGAAGACGATCCGGTCCGCCCACCCCACGATCGGCGTCGTCGTGCTCTCGCAGTTCGTCGAGGAGGACTACGCGTTCGACCTGTTGAAAGACGGCGCCGCCGGCCTCGGGTACCTGTTGAAGGAGCGCGTGGCCGACGTGGACGAACTGGTCCGGGCGCTGGGCGAGGTCGCCCGCGGAGGGAGCGTCCTGGACCCGAAGGTCGTCGAGGCGCTCGTCTCGGCGAAGGAGCGGATGGCCCACTCGCCGCTCGCGCAGCTGACGGATCGCGAGCGCGAGGTGCTTTCGCACATGGCGCAGGGTGAGAACAACGCGGCGATCGCCAAGTCGCTCTTCCTCACCGAACGTGCCGTCGAGAAGCACATCAACTCCCTGTTCCACAAGTTGGGCCTCACGGAGGAACCGGACGTCCACCGCCGGGTGATGGCGGTACTCGCGTTCCTCCGCGAAACCGGCGACGCCTGACCCGGTCATTGTGCCCGTCGCGTGTCCACGATGAAGACCGAGCACGGCGCGTGTCGCAGGATCATGTTCGGGACGCTGTCACGCACGTGCCACCGTCCACCCTGTGCCCCGCGGTTGCCCACGACGATCGTGTCCGCGAGCTCTTCCGCCGCCACGTCGCAGATGCGATCGGCCGGTTCGCCGCTCTCGACGCGGGTGCGGGTGATCACGTCGGGGAACCGGGTGGTGATCCTCGCGAGATACGCGCCCGGATCGGCGGCGCGATCGGGGTCGACCACGGCCCGCAGATCGGATTCGGGCTGGACGTAGAGGACCAGGAGCTCGGCGCCACGGTCTCGGGCCAATCGGGCCGCGTCTTCGACGGCCAGGTCGGCTGCGGCCGAGGTGTCCGTTCCTACCAAGATGGTGCTCATCTCGTGCCTCCTTCTTCTTCCGACCCGAACGTACGCCCCGTGACCTGCACGGACGACCCGGCCGCCACCACGGTTCGTGGGGGGTGCCAGCACCCCAGCGACAGGGTGGGTGGGACACGCGAACCGGCAGGTCGCCCCCTTCCGGTCGAAGGAGCCGACGGGCCAGAATCCGCCCATGGCCATGAGAAGGCAGACCATCGTCTGGCTCGGCGGGGGGACGGCGACCGCAACCATCGCGGCAGCCGGCGGAAGCATCGTCATCACGAGCGAACCGGACCGAGGCACGACCGTCCGCGGAACGTTGCCGGTCCCGAACGTGAAGGGACCGGTGTGAGCGAGCGCGCTACGACCCGGTTCGCGTGGGCCCTATGCGCGCTCGCCGTGGCGGGCAGCGTCGCGTTCATCGTGCGCGAGGCCACGGGAGCGACGGGATCGATCAGCGAGACGTTCCTGGGCAACGGTCAGGAGGCGTTCGGCGCCATCGCCTTCGCGACGGTCGGAGCGCTCATCGTGTCTCGCGGCAAGCGGAACGCGATCGGGTGGCTGTTCCTGGCGATCGGGATCTCCTACGGACTGTCCGCGTTCGGGAGCGCGTTGTCCGACACGACCGTCGAGCGAACGACCCCCTGGCAGTGGGGCATCTGGCTGAACACCTGGAGCTGGGTCCCCGGATGGTTCCTGATGGTGACACTGCTGTTCCTGCTCTTCCCCGACGGACACCTCCCCTCCCCACGGTGGCGTTGGGTGGCCTGGCTCGGCGTCGCGGCGGTCGTCCTGGCGATCGTCGGCGGCGAGCTCAGTCCGACGGCGGGGGGCAATACCCACGGCTACGTGAGCCCGCTCCCGACCGCATCCGAGAGCTTCGCGAACGTCGGCCTCCTCCTATCGATGCTCTGCCTCGTGGTTGCCGCAGTGGCTTCGGTGGTCGCTCTGATCGGGCGCTACCGGCGATCGACCGGCGAGGAGCGGCTCCAGATGAAGTGGTTCGTCTACGCCGCCGTCGTATCGCTCGTCCTCACCCCGACTCGGTCCGTCGCCGTCCATCGACCGATCCTGCTGTTCCTCGGCCTGGTGAGCACGCTGATCCTGCCTGTTGCGGTGGGCGTCGCGATCCTGAAGTACCGCCTCTACGACATCGACGTCGTGATCCGCAAGACCGTGGTGTTTGCGATCGCGGTCGTGATCCTCACCGCGGCGTTCGTGGCGGGTGCGGCGCTCGTCGGCACGGTCGTGTCGGGCAGCGAAACGGCCGGGCGGATCGGTGTCGCGTTCACGGTCGGACTGCTGTTCGAACCGGCACGCCGACTCGCGAGCCGCATCGCGGACCGAGTGGTGTTCGGCGGGCGGGCGACCCCGTACGAGGTGTTGAGCGAGTTCTCGCGTCGCGCTGCGGAGGCCTACGACGCCGACGACGTGCTCCCCCGGATCGCGCAGATCGCGGCCGCCGGTGTCGGGGCCGAAGGGGCGCATGTATGGATCCGCCTCGGCAACACGCTCCAGGCGCAAGCAAGCGCAGGCGATGTCGGCGTCGTCGCCCCTGTAGCCCTGACGGGGGACGAGCTCCCGACGCTCCCAGATGATCACTCGGAGGCGGTCCTGTACCGCGGTGCCCTCCTCGGCGCGATCAGCGTGTCGATGCCGGCGAACGACCCGATGAGCGCTGAGAAGGGTCGCCTCATCGCGGACCTCGCGTCGCAGGCTGGGGCGATCCTCGCGAACGTGCGGCTGATCGAGGAGCTGAAGGCGTCCCGGCAACGTCTGGTCGCCGCGCAGGACGAAGAGCGCCGCAAGATCGAGCGCAACATCCACGACGGCGCCCAGCAGCAGCTCGTGGCGCTCGCCGTGAAGCAGCGGATCGCCGCGTCGATGGTCGGCAAGGACGACGACGGTGCACGGCGGATGCTCGAGGAACTGCAGAGCCAGACGACCGAAGCGCTCGACGACCTGCGGGATCTGGCGCGCGGGATCTACCCGCCGCTCCTAGCGGACAAAGGACTCGTCGCCGCGCTCGAGGGCCAGGCGCGGAAGGCCGTGGTCCCGGTGACGGTTCACGCCGACGGGGTCGGGCGGTTCGCCGAGGACACCGAGGCGGCCGTCTACTTCTGCTGCCTCGAGGCGATGCAGAACATCGCCAAGTACGCGAAGGCCACGCACGCCGATCTCCGCCTCCACAACGGCGATGGGCGGCTCGCGTTCGAGGTCACCGACGACGGAGATGGCTTCGACACAACGGTGATCGGCTACGGCACGGGCCTGCAAGGGATGGCCGACCGACTCGCGGCTCTGGATGGAACACTCTCGATCACGAGCGCCCCGGGTGAAGGCACGTCGGTCGCAGGGAGCCTGCCGGCCGTCGCGATCGGGGTCGTCGCATGACCGCGCGAACCGCGCGCCGCTTGGCATGGGGCCTGTGGATCCTCTCGATCGGCTCGATCCTGTCCGTGCTCGCCTACGCCAACTTCGGGGCACCGACGGACCTCTTAGCGAGCCAGGCGGGAGCGACCGACACGATCGCCACCGTGCTGTTCATCATGGCGTTCTCGACGGTCGGGTCGCTCGTGGCGTCCAAGCGACCTGCGAATCCGATCGGGTGGATGCTCGGCGTGACCGGACTCTGCTACGCCCTCGCGACGGCCAGCTTGTTCATCGCCCTTCAGCCGTGGGGCGAGCGGATCGCGGCCTGGATGGGGAACTGGATCTGGGGTCTGGGGCTAGCGCTTCCGGTCACGCTGGTTCCGTTGCTCTTCCCCGACGGACAGCTCCCGAGCCGTCGCTGGCGACCCGTCGCCTGGCTCATCTGCATCGGGATCGCGGCGTTCGTGATCGGGAGTGCGTTCGCACCGGGCGTGCTGCCTGATAGCGATCCCCCGATGCCTAATCCGATCGGATTCGGAGGCTCGATCGGCCATGCCGTCTTCGGTGCGATGCGCCCGGGCGGGCTCTTCCTGTTCCTCCTGATGGTGCCGTTGTCGCTGGCGTCGCTCGTGTTCCGCTATCGCCGAGCGGACGGCACGGAGCGAGAGCAACTGCGGTGGCTCATCTTCGCCGGCGTGATCGTCGGTCTGGGGATCGTGTCGAACATGTTCATCGGACGGTTGGTGAGCAACCCAAACATCGCGAGCGACATCAGCAACGCGGTGGTGTCGGTGGCAGCCACCTCGATCCCGATCGCGATCGGCATCGCGATCCTCAGGTACCGGCTCTACGACATCGACCTGGTCCTCAACAAGACCGTCGTCTACGGGGCGCTCGCCGCATTCATCACGATCGTGTACGTGGCCATCGTCGTCGGCGTCGGTTCCCTGGTCGGCCGTGGCGGCGAACCCAACGTCGTGCTCTCGATCATCGCCACCGCGACCGTGGCGGTGGCGTTCCAGCCGGTCCGCGAGCGGGTGCAGCGGTTCGCCAACCGGCTCGTCTACGGCAAGCGGGCGACACCGTACGAGGTGCTCGCTGAGTTCTCCGAGCGGATGGCCGGCGCCTACGCGAACGAAGATCTGCTCCCGCGGATGGCGCGGATCCTGGCCGAGGGAACCGGCGCGGCGCGGGCGGACGTGTGGCTGCGCGCCGACGGGCACCTCCGCGTCGATGCGTCGTGGCCAGTGGACGCGGTGCCGCTCCCGACGGTCGTCATCGAACCGATCGCCGACGGCGTCACGCCGGTCCGGCATCAAGGTGAGCTCCTCGGTGCACTCTCCATCGAGAAGAAGCCGGGCGAGTCACTCACGCCGACCGAGCAGAAGCTCATCGACGACCTCGCGTCGCAGGCCGGTCTCGTGTTGCGGAACGTGGGACTGACCGAGCAGTTGCTGGCGAGGCTCGAAGAGTTGAAGGCGTCCCGGCAACGGCTGGTCGCGGCCCAGGACGAGGAGCGCCGGAAGCTCGAGCGCAACCTCCACGACGGCGCCCAGCAACAGCTGGTCGCCCTCACCGTCAAGCTCCGTCTGGCCGAGCAACTGATCCACCGCGATGGCGTCAAGGCTGCCGAGCTGCTCGACCGATCTGCAGAGCGACTCGCAAGCGGCGCTCGAGGACCTGCGCGATCTGGCCCGAGGCATCTACCCCCCGCTCCTGGCGGACAAGGGGTTGGGAGCGGCGCTGGGCTCACAAGCCAGGAAGTCCCCGATCCCGGTAACCGTCGAGGCTGGGGGGATCGGCCGGTTCGGCCAAGACGCGGAGGCCGCCGTCTACTTCTGCTGCCTCGAGGCGCTGCAGAACGTCGCGAAATACGCCGATGCATCGCACGCGTCGATCGCACTCAGCGACGGTGACGGACGACTCACGTTCCGGGTGACCGACGACGGGGATGGCTTCGATCCGTCGGAGACGGGGTACGGGACCGGGCTGCAAGGTATGGCCGACCGGCTCGCGGCTCTGGATGGAACGCTCGAGGTTCACTCCGCCCGCGGACAGGGAACGACGATCGTGGGCGAGCTCCCGGCTCACGCCCCGGAAGACAAATCGTGAGCCCGCGAACGGCGTCCCGCGTGGCGTGGACGATCTGGGGGTTCTCCCTGGTGCTTGCCGCCATCGCGGCCTGGCTCAACGTCGTGAACGCGCGGACCGCTTCGGGGGTGCTCGCGATCCACGTGTTCCTGGTGCCGGGGTACGCGACGATAGGCGCGATCCTCGCGTCCCGCACCGGCAACCGCGTTGGATGGCTCTTCCTCGCGGTGGGTCTTGCCTCGGCGTGCACGGCGTTCGCGCTCGAGTACTCCGTTCGAGCCGTCGGAACCGCGCCCGGCTCGCTTCCTTTCGGGCCTCACCTCGGCGCGATCTCGAACCTCGCGTTCCCCGTGACCTTCATGTGGATCGGCGGGCTGCTCCTGCTGTTCCCCGACGGGCACCTTCCCTCGAAGCGATGGCGTCCGGTCGCGTGGATGTTCTTCGCGGTGTGGTCCATCTTCGCGGTGACGAGCACGATAGATCCCTCCGGGATCACGGAAGGTGACTTCCATTTCGCGAACCCCTTCGCGATCCCGGTCGTGGGAGCGCTCCGCTTCCTTCCGTTCCAGGATGGGTTCTGGCCCGCTTGGAGCCTTGCGGGATGGGGCCTGATCATCGCGGTCGCGAGCGCGCCGTTCTTCCGGAGACGACGCGCGGCGAACGAGGAGCGGGAGCAGCTCAGATGGATCGCCTTCGCGATCGTGTTCACGCTCGCCAGCGGGGTCGTCGCGGCACTGGTCACCGGAGTTGCACCGAACGTGGGCGCCTGGCTCGCCGTCGTGCCGCTCGCGATGGTTGCGCTGGGGATCCCGGTCGCCGTCGGCGTCGCGATCTCGAAGTACCACCTCTATGACATCGATGTCGTCATCTCGAAGACGCTCGTCTACGGCGCGCTCGCCGTGTTCATCACGGTCGTCTACGTGGCGGTCGTCGTCGGACTGGGCGTGTTGATCGGCGGCGGCGCCCAGAACGGCCCCGCGCTCGCGATCACCGCGACCGCAGTCGTCGCGATCGCGTTCCAGCCTGTTCGAGAACGCGTGCAACGCTTCGCGAACCGACTGATCTACGGCGAACGCGCCACGCCGTACCAGGTGCTGGCCGAGTTCTCCGAACGCGTGGCAGGGACGTATGCCTCCGAGGACGTGCTTCCTCGCACCGCGCGCGTCCTGGCTGAGGGAACAGGTGCGGCCCGGTCGGAGATCTGGCTCCGGGTCGGATCCACCTTGCAGCTCGCTGCCTCGTGGCCGGAGTTGAACGGTCGCACAGACCACGCGCCTCGCGCTGCCAGCGGACGGCCTTCCCGTCCTCGCCGATGTTGACCGGGCTGCCCCCGTCCGTCACGCTGGCGAGCTGCTCGGGGCGGTCGCCGTGCGCAAGCCCGCCGGCGAGCCGCTCTCCCCCGCGGAGGGACGGCTCCTCGACGATCTCGCCTCACAAGCGGGTCTCGTCCTGTCCAACGTCCGCCTGACGGCGGAGCTGGAGGCACGGCTGGAGCGGATCGCCGCCCAGGCGAACGAGCTCCGCGCGTCTCGACAGCGGATCGTGGCCGCGCAGGACGCCGAGCGTCGCCGACTGGAGCGCAACATCCACGACGGCGCACAGCAGCATCTGGTCGCGCTCGCCGTCAAGCTCCGACTGGCGAAAGGCCTGATCCGCAAGGACCCGGCGAGATCGCGCAGCCTGCTCACGGAGATCCGGGAAGAGACCGGCGACGCGATCGACACGCTGACGGACCTCTCGCGCGGGATCTACCCGGCGCTGCTCGAGGAACAAGGGATCGCCGCCGCGCTCGCCGCCCAGTACACGCGCTCGAGCATCCCGGTGAGCCTGTCGAGCGACGGCATCCGTCGCTACCCGATCGAGGTCGAGGCCGCCGTCTACTTCTGCTGCCTGGAGGCGTTGCAGAACGCCTCCAAGTACGCCGGCGCGACGTCCGTCCAGATCGAGCTGCGTGCGGTCACCGCGGGCGTGGAGTTCGACGTCCGCGACGACGGGGTCGGCTTCGACCCCTCGACGACCCCGCCTGGCACGGGTCTCAACAGCATGGCCGACCGGCTGGCGGTCCTGGGCGGCGACCTCGAGATCGCATCCGCACCGGGGAGCGGAACGATCGTGCGAGGCCGGCTCCCGGTCGGCGCCACGGAGACGGTCGCATGAAGCCGAGGACCGCCTTCGCGCTGGCCTGGTCCCTGTGGGGGCTCCTCGTCGTCATGCTCATCTCGACGGTCGTCCTCTCGGTCACGAACGGGACTCCGATCGTCATCGCCGACGTCACCGGGAGCCTGGCGTTCCTCGCGCTCGCGACGGTCGGCGCGGTCGTCGCGTCCCGCCAGCCGAAGAATCCGCTCGGTTGGATCTACTGTGCGTCGGCGGTCCTCATGGTCTCGCAAGGGCTCCTCACCGAGTACTCGCACTACGTCTCCTACACCCGGCCCGGCCTCCTGCCGGGAGGCGTCTTCACGATGTGGGTGGCGAACTGGGTGTGGGCCCCCGGCTTCGCCCTCGTCCTCGTCTTCTCGTTCCTCCTGTTCCCCGACGGACACCTGCCGTCAAGACGCTGGCGTCCTGCCGCGTGGTGTTCGGTGGGGCTCCTGGTTCTCCTGACCATCGTGTTCGCGACGTACACCGACGGGTACACCGACAGCATCGGGGCGGCGGTCCCCAACCCGTACACGATCCCCGCGCTCGCCCGTTTCTCCAACGCGATCTTCGGCGCCGGCCAGCTGCTCTTCGTGTTGCCGATCGTCCTGGCGCTGGCCTCGCTCGTCGTCCGGTTCCGCCGCTCGCATGACGAGGAGCGGGAACAGATCAAGTGGTTGCTGTGGTCTGCGACGGTGATCACCGTGTTCAACGCACTCCCGCTCAACCAAGGCAACAGCGACATCACCAGCGCGATCCAGAGCGTTCTCATCACGTTGATCCCGATCTCCGCCGGGATCGCGATCATGAAGTACCGCCTGTACGACATCGATGTCATCATCAACAAGACGTTCGTCTACGGCGCGCTCGCGGCATTCATCACGGTGGTCTATGTCGCGATCGTGGTCGGTCTAGGGCGCGTGATCGGCAGCAGCAACAACGTCGCGCTGTCGATCGCCGCGACCGCGGTCGTCGCGATCGCGTTCCAACCGATGCGCGAGCGTTTGCAGCGGTACGCGAACCGGCTCATCTACGGCAAGCGCGCGACCCCGTACGAGGTGATGGCCGGCTTCTCCCGTCGTGTCGCCGGAACGCTCGCGGTGGACCAAGCCTTACCCGAGATGGCCGAAGCGGCAGCCCGGGGTGTCGGCGCAAGTCACGGCCGTGTCCGGCTCTTCCTCGCGAACGGCGCGGAGCGCGTCGTCGATTGGCCCGTCGATACCGACGTGAAGGTCGGCTCCAGCCGGGCGATCGACGTGCTCTATCAGGGTGACCCGGTCGGCGAGATCTCCGTCACGAAGCAACCGGGCGAGACGAATCACCCCGGCGGAGGACGCGCTCCTCAACGACCTGGCGGCCCAGGCGGGCCTCGCACTGCACAACGTGCGCCTGACCGACGAGCTGGAGGTCCGGTTGGAGGAGCTGTCGGTGCAATCCGCAGCGCTGCAGGTCTCGAGACAGCGGCTCGTCACAGCCCGCGACGCACAGCGCCGGGGACTCGAGCGAGATATCCGGGAGGGACCGCAGCGACAGCTCCTCGACATCGGGCAGCATCTCGACGATGCGGCGGCGCTCGTCGAGCGCGACGCGGACGGAGCGGAGGGGATCCTCGACCGCCTGGGCGCGCAGGCGACGGCCACGCTCGAGGAGCTGCGCGACCTGGCGCGCGGATCTTCCCGCCGCTCCTGGTGGACAAGGGCGTCGTGGCGGCCCTGGAGGCGCACATCCGCAAGGTCGGCGCGAACGCCCGTGTCGAGGCCGCGTCCGGGCTCGCCGAGATCCGCTTCGACGCCGACGTGGAGGCGTGCGTCTACTTCTGCTGCGCACAGGCCGTGCAGAACGTGATCCGCCACGCGGGGAACGCTCCGTCGATGGTTGCGCTCGCGCTCGACGGCGGCATCCTGACGTTCTCGGTGCGAGACGAAGGCCCCGGGTTCGGGGACGCGGCTCGACCGGATGGCATGGGGATGCGGATCATGCAGGACCGGATCGACGCATTGGAGGGCGTGCTCACCGTCGAAAGCGCGCCGGGTCGGGGAACGCTCGTCGTCGGTCGCGTGCCCGCGTCGGCGATGGTGGCCGCATCATGACTCGAGGCCCGTCCCCGAAACTCATCGCGCGCGTGATCATCGGAGCTACCGCTGCGCTCGACATCGGACATCTGTGGCTCGGCCGGTCGACCGGGAGCCTGACCGATCAGTCGGCGATCTCGGACGTCATCTACGTCGGTGTCACGCTCGCGTTCTCTGCGCTGTTCGCGGCGATCGGCTGGGCGATCGTTACCCGGCAACCTCGAGAACACGTCGGCTGGCTCCTGCTCGCCGTACCTCTCCTGACCGCCCTCGCGTTCTTCGTGGGCGACGACGCACGACGGCGCTGGTCGTTTGCCCCGGAGGGTTCCCGTTGGACGAGCGGCGGCATGGGTCGACCGCTGGATGATCGTGGTGATGCTCGCGTCGTTCATCCCGACTTCCGCGTTCCCGGATGGGCGGATCCTGTCGACGCGTTGGCGCCCGGTCTTGTGGCTGACGTTCGCGGGTCCGAGACCGCAATCGTGTCGTTCGCGTTGACCCCCGGACGGCTCACCGGCGCGTTCGCCGATCTCACCACCGTGCGCGTGATCAACCCGCTGGGGATCGACGGGCTCCGCGGTCCGTTGCAAGTCATGACGAATGTCGGCGGCGTGCTCACGCTCCTGGCAGCCGTCCTGGCGGGGGTCGCGCTCGCCGTCCGCTACCGGGGAGCGGCCTCCGATGTCCGCCAGCAATCCGCGGGCTCCGGTCGTCGCCCTGGCGTTCTGTTCCGTTCGTGGCGAACATCGTCGCGGCGATAGCGACCGGCGGCGACGAGTGGCGAGACCGTGCCCTCCGGCGACGTCCATCACGCTGGCGGTCGGGATCCCGGTGGCGTGGCATCGCGATCCTCAAGTACCGCCTGTACGACCTGGACATCGTGATCCGCAAGACCCTCGTCGTTGGCGCGATGGCCCTCTTCATCTCGCTCACCTACGCGTCGATCGTGGGTCTCGGATCGCAGCTGTTCAAGCTGGTCCGCCCTCTCGTTCATCGCGGCCGCCGTCCTCGCGATCATGTTCCGAGCCCGCCCGCGATCGGCGCGGAAGCTCGCCGATCGCTCGTGTACGGCAAGCGCGCGACGCCATACGAGGTGCTGGCCGACTTCTCTGGCCGGATGGGCGAGGCGTATGCCGCGACGACGTGCTGCCGAGGATGGCGCAGGTCCTGTCCGCCGGGACCGGCGCGGAGGTCGCGGTCGCCGGGCTCCGGGTCGGTGACGAGCAGCAGACGGCGGCCGTGTTCCCGGCGGGCGCAACGGCTCCGGTGGACCTCCGGACGACGCCGTCGACGTGCTCCATCAGGGTGAGCGTCTCGGCGCACTTTCGGTGACGATGCCTCCAGCCGACCCGATGGACCCCGCCCGGCACAAGCTGGTCGAGACCTGGCGGCGCAGGCCGGGCTGGTGCTCCGCAACGTGCGTCGGACCGAGGAGCTCCGGGCATCCCGTCAGCGCCTGGTGGCAGCGCAGGACGACGAGCGCCGCAAGAACGAACGACATCCACGACGGCGCAGC
>CAVZMG010000006.1:0-124750 GCA_963776425.1 uncultured Actinomycetes bacterium | reverse complement strand
CGGCGTTCAAGCGTCTCTCCCACCGTTTCTCGGTTCGGTGCAACGATGCGGCCACCGCGGCCTACGTTTCCAGCGTCCTGCATCGGTTCGGCACCGACGTATCGGTGCCGGGCAGCACCCGGTATGAGGTGCTCGATCTCGGGGCCTCCTCAGATCGCAGCAGCTACGCGCTCATGGTTGACGGCGAGTGGCTGTTCGGAAGCGAGACCCTGGCGAACGTCCTCGACACGTTCTTCGGGCGCGTGAACCTCGACACCTTCGAGTCGACGGCGGACCTCGCACTTGTCCACGCGGGCGCCGTGGTCACTCCCGATGGGCGGGGTGTGCTGCTCCCGGCGCCCTCGGGCTCGGGCAAATCGACGCTCGTGGCCGGCCTTGTTCGGATGGGCTTCGGGTACCTGTCGGACGAGGCGGCCGTGCTCGATCCGGTGACCGGCATCCTCCGGCCGTTCCCTCTGCACCTGTCGCTGAAGGCAGAGTCTCGTGATCGATTCCCCGAAGGAGCGCCTGACGCGGCGGACCGAGCGCTGAGCGGTCGACCTGGTACGTGGACCCGGATGCGATCCGACCCGGAGCGGTCGCTTCCGCGTGCGAGGTCGGGTTCGTGATCGCTCACCGCTACGAGCCCGGCGCCGTGATCGGCATCGAGCCGCTCTCCGCCGCTGAGGCCTGCATCGAGCTCGTGAAGAACCTGATGCTCGCGCGGCGTGACACGGCGTCTTCGCTCGACCTGCTCGCGCGCATCTGCCGCTCATCGCTGAGCTATCGGATCACCTATGGCGACCTGGATGCGGCCGTCGATGCGATCGGGAACCTCACCGCCTGATCGGTGGCGCATCGGAGGAGTGCCGTAGTCTCGGCATATGAAAGCCCTCGTCACGGGCGCCGCCGGATTCATCGGCTCGTCGCTGGCGCGCCGCCTCGTCGCCGACGGTCACCAGGTGGTCGGGTTCGACGACCTCTCCGCGGGCAAGCCCGAGAACCTGGCCACCGTCCCTGAGGTGACGTTCATCCGAGGTGATCTCCGCGACGCGGCGGCCGTCGGCAACGCTGCGCGCGGTTGCGATGTGATCTTCCACCAGGCCGCGATGAAGTCCGTCCCGATGTCGATCGAGCAGCCCGTCCCGTTCACCGAGGTGAACGTCCTCGGCACGCTGAACGTCCTGCTCGCCGCCCGCGACGAAGGCGCATCCGTCGTCGCGGCATCCTCCGCCTCGGTCTACGGCGATCAGGATCGGTTCCCGCTCACCGAGGACATGGAGCCCCGGCCTCGATCGCCCTACGCCGCGAGCAAGCTGGCGGGGGAGGGGTACTGCCGCGCGTGGTGGGAGAGCTACGGCGTGCCGACGATCTCCCTCCGCTACCTCAACGTCTACGGGCCCGGGCAAGACCCGGAGAGTCAGTACGCGGCCGTCGTCCCGCGCTTCGTGACGGCGTGCCTCACCGGCGAGCGGCCGGTCATCTACGGCGACGGTGAGCAGGCCCGCGACTTCACGTTCATCGACGACGTGGTCGAGGCGAACCTGCTCGCCGCGCGGATGCCCGAGGACGCCCGCGGTCGCGTCTTCAACATCGCGCGGCGGCCGTCCCCCGACCACCGTGAACGGCCTGCTCGCCGCGGTGGCGGAGGCGACCGGCGCCTCACCGGATCCGATCCACGAGCCCGCGCGGGTGGGCGACATCCGCCGGAGCGAGGCCGACGTCACGCTGGCGCGGACGCTCCTCGGCTACGACCCGCAGGTCGACGTCGGGGAGGGGCTCCGTCGGACCGTCGAGCGGTTCCGAGAGCGCGGGCGTTTGACAACGACTCGCTCCACGGCCGAGACTGCACCGCCCGCATCGGACGCCCATGTCTTGCGGAGGGATCGAAGGCTTCCCCGTGGCTCGCTCAACTAACCCCCCACCTCCCGATCTAACCGACCCCTCGGATATCTGGGACATCGTCCGGGCACGCCCGGTCGTGGCCCCGCCGCGTCGACGCCGGGTTGGGCTCATCGTCGGCGTGGTCATCGGATGCGCCATCGTGCTGCTGTTCATCGCGGACCTCGCCTGGTCGGGCTGGTCGGCGTACCGGGGGATGTCGCGGGCCAAGAGCGAACTCCAGGTTGGTTCGACGCATCTGTTGGCAGGCGACCTCACCGAGGCCGGGTCCGTGTTCCAGCGAGCCGGGAACGACGCGGCCGGTGCGGCCGCGGCGCTCGGGCATCCGTCGATGACGATCCTCGGTCGTCTCCCGTGGATCGGCGACGACGTCAAGGCCGTCCGACAGCTGGCGACGTCCGAGTCCGAAGCGGGCCTGGGTGCGATGTGGCTCGTCGACGCCGCACAGGCCGCCTCCTATGACGGCGGTGGGATCCCCGGCTTCTCGGCGGGAGGACGGGTGAACCCCGGCGTGATCGAACGAGCGACGCCGGCGATCCTCCACGCCGAGCAGCTCCTGGGTGACGCTGCCGCCCGCGTGTCGAACATCCATGAGGCCGGGCTCATCTCCTCCGTCGCCCACGCGGTCGCGCAAGCCCGCGCGGAGCTCGTGCCCCGCGCGGCTCTGGCACACAAAGCTGCGCTGGCCGCGCAACTGCTGCCGGGGTTCCTCGGTGGGGACGGGCCGCGGACGTACCTGCTCGTGATGCTCCAGCCGACGCAGCCGCGGGGCGGTGGAGGATATCCGGGGATGTACTCGCTGCTCCACCTGGACGGACGGTCGATCACCCTGGACCAGCTCCGACCCACCACCGACATCCCGAGCGTCGATCCCGTCTCCGCTCCGCCTGGTGTGCGTCGCCGCTATGGTCCGCGTGACGCGCTCACGACGTTCCGGAACACGACGTACTCTCCGGACTTCCCCACGGATGCTCGCCTGATGATGGCGATCTGGGCGGCGGCCGGACACCCGCACGTGGACGGCGTGATCGCCGGCGACGCCTCGCTCCTGTCCGGGATCATGCGCGCGACCGGTCCGATGACGACGCGGGTATGGCCCGCGCCGATCGCGTCGGGGAACGTCGAGCAGATCCTGGGCCGCGACACCTATCGCTACCGGCACTACAAGAAGGCGAACCACGTGCAGACGACCGTGGGCACCGCGATCTGGAACTACGTCCTCCGCGCGACCTGGGCCCCGGGACCGATGTACAAGGCGATCGGCGGCGCCGCCGGCACGCGCGATCTGCAGGTCTACTCGGCCACCGACCGCGAAGAGCGAACGCTGTCGCAGCTCGGGGTGGACGGCGCCGTGAAGTTCGGGACCGAGCAGCCGCCGCTCGTCGTCTACCAAGCGCTCTCGGCGAACCGCGTGGGGTACTACGCGAGCTCCACGCACTCGGTCCAGCAGCACGAGACGACGGACGGGACCGTGGTCACGTTCACCGTCCGGTTGCACAACGGCGCTCCCGACGGCCCGGCGAGCCAGCTGTTGGGTCTGCCGCGCAACGGGCCGGTCGGGCGGTACGAGGTCGAGATGGACGTCTACCTGCCGCCGGGCGCACACGTGCTCTCGGGCAGCGTGGACGGACGGTCGGGACAGGTGGTCGTCGACCAGGAGTTCGGTCGCCCCGTGGCCGTGCAGCATCTGGTGGCCGGTTCGGGCGAGACGACGGTCGCGATCCTCCGCTATCTGATCCCGAGCTGAGCCCTCTCAGGCCTCGACCGGCACCGCCACCGGGTGCTCGCCCGGCGCCCGCACGTGCTCCGTGTCCCGGCCGGGGATGAACCGGTTCGCGACGACCGCGGCCACGACCAGCACGGCGCCGGCCACGAACAGCGCGACGTGGAACCCGTACATGAACGCCTGGTCGAACGCCGCCGTGACCTGACCGATCTGCGCCGGGGACAGGCCCTGGAGCACCGACGGGTCGAGCGTGCCGTGACTGCCGGCGGCCGCGATCGCGGCCTGCTGCGAGGCGCTGAGGCCCAGCCCGACGAGCGTCGGGCGTCAGCGAGGAGGCGAGCTTGGTCGTGAGGATCGTGCCCAGGAGCGCGATGCCGAAGACCCCGCCGACCTCGCGGCTCGTGTTCGTCATGGCCGAGCCCAAGCCGGCGCGCTGCGGGCCGACCGAGTTCATCACCGCGGCCGTCATCGGCGCCATGACCGCGGCCATCCCGTGGCCCATGATCATGAACACCGGCAGCATCTGCCAGTACGACGTGGTCACCTGCAGCTGCGTGCCGAAGAACAGCAGTCCGCCGGCCGCGAGCAGCAGCCCGTACGTCATGGGCGCGCGCGAGCCGTGCGTCGACGCGTACTTGCCGGCGAGCGGCGCCGTCACGACGATCATCAGGGTCATCGGCAGGAACCGCACACCCGCCTGGAACGGCGTGTAGCCGCGGATCAGCTGCATGTAGAGCGAGAGGAAGAAGAACGTCGCGAACATGCCGAGCGACACCGAGAAGGCGACGGTGTTGCCTGCCGAGAACGCGGGGATGCGGAAGAACCGCAGCGGCATCATCGGGATGCGGTGCGTGCAGCTCCCACCACAGCAGGGCGCCGATCAGGATGAAGCCTCCGACGAGCGTCGCTGACGATGAGCGGATCGCTCCATCCCTTCTGGTTCGCCTCGATCAGCGCGTAGGTGAGGCTGAAGAGCGCCGGCTGGTTCCCAGGAACAGACCCGGGATGTCGAGTTGCCGTTCCTCGTCGGAGACGGACTCCTTGACGGTGCGCGTCGCGACGAAGAACGCGATGATCCCGATCGGCACGTTCAGGAAGAAGATCGACTGCCAGCCGAGGTGCTCGACCATCAGGCCGCCGACCGTCGGTCCGAGCGCGAGCGCCAGGCCCGACATGCCGGCCCACAGGCCGATCGCCTTCGCGCGCTCGTGCGGGCGGGAACGTCACGGTGATGATCGAGAGCGTGCCCGGCAGCAGCAGCGCGGCGCCGATGCCCTTGGATCGCGCGGAACATGATCAACATGCCGGTGCTGCTCGAGACGCCGCAGCCGAACGAGGCGAGCGTGAAGACCGTGAGCCCGGTGAGGAACATCTTCTTGCGGCCGTAGCGGTCGCCGATGATGCCGCCGGTGAGCAGCAGGGACGCGAGCGCGAGCACGTAGCCGTCGACGATCCACTGGAGGCCGGAGACCCCGGCGCCGAGCTTCTCGCTGATGGCCGGGAGCGCCACGTTCACGACCGTGTTGTCGAGCATGACCATGGCCAGCGCGAAGCACATGGTCAGCAGCACGATGACCTTCTCGCGCGCGTTCTCCCCCTCGAATCCGAGCACGGCCACCTCGGGTACCCCCTTGACGTCGAACGGACCTCACGCCCCCACCGGACGCGATCCTAGGGGAACCAAGGGTACGAACGATCTGTTCCCGCGGGCGGATCCTCGGCGGATGAACCGCTAGCCGGTCGCCGTCTGCTGATCCGGGAGGGGTTCGGCGGCACGGGCCGGGGCCGGTGCGATCGAACGATCGGAGAGCGGCTCCAGGCAGCGCCAGCACGAGTGGGCGACCCACTGGTTGATCGCGCCGCAGTCGGCGCACACGACTTCCTGCATGGCCATACCAGAGGTATCGGCAGGAGCGGGGCCGCGGATAAGGCTCAGGTGAGCCGGCGATACAGGCGGATCGCGATCGGCACGAAGACGAGCAGCAGCGCCGACGATCCAGATCACGGACTTGAAGACCAGCGCGTCGAACGTGGCCACGGGCAACCCGGTGGCGATGTCCAGGATCCCCGGGGCCGTTCGACAGGTACCGCGCCAGGTTGCACCAGATCGTGACCGGGTTGTTCCGCGCGACCACCTGGAGGAACCCGGCCATGCCGGCGACCGGCACGAACGCGGAGCTCACGAACACGACCGGGAAGATCCAGGTGAACGACGCCGCCTGCACGGCCTCGACCTTCTTGAGCGACAGCCCGATGCACGCCGAGATCCACGAGAACGTGAACCCGACGGTCAGCACCAGCACGACGACGCCGATCGCGTCGAGCAGTCCGTTCTGGAACCGGAACCCCACCAGGTATCCGATCGAGGATCACGATCATGAGCAACAGGAAGTTCTTGAACAGGTCGGACGTGGTGCGTCCGGCGAGCACCGCGGAGCGCGACATCGGGAGCGAGCGGAACCGGTCGATGATGCCCGTCTTCATGTCCTCGGCGAGCCCGATCGCGGTCGGGGTGGATCCGAAGAGCGCGTTCTGGACGAAGATCCCCGGCATCAGGAACTGCACGTACTACAGCGCCCGGCGGCAGATGCGCGAACTGGTTCGCGTAGATGAACCGGAACAGCAGCACGAACATGATCGGCTGGACCAGCTCGAAGATGAACACCGTCGGGACCCGCGTGAGCGTCACCAGGTTCCGCCGTGCGACGAGGAGCCCGTCGCCGAACGCGAGCCGGATCCGTGCCGAGATGCTCGACGGTCCGCGGCGTTCCGACGTGACGCGTTCGACCGTCGCGCTCATGCGTCCTCCTCCTCCCGCTTCGTCCGCGTCGGCCGCTTCGGCTTGTCGGTGGGCGTGAGCTCGGGGTCGGCACCGTGCTCGGCGGAGCGACCGGTGAGCGACAGGAACACGTCGTCGAGCGTCGGCCGGTGCAGCGCGATGTCGGCGAGCACGATCTGGATGTCGTCCAGCCGGCGCACGCTGTCGAGCAGCGCGGCCGAACCGTCGTTGCCGACCGGGATGCGGATCGCGCCCTCGTCCTGGTCGACGGTCGGCTCGCCGGCGCCGACGCCCTTGCAGCGACTCGACCACCCGCGGGATGTCCCCACGGTCACCCACGTGCAGCTCGAGCACCTCGCCGCCGATCCGATCCTTCAGCTCATCGGACGTTCCCTCGGCGATCACGACGCCCAGGTCGATCACGGCGATCCGATCGGCCAGCTGGTCGGCCTCCTCCAGGTACTGGGTGGTGAGCAGCAGGGTCGTGCCCTCCCGTCTGCAGCTCACGGATGAACTCCCACACGTCGATCCGACTCCTGGGGTCCAGGCCGGTGGTCGGCTCGTCCAGGAACAGGACGTCGGGGCGCCCGACCAGGCTGGCGGCCAGGTCCAGCCGTCGCTGCATGCCGCCCGAGTACGTCTTGGTCGGCCGGTTGGCGGCGTCCGAGAGACCGAACCGCTCCAGGACGTCGACCGAGCGGCGGCGCGCCTCGGCCTTCGGCAGGTGGTACAGCCGGCCGACCAGCTCCAGGTTCTCGAGGCCGGTCAGGTTCTCGTCGACCGCCGCGCTCTGGCCCGCGAGCCCGATCCGGAACCGGAGCTCCTCGGCGTCGCGGACGGAGTCCAGCCCGTCGACCTCGGCGTGACCGCTGGTCGGCGCGAGCAGCGTCGTCAGGATGCGGACGGCGGTCGTCTTGCCGGCACCGTTCGGTCCGAGCATGCCGAACACGGTGCCGGTCTCGACCTCGAGGTCCACGCCCTTCAGCGCCTCGACGGTGCCGAAGTGCTTCACGAGGGCTTCGGTGCGGATGATGGGATCGCCCATGAGCGCGTCATGGTAGCGCCACCGACCGACGGCGACCGCCCCCGATCCTCGGCACTTGCGAACCCTTGCCTTCGCCGGACCCGGGCGGCTGCGCTTGCGTAGGGATGGGTGTGCGGAGGTACGCGCTGTGGGGGAGCGTGCTGGCCGGGGTGCTCGGCCTGGCCGCAGCAGCATGCTCGAGCGGCGATGTGGCGGAGACCGCCTCGCGTCGCCGGCCGTCTCCGTCACGACGTCTCCCTCGGCGGCTCCCGGCGTGGACGTGGTCGCGACGATCCCGGTGGGCGGCGAGCCGATCGGCATCACCGATGGGTTCGGCAGCGTGTGGGTCGTGAACTCCGAGGCCGAGTCGGGGGGCACCCCCGCGGTCTCGCGGATCGACCCCGCGACGAACGCCGTCGTCGCGACGATCCCGGTCGGGAAGTTGCCGCTCGAGACGATCGCGGGCTTCGGCTCGATCTGGGTCTCGAACTCCGAGAGCGACGACGTGTCCCGCATCGATCCGGCCACGAACGAGGTCAGCGCGACGATCGACGTCTGCGACGCGCCCGAGGGATTCGCGGTCGGCGCGGTTCCGTCTGGGTCGTCTGCGAGAACGACGGACGCGTCGGGCGGATCGACCCGGCGACCGACCGGATGGTGGGCACCACCCGCGTCGGGGACGAGCCTCGGTTCGCCACGTTCGCGTTCGGCAGCGTCTGGGTGTCGAACTACGGCGGCTCGAGCGTGTCGCGGATCGATCCCGCCACCGCGAAGGTGGTCGCGACCGTGACGGTCGACTTCGGCGGGCAGATCCTGACGTCGTTCGACGGGTCGATCTGGGTCTCCAGCACCGACTACGACGAGGTGCAGCGGATCGATCCGACGACGGACGAGGTCGTCGCGACGATCGACACCGACCCACACCCCGACGGGATGCTGGCGAGCGACGGCGCCCTGTGGGTCGCGAGCGACCTCGGCCCCGTGCTCACGCGCCTGGATCCGGCGCACAACCGGATCACCGGCACGTTCCCGGTGGCCGAGCAGGGCACGATCAACGCGAACCAGCTGTTGGCGCTCGCCGACGGTGACCTGTGGCTGCCGTTGTTCGAGTCGGCCCAGGTCGTGCGGATCGCGGTCCCGACCGGCTCGAGCTAGGGCTCGGGCGTTCGCGGCGGCTGCCGGCGGATCGACGCGAGCAACGACTTGTGCTCGCGATCGAGCCGGCGGAGCGCCCCGGCGTCGAGCGTCAGGCGGCCGTAGCGCACGTCCTCGTACGCGCGCGTGAGCGCACGGAACGCGTCGGCGGATCCGGGGTACGCCTCGATCACCTCGGGGACGAACTCGGCCGGCGTGAGCGCGGGCGCTTTCTCCAGCCCGGCGCGTCCGAGCGCGCTGAGCGTCTCGAGGTACCAGCGGCGAACGCGGTCGGCCGGCGGTGCTCGGCGCGTGTGCGCGATCCCCGGGTCGAGCTCGTCCGTGAGGGGCGTCGAGGCGATCGCGACATCGGGCCGAGGCTCGGGCGGCGTCGCGCCGCCGAGGATCTCCGGACGGAGCCGGCGGATCAGGCGCACCAGTCCCCAGATCAACAGGCCGAAGAGCGCCAGGCCGATCAGGCGGCCGAGGAGCGTTGGATGGCCGACCTGCTGTCGCGCCTTGACTCCGGCATGCCTCGCGTTCGCCTGGATCCGCGCGAACACCCGTCGCGCCCCCTCCGGGTCGATGCCCAGCCGGTCGACCAACCAGAACACCGGCCGTGCGAGCTGAGAGAACACCCAGACCAACCCGGCCGCGAACGCGTCGCCGATCGGAGCGATGAGCGACCCGAACCGATCGAGGATGCCGCCCTGCACGCCGAGGATCGCGCCCGCGAGCATGGCGACCGGTATCCACCCCAGAGAAAGGAGCCCGCTGCGGAGCGACCGTTCGCGCGTCGCGTCGTCGACCTCGTCCGCGTCGTTCGTCGTCCACGTCGAGATCGCGCGCGCCGCGAGCGACGCCACGAAGAACACCGGGATCAAGACGACGAGCGCGGGACCCCAGCCCCAGTCCCCGGACGCGCCGATCAACGTCTCGGCACCGAGCGCGACCGCCCCGATCAGGAAGCTCAACCCGAGCGGGAGGGTCCAGTCCCGGAACCCGAGGCGCACGATCCGCAGGCCGAGCAGCAGGAACACGATGACCGTGAAGATTCCGCCGGTCGTGACGCCGCCGCCGACGAGGCCGCCCACGACGATCGCGGTGACGGCGACGACGACCGTGACGGAGGGGACGGCGCGGAACCGGCAGACGAGCGCGACGCCGCCGGCGTACGCGGCCAGGAACGCCACGGCGAACACGGCGATCGGCCAGTTCCCGAGGACGGCCGCGGTGACCACCTCGTGCATCGGCATGCAGAGGACCGCTCGCCTCGGCCACGGCGGCGACGGCCGCCGTCGCGAGCTGGGCGTTCGGGGCGTGCTCGAGGGTCGCCGGGCGCATCACGCGGACCCCGCCCAACGGTCGTCGTCCGTCGCGATCGCGGACGGCGAGACCGCGATGACGTCGGCGCCGCGCCGACGGAGCCGCTCCATCTCATGCTGGAGCGACGGGCCTGGATGCGCGGACAGCACGATCACCGTCGTCTTGCCCGACAGCCGACGGCCGACCTCGCGGAGCACGGGCGCCAGGTCGTTCGTCGGCTGGTTCGGCATGCGCGCGAGCGCGGTGAACAGCACGGACTCCTGGCCGGCCGAAGCCGCGGCCGGGACGCGGAGCGGGCCACGTCCGCGGCGCAGGTGGGTGTTGGCGACCAACCCGGCGCGCCAGCCCGCGTGGATCGCCTGACGGGCCAGGTAGCTCGCCATGCCGATCGTCTCCTCCGCGGCATCCGCGTCGGCGGCCTCCCAGAACGGCTCGCCGCCGGCCAGGTCCAGCGCGAACAGGACCTCCGCCGACCGCGTGGGCTCATACATCTTGGTCTGCAGGTGTCCGGCGTGCGCGGACAGGCGCCAGTGGACGTGGTGCATCGGATCGCCGGGCTGGTAGTCGCGCACGCCGGCGAAGTGCTCGCGATCCTCGAACAGCCGGGCGGCCGGCACCGGCATCCCGAACGGCAGCCAGCGGCGCATGCGGATCGGCATGCCGCCACGTGGACTCGGGCATCACGAGCAGCGGACGCTCGACCGGGATCTCGCGGCGGATCGGCGCCAGGTCGAACGGGTCGACGAACTCGACGTCGACGCGATCGACGAAGAACTCGCCGCGCCGGGTCGGGTGAAGCGGGAACCGCACGGTGGTCTCGGCGTCGCCCCCGACCTGGAGGCGGCGGCGGTGGCCGTGGAACGCGGTCGGGACCGGGTCGGGCGTCGGGTCGAGGCCGTCGGGGAGTCGGAGCTCGAGCCGCACGATCGGGAGCGCTCGTCGCTTGGCGTTCGTGATGCGGACGACGAGGAACGTCGGCTCGCCGATGAACGCGCGCGCCGGCTCGAACGAGATGTCGACGGCGACGCGGTTCCAGGCGGTGGTGGCCCACCACGCGGTGGCGGCCGCGATCGTGACCACGCCTGCCGCCCACACGAGCATCGAGGTCCGGCCCCACGCGGTCGCCAGGAGCGCGGCGACGACGGCGATGGCGATCGCGGCCCGGCGGCGCTCGGGGGTGTCCGTGTCAGTCCCCCCGGAACTCCGTGGGGACGGGGACCTCGCGCATGACCTCGCGCAGGATCTCGTCGGCGGTGCGGTCGCGGATCCGCGCGTCGGTGGTCGGCACGATGCGGTGGCCGAAGACCGGCTCGGCCAGGAGCTTCACGTCGTCGGGCAGGACGTAGTCACGGCCGTCCAGCAGGGCCCACGCGCGCGCGGCGTCGCCCATCTGCTCGACGGCGCGCGGGCTCGCGCCGACCGCGAGCTCGGGGTGATCGCGCGTGGCGCGGGCCAGCGAGACGATGTAGCGGCGGACGGGGTGCTCGAGCGCGACGCCGCCGACCAGGTCCTGGAGGTCCCGCATCGCGGGCACGCCCGCGAGCGGCTGGTCGGGGATCAGGCGCTGTTCGCGCGTGGTCGTGAGGATCCGCTCCTCCTGTTCCTCGTCGGGATAGCCGAGCCGCACGCGCAGCAGGAACCGGTCGAGCTGCGCCTCCGGCAGCGGGAACGTTCCCTCGAGCTCCACGGGGTTCTGCGTGGCCAGCACGAAGAACGGCTCGGGGAGCGGGTGGGTCTGGCCGTCCACCGTCACCTGGTGCTCCTGCATCGCCTCGAGCAGGGCGGCCTGCGTCTTGGGCGTGGCGCGGTTGATCTCGTCGGCCAGCAGCACCTGCGCGAACAGCGGTCCCGGCCGGAACGCGAACTCGTTCGTTCGCAGGTCGAGGATGGACGTGCCGGTGATGTCGGTCGGCATCAGGTCGGGCGTGAACTGCACCCGCTGGAACGACAGTCCGAGCAGGCTCGCCAGGATCCGGACGAGCGTGGTCTTGCCCACGCCGGGCACGTCGTCGATCAGCACGTGGGAGCCCGTGACGATGCCGACCATCACCAGGCGGAGCGGCGTCTGCATCCCGAACAGGCGCTCGTCGACCCGGTCGGAGAGCTGTTTCGCCAGGTCGCGCGCCGCCTGCGGGTCGGTCATCCGGCCAGGATAGGCTGGGAGCGGCCGCGGCGGGTTCCGGTTCCTTGCTCTTCGAGGCTCGCGTCAACCGGTGGACGCGATCGGCGGCCTCCGCCACCACCGAGTGTCCACAGGTTGACGATCTTGCCCTGCCACTCTGCGGTCAACCGGTTGACGCCGGGCGGCAGGCGCCGGCCCGGATCGCGTCCACCGGTTGACGACGCACCCGCCTCACCCGAGGGGCACGACCCGCACGCCGTCCTTCCAGACCTGCTCGATCCGCTCCTTCAACGTGTCGAACGCGAACGGATCCCCATCCACGACCACGACATCCGCGCGCTTGCCCGGCTCGAGCGTCCCGAGCTCGTCCTGCAGACCCATCAGCTCGGCGGCGCTCGAGGTCGCCGCCACCAACGCTTGCTGCGGCGTGAACCCGTGCGCGGCCATGTGGCGCAGCTCGTTGAGGTTCGTCCCGTGCGGCGCCACCGGGCAGTCGGTGCCCATCGCCACCTTGACGCCAGCCTCGGCGGCGAGCCGGAACGCCTCGTACTCCGGGTGACCGAGCCCGCGGAGCTTCCCGCGGATCGCGTCCGAGACCCGCGGATCCTCGGCCAGCGCGTCCGTGGTGTCGCCGGCCGTGAGCGTCGGCACCAGCCACGTGCCGCGCTCGGCCATCATCGCGGCGCCCTCCTCGTCCAGGTACGTCCCGTGATCGATCGACCGGACACCGGCCCGGACCGCGCGCTTGATCCCCTCCGCGCCGTGCGCGTGCGACATCACCCAGGTCCCGAGGTCGGCGGCGGTCCGCACGATCGCGTCGACCTCTTCCTGCGAGAAGTTGGCTTCCTTGGGGTCGTCGCTGGGGGAGAGGAACCCGCCCGAGGACGCGATCTTGATCACGTCCGCGCCGGCGCGGATCACCTCGCGGACCTTCCGGGTCACGCCGTCCACGCCGTCGCACACCCCGCTCGGCATCCCGGGGTATCCCACGCCCCAGGGGCCGACCGAGCCGCTCGGGAGCCACGGGTCGTTGTGGCCGCCCGTCATCGAGAGCATCGTCACGCTGATCTGCATCCGCGGCCCCACGAGCACGCCCTGCTCGACGGCCATCTTCAAGCCGGCGTCGGCGCCCATCGCGTCGCGCGCGGTCGTGATGCCGAGCGCCAGCGTTGTCCGCAGGTTCTCCGCCATCCGGAAGAACGGGAGCGAGAACGGCTCGTTCATCGTGCGCACCTCGTCGATGTCCTCGTGACGCATCGACAGGTGCACGTGGCAGTCGAACAGACCGGGCAACAGCGTCTTGCCGGTGACGTCGACGCGCTCGTCGCCGTCGAGCCCGGGGCCGACGTCGACGATCCGCCCGTCCTCGATCACGACATCGCCCGCCGCCGGCGATCGCGCCGGTCCCGTCGAAAACCGACCCCCCGGAGAACAGGACCCTCGTCATGGAGGGGGACCCTACCCCAAGCGTTTGCGACATGGAGCCCGCAGGCCGGAGACTAGGCGACGTGATCCCCGAGACCCGCTACGCGAAGACCGCCGACGGCTATCACATCGCCTATCAGACGCTGGGCGACGGCCCGACGGACATCGTCCCCGTCGCGACCTACTTCTCCAACATCGAGCAGGACTGGGAGCAGCCGGGCATCGCGCACAACCGCCGGTTCTTCGCCGAGATGGGACGGCTGATCGCGTTCGATGCGCGCGGAACCGGTCTCTCGGACCGGATCTCGGGAGAGAGGCTCCCATCCCTGGAGGAACGGATCGACGATCTGCGCGCCGTGATGGACGCCGTGAACTCAGAGCGGGTGGTGTTGGTCTCCTTCGCCGACGGCGGACCGCTCTGCTGCATGTTCGCCGCCACCTATCCGAACCGCACGAAGGCGTTGATCCTCAACAACACCGGCCCCCGGACGGCGTGGGCTCCCGACTACCCCTGGGGGATGACCGACGAGGAGTTCGCGCACGAGCTCGAAGCGACCGAGACGCGGTGGGGGTCGCGCGAGTACGCGGCCGAGATCGTCCGCGAGGTCACGCCGGCGCGAGCGAACGATGAGGCATTGATCGACTGGTGGGCCGCTTCGATGCGCTCGTCGGCGAGTCCATCGGCCGCCGCTGCGCTCACGCGCATGCGTCGCGACATGGATGTCCGCGACGTCTTGCCGGCGATCCACGTCCCGACCCTGGTGCTGGCGAGCGATCCCGCCGCCGAGGAATCCGAGGCGATGGCGACACAGATCCCCGGCGCGCTGTTCACGCGCATCCACAGCCCGGCGCCCGTCGTCATGGCGGATCCCGAGCCGTTCCTCGCGGAGATGCGCCGCTTCATCTCCCGGATCAAGGAGGAGGAGTCGGACCTCGATCGGGTGCTCGAGACCGTGCTCTTCACGGACATCGTCGGCTCGACCGAGCTCGCGGCCGAGCGCGGGGACCGCTCCTGGCACGACCTGGTCGAGCGACACCACGGGTTCGTCCGGGGCGTGCTCGCTCGGTGGCGTGGTCGCGAGATGGACACGGCGGGGGACGGGTTCTTCGCCGCGTTCGACGGACCGGCGCGCGCGATCCGTTGCGCGCAGACGATCGTCGACGGGGTCCGCTCGATGGGGATCGAGATCCGCGCCGGCTTGCACACGGGCGAGTGCGACATCACCGACGGCAAGGTGGCCGGCATCACCGTGGCGATCGGCGCTCGGATCGCGTCGCTGGCGGCCCCATCAGAAGTGCTGGTGTCACGGACCGTGCGCGACCTCGTGGCCGGCTCCGGCCTGGCGTTCGAGGACCGCGGCGAGCACGCATTGAAGGGCGTGCCCGGCGACTGGCAGCTGTACGCCGTGACGTCCGACTGATCCTCACGATCACATCGTCGTCGTCCCAGAGTGAGACGATGGTGAAGAGCAGCAACCGGGACGCTTCGCGAAGAGGCCGTGAGTCGCCCCCTCTCTCGAGGAGGGCACCATGTCCAGCATCTCGCAAGACCGTCCCTTCCTTCACCGTCCTACGGAGGTTGCGTAGGGAACGCGGTGTCATCCGATGACGCACCGTTCCGAACGGATATGAAGGAGACAGCCATGCTGGCAGTGTTCGCAGGTGAAGGGCTCGTGTTCATCGGCGTCGTGATCTTCGCGACGGTGGCGATGGTGTATCTGATGTTGCGGAGCACGTGAACGTCGCTCGCCTCGTCTGAGTCGCTGCCCGTACGGGATATCCTCGAGTCATGTCGAAGACGTGCGACTTCAGAGCTCCTGGGGTCGAAGAGATCTGCGGTGCACAAGCGTCATGGATCGCGGACGTGGGTTGGGTCCGCGATCCCGCACCGGGAGCGTCTGCCTACGAAGGAACGTCCTGGAACATGGCTCTATGCGAGAAGCACTACGAGGAACTCCGCGATGCCGGAAGGATCACCGGCACGGCGCACGAGGCTTGATCGTTCCTACCCTTCGGGGCGGACCCCAACGAGTTCCTCGATCAGTTCCCTCGCCTGAGCGGCCGACACGGCATCCTCCCGCTGCTCGTAGAGCGCCAGCGCCTCGCTGAGGGTGGTCATCGCCTCGTCGGGACGTCCGGCCAGGCGCAGGACCTCCACGAGATCCATCAGGAGCCAGGTGCGGTCGGTGGAGTAGTCGGTCCCCGCGAAGTACGCGACGGCCTCCCTCGCCATGCGTTCGGCTTCCTCGAACCGTCCCTGTCGCGCTCGCACCCGCGCGAGCATCCCGAGCCCGGCGGACCGGCCGTGATCGTCGTCCACCGCATCGACCGCCTCCTGCGCCCGCCGTTCGGCCTCGTCGAAACGACCGAGCTCGTAGAGGGACCTCGCCAGCCAGGCGGACAGGAGCGGGAACGTGTCTCCCATCCGCTCGATCTGGTCGCATCCTTCGGTCAGGATCCCCAGCGCTTCCTCCGGCTCGCCGGCGAGCATCCGGATGTCCCACTCGATCTCGGCGTACACCCAGTACGCCCACATCGCGCCGTTCTCCCGGTGGATCTCGCGGCACAGTGAGGCCAGACGAAGCGCCTCCTCGAACTCGCCCTGGCGAGCCTTCATGTGCGCCATCGGGTGATACATCGCCCCGGCGATCGTCCGGTTCCCCTCCGTCTCCGCGAGGATCTCCCGGCAACGGCGCAGCACCTCTCCGACCGGGGTCGGCCCCCGCGCGAAGAGGGTCCCTAGGCGGGCGTAGATCGCCGTCTGCTCGCCGAGGTCCCCGGCGTTGCGCGCGTGGAGGAGGGCTGGCTCGAGGTGGCGCTCGGCGTCCCCGAGCTGGCCTCGTTCGAAGCACACTTCCGACAGGAGCTGCCACGCCCTCGAGAGCCCGCGCTCGTCGGTCGCCGCCTCGAAGACCGCCAGAGCCTGCTCGGCGTCGCGGCCGGCGAGGACCGCGAAATCGCTCTCTTCGTTCGTCTCCGCATGGGCCAACCACCTCTCGACGACGGCGTGCATGCGCAACCGCTCCTCGCCCGCGGCCGCCGCCCGCTCGATGGCCTCGTCGAAGGTCGACCGAGCGCCATCGAGGTCTCCGGCGGCGTTCTGCGCCGTGCCGAGATCGGGAAGGATGCTGAGTCGGAGCGGCTCGTCGGCGGGGAGCAACGCAGACGCTCGCGAGAGGAGATTGATCGACGCCGCGTGGTCGCTGCGTGCGGTTGCCCGTCCCCCTGCTGCCGCGAGACGACGGCCGGCGCCGTCTGCGAGCTGCCGTTCGCGATCACCCACGGCTCCGAGCTCGATCCGATAGCGGTAGGCCTGTTCGAGGTGGTAGCCGACGATCTCGTCCTGATCGCCCAGCGATCCTTCGGCGGCATCCAGCCAGCGCGCGAACCCCTCGTGCAGCTCAGCCCGCGCGGCCTTGGGGACCGCATCGTAGGCCGCATCGCGGATCAGCAGGTGACGGAACGCCAGCGCTTCGGTTTCCGGGAGATCGGATCGTTCCCGACGGATCGACCTGCTGACGGACGAGTGTTCCGATCGCGAGGTCCACCTGACCGGACCTCTCGCCGGCCAACGCGCGCACGGCGGCGGGATAGAAGACCTGTCCCATCACCGAGGCGATGTCGAGCAGCCGTCGTTCCCCGGCCGGCAACCTGTCCAACCGGGCGGCCAGCAACGCCGAGATGGTCGGTGGGACGGGCACGTCGGACAGGTCGCTCGTCGCCACCCATCGGCCTTCCTTCAAGACGAGGCGGCCTTCGTCGACCAGGAGCCCGGTCATCTCCTCGGCGTAGAGCGGGTGTCCTTCGGCGGCCTCCGCGATCCGCCTTCGGACGGCTCCGTCCACGGTGTCGTCCGCCAACAGGTTCGCGACGAGCATCCCGCATTCCTCGGGACCCAGCGGCTCGATGAGGATCGAGGTCGCGTTCAGCTTCCCCCCGGCCCACCCCGGATGCTCGTCGAGGAGCTCCGGGCGAGCCATGCACGCGAGCAGGATGGGGGCGTCCCGCGCGAAGTCGGCGACATGTTCCACGAGCTCGAGGAGCTTCGTCTCGGCCCACTGCAGATCGTCGAGCGCGAAGACGAGTGGTCGATCGGCGGCGAGATGTTCGATGAGCGTCCGGAACGCCCAGAACGTCTCCTCCGGCGCCGTCTCGCCTCCCGCGATGCCGATCGCCTGCCCGACCAGCTCCGCGATCCGGACCGACGTCTTCCCCCGAACCCGCGAGCGCCGCGAGCTTGGCCCGGGCGGCCTCCGGCGTGTCGGCCTCTTGAAGATCCGCGATCTCGATGAAGGCCTCGGCCAGCGGGTAGAACGTGATGCCCTCCCCGTACGGGAGGCATCGCCCGCGCAGGACCGTGGCTCGATCGCCGAGCTCGTCGACGAACGCGGCCATGAGCCTCGACTTGCCCACGCCTCCGACGCCGAGGACCGTGAAGAGCTGACATGCCTGGTCGTTCACGGTCCGCTCGAACGCGCCCCGCAGGAGCGCGAGCTCGCGCTCCCGCCCGACCATCGGCGCGTCGAGGTGCCGGGCGAACCCGGCCGCGCCCGGCGTGACTTCGACCAGACGGTGTGCCGGAACCGGATCGGTCTTGCCCTTCAGGTCCAACGCGTCGACCGGCTCGGCCGTCACCGCGTCGCGCACCAGCCGGTACGTCTCATCCCCCAGCAGGATCTCGCCGGGGGCCGCGGCCTGCTCGAGGCGTGCCGCGACGTTCACGGCATCGCCGACGATCACCGCGTCGCCCGACCCGGACACGACGCCGCCGGTGTTCACCCCGATCCGGCAGGCGAGGCGGACGCCGTGGTCGCGATCGAGCTCGTCGTTCAGGGCCGCGAGCACGTCGCGCATCTCCGCCGCGGCGCGTACCGCCCGCAGCGCATCGTCCTCATGGACCTGCGGCACCCCGAAGACGGCCATCACCGCGTCGCCGATGAACTTCTCGACGGTGCCGCCGTGGCGTTCGATCGGCACGCGCATCGCGTCGAAGTAGCGTTGCGTGACGACCCGGAGCTGCTCGGGGTCGAGGCCCTCGCCCATCGCGGTCGATCCCACCAGGTCGCAGAACACGACGGTGACGGTCTTGCGGACATCCGACACGGCCTCGGTCGGGAGGAGGGGAGAGGCGCACGCCCCACAGAACCGGTTCGACTGCGGGTTGTCGTGTCCGCACACCTGACATCGGATCACGAGGGCAGCCTACGTCGCCTCGGGAGCGCTCGCGCGTACTATCTGGGCATGGCCTACGTGATCGCAGAGCCCTGCATCGACGTGAAGGACCGCGCCTGCGTCGACGAATGTCCGGTCGACTGCATCTACGAGGGTCCCCGGATGCTCTACATCCAGCCCGAGGAGTGCGTCGACTGCGACGCGTGCGTGCCGGTCTGTCCGGTCACGGCCATCTTCGCCGAGGACGACGTCCCCGCCGAGTGGAAGCAGTTCGTCGCGATCAACGTCGAGTACTTCGCCGACAGCGTGACGAGCTTGGGTTCGCCCGGTGGAGCGGCGCAGGTCGGCCCCTCGGCGGTCGACCATCCGACCGTCGCGGCTTGGGCTGTCCTCTAGCCGTTCGGTCGCCGGCGTCAGCGGCGGCGGTGTAATCGAACTTACAACCGGGGAATAGCACCGGGGGCTGTCGCCGTTCCAGGCCATGTGACGACGACTGGAGACGCATCCATGGCTGACATCGATACCCAGGTCCTTCCGCTCCTCCCGCTGACCACCGGGGTCGTGCTTCCCGGCATGGTCGTGACCCTCACCATCGAATCCGACGAAGCCCGGGCGGCCGTGGAGGCCGCCGATGGCGGCGAGCTACTGCTCGTCCCGCGCCTCGACGACCGCTACGCCCGGATCGGAACGGTCGCCAAGGTCGAGGACGTCGGCCGCCTGCGCAACGGCACCGAGGCCCTCGTGATCCGTGGTCTGCACCGTGCGACCGTCGGTCTGGGCGTGCCCGGCACCGGCGAGGCGACCTGGGTCCAGATCGAGCCCGCGCTCGACGGTCCCGCGACCGAACGGCAGACGCAGCTCGCCCGCGAGTACCGCGCGGTCATCGAGAACATCGTCGAGGCGCGTGGCGTGCCCGGGATCGCGGAGTTCCTGCGCGGGATCACCGAGCCCGGCGTGATGGCCGATACCAGCGGTTACTCGCCCGACCTGTCGCTCCAACAGAAGATCGAGGTGCTCGAGGCGCTCGATGTCGAGCATCGGCTGGAGCTGGTCCTCGCCTGGGCGAAGGACGTGCTGGCCGACCTCGAACTGAAGGACAAGATCCGCACCGACGTGAGCGAAGGCATGGAGAAGCGCCAGCGCGAGTTCCTGCTCCGCGAGCAGATGACCGCGATCCGCAAGGAGCTCGGGGAGGACGGCGAGGAGAACGTCGTCGAGGAGTACCGCGCGAAGATCGAGAACGCCGGCATGCCCGACGACGTCCGCAAGGAGGCGGAGCGCGAGCTGGGTCGCCTGGAGCGGACCTCGGAGCAGTCGCCCGAGTACGGCTGGATCCGCACGTACCTCGACTGGATGACCGAGCTCCCGTGGAACGTCCGCACGGACGACAACCTGGAGATCGCGGAGGCGCGAGCCGTGCTCGACGCCGACCACGAAGGGTCTGCAGGACGTGAAGGACCGGATCCTCGAGTACCTGGCCGTGCGCAAGCTCCGCCAGGAGCGCGGGCTGGGCGAGGCGACCGGGCGCGGTTCCGGCGCGATCCTCACCTTGGTCGGACCTCCCGGCGTCGGCAAGACGTCGCTGGGGGAGTCCGTCGCGCGCGCCCTCGGCCGCAAGTTCGTCCGCGTCTCGCTCGGCGGGATCCACGACGAGGCCGAGATCCGAGGACACCGTCGCACGTACGTCGGCGCGTTGCCCGGCCGCATCGTGCGCGCGTTGAAGGATGCCGGCACCAAGAACCCGGTGATGATGCTGGACGAGATCGACAAGGTCGGCGCGGACTGGCGCGGCGACCCGTCCTCCGCGTTGCTCGAGGTGCTCGACCCCGCGCAGAACCACACGTTCCGCGATCACTACCTGGACGTCGACCTCGATCTGTCCGAGGTCCTGTTCATCACGACCGCGAACGTCGCCGAGACGATCCCCGGCCCGCTCTACGACCGCATGGAAGTGATCCGGATCGACGGCTACACCGAGGAGGAGAAGGTCGCGATCGCGAAGCTCCACCTGGTGGAGCGTCAGCGCGAACGCAACGGCCTGCGAGAGGACGAGGTCGTCCTGACCGACGATGCACTACGCGTGATCGTCGGGGACTACACGCGCGAGGCCGGCGTGCGGAACCTGGAGCGGGAGATCGGCAAGGCGCTCAGGAAGGTTGCGACGCAGCTCGCGTCGGGAGACGCCGCCGCGCCGATCACGATCGACGCCGACGACGTCCGGACGTTGCTCGGGCGTCAGAAGTTCTTCTTCGAGGCGGCGGACCGGACGGCGGTGCCGGGCGTGGCCACCGGGCTCGCGGTGACCGGCATCGGCGGCGACGTGCTGTTCATCGAGGCGTCGCGCGAGGACGAAGGCGAGGGTCTGATCCTCACCGGACAGCTGGGCGATGTGATGAAGGAGTCCGTGCAGATCGCGCTGTCGTACATCCGCTCGCACGCGGAGGAGCTCGGGATCGCGCCGGATCGGCTGAAGGGCCGGTTCCACGTGCACGTGCCCGCGGGCGCCGTGCCGAAGGACGGACCCAGCGCCGGGGTCACGATGACGACCGCGCTCGTCTCGCTGCTCACCGACACGCCCGTCCGTTCGAACGTCGGGATGACCGGCGAGGTCACGCTGCAGGGTCTGGTGCTGCCGATCGGCGGCGTGAAGCAGAAGGTGCTGGCGGCGCACCGCGCCGGGCTCACCGAGGTGATCCTGCCGAAGCGGAACGAAGGCGATCTGGAGGACGTGCCCGAACAGGTCCGCGAACAGATCACGTTCCACGTTGCCGAGGACGTCCGCGACGTGCTCGCGGTGGCGTTGCGCGCGGAGGACGCGGCCCCGGTAGCCTCCTCCGACGCGGCCTGACCGCCGTCTCAGACGCTAGGCTCGCGCGCATGAGGATCGTGGTGTTCGGCGCCAGCGGTCGGACCGGCCGGCAGGTCGTGAACCTCGCGGTCAAGCGCGAGCACGAGGTGGTGGCGGCCGTCCGCGACGCGTCGAAGCAGTGGTTCCCCGACGCCGTGACCGTGCAGCAGGGCGATCCGAACGATGCGGATGCGGTCGCCACGGCGATCACCGGCGCCGACGCCGTCATCTCCGCGCTCGGACCGATCGCGGGCGAGACCGAGACCGAGATCTCCGGCGCCATGCAGACGATCGTGGAGACGATGCAACGCACCGGCCCGCATCGGCTGGTGATCGCGGCGAACACCACCGTGTTCTCCGATCGCGAGGTCACCGGCGAGTTCGCGAACGTGGCCGCCGAGCACCGGCGCGATCTGGCGATCCTGCAGCAGAGCGCGCTCGCGTGGACGGCCGTGGCCGCGCCGATCCTCGCCGATGAGGCGGGGTCCGGCGCCTACGACGCGGTCGTCGACGGTCCCGCGCCGGGCCCTTCCATCGCGCGAGCCGACTTCGCTCGCCGCGCTCCTGGACGCGTTGACGCACGACGACTGGATCGGGCACGCCGTCGGGGTCGCGGATATCCCCGACTAGGGCGAGCGTCGCGTCACCGCCGAAAGACCTACTTGACCTGGCCGCTCCGACGTAACCAGAATCACCGGCACGCCTCCGATCGGATGCCCGCGTTGGGAGCGCGACGATGGGCGAGAGCGCGAGGTCGTTCCGCAAACCACGAGCGTTGGGCTTCATCGCCGCCGTGGTGCTCCTGAGTCAATTCGTTCCGGCAGCGTCGCGCGCCGGTACCGCCGCGATCTTCGGGTCGGTCGAGGACGTCGGTGGCTCCGCGATCCGCAACATCTGCGTCACCGTCCACGATGCCGTCTCCGGCATCCAGGTGCAGCAGACCGTGACGGACGCCAACGGCATGTACACCGCCGACAACTTGGACTCCGGCTCCTACAAGGTGCATTTCACCGACTGCGTCGGTCCGTTCGATTTCGCGCCCGAGTGGAACGGTGGCGTCCGCGATGAGTCTGCCGCGGATCCGGTCGAGGTGAACCTCGAGGGGAACACCGAGGTCGACGCCGCGATGGATCGCTGGGGCGAGCTCTTCGGGTCGGTGGAAGACGTCGGAGGTTCCGCGATCCGGGGGATCTGTGTCCGGGCGATCGACAGCTCGGGCCGGGGTGCCGGATGGTCGCGGACCGACCAGAACGGCCGCTACGTGCTCAAGATCAGGGGGCTCCTGGGAACCGGGTCCTACAAGGTCCACTTCACCGACTGCGTCGGCCCGTTCGACTTCGCCCCCGAGTGGAACGTCAACGCACGGCTCAAACGGCAGGCGACGGCGGTGACCGTGAGGCTCGGGCACAGCACGCAGGTCGACGCGGCGATGGATCGGTGGGGTGTGATCCACGGGTCGGTCGAGGACACGGGCGGCTCCGCGATCCGCGACATCTGCGTGGGTGTCTTCAACACTCGACACGACCAGGTGGCTTCGGCGCGCACCGACGCGAACGGCATGTACACGATCAAGCTCCGAACGCTGAAGCCCACGAACTACAAGGTGCGGTTCCGGGATTGCGTGCCTCCGCTCGATTTCGCGCCGATCTGGAACGGCGGCCATGGGCTCGAGCAGCATGCGCCCTGGATCCACGTCGGGCTCGGCGACGTCCGCGAGGTCGACGCCGCGATGGATCGATGGGGCGGCATCTCCGGGACCGTGACCGACGAGGCGACATCGGCGCCGCTCGCCGACGTCTGCGTGCGGATCTTCCGGCGCTTCTGGGTCGCCGGTCACCATCACCTCGAAGGGGGACGGCTGGGCGCGGACGGCGGCTGACGGCACGTACGCGATCGCCGTGCGCAAGCTGTGGGGCGCACTTGTGCAAGGTGCGGTTCTCCGACTGCATCCTCGCCCGTGGCTACCTGACGGAGTTCTACGACAACTCCACCAACCCGTGGCGCCCGACTGGGTGTCGGGTGCATCCCGCCCGGATCACGTCCGGCATCGACGCCGCGCTCGCGCGAAGCGGTGGCGGCGGCGGTGGCGGTGGCGGCGGTGGCGGTGGCGGTGGTGGTGGCGGCACACCTCCGCCCGCGACCACCATCTCGTCGTTCTCGCCGGTCCTCGGTCCGGTCGGCACGGGCGTCACGCTCACCGGCACGGGGTTCACCGGGGTCTCCGCGGTTCGGTTCAACGGGCTCACGAGCTCCTTCACGGTGGTCTCCGACACGCAGATCACGGCGAAGGTCCCGACGGGCGCTTCCGCCGGTCTCATCACGGTCACGACCGCCCAAGGGACCACCAAGAGCGTCGCGATGTTCGCGGTGAATCACCCCCGGCTCCTGTCGTTGTCGATCGGCCGTTCGAGGTTCGCGTCGGGTGCCGTGAGCGTGGCCGATGGCTTCGCCGGGTGCGGAAGTGGGGTCACGGTCGCGATCCAGCGGTTCGCGTCGGGGGCGTGGCACGTGGTGAGGCGCGGGGTCACGGGTACCGACGGCGCGTACCGGATCCGGTTGCGCCACCCGGTCGGCCGGTTCCGAGCGATGCTCGAACGGGTGACGCTGGGCTCGGGCGATGTCTGCGGCGCGGCCACGTCACACGCTCGCCCGATCGGATAGACAGCCGCGAGAACCGGGGGTCCGTTGTAGGCTTCGCTCCCATGGGGAACAGCGGGAAGAAGCGGAAGAACCGACGGCATCTCGCGAAGGCGGGGACGAAGACCGACCTGCAGCAGATGCATCACCAGGAGCATCGCGAGATCGAGCACAACATCGGGCTCGACCCGCACGACCGCTCGACGGGTGGCCGAACGCTGACGTACGTCTTGCTGGGGATCGCGGTCGCCGTGGTCGTGCTCGCGGCGCTGTCGCTCTGGCTCTTCACCTGATCGCGCATGCGCAAGCTCGAAGGCGACGAGTGGAGGGACTTCGTCCTGGCCGAGGCGCGACCGGCGATCTGTGCGATCGTCCTGTCCGACGGGCGCCCGCACGCCACGCCGATCTGGATCGACCTGGACGGCGACGACATCGTCTTCACCACGTGGCACGAAGGGCTGAAAGCCCGCGTGCTCCCGCGTGATCCCCGCGTCTCGATCTGCGTCCAGGACGACCAGCCGCCGTTCGCCTACGTGACGATCCGGGGCGAGGCGACGGTCACCGACGATCTGGACGAGGTGAAGCGTTGGGCCGCGCGCATCGGCGGCCGCTACATGGGCGCCGACCGTGCCGAGGAATACGGACGCAAGAACGGCGTGGCCGGCGAGCTGGTGGTTCGGGTCCGGCCGATCAAGGTCGTCGGATTCGTGGAGATGGCCGGCTCACCCGCCACCTGAACCTCGGTAAGCTCGACGGGTGGACGCCCTCGACCTGAACGATCCCGCGCATGCGGCGGTCGACCAACGGCTCCGGTCGGGGCTCGTCGTCTGGCTGACGACCGTGACCGCGGGCGGGCAACCCCAGACGACGCCCGTTTGGTACCACTGGGACGGCGCGACGTTCCTCATCTACAGCCAGCCGGGCCGGCCGAAGCTCGCGAACATCGCCGCGAACCCGAAGGTCTCGCTGCATCCGGTGGGCGATCCCGACGCCGAGGACGCCGTCACGGTCGAGGGAACTGCGGCGCTCGATCCTTCCGTGGCCGCCGCCGATCAGATCCCGGTGTACATCACGAAGTACCTCGGGCTGATCGATTCGTTCGGATGGACGCCGGCGAGCTTCGCGGCCGATTACTCCGTGGCGCTCCGCATCACCCCGACCCGGATCCGCATCCTGTAGCCGTGCTGGAGCTGATCGACCTCGCCCGCCGCTTCGACGATGTCGTGGCGCTCGACGGTGTGTCGTTCACCGTCCCGACCGGCGAGATCGTCGGGTTCGTGGGTCCGAACGGCGCGGGCAAGACCACCACGATGCGCATCGCGCTCGGCGTACTGCAGCCCGACCGCGGCGAGGTCCGATGGCGCGGCGCCGCGATCGACGCGCGCGCCCGACGCCGCTTCGGGTACATGCCGGAGGAGCGCGGCCTCTATCCGAAGATGGCGGTGGACGACCAGCTCGTGTACCTCGCACGCCTCCACGGACTCACGCGCGCCGACGCGAGGGCCCGGGCCGCCGAGACCACCGAGCTGCTGGGCGTCGCCGAGCGTTCCCACGATCGCGTGGAGAACCTATCGCTGGGGAACCAGCAGCGCGTGCAGCTCGCCGCCGCGCTCGTGCATCGTCCCGACTGCTTGATCCTGGACGAGCCGTTCTCGGGGTTGGACCCGGTCGGCGTGGATGCGCTCTCGGGCGTGCTGCGCGGCGAGGCGGACGAGCGCGGCGTCCCCGTCGTGTTCTCGAGCCATCAGCTCGATCTCGTCGAGCGGTTCTGCGACCGGATCATCCTGATCAGCGGCGGGAAGGTCGTGGCCGCCGGCACGATCGCCGAGCTCCGCGCGGGTCGCGAGTCGCGCCGGCTGCGCGTCGGCGTTCGGGGCGCGAGCGACGGCTGGTACGAAGCGGTCCCGGGGGTGCGGCTCGTGGAACGCAAGCACGACGATACGGACATCCTGGAGCTGGACGAGGGTGTGGACGAACAGCGGGTGCTCGACCTGGCGCGCTCGGTAGGAGACGTGGTGCACTTCAGCCACGAGTACGCCTCGCTCACCGAGCTGTTCCGAGAGGCGGTGGAGGCGTGACGCCGAGCGAGAGCGACCGCGGCGCATGGTGGCTCGTCGCGCAGCGCGACTTCTGGTTCCGCTTACGGGACAAGGGGTTCCTGATCTCGTCCGGGATCACGATGGGCGTCTTCACGATCTTCATCCTGATCAGCGCCTATGCCGGCGGCGGCACGCCGACCTTCGACCTGGGGCTGGAGGGCGCGGCGTCACAGCGGATCGGACCGCTCGTCGTGAAGGCGGCGCCGGCGCAGGGGGCGACGGTGCACACGCAGGTCGTCGCGGACCGGAGCGCCGCCGAGGCCGCCTTGAAGGACGGCTCGCTCGATGCCGTGCTCGTCGACGGCGACACGCTCCTGGTGCAGCGTGACACGCCGGATCAACTGTCGAGCTCGGTGCAGGTGGCGGTCGTCGCGGACCAGATCCGAGGGTCGCTCGTCGCCGCCGGTGTTCCGACGACCGAGATCGCGAAGATCCTCAACCCCGCTCCCGTCGCGGTCGACACGCTCGAGCCGGTCGACCCGAACCGCCAGACGAACACCACCGTGGCGTTCGTCGCGGTGCTGTTGCTCTACGGGCAGCTCTTCGGATACGGCGTGTGGGTGGCGACCGGCGTGATCGAGGAGAAGGCGTCGCGCGTCGTCGAGATCCTGCTGTCCACGATCCGTGCGCGCCAGCTCCTTGCTGGCAAGATCGCCGGGATCGGCGCGCTCGGCCTGCTCCAGCTCACCGCGATCGCGGGCTACGGGATCGTGCTCGCCACGGCGACGGGCGTGCTCGACTTCCCGGTGCACGCGATCGGTACGGCCGCGCTCGCGATCGGCTGGTTCGTGCTGGGGTTCGCGTTCTACGCCACGTTGTTCGCGGTGGCGGGCGCACTCGTTTCGCGGATGGAGGAGTTGCAGAACGCGATCGTCCCGCTGAACCTGGTGATCATCGCCTCCCTCTTCATCTCGCTCGGCTCGACGCACGATCCGACGTCGACGCTCTCGGTGGTCGCATCGCTCGTACCCTTCTCGTCGGCGCTGGCGATGCCGGTGCGCATCACGCTCGGCGCGGCGACGTTGCCGCAGATCGTCGCATCGCTCGTGATCCTGATCGGATCGACGCTCCTGTTGATCCCGCTCGCCGGCCGGCTCTACTCGGGTGCGGTGCTCCGGATCGGCGCGCGGGTGAAGTTGCGCGACGCATGGCGCGCCTCGGCCTGATCATGGCGCGAGCGAGCTGGACCCCCGAGAACCTGCGGCACATCGGGTCGATGCTGCGGTACGGCCGGCGCCCCGCGGCTACCGTCTACGACAGCATCGGCGAGGACTTCTTCCTCGCGCTCGCACCCGGCTGGCTGAACCTCGGCCTCTGGGACGGCGACGGGGGCGATCCGGCCGAGGCGCCGGTCGCGGTCCATCGGCTCGTCGAACGCCTCGCGGAACCGCTCCCGACCGGCGGCGACATCCTCGACGTCGGGAACGGCTTGGCCGCACAGGATCCCGTGATCGCCCACGTGGTCCATCCACGCCGGCTCGTCGCCGTGAACATCACGCGCTCGCAGCTCATCGCCGGCCGGTCCCGGCTGGCCGAGGCGGGCGCGGCGGGCGTCAACGCCGACGCGACCCGGCTCCCGCTGGCGTCGGAGGTGTTCGACGGCGTGATCAGCGTGGAGGCCGCGTTCCACTTCCCGTCGCGTGCGCGGTTCTTCGCCGAGGCGTTCCGCGTCCTGCGTCCCGGCGGGGTGCTCTCGATGTCCGACATCCCGACGTACCGCTACCCGCGTGGTCCCCGCGAGCTGCTCGCGGCGGTGTCGCAGCTCCGGGTGTGGGGGCTCGGGAAGCACGCCGCCGCGACGCCGGTGGAGATCGCCTCGCTCGTCGAAGCGGCCGGCTTCGTCGACGTGCGCGTCGATCTGGTGGGGGAGCAGGTGATCGCGCCGGCGCTGCGGTTCGTGCGCGACCGGTTGGAGGCGTCTCGCGACGGCGCCTCGGCCTCGTATCGCCTGGCCGCGCGCATCATGCTCTCGCAGGTCGACCTGCTCTGGGAGCGCGGCATGATCGACTATCTCTTGCTCCGAGCGAGCAAGCCGGCGATCTAGTCTGTCTCGGACTAGCTGCCGCTGCGTGAGAACGGGAGGCGCGGCGTGAGCCAGCCGATCAGGTCCTGCGGGCTCCGGCTCTGCTGCCAGACCTTGCCGGGACCGGTGAACGTCGCGACCAATCCTTCGCCCGACAGCAACGTCGACTTCCAGCCGCCGACCTTGTTCACCTGGTACCCGACACCCTCCTCGAACGCCACGATGTGGCCGGTGTCGACCTTGTACGACTGCCCCTGAGCCAGGTCCCGTTCGAAGATCGCGCCGTAGCTCGCGATCAGCATGTCCCCTTGCCCGCTGCAGCGCAGCAGGAACAGGCCCTCGCCGCTGAAGAACGTCTTGGCGCCGCTCCACTTCGTGTCGACCGCGACGGCCGCCTCGCCGGCGAGCCACGACCCCGACTGAACCATGATCGCTCTCTGACCGTCGACGGGCAGATGCATGATGTCGCCGGGCAGTGGGGGAGCGACGATCACCTCGCCCGCGCCCTCGCCCGCGGTGAACGTGTTGATGAAGAACGTCTCACCGCCGAGCACGGAGCGCTTGATGCTGCCGAGGAAGCCGCCCTGCGCCTTCGTTTCGATCGCGACGCCGCCGGACATGCCGGTCATGGCGCCGGCCTCGGCTTGGAGCGACTCGCCTTGGTTCATCTTCACGGTCGCCATCGCGAACGACGGGCTGAACTGGATGTCGACGTTGAGCATGCCGAACCTCCTCGATAGACGGGTGGACGGCTCGGAGTCTAGGCACGCCGTCCGGCGCACCGTGGGACGTGGGTCAGGCCATCTCGCGGCGGAACGCCGGCAGCGGGAGTTGCCCCAGCGCCAGCACGCGGTCGTGGAACGCGCGGAGGTCGAACGCCGCGCCCTCGCGTTCGGTGGCTGTGGCTCGCGCGCGGTCGATCTCGATCATGCCGATCATGTACGCGAGCGCCTGGCCCGGGAGCGAGATGTACCGGTCGACCTCGATCTCGGCGTCGACGCTCGGGACGCCGATCCCTTCGAGCGTCGTCACCGCGCGTTCCCGGGCCCAGCCGAGCGCGTGGATCCCCGTGTCGGTGACCAGACGACCGGCGCGCAGGCCCTGCGCCTCCAGCATGCCGAGCCGTTCCCAATCGTCGACGTAGAGGCCCATCTCGTCGGCCAGCCGCTCGCTGTAGAGACCCCAGCCTTCGCAGAACGCGCTCCCCGCGAGGATCCCGCCGAACCGCCGGAGCGCCGGCCGATCCGTCATCTGCTGCTCCAACGAGATCTGGAAGTGATGACCGGGGTTGGCCTCGTGGTACGTGAGGCTCGCGACATGATGCAGCGGGCGGCCGTCCAGGTCGGACGTGTTGATGTAGTAGGCGCCTCGACGCGAACCGTCTTCGGTCGGCGGGTTGTAGAAGCCGAGCGGCGTGTCGTGCTCGCGGTACTCCTCCACGGGACGCACGTCGCAGTTGTCCGACGGCATGCGTCCGAAGAACGTCGGCGCCGCCTCCCAGCTGCGCTCCACCTGATCGCGCGCGAGCGCGAGCATGGCCTCGCGCGAGGGTGCGACGTTCGTGCCGCTCGCCTCGTGCGCGGCGAGGGCCTCGGCGGCGCTCGCGAACCCGAGCCGGCCCGCGATCTCCGCGCGTTCATCCTGGATCCCCGCGTACCGCTCCACCCCGAGGTCGTGGACCTCCTGTGCCCCGAGCGGGAGCGTCGTCCACGACAGGATCGCCGCCGCGTAGATCCCGTCGCCGCCGGGGAGCGCCGTCACCGCGATCGTCTCGGTCGCGTGTGGGAGGTACCCGCGGAGCACATCGGCGTAGGTCGAGAGCGCCGGGTTGACCACGTCCCGCACGACCGCGGCGATCCGTTCGCGATCCTCCGCGCGATCCCCCAACGGAACCGCGGCGGGGGAGTCCGTCGCGTCGAGCGCGAGGAGGCGATCGAGTTGGGCGACGGCGCGTTCGGCGACCACGCGCGGCGACGTGACCCCGGTGGCGATGCCCTCGCGCGCCACCTCGGCCCAGGCGTCCAGGAACCTGGGCAACGCGCGGAGCCGAGCTTCGTAGCGGTCGAGACGCTCCGGCGTGTCGACGACCTGGATCGACGCGATCTCCGCGAGCGCCGTCACCGGCCCCCAGAAGTGGGCGGCGGCGGCCAAGCGATCCGTGCGGTTCTCCAGGTCCGCCAGTGCGCGCCGGACGCACGCCTCCAAGATGTCGAGCGTCCCGCGCATCGTGGGGTCGAGCGCCGTACGGTCGATCGTCCCGAGCTCGTCGAGCGCGGATCGGTGCAGCGTCTCCGAGGCGGCGCGCCCCGCTTCGCTCGGGTCGGACAGGCGGTCGTCGTTCCGCTCGTCCCCCACGAACGTCCCGAGCAACGGCTCGATCTCGAGCAGCCCGCCCCAGTAGCGGTCGGCGAGCGACCGTGCGTGTTCGATGTCGTTCATCCCGGGACCCCCGACGGTGGTGACCGGCCAGCGTACCCTGGAGGCGATGGTCCTCCATCGGGTCTTCCCTCGTTTGATCGTGCCGCTCGCGGCCGCCGCCATCGTCATCACGCTCCTGGTGTCGGCGGACGGGCGCGATGGTCCCGCGCCGCCCGTGCTCCGGCCGAACCCCAACATCGCCCCGTTCCAGGGGATGGGCGTGTGGGTCGACCTCTACGACGATGCCGCCTGGGCGGACCCGGCCTCCGCCGTCGCGGCGATGGCGGCGAACGGTGTGCGGACCCTCTATCTGGAGACCTCGAACTTCAACCGGCCGTTCCCGTTCGCGGACAAGCCCGGGGTCGCCGCGTTCGTGGACGCCGCCCATGCCGACGGCGTGCGGATCGTGGCGTGGTACCTCCCGGGGTTCGTAGACCCGGCGCTCGATCTCAAGCGGTCCGAAGCCGCGGTCCGGTTCACGACGGACGCAGGCAACCGGTTCGACGGCTACGGTCTGGACATCGAATCGTCCGACGTGGCCGACGTCGCGGTTCGGACGAAGCGGTTGTTGAACCTGTCCTCGCGCCTGCGGACGTTCGCCGGCGACACGTATCCGCTCGGCGCCATCATCCCGTCGCCGCGCGGCATGGTCGTCCACGACCACTACTGGCCGAACTTCCCGTACACGGCCCTCGCCGAGCTCTACGACGCGATCATGCCCATGTCGTACTTCACCTGGCACCACCCGACGGGCGACAGCACGCACTGGTACATCGAGGAGAACATCCGGATCATCCGTCGAGAGGTGGGGAGCGATCAGGTGCCGATCCACGTGATCGGCGGGATCGCGCAGGACGCGAGCCTGGAACAGGCCGACGCGTTCGTGCACGCGCTCCGTGAGCGCGGGGTGATCGGGGGCAGCTACTACACGTACACCGGCGTCGCCGGCGCGGAATGGACCGCCCTCCGGCAGATCCCCGCCAACCCGATCCAGACGCCGGCGCTCCCGGTTCCCCCCGGCGACCAAGCCCTCGGCAACATCCCCGGTGTCGACACGACCCACGGCAGCGGCGTCGTGTACGCGGTCGGCGGGTTCGCCGGCGACCGGACGCTGTCGTACGACGCGTTCGACGCCCAAGCCGGTGAGATCACGATCTCGGTGAACTGGGTGGACGTGGCGACGATCGACGCCGGCCCCGACGGGGACTGGACCGGCATCCGTCAGCTGGTGATCCCCGACGACCTCCTGACCGACGGCCAGACCAACATGATCGCGTTCACCCCGACCGACCCCACCGCCACGTGGGGGGTTCGAACGGTCTCCTTGACCAAGTCTGCCTGACCCTCGGTTGACCCGTCCCGTGGCCGTGGCTACCCTCTGGCCACCCGACCGGAGGAGGCGTTCCGCTCCATGCGTTCCCGTTCCGCGCGTATCGCGCTCGTGTGCGTGCTCGCGATCGCCGCGGCCGCGTGCAGCAAGAGCCTGAAGATCGATCAGCTGGAGCCTCAGCTCGCGAGCCAGTTGGACACGCAGCTGAAGACCACGGGGACCACGGTCGACTGCCCGAGCTCCGTGAAGGCCGAGGCGGGGGCGACGTTCGACTGCACCGGGACGTTGTCGAACGGCGACACGATCACGATCCGCGTGACCCAGAAGGACGACAACGGCAACGTCACGTGGAAGGTAGTCGACGCCTCCTCGTCGGCCTCCCCCTCCGCGTCTCCGTAAGGGGCCCCTGTGCTGCTGAAGGACAAGCGACTGTTGATCACCGGGGTGTTGACGCCCCAGTCGATCGCGTTCGCGGCGGCACGGGCGTGCCAGGAACAGGGCGCCCAGATCGTCCTGACGAGCTTCGGCCGCGCCATGAGCCTGACCGAGAAAGTGGCCAGGCGGCTGCCGGATCCGCCGGACGTGCTCGAGATGGACGCGAACGACCCCGCGCAGGTCGACGCGCTCCGCGACGAGCTCGCCGCTCGGTGGGGGACGGTCGACGGCTTCCTCCACGCGATCGCGTTCGCGCCGCAGGACGCGCTCGGGGGCAACTTCCTCCACACGCCGTGGGAGAGCGCCGCGACCGCGTTCCAGACGAGCGCGTTCTCGCTGAAGGCGATCGCGGTCGGCCTGCTCCCGCTGATGGAGGCGAGCGGCGGCGCGATCGTCTCGCTCGACTTCGACGGAAGGTTCGCGTGGCCGGTCTACGACTGGATGGGCGTGGCGAAGGCCGGCCTCGAGTCGGTGACGCGCTACCTCGCGCGTGACCTCGGGCCGAAGAAGATCCGCGTGAACACGGTGAGCGCGGGCCCGCTGAAGACGATGGCGGGCAAGGGCATCCCGGGGTTCGAACAGATCGCGGACGTGTGGGGGCGCCGGGCGCCGCTCGGCTGGGACATCACCGATCCGACCCCGGTCGGCCAGGCGATCGCGTTCCTGTTCTCCGATCTCTCCTCGGGGATCACCGGCGAGCTGATCCACGTGGACGGCGGGTACCACGCGATGGGCACCGACCTCACGTTCTGAGCGTCACGGCATCCGCAACCCGAACTCCAACGCGAGCGCCCGTTGCGCTCGTTCGATCACGTGGAACGACTCCTTGAGCCCCCGGCGCGTGACCGGGCCGAGCGTCGAGGGGTCGACGAAGTCATCGGTCGCAACGCCGTCGCGGATCTGTCCCGCTTGGTGACGCAGGCGCACGCCCCAGAGGAACCGGAACGCCTCGCGGAGCTCGCCGGCGATCTCCGGGTCGAGCGTGCCGGCCGCCTCGGCGCCCTTCAGCCGGTCGAGCGTCCCCTTCGCCGACACGCCCGCCTGCACGGCGTGCGCTCGCGCGAGGGCGCCGACGATCGTGATGCCCCCGTGCTTCACGTCGAACCGGCCGACGTGCTCGCCCTTGCGTTCGACGACCAGATCGCGGAGGAACCCCGTCGGCGGCCGGTGATCGAGCGCGCGGCGGGCCAGGTGCTTCAGGAACGCGTCGTCGGTCCGGGCCTTCGCGATCACGGCCCCCAGACGGGGCTCCGGATCGAGCGGGCCGGCCACGTGCCGGAAGTCGTACACGATCGACGACAGGATGCTGCCGCTCGACCCCAGGTCCGCGATCCAGCCGCGGAACGCGGTCTCCCAGTCGTCGAGCGATCGTCGCATCGCGCGGTTGGATGCCATCGCGTCGCCCTTGCACCGTGGGAGACCTGCCGCCTCGAGCCCGTCCGTCACGGACCCGGCCAACTCCGCGAAGTACGGATCGAGGTCATCGCTCGCTCGCCCGGTTGCGTCGTAGGCGATCGCGTGGTCCTGGTCGGAGTGCAGGGCCTGCTCGTACCGCGCGGCGCTCCCCAGCGCGAGCCAGGCCCAAGGGACGGGGGGCTCGCCGAACGTCTCGATCCCGATCTCCAGGAGCCTCTGCGTCAGCGCGTCGACGACGAGCGCGACCACGCGCCCGACACCGACCGGATCGGCGCTCGCGTCGGCGAGCGCGCAGACGAGCTCGGGGAGCTCCTTCGCCGCGGCCACCGCCGCATCCGCGGTGCGTGCGCGTTCGATCGCGCTGCGGAGCGCGAACGGCGTGTGGCGTCCGATGTCCATCAGATCGGTGTCCGTCACGACGCCGATGACCTTGTCCTGCGCGTCGATGACCGGGAAGTGGTGGCAGCCCTGTTCGAACATCGCGAGCAGGGCCTCGCCCGCGAGCGCGTCCTCCGGCAGCATCTTCACGGGGAACGTGGCGATCTCTTCCACGGGCGACTCCGGGCTCCTGCGCACCGCCAACACGCGGGAACGGAGATCGCGGTCGGTCACGATGCCCCATCCGTCCCGCATCGGTACCAGCAAGCAAGAGACGCGTTCCTCGGTCATGCGCGTCGACGCGTCGGCGACGGTCATCCCGGGCTCGGCCGCGATCACGCTCCGCCGCACCAGGTTGCCGATCGCCCGGTACGGGCGTCCCCGGCGGCGTGGCGGTCACGTCGTAGCCGGCCGCCAGGCGCTCGCGCATCGTCCCGAGCACGAACATCCGGCCCGCCGAGGTCCCCAGCACGCGGTCGGCGACGTCGGCGCCGATCAGGTAGCCGAGCGTGTCCTCGTGCGCGCGGACCGTGGCCGTCGGGCTCGCGCCGGCGAGGAGCGAGAACTGTCCGAACACGTCGCCCTCGCCGAGCAGGTCGTAGAGCTGTCCTTGCGAGAGCAGTTCGACGGCGCCCTTGCGGATCACGTATAGGAACTTCGCCGGGTCGCCGGACTCCTCGAGGATGGTGGTGCCCGCCGGGAAGTGTTCGATCTGCACCCCGCTGGCCACGGCCGCGAGCGTCGCAGGCTCGAGGGCATCGAACGGGGGATACCTCGAGAGGAACGACGCCACGTCCACGCCGGGAGTATGCCCCGCAGGGCTAGGGCCGTGCGACCGGGAGCGTGACCCGCGCCGTGAGCCCGCCGCCCGGCGTCGCCTCAAGCCACATCCTGCCTCCCTGCGCCTGGATCAACGTGCGGGCGAGCGACAACCCGAGACCCGCGCCGCCCGTGTCGCGCGCGCGCGACGGGTCCGCGCGGAAGAACCGGTCGAACGCCCGATCGGCGGCATCGGCCGACAATCCCGGACCGTGGTCGACCACCGAGACCACGACGTCGGGCTCATGCGCCGTCCAGGTGAGCTCCGCCGATCCACCCCCGTGTTGGTGCACGTTCTCGAGGACGGCGTCGAGCGCCGCCTCCAGGCCGACGCGGTCGCCGAGGGCCTGCGTCTCATCCGGCCCGGAGATCGTGAGCCGATCACCGAGGGCTGCCTCGCTCCGTCGCGCCGCCGAGCGGCAGATCGCGCCGACGTCGATCCGTTCTCGTTCGAGCGAGATGGTGCCTCCCTCGGCGCGGGCCATCGACAGCAGCCGCTGGGTCAAGCCGGTGAGGTAGTCGACGTCGGAGAGCACATCACGTCCGAGGTCGGGGTCATGTTCGGATAACACCTCGACGCCCGAGCGGATGAACGCGAGCGGCGTGCGGAGCTCGTGCGACGCGTCCGCGGCGAAGCCGGCCTGAGCCTGGTAGGCGCGTTCCACCGGGCGGACGGCCCGGCCCGCCAGCCACCACCCGGCGACCAGGCTCGCGAGGATGGCGAACGCTCCCCCCACCACGAGCAGCAGCCGGACGTGGTGGAGCAGCTCGTCCTCCGCTTCGAGGGAGCGCCCCGCCGAGACCCACGCCACGGTGGTGCCGTCCACGATCGCCGGAACCGTCACGACCCGCACGTGCTCATCGGCGACCGCGAGGTCCGTCACGGTGTCGGGGTAGCGCTTCAGCCAGATCGGGGTCTCGGTCGACTCGCCGACCAACCGGTCGTCGGGCTCCGCGTAGATCGCGAGCTGGACCGACGCCGCCGACGGCACGTCCGAGTCGACGGGTGGGCTCACCCGGCCCGACTCCTCGATGTGCTCGACCTGTCCGTTCGCCTGCGCCAGCAGGTCGTCCGTGGCGCTGCCATCGAGCGTGCGTGCCAGCAACAGCTGCAGCCAGAACCCGAGCGCGACCAGTATCACCGTGAGCACCAACGCGTGGGAGAGCGCCAGCCGCGAGCGGAGGGATCGGAACATCAGCGGCCGACCGCGTAGCCCACACCGCGCACCGTCTGGATGATGTCCCCCTCGGCGCCGAGCTTCTTCCGGAGGTAGTGCACGTACACGTCCACGACCTTCGTCTGCGCATCGAAGGAGAAGTCCCAGACCATCTCCTTCAGCTCCACGCGTGACAGCACGCGCCCGGGGTGCTCCATCAGGCACTGCAAGAGGTCGAACTCCTTGGCGGTCAGCTCGATCTCCCGGCCGTCCACGGTCACCCGTCGGGCCATCGGCTCGAGGGCCACCGGACCCTGGGTGAGGGTCGCATGGGCGACGACGCCTCCCGACCGGCGCGTGAGCGCGTCCACCCGCGCCAACAGTTCGACGAACGCGAACGGCTTGACGAGATAGTCGTCGGCGCCGGCACGGAGTCCCGTGACCCGATCGTCGACGGTGTCGCGCGCGGTGAGCATCAGGATCGGCAGCAATGACCCCTGCGCGCGCAGCATCGAGGTCAGCGAGACGCCGTCGAGGCCAGGGAGCATGACGTCGACGATCGCCAGGTCGAACCCACCATCGAGCGCGCGCTCCGAACCGTCGACGCCGTTGTCGCAGGTCTCGGCCTCGTGTCCCTCCGCGCGCAGCCGCTTCGCCAGGAGCTCGGAGAGACGGCGATCGTCTTCGATCAGCAGGATCCGCACCCAGACATCGTGGCAGCCGATCCGGCTGCTCACTTGGGGTTCTAACCGTTCCTGAACCGGCGTCCAATCATCGCTGAACGTCGCACGGGCACACTTGCGTGCGTGACGAACCCCACGACGACCCGCAGAACCCCCCCGCGCAGAACGCCAACCAGATCGGCGCCTCGGCGGCCGGACACTGCCCGTGCCGGCCGGCGTTCGCGCCCGCAGCGGAGCCTCGCCCAGAGCTGGAGCGATCTGTCCTGGACGCTCCGGATCCTCCGGGCCTTCCTGGGTGTCACGTTCCTGTTCGCCGGCGCACAGAAGCTGCTCGATCCGAACTTCCTGCACGCGGGCGGCGCCGACTACATCGGGACCCAGCTCCACGGTTTCGCCCAGGGGACACCGGCCGGCCCGCTGCTGCTCGTGCTCGCGCATGCCCCGGTCCTGTCGGGCGTCGGCATCGCGCTCGTGGAGATCGCGATCGGCCTCGGGACGCTGCTGGGCGTGGCGCCCTTGACGGCGGCGTTCGGCGGGTTCGCGATCAGCCTCACGCTCTGGCTCTCGGCGACGTGGCACGTCCACCCGTACTTCCTCGGTTCTGACTCGATCTACGCGGTCGCGTGGCTCGCGTTGCTCGCCGGGCTCGGGCAGAAGGAGCGCGCGCGAGCGGGGCACATCGCCGGGCCCGTGGAGGTCCTCGATCAGCTGGACCGGCGGCAGGTCCTCCGCGGCGCGGTCGTCGGCGGGCTCACGCTCGTGGTCGCGGTCGCATCGAAGGCGTTGGCGGGACCAGCGACCGACACGTTGTCGGCTCTCACCAAGCCGGCAGCCGGCGGCTCCGGGTCGTCGCCGGGAGGCACGACCGGGACCGGATCGACCCCGGGCCGCACGATCACCACGCTCGACCGGCTCCCGGTCGGCAAGGCGATCGCGTTCACGGCGCCGGGGGTCGGAGCGGCCGTCCTCGTCCGTCTGGCCCAGGATCGGGTCGTCGCCTACAGCCGGATCTGCACGCACGCCGGCTGCCTGGTGGGCTACGACTCGTCGAATCGCCTCCTCTACTGCCCGTGTCACGGCGCGGAGTTCGACCCCGCGCACGGCGCGCAGCCGGTCGCCGGTCCCGCCCCGACGGCGCTGCAGACGATCCCCGTGGTGGTCGACCCGCAGACCCGCAAGGTCATCCTCCCCGCGTAGCGTCGCCCGTATCCTCGGTGCGATGCGGGCCGACGTTCGACTCACGACGTTCAGTCACGGTGCCGGGTGCGCCTGCAAGTTGGGGCCGGCCGATCTCGGCACGGTCCTCGGGATGCTCGATCAGGTCGACGCGCCCGATGAGCTCCTGGTCTCGGCCGAGACGGGGGACGACGCGGCCGCGTGGCGGCTCTCCGACGGCCGGGCGCTGATCGCGACGGTCGACGTGTTCACGCCGATCGTGGACGACGCGTACGACTGGGGACGGATCGCCGCGACGAACGCGTTCAGCGACGTCTACGCGATGGGCGGCACGCCGGCGATGGCGTTGAACGTGGCCGGTTGGCCCGTCGACGATCTCCCGCTGGACCTCCTCGCGCGCGTGCTCCAAGGGGGCCAGGCCGTCGCTTCCGACGCGGGTGCGGTCGTGGTCGGCGGCCACACGATCACGTCGACCGAGCCGATCTACGGCATGGTCGCGCTCGGGTTCGCCGACGCCGGGCGGCTGATGCGCAACTCGACCGCGTCTCCCGGCGAACGCTTGTTCCTGACCAAGCCGATCGGCACCGGGCTGATCGCCACCGCGATCAAGCGTGAGCGAGCGACCCCGGAGCAGGCGGAGGCCGCGGTGCGGACCATGACCACGTTGAACGCCGCCGCGGCCGGAGCGATGGTGGAGGCCGGAGCCGCCGCGGCCACCGACGTCACCGGGTTCGGCCTGCTCGGCCATCTGCGGAAGCTGCTCGAGGCGAGTGGCGTCGCCGCGTCGATCGACGCATCGCTCGTGCCCACGCTCCCCGGGGTCCTGGACCTGGCGCGTGCGGGCGTCGTCTCCGGGGGAACGAACCGCAACCACGCCTGGGTCGGCTCGACCACCGACTGGGGCGCGCTCACGCACCCGGAGCAGCTGGTCCTGGCCGACGCGCAGACGTCGGGCGGCCTCCTGATCGCCACCCGGCATCCCGAGGCGCTGCGGACCGCGCTCGATGCGCGCGGGGTCGCGCATGCCGACATCGGCGAGATCGTCGCGGGCGCGCCGGGTGCGATCGCCGTGACCGGCCGCCTGCGGGAATAGCCGACCCCCTTGGTAGCATTTGCACCTGCAACGGGCGCGCAGCTGCGCGCCCCCGAGCACACACGGGATGGCATGAGCGAACTCGACGGCGTCTTCTTCAAGGAGATCGTGGAGCAGGGACTCCGCGAGTTCCCGAACGAATGCTGCGGCGTGATCGCTGCGGACGGCGGTCGCCCCGTGAAGGTCTTCCCGATGCGCAACGCCGACGCGAGCCCCGTGACCTACCGACTCGACGGCCGCGAGCAGCTCCGCGTGTTCGACGAGATCGACGAGCAGGGCTGGGAGCTGTGGGCGATCTACCACTCGCACACGCACTCCGAGGCCTATCCGTCGGAGACGGACCGCCGCCTGGCGTTCTACCCCGACGCGCGCTACCTGGTGCTGTCGCTCGCCGACCGCGAACAGCCGCTGCTGCGATCGTTCTTCCTCCGCGAAGATGCGGTCGACGAAGAGGAGCTGACGATCTCGTGACCGAGCAGACGCCGATGTTCAACGAGGATCAGGTCCAGCGGTACTCGCGCCACATCATCCTGCCGAACATCGGCGGGAAGGGGCAGCGCAAGCTGCTGGACGCGAGCGTCCTGGTGATCGGCGCCGGCGGGCTCGGTTCGCCGGTCGCGCTGTACCTGGCCGCGGCGGGTATCGGGAAGCTCGGCATCGTCGACTTCGACACCGTCGACGTCACGAACCTGCAGCGCCAGATCCTGCACACCACGGCGGACGTCGGCCGCTCGAAGATCGCGTCGGCGGTCGACCATCTCCAGGCGATCAACCCGACGATCGAGGTCGTCGGCCACGACACCTTGCTGTTCAGCGACAACGTCTTCGACGTCATGGAGCCCTACGACGTCGTGATCGACGGCACCGACAACTTCCCGGTGCGCTACCTGGTGAACGACGCGACGCAGTTCCTGGGCAAGCCGCTCGTCTACGGCTCGATCTACCAGTTCGAGGGCCAGGCAACGGTCTTCCTGCCGGGCCAGGAGGCGCCGTGCTACCGGTGCCTGTTCCCTTCGCCCCCGCCTCCCGGAACCGTGCCGAGCTGCGCCGAGGGCGGCGTGTTCGGCGTGCTGCCCGGGGGTGATCGGCGCGATCCAGGCCACCGAGGCGATCAAGCTGATCACCGGCGAGGGCGAGACGCTCGTCGGGCGGCTGCTGCTGTACGACGCCCTCCACATGGACTTCCAGGAAGTGAAGATCCGCTGGGACGCCGACTGCCCGGTCTGCGGCAAGGAGCCGACGATCACCGAGCTGATCGACTACGAAGCGTTCTGCGGCGTGCCCGCTCGAGCCGAGTAAGGAGTCCGACCGACCATGTCCGTGACCGTCAAGCTCCCCACGATCCTGCGCAAGCACGCCGGCGGCGAAGCCAAGGTCGGTGCCGACGGCGCCACGCTCCGCGACGTCCTCGGCGATCTCGAAGCGCACTACCCCGGCATCACGAAGAACGTCCTCGCGGACGACGGTGGTCTGCACCGGTTCATCAACGTGTACGTGAACGACGAGGACGTGCGCTACCTCGGATCGCTCGAGACCGAGGTCACCGACGGCGACACCGTGAGCATCCTGCCCGCCGTCGCGGGCGGCTAGCCCGAAGATCCGGGCACGTCGTACACGCGGCCGTCCAGTTCTCCGAACGCCCAGACGTCGATGTCGGGTGGCTCCACGCCGAGCGCGGTGAGTCCCGTGCAGATCTGGCTCCGGTGATCCGTGCCGTGATGCAGCGCCTGCGCGAGCCGGATGCCCAACGGGGCGTGGCCGTTCGTACCCGTCGTCGCGGTGCGCCACCACGTCGACCGCAGGGTCGCCAGCCTCGGCGAGCACCGCGGACCACGCGGCACCGTGGCCCCGCATGACGACGCCGAGCTCGGGCGGGCTCATCGTCTCCTCGTCGATGTTCGGCACGGTTCCGCCGCTGATCACGAACAGGTACCAGGCGTCGGCGCCGACGAGGTGTCGCACCGTATCCAGGAGCGAGCCGTACGTGCCCGGCACCGGGCTCGCGAGTTGGTCGGCCGTGAGCGACGCGCACACGTCGATCAGCTGCACCGAGGCCCACACGTGATGGCCGAACGCGTCCTCGAGATCCCGCATGGGCATGGCGTCAACCTTACCGGGATGGCGCTGGGATACTCGGGGTCGTGCGCTTCGACGACATCCTGGACGCGATCGGGAACACGCCGCTCGTCGGCATGCCCCGGATGACGTCGAAGCCCGGCGTCCGTCTGTGGGCCAAGCTCGAGGGCAACAATCCCACCGGGTCCACGAAGGACCGGATCGCGAAGAAGATGATCGAGGTGGCCGAGGCGAGCGGCGAGCTCACCCCGGACCGCACGATCTTAGAGCCGACGTCGGGGAACACCGGCATCGCGCTCGCGATGGTCGCGGCCCGCAAGGGCTACCCCCTGACGGTCGTGATCCCCGACAACGCGAGCCACGAGCGCATCGGGCTCTTGCGCCTGTTCGGCGCCGAGATCGTGTTCAGCGACGGTGACAAGGGCACGAACGGCTCGATCGAGGTGGCGCAGCGGCTCGCCCAAGATCCGAAGTACTTCATGCCGTTCCAATACGGGAACCAGGCGAACCCGCTCGCGCACTACGAGGGCACGGCCGTCGAGATCCTGGCCGACCTGCCGACGATCACGCATTTCGTCGCGGGCATGGGGACCGGCGGCACGCTCACCGGGAACGGCCGGCGGCTCCACGAGCACGATCCGTCGATCCAGGTGATCGCCGCGGAACCGGAGCTCGGCGATCTCGTCTACGGACTGCGATCGCTCGACGAAGGGTTCGTGCCGCCGATCTTCGATCCGACCGAGGTGAACCGGAAGTTCCTGGTGAACTCGTCGGACGCGTTGCGGACGAACCGCGATCTCACGGCGAGGGAGGGCATCTTCGCGGGGATCTCGTCCGGCGCGGTCGTGCACGTGGCCCAACGGATCGCGTCCGAGATCGACGCGGGCGACATCGTGTGTCTGCTGGCCGACGGCGGGTGGAAGTACCTGTCGACGGAGGCGTGGGCCACGGATCTCGAGACGGCCGAGAAGGGCGTCGCGGAGTCGCTCTGGTGGTAGCCCCGTCGTGAGCGACCCGCGGCCGATCGGTGTCTTCGATTCCGGGGTGGGCGGTCTCACGGTCGCGCGGGCGATCCTCGACCTCCTGCCGCACGAGCCGCTCGTGTACGTGGGCGACTCCGCGCGGTTCCCGTACGGACCCAAACCGGTGGAGGAGATCCGACGCTACGCCCTCGAGATCGCCGACTACCTGATCCACCGGGACGTCAAGATGCTCGTCGTCGCGTGCAACTCGGTCGAGGTGTCGGCGATCGACGAGATCGCGGCACGCGCCGGCGTTCCCGTCATCGGCGTGATCGACCCCGGCACCCGCGCCGCGGTCCACGTCACGCGCAACGGCATCGTCGGGCTGATCGGGACCGAGGCGACGGTCGCGAGCGGGGCGTATGACCGCGCCATCTCGGCCACGGGCGCGAGCGTCACCCTGCACTCCCAGGCCTGTCCGGTCTTCGTCGAGCACGTCGAGCGCGGCGACACCACCAGCGATACGTTACGAACGGCCGCGCGGGGGTATCTTGTGCCGTTGGCCGAGAGGGGCATCGATACCTTGATCCTGGGTTGCACGCACTACCCGTTGCTCTCGGGTCTGCTCCAGCTGGAGCTCGGACCCGATGTCGTCCTCGTCTCTTCGGCCGAAGAGACGGCGAAGGACGTCTACGCGGGGTTGCTCCGCGCGGGCTCTGGAACGCGAGGGGTCGGAGCCTCCGGCGCATGAGTTCCTGGCGACCGGGGATCCCGCTCGCTTCCAGCGGCTGGCGGAGGTCTTCCTCGGCCCCGAGCTCTCGGATGTCCGGGCAGCACAGGCGCAACCCGTTGGCGGTGGCGCGTGGAGCTGACCGTCCTCGGCTCCGGCGGCACGTGGCCGCGGCCCGCGGGTGCGACCAGCGGCTACCTGGTCCGTCACGAGGGGTTCAACCTGTGGATGGACGCGGGGACGGGCACGTTCGCGCGGCTGCAGGAACACATCGCGATCGAGGACATCCACGCGCTCCTCATCTCGCACGCGCACCCCGACCATTTCGTGGACGTGTATCCGTGCTTCTACGCGCGTCACTACGGCGGCCTCGGCGAACCCGGGATCCCGCTCGTGGCGCCGGAGGACTTCTGGGGGCATATGGCGGACCTCGTCTCCGAGGACGGCCGCGACGTGGCCGCCACGAACTTCGACGTGCGGGGGACGCCACCGGGGGCGGAGTTCGAGATCGGACCGTTCAAGATCCGCGCGTTCAAGATGACGCATATCGGCCCCCAGGCGTTGGGGTATCGGATCGAGGTCGACGGCAAGGTCCTCGCGTACACGGGTGACAGCGGGCCTTGCGACGAGGTCGTCGAGCTGGCGAGGGACGCCGACCTGTTCCTGTGCGAAGCGACGTGGAAGCACGATGACGGGCTCCTGCCGTTCCACATGTCCGCGCACCAGGCGGGGGAGCACGCGGCACGCGCCGGGGCGGACACGCTCGTCCTGACCCACATCTGGCCCACGCTCGACCCGGAAGACTCGCGGGCCGAGGCCGCCGGGCCGTTCGACGGCACGATCGAGGTCGCACGTGGCGGCCGTCGTTGGAAGGTCGGCGGGTGACGCGGCCCGACGGTCGCGCGACGGACGAGCTCCGACCGGTCGCGTGGGAGCTCGGGTACCAGGAGTGGGCCGACGGATCCGTGCTCTTGTCCATGGGGAAGACGCGTGTGCTCGTGGCCGCGTCCGTCTCCGAGGACGCGCCGCGATGGTTGAAGGGCACCGGAGGCGGCTGGGTGACGGGCGAGTACTCGATGTTGCCCCGCGCGACGAGCGAACGATCCCCTCGCGAGGTCAACAAGGGCCGGCCCGGCGGGCGAACGCAGGAGATCCAGCGCCTGATCGGCCGGTCGCTCCGCGCCGTGACGGATCTCAGCCGGCTGGGCGAACGCACGATCACGATCGACTGTGACGTCCTGCAGGCCGACGCGGGAACGCGGACCGCATCGATCACCGGGGGCTACATCGCGCTCGCGATCGCCCTCCGTCGGGCTCGTCGACGAGGGGACGATCCCGGACGACGTGCTGACCGACAGCGTCGCCGCGGTCTCGGTGGGGATGGTGAACGGCGAGGCGCGGCTCGATCTTTGCTACGAAGAGGACGCGGGTGCGGACGTCGACTTCAACGTGGTCATGACGGGCGCCGGCGACTTCGTCGAGGTGCAGGGGACCGCCGAGGGCAAGCCGTTCACGCGCTTCGAGCTGGACGCGCTCCTGGACCTCGCGGGCACCGGGATCGCCGAGCTCACGAAGATCCAGCACGACGCGCTCGGCGCCTGAGCGCGATGCCGTTCCCGGATCGGATCGCGATCGCGTCGCGCAACGCGCACAAGCTGCTCGAGCTCGGCCGGATCTGCGCCGATTGGCCCGTCCGATGGCTCACGGTCGAGAACCACGACGACGCTTGGCCCGATGTCGAGGAGACCGGCGACACGTATCTCGAGAACGCGTTCCTCAAGGCTCGCGCCGTGGCGTCGGCCCTGGGTGTCGCGGCGATCGCCGACGACTCAGGGATCGAGGTCGACGCGCTCGGGGGCAAGCCTGGGCCGCGCTCGGCGCGTTTCGCCGGAGAGGACGCGACGGACGAGCGGAACCTTCAGGCGCTGATGCGAGCGGTGGCCGGCGTGCCGGCTGGAGGGCGGAGCGCTCGCTACCGATGCGTGGCGGCGATCGCCTGGCCCGACGGGAACCAAGCGCATGCCGAAGGGGTCTGCGAGGGGACGCTCGTGTCCAAGCGGAGAGGCAGCGGCGGCTTCGGGTACGACCCCGTCTTCGTCCCGGTCGGCTGGGACGAGACCATGGCGGAGCTCTCGGCGGCGCAGAAGGACCGGATCAGCCATCGAGGCCGGGCGTTCCGAGCCCTCCGCTCGCTGTTGGATGAGAACGAAACCCCTGCGTAAGGGCGTATCCGTGCGCATCCGGGCGCATCCGCTACCCGACTCAAGGTAGGGGCCTCGACGGCCGACGCATCCTTCGTGGGGACGAGGACTGGACCCGGAGCCGAGGCGCTCCCCAAGCGCCGAGAGCTGCACACGACCGAGGGTTTCTTCGATGGGAGATCGCCCGGGCTCGTGTATGCCGTGGCGTTCGTATTCACGGCCGCCGTGCTCGTGCTCGACTACCTGACCGGACCTCAGGTCTCGCTCGCGCTCTTCTACCTGATGCCGATCGGGCTGGTCACGTGGAACCTCGGCCGCGGCGCGGGGATCTTCGCGGCGCTCGTGGCGACGCTCTCCGGGTTGGCAGCCGATCAGCTCGGACCTGACGCGCTCCACAACCTGGTCCCGTACTGGAACTCGCTCGCGCGGTTGGCCTTCTTCATCGTCGTGGTGCAGCTGCTCGCGACCCTCAAAGAGACGATGGACGAGCAGCGCGAACGCGCGGACATCGAACATGAGGTTTCGAGCGGGCTCCGCGAGCTGAACGACGTCAAGGACACGTTGCTGCACGCGGTGTCGCACGACCTGAAGGGACCGCTCGCCGGGATCATCGGCGCGATGTCCACGCTCCGTCGCGGCGATGAGCTGCAGCTCACCGCCGACGAGGTCGAGAGCCTGTACCAGATGATCGAGCAGAGCGGTCGCAAGATGAACCGTCTCGTCGACGACATGCTGGACCTGGAGCGACTCGATCGCGGTCAGATCCAACCCGAACGCGAGCCGACGGACGTCGGCGATCTCGTCCGACGGATCGCGCGCGAGGCGCCCGGGATGGACACGCACCCTGTGCGGATCGACGCCGATCCCGTCCTCGCGAACGTGGACCCGGCCAAGGTCGAGCGGATCGTCGAGAACCTGTTGGTGAACGCCGCCCGCCATACGCCCGGAGGAACGCCCGTCCACGTGACGATCCGGGAGCGGAGCGACGGGGTCCTGCTCACGGTCGAAGACGAAGGGCCGGGTGTTCCCGAGGACCTGAAGTCCACGCTGTTCGATCCGTTCCGCCAGGGGCCGACGGCAGCCGGTCGTGGGGTCGGGATCGGCCTCTCGCTCGTCCGCCGGTTCGCGGAGCTCCATGGAGGCACCGCCGACATCGAGGATCGTCCCGGGGGCGGAGCGCGGTTCGTGATCGTCCTTCCCTGCGCCGTGACGCCGATCCAGGCGTCCGGCGATACCCGGCTCCGCGCCGTCTGACGCGGTCCGGCGCGGTGCCGCTGCCGCGACTCGAACGCGGACGGGCGCGAGCCCACATGGACCTAAACCATGCGTGTCTACCAGTTCCACCACAGCGGCGCGAGCAGAGCTTAGACCGCCGTCGTTCGGGTAGGCCGTTCGTCCGGGGTGACCCGATGAGCACGGGCGTTGGATAATGGTTGTCCCATGCCTTCCCGCCGATCGATCGCCCCGCTGGTTCTGACCGCGCTCCTCGCAGCCGCGTGTTCGTCCACGGTTGGCGGTTCCACCGTCTCACCGGCCCCCGTGCGCCTGACGTTGCCGTCGCCGTCCGTCGTGGCTGCGGCCGGATCGACGAAGCCGGGACCCGTGCTCCCGAAGGGATCGTTCGTCGTCCGGTCCAAGACCCCGAACCTCATGATCTGGCGCGGGCCGTCGACGGACGCCGGGCAACGGTTCACGTTCGCCAGCCGGAACCCGGTGGGGCAGCCGATCTCCTTCCTGGTGACCTCGACCGCGAGGGATGCGGGTGGCGATCCGTGGCTGCGGATCCTGTTGCCGATCCGGCCGAACGAGGCGGCGGGCTGGGTCCGGATGGGGGCCGTGATCCCGCACCGCGTCCGCCAACGGATCGTCGTGGACCTCTCACAGCGGAGCCTGCGCTATTACCGGGACGGGGAGCTCGCGGACCACTTCTCCGTCGGCATCGGCGCCGCGACGACACCGACGGCGGTCGGAACGTTCTACGTCTGGGCGCAGGTCCCCCAGGCGAGCGCTTCGGGACCGTACGGCGTGTACGCGCTCGGACTGTCCGGGTTCTCGCCGGTCCTGAAGGATTGGCCGGGGGGCGGACGGATGGCGATCCACGGCACCGCGAACCCGGGGGATCGAGGGGAGATGGTGTCGCATGGTTGCGTGCGCGTCTACAACACCGATATGGAGCGACTCCGTCGGGTACCCCTGGGCACGCCCGTCGTGATCAGGACGTGACCGGGGATGCCCCCGAAGACGCATCCCTGGGTCGATCGCTCGGTCGACGAGCGCGTCGCGCGCGGTAAGGCAGCACGGACCGCGGCTCCCCGCTCGAGCCATGGCGCGTGGGCGCCGAACCCGGACCGCCCGGACCCGATCTCGCTGCTCGAGGAGCAGGCCGTCACGCGGGTGCCGGAGCTCGTGCCGATCCGGCACGGCCGCATGCTCGAGTCGCCGTTCGCGTTCTTCCGCGGCGCTGCGCTGATCATGGCGGCGGACCTAGCGGGAACGCCGCGCAGCGGGTACGAGGTGCAGCTGTGCGGCGATGCGCACCTTTCGAACTTCGGGATGTTCGCGTCGCCCGAGCGACACCTGCTGTTCGACATCAACGACTTCGACGAGACGCTGCCGGGACCCTGGGAGTGGGATGTCAAACGGCTGGCCGCGAGCTTCGAGATCCTTGGGCGTGAGCTGGGGTTCAGCCGGCGCGAGCGCCGCGACGTCGTGCTCGAGTGCGGGTCGGCCTACCGGACCACGATGGCGCGGGCTGCGGGGATGGGCGTGCTCGAGACCTGGTACGAGCACATCCGCGTCGACGACGTCCTCGCGTGGCTCCAGCGCGAGCTGCGGAAGGAACGGGTCGGGAAGGACGAGCTTCGGCTCACGACCCGCGAGGTTGCCAAGGCTCGGACCCGTGACAGCGTCCGCGTCTCCACGCGGCTCGCGGACGAGATCGATGGGCACCTGCGGTTCACGCCTGACCCCCCGATGATCGTGCCGATCATGGACCTGCTCCCACCGGGTGTGGATCGTGATGAGGTCGAGGGATGGATGGGCTCGCTGATCCAGGTCTACCGCGGGTCGATCTCACGGCAGCACCATCCGATCGAGGAGTTCCGGTTCGCGGACCTGGCGCGGAAGGTGGTGGGGGTCGGAAGCGTCGGCACGCGTGCGTGGGTCCTGCTCTTCGTCGGCCGCGACGACGAGGATCCGCTCGTGCTCCAGGCGAAGGAGGCGCAGGCGTCCGTGCTGGAGCGGTTCCTCGGCCGGAGCCGGCACGCGAACCACGGCCGCCGGATCACCGAGGGGCAGCGGCTGATGCAGGGCGCGAGCGACATCTTCCTCGGGTGGCTCGAGGTCGACGGTATCGACGGCGTGCGTCGTCACTACTACGTCCGCCAGCTCCACGATTGGAAGGGCGGAGTCGACATCGATCACATGCGGCCGGCCCGCGCGGGACGCTATGCCGTCCTCTGCGGTGGGACGCTCGCGAACGCCCACGCGCGCTGGGGCGACCGGGTCGGGATCGCGTCGTACCTGGGCAAGGGCGATGCGTTCGACCGTGCGCTCGCGGACTTCGCCGTGTCCTATGCGGACCAGAACGAACGCGACTTCGAGGCGTTCGTCGAGGTGGTTCGCTCGGGTCGGGTCGAGGCGCAGACCGGGCTGTAACCGACCGGTCAGGCAGGTTCCGCGACCCAACGCATCGGATCGCCGGCCCCGAGGTCCGTGATCCCGGCGTCGATGAGCGCCCCGGCGACGAGCGTGCGTCGATGCGCCGCGAACGTCAGCACATGCGCGATCATCCCCCCGTAGGTGAAGACCTCAGGCGGATCGCAGATCGCGTCAACGAACGTCTCGTCCATGCGGCCTTCGTCGACGATATGCCGCACGTTGGTAAGGAACGCCGACCCTTCTTCCCCGAGGCGCGATCTCATCGACATGGTGGCCTCGTGGCGCTCGATCTCGAAGTCGTAGGCGCGTCCCTCGATCGCGGCGTTCCACATCCCCATCTGTCCGATCAGGCGGGACAAGAGCGATCGCAGCGTGGGGTCGTCGTCGACGCCTTCCACGGAGAGCTCGATCGGCGCGTCGATCTGTTCGTCCGTCAGGGTCGTCGCGCGCGAGAGCATCTCGCCGACCAGCCAGACATGGTGCTCCACCATCTTCGTCAACAGGTCCAACGGACCCACCTCCGTTCGTGCGGGCAGCCTGAGGCTGCCGGGCGGATGGAAATGCACCCCGCTCGGGGCAGCGATCTGCGTGTGCGTAGGACGTCGGCGCCACCTCGCTGGAGCCGCTCCATACGCTCGCGAGAACGCGCGCGTGAACGCCTCGTTCGACCCGTATCCCGCCTCGACCGCGATGTCGAGAACGGTCCGGTCGGTGGTGACGAGCCGGAACGCCGCTCGCTCGAGGAGCACGCGCCGACGCAGGGCGTCCGGGGGCTCACCAGCGGTCGCGGCGATCATGCGATCGAAGTGATATCGGGAAAGGTGAACGCGCGCGGCGAGGTCCTTGGCCGACAGGTCGTGCTCGTCCATCGCCTCGGCGAGGACATCGATGAAGGCAGCGAACGTGTCGGCCGGGTTGCTCACGACGACATCATCGACGACGGAGAGCACGTGAGCTTGATCGTGGTTGCGCATCTACCGGCTGGTAGGGCCCCCGGGGATTCGAACCCCGAACCTGCGGATCAAGAGGCTGTCTCGGTTCGTGACTTCTCGCGTCCGGGAGCGTCCCGAAGTGCCGTTGACCTCGGCGTTTCGGGGCGCTCCCTGCGACGTTCGTTACGGCATCGAGGAAACGTGAGAGGTCGTCGACGCCGACTAGGCTGCCTTCGATGGCGATGATCCCGACGCAGCGTTTGGCGATGACGCCGATGTCGTGCGAGGCGATGCGCGCGATCATGGCCGCCGACTGGCAGCGCGCCGAGGAACTGCTCGGAACGCCGTTCCCCACCGAATGGCGCAACGACGGGTGGGGATGGCTCGCGCCACGAGTCGTCGAAGGCGATCACGACGCCCGCTTGCTGGTCTGGGGTACGCGACTGGCGCGCCTGATCGACGGTCGCCGTCAGGCCGTCGCGGAGGTCGGCTTCCATGGGCCGCCGGACGACGACGGATGGGTCGAGATCGGCTACCGGGTCGTCACCGGTTACCGGCGACGCGGCTTCGCCGAAGAGGCGTGCCGCGGGCTGCTCGACTGGGCCTTCACCCAGGGTGTGGCCGGTGTCCGAGCGGCGATCAGCCCGGACAACGAGGCCTCTGCGCGGTTGGCGCAGAAACTCGGCTTCGCTCGTGCGGGTAGAGCTCGGCATGAGACGCTCGGCGAACAGCTGATCTTCGAGCATCCGCGAGGGTCGTAGGGGTGCCTTAGGTGATCCGGAGAACGCACGCCGAACACTGCATGCCGTGGCTGGGTGGACACGTTCACCCGGCGACGCGCACTGAGGGAGCAGAGGCCGCCGAACTGCGGGTTTGCCGGTGGGCCCCCGGGGATTCGAACCCCGAACCTGCGGATTAAGAGTCCGTTGCTCTGCCGGATTGAGCTAGAGGCCCGGCGCAGTCTAGCAACCGCCGCTCGGGCGTTCGTTGGGGTGACCGAGGGGACTTGAACCCCCGACCTCCGGGACCACAACCCGGCGCTCTAACCAGCTGAGCTACGGCCACCATGTGTGTGCAACCCCACGATACCAACGGGCCCCGGCGTTCCCGCCTCAGGAACCGGCGCGCGTGATGCGATCGAGCAGATCGTCGTAACGCCGGGTGGCCTCCTCGACCCGCGTCGTGAGCTCCGGCAGGAGCTCCCGCCAGCGTTCCTCGTACGTGCCACGCGCGTCCCACGGCTCGAGATCCGTGCCCGGATCAGGCGCGGACGTGAGCAGCGCCGACAGGCGCGCGCGCATCCGGTCGATGATCGACGGCGCGGCCCCGGCGTTCCAGGTGGCTCCGCCCACCGGGAGGTAGACCGGCGCGCTGTGCGCGACCGTGCCCGAGCCGCCCGCCGCGCGGACCGCCGCCCAGCATCCGCTGGTGATCTTCAGCGTGTGTTCGAGGGTCGCCGTTCCATCGCGATCGATCGTCCCGCTCGCGACGACGTCGCCCTTGACGACGAGCTCCAACCGCTCGATCGGTCCCAGATCGGGGCTCTGCCGGGCGGAGGCGCGCGCGAGGACCGACCGGCCGGCATCGACCTCCAGCTCGTCGCCCATGGACGCGCCGCCGACGTCGAGCGTCAGCATCGGACCGCTCGTGACGAACGTGTGACCCGCTCGCAGCTCGGAGAACCACCGGTCCGGCGCGAGGCCGTCCGGCACGTGCACGTAGGAGCGCACGGTCCCGACCACGTCGATGTACGGCCAGTCCGAGCCGGCGACCGGCACCAGCCGGTAGCCGAGGTTCAAGAAGTCGTACCACTGGCGTGTGCGTACGGCGCCCGCCTGCAGCACCTCCAACAGGTCGACGATCCCGAACGGCACGTCGAGCGCGAGTCCCGCGTCATCCGAGAACCAACCCGTGTCCACATGCGCGTAGCCGGAGAGGGCGCCGCCGGCCCGCAGCCTCTCGAACGTCTCGTGGTACAGGAAGTAGCGCGCCGTGTCCCGGAGGGGCTCGGCGACGTTCAGGTGCAGGGTGTGACCCCGCTGTCCCGTTCGCGGATCCTCCTGCCCACTCACCAGGTGGACCCCGTCGCGCGAGACGCGTCCCGCGGGTCCGAACGCATGTTGGTGGAAGTAGGCGTCGCCGACGTTGCCCATCTGGAGCATGTTCGCGACATGGATGTCCTCGGCGCTCGCGATCACGATGACCGCGTCGTCGTCGACCGGGTCGCGACGCATGTGGATGTGGGCGTCTCCGGAGAACCAGCCGTTCGCGGGCAAGCTCGACCATCGACCCATCCGGATGTCGACGCGGTTCACCGAGCCTGGCTCGACCGTGATCCGCCGTCCTGCCCATCGGTACTCGGGACCTTTCGTGCAGACCACGTCGTAGTCGCCGGACGGCACCGCGACGCGATACGTCCCGTCGAGGTAGCTCACCCACCGGTTCGCGTGCGGCCACACCTCGCGGAGACCGCCACCGGACTCGTCCGCGGAGATGGAGCGCAACCCCAGCTGGCGGACGGACTCGCGGTATCGGGGGACCGCGATCGCGTCCTCGCTCGGCAGGGTCTCGCGACCCGCTGCGTCGTACAAGCCGAACCGCACCGCCGTCGGCGCGCCGGCCTCGTCGACGACGCGCAGCTCGATCCACGCGTCGGTGGGGGGCGCGGCGACGGATCCGTCCGCATGGATCGCGATGTCCGCGATGACCAACCGCTCCGTCGGATCGCGGAGCCAGGCGAAGTCGCCGGCGGGCGCGCCCAGCAGGATGTCCGTTCCGCGCGGGCCGCGGCCGGCGAACCGCGCGCGCTCCAGCGGGATCCGAACGGTCGCCCACCGGCCCTCGCCGTCGGGAACCTCGATCCGTCGCTTGTTCTCCGGGGTGCCGTTCGCGTCGTAGCCGACGAGGACCGCCCCGACGGTCGATCGGTCCAACGTCAGCTCGACCACCGCGTCGACCTGGACGTCGAACGGATCTTCCACATCGAGCGCGATGAACCCGCCGACCAGACAGGTCCGCCCGTCGACCGTCTCGACGTGGGTCCGTTCGTCGGTCGAGCCGAAGAACCCGAACGCGTCGGCGAACAAGAGACCGACGACGCGGCCGATGCCCGGACGCCGCCCACTCGACGTCGTGGACGGCTTGCGGATCGTGTTCGATGTGGCCGAACGGCGCGGTCACGGATCCCTCCTGATCGAACGGCCCGAAGCCTACGGGAGGGCGGCAGCGGCCGTATGGTTCGCCTTGAGCCTCGTTCAGCCGGAGGGCTTCCCTCGGCCTCCATACGTGGGGTATCATCCGCCTAGGTTTGAACCGCCGTTCAATACTTGCTCGCGGGTCGTCCCGTGGGGAGCGGTGTTCGACAGGGAGGCGTTACCCCATGGTCGTCAAAGAGACGATCGACATCGACCTCGATCGGATCGATCAGCTGATCGAGGAGGAGGAAGCGAAGCTCGAACCGAAGCACCGGGCATCGATCGCGTATCGCGAGGTGGCGGAGCGCACGATCGCCGGCGGCGTGGCATCCAGCTGGCAGGCCGCGCCCCCGCACGCGATCTACATCGACCACGGGCTGGGCAACCGCCTCTGGGACATCGACGGCAACGAGTACCTCGACTACCACCTGGGCTACGGCGCCATGGTGACCGGCCACGCGCACCCGAAGATCGTCGAGGCGATCCAACGCCAGGCCGCGTTGGGCACGCACTTCGCGCAGCCGACGAAGCACCTCGACGCGGTCGGCGAGAATCTCGTCGACCGGTTCGGGTTGCCGCTCTGGAGGTTCTGCAACTCGGGCACCGAGGCGACGCTCGAGGCGACGCGCCTGATGCGCGCGAACACCGGCCGCGAGATGCTCATCAAGATCGAGGGGACGTATCACGGACACCACGACTCCTTGATGTTCTCGGTGGGCCCCGACCCGAAGAAGATCGGTCCCCGCGAGCACCCGAACACGGTTCCGCAAGCTCTCGGCATCCCGGAGGCGATGCGGGAACTCGTCCGCGTGGTCCCGTTCAACGATCTGAACGAGGTGCGCCGCGCCCTCGAAGAGAACGAGGGCAAGGTCGCCGGCATGATCATCGAGCCGGCGATGATGAACTGCGGCGTGATCCTTCCGGAGCCTGGCTACCTGCAGGGGCTCAAGGAGCTTCTGCACGCGCACGGCGCGTACCTCGCGTTCGACGAGGTGAAGACCGGCGGGACGATCGCCTATGGCGGTGCCGTCGAGGCGTTCGGTGTCACCCCGGACATCATCTGCTTGGCGAAGGCGATCGGCGGGGGCACGCCGTGCGGCGCGATCGGCGCCACCCGTGAGCTGTATCGTCCGGTGCTCGAGGACGAGTACGACATGGCCGGGACCTTCAACGGCAACCCGCTCACGATGGCGGCGTCGAAAGCCACGCTCACCGAGGTCCTCACCCGTGACGTCTACGACCACTTCAACGCGATCCACGAGCGACTCGAGGTCGGCTGCACGTCCGTCATCCAGAAGTACGGGTTGCCGGCGTACGTGACCGGCATCGGCGCGAAAGGCTCCGTGATCTACAGCGCGACACCGGTCCGCGAGTACCGGGACGCCACGAAGATCGATGAGCGCATCACGTACGTCGCGTGGCTCTTCCAGCAGAACCGCGGCATCTTCAAGTCGCCGTGGTCCAAGCAGGAAACCTGGACGACGTCGGTCTTCCACACGGACGAAGACGCGCAGCGCTACATCGACAACTTCGAGGAACTCGCCGCCGCGTTGACGTCGTAGGGTGCGCCGATGGACGTGACGGAGTTCCTCCTCGAGCTCGACGACGGCCGCTCCCTGCTCGTTCGCGTCGCAGGTCCGGCCGGCGGGATCCCGCTGGTCGCGCACCACGGGACGCCGTCGACCGGCCGACCGTTCGCACCCTACGTGGAGGCGGCGGAAGCACGTGGCCTCCGCCTGGTGACGTACACGCGTCCGGGCTACGCGACGTCGACGCGCCACCCCGGTCGCACCGTCGCCGACTGCGCCCGTGACACGGCGCAGGTCGCGGACCGGCTCGGGGCCGAGCGCTTCTACACGACCGGGCAGTCCGGGGGTGGACCGCACGCGCTGGCGTGCGCCGCGCTCCTGCCCGACCGCGTGATCGCGTGCGCGACGACCGCCGGCGCCGGGCCGTGGGACGAAGACGGGTTGGACTTCCTCGCGGGGATGGCGGAGGAGAACGTCGAGGAGATGAGCGCGGCGCTCGAGGGAGCGGAGCCGCTGCGCGCCTACCTCGAGCGGTTCGCCGGGGTGATCGCGAGCGCCACGCCGGACGGCCTGGCCGAAGAGCTCGGAGGACTGGTATCGCCGGTGGACGCCGACGCGCTCACGGGGGCGTTCGCCGAGCATGCCACCGCCATGGTGCAGGAGGCGGTCAGCACCGGCGTGTGGGGGTGGCTCGACGACGACGTCGCGTTCGTCCATCCATGGGGGTTCAACCTTGCCGACATCCGGGTGCCGACCACCGTGTGGCAGGGCGGGCAGGACCGCATGGTGCCGTTCGCGCACGGCGAGTGGCTGGCCGCACATATCCCGGGCGCGAAGGCGCGCCTGCGGGAAGACGAAGGGCATCTCTCGCTGATCGTGGGCTCGTTCCCTGAGATCCTCGACGACCTGATGGAGGCCGCATGAGCACGACCCAGACCGTGGATGTCGATCCGGCGCTCGTCGAGGAGCTGACGCTCCGCGAGACCGCGTCGCTCGACGCGAAGCACGCCGCCAGCTTGGCCTACCGCGAGGAGGCGAAGCGCCGCCTCCCCGGCGGCGTGAGCTCGTCGTGGCAGTCGTGGCCGCCGCATCCGATCTACGTCCGGCGCGGCGCGGGCTCGCACGTGTGGGATATCGACGAGAACGAGTACGTCGACTACCACAACGGGTACGGCGTGATGGTCATGGGCCACGCCCACCCGAAGATCGTTGAGGCCGTCCGCGAACGGGTGGCGCTCGGCACGCATTTCGCGCAGCCGACCGAGGACGGACTGATCGTCGCCGATCAGCTCGCGGAGCGGTTCCAACTGCCGTTCTGGCGGTTCGGAAACTCGGGGACGGAGGCGACGCTCGACGCCGTCCGCATCATGCGCGCGCTGACCGGCCGCAAGCTGATCCTGAAGATCGAGGGCACGTACCACGGACACCACGACTCCCTGATGGTGTCGGTGTTCCCGCCGGAAGATGCGGCCGGACCGCGTGACCACCCGCGTTCGGTCCCGCAGACGCTGGGTCTCCCCGAAGAGTTCGTCGATCTGGTCGTGGCCGTCCCGTTCAACGACGCGGCTGCCGCCGAACGCGCGTTCCAGAAGCACCCGGACGCGATCGCAGGCATGATCGTCGAGCCCGCCATGACGAACTGCGGTCTGGTGCTACCCGACGCCGGCTACCTCCAGGCGTTGAAGGACATCTGTCACCGACACGGCGCGTACCTCGCGTTCGACGAGGTGAAGACGGGGTGCACGCTCGCGTGGGGCGGAGCGGTCGAGGCGTTCGGCGTCGTGCCGGATCTGATCTGCCTCGCCAAGGCGATCGGCGGCGGCCTCCCATGCGGCGCGATCGGCGGCACCGAGGAAGCCATGGGCATGGTGATCCGCGGGGAGCTGGAGCAGGTCGGGACGTTCAACGGCAACCCGCTCACGATGGCCGCGGCGAAGGTGAACCTGACGGAGGTCCTCACGAGGGATGCCTACGGCGACCTGGAACGCGTGAACTCGATCCTCGCGGGATGCGAGGACGTGATCGAGGAGCGCCGGCTGCCGGCGAGCATGAAGCGACTGGGGGCCAAGGGGTCGATCGACTGGCGATCCACGCCGATCCGCGAGTACCGGGATCTGTGGGAGATCGACGACCGGATCCCGCAGCTGGCCTGGCTCTGGCAGCTCAACCGGGGCGTGTTCAAGTCGCCCGGTTCGAAGTGGGAGAGCTGGACCACGTCGATCGTGATGAGCGACTCGGACGCGCAGCGCTACGTGGACAACTTCGCGTCGTTCGCCGAGGCGATCACCGCGTAGACGTCCCGAACGACCGTCACGGGTAGGTGAACCGTGCCCGGAGATGCGTCAGCATGGTCCGCACATGGCGGACCGCGAAGCACCTCCCGAGAACGGCGCACCCACGGCGCCCCCGTGGATGCCGTGGCTCCTTCGGCAACTGACGATCCGCGGGATCGTCGTGCTGATCGCGGGGATCTGGGGCGTCGCGCTCATCACGGGGATCACGTCGAAGCTCTCCAACGTCATCGGCATCATCTTCACCGCGTTCTTCCTGTCGTTCGCGATCGAACCGGCGGTCAACTGGCTCGCCAAGCGCGGCTGGCGCCGCGGCTACGCAACGGGGCTGATCTTCCTCGGCGTGTTCTTCTCCGGGGTGATCCTGGTGGCGCTGGTGATCCCCGCGGTGATCTCCGGGACGAAGCAGCTGATCGCGGCCGCGCCTCAATTGGTCGACACGTTCGTCCGATGGGCGAACCGTCTGGGCTGGCACATCTCCGCCCAGAACCTGACCGATCAGATCGAGCAGCATGCGAAGGATCTGGCGGGGTCGGCGGCGCATCTGGCCGGAAACGTGTTCGGGATCGCGGCATCGATCCTGGGCGGCATCTTCCGATGGGCGACGATCGCGCTCTTCACGTTCTACATCGTGGCGGAGGGACCGAAGCTCAGGCGGATCATCTGCAGCGCGTTGCCCCCCAAGCAGCAGGCGCACGTGCTGTTCGTGTGGGATCAGGCGATCGAGAAGACGGGCGGGTACTTCTACTCGCGGCTCCTGCTCGCCGTGATCAACGGCACGGGCATGTACATCACGCTCCGCGTGTTCAGCGTGCCGTTCGCCGCGCCCCTCGCGATCTTCGAAGGCCTCGTCGCCGAGTTCATCCCGATCGTGGGCACTTACATCGCCGGCGCCGCGCCGATCTTCGTGGCCCTGCTCACCTCGACGAGCGCGGGGATCGCCGCGATCGCCTACGTCGTGGTCTACCAGCAGATCGAGAACTACCTGCTCAGCCCGCGACTCACCGCGAAGACGATGGCGCTGCACCCCGCGGTCGCGTTCGCGGCGGCGCTCGTCGGCGGAGCGATCGGCGGGATCCTCACCGCGTTCCTCGCGCTGCCGGTCGCCGGGGTGATCCAGGCGGCGGTGTCGGAATACGGCAAGAAGTACGCGGTGGTCGAGGACGGCCTGACCGATGAGACGACGCCGCCGTCCAAGCCCAAAGAGGACAGGCCGGGGATGATGGACAAGCTCCGCGACCGGCGGAAGAAGGACGACGACGCTCCGAGCTCCGACGGCTCGGATCCGTGACCGCCGCTCCACTCGACCTCTCGCTCCAGCGGGCACGCCGGCTGGCCGTCCTGGGACAGCTCCTCTCGGCGCAACGGCCTCGCTCGATCGATGAGGTCGTGAGCGGTCTCGGCGAGGTCCAGATGGACCCCACGCGCGCGGTGGCGCGGACGGAGCACCTGGTGCTTTGGAGCCGTTTGGGGCGGCGGTTCCGCGTCGCGGATCTCGAGCGGATGCTCTGGGACGAACGGTCGCTGTTCGAATACTGGGCGCACATCGTCCCGGTGGACGACTACGCGATCCACCGCGAGTCGATGCGACGGTTCAAGACCGCCACCGTCGGCGAGCCCAAGCGTCGCGCCTACTGGCGTCAGTGGGTGCATGAGAACGCCGTGTTCCGCCGGTACGTGCTCCGCGAGCTCCGCAACCGCGGGCCGCTCCGCACGCAGGATCTGGAGGATCGCGCGGCCGAGGGGTGGCGGGCGGGTGGATGGACCGACGATGGCAAGTCGACCGCGATGATGCTCGAGCTCCTGTGGTCCCGGGGCGAAGTGATGGTGGCCGGCCGGGACGGGCAGCTGCGTCTGTGGGATCTAGCGGAACGATGCCTCCCCGTCGGTCAGCCACGGGCGTCACCAACCGTCGTCGCCCGGCGCATCGTCGAAGGGCAGCTCCGCGCGCGCGGCATCGCCACGCCTCGCCAGGTCGGCTTGGCGTTCGATGGGCGGACGCCCGGATGGGATCGGGCACTGTCTTCGCTCGTTCGCGAGGGGATAGCGATCCCCGCGACCGTCGGCGATCTGCGCGGACCGTGGTACGTCCATGCGGAGCTCTTGGACCGACCGTTCCGGGGGCGCACGACCCTCCTCTCGCCCTTCGACGACCTCGTGTCGGATCGCGACCACACGGAGGCGTTGTTCGGGTTCCGGTTCCGGTTGGAGATCTACGTACCGAAGGCCAAGCGGGAGTTCGGCTACTTCGTCCTGCCGATCCTGCACGGCGACCGGTTGATCGGTCGCATCGACCCGACGTTCGATCGCGCCACGCAGATCCTGCACGTGAACGCCGTGCACGCGCAGCCGGACACGGCGGGGGACGCTGGTCCGGCCGTCCGGCGCACGATCGACGAGCTGGGGGAGTGGCTCGGGGCCGGCGACATCCGGTTCACCCGGAACGTGCCGTCACCTTGGCGGGGGCACCTGACCTGAGGTCACGCCGCCCCCACGTGGCCCGACCTGCGCCGTCACTACACTCCCTGACCGAGCGACATCTGCGAAGGGACGGTGCATCGACATGCCGAAGGGCATCCTGGAACGCCTCGCCGACGGCCCGGTGTTGGGCGACGGCGGCTACCTCCTCGAGCTGGAGAAGCGTGGATACGTGCAGGCCGGGCCGTTCACGCCCGAGGTGGTGATCGAGCATCCGGACGCGCTGGCGCAGCTCCACCGCGAGTTCCTGCGCGCCGGCGTCGACGTGCTGCAGACCATGACGTTCTACGCGAGCGACGACAAGCTCGCGACCGTCGGCCTCGAGGGCAAGGTCGACGACATCAACCGCAACGCCGTGCAGATCGCGCGGCAGGTCGCGTCGGAAGGTGACGCGCTCGTCGCGGGCAACCTCTGTCTCACGTGGGCGTACGATCCCGAGGATCCGGCGAGCGCGGACCATGTTCGCGCGCTGTTCGACCGTCAGCTGCAGGATCAGATCGACGCGGGAGGCGTGGACTTTTGGATCGGCGAGACGTTCTCGTTCGTGGGCGAGGCCGCGTTGTTCATCGAGCGCGCGAAGCTCACCGGCCTGCCTGTGATGGCCACGATGTGCTTCGAACAGCCGGTCCCGGTCTCGTACGAGGGCGACACGCCCGCCGAGTGCGCCAAGAAGCTGATCGACGCGGGCGCCGATATCGTGGGTGTGAACTGCCTGAACGGGCCCGAGCAGCAGTTGCCGATCGCGCTCCAGATGCGGGAGGCGGTCACGGGATACGTAGCGGCGCAGCCGGTGGGCTACCGAACCACCGTCGAGCAGCCGGACTTCACGGCGACCGGGAACTTCCCGTACACCCTGGATCCGCTGCAGCTGTCGCGCCAGGAGATGGCCGATTACGCGCGCGAGGCGAACGACGGCGGGATCAACTACATCGGGTCGTGCTGTGGCTCCGTGCAGGGCCACGTCCGAGCGATGGCGAAGGTGCTCGGGAAGCTCCCCGCCGATGAGCGCGAGTGGAAGTCGACGAGCGGCAAGGCGATGTCGGCGTACGAGTACCGCGAGCACTCCGAGACCGAGGTCTGATCGGTGGCCGACCGCCGGACGTTCGATGTCGCGGTCGTCGGGCTCGGCGGCCTCGGGTCGGGCGCCGCGTACTGGGCGTCGAGGCGTGACGGCGCGAGCGTGCTCGGCCTCGAACGGTTCGCGCTCGGACACGACCGCGGCGCCTCGCAGGATCATTCGCGCATCATCCGGCTCAGCTATCACACGCCTCGGTACGTCCGGTTCGCGCAGGACTCCTACGCGGCGTGGGCCGAGGTCGAAGCGGAGTCCGGCGAACAGCTCGTCATCCTCACCGGTGGTATCGACCTGTACCCGCCCGAGGCGATGGAGTGGGCTCCCGGGTACGAGCAGGCCCTCGGCGAGGTCGGGATCGCCTACGAGTGGATGGACGCGGCGGAGGCGATGCGCCGGTGGCCGCAGTGGCGGCTGGATGACGACGTGCGCGTGATGTACCAGGAGTCGTCGGGGATCGCCGCGGCCGCGAAGGCGAACGCCGCGCACCAGCGCCTCGCTCAAGAACGCGGGGCGACGCTCGTGGAGGATGCCCACGTCACCTCCGTGCGCCAGGTCGACGGCGGCTACGAGCTCGAGGCCGGCGGCGAGCGCTACCGGGCCGACCGGTTGATCGTGACCGCCGACGCCTGGACCAACGAGCTCCTCGCGCAGCTCTGGCGATCGATCAACCTCACGGTCACGCGGGAACAGGTGCACTACTACGCGACGACAGATCCGGAAGCGTTCGCGCCGGAACGGTTCCCGATCTGGATCTGGATGGGGATCCCTTCGTACTACGGACTGCCGGCGTACGGGGAGGCCGGACCGAAGATCGGGTGGGACGTCGGCGGGGAGGAAGTCACGGGCGACACGCGCTCGTTCGACCCGGATCCGACGTACGCCGCGGGGCTCGACGCGTTCATGCGGGAGCATCTCCCGGGCGGCTTCGGCCCGTACCTGCTGCAGAAGACGTGCCTGTACACGATGACGCCCGATCGCGATTTCGTGCTGGACCTGATCCCCGGCCACGAGCGCGCGGCGGTGGGGCAGGGCGCGGCGCACGCCTTCAAGTTCGCGAGCGTCTACGGGAAGTCGCTCGTGGAGCTCGTGTTCGACGGGAAGGCCGAGTCGGACGTGAGCGACTGGGGCATCGAGCGGCCGGTCCTGACCATGGAGGATCCACCCCGCGGGTTCTTCGTCTAGTCCAGCCCTCTTCCATGATGGACTAGCGACGGACCGCGCCGGATCGGGTCGGACTAGACTCCCGCTATGGGTGAGCCGCAGGTCGGCGTGATCATGGGTTCGCGGTCCGACTGGGAGACCATGAAGATCGCGGCCGAGACCCTCGAGGACCTGGACGTCCGGTACGAGACCAAGGTCGTGTCGGCTCACCGCACGCCCGATCTGCTGTTCGAGTACGCGACCACGGCCGCGGAGCGCGGGCTGAAGGTGATCGTGGCCGGCGCCGGCGGCGCGGCGCACCTGCCGGGGATGACCGCGGCGAAGACGCATCTCCCGGTCCTCGGCGTGCCGATCGAATCCAAGGCGCTGAAGGGGATGGACTCGCTCCTGTCGATCGTGCAGATGCCCGCGGGCGTCCCGGTGGGGACGCTCGCGATCGGACGCGCGGGCGCGGTGAACGCCGCGCTGCTGGCCGCGGCGATCGTGGCGCTCGAGGACGAAGGGGTCCGCGAGCGCTTGCGGCATTTCCGTGCGACGCAGACCGAGAGCGTGCTCGCGCACCCCGATCCCGACGAGGGCTAGCACCGGGTGCGCGTCGGGATCGTCGGGGGTGGTCAACTCGGCCGGATGCTGGCGCTCGGAGGCTGTGCCGCTCGACATCAGCTGCGTGACGCTCGATCCTGCCGTTGACTCCCCGGCATCCCAGGTGGCGCCGTCGATCGTCGGAGCGTTCGACGACCGCGAGGCGCTCGTGCGGCTGGCCGATGTGGCGGACGTCTTGACGTACGAGTTCGAGAACATCCCGGTCGCATCGGCGCGGTTCCTGCCGAGAACGGGTGCCGGTGTTCCCGCCACCGGAAGCATTGGCGGTCGCACAGGATCGCGTCGACGAGAAGGCGCTCTTCGACGAGGTGGGGCTGCCGACGCCGCCGATCCCGGGCCGTGGGGACGTTGGAAGAACTGAACGACGCCGTCCTCGAGCTCGGCACACCGGTCGTGCTCAAATCGCGACGCCTCGGGTACGACGGCAAGGGGCAAGCCGTGATCCACGACGCGCTCCTCGCGGAGGACGCGTGGCGTTCGATCGGCGAGGTCCCGGCGATCGTCGAACGGTTCGTGGCGTTCGATCGGGAGCTCTCGATCCTCGGTGTCCGCGGTCGCGACGGCGAGACATGCTTCTACCCGCTCGTGGAGAACCACCATCGGGAGGGGATCCTCCGGCTCTCGATCGCTCCCGCGCCCGGCGTCACTCCGGCGCTCCAGGCGTCGGCGGAACGGCACGCCCGTGCGTTGATGGAACGGCTGGCCTACGTCGGCGTCCTGGCGATCGAGCTCTTCCAGGTGGGGGAGGAGCTGTTCGGCAACGAGATGGCGCCGCGCGTCCACAACTCCGGCCATTGGACGATCGAGGGCGCGGAGACTAGCCAGTTCGAGAACCATCTCCGCGCCGTCTGCGGGCTCGCGCTCGGGCCGACCGGCGCCCGCGGGATTTCCGCGATGGTGAACCTGATCGGCTCGGTGCCGGATGCCGCGGCGATGGCCGGCCTGCCGGACGCCTATGTCCACCTCTACGGCAAGGAGCCCAGGCCAGGGCGCAAGCTCGGCCACGTGACGATCGTGAGCGACGGCGATGCTCCGCCATCGCTGGACGGGGTCAGGCGTCTGGGGGTCCAGGTTCCCTGAACTTCGGTATCAAGGTGGGACGCTCGGGTGACGACTATGTGGGGGACATGGCCTACCTCACCTGTCCGGACTGCCGCATGCCGAACCCCGTCGGTGACGACGCGATCAAGTACGCGTGCTTCACGTGCTACGCGGAGATCATCTTCGAGACCTGTCCCCGGTGTGAGTATCGGCAGGCGATCCCCACCCGGTGGCAGCGTGCGTTCACGTGCGGACACTGCGACGGCAAGGTCGACATCCCTCGACAACGGTTCTTCGCCACCTCGACGAAGGCCCGAGAGGTCGAGGGCTACGGCTACATGTACCCGCGGACCTGACGCGCGGCGATCAGTCTCGGCGGCCGGCGCGTTCCAGTCTGGCCATCGAGAACCCCAGGAACAGGAAGAGCGACCCGACCGTGAGGAGGATCGCGGCGTTCACCGTGAGCCAGCCGAAATGGTCGGGGGAACGGTCGCGAGGCATCGCGATCGCCCACAGCGTCAACGCCAGCCCCGCCGCGTACCACGTCCAAGGTCGGAACCACTTCGGCATCTCGCCCTCCTTCCCTGCGCGCGCCGGGGAGGATTCGAACCTCCGACCCGCGGATTAGAAGTCCGCCGCTCTGTCCCCTGAGCTACCGGCGCTCGTATTCGTTTCCGCTGGTAGAAGGCTTGTGATGAAAGCTCATCAACCTCCTCGGTTCGTTCATGCTACCCGCGTGCTACCGCTCCCGGAGAGGAGCGCCGCGTTGCGTTCAGCCGCCGCCTCTTCTTGAAGGCTGGAAGCAGGTGTGAGTATCGATCAAGGGCTACCCACCAGCTCGGTGTGACCGCACGACAGCCTCCGGCAAGTCCCGTTTCCCAGTGAGTAGAACTACTCACTCGTTATGCGTCGTGTGACTTGGACCTCACTTCCCCGGCGGCTCAACCTGGTGCCAGGAAACATAGGCTCGAGACGGGAGGCGTCACGTGTCGAAGAGGGGCGATCTACTCGACAAGGACCAGGCGGGATCGGATAAGCGGGTACCGCAACGACGGAGGCTCGCGGGCAGGAGCATCCGTCTCGCAGCATCGGTCGTCGCGATCCTCGCCGTCGCGGGAGGGATCGCCTACGCGACCATCCCCGACAGCGGCAAGGTCTTCACGGGATGCATGAGGAAGACACTCGGAACCGTTCGGCTGATCGATCCTTCACTCGGCAGCTCGAACCCGATGGGACACTGCACCTCCTACGAGACGCTCGTGCACTGGAACCAGCAGGGACAGGCGGGCCCACAGGGTGTGCCCGGTCCACAGGGTGCGCCCGGACTGGACGGGAAGAACGGGGCCGTGGGACCGCAAGGGATCCCGGGGATCAAGGGGACCGACGGTCAAGATGGCTCGGGCTTCACGTGGCGCGGCGGCTACATGGATCGTGTCGTTTACAACCCGGGTGATGTCGTGTTCGCTGACGGGTCGGCCTGGATAACTCTCGAGGTCATCTCCAGTGGCGACATCGCGCCGCCCGAGGACCCGTGGCAGCTGCTCGCAGCGCATGGCGCGAATGGATTGGTTGGTCCGCAAGGGGACAGAGGCGAACAAGGTCGTTCGGGACTGCCAGGGCCCCAAGGGCCTCAAGGTCCACAGGGGCCTGAGGGGCCTCAAGGGCCCCAGGGTCTAGAAGGTTTGAAGGGCGACCCGGGGGTCTCGCTTAACGGATATGAGGTCGTTCACTTCGACTTCGTGGCGCCGGCATTTCAGACCAAGTACGGCACCGCTCATTGTCCAGCGAACAAGGTGGCGACGGGAGGGGGGGGGTTCACCTTCGAGACCCAACTACTCACGAGTGCCCCGGGGATCGTGCCGGCTGATCCCGACAATGGCATCCTCTTTGAGCCTGGCTACTGGGGATGGACCGTTGGGGTCTACAACGGCGACATCAATCCCCGAACCATCTCCGTTTATGCGATCTGCGCCATTCCAGCATTCGCACCCGTCCCTCCAACTTACCCGTGATCCGCCGCCGCGGGAGGAACGCCCGACAGAAGAGCGACCTTCGGGTCGCTCTTCTGTGCTTCCGATCCCGTATCACCGGGAAGTACGCGGAGGAACAGCGTCTGAGTGAACGAGGCAAGTGCCTATCGATGTCCGGCGAGATCGACATCAACCCGCTGCATACAAGAAGCGGTGATGCCACAGCTTGGGTGATGAGTCGCGTCGGAGGAAACGGCGGGTCAGGATTCCGACGGAGTCCGCGGCTCTGTCCCCTGAGCTACCGGCGCTCGCGAACCAGCCTAGCGTCTTGACGGATCGCGACCGGGGAACCCAGACTCGTGCACCATGCGAGATCGACCAGGGTTGCGGTCTATCTGCGTCGACTGTGAGCGTCCCGCCCCGCTCGCGCGGTTCTGGGCAGACGCGCTCGGCTGGTCGGTTCGCCCGTACGACACCGATGATCTGGACTGGCTGGCCGCGCAAGGGCTCACACCCGAGACGGATTCGAGCGTGTGCGTGGATCCGCCCGACCCCGCTTTCCCCACGCTCTGGTTCAACGAGGTGCCCGAGCCGAAGGTCGGGAAGGTGCGCATCCACCTGGACGTCAACGTTGCGGACGCGAGCGGCTTCGAGCGGTTGATCGAGCTGGGCGCCACGATCGTCGAACCGCACCCCGGCGGTAACGATTGGACCGTGATGGCCGACCCCGAAGGCAACGAGTTCTGCGCGTTCATCGTTGAGCAGGCTGGCTGATGGTGGAGCGGGTGACGGGAATCGAACCCGCATAGCCAGCTTGGAAGGCTGGAACTCTGCCATTGAGCTACACCCGCACGAGCGGTCCCAAGCGTAGCAACTGGGATACTCGCCGCCGTGGAGATCCCGTTCCGGCTGGTCGACGTGTTCACCGACGTTCCGTTCGCCGGGAACCAGCTGTGCGTGATCCCCGACGCGCCGCCGAGCGTGGGAACCGGAGACGATGCAGACGCTCGCCCGGGAGATCGGATTCTCCGAGACGACGTTCGTCACGGCGATCCGGCCGGCCGGCTACGACGTTCGGATCTTCACCCCGGTGAGCGAGCTTCCGTTCGCGGGACATCCCACGTTGGGGACCGCGTTCACGCTCGTCTCCGAGGGGCGGGTCGAGCCGACGGTGACGCAGACGTGCGCGGCGGGCGACGTGCCGGTCGTGATCGAGCTCGAGGCGAGGCGCGGTTCCATGCGACAGCTTCCACCGGTGTTCGGCGCGACCTTCGATGATCGGATGGCTGTAGCGGAGGCGGCCGGTCTCGCTCCGTCCGAGCTGATACCCGACCTCCCGTTGATACCGATCTCGACCGGGATCCCGCACCTCATGGTGCCCGTGCGCGACGAGGACGTGCTGCGGCGCGCCGCACGCAACGACGCCGTGTGCTCCGAGGTCTGCGAACGTGCGGCATCGGAATCGCTCTATCTGTTCACGGTGCGAGGTCCGCAGGACGTGATGGCGCGGATGTTCGACCGGTCGCGCGAGATCGGCGAGGATCCCGCGACCGGCTCGGCGGCCGGCCCGTTGGGCGCGTACCTCGCCGCGCATGACCTCGCCGCCATGCCGGGCAGCTTCACGGTCGCCCAGGGCGAGCTGATCGGTCGGCCGAGCTTCATCGACGTCACCGTCGACCGGGATGGCTCGAGCTTCGCGATCGGCGTCGGGGGCGGCGTTCGGATCGTGGGCGAAGGAACGTTCCGGTTCGACGTCTAGCGCGTCAGGCCGGTCCGCAGGAAACGTTTGGGGCAACGATAGTGTCGCTCCCGTCGGTGACGTCGACCTCGAGTTCGAGCGGGAGTGACGTGCCGGAGGAGATCTCGGCGGCGCTCGTGTACACCGGGTTGCCGGAGAGGAACGTCGCGAGCGTCCCCGGCGCGGACGCGATCTCGCAGTGCACGACCCCACTCTCGGTTCCCGTGTTCGTCACCGTGAGTTGGAAGCATGCCGGAGCGCCCAGACCGTCGGGGCAGGTGGTCCCGCTCACCTGCGAGACCGTGAAGGCCGGTCCCGAGCCCGCCGGACGGAGCACCAGGAAGAACAGCAGCCCTCCGGCCGCGAGTGCCACGATCAAGAGCATCACGAAGACGTTGGTGGCGTTGGGGCGTCTCAGGTTCGGATCCGCCATGTCGCGAAGGTATCGCCGCCGGGGCTGGCGAGCAACGGCCGAACGTCTCCCGGCCGAACGGCACGTCCGCGTGTCGTAGCATCGCGGGGACGGGGCGTGGCGCAGCCTGGTAGCGCGCGTGCTTTGGGAGCACGAGGTCGCGGGTTCGAGTCCCGCCGCCCCGACGGATCAGTCTCGCGCGGTCGGTCCCCGCCCATAGCGCGTCATCTTCTCCACCAACAGTTCGTGGTCGAGCGCCTGTGCGGTGATCCCGTCTCGGCCGACCATGGTCTCCGCGGCGACGAGGGCGTTCAGGATCGCCTCCTCGGTCGCCTCGATCGCCGCCCAGAATAACGAGGTGATCGCCATGTCGGGCAGCATCCGCACGTCGATCGGCGACGTCGTGCCCGCCTTCTTGTACGAAGGTACACGCCCGCGGTTGCCGGTCGAGAACGCGATGAACAGGTCCCCGCTCGAGTGCTCGCCGCCGCCACCCGCGCGTGCCACGCCGAGACCCGCGCGTTGCGCGAGCCGTTCGCATTGATGCGGCAGGAGCGGTGCGTCGGTCGCGAGCACGACGATGATCGAGCCGGCGCCCGAGAGCGCGTCGACCTGGTCCCAGGCGTCGGTGACGCGGGTTGCCGGGATCTCGCGGCCGACCGGGACGCCGTCGACGGCCAGCCGTTCGCGGGCGCCGTGGTTCGCCTGGACCAGTGCGCCGACCGTCCACCCACCTTCCTCCGCGGGCAGCTGCCGTGATGCCGTGCCGGTCCCACCCTTGAACCCGTGGCAGATCATGCCCGTCCCACCACCGACGTTGCCCTCGACGACGGGTCCGCCGGTCGCCCCATCGAGCGCTGAGCGGAGGTGCTCCGCCGTCACGTGCTGGCCGTCGATGTCGTTGAGCGCGCCGTCATAGGTTTCGCCGACGACCGGGAGGGTCCAGAAGATGCGTCGTTCGGATCGCGCAGCATCAACGTCGGCGGCGACCAGCGCGTCCCGTACGACGCCCACGCTGTGGGTGTTCGTGATCGCGATCGGCGTGGTGAGCTGTCCGGATTCGCGTACCCACTCGAGCCCGGTGAGCTCGCCGTTGCCGTTCAGCCGGTGGCAGCCGGCGAAGAGCGGCTCGGCGCCGATGTCGTCGTGCGGCACGATCGCCGTCACGCCGGTTCGGATAGGGCCCCGCCCCACGACCAACGGCCCGTCGCCTTCGATCAGCGTCGTGGATCCGACCCGGACGCCCTCGACATCGGTGATCGCGTTCAGCGGACCGGGTTCCAGGAGCCCGACGGTGAGTCCCAGGTCACGGTAGCGCGTGGTCACGGCGTCGGAGCCTACAGGAGGGCTCGCGCGGCTGCGGTGGTGGCGGCGGCGATCACGACCACCAACAGGACCGGCGCTTTGCGCCAGATCGCCACGCCGGCCGCCGCGACGCCGAGCATGCGCTCGTCGACGGCGAGCGAGCGACCGGCGCCGAACGTGTTGATCGCAACCAACGCAGCCAACAGCGCTGGCGCCAGCAAGCCGATCAACGCGTCGACCCGCGCCGGCAACGTGCGCCCTCCCAGCAGGACGGGCCCGATCGACTTGATCACCATCGTCGCCGCGCCGACCAGGACGACGACGACCCACGCGTCCTTCATCGCTTCCAGCCCAACAAGCACGCGGCGCTCGCCGCGATGATCGGCACGCCCGGTGGCGTGAGCGGGGTCAGGACCAGTGCGATCAGGGCTCCCAACACCGCCGCCTGTTTCGCCTTGGCGGTCGTCAGCTGGGGGACGAGCAACGCCAGGAAGAGCGCCGGGAACGCCGCATCCAAGCCGAGCTTGGCCGGATCGCCGAGCAACCTGCCGAAGAGCACGCCGATCGTCGTGCCGACGACCCAGGCCACGTAGATCGTGAGGCCCGATCCCACCAAGACGCGAGGGTTGTAGCGTCCCTCACCCTCCGCCGCGATCGCCCACGATTCGTCCACGATCAGCTGACCACGGAGGAACCGAGACCACCGCGAGCCGTGGAGGTACGGAGCCACGCTCACGCCGATCGGGGCGTACCGGGCGTTCAGCAACACGGCCGCGACCACCGCCGTGGCGACGCTGCCGGCCGCAGACAAGACAGAGGCCGCGGCGAACTGCGCCGATCCGGCGAACGTGGTCGCCGACATCACGATCGGCGCGACGGCGCCCATCCCGGCCGCTCGTGCCAGGACGCCGAACGAGACGCCGAACCCCATGACGGCGATGCCGAGCGGCACGGTCGCGCGGACACCGTCGCGATGGTCGCGCTCCCTAGGATCGTCCGGCATGGCGGGCATGCTACCGAGCGGCCACCCGTACCCTTGCGGTCATGGAGCAGATCACGTCCGTCGTCCCCGAACTGCCGCCGGAGCGGGTGCGTCACGTGCTCCACGGGCTGCCCGAGGCCACCGGCTATCGGATCCACGTGAAGCCGCTCCGCTACCGCGAGCGTCCACACCTGTCGGCATGGACGGACTTCGGCGAGCGGTCGATCACGTTGCAGGTTCCCGAGCCGTTCTTCCCGTTCGGTGAGGTCGTGCCGTTCGGGGCGAAGCGACGGCCCGGCCGGTCGCTCCGGTTCATCTGGCTGACCGAAGGGGTGACGTTCCGGACGCGGCGTGAGGTCTTGCGCTTCCTGTACTGCCACGAGTGGATGCATTGGTACCTGCGCGAAGAGCTGGGGAAGAAGTCGGCGGCCGAGACCACGTGCGATCGGTTCGCGCTGCGCAACTATCGACGACGCGTGGTCACGATCGAGGACGCGGACGCGTCGCTGCGGCGGGAGAGCTAGCTCGTCGTCGGCTGCGTGCCGATCGCGCTCCGCAAGACCTCCGCGAACTGCGCCACCCGCGCGCGCTGCCGTTCGGGCTGCTGCTGCCACCGATGGAACAGGCCCGGGTCGAGCTCCTCGGTGACGAGCGCGTCCTGCAACGAGCCCGCCAGCCAATCGAGCATCGACACGATCATCTCCAGTTCGATGTCGGTGCGGACCTCGCTGCGTTCGATGCCGAACTCGACGAACTCGAGCGTCCCGTACGGATCCTCCGACACGAGCCAGCGGTTGATATCGCGCTTCAACGCCAGGTCCGTGCCGTAGTTGCCGATCAGCGAAACGCGATAGGGGACCAGGTCCTCGCGCACCAGGTGCTCGGTGCGTTCGAGCCAATACATCACGGTCGCGAAGAACCCTTTCGCGAGCACGTCTTTGGGCGCATCCAACCACGCGGGAAGGGACGTCACCGAGGACTTGTACGCCTCGAAGAAGAGCCCCGCCTTCGACCCGAAATGCTGGAAGACCGACCCTTTCGCGATCCCGAGCTCCGCGGCGATGTCCTCGACCTTGGCGCCCTGGTACCCGTCCTGCGCGAAGTGACGCATCGCGCACTCCACGATGCGCTCACGCTTGTCGGCGCTCCGGCGTGTTCTCGGTGACTTCAGGTCAGTCAAGGTTGATCCCTCGAGGGTCGATGCTGTGGTACACAGCGTAGATGGGGTCGGTCGCCGTGACTGACCCGCGGTCAGGATAGGGCGTCATGGCGACGGAGACAACCTCCATGAGCGAGCCCGCGACGGAGCTGATGCGGACGCTACCGGCGTCCGCCTACGGTTCGTCGGAGCGGTTCGAACGCGAGGCCGAGGCGATCTTCTGGCGGGAGTGGTTCGTGGTCGGACGGGAGGAGTCGATCCCGGAAGCGGGCGACTATCTCCACGCGGCCGTCGCGGGGGAGAGCGTCCTCGTAGTCCGCACCCGCAGCGGGGAGCTCAGCGGGGCATACAACGTGTGCCGCCACCGCGGCTCACAGCTGGTGATGGACCCGCCCCGTGACGCGGCGAGCGATGGGATGCCCGAGGCGTCGGGCCGGTTCAAGGGGTCGATCCGTTGCCCGTACCACGCCTGGACGTACGGGATGGACGGCGAGCTGCGGAGCGCGCCGTTCTTGACCGAGAGCGACGGGCTGCGTCGTGAGCAACTGCATCTCTACCCGGTCGCGATCGACACCTGGGGTGGATTCATCTTCGCGAACCTCACGCCGTCCGAGGTCACGTCCGCCCGATCGCTCACCGCATGCCTGGGCGAGGCCGTCGACCGAACCCGGAACTACCCGCTCGCGGAGCTTCGGACCCGCCGCCGGGTCGTCTACGACGTGGACGCGAACTGGAAGGTGATCGTCGAGAACTACAACGAGTGCTACCACTGCGGACCTGTTCACCCGGAGCTCTGCGAGGTCGTCCCGGCGTTCAAGCAGGGCGGCGGTCGCGAGCTGGACTGGGACGCCGGGATCCCTCACCGGGAGGGCGCGACGACGTTCACCATGACGGGCACGACCGATCGCGCCCCGTTCCCGGAACTCACCGCGGACGAGCGCACCCGGCACAAGGGCGAGCTCCTCTATCCGAACCTGATGCTCAGCCTCTCGGCCGATCATGTCGCGGCGTTCACGCTGTGGCCGCTCGAGGCCGGTCGTACCCGGGTCGTGTGCGACTTCCTGTTCCACCCGGACGAGATCGCGAAGCCGAGCTTCGACCCGGCGGACGCGGTGGAGTTCTGGGATCTGGTGAACCGGCAGGACTGGCAGATCTGCGAGTCGGTCCAGCGGGGGATGTCCTCGCGTGCGTTCACGACCGGCTACTACGCGCCGATGGAGGATCTGAGCCTCGACATCCGCCGGTACCTCGCGGAGATGCTCGGGGACGAAGCGACCGACTAGCGGGGGAGCCCTCGCCCACCGCGGTGCGAAGATGAGCGGGTGCGCGCCGCTCGGGTCTTCGCGGTGATCCTCGGCCTGTGCTCCCTGCTCGCCGCCTGCACACGGGCGAGCCCGCCGGTAGGCACCATCTCGGGCCATCTGCTCATGGTGGGCGGACCGGTCGGCGCCCGGTTCCCCGTCGAAGGTGTCATCACGGTGGTGGGCACTGACCTCACGGCCAAGGTCGGGTCGGACGGGAGCTTCTCTCTCCGCGTCCCACCGGGTCGATACGTGGTGAGTGGTCGCAGCCCCCGGTTCAACGGTGGCCAGGGTCGGTGTTTCGCGGCCGAGCACGCCATCGTGACCGACGGTGGCGACACCTCGGTGGATGTGCTCTGCCAGATGAGATGAACGCCGAGCGTCTATCGCGCCTTCGACAGCTCGGCCATGCGGAAGCACGATGCTACGTGGTCGTTCACCATCCCGGTCGCCTGCATGAACGCGTAGCAGACCGTGGGTCCCACGAACCGGAAGCCGCGTTGCTTCAGCTCCTTGCTCATCGCGCGTGAGGTCGGCGTCTCCGACGGGATGTCGCCGCCCTCCCACCGGTTCAGGACCGGCGCCTCATCCACGAACGACCATAAGTACGCGTCGAGGGAGCCGAGATCTCCTTGCACCGCGAGCGTCGCGCGGGCGTTCGCAACGGTCGACTCGACCTTCAGCCGGTTCCGGACGATCGAGGGGTCCTGCAAGAGCCGCTCGACCTCCGCGTCGCCGAACCGCGCCACGCTTGCCGGATCGAACCCGGCGAAGGCTCGCCGATACCCCTCGCGTTTGTGCAGGATCGTCGACCACGACAGTCCCGCCTGCGCGCCCTCCAGGGTCAGCATCTCGAAGAGTCGCCGGTCGTCGTGCAGCGGCACCCCCCACTCCTCGTCGTGGTACGCGAGGTAGAGCGGATCGCCCACGGGGGCCCAGCTGCAGCGCGTCGGGGTCACGGGGCGGTGCCGGTGAGGAGATCCTCGGCGAGCGATAAACCCTTGATCGTGCGCTCGATGTCGTAGCCGAAGCCGTAGCGGATCCCTTTCCCCAGGCCGAACATGTCGCCCGGGACGAGCAGCACCGAACGCTCGCGGCGGACGCGATCGACGAGCGCCGTCGAGCCGATGGGGAGGTCGTACTTGACGTAGGCGATCGCGCCGGCGGTCGGACGGGCGTACGTGAACACGTCGTCGTGCGCGTGGATCCACGTCTCCAGGTGCGGCAGGTTCGCACGGATGATGGCGCGTGTCCGCGCGAAGATGTTCTCGCGGACGTCGGGCTGCATCGCGAATGCCGCCAACCGATCGGAGATGATGTTCGGGGTGAGCGTCGTGTAGTCGTGGCGGACCCAGGTGTCGCGGATCAGCTCCAGCGGACCGAGCGTCCACCCGACCCGCAGGCCGGGCATCGCGAACGCTTTCGACAAACCGCTCGTGACGACGACCTTGTCGTAGCGCCCCCAGAACGTGGGTGACGCGACATCGGTGTCCACCTCGGCTCCGCGGTAGATCTCGTCGGAGACGATCCACGCGCCGACGCGATCCGCCGCGGCGACGACCGCGTCCATCTCTTCCTCCGTGAGCACGTGCCCGGTCGGGTTGTTCGGGTTGCACACCATCACGACTTTGGTCGAGCGCTTGACCGCGCGCTTCAAGCCATCGAGGTCCAGGCGCCACCGGCCGTCGCGCAACTTCAGCTTGAACGTGTCGGTGGCCTTGCCGTAGGCGCGGCCGAGGCCCCAGCCCTGCAGGTAGTTCGGGACCATGAAGGCGAGCCGATCGTCCGGTTCCAGCAGGGTCCAGAGCACCAGGTGGTTCGACTCCGAGCCGCCGTTGGTGAGGGACACGTTCTCGGGGGTGGCCTCGGGGTACCAGGCAGCGATGCTCGACCGGGCCTCGTGGGACCCTTCGGAGAGCGGATAGCCGAGCGACGTCTGCAGGAACGTCTCGGCGTCCGCGGCCGGTCCCAGCAGCTCGCGGATCGTCATGGGGATCACGCCGGATTCGGACAGGTCGTAGTCCACGAGATGCCAGTAGAGCGACTGCATCCGCTCCATCTGGAAGAGATCGATGTTCACGAAGGGCCTCCTGGGTCGCGCGGTCCCGGCGAACCTAACACTCCCGCCGCGACGCTACGCCGACCCCAGGGTAGGCTCGCGTGCATGCGGTTCCAGCGCAGCGTGCGGATCCTCCGTGAGGCGGACGTGCGCGCGTCGCTGGACATGGCGTCGTGCATCGAGGCGTGCGACCGGGCGTTCGCGTCGTACTCGCGCGGCGGCGCCGCCCTCCCGAGCGTGATCCAGCTGAACGTCCCGGAGCGGCAGGGCGAGATCCACGTGAAGGCCGGCCACCTGCACGGTGCGCCGTTCTACGCGGTGAAGGTGGCATCCCTGTTCCCCCGCAACATCGAACACGGCCTTCCCGCGAGCGACGGGATGGTGGTGGTGTTCGACAGCGAGACGGGGGAGCCGGCCGCGTTCCTGTTGGACGGCGGCTACCTGACCAGCGTCCGGACCGGGGCGGCGGGGGGCGTGGCGGCGAAGTACCTCGCGCCCGAGCAGGTGTGGAGGGTCGCCGTGATCGGCACCGGCGATCAGGCCCGCTACCAACTGGACGCGCTCGCGCTCGTCCGACCGGGGTTCACGCACGTGAGCGTGTGGGGCCGTCACTCCGATCGCGCCGCGACGCTCGTCGCCGAGTTGCCGAACCGCCCCGGACTCCCGGATGGATGCGTCTACGAGGTGGCCCCCTCCGTGGACGAGGCCGTCCATGAGGCGGATGTCGTGATCACCTGCACGGGCAGCCAGACGGCCTTGGTCCGCGGCGAGTGGCTGAAACTGGGCGCGCACGTCACCGCCGTCGGATCGGACGCGCCGGACAAGCAGGAACTGGATCCCTCACTCCCGGCCCGCGCCGACCTGTTGGTCGTCGACAGCCGCCGGCAGGCGTCCGAGATCGGTGAGCTGCACCATGCGCTCGCGGCCGGGCTGATCGATGAGCGCAAGGCCTTCGAGCTCGGCGAGATCTGCGCGGGCACCCGTCCGGGCAGGACCTCGGTGAGTCAGCTCACCGTCTGCGATCTCACGGGGGTCGGCGTCCAGGACGTCGCGGCCGCGAACGTCGTGATGGAGCACGCCGGCGACCTCGGCGAGGTCATCGAGATCTGAGGCCTTCCAGCACCTCGTCGTGGACAAGGCCGTTCGACGACACCAGGCTGCCTCCGTGGACGGGCGGCGAGCCATCCGCCTGCGTGACGCGACCGCCGGCCTCGGTGACGATCACGACGAGCGGCGCGTAGTCCCATTCTGAGAGCGCCGGCTCGATCATCGCCACGGCCGCTCCGCGGGCGACCAGCATGTGCCCCCAGAAGTCGCCGAACCCCCGGTTGCGCTGGGCTCCGGCGATGAGCGATAGGAACCGCGCCTGTTGCGAGGTGCCCGCCCATGCTTCCACGTCTCCGTACGTGATCATCCCGTCGGCGACGTGGGCGACCTCGGAGACGTGCATCGGCTGGCCGTTCCAAGTTGCCCCGCCTCCCTTGACCGCCGCGTACCGCTCGTCGATCCCTGGTGCGTTCGCCAGGCCGAGCACGTAGTCGTCGCCGATCTTCAAGGCCAGCAGGTTCGCCCAGATCTGGATCCCCATCGCGTAGTTCCGCGTGCCGTCGATCGGGTCGACGATCCACATCCGGTCGGAAGAGCCCTCGACGCCACCCTCCTCGCCGCGGATCGCGTCGTCGGGGAACCGCCGTCGGAGCTCCTCGCGGATCATCGCTTCGACCGCCAGATCCGCCTCGGTCACGGGTGTGGCATCCGGTTTCCAAGTGACCGCCGGATCGTGACGGAAGAACGACAGTGCCATCTCGCCAGCCTGGTCCGCGACCTGATGGGCGAACGCGAGTTCCTCGTCGTACATGGGGCGCAACCCTACCGAACGCCACGGGCGGTGAGACCGATGTCGGCTAGTCTGGACCCTCATGCAGACGACGGTCGAGAACACCGCGAAGCACACGGTCAAGCTCACGATCGAGGTTCCCGTGGACGAATTCACGAAGGACCTCGATCGGGCGTACCGGGCGATCGCGAACCAGGTGAAGATCCCCGGCTTCCGCAAAGGGAAGGTCCCGAAGCAGATCATCGACGCGCAGATCGGGCGCGACGTGGTGCGGGAGGAGTTCCTCTCGACCTCGGTCCCGTCCTACTTCCGCGACGCCGTTCGCGGGGAGGACCTCGCGCCGATCAGCGATCCGGAGATCGAGCTCGAACAGGTCGACGACGACAAGCCGTTGATCTTCACGGCGGTGGTCGAGATCCGGCCCCGTCTGGAGATCACCCAGGACAGGTACCGCGGGATCAAGGTCGAGCAGCCGTCGATCGAGGTGACCGACGAGGAGATCGATGAGTGGATCGAGCGTCTCCGCGAGCGGTTCGCCGAGCTGGAGCCGGTCGAACGGCCGATCCAGGACGGTGACTTCGTCACGCTCGACGCGCGAGCCACGGTGCATGACGACGAGGTCGCCGAGGCGACGCGGACCGACTACCTGTACTTCGTCGGTTCCGGCGAGTTCGGTCAGGCGCTCGACAAGGAGGTCCTGGGCAAGCGCGCGGGCGACATCTTGAAGTTCAACGACCAGCTCCCCGAACGGTTCGGCGAGGAGCTCGCAGGGACCGACGTCACGTTCCAGGTCCTCGTGAAGGATGTGAAGATGCGGAAGCTTCCGGACGCCGACGACGACTTCGCGAAGACGGCCTCGGAGTTCGACACCCTGGATCAGCTCCGTGACGACCTGCGGGTCCGCCTCGGCGAGCTGAAGGAGCGCGAAGCCAACGGCGTGGTCCGCGATCGCGCCTTGCAGGCCATGATCGACACCGTTGAGGTGGAGCTCCCCGATTCGCTGGTGGACGACGAGACCGAGCATCGGGTGACCCACGCGCGCGAACGGGCTGAGCGGGCCGGCGTCACCCTGGAGCAGGTCCTGGAGGCGCAGGGGTGGGACGAGGCGCGGCTGCGCGAGGATTCACGGGACCATGCGATCCGCGCGATCAAGTCCGACCTGGTCCTGGAAGGCATCGCCCGTGCCGAGAAGCTCGAGGTCACGGCCGATGAGATCGGCGCCGAGATCGCGGTCCTCGCCCAGGCCTATGGCCGTGAGCCGAAGGAACTGGCGAAAGCGCTTGATCGAAGTGGCCAGGTCGTGACGCTGGCCGGGGATATCATCAGGAGCAAGGCACTCGACCTATTGGTCGAGTATGCCGATATCGGAACCGAGAGCCCGCCCGAGGAGCCGGCCGTTCAGGCCGACGACCCGGACACCGAGATACCGCCGGAGGAGAGCACATGAGCGACATGCAGAACTACCTCGTCCCGGTCGTCGTGGAGCAGACCAGCCGCGGCGAGCGATCGTTCGACATCTACTCGCGCTTGCTGAAGGAGCGGATCGTGTTCCTCGGGACGCCGATCGACGACCAGGTCGGCAACCTGATCATGGCGCAGCTGCTTCACCTGGAGTCGGACGACCCCGACAAAGACATCCACCTGTACATCAACTCACCCGGTGGGGACATCACGTCGCTGTTCGCGATCTACGACACGATGCAGTACATCAAGCCCGACGTGTCGACGATCGTGATGGGTCAGGCCGCGTCGGCGGCTGCGGTGCTCCTGCTTTCCGGCGCACCCGGCAAGCGGTTCGCGCTCCCGCACTCACGCGTGCTCCTGCACCAGCCCCACGGTGGCGCGCAGGGTCAGGCGGTCGACATCGAGATCCAGGCGAAGGAGATCACGCGCTACCGCAAGCTGTTGGAGCAGCTGATCTCCGAGCACACCGGCCAGCCCCTCGACAAGGTCACCAAGGACACGGACCGCGATTACATCCTCACGGCCGACGAGGCGAAGGACTACGGGGTGATCGACGAGATCATCACCAACCGAGGGATCTCGGTGGAGCTTGCGGCCGCAGCGGCCGGCGGGGCGTAGGATACGTCGGTCGGCCGGGCTCGGATGAGCTCGGTCGTTCCGATACAGGAGGACAGGAGCGGATGGCGAAGTTCGGGGACTCGGACCTGTTGAAGTGCTCGTTCTGCGGGAAGAGCCAGAAGCAGGTCAAGAAGCTCATCGCCGGCCCCGGCGTCTACATCTGCGACGAATGCATCGACCTCTGCAACGAGATCATCGAGGAGGAGCTCTCCGAGACCTCTGAGCTGCGCCTGGACGAACTTCCCAAGCCGCAGGAGATCTACGCGTTCCTCGACGAGTACGTGGTCGGACAGGACACCGCGAAGAAGGTCCTGTCGGTCGCGGTCTACAACCACTACAAGCGGATCCAGGTCGGTGTGAAGGACAGCGAGGTCGAGCTCTCGAAGTCCAACATCATGATCCTCGGGCCGACCGGCTGCGGGAAGACCTACCTCGCGCAGACGCTCGCTCGCATGCTGAACGTCCCGTTCGCGATCGCCGACGCCACGGCGCTCACCGAGGCCGGCTACGTCGGTGAGGACGTCGAGAACATCCTGCTGAAGCTGATCCAGGCGGCCGACTACGACGTGAAGAAGGCCGAGACCGGGATCATCTACATCGACGAGATCGACAAGATCGCCCGTAAGTCCGAGAACCCGTCGATCACGCGCGACGTGAGCGGCGAGGGCGTGCAACAGGCCCTGCTGAAGATCCTCGAGGGCACCACGGCTTCCGTGCCGCCGCAGGGCGGCCGCAAGCATCCGCACCAGGAATTCATCCAGGTGGACACGACGAACATCCTGTTCATCTGTGGCGGGGCGTTCGCCGGGCTCGACAAGATCATCGAGAGCCGGATCGGCAACAAGGGCGTCGGGTTCGGCGCCGATATCCGCCGGGCCGCCGAGAAGGACATGGGCGAGATCTTGGGCAAGGTGCTCCCCGAAGACCTGTTGAAGTACGGGCTGATCCCCGAGTTCGTCGGGCGGCTGCCGGTGATCACCAGCGTGAACAACCTCGACGAGAGCGCCCTGGTCGACATCCTCACGAAGCCCAAGAACGCGCTCGTGCGCCAGTACCAACGGTTCTTCGAGTTCGACGGTGTGGAGCTCGAGTTCACCGAGGAGTCGCTCGCGGCGATCGCCGAGCAGGCGATCATGCGCGGGACGGGCGCGCGTGGCCTCCGGGCGATCATGGAAGAGGTCCTGCTGAACGTGATGTACGAACTGCCGTCGCGCGAGGACGTCACGAAGTGCCTCGTGGATCGCGATGTGGTGCTGACCGGTGTGAACCCTACGCTCGTCCCGCGTACCGGTTCGAAGAAGCGCTCCCGCGGCGACGAGCCGCGCGAACGCACCGCGTGAACGCGCGCCGGACGCTCGGCCTCCTGACGCTCCTGCCCCTCATCCTGGTCGCGTGCGCCGACAACGGCTCGTCGCCGGGCGGCGGCAGCTCGTCGGCCGGAGGGAGCACGAACGCGGGCGACCTTCAAGGGACCGTCTGGACCCTCGATCAGGCGTCGATGGCTGCACTCGCGAGCGACGTTCCGTCCGGCGCCACCGTCACGTTGGCATTCTCCGATCACGACGCGCACGGGACGTCCGCTTGCAACAGCTACAGCGGCGGCTACCAGGCGAGCGACGATGGGTCGCTCTCGTTCGACCAGCTCGCGAGCACCATGATGGCCTGCGACGCGCCACTGATGACGCTCGAGACCGCGTACCTCAAGGCGCTCGAAGGCCTGACCACGTTCTCGATCGACGGCGATCTCGTGCTCACCGGTGACGGCGTTCCGCTGACGTTCGTCGCGCAACCGGAGCCGACAGCGCTTCCGCTCACCGGCACGACCTGGACGCTCACATCGATCGCGGCCGGCGACGCGGTGTCGTCCGCGCTCGCAGGCACGCCGGTGACCGCGGTCTTCGACGCGGACGGGTTGACGATCGCGGGCACGGCCGGCTGCAACCGGTACTCGGGCACGTACACGCAAGGGGAAACCGGGTTGCTCACGTTCTCACCGCTCGCGACGACCAAGATGATGTGCGCCGAGGACGTGATGGTCCAGGAGTCGGCGTTCCTCATGGCGATGGAGAAGGTCGAAGCGTTCCAGATCGACGGGAAGCAACTGCAGCTGCTCGATGGCGCTGGCGCGATGCTCCTGGGCTTCGACGGCGCCGCCTGAGGGCCGCGGGACCCACCGCCCAGAGCAGCGTGGATCGCTGCCTCCTGCGTTCTCGGTCAGGAGGCGATATCGCGCCCGTGGACGGTCAGAGCCCAGATCACCATGATGTTCAACGCGATCAGCACGATCGCCCAGATCGGAGCGACAGCCACGTACGCGAAGTTCGCGACGATGCTCACCGTGGCCAACGCGACCCCGATCGTCCGCGCCCACACGACGCCCCGGATCACGCCGAAGGAGGCCAGGAAGATCACGATCCCGAGGACCAGGTGGACCCACCCCCAGGACGTGAGATCCATCTTGAAGACGGCGTCCTTCGTCACGACGAATGCCTGATCGTTGGCGATCGCGGCGATCCCGCTCAGCGCTTGGAGGAACCCGATGATCGCCAGCATCACCGCCGCGAACATCGTGAACCCGATCGCTACCCCGCTCCGCTCCTCGGCCATCGTTCCCTCCTCGGTGGTCTCCGACAGCGCCGACCTTACCGTCTGGTTGCCTGCAGCGCGATGCTCGACCAGCTCTCGGTCAATCGAGGACGGTCACACCGAGTCGATCGAACTCCCGTTGGGCATCGTCTGAGGCCGCGGTCGCCTCATCGGACCGGTCCGTAGCACGGAACGCGTCGGCGAGCACGCGCTCGGTGCGGGCGCGCTCGTACGGCGCGTGGTGTGCAGCGAAGCCGTCTCGGGCCTTGAGAAGCGATCCGACGGCGTGTGCTGGGTCGCCGGCCTGCAGGAGCGCGTGCCCCTCCAGGCGATCGGCGAAGAACCCCAGGATCGATAGGCCCCCCTTCTCGGCGAAGGCACGCGAATCGGCGAACACCGAGGGAGCCGACCCCCACTCCGCTTCCTCACGAACCAACTCGCATCGCGCTTCGAGCACCTCGCCGCCGTGGATGCGCCAGCCGGCTGGCAGGCTATCGAGGAGCTCATGCGCTCGAACGAAGTCGTGACGCACGACCGCGAGCATCCCCAACCAGGGACGGAGTCTGGTGAATCGCCCTTCGCTCGACGATTCGATCGGGTTCAATCCGTCGGCCAAGCGTTCCATCTCGGGGCTGGCGCCTCGGGCATGGTCGATGAGCAACGCCGCACCGTACGCGTGGGAGACGAAGTAGGGCGGCGCGTCCTGGCGCTCGTCGAGGAGCTCACGGATCGTTCGGAAGTCATCGATCGCACCATCCCAGTTGCCCAGCCGGAAGCGAGCGACGCACCGCCAGGCGAGCGAATGGAGCCGGAACGTCACCGCGACGTCCGTCCGCGCGGCGCCCTCAGATGCCCAGGTCTCCGCCACCTGGTACTCGCCGACTTCGTAGTTGTTCCAGGCCGAGCAGGACGTGACGTCGCCCATCTCGTCCAGGTCGGTCAGGACCGGCAGGAGCTGTTCGCGCATACGGGAGTACGTGACAGCACGCGCCCAGTGTCCCTGCGAACCCGGCACGCTCTGCGTGGCGTCGAGTGCGGCCGACGCGAGGTTGGGAAGCCCGAGCTGCATCGCCGTCTCGTAGGCGTCGAGACCGGCCCGCTCGAGTTCGTCGAACTCCTCGTCGGTGAACCCACGTTCCGGGTACGCGAACGCCCACGTAGCGCGAACGATCAACAGCTTGATCCGCTCCTCGCTCGGGCCTTCCGGGAGGTACGCCAAACCGAGGTCGAGGCAGGTTCGGACCTCTTCTTCCGAGGGAACGGCCCGCATCGAACCGGGCCAGCGGGTGGGCATGTCGCAGGCCCGGCCAGCGAGATCGGCCACCACGGCATCGGGTGAGGTGACCGCGCTCGCTCGCAGCTCGGCCGCCTCCCGGAACGCGTGCCATGCGGGGTCTCCCTCGCCCCCCACATAGCAGGCGTGACCCAGCGAGGCGAGGCCGAGCGAGCGTTCGAGCGGGCCCGACGCGAATGCGAGCGCATCATCGGCCAGACGCTGTGCCTTCTTCAGCACTTGCCGTCGGCGGGAATCGCTCGAGGCTCCCACGAGGTACGCGAAGGCTTTGGACCGCAGCCGTTCCGACTCGACATCGTCCGTTCCGCCCTCCCGGGAAGCGCGGGAGGCGGTGCTGAAGTGGTACGCGAGCAGCTCGTTGAACTCTCCGACCCGGTCGCCGGCCGTTGTTTCGATCCACGCGGCCACGCGCGCATGGGCCGCTGGGCGCTCGCGATGCGGGAGGCTCTCGTAGGCGACGTCACGAGTCAGGACATGCTTGAACGTGAACTCGCGCTCTCCGGAGATCCGTGACGAGAGCCGGGAGACGATCAGGTCGCGATCCTGGAGCACGCGGAGCGAGGGTTCGAGGTCGCTGGCATCCGCGCCATCGAGGAGGCCGGCGGGACCGGGCCAGAAGTCACGGCCGACGACGGCGGCGCCCTGGAGGAGACGCTTGGCGCTCGGCTCGAGGAGATCGATCCGGGCGGCGAGCACCGCCTGCACGGTGTCGGGGATCTGAACTTCCGCGACGGCACTGGCTGCGCGCCAGCGTCCGTCCTCGAAGAAGACGTGTCCACCGTCGATCAGATGGCGCAAGATCTCCTCCAGGAAGAACGGGTTGCCCTCGCCGCGCTCCAGGATCCGCGACCGGACGCCGTCGGGCAGGTCGTCGATCGCGAGCAGGGCGCGGATCAGATGCTCGGCCTCGTCGTGATCGAGCGGATCGAGTGCGAGCGAGGAGAAGTTGCGTCTCCCCCCTCCCCAGCCCGGCCTACGGGAGGTGAGCTCCGGGCGTGCGGGACACAGGAACACGACGCTCCCGCTCACGCCCTCAGCGAGCTCGTCCAGGAGATCGAGGAGCGCGGGGTCCGCCCAATGGATGTCCTCGACGATGACGATGGTTGGTCCCGCGGCGCCGAGCGCGGAGAAGAACGAGCGCCACGCCGCGTGGAGCTCCACGCGGACCTCGCGCGGATCCATGTCGCCGAACCGGAACGCCGGGTCCTCGACGCCCACCGTGTAGGCGAGGGCTGCCGTCGTCCGAGCTCGATCGGCCGTGACGTCATCGGTGAGCACGTCGTCGCTCACCTTCGCGATCTTCTCGAGCGCCATGTCCGGCGGATCGGTATCGAGCACGGAGGCCGTCGACTTCAGGATCTCCGCGAGCGGCCAATACGTGATCCCGTCGCCGTAGGGGAGGCAGCGGCCCCGCATCGTTCGCGGCACGGGATCGATCCCCTCGAGCCACGCAAGGAACTCCTGGGTCAGGCGGCTCTTACCCACGCCGGCGTCGCCGTAGACCGTGACCAGGTTCGGCCGGCCCTCGGCAACCGCGCGTCGGTAGATGCTTCGGAGCAGCTCGAGCTCGGAGTCCCGGCCGACCAGGGGAGCGTGGAGTCCGGGCACACCGCGCCCCCTCGCCTCCTCGAGCTCCTCGACGACGATGAACGCGTCTACGGGTTGCGCCTTTCCCTTCAGCTCGAGCCGGCCGAGCGGGTCCAGGCGGAAGGCGCCGCGCGCGCCGCGGGCCGTGCGTTCGCCGATCACGACCGCCCCGGGTTCGGCGGCAGATTGCAACCGAGCGGCCGCGTTCACCGTGTCTCCGGTGACCATGGCCTCGCCGGGACGCGGATCGATCGTCGCGAGCACCTCTCCCGTGTTCACGCCGATCCGGATCTGCAACGTCACGTCGTGGCTCCGCACGAGCGACGCGTTCACGTCGTCAAGGCGCCGGAGCATCCGGGTGGCCGCCCGGACCGCGCGGGTCGGGTCGTCCTCGTGCGCGGTGGGCACACCGAACGCCGCCATCACCGCGTCGCCGATGAACTTCTCGACGGTTCCGCCTTCGGCCTCGATCTCCTCGCGCATGGCAGCGAAGAACCGATCCAGCACCTCGCGCATCCGTTCGGGGTCCAGCTGCTCTCCGAGCGCCGTCGAGCCGGTCACGTCGGCGAACAGGACCGTGACGAGCTTCCGCTCGTCTCCCGTTCCGGAGGGCTCATCGTTCGCCGCGGTACCGCACGCGGGGCAGAAGCGTGCTCCCACCGGTATCGGCTCGCCGCACGCTCCGCAGAGCGCGGCCAGCGTGCTCCCGCAGGCGGCACAGAACCGGGCGCCCTCAGGGTTCTCGGCCCCGCAGGTCGGGCAGGTATGCATGCGTCCGAGTGTATGTGCGGCGACCGTCGCTGGGGAGCTTTCGTAGACTCCGCGCGATGCCTGAGGCCACCGAGATGCCCACGCAGTACGACCACGCCGACGTCGAGTCACGCTGGGTGGAGACGTGGATCGAGCGCGGCTACGCGACGGCCGATCCGACCTCGGGCCGGGAGCCCTACTGCATCGTCTTGCCCCCGCCCAACGTCACCGGCCGGCTCCACGTCGGTCACGCCCTCGGACACACGATCATGGACGCCCTCACCCGCCGAGCGCGGATGCGAGGGTACGAGGCGCTCTTCCTCCCCGGGATGGACCACGCCGGGATCGCCACGCAGGTCGTCGTGGAACGAGAGCTCCGCAAGCAGGGGATCGACCGCCGCGAGATCGGACGCGACGCGTTCGTCGAGCGTGTCTGGACGTGGAAGGAGCAGTACGGCGGAGAGATCGTCGGGCAGATCAAGCGCCTGGGCTCCTCCTGCGATTGGACGCGCGAGCGGTTCACGATGGACGAGGGTCTGTCCGGCGCGGTGCGCGAGGTCTTCGTCCGGTGGTACGAGGACGACCTCATCTACCGCGCGGAGCGCCTGGTCAACTGGTGTCCGACCGACCAGACGGGCCTGTCCGACTCCGAGGTCGTGCACGAAGACGTCGACGGCGAGCTCGTCACGTTCCGCTACGAGCTCGTGGACGGCTCGGGCCATATCGACGTCGCGACCACCCGCGTAGAGACGATGCTGGGTGATACCGGCATCGCGGTCCATCCCGAGGACGAGCGCTACCGGGCGATGGTCGGCAAGCTCGTGCGCCACCCGTTCGACGGCCGCGAGATCCCGATCGTGGCCGATCCATACGTCGACCGCACGTTCGGGACCGGCGCCGTCAAGGTGACACCCGCGCACGATCCGAACGATTTCGAGATCGCGCGTCGGACGGGACTCCCGCTGATGAACATCTTCCGAGCGGACGCGACCGTCAACGAGGATGCGGCCGAGGCCTTCTACGGACTGAACCGCTACGACGCGCGGGAGGCCGTGCTCGAGGCGTTGCGCGAGCTCGGCCTGATCGTGCGGGAGGAACGGCCGTACGTGCACTCCGTCGGGCATTGCTACCGGTGCCACAGCGAAGTCGAGCCGTGGATCTCCGGGCTGCAGTGGTTCGTGGCCGTCGATCGGTTGAAGGAGCCGGCGAAACAGGCGGCGATCGACGGACGTGTGCGGTTCGCTCCGGAGCGTTGGCACAAGGCGTACGTCACGTGGCTCGACAACCTGCGCGACTGGAACATCTCGCGTCAGCTGTGGTGGGGCCACCGGATCCCGGCGTGGTACTGCCCCGACGGACACGTGACGGTCGCGCGCGCGGATCCGACGGTGTGTGGCACGTGCGGATCGTCCGAGGTCGAGCAGGACCCCGACGTGCTGGACACGTGGTTCTCCTCGCAGCTGTGGCCGTTCTCCACGCTCGGTTGGCCCGACGACACCGAGGATCTCCGGTTCTTCTACCCGAACGCGGTCATGGTCACCGGCTACGAGATCCTCTACCTGTGGGTCGCCAGGATGATCATGTCGGGCCTGTCGCTCGCCGGCGACGTCCCGTTCCACGACGTCGTCATCCACGGGCTCGTCCGAGACGGTCAAGGACGGAAGATGTCGAAGTCGTTGGGCAACGTGATCGATCCCATCGAGATGATCGATCGGTTCGGCGCCGACGCGCTCCGCTTCTCGCTCGCGCGCGCCGCGACGGGCGGGCAGCAGGACATCCCGCTCGCGATCGACTCGATCGAGGGCGGGCGGAACTTCGCCAACAAGATCTGGAACGCGTCGCGGCTGGTGCTCCAGGCCTACCCGGGGGGGCAACCCGCGGTGCCGGCGACGCTCACGCTCGCGGAGCGGTGGTTGCTGTCGCGGCACGAGGCATGCCTCGTGGAGGTCGATGCCGCGCTCGATACGTACCTGTTCGCGGACGCCGCCCAGGCGATCTACCGGTTCGTGTGGTCCGAGCTCTGCGACTGGGGCCTCGAGATGGAGAAGGGGAGACTGGACGGGGAGGCTGCCGACCGCGCCGACGCCGCGAACCTGCTCGGGTGGGTGCTCGAGCGGACGCTCCGGATGCTGCATCCGCTGATGCCGTTCCTCACGGAGGAGATCTGGCAGCGGTTCGACGTGGGGGAGACGATCGTCCGCTCCGCGTGGCCCGAACGACACGCCGAGCACACGGATCTCGAGTCGGAGGGGTCGTTCGCGGTCGTGCAGGAAGTCGTGACCGCGATCCGTCAGTTCCGGTCCCAGCACGGCATCTCTCCCAAGGACAAGATCCAGGCCGAGCTCGACGTGCCGCAAGAGGTTCGCGATGCGATCTGGCCGCTGCACGAGAGGATCGAGCGGCTCGCTGGGGTATCGCTCGAGTCTTGGACGATGACCCCGAAGGTCGGATGGACCAAGCTCACGATCGACGACGGGTCCGTCTACCTACCGCCTGGGCTCTTCGACGTGGACGCTGAGCGCGCGCGACTGCGCAAGCAGCGCGACGAGATCGATATCCAGCTCCAACGGACGTCCGCGAAACTGCAGAACGAGGGGTTCCTCGCCAAGGCCGCAGCCGACGTCGTGGCCAAGGAGCAGGAGAAGCGGCAGCGTCTGCTCCGACAGCTGGAGGCGCTGGATGGCCAGCTCGGCGAGCTCGAGGGGTAACCCATGAACTTCCGGGAAGCGCTCGCCGAGCTCGAGGGGCGTCGGGAGGGTCGCATGATCCCCGACCTCTCGCGGATCCTCGCGCTCGCGACGCTCCTGTCCGATCCGCAACTCACGTATCCCACGATCCACGTCACCGGGACGAACGGGAAAGGCACCACCGCTCGGATAGCGGCGGAGCTCGCCTGCGCCCACGGTCTCACCACCGGTCTGTACACGTCGCCGCATCTGCTCTCGATCACGGAGCGGTTCTCCGTCTGCGGGATCGACATGACGGAGACGGAGTTCGCGGAGGAATACGAGCATCTGCTGCCGTTCTTGATGGTGGTCGACGCGCAGGGGGAGGAACAGGTCACGTACTTCGAGGCGCTGACGGGGCTCGCCTATCTCTGGTTCGCCGACAAGCCCGTCGCGCTCGGGATCTTCGAGGTGGGGATGGGGGGAGCGTGGGATGCCACGAACCTGATCGGTGGGGAGGTCGCGGTGCTGACGCCGATCGCGCTCGACCACCCCGAGCTCGGCTCCACCGTCGCGGAGGTCGCCGCCGAGAAGGCCGGCATCATCAAGGCCGGGAACATCGCGGTCTCCCGCGAGCAAGACAACGAGGCGCTCGAGGTGATCGAGGCGAGGTGCGCGGAGGTCGGCGCCACGCTGAAGTTGGAGTTCCGTGATTTCGAGGTCGAAGAGCGTCTCCGGGCCGTGGGTGGCCAGTCGCTGATCGTGCGCGGAGTCCGTGGCACGTACGAGGATCTGTTCCTCCCGATGTTCGGTGAGCACGCGGCGCGGAACGCCGCCACCGCGATCGTCGCGGTCGAATCGCTGCTCGACCGGCCGCTCGACGAGGTCACCGCTCGCGAAGCGCTCGCAGGCGTGCGGTGGCCTGGGCGGTTGGAGATCGTCGATCGGCACCCGCTGACCGTCCTCGACGGGGCGCACAACCCTGCCGGCGCCGAGGGTCTCGCGGTCGCGCTCCGCGAGTACTTCACGTGGGACCGGCTCCATCTGGTGATCGCGGTATCGGAGAACAAGGACTCCGGCGGCATCGTCGGGCCGCTCGCGCCGCTAACCGATATCGCCTACGTGGCACGGAACGCCAGCGAGCGCAGCGGCGATCCGATCGCGCTGGTCGAGCGCTTCAGCGCCGAGAACACGCCCGTCGAGCTATTCGGGTCGATCGCCGAAGCGCTGGATGCCGCGCGTGCCGGCGCGGATCAGGCGGACCTCATCCTGGTGACGGGCTCTCTCTATACTGTCGCGGACGCGCGCCGGGCCATGGGGGAGCACAGCTGACATGCCGATCGAATCGACGCTGTTGATCGTGAAGCCGGACGGTGTCCGGCGTGGCTTGGTCGGCGAGGTCCTGCGCCGCGTCGAGGACAAAGGGCTGACGATCGACGCGATGCGGCTCACCACGATCGACCGCGCAACGGCCGAGCAGCACTACGGGGAACACGTCGACAAACCGTTCTTCGGGGAGCTCGTCGACTTCATCACGAGCGGACCCGTCGTCATCGCGAGGATCAGCGGCGAACAGGCGATCAGCGCGTGGCGCACGTTGATGGGTCCCACGAACCCGATCGAAGCGGCGCCCGGCTCGATCCGCGGCGACTTCGCGACCCTGATCGGCGAGAACATCGCGCACGGGAGCGACTCGCCCGCCTCGGCCGAACGCGAGCTCGGTCTGTTCTTCCCCGAGGGCTAGGCACCGTGCCCGGCCTGGCCGACGCGTTCGAGCGCATCGGCGCCGCGCTCGAACGGCATCTCCCCCTCTCGCATGCGGCCGGCGCGGCGATCGCCGTCACGGACGCCCAAGAGACGCTCGGCGTGGTCGTCCGCGGGTTCGCCGACGTCGCGAGCGGGGTTCCGGTCCGGCCCGAGACCCGGTTCATGATCGGCTCGATCTCCAAGTCCTTCGCGTCGATCGTGGTCCTCCAGGAGGTGGAGGCCGGCCGTCTCGATCTCCACGTCAGCGTGAACGAGCTCCTGCCATGGCTCGAGCTCGCGGAGCCGTTCGGCCCGATCACCCTTCATCACCTCCTGACGCACACGAGCGGTTTGGGAACCGGGACGGAAGATGCACCGACGGGCCTCGGAGCGGCGACGAGGCTCCGGTCGATCCCGCCTACGTTCCCTCCAGGGGAACGCTTCTGGTATTCGAACGACGGCTACAAGCTGGTTGGACTCGTCCTCGAGCGGGTCACGGGCAAGCCGGTCCACGACCTCCTGCAGCAGCGCATCCTCGAGCCGCTCGAGATGCACCGGTCGACGGCGGCGATCACCGACGGTCTCCGCACCGATCTGGCGACCGGCTACGAGCCAGTCTTCACCGACCGGCCGGCGCAGCTGAGCCACCCGCTCATGCCGGCGACGTTCACCGTGTCGAACACGGCCGACGGCAGCATCGTGTCGGACGTGCTCGACATGGCGTCGTACGCGCGGCTGATCTTGAACCGTGGACGCGGCCCGTCCGGGATGGTCCTGTCAGAGGCGATGTTCGACCGGCTGACGACACCGGTGGTTGCGCAGCCCGACGAGGTCGGCATGTTCTACGGCTACGGCCTGAACGTCGGCGAAGATGAGCAGGGGCGCTACATCGCCCACGGTGGGGGCATGGTCGGCTACACGGCGTCGTTCGACGTGCAACCCGACGACGGGTTCGGCATCGTGATCTTGCAGAACGGCGGCGGCAGCAAATACCTCCTCCTCATGCACGCGGTCGAGGTCATGAAGGCCGCACTGGGCGACCGACCGGCGCCGGAGCCGTGGATCCCGCCGGAGGCCACGGAGATCCCCGGCGCGCGGGCGTATGTCGGCGACTATCCGTGTGAAGACGGCCGGACGCTCCGGGTCGAGGAGGTCGGGGACGGCCTGCGGATCTCGGTCGACGGCGTGAGCGTGCGGCTCGAGCGCGATCCTCTGTCGGAACGACCGGGAGATGCATACTCCGTGCCGCACCCTGCCCTCGAACGCTTCCAGCTGCGGTTCGGCCGTGATGGCGACGGCCGGGTCGTCGAGGCGTTCCACGGAGGCACCTGGTTCCGCGGCGAGGGATACGCCGGACCGGAACCGGAAGAGCCTCCCGCGTCGTGGCGCGCGCTCCCCGGTTTGTATCGCAACGACGATCCATGGATGCCGACGCTGCGGGTGGTGCTCCGTAAGGGGCGTCTCGCCCTCGGGTTCCCCGTCGAGCTGAGCGATGAGGAAGGCGAGATCGAGCTCGAGCCGCTCGATGACGGTTCGTTCGTGGTGGGGGAGCCGTGGGAGCCCCGCCGGGTCCGCTTCGATCGCATCGTGGACGGGAAAGCCGCCGTCGCCGAGTACAACGGCGGCCAGTGGTTCCGTTCGTTCGAGGACTAGTCCGTATCAGACTAGTGGCGTGAGCTAGACGATGGCGCGGAACGCGACGCACGTGTTGTGGCCGCCGAACCCGAAGGAATTCGAGAGGGCGAGCGTGACGTCCAACTCCCGCGCGACGTTCGGCGTCACGTCCAGCTCGATCTCCGGGTCGGGCTGGCGATGGTGGATCGTCGGCGGGATCACGCCGTTCGCGATCGCCAGGGCGCAGGCCGCCCCTTCGACGGCACCCGCGGCGCCCATCTGATGACCGGTCATCGACTTCGTCGACGAGACCGCGACGGTGCGAGCGTGTTCGCCGAGCACGGTGGTGATCGCTGCAGCCTCCGAGGAGTCGTTCAGCGGGGTCGAGGTCCCGTGGGCGTTGATGTACGTCACCTCGCTGGGTTCGGCCCCGGCGTCCGCCAGCGCCCACCGCATCGCGAGGGCCGCGCCCGATCCCTTGGGATCGGGCGCCGTGATGTGGAACGCGTCGTCACTTGCGCCCGCTCCGGCGACCTCGCAGTAGATCCGCGCGCCGCGGGCGTTCGCGTGCTCCTCGGTCTCCATGATCAGCGCGCAGGCGCCCTCCGAGAGGACGAATCCATCGCGGTTCACGTCGAACGGCCGGGAGGCCTGGTCCGGATCCGGGTTCTTCGTGAGGGCCGTCATCTGCGAGAACGCTGCGACCGTGAGCGGCATCGTCGCCGATTCCGTTCCGCCGGCGATGCACAGATCGAGGGTGCCCTCGCGGAGCAGCCGCATCGCCTCGAAGATCGCGTGGTTGCTGGACGAGCACGCCGAGATCGTGGCGAAGTTCGCGCCCGTCAACCCGAACTTCATGGCGATGTGACCCGCGGGGGCGTTCGCCATGAGCATCGGGACCATGAATGGTGAGACGCGCCCCGGTCCTTTCTCACGCAGCACGTCGTACTGCTTGAGCAAGGTTTCGATGCCGCCGATCCCGGTCGCGAAGATCACGCCGCCACGCTCCGCGACGATGTCCGGATCGCCCGCGTCCTCCCAAGCGAGCTTCGCCGCCGCGACGCCGAACTGGGTGAAGCGGTCGGTCCGCCGGACCTCTTTCGGTTCCAGGTAGTCGCCGGGCTCGAAGCCGTCGACCTCGCCGGCGACGGAGACGTTCAGGTCGTCGATCGGGAACCGGGTGATCGTGCGGACGCCGTTGCGGCCGCTGGTCAGTCCCGCCCAGAACTCGTCCCGGCCGATACCGACCGGCGTGACGGGGCCGATCCCCGTGATGACGACCTTCGGGCGCGAGCTCACGGCGCCCTTAGGACACCCCGAGCTTGGATGCGACCATGTCGACCGCCTGGCCGACCGTCTTCACACTCTCCATCTCATCCTCGGGGATCTCGATACTCCATTCCTCCTCGAGGGCAAGCACGGCCTCGACGAGATCGAGGGAGTCCGCGTTCAGGTCTTCCGCGAAGCGCGCATCGGGCACGACCTGCGCCTCGTCTACCGCCAGCTGCTCGGCGAGCACCTTCTTCACCCGAGCCTCGATCTCCGGACGATCCATCCTCTTCCTCCTTGATCCCCGATCTTGTCCGCAGGAGCCTAGCCCGCGGACCCTTGCGTGACTACGCGGTCAACCCGCCGTCGACCGGCATGACCGCTCCGTTCACGTACGACGCCTCGTCCGACATGAGGAACCGCACGACGGCGGCTACCTCCTCATGGGTCGCGGTGCGACCGGCGGGGGTGCGATCCACGTAGTAGGCGACGGCCTCCTCGTCGAGGTGGGAGGTCATCTCCGTGTCGACGAGACCTGGGCAAACCGCGTTGACCGTGATCCCGCGCGCACCGACCTCACGCGCGAGCGACTTCGTCATCCCGAGGAGCGCCGACTTCGATGCGGCGTAGACCGTCTGCCCCGCGTTCCCCCGGATCGCTACCGCCGACGACATGTTCACGATCCGGCCCCATCTCGCGCGGAGCATGCTCCGCAGCGCAGCCTGCGTGCACAGGAACGAGCCGCGCACGTTGGTCTCCATCACTCGGTCGTACGTGTCCATCGAGTACTTGATCAGCAGGCCGTCCTGCGAGTAGCCGGCGTTGTTGACGAGGCCCGTGACGCCGCCGACCTCATCCGACACGCGGCGGAACGCCTCCTGCACGCTGGATCCGTCGGTGATGTCGAGATGCACGGTGAGCCCCGCCGTACCCGCCGACTCCAGCGCGTCCAACGTTCCCTTCGCGTCCGCTTCGCTGGATCGGTAGCCGATGGCGACGGTCCAGCCGGCGCCGGCCAGGGCGATCGCGCAGGCGCGACCGAGACCGCGCGACCCTCCGGTGACGACGGCAACGTGCCGGCTCATGCGGGCTCCGCCATGGTCCAGCGCATCACGGTTGCGCCCCAGGTGAGGCCCGCGCCGAACGACGTGAAGAGCACCAGGTCGCCTTCGTGGATCCGACCGGCCCGCCATGCACGGTCGAGCGCGATCGGGATCGACGCCGCACTCGTGTTCCCCACCTCCGCCACATCGATCACTGCCTTCTCCTCGGGGATCTGCAGTCGCGACGCGACGGCCGTCATGATGCGCGCGTTCGCCTGGTGCGGGATCAACACGTCCACGTCCTCCGGCGAGTGCCCGTTCTTCTCGAGGACCTCTCGACACGCGCTCGCCATCTCCGTCACGGCGCGCTTGAAGACCTCGCGGCCGTTCGGCATGAAGATCCGATGACGGCTGGCGGCGAGGGTCTCCTTCGATGCCGGTTCGCGCGAACCACCACCCGGCATGATGAGGATCTCCGCGGCTGTCCCGTCCGCGCCCAGGACGGTGCCCTCGATGCCCGGCCGATCGGATGCCCGAAGTACCGCGACGCCTGCGCCGTCGCCGAACAGCACGCACGTCGATCGGTCGTGGTAGTCGAGGATCGTGCTGAACGCCTCGGCTCCGATCACCAGCACGGTGTCGGCCATGCCGGCGACGATCATGGCCGTGCCGGTCGCGAGCGCGTACGAGAACCCGGCGCAGGCTGCGTTCACGTCGAACGAGGGGCAGGAGACGCCCAGCTTCTGCTGGATCCACACGGCGGTCGCCGGGAACGGCGTGTCTCCGGTGACGCTCGCGCAGACGATCAGGTCGACCTGCTCCGCTGAGATCCCGGCCGTATCCAGGGCGCTGCGGGCCGCCTCGACGGCGAGGTCGGATGTGAGCATGCCGTCATCCACGAAATGGCGTGCCTCGATCCCCGTCCGCTCACGGATCCAGGCGTCGGAGGTGTCGATCCGGGACTCGAACCAGCTGTTCGGCACGAGGCGCGGCGGGAGGTACGAGCCCACGCCGGCGATGGTCGCGTGTCGGGTCACGGGCCGAGGATATCGTCCTCGTCGGGCACCGGCGACCGGCGGTCAGGTGCCGGCGACGAACGCTGCTGCGGCCTCGGGCGAGCCGATCGCGACCGCCAGCGCGCTCGGCACGACCCGTTTCGCGAGCTTCGTCAACACGTCGCCCGGACCCGCCTCCAGGAACACGCTGGCGCCGGCGGCTCCCAACGCCTGGGCACACCCGACCCATCGCACCGGCGACACGACCTGCCGCCCGAGGAGCGTGCGGAGCTCCTGCGGGTCGTCGACGAGCGCGCCGACGACGTTCTCCGCGATCGCGATCCGCGGCTCAGCGAACGCGATCGTGGAGAGGCGGGCGACGATCGGCGCCACCGCCGGTTCCATCAACGGCGAGTGGAAGGCACCTGCGACGTTCAGCCGCACGGCGCGGATCTTGCGTTCCGCGGCGATCGTCTGCAGGCGTTCGATCGCGGCGATCGAACCACTCACGACGACCTGGGCGGGGGAGTTCTCGTTCGCCACCACCAACACGTCGTCTCCTCGCGCGTCGTCGCAGAGCGTGGCGATCTGGTCGGCGTCCGCGCCCAGGAGCGCGGCCATCGTGCCGGGGCGTTCCTCTCCCGCACGCTGCATCGCCTGGCCGCGGATCACGACGACGTCAAGCGCGTCACGCAGCCCGATCACCCCGCCCGCCACGAGCGCGGCGAACTCTCCGAGCGAATGGCCGGCCGCGCCGGTGAACGACACCCCTTCCGCCTCGAGAACCCGGAACGCGGCGACCCCACACGCGAGCAGCGCCGGCTGAACGAACGCCGTCGTGGCGAGCCGTTCCGTATCCCGACACGCCGCGACCAGATCGGTCGCCATGGCATCCGAGGCTTCCTCCAAGACCGCCGAACCGGCCGGATGGGTCGTCCAAACGTCCGCCATGCCGATCGCCTGCGACCCTTGGCCGGGGAACACCACTGCATGTGTTCTGTCGATGTCGTTCATCCGCACAGGTTGCCACGGTGGGAGTGGTCCTGTTGAATGACCGGGAGCCCATGGCCGATGGTCTCCAACGATCTTCTTCCCCCACGTCCCGGCAACAAGGGACGGAGGGGGTGCTGGGGTTCCTTGGTCGCGATATGGCGGTCGACCTCGGAACGGCGAACACGCTCGTGTACGTGCGCGGGCGCGGAGTCGTTCTGAACGAACCGTCCGTGGTTGCGATCAACACCCTTACTGGAGCCATCCTTGCCGTGGGTTCAGAGGCCAAGCGGATGATCGGCCGCACGCCGAGCCACATCCAAGCGGTTCGCCCGTTGAAAGACGGCGTGATCGCCGACTTCGACGTCACGGAGAAGATGTTGCGGTACTTCATCCAGCGCGTGCACAAGCGCCGCCTGCTCGCCAAGCCGAGGGTGGTCGTGTGCGTTCCCTCCGGGATCACGGGCGTCGAGCAGCGCGCGGTGGAGGAGGCGACGATCGCGGCCGGGTCGCGTCGCGCATACATCATCGAAGAGCCGATGGCCGCAGCGATCGGCGCCGGCCTGCCGATCCATGAGCCGACCGGCAACATGGTCGTCGACATCGGCGGCGGCACGACGGAAGTTGCGGTCATCTCGCTGGGCGGCATCGTGACGTCGACGAGCATCCGCATCGGCGGCGACGAGCTGGACGAAGCGATCATCCAACACGTGAAGAAGGAGTACTCGCTGTTGCTCGGCGAGCGCACGTCGGAGGCGATCAAGCTCGCGATCGCATCGGTGTTCCCGATGCCCGAAGAGCTCGTCGCCGAGATCAAAGGCCGGGACCTCGTGAGCGGTCTGCCGAAGACCATCACGATCAGCGCGGAGGAGATCCGCCGCGCGATCGAGGAACCGGTGAACGCCATCATCGACGCCATCAAGACCACGCTCGACCGGACACCACCGGAGCTCTCCGCCGACATCATGGACAGGGGCATCGTCCTCACGGGCGGGGGGGCGCTCCTGCGCGGCCTCGATAAGCGGCTCCGACACGAGACCGGCATGCCGGTCCGGATCGCCGATTCTCCGCTCCAGGCCGTCGTCCTCGGTTCGGGCAAGTGCCTGGAGGAGTTCGAGGTCCTGCAGCGGGTCCTGGTGAGCCCCTCTCGGCGGTAACCGCCGTGGTCTCGCGGCAACGCCCCCGGAGCACTCGGCTCCTCGTCGTCGTCTTGGTGTCCATCTCGCTGGCCGTGATCACGCTCGACTATCGGGAGGGCCAGAACGGACCCCTGGCGGGGCTCGGCCGGGTCGCGCTCGCCGCGATGGCGCCGCTCCAGCAGGCCGTGACCACGGTGACGCGCCCGATCGGCGACTTCTTCACGGGCCTCGTGCACCTGCCGTCGCTCGAAGAGGAGAACCAACGGCTGCGGCGGGACAACGAGACGCTCCGAACGACCATCCAGCGGGCGACCTACCTCGAGAGCCAGGTCTCCCAACTGGCGGACCTGCTGGGATTGAAACAGAGCCTCACCCCGAACTCCGTCCCGGCGACCGTGATCGCGAACGGCCTGTCGAACTTCCGCTGGACGATCACGATCGATCGTGGGTCCGACGACGGGATCGCCGCGGATCAGCCGGTGATCACGGGTTCGATGGAGGGACCCCAGCTCGTGGGGAAGGTGATCTCGGTGACCCCGATCTCCGCCGAGGTTGAGCTGATCATCGATCGCGACTCGGCGGTGGCCGGGAGGTTGTCCGTCTCGCACGAGACGGGTTTGGTCGAAGGCCAGGGCGACGCCGATCTCCGGATGAGCCTCGTCGACCCCGGCACCGTCGTCGAGGGGAACGAGACCGTCGTGACGCAGGGCTATCAGGTGAACGGCCAACGCGGTCTGTACCCGCCGGGGCTCGTGATCGGGCAGGTCTCGCATGTGATCCCCGGCGCGAACGAGCTGCAAGAGTTCGTCACCGTCCGGCCCGCCGTCGACTTCTCCGCGCTGGAGTTCGTCCTGGTGCTTCAGACGGCGCGGAGCGGGAGCTAGCGTGATCCGAAGGACCCTCGCGCTCACCGGGGTGATCGTCACCGCGCTGTTGCTGCAATCGACGATCTTCACGCAGATCAAGCTCGTCGGTGTGCGGCCCGAGCTCCTGTACGTCGTGACGATCCTGATGGCGATCCTGGAGGGTCCGAACGAAGGCGCGATCGTGGGGTTCGCGGGAGGGATGGCGCAGGACTTCTTGCTCGATCAACCGAAGGGGATCACGGCCCTGACGCTCACCCTGCTCGGGTACACGGTCGGGCTCGCGCGTCAGTACATCGTGTCGCCGTCGCCGCTATTGCCGACCGCGCTCGTCGCCGTGGGGACGTTCGCGGGGGTGATCTTCTACGAGACCGTGTCGTTCCTGCTGTCGCAGTCCGACGACCCGCTGCTCTTCTCGATCCGGGTCGCGTTCCTCACGGCCGTGTACTCGGCGATCCTCACCCCCCTCGTCTATCCGCTGTTACGGCGTATCTTCGAAGGGTCCCGACCCAAACGCGTGGTGCGCTTCTAGATGGAACGATCGACCGCACGACTCAAGACCCTCGCCATCCTGGTGGCGTTGATGTTCGCTGCCCTGACGACGCGTCTGTGGTTCTTGCAGGTGCTCGATTCGGCGGCCGCCACCGCGCAGATCCGCGATCAATCCGTACGGATCGTGCACACGGATGCCGTGCGGGGCAACATCCTCGACGACCGTGGTCGCCCGCTCGTCGTCAACCGCGTATCCCTCGAGGTCCGGGTGACCAAGGATCAGCTGGGCGACGACGCCGAGGCGGAGCTGCTGAAGCTCTCCGACGTCTTGGGGATCCCGGTGGCGACGATCCGCACGGGGCTGGATTCCAAGCGGTATTTCGACTATCAGCCGAAGCCGGTCGCGTTCGACGTGAACGAGAAGGTGGCGGATTACCTGGGAGAGCACAAGCAGGACTTCCCCGGGGTAGAGGTCGTGCAGGCCTCCGTCCGCGAGTACCCGCAGGGCAGCATGGCTGCGCACGTACTCGGGTGGGTGGGCCAGATCGACGCGGGCGAGCTGAAGGACCCCGCGTTCGCGACCTATGGGCCGAACGACCTGGTGGGTAAGGCGGGCCTCGAGCAGACGTACGAGCACTACCTCAAGGGGAAGAAGGGTATCGAGAAGTACCTGGTGAACTCGTCGAGCCAGGTGATCCGCACGTTGGGCGCGCAGGATCCGACGCCGGGAGACAACCTCGTGCTCTCGCTCGACAACGACGCGCAGAAGATCGCGGAACAAGCGCTCGCGCAGGGGATCGAGCGAACGCGCGCGATCTTCGACACGTCCCAGAGCCCGCCCGCATACCTGAAGGGGAACGCCGGCGCCGTGATCGTGATGGACCCGTCGACCGGCGCCGTGAAGGCGCTCGCCTCGTGGCCGACGTTCGACCCGTCGTGGTTCGTGGAGGGACCGACCGCGAAGCAGGCCGCCTACCTGTTCAAGAACGCGTCGGCCCCCACACTCGATCGGGCGACGCAGCTGACGTACGCGCCCGGATCGACGTTCAAGCCGTTCATCGCCTTGTCCGCGGTCAAGGATGGGATCGCGAACCTGGGCGGGTACTATCCCTGCCCCGCGGAGTACGTCTACCCGGGCGACACCACGACGGTCTTCCACAACTGGTCCACCGCCAACCTCGGCTCTATCTCGCTCGCGAACGCGCTGAAGATCTCGTGCGACACCGTCTTCTACCAGTTCGGTGCCGACTACTACGACCGGTGGAAGGCCAACCAGTTCGCCGACAACGCGCTCGCCCTCCAGCACGATCTCCGCCAGTTCGGATTCGGGAAGCCGACCGGCCTGGACCTGCCTTCCGAGACGGGCGGCTTGATCCCCGACCCCGCTTGGAAGGCGACGTTCGCCGCGGCCAACCCGCAGCTGTTCAACCCAGGCGAAGACGTCTGGCTGCCGGGTGATTACATCCAGATGGCGATCGGCCAGGGCTACGTCACGGTCACGCCGATGCAGCTCGCCGCCGCGTACGCGGCGATCGCGAACGGGGGCAAGCTCTGCCGTCCCCACCTGGTCGACCGGATCGAGCGGCCGGATGGTTCGGTCGCGAAGACCGTGAGTGGCCACTGTGGTCAGCACGAGCTCCCGTTCACCCAGGCCGAGCTCGACTACATCCGCAACGCCCTCGGCACCGTCACGCAATCGGGCGGCACCGCCGGTCTCGCGTTCTCCGGGTTCCCGCTCTCGAGCTATCCCGTCGGCGGCAAGACGGGCACCGCGCAGCGGCCGCCGTTCCAGGACACCTCGTGGTTCGCCGCGATGGTGCCGGTGAACGACCCCAAGTACGTGGTGGTGGCGATGGTGGAGCAGGGGGGTCACGGCTCGACATCGGCGGCCCCGATCGTGCGACAGGTGATCGAGGGGCTCCTGGGGATCCAGGGTCCGAACACCGTGAGTGGTGGGGTCTCGGACTGATGGACCTCGTCGCGGGTCGGAGCCTCGCCGCGGAACGACGCCCGATCCGCCACCTCGATCCGGCGCTCCTGCTGGTCACGCTCGGGCTCTCGATCGTGGGGTTGCTCTCCATCTACTCGGCGACCCACGTGTCCCTCGCGGCGCTGAACGCGGATCCGATGATCTACGTGAAGAAGCAGATCGCCGCGCTCGTCCTCGGCTTCCTGCTGCTGTTGATCATCGCGACGTTCGACTACCGCTTCTTCAAGGTCTACGCGGGGTTCATCTACGCGGCGACGGTCGCGATGCTCGTGCTCGTCAGGCTCCCGGGCATCGGTTCTTCCGCGAACGGCGCGCAACGGTGGTTCCAGTTCGCCGGCTTCCAGCTGACCCCGTCCGAGTTCGCCAAGATCTCACTGATCCTGATGCTCGCGGCGATGTTGTCCGAACTCCGGACGTCGGAGCCGGAGATCTCGGACGTGCTGCGCGTGTGCATCGTGGCCGCGATCCCGATGATGCTGGTGTTCATCCAGCCCGACATCGGAACGACGATCGTGCTCGTCGCGATCACGGTCGGGATCCTCGTGGTAGCCGGGACGCGACCCAAGCACCTGCTCGCTCTCGCGCTCACCTCGATCGTGCTCGTGGCGCTCGCGTTCCAGTTGCACGTGATCCGCGACTACCAGGTCGCTCGCTTGACGGGATTCCTGGATCCACAGAACTCGGCCGACACGACCCGCTACAACCGGGAGCAGGCGGAGATCGCCGTCGGCGCCGGCGGGTTGTTCGGCCGGGGATACCTGTCCGGGACCCAGACGAACCTGGATTTCGTGCCCGAGCAGCACACCGACTTCATCTTCACGGTCGTGGGGGAGGAGTTCGGCTTCTTCGGGTCCGCGTTCGTGCTCCTCTTGTTCGCGATCTTGATCTGGCGTGCGATCCGCATCTCCTACTTGTCCAAGGATCCGTTCGGGACCTACGTCGCCGCAGGCGTCGCGTCGATGTTCGCGATCCAGATGTTCGTGAACGTCGGGATGGTCCTCGGCATCATGCCGATCACCGGCATCCCGTTACCGCTCGTGAGCTACGGGGGGTCGGCGATGATCGCGAACCTGATCGGCGTGGGTCTCCTGCTGAACGTCCACATGCGTCGCTTCAAGTGAGCGACGGTCCGAGCCGTTCCGCGTTCACGGACCACGTGAAGGTCGACCCCTCAGGTCCGGTCGACTCGAGGACGACATCCCCATCCATCGCCCGGGCGGACATCCGCGCGATCGCGAGGCCGAGACCGATCCCTTGATGCGTGCGGGCGTTCAGTTCCTCACCCTGCTCGAGCGGCGCGAAGATCCGCGGGAGCGAGGCCGCGTCGATCCCCATGCCCTGGTCGATGACGCGGACCACGGGTGATCCGTCCTCGATCGCGATCATCACCCTGACCGGCCGATCCTCGGAGAACGCGAGGGCGTTCTCGACGAGTTCTTCCAGGATGCGACTGGCCGCCATCCGATTCAGGCTTGCCATCGCGGGGACGCCGGGCGACTCGACCAGGATCCGGTCGTTGCCCTCGGCCACCTCCTCGGCCACCTGGGTCACGTCGGCCCATTCCGTGAGTCCCGCCTCGACGGCCGCTTCGAACCGCTGAACCAGTCGCGCCAGGTCGCCGGCGCGAACCACCAGCCGTTCGAGCAGCTCGGGACGGTCCTCCTCGGGCGCGGTGCCCTCGGACAGGGTCTGGGCCATGCCCAGGATCACCGTGACGGGGGTGCGCAGCTCGTGTCCCAATCGCGACACGAGCTCGTGGCGACGCGCGGCCCGCTCCAGGAGGGCCTCCTGCGCGATCTCCAACTGACGGGTGCGCCGGCGCTCTCGCTCGAGGGCCTCGGTGAGCTGTTCGATCACCGAAGGGGTCAACTGAGGCGAGATCACGCCGTTGCCGGTCGCCGCTTCGCGCACGGCGTTCAGGATCTCGTCGCCGTCGGAGTCTTTGAGTACGTAGCCGGATGCCCCCGCCACCAACATGTCGCGTACGGCACGTTGGTCCTCGAGGCCGGTGAGCGCCACGATCCCGATGTTCGGGTCCATCGCCTTCAGTCGACGGGTGGTCTCGATCCCGTCCATCATGGGCATCCGAACGTCCATCAGCACCACATCCGGTGCGGTGGACGCGATCAGCTGGAGGGCCTGCTCACCGTTGCCGGCCTGTCCCACCACCATGAGTTCATCGGTGTCCAACAGGGATACCAAGGAGTCCCGGAAGCCCGCGTTGTCGTCTACGACCAGGACGCGCACGCGCTCGCGTGGCGCGGCCGGCGCCCTCTCAACCAGCATGTAAGTAGTGTCATGGCAGCGACGTACGTATCCCATCCTGCAGACGCGGGGTTTCCCGGCCCCCCCGGATGGGGGACACGGCTGGCGTCCGACCGATGTCCAAAGGCCCTCCTCCCGGCCCCGGCCCCTCCCGCTGTTATGCTCCTCAACAGATCTGCTCGCCGAACGAACCTCTGCAGAGGCCGATTCCAGCGAGATCCAGAGTCGTCGAGAAGGCGCGCGAACCGCCGCCCGCCAGGCCCCGGAACCCCGGAGAGCCGCGAGCGCGGAACGCGAGCGCCGGAGAAGGGCGTTATCGGGTGCGCGATCACGCGCGCGACCCGGAGCTGAACGGCAGGAGCCGGATGCTCCCGGGTTCGCACGAGTTGCACCGTAGCTCCGCATATCGGAGTCAGACCCGACGTCCCAACCGATCGTTCGCCGTGCCCTCTCGCTCGAGCGAGCGAAGGGAGCTCATCGCATGAACCAAGAAGGACCGGTCGCGAACGAAGGCGTCGCGACCAAGACCGGCGGAACCGCCGGAACAGAGAGCACACAGGCCGCAACGCCGGCAGAGCCGGGGACACCGGGAACGGGCACCGGCGCGCCGCGCCGACGCCGAAGCCGCGGCGGACGAGGCCGTGGGCGAGGCGGGAGCGGGAGAACCGCAGCGGCCACCGGATCGACCACCGAGGACACCGCCGTTCCGTCGACGGCCTCCGGCAACGGCCGAGCGTCGAGCGCTAAGAGCCCGGCCAAGAGCCCGGCCAAGAGCCCAGCCAAGAGCCCGGCGTCGAGCGGCAAGAGCCCGGCCAAGAGCCCGGCCAAGAGCCCGGCCAGGGCGCCACGGACGACCGCAAAGACCGAGGCCGATGCCACGGCGAAGGCCGAGCCGGTCAACCCCGAGTCCGGCACCGAACCCGGGACCACTGGCACCGGCGCGCCGCGCCGGCGCCGCAGCCGCGGCGGACGAGGGCGGGGCGGAGCCGGCCGGGCTCCCGCTGGCGCCACCAAGGACGGGCCCGCGCGCCCCAAGGACGCCCGCGAGCGAGCGAGACCTAGGCGCCGATGACGAGGCACCGAAGGACTCCACACCCCAGACCCAGCGGGAGGATGCGCTCCCCGACGCCGACGCCGGGGAGGCGAAGCCTGCCGGGACCCGCTCGCGGAGCCGGCGGGGTCGTCGTGGTTCCGGCGCGACGAAGAAGGCCGCGGCGGCCGCTGCCGTCACGGAGCCGGAGACCAAGGAGCCGTCGAAGCCGACCAGGACCAGGAGCCGTTCGCGAAGCGTCGAGGAGCAAGTGGCGGCCGGCGGCCCCACCCGAGGTCTGCGGTCCACCCGTTCTCGCACCGGTCGGGTCGGTGGTCGCCGTCGCCGCGAAGAGACGATCATCCCGCCTCGGATCAAGGACAAGGTCATGGTCATCACGGAGCACGGCGATCGTGACCAGATCGCCGTCCTCGAGGAAGACGCGCTCGTCCAGCACTACGTGACGCGGACCGGAGCGACATCCATGGTCGGCAACGTCTTCCTGGCACGCGTTCAGAACGTGCTTCCCGGTATGGAGGCCGCGTTCCTGGACATCGGCCGAGGGCGCAACGGCGTGCTCTACGCGGGCGAGGTCAACTACTCGCCCGAGGACCTCGAGGGTCCCGCTCCCCGCATCGAACAGGTCCTGAAGAACGGCCAGTCGGTGATGGTCCAGGTCACGAAGGATCCGATGGGGGGCAAGGGCGCCCGCCTGACGGCACAGATCTCGATGCCCGGCCGGTACTTGGTCTTCGTGCCGAACGCGAACGTCTCCGGCATCAGCCGGCGCCTCCCAGACGAGGAGCGCAAACGCCTCAAGGCGATCATGAAGAAGGTTCGCCCGGACGGTCACGGCGTGATCGTCCGCACCGCGGCTGAAGGGGCGAGCGAGGAGGCCCTCACCGCCGATCTGCAACGGCTGATCCGCGAGTGGGATGACATCCAGAAGCGCTCCAAGAAGGTGAAGGCGCCGGCGGTGCTCTACGAAGAGCCCGAGCTCACGGTGCGCGTCGTCCGCGACCTGTTCACGGACGAGGAGTTCAAGGAGCTCGCGACCGACTCACCCCGCGTCTACGAGAAGGTGATGACGTATGTCCGCGACATCGCGCCCGACCTAGAGCAGAAGATCCACCTGCACCAAGGGAAGCTCCCGGTGTTCGAGGAGTACCGGATCGTCGAGCAGATCCATAAGGCGCTCGACAAGAAGGTGTGGCTCCCCTCCGGCGGCTATCTGTTCATCGAGCGCACCGAGGCGATGACGATCGTCGACGTGAACACCGGCAAGAGCGTCGGCAAGACGAACCTCGAAGAGACCGTGGTCAACACGAACCTCGAAGCCGCCAAAGAGACGGCGCGGCAGCTCCGCCTGCGGGACATCGGCGGCATCATCGTGATCGACTTCATCGATATGCTGCTGGAGAAGAACAAGAAGCAGGTCGAGGACACGATGAACGAGGCCCTGGCCATCGACAAGACCAGGTCTCAGGTGTTCGAGATCGGACCGCTGGGGCTGATGCAGGTGACCCGCAAGCGTGTCTCCGGCGGTCTGGTGGAGTCGTTCTCAGAGACCTGTCCCACGTGTGAGGGCCGGGGCATCATCATCAACTACGACGCATGAGGCTGGAGGACGGACCATGTACGCGGTGATCAAGACGGGCGGCAAGCAGCAGAGGGTCAAGGCTGGCGATGTGATCGAGGTGGAGAAGATCGTCCACGACGGTCAGACGGTGACCTTCCATCCGATCCTCGTGGTCGACGACGAGGGGAAGACCCACGTGGGGGCCGAGGCCGCGAAGGCCGTCGTCACCGCGAAGCCGCTCGGCGAGCACAAGGGCGACAAGGTCAAGATCTTCAAGTACCGGCCCAAGAGTGGCTACGCGAAGCGCGGTGGACACCGCCAACTGCTCACGATGCTCGAGATCGAGGACGTGAAGTTCGGTGCGGCCCCCAAGCGAACCGCGGCCAAGGCGAAGCCCGAGCCGAAGCTCGAGAAGCCGGAGAAGGACGAGCCGGACCTTGAACCGGTGGCCGACGAGACCGCCCAGCAGGCCGAGTAGCGGCTGGTAGCCTGGACCTCTTATGGCACACAAGAAGGGCGGCGGCTCGTCCCGTAACGGGCGCGATTCGAACTCGAAGCGCTTGGGAGTGAAGGCGTTCGGCGGACAGACCGTCCCTGCCGGCTCGATCATCGTGCGTCAGCGCGGCACCCGGATCCACCCCGGCGACGGCGTGGGCAAGGGCAGCGACGACACCCTCTTCGCGCTTCGTCCCGGCGTGGTCGAGTTCCACGACTCGCGCGGCCGTAAGTTCGCCTCGATCCAGCCCGCCGAGTAACGGCTCAGCCGGCGCTCAACCGCGCTCCGATCTCCGCGACCCACGCCTGGATCGTCTGCTTGTGGTCCGCGTTCACGGTGGTCAGGTAGCCCACGTTGGTCTTCATGTGTCGACGGCGGGAGGTGCGACGGAAGGCGCCGAACGCGCCGATCGGCCGCTGGTTCAGCCCGGAACCCGGCAGGGCGGTCGTCCCGGGCTCGGGTGGACGGAGTGGCGGTGGCTGCGAGAAGTAGAACGCCACCCGACGGACGCGTCCCTCGGACTCGTGCGCGAGCATCAGGATCGGCGAGCCCCGGACGCGGCTCGGCTTGCGGACCACGTCGTAGGGGAACCGGACCACCGTGCTCGAGTGGGCATCGGTGAAGACCACCGCTTCCTCGTCGAGCTCGAGGGTCCCGCGGAACTCTTCATGGGCGTGCCCGCGATCGAGATGCACCATCCACACCGTCGCAGCCTCCGGCATGGCCTCATCTTGCCCCGCCGCCCGTTGAACGACCACCTAAGCTCTCCGCTGTGACGTTCGTCGATGAAACCACCGTCTACGTGCAGGCCGGCCGCGGCGGGAACGGGTCGGCCTCCCTGCACAGCGAGCCGTACAAGCCTCGGGGCGGCGTAGACGGCGGGAACGGCGGTCCGGGGGGTTCGGTGATCTTCGAGGTCTCCCGCGGCGTGCACGACCTCTCCGCCCTCGCGGACCACCCGCATCAACGCGCCGCGCACGGGGGCGCTGGACGCAGCTCGAACCGGGAGGGAGCTACCGGCAAGGATCTGATCGTGCCGGTCCCCGACGGCACCGTCGTGTCCGACGACGATGGGCTGCTGGCGGACCTGGTGGGCGACGCGAGCCGCGCGGTCGTCGCTCAGGGCGGTCGGGGCGGTCGGGGGAACGCCGCGCTCGCGAGCGCGCGCAACCGCGTGCCGGCAGGTGCCGAGCCCGGAGAAGAGGGCGAGGAGAAACGCCTGCGCGTCGAGCTCCGGACCGTGGCGGACGTGGGCCTCGTCGGGTTGCCCAACGCCGGCAAGTCCACGCTGCTCTCACGCTTGTCCGCCGCCAGACCGAAGATCGCCGACTACCCGTTCACCACGCTGACGCCGAACCTCGGGGTCGCCGGCGCCGACGATCGACCGCTTCGTCGTCGCCGACGTCCCGGGATTGATCGAGGGGGCGAGCCAGGGCCGAGGACTCGGCCACCGCTTCCTGCGCCATGTCGTGCGATGCCGTGCGCTCGTGCTCGTGGTGGACCTGGCGGACGAAGATCCGGTCGGGATCTGGCGACGCTCCGCGAGGAGCTCGCCGCCTACGACCGGTCGCTGGTGGAGTGCCCTTCGATCGTCGTGGGCGCGAAGGCCGGATCTGGTCGAGCCCGGCCGCGGCCGCCGCCGCGCTCGGCACCGACGCCCTCGCGGTCTCGGCCGGGACGGGGGAGGGGCTGGACGCTCTCCTCGACCGGCTCGCGACGCTCACGAAGGAAGCGGAGGAGGCCGAGCCGGAGCGGACCACGTTCGTGGTCCTTCGACGGGTCGACCCCGGTTCACGGTGGAGTGTGAAGGGGCCGGTTGGCGCGTGAAGGGCCGCGCGGTCGAGCGTGGTTGCTGGAAGCGGACCTGGACGACGAGCGGCTCGCTCGGGCTCCAGAGCCGACTCGTGAAGGAAGGTGTCGAGCGTCGGCTGGCAGCTCGGCGGCGAAGGCGGGGCGACGACGTCGCGATCCACGACAGGGTGTTCGAATCCTGCCAGACGGCAGGAATTCGAGGGAGGCGGCGTTGGACGTTGATCAACGTTGAGGGCGGAAGAGGAAGCCGGGTGGCAGTCGAGCTCGGGGCTCTCTCGGCAGGGTTCCCATTGAGCGCTTCGCGAGACCAGCGTGACACCGGACGGCTGGTCGACCGCGGACGTAATGCCCACGTGGTCGCCTGGTTCAAGAAGCATCCGACGCGCTCGATCGCGCTCGGGTAGGCAGCCCGACCCGCAAGAACAGCGAGGACACCGAGACGAAGAGCCACCGTTTCCTCAGAACTACCAAGGGATGGACGCGGACGAGATGCCGAGTCCCGGTTCGCGCCCGCACGCGATGGTCGCCTGCTCCACGGGACATGGGTGGCCGACGCTCGACGAGATGACACCGCCGCGCGTGGGAGTGGTTCGAGGAATCGGGGCCACGGCACTACGCGGACCACGCGAAGGACCTGCGCGGTTGGTTGGAGAGCCGGGGCCGTAGGATAGGCCGCCGTCGGGAACACGCCTGGGGGTCATGGGCGGCACGTTCGACCCCATCCATTACGGCCATCTCGTGACCGCCGAGGAGGCGCTCGTGCAGTTCGGGCTCGATCGGTGCTGTTCGTGCCCGACGGGCTGCCCTGGATGAAGGAGCACGAGGTCGTGTCGCCGGCCGAGGATCGGTACCTGATGACGGTCATCGCGACGGCGAGCAAACCCGCCGTTCCGCGTGTCGCGGATGGAGGTCGACCGCGACGGTCCCACGTACACGGTCGACACGCTCCGTGGGCTGAAAGAGGAGCTCGGTGCCACCGACCTGTTCTTCATCACCGGCGCGGACGCGATCGTCGAGATCTTGGCGTGGAAGAAGCCCGAGGAGCTGTTCGGGCTCGCGCACTTCATCGCCGCGACCCCGGCCGGGTTATGACATCGCCGAGATCGAGACGCATGCGCCCACCAGCCGCCAGGATCACCGTCATGAACATCCCCTGCGCTCGCGATCAGCTCCACCGACGCATCCGCGCGCGCGTGGCCGCCAGAGCGACCGATCCGGTACCTCGTCCCCGAAGGGGTGAAGAGCTACGTGGAGAAGGCGGGGGTGCTACCGGTGAGCTCGGAACCGCCGGCACCCCCGCCGCCGCGCACCAGAGCGTCGCGGCTGCGGCGGACGCGAGCACGAGCGCCGGCGCGCGGGCTCGAGCCTGCTGGTGCGCGCTGGCGGTCGTGGTCGTGGCGCCATCGCCTGCGCCGCGACGCAGATCGGCGAACCCTCGGCGGAGTCGGTCACACCGAGCGCCACACCGTCCGAACACGGAACGCCCGACGTTGCTCGTGTTGCTGTCGTTCACCGGCGCGCCCAAGCCACTCCTGGCCGTGATCGGGACCGCCGGGGCGCCGCCCGCGGCGATGGGCGTACCGCAGGGCTCACGCTGGAGGTGCCGGGTGCGGGCGAGCTCGGCACCCGCCGTGTAGCGACCCTGCCCGGTCCCGGTCTGCAGGTCGCGCTCTCAACGTGGTGGGTGCGTGGGCGAGCGAGCTATCGCGTGACCGACCTCGCCCATGTCGCCGCGCTGTCCGATCGACGACGGCGGCCTGAAGGTGACTCTCCCCGATCCGGTTCCGTCGGCAGCGACGTCCTCGGACCCGGCGCCGTCACGATGACCGGCCGGCAGGTCGCCCGCGTACCTTGCGCGAGCGGGCAGAACACGTTCACTCTGGGACATCGTCCTCACCGGCCTGCTGGCCGCACCGCCGAGTTCAAGGCCGGCGACCTCATCGAGACCGACGCCTTCCCGGGGTGCAGGCGGTGCTGGACGGGACGAAGGACGGGCAGCTCGAAACGCTCCCGGTGAAGGTCCCGCGGCCACGATCCGCGTGCCGGACGACGACGAGGTGGACCATTGCCGGCGGATCGGGTCGGTGTGGAGCGGATGCCCATCCCCGTCATCGTGCAGAACGCGGTCGGACGGCCGGCGTGGGCAACGAGGTCGGACGGTTGCTGATCCCCACGGGCTTCCGCGTGACCCTGTCGCAGAACGCGGTCGACTTCGGGCATGTGGCCACGAAGATCGCGGCGCCCGGCGAGAACGACCGCGCAGGCGCGACGGGTGCGCGGTGCGCTCGGGGTCGGCCGTGCGGTATCCCCTGTAGCATCGGGCATCGGTAACGTCACCATCGTGGTGGGGAAGGACTTCACGGCTTGACGCAGCAAGCGGAACGGGACCGGCGCGGCGAGATGCCCGCGAGCCGTGACCCCGCCCTCGCCGCCGCGAAGGCCGCCGCGGACAAGCAGGCCACCGACATCGTCATCCTGGACGTGCAGCGGGCTCATCGTGATCACCGACTACTTCGTGATCTGCTCCGCATCGACCAACGACAGATCAAGACGGTGATCGAGGCGATCGAGCGCTCCGTCCGAGAGCTGGGAGAGAAGCCGATCCGCCGCGAGGGTGAGGAAGATGGCGGCTGGTGGTTGCTCGATTACTTCGATGTCGTCGTGCATGTGTTCGGCGACGAAGAGCGCTCGTACTACGACCTGGAACGGCTGTGGCGCGATGCCCCGCGGTTGGAGTGGCGAGGAGCCCGAGGCCGCCTCCTCCCGATAGACTCGAACGCTCGAGGGCCCATAGCTCAGCTGGTAGAGCGCTTGGCTGGCAGCCAAGAGGTCCGGGGTTCGAGTCCCCGTGGGTCCACGTGGAGGCGCTGCCGAGCGACATCGTGGCGCTCGCCGACTGGCGTCGAACGATCTCCGAGCTCTACGTCGCGATCCGTCAGGAGGATGACCCGCAGATCGCCTGGGATCGGTGGTGCGGAGCGCGCCGCCGGCTGTTCTCATCGCATCCGCAGTCGCCCATCCCGGAGGCGGAGCGGGGCCGATACGTCGGCCCGTTCGTGTTCCCGTACGATCCGGCCGCACGGGTCCTGGCGAGCCTCGAGCCGCCCGACAGCTTCTCTGCGATCGATGTCCTGACGAGTGACGGCCACGAGATCAGGAATACTCCATGCCGCGCGGGCAAGGTTGAGCTGTTCGGACACGGAACGTCACTCGATGTCTTCTGGCTCGATCAGTACGGTGGCGGGATGTACCTGGCGTTCCGCGACGCCGCCAACGGTGCGTCCACGTACGGCGGTGGCCGATACCTGTTCGACACGGTGAAGGGCGCGGACCTCGGGGTCCAGGGAGCTGACGTGGTCCTCGACTTGAACTTCGCCTACCAGCCGTCGTGCTCGTACGATCCGCGATGGTCGTGCCCGCTGCCACCGCCGGAGAACACGCTTCCCATCGACGTGGCGGCCGGGGAACGGCTCACGTCCACATAGAAGGAAGATGACCAGGCGATCCTCGGTGGGTTACAGCAATCGATCAACCCATCGAAGGCGATGTTGTCGACAGCGCGTGAGGAGCCTGCGCCGATGTGCGCAGAACGAATCGTGTCGACGCGTGACTGCATCGTCGGGGATCAAGATCGCTAAGCGCGGACAAGGACCAAACCATCCAACGTGCACTTGATCTTGCTCATCAGATAGCTGGCAGCCAAGAGCTCCGGGGTTCGAGTCCCCGCGGGTCCACCTCTATCGGCGGGGCTGCGCCTTTTCGGCCGTGGATGCGATCCGGAGTTACGCGGCCGGCTAGGTCACGATGACGGTCATCGTGAAGTCCTGGTCGCGAGGTGGCGCGAAATGCTCTTTCCCAAGGGCGGTCACCTCGAACGTATGGGTACCCTTCTTGGTGGCCTTCACGGTCCAGATCTCGGTCGCGTTCGCGCCCTGCATCGTCGGGGGATGCGGCGCTTTCGTGTAGTCCTGGTCCCAAGAGGCGACGGTGAGTCCGGTTTCCTGATACTGCATATCCCAGTTGTCTATGCCTACGAGCTTGGTGTTCCAGCCCAGGGCGATGATGAAACGATCTCCGACCTTGACGTGCACCGTGGAACCGTTGGCTGACTCTCCGTAGGTGGCCGAGATCGTGACCTTGGGGCTCGGAGAGGCTGAAGGGATGACGAGTGACGTAGCGATCGGTGGCGCGATGGACGTGGCCGGCGACGGGCTCGGAAGCGCTGCGGAAGTGGCGGCGGCTGGAGCTGATGTGCCGCTGCACCCGGCAAGTACCGTGGCTAACGCGACCACAACAAGCAGGCGCGACGTCGCGGGGGTGGATCGACGCGAGCGGGTCGTTCGCTCCCAGACCTCGAAGCGCCACCCTGGGTCCCCTTCACGCCGCATCCTCGCACGATGCCCGATCCCCCTGCGCGACGATAGGTCACTTCGTGGGTGTCCCTCATCTTCGCCGTGCATCTTCGCAGGTCCGTACATCGTCAGCCTTCGATACCCGATGGCCAAGAGGTAAGGACCCTCGTCAGGAGGGGTCCTCCGCCCCTGCCCTGCCCTGGTCGACGTCTCTAGGTTGTGGAGAGAGCAGGTCCGTTTGAGCCTGCATGGATCGGGAGGGCAGCGATGAATACCTCGTATGGGCATAGATCGAGGAAGCACCTCGCCTCGTCAGTTGCTATCGCGCTGTTCGCCTCTGCGCTCGTGTTGACGGCGCCCTCTTTCCGGGCCACCGCGGCGCCGATCGCGACCCACATCGTCGGCTGGGGCTATGACAACGCGGGACAGCTCGACATCCCGTCCGGGCTAACCGACGTGGTCGCCATCACCGCTGGCTACGACCACAGCTTGGCGTTGCGCGCTGGCGGCACGGTCGTCGGCTGGGGCAGCAACACGTTCGGGCAGATCGCCATCCCGACCGGGCTCACCGATGTCACCGCGATCGCAGCCGGTTCTTACTACAGCCTGGCGTTGCGTAGCGACGGCACCGTAGTCGGATGGGGTTCGAACGCCTCGGGGCAAGCGATACCTCCGTCGGGCTCACCGATGTCACCGCGATCGCCGCCGGCCGACAACACGCTCTGGCCCTCCGCAGCGACGGCACCGTCGTCGGCTGGGGCTCCGACCGTTTCCGGGGAGGCGACGCCGCCGACCGGGCTCACCGATGTCACCGCGATCGCAGCCGGTTCTGACTACAGCCTGGCGCTGCGAAGCGACGGCACCGTCGTCGGCTGGGGCTCGAACGAGTACTGGGGACAGGCGACGCCCGACCGGGCTCACCGACGTCACCGCGATCGCAGCAGGCCGCTGGCACAGCCTTGCACTCCGCAGCGACGGCACCGTCGTCGGCTGGGGTTTCAATGACGAGGGCCAGTTCGATATCCCCGCCGGGCTCACCGACGTGGTCGCGATCTCCGCTGGTTACGACCACAGTCTGGCCCTTCGCGCCGATGGCACGGGTAGGCTGGGGCTACGACGCGTTCGGGCAGGCATCGCCGCCGTCGGGGCTCACGGACGTCACCGCGATCTCCGCCGGCGGGTGGGACAGCCTCGCGATCGTCTCGAGTGTCACTCAGGGCGATTCCCTCGGCATCGGCGTCTTCGTCGGACCGGCAACGACCCGGACGCTCGTCTACCCGAACGGGCCCGCGATGCTCACCTCTGGCGACTACGCCATCGATCCTGCCACCGGGCAAGTGACCTCGGACGCATCGGCGCTGGCACGATCCCAGGACGCTTCGGCGGCACCGCGACGGTGACGTTCCACATCACGTACTACCCGGCCGCCCGGCAGTACGCGGGGACCCTCGATATCTCCGACTTCGGAGCCAGGTTCACGGCGAACATCCCCGTGCATTCGGGCCGCTACGGCATCAGCCAGACGGGCAGGACGGTCAAGGGCACGCTCTACGGGATCAAGTCGCTGAGCACCCCGAAGAAGTGCTTCTTGATCGTGTTCGAGAAGATCGAGGACGGGGCCTAGAGGTCCCAGAGGCGACGCCATGCCACCGAGCATCGATCTGCGCGGGATCGGGAAGGAGGATGCTCGGCTTTCGGCGCTACCAGCCGCGTGTGCATCCCAAGAGGAGGCGGAGGAGATGTCTCATCGAACAGTGTTCGTGGCGTGGATGACCGCGCTGGTATTGATGATCCCGGCGCTCGGGACCGCGAGCGCCGGCACCACGAGGGTCGACGTCGGAGTCGAAGATGGGGACTGCTCGATCTTGACCTGTGCCGGGTTGACGTACGAAAAGCAAACGCCGGTGCCTGGTGTCTTCTCGGTCGATTTCGTGTTCAACCTCAGCTCACAAGTCGAATCTTCGTTGAGTTCAAAGCGAAAGAATTCGTGCAGACGGGCCTGGGTTGGTCGAACGACGCAGTGACGTTCGTCTCGGTCAACGACCCGAACTACTGGGTGCTTGCTCGAACGTGCTTGCCGGGGCCGATGCAGGCGATCATCTTCAGCGCGGACTATCAATGGCACGTGTTTTCGATCCCGACCGATCTGAATCACGACGGGACCGTCGATTGGTCGGCCGGAGAGAACACCCTGCGACTCTTGACCTGGTCCGGCTACAGCCCGTACCCGTCCGTGTCGGCGTGGGACGCGATGATCGTGAGCCTGGACTACGACGGGAACGGCATCCCTGATTACCGCGACAACAAGGACGGATTGAAGGTCGATGTCTACTGGGGTCCCGAACACGCGAGGAGCCTTGCCTACGCCAACACCGGCACGCTCATCTCAGGCGACTACGACGTCAACCCGGTTGCCGGGTCACCCACGTCGATCAGCGGTAGCGGCTCGATCACTTCGACGGTGAGCGGGGAAGCCGCCGTCGCGTTCAACGTCACGTACAGCTGGACGACGAAGATGTGGTCCGGGGACGGCGGTGGTGGACGATCCGGGCGCGGGTGACGCAACCATCCCGATCCACGCGCGACGTTTCGAGGTGCGTCGGTGTCGCACGATAACATGAACCCTCTGGTATCAAGGCCAGGCGCAACCCGCAGAAGTGTTTCAAGGTCGTGTTCCAGATCGATGACCAGGGCTCGACCCCAAGAGAGGTCGTCCGAAAACCGAGAAGGCAGCGATAACTCGGTCGATACACTCCGCCCGATGAGGGTCTTGCGTGAATTCGGTGCGGTGTGGCATTGGTTCCGCGTTCGCGCCGATCGCGGCGCGTCGGGACTTCTACCGAGCACATCGTCTTCGCCGACATCGACGAAGGCAAAGCCCGGTGCGATCGTGGACCGGTACGACCGGGGCGAGAAGTTCTCCGCCGCATCGATCAACGCAACCGACGCCATGCAGGTCGCCGATTGCGCGAGGGCGAACGACTGCGACGCGATCCTGAACGCCGCCGATCCGGGTTCGTGATGCCGGTCTTCACGGTGCGCTTAGGTCGGGTCGTCGTACCTGGACGTGGCGATGTCGCTCTCGGAGCGACATCCGGACTCGCCCTACGAGCTCACCGGGAAGAAGCTCGGTGACGACCAGTTCGCGATCGCGGACGTGTGGGACGTAACGCGGGCAGCCGCGCTCGTCGGTGTCGGGATCGAGCCGGGAGCGGCGGACGTGTTCGCGCGCTATGCGGCCGACGAGCTGTTCACCCAGATCGACGAGGGTGGGGGTGCCGTGACGTTCGAACATCCAGGTCGAGGGCTACACGTCTGCGCCCGACGTTCTCGATCTGGACGACGATCGAGGAATGTCGAACCCGCCGTGATCGGGAGAAGGATCGCCGGTCGTTACCTCGACGCGGCCGTTCAGCGAGCCGAGACGTTCGTGTTCCCCGAAGGGATCGGGGCGGTCGGGATGCGTGAACGTCGAGCACGAAGAGGTGCTGCTCGTGCCGCGTTGGATCGACTGCCGCCGCGTCACCTTCAGTACGGCTTGGGCGACGAGGTCATCGAGATCCTCCAGACGCTCCACAAGCTCGGGCTGGACCGCACGGCACTCGGCCCGTGCCTGGAGGCTGGAACCGGTTCGTGCTCGAGGCTCGACGACATCGACGCCGAGGTCGCCCGGCTGCGCGGCGTGGTGTTCGGTCTCCGTAGCGAGGTCGTGACGGTACCGGGGCAAGGGTCGTGATCGAAGACCGGCCGGTAACCCGGTAGAGCTGTTCCAACCGACGACCGACGAGAGCTAGGCCGAGGGCGGCGTTCGCTCCTCCATCCCCCATGGGGACCCGTAGTCGGTCAGCAGGTCCAGGAACGGCTGCGGCGGGAACGCCTCGGGGCCGAGCACGCCGGCGCCCGACCACGATCCGTTCGCGATCAGCTTCGAGCGCGATCACCGGGTTGATCGCCGTCTGCCACACGACCGCCTGCGCACCGTCGCGGGACCAGGTCTCGTCGGTATCGACCACGTGGTAGAGGTAGACCTCGCGACGCCCGCCGTCCTTGCCGGTGCCCGTCACCCAGGTCCCCGCGCACGTCGCGCCCGTCATCCGATCACCGAGCCGTGCGGGGTCCGGGAGACACGCCGCGACGACGTCGCGCGGCGAGACCTCACCCCCTCGGACCCGCACCGGTGCCGTGCGGTCCAGCCCGAGCTTGTGGAGCGTCTGGAGGATCTCGATGACCTCGTCGCCCAAGCCGTACTTGAAGGTGACGCGGCGGCAGTCGATCCAACGCGGCACGAGCAGCACCTCTTCGTGCTCGACGTTCACGCATCCCACCGGCCCGATCCCTTCGGGGAACACGAACGTCTCCGGCTCGCTGAACGGCCGCGTCGTGTACCAACCGCGATCCTTCTCCCAGATCACGGGCGGGTTCAGACATTCCTCGATCGTCGTCCAGATCGAGAACGTCGGCGCGAACGTGTAGCCCTCGACCTGGATGTTCGAACCGTCACGGACCCCCACCTCGTCGATCTGGGTGAACAGCTCGTCGGCCGCATAGCGCGCGAACACGTCCGCCGCTCCCGGCTCGATCCCGACACCGACGAGCGCGAGCTGCCCGCGTTGCTCCCACACGTCCGCGATCCGCGAACTGGTCGTCACCGAGCTTCTTCCCGGTGAGCTCGTAGGGCGAGTCCGGATGTCGCTCCGAGAGCGACATCGCCATGTCCAGGTACGTCGCCCCGACCTCAAGCGCACCCGTGAAGACCGGCATCACGAACCGCGGATCGGCGGCGTTCAGGATCGCGTCGCAGTCGTTCGCCCTCGCGCAATCGGCGACCTGCATGGCGTCGGTTGCGTCGATCGATGCGGCGGAGAACTTCTCGCCCCGGTCGTACCGGTCCACGATCGACCGGGCTTTGCCTTCGTCGATGTCGGCGAAGACGATGTGCTCGTAGAAGTCCCGACGCGCCGCGATCGGCGCGAACGCGGAACCGACGCCACCCGCACCGATCACCAAGACCCTCATCGGGCGGAGTGTATCGACCGAGTTATCGCTCGCCTTCCCGTTTCGGACGACCTCTCTTGGGGTCAGCCCTGGTCATCGATCTGGAACACGACCTTGAAACACTTCTGCGGTTGCGCCTGGGCCTTGATACCCCAGAGGGTTCCGCTCGTTATCGTGCCGACCCGACGCACCTCGAAACGTCCCGCGTGGATCGGGATGGTCGCAGTGAACCCCGCGCCCGGATCGTCCACCACCGCCGTCCCGGACCACATCTTCGTCGTCCAGCTGTACGTGACGTTGAACGCGACGGCGGCTTCCCCGCTCACCGTCGAAGTGATCGAGCCGCTACCGCTGATCGACGTGGGTGACCCGGCAACCGGGTTGACGTCGTAGTCGCCTGAGATGAGCGTGCCGGTGTTGGCGTAGGCAAGGCTCCTCGCGTGTTCGGGACCCCAGTAGACATCGACCTTCAATCCGTCCTTGTTGTCGCGGTAATCAGGGATGCCGTTCCCGTCGTAGTCCAGGCTCACGATCATCGCGTCCCACGCCGACACGGACGGGTACGGGCTGTAGCCGGACCAGGTCAAGAGTCGCAGGGTGTTCTCTCCGGCCGACCAATCGACGGTCCCGTCGTGATTCAGATCGGTCGGGATCGAGAACACGTGCCATTGATAGTCCGCGCTCGAGATGATCGCCTGCATCGGCCCCGGCAAGCACGTCGAGCAAGCACCCCAGTAGTTCGGGTCGTTGACCGAGACGAACGTCACTGCGTCGTTCGACCAACCCAGGCCCGTCTGCACGATCTTCGCTTTGAACTCAACGAAGATTCGACTTGTGAGCTGAGGTTGAACACCGAAATCGACCGAGAAGACACCAGGCACCGGCGTTTGCTTTTCGTACGTCAACCCGGCACAGGTCAGATCCGAGCAGTCCCCATCTTCGACTCCGACGTCGACCCTCGTGGTGCCGGCGCTCGCGGTCCCGAGCGCCGGGATCATCAATACCAGCGCGGTCATCCACGCCACGAACACTGTTCATGAGACATCTCCTCCGCCTCCTCTTGGGATGCACACGCGGCTGGTAGCTGCCGAAAGCCGAGCATCCTCCTTCCCGATCCCCGCGCAGATCGATGCTCGGTGGCATGGCGTCGCCTCGGACCTCAGGCCCGTCCTCCACTCGAACACGATCAAGAAGCACTTCTTCGGGGTGCTCAGCGACTTGATCCCGTAGAGCGTGCCCTTGACCGTCCTGCCCGTCTGGCTGATGCCGTAGCGGCCCGAATGCACGGGGATGTTCGCCGTGAACCTGGCTCCGAAGTCGGAGATATCGAGGGTCCCCGCGTACTGCCGGGCGGCCGGGTAGTACGTGATGTGGAACGTCACCGTCGCGGTGCCGCCGAAGCGTCCTGGGATCGTGCCAGCGCCGATGATCGAGGTCACTTGCCCGGTGGCAGGATCGATGGCGTAGTCGCCAGAGGTGAGCATCGCGGGCCCGTTCGGGTAGACGAGCGTCCGGGTCGTTGCCGGTCCGACGAAGACGCCGATGCCGAGGGAATCGCCCTGAGTGACACTCGAGACGATCGCGAGGCTGTCCCACCCGCCGGCGGAGATCGCGGTGACGTCCGTGAGCCCCGACGGCGGCGATGCCTGCCCGAACGCGTCGTAGCCCCAGCCTACAACCGTGCCATCGGCGCGAAGGGCCAAACTGTGGTCGTAACCAGCGGAGATCGCGACCACGTCGGTGAGCCCGGCGGGGATATCGAACTGGCCCTCGTCATTGAAACCCCAGCCGACGACGGTGCCGTCGCTGCGGAGTGCAAGGCTGTGCCAGCGGCCTGCTGCGATCGCGGTGACGTCGGTGAGCCCGGTCGGCGGCGTCGCCTGTCCCGAGTACCCGTTCGAGCCCCAGCCGACGACGGTGCCGTCGCTTCGCAGCGCCAGGCTGTAGTCAGAACCGGCTGGCGATCGCGGCGACATCGGTGAGCCCGGTCGGCGGCGTCGCCTCCCCGGAGTCGTCGGAGCCCCAGCCGACGACGGTGCCGTCGCTGCGGAGGGCCAGAGCGTGTTGTCGGCCGGCGGCGATCGCGGTGACATCGGTGAGCCCGACGGGAGGTATCGCTTGCCCCGAGGCGTTCGAACCCCATCCGACGACGGTGCCGTCGCTCACGCAACGCCAGGCTGTAGTAAGAACCGGCTGCGATCGCGGTGACATCGGTGAGCCCGGTCGGGATGGCGATCTGCCCGAACGTGTTGCTGCCCCAGCCGACGACCGTGCCGTCAGCGCGCAACGCCAGGCTGTGGTCGTAGCCAGCGGCGACGGCGACCACGTCGGTGAGCCCGGACGGGATGTCGAGCTGTCCCGCGTTATCATAGCCCCAGCCGACGATGTGGGTCGCGATCGGCGCCGCGGTGGCCCGGAAAGAGGGCGCCGTCAACACGAGCGCAGAGGCGAACAGCGCGATAGCAACTGACGAGGCGAGGTGCTTCCTCGATCCATGCCCATACGAGGTATTCATCGCTGCCCTCCCGATCCATGCAGGCTCAAACGACCTGCTCTCTCCACAACCTAGAGACGTCGACCAGGGCAGGGGCAGGGGCGGAGGACCCCTCCGACCAGGGTCCTTACCTCTTGGCCATCGGGTATCGAAGGCTGAACGATATACGGACCTGCGAAGATGCACGGCGAAGACGAGCGACACCCACGAAGTGACCTATCGTCGCGCAGGGGGATCGGGCATCGTGCGAGGATGCGGCGTGAAGGGGACCCAGGGTGGCGCTTCGAGGTTGGAGCCAACGACCCGCTCGCGTCGATCCACCCCCGCGACGTTGCGCCCGCTCGTTGTGGTCGCGTTAGCCACGGTACTTGCCGGGTGCAGCGGCACATCAGCTCCAGCCGCCGCCACTTCCGCAGCGCTTCCGAGCCCGTCGCCGGCCACGTCCATCGCGCCACCGATCGCTACGTCACTCGTCATCCCTTCAGCCTCTCCGAGCCCCAAGGTCACGATCTCGGCCACCTACGGAGAGTCAGCCAACGGTTCCACGCTGCACGTCAAGGTCGGGATCGTTTCATCATCGCCCTGGGCTGGAACACCAAGCTCGTAGGCATAGACAACTGGGATATGCAGTATCAGGACGGACTCACCGTCGCCTCTTGGGACCAGGACTACACGAAAGCGCCGCATCCCCCGACGATGCAGGGCGCGAACGCGACCGAGATCTGGACCGTGAAGGCCACCAAGAAGGGTACCCGAACGCTCGAGGTGACCGCCCTTGGGAAAGAGCATTTCGCGCCACCTCGCTACGAGGACTTCACGATGACCGTCATCGTGACCTAGCCGGCCGCGTAACTCCGGATCGCATCCACGGCCGAAGGCGCAGCCCCGCCGATAGAGGTGGACCCGCGGGGACTCGAACCCCGGAGCTCTTGGCTGCCAGCTATCTGATGAGCAAGATCAAGTGCACGTTGGATGGTTTGGTCCTTGTCCGCGCTAAGCGATCTTGATCCCCGACGATGCAGTCACGCGTCGACACGATTCGTTCGGCGCAGGCTCCTCACGTGCCTGTTCGAGCAACATCGCCTTCGATGGGTTGATCGAATGCTGTAACCCACCGAGGATCGCCCGATCATCTTCCTCTACGTTGCCGTGAGCCGCTCCCCGGCCGCCAGCCACGTCGATGGGAATTGTGTTCTCCGGCGGTGGCAGCGGAGCACGACCATCGCGGATCGAACGAGCACGACGGCTGGTAGGCGAAATTGAAGTCGAGGATCACGTCAGCTCCCCGGAACCCGAGGTCCGCGCCCTTCACCGTGTCGAACAGGTATCGGCCACCGCCGTACGTGGACGCACCGTCGGTGGCGTCGCGGAACGCCAGGTACATCCCGCCACCGTACTGATCGAGCCAGAAGACATCGAGTGACGTTCCGTGTCCGAACAGCTCGAACCTTGCCCGCACGGCATGGAGCATCCTGATCTCGTGGCCGTCACTCGTTAGGACATCGATCGCGCGGGAGCTATCGAGCGGTTCGAGGCTCGCCAGGACCCGTGCGGCCGGATCGTACGGAAACACGAACGGGCCGACGTATCGGCCCCGCTCCGCCTCCGGGATGGGCGACTGCGGGTGCGATGAGAACAGCCGGCGGCGCGCTCCGCACCACCGATCCCAGGCGATCCGCGGGTCATCCTCCCGACGGATCGCGACGTAGAGCTCGGAAATCGTTCGACGCCAGTCGGCGAGCGCCACGATGTCGCTCGGCAGCGCCTCCACGTGGACCCACGGGGACTCGAACCCCGGACCTCTTGGCTGCCAGCCAAGCGCTCTACCAGCTGAGCTATGGGCCCCTCGAGCGTTCGAGTCTATCGGGAGGAGGCGGCCTCGGGCTCCTCCCACTCCAACCGCGGGGCATCGCGCCACAGCCGTTCCAGGTCGTAGTACGCACGCTCTTCGTCGCCGAACACATGCACGACAACATCGAAGTAGTCGAGCAACCACCAGCCGCCATCTTCCTCACCCTCGCGGCGGATCGGCTTTTCTCCCAACTCGCGGATGGAGCGCTCGATCTCCTCGATCACCGTCTTCACCTGTCGTTTGGTCGACGCGGAGCAGATCACGAAGTAGTCGGTGATCACGATCAGCTCGTGCACGTCCAAGATGACGATGTCGGTGGCCTGCTTGTCGGCGGCGGCCCTGGCGGCCGCGATGGCCGCTTCACGGCTCGGGAGCGCATCGCGCTTCGCGCCCGTCGCCGTTCCTTCGCTTGCCGTCAAGCCGTGAAGTCCTTCCCCACCACGATCTGCACGTCGCCGATCCCCGATGCTACAGGGGACACCGCGATACGGCCCACCCCGAGCGCGCCCCGTACCCGCCGGGCGCTGCGCAGGTTGTCCTCGCCGAGCGCCGCGATCTGCGTGACCACCTGCCCGAAATCCACCGCGTTCTGCGAGAGGGTCACGCGGAAACCCTTGGGGATCAGCAACCGCCCGACCTCCTCACCCACGCCGGCCGTGCCGACCGCGTTCTGCACGATGACGGGGACGGGCACCCGCTCAACACCGAACCGATCCGCCATCAACTGATCCACCTCGTCGTAGTCCGGCACGCGGATCGTGGCCGCGGCGACCTTCACCGGGAGCGTCTCGAGCTGCCCGCCCTCCGCCCCGTCGAGCGCCGCCTGCACCCCGGCGAGGCTGTCGGTCTCGATGAGGTCGCCGGCCTTTAACCGGGGTGGTGCGGCGAGCATCCCCGAGAGGACGATCTCCCACCGAGTGAACGTGTTCTGCCCCTCCGCCCCGAGATATGCGGCAACCTGCTGGCCGGTCATCGTGACGGCGCCGGGTCCGAGGACGTCGTTGCCGACCGGAACCGGATCGGGAAGATCCACCTTCAGGCCGCCGTCGCGATCGAACATCGCGGCCACATGGGCGAGGTCGGTCACGCCATAGTTCTCTGCCCACGCACCCACCACGTTGGAGAGCGCGACCTGCAGACCAGGACCGGGCAGGGTCGCGACACGGCGGGTGCTCAGCTCCCCCGCACCCGGCACCTCCAGCGTGAGCCCTTGTGGCACGCCCATCGCCGCGGGCGGGGCCCCGGCGGTCCCGATCACGGCCAGGAGTGGCTTGGGCGCGCCGGTGAACGACAACACGAGCAACGCCGGCGTTCCGTGTTCGGACGGTGTGGCGCTCGGTGTGACCGACTCCGCCGAGGTGTCACCGATCTGCGTCGTGGCGTAGGCGATGCCCGCGACCACGACCGCCAGCGCCACCAGCAGCTCGAGCCCGCGGCGCCGGCGCTCGTGCTCGTGCCGCCGCAGCCGCGACGCTCTGGTGCGCGGCGGCGGGGATGCCGGCGGTTCCGAGCTCACCGGTAGATCCCCGCCTTCTCCACGTAGCTCTTCACGCCTTCGGGGACGAGGTACCGGATCGGTCGTCCGGCGGCCACGCGCGCGCGGATGTCGGTGGAGCTGATCGCGAGCGCAGGGATGTTCATGACGGTGATCCCCGGGCGGCTGGTGGGCGCATGCGTCTCGATCTCGGCGATGTCATAACCCGGCCGGGTCGCGGCGATGAAGTGCGCCAGCCCGAACAGCTCCTCGGGCTTCTTCCACGCCAAGATCTCGACGATCGCGTCCGCGCCGGTGATGAAGAACAGGTCGGTGTGAGCACCGAACTCCTCTTTCAGCCCACGGAGCGTGTCGACCGTGTACGTGGGACCGTCGCGGTCCACCTCCATCCGCGACACGCGGAACTTCGGGTTGCTCGCCGTCGCGATAACCGTCATCAGGTACCGATCCTCGGCCGGCGACACGACCTCGTGCTCCTTCATCCAGGGCAGACCGGTCGGCACGAACAGCACCGAATCGAGCCCGAACTGCACGAGAGCCTCCTCGGCGGTCACGAGATGGCCGTAGTGGATGGGGTCGAACGTGCCGCCCATGACCCCCAGGCGTGTTCCCACGGCGCCTATCCTACGGCCCGCTCTCCAACCAACCGCGCAGGTCCTTCGCGTGGTCCGCGTAGTGCCGTGGTCCTGATTCCTCGAACCACTCCCACGCGTGGGGTGTGATCTCGTCGAGCGCGTCCCATGTCCGGAGCAGGCGATCGCGTGCGGGCGAGAACCGGGATCGGATCTCGTCCGCGTCCATCCCTTGGGAGATCTTGAGGAAACGGTGGTTCTTCGTCTCGGTGTCCTCACCGTCTTGCGGGTCGGGCGCGCCGACCCGAGCGCGATCGAGCGCGTCGGACGCTTCGTCGCACCAGGCGATCACGTGGAACATCACGTCCGCGGTCGACCAGCCGTCCGGTGTCACGCTCGGCTCCGCGAAGCGCTCAAGGGGAACCCTACCGAAGAGAGCCCCAAGCTCGATCCACCCGGCTTCCTCATCCGCCCGCAACCGATCAACGTCCAACGCCGCCTCCCTCGATCTGCTCGTCCGGCAGGAATTCGAACACCTTGTCGCGGATCGCCACGTCGTCGCCCCGCCTCGCCCCGAGCTCGGCCAGCCGACGCTCGACACCCTCCTTGACGAGTCGCTTCTGGAGCCGAGCGAGCTGCCGCTCGTCGTCGAGGTCCGCTTCCAGCAACCAACGCTCGACCGCCTGGCCCTTCACGCGCCAACCGGCCCCTTCACGCTCCACCGTGAACCGGGGTCGACCCGGTCGAAGGACCACGAACGTGGTCCGCTCCGGCTCGGCCTCCTCCGCTTCCTTCGTGAGCATCGCGAGCCGGTCGAGGAGGGCGTCCAGCCCCTCCCCCGTCTCAGCCGAGACCGCGAGGGCGTCGGCGCCGAGCGCGGCGGCGGTCGCGGCCGGGTCCTCGATCAGATCGGCCTTCGCGCCCACGACGATCGAGGGGCGTTCCACCAGCGACCGGTCGTAGGCGGCGAGCTCCTCGCGGAGCGTCGCCAGATCGCCGATCGGATCTTCGTCCGCCAGGTCCACCACGAGCACGAGCGCACGGCATCGCACGACATGGCGCAGGAAGCGGTGGCCGAGTCCTCGGCCCTGGCTCGCTCCCTCGATCAATCCCGGGACGTCGGCTACGACGAAGCGGTCGTCGTCGGCGCCGGCGACCCCGAGGTTCGGCGTCAGCGTGGTGAACGGGTAGTCGGCGATCTTCGGTCTGGCGGCGGACAAGCGTGAGAGCAGCGTGGACTTGCCGGCATTGGGCAACCCGACGAGGCCCACGTCCGCCACGGTCCGGAGCTCGACGCGCAGGCGTTTCTCCTCGCCCTCTTCTCCGGGCTCGGCACCTGCCGGCACGCGGTTGCGCGCGCTCGCGAGCGCGGCGTTCCCCCGACCGCCCCGACCGCCCTGAGCGACGACCGCGCGGCTCGCGTCGCCCACCAGGTCCGCCAGCAGCCCATCGTCGTCGGACACGACGGTGCCGTCGGGGACCGGCACGATCAGATCCTTGCCGGTAGCTCCCTCCCGGTTCGAGCTGCGTCCAGCGCCCCCGTGCGCGGCGCGTTGATGCGGGTGGTCCGCGAGGGCGGAGAGGTCGTGCACGCCGCGGGAGACCTCGAAGATCACCGAACCCCCCGGACCGCCGTTCCCGCCGTCCACGCCGCCCCGAGGCTTGTACGGCTCGCTGTGCAGGGAGGCCGATCCGTTCCCGCCGCGGCCGGCCTGCACGTAGACGGTGGTTTCATCGACGAACGTCATAGCGGAGAGCTTAGGTGGTCGTTCAACGGGCGGCGGGGCAAGATGAGGCCATGCCGGAGGCCGCGACGGTGTGGATGGTGCATCTCGATCGCGGGCACGCCCATGAGGAGTTCCGCGGGACCCTCGAGCTCGACGAGGAAGCGGTGGTCTTCACCGATGCCCGCTCGAGCACGGTGGTCCGGTTCCCCTACGACGTGGTCCGCAAGCCGAGCCGCGTCCGGGGCTCGCCGATCCTGATGCTCGCGCACGAGTCCGAGGGACGCGTCCGTCGGGTGGCGTTCTACTTCTCGCAGCCGCCCGCCGCTCCGTCCACCCGAGCCCGGGACGACCGCCCTGCCGGGTTCCGGGCTGAACCAGCGGCCGATCGGCGCGTTCGGCGCCTTCCGTCGCACCTCCCGCCGCCGACACATGAAGACCAACGTGGGCTACCTCACCACCGTGAACGCGGATCACAAGCAGACGATCCAGGCGTGGGTCGCGGAGATCGGAGCGAGGTTGAGCGCCGGCTGAGCCGTTACTCGGCGGGCTGGATCGAGGCGAACTTACGGCCGCGCGAGTCGTGGAACTCGACCACGCCGGGACGAAGCGCGAAGAGGGTGTCGTCGCTGCCCTTGCCGACGCCGTCGCCGGGGTGGATCCGGGTGCCGCGCTGACGCACGATGATCGAGCCGGCAGGGACGGTCTGTCCGCCGAACGCCTTCACTCCCAGGCGCTTCGAGTTCGAATCGCGCCCGTTACGGGACGAGCCGCCGCCCTTCTTGTGTGCCATAGAGGTCCAGGCTACCAGCCGCTACTCGGCCTGCTCGGCGGTCTCGTCGGCCCCTTCGGTCCGGCTCGTCCTTCTCCGGCTTCTCGAGCTTCGGCTCGGGCTTCGCCTTGGCCGCGGTTCGCTTGGGGGCCGCACCGAACTTCACGTCCTCGATCTCGAGCATCGTGAGCAGCTGGCGGTGACCGCCACGCTTCGCGTAGCCGCTCTTGGGCCGGTACTTGAAGATCTTGACCTTCTCGCCCTTGTGCTCGCCGAGCGGCTTCGCGGTGACGACGGCCTTCGCGGCCTCGGCCCCCACGTGGGTCTTTATCCCCTCATCATAGACCACGAGGATCGGATGGAAGGTCACCGTCTGACCGTCGTGGACGATCTTCTCCACCTCGATCAC
>CAVZMG010000005.1:0-1455150 GCA_963776425.1 uncultured Actinomycetes bacterium | reverse complement strand
GGTCGTGGCCCGCACCGAGCCGTCGCCCGACCGCCCGCACCGGCACCGGCGGTCGCCCCGGCACCGACAGGAGATCCGGCGGGACCGGTTGCACGACAACACCTGGCTGATCCCTGGCCTGTTCGGCATCGGCGCGGGCGGCGTGCTGGGCATCGGCGTGGCCCGGTGGTCCGGGCTGCAGGGACTCGGCCGGAGGGCTCGGCTACCGGGGCGACCTCGACAACGCCAAGATCGTCCTGTCCACCATCGCGGCCGCCATGCTCACGTTCATGGCCGTCGTCTTCTCGGCCACGCTCGTGGCGCTGCAGCTGGCCAGCGGCCAGTTCTCGCCCCGGGTGCTGCGCACGTTCCAGCGCTCACTGCTGCACCCAGATCGTGCAGGGCACGTTCCTGGCCACGTTCGTCTACTCCCTGACCGCCCTGGCCGAGCTCGGTCGGGCCGGGAACCACGGGATCCCGCTCGAGGTGCTGCTGGCGCTCGTGCTGGTCGGGGCCAGCCTGGTGGCCTTCGTGCTGTACGTGCACCACATCTCCCGCAGCATCCGGGCCGTGTACGTCATCGAGGCCATCGCAGTCGAGGCACGACGGGCGGTCGACCAGGTCTTCCCGATCGACCCCGGACCCACGCCCGACCGCTCGGGCTTCGACGCCGCCGAGGTCGACCCGGCCGGGCCCGACGATCTCGGTGCCGGCGGCGGGCGCTCGACGACCGTGGTGCCGGCGCCCCGCAGCGGCGTGGTCGCGGCCGTCGACCTCCACCAGCTGGCCGACCGGGCCGAGGCCGACGACCTCTACGTGACGATCGTCCCGCCGATCGGCGCGTACGTCGTCATGGGCCAACCGCTGTTCGAGGTGTCGACGCCGCCGTGGTCGTCGCCGGCGGGACCGACCGAGCTCACCCGCCTCAGCCGGGCCGTCGACCTGACCCAGGCCCGCACGATGTACCAGGACGTCGGCTTCGCGCTCCGCCAGCTGGTCGACATCGCCGAGCGGGCGCTGTCTCCGGCGATCAACGATCCGACGACGGCGGTGCAGGCCCTCGACCGCATCGGCGACCTCGTGCGCCGGATCGCGGTCCGCCCCACCCCCGATGGGCTCACCACGGGTCGGGGCGGGGCGCAGGCGCGGGTCCGTCGCCACGTCCCCGAGCTGGAGTCCATCGTCGAGCTGGCGTTCGAGGAGGTCCGGTGGTTCGGGCGGGAGTCGATCCAGATCAGTCGACGGCTGCTCGCCATCTTCGACGACCTCGAGCGGGTCGTGGCCGACACCGGCCGGCCCGAGCGGGCCGAGGCGGTGCGGCGTCAGCGCGGCCTGCTGGTCGCCGGGGTGCTGAAGAGGACCACGAGCTGCAGGCGACGGCGCTGCAGCCCGACCCCATGGGGCTCGGTTCCTGATACCCGTCGTGATCCGGGCCTCAGGCGGTCGGGGCGGTCGGCGGTCCGGGCGGTACTGGGGTCCGGGGGTCCGGGTCGACAGCGGACTCGGGGACGTGATTGACTGTCCAGAACTAGAACTCGTTGTTTTTCCGGTGGGCACCCGCGCCGCCGGACGACGCAGGGGGATCGCATGTACATCGGCTACACGCCGGAGCACGAGCAGCTGCGGCAGCGAGCTCCGCGCCTACTACGACGAGCTGCTGACGCCCGACGATCCGCGGACGAGCTGCGCCGACAGCGAGGGCGTCGGCCCGGTCGTCGCGATCGGTCGTGCGGCAGATGGGTGCCGACGGCTGGCTCGGCATCGGCTGGCCGAAGGAGTACGGCGGCCAGGGCCGTCCGCTTCATCGACCAGTTCATCTTCTTCGACGAGTCGATGCGCGCCGGCGCGCCGGTGCCGATGCTGACCATCAACACGGTCGGCCCCGACGATCATGAAGTACGGCACCGCAGGAGCAGAAGGACTTCTTCCTGCCCGAGATCCTCGCGGGCGAGATCCACTTCGGCATCGGCTACACCGAGCCGACGCCGGCACCGACCTGGCGTCGCTCGACGACCGCGGCGGTGCGCGACGGCGACGAGTGGGTGATCAACGGCCAGAAGATCTTCACGAGCCTGCGCCGACCGACGCCGACTACGTGTGGCTGGCCGTGCCGCACGAATCCCGAGGCCGAAGCACAAGGGCATCTCGATGATCATCGTGCCGACCGACACGCCCGGCTTCAGTTCGTGCCGATCCAGAACTTCGGCAACTTCAACACCAACTCCACCTACTACGACGACGTGCGGGTGCCCGTACGACAACCTCGTCGGCGACGAGAACAAGGGATGGAAGCTGATCACGAAGCAGCTCAACCACGAACGGGTCACGCTGTGCTCGTCGGGCATCATGGAGCGAGGCGCTCGACGACGACGCGCCGGCTGCGCCCAGGAGACGACGCTCGCCGACGGCGAGCGCCTGATCGACCAGCCGTGGGTGCAGCACAACCTGGCCTGGGTGCACGCCCGGCTCGAGGTGCTGCGCCTGCTGAACTGGCAGGTGGCCTGGCACGCCGAGAACGGCGACAACCTCGACCCGGCCGCCGCCTCCGCGGTGAAGGTGTTCGGCACGCGCCGCGGTGCGCATCGACGCGCAGCTCGCGCGCGCTCAGACGGCAACGGGGGCCGCGCGATGAGCATCCGCATCTCCATCGGCCGACAGGCCGGCGCGAGGGGCATGGTCGCGGCGCTCGCCGACCTCGTGGCGTTGATGAAGCTCCGCGTCGTCTCGCTCCTGGTCGTCACGGGCGTCTGCGGCTATCTCGCGGGCGCGGCCGGCAAGGTGCAGCTGTCCGTCCTGCTCGCCGTCGCCGGCGGTGGCGCGCTCGCGGCGGGAGGGGCGAACGCGCTCAACTGCGCGCTCGACCGCGATCTCGACGCCGTGATGACGCGCACGCGCAGCCGCCCGATCCCGGACGGGCGCGTCCTGGTCTGGCAAGCGGTGGCGCTGGGGATCGCGATGAACGTCGCGGCCGCCGCGTGGCTGATCGCGTCGGCGAACGTGCTCGCCGCGGCCCTCGCGCTCGCGGGGACGGTCTGGTACTTGGTGATCTACACCATGTGGCTGAAGCGCCGATCGACCCAGAACATCGTGATCGGAGGCGCCGCGGGCTGCTTCCCCCCGCTCGTGGGCTGGGCGGCTGCGACGGGCTCGCTCGACGCGACCGCACTCACGCTGGCGGCCGTGATCTTCCTGTGGACGCCGCCGCACTTCTGGGCGCTGGCAACCCTGCTTCGCAAGGATTACCGCCGGGCGGGCGTGCCGATGCTTCCGGCCGTCGTCTCGATCCAACGCACGGCGAACCAGGCGTTCGTCTACGCGGTGGCGACGGTCCTCGTCAGCTTGGGACCGGTCCTGTGGGACGGGGCGGACGCCGTCTACGCCGTGAGCGCCGCGGGCCTCGGAGCGGTGTTCCTCCTGCGCGCGGACGCCTTCCGGCGCGAGGCGGATACCCCGGCCGCCCGGCGTCTGTTCCGCTACTCGCTCATCTACCTGGCGGCGTTGTTCGCGGCGCTCGTGGTGGATCGGATGCTCAGCCGATGATCGCGGCAGACGGGACGTGGATGCGATGAAGGCGACGAGCGACCGCTACGACCGATGCATCCGATGCGGCCAGCGCGTCCCGTGGGGCGAGTCCGTCTGCCGGAGCTGCAACCCGGCCGGGCTCCCGAGCCCGAGTCCGACCCAGTACCACGCGACCGTGTTCCTGGTGATCGTCGCGTCGCTCCTCGCGGTCGCCGCGTGGTTGATCATCCGCGGCTGACGCCGGCGAACACGGCGGCTACGGATGCTCGGCGCGCCGGGAGCGGTCGACGTCGCGCAGCCACCCCGCCGCCGACGATCCGAACCCGATCACGGCCAGGATCATCAACCACGGCGTGACGAGCAAGCCCAGCACCAGGAGCACCGCGGAGACCGCGAACCCGAACGGCCAGATCGTCGGCCCGACGTGGACCAGCGGCTCGGGCTCCTCGGTCTCGCGCTTCCCCGCGTTCCGCGTAACGAGACCGAGGTACGCGAACGTGACCGACGCGACGAACAGTGTCGTGGTGCCCGTCGGCTCGCGACTCGTGACCCCGTACACCACGGCCGCGACGAACAGGAACGCGGCCAGGGACAGCGCCACCCGTGCAAGCGTGCTCATCGCGTCATCACCTCGGCGTCAGCAAGTAGAACGTCGTGAACAGGAGCACCCAGACCACGTCGACGAAGTCCCAGTAGATCGCCCCGGCCGCGAGCGGGTCGTAGTTCGACGGCGTGACCGCACCACTCCTCGCTTGGCCCAGGACGAGGATCAGGAAGACGACGCCTCCGAGGACGTGCGCCATGTGGATGCCGGTCATCACGTAGAACAACGCGCCGAACGTCCCGTCCTTCACGCCGAACCCGAGCTGGGAGTAATCGTAGAGCTGCAGGAGGAGGAAGATGACGCCGAGCGCGATCGTCACGCTCAGGAACCGGATCGAGCTTCGTCGATCGCCGCGCCGCATCGCCCGGAGCGACAGCTGGATCACGACGCTGCTCAGCACGAGGATCGCCGTCAGGATCGAGGCGATGTCGATCTTCAGATGGGGGATCCCGGGGGGCGGCCACACCTTCGCGTTGTCCCGGATCGTGAAGTACGCGGCGAAGAACGCTGAGAAGAACATCGCCTCCGAGGCAACGAACAACACCATGCCCAGGACGGGCCCGCTCATCTCGTGCCGGCCTGCTCGCGCCTCGGGTACCGTCACCGCGCTCACGATCCCGCCTCCTTCTCCTGCATCCGCAGGTCGTAGACCGGGCGGTTGGAACGGATGGGCGGCAGGGCATCGAAGTTATGCGCCGGTGGCGGCGAAGAGGTAGCCCACTCGAGCGTGCTGGCTTCCCACGGGTCGTCCGGCGCCGTGCGCGGCTTGCGGATCGAGATGAAGATGTTGATGAAGAACAAGATCATCGAGATCGCGATCACGAACGCGCCCACCGTGGAGACGAGGTTGAGGAAGCTCCATCCGCGGTCCGGCGCGTAGTCGGCGATCCGTCGTGGCATCCCTCGGAGCCCCAGGATGTGCATCGGGAAGAACGTCAGGTTGAACCCGATCAGCTGGACCCAGAACTGCCAGATGCCCAACTTCCGGGACAGCATCTTGCCCGTCATCTTCGGGAACCAGTAGTACATCCCGGCCATCACGCCGAAGATCGTGCCCCCGAACAACACGTAGTGCAGGTGCGCGACGACCCAGTACGTGTCGGTGATGGCGAAGTCCATGGCGGGCGACGCCGCCCAGACGCCGTTGATCCCACCGATCAGGAACATCGCGATGAACCCGAGCGCGAAGAGCATGGGCGGCTCGAAGCGGAGCCTCCCCTTCCACAACGTTCCGAGCCAGATGAAGAACAGGACCCCCGTCGGGATCGAGATCATCTCGGTCGTGATGCTGAAGAACGGCAGCTCGACGGCGCCGGTCGCGAACATGTGATGGGCCCACACGCTGAACGAGAGCGCGGTGATCAACAGGAACGACAGGACCACCCCGCGATAGCTGAAGATCGGCTTGCCCGAGAACACGGAGACGATCTCCGTGATGATCCCCCAGGCGCCCAGGATCAGCATGTAGACCTCGGGGTGGCCGAAGAACCAGAACAGGTGCTGCCACAGGAGCACGACCCCGCCCTGCGTCGGGTCGAAGAACACCGTGCCGAGCCGCCGGTCCGAGAGCAGCATGATCAGCCCCGCGGTGAGGACCGGCGCCGCCAGGATCACGAGGAGCGACGTCGCGAGGACGCTCCACACGAACACCGGCATGCGCATCATCGTCATCCCGGGTGCGCGCATCCGCAGGATCGTCACGATGAAGTTGATGCCACCCAAGATCGACGCGGTCCCCACGATGATGAGCCCGACGATCCACAGGTCCTGGCCGGTGCCGAGCTGTTCGGCGAGCGGCGGATAGCCGGTCCATCCCGCGGCCGCCGCGCCGCCCGGAACCAACAGTCCGGACAGGATCGTGAGTCCTCCCGCCGGCAGCAGCCAGAACGAAAGGGCGTTGACCCGGGGGAACGCCATATCGAGCGCGCCGATCTGCAACGGCACGAAGTAGTTCCCGAAGCCGGCGAGCAACGGGAAGATCACGAGGAAGATCATCACGGTGCCGTGCAACGTGAACAGTTGGTTGTACGCGTGTGGATGGAAGAGCTGCGTCCCCGGTCGTGCCAGCTCCGTGCGCATCAGCAGCGCGAACACCCCGGCGACCACGAAGAAGGCGAAGCTGCTGATCAGGTAGAGGATCCCGATCTTCTTGTGATCGGTCGTCTTCAGCCAGTCGATCAGATGGCCGCGCTCCGGTTCGGGCGCGAGATCCTTCGCGGGAGCCTCGGTCACGGCCATGTCGGCCCTCCGATCCATCCGTCCATCGGCCGCATCCTCATTTGACGATGAACGCCCCGGACATCGCCGGCCCGTGGACGTCGCACTGGAAGTAATAGTGGCCGGGTGGCAACCCGGAGACGTTCAGCGTCTCCGAGGCCGGCCCGGTGATCTTCGGTGACGTGAAGTACTGCTGCTTCTCGAAGAAGCTGTCGTAGATCGAGAAGTTGTGCTCGATCCCGCTGTCTGTGTTGTCGATGTGCATCGTGAACGCCGTGTTGGCAGGGACCGCCAGACAGAAGCTGTTCCAGGAGATGTCGTGCGCCACGAGCGAGAGCGCCGTGCCGTTCGGCTCGCACGTGATGCCGGCCGCCGCCTTGCGCTGCTGCTTGATCCACGCCTGATAGTCCGTGGACGATACGACCTTCACGACGAACGTCATCTTCGAGTGGTACAGGCCGCAGAATTCGGCGCACTGCGATTGGTACGTCCCGAGCACGGTCGGCGTGAACGTGAACGTACTGGTGCGCCCCGGGATCGCGTCGCGCTTGAACAGGAGCGCCGGGATGAAGAAGGAGTGGATCACGTCGCGGGAGGTCAGCGTGATCTGGACGGGCTCGTCGACCGGCAGCACCATCACGGCTGGGCGGACGAGCGTCTTGCCGCTCACGAAGAGCCCCTCGTCCAGATAGAGGAAGGTCCACTCCCACTGGAACCCCTCGACGTGGATCTGCACCTCCGGCGTCGGTTGCTGCTGGACCTGCTTCAACGCCCACTCGCCGACCGGGAAGAGGGCGGCGACGATCATCGTGGGGATCACGAAGAAGACGCCCAGCGACCGCGACCGACCCTCCGTTTGCGGGGCGGGCGTGTCGTCGCGCTTGCGGTACCGCACGATGCACCAGATCAGCACCGCGTACACCCCGATCACGACCGGCGTCGCGAGACCGAGGATGACGAGGTAGAGCGTGTGCACGTCCTGGGACGAGGGTGAGATGCCTTGCTGCGCGCACCCGGAAAGCAGGGGCACCGCGATCGCGATCGCCGCGGCGAGAGGGCGGCGACGTACCTTCAGTGACATCCGCGGTCGCGGGGAGCGGGTCACGTCACCGTGAACGACTGCACCATCCCGATCGATGCATGCGGAGGCCCGTTGTCGCCGCCACTCTGCGTCCCCGTCTGCCAACACGCGAAGGCGTAGGTCCCGGGCGGCAGGTTCAAGATCTCGACGACGCCGGCCCCGGTGTCGGCCGCGCCGAAGTCGCCGCCGATGTGGAGCCAGTTGCCTTCGTCATCGGGACCATTCGCCTTCGCCCCGTCGATCACGTCCTGGGAGGTCTTGCCCGACGGGAGCGCGATCGGGATCATCTCGTGGGTGATCGGGAACGACTCCTCGTTCTGGAACAGGAACTCGTTGATGCCCGACGTGAGCGTCGCCGGTACCCCGTGGTAGCGGAACTTCTGGACGAATACCTTGGTGACCGGAGTCGCGTCGCTCGAGCTCTTCGAGCAGGACGCGGCCACGAGCAGGAGCACGCTGCCCACCACCACAGAAGCTGTGATCCTGCCCACCCGACCGGATACTCGCCCCATTCGATCCTCCCCCTTAAAGATCATCCGCACACGCGCAGCCGAACCCTCCAACGCGGGACCGCGGCGCACAAGATGGATGACAGAACTGTCACGCAGGAGGGCGAGCGTGTGTGCTCCCACGATGGACGACGCATCGGCTCATTGCATAGTTGTCATGAACCCGAGGGGACGACGAGCTCAGGAGGTCGTGCCCTGGAGCTGATCGACCGACTTCGCGAGCACCGCGGCTTCAGCATCGAGCCCCTTCTCCATGGCGATCGGCACCGCGGCGCGGAGTCGGCCTTTCGGATCGATCACGAAGACGAGGACCGTATGCGCGGCCCCGGGCGTGACACCGTACGCGTGATAGATCGTCCACAAGGTCGCCGCCTGTGAGGTCAGGAAGAGCCAGCGATGGAGCATCGAATGGTCCTTCGACCAGGCGAAGACGTCGTGGATCGAGCTGTGGACGTAGTTCGCGTTGACCGCGACCACCTGGACGTCATCCGAGCTGGTGCCCAGGTCGTCCTGCGTCTGGGCGAGGAGCTCTGCCGTCAACGGACAGATGTCCTTGCAGCGCGTCGACACGAACGTGAGCAGGACCACCTCGCCTCGGAAGTCCGACAGCCGATGTTGCCGATCGAACTGATCGCGGAGGGTGAAGTCCGGGGCCGGGTTCCCGATGAGCTCGAGCCGGTAGGGCGGCGGCGGCGTCGACGTCCGAGAGGGCGCGCTCCCTGCCTGTGCGCTCGACCCGCATGCCGTGGCGGTGGCGGCGAGCGCCGTCGCGAGAGCGAACATCCGCACGACCCGTCCCGTTGTGCGCATCTCGCCCCCTCCGGGCGCATCTTGGCGCCGCCGTCGTGCATCTGGCAAGGCGAACGACGGGGCTGCGTTCAGCCCTGTTCTCCTGATGCGTCCTCTTTCGTGACCCGATCGCCGACACCCACCGAGCCGCCCTCGATCACGCGGCAGTTCATGCCCCGCAGGCGTGACGCCTTGCCTGCGTCGGAGTTCACGAACGCGAGCGCCTCTTCGCCGAAGCGCGCCGAGAACTTGGAGCACCCGGTGTGTGGCTCGTCGCTGACCTCGAGGAGCACGGTCCCGATCCGTAGCCGCGAACCGGCGGGAAGGTTCTCCAGGCCGAGGTCCAGGTCGACGTAGAGCTGGTCGCCCGCCAGCGGCCAACGGTCGACGTCGCCCGCCAACAGCGCGACGCACCGCGCGTTCATGAGGGTGATCTCGGCGACGGGCGACGGATGCGGGCGCGATCCCCACGAGTCGCCCTCGAGTCCGAGACCCGGCTCGATCCGCGCACTCGTCACGACGTCGCGCGCGTTCACGGTCGGCCGGCGAACGATCATCTCGACCGTGCCGTCGTCTCGCGGCGATCCGAGGATGTGCGCGAGCCCCTCCTGCAGCGCAGTCGTTCCCGGTTGGCTCATGCGACCAGCCTACTGGTCCAGCGCGAACGTTCCGGTGACGATCTCGCCTGCCGGTTCGTACGTCCCGATCACCACGCCGGTGGTAGAGACCGTGCTGTCGACGAGCTTCAGCGCGGCCGGGATGGTGCCGTCCGAGAACAGGCGTTTCCCCGATCCGATCACGACCGGGAAGACCCAGAGCCGATACTCGTCGACGAGACCGTGGCGCAACAACGTCTGGATCAGGTTCCCGCTGCCGTGCACCTGCAGCTCCGGTCCGTCTCCCTCCTTGAGCGCCGCGATGCCCTCGGCCGCGTCTCCCTCGATCAAGACCGAGGCACCCCACGGAAGCATGGGATGACTCCGCGAGGCGACGTACTTCGTCGCGTCGTTCAACGGCTTGGCGCCCTGCTCCTCCGTGGCGTGCGGCCAATACGCGGCGAAGATGTCATAGGTCTTGCGTCCGAGCACGAGATCGAACGGCGCGCTCATCGCCTCACCCATGACCTGACCCATCCGCTCATCCCAGTAGTTCACCGACCAGCCGCCGTGCGCGAAGCCGCCGTCGTCGTCTTCTCCCGGTCCGCCCGGCGCCTGCATGACGCCGTCGAGGGTCAGGAACGTGCTCACGATCAGCTTCCTCATCGCCTGTCTCCTTCCGATCGGATCCCCGACTCGAGCCGAACCCACCGCAGCATAGGAGGCCTAACTCTGCGGCACCCACGGCGCCGGGAGCTGGATCGACACGGCGTCGCCGTTCAGCGTCCCTACGACGGTCGCCGGCTGGGACGCATCCGCGATCGACGTGGCCCAGCGGACCTGCAGCGTGCCCGCGAGCGATCCCGGACCACGCACGTGGAGCGTCGCCCGGATCTTCCGGGTGAAGCGGCGCGTCGTCATCGGTCGGCTCGGTGGGGGCTCAAGCTGCGGGGATCGGCGGCATCGGCGGAACCGGGACCGGTTCGCCCTGTGACGCCGCGATGGTCATCAGGATCGCGGCGGGGACGAAGAACATCCCCACGGACAGCATCCCGAGGACGCACCCGATCCACAGCAGCACCGCGGAGACGATCCGCGCGGCGCGGTGATGCACCAGGACGGGCACCAGCGCGACCAGTACCGGCACCGCCACCACCACCAGGACCCAGGCGCCGTTGACCTGGAACATGCTGACGCTGGACGAGTGCGTCGTGAACGTCCCGTTCGACGAACCGGTGGACTCCGACAGCGTTCCGGTCGGCGCGAACGCCGCGATGAGCGCCCCCACAGCCGCCACGAGGAAGGCAGCCAACGTGAGCCGTTTCGCCTTCATGGCAGCCAGCCTACGACTCCGCCGCCTTCGGCCCCCGTCGCCGCCGAAGAGCTCGGTCGATCGATCTTCGAGACCCGGGGTCGTGCTATCGTCCGCTCGCTTTGGCGACCTCCGTCACGATCCGATTCGCGCTCGCGTCAGTCGCGACGTTCGCGTTGGCTACGACCGCGTGCAGCGGAGGGAACGCGGGAGCATCGGCCACCGCTATCCCGACGAGTTCGCGGACCTCGATCGCCGAGAGCGTTAGCCCCGTGAGTCCCGCCGTGGGCAGTCCGACCGACACGACCTCGCCGCCTCCTGATCTCGCCCGCCTCGAAGGCATCTTCACGGGGCAGGTCGCCCTGCCAGGGTTCCCGACGGCCAAGGTGAAGCCGACCACGTTCACACCGGACTGCGACACGGGTCCCTGCGGGGGGACGGTGTCGAGCGGTGGGAAGTTCCAGACGACAGCCGACGGGTATTCGTTCCTGTTCGTGGGTGGATGGGACAACGGCATCGGGATCACCTGCATCTACCTCGTGCGGGCTGACATGCAGGTCTTGCGAACGACGACGGGACCGAGCGGCGAGGTCGCCACGCGACTGGCCGGCAACTTCGTGGGCATCGATGACTCGCAGAACAAGGGCGATGGCATCGCGTGCAGTCCGAAGGAGGCCATCGCCGGCACGACGACGCTCAAGAAGGTCGGGTAGTCCTCCGCGGCTCTAGTCGATGACCGTGACGTACGCGCCGACGAGCGTCGCGGTCTGCTGGTCGACATCACCATCCCGGCGCTCGCCGTGACCATCCTGGAAGTGCGCGAACGCCGCGGTCGACGTGATCGGGTTCACCTCGTCGTCGCCGTGGTCGTGGAAGGACACGTGGAGGAACGAGTCGTCCGCCAGTCGCAGGACGAGGTAGCTCACGTTGCCGGGGGCGGCGGCCGACAGCTCGTCGAACACCGCTTCGATCCGCCGTTGGTTCTCGTCGGCCTCAGTTGGGGATCGCATCGAATACCGGGTCACCAGGCGCTTCTGCATCTCAGGGCTCCCTCTAGTCGTCGGCGAGCAGATAGGTGATCTCCGTCTGCCATCTCGCCGGATCGGGTTCGGATGTTGGGTCGGTCATGTACACCTCGAGACGGCAGGCGAAGCGATCGCCGCGGTCCGTCTCCAACATCGCCCAGTCGAGACCGTTGTCCCGAGCCCATCGTTGGAGCGACTCGTTCGCCTCGACCAGACCGTCGTAGTCGCCGGTGTAGATCAGACTGCCGTACCGGCCCGCGGGAAGGACGCCGGCTTCGATCCGTCCATCGCCGGGCACGGTCGCGGCGATCGGGACGCCGACCTCCAGTTCGAGACCCAGCTCCATCTCGAGGATGTTGTAACGCATGAATGGCGCACCGACGGGCGCGATCCCCTTCCCACCGAGCCACGCGAAGAGCTCCGGGAGCGCGACCTCCATGAACGGGCCGATCTCCCCCATCCGGACGGAGCCCGCGATCCCCAAGTAGGGCTGCTCTTCACGCTCGACGACCTTCGGCTCGCTCAGCACAGGATCCCTCCGGGTGGTGTGGTGATCGCAGCCTAAGCCTCCCACCCGATCCTGGGTGTCGATACCCGCCGAAGCCAAGGTGTACCCGCAGTACGCTCTCAGCCCAGCCTGAGTCGTCGCGACGAACCGGATCCCACCGGGAATCGAACCACAGAGCAAGCGTCGCGATCCTTTTGGCGGCACGAACGAAGGGTCCTCGATCGAGAGACCCTCAGCTCCGGAGGATGGAGGATCAGATGCGCAAGCACCTGCGTGGATGGCTCGTCCCGATCGTCGCCGTCGTCGCGCTCGTCCCGATGGGCATCGCGTTCGGACTCACGCGCGCGACGAACGTTCCCGGGACCCGCGCGTCGTGTCTGGATTGGGTCACCCGGACATCGCCCGTGACGACGACCTCGACGACGTGGACGAACGTGCCCGGCGTGGTCGCGAAGGACTTCCTGGCGCAGAACTTCACGGTGCAGGTGAGCGGTTCGTTCGATGGCAGCGACATCCAGCTCCGGGTGATGGATACCTCGATCGGCGGTACGAGCCCTCTGGCTCCTGGATGGGCCACGTTCCGGGTCGGCTCGGTTCCGACATCCTTCTCGTTCACGTGGGTCGGCACGAGCCCGGCCGAACACCAGCACTCGTTCCAGCTCCAGTGGCGGTTGCCGGCGGCCGGGAGCACGTCGATGTCGTCCGGCGACCTGACCGTCCTGTATCAAGGGGCGCCGACGCCCGGGAAGTGCTGACGGCGCGTCGCTCGGAGGTCTGACAGACTCCGCTGATCCACGAGGTGGGGAGCGGATGTGTCAGCCGAAGTCGTCGCCGACCTGGCGTTCGTGAACGGCGCCGTCTACACCGTCGACGCGGTCGGTCGATGGGTGCAGGCGGTCGCCGTGCGCGGCGGCCGGATCGTCGCGGTGGGCACCGACCACGAGATCGGCGCCCAGATCGCGGAGACGACGGAGGTCGTCGACCTCGCGGGGAAGATGCTGCTGCCCGGGTTCCAAGACGCGCACGTCCACGCGGGCGCGGGCGGGCTGAACCGTCTGCGTTGCGACCTGAGCGAGATCCACGCGCTGGACGGCTACGTCTCCACGATCCGCGCCTACGCGAACGAGCACCCGGGGGGCCCGTGGGTCCTCGGCGGCGGGTGGGCGTTCGATCAGTTCCCGGGCGGGACGCCCGCCCGGGAGACGCTCGACGCGATCGTCGCCGACCGTCCCGCGTTCCTGGCGAACCGCGACAACCACGCGGCATGGGTGAACTCGCGCGCGCTCGAGCTGGCGGGCGTCGACGCGTCCACGCCCGATCCCCCCGACGGGCGGATCGAGCGCGCCGTCGACGGGACGCCCCAAGGCACGCTGCACGAGGGCGCGATGACGTTGGTGAAACGGATCGTGCCGCCGAACGACCCCGCTGAGCTCGAGCGCGGGCTCCTCAACGCGCAGGCCTACCTGCACTCCCTGGGGATCACGGCGTGGCAGGAGGCGATCGTCGGCGACTACCCCACGATGCCGAACGTCACCGATGCCTATCCGGCGCTCGTCGCGCGCGACGCGCTCACCGGCCGCGTGGTGGGTGCCCTCTGGTGGGATCGCGGCCGCGGTCTCGAGCAGGTCGACGACCTGGTGGCGATCCGCGACCGCACGAGCGCCGGCCGGTACCGCGCGACGAGCGTGAAGATCATGCAGGACGGGGTGCTCGAGAACTTCACGGGCTGCATGCTCGAGCCGTACCTCGATGCGAGTGGCACGGCCACCGAGAACCGCGGTCTGGCGTACGTGGATCCCGCGCTGTTGCGCGAGGCGGTCACGGCGCTCGATGCACACGGCTTCCAGGTCCACATCCACGCGATCGGCGACCGGGCCGTCCGTGACACGTTGGACGCGCTCGACGCAGCGCGGAGCGCGAACGGCGCCCGGGACCTCCGCCACCATCTGGCGCACGTGCAGGTCGTCCACCCCGACGACGTCCCGCGGTTCCGGCGGCTGGGTGCGATCGTGAACGGCCAGCCGCTGTGGGCGTCGAACGATCCGCAGATGACCGACTTCACGATCCCGTTCCTGGGTCCGGAACGCTCGGCACAGCAGTACCCGTTCGGCAGCTTGGCACGCAGCGGCGCCGTCCTGGCGTTCGGGAGCGACTGGCCGGTCTCGACACCCGACGTGTTGCAGGAGATCCACGTCGCCGTTCACCGGACGAACGCGCCGGGTTACGCGTACGGACGGACCGACGAGCTCGGGCGCACGCCCTTCCTGCCTAAGGAGCGCATCACGCTCCCGCAGGCGATCCGCGCGTTCACCATGGGCTCGGCGTACGCGAACCACTTGGAGCACACGACCGGTTCGATCGAGGTCGGGAAGCTCGCGGACCTCGTGGTGCTCTCCGGGAACCTGTTCGATCCCGCGCTCGAGGCCGTGACGGATCTTCATGTCGAGACGACGTACGTGGACGGGGCCGCGGTGTACCGTGCGCCGGGCACCTGATGATCGGGAGGGAGCGACGATGGCCGAGCTGCACATCTTGAGCGAGGGATACATCCGAGAGAGCGAGACCGAGCTCCGCGTGGGCTCGACCGTGAGCTTCGTCCGCGATGCAGACGCGCTGATCGTGATCGACCCGGGCATGGTTCCGAGCCCCGCGGCGATCCTCGACCCTCTCGCGGCGCTCGGCGTCGGCGCGGCCGACGTCACGGACGTGGTGATCTCGCACCACCATCCGGATCACACCGTGAACGTGGCGCTCTTCCCCGGGGCTCAGTTGCACGATCACTGGGCGACGTATCAGGGAGATCGTTGGATCGACCGACCTGCCGAAGGCTTCCACGTCTCGGCGAACGTCCACCTGATCGAAACCCCGGGACACACCCCGCAGGACATCACGACGCTCGTCGCCACCGACGCGGGCGTCGTGGCCCTCACCCATCTGTGGTGGGCCGCCGACGGCCCTGCCGACGATCCGTACACGCCCGACCGCGATGAGCTCCGCGCGAACCGCGAACGGGTGCTGGAGATCGCGGTATCGATCGTCCCGGGTCACGGAGCCAGGTTCACGCCCGACGCACAGACGCCGCGCTGAGTCGCGATCAGTTCACGGTGTCGTACGTCGTGAACAGCAGATCGCGCGTCTGATCGAGCCCGCCTTCCAGACCCAGCACCATGCCGACCGTGCCGTCGTCGCGCCACATGCACGCGGCCGCCTGCGCCTGGGAGGAGTTCACCGGCACGCAGCGGTACTCCGCGCTCCCGTGCTGGCCGCTCACCGTTGCTGCCGTGTCGACCGTGGCGCCGGATGACGCCATCCCGTTCACCACGGAGTCGAAGAGCTCGTCGGTGCTCTCGATCGCCTTGCCCTGCACCAAGATCACGAGGAACGACGGCGTGGTGCCGGTTCCGTACGCTCCCGACGCTACCTTGAGGTGCCACTTGTCGCCCTCTTGGGCCATCTGCTTCTCGAAGTCCTTCGCGGCCTGCGTCGTCATCCGCGGCGTCCCGGCGAGCTGATCCGGAAGGGACGGACCGCGATCGAACACGGCCCGCACCGCGAACATGCCGACGAGTCCGGCGACGACCCCGATCGCGATCCGCGCGAGCATGGACGGTCCGTTCCGAACGGCTGCGGTTGGGTACGACGCGGGCGCCGACGCTGCGGGCGGCGCGGGCATCACCGGATAGCGAGGCGATCCCGGTCTGGTCGACGTCGCGGTACCGACGGCCGCTGCCGCACCCGGCTGCCCCGCACCCGTGGGCGAGAGCGCCGCGTAGCACCGCCAGCAGAACTGGCCCCCGACGGGGTTATCGCCCCCACAGGAGGGGCAGGCCTGTCGCTCTTCCAGCTGCATGACCGTTCCGATCCGTCCGTTGCTCTCCAAGGAACATCGGCTGATCCCGGCCATGCCTGAGCCCTTCTTCGGAAAGGCTAGACTCGCCGCGTGTCTGAGCTGCCAGCGCACACGGACGAACCGCACGCATCGAGCGACGGCTCGAAGGGCGTAGGTCTCGCCGTCGCCGGCGTGCTCGTGGTCTTCTTCGCCACGCTGCCGTTCGTGCTGGTCGTGGTGCTGTACCTGTTCGTGACCGTGTACGCGATCGTGCGCGCGATCGGTCCGGGCGCCGGAGAGAACCCTGTGGCCATCGTGCTCGGCTTCGTCCTGATCACGTCCGTGCTCACGGCCGGGGTCGGGATCACGGTGCACTTCGTCGGTCGGTCGCTCACACCGCGGAAACGTCGCGCGAAGAGCTGATCGACCCCGAACTGCCCTCTGACCGGGGTGTTTGCGGCGCCCCTCCGCCCCCGGTAGGCTCCTCGGGCATGACCAACGGCCGGCGGTTCCTCCGCGCGCTCGCCGTCCCGGTGCTGCTCGCCACCGTCATCACGTTCTGGGCGCAGCCTGCGTTCGCCGGGGCGCGCTCGCAACGCTTCCGTGACGGGATGTTCCGACTCGTCAACCAGACCCGGACCAGCCACGGGTTGCATCCCCTCCGTTTGAACCGCACGCTCTCGCGCGAAGCCTGGCGTCACAGCTCGGAGATGGGCCGACGCTACATCTTGTTCCACACATCGAACATGTGGAACCTGGTTCACCCGTACCACGCGCGCACGTGGGGTGAGAACGTGGCGTATGCCGCAACGTTGCGACGCGTGGAGCAACTCTGGCTCCAGAGCCCGGAACACCGGACGAACCTGCTGAACCCCGCGTTCCGGTGGGGAGCGATCGGCGTGACCAAGGCCCGCGGATGGCTCTGGGTCACGCTCCAGCTGTACGGCTGAGCCTCACATGCCATCGGGGCGCCGCAGGCGATAGGCTGCGCTGACATGACCACCCCCCGGGCGCGAACCCTGGTCGTGAGTTTGGCGGTGTCCACGACGCTGGTATCCGCCGTGATGCTCGCAACGACCGCACAGGCACGGAGCCGTGCCGGTCGCGCGACGCCCGTCGATCGCATCACCCGCGGAACCGGTGACGCCGATCCGCTCCAGACCCAGATGCTCAACCTCGTCAATCGGAGCCGTCGCGTTCGCGGGCTCCCGGTCCTGCGCATCAACGCACGCCTCTCCCGCGAGGCGCTGGGCCATTCGCGGAAGATGGCACGCGCGGGCGACATCTCCCACACGCCCGACCTGGTCTCGATCATCCGCGGCGTGGGAGGCACGGTGTTCGGTGAGAACGTCGGGAAGGGTCGAGGGCTCCAAGGGATTCCGGGACGCATGGCTCCGCCGGAGCGACACGAGTCGCATCCTGCTCGATGGACGGTTCCGCAACGCCGGTCTCGGCGTGATCCATGTCGACGGCTTCTTCTGGGTCACGCTGCAGGTGTACGACTGACGCGCCGGTAGGACCGTTAGCCGAGCAGCGCGCGGATCTGGCGGAGCGCCACCGTGAACTGCGCCAGATCTGTGACGCCTTCGACCGCAAGGGTCTTCATGAACCGCCCGAGACGCTCTTCCGCCTCGGTTCGCCGTTCGAAGAACGCGGCCATCGCCTCGTCGACCGAGATCCGTGGGGACTCGGCGACCAACCGTTCCACCAACTGTCGGCGGACGAGGAACAGGTCGTCCTCCATCGACTGGGCCGCCCAGCGCTGCCAATGGGTCCCCACCGGCAGCGTCTCCAGCCGACGTTCCAGCCCGTCGAGCCCCACGCGCTCCCCCAAGACGTAGAACGCCCGGGCGACCTCCAGGACCTCCCAACCCGTCGCGTGCGCGACCGAGATGATGTCGGGGCCGTGCACGAGCTCTCCTTGGAAGGCGTGCCTGCGCGCGATCTCCTCCGGCACCCCTTCGCCGATCATCCGGCGGATCGTCAGCTCATGTTCCTCACGCCAGACGTCGGGACCGATGCGGTCGATCAACGACGAGAGCTCGGCGAACGACGCGCGTTGATCGGCGATCGCCTCGGACAAGCGCTGGCCGTGCGCCTGGACCAGGTACCAGCGAGAGGCGGTCTCCACCAGGTAGTCGACACCGGTCATGAGCTCGCTCTGGACCGGTGGATCGATCGTGAGGTCGAGCGCTTCGATCGCCTCCCATCGGTCGACGGCCCCGGTCACGTCGCGCGCGATGCGGTACGCGCGCACCACGTCCGGCGTCCGCGATCCCGTCTCGGACACCATCCGTGACACGAACGTGACGCCCGACGAGTTCACGACGTCGTTCGCCACGATCGTCGCGATCAGCTCGCGCTTCAACGGGTGCTCGCGGATCAGGTGGCCGAACCGATCGACGATCGCCGGTGGGAAGTAGCGCAGCAGATCATCCTGCTCGAGGTACTCCGAGTCGGGGAGGTCGGACTCCAGCAGCTCGGTGGCGATCGCGCGCTTCGCGTACGCGAGCAGGACCGCGAGCTCGGGACGGACGAGCCCTTGCCCGGCGGTCCTGCGTTCCTGCATCTCCTCGCTCGTCGGCAGGAACTCGACCTCCCGCTCCAAGCCGCCCTCCGCGACGAGCTGCTGCATCAGATCCTCGTAGGCGTCGATCCGCGCGGTCGAGAACTCGAGCTCCTGCGACAGGATCTGCGCCTGCAGGTAGTTGTCGTACAACACGTGCTCGACCACGTCGCCGGCGCACGACGCAAGCAGCTCGTTGCGTTGTTCGAGGGTGAGCTCGCCGCGTGCCATCGCCAGACCGAGCAGGATCTTCCAGTTGACCTCGTGGTCGGACGTGTCGACGCCGGCCGAGTTGTCGATGAAGTCCGTGTTGATCCGGCCGCCCGACTGCGCGTACTCGATCCGGCCGAGCTGGGTGAAGCCGAGGTTCCCGCCCTCGCCCACCACGCGCGCGCGGATGTCGGTGCCGTTGATCCGCACCGGATCGTTCGTGCGATCCCCGACGTCGGTGTTCGTCTCCTTCGACGACTTCACGTACGTACCGATCCCGCCGTTCCACATCAGGTCCACGGGGGCCTTCAGGATCGCCTTGATCAGCTCGTTCGGCGTCATCTCGGCCGGCGCGTCGTCGGGGATGCCGACCGCGGCTCGCACCTGCGCCGAAGGGGTCACGCTCTTCGCCTTCCGGTCGAACACATCGCCGGCCGGGGAGATCTTCGTGCGGTCGTAGTCGTTCCACGACGATCCCGGCAGATCGAAGAGCCGGCGACGCTCCTCGAAGCTGACCGCGAGATCGGGATCGGGGTCCACGAACACGTGCCGGTGGTCGAACGCCGCGACCAGCTTGATGCACGGCGACAGGAGCATCCCGTTGCCGAAGACGTCCCCGGACATGTCGCCGATCCCCACGACCGTGAACGGGATGGACATCACGTCGATCCCGAGCTCCCGGAAGTGGCGCTTCACCGACTCCCACGCGCCGCGCGCCGTGATCCCGAGCTCCTTGTGGTCGAACCCAGCGCTCCCCCCCGATGCGAACGCGTCGCCGAGCCAGAACCCGTACTCGGCCGAGACGCTGTTCGCGGTGTCGGAGAACGTCGCGGTGCCCTTGTCGGCCGCCACCACCAGGTAGGGGTCGTCGCCGTCGAGGACCCGGACGTGGTCCGGATGCACGACCGTGCCCTCCTGGAGGTTGTCGGTGATGTCGAGCAGTCCCCGCATGAACGTCACGTACTGCTTGGTCACCTCCGCCTTGAGGAGCTCCGTGGTCGGCGGGGTCCGCCGCAAGATGAACCCGCCCTTCGAGCCGTCCGGCACGATGATCGCGTTCTTCACCTTCTGAGCCTTCATCAGACCCAGCACCTCCGTGCGGTAGTCCTCCTTCCGATCCGACCAGCGGATCCCTCCGCGAGCGACCGCGCCACCGCGGAGATGGATCGCCTCCATCTCGGGCGAGTACACGAAGATCTCGAACAGCGGGAACGGCTTCGGCATGTCGGGCACGCTGGCGGACCGCAGCTTGAAGGAGAACGCCGAGCGCACCGGCAGGTACGCGTTCGTCCGGACGGTCGCCTGGATCGTGCCGAGCATGTGCCGGATGATCTGATCCTGGTCGAGTGAGGCGACCTGCCGCAGATCGTTCAAGACGTCGCGACGGATCTCCTCGACCTGCTCGTCCGTCGCGGTGCTCGCCGGGTCGAACCGCGCCTCGAAGTACGCGACCAGCTTCGCGGAGATACCCGCGTTGTCGGCGAGCGCGTCGTTGCGATACTCCTCGGTGAACCGGGTGGAGATGCGTTGGCGGTACTTGCGGAACGCCCGAAGGACGCCCACCTGCTGCCATGACATCTGGCTCGACACGATCAAGCGGTTCAACGAGTCGGACTCCGCCTGGCCGCGCCAGACCGCGCGGATGCAATCCTCGACCCGCGCGGCGCTCCGTTCAAGATCCAGCACGGCGGCGCGAGAGTCCAGCACGCCGAAGTCGTGGATGTAGATCTTGCCCTCGCCGAGCAAGCCGGTCGGCACCTCCTCCACGACCCGCAGACCGAGCGTCTCGAGGATCGGCATGAAGGCGGACAGATCCACCTTGCCCCCGGTCTTGTACAGCTTCACGCGCGTGAGACGCTCCCCGGTCTCCTCGTTCCCCAGACCGACGACGAACCCCTCTTCGTTCGAACCCAGGTCCTCCAACCGCAGGACGTCGTCGACGATCAGCGGCCAGTTCGTGTTCGCGCGGTAGTACTCGGGGAACCGCAGAGCCCACCGCTCCGCCAGGGCGACGCCGCGCTCGGGACCCACGCGATCGATCAGGGCATCGCGGAGGTCGTCGTCCCAGGTCCGGGCCAGCCGCTCGACCTCCTCCTCCAGCTCCTCGTAGGGCACGTCGGGGATCTGCACGCCCGGGTCGACGTGCACGGTGAAGAAGATCCGCGCGCTCTCGGTCTCGCCGAGCGAGAGGTGGTAGTCGACGGTCGAGCCGTGGAAGCGCTCGACGAACAGGCGCTGCAGGCTCTTGCGGAGGTCGGCGTTGAACCGGTCGCGAGGGAGCGCTACCACGAGGGACACGCTCCGCCCGTAGAGGTCGCGCCGCACGAGCACGCGGATCCCTCCGTGCCGCTCCGTCTCGAGCAGCCCCGTGATCAGCCCGCGGAGCTCCGACGTGGACGCCTGGAACAGCTCGTCCTTCGGGAACGACCCGAACAGCGTCGTGGCCGCCTTGTAGTCGTGCGAGCCGGGGATCATGTCCTCGGCCGTGAGGATCTGCTCCAGCTTGTGGTGCAGCAGCGGTGTCTTCAACGCCGGCTCCATGTAGGCCTTCGACGTGAAGAGCCCGATCAACCGCGACTCTCCGGTGATCTCGCCTTCGGCGTTCACCTGCCGGACACCGATGTAGTCCATGCGCGCACGGCGGTGGACGGTGGAGTACGTGTTGGTCTTGCTGAAGACGAGGAGGTCACCGTCCTCGATCCGCCGACGCAGGTCGGGGTCGAGCGAGTCGAGCGGTGTGACGTCGGCGAACGTCGAGCCGGACACGTCGGAGAGGATCCCGAGACCGCTCCCCGGAAGGGCGCGGATCGCGCGCCCGACCGGTGCGTCGAAGAGCTCGTACTCGCGGTAGCCGAGCATCACGAAGTTCAGGTCGAGCAGCCAGTTCAGGAAGTCGACGGTCTCGCTCACCTCCTGCGGGCTGTAGCGGATCGCCGCCCGTCGGGCCATCTCCACCATGTGATGGACGCGGCTCTGCATCGGCTCGAAGTCGCGGACCGTGAGCCGAACGTCCCGCAGGATGATGGTCACGCGGTCGGTGAGTGCTGAGCGATCGGCCTCGGGGAGGCGTTTGTCCAGCTCGAGGTGCATCACGGACTCGCGATGGGCGGCCTCGCGGGCAGAGGTCACGCGCTCGAGGTGCCCCGCCTCATCGCGGGATGTCCCCATCACTGGGTGGAGGAGGCGGCGGATCGCCAGGTTCCGCGAAGCGAGCTCCTCGGTGACCGAGTCCACCAGGAACGGGGAGTCGTCGACGTTCGTCTGCAGCACCGTTCCGGTGCAGTCGAACCCGTCGATGTCGGCCTGCGGGTTGATCGCGCGCACGGCCGATGGATGCAGACCGCGCGCGTCGACGAAGTCGAACGTCGAGCGCACCAGGCCGTAGAGCGCGTCGGTCGCCACGGCGATGATCTCGTCGTCGGGCAGACGTCGGAGGAACCCGCGTGCGAACGCGACGACGGCATCGCGTTGTTCGATGGGGGTGCGTTCCTCGACCAACGTGATGAGGGGGCCGAGGACCGCACGGGGGTCGGAAGAACCGGTGGGTTGCACCGGGATCTTCGTCTGTTGTTCCGCCGTGTCCGACACGTCGCCTCTCGCTGCGGTGACCGGGCCTCGGTCCGCCATTCTGTCAGACGGGAACGATCTCGTGCGAATGTGAGAGCTCGACGACGGGCCGGAGCGTCGCCGCCACGGAGCAGTGCTTGGACTCGGCCAGCTCGATCGCCCGCGCGGCCTTCCGTTCGTCGATCCGGCCCGTGAAGACGAAGTGCTGATGGATCGCGCGGAAGGTCCACGGCGGATCCGGATCCTGGGTCGTTCGCAACACGACCTCGAGCCCCTGGAGCTCCTGCCGTTGCTTGCGCAGGATCGTCACCACGTCGTACGCGGTGCACGCGGCGAGCGCCACGGGGACCAGATCCGAGGGTTTCGCGCCTCGGCGGTCGGGATCGCCGCCGATCCGGATCGCGTCGCCGTACCCGGTGACGCCGTCGAACTGGAGTCCGTCCCCGGTCCAGACCACCCGTTGTTCGCCCACGTCGCGGCGAGTCTAACGGTCCCCATCGTTCGGCAGGGCCTCTCGACTTTCGTCCGTCGTGCCCTCGGGGGAGCCCGAAGTAGGCTGCCGGAACATGGCTGAGCTGCGCGTTCGCGCGATGGTCGGCGAAGGTCGGTCGGCCCGCAAGGGCCTGCTCCGATTCGTCTTGGAGAACGAAGGACACACCGTGGTGTCCGAAGCGTCGTCGACGCTGGAGCTCGCACAGCAGCTGGTCGTGCACCGTCCGGACGTGGTCGTCCTGGACGACGGCATCGACGCGGGCGCCGTCGGCATGATCCGCGAGGTCCTGCCGGCAGCCCGGGTGATCCTCGTATGGCCGAAGGGCGTGTCGGCCGTGGGTGCGGATGCGCGCCTCGAGCCCTCCGAGGTGATGACGGGCCTCGGGCCTGCGATCGACCGCGTGATGGGCAGGGGGCCGGTCGTCCCGCCGGCCCGGCCGCGTCAACCCGTGCCCGACGTGATCGTGGTCCCCGACGCGGAGCCGGTCGCAACGCCAGAACCGCAACCCCTGACCGTCGTGCCGGAGCCCGCCGTGACGACCGGAGCGCCGATCGAGGAAGGCGGACCCGAGCCGGCGTCCACGACGCCCGCGGCGGCCACCGCGACCGCGGATGAGCCCATCGTCGTTGTCCCGGAGGCACTCTCCGGCGTGATGCTCGAACCTTCCACCGAGGCTCCCGCGTGGGTGTTCGCCGCCACACCCCCTCCGGGTGCGGCGCGGGAGACCCGGGCCTATTGGTGGCTCTCCGCCGGGCTCGTCGTGCTGGGACTGCTGATCGGCGCGATGATCGGCGCCGCGATCTGGGGGGAACGGACCATCGCGATCCGTGGCGTCGTGGGTTCGATCGGCAGCGTCATCCTCCCCACCCCGACGGTCCCCGGGGGAACGGTCACCAGCGAACAGCCGGGCACCTATGAGGGACTCGTGCAGGTGCAGGCGGACGGGACGATCCGGCTGGCGTCGCAGGGCGATCTCCGCCTGCAGGTCGACGGATTCTTCCATCTGGTCGCCGATGGCGTCGTCAAGGTGAGCGGCGCCGGGGTCGTCAAGAACACGTCGAACGCCCATGTCCGGGTGCACGGCAACGGCACGTTCCACCTCGTCGTGAGTTCCGGACATGTGCATCTGCGGCTGCAGGGCTCGTTGGTCGGACGGGGAGAAGGCACCGTGCACATCGACGGGATCGGCCGATTCCTGATCCGACATCGACCGATCTGACGTCCGGTCGCAGAGCGACACGCCGGTCTTGCCGGTCCGTCAGGCAGAGGTCCTAGGTCGTCGGACGGAGCGCGAGGACCTTCGTCCATCGCTCCCCCGCCGCGCCTGGGGTAGGCTCGGCCCGTGGAACGGGACGCGACCCCCGAGCGCCCGCGCATCGGTGTCGTCGTCGGCGAAGGACATCCGGTGCGCCGAGGCCTGCTGCGTTTCGTGCTGGAGGGCGAGGGGTTCCGCGTGCTCGGAGAGGCGCGGACCGCGGTCGAGCTCGTCCAGGCGCTCTCCGTCCACCACCCCGAGGCGGTCGTGCTCGACGACGGGATCGGACCGACCGCGATCGCGCTGACGCGCGAGATGCGTCCCGAGGCGAAGATCGTCCTGGTCTGGCCGTCCGCGCTCGTCCCGATCAGCGGCGACGCCACCGTGGATCCCACCCAGGTGCTGCGGGACCTCGGCCCCGCCGTCGAGCGTGCTTGCGGGGTCCCGGTCGTGGTGCCGGCGTCGGCGACGGTTAGCCGGATCCCGCATCGCGGGTCGCGCAGCCACCATCCGAGCACGGGCACGGCCGACGTGCTCCCCGGCCCGGGGGTTCGCCGGGAGCCTTCGCCGCAGGACGAGGCCATCGTCGTGGATCGCGAACCGGCGCCGATCCTCATCCTGCCCGTCTCCCCGATCGTGGAACGCGAGCCGCGGTCCTAACCGCGCGACGAACGGGCCGCCTCGATGCCGATCCAAGACCAGACGAGCGCACTCCGGCGTGTGTACGTTCGCGCGCCGTCGCCCCGCGATCTCACGGCCTGGCAGACCTACGCGTGGCACGCCGAGCCGGACCCCATCCGCGCCGCCGACGAGCACGCGGCGTTCCGAGCCGAGCTCGAGCGGGCGGGCGCCGACGTCATCCTCGGCGCCGTCGACGTGCCCGGCGATCCCGACGCGATCTACGCGTACGACCCGGTGCTCATGACCGACGACGGCGCGATCCTGCTCCGTCCCGGGAAGGAAGGCCGCCGCGCCGAGCCGAACGCCGTGGGCGAGGATCTCGCCGCCAGCGCCGTGCGGATCGCCGGCCGCGTTGAACCTCCAGGAACCGCCGAGGGCGGCGATCTCTGCTGGCTCGATCGCACCACGCTCCTCGCCGGTCGCGGCTATCGAACCAACGACGCCGGCATCGCGCAGCTCCGCGCCCTGCTCGGCCCGACGATCGATGTCGTGGCGTTCGACCTGCCGCACTTCCATGGGCCGGACGCATGCCTGCACCTCCTCTCGTTCCTCTCCCCACTCGACGCGGACCTGATCGTCACGTACCTGCCGATGATGCCGGTGCGACTGCTGGAGCTCCTCCGGGAGCGAGGCGTCGGGCTCGTCGAGGTACCCGACGAGGAGTTCGGCTCGATGGGACCGAACGTCCTGGCGCTCGGACCGAGGGTGGCACTCGCCCTCGATGGGAACCCCGAGACCCGACGCCGGATGGAGGCCGCGGGCGTCGACGTGCGGACGTACGCCGGCGACGAGATCTCGCGCAAGGGCGACGGCGGTCCGACCTGCCTCACGCGTCCGCTCGATCGTGGCTGAGCGGTCCTCCGGACACCGGGACCTTCGGCCGTCCCACCGCACGCGCTCGCTCGCTACGGTGGGATCGGAGGCGATCGAGATGCGAGTGCGCTCACGCTCCGACATGATCCGGGCGGTCGGTGCCGACGAGACCGACGCGTCGCGGAACCGCCGGTGGAGGATCCTGCCGAACCGGGTCCACCTGCGGCGCGGGATCCGGATGAAGGGTCACATCCTGCGGATCCATCACCACCGTGGGCAAGACACGGGCTGATCGACCCGACGTCCGGTATCGTTGCGCGCCATGATCCGGCAGTGGTGGTTCTTCTTACATATCGCGGGTGTCCTGGGGTTCATGGGCACGCACGGGGTCTCGATGTTCGTGCTGTTCCGGGTCCGTGCCGAGCACGACCGGCAGAAGATCGCGGAGCTGATCGCGTTCAGCGGCACCACGACCAAGCCGATGTACGTCGCCCTCGGCGTCCTGTTGGTGGGCGGGATCGCGACCGGCCTCTCCCCCAACCTGTTCGGCGGCTGGTGGATCTGGCTCTCGATCGTGATCCTCGTCCTCACCATCGGGCTCATGACCGGATTGGCGAAGCCCTATTTCCGACGGATCACCGCCGCGTGCGAGGTGCGCCCGTCGGGCGTTCCGCGCGTGTCCGACGAGGAGCTCGAGCAACTCCTGCATTCCCAGGAGGCGATCGTGATCGCCGCGATCGGCACGATCGGCCTGCTCGCGATCCTCTACCTGATGATCTTCAAACCGTTCTGACGACGGCCCTCACGCGGGCGGCAGCGGACGTGCCGCAGGACCGTTCACGACCTCGCCCATCGGACCGAACCGTGATCCGTGACAGGGACAATCGAACGTGCGCTCGCCGGGGTTCCACGCGACCGTGCATCCCATGTGCGTGCATCGGGCGCTCATGACGTGCAGCTCGCCGTCGTCTCCGATGTAGGCCGCGAGCTTCTCCCCCGCGCGCTCGACGATCCCGCCCTCGCCTCGCTCGAGCTCGGAGACCACCTGCGTCACCGTGCGCGCGATCAACACGTCGCGCGTCGACCCCTCCGCGACCTCCTGCGGAACGGATCCGAGCAGGAACCCCTTCGCGCCGGTCATGCCCTTGTTGCCGACCACCACGATGCCGGCGTCCACCTCGTCGGCCGCGGCGAGGATCTCCGCCGCCGGCTGTCCTTGGCGGAGCATCACGTCCGTGGGAACCGCACCGCCGTACGTGGCGATCGTGTCCTGGGTGATGAGCTCTCCGGTCTTCGGATGACCGACGAACACGATCGTGACCGGAGCGCCGATCGCCTCCGCGAGCTCATAGCCTTTCCGCGCCGCGCGATCGGCGGTGGCCGATCCGTCGGTCGCGATCACGACCCGGCGGTAGAGGGGTCCGTCATCCTCCGCCTCCGCCGACGCCGAGCCGATCACGAGCAGGACATCGCGGGTCGAACGCACCGCCAGGCGGTGGGCCACCTGCCCCAGCTCGGCCTTCCCGCGTCCGCCGGAGACGACCACCAGGCCGACGTCGTGCTCGTCCGCCAGCTCGATCAACGTGTCCGCGGGGACCCCGGCGCGGCTCTCGCCGCTCACCCGGCGGATCCCGGCGGCCTTGGCTTCCTCCACCGCCGCAGCCACGGTCTGGTCGGCGTCCGTGGGTTTGTCGTACGCGCACGCGACGATCAGCTGGGCGGAACCGGCTTTCGCCAGCGCCGCGGCGACCGCGCCCGCCGCCCGCGCGGGCGTCGAACCGTCGGTGCCGAACAGGATGCGCTTGTACGCCATGTCGGGCCTTTCGAACGGGATGGTCACGATACCCTGGGTGCCCGATGAGCGACCGTGTCTACAACTTCTCCGCAGGCCCAGCCACGTTGCCGCTGCCCGTCCTCGAGGAGGTGCAGCGCGACCTCGTCTCGCTCCCAGGCGTGGGCGCGTCACCCCTCGAGGTCTCCCATCGCAGCGCGTGGTTCGAGGGCGTGATCGGCGAGGCTGAGGCGAACCTCCGGGCGCTCCTCGAGATCCCCGCGACGCATCACCTCTTGTTCTGCCAAGGCGGCGCCTCGCTGCAGTTCTCGATGCTCGCGATGAACCTCCTGCGTGGAACCGACCGTGTGGCCGATCACGTGATCACGGGCACGTGGGGCGAGAAGGCGATCCTCGAGGCACAACGCGAAGGCAGCGCTCGCGAGGCCTGGTCCGGACGGGCCGAGGGTTTCGTCCGCGTTCCCTCCCGGGATGAGCTCGATGCCGTCCTGGACGGCGACGCCACCTACCTCCACCTCACGTCGAACGAGACGATGCAAGGGGTCCAGTACCCCGACACCCCCGCCGTGTCCGAGCGCATCCCGATCGTGTGCGATGCCTCCTCGGATTTCCTCTCTCGCCCGGTCGATCTGTCGCGCTACGGAGTGCTGTACGCCGGAGCGCAGAAGAACGCCGGTCCCGCCGGGGTCACCGTCGTGATCGTGCGTGACGACGTCCTCGACCGCGTCCCGGACGGTCTGCCTACCATGCTCGACTACCGCACGTACGCGAACTCGAACTCGATGCACAACACCCCGCCCGTCTTCGCGATCTACGTGTTGATGCTCGTCACGAGGTGGTTGCGCGACGACGTCGGCGGGCTCGACGTGCAGTTCGCGACGAACCGCGAGAAAGCCGGTCTGATCTACCGGGCGATCGACTCGAGCGACGGCTTCTTCCGCGGCCACGCCCGACCCGGTTCGCGTTCGCTGATGAACGTGACGTTCCGGCTGCCCGACGAGGAACTCGAGCGGCGGTTCGTGGCGGAGGCGGCCGAGCGAGGTCTGGTGGAGCTCAAGGGCCATCGGAGCGTCGGCGGGATACGCGCGTCGCTCTACAACGCGATGCCGATCGACGGAGCCCAGGCGCTGGCCGACTTCATGCAGACCTTCGCGGCAGCCCCGCTGGTCTGACCCGGACTAGTTGTCGTCCGGCACGATGTCGAACTCGTTGCCCTCGGGATCGGCCATGCAGCGCCAGCGGTAGCCGCCGATCTCGCGTGTCTCGCCATCCAGCCAGACGCCACCGAGCTCCGTGATCTGCTGCGTGGCGGCCTCCAGATCCTCGACGACCAGGTCGAGGTGCATCCGGTTCTTGCCGGACTTGACCTCCGCGACGCGTTGGAAGGAGAGGGCCGCGGCACCGGGGACCGCCACGTCGAGCACGATGAACGCCCCGTCGTCCACCGTGGCGGCCACGTCGACGCCGAGGAGCTCGGTCCAGAACGGGACGAGCGCTTCGGGTTCGGCCGAATCCAACACCACGTACGCCATCTTCGCTCCGGTCACGTCACCCTCCGATCAGTTCGTCGGCAGCTTCCGCGTAGACCTCGGTGTGCCGGTCGACGTCTTCTGCGGTCGTCGCCGGCGACATCAACGCCATGTTGTGGAACGGCGTGATCAAGACCCCGCGGTTCAGCAGGTACAGGTGGATCAACGGATCGAGCTCGTCATCCTGCCCGGCGGCCGCCTGCGCGCCGTCCCGCGCCGCGTCAGGGCGGAACAGGTACTCCACGCGGCAGCCGAGTCGCGTGACGTGCCAGGGGAGGTCTCGCGACGCGATCACCTCCGCCACCCCTCGCTCGAAGCGTTCTCCGAGCGCGATCATCCCGACGAACGCATCGTCGGTGAGGACCGAGCCGAGCGTCGCGCGCATCGCTGCGAGCGAGAGGGCATTGCCGGCGAGCGTCCCGCCCGTGCCACCGACGTCGATGTGTGGGAAGTCGGTGCGATCCACGATCCGCTGCGCAACGTCGGCCGTCATCCCGAAGCCCGCGCTGGGGATGCCGGCACCGAGCGTCTTGCCGATCGTGAGGAGGTCGGGCTGCAATCCCCAGGCCTTCGTGCAACCACCGGGACCCGCGCAGATCGTGTGGGTCTCGTCGATCACCAGGAGCGTGCCGTAGCGCGAACACAGCTCGCGGACGCCCTCGTGATACCCGGGGTCGGGCAGGACGATGCCGATGTTCGTCAGAGCCGGTTCGAACAGGACGCATGCGACGTCGCCCTCCGCCAATGCGGACCCCAGTCCCGCCAGGTCGTTGATCTCGACGACCTTGGTCGTCACATCGAGCGGCACGGGCGGACCGACGAGACCCTCGCGAGCCTGCACGCGGCCGTCGTCGCCCAAGCGCGCGAACGTCTCGTCCACCGAGCCGTGGTAGTTCCAGTTGTGGACGACGATCCGGGGGCGACCGGTGAGCTCGCGTGCCCACCGGATCACGAACCGGTTGGCGTCGGTCGCCGTCAAGCAGAACTGCCACGACGGGAGGCCGAACCGGCGCCCCATCTCGGCGCCGACCCAGGCGGCGTCCTCGGTCGGAAGCATCAGCGTGATGCCCTTCGCGGCCTGTTCGGCGATCGCCTCGACGGCGGCCTTCGGGGCGTGGCCTGCCATGCCGCCGGTATCACCCAGACACAGGTCGACGTAGGCGTTCCCGTCGACGTCGGTGAAGTGCGCGCCCTCGGCCCGATCGACGAAGACCGGCCAATCACCCGGCCAGCGCGTCATCCAGTTCATCGGCACGCCGTAGAGGAGGGAGCGCTTCGCGTCCTCGGCAAGCCTGCCGCTCCTCGCGTGACGTTCGCGGAACGTCGATCGTTCGCGCTCCATCAGGTCGCGGATCGTGGACCGGTCGATCGTTCGCACGCGTTCCCCCATGATCGAGTGCAGACGGCAGCGCGAGCGAGTCTACGGTCCTGCCGGACCGCCCACCACGGGGTGCATGCCCCGTCCGGGTGGGCCAGGCGTCACCCGCGGCGACCCTTCAAGTCGGGCGAGATGTGCGCCGATGTGGGTACTCCATGGAACTCCCTTCGACCGACAACGACGTGTCGAACGGCAGACCCAACGGGCGGATCCGACGCCGGATGTCGGACGCCTCGGTCGAGCCGTCCCCGAACGGCAAGCTCCGCAGGCGTCTGGGCGACGGCTGGCTCGACCGGTGGGTCGCCACGACCGCGGATCTCACCCGCTTGAAGCACGAGCACCCGATGGTCGACGCGGTGATCGACGAGCAGGTGGGACGCCAGATCCGCATCGGCGACCACTGGCTCACGGACTTCGCCTCGTGCAACTACCTGGGGTTCGACCTGGACGAGGAGATCATCGCCGCGGTCCCGGAGTACCTCGCCCGCTGGGGCACGCACCCGAGCTGGTCACGCCTCCTGGGCAGTCCGCGCCTCTACGAGGAGATCGAGGAGCAGATGACCGACCTCCTGGTGTGCGAGGACGTCCTGTTGCTGCCCACGATCACGCACATCCACATGTCGACGATCCCCGTCCTGGTCGGCGACGGGACCGTGTTCCTGGACGGGCGCGCGCACAAGACGATCTACGACGGCGCGATGGTCGCGGCAGGCCACGGCGCGCAGGTCGTTCGGTTCCGGCACAACGACGCCACCCACCTGGAGGAGCTGCTCACGGCGAGCGACCCCGGGTCGCCGCGGGTGATCGCGATGGACGGCGTGAACTCGATGACCGGGAACCCACCCGACGTGGCGGCGTTCGCACGGATCGCCTGCGAGCACGACGCGTTGCTCTACCTGGACGACGCACACGGGTTCGGCGTGATCGGCGAGCGTTCGCCGGACGAGCGGTGCGACTACGGCACGAAGGGCAACAGCGTGTTCCGCCATCAGGGCGTCGGCTACGACAACGTCGTGATGGTGGCTGGCTTCTCGAAGTCGTACTCCTCGCTCCTCGCGTTCATGGCTCTCCCCACCCGGCTGAAGGACGCGTTGAAGGTGCTCGCTCCGCCCTACCTCTACTCCGGCCCGTCGCCGGTCGCGTCCCTCGCGACGACGATCGCCGGCCTCGAAGTGAACCGGACACGCGGTGACGATGCGCGGTTCGCGGTGTGGGAGATGACGCACCGTGTCCTTGCCGCCCTCGACGACCTGGGTATCAGGACGCCGAACGAGAGCGGGTTCCCGATCATCGAGATCTCACTCGCCGATCACGACGAGATCGACGAGGTGGGCCGGTACCTGTTCGACCGAGGGATCTACGTGACCATGGCCGCATACCCGCTGGTACCGAAGGACGAGGTCGGGTTCCGGATCCAGGTCACCGCGGCCAACACCTCGGACGAGATCGACCATCTGGTCGCGGTCCTGGGGACGCTGCGGGATCGGTTCCAGCTGCGTCAGTCCGTCGACACGCCCGCCTGACGGCAACCCCATCACCGCAGGTCGGAGCGTTCGGAGCCCGTCGCCCCTGCGGCTAAGGTCCCCGACCCGCCCTCCCGATATCGATGATGCGATGAAAGCTCGGGCGTGGGCCATCTACCTCTCGATCAGCGGCGCCGTCCTGGTGGCGTTCGTGTTCATCCACCCGATCCGGGTCGGATGGCTCTACAACCTGATCGGCCTGTCCGCGGTCATCGCGATCATCGTAGGCGCCCGCATGAACGAGCCCCGCCAGCGCCTCCCCTGGTACCTCGTAGCGATCGGTCAGGCGCTCTGGGTGGCCGGCGATGTCATCACCTACAACTACGACCGCTTCTTCGGGACGGCTCCCCCGTTCCCGTCGATCGGCGACCTGCTGTACCTGTCGGTCTACCCCTTCCTGATCGCCGGGCTCTTGCTGTTGATCCGGCGGCGGAGCCCGGGGAGCGACCGCGCCAGCTTGATCGACTCGCTGATCATCGCGGTGGGTGTCGGAACGCTCTCGTGGGTGTTCCTCCTCGCGCCGTACGTGCACGACGAATCGCTGCGTCTCATCGAGAAGCTGACGGCGATCGCGTACCCGGTCATGGACCTGCTGCTGTTCGCGGTCGTCGTGCGGCTGGCGGTCGGTCGAGGCAAGCGGCCGCCCGCGTTCTTCCTGATGGCCGGGTCGATCGCCGTGGTGTTCATCACCGACACGATCTACACGTGGATCCTGCTGCACGGGACGTACGACAACACCACCGGTGTCCTGGAGCTCGGCTGGGGTCTCTTCTTCCTGTTGTGGGCCGCCGCCGCGCTCCACCCGTCGATGAAGGATCTCGACGAACCGACACCGGCCGGCGACCTGGCGAACCCACGGCGGCGCCTCGCGCTCCTCGCGGGTGCGTCGCTGATCGCGCCGACGATCCTGGTGGTGCAGTCGATCGGCGGGGAGAACAACGTGGACGTCGCCGTCCTCGCCGGCGCGTCCGCCATGCTGTTCGTCCTCGTGCTCGTGCGGCTGAACGGCCTGATGGTCGACATCGGCCAGTACCGCCGGACGGAGCGACAACTGCGGGAGGCGGAGGCGCAGTACCGGTCGCTCGTCGAAGGTCTGCCCGCCGTCGTCTACATCGCCGAGTTCGGCAAGGACGCCGCGTGGCGCTACATCAGCCCGAAGATCGAGTCCATCCTCGGCTTCAGTCAGGACGAGTGGATGGAGCAGGCGGACCTGTGGCGCGAGCGGATCCTGCCCGAGGACCGGGAGCGCGCGCTCGACGCGGAGCTGCGCCTGCTGAACGGAGAGCCGCGGATGGCGTGCGAGTACCGCATCATCGGCAAGGACGGCGACGTGATCTGGATCCACGAGGAGGCCGAGGCCCTCGGGGACGAGACTGGCCGGCCGGTCAGCTTGCAGGGCGTGATGTACGACGTGACCGAGCGGAAGCAGGCGGAGGCCCAGCTGGTCAAGGCGCTCGACGCGGAGAAAGAGGCCGCGACCCGTCTCCGTGCGCTCCACGAGATGCAGAACTCGTTCCTGCAGGCCGTGTCGCACGACCTGCGTACGCCGCTCACGAGCATCCTTGGCTGCGCGCTCACCCTGGAGGGGAGCCTCGGCAGCGAGCAGATCTCCCGCGAGGACGAGCACGACCTCGTGGGGCGCATCGCCGCGAACGCACGGAAGCTCCACCGGCTCCTGACGAACCTGCTCGACCTCGATCGGATGTCACGCGGCATCGTGGCCCCGAACCGCTCGGACGTCGACGTGACGCAGATCCTCGCGCGCGTCCTGCAGGAGACCTCCGCCGACAGCCACCCCATCGAGCTCACCACGACCCACCCTGTCCCCGCGGATGTGGACGCGGCGCAGGTCGAGCGGATCGTCGAGAACCTGGTGGCGAACGCGATCCGCTACACGCCCGCCGGCACGCCGATCTGGGTGCGGGCGACCGGCGAGGCCGACGGTGTCCTGATCGTGGTCGAGGACGCGGGGCCTGGGGTTCCCGAAGAGATCCGCGAATCGATCTTCGAACCGTTCCGGCAGGGAACCGAGGTCGTGCGTCACAACCCGGGCGTCGGCATCGGCCTCTCGCTCGTGACCCGGTTCGCCGAGCTCCACGGCGGTCGCGCCTGGGTCGAGGACCGTCAAGGTGGCGGGGCGTCGTTCCGCGTCTACCTGCCGTTCGAGGTCGAGGGCGAGGAACGCGACGACGAGCACGGTGGTCTGGTTCCGGCCGCCGTCGAGACGTTCGGCACCGCCTAGGTCCGCGCGGTCGCCGAACGGAAGGCCCGGTCTGGACGCCGGCCGATATCGGAAGGGTCGATGGGGTCAACGAGGTCGGATCCACGGGGGAACGGAGGGACGCCACGGCGGCGCCTGCCGATCCTCCTCGAGCCGCTCCGGCAGCGGGACTTCCGCCTGCTCTGGTCTGGGATGACGATCTCCCTCGTCGGCGACGGGATCTTCCTGATCGCGCTCGCCTGGCAGGTCTACGAACTCTCGAACTCACCGACCGCGCTCTCGGTCGTCGGTCTGGCGATGACGGTCCCTCACGTGATCTTCCTCCTGTTGGGCGGCGTCGTGAGCGACCGGTTCGACCGTCGGCGCGTGCTGCTGTCGGCGGATCTCGTCCGCGGCGCGTCGGTGGCCGCGATGGGATGGCTGTCGCTCAGCGGGAACATCGAGCTGTGGCACCTGATGCTCCTGGCGGCGATCTACGGCGGCGGGACCGCGTTCTTCGGACCGGCGTTCGATGCCATCGTGCCGGACCTCGTCGCGTCGGATCTGCTCACCCAGGCGAACTCCGTCGACCAGTTCGTCCGACCCGCTGCGTGGCGCTTGCTGGGCCCGGCGCTGGGCGGCGTCCTGGTCGGGTGGAGCGTCGGCGGCGCGTTCCTGGTGGACTCGGCGACGTTCGGCGTCTCGATCGTGGCGCTCCTGCTGATGAGCCCGCACCCGATCGACGGAGCGGCGAGCGGCGACGGATCCGCGCTCGCCGAGGTTCGCGAGGGGTTCCGGTTCGTCCGGGCCCGGGTGTGGTTGTGGGGGACGCTCCTGGCGGCGACGTTCGCGTACCTGTTGTTCATCGGGCCGCAGGAGGTGCTCCTGCCGCTGCTCGTGAAGAACGACTGGGGCGGGAACCCACTCACCCTCGGGATCATCCTGGCGATGGGCGGGCTCGGCGCGATCGGCTCGGCCCTCGTGATGGGCCACCGGGGGGCGCCCCGGAAATTCATCACGTTCATGTACGTGGCGTGGACCTGCTCGACGCTAGCGGTAGCCGGCTACGGCCTGGCCCACCTTCCATGGCAGGCCATGCTCGCGTGCTTCCTGTTCAACGCGCTCGAGACCGCCGGCACGATCGTGTGGGCGACCACGAAGCAGCGTCTGGTCCCCCGGCAGCTGCTGGGCCGCGTGTCGAGCCTCGACTGGTTCGTCTCGATCGGGCTGTTGCCGGTCTCCTACGCGCTTACCGGACCGGTGGCGAGCGCGATCGGCGCCCGGGCCACGCTCGTGGGTGCGGGCATCCTGGGCGCGATCGTGACGTTCTCGTTCCTGTTCCTGCCCGGGATGCGGTCGATCGAGCGAGACCCCGATGAGGCTTCTGTCCCCCATCCGGCCGACATCACAAGCTGACACCCCTCCGTCCTAAGGCCGGTCGGGGAGCCGGACGATACAAAGTCCATGAAGTCGCGAGCATGGCTCGTGTATCTATTGCTGGGGTCCCTCGCGACCGTGGCGTTCCTGACCGTTCCCGGGTTCCGGGTCGGCGTGTTGTTGAACGTCATCGCGCTCTCGTCGCCGATCGTGATCCTGGTTGCGCTCCGCGTGAACCACGTCGAGTACAAGTTGCCGTGGGTGCTGATCGCGCTCGGGCAGGTGTTGTTCGTCGCCGGCGATGTCATCACGTACAACTACGACAAGCTCTTCATGCAGGAGCTGCCGTACCCATCGATCGGCGACGTCTTCTACCTGTCGGTCTATCCGTGTCTGCTCGCCGGGATGCTGCTGCTCATCAGACGACGGAACCCGGGACGCGACCGCGACAGTGCGATCGACTCGCTGATCGTGGCGGTCGGCGTCGGCGTGTTGTCCTGGGTGTTCCTGATCGCTCCATACACGCACGACTCCTCGCTCACGTTGCTGCAGAAGCTCGTGTCCGTCGGCTACCCGCTGTTCGACCTGATGTTGATCACCGCGGCGGTACGCCTCGCGGTCGGTGCGGGCCGCCGGAACGGGGCGTTCTACCTGATGCTCGCCGCGGTCGTTTCGCTGTTCGTCACCGACGCGATCTACGGCTGGTACCTCCTGCACGGGGGGTACGACAACCAGACCGGCTACCTCGAAGGCGGTTGGGCGCTCTTCTACCTGTTGATGGGCGCCGCCGCCCTCCATCCGGGATCGAACCTGTTCACGGAACGCTCGGGTCAGGGCAAGGCAGGATTCTCGAGGACCCGGCTCGGCATCCTCGCGATCGTGTCGCTGATCGCACCGGTCACGGCCGCCTTCCTCCTCGCCCGCCTCGCGGGCACGCCGGCCACCGCGATCGCCCGGACCGACGAGCTGGTCGTGATCGCGGCTTCGGTCGTGCTGTTCCTGTTGGTCATCGCACGGATGGCCGGACTGGTCCGGACCCAGGAGCAGTCGGCCGCCCGAGAGCGAGCCCTGCGAGAAGCCGGCCTCGCCCTCGTCACCGCTACGAACCGCGACGCGATCCACCGAGCCGCGATCGAAGCTGCCCGGACCCTCGCGGGCGCCGAAGCGGCCGTTCGCTTCTGCGAGGTGATCGACGACGCTCCCGACGAGCTGGTCGTGGTCGCGGCCGACGGCGGCGTCGCCGACGTCCTCGACATCCACCTATCCCTGTCCGTCCTCCAGGAATGGAAGCGACAGCGGCTGATGGAGCGCGACGCCTACGTCGTGCGCACCTACGAGAGCACGCTGCTCGAGCCCCTGTCGCTCCCGACGGACCCGGAGGGCTCGGTGCTCGTGGCCCCGATCTTCCTGCGCGACGAGTTCCGCGGCATGATGGTGGTCGCGACGCGACAGGAGATGGCATCCTCGGTCGCCGACAGCCTCCAGGCCCTCTCGTCACAGGTCGCGCTCGCGCTCGAGAGCGCCGCGCTCACCGAGGACCTGTTGATCCAGCAGAGCGAGGCGCGATTCGCGTCGCTCGTGAAGAACTCGTCGGACATCGTGACGGTGATCGAACCGGACTCGGTGGTCCGCTACGCGAGCCCGTCCGCCTCGCGGGTCCTCGGGTTCGACCCCGAGGAGCTCGAGGGTACCCGGTTCGCGGATCTGATCCACCCGGACGACAAGACGCGTGCGCTGTCGTTCCTCACGGCCGACGCCGAGGGCGAGGGCAACACCAGCCTCCTCGAGTTCCGGCTTAGGCATGAGGGTGGCGTGTACCTGTTCACCGAGACGCTCCGCACGAGCCTGCTCCACGACCCGAACGTCCGCGGCATCGTGCTCAACACCCGAGACATCACGGAACGCAAGCAGTTCGAGGAGGAGTTGGAGCGCCAGGCGTTCCACGACTCGATCACGAACCTCGCGAACCGCGCGCTCTTCCGGGACCGCGTCCTGCACGCGATCGAGCGACAGGAACGGGATCAGCGTCCGATCGCGGTGCTCTTCATGGACCTGGACGACTTCAAGACGATCAACGACTCGCTCGGGCACGCGGCCGGCGATGGCTTGCTCGCCGAGGTAGGCGACCGGTTGAAGGGAGCCCTCCGCTCGGCCGACACGGCCGCGCGGCTGGGCGGCGATGAGTTCGCCGTCCTCCTGGAAGACGGGGGTGACGGGATCCAGGCCGCCGACGTCGCGGAGCGGATCATGACGATGCTCCAGGAACCGTTCCTGCTGGAGGGCAAGGAGGTCTTCGTCCGCGCGAGCGTTGGGATCGCGGTATCGGAGGGGACCACCGGACCCGGCGAGGAGGCTGCGGAGGAGCTCCTGCGGAACGCCGACGTGGCGATGTACATGGCCAAGGAGCGCGGGAAGGGCCGCTACCAGATGTTCGAGCCCGAGATGCACGACACCGCGCTCCGCCGCCTCGAGCTCAAGGCGGACCTGCAGCGTGCTCTGGAGCACGAGGAGTTCATCCTGCACTACCAACCCGTGATCGAGCTCGAGACCGGGCGGATCAACGGCGTCGAGGCGTTGATCCGCTGGGTCCACCCGGAGCGCGGCATGGTCCAGCCGCTCGAGTTCATCCCGCTCGCGGAGGAGACGGGACTGATCGTGCCGATCGGGCGGTGGGTGCTGGGGCAGGCGACGCGCTACGCCGTGGAGCTGCAGGAGCGGTTCCCGATGGATCCGCCGTTCCACATGGCGGTGAACCTGTCGGCGCGGCAGCTCGCCCGGCCGGAGATCGTGGACGAGGTCCGGGAGCTGTTGGAAGAGACGGGGCTCCCGCCGTCGGCGCTCGTCCTGGAGATCACCGAGAGCATGGTGATGCAGGACATGGAGCTCGCGATCGAGCGCCTGAACCAGCTGAAGCAACTCGGCGTGTTGCTCGCGATCGACGACTTCGGCACCGGCTACTCATCGCTCAACTACGTACGCCGGTTCCCCGTGGACATCCTGAAGGTCGACAAGTCGTTCATCGACGAGGTGAGCGAGGGCGGCGAGTCCTCGGCCCTCACGGCGGCCGTGATCGAGCTCGCCGGCATCCTCAACCTGACACCGGTGGCCGAGGGCATCGAGCGTCCCGACCAGCTTGAACGTCTGATGGAGCTGAAGTGCGACCTCGGTCAGGGGTACCTGTTCGCCCGGCCGCTCGAACCGGCCGCGCTGAACGCGCTGCTCGAAGAGCGAGCGGAGATGCAGAGCGAGGCCGAAGCCCTCGCGCACGGCCAGTAGCTCGGGCCTGCCGGCCCGATCGCGCGCCACCTCGTACCATCGAGCGATCATGCGCGCCCGCCGTCTCGTCGTCGTGCTCCTCGCATCGTCCATCGTGGCGATCTCGGCGGGGGGCGCGAGCGCCGCCCCCGCTCGCGTCGAGCCCACCCCGACGTGGCAACAGCGGATCGACACCTTCGTCGGCGACCGCCAGATGTCGGTCGCGATCGGGGAAGACGGGACGTTCTGGTATCGCCACCTCGGATGGGTGAAGCGGATCCCCGCCTCCAACGAGAAGCTCCTGCTGTCGATGGCACTGCTTTCCGCCGTGGGACCGGACCGCGAGATCGCGACGCGGGCGATGGCCGCCGCGGCTCCGGTCGACGGTGTCGTCGACGGAGATCTCTGGATCGTGGGGCACGGCGACCCCGAGGGCGGAACCGCATCGCTCGATGCGCTGGCCGCCGCGATCGTGGATGCCGGCGTCACGCAGGTGACCGGCTCCGTGATCGGCGACACTGGCCCCTTCGAACGCGATTGGTGGGCGCAAGGCTGGAAGCGCTACTTCACCGCAGACGAGGTCCCGTTCCCGACGGCGCTCACGTTCCGGGGGAACGTGGGTCCCGAGGGCCGGCATATCTCCGACCCGGAGGCGCGCGCGGCCGCCTACCTGACGAAGAGCCTCCGGCGCCGCGGGGTGACGGTGGACGGGGACCCCGCGATGGGGCCGGCGGACGGGCAGCTCGTCAAGATCGCCACGGTCAGCTCCGCTCCGCTGATCGACATCGTGCGACGGATGGACGTGGACTCGATCAACTTCGACGCCGAGGTGCTCGGGAAGTTCCTGGGCGCCGAGACAACGGGCACCGGCTCGATCCCGGCGGCCGCCAAGGCGATCGACGCGTATACCGCGGCCAATGGGGCTCCGGAGTTCGAGCACCACGACTCGTCCGGACTCTCGTACGCCGATCGCATCACCGCGCAGGGGATGGTTCGGTTGCTCTGGGCGGCCGATCAGCAGCCGTGGGCCCCCGAGCTGCGATCCGCGCTACCGACCGGCGGGCAGGGGACGCTCGAGGACCGGCTGGGCCACCTGCGGGTCCGAGCGAAGACCGGCACGCTGGACGCCATCTCCGCCCTATCCGGCTGGGTCTGGTCGAAGGCGGAGCAGAACTGGGTCGAGTTCTCGATCGTGTCGGTCGGCATGACGAAGGACGAGGCGGTGCGGATCGAGGATGCGATCGTCGCGGTCGTCAGCCGACACGGCCGCGACCGGCTGGCGGCCTAGAGCTCCGTCGCGTAGCGGACGATGGGCAGGTTCGCGCAGTCGATCTGATGGGCGCTGGTCGTCCCGTCCCACGACCAACCGGCCCGCTCGTAGAACCGCCGGCTCCGAACGTTCGTCTCCAGGACCCAGAGCGTGGCCCGCCGGAACCCGAGCTCACGGAGCGCCGCGTTCGCCCGGGCGAACAGGTCGCGCCCTATCCCGCGACCGGCGACCTCCTCCAGCAGGTAGATCGTCCGGATCTCGCCCGTCCCGTCCGAAGCGTCGTCGTCACGGCTGGCGCCGAAGCCGCTGAACCCCACCACGCGGCCATCGTCCTCGGCGACGAGGAGGCCGGCGGCGGGCTCGTCCGAGCCGAACCACTCCGTCCACATGCGCTCACGGTCCTCGACCGTGCGGGACGCGATCGCCGCCTCGGGGAGGTCGTCGCGGTAGGCCCAGCCCCACGACGAGACGTGCACGTCCGCGATCGCGCGCGCATCCTCGGGGACGGCGACGCGGATCGTCGCGGTCACGCCTCGCGATCCTCCCGTGGGTGCAGCAACCCGTACAGGTATGCGTCCACGAGCGCCTCCCACGACGCTTCGATGATGTTCTCCGAGACCCCGACCGTGGTCCATTCGTGTTCGCCGTTCGACATGTCGATCAGCACGCGCACCGTCGCACCGGTGCCGACGGTCTCGTCCAGTACGCGCACGCGGAAGTCCTCGAGCGTCATGTCGTCGAGCGCCGGGTACTCGTTGGCGAGCGCCTTGCGCAGCGCGTTGTCGAGCGCGCCCACCGGGCCGTGCCCCTCGGCGCTTTCGATGTGACGTGTCGCCGTTCGTCACGACCTTCACGGTCGCCTCCGCGAGCGCTTCTGTCGCTCCTCATCCATCCGTTGCTCGACGTGCACGCGGAAGCTCTCGATCGTGGAAGAACGGCTGGTGCCATCCGCCGGCGCGCCGCATCAGCAGGTCGAGCGAGGCGTCCGCGACCTCGAACGTGTAGCCGCGCGCCTCCCGCGTCCTTCAGCTCGGTCAGCACGTCGGCCGAACGTGGCGTCCGCGCACCTCGATGCCCGAACTCCTCGGCCTTCATCGGAGCGTCGCGCGCCCGCCCAGGTCGCTCGCGACGACGCCGCGATGGTTGCCCGACCGACGCCGGCGGCACGTGCTCGTAGGCCTCCTCCACCGGGCGACGCCGCTCGCGTGGAGCCCGGCCTTGTGCGTGAACGCGTACCGGCCCGCGTACGGCTGACGGGAGTCGGGCGCGACGTTCGCCACCTCGGCCACGTAGTGCGCGACCTCCGTGAGCCGCTCGACCGCGCCCTCGGGCAGGCAGTCGGCGTCCATCTTCAACACGAGGTTCGCCGCGACCGGGATCAGGTCGGCGTTGCCCGTGCGTTCGCCGTAGCCGTTCACGACCCCCTGGACCTGGAACGCGCCGTGCTCGACCGCGATCAACGAGTTCGCGACCGCGCAACCGGCGTCGTTGTGGACGTGGATCCCCAGCGGTGTCTGGACCGCGGCCTTCACGTCGTCCACGATCCTGGCCACATCGAGCGGTAGCATCCCGCCGTTCGTGTCGCACAGGACCAGGCGCTCGGCTCCGGCCTCCTGCGCCGCCTCGAGCACGCGCATCGCGAACGCCGGATCGCTCGCGGTACCCGTCGAAGAAGTGCTCGGCGTCGAAGAACACCCGACGACCCTGGCCGCGAAGGAAGGCGATCGAGTCGCGCACCATGGCAACCCCCTCGTCCAGGTCCGTCCGGAGCGCCTCGGTCACGTGCAGATCCCACGACTTCCCGACCAGGCACACGACCTCGGTCCCCGTCTCCAGCAGCTCGCGCAGGACGGCGCTGTCGTCCGCCCGTTCGCCGGCCTTCCGCGTCATGCCGAACGACGTGAGCGTCGCGTGCTGCAACGTCTCCTTCGTCGCGAGCTTGAAGAACTCGGTCTCGCGCGGGTTGGCGCCCGGCCACCCACCCTCGATGTAGGGCACGCCGAGCTGATCGATCTTGTGCAGGATCCGCAGCCGATCCTCGATCGAGTACGAGAGCCCGGTCTGCTGGGCGCCGTCGCGTAGCGTCGTGTCGTAGAGCTCGACCTCTCCGACCGCATGGTCGCCCCCTCCACCACGAGGTCGCCGACCTCGGATGTCGCGAACCCCATCTGGCCGGCTCGCATCGACGCCATCTTCGACGTCGCGAAGCGGATCCCGGCGTCGACCCGGTCGGCGGCACCGGTCTCACCGAGCTGCGCGAGCAGCAGCCGGACCGCACCGATCGCCGCGAGCGGGTTGATCGTCGCCTTCCCCACGTGGTCGGGCGCCGTCCCGCCGATCGGCTCGAACATGCTCACGCCATCGGGGTTGATGTTCCCGCCCGCGGCGATGCCCATGCCGCCCTGGATCATCGCGCCGAGGTCGGTGATGATGTCGCCGAACATGTTGTCGGTGACGATCACGTCGAACCGGCTCGGCTGATCCAGGAAGTAGATGCACGCGGCGTCCACGTGCGCGTAATCGGTGGTCACGTCCGGGTACCCGGCCGCCACCTCGTCCACGACCCGCTGGTAGAGATCGCCGGCATACGTCAAGACGTTCGTCTTGTGGACGAGCGTGAGCTTCCGGCGGCGGTCGGGCCGCATCGCGAGCTCGAACGCGTAGCGCACGATGCGCTCCACGCCATGACGCGTGTTGATCGATTCCTGCACCGCGACCTCATACGGCGTGCCCTTGCGGTGGAACCCGCCGGCGCCGCTGTAGAGGCCCTCGCTGTTCTCGCGAACGACGACCATGTTCACGTCGTCCTCGGTGTGCGACGGCACGAGCGTCTGCACCCCGGGGTAGCGGATGATCGGCCGCAGGTTCACGTACTGGTCCAGCTCGAACCGGGCGCGCAGGAGCAGGTCCCGCTCCAAGATCCCGGGCTTCACGTCCGGATGGCCGACGGCGCCCAGGAACACGGCGTCCATCTCCCGCAGGTGCGTCGAGCTCGTCGTCGGGGAGCGTGTCGCCCGTCCGGAGGTACCGCTCGCCACCCAGGTCGAACTCGACGAGCTCCACGTCGAACCCCTGGACCGCGCGGACCGCCTCCAGGACCTTCAGCCCTTCCCGTACGACCTCGGGGCCGGTCCCGTCACCGGGGATCACCCCGATCGAGTACGTCACGGGCGGACCTCGTCGTCCCTGCCGGCCCCGACCTGGGCCGCCCGATTGATCGCCGCGAGATAGGCGCGCGCGCTCGCCTCGACCACGTCGACGCTCACGCCACGACCCGTGACCCGGCGACCGTCGACGTCGAGCTGCACGACTACGTCCCCGAGCGCGTCCGATCCACCCGTCACCGACGAGACGTTGAACATGATGAGCCGCGCCTCGACGCCTGCCGCCCGTTGGATCGCCCCGCACGCCGCGTCGATCATGCCGTCGCCGAACGCCGACTCCTCGATCAGCTCCTCGCCGCGCCGGAGGCGGACCGTGGCGCTCGGCGAGAGGTGCGTCCCGCCCCCGACCTGGAGCGACTCGAGGACGAGAAGACCCTCCTCTGCGGCGCCGCGCTCCTCGCCGACGATCGCCTCCAGGTCCTGATCCGTGATCTGGATCTTCCGGTCGGCGAGGTCTTTGAAGCGGGCGAACGCCCGGTCGACGTGCTCCGCGTCGACGGTCAACCCCAACTTCTCCAGCGCGTCGACGAACGCATGCCGACCGCTGTGCTTGCCCAGGACCAGGCGGTTGCCCTCCAGCCCGATCTCGAGCGGGTCCATGATCTCGTAGGTCGCCGCATTGCTGAGCACGCCGTGCTGGTGGATGCCGCTCTCGTGCGCGAACGCGCTCGCCCCGACGACCGCCTTGTTCGGCTGGACGCTGTAGCCCGTCGTCATCGAGACCAGCCGCGAGGTCCGGACGATCTCCTTGATGTTGAGGTCGTGCCGAACGCCGAGCGCCTGCCCCCGGGTGCGGATGATCATCGCGATCTCCTCGAGCGAGCAGTTCCCGGCGCGCTCGCCGATCCCGTTCACGGCGACCTCCACCTGACGAGCGCCGTTCTCGATCCCCGCGAGCGAGTTCGCGACCGCCAGACCGAGGTCGTTGTGGCAATGCGTCGAGATCACGACCTGATCCGGCGTCACTTCCCGCACGATCCGCACCAGTTCGCCGAACTCCGTCGGTGTCGCGTATCCGACCGTGTCCGGGACGTTGATCGTGGTCGCGCCGCACTCGACCGCGACGCGGAAGCACTCCAGCAGGAAGTCGAGCTCCGTCCGCGTGGCATCCTGCGCGCTGAACTCGACGTCGTCCGTGTAACTGACCGCCTGCTTCACGCTGTCGCGGATCGCGTCGAGCACCTGCTGGTGCGTCATGCGGAGCATGTCCTCCATGTGGATCTGGCTCGTGGAGATGAACGTGTGGATCCGCCACCGCTCCGCACCCTTCAGCGCGTCCGCCGCGCGCCGGATGTCACCCTCGGTCGTCCGCGCGAGCGCGGCGATCACCGGACCCTTCACGCTGGACGCGATCTCGGACACCGCGTCGAACTCACCTTCCGAGGAGACCGGGAACCCGGCCTCGAGGATGTCGACGTTCAACCGCGCGAGCTGCTCCGCGATCTCGACCTTCTCGGCACGCGTGAGCGCGATGCCGGGGGCCTGCTCCCCATCCCGCAAGGTCGTGTCGAAGATCTTGATGTCGGTGCCTACGTCACCTACGTTGCCGTCACTCATCGGGAACCACCTTCGTGTCGGACTCCAACCAGGGCATCATCTGGCGCAGTCCCCGTCCCACATCCTCCAGCTGGGACGTCCGCGCCTCGCCCCGAAGTCGGAGGAAGGTGGGGAATCCGTCATCGGCCTCGCCGATCCATTCCTTGGCGAACCGGCCGTCCTGGATCTCGTCCAAGATCCGCCGCATCTCCTCGCGGGTCTCCTGGCTCACCACGCGCGGCCCACGCGTGTAGTCGCCGTACTCGGCCGTGTCCGAGATCGAGTAACGCATCCACGAGAGGCCGCCCTCGTAGATCAGGTCGACGATCAGCTTCAGCTCGTGCAAACACTCGAAGTACGCGATCTCGGGTTGGTAGCCCGCGGCCACGAGCGTCTCGAAGCCCGCCTGGACCAACGCGGACGCGCCGCCGCAGAGCACCGCCTGCTCGCCGAACAGATCCGTCTCGGTCTCTTCCTTGAACGTCGTCTCCAGCACCCCCGCGCGGGCGGAGCCGATCCCGTGCGCATAGGCGAGTGCGCGGGAGCGGGCGTTGCCGGTCGCATCCTGGTGCACGGCGATCAGCGCCGGCGTGCCGATCCCCTGTTCGTACGTCCGACGGACCAGATGCCCCGGTCCCTTCGGCGCGATCATCGTGACGTCGATGCCTGCGGGCGGCGCGATCGTCTCGTACCGGATGTTGAACCCGTGCGCGAACATCAGCATGTTCCCGGGTTCCAGGTTCGGCTCGATGTCCTCGCGATAGACCTTGGCCTGAGACGTGTCAGGGACGACGACCATGATCACGTCCGCTTCATGCACCGCGTCCGCGGTGTCGAGGACGCGGAGGCCACCGTCTTCGGCGGTCCGCCGCGACGACGAACCAGGGCGGAGTCCCACGCGCACGTCGTAGCCCGAGTCCCGCAGGTTCAGCGCGTGCGCGTGTCCCTGACTGCCGAAGCCGAGGATCGCGATCCGCTGTCCTTGCAGTGCGCCGGGATCCGCGTCCTTCTCGTAGTAGATCGTCGCCATCTTCCCGTCGTCCCTCCGTGGTCGTCCGTCGTGGAACTAGTCCATATCAGACTAGCCGTCGGTCACACCCCGCCACCGGTCCACTCGTCTTGATCCTCCGCATCGCCCGCTCGTGCCGACTTCAACACGCGTTCGCGGATACCGCGGTCGCCGCGCGTGAGCGCGATGCGGCCGGTCCGCGCGAGCTCCACGATGCCGAAGTCCTCCAGGAGCGCCAGCAACGCCGACAGCTTGTCGGGTGAGCCGGTCGCCTCGATCGTGAGCGTCTGGTGCGTCGCGTCCGAGACGCGAACGCGGAACACCTGGCAGAACTCCAGGACGCGGGCGCGCGTCTCGCCTTCGGCCCGCACCTTCACGAGCATCAGCTCGCGTTCGACGGTCTCGGACGGCTCGTGCTCGAGGATCTTGATCACGTTGATCAATTTGTTCAGCTGCTTCGTGACCTGCTCCAACGGCTTCTTGTCGACGTTCACGACGATCGTCATCCGCGACATGCCCTCATGCTCCGTCGGGCCGACCGCGAGCGAGTCGATATTGAAGCCGCGCGCCGCGAACAACCCGGCCACCCGCGTAAGCACGCCGGGCTTGTCTTCCACGAGGACGGACAGCGTGTGAAGGGTCATGCGATCGGTGCCTCCGCCGGGTCCTTCGCCGGGCGCAGCCCTTCGGGCCCGGTGATGATGTCGTCGTTCGAGGCGCCTGCCGGCACCATCGGGAAGCACATCTCCTTCGAGTCGACGCGGAAGTCGATCACGACGCTCCGATCGGTGATCGATAGCGCCTTCTCGATGACGGCGTCGACCTCGTCCGGATGTTCGGCGCGGAGTCCCACGCATCCGTACGCCTCAGCGAGCTTGACGTAATCGGGCGTGTCGTAGGTCAGGTGCACCTGGCTGTAGCGCTCCTGGTAGAAGAGCTCCTGCCACTGTCGCACCATGCCCAGGTAGGCGTTGTTGATGATCGCCGTGATGAACGGGATCTTCTCGGTGGTCGACGTCGCCAGCTCCTGGGCCGTCATCTGGAAGCACCCGTCGCCGTCGATCGCGATCACGCGCTCGTTCGGCTGGCCCGCCGCTGCACCGAGCGCCGCCGGGACCGCGAACCCCATCGTCCCCAGCCCGCCCGAGTTGATCCAGTGCCTCGGCTTCTCGAAGCGCCAGAACTGCGACGCCCACATCTGGTGCTGACCGACGCCCGAGACGACGATCGCATCGCTCCCGGCCGCCTCGTACAGGCGCTCGATGCAGAACTGCGGCTTGAGTGGACCGTCGGGCTGCTGGTCGTAGCGGTACGGGTAGGCGGCCTTCCACTCGGCGAGCTGGCCCAGCCAGGCCTTCCGATCGGGGACACCCCCGGCCTCGTCCTGCCGCTTCGCGATGTCGGCCGTGAGCTTCCCGATCACGTCCTTGCAGTCGCCCACGATCGGGACCGCGGTGACGCGGTTCTTCCCGATCTCGGCGGGATCGATGTCGACGTGGATCACGGTTGCGTCGGGCGCGAACGCATCGAGCTTGCCGGTCACCCGGTCGTCGAACCGCGCGCCGAGCGCGACGAGGAGGTCCGCCTTCTGCATCGCGGTGACGGCCGTGTAGTTGCCGTGCATGCCCGGCATCCCCAAGCAGAGTTCGTTCGAATCCGGGAACGCACCGCGCGCCATCAGCGTGGTGACCACGGGCAGCTGCCCCAGGGTCGCAAGCTTCATGAGCTCCTCGGTCGCCTCGGCCTTGATCACACCGCCGCCCACGTAGAGGACGGGACGCTTCGCGTTCATGATCAACTTCGCCGCCTCGGACACCTGGCGGAGGTTGCCCTTAGTCGTCGGCTTGTAGCCGGGCAGGTTCACGGAGTCCGGCCACTTCCACGTGGTCTCGTTGACCAGCACATCCTTCGGCAGGTCGACCAGGACGGGGCCCGGGCGGCCCGTGCGCGCGATGTGGAACGCCTCGCGGATCGCCTCGGCGACATCGCCCGGGTCGGTGACCAAGATGTTGTGCTTCGTGATCGGCATCGTGATGCCGGTGATGTCGGCCTCCTGGAACGCGTCGTTGCCCACGACCGGCGTGGGTACCTGGCCCGTGATAGCGACCATCGGTACCGAATCCATCTTCGCGTCGGCGAGCGGCGTGACCAGGTTGCAACCGCCCGGGCCTGAGGTCGCCATCGCGACGCCGACCTTGCCGGTGGCCCAGGCGTACCCCTCGGCCGCATGGCCGGCGCCCTGTTCGTGACGACACAGGACGTGGCGCACCGTGGAGTCGAGCAAGGGGTCGTAGGCGGGCAGGATCGCGCCGCCGGGGATGCCGAAGACGATGTCGACGCCCTCTCCCTCGAGCGACTTGAAGAGCGCCTGGGCGCCGGTCACCTTCATCCCGCGGCCACCTCTTCGACCCGAGCCTCAACCGGACCGGTCTCGACGCGGCGGACCGTAGCCGACAACCGATGGGACAGGTTGCGGCACGCACGCTCGAACTCCCACGGGGTCCAGTCACGCCGCCGCATCTGCAGCACGTCGTCCTGCTGGTCGTCACCGAAGTCGAACCCCGAGCCCAGATAGACCACCTCCGAGGAGAGGTACCGGTCGACGACCGCGCGCACGGACGGCTCGGCGGCCTCGACGGACACCTGGCCCGGCCCTTCCCACAGCACGCTCGCGACGACGGTCCCGTCCCGTTCGAACTCGTACCTCATCGGTGTCTCCTCTCCTGTGGATCTCTCTGGATCCGGTGACGTGGGTCCTGGGTATGAAAAACCCCCCGCGTGGCGAGGGGTGTCGGCGCGGTCGCAGGCCTCCTAGGCCCGCCCGCGCCTAGCGGATAAGTACGAGGACGCTGTGCTCGAACAGCATGGTGGTCGACATGGTCCAGTCAGTCTACGGACGAACCCAGGGGTGTCAACCCAGCGAACGGCCGACCGCCGAGCGCCCCACAGCGGGCTCGCCGATCTCCCCGAGGTCGCCGGGCGCCTCGCCGCGCGGCGAGAACACGTACGCCAGCACGTAGAGGGCGCCCGCCACCAGTAGCAAGGACCGGAACCCGATCACGAGCGACAGGTACTCGAGGGCACCGCCGACCATGGCCCCCAACAGGTTCGTGCCGAACGCGATCGTGGAGTCACCGACGTCGCGGAATCGCTCCGAGAAGATCAGGTTCGCGAGGAAGATCGGAGTGAACGCCAGCGCGATGCCGGCGACGAACCGCGGACCGGGTTGGAGCGACAAGAGCGAGCCCGTGGGAACGAGCCACGCCACGGCGATCGACGCCGCCAGGCCTGCCCAGAGCCACCCGATCCGACGGACACGGATGCGTCGCGCCGTTTCCACGGCGATCAACACGGTCAGCAGGATCCCGCCGAACACCAGCGCGTTCACGAGCCACGTGGAACCGAACAGGAGCGCGAACTGCACGACGTTCTTCGTCTCCAAGAGGAGGAACGCCGCCCCCATGAAGAACAGGTCCAGGTAGCCGCGCATCCCGCGAAGCGGCCCCCCTACGGCCCGCACCGAGATGATCGAGGCGAGCAGGATGAGCGCCAGCACGATCGTGTACAGGCTCGGGATCGACCGGGTGCGCAGGTACACGAACGGATGGTCGTCCGTGGCCGGCGGCGGGACCACACGGTCCCCCGGGCTCCACGTCGTCGCGCAGTCCACGGCGCTCGGGTCGTTCCCGGCCATCAGGAGCGAGAAGTGCCCGATGCCACTGTCGAGATCCAGGGAGTCGACGCAAGGTGCTCCTCCGTAGACCTGGTCGAGCGTGCCCGCGAGACGGTCCACCAACCAGGGCTCGCGGTAGTAGTTGTACATCCCGAACGCTCCGCCGGGGGCGAGATGCGCCCGCGCGGACTCCATCGCTTCCTTCGTGAACAGGTAGCTCTCCAACCGGAGCGACGACTGCCCGCTGATCAGCGTGAGCGAGTCCGGCAACGCGAAGAGGATCAGGTCGTAGGTGCGATCGGTGCGTTCGAGGAACGCACGGCCATCGTCGACGATCGCGTCGACGCGCGGGTCCTGGTACGGCCGGTCCGGGTTCAGGTCGCGGCCCAGTCGCTGCAGCGTCGGGTCGATCTCGACCGCGTCGACGTGCTGCGCGCCTTCGCGGAGCGCCACCGCGACGTCGCTCCCCGTCCCGGCACCGACGATCAAAACGCGATCCGGCGAGGCGGTGGCGCGGACGTAGGGGAGCCCGTAGATCGGCTCCAGCTTCAAGCGGTCCACGGCCGGCATCATCAACTGATGCGGGATGCCGTTCACCGTCACGCCGATCTCGGAGATGCCGTGCGACGACAGCGGGATCGTCCGGACCTTGTAGTACGGGGACCACGTCACGGACTCCTTCAGCCCGCCGAGGGCGAAGAGGGCGACGAGCGCGACGCATCCCGCGACACCGATCAGGTTGGGACGAGGCGGCCGGAGCGTCAGGAAGAGCGCGGCGATCACCAAGCCCCAAACGATCGGACCGGTGCCCAGGAACGACAACACGGTGAACGTGGCGATCCCGGCGAGGCTCCCGAGGATGTCGAACCGGTACGCGTCGAGCGGCGGGAACCGGATGAAGAGCTGCGCGACGCCCTGGGCGATGCACGCCATGATCAGCGCGACCGCGCAGAAGACGATCGGCAACATCACCCAGACGGGCAGGCCTCGCTTCTGAAGGGCGCCGAAGTACAGGACGCTCGATCCCGAACGATCGATGACGACGGGGAAGATCACCACGAACGCGACGAAGAACGCCATCACGAGCGGCGCCCACCGCAGGAGGTCACTCGAGGATCTAGCGCGTAGGAACCCCAGCCCGACGCCCAGGAAGCTCCCCAGCAGTACGAAGTTCGAGAAATACGAGAGATAGATGATGCTCGCGCCCGCCCAGCGGATCAGGACCAGCTCGGTGAAGAGCATCAAGAAGCTCGCCAGGACCAGCCGTATCCGATCGTTCATCGCTCCATCCCTATCGGCCGCAGGAGCCCCGGGTACAGCGGACACTTGGGGGACCGCTCGAACCGAAGCGGAACGGTCAGGTTCGATCAGGGTTGACCAGGAACGAACAGCGGGCGTAGCGTCGGTTCGTGGACGACGGTCTGGATCCGGCCCTGGCGGCGGTGATCGCCGCGATCCCCGGATGGGAGGGCGCCGAGCCTGACGTCACCCCGATCACGATCGGGATCACGAACCGCAACTTCAAGGTCACGATCGACGGCGAGTCGTTCGTCGTCCGGCTCTCGGGCAAGGACACCGACCTGCTGGGGATCGACCGGGCTGCGGAGAACGAGGCCGCGACCGCGGCGGCGCGCGCCGGCGTCGCGCCAGAGGTGTTCGCGTACCTCCCGGCGCTCGGTGCCCTGATCACCCGGTTCGTCCTGGGTGCTCACATCCCCGAAGAGGACCTCCAGCGCGAGGACGTTCTGGGCGCGGTGATCCGGTCGGTGCGGGCCATCCATGCCGGCCCCACGATCCCTTCGACGTTCCCGGTGTTCCGTATCGTCGATGAGTACCGGGAGATCGCGGCCGAGCGGGGCGTCGCGTCACCCGCCGCTTACGAGGACGCGCACGCGAAGGCCGGCGACATCGAGGCCGCGTTCGCGAAGCAACCGCTTGACGCACGTCCCTGCCACAACGACCTGCTGAACGCGAACTTCCTCCTGGACGGCGACCACGTCTGGATCGTCGACTACGAGTACGGCGGCATGGGTGACCTCTTCTTCGACCTGGGGAACCTATCGGTCAACAACAACCTGTCGGCGGAGGCGCAGGAGCTGCTGCTGCGGCTGTACTTCGGCGACGTCATCGATGCCCACCGGGCCAGGCTGCAGCTCATGCGGATCATGTCCGACTTCCGAGAGGCGATGTGGGGTGTCGTCCAACAGGCGATCTCCACGTTGGACTTCGACTATGTGGGCTACGCGGACCGGCACTTCGCGCGTTGCATGGCCGCGGCGTCAGACGACCGATTCAGCGAGTGGCTCCGCACCGCGGCGGCCGAGCCGATCCGATGAGCGCGTCGTACCGGGCGATCGTGATCGGCGGGGGCGTCGCGGGCGCCAGCATCGCGTACCACCTGACGGAGCTGGGCTGGCAGGACGTGCTGCTCATCGATCGAGGCGAGCTCACGTCGGGGTCCACGTTCCATTCGGCGGGCCTGGTCGGTCAACTGCGATCGAGCGTCTCGCTCACCCGGATGATGATGTACAGCGCCGAGCTGTACCGACGGCTCGCTGCCGAGACCGGCGTGGATCCGGGGTGGCACGAGGTGGGCTCGCTCCGCCTGGCATCGACCGACGAACGGATGCAGGAGCTCCGCCGGCAGGAAGGGTGGGCGCACACGTTCGGGCTCCCGCTCGAGGTGATCTCCACGGATCAGGCGCTCGCGCGGTTCCCGTTGTTCGACCCCACGGGGGTGCAGGGTGCGGCGTTCATCCCGACGGACGGGCACCTCGATCCGAGCAACCTCACGCTCGCACTGGCCGAAGGCGCGCGCCGGCGAGGTGCGGAGGTGCGCACGAACACACGCATCACCGGGATCGACGTTCATGACGGTCGCGTGCGCGGCGTCGTCACCGAGGAGCACGGTGCGATCGGTTCGGACGTCGTGGTCAACGCGGGCGGGATGTACGCGAACCAGATCGGGCATCTGGCGGGCGTCGAGGTTCCCGTCGTGCCGTTCGCGCACCAGTACGTGCTCACGAAGCCCGTCCCGGGTGGGAGCGTCGACCTGCCCACGATGCGCGATCCCGATCGTCTCGTCTACTTCCGCGGCGAGGCGGGCGGGGGGCTCGTGATGGGCGGCTACGAACGGAACCCGGCGACCTGGGCGGTCGAGGACGGCCCGCCGGCGGACTTCAACCACCAGCTCCTTCCGGACGATTGGGAGCGCTTCGAGTCGCTCGCCGAGAACGCGTTCGGCTTGGTGCCCGTGCTGCAGACGGCCGAGATCGTGACGATGATCAACGGTCCCGAGGCGTTCACGCCAGACGGTGAGTTCATCCTGGGCGAGTCCGATGTCCGCGGGTTCTTCGTCGCGGCCGGTTTCTGCGCACATGGCATCGCCGGCGCGGGCGGGATCGGCAAGGTCATGGCCGATTGGATCGTGCACGGCGAACCCGAGTACGACCTGTGGAAGATGGACATCCGGCGGTTCGGCCGGCAGTACCGCTCACGGCACTATGCGCGCGAGCGCGCCTACGAGGTCTACGCGACGTACTACGACATCCACTACCCGGGCGAGGAACGGCAGGCGGGGCGCCCGCTCAAGATGGCGCCGACCTACGTGCGCCTGGCGGAGCTCGGCGCCGAGTTCGGCGAGAAGTCCGGCTGGGAGCGCGCGAACTGGTTCCGCTCCAATGAGGATCCGTCGCTCGAGTCCTTGCGACCGCGCGGCTGGGCGGGAGAACACTGGTCGAGCGCGATCCCCGCGGAGCACATCGCTACGCGGGAGCGCGCCGCGCTCTTCGACGAGTCGAGCTTCGCGAAGATCGATGTTTCGGGGCCAGGAGCGACGACGTTCTTGCAGCGCCTCTGCGCGAACGACGTCGACCGAGCGCCCGGTCACGTGGTCTACACGCAGATGCTGAACAGCCGCGGGGGCATCGAGTGCGATCTCACGGCGACCCGCTTGGCCGAGGACCGCTATCTGCTCGTGACGGGCACCGCGTTCGGGAACCACGATCTGGGATGGATCCGCAAGCAGCTCGGCGACGGCGGGTTCGCGGGTGTCGCGGTCCACGATGTCACCGGCTCGATGGGGTGCTTCGGCGTGTGGGGCCCGCTCGCTCGAGACATCCTCGGCGGCGTCACCATTGCCGATCTGTCCAACGACGCGTTCCCCTACATGACGTGGCGCGAGATCGTGGTCGGTGACGTGCCGACGCTCGCGCTCCGCGTGACCTACGTCGGCGAGCTCGGCTGGGAGCTCTATCCGAACGTCGAGTTCGCAGGCGCGCTGTGGGACACGTTGATCGCCGCCGGGGAGCCGTACGACATGATCCCTGCGGGCTATCGCGCGATCGACACGCTGCGGCTCGAGAAGGGGTATCGCGCATGGAGCTCCGACATCACGCCCGAGGAGCAGCCGTTCGAGGCCGGGCTCGGGTTCGCGGTGCGGATGGACGTGCCGGGCTTCATCGGCAACGAGGCCCTCGAGCGTGCGATGTCCGCCGGATCGACCAGGAAGCTCTCCTGCCTGACGCTCGACGACGCCCGCTCGATGACGTTGGGGAACGAGCCCGTGTTCCACGACGGGGCCGTGGTCTCCCGCGTCACGAGCGGTGGACTCGGCTACACGGTCGGGACGTCGATCGCGTACGCGTACCTCCCGATCGACCTCGCGGTCGCCGGAACGCCGTGCGAGATCGAGGTCTTCGGCGAGCGGGTCCCCGCCTCGGTGTCGAACGATCCTCTCTGGGACCCGAAGGGCGAACGGATCCGCGCCTGAGGACGACCGGCGGCAGGACCTAACGGGTCGCCGTCCTCCGAAGGTCGGCGAAGCCCTCGCCATCCATGACGGCGACCGCGCGATCCCACCGTTCGACCGCCCAGCCCCAGAAGTCGAAGTCGATCGTCGAGATCTGCGCCTGGAGCGCGGCCCACAACGTCCACCCGACGTCGGCCATCATCGCGTAGAGCTCCATCCGCGCGAGTTGGACCGGGTCGTCGCGTCCGAAGTAGGCCGCGCAGAGCGCCGACTTCAGTTCAGCGTCGTACCCACACTCCTGCGCCGTATCGCCCAACTCGAAACAGGGATCGTCGTTGCCGCTGTACTCGAAGTCGATGATCCAGAGCTGCCGGCCGTCGTCGATGTAGTTCTCGGCGAGGAGATCGTTGTGACATGGAACCCGCGTTTGTGGATTGACCCCGAGCATCCGCTCGACGTCCGCGACCGTTCCCATCCGGTCGCGGAACCCCTCGGGGATGCGCACCTCGCGCGCTCCGACGATCCCCAGGTAGTACTCCGTGATCCGGAACATGTCGAAGTCCTGGAGGAACCGCGGCCCGGCGTGCAGTCGATGCAGCGACGCGGCGATCCGATCCGGCATCGCCGGATCCCGCAGACGATCCGCCGACATCGTTTCACCGTCGATGTACCCCAGCACCATCACGGACCAGTCCTCGAGGTACTCGAGGATCGGAGGCGAGACGCCGGTGGTGGCGGCCGCGACGGCGTTATGTCGTTCGTTCGCCCGGTCGACCGCAAGGAGCTCCGTCGAGGCGCCGGGGATCCGCACGACGAATCGCTCCTCGCCGCGCGTGACGAGGTAGTTCTGGTTGGTGAGCCCGCCGGAAAGCGGCGCGACGTCGACGTCGTCACCGTGCCACAGGGCCACCCGATCCACGACCTGCTCGATGCTCGGTCCCATGTGCTCCCTTCTACCTTGGCGCGCTCGTCCCCGCACCCACGACAGCGTCCTCCGCGACCTCGGCCGCGATCCGCTCGCCGAACACGTCCACTTCGACCTCGTCTCCCGTCCCCAGGCCAGCGGGCAGATACGCGTACGCGACGTTCCGATGGATGGTGAAGCCGTAGGCGCAGCTCCGCAGGCGACCGACGACCTCGTCCCCCGACCGCACGGACTCGCCTCCGTAGATGGGGATGTACGCCTCCGCTCCGACCAAGAGCGTTCGGATCCGGCGCGTCGGAGCGCCGGCCTCGAGCTTGGCGACCAGCGCCTCACGGCCCACGAACGCCTCCTTCTCCAACCGCACGCAGGAGGCGAGGCCAGCCTCGAACGGATCGTCGAGCATCGTGAGATCGGTCCCGAGATACCGGTAGCCCTTCTCCATCCGCAGTGAATCGAGCGCCCGATATCCGGCGACGGCGATCCCCTGCCCGGCACCGGATCCGGCGAGATGATCCCACACCTGGGTCGCCCACTCCGGCGCGACGTACAGCTCCCAACCGAGCTCTCCGACGTAGGTCACGCGTTGTGCGAAGACGGGAGCCCCTCGCACGTCGATCGACCGGGCGCGCATGAACGGGAACGCCTCGCTCGACACATCGTCGTCGGTCGTCGCCGCGAGCACCTCTCGCGCAGCCGGTCCCCAGAGTCCGATCACGGCGAGCTCCTCCGTGACGTCGCGCAGCTGCACATCCTCGCCGTCCCGGACGTTCGAACGGATCCATCCGCGATCCGCGTCGACCGTCCCGGACCCGGTGATCACGCGGAACCGATCCTCCGCCAACCGCGTGATGGTGACGTCGGCGACGATCCCTCCCCGCCGCTCCAGGAACTGCGTGTAGACGACGCTTCCCACCGGGCGGTTGATGCGGTTGTCGGCGACCCGCTCCAGGACCGCGAGCGCATCCGGGCCCGTCACCTCGATCTTCCCGAACGAGGTCATGTCGAACAACGCGGCGCGCTCGCGGACCGCGCGGTGCTCCTCGGCGACGCGAGCGGCGAACGGCGGTTCCGTCCACCCCCATGAGCGCTGGTCGGCGCCGGCGCGTCGCCACGGCTCGCCGGGGGCGACGTACTCGGTCCGCTCCCAGCCGTTCTTCGCGCCGAAGACCGCGCCCGCCTCCTGCAGGCGAGACATCAGCGGGCTCTCCCGCCTCGGCCGTCCGAGCTCATCCTGATCGAACGGATAGCGGAGCTCGTAGTAGTAGCGATACGTCTCCCGCGCGACCTCCGCGGCCCACGACGGATCGCGGTAGACGTCACCGAACCGCCAGGCCCGGTACGCGAGCACGTCCAACTCGGTCTCCCCCGCCGTCACCCACTCGGCGATCGTCTTGCCGATCCCTCCGGCTCCTCCGAACCCGTTCAACGAGAGACCAGCCGCCAGGAAGAACCCGCGGATGCCTGGTACGGGCCCGAGGAGCGGGTTCGCGTCCGGGGTCATCGCGTCGGGATGGCAGACGAGCTTCACGATCTCCGCGTCGGCGACGAACGGGAACCGCCGCGCCGCCCCCTGCATGAGTTGCTCGAAGCGGCCCATGTTCGGAGGCAGCGCCCGCTCGCCGTGCTCCCAGGGGACGCCGTCCACCCACCGCGCGATCGGGTTCGGCTCGTAGCCGCCGAACAGGATCCCCCCGGCCTCGGCCTTGCCGTAGACGAGGTTGTCCGGGTCGCGGAAGCACGGCATGTCGGCGGGGAGCTCGGACCCGGGCACCGCCTTCAACGCCACGTGCTGGTGGTCGACGGGGGTCGACGGCGTGAAGGCGCCGACCATCGCCGACACGCGCGGCGCCCAGATGCCGGCGGCGTTCACCACCACGTCGGTCTCGATCCGCCCCTGATCGGTGAGGACGGCCGTCACCTCGCGTCGCGACGACAGTTCGATCCCCGTGACCCGCACGCCGGTGCGGACGCTCGCGCCGAGCGCTCGCGCGGCAGCGGCGAGCGCGTGCGTCGCCCCGTGCGGGTCGAGGTACCCATCGTCGGGCACGGAGACGGCGCCATAGAGCGCTTCGGGTGATGCCGCGGGCATCAGTTCGCGCGCTTCCTCGGCCGAGAGCAGCTCGACATCGAGACCGATGCCCTTCGCGCGAGACACGCCGCGCTGCAGCTCCATGAACTGATCGCGGCTGGAGGCGAACCGCAGGCTTCCCACCGTCTCGAACACGCCGAGCTCGCGATACCGCTCGATCGAGTATCGACGGAACCGCATCATCGTGGGCGAGGGATTGAACATCGTCACGAGTCCCGCCGCATGGTGGGTGGAGCCGCTCGTGAGCTCCCCCTTCTCGAGCAGCAGGACATCCGTCCATCCGGCCTCGGCGAGGTGCAGGAGGATGCTGCATCCGGTGACACCGCCGCCGATCACGACGACCCGTGCGCGATCCACATCTACCTCCGTAGCTCCGTAGCTCGACCCACCCGACCGTACGCAGCTGGCTCAGCTATCCGCGCGGCAACTCCGGACCGCTGTGTGCCATGACGAACTCCGCCTCGCCCGCGACCAACACGCGGACACCGGCGGCTTCCAACTCGGCGCGGTACTCGCCGTCGACGCCCGCGTCGGTCACGAGGATCGCTACCTCCTGGATCGGCGCGATCGAGAAGTCGGCGACCGTTCCGACCTTCGAACTGTCCGCGACGACGACGACCTGGCCTTTCGTCTGTTCGATCATCACGCGCGCCACCTCCGCCTCAGCAGCGGCCGGCGTCGTGATCCCCGAACGGAGGCTCACGCCCTCTGCACCGATGAACGACCGGGTCGCGAAGATCTGCCGCAGGATCTGCGTGGCGAAGTCACCCACGCACGAGTTGGAGGGCGAGCGGTATTCACCGCCGACCATGATCAACTCGGCATCCCGGTCCGCCCCCTCGAGCGCGGCGCCGACGTGGTTCGTGACCACACGGACGCGGGGTCCGATGTGACGGAACACCTCGAGCGTGGTCGTTCCCCCGTTGAGGAACACGGTCTCACCCGCGTTCGCCAAGCGCGCCGCTGCCGCGCCGATCGACCGCTTCTCCACGGGGTTCCGAGTTACGGCGACGACGTACGGCGGCTCCTGTGCCAGGCGTTGAGCGAGGATCGCTCCGCCGTGCGTCCGCTCCAGGAGGTTCCGCCGCTCCAGGTCCTCCAGGTCGCGCCGGATCGTCACCTCGGAGACGCCCAACAGGCCGGCCAGCGTCGACACGCGGACGGCGCGGCGCTCCTTCAGGAGTTCCTGGATGCGCCGATGGCGCTCGGCAGGAAGCGGTTGCTCCACCCTCGACCACGCTAGGCCGTGGGAGATGGGATATCGGGACCGGCGAACACGCACCCGTTCCAGTACGCCTCGAGACGCTTGGTGCTGTTCCGGAACCCCTTGACGTCGAAGTGCAGCTCGTCGGGTGGATCCAAGCGACCGAAGTCGAAGTGCACCTCGATGCCGGCGCGGCGATCGACCTTGAACCGATGCGGCCGCCGCGAGCTCTGGGTGAACTTCGAGCGCCGACTGCTCCTCGGTGCCTCGGGGTGCACCTCGAGCCACACGTAGGAACCGACCAGCCCGCGACGGGGATCCAGCCACACCCAGACCGCACCGCCACGGTCGGCGATGAACGCGTCGGCAGCGGGAGTCGTGACGATCTTCATCTCGGGGAGGCCTCCGATCGGGTGCCCGAGGGCGACAACGAGTGCCGCCCTCGGGTTCTCCGAGCTACCTGGTCGCCGCCGGCGCGATCCCCGTCAGATCTTCATCTGGCGGCATGACCGGCTCCCACGGCTTCTTCTTCTGAGCGGCGAAGTAGTAGATCGCTCCGACGATCAGCACGACCGCCAACCACAGCTCGATCGCGGGGATCTTGTTCAAGAACGAGATGTGGAAGTTCATCAGCTGTTGACCTTGAACGGCGTAGTCAGACTGGTACGCCTTCGGGTTCGAGAAGATCCGCAGGTAGTTCGCACCCGATGCGTTCGGATCGAAGGCCGAACTGGCCGATGAGGGGTACAAGAAGTTGAGCATCATCGCCGCACCCCACACGATGGCGATGATGTTCACGACCATGCCCCATTTCCCGAGCGAGAACGGCGCCTTCGTCTTCGGCCAGCCCTTCGTCCGCGCACGCATCACGGCGAGGTTCCCCAGCAGGTAGCTGAGGTAGATCGAGGCCGTCGCGCCGACGGCGAGCACAGCCGCCCCAGCGAACTGGATGAACGGCACGGCCGACAGCACGCCGATCACCACGCATGCGCCGATCGGCGTGTGCAGCCGCGGGCTGACCTTCGAGAGCGTCTTGGAGAACGGCAGCTGATCGTCCCGCGCCATGCCGAAGCCGAGGCGGACCGTCGAGGTCAGGATCGACATGCAGCACACGAAGATCGCGGCCGAGACGACGAGCAGATAGAGCGTGGACCCGGCCTGGGTCATGACGCTCTCGATGATCGCCTGTGGCCCGAAGAACCCCGCCACCGCGTCCTTCATGTTCGGGACCGCGATCAGCACACCCCACAGGAAGATGGCGCCGATGATGAACGCGCCGATGACCGATGCGAGCACCGCCTTCGGCGCCTCCTGCCGTGGGTTCCTCGTCTCCTCGGCGAGCGTCGACGCGGTGTCGAAGCCGTAGATCACATACAGCGACATGAACATCGCGACGAGGAAGAATGAGAGCGTCACCGGCGCCGGGAACTGGAAGATGTTCCCGTGCTTGGACTGATCCACGATCACGCCGAGCCCCTGGTTGTTGTGAACGATCGCCAGGAACACCGCGAAGACGACCATCCCCAGGATCTCGAAGACGACGCCGGTGTTGTTCACGATCGCGACGAGCTTGACGCCGTAGATGTTGAGCACGGTGATCAGGATGAGCGTGATGACTGCGACGAGCTTCTGGTCGGCGCTCCCGAGGTCCGTGTTCAGGTGCCACCCGAACATGTTGTTCAACGCGGGCAACAACGCGATCGGCAGCGTCGCACAGACGGACGCGATGGTGAGGATCCCTGCGAAGAGGTAGATCCAACCCGTGAACCAGGCATAGGTCCGCCCCGCCAGGTACTTCGTCCACTGGAACACCGAACCGGCGACCGGGAAGTGGCTCGAGAGTTCGGCGAAGTTCAACGCCACGATGAATTGGCCGAGAGCAACCACCGGCCAGGTCCACCAGAGGAAGCCTCCGAGCGCCGCCATCCCCAGGAAGAAGAGCGTGAAGATCCCGGTGGAAGGCGAGATGAAGCTGAACGCGACGGCGAACGAGCTGAACGTGCCGAGCTCTCGATTGAGCTCTTGCTTGTATCCGAACCGCTCCAGATCGGCGGTGTCGCGCGCCGCCTGATCGGCCTCTTGGTTCGACATGCACCCCCCCTTCGATCGTGCGTGCCGTGGTGATCGTTCGCGTGACCGAACGGGTGCGAGTTTGTTCTGTTCCGATCAGGAATGCAATACGGCGTTCGGGCATGCCTCCAGCGCCGCTCTTGCGCGGGTGTCACACTCGGGCGCAACCCATCCGGAAAGGGGAAACCGATGCGCAGGACACCCATGATCGTGGTCGGAGCCATCGCGGTCGTACTGGTCGCCGGATACGTCGCCCAGGCGACGACCGGCCACCGCGCCACGACGACGACCGTGCACCGCGCCACGACGACGACCGTGCACGTCATCGAGCATGCGACCACGGATCTCACCGTCGACACCGGCCCGAGCGGCGATTCGAGCGGAGATCTCCTCACGTTCGCCAACGACGTCTTCGACGAGACGAACACGGACAAGGTCGGTCGGGACCAGGGCGATTGCGTCCGGATCAACACCACCGACGGCTCATGGGAATGCCGCTGGATCACGTTCCTGAAGGGCGGGGCGATCACGGTAGAAGGCCCGTTCTTCGACACGAAGGACAGCGTGCTCGCGATCACGGGCGGCCGGGGCAAGTACAAGGATGCCCGCGGGAGCATGGAGCTGAAAGCCCTCGCCGATCTCTCCGGCTACGACTTCATCTTCCACCTCAACGCCTAGCGGCGTCAGCGGCCTTCGTGCCACACTCCGTCGACAGCGTCGGAGGGAGGCACCATGAGACGATTCGCGGTCATCGCGGCACTCGCCGCGGTGGTGGTATTGGTCGCTGGGATGGTGGCACAGGCTCGGAGTCCGCACCGTGCCCAACGGGCCACTACGGTGCACGTGATCGAGCACGCGACCACGGACAAGGTCATCGACACGGGCAAGAAGGGTGACAGCACCGGCGATCTGCTCACCTGGCACAACAAGGTCTACGACGACACGGATACGTCCGTGGCCGGCAGCGACCAGGGCGAGTGCATCCGCATCAGCCCCAAGCAGGGCACGTGGGAATGCACCTGGATCACGTGGGTCGACGGTGGATCCATCACGGTGGAGGGTCCGTTCTACGACACGAAGGACAGCGTCCTCGCGATCACCGGTGGCACAGGCGCGTACGCCGCTGCCACGGGGGAGATGCAGCTCATCTCGCAGAACGGCGGCACCGAATACGACTTCATCTTCAACCTCACCTAGGTTGAGATGACGGTCTGATGGGACGGGACCCGTTCCGGTCGGCGACGACCGGGGCGGGTCTCAGTCGCCGAGCACCCGCAGGAACTCGTCGAGATCGGGCGCGACGTGGAAGCTCGGCTCGATCCGGCCTTCGAGAGCATCGATCGTCTTGTAGCCATTGCCGGTGATGTAGACGACGACCTCTTCGCTCGGCTCGATCGTTCCGTCCTCCACCATCCGCTTGAGGTTCGCGATCGTCACGCCGCCCGCGGTCTCGGTGAAGACACCCTCGGTCTCGGCGAGCAGACGGATCCCGTCGACGATCTCCTCCTCCGGACACCACCCGATCGAACCACCGGTTTGCCGAGCCACCTGCAGCGCGTAGAAACCGTCGGCCGGTGATCCGATCGCGAGCGACCGCGCGACCGTGTCCGGCTTCACCGGACGGACCTCGGTTGCACCCTCGGCGAACGCGCGCGCGACGGGCGCGCAGCCTTCGGCCTGTGCCCCGCTGACGCGGTACGGCTTCTCGTCCACGGCGCCGATCGCGATGAGCTCGCTGAACGCCCGGTGGATCTTCGTGAGGAGCGCGCCCGATGCGATCGGGACCACGACGTGGTCGGGGAGTCGCCATCCCAGCTGCTCGGCCGTCTCGAATCCGAGCGACTTCGATCCTTCGGCGTAATACGGGCGCATGTTGACGTTCACGAACGCCCAGGGGAGTGTCTCGGCCACTTCGGAACAGAGCCTGTTCACGTCGTCGTAGTTGCCCTTCACGGCGACGACCTTCGCACCGTACGCCTCGGTGGCCAGGATCTTCGCGCGCTCCAGGTCGTCGGGGACGAAGACGTACGCGGGCATGCCCGCCTTGGCGGCGTGCGCGGCGGTCGCGTTCGCCAGGTTGCCGGTGGAGGCGCAGGAGATCGCCTCGAATCCGAAGACCCGAGCCATCGTGACCGCAACGGAGACCACGCGGTCCTTGAAGGAGTTCGAGGGGTTGACGGAGTCGTCTTTGATCCAGAGGGACTCGAGACCCAGGCGGTCCGCGAGGTTCGTCGCACGACGGAGCGGGGTGAAACCGGCGCCCAGGTCCACCCGTTCGATCCCGGGGCCTCCGGGCAGCAGCGACTCGTACCGCCAAAGGGTGCGCGGACCTGCCTCGGCCTGCTTGCGGAACACCTCGCCGTCGATCGACTGGAGGTCGTACGCGGGCTCGAGCGGTCCGAAGCACTCCTCGCAGATCGTCAGCGGCTCGACGGAGTACTGCTGCCCACATTCCCGACACTGCAAGGCTTGGGGGGAGGTGATCCTGGACGACATCGTCTACCCCGTGACAGCGCCATGCTCGGCGGACCCGACGAGCTTCGCGTACTTCGCGAGCGCGCCGCTCGTGTAGCGGGGCTCTGGGGCCTTCCACGCTTCCCGCCGGTCGGCGAGCGTCGCCTCGTCGACCGAGAGATCGATCCGGCGCGCGTCGGCGTCGATCACGATCTCGTCACCGTCGTGGATCAGCGCGATCGGCCCGCCGACGAACGCCTCCGGGGCGATGTGCCCGACCGAGTATCCCTTCGTGGCGCCGCTGAACCGGCCGTCGGTGATCAGCGCGACGTCCTTTCCGAGACCCGCGCCCGCGACCGCCGCCGTCACCGCCAGCATCTCGGGCATCCCGGGAGAGCCCTTCGGACCTTCGTAGCGGATCACGATGACGTCGCCCGCGCTGATCCGCCCGGACGTCAACGCGTCGAACGCCTCCTTCTCGGAGTCGAACGGGCGCGCGGTCCCTCGGAACACGGTCCCCTCCGCCCCGGCGATCTTCATCACGCTCCCGTTCGGCGCGATGGACCCGCGCAGGATCGCGGTGCCCCCGGTCCGGTGGATCGGGTCTGCGAACGGGCGAACGACCGTCCCGTCGGGGGCAGCGGGGGCGAGCTCCGAGAGGTTCTCGGCGATCGTCTTGCCGGTGACGGTCATCGCGTCGCCGTGGAGCAGACCGGCGTCCAGGAGCTCCTTCATCACGACCTGCACACCGCCGACACGATCGAGATCCGGCATCACGAACCGGCCCGCGGGGCGGACGTCCACCAGATGCGGGACCGTGCGGGAGATGCGGTCGAAGTCGTCGAGCTCGAGCGGGACCTGCGCTTCGCGCGCGATCGCGAGCAGGTGGAGCACGGCGTTCGTCGAGCCCGCGAGCGCCATCACGACCGCGATCGCGTTCTCGAACGCGTCGCGGGTCATGATGTCTCGCGGCACCGGACCGCCCTGCGCCACGATCTCCGCGGCGCGGATCCCGGACTCGCGCGCGAAGACCTCGCGCCGGTAGTCGACCGCGGGCGGAGAGGCCGCGCCGGGGAGCGACATCCCGATCGCCTCGGCGGCGGCCGCCATCGTGTTCGCCGTATACATCCCCGCACACGAACCGGTGGTCGGGCAGGCCGCCCGTTCGACCTGCAGCAGCTCATCGTCGGACATCGAGCCCTTGGCGTGTGCGCCGACCGCCTCGAACACGTCCTGGATCGTGATGTCGTGTCCCTGGTAGGTCCCCGGGAGGATCGAGCCGCCGTACAGGTAGACCGCGGGCAGGTTCAAACGGGCCATCGCCATGAGCATCGCGGGCTCGGACTTGTCGCAGCCGGCGATCCCCACGAGCGCATCGAACCGCTCCGCGTGCATCACGAGCTCCACCGAGTCCGCGATCACTTCGCGACTGATCAGCGAGGCCTTCATCCCCTCGTGACCCATCGCGATCCCGTCGGAAACCGCGATGGTCGTGAACTCGACGGGGACCGCACCACCCTGGCGCACACCCTCTTTCGCCAAGGCCGCGAGCTTGTCCAGGTGGTAGTTGCAGGGTGTGACCTCGTTCCATGACGACGCCACCGCGACCTGCGCCTTGCTGAAGTCGTCTTCGGAGAAGCCGACCGCGCGGAGCATGGCTCGGGCGGGCGCGCGCTGGGGTCCTTCGGTGACCTCCCAGCTACGGGGTCGTTCGCCTGCCATGCCGTCTCCTGGGTGTCGGGGGTCGGTCCCACACCGTACCAACCGACGCGAACGCCGACCGTCGCCCTTCGTCTAAGCTCGAGCCGCCACCCCGACGACGAGAGGACAGGTCCACCACGGTTCGCTCCCGTGTCCGCCGCACCGCCCTCGTCCTCCTCGCGTTGAGCTCGACCACTCTCAACGGCGGATGCGTCCCCGCGCCCCGGCTACGTGACCATCTTGTTCGGGCGGACCCAGTTCACGACCGTCGGCAGCGACTGCCTGCCATTCCCGAACACCGTCACGCTCGACACGGTCGCGCGAGACCTCCCGCGCGCGGGCTCACCGCGGTTGGGACCGTGGTCGTCGATCGAACGAACGAGGCCGGGTTCCGCTGCTGGGGCGGCTTCTCGCTTCAGCCGGATTGGGAGTGGCTCCAGAAGCGGTACCGTCGCGGATGGCGATTCGTTTCTGCCGGTCTCCACTATCAGGACATGACGACGTTGTCGGCCCAGGACGCCTGGACCGAGTCCTGCGGATCGCTCCCGGCGTTCGCCGCTCATGGCTTCGAAGGCGCGAACGGTCTATTCGGGTACCCGAACAACCACTACAACTCGGAGCTCAGACGAACCCCGTCTCGTCGCTGCTTCTCGTTCGGGCGACGGTACGACACGATCGACCAGCGAACGTGCGGTCCGAGATCGGCCCGCCCTGGTTCGCGCGAACCTTCTCGGTCAACGGCGGGCAGTGCAACGATCTCACGGCGGCATGCTTCACGGTTACCGGTTCGGCACGAACGACCCACCCACGACGTCGCTATCAGTCTCCCGAGGCACTGGCCTCCGCGGTTGATGCTGCACCGAAGACATGGTTCATCCCACAGTTCTACCGGTTCGTGGTGGGCTCGTACGCCGGGCGGTCGATCGCCTGGGACTGCACCTCGACGGACTGGCATCTGCACTACACGTCCAAGCCAGAGCTCTACTGCTACAACGACTTCCTCTCCGTCATGGACGCGCTGAGCGCGGCGATGGCGAGCGGGGTCGTGGTCACCGACCCCGCCTCGGTCGGTAAGGTCTGGGGTCGATGACCGAACGTTCTCTCCCGCCCGACGCCGGGCGCAGCTGGTGGTTGCGCGAGGCGCTCACCGCCGACCCCGGCGAGCCGGCCCCGCCCCTCGAGCGCGACGCTTCGGCCGATGTCGTGATCCTCGGAGGCGGGTTCACCGGCATGTGGACCGCCTGGTTCCTGAAAGAGCGCGAGCCCGATCTGGACGTCGTCCTCCTCGAGCAAGACATCTGCGGTGGTGGGCCGAGCGGTCGCAACGGCGGGTTCGTGAACAGCTGGTGGAGCGCTCTCTCGGAGCTCTGTCAGCGGTTCGGCGACGCGGCCACGCTCGCGCTCTGCGTTGAGGGCGAACGGAGCGTCCAGGCGATCGGCCGCTTCTGCGACGACCAGGACATCGACGCGTGGTTCCGAGCCGACGGCGATCTCGGTGCGGCGAGCTCGGAGGCGCAGATCGGCTACTGGGCGGAGAACGTGATCGCGGCCGATCGGCTCGAGATGCCCGACCTGTTCCGCGTCGTCGACCGCGATGGCGTCCGAGCGCTGATCGACAGTCCGCGTCTGCACGGCGGCATCGTCACGGCGATGGGCGCGACCGTGCATCCCGCGCGCCTGGCCCGGGGGATGCGCCGCGTCCTCCTCGAGCGGGGTGTCCGGATCCACGAGCAGACCCCGGTCGTGCGGTTCGGGGAAGGATCCCCGGCGATCGCCGAGACCCCCGCCGGGACGATCCGTGCCGGAGCAGCGGTCATCGCGCTGAACGCATGGGCTGCTCACTGGAAACGGTTCCGCCGCTCGCTCACCGTCCGGGGCAGCTACATCGCGCTCACGGCGCCCGCGCCCGACAAGCTCGACGAGATCGGCTGGACGAACGGGATGGGCCTGTGGGATCACCGGGCGGCCCTCCACTACGTGCGGACGACGCCCGACGGTCGGATCGCGTTCGGGGTCGGAGGGATGCAGCCGGGGCTCGCACGGACGATCGGTCCGCGCTTCGCCTGGGACGAGCGCGCGGTCGGGGTAGCCGTCGAGGATCTCTACCGCATGTTCCCGACGTTCGCTGAGGTACCGATCGAAGCCGGTTGGGGCGGACCGATCGATGTGGCCGGCCATCACGTTCCGTTCTTCGGACGCCTCGAGCGCGGACGCGTCGCGTACGGTCTGGGTTACACGGGCAACGGCGTCGGGCCGTCCCACTTGGGCGGGCAGATCCTGGCCGCGATGGCGCTCGACCGGCCGAGCGACCTCTTCTCGCTTCCCGTCGTCACGGAGCAGCCGATGCGGTTCCCGCCGGAACCCATGCGGTCGCCCGGCGCGTTCGTCGTGAACAAGGCGATCTGGCGGAAGGACGAGCACGAAGATCGCGATGAGGAGCCGAGTCCCATCGTGGACTTCGTCGCGCACCTCCCGCGCCGGATGGGCTACAACCTCGGTCCCTAGCGTGAGCGACACGATGGACGCCCAGCCGGTCATCGCCACGTCGGGTCTGACGAAGTCGTACGGCCGGAACCGCGGGATCGTCGATGTCACCCTGACGGTCGGCGCGGGCGAGGTGTTCGGGTTCCTCGGGCCTAATGGCGCGGGCAAGACCACCACGATCCGCACGCTCCTCGACCTGATCCGGCCGAACGCGGGGAAGGCCTCGATCCTCGGCCTCGATCCGCACCGCGACAGCGTCGAGATCCACCGTCGGATCGGGTACCTGCCCGGCGAATTCACCCCCTACGAACACCTGTCCGGCCGGGAGTACCTCGCGTTCTTCGCGAGCCTCCGGGGAGGCGTCGATACGGCCCGCATCGACGACCTCGCCGACCGGCTGCAGAGCGATCTCGACGTGAAGATCGCATCCCTGTCGCACGGCAACCGACAGAAGCTCGGATTGATCCAAGCGTTCATGCACCGGCCGCCGCTGCTGATCCTGGACGAGCCGACGCAGGGGCTCGATCCGATCGTCCAGCAGACGTTCCACGAGCTCGTGCTGGAGGCGCGACAGGCAGGGCAGACGGTGTTCCTATCGTCGCACGTGCTCCCTGAGGTCGAGCGCGTGTGCGACCGGGTCGCCATCATCCGAGAGGGACGCCTGATCGCCGTCGAGGATGTGGGCGGGCTGAAGGAACGGGCGGTGCGGGAGATCGAGCTGCGGTTCGCCGGACCGGTGCCCGCCGGGGCCTTCGCGGGTCTCGCGAACGTGCACGACCTGGAGATCCATGGCGACGCACTTCACTGCACCGTCTCAGGCTCCATCGACGCGCTCGTGAAAGCGGCCGCGAGGTTCGAGGTGATCGACATGGAGAGTCACGAGCCGAGCCTCGAGGACATCTTCCTCACGTTCTACGGCCGGGGCGGAGGCGACCCCACGTGATCGTGCTCACCAAGACGCTCCGCGATCAGCGGCGCGCGCTCACCGGCTGGGCGGTGGGCATGGCCGCTCTGGTCCTGCTCTACGGTTCGTTCTACCCGAGCATCAAGGCGAACGCCGCCAAGCTCGACCAGTACATGCAGTCGCTCCCTCAGGCGCTGCGGAACATGATCGGAAGGTCCGGCGCCATCTCGACGCCGGCCGGCTACATCCGGAGCGAGATCTTCAGCCTGATGGGTCCCATCCTGCTGCTGATCCTGGCGATCGGCGCCGGGGCGCGCGCCATCGCCGGCGAGGAGGAGGCCGGGACGCTCGACCTTCTCCTGGTGACCCCGATCACCCGTGGCCGGGTCGTGCTCGAGAAGTTCGGCGCGATGGCCGCCGCCACGGCGGGGGTCGGCGTCGTGCTGTGGGTCGCACTCGCCGTCGTCGGACCCCCGTTCGGGTTGCACCTGGGTTTGGCGAACCTAGGGGCCGCCGTGCTGTCGGCGGTCCTGTTGGCGATCGGCTTCGGCGCCTGGGCCCTGGCCGTGGGCTGCTGGCGCGGCAAACGCGGGAGCGCGATCGCCGTGACCGTGTCGGTGGCGGTGGCCACGTACCTGCTCGACGTCTTGGGGCCCTCGGTCGACGCCGTCCGCCCGCTGAGGACGCTGTCGCCCTTCTTCTACTACATCGACAACGACCCGCTGCGGAACGGGCTGGATCCGTTGCACGCCCTGGTCCTCGTCGCGATCGCCGGGGCGGGCCTCGCCGTCGCGATGCTCGCGTTCGATCGACGCGATCTCACCTGAGCTCGGGCGCGAACGGCTCGAATCCGGGCGCGGCGAGGGGCCACGGGTTGGCCGCCTCCCAAGCGTCGCCGACGTTCAAGACCAGGTCGTCGCGGAAGCGCGGACCGGTGATCTGCAGCCCGAACGGGATGCCGTTGTCGCATCGACCGGCGGGCAGGGAAAGCGCCGGATGACCGGTGAGGTTCAGCGGATCCGTGTTGTAGATGGCGCCGCCATGGACCGGGCGCTCCCCGTGAGGATCGCGTCCGTCCGCGAGGAGCCCGGCGACACCCATGGTGGGCATCGCCAGGACGGCGTCCTCCTCGAGGAGCAGATCCATCTCCCGCACCAGCTGGAACCGCTGTCGCCGCGCCTTCATGTACGTCTCCACGGAGATCTTCAGCGCGTGCTGCATCACGTCCTGGAAATCGGGAGAGAACCGGTCCATCTGTTCCTGAACGAACGCCCGTCCAAGCGAGTGGAGGTGTTCGAACGCGCAGATCGTGAACCAATCCACGTCGATCCGTTCCAAGGAGAAGATCGAACCCGCCTCGAGCCGTTCGACCGAGAGGCCGAGATCCCGCTCGATGCTTGCCAGGGCCTCGTCGAACCGAGCTCCCACGTCGGGCGGGAGCGGCCCGAAGTCCTCGAAGCGCGTGGTGGCGAACACCCGGCTCGGCAGGCCGGTCCGCATCGGCATCAGGAACGGCAGCGCGGACGGATCGCCCGGCACCGGCCCCGCCTCGAGAGAGAGGAGGAGTCGAACATCCGCGAGCGACGTCGCGAGGGGTCCGCAGGTCGACAGATCGATCCATTCGGGGATCGGGTCGCGCGCGATCACACCGTTCGTCGGTTTGAACCCGGCCAGCCCGCAGAACGCCGCCGGGATGCGGATCGAGCCCCCTCCGTCGGTCGCGGTGGCGATCGCCGCCATCCCCGCCGCGAGTGCCGCACCCGAGCCTCCGCTCGACCCACCGGGCGACCAATCGGGTCCCCACGGGTTCAAGGTCGTCCCGTACACCGTGTTCGTCGTGTATCCCGCGAACGCGAACTCCGGCTGGTTCGTCTTGCCCACGACGATCGCCCCCGCAGCCCGGAGACGGCGTGGCACCAACGCATCACGCGTCGCGGGCGGCGCGTCGGCGAACACGCTCGACCCGAACGTCGACGGCAGGCCGGTGACGTCCTCCATGTCTTTGACCAGGAGCGGCAGACCGGCGAGCGGGCCGACTTCCTCGCCGGCGGCGATCCGGACATCGAGCGCGCGCGCCTCTTCGAGCGCCGAGTCTCGACAGACGCGGATCACGGCCTTCAGCGGCGGATCGAGCCGCTCGATCCGGTCGAGCGACATCGTCACCAGCTCGACGGCGGAAACCTGACGCTTCCGGACCGCGCTCCCAAGCGCATCGAGCGTCATCGGTTCGCCTTGAAGTCGCGGATGCGACGCGCGATGGCTCCACCCCGGACGTCCTTCAGCACCACGGTCGACGCGTTGCGACCAGGAACACCCATCACGCCGCCGCCAGGGTGCGTGCCGCCGCCGCACAGGTAGAGACCCTCGATCGGGGTTCGATGATCCCCGAAGAACGGGATGGGTCGGAACGAGAACATCTGATCCGGCGTGAGCTCGCCTTGCATGATGTTCCCACCGAGCAATCCGTAGCGGTCCTCGATGTCCTTCGGTGTGAGCACCTCGATCTCCTCGATCGCATCGGGCAGACCCGGAGCGTAACGGGCCAGCTCGTCGATCACGCGTCCGGCGTAGGCGTCTCGCTCCGAATCCCACGAGCTCTCCCGGAGCTCGATCGGTCCGTACTGCGTGAACGCCAGCATCAGATGCTTGCCGTCGGGCGCGAGCCCGGGTTCGTGTGCGGTGGGGAACATCACCTCCGCGTAGGGGTGCTGTGACGCCCGGCCGTACTTGGCGTCATCGAACGCTCGCTCCAGGTACTCCATCGACGGCGAGACCGCGATCAGCCCCCGATGCACGTCGCCCTCCTGGTCCCAGCTCTCGAACGTGGGCAGTTCCGAGAGCGCGATGTTGATCTTCACCGAGCCCGATCGCGTCCGGAACCGGCGGATGTCGCGGACGACCTCGGCGGGCAAACGTTCCTCGCCGATCAGCTCGAGGTAGGTCGTCGTGGGATGCGCGTTCGAGACGACGGCCTTCGCGCGGATCAGGCTCCCATCTTCGAGCTCGACGCCAACCGCCCGGCCCTCGCTGTTCACGGCGATCCGCGCCACGGGCGTGTCCGTCCGGATCGTGGCTCCCGACGCCTCAGCGGAACGCGCCATCGCCATCGAGACGCCACCCATCCCCCCCTTCACCCATCCCCACGCGCCGAAATGCCCGTCGATCTCGCCGATCCAGTGGTGCATCAGCACGTACGCCGAGCCCGGCGTCATAGGTCCGCACCATGCGCCGATGATCGCCTGCGTCGCCAGGGCGCCCTTCACGCGCTCGTCCTCGAACCACTCGTCCAAGAAGTCGGCCGCGCTCATGGTGAACAGCCGCACCAGCTCGTGGATGTCCCGCCCGGTCCAGCCGCGGAACCGCCCGGCGGTGCGTGCCCAACGCGGCGCCTCCGCCAGACGCATGTTCGGGGGAACGACGAACAGCAGGTCCTTCAACAAGCCCGCGATCCGCTCGAAGTACGCATCGAACTCGACGTAGGCGTCTGCGTCGCGCTTGGAGAGGCGCGCGATGTTCTGGCCGTCGCGCGCGAGGTCACCCCAGAGCGTCAGCGACGTTCCGTCGGGGAACGGCACGAAGTAGTCGGGCGTGATGATCGAGACGTCGTAACCGAACCGCTTGAGCTCCAACTCGTTCACGATCCGGGGCGGCATCAAGGACACCACGTAGGAGGCGCTCGACACCCGGTACCCCGGCCACGGCTCCTCGGTGACGGCGGCGCCTCCGAGGACGTCGCGTCGCTCCAGCACCAGGACGTCGAGGCCCGCCTTCGCGAGGTAGGCCGCGCACGCGAGACCGTTGTGTCCCCCACCGACGATCACGACGTCGCGTTCCGCGGCTGTCATCGTCGGCGGAGTCTAGCGGTCGCGGGTGCAGCGGTGGCATCGGTCGGCCACCTACACTCGGGCGCGTGGACATCCGCCTCAGCCGTGGCGATCGGGAACTCCGTGAACGAGCGCGTGCGTTCACCGACCACGTCCTGATCCCGTTGGAGGACGAGTGCGAAGCGAACGACGGCCTGACGCCCGCGAGCGCGGCGACGGCGAAACGGGCCGTCATGGATGCGGGCTTCAACGCGATCAACCACTCGCCCGACGACGGCGGGCAGGGGTTCGACACGTTCCAACAACTGTTGGTCGAAGAGCAGTGGGGCCGGGCCACCGGCGCGCTGTGGGATCTCCCGTGGCGTCCCTCGATCCCCCTCGCCCGTGGGACCGAAGCGCAGAAGGCGCGCTACCTCCGCCCGGCCGCGCGCGGAGACCGTCGGGATGCGTATGCCATCACCGAGGAGCACGCGGGCTCGGATCCATCGATGGTTCGGACGACGGCGCGGCGTGACGGCGGCGGCTGGATCCTGACCGGAGAGAAATGGCATGTCACGTCCGGCGATGTCGCCGACTTCTTCCTGGTGCACGCGCATGTCGACGGCGACCCAGGCATGCCGACGGTCTTCCTCGTCGACAAGGACCTGCCCGGCGTCCGCCTGGTTCGCACGCCGAAGTACACCCACACGTTCGTGTTCGAGCACCCGATCTTCGCGTTCGAGGACGTGCGGCTGGACGGCGAGACCGTGCTCGGCCAGGTGGGCGAGGGCTACGAGCTGACGAAGGACTGGTTCGTCGAAGAGCGGCTGATGATCGGCGCCCGCACGATGGGTGCATCCGCACGCGCGCTCGAGCTCTCGCTCGTGTTCGCCGAGGAGCGAGAGCAGTTCGGCCGACCGATCGCGGGGTTCCAGGCCATCGGCTTCATGTTGGCGGACATGGCGGCCGAGCTCATGGCAGCGACATCGATGCTCTACCGGGTCTGCTGGATGGCCGCGCGTGGTGACTTGTCACGCAAAGAGCTGCACGCGCAGGCGTCGGCCGTGAAGCTCGTCTGCAGCGAGACGGCCGGTCGCGTGATCGACCGAGCCCTCCAGATCCACGGGGGCCGCGGCTACATGCGGGAGCAGCCCGTGGAGCGCCTATGGCGAGAGCTACGCGTGGACCGGATCTGGGAGGGCACGTCGGAGATCCAACGACTCGTCATCGCGAACGAACTGCGGAAGCGCGGCGCGGGGGCCTATACGACGTGGCCGTCGGAAGGGTAGATCAGTCGCCGGAGAAGCGGTGGGTCAGGGGTCGGGAGATCACCTGGAACCACGCGAGCACCGGGTAGCTGAGGGCGACGACCCCGAAGACGATCGCGAGCACCGACGACGCGCCCATCGATCCACCGAACGACCCCGTGATCGCCAAGATCACCGCGACGAGGCCGCAGATCCCCGCCACGAGCATCAGGCCATCGCCGAGTGCGATCCCCGGCCCCAGTTTCGAGGAGACCGACCGCATGAGCTTGCCGGTCGGATCGACCTGGTACGACCACAAGACGATGGACGCGAAGGCTCCGGCGATGCCAACGAACACCGCGATCCCACCGAGCGGGTTCCGCGTTCGGCCCGAGCTTTGATAGATCCCCATGGCGGCCTCACGTGCCATCTAGGCACCCTTTAACTTCGTCCGGGAGCCCCGGGAACTTGAGTCCTTCCCCTCCGTTCACGAAGTCGTAGGGCACCCCCGCCCACCGGCCGGGCAGCCCTGGGTACGCACGCCGGATGGGGTCGGCACTGTCGAATTGGAACCCCACCCAGTCCGGTGAGCGGAACCCTCGGGTGTCGTAGGGGGCGACCGCGGACACGCCCCGCCCGAAGCGACGGGCCTCCACCAGGAAGCGGCCCTGGAAGGAGAGGTCGTCTTGGGCGTAGAGCTCGATGTACCAGCGCTCGACCTCCAGCAGGTACCCCTGATCCGTGTTCGGCGACTCGGGGCCGACGAAGTACCGCATGTCGACGACGACCAGAGGGCCTTCGACGTGTGTGGTCCGGCGGACGATGCCGAGCGGATCCGTGAACTTCGGGGTTCCGGCGTCGGGCGTCGTCCAGCCGTTGACGCAGCTGGCGGTGGTCGCTCCCTGCGTCGGAGGAGGGATCGCGGGGGTCGCCGGCGGGGTCGGTGAGACCGTCGGCGACGCGGGGCTGACCGGAGCCGGGGTCGACGTTGACGAAGGAGCTGCCGGATGGCTCCCGTCGCACGCCGAAAGGCCCGCCGCGAGGAGCGCGGAGACGCACAACGACCAGATGAACCTACGCAAGCGACCGCTCCGAAGTAGATCTAAGGACCCGACGAGGATACCGATGGCGCAGTTCCTTGGTAGAACTGTTGTGCATGCCCGACCTGATCACCCCCCGCGAAGAGGCGCGCCGCGGCGCGCACCCGTTGCCGTTCGACCGTCGAACGTTCCTCCAACGATCGGCGATGGCGGTGGCCGGCGGCGTGTTGTTCTCGTGCACCGGCGGGCGCGCGATCCCGAGCGTCAGTGACCCCACGCCGACGATCGACACGCAGTGGCCGATCAAACGCGTCGTCTACCTCATGCTCGAGAACCGGAGCTTCAACAACCTCTTCGGCCGCTTCCCTGGCGTCAACGGGACGACCGTCGGCGTCGCGAACGGCAAGGAGCAGCCGCTCATCGTCTGCCCGGATTGGCTCCCCGGAGACCTGCAGCACGACCGAGCCGCGGCGCTCAACTGCATCAACGGCGGGAAGATGGACGGCTTCGGTGGCGGAGCCTGGGGCGCGGTGTACGGCTACTCGCAGTTCCATGAAGCGCAGATCCCGAACTACTACCACTGGGCTCGCGAGTACGCGATCTCCGACAACTTCTACGCGTCCGCGCTCGGACCCTCGTACCCGAACCACTTCTACTTGATCTCCGGACAATCGGGCGGGGTGATCGACAACCCGGAGAACATCGGCGCGCGGCAGGAGGGCAACAAGATCTACAAGAGCTGGGGCTGCGACGCGATCGGCGACGACGTGTTCGTCTTCACGAAGGACGCCGCCGGGAACCTGAACAAGCACGACACCTGTTTCTCGTTCAAGACGGTCGGTGAGCAGCTGACGGCGACGAACGTCGACTGGGCCTTCTACGCCGCTGATTGGGGCCAGCCCGGCTACTTCTGGAACGCCTACAACGGCATCGACGGGGTGTTCCACGACGAGTCCTACTGGAACGCCCACATCCGGCCGGTCGATCGCATCCTCCAGGACATCAAGGGCGATCGCCTGCCGGCCGTGACCTGGGTGACCCCACGGTTCGAGCTCTCAGATCACCCGCCGTACAGCACGTCGTTCTCTCACAACTGGGTGACCGACATCGTGAACGGGATCATGACGAGCGACATGTGGCAGCACACCGCGATCTTCATCACGTGGGACGAGTGGGGCGGGTTCTACGACCACGTCATGCCGCCGCAGGTCGACGACGTCGGTCTGGGGTTCCGCGTTCCGCTCCTCACGATCTCGCCGTACACGCGCAGGGGGTTGATCGACGATCAGCTGGGCGAGTTCTCGACGCCGCTGCGCTTCATCTCCGACAACTGGGGGCTGGATCCGCTCACGCCTCGGATCGCCAAGACGAACAACCTGGAGCACGTGTTCGACTTCGCGAAGCCGCCTCGGCCACCTGCGCCGACCTCGACGCGAGCGAAGACCTATGGACACCCGTTCGGGTACGTGCCGGAGGACTATCCGGGCTGGCCGCCGGGCACCCAGCCCACCGACTTCATCCCGTAGACCGAGGGATCACCAGGGCGTCGACCGCCACGCAGGCGTCGGGACCCACGATCACCGGGTTCACGTCGAGTCCGTCCAGCATGTCGCCGAGGTCGGCGGCGAGCACCGAGAGTCGAGCGATCGCGCGCGCGAGCCCCTGGACGTCGGCGGCAGGGGCTCCGCGAACGCCGTCGAGCAGCGGTCGGATGCTCAGGCCGTCGATCAGGCGCTCGGCCCTCCGCTCGTCGATCGGTGGGAACGCCAAGCGGCGGTCGTGCAGCACCTCCACGAGCACTCCCCCGGCCGCGACCAGCACCAGGGGGCCGAACTGCGCGTCGCGGACGACGCCGAGCGCGACCTCTACACCCACGGGTGCCATCGGCGCGACGATCACCTGCGGTCCGAGGCGAGCAGCAACGTCCGCATAGGCGGCACGCATCGTGTCGGCGTCGGACACGCCCAACACCACACCACCCACATCCGATTTGTGCTGCACGCCCGGCGACGCCGTCTTGAGGGCAACCGGCCAGCCGAGGGCCGCCGCAGCGTCGATCGCCCCCTCCTCGGTGCCGGCCTCACGAGCGGGCGTGACCGGGATGCCGAAGTCGCCGAGGAGCGCGAGCGCCTCGAGCTCTCGCAGGTCACGTCCGGAGCCCAGCCGTTCGCGCCAGCGTTCGCGAACCGCGTCCGCCACCGGCGTCGGTTCGACCGCCGGCGGACGGTCCCGCGTGTCCCGGTAGCTGAGGAGATGTCGGAGCGCCGACAGCCCCGATGTCGTCCCTTCGAGCACGGGGATCCCCTCGTCGCGGAGCAACGCCGCCTCGTCGTCCGCGACGGCGCTCGCGAGGTTGGAGAGCAGGCAGAACGGTTTCGTGGTCGTCTCGAAGACCTCGCGGGCCACCTGCAGGTACCCTGCGTCGAGCGGCTCACCCTGGCGGGTCAGGTCGACCACGAACGCGAGCGCGGCCGTGTCCGGATCGTCGTGGAGCGCCCGGAAGCACTCGACGAAGATCCGGTCCGCGTCGATCCCGGTCCCCCAGGCGTCGAGCGGGTTCGCCGCCTCGAGGCCGGGGTCGAGCGCCGCTTGGATCCGCTCGACCGTCGCCCCGGAGATCGCCGCGAACGGCGTATCCAGGTCGGCCGCCAGGTCGGCGAAGAGCGCGCGCTCTCCGCCGGAGTCGTGGATCGACGCGATCCCGCGCCCGGTCCTCACCCGTCGCGGCGAGGAGAAGAGCTCCATCGCGTCGGCCATCTCGTCGAGCGTCCGAACCCGCGCCACGCCATAGGCATCGAAGAGCGCCTCGTACGCGCCGTCCTCACCCGCGAGCGCACCGGAATGCGCCGTCACCATCGACATCGAGCGTTCCGTGCGACCGACCTTCAACGCGACGACCGGGACGTCTCGTTCGGCGGCCGACGCGAGCGCCGCACGGAAGGCTTCCGGCCGCCGCACCGTCTCGATCAAGAGCGCGATCACGCGCGTGGACGGCAGGCCGAGCGCATACGTCATGTAGTCGGCGACGTCGGTCACCAACTCCTGCCCCGACGAGACGATCACGTTGAACCCGATGCCGCGATCGTTGAACGCCAGGGCGGCGAACGCGGAGCCGGAATGGCTCACGAACGTGACCGGCCCTCGTCGGATGTGGTCGGGCGTCGCGAAACCCGTGGCGCGGAGGTTCGTCTCGAGGTTCAAGAAGCCCATCCCGTTGCCACCGCAGAGCGGGATGCCCGCTTCACGCGCGATCGCGCCGACGCGTTCAGCGAGCGGTGGCAGCCCGGCCTCGGGCGGTGCCTCCTCGTAGAGCGATGAGAACGTCACGGCGGAACGGGCGCCGGCGGCGACCGCGTCGCGGAGCGCCTGTTCCACGCGATGGTTCGCCACCCCGAGGATCGCCAGGTCGACCGACTCCGGCACGTCGGCGATCGACGGGTGACACGGAACACCGAGGACGTCGGTGTACCCCGGGTTCACCGCGTAGATCGAGCCGTCGAACCCCCCACGTTGCAGCTCGACGACCATCTGCCGGCCGAGCGAGCCATCCTTGACGCTGGCGCCGACGACGGCGACCGAGCGCGCCTCGAGCATCCGCTCGAGCGTGATCGGAGCTCCGGGTTCGCCGCTCGCCTCCGTCACGGACTACTTCTTGCCGACGGCCTTGTCCTTCTTCGCCATGTTGAAGGCCTGCCAACCGGGGATCCCGTTCACGCCGCCACCGCCATGCGTCGCGCACGACCCGTGGTACAGGCCGCGGATCGGCGTGCGGTAGTCCGCATAGCCGGGCGCAGGCCGCATGTGGAAGAGCTGATCCACGCTGAGCTCCCCGTGGAAGATGTTGCCGCCCAGCAGCCCCAGGTCCTGCTCCATGTCGTAGGGGCCGATCACCTGTCGGTCGATCACCGCAGCCTTGAAGTTCGGTGCGAGCTCCGTGTACTTGTCGATGATGCGATCTGCGTACTGCTCGAGCTCGTCGCGGTGCGGCTCGGTGTTCCAGTCGTCGGGGACCCACTGGCTGAACATCGAGAACACATGGACGCCCTCCGGTGCGAGCTTCTTGTCGAGCGTCGTCGGGATCGTGCCGTCGACGAACGGCGCGACCGCTGCCTTCCGCTCGATGTGGGCGTCCTGGAACGCGCGCTCGGCGTACTGCGGACTGAAGCACAGCTCGACCGACCCCGTGTGATGGTCCTGCTGCTCCTTCCCCGGGTTCGCGATGAAGTCCGGAAGCTCGGAGAGCGCGACGTTCACCTTGACCACGCCGCTCCGCGTCTTCCAGCGTTCGATGTCCCAGACGAAATCGGCCGGCAGCTCCTGACGATCGATCAGCTCCAGGAACGCGATCTGCGGGTGGATGCACGTGACGACCGTCGGAGCGCGGAGTTCTTCACCGTTCTCGAGCGCCACCCCCACGGCGCGACCGCCGCGGACCAAGATCTTCTTGACCCGCGCGTCCGTGCGGATCTCGGCGCCGAACGACTCGGCAGACCGGCGGATCGAGTCGGATACGGCTCCCATCCCACCCTGCTGGAACCCCCACGATCCGAGGTGGCCGTCTCCCACATCACCGATCGAGTGGTGCAGCATCACGTACGCGGTGCCGGGCTCGTCGGGGCCGGCCCACGTGCCGATCACGCCGTTGACCGTCAGCATGCCCTTGATCTCGTCCGACTCGAACCAGTCGTCCAACAGATCGCTCACGCTCATCGTGAACAAGCGGGTGACGTCGGCAACGCCGCGCGTGCCGAGCTTGCGCATCTTCCACGCCGACTGCGCGCTCGCGATCAGGTCGCCGACCGCGAGCGAGCCGAGCTTCGGCGGTACCTGCAGGAGGAGCGGACCGAGGACGTCGGCGACACCCTTGAGCCACGCCTCCCACTTCGGCAAGGTCTCGGCGTCCTTCTTGGAGAACTGCGCGATCGAGTCGTGGCTCTTCTTCGCGTCGTCGGCATAGACCGTGATGGAACGGCCGTCCGGGAAGGCTTGGTAGTAGGGGCCGAACGGCGTGACGTCGTACCCATGCTGCTTCAGGTTCAGCTCGCGGATGATCGTCGGCGGCATCAGTGACATGACGTAGGAGTACGTCGTGACGTTGATCTCCGGGTGATCGGGGAACGGCGCGCTCGTGTCGGCCGCGCCGCCCGTCTTCCCCCGGGCCTCGAGCACGACGGTCTTCGCACCGGCCCGGGCGAAATACGCGCCGCTCGTGAGCCCGTTGTGACCGCCGCCGATGATGATCGCGTCGTAGACGTTCGCCATGCCGGTCGTTCCCTCCCGATCCGACGCGACCGGCCAACCCGGTCGCGGAACGCCAGATTATGCCCTGAGTTTGAATCATGAGTCAACTCCGGCGCGAGGACCTGCGGCTTTGACATCGCTGGTGGGAGCGGTAGAGTTCGTTGAACCGCGAACCAGGAAGCAGCCGCAACACCCGCTGACCCTGTATGGCGTTCAGGCCAGGAGACCCGATGAGCCGCACCCGGCAGAAGCAATCGAAGGACCGGCACCAGGAGATCCTGGAGGCCGCCGCTCGGGTCATCACCGACCGCGGCCTGGGCGAGACGCGCATCTCCGATATCGCCGATCGGTGCGGGGTCTCCCCCGGCCTGATCCTCTACTACTTCGAGTCGAAGGACCGGCTCCTCGTGGAGGCCCTCACCTACGCGAACGACAAGTACTACCTCGCCCAAGCACGCGACCTGCGCCGGCTCGGGACCGCACGCGAGCGCTTCGAGCGACTGGTCGATCTGTCCGTCCCCGGCCTGCTGCCGGATTTCGAGCGTCTGGAGGAGTGGGCGCTCTGGATCGAGATCTGGGTCCGCGCGTTGCGCGACCCAGCGCTCGCCAAAGAGGCAGAGGTTCTGGATCGGCGGTGGCGGCAGTCGATCGCCGACATCGTGCGGAGCGGCCGTGAGACGGGAGAGTTCCCGGATGGGGCGGATCCCGACGAGATCGGCACGCAGCTCGGGTCGCTGATCGACGGCATGGCGATCCAGGTCCTGATGAACGATTCACAGCTCGACCCGGCCACGATGAAGCGGCTCTGCATGGACGTAGCCGCGAAGCTGATCGGGTTCGCGCTCGAACCGGCCACCGCATAGCGTGACCGCGATCCCGCTGATCCTGGACGTCGACACCGGCGTCGACGATGCGCTCGCGCTCCTGTACGCGTGCACTTCGCCCGAGGTCGAGCTGATCGCCGCGACCACGCTGATGGGAAACGTGGGCGTCGAACAGACGACGGAGAACACGCTCGCGGTCCTCGAGCTCTGCGGGCGCACCGATGTCGAGGTTGCCCGCGGCGCCGCGCGGCCGCTCGTCCGCGACCATCTGGCGTTCCCGGTCGTGCACGGTGAGCGCGGGCTCGGGCGTGCGGACCTGCCACCGGCGACCCGTCCCGTGTCGCCCTTCGACGCTGCGCATCTGATCGTCGAACGTGTTCGCGCACGTCCCGGGGAGATCCTCGTGGTGGCGACCGGCCCGCTCACGAACATCGCGCTCGCACTCGCGGAGGAGCCGTCGCTCCCGACGATGCTGCGCGGGTTCGCGATCATGGGCGGTGCGTTCGATCATCAAGGGAACGTCACGCCGTCGGCAGAGGCCAACATCTGGGTCGACCCGGAAGCTGCGCAGACGGTGTTCCGCGCGTTCGCGGGCTCTCCGGAGGATCGGCTGCCGATCGGCGTGGGTCTCGACGTGACTGAGCGTGTGAAGCTCGACCGCGACGGCGTCGAGGCGATGTGCGCTCCGGCGCCCCAGAGCCCGCTCGCGCGGTTCCTGCAAGAGGCGGTGCCGTTCTACATCGAGTTCTACGAACGGTTCGGCTCGAGCGACGGCGCCTCGATGCACGACCCACTGGCGCTCGCGATCGCGATCGACCCCTCACTCGCGAGGTTGCAGACCACCCGCGTCGAGGTCGAGACGGACGGCACGTGGACGCGCGGCGAGACCGTGACCGACCTGCGCGGGATCCGCAGGAGTCCGTGGCCGACCGGTTGGATGCCGGAGGACAACGCGCGGGTCGCGCTGGACGTCGACGCGCCGAGATTCATGGCCAGGCTGATCGAACGTCTCGCGTCGTTGGTGGAGCGACTCGGGAGATGAAGGTCGAGGGCGAGCCGATCCTGGCGGTCCTGGGTGCGATCAACGTCGACCTCGTCGCTGCGGGAGCGCCCTTGCCCGGTCCCGGCCAGACCGTCACCGGAGCGACCTACTCACAGCATCAAGGTGGCAAAGGCGGGAACCAGGCCGTGGCGGCGGCCCGGGCGATCCAGCGAGGCGCCACGATCGCCGCCGCGAAGAACGTACGCGCCGGGGTCTGGATGCTCGGTGCGGTCGGCGACGATCAGCTGGGAGTGACGGCGCTCGAGGCCCTCCGCGCCGACGGCGTCGAGACGGACCACGTGCTCGTGACACCGGACCAGCCGACCGGTACCGCGCTGATCGTGGTCGATCCGGACGGAGAGAATCAGATCACGGTCGCGCCCGGCGCCAACGCGCTGCTCGGCGTCGATCAGGTGATCGACGCGCTCGAGTCGCTCCGACCGGATCTGGTCCTCATCAGCCTCGAGATCCCCGAACGGACCGCTCGAGCGGTCGTCGCATGGAGCCACGACCACGGCACGCCGACCATCGTGAACCCGGCGCCGTTCCAGCCGTGGGCGAACGAGCTCGCGCCCGACGTGACCTACCTCACGCCGAACCAGGGGGAGTTCGCCGCACTCGACGGCGCGCCGGCACGCGTGACGGTGATCGAGACGCGGGGTGAGCACGGCGCGAGGATCCACACGGGCGCGGGCATCGAGGATGTCGCCACCATCAGCGTCGAGGCCGTCGACACCACAGGTGCGGGTGACTGCTTCAACGGGGTCCTGGCGGCCGGCCTCGCCCGATCGCATCCGCTGACGCAGGCCGTCCGAGAGGCGGTTGTGGCTGCCGCGTTGTCGGTTCGGGTGGCGGGTGCCCGCGAGGGCATGCCGACGCTCGATCAACTTACGGAGGCCCTCCGGGGCTAGCCGGCGAACGCGTTGACGAGCGCAACGACGAGCGCGCGTCCGGACACATCTCCCGGGTCCTTCTCCGGGTTGTAGCAGCCGAGCGAGAAGCCGATGAGTGACGACGACGCCCCGAACGGGCGCATGAGCTCCACCAGCTGGGTCATGTCCAAGCCGTCGGGCATCAGATAGTCCGTGGCGGGGAAGACGTCCTCGCCCAAGATGTCGACGTCCAGGTGCAGCCAGAAGCGGCCGGCCTCGTTCGCCAGGTCCGCAGCGACCCTTCGCCCGACGGCGCCGGGACCTTCAGAGAGGACCTCATCCTTCGAGACGGGCCGGAACGCGGGTCCGAGCTCTGGTGCGATCTGCTCGAACGTCGGGATCTCGTCCGGGTCGCGGTAGCCGATCGGCACGATGTCCTCGACCCGGGCCGATGCTCCGCCGCACACGTCGACCCACGCCGAAGGTCCGCGCCCGAGCGCGACGCAGAGCGGCATGTCGGCGGCCTCGCCCGTCGGCGAGGTGTCCCCGTCCGAGAGATCCAGATGACCGTCGAGGTACGCCACCCCGACGCGGCCGAAGATGTCGCGCGCCGCGGCCAACGCTCCCGGCAGCTCGGTGCAACAGCCGCCCACCAAGAACGGACGCTCCCCCGCGGAGAGAGCCGACGCGGCCGCCTCACGGATCACCGCCGTCGTCGTCAGCACATCGGAGCTCGCCAGGATGCCGGTCACGGGATCGCGCTCGTCGCCGCGGATCCGCACATCCAGATCGCCCGCGTCGACACCGACGACATCGACGAGGCCGAGCTCACGGAGCTTCGCCGGCGCGTGTTCGGTGCCGCCGGCGCGACCCACCGAATCGATCGGCACCCCGATGAACGTGAAGCCGATACCCAACGTCAGCCCTGCGCCTCGCGGCCCATCGCCAACCGGTACTCCTCGTTGAACCAGTACAGGAACCGGTCCTGTCGGGGGAACACGCCGGTCGTGAACGCGCGGGACCCGACGCCCGTCTGCGCGCGCACGCACACCTCCCAGTCCTGCCTGGAGATGAGATCCCAGAGCTCCACCACCGGCTCGGGCTTGAAGTCCGGCCCGGCGATCGTCTCGGGACGGAACAGGAACTCGGAGACCACGGTCGTGTGGTTCGGGCCTTTCGGGTAGCCGATGTAGTACATCCCGCAGTCGGGATGTAGGTTCAGCATGAGGTTCGGGAATTCGTAGCTCCCGTAGTACATCTCGTAGTCCTCGGGCGCCAGGTCGGGGAGCTTGGGGAGCTCGGACTTCCCGCTGATCGTGAAGCTCGTCGCCCCCTCGATCATCCGGTTCCCGTCGTCGCGGATCTCCTCGTCCCAGACCTCGCCGAAGCGGAACAGCGGCACGACCTGGACCAATTCCGGGTGGATCTGCGGGCAGTGCAGGCACTCGTTGTAGTTCTCGACGACGATCTTCCAATTCGCCTCGACCTCGTAGACGAGGCGAACACCCACTCGCAATTCGTCCATCTTGAACCGCTCGAACACCGTGATCGACTCGGCGCCGTCGGTGAGCGCCTCCATCAACGGGCGCGGCTCGCCGGACAGGTTCACGAAGAGGAACCCCGCATAGCTGTCGACGGTGATGCCGTGGAGTGGGTATCCGGCCCGGTCGAACAGCTCGTCTTCCTTGACGTTCGGCGTGCCGACCAGCTGACCGGTGAGGTCGTACGTCCAGGCGTGATACGGGCAGACGAACGCCTTGCGGACGTGTCCGGTCCCCTCGAGATCGTCGACGAACTTCGTCCCACGATGGCTGCAGACGTTGTAGAAGCCACGGAGCTCCTTCGACCCGTCGCGGACGACGAAGATCGACTCGCCGGCGATGTCGCGCACGATGTAGTCGCCGGGGTTGGGGATCTCCTCGGTGCGACCGGCGCAGATCCAGTCCCCCCACCAGATCCGCTCGCGCTCACGGTCGTAGACGTCCCAGCTCGTGTAGTCGCTGCCTTCGAGTGTGGGGCGCGGGTGCCACGGCCCGCGGTCCTCACGGAGCCGGTCGAGCGCGCTGCGGTCGGTCTGCATGACTATCGATCTCCTGGGAACGGTGTGGACCCAGGATACGGCGCGCGCCCGATGAGCCGGTAGCCGGCGGGTAGGCTCCGGGGCCATGACGATCGACATCCGACCCGCCGGACGCGCCCGGGTCCCCGATCTGGCGGCGATGCTCGCGCGCGCGTTCGCAGACGATCCGATGATCGCCGTGTCGATCGCGCTTGACGACCGTGAGGCGCGGATGCGCCGGTTCTTCACGCTGATCGACGAGGACTGGGCGGATCTCGGCGCGCTCTACGAGGTGGGCGATGCGCACGGCGCCGCGGCGTGGCTCCCGCCGGGGCACGGCCAGGACCTGGCGGATCAGAACGCCGCGAAGCAAGAGGCGTTCCACGCCCTGTCTCCCGACGGTGGCGTGAAACACGACGCCCTCTGGGACTGGATCGAATCGGAGATGCCCGAGGAGCCCGTGTGGTACCTGGATCAGATCGGCGTCGACCCAGAGCGGCAGGGCGAGGGTATCGGCAGCGCGCTGATCGCGTTCGGGCTGGACCAGGCACGGGCCGACGGGGTGCCGGCATTCCTGGAGACGGCGATCGCTGCCAACGTCGGGTACTACGAGCGGTTCGGGTTCCAGGTGACGGTGCACGGCGACGCGCCGCTCGACGGACCGCACATCTGGTTCATGCGGTGGGAGCCGTAGGCGTCAGGTCGCAGGCGTGCCCAAGAAGGCGTCGATGTGCTCCGCGTGCTCGTCGTAATGGATGAACGTCTCCTCGGCGAACCAGGTCTCGGCCACCTGATCCACGTCGTCGAACGCCGCGATCGCCGACCGGACCCGTTCGCGCCCGGTCGCCGCGCCGGCGACCACGTCGTCCCACGCCATCACCTTCGACGCGTCGGCGATGTCCTGGTTCATCCGGTCCCAATACGCGTCGGACTCGGACGCGAACGGATCGCTCCACGGTCCCGAGCGCATGATCTCGAGGTGCTCCCCACAGAAGTCCGCCCAGCGCGCGCAGTGCCAGACCATGTCCTGCGTGGACCAGTCGCCCACCACGCCCTCGCGCGTCCGGTCGCCCGCGGGCACGCGCTCGACCTGCGCCCAGAACCCGTCCCATGCTCGCTGTTCGCGGTCGAGCAGCTCCTGTGGCGCGGCCATCATCGGGTCCTCGGGAAGCCGAGGTCCACGCGACTGGTTCCCGGGTCGGGCCAGCGCGACGTGACCACCTTGCCGCGCGTGTAGAAGTCGATCCCTTCGGGGCCATACATGTGTTGGTCGCCGAAGAGCGATGCCTTCCAGCCGCCGAACGAGTAGTAGGCGACCGGCACGGGGATCGGCACGTTCACGCCGACCATCCCCACCTGCACGTCGAACTGGAACTGCCGCGCGGCACCCCCGTCCCGCGTGAAGATCGCGACCCCGTTCCCATACGGGTTGTCGTTCACCAACCGCAGCGCCTCGTCGTAGGTCGCGGCGCGAACCACGGACAGCACCGGACCGAAGATCTCGTCGCGGTAGCAGTCCATGTCGGCGCGGACGTCGTCGATCAGGGAAAGCCCCAGGAAGAAGCCGTCGCCCTCGAACGCTCCGTGCTCACGCCCGTCCGCGACGACCGTGGCGCCCTGCTCCGTCGCGGAGTCGAGGTAGCCCGCGACCCTGTCCCGATGCTCGCGGGTCACGAGCGGTCCCATCTCCGACTCGGGGTCCATCCCGGGACCGACCTTGACCTTCGGCAACCGCGCACGGATCGCGTCGACCAGCGGCTGGGCGACGTCGCCCACCGCGACCACGACCGAGATCGCCATGCAACGCTCTCCCGCGGAGCCGTATCCGGCCGAGACCGCGGCGTCCGCGGCCATCTCCACGTCCGCGTCGGGGAGCACGATCATGTGGTTCTTCGCCCCGCCGAGCGCCTGAACGCGCTTGCCGTTCTTCGTGCCGGTCTCGTAGATGTAGCGAGCGATCGGCGTCGAGCCGACGAAGCTCACCGAGGCGATCGCCGGGTGCGCGAGGATCGCGTCGACGGCGACCTTGTCGCCGTTCACGATGTTGAAGACTCCGTCCGGCACCCCGGCCTCGGACAGCAGCTCGGCAACGTACATCGACGCGCCGGGATCCTTCTCCGACGGCTTCAGCACGAACGTGTTCCCGCACGCGAGCGCGTTCGCGAACATCCACATGGGGACCATGGCGGGGAAGTTGAACGGGGTGATCCCGGCGGCCACACCGAGCGGCTGCCGGATCGAGTAGACATCGACGCCGGTCGAGACCTGCTCGCTGAACCCGCCCTTCAATAGGTTGGGCACCCCGCACGCGAACTCGATGTTCTCGAGGCCGCGCGCCACCTCGCCCATCGCATCGGAGAGGACCTTGCCATGCTGCGCGGTGATCAGCTTCGCGATATCTGAGCGGTGCGCGTCGACGAGCTCACGGAGCCGGAACAGGATCTCCGAGCGTTTCGCGAGCGATGTAGCACGCCACGCCGGGAATGCCTCGGTCGCGGCCTGGACGGCACGGTCGACCTCCTCGACGCTCGCCAGGTCCACCTCGTGCGTCTGCACGCCGACCGCGGGATCGAACACCGGCCCGGTGCGCCCGGACTCACCGGTGACGACCTTGCCGCCGACCCAATGGCTGATGCGTTCCATCGTGCTCACCCCTCACCGATGCGCTCCGTCCGGACAGCGTAACGGAGGTCGTTCTCGGCGTGCGTCAGCCGATCAGGCCCTGGACCCCTCGCTTGCCGAGTTGGTCCGCCACGATGTTGCGTTGGATCTCGGACGTGCCTTCCCAGATCCGGTCCACCCGGACCTCTCGCCAGAATCGCTCCGCGACGTTCTCGCGCATGTAGCCGCGTCCGCCGAAGATCTGCACCGCGCGATCCGCGACCCGCCCCGCCATCTCGCTCGCGTACAGCTTCGCCATGGAGCATTGGGCGTGCTGCAGCTTCACGTCCATCCCCTCGTCGATGCTCTGCGCCAGCCGGTACGTCATGAGTCGGGCCGCCCACAGCTCGGTGAGCGAGTCGGCGAGCATGTGCTGGATCGCCTGGAACGAGAAGATCGGCGCGCCGAACTGCACCCGCTCCTTCGCGAACGCCGTCGCCTCGGTGATCAGCCGCTCGGCCGCGCCGCAGCAGCGCGCCGCGATCATCAGGCGCTCGTAGCGGAACCACTCGTACGTGAACGCCATCCCGTCGCCCTCGGCACCCACCAGGTTCGTCGCGGGGACGCGCACATCCTCGAACGCCACGATCGCGTGGGTGTCGGGATACGTGTGCGAGTAGCGCGGCTCACGGACGAGACGGACGCCGGGCGTGTCCTTGTCGACGAAGAACATCGCGTGTGCGCCGGCGCTCGGGCCGTCGGCGATCTTGCCCTGGAAGAAGCAGTAGTCCGCGGTGTTGAAGGACGTCACGTGCATCTTCGTGCCGTGCAGGACGTAGTCGTCGCCGTCTCGCCGCGCCGTCGCGGCGATCGCGTCCACGTCGGAGCCGGCCCCCTCCTCCGTGATCGCGTAGCACTCGTGGCGCTCGCCGCGGACCGTCGGGACGATCCAGCGATCCAGCTGTTCGGGGGAGACGACGGCCGGCGCCCACGCCGGCGGGGTGTGGACGCACCACCCGAGCGCGTTGGTCACGCGGCCGATCTGCTCGGAGACGAGCGTCTGTTGGAACATCGTCATGCCGGTGCCGCCGAGCTCGGTCGGCATGTTCATCGCGTACAGCCCGAGCTCGACCGCCAGGTCGTGGTGCCGCTGTTTGGTCTCAAGGGGGATCTGACCATCGTGCTCCTCGGCGTGGACCTCCCAGGGGATCAGCTCGTCGTCGACGAACCAGCGGGTGCGGTCCTGGATCGCCCGATCCTCATCCGACATGGGGTACGTGCTCACGGCGGCAGCATAACCCGCAGGCTGAACGGCCGTTCAAGGTCCACGAGCAAGGCTAGGCGATGAACTCGAGGCGGTCGCGGTTGGCTCGGAGCTGCGCGAGCGTTCCGGCGTCGATCTGATGGACGCGGTCGGGCTCGTCGACCTCGATCCGTTCGCCGAAGAGCTCGCCCGAGAGGTAGCGCTGGCCGGTGTCGGCGACGACGGTCACGATCCGGCGCACGTCCGGATGGGCGGCCGCCACCTTCAGCGCCGCGGCCACGTTGATGCCGGAAGACGGGCCGCAGAGGAGCCCTTCCTCGCGTGCCATGCGGCGGGCCATCACGAGCGCCTCGTCCGTGGACGCCGTCACGATCCCGTCCATCAGTCCCAGGTCCAGGTTGGGCGGGATGATCCCGTCACCGATGCCGGGAACGCCGTGCGTGCCCCAACGCTCCGCGGAGATCAACGGACATTCCGAGGGCTCGACGGCGATAGGCGCGCACGGCCGGGTCGTGCTCCTTCAGGACCCGCGGCGACACCGGTGATCCACCCGCCGGTCCCCTGGGCGGCGACGACCGCATCGATCCGCCCCTCGGTCTGCTCCCAGATCTCTTCACCGCTCACGGTCTGCGCGTCCGGGTTGTCGGGGTTCTCGAACTCTCCGGGGAAGAAGTACCGCTCGGGATCGGTCGCGACGATCTCGCGCATCTTCGCGAGCGCGAGGTCGATGTCGGTCCCGGCGCCCGGCGTGAGCACGAGCTCCGCTCCGTACGCCGCGATCATGCGCTTCCGTTCCACGCTCATGCCCTCGGGCATCACGATCACGCAGTCATAGCCCTTCACCGCCGCGACCGCGCTGCAGGCGATCCCCGCGTTGCCGGTCGTGCATTCGATGATCGTCATGCCGGGCTTCAGATCGCCCCGCTCCTCGGCGCACGCCAGCATGTGCGCATAGATCCGGTCCTTCACCGAACCGGTCGGGCTGTACCACTCCACCTTGACCAGCAGCTCGAGCCCATCCGGCGCGACGCGTTGCAGCCGGAGGAGCGGCGTGCGACCGATCGCGTCGAGGAGCGTCGGCACGACGCGGCGATGAGCGTCCCACTCCATGGATCGATCCCTCCCTCCATCGCCGGGTTCAACCGGCGACGGTCCTCCCTCGCTCCACGAAACCCAAACGGCGTGAGACGGCGTTCGCCGCGTCGACGGTCAGCCGTGCGATCCGCGGCAGGTCGACCGGGCGCATCCGGAACGCGGGCCCGGACACCGAGAGCGCGGCCATGACCTGCCCGTCGGCCTGTCGGATCGGAGCCGCGACGGCGTTCAGTCCTTCCTCCAGCTCCTCGAGCGTCTGCGCGTACCCACGAACCCGGATCTCTCGGAGCTGCGCCGTCAGGAGTTCCGGGTCGACGATCGTGGCCGGCGTCGCCCGTTCGAGCGGCGCAGTGAGGAACCGGTCGCGCTCGTCGTCCGGGAGGTGGGCGAGCAACACCTTGCCGTTCGACGTGCAATGCAACGGCGTGCGACGACCGACCCAGCTGACGCTCACGATCGCGCGCGTGCCCGACACCTGATCCACGTAGACGACGGCACCCCCGGACATGACACCGAGGTTCACGGTCTCCCGGGTTCGATCGGCCAGGTCCTCGACGATCGGGTGCGCGGTCCGAACGAGGTCGAGGCCCGACATCGCCGCGCCGGCCAGCCGGATCAGCCCGAAGCCGAGCCGGTACTTCTCGGAGAGCGGATCGCGCTCGACCAGGCCGCGTTCCGCGAGCGTCGCGACGAGCCGGGAGGCGGTCGCCTTGTGGACGTCGAGCCGGCGGCCGAGCTCGGTGACACCCAGCTCGCCCGCCTCCGCGATCAGCTCGAGCGCGCGGATCGCCCGAGTCACGGACTGCAGGCTCGACCCCCCGGCGTCTCGCATGTCGCAACATCCTCCACTCAGAGCAACCGGGCCGGACCGTATGCTTGGCCTCGAACGGCTGTCAAGGGCGGAGGCGATGGGGGACGAACACAGCGCGGCGGCGATCGTCCACTGATGCGCGCTGCGACGGTCCGGACGATCGCGCTCTCGCTCCCGGGTGCGGAGGAGCGCGAGACCTGGGGAACGGCGACGTTCCGCGTTCGGAACAAGATCTTCGCCATGTGCTCCGACAGCGAGCGTGAGATCTGGATCAAGGCGACGCACGACGAGCAGCGCGCGCTGATCGCGATGGATCCGGAGACGTACTTCTTCCCTCCGTACGTGGGACCGAGCGGCTGGGTGGGCGCGAAGGTCCGCAGCGCCGACCGTGATGAGATCCGAGAGCTGCTGACCGAGGCCTGGCGGATGACCGCGACGAAGCGCGCGGTCAAGACGTTTGACGGCTCGAGTACCCCGGCTTGATCACGTCGTCGATCAACGCGAGGCGTTCGTCGAACGGGAGGAACGCCGACTTCATCGCGTTGATCGTCACCCAGCGGAGGCGGTCCCAGCCCCAGCCGAACGCCTCGACGAGCTGCGACATCTCCTTCGTCATCGACGTGGACGACATCAGCCGGTTGTCGGTGTTCAGCGTGACGCGGAACCGGAGGTCGGACAGCAGGCCGATCGGATGTTCCGCGATCGACGAAGCCGCGCCCGAATGGACGTTCGACGTGGGGCAGAGTTCGAGCGGGATGCGGCGGTCCCGCACCAGCGACGCCAGGGGGCCGACGGTCGCCGTGCCGTCGGCCGCGACCGCGATGTCGTCCACGATCCGCACGCCGTGGCCCAGCCGCTCCGCGCCGCAGAGCTGCACCGCCTCCCAGATCGACGGGAGCCCGAACGCCTCACCCGCGTGGATCGTGAGATGGAAGTTCTCGCGTCGCACGAACTCGAACGCGTCCAGGTGTCGCGTAGGCGGGAACCCGGCCTCGGCGCCCGCGATGTCGAAGCCACATACCCCACGGTCACGCCACCGCACGGCGAGCTCGGCGATCTCGACGCTGCGGGCCGCCGTGCGCATCGCGGTCAACAGCGTGCGCACGCGGATCCCGCCTCCCTCGCTCCCCTGCCGGAAGCCTTCCTGCACCGCCTCGACGACCTCATCGAGCGAGAGGCCGCGTTCGACATGGAGCTCCGGCGCGAACCGCACCTCCGCGTACACGATCCCGTCAGCTGCGTGATCCTCCGCGCACTCACGAGCCACCCGCGTGAGCGCGTCCGCGGTCTGCATCACGCCCACCGTGTGCGCGAACGTCTCGAGGTACAGGACAAGATCGCGCCTGTTCGCGCCGCGCGTCATCCACGCGGCGAGCTCGTCCGGATCGGTCGTCGGGAGCCCGTCGTAGCCGGTCTCGGCCGCCAATTCGACCACCGTCGCGGGACGCAGCCCACCGTCGAGATGGTCGTGCAACAGGACCTTGGGCGCGCGGCGGATCTGTTCGAGGGAAGGGATCGGCGAGCTCACGATGCCACCGGCGCTAGCCGTTGACCGAGAAGCTGGAGTTCGGGTTGATCTCGCGGTTGCGCGAGTAGAAGCCCGCGTTCAGCACGACCCCGGTATACGGCACCTTCACCTGCACCGGGTCGGCATCGTGGTCATGTCCCTTCTCGCAGGCATCGATCAGCTCCGCCATCAGGTGACCGACCACCGGAGCGTTCTTGAATTGGTTCCCGCTGGTTCCGACCGCCATGTAGAACCCGCCCAGGTCCGACCGGTCGTACAACGGGATCCAATCGTCGGACACGTCGTAGAGGTCGGCCAGCCCGCGCGGCTCGGACGGGACCTCCAGACCCGGGATCCGGCGAGCAACGCGATACACCTGCGCCTCGTACTGCGCCTTGGTCACCTGTCGATCGAAGATGTCCGGCTCCTCGAGCCACACCTGCGGATCGCAGGGTGGATCCTCGCTCCCGATCAGGATGTTGTTCCCGGCCTCGGGACGGAAGTAGATCCCTTGATCGCCGTCCGACGTGTGGAACCCCTCGTGCTCGTAGTCCACCCCCGGAGGGGCCGGGACGATGTGCACCTCGTGACGGAGCGCGCGGGTCTTGATGTTCATCGTCTCCTCGACGCCGGCCATCCGATTGATCACGAAGGAATGCGGCCCGGCCACGTTCACCACGACGGGTGCATCGATCTGCTCGCCCGAGTCGAGCGTGACCCCTTGCACACGCCCACCGCTCCTCCGGATCTCGACGATCCGCGTGTCGAACAGGAACCTGCCGCCCTTGGCCTCGGCCGCCAGCTGCAGATCATGAGTGGCGAGCTTCGGGTCGTTCACGTAGCCGGAGCCGCTCGTGTAGATCGCCCCTTCGAGCTCCTCGTCCGGCTTGCGCCAGAAGTCCGCACCCTCCGGCCGGCTGGGCGGCCAGAACTCGTGGACGTCGTAATAGGGGATCCGGCTCTTCAACGTGTCGATGTCCCACTCCTCGTGCTCGACCCCGAGGCTGCGGAAGTGCTCCAGGACCTTCTCGTGATGGCCGGTCTTGCTCTTGAGGAGCACCGTGCCGCACTGCATGTACTTCGCGACCTCGTGCTCGTCGGTATCGATCTCGAGGTAGTTCGGCCAGTCACGCCAGTAGGAGAAACCTTCGTGCGCCATCGCGACGCCGTCCCAGGATGAGTAGTGGGCCCGAACGATCGAGCACGAGCTGCTCGTCGGGCCGTACCCCGCAGCGGGGAGCTTGTCGATGTTGAGGGTCTGGTAGCCGCGCTTGCAGAGCTCGAAGGCGGTGGCGGCGCCGATCACGCCGGCTCCGATGATGATCGCGTCGGACGTGGTCTTCATGGCATCGGCGGCGTGGGTAGGAGGATCGTGGCGCTCATCGACGGGCAGTCTAGCGGCCAGCCCCTTCAGCGCGAGCTGCTTCGACAGTCGATGAGGTCTGACAGTGGAGCGGGGAAAGCATCAACGGCAAGTCGCACGACTGGAACCGATATGCGCGCCTGGTGCAACCGCTTATCGCTTCGATGACGGAGCCGGAGCTCGTGCGGGCTACTGGCCTCTCTCCGCACTACTGCTGGCAGGTGCGGGCAGGGAAGAAGCGGCTTCACCCCATGCGGTGGGCGGCGGTTCAAGAGTTCACGGGACTGCGCGGCCGCGCCTAACGCGGGCTGGATAGGGCGAGCGTCTCCCTGAGTGATAGCGCTCGGCTCCCGCATCTGCGGACAAGCAACTAGCGGCCGGTCCCCGGTTTCGGCCGCGGATCTCGCTGTGCGTTGGCCCGCGTTCGTCCGTGTCCATGCTCGGCACGGCCAGACGAAGGGAGACGACACATGAGGCGGCCTGACATCAATCCGACACCGCAGAACATCTATATCGAATCCGTGAGCGTGCCTGTTCACATGGGAAGCACAAGTGGCAAGCACGAGGCGATGACGGAGATGGTTGCCGTGGCCGAGGGCAGAGGTTGGCGACTCGAACAGCTGGCGTCGGTCTACGCCGAGAAGCTGGGCGTTAACAGCGTTATCCACACGATGTTCTTCCGTGCCGTCACCGCGAACTGAGGGGGGAGGAGGCGCACACATTTGCCGAGTGGCATTTCGAGGCGGCCCCTTCTCCGGTTCCGAGGGAATAGCAAACCTGTTCGAATCTGCCGCCAGTACGGCTCGTAGTTTCACGGGAAGCAGCTTCGCGGAACTATCGTGCGTCGACCGCTATCGCCAGGATCTCCTCACGAGTGGATTCGATCCCGTGCGCTGCACGACCGTGCTCCAGCACCATTCGTCACAACCTCATCCTCGGTGCCGCGACAGGTCCATCCGCAGAGGCACGTCACTTCTTTCAGCGTCCCTCCTCGTTTGCCTTCCTGGAGTGGCGCGTCATACCGAAGCCTGGGACGGCGTGGGCCCGGCATCGCCTCCGCCGACCGCGACCGCCAAACGTCCTGTGAAGAAGCGCCATCCCTCCTCGTGCATCGCCATCGCCTGACCATCGGGGAGCCCTGTATGGCGGAGGGACAGGATCGTTCCGTCCCCGTCGGCGGCGAGCGTGAGTTCTACCGTGCTCGAGCCGGGGGGAACGCGTTCGTCGCCTTCCCACCCCCAGGTGAAGACCACCCGGTGTGGGGGCTCGACCTCGATGTACTCCCCGCGTGCCACGGTGTCGGTGTCCATCCACACGCGGTAGACACCCCCCGGCCGAGGGTCGAGTTCCGCCTTCACGCCTTGCCACTTCACGTAGCGCTCCGCGTCGGTCAGGAACTTGAACACCTCTCCCGGCGGCGCATCCAGCCGGACCGAGAGCTCGAGCGCATCCGTCGGCCCCGTCATTAGTCAACCACTGCCCGCTGGAGTTTCCCGAGGTCCTGCGACCACATCTCCTGCAGCGCCGATCGCAGCGATCCGAGCGCCTCGGGATTGGCTAGGTAGTACCGACGGTTCGCGTCTCGACGCTCGGTCACCAAGCCCGCCTTCCGCAATATCGCGATGTTCTGTGACACCGCCGGCCAACTGACGTCGAACCTGGACGCGATATCTCCCGCCGTGAGCTCCCGTTCCCACACCAATCGCAGGATCTCGCGTCGGCGGGGACTTGAGATCGCGTCCAGGACAGCTTGCACGCTGCGTAGTTAAGCACATCCTTCAGGTTGACACGAAGCTTTAGCTATGCCTTAAATACCTGAAAGAGATCGCAGGGGGGTGGCGAGATGAGCAGGGATATCGTTCACGGGATCGAGATCCACGCGGAGCCGAAGGCTGTTTTCGACGCGATCGCGACGCGTTCCGGGCTGGCTGCCTTCTGGACGGCCGACGTCCAGGGCGACGAGGGCCTGGGCGGCGAGCTCACGTTCGGGTTCGCAGAAGCTCCCGTTCGGTTGCCGATGCGTGTTGTCCGCCTAGATCTGCCGAGTGAGATCGCATGGGACTGCCCGGGCGGGTTCCCGTTCTGGGAGGGAACGAACGTTTCTTGGTCTCTCGTCCCGAGTGAGCACGGCACGAAGGTCATCTTCCGGCATGACGGCTTAGCGAACGAGATGCCTGATTACGACTTCGGCAGCATCAGTCTCACGTGGGGCCTTATCGTGGCTCGGCTCAAAGAGGTCGTCGAGTCCGGCGGTGTGCCAGATCCGGCCCTCTCCTGAATTGATCGGGCAAAGTGGCGAAAAGGCAGAGTGCGTCTTCGTAAGTCAGACAATCGACCGACTGTTCACGACGGACGCCGGGAGCTCTTCGACCGGATCTGGACGACCTCCCAGCAAGCGATGGTCCTCACGGAGGGGGTCCTCGGAGATTTCAGCGTGGACGAGGCCGGTGGCCTTGCCGACGAACTTCGCTCCCAGCCCGGCTGCGAGTCGTGGGTGATCGACTACTTCTCACGGCGGTTACTGGCCGATTATCAGAAGCACCAGCCTCATGCCAACGTCCCGGTCCGTTTCGATCCACACAGCTGGGAGGCGTTCTTCACCGATCACGGCTGGAATATCAAGGAGATCCGGTTCCTCGGGGAGGAGTCCGAACGGCTCCACCGACCGGTCCCGCTCTCGCCACTTGACAAGGTCCTGCGTCTGTTCACGTCTCGACCGCTTCGGGATATGGGCTACGCGAGCATCGAGCGGATCCTCTGAGAGGACTCAACCCCGCCTCGATGAAACGGCGACCCTGGCTCGTCTAGTCTGTCTCAGACTAGAAACCCTACGTCTCGCCGATCGTAGGGCCCGTCCTCAACGAGCCAAGCATGCCGCGCTGCCAGGCAACGGTTCCCTCGATCTGGTTGAACGTGAAGACGTGGAGCGCTGCGACGTTCGTCGCGGGATCCGTGAGGGTCGGTGCCAGCTCCCGTAGCAGGCCGTCGGGGCCGAAACGACCCTTGATCACGTGGCCGATCAGGTTGCGGTTCTTCTTCAGGTAGCGGGCCGAGTCGGCCACGCCGATCCGAGCCGCGATCGTCATGAGCTTGGTGAGGTCCGCGACGCCGGGAAGGCCGACGTGGACCGGGAGCGTCACCCCGGAGGCGCGCATCCGGCCGATCCACCCGGCGATGGCGCTCGGGTTGAAGCTCATCTGCGTGGTCATGTACGACGCGTATCGCTGCTTCTCGAGCAGGACCTCCAGCAGCCGCTCGTCGGAGATCTTGGGGTGACCTTCCGGGTAGGCGGGCACGCCGATCTCATCGAACGGCCGGCCGAGCTCGTCGATCGCTCGAAGGAGCATCAGCCCGTCGTGGAAGTCGCCGTGGTCCACGGCGTCGCCGCCGACGACGAACACGCGACGGAATCCTCCCTCGGCCAGGCGCGCGAGCAGGTCCTCGAGATGTTCGCGCGTCCAGATCATGTGCGCGGACAGGTGCGGGATCACGTGATGGCCGAGGGTCGCGAGCTTCTCGGCCAACTCGACGGTGGCCTCGATGCCGTGACTCGGGGACGAGGTCACCGTCACGGTCGACCCGGGGGGCAGCGCCTCGCACGTGCCGAGCGCGTTCAGGAGCGGGATGATCTCGAGCTTGGCTCCTCCGACGAGCGCGGCCAACGTCGCGCGCTCATCCTCGGTGAGCTCGTGTTGTTTCCGTCGCCGAAGCGTCAGGGCCACGTGGTTCCTTTCCGGCTACACGTTCGAATCCGGGAACGACGCCTTCTTCTGCGCGATCCAGTCCTGCAGCTCCGCGTCCACCGCCTCGTCGATCGGCGGCGGCTCGTACTCGGCCAACATCTTCTTCCAGATCGGGTTCGCTCTGGTAGCCGCGTCCAGCGATCCCTCGGCCTCCCACTGCTCGTAGCTGTTGTTATCGGCGACCGAGGACCGATAGAACGCCGTCTCGAAGTTCGCCAGCGTGTGGGCCGCCCCGAGGAAGTGCTGGCCGGGCCCATTCTCGATGATCGCCTCGACCGCCTGACCGTTCGGTGACAGGTCCACGCCCTTCGCGAACGCGTGGACCATCCCGCACTGATCCAGATCCAGCACGAACTTCTCGTACCCCATGGTCAGTCCGCCCTCGAGCCAGCCCGCCGCGTGGAGGACGAAGTTGGTGCCCCCCAAGATCGTGGGCTGCAGCGTGTTCGCGGATTCGTACGCGGCCTGTGCGTCCGGAACCTTGGACGCGCAGAGGGAGCCGCCGCTGCGGAACGGGACGTTCAGCCGTCGGGCGCACGCAGCCAACGTGTAGAGGACGAGCGCCGGTTCGGGCGTGCCGAACGTGGGTGCACCCGACTGCATCGACATCGACGACGCGAACGAGCCGAACACGACCGGCGCGCCGGGTCGCACGAGCTGGACGTAGGTCATCCCCGCCATCGACTCCGCGAGCGTCTGGGCCGACGCGCCCGCGACCGTCGCCGGACTCATCGCGCCCGCCAGGATGAACGGCGTCATGATCACCGCTTGGTTCGCCTCGGCGTACGCGCGCGCGGCGCCGAGCATCGTCGAATCCCACACCAGCGGCGAATTCGCGTTGATCAGGCTCATCACCACGACGTGGTCTTCCAGGTAGTCCGCGCCGAACAGGACGCGCGCCATGTCCACGGTGTCCTGCGCGCGCTGCGGATGCGTGACCGAGCCCATGAACGGCTTGTCCGAGTAGCGCATGTGCGCGTACACCATGTCGTAGTGCCGCTTGTTGACGGGAAGGTCGACCGGCTCGCAGACGGTCCCACCCGAGTGATGCAGGTACGGCGATGCGTACGCGAGCTTCACGAAGTTCCGGAAGTCCTCGATCGTCCCGTAGCGACGCCCGCCGTCCAGGTCGCGGACGAACGGTGAGCCGTACGCGGGAGCGAGCACGGTGTGCATCCCGCCGATCTCCACGTCGTTCGCGTGGTTCCGCGCGACCTGCGTGAAGCGCGACGGCGCGGTCGCCTGGATCAGCTCCCGGCACATGCCGCGCGGGAACCGGACGCGTTCGCCGTCCACCTCGGCGCCGGCTTCCTTGAGGAGCTTCAGCGCGTCGGGCGCGTCTCGGAAATCGATGCCCACCTGCTCCAGGATCGTGTCGGCGTTCCGCTCGATCGTCTCGAGCCCCTCCTCGGTCAGGACCTCGAACGGCGGGAGGGTCCGGGTGATATACGGGACGCGCTCCGGCGCGGCGGCCGCCCTGGCCGCCTGACGGCCGGCCCGTCCGCCGGTCCGCCGCCCGGTCCGTGGTTCGTCGCTCATACGGTGCTCCTTCCTACGGCGCGTCGACGCCGGCGGCGATCGTCTCCGGTGGCGCCACCCGACGTTCGGGGGTCTGGCAGCGACACGACCTTCGCCAGCTGCGGTGAACGCTCGGTGGCGTGCGGGATCCCCATCGCGCCGACGAAATGCTCCTGGAACCGCGGCTCGATGGCGGTCTCGATCTTCTCGACGCGACGCACGACCTGCTCGATCTCGGCGCGCGCGGCGCGGTTCAGCAGCGCGATCCGCGCGCCGGTCCCGGCGGCGTTGCCGGCAGAGGTCACGTGCTCAGGGTCGCAGTCCGGCACCAGTCCGAGGATCAGCGCGTGGACAGGGTCGATGTGCGCGCCGAACGCACCCGCGAGGCGGATCCGCTCGACGTGATCGATCCCGATATGATCCATCAGCAGGTGGCAGCCCGCGTACAGCGCCGCCTTCGCCAGCTGGATCGCTCGGATGTCCTGCTGGGTGATCGTGAGCCGTGGCGTCCCATCGTGCAGCACGTAGGAGAACGTCCGACCGTCCGGCACGATCCGCGGCGTTCGCCCCGCGAGCGCGCCGTCGATCACGCCATCGGTGGTGAGGATGCCGGCCAGGAACAGCTCGGCCACGACCTCGATGATCCCGGAGCCGCAGACGCCGGTGACGGCCGATGCATCGAACCCCGGTTCGTCGGACCAGGCCTCGTTCCCGATCACCGTGAACCGCGGCTCCAGCGTCTCCGGGTCGATCCGGACACGTTCGATCGCACCGGGCGCGGCGCGCTGCCCGCAGCTGATCTGCGCCCCCTCGAAGGCCGGGCCGGTCGGGCTGGACGCGGCGAGGATCCGATCGCGGTTCCCCAAGACGATCTCCGCGTTCGTGCCGACGTCGACGATCAGGTTGACGGTCTCTTGCTCGTATGGCGCCTCCGACAGGATCACCCCGGCCGTGTCGGCACCGACATGGCCGGCGATGCACGGCAGCAGGTAGACCCGGGCGCCCGGATGCACCGAACCCAGGTCGAGCTCCCGGGCGCGCCGGTGCACCGCCTCGTCGGTCGCGAGTGCGAACGGGGCACCGCCGAGCTCCGTCGGATCCAGACCGAGGAACAGGTGATGCATGATCGGGTTGCCCACGACCGTGAGCGCGAGGACCTCGAGCGGATCGACGCCCGCCTCCGCGCAGAGCTCGACGATCAGCTCATCCACACGGCCGCGGATCGCGCGAGTCAGCTCGCCTTCGGAGCCGGGGTTCATCATCACGTAGGACACGCGGCTCATCAGATCCTCGCCGAACCGGATCTGCGGGTTCATCGCGCCGGCCGATGCCAGGACCTCGCCGCTCGCCAGGTCGCAGAGATGGCCGGCGACCGTCGTCGATCCCACGTCGAACGCGACGCCGAACGCGCGGTCGTGGAACCCCGGCTGGATGCCGATGATCGTCGCGCCATCGTGAACGGCGACGGTAGCGGTCCAGGCGCCCGCACGGAGCGTCCGCTGCAGGACGGCCAACACCTGATCGTCACAGGTCAGGCCGGTGAGTGACCAGTCGCGCTCGATCGCCTCGAACAGCCGCTCGAGGTCGCCGGCCGGGTCCTCCATGTCCGGCTCCCGGACCTCCACGTAGTGCAGGCGCACCACAGGATCGACCTCGATCGGGTGGGCGTCGGCTTCCTTGCGCACCACCTGGCGGTGGAGCTGGCTCTCGGGCGGCACATCCACAACGAGGTCGTCGAGGATCCGCGCGTGACAACCCAGCCGCCGCTCGTCCGCCAATCCCGAACGGTCGCGGAAGGTCTGCTCCGGCACCGAGAACGCCGTGAGGTGATCGGCGCGAGACGAGATCCCGTGCTTCGCGAACTCCCCCTCGGCGACGACGACCTGACAACGGCCGCAGATCCCCCGGCCGCCGCAGACGGAGTCCAGGTCCACGCCGAGCGACCGCGCCGCCGCCAGGAGATCGGTCCCTTGCGCGAACCGACCGCGCTTCCCCGAGGGTGTGAAGACGACGAGCGCCTCTTCGGCGTGGCTCACGACGACGGTGCTGCCTCTCCGGCAGCCTCGGCCGTGCGACGCCGACCCTCGCGACCGCCGCGGCGCCCGCCGCCACCTGTCGGCTGCTCCCGGAACCTGGCGATCCACGCGGCACAGTCGGGGTCGTTGCCCATCATCACGTCGGCCGCCATCACGGCGGCGCGCACCTCGTCGTGCAGCGGGCTCGTGATCGCCGACGTCATGCCCGACGCGATCGCCATCGTGAGGAACGCCCCGTTCAACGTGGTGCGGTGCGGCAGCCCGAAGCTCACGTTCGACGCGCCGCACGTGGTGTTCACGCCGAGCTCCTCGTGCAGACGTCGGACCAACGTGAAGACCTGCCGGCCGGCCGTGCCCATCGCTCCGATCGGCATCACGAGCGGATCGACGACGATGTCGGCCGGGCCGATCCCCTGCTCGGCCGCGTGTCGCACGATCTTCTCCGCCACCGCGAACCGCACGTTCGGGTCCTCGCTGATGCCCGTCTCGTCGTTCGTGATCGCGACGACCGCCGCACCATGTTTGGCCACGAGCGGCAGCACCTGCTCGAGTCGCTCGTCCTCGCCGGTCACCGAGTTCACGAGCGGCTTGCCCTGGTACACGGCGAGCCCCGCCTCCAGCGCAGCCACGATCGACGAGTCGATCGACAGCGGCACGTCGGTGAGCGACTGCACGAGCTGGATGGTCTCGGCCAAGATCGCGGGCTCGTCGGCGAGCGGGATCCCGGCGTTCACGTCGAGCATCTGCGCGCCGGCCTCGACCTGGGCGAGCGCATCCGCGATCACGGTGGTGAAGTCTCCCGCCTTCATCTCCTCGGCGAGCTTCTTGCGACCGGTCGGGTTGATCCGCTCGCCGATGATCACGAACGGACGGCCGCTGCCGATCACGACCTCCCGGGTGGCGGAGCTGACGACGGTGTCGGTCATGCCGCGCCACCCGAGCGAGCGAGTTGGTCCAGCGTCGCGTCGCCGTAGGCCTGTTCCAGCCGATGGGCCTCGGCGTCGGCTTCCGTCTGCAGGTCGTCGCCGCACGGCCGGGTCTCGCGATGCCATTCGGCCAGGTAGTCATCGGTCCCGATCAGGCCGACCCGCGTGGCCGCCATGTCGATCGCCTCCTGGAACCGGTTGGTGAGGGCCACCTTCGAGGTGGTCCGGCCGGACTTCGCGACCACCTGCGCGGGGATGTCGCGCCACCAGATCACGGTGAGCTCAGCGGCCATGCCCGGCTCCTTCCACGAACGCCTCGAGCGAAGGCTGCAGATCGCCGTACGCGGTCCGACGGTGCTCGAACGAGAGCCCGAGGAACTCGGCTGCCGCTTCCGCCTGCGCGACGAGCGCCGGGTCCTCCGTCTGCGACAGGTAGACGAGCGTCCGGTAGTTCCCGAAATACATCGGGAGCAGTTCCGGGTGCGCGTCGATCTTCAACCCCTGGACGACGAGCCGGTCGAAATGCCGGCAGAGGAAGTCGGTCAGGTAGAAGGTGAACGGGTTCGCCTCGTGCATCGCGGCGAACGCCTCCACGCCGGCGAAGAACCCGTAGCAGTGATCCCCCGGCAACCGCTCGACCCCGTGTTCCGACAGCACCGCGTCGAGCGCGCCCGCCGAGCCACAGTCCGCGTACGCCACGAAGACGTCGTCGAACCGGGCCGACGCCGCGGCCTCGCGGAGCTTCGCATCGACCGCTGCGGCGATCCGCTGCGGCGTGTTGTGGAGCTTGCCGGGCAGGCACTGCAGGGTCACGTGGGTCCAGCCGTTCAACCGGATCACGGCGAGGACCTCACGCGCGATCGCCCCACAGGCGATGACTAGCAACCGGCCGCCGGCGTCCTCGGGCGCCGCGAACGTGACCTCGTCGTCAAGCAGTCGCGGCTGCACGGCGTGCCAGGACCAACGCCTGGGCGGTCTCGGAGGCGACGGCGGCATCACGGCAGTAGGCGTCGGCGCCCACGGCCTTGCCGAACTCCTCGTTCAGCGGGGCGCCGCCGACGAGCACGATGTACTTGTCGCGGAGCCCCTTCGCGACCAGCTCGTCGATCACGACCTTCATGTACGGCATCGTCGTGGTGAGGAGCGCCGACATCCCCAGGATGTCAGGCTGGTGCTCGTCGAGCGCGGCGAGGAAGCTCTCGACGGGGTTGTTGATCCCGAGGTTGACGACCTCGAACCCCGCGCCTTCGAGCATCATCGCGACGAGGTTCTTGCCGATGTCGTGGATGTCACCTTTCACGGTGCCGATCACGACCTTGCCGATCCGCTCGACGCCGGTCTCCGCGAGCAACGGACGCAGGATCTCCATCCCGGCCTTCATCGCGTTCGCCGCGAGCAGCACCTCGGGGACGAACAGGATGCCGTCGCGGAAGTCGATCCCCACGATGCGCATGCCTTCGACGAGCGCCTCGTTCAGCACGCGATCGGCCGACCAACCGCGCCCGAGCAGGATGTTCGTTCCCTCGACGATCTCGGGAGCGAGGCCGTCGTAGAGGTCGTCGTGCATCTGTTTCGTCAGCTCGTCGTCGGGCAGCGCCGATAGATCCAGCTCTTCCTCGGTCATGTCCCCCTCACACCTTCTGTCGTTCGCCCTTGGGATCCCACAGCGGATCGGCGGCGACGGTGGCCGCGATCCGCTCGCCGAAGTACTCCACCTCGACCGGCGTGCCCTCGGCGGCGACCTCAGCCGGGAGATAGCCGAAGACGACCCCGCGACCGATCGTGTAGCCATAGGCGGCTGAGGTCACGTAGCTCACCGCCGAGCCGCCGGACCAGATCGGCTCCTTGCCCATCACGACCGCCGACGGATCGTCGAGCGTCATGCACGCGAGCTTGTTCGTGAGCCCGCGCTCCAGGATCTCCTCGAGCGCGGCGCGCCCCTGGAAGTCACCCTTGTCCATCCGGACGGCGAAACCCAGTCCCGCCTCGAACGGATCGTGCTCGGTGTGGATGTCCTGACCCCAGAGCCGGTAGCCCTTCTCCAGCCGGAGGGAGTCGAACGCTCCACCCCCGGCGGCCGCGATCCCGTGCTCCCGTCCGGCCTCCCAGAGGAGCTCCCACGCGCGGTCGCCCATAGCGAACTGGCCGTACAGCTCCCAGCCGAGCTCGCCGGCGTAGGAGATCCGCTGCGCCCACACCGGGCCGACCTCGCCGACGTTGAGGTAGCGGGCGGTCAGGTAGGGGAACGCGTCGTTGGATACGTCAACGTCGGTGACGGCCGACAGGACGTCACGCGCGCGCGGACCCCACAACCCGAGCGCGAACAGCGAACCGGTGCGCTCGGTGATCGTCACCTGCTCGCCGTCGCGTACGTGAGCGCGGAGCCATGCCAGGTCGTGTTGCCCGGAGCCACCACCGGTGACGACGCGGAACAAGGCCTCGCCCTTACGCGTCACGGTGAGGTCGCAGCGGATCCCGCCGCGCTCCGTGAGCATCGCGGTGTAGACGACCGATCCCACCGGCCGGTCGATCCGGTTGGCGCAGATCCGTTCCAGGTAGATCAGCGCATCCGGACCGCTTACATCGAACTTCGCGAACGGCGTGATGTCGAACAGCGCGACGCGCTCCCGTGTGGCGACGTGCTCCGCACCGACCGCCGGGGACCAGTTCATCGCGGCCCAACCCTCACGTCGCTCCCAGTCCGCACCGGTGAGCAGCGCGCGGTTCGCTTCGAACCACTGGGGCCGCTCCCAGCCGGCCCCGGTGAAGAACTCGGCGCCCAGGTCAGAGTGACGTGCGAAGAAAGGTGTCAGCCGAACGTTCCGCGGACGCGCCATCTGCTGCAGCGGATGCAGGATGTCGTACACCTCGCGGTACTGCTGCTTCCCGCGCTCGAGCACGTACGGCGGCGTGGTCTGGAACGGATAGAAGCGGTTCGCGTCGGCCTCGGCCAGGTCGTACCCGGGCTCGCCGTTCACCATCCACTCGGCGACCTGCTGTCCCATCCCGCCGGCGTGGGTGACCCAGACGGCCTCGCAGACCCAGACCCCGCGCACGGCTGCGCTCTCGCCGACGATCGAGCCGGCGTCGGGTGTGAACGAGAACATCCCGTTGATCGACCGCTCGGGGTCCGCGGGGTGCATCCGACCGGTGAGGGCCGGCAGCAGGCGTTCGGCCTCGGCCTCGGCCTGGATGAAGTCCCCCGGGGTGAACGGCATCAACGCCGGCTGCGGCCCTCCGCCGGGCGGTCTGATGGCCGACTGGGGCGTGGCGATCGGCTCGTGCCGATAGTTGCCGACACCGTAGGAATCCTCCCGGTGGCGGAAGTACATCGCGGCGTCCTGATGGCGGAGGAGCGGGTGCACGACCTCGCGCGTCTCGCCGGCGAGCTCGGGGATGGGATCGGTCCACACGAGCTGGTGCTGGACAGCGATGAGCGGGATCGGCACGCCTGCCATGGCGCCAACGGTCGGCCCCCAGATCCCCGCGCAGATCAGCACGCGTTCACACTCGACGACGCCGCGGTCGGTCACCACGCCACGCACGCGCCCCTCGCGGATGTCGAACCCGGTCACGGTCACGCCGCCCTCGAACGACACACCGGCCGCCTGCGCGCGGGTCGCGAGCGCGGTCACGAGGCGGACAGCCTTGGCGATCCCGTCGCTCGGCACCCAGTAGCCGCCCAGGATGTGGCCAGGAGCCACGAGCGGGATCCGCTCGCCCACCTCTGCGGGAGTGAGCTGCGTGGTGCCCTGGATGCCGTAGGCGCGCGCGAACCCCTGCCGACGCTTGAGCTCAACCATCCGCTCCGGGGTCGTGGCGACCTCGATCGAACCGACCCCGTACCACCCGGGCTCGCCGTCCACCGAGAGCGTGCCGTAGAGACCGACGGTGTCCTGTGCGATCCGGCACATCGAGCGCGAACCGTTCGTCTGGAAGACCAGACCTGGGGCGTGGGAGGTGGAACCGCCCGTCTCGAACAGGGGACCCTGATCGATCACCAGGACGTCGGTCGCACCGAGCGTCGCGAGGTGATCGGCGGCGCTCGCGCCCACGATGCCCGCACCCACGATCACCGTCTGCGCACGGTCCCGCATCCCGTTCCTCTCGTCGGTCCGAACCCCGTTCATCGTGTCGCTGCGGTGTTGCGATGACAAGTCATAGTTGCGCTATCGGCAACACTCAGGGACCGGCTGAGCGCAACGCCGCTAGCCGTTGCTTCACCGCCGCGCCGTAGAGGTCGATGTCGGTCCCCACCGCGATCATGCGGAAGCCGCGGTCGCGCATCGAGCGGGCAACCTCCGTGGAAGCGACCAACACGCCCGCCGCGACTCCCGCATCGGCGCATGCCGCGAGCATCCGGTCCTCGGCCGCGTTCATGCGCGGGTCGTCGAACGCGCCGGGGATCCCCATCGCGACGGACAGGTCGAACTGCCCGATCCACAGGACGTCGACGCCCGGCGTCGCGGCGATCTCTTCCACGTGCTCGAGCCCCGAACGCGTCTCGATCTGCACGATGACCATCGTCCGCGCCTCGGCCTCCTCGATCGCCGACGCCACCCCACGAGCCAGCTGGTCCGGGAAGAGCATCCCGAACCCGCGCTCGCCGTGCGGTGGGAACCGAGCGGCCCGCACCACTAGGGCAGCTTCCGCGCCGTCGGTCACCATCGGAACCATGACCCCGTGCGCGCCGGCGTCGAGCACCGGCGAGATGAGGTGACGCGCAGAGCCCTGCACCCGGCCGATCGGGACCACGCCGGTCGCCCGCGCCGCCGCGATCATGGGTCGAACGTGGTCGATGCTCCAGCCCGAATGCTCCAGGTCGATCAGGACGAAGTCGCATCCAGCCGACTCGAGGATCCGCGGGACACCGGGCGTGTTGAACTCGAACACCATCGTGCCGAACGCCGAGCCGCCGCCCGCGAGTCGTTGTCGCAATCCGTCCACGCGCTATCCCGACGTGTGTTGGTACGCCGTCATCGTGCCGCCCCGGAGCGCCACCATCCAGCCCTGGAGCGTGCCCTGGATGTATTCGCTCCCTGGGTTGAAGCACTGCGTCCGGCCGATCCGGAAGCGGCCCCCCGACTCGTGGATATGACCGTGCAGCCCCACCACCGGTTGGTAGGTCTCGACCGCGTCGCGGACGGCCCGGCTGCCGCCCCCGGTCGTCACGAACCTGCCGGCTTGTCTCACGGGCCGCGGGAGCTCGCCCGGGCGCGCGGGTGGCTTCAACTTCAGGCAGGTGTCGATCGGTGTGTCCTTCGGTGGGCAGTGGAGGTTGAAGACGCACCGGCCGACGTCGGGCACCTTCGCGATCTCGCGATCGATCGCCGCGGCGATCTCCGCCTCACTCGCCTCGCGCGGTGTGTCCCACGGGGTGGGTGTCGAGAGCCCCACGGTGATCATCGTGTGGTCGTCGTCGAGGTGGATCAGCTCGCCCTCGCACGCGACGACGTGTTCGGTCGACAAGCCGTCGATCGACTCCAAGACGGATGGCTCGTCGTCGTTCCCGCCGGTCAGGTAGAGACGGATGCCGGTCCCCGCCAGCCTCTCCTCAGCGAGCGCGACCCACGCCCGCAGTCGTTCGGTCGCACGCTCATGGAACCGCCCCTTCACGGCGAGCGGGTCGAACTTCAACTCGGCATAGCGCTCACGGTCCACGACGTCCCAATAGAACCCCGGGAGCTCGACGCTGCGCTGGAACGCCGCGAGCTCAGCATCCCCCTCGAGCACATGGTCGCGATCCTGGAAGTGCGCGCGATACGTGCCGTTCTCTCGGACGATCGGCACGAGCACCTTCCCCATGAGATCGCCGCCGAACACCAGCGCATCGCAGTCGTAGAAACGACCGGCGGCCAGGAACTTCCGGTACGTCGGCTCCGATCCGTGGAGATCGGCGGCGAAGAAGATCCGGGTCGGGCGGGTCTTCCCACGTCGACGCCGCAACAGGGGCACCTCACGTCACCCCAGGTCGATCACGATGGTCTTCAGCTCGGTCAGGCGTTCCATCGAGAACCGGCCACCGACACGCCCGACGCCGCTCGACGAGCCTGCCCGGCCGCCGAACGGCAGGTGCGACTCCCAATAGTTGGTGCCCTCGTTCACATTCACCCAACCAGTCCCCACGGCTTCGGCGAATCGGAGCCCACGCGCGAGGTCTCGGGTGAAGATCGCGGAGAGCAATCCGTACCCCGAGGCGTTCACGATCTCGATCGCTTCGGCCTCGGACCCGATCGCGGTCACCGGCACGACCGGTCCGAACGTCTCTTCGCGCGCGATCGTCATCTCGTCGGTTACGCCATCGATGACCGTCGCCTCGAAGAACAGGTCGCTCCCGTGGGACGGAGCACGCGAGCCCCCCGTGAGCAACCTCCCCCCTCGTTCCACCGCGTCACGCACATGCGTGTCCGTCTTGTCCGCCACCGCATCGTTGTTGAGCGATGCCATCGTGGTCGCGTCGTCGAACGGGTCACCGAGGTGGATCTTCTCGGCGACCGCCGCCGTCAACTTGCCGATGTACGCGTCGTGCACGTGGCGGTGGACCAGGATCCGCTCACCGGCCGTGCAGCTCTGCCCGGCGTTCAGGAAGCAGGCGGTGAGCGTGGCTTCCACCGCTCGGTCCAGATCCGCGTCCTCGCAGATCACCAGCGGGCCGTTCCCGCCCATCTCGAGCAGCAGCTCCTTCCCCGCGGCGCGGGCCGCCACGTGACGCCCGGTCGCGATCGAACCGATGAAACCCACCGCGTGCGTGCCGGGGTTCGCGGCGACCTCATCGCCCACCGCGGGGCCGGGACCGGTCACCAGGTTGAAGACCCCCGGGGGCAGCTCGGCGGCCTCGATGCACTCGGCCAGCTTCACGGCACAGACGGACGTGCTGGGCGCCGGCGAGAGGACCACGGCGTTGCCGTAGGCGAGGGCGGGGGCGACGATCTCCGCGGGCATCGTGTACGGCCAGTTCCATGGGCTGATGACACCAACGACGCCCCGGGGCACGCGCTGGAGCAGCACCCGTTTGTTCGCGTCGACCGACGGTGGAAGCGATCCCTCCGCCCTGGTCGCATCCGCCGCAGCCATGTCGAAGTAGACGATGAGCTCCTCGACCTCGTCGCGTGCCTCCGCGGCGAGCGGCTTCCCCTGGTCGAGCGAGAGCGTTCGCGCGAGGTCATCCCGGCGGGCATCGATCGACGACGCGACGCGACGCATCGCCGCCGCTCGGTCGAACGCCGAGCTCCGAGCCCACCCCCGCGCCGCCTCTCCGGCCGCAGCGATCGCGCGAGCCGCGTCGGACCGGGACCCCTCAGGGAGGGTGCCGATCACCTCGCCCGTCGACGGCGACGTCGCCTCGAACGTGGCACCGCTGTCCGACGTGACCCACGTCCCGCCGATCAACATCCGGTAGTCGTCCGCCACGTCACCCCCTCGAGGATGGCGGAGGGCGGTCCGAGGACCGCCCTCCGAAGAACAGATCCGACCACCGACGCTACTCGACCGGGATCTCCTCGTAGATCGCCTTCAGGTCGATCCCCTGGCGCTTGCGGTACACCTTGGCCACCAGGTAGATCACGATCGCCAACACGTACATCGCACCCATGAAGTACAACGAGTCCTTGTTGTTCACCGCATATAGATCCTTCGAGAACCACTCCCAGAGGTTGAATCCCAGGAAGATCGCGGTGATGGCTCCCGCGAAGGAGATGAGCGGGATCCCCAAGACCTTGTACTTCGCGATCGCCGAGTTCTGATACAGCGACTTCTTCCGCCACGGCAGGATGATGGCGGCGATCGCCGTCCCGAAGAACGTGATCGCGATCACGAGCGTCGCATCCAGGATGTACGTGGCGAACTTCGTCGTGTAGGCGTAGAAGGCGCTCACGATGACGGCGGGGACGAGCATCAGGATCAAGCCCCACACCGGGACGTGCCGCTTCTCGGTCACGTCCGCGACCTTCTCGGGCAGGATCCGGTCGAACGCGGCCGCGAAGATCACGCGCGTCGAGGACAGGAAGAGCGTCCCGGACCATCCCAGGTACCACGCGCCGAACACGATGATCATCAACGCCGCTAAGAACGAGTTGTGGAACCACATCCCGACGAGCAGTGGCGGGTACGACCAGACGGGCATCGGTGCCCGCGGGATGTAGCCGTAGACCAGGTTCCAGTAGTTCAGGTTCGCGGCGTTGAAGAAGTTCCATCCGAAGAACTTCGTGGCCAGCAGGATGAACACGATCGCGATCGCGACCGTCACCCACAACCCGTACATCATCCCGCTCATGACGCGCTTGAAGTCGCTCGCGCCCCGCACCTCGCCGTAGAGCGTGGCGCCCCAGTTCGGCCAGAGGATCCAGAAGCACATGAACGGCACCAGGAGCAGGGTGTCGCCGAAGAACGGCTTGAATCCGAGCTTCGGCACGATCGTCCCACCGTTGGCCGTCGCGGCAACCTTGATCGTGCCCGCGTAGGCGTTGTTGCTGCCGAACAGGTTCTTCGCCTCCTGGTTGAACGCGCTGACGAAGCCACCCTTCGATGCGAAGAGCATCACGAGCAGCATCACGCCGAGGCCGACCATGCCGATGTAGAAGCAAACCCGCTGCACCTTCGCGTAGCCCTCCATGCCCAAGGACACGAGGACCCCGGCCATCGCGATCGCGATCAAGCAGACCGTGAACAGACCGTTCTTCGAGGCGAGGAACGTGGAGAGGCCGTCCAACTTGAAGATCGCCGCGAGGGGCTGCAGGAACTCGACGTTCAGGATGTTCCCGTAGATCGGCGCCCAGTACCAGAGGATGAACCACCATCCGGTGACGGCCAGCAGGAACGCGAGCCCGCCACCCATCACGCGGCTCTGCCAGACGTAGTCGCCGCCGGCACGCGGCATGACGGAGATCAACGCCGAGTAGGCGATGACCAAGAACGTGACGAAGACCGCGGAGATCAAGATCGCGGGGATCGCCTGGCCCGTCGGCACGAACGCCAGGACCGAGAGTGCGAAGAACAGTCCAAGTGTGACGAAGTTGACGGACATGAACGAGTAGAGGAACGCATCGAACCTCGACCAGCCCTTGACCAGGCCGGTCGCCTTCCGCAGGAACAGGGTTGGCGCCTCGTCTACCGCAGCCATCGACATCCCCCTCCCGACCGCCCGCGCGGCCGATTAGCCGTTGACCAGCACGTAATTCTTCACCTTGTTCTTCTTCTCGTCGAGCGTGACGAGTGCTCCTTGCAAGATCCCCTCCTCGTAGGAGCTCCCGGGGTTGAGGGCGAGCGTCTGCCCGATCCGAACCGCGCCTTTGCTCTCGTGGATGTGTCCGTGCAACCCCAACAGCGGCTGCACGCGCTCGATCGCGGCGCGGATCGACGTCGACCCGACCGGACGGAGCGCACGCCCACCGGCGAGGTAGTTCATGTTCGCGTCGATCGCCGGCGCCTCGTCGAGACCGGACGCGTGCGGCGGCGCGTGGAAGTTGAAGATCGTGCGCCGGGGATCCGTCACCTGCTCGACGATCGCGTCGACCTTCTTGGCGAGTTGATCCTCGGGCAGCTCCCGGAAGGTGTCCCACGGGGTGGGGTTCGTCCAGCCGAGCGAGACCATCGTGAACCCCTCGAGGTCCATCGGCTCTTCGCCACCCATCTCGACGACGTGGCCGCTCGACAGGATCGGATCGATCTCGAACATGTCGTCGTTCGCCGGCGAAACGATGACCCGATGCACCTTACCCTTGAGCTTGTCGTCGGCCATCGCGATCCACCGCTCGGTGCCCTCGAGCATGACCTCCTTGAACCGCTTGTCGACCGCGTCCTCATCCTCCTGCAGATGCCGGAACTCCTCGTCCGACACCCGGATGGGGTAATAGCCGCGGTTCAGGATGCGGGCCTCCATCGCACGGACCTCTTCTTCGGTTTCGAGCTCGTAGTGGTGATCTTGGTAGGTGGTCTCCCAGCGGCCCCCGTGATCGACGATCGGCACCATGGCCTTGCCGGTGATGTCGCCACCCACGATGACGACGTCGGCGCCGTAGTGAGGACCCGCGTTCAGGAACTTCTTCCAGCAGATCTCCGAGCCATGGATGTCGGTCACGTAGAAGATCTTCAGCACACGCGCTCCTCGGGCCGTTCGCTCCGGGATACTCCGCCCCGCGTGGGGCGCCGCGCAACCCAGGTGTTGCGCGGGTAGCAACGCGGGTGAGTCAGCCGCACCTGCGGTACGGCAAACTCCGCGGGTGGCGTCCGCTCCATACGACTTCGTCATCGTGGGCGGCGGCTCGGCGGGTTGCGCCCTGGCGAACCGGCTCTCTGCCGACCCGTCGAACCGCGTGCTGGTGCTCGAGGCGGGCCGCCCCGACTACTCCTGGGACGTCTTCATCCACATGCCCGCCGCACTGACGTTCCCGATCGGGAACCGGTTCTACGACTGGAAGTACGAGTCCGAACCGGAGCCGTTCATGAACGGACGACGGATCTACCACGCGCGGGGCAAGGTGCTCGGCGGCTCGAGCAGCATCAACGGCATGATCTTCCAGCGAGGGAACCCGCTCGACTACGAGCGCTGGGCCGCCGATCCCGGCATGGCCACGTGGGACTACGCGCACTGCCTCCCGTACTTCAAGCGGATGGAGTCGTGCCTGGTCGCCGAGATCGACGACGGCTACCGCGGGCACTCCGGCCCGCTCGTCTTGGAGCGAGGTCCCGCCACGAACCCACTCTTCGGCGCGTTCTTCGAGGCGGTTCAGCAGGCGGGATATGCGCTCACCGACGACGTGAACGGCTACCGGCAGGAGGGCTTCGCGCCGTTCGATCGCAACGTGCGCAACGGCCGGCGGCTCTCAGCCGCGCGTGCCTACCTGCACCCGGTCAGCAGGCGGCCGAACCTCCAGGTCCACACGCGGGCACTCGTCACCCGGATCCTGTTCGACGGGCAGCGTGCGGTCGGCGTGGAATACACCCGGGGCCGAGGCGGTACCGTCCGGGCGCTCGCCGGCGAGGTGATCCTCTGCGGCGGGGCGATCAACTCGCCCCAGACCCTCCAGCTCTCCGGGGTCGGGAACGCGAGCGAGCTCGAGGCGATGGGGATCGACGTCGTCCACGATCTGCCCGGCGTCGGCGAACATCTCCAGGACCATCTCGAGGTGTACGTCCAGTACGCCTGCAAGCAGCCGGTCTCGGTCGCGCCGTACCTCCAGTATCGGTACCGTCCGTGGGTCGGGTTCCAGTGGTTGTTCTTCCGTAGAGGCCCCGGCGCGACGAACCACTTCGAGGGTGGAGGATTCGCGCGGAGCAACGACGACGTTGCCTATCCGAACCTGATGTTCCATTTCCTCCCGATCGCGGTCCGGTACGACGGTTCGAAACCCTCGGGCGAGCACGGGTACCAGGTGCATATCGGTCCGATGTACTCGGATTCCCGAGGATCGGTCAAGATCGTGAGCGCCGACCCGACCGTGCACCCCGCCCTGCGCTTCAACTACCTGTCGACCGACCAGGACCGCCGCGAATGGGTCGAGGCGATCCGTGTGGCCCGGACCATCTTGAACGAGCCCGCCTTCGAACCGTTCAACGCGGGAGAGCTCTCACCGGGGCCGACGGTGGAGACGGACGAACAGATCCTGGAGTGGGTCGGACGCGAGGGAGAGACGGCTCTGCATCCTTCGTGCACCTGCCGCATGGGCGTGGACGATCTCTCGGTGGTCGATCCGCTCACGATGCGCGTGCATGGCCTCGACGGTCTTCGAGTTGTCGACGCGTCGGCGATGCCGTACGTGACGAACGGGAACATCTACGCGCCGGTGATGATGATCGCCGAGAAGGCGGCGGATCTGATCCTGGGGAACGAGCCATTGCAGCCGGAGCCGGTCGGGTTCTACCGGCACGGCTCGTAACTCACCGATCAGTGACCGACCTCCTCGGGGAGCTCGTACCACTGCACGCGCTCGCCAACCTTCGCCCGCAGCTTCCACTTCATCGTCTTGGGGCAAGACTCGCAGCTGTCCCGAACGGCCTTCGCCTGTGTCACCGGATCGAAATGGCGAGCCTCGGGCACGAGGTCCTTGTGTTCGCCGTCGGCGAGCGCAGCGACCTTGTCGAGGTTGCCGGTGACGGTCCGCCACCAGCCCCAATCCTCGCCCACCACCTTGTCGATCCGTCCCAACCCGATCGTGTTCGGTTCGTCGCCCTCACGCACCTCGAACCCCGAGAACAGATGGAGAAGGTCATGCACGTCCTTCGCGTTCAGCTCGACGATCTGGAGCTTGGTGAGCAACAGGTCGGTCACGTCGAGCGTGAGGGGCATCCGGTCGATCCGGTCCTTGAATTCGAGCACGTGACACATGTTCAGCTTGTCGACGATCACGTCGACGCTCGTCTGGCCGTCGGCGGTGGTGAAGTACATCTGCCGGTCCCCGTGGAGCAGGTTGAAGCGCTGATCTCCAAGGAAGCCCTTCTCCGCCAAGAAATCCATCACGGACCGCTTCGCCGATGACACCGAGGCGAAGTCCATGTCTTGGTCGACGCGCGCGCGGTGCGGGAACATCGGACACAGCAGCCTGACCGCCTGCCCCCCGACGAGCTTCAACGGGATGCCGCGCTCGTTCGCTTCTCGAGCGACGTCGACCGATTCGTCGAACGCCTCCGCCATCACGACCTCCTCTTCCGGGGCGAGAGCTTACGCCGACCCCCATTCATGAGCCGAACCCCAGCATCAGCAGTCCGAAGATCACGAAGCCGATCCCCACGATCTGGTTCGCCACGAGTCGCTCGTGAAGGATCATGAGCGACAGGACGACGGCGACCAGAGGGAACACCGCGCTCGCGGCGAGCGTGACCGAGATGTAGCCGCGCTCCGCGCCAACCGATAAGCCGATCACACCGACGAAGTCGGCGATCGCCGCGATGAGCGCGAAGAGCAGCCCCCGGCGGTCGCGGATCCCGGGGAGCTGCGACCTGGCCGCGAACGCGAGCGGTACGTAGCAGATCACCTGGGCCATCCGCGATCCCCACAGCCCTGCCACCCATCCCGCGCGTTGTGAGAGGTACCCGAGCAGGAATCCCGCGACCCCGAACGCGACGGCGGAGACGAGCGCCCACGGGACGCCTCGGCCAACCCCGTGGATCCCGGCGCGGAACGCTCGGAGATCGGTCGAGACGAGCACGACGCCCACGATCGTCACCGCCATCCCGACCGAGGCGACGGCTCCCGGTCGTTCCCCGAGGAAGATCACCGCGAGGAGGACGCCGATCACCGCGTACGCCGAACCGATCGGTGAGACCACGGCGACCGGCCCGAGCTCCAGGGCCCGGTAGTGGGTCTGATACGCCGTCGCGGTGCAGATCCCGTTCAGCGCGATGAACCCGACGAACGGCGCCAGGACCCCGACCGATCCACCCGTCGCGACGAAGACGACGGTCATCGCCGCCGCCGAGAGCGTCTGGCCCAAGATCACGGTCCAGAGGCTCCCGATGCGCCGGCCGGCGATCGCCCCCTCGAAGTCGGCCAGACCGAAGCCCAGGGCCGCGACCAGCCCGAAGATCACGCGGGGGGCCTGGCCTCGGCGAGCGCATCCACCGCCACCGCCCCGTGCTGGGACACGAGCAACGGGTTGGCCTCCAACGACACGAGCCGATCACGGAGGTCGTGCGCCGCCCGCGAGATGGCCGCGACCGCCCGCGCGGTCGCGCGCAGGTCGTGTCGGCGCTCGGACAGATCGCACCGGTCCGCTTGCGACCGCACGAACGCCAGCGCCTGCGCCGGCCTGAGCGGGGCGGCGACGAACGTCGCCTCGCCGACCTCCGCCAACGCCCCCCCGGGGCGCATCGTGATGCACGCGCCGAACGCCTCGTCGATCACCGCGCCCACCAGGATCTCGGTGCCCGTCGCCATCCGCTGCACGAGGATCTTCGATGCTTCGGCGCCCGCCCTTCGGGCCGAAGCGAGAACCTCGGCCGCGGCGATCTCGACGTCGATCGGTCGCATGAGTCCCAGCCGAACGCCGCCGAGCTTGGCCTTGTGCGGCAGCTCCGCCGCCAACGCCTTCACCGCGACCGGGGTCCCGATCGATCGCGCCGCATCGGCCGCCGCGGCCGGCGTCGTCACCACGCGTTCGGCCGGACGGCGAACGCCGTAGAGCGTGAGGAGCGAAGCCCCCCGCGCCTCGTCCAACGGCCCGGATGCTCCCCGTAACACGCGCAGCGCTCTGGATCGGTTCGGATGCGGGGGGAGGGCAGGGATCGCTCGGGAACGAGCGGCCTGCAGATCGACGAGCGCGCGGATCGCTCCGGTTGCCGCGTGGTGCCCCTGCAGGAATGGCAGCCGCGCCGATCGCACGTATCGCTTGGCGGCCGGCGTGTACGCGAGCGAGCTCATGGCCACCGACGCGAACACGACCCCGGTCTCCTTGCGGAGCGAACGCACCGTGCGCAGTACCGGCTCGGCCCAGACCTCTTCGCCCTCCAGCCGGGGCGGGAACGCGTCGAACGCGACGAGCCCGACGTCGGGATCGTGCGCGAGCGCGTCGAGCGCCTCGCAGAACATGTGGGTTTCGACCGCGGCCTGACCGGTGACGTCGAGCGGGTTGTTCTGGGACGCGAAGTGCGGCAGCGCCCGCTTCAACTTCCGCCTCGTCCCGGCGCCGAACCGCGGCAGCGTCAGGTCGTGCGAACCGGCGGCCTCGGCGAACAACGTGCACGCTCCTCCCGATTGCAGCGCCGCCGCCACGCCGGGCGACCGAAGCTTCGTCGCCTCCGACAGGAGCACAGCGGCTTCGAACATCGTCACCGGGTCGTCGACCAAGACGGCGCCGCGACCGCGGAGCCATGCATCGCGAAGGGCGGTGTCGCCGGCGAGCGCGCCGGTGTGTGCGACGATCGAGCGCCGGGCCGCTTCGCTCCGGCCGCGAGGCGCGCAGACGAGGATCGGCTTGCGCGCGGCGCGGAGGGCGTCGAGCCCTGCACCGATCCCCTCCACATCACGCATCGTCTCGATGTAGGTGCAGACGACTTTCGTGTGCGGATCGGCTGCGGCCCACGTGAAGAGATCACCGAGGCCGAGCACAGCCTCGTTCCCCACACCCAGGATGATCCGCAGTCCCACGCCACGGTCGGACGCCAATTGGTTCATCGTCCACGCGACGGTTCCGGACTGGGAGATCACGCTGATCGATCCCGCGACGGGCTCCGGCGGCGGCGTGGTTCCGTACGGCGCCACGCGTTCGACGTAGTTCACGAATCCCTCGACGTTCGGACCGAGGACGGGCAGGCGATGGCGGAGCGCCATCTCGCGGAGTTCACCCTGCAAGGCTCGGCCTTCGTCTCCGGCCTCGGCGAACCCGGACGACACGACCATCGCGCCTCGCACGCCGGCCGCGCCGCACTCATCCACCATCCGCACAGCCACCCGAGCCGGCACGACGATCACCGCCAGATCCACCCCGCGGGGCAACTGGCTCACGGACGTCCGACACGGCCGTCCCCAGACCTGGTCGTACTTCGGGTTCACGGGAAAGAGGTCGCCCGCGAAACCCAGGTGGCGGAGCGAACGCTCGATCTCCGGAGCCCAGCTGTCGGACGACTCCGAGGCACCGATCACCGCGATCGAGCGGGGGGCCAGGAGCGGCCGGAGATCCCAGGTGGTCATCGCCCGGAACGGAACCGGGCGTCCCGCCACTCGATGGCCGACTTCAGTCCTTGCTCCTTGGTGATCGTGCGGAACTCGGCGCGGGCCGGGAGGTCGGCCGTCTCGATCAGGCTGTCCAGCTCGGTGTTCGCGTCGAGCGCCTGCCGGAACCCGGCGACGTCGAGCGCGCGATTCACGGCACGCTTCGTGGTCTGGATCACGAACGCCTCGTTCTTGGCGATCTCCTCCGCGAGGGCGAGCGTGGCGGCGTCGAGCTCATCGCGCGGGACGACTCGGTTCACGAGTCCCAGACGTAACGCCTCGCTGGCCGGGACGCGATCCTCACCGGTGAACAGGAGCTCCTTCGCGGCCCGAACCCCGACGATCCACGGCAGGAACATCGAGACCACGCCGGAGCCGAACCGCACGTCGACGTAGCCGAAGTACGCGTCGTCGGCCGCGATCGCCAGATCGCACGCGAGCATCAGATCCGTACCGCCCGCGAGACAGTACGAGTGCACGCTCGCGATCACGGGCTTCGGACAGTCCCAGATCTCGAGCATCTTCACGGTCGAGCTCTTGAGCTCTTCGTGCCAGTGCTTGGCGTCGAGCGGCCCCGCGCCGGCGTCCTCGTTGAGGTCGTAGCCCGCGCAGAACGCGCGTCCCGCACCGCGCAAGATCACGACCGACACCGCGTCGTCTGCACCCGCGGCGCGGATCGCCTCGGAGATGGCTTCGACCAGCTCGTGGTTCAGGGCGTTCACCGCGCGTTCGCGGTTCATCGTGAGCCGGCGGACCGGGCCCAGGTCTTCGGTCAACAGCACGGAGGCGTCGTCGCTCACGGTTGATCCTCTCTCGCGTCCGGTACGGGCGGGCATCGTATCGGCTCGCGACCGGCCGCCGTCATCCCGGTCTCCGACGACTCACCCGACGAGCCGGAGCACCTGGGCGGCGGCGCGCATGCCTGAACGCAGCGCGCCCTCCATGGTCCCGTGATGGAGCGGACCCGCCGTGTGTTCCCCCGCGAACGCGATCCGCCCGACCATCCGCTGGAATTCCTCCATCCGGTCCCACGAGCGGTTGTCCCACGCGGCGTACGACCCCAACGTGAGCGGATCGTCTCCCCATCGCTTCATGACCGCGTCCCCGGCCGGCGCCAGATCGGGATGCAGCGCGAGGAGACGATCGCGCCATGAGACGACGTCCCCGTTCGCGGTCCCGAGCTCATCCTGGGCGACGGCCGATCCTGCGAACGAGGTCAGGCACGCGCGCGGATCGCCCTCCTCACCGCTCGCCACCCACGACCAGAACGGCAGCTCGGCGCTCTGCACAGCCCGCGGAGCGGCACCGACCTCTAACGGGATCGCGAGCTTCGAGGCTTCGCCCATCGGGAGCTCCCGGAGCGCGATCGCGAGATCCTCCGGCAGGAACGGATCGTGCTCGAGTCGAGCCCCCACCTTGGCGGGGAGCGCGACGATCGCAGCGGTCGCCGAGATCTCGGCACCACCTTCCACCCCGACGACGACGTGATCACCCCCTTGGGCGATCGAGTGGACGCGATGCCCGAGACGAACGTCGGGGAGCGAGTCGGCGATCGCGACTGCGAGCGCCTGGTTCCCCGACCCCATCCGGTGGTAGACGGCGGGGGCCGGCGGCGAGAAGGCGGCATGCTCGCCGATCGCCCGCAGAGCCACGCGATCGAGCTCGATCGCGTTCGTCCCCTGCAGCCGCATCGTGACCGCGGCACGTCCCGCTTCGGGCGCGTCGACGGCCGCGAGGAACCGCCCCGCGGTGAGCGCCGCGATCTCGTCCGGCGGCAAGGCCGAGAACGCATCGTCTGCCGAGCTGAGGAAGGCGTCCTGGTCGTCGAGGCTGGCCGCACCGGGGCCGCGCGCCTCCCGGCGGAGGTAGTCGACCCCCGCCGGAGCGAGGTCGATCCCGAACCGCGCGGCCCACCGGCGGAGCTCAGCATCTCCCGGCATGACCCACTCGGCACCGAGCTCTGCGAGGGCGCCGTTCGTGAGATGGACCGACCAGACGCGACCCCCGACGCGTTCGCGTGCCTCGAGGACGACCACCTCGGAGCCGGCATCGACCAGCTGACGGGCGGCCGAAAGCCCCGCGAACCCGGCGCCGATCACCACGATCCGTCGCACGTCGGTCAAACCCGTCCGCCCTCCGTGAGCGAAGTACCTGGTGCGGGTCGTCACCGCAACCTTGCGCGGCCCCGTGCCTGCATGGTAATCAGCAGCCAGCGTCTTGAACCGTGGGTCAGCAAGAGGGATGGGCCGCGGTTCGGAAGGAGCCACGATGCACGGACGTCAACGACCTATGGACCGCCGGACCTTCTTGCGGCGCGCGGCGGGAGCCGCCGTGGCCGTCCCGGCCCTCTCCTCGATCCTCGCGGCGTGTGAACGACCCGGTCAACTGCCACCGGGGGTCAAGCTGATCCCACCGGCGCGCAAGGAGACGCCGGTGACGCTTCCATTCTACGGTGAGCCGATCCCGACGAACACACCGATCGAAGCGGGTGCCACGCTCCAGGTCTACAACTGGGACGACTACATGTACAAGAAGGTCCTGCGGGCGTTCGAGGACCAGTACAACGTGAATATCGAGTGGACGACGTTCAACAACATGGAAGAGGGCATCGCGAAGATGTCGTCGGGCCAGATCCAGGCCGATGTGTTCTTCCCGACCGTCGATTACCTGAACCGTCTCGTCGAGGCCAAGCTGGTCCAGCCGCTCAACCACGACCTGATCCCCAACCTCACTCAGAACGTTTGGCCGCAGTTGCAGAACCCCTTCTACGACCAGGAGTGGCGCTACTCGGTGCCGTACGTGATCTGGAACACCGGCGTCGCGTATCGACGCGACCACATCGACGATGCGGAAGTGGCCGAGAAGGGATACCGGATCCTGTGGGATACGCAGTACCGCGGGAAGACCGGCTTCTACGACTCGTACCGAGACGCGATCGGGATGGGCTTGCTCGTGTCGGGCGTGACCGATCTGAACACCAGTGACGGCGCCGCGATCGCGAAGGCGAAGGACGAGCTCGTGGCCATGATCGACGAGACGGACGCGCGGATCACGGTGAACGGCGTCTACGCCAAGCTCCCCGAGGACGAGTTCTGGCTCCACCAGGCGTGGTCGGGCGACATCGTCGGCGCGCAGTACTACTTGCCGAAGGGTGTCTCCACGGATGTGCTCGGCTACTGGTACCCCCCGGACCGCCGCGGCGCGGCGGCGAACGACCTGATCACGATCCCGACGACGTCACAGAACCCACGCCTCGCGCACGAGTTCTTGAACTTCTTCTTGGACAACAAGTGGGGCTACATCAACTTCTCGCAATGGAACGGGTACCAGCCGCCGTTCACCGAGATCAAGGCCGACTCGTTGATCAAGAGCGGTGCAGTGCCCGCGAGCATCCCCGACGCGGTCCTCACGAAGAAGGACTACGACGAGGGGTACTTCATGCTCGAGCTCGAACCCGATGTGGACCAGTTGTGGTTGGACGCCTGGGATGAGGTCACGTCGGGTGCCTAGCACTGCCGCCGAGTACAACACCGGCATCCAGTACCCAAGGTGGTACTGGCAGAAGTTCGCGTTCCCGGGGATCATCTGGCTGATCGTCTTCTTCATCCTGCCGATGTACACGGTGGTCGCCGTGGCCTTCGGCACCGTCGACCCGATCTTCCGGGGTCCGGTTCCGGTCTACGAACCGTGGTTCTGGAGCACCAGCGCGTTCCAACAGGTGCTGAGCCGGTTCTTCGGCAGCGCCGCGTTCTGGCAGCCGACCCTCATCCGGACGTTCGAGTACGTCATCATCGCGAGCTTGCTCTCCCTGTTGATCGGGTACACGGTGGCGTACTACGTCTCACGCTACGGCGGGAAACGGAAGACGCTGTTCCTCGTCCTCCTGATCTCGCCGTTCTGGATCAGCTATCTGATGCGGATCTTCGCGTGGCAGAGCCTCCTCGTCGTCGACGGCTACGTGAACGACATCCTGACCAGACTCCATCTGATCTCGACACCCATCGACTGGCTCTCGGGCAAGCCGGTGACGGTGATCCTCTCGCTCGTGTACGGCTACGTCCCGTATATGATCCTGCCGCTCTACGGCCAGCTCGACCGGATCAACCAGTCCCTGCTGGAAGCGGGCCGGGATCTGGGCGCGAGCCCGGCCAGGACGTTTCTCAGGGTCACGTTGCCGCTCTCGCGACAGGCCATCCTCGCCGGGTTGATCATCGTCACCCTCCCCATGTTCGGCGACTACTACACGAACGACCTGATGGGCGGTCCGAGGACACGGATGTACGGCAACCTGATCGACCAAGCGGTGAACCAGGCGGGACAGGGCCCGCGCGCAGGCGTCCTGGTGCTCTTGCTGATGGCCTTCCTGCTGGTCCCCATGTGGTACTACCTGCGGGCGACGAAGCGCGCGTCGGAGGAACGATGAGCGCGACGGCGACGAAGGCTCCACGCGGGTGGCTGCGCAACCCGTGGCGACGCCCGGTCTTCCTCGCCACGTTCACGTGGGGTTACCTCGCATGGTCGATCTTGCCGGTGATCATCGCGATCATCTTCTCGTTCAACGCTGGACGCTCCCGGAGCACATGGCAGGGCTTTTCGTTCCGTTGGTGGTGGGGAGACCCGACCGACTCGTTGTTCCATGATCCGACGTTCCGCGACGCGATCCCCCAGAGCTTCAAGCTCTCGTTGCTCACCGTGCTCATCGCGGTGCCATTGGGGACGTTATTCGCGATCGCCCTCGACCGCTGGCACGGCCGGCCAGCCAGCGGGTCGAACTTCGTGATGCTCTTCTCGTTCGTGCTCCCCGAGATCGTGATCGGCGTGTCGATGTTCCTGGTTGTCACGTACCTGTTGCACACCATCTTGCATCTCGGCACGCTCGCGCAGGTGATCGGGCTCGGGACGTTCCAGATCTCCTATCCCGTGATCATCGTGCGGGCCCGATTACTTTCGATACCGATGTCATACGAGGAAGCGGGGATGGACCTCGGAGCGTCGCCGACGCAGGCCGTGCGCCGTGTGCTCTTGCCGCTCCTGTATCCGGCGATCTTCGCCAGCGTTGCGCTCGTATTCGCCGACTCGATCGACGACTTCGTGACCGTGCGGTACCTGTGCGCCTCCCAGAGCTGCCAGACCCTGTCGATGATCATCTACGGCTCGTCGCGTGGCTCGCCCACACCGGCGACGAACGCAGCCGCCACGCTGATGCTGATCTCGACGTTGACCGCGATCACGGTCGCGGTGATGATCTTCCGGTTCCTCACGCGCGGCCAGCGGTCGAAGGATCAATCCGGCGTTCGCGAGTTCGTCAGCATCGAGGTCTGAGCTCGGTTCGGTCGGACGGCGAGAGGGCTCAGCTCGCGACGAGCTCGTCGTCCTCGTCGGTGATCGTGCCGGTATCCGGGAGCACGCGCAGTGCGTCCTTCGGGAACTGCACGCTCACGCTCGTTCCCTGCGCGAACGGCGACGCATCGCCATCGTTGGGGATCCATGCCTGGATCCGCTCGCCGTGAGCCAGGTTCACGAACACGTGGAGCACCGAGCCCACGTAGACCGTCCGTTCGACCATCCCCGGAATCCGGTTGGCGCCCGTCTCCCCAGCCGGCAGCAGGTCGACACGCTCCGGGCGGATCGTGACCTTGGCCGGTCCCTTGGTGTCGAGCACCCCTTCCCCCGCGAGCAGCTCGAAGTCGCCCAGCATCACCCGGCACCCTCCGTCGGAGGGCCCGACCGCGGTCGTCTCCATCAGGTTCGAGACGCCCAGGAAGTCGGCGACGTAGGCCGTGGCGGGGGCCTCGTAGATCTCCTGCGGAGGGCCGACCTGTTCGACGTGGCCCTGCGACATCACGGCGATCCGGTCGGACATCGTGAGCGCTTCCTCCTGATCGTGGGTCACGTAGATGAACGTGATCCCGACCTCCTGTTGGAGGGCCTTGAGTTCGATCTGGAGACGCTTGCGGAGCTTCGCGTCGAGCGCACCGAGGGGCTCATCCAGCAGGAGCACGGCGGGATTCAGGATCAGCGCTCGTGCCAGCGCGACGCGCTGCTGTTGGCCGCCTGACAGCTGTGAGGGTCGCCGGGTCGCGAACCCCGTCAGTTGCACGAGCTCGAGCGCGTCACCCACGCGCTTCGTCGTCTCCTGCTTCGACGCCTTCTGATAGCGGAGCCCGAACGCCACGTTCTCCTCGACGTTCAGGTGCGGGAAGAGCGCGTAGCTCTGGAAGACCGTGTTCACGTTGCGCTTGTGCGGCGGCACCTGCGCCATGTCGACGCCATCCAGGAGGATCTGCCCCTCCGTCGGCCGCTCGAACCCTGCGATCATGCGGAGGGTCGTCGTCTTTCCACAGCCGGAGGGCCCGAGCATGGAGAAGAACTCGCCGGACGGCATCTGCAGGTTGATCCCGGCGACGGCCGTGAAGTCCCCGAACCGCTTCACCAGATCGACGAGTTGGACCTCTCCCCCGGCCATCGTTCGCGGAGCATAGCGCGGCCCCTGGTCTCCCGGTCAAGCCTGAGTCGCTGTGCAGCGGATGGGATGATGAGCCGATGAGCGCCCCGGTCGCGCGCGCCTCGACCCGGGACCCGGCTCGGCGACCCGTCTCGTCGCTCATGACGGGCTACTGGTCGTTCGGCCAGTTCTGGGGCGTTTGGGTGATCGTCGTGTTCGAGTTCCAACGGTTCCACGGCATCTCGGACGCTCAGATCGGGATCGGCTACATGTTCATGTCCGTGGTCGCCCTCGTGGTGATGCTCATCGTGGCACCTCGACTCCGGACGTTGCCGCTCGCGGCGACCGTGCCGCTCGCCCTCGGCTCGATGGCCCTCGCCTCGATCTCGCTCGTCGCCCTCCCCACTTCGATGACGTGGATCGGATTCGCCCTCGTCGGCGCCGGCAACGGGCTCGTTGACGTCTACCTGAACGTCGCGGGCCAACGGGTGGAAGCCGCCAGTCACCGGCCGGTCCTCCAGTGGATGCACGCCACGTACGCCCTCGGCAGCGTGACGGGGGCGCTCGCGGCGGGGCTCATCCTGAGCCTCGGGCTCGATTTCCGCGTGGCACTGGTGTACGTGGCGGTCACGCAGGCGATCAGCGCCGTGTGGACCGGCATGGTGGTCCCTCGGGAACGGAGCGTGGACGGTGACGGGTCGCTGCTGTCGATCTCCGCGATCTTCAAGTCCCCGGCGCTGGTAGTGCCCGCGATCGTCGTCCTCGCGTCGTTCCTCATCGAGGGCTCGATGGACACCTGGGCCGGACTCTACCTGCGCGACCAACTCGGCGCCTCGGCGACGGTCGCGGCCGCTGTGTTCATCGCGTTCGCCGCGTCGATCTTCCTTGGGCGGGTCTTCGCCGGCAAGGTCCTGTTCGGCGCCGGCCGCCGAACGACGATCATCGTCGCGGGCGTCGGCTCCCTGGTCGGCGGCGTGATCGCCGTCGTGGCGAGCGACCCGTGGGTCGTGGCCGTGGGGTTCCTCGTGCTGGGATTCACGCTCTCGGCCGCCGGGCCCGCCGCGTTCGGTCTCGCGGGCGAGGCGACCGACGATCCCACCGGCGCCATCACAGCCGTCACGACCGTCGGCTACACGGGATTCGTCTGGAGTCCACCGCTCCTCGGCTGGGTCGCGCAGACCGCCAGTCTCCGCGCGGCGATGGGGGTGATCGTGATCGCGACACTCGGGATCATCGGCGGCGGCTTGGCGGCCCCGCGCGACTAGCCGCCCCTGCTCGCGATGTAGCCGCGGCAGCGCGTCACGAGCTCATCGCGACCGAAGCTCCAGTCGTGGCCGGCGTGCACGATCCTCACCGGCAACTCGGCGAGTCGAGCCATCGTCATCAGGTAGTCCGGGATGTTCGACTCGGGCGCCTGATCGATCAACGGATCGCCCAGGTACACCGCGTCGCCGGAGAACAGCGTTCCTGATGACCCCTCCCACAGGCCGATGCTGCCAGGCGTATGTCCAGGCAGATGGAGCACGTCGAAGGCCCGGTCGCCCAGGTCGACCACGTCGCCTTCCCGCAGCACCCGGGTGATGGTCGTTCCCAGCGATGCCGGACGGTCCAGATCGAAGTCCGGCCGAGGCGCGGCGGTCACGAGCAGCTCGGTGATCGGGTAGCCGGCATCCGCCATCGCCGCCGCGACCGCTGGCAACGTCTCGCCTCCATGGATGAGCGGCCGAAGTCGCGTGATCGCGTCTCGATCCTGCTCGTGCGCTTGGCGATCATCGAACGCACCGAGCCCGCCCGCGTGGTCGATGTGACCGTGCGTGGCGACCACCAGCAGCGGCCGATCCGAATCGCCGCGGATCTCGGCCACCACCGGCGCGATCTCGCCGATCCCGTTCCCGGTGTCGACCAATAGATCCCGGTCACGGCCCCGCACGACGAACGCGTTCGCCTGCAGGAACACATGGACATGGGGCTCCGTGATCCGCACGACGCCTTCGTCCACGGTTTCGTGCTCGAACCAGCGCTCACAGAGCGGAAGGCTCACGTTCGTGCTACTCGGCCAGGTTCACGTAGATGTGCTTGGCCTCGAGGTAGTCATCCAGACCCTCGCGCCCGAGCTCTCGGCCGATACCGGACTGCTTGTAGCCGCCCCACGGCGCCTCCGTGGGCGCCGGCTGGGTGTCGTTGATCCAAACGATCCCCGCACGCAGCGCCTTCGCGGTATTGATGGCCTTCTTGATGTCACGGGTCCAGACCGCGGCCGCCAGCCCGTAGTCGTTGTCGTTCGATGCCGCGATCACCTCGTCGACGGTCGAGAACGGGATCACGGACATCACCGGCCCGAAGATCTCCTCGCGCGCGATCCGCGCGTGGTTGTCGACGTCCGCGAAGATCGTGGGCGGCACGAAGTATCCGTTGGCGAGCTTGGGGTCCGTCGGCGCATCGCCCTGGACGGCCAGCTTCGCCTCCTGCTGGCCGACATCGATGTAGCCCATCACGCGCTCCTGCTGCTCCTTCGAGACGAGCGGACCCATCGTGGTGGCTTCGTCCATGCCGTCGCCGAGCGTCACGCCGCGAGCATGTTCCACCAAGGCGTTCAGCGCGTCGTCGTAGATCGGTCGTTCGACGAACACGCGCGATCCCGCGGAACAGATCTCTCCCTGGTTCCAGAAGATGCCGTTCGCGCTCCCTTCGACCGCAGCGTCGAATTCTGCGTCGGCGAACACGATGTTCGGAGACTTGCCGCCGAGCTCCAAGGTCACGCGCTTCAACGTGTCGGCCGCTGTCCGCATGATGATCTTGCCGACATCTCTCGAACCGGTGAACCCAACCTTGTCGACCCTCGCGTCGGCGACGAGCGGAGCGCCGCACGTCTCCCCGAACCCGGTGATGACGTTCAACACGCCGGGCGGCAGGCCGGCCTCCTCCAGGATCTTCGGGATCTCGAGCGCCGTGATCGGCGTCTGCTCCGCGGGCTTCAGGATCTGCGTGCAGCCCGCCGCGATCGCAGGCGCAACCTTCTGCACCGCCATCATCATCGGGTAGTTCCACGGTGTGATCGCGACCGCCACGCCCATCGGCTCCTTGACCACGAGCGACATCGCGTCCGGGCCGACCGGCGGGATGTCGCCGTAGATCTTCGTGGCCCAGCCGCCGTAGTACTCGAACATGAACGCGACCTCGGCGATGTCTTCTCGCGCCTCGCCGATCGGCTTGCCCGAATCGAGCGACTCCAGGTGCGCGAGCCGTTCCAGCTCTCGGCGAACGATCTCCGCGGCCCGGAGCAGGATCTGCCCACGTTCGCGCTCGGTGGTGCGCGGCCACCACGACCCATCGTCGAACGTGCGTCGCGCCGAGGCGATCGCCGCCTCCACATCGGCTCCCTGGGAGTCCGGTGCCGTCGCGATCACCTCAGCGGTCGCGGGGTTGAAGACGTCGAATCGCCCGCCGTCGGCGGCGTCGACGAACCTCCCGTGGATGTAGTTCTGGAGCGCGTCGGCCATCGGGTTCCCTCCTGGGGTGTAGGCGGTGCGTGGACGGAAGCCTAGTACGCGGTGCGTTCCGCTCGATAGGCGGCTACCGCTCCAAGTCCGGTGGCGCCATGCCCAGTCCCCACGCGTCGGCGCCGCCGTCCACCGCGACCGTGACGCCGGTGATGTACCCACCTCCCGGCGAAGCGACGAACGCGATCGTGGAGGCAACCTCCTCCGGCAGCCCGGCCCGCCGCATCGGCACCTGCTCCGCGAACCCATCGACGATCGCCTGTCCTCCGTACTGCAGGACGCCTTCCGTCTGGATCAATCCTGCCGCGAGGCAGATCGCGCGGATCCCGTACTTCGACCATTCCTGCGCGATCCCGGCCGCCAGCGTCTCGAGCGCCGATCGCGCACTCGATGAGTGGATCATGGTCGGGATCCCCCGACGCGGGCTGAACCCGATGAACGCGATGAACCCCTTACGCTGCGGGATCATCCAGCGCTCGGCCACGCGTTGCGTGATGTCCCACGTGGCGTCGACGTTCAACCGGTGAACCGCCCGCATGCCCTTGAGCACGATCGACTCCAACGGGGCGGCGAACTGGCCACCGGCGTTGTTCACGAGGACGTCCACCGCGCCGAACCGCTCGTCGACCGCGTCCAGGAACGCACCGACCTGCTCGGGTTCGCGGATGTCTGCGGGCATCGCCAAACAGCCCTGGCCGACCGCCTCGACCTCCTGTCGGACGACCTCCAGTGGCTCCGGTCTGCGCCCGCAGATCGCCACGTTGGCCCCGGTGCGGGCGAACTCGAGGGCGGTCGCGCGTCCGATCCCCGTCCCGCCGCCGGTGACGATCGCCACGGAGCCCGCATTCGCGTCGGGCGTGAGCGGCGAACGGAACCCATCGGACGCAGCCATCTCGGAGGGAGTATCCCGCAGCGCACGGTCCGTGCGGGCGTTCGACCGGCGTCGGGGTAGGCTAGATCCATGGGTTGGTTCCTCCTGTTCTTGGTCCTGATCGCGGCGGCCTTCGGCGTGCTGGGACTCGTCATCAAGGCAACGGTGTTCGTCGTACTCACGATCGTGATGACCGTGATCGTCCTCGGCTTCATCGCGTACCTGATGCTGCGGCGGCAGGCGAGACGATTCGACGACGACCTGAACAAGCGCCTCCAGCCGCCCAGCCAGGATCCTCGCTACTGACCGGTCCGCTCAGGTCTGGTTCGGGCGTTCCTTCAGTGACCGTGCCAGCGCCAAGACCTGCTCGCGCTCGTCCGGCGTGAGGGGCGCGAGCAGCGCGCGGAGTTCTTCGACGGACGCCAGAAGCACCCTGGTGGCCTGCAGCTGCGTGTCCGGTCCGGGAGACTCCGGCTGGTCACCGTCGGACGGTTCATCGTTCATACCCCTATCGAATCACGTCTCACGGCCGGCCGGGAGCACCCGGCGGGACACCATCTGAGCGATCCCCCGCCCGATCAGCAGGAACAGCAACGTGAAGACAAGTCCGATCCCGAGGAACAGCAGCAACCGCTCGCCCGTGGGAGAGCCGACCCAGACTGAACGCACGACCAACCCGAGCGGGACGGCGACGATCCAGGTTGCCAAGAGCGACCGGAGGCCCGGACGGCGATACGTGCCGACCGCCCATGCGACCCCGAACCAAGAGCCGAGGAGCGGCACGAGGTTGCGCATCAGGATCGACGGCACCCCACCCTCGTGGTGCGAGCGCACCCCGATCACGACGAACAGCACCAGGGCGAGGGCGTCGATCCACGCGAGGGATCGCCACCGACGATCGGAGATCAGCTCCATGACTCTATGGTCCCAGCACCATCCGACGTCGACCGCTTGACGGCCGTGGCACGATGCAGGCATCCCATGGCCGGGAGACCTATCCGCTCCGCGTGGTGCGGCGTGGCGCTGTTCGTGATCGGCGCCGCGCTGCTCCCAGCATGCCGTCCGACCGAGCCGTCGGCCCCGCCGCTCGTCCGGATCACGGTCGGCGACGCCCCCCACGAGTTCCCGATGGGAACGACGCTCGGCGACGTGATCCACGAGCTGAGCCTCCAGCCGCACGACGGCCGACTCCTGTCCGTCTCCGGTGCGGTCCTCGACCTCGCTCACACACCAGGATCGATCTTGCTCAACGGGATCCCGGCACCGAGTGGCGCGCACCTGCGGTCGGGTGATCGCGTGCGCGTTGCCGACGGCGCCGATATCACCGAACCGATCCGGCGCACGATCAAGCTCCTCCCCGGTCGGCACCTCGGGAACCCCGAGCGAACGCTCCGTCGCTTCCGTATCCGCAGAGCGACGATCACCGGCGAGATCTCGGGCCACGTGATCGCCGTTCGTGACACGCCCCTCGGCCGCGGGACCACCGAAGGACAGGTGGCCCTCTCGTTCGACGATGGACCATGGCCCGTGCAGACCCGCAAGATCATCCGAATCCTGCGGAGGTTCCACGTGCCCGCCACGTTCTTCATGGTGGGCTACCTGATCGACCGATATCCGGGCATCGTGCGGATGGTGGAACGCGCCGGGATGGGGATCGGCGATCACTCATGGGACCACCCCATCGACCCGCCGTTCGCCGATCTGGCGCACGCGCACATGCGGGAAGAGATCGGACGCGCGCGGACCGCCCTCGGCGATCTGGGCATCCGGGCTCGGCTCTTCCGGCCGCCAGGAGGGAGCTACGACGATCCCGTTGTGCAGGAGGCGCGCCGGCAGGGGATGCGGGTCGTGACCTGGAGCGTCGATCCGCGGGACTGGGCTCCCGGGAGCACGGCGCGGCGCATCACGCACCGCGTGCTCTCGAGCGTCCAGCCGGGCTCGATCATCCTGTTGCACGACGGTGGCGGCGATCGAGGCGCGACCATCCGCGCTCTTCCGCGGATCATCGAGGGCATCCGCGCGCGAGGCTTCCAACTCGTGGCGATCCCGGCGCGCGCGTGACGAAGGCCGTGAGGGACCGGGCGTGAACGCGGCCACGCGCGCCGTGGTCGGCGAGCTGCAGGCGCTCGCCGACCCGAGCCGACTCCCCGGGATGGCACGCGTCGGTATCCGCGTGGACCGAGCGCTCGGGGTGTCCATCCCGTCGCTCAGGTCGCTGGCCCGGCGGCATCGGAAGGATCACCGGCTGGCCCTCGATCTCTGGCGAACGGGCATCCATGAGGCTCGCATCCTCGCCTCTATGGTGGACGACCCGCTGTTGGTGACCGACGACCAGATGGAACGGTGGGTCGCAGACTTCGACTCGTGGGACGTGTGCGATCAGGTGTGCGGGCTCTTCGAGGCCTGTCCGTCCGCGAATGCGAAGGCCCGTGCGTGGGTATCACGCCCCGAGGAGTTCGTGAAGCGCGCCGGGTTCGCCATCATCGCCGGGATGGCGACGCACGATCGAACCGCGAGCGATCGTTCGTTCGTCGCATGGTTCCCGGCGATCCGTCGAGGCGCAACGGACGACCGCAACTACGTGAAGAAGGCCGTCAGTTGGGCGCTCCGGAACATCGGGAAACGCGACCTGACGTTGAATGCCGCCGCGATCGCCGAGGCCGAACGTCTCGCCGGCAGCGAGAGCCGGAGTGCTCGATGGATCGGGCGGGATGCCCTCCGGGAGCTCCAGCACGAGGACCACCAGCGACGGCTCCGAGCGCAGCATGATCGCCCCGGGTAGAGGGGAGCGGACTCCCCTCTACCCGGTGGAGCGTTAGCTCTCGACCAATTCTGCCGGCGCATCCGGAACCTGGATCTCGTGCTCCGGCTCGCGCCCTTCCACGTTCAGCTTCGGGAGCCACTGGAGCCATTTGGGCAGGTACCAGTTCCAGTCGCCCAGCAGCCGCATCGACGCCGGAACCAGCAGGCAACGGACGATCGTGGCGTCCATGAAGACCGCGACCGCCAGACCGAAGCCCATCTGCTGCAACGGACCCAACCGGCCCGACGCGAATCCCGTGAAGACGACGACCATGATGATCGCCGCGCCCGTGATGATCCCGGCCGTCGTCCGCAACCCGTAAGCGACGGCCTCCGTGTTGTCATGGGTCTTGTCGTATTCCTCCCGGATCCTGGTGAGCAGGAAGACGTGGTAGTCCATCGAGAGCCCGAACAGGATCGAGAACAGGAACAGCGGGAGCCAGGCTTCGATCGCATCGCTCTGGTGGAAGTTGAAGCCGATCGCGTTGAAGAAGTTGATCCCCACGCCCTTCTGGAACACGAGCGTGACGGCGCCGTACGCAGCAGCGACCGACAGCAGGTTCATGATGATGGCCTTGATGGGCAGGATCAGGGAACGGAACACCACCAGCAACAAGAGGAACGACAGCCCGAGGACGAATGCCAGCACGATCCACTGGTAGGAGTCCGTCACGGATAGGAAGTCCGCGAAGATCGCCGAGTTCCCACCGACGAGCACCGTGACGCCGGGGACGCCGGCGAAGGCCGCTGGGATCACCGTCGCTCGCAGGTTGTCGATGGCCGCGAACGCCGCGTCGTTCTGCGACTCGCCTTTGAAGAACGCCGACACCTTGATGGCGGAGCCGTCCGGCGCCGTCACCACCTGGGTCGCCGACGAGAAGCTCGGGTTCTGCGCGATCTCCCCCTGGAGCTTGGTGATCGCCGCCTGCACCTCAGGGCTCTTCACATCCCCGGTGATGACGATCTCGGCCGGGTCCGTCAGGCCACCCGCGAACTCACGCTCCAACGTGATGAAGGCCGCCTTGGCCGGGACGTCGGGGAGCTGGCTGATGTTCGTCGAGCTCCCCTTGTTCAACTGGAAGTAGAACGAGCCCAGGCCTCCCAAGATGGCCACACTCACGACCACATACACGACGGGTCGCTTCATCACGCTGCGGGTGAGGCGATCCCAGAACCCTCCGGGTGCGTCGTGCGGTGTGTCGAGACGCGCCCGCTTCGACAGGCGGGGCCAGTTGATGCGGTCTCCGAGCTTGGCGAGGATCGCCGGGAGCAGCGTCATGGATGAGATCACGGAGACGAGGGTCACGAAGATCGCGCCCGCCGCGAGCGAACGGAAGATCGTCGTGGGGATGATGAACATCCCCAGGAGCGCGAGGACGACGGTCATGCCGCTGAAGAACACCGCGCGGTTCGCCGTCGCACCCGCCGCGCCGATCGCATCCAGCTTCTCGAGCCCCTTCTTCCGCTCTTCACGGAAGCGGGACACGATGAACAACGAGTAGTCGATCCCAACGGCCAATCCGATCATGGAGATGATGTTCGTAACGAACAGGTTGAACTCCACGACCTGGCCGACGAGCGCGGTGATCCCGAGCGCTACCGCGATCGCGAAGATCCCCATACCGACCGGGAGCAGAGCCGCGATGATCGACCCGAAGACCACGACGAGCACGATGAGTGCGACCATGATCCCGATCGATTCACCCTTGCGCGCGTCCTCTTCGGCGATCGTGGTGAAGTCCGCATTCAGCGTCGCCTGCCCGGCGAGTTGCACGGTGAACCCGTCGGCTTCGTTCTTCGCGAGCACCTCGCGCAGACCGTCGATAGTGGCGGTCGAGTCCTCCTTGATCCCCACGGGGATGAGCGTGTAGTGCTTGTCCTTGGAGACGAGACCCGCCGCGGCGGCAGGTGAGGCGTTCAGCGCGTCGAAGTAGGTGGTCGGGGGGGCGGCGAGAAGGCCCGAAGCAGCCAGGTCACCCTGAAGTTGCTTGACGAATGTCTGGTACGCGTCGTCGGCAACGGTGAGTGAATCGGACTGGACGATCACGAACTCGGTGCTCTTGCCGACCTGCGCCGTCGCGAACTTCGAATCGATGATCTCCTGCGCTTGGATCGACTCCGGCCGGTTGGTGAACGAGATGTCGTTCGTCAGCACACCCCCGAGGAGAGAGGCCGAGACGCCGATCATCACCACGAACAGCGCACCCCAGATCCCGATCACCCGCCAGGGGTGCCGGCTGCTCGCCCGGGCCAACGATTCAGGATTGATCCTCATCCGCTCCCACCTCTCTCGTTCGAGCGTTGACGTACGCTGTATGCTTACACTGTAGTTTCTACATGCATACGGCGTAAGTCGTCAACCTATCTTTGCAGGGATCGTGCCCATGTCGCAGGGAACGGGAACCAAACAGCGCGAGAAACTCTCGCGCCCGCGCATCGTCGGGGCGGCGCTCCAGATCATGGACTCGGATGGACTTGAGGCGGTCACGATGCGGCGCGTCGGCCGAGATCTGGGTGTCGAAGCGATGTCCCTCTACAACCACGTGAAAGACAAGGACGATCTGCTCGATGGGATCCGCGAGCTCGTCCTGTCGGAGTTCGAGGACCCCGGATCCGACGGGCCGTGGGAGGAGCGGACACGGCGAGCCGCACGCTCATGGCGAGAGGTCCTCCGTGCCCATCCGAACACGCTCATCCTCATCTCCGAGTCCAAGGGGCCGGATATGGCGCCGGGCTCGATCCGGCCAACCGAGATCGCGCTCAGACTCCTCGGGGAGATCGGCCTCTCGGAGGAAGACACCGTCAAGGCGTTCTGCGCGTTCGGCGGCTACATCGTGGGCTTCGTGCTCTTCGAAGTCGGAGTGATGCATACGACGGATCGTCCCGTCGGGGCGCCCGACGCGGAGCGGGTGCTGGAATCGATCCCCGCGGACGAGTTCCCATGCTTCACGTCCTCGCTCTCCTACCTGATGCAGGGCGATATCGACGAGCGGTTCGATTACGGGCTGGACCTGCTCCTCGCCGGGCTCCGCGTCAAGGCGACGACCGGGACCGTGACGGACTAGGACCTCGGGACGATCGCCCCAGGGTGGGCCACGACCCGCGCGGCCGCCCGGTGGCCCGCCACCGCGGCGGACGCCGGATCCTCCCCCCGCAGCCGGGCAGCTAGGTAGCCGGCGTCGAACGCATCGCCGGCGGCGGTCGAGTCGACCACCGCCGTGGGGATGGCGGCACGCACCTGATCGATCCGAACCTCGGTCGCGACCGCGCACGGACGTGAGCCGTCCGTGACGACCGCCTCAGGGCAGCCGAGCGATCGCAGCGCTGCCGCGAGATCCACCGCACGGGAAGCCCCGAGCAACGCCCGACCATCGTCCACGGAGGCGAACACGACGCCCGCGATCGGCGCGATCCGATGGAGCCAGGCCCGCGCCTCGCCCGGCTCCCCCCACAGCGACGCACGGTGGTTCACGTCGTAGGCCACGAACGCGCCGGTGGCCTGCACGTTCTCCGCGAACCGGAGGAGGACGTCGCGCCCGCCTCCGCGTGAGACGGCGATGGAGATCCCGCTGAAGACCAGGAGGTCCACCTCGCGTGGATCGGGGAGGAGGCCGCCGTCGGCAAGCACGTCGCGGAACGGACTCTCGCTCCGTTCGTAGGTGAACGAACGCTCCCCCGCATCGTCCACGTGAACGCGATAGCTGCCGAGACGTGCACCGGCGACCGTGCGTACGTGGGTCAAGTCGACCTGTTCGGCGCGACACAACGCGCGCAGCTCACGGCTGGGCGGGTCGTCGCCGATCGCGCTCGCCAGCGCGACATGGAGGGTCGGGGCTTCCCTCGCGAGATACACAGCGGCGTTCAACGCGTCACCACCGAAGCCACTTCCGATCGCGCCGCCCAACATCTCGGCCATCGGCTCTCCCACGACGAGCGCGGTGAGCGTCACGTCGTGACAGATCCCCGAAGCTGTGCCGCCGCCCGCGCACGCGCGCCGATCTCTTCCCACGAGGCGCTCCGGATCAGCTCGCGCGGACATACCCAGCTCCCGGCGACGGCGAACACGCCCGACACGCCGAGGTAGTCGGGAGCCGACACCGCATCGATGCCACCGGTCGGCATCAGCCGCGTACCGGGGACCACGGATGCGAGAGCCGCGATGGTGGCAGGGCCACCCATCCCTCCGGCGGGGAAGCACTTGACCTCGATGAAGCCCTGGTCGGTCACGCGCATCAGCTCCGACGCCGTGGCGATCCCGGGGACGAACGGGATCGAACACGCCCGTGCGGCGCTTAGCAGCTCGGCCGTCGAGCCGGGACTCACCGCGAACCCACCCCCAGCGGCGACGGCCCGGGCAAGGTCCGCAGCCGACAGCACCGTCCCCACCCCGACGACGGCCGCCGGCACCGCGGCCTTGATGGCCTCGATCGCCGCGAGCGCTTCATCCGTGCGCAGCGCGACCTCGATCGTGGGCAGACCGTTCTCAGCGAGCAGCGCGGCCACCCGGGGGGCGACCGCGACGTCGTCGAACACCAGGAGGGGCAAGACGCGCTGCGGACCGAGCAGGTCGGCGAGGCTCGTCGATCGATCGTTCTCGGGCTCGGTCACGGCAGCCCCAGCTCGCGTCCGACGCGTCCGAAGATCTCCAGCGCCTCACGCAAGTCGTCCTCTGAATGGTCGGCCGTGACGATCGTCCTGACCCTCGCGAGCCCGCGCCCGACGGTCGGGAACACGATCGCCGGACAGAACACGCCCTCCTCGAAGAGCCGATGGCTCAACGCTTGCGTCTTCTCTTCGTCGCCCGTGATGACGGGGGTGATCGGGGTCTCCGACGCACCCGTGTCGTACCCGAGGTCGTGCAGCCCGTCCTTGAACGTCGCCGTGTTCGACCACAGCCGCTCCAGCCGTTCGGGCTCGTCGCGCAGAACGTCGAGGGCCGCGATGCAGGCCATGACGACGGCCGGAGGCGCGCTGGTTGAGAACAGGAACGGCCGTCCGCGGTTCACGAGCCACCGGATCAACTCGGGAGGGCCGGCGATGAACCCGCCGAGCACGCCGATCGCCTTGGAGAGCGTCCCGACCTGGATGTCGACCCGGCCGTGCAGATCGAAGTGGTCGACCGTTCCCGCTCCCCCCTTCCCGAGCACGCCGGAGGCGTGCGCGTCGTCGAGCATCATGATCGCGCCATGCCGCTCAGCGATCTCGACTAGATCAGGGAGCGGCGCGATGTCGCCTTCCATGGAGAAGACGCCGTCCGTGATCAGCAACTGCCGCCGACCCGGCCGCGCGCTCTCCGTGAGCAGAGCATCCGCGGCGTCGACATCTTTGTGCGGGTAGACCTTGATCTCCGCGCGTGAGAGTCGCGCGCCGTCGATGATCGACGCGTGGTTCAGTTGATCGGAGACGATCACATCCTCCTTCGTGAGGATGGCGGCGACCGTCCCCGCGTTCGCGGTGAAGCCCGACTGGAACATCAGCGCATCCTCAGCTCGCTTGAACTCCGCGAACCGACGCTCGAGCTCGTGATGGATCGTCATCGTCCCGGCGATCGTGCGGACCGCCCCGCTCCCGGCCCCGAACTCGCGAGCGGCGGACGCCGCGGCTTCGTTCACCCGTGGATGGTTCGACAGACCCAGGTAGTTGTTCGACGCGAGATTGATCACGTCGCGGCCGTCGAACCTGGCCCGCGCCCCGGTGGGACCTTCCAGCGTGCGCGGATGCAGCGTCAGTCCTTGCGCGTCGATCTGCGCTAGCTCGTCCTTCAGGAAACCGAGCGCTCCCATGTCTCACTCCTCCGGCAGCAGGATGACCTTCCCCGAATGACCCGATGCGGTCGTGGCGAACGCCTCCTCGAACCGCTCCAGTGCGAACCGATGCGTGATGATGGGCGTGACGTCCACGCGCCCGGTCGACAGCAAGGTCGTGGTCTGCAGCCACGTCCGGAACATCTCGCGTCCCGTGATGCCTTGCAGCCGTGCCTCTTTGAAGATGACCTGATCGTTCAGGTCGAGCGTGACCGGACCGTCGGGCAGGCCCAGGAGCGACATGCGCCCGCCACGGGCGAGCATCCGGGTTCCCTGATCGATCGCACGTGCGTTCCCGCTCATCTCCAAGACCACTTCCGCCCCGCTGCCGTTCGTCGCCTCCAAGACGGCCGCGACCGGGTCCGCGGCGACCGGGTCCAGCAAGAGGTCCGCTCCCATCGACGCCGCCATATCACGACGGTAGGCGTTCGGCTCGATCGCGATCACCTTCCACGCGCCGAGCGAACGAGCGATCCCCACCGCGAACAGTCCGATCGGCCCGCACCCGATCACGGCGACCGCGTTCGTCGCGATGTCTTCGCCGCCGCCGGTGCCGAACGCGGCGTGCACGGCGTTACCGAACGGTTCCATGACGGAGGCCACCTCCGGGGGGATGCCCTCTCCCACCGGCCACGCGTTCGTCGCAGGGAGCACGACGTATTCCGCGAACCCACCATCGGTGTCCACGCCGAGGATCTCGAGGTTCTCGCAGATGTGCGCGCGACCCGTTCGACACGTGGGGCACCGACCGCACGCGATATGGGTCTCTGCGGCGATGAACGTACCCGGCTCCAGATGGTGAACCTCGGGGCCGACGGCTTCGATCGTCCCGCCTACCTCGTGACCGAACGTCATCGGGACCCGATGGATCCGGCGCTCCGCCCATTCGTTCCAGTCGAAGATGTGAAGGTCGGTCCCGCAGATCGAGGCGCTGCGCACGCGGACCAGCACCTCGCCCTCGCCGGGTGCAGGAACCGGGATCTCCAGGAGCTCTGCACCGGCACGGGGCGCTGTCTTCCGCAAGGCCCGCATCATCGGCGCCATGGCAAGAAGCCTATCGTTCGAGCGGGAACCGGTTCTCACGCCGATCACGTCGGACCCGGGACATCCGACAGGAGGCCGAACCCATGCGCGTGAAGACCGTGGCCATCGTGCTCAGCCTGGGGTCGCTCCTCGTGGCGTGCGCCAACCCTCCGACCGATGGCAGGGCCGGCGACGGTGGGAGCAGCACCCAGATCCCCTACCCGGTGGGCGCGGACCAGCTGGTCCTGCGGATCTCGCAAGGCGGTGGCTTCACCGCGCCCAGCTACCAGCTCACGACGATCCCCATGGTGTCCCTGTTCGGGGACGGCTCGCTGATCACACCCGGCGCCCAGGTCGACATCTATCCCGGCCCCGCACTCCCGACGATCGCCCAGGAGCGGCTGTCCGTCGAAGCGATCCAGCAGTTGCTCCAGGCCGCGATCGACGCTGGACTTGACCGCGACCGAGATCTGACAGACCTGGGGAGCGTTGGCATCGCCGACGCGCCCACGACCACGTTCACGTTGGTCGTTGATGGACAGACCCACACCACGAACGTGTATGCCCTCGGGGAGCTGGGCTCCAAACCCGCCGGCATGAGCCAGGAGGAGTACCAGACCCGCCAGGACCTGCTGGCGTTCGAGTCGAAGATGACCGACCTCAGCTGGCTCCCCGAGGGTTCCGTGTCGGACGCGGGAAGCTTCCAGCCTTCGGCCGTCCGCGTGTTCGTGAGCGATTACCAGCCCGACCCCAGCCTCACGGAGCCACCGATCGCGTGGCCGATCTTCCCGGCACTGGCCGCGTTCGGACAACCGGTCTCGGCTGGCCTCCAGGGGACGCGGTGCGGATCGCTCACCGGCGACGACGCGCGGACCGTGCTGGACCTTGCCGCAGGAGCGACCCAGCTCACCCCATGGACGAGCGGCGGCGGGCGTTTCGGCCTGCTCTTCCGGCCGCTCCTTCCCGACGAGAACGGCTGCTGAGGAAGGCAGACCCAGGGTCTTCCAGCGCGCGGCCCCGTTCAAGGCGCGTCGGCTCGGGGCCGATACCCGTGGCAGAACTACCTCGAAGCGGGTAGCCACGTGACCCTAGACGACAACCGGATCGACACGCCCGAAGAGCTCACGGCCCGCGAGGGCTTCTTCGTCGATGAGCGTTCGGGGTTCCTCTCCGGAACGACCGACCTCGCCGAACGATACCGGGAGCTCGAGGCGCGCTACCGAGGGATCATCGATCGCCTCCCGGCGGTCCTCTACATCGATGGCGTTGACGAGGGCGAGACCATGGTCGACGTCGGTCCCGGCATCGTCGACCTCCTCGGCGTCACCCGCGAGGAATGGGTATCGGAGAGCGAAGGTTGGCGAGACCTGCTCCACCCGGACGATCGCGACCGCGTGATCGCCGCGAGCGAACTGAGCGTGGCGACGGGGGATGCGTTCCACGAGCAGTACCGCGCCATCCATCGTTCGGGGGATGAGGTGTGGATCCGCGAAGACTCGGTACTGATCCGAGACGAGGACGGAACGGCTCGGTTCTGGCTCGGCTTGATGGTGGACGTGACGTCGTCCGTGCACACGGAACGCGCGCTCCAGGAGGCACAGACCAAGTACGGCGCCCTGGTCGAACAGATCCCGGCGATCGTTTACGTCGACCTCGCCGACGACGCCATGACGACCAGCTACGTGAGTCCGCAGATCGAGGACCTCCTCGGGATCCGACCGCAGGAGTACGTGGACGACCCCGAGCTGTGGCTCACCCATCTCCATCCTGAGGACCGCGACGTGGCGCTCGCCACGTACCTCCAAGGCCGGGAGACGGGGGAGCCGTTCACGTACGAATACCGGCTGATCGCTCGCGACGGACGGACCGTGTGGTTCCGTGACAGCGCTGTCGTCGTTCGCGACGAACAGGGCAACCCCGCCTACATCCACGGCGTCATGCTCGACATCACGGACCGCAAAGAAGCGGAGGAGCAGATCGTGTTCCTCGCGTACCACGACAAACTGACCGGCCTGCCGAACCGCGTTCTCTTCGATGAACTGCTGGAGCTCTCGCTCGCGCGGGCACGGCGTCACGAACTCGGCGTCGCGGTGATCTCCGTCGACGTGGACAACTTCAAGCTGGTGAACGACAGTCTCGGCCACGAAGCGGGCGACGAGCTGATCGTGCAGCTCTCGGCGCGATTGAGCGCGGCTACGCGCGAGACCGATCTGGTCGCCCGGCCGGGAGGCGACGAGTTCTTGATGCTCCTCGCCGATCTCGACCGATCGGGCGCCGGCCCGGTTGCCGAAACCGCCTCGATCATCTCCGCGTCGGTCGCGTCACGCGTGCAGTCGGCGCTCCGCGAGCCGTTCGAAGTCGCGGGGACCGAACTGTACGTGACGGCGAGCCTCGGGATCAGCCTCTTCCCCAACCACGGGGATGACGCGGTCACGTTGCTCCGCCACGCCGACACGGCGATGTTCCGGAGCAAGGGCAGCGGCCCGGGTGGCTACCTGATGCATGCGATCGGGGATCCCGACGCCATGAGCAAGCTCTCGCTCAGCACGCGCCTCCGGAAGGCCGTCGAGAACCGGAGTTGGATGCTCCACTACCAACCGCTGATCGACCTGTCGACCGGCGGCATGTTCGGCGTCGAGGCACTGATCCGTTGGCCGGAACCTGGCGGGGGGTTGGTGCCGCCCGGCGAATTCATCCCGCTCGCGGAGGAGATGGGGTTGATCGAGGCGATCGGCGACTGGGTCGTCGAAGAGCTGAGCCGCCAAGATGCCGTCTGGCGAGCGGAAGGGCTCGCGCTCGAAGTGAGCTTCAACCTCTCCCCGCGGCAGCTGTGGCAGCCGGACTTGGTGGACAAGATCGTCTCGCGGATCGAGCTGGCGGGCATGGAGCCGGGACGCGTGACCGTCGAGATCACGGAGTCGACGGCGATGACCGACCCCGACCGGACCCAACACATCTTGGAGGACATGCACGAACGAGGTCTGCGTCTGGCGATCGACGATTTCGGGACCGGCTATTCATCGCTCGCGCGGCTGAAGCACATGCCCGTGGACGTCCTCAAGATCGATCGATCGTTCATCCGCGACGTGGACGCCGATCGCGACTCATCGAGCATGGTGTCCGCGATGATCGCGCTCGCGCAGAACCTCGGCATGTCCGCGCTGGCGGAAGGGATCGAGACGGAGGGCGAGTGGCGGTTCCTCGCCGATCGAGGCTGCCCGATGGGCCAGGGCTACTACTTCTCAAGGCCTGTCCCCGCCGACGACATCCTCGCGTTGCATCGGCGGGCGAACCTCGCCGTCGTCGACGGCATGGCGTAACCGCCGATCTAGCGACGCTTCGGCCGCCGCAGCCCCGATCGTCGGCCCTTCGACGACCCGCTGAAGACGACCCTCGCAGGCGCCACCTTCATCCCTTCCAGTTCGAACTCCTCGTGGAGGTCCAGGCGGGCGGCCATCCGACTCACGTCGCCCTGCTGGTCGGGCGTGACGAACGTCACACTCATCCCCGAGCGACCTGCCCGAGCCGTTCGACCCACGCGGTGCACGTATCCCTTGTCCTCGAGCGGTGGGTCGTAGTTCACGACGAGCGTGATGTCGTCCAGATCCAGACCGCGTGCCGCGACGTCGGTGGCCACCAGGACACCGACGTGCTTGTCCTCGAACCGTTGGAGGGCCTTCTCGCGCGCCTGCTGGGTCATATCGCCATGCATCATCACGGTCGGCACGTCCTGCGCACGGAGTTGCCGCGCGAGCGACTCCACCTTCCGCTTCGTGTTCACGAACACGAGGGTGAGTCCCTCTTGCTCCCCGACCAGCTCGATGAGCTTCTCGAGCTTCTCGTGGGTTCCCGCCGGCACGAAGCGATGGTCGGCTTCCTCAACCGTCTTCCCTTCCGTGTCGATCTCGTGACGCACGGCGTTGCGCGTGTACACGTCGGCGATGCGGCCGACGGCACCGTCGAGCGTCGCCGAGAAGAACATGGTCTGTCGATCCTTCGGCAGGAGCCGAACGATCCGGTCCACCTGCGGCTGGAACCCCATGTCGAGCATGCGGTCGGCCTCGTCCAGGACGAAGATCCGGACGCCGTTCAGCCGGACGAGCTTACGGTCGGCAAGATCCTGCAGCCGGCCCGGGGTCGCGATCAGGATGTGCGCATCGCCGACACCCTTCGACTGTTCGGTGACACGCGTGCCGCCGTACACGACCTTGGTCTTCAGATGTTTCGCGCGTGCGATGTCCGTGAGCTCGTCCTTGACCTGCTGGGCGAGCTCACGGGTCGGGACCAGGATCAGCGCCTCGGGCCGCTTGGGGGCCTGCGGATCGAGCTGTTCCACGATCGGGATCGCGAACCCGAGCGTCTTGCCCGACCCCGTCTGGGACTTGGCCAACGTGTCTCGCCCGGCCGTCGCATCCTCGATCACCATCACCTGGATCGGGAAGGGCTGCCCGATCCCCCGGCGCTCGAGGGTCTCGATGACCTCCTGGGAGACGCCCAGGTCACGGAAGGAGGTCGGAGACGGAGCCATGCACTACGAGCGTACACCGACGGCGGCGACCTCACGGTCGAGACCTCGGCGGTACGCTTGCCCGGCTCGAGCGATGGAGGACGGAGGAGCATGGACGACCGGACGCATGTGTGGAACGAGCTGGGCGCGCAGCTGGCCGTCGACAGCATCCGATGCACGACGGCAGCAGGGTCGGGGCATCCCACATCCTCCATGTCGGCCGCCCACCTCACGGCCGTCCTCTATGCGGATCACCTCCGAACGCGCATCGACGATCCGAGCGATCCAGCCAACGATCGGTTCGTGCTGTCGAAGGGCCACGCCGCGCCGCTCCTGTACTCGGTCCTGAAGGCCGTCGGCGCCATCTCCGACGAGGCGCTGCTCTCGCTCAGGCGGTTCGGCAGTCCGATCGAAGGACACCCCGTGCCGCTGCCCGAGGTCCCCTGGGTCGACGTCGCCACGGGGTCGCTCGGGCAAGGGCTCCCGATCGGACTGGGGATGGCCATGGCCATGCGGCTCGACGGCGCACCAGGGAGGGTGTGGGTGCTCTGCGGCGATTCTGAGATGGCCGAGGGATCGGTCTGGGAAGCGATGGCCGCGGCCTCGTTCCACGAGGTCGGGAACCTGATCGCGATCGTGGACATGAACCGCCTCGGCCAGCGCGGCCCGACCATGCTCGGTTGGAACGGCGACGTGTACGCCGCTCGCGGTGAGGCGTTCGGCTGGCAAACGATCGAGATCGACGGCCATGACGTCGTCGCGATCGATCAGGCGTACCGGGCGGCGGAGCAGGCCGACCGTCCCGTGTTGATCGTCGCTCGCACCGAGAAGGGACACGGGGTGTCGTTCCTGGCCGATCACGAGGGTTGGCACGGCAAGGCACTCTCGCCGGAACAGGCGACCGACGCGATCGCGGAGCTCGGCGGCGAGCGCACGATCTCGATCACGCCCGCTGCCCCGCTGCCGTTCAAGCCGTCGGCCGAAAGTGCGCTCTCGCCGGCTGCGGCGCCCGTCTACGCGGAGCCGGTCGCGACCAGGAAGGCGTTCGGCGAGACGCTCGCATGGCTCGCCGGGCATCGACCGGAACTGGTGGTGCTGGATGGAGAGGTCGGGAACTCGACCTACACCGAGGATGTCGAGGCCGTTGCCCCCGAACGCTTCTTCCAGATGTACATCGCCGAGCAATGCATGGTCGGCGCCCAGGTTGGGCTGCAAGCGATGGGGAAGGTCGCGTTCAGCGCGACGTTCGGGGCGTTCTTGACCCGAGCCGCCGACTTCATCCGGATGGGAGCGATCTCACGCGCCGACCTGCGGCTCTGCGGCTCACACGCGGGCGTTTCGATCGGTGAGGACGGGCCGTCGCAGATGGCGCTCGAGGATCTGGCGCAGATGCGTGCCCTGGCCGGGTCCACGGTCCTGTATCCGGCCGACGGTCACGCGACCGTGAAGCTCGTCGAGCAGATGAGTGAGCTCACCGGCATCTCCTATATCCGCACGACACGCGAGGCCACGCCCGTTCTCTACGGGTCCGACGAGACCTTCCCGGTCGGTGGCTCGAAGACGCTCGTGACCCACGAGGGTGATCGCGCCACGCTCGTGAGCGCCGGCATCACGCTGATCTGCTGCCTGGAGGCGGCGGATCGCCTCGCTGCGGACGGGGTCTCGGTCCGGGTGATCGACGCGTACTCGGTGAAGCCGATCGACGACGCGACCCTCCGTCGGGCGCTCGACGAGACCGGCGTCGTCGTGGTGGTGGAGGACCACCGCATCGAAGGCGGGCTGGGCGATGCGGTGCTCGGCTCGCTCGCAGGTTCCGGCGCGATGCGCGGCACCGTGGAGAAGGTCGCCGTCACCGAGCTCCCTCGATCTGGATCGCCCACCGAACTGCGTGCCTGGGCGGGGATCGACGCGGACGGGATCGTCGAACGCGTCCGGACCGCGATCGGCTGACGCTCAGCTCGCGGGGGTCGGGATCGGTACGCCCCCGAGCGCGAACGCGATGATCTCTTCGGGCGGCACCGGTCTGCTGAAGAGGAACCCTTGCCCGAGCTGGCAGTCTCGGGCGATCAGGAACTCGAGCTCCCCGATCGTCTCGATGCCTTCAGCCAGCGTGGTCATGCCGAGCCCACTCGCCAGCTCGATGAATGCCGAGACGATGCTGGCAGCCTGCGGATCCTGGTCGACGCCGGAGACGAACGATCGATCGATCTTCAGCACTTCCACGGGAACCTCTCGGAGACGCGAGAGCGATGAATACCCGGTGCCGAAGTCATCGATCGCGATCTGGAGGCCCGCGCGGTGGAGGTTCCACAGGATCTCCTGGGCACGGTCAGGATCCATCATCGCGGAGGACTCCGTCACTTCGACGGTGATGCGCGCGGGGTCGATGCCGCCGTCGCGGATCTTGCTCAGGATCCGTTCCTCCAGATCCGGCTGCCAGAACTGTCGAGGCGAGAGGTTGAACCCGATATCGATCTCGATCCCGAGATCGCGCCATGCCCCCGCTTGATACACGAGCTCGTTCACGACCCAGTCGCCGATCGTCTCGATCAGGCCCAGCTCTTCAGCGAGCGGGATGAACTCGCCGGGGGGAACCATGGTTCCGTCCGGCTCGACCCACCGCACGAGCGCCTCGACGCCGGTCATCCGCGTCGTCGCCAGCTCGATCACGGGTTGGTAGTGGAGCACCCATCGCTGGTTCTCCACCGCCTTACGCAGCCGCGTCACCATCTGCAGCTTGGCGGCCGAGTCGACGGACCCGCGTGCGGAGATCACGTATCCCGCCGGGCCGGTCTTCTTGCTCTCGTACATCGCGGCTTCCGCGTTGCGCTGGAGGCTTCCCGGATCGTCGGCGTCCTGCGGATAGAGACTGATCCCCATGCTGGCCGAGATGTAGATCTCGGTTCCGTCCAAGACGAACGGCGTGCTCAGGGAATCGTGGATCCGTTGCACGACCGATTCGGCACGGATCATCGCGGCGTCCATGTCGCCTCGCTCTTCGCGTTCCAGGTCCGCGAGGAGCAGGAGGAACTGGTCCCCGCCACGACGGGCGACGAGGTCCGTCTCACGCGTCGCCTCCCGGAGGCGGTCGGCGACGAGGCGCAGCAGCTCGTCACCCTGGGCGTGACCGAGACTGTCGTTCACCAACCGGAAGTCATCAAGGTCCACGCATACGACGGCGACCGACCCCTCGTGGAGCCGGGCTCGAGAGAGGGAAAGGTTCAGCAGCTCCTCGAACATCGACCGACTCGGGAGCCCGGTGAGCTCGTCGTGGTACGCGAGGAAGGCAACCTGCTCCTCCGAGTGCTTCCGATCCGAGATGTCCATCAGGAAGCCGTGGGAGTAGCGAGGGGCGCCGTGCTCATCGGCGACGATCCTGGCTTCGTCGTGCACCCATACGACGTGTCCGTCGCGGGCGAACATCCGGTACTCGAGGATGAACGGCGCACACGTCTCGTGATGGCGCGTGTTCTCCGCGAGCGCGTTCACCCGGTCGTCGGGATGGATGAGCTTCGGCCAGATATCCGGGTCGGCCGTCCAGTCCTGCGGCGGATAGCCGAGGATCGTTTCGATCTGCGGGCTGATGAACACCATCGACGCGTGCTCATTGAGTTCAGCGATGTACGTCACCGCGGGGATCTGCTCCACGATCGATCGGTACTGCTCCTCGGTGAACCGGCTCGTCTCCTCAGCGCGCTGTCGATCGATCGCAGCGCCGAGTGAGCCGGCGGCGGCGCGGAGGGCGTCGACCTCGACGTCTGACCACGTGCGACCCTTCCGCGCGTCATCGAACCCGAGGAACCCCCACCAGTCCGAGCCGACGGTCAGCGGCACGGCGAGCACCGACCCGACGTCCTCGGACGAGAGCACGCGCCGCTCGCCGTCGGGCATCTCGTCAACGGTGCCCTGGATCGCGTCGCCCCGCCCGAGCAGCTCGATCCATCGAGAGAAGTCGGGGGCGAACGGGTGGAGATGGTTGATCGGGTCGTCGAAGATCTGCCGGACACCGGGCGCGTCCCACTCGGAGCGCAGGTCCATCCACAGCCGGCCGTCGGGACCGCGGATGTTCTGGAAGAGGTATGCGCGGGAGGCGCCGACGGCGCGGCCGAGGCGCTCGAGCACCTCCTCGATCCGTTCGTGCCAGGCCTCGTCGCGGAGGAAGCGCTCGGTTCCGAACGCCACTGCGCCGAGGACGGCCTCAACGTCGGCCGGAGCCTCCATATGCTCGTACGTATCGGCGGACCACCGACCCTCCTGAAGGCGAACGGAGGTCCCCACCTGCGGCTCCTCAGGGTCCTGTTACCCTTTCGCGACCATGCCTGACTACAAAGAGGTCCTCCACGAACGCTTCTATGTTCGTGTTCCGGGGACCGACAAGCTCCGCAAGACGGCCGCCGCGCGCCTGAAGCACCTGGTCGCCAACGGCTGGCGAGAGACCGACCGCCATCAGGAGCCCGATCACGTGATGGTGCGGTTCGAGCGCACGGGCCACGCGCCGATGCGGGCGAGGCTCCCCAAGCCGGTGGCCGAGGTGCGGATGGAACGTCGTCCTCGCCGGGACGGCCCCGGTGGTCCGCCCCGCGGACGCCGCTGATCCACCGATCCTGGTCCTCGATCTTCAGGCACCGGATATCCTTCGGTTTCCTCGCATGATTCCCGGATGAGGTTCGGGTATCCTTACGTTCTCCCGTGGGATGTCCGCTCGTTCACGGTATCGAGGTGAGAACGTCCTGCGGGATCGGCCCGACGATCTGAAGACGACACGAGGAGGTGTGGAGCATGAGCCTGGAGACCCACCGGGAACCGTCCACCGTCCGCCCCGGGCACCGTGAGGCGCATGCCCACGCGGCCCATCAGCCATTCGAGTACCCGCTTCGACGCGACTACGTGGAGCCCGACCACACCCGGCTGCCCGGATATCGAGACATCACGACCGAGCAGTGGGAGTCGGCGCAATGGCAGCGGGCTCACTCGGTCAAGAACCTGAAGGAGTTCAAGGAGGCGCTGGGAGAGCACCTCACCGACGACCTCCTCTCCGACATCGAACGCGACCAGCAGGAGCGCGCCACGATGTCCATGTTGATCCCGCCGCAGATGATCAACACGATGGAGGAGCAGGACCTGCGGAACGACCGGGTCCGCCGGTATATGGCCCCGGCGCTTTCCGAGCGCGAGACCGAGTGGACGAGTCACCCGATGGCGTCCCGCGACTCGCTGCACGAAGCGGACATGTGGGCCGTCGAAGGCCTCACGCACCGGTACCCGACGAAGGTACTTGCCGAGCTGATCCCGACCTGCCCGCAGTACTGCGGACACTGCACCCGGATGGACCTCGTCGGAAACGACACCTTGCAGGTCCTGAAGTACAAGTTCGAGGTGAAGCAGAACGACCGCTGGGAGCAGATGCTCGACTACCTGCGCCGCACCCCGCAGGTGCGAGACGTCGTCGTCTCCGGCGGCGATATGGCGAACGTGCCGATCAAGCGTCTCGAGGACTTCGTGTTGAAGCTCCTCGAGATCGAGAACATCCGCGACATCCGCATCGCCTCGAAAGGGTTGATGGGGGTGCCGCAACACTTCCTCCAGGACGACGTGCGCGCCGGGATGGAGACCATGGCCACGACCGCGCGATCACGCGGCGTGGACATCGCGCTGCACACCCATGTGAACTGCGCGCAACAAGTGACACCGCTCGTCGGCCGGGCGGCGAAGGCAACGCTCGACGCGGGATTCCGCGACGTCCGCAATCAAGGTGTGCTGCTTCGCGGGGTCAACACCGCGCCGAACGATCTGCTCGAGCTCTGCTTCATGCTCCTCGATCACGCGAAGATCATGCCGTACTACTTCTACATGTGCGACATGATCCCGAACGCCGAGCACTGGCGGACTTCCGTCGCTGAAGCGCAGGATCTGCAGTATCAGCTGCTGGGCTACATGCCGGGGTTCGCGACGCCCCGCGTCGTCTGCGACGTGCCGTTCGTCGGCAAGCGGTGGGTCCACATGCTGAAGGACTACGACCGCGTGAGAGGCATCTCGTCGTGGACGAAGAACTACCGGACCGGGATCGAGGACGACGACCCCGATGCCCTCTCGCGTCATCACCCGTACTACGACCCGATCTACACCCTCCCCGAAGAGGGTCAGGCGTGGTGGCGCGAGCAGATGGCGAACGGCGAGCTCGCGCAACTCCCCGCGTAGTCGCGGCCCCCGTACGTCATCGGGAGCGAACCACGTGCATCCGGTCAACGGATGGACGGTAGATGACCGCATCTCGCCGTTCCGTCACGTTCGTCCTGGTCGTCGCCGTCTCCATCGGCGCGATCGGCGCCGTAGGGATCGTCTTCGGCGCGCGTCGGGACACGCCACACGGCATCCACAAGATCCAGCACGTGATCGTCGTGATGCAGGAGAACCGATCGTTCGATGACTACTTCGGTACATATCCGGGAGCGGACGGCATCCCCTCGGCAGGCGATCGCCCGACGGTCTGCATCCCCGATCCTCGTCGGGCGCGATGCGTTCGACCGTTCCACGATCCGAACCTGGTGGATATCGGTGGGCCCCACACCGACCGGAACGCCTTGCGAGACATCCATCGTGGACGGATGAACGGGTTCATCCGCGAAGAGATCGCGGGTGCTCGCAAGGATTGCCGGAGCCACGTGACGCCGAACTGCATCGCGGTAACGGACGGAGCCGCTCGTCCCGATGTCGTGGGTTGGCACGACGCCCGCGAGATCCCCAACTACTGGACGTACGCCGACCGCTTCGTCCTGCAGGATCACCTGTTCGAAGGGGTCCGCTCCTGGAGCCTTCCTGCGCACCTCGACATGGTCTCGGGCTGGTCAGCCAGCTGTCGAGTGCCCGATGATCCGATGAGCTGTCGGACCGACCTGGCGCTTCCCGCCGAGGTGACCGGTCAGGGATACCACGCGCATCCCGAAGACCCGACCCCCTACGCATGGACCGATCTCACCTACCTCCTGCACGCGGCCGGCGTGTCGTGGAAGTACTTCGTGGCGAACGGTTCCCAGCCCGACTGCGATGACGACGGCATGTTCTGCCCTCCCGTCCACCAAGATTCGGCGACACCGGACATCTGGAATCCCTTACCGGGGTTCGGAACGGTCCATGCCGACGGTCAGCTCAACGATGTCCAGCCCGCGTCGAACTACTTCGTCGACGCCACGGACGGAACGCTCCCGGCAGTCACGTGGATCGTGCCGAACGAAAAGAACAGTGAGCACCCGCCCGCGTCGATCGCCGACGGCCAAGCGTGGGTGACCAGGATCGTGAACGCGGCGATGGAGGGGCCTGATTGGAACAGCACCGCGATCTTCCTGTCGTGGGACGACTGGGGCGGCTTCTACGATCACGTGGTCCCTCCCACGGTGAACGGACAGGGATACGGCCTGCGCGTGCCCGGCCTCGTGATCAGCCCGTACGCGAGACGCGGCTTCGTCGACCATCAACAACTGTCGACCGACTCGTACCTCCGGTTCATCGAGGACGACTTCCTGCGCGGCGCCCGCATCGACCCGAGCACCGACGGGAGACCGGATCCCCGGCCGTTCGTGGCCGAGGACGCTCCGGGGCTCGGCGACCTGCGGTCCGACTTCAACTTCCAGCAGGCGCCGTTGCCTCCGGTGGTGCTCCCGCTCCACCCGCCTCCCGGACCCGCCTCAGAGCCCGGCCCCTGACGATCGGTTACCCGCTGCTATCGTGGCGCGGCCATGCCCCGTACCTTGACCGTCGTCGCCGCACAGGTCCGGCCGGTTCCCTTCGATCCGGTCGCCACGTTCGAGAAGTTCGAGCATGAGGTCCACACGTTCCGGCACGCCTTCCCCCATGCCGACCTCTACCTGTTCCCCGAGCTCTACCTGACCGGAGAGCACTCGTTCTCGCGACGACCGGCCGGCTACGACGAGTCGCTTCCGCAGCCCATCCCCGGCCCGTTGACGCGTGCCATCGGGCGGGTCGCGAAACAGGTGGGGCGATGGATCGTGGCGGGCTCGATCGTCGAACGCGATGGTGACCGTACGTACAACACGGCGATCGCGTTCTCGCCGGCGGGGCGGTTGGTCGCACGGTATCGGAAGGTCTTCACCTGGCGGCCGTTCGAGCACCACTCACAAGGCGAAGCAGCGCCGCCCGTCTTCCGGATCCCGAACGTCGGAACCGTCGGCATGATGATCTGCTACGACGGCTGGTTCCCGGAGATGGCACGGAGCCTTGCGCTCCGCGGCGCGGAGGTGATCCTGCACCCCACGCTGACGACCACTCCCGACCGTGAGCAGGAGCTGGTCCTCGCCCGGGCGAACGCGATCGTGAACCAGTGCTACGTGATCAACCCGAACGCCGTCGTCACGATCGGTGGCGGACGGAGCATCGGCGTCGATCCCGAAGGTCGCGTCTTGTTCGAAGGCGGGTCGAGCGAGGAGTACCTGATCGAGGTACTCGACCTCGATCACGTCAAGACGGTCCGTTCGTTGGGGACGCACGGGCTCAACCGGCTGCTCGATCACCTCCGTGACGCGCCGCCGGCGCCGTTCGAGGTCTATCGCGATCTCGGCCGGCGCTGAGACGCGCCAATGGTCCGGTACCGGACCATGAGCGCTCTATCCCCAGGGGACGCCGATGCCTTGAACGGCGGCGTTCCCGGGCACCATCTCGGAGAACGTGTTGCCGTACGGGCAGTCGTCGCGGAGCTTCAGGATCAACGGATGCAGGTCAGGCGGATCCGAGAAGTCCAGCGCCCCCCGGAGCGGGTTCGCCTGCTTGTCCCGGTCGGTCAGCGGCTTCAGGTCGTGCAGGCCTTCGATGAACTTCAGCACGGAGGAGAACTCGTAGACGGTGTGGTCCACCGAGCCACCGTCCGGGTTGTCACCGCGGCGGGTGTACGGGGAGATGATCAACGCGGGCGTTCGGGGTCCGAGCCCCATGATGTCGTAGTGGGGCGGGACCACGGGATCGTAGAAGCCACCGAAATCGTCCCAGGCGACCACGATCGCCGTTGACGGCCAGTAGTCGCTCCGCATGATCGCGTTGATCTGCTCGACCGTCCAGTTCTCACCGGCACAGACCGAGACGCCCTCGCCCGGGTGCTCGTTGTAGGACTCAGGCGGGATCAGCCACGAAACGGACGGGAGCTGGTGATCCTTGATGTCCTGGATGAACGTCTCCGGTGGCTGCACCTTCGCCCACATCTCTGGGTTGAACCGAACGTGACGGATCGCCTGGAGTGCATTCATCCACTGATCGTGGTCGGCGTAGTACTTCCAGTCGATGCCGGCCTTCTCCAACTCGTCCGGAAGCGTCTTGACGTTGATGCAGGTCCGGATCTTCTCCCAGAACGGGCTGATCTTGTAGATCATGTTCGGGAAGTTCGCCGTGTAGTGATCCTCGTAGTACATGATCTGCTTCTTCTGCGCGTCGGTCAGGTCGTTGCGGAAGTGCTCGGTGAACTCGGTGGGATCGTCGCAGTAGTTCCCGGCGTGATCGGTGGAGTCCTTGTTGTCGACGATGCCGTCGGCCTGCGCCGCCACCGTGTACAGATGTTCCGGGAACGTCGGCCCGTACATCGAAGTGAAGAAGTGATCGGCCAGCACGAACCGGTCGGCGTACTTCCAGTAGTTCGGGATGCTCGTGCGATCGTGGTAGACGTAGCCGGTCATGTCCTGCCCCGAACCGATGATGTTGAACCCGTTCATCTGACCGCCGTTGATCGCGTAGAGCCCAGATGAGAACCCGTGGGTGATGTCGTGCGGCTGGATGTCCGGCGCCTTCGTCAATCGGTAATCAGCGCCCGGCCGGCAGATGGTTCCCGTGCACTTCAGGGTCCCGCCCGTCGTGCTGCCCACCGCGCCTGGGTAAGTCGCGAAGTACGAGTTGAACGTTCGGTTCTCCTTGACCAGGAACACGACGTGCTTGATCGGGCTGTTCGGGCCGAACCCAAGCCCACCGTTGCCTCCGTTACCGCCGTGGCTCTGACCTTGGTGGCCGCCGTTGCCCTGTGCCTGGGTCGTCCCGCCGCCCGACGGCCAGAACTGCCAGACCAAGAAGACCACCAGCACCACCAAGAACGCCACGAAACCGCGACGTCGGGCGATCTGCTTGCGTGTTGGTCGACGACGGTTCGATGCTGGACGGATGATCGGGCCGGGGCGCTGCTGCACGATGCGGCAGTCTATCCGCGGGTCGGAGCTCGAGAGCGGAGCCGGTGCAGCAACGCTGCCAGCCGCCGAACCTCGCGTCGATAGCGCGGGTCGTTCGCACGGTTCTGCAGTTCGAGCGGATCAGCCGGACCTACCACGCCGGTCAGGTCATACAGCTCGACCGTCCCATCCGCGTCTTCGATGTACACGAAGTCCGTGGTTCGGACCCCTTGCCAGGGCGGCACCGAGCTGTCCCCCGCCCATTCGATCAGCGCACCCTGGGGTGGACGCCAGGCCTCACCGCGGAGGGCGGCGGCGAAGCTCCTGCCGTCCTCGGGAAGCCCCGGGGTGACGCCCGCGAGATCGGCGATCGTGGGGGCGAGGTCGACGTTCGAGACGACCCCGGAGACGACGCCCCCGGGTTGACCGGGGACCCGGACCGCGAACGGCGTTCGGATGCACTCTTCGTAGGCGCAGCGCTTGCCGCGGATCCGATGCTCGCCGAACGAATAGCCGTTGTCCGTGAGGAAGAAGATCACCGTGCGGTCCAGATCGCCACGCGCGGCGATCGCATCCACCAGACGATGGACCTGGTCGTCGACGCCCAGGAGCGTGTCCCGTTCGCGGCGCTGGTCGCGGAGCAGTTCCGCCCGCTCCCGTGCATCGAACGGCTTCAACGCCTGGACCCACGCGGGCTTGTCGGAGACATCGCGCTCGCCCACGCTCTTCGGCTCCGCGATCGGCACGCCGGCGAACGCCCCGAGGTGCCGCCGAGGGGGCGTCCATGGCGGATGCGGGGCGCTCGGCGCGTAATAGAGGAAGTACGGCTGGTTCGTCGGGGCGGTCTTGAGGAAATCGATCGCGTGATCCGCGAACAGATCGGTAGCGTAGGAAGCCGGACCGTCACGGACCTGGAGCGGCACCCCTTGGTCGATGAACCCGTAGTCGTAGTAGGTGGTCGTGGCCGCGGTGTTCCGCTTGGCGACCCATCGATCCCATCCTGGGGGCACGTACGGCCCTCGCTCGAACGGGTACTTGTTGAGGTATTTGCCGGAGAGCCCCGTGAAGTAGCCCGCATCGTGCAGCCACGTCGCGAGCGTGTTCGTGTCGTCGAACCGCTCGCCCTCTTCGTTGGTGCGGACGTGCGTGTGGTGGCTGTACTGACCCGAGAGGATCGTCGCGCGGGACGGACAGCAGAGCGGTGTGGAGATGATGGCGTCCGGGAACCAGAGCCAATGCCCGGCAGGATCCTCGAATCTGCGACTGGAGCCACGGCATCGACGGCGGATCTTCCGGCAACGTGTCGAACGACTGGTCGTCCGTGAGGATCACGACGATGTTGGGTCGGTCCCCTCGAGGCGCCAGCGTGGGCGCCGGCGAGGCGGCCGCGATGGCCAAGGTCCCGGCCGCCGCGATGGTCGCGACCAGGATCGTCAAGCTAGTCCGTCTCGGACTAGCGGGCATCCGTTGCCTTCCGGACGATCCAGATGTGTTCGCTCGGGAACGCGCGTGACCACTCCATCGTCGAGTAGCCCTCATAGGTGGTCGTCGCGTCGAGCGATGGACGCAGCTCGAGGAGATCCTCGATCACGAACCCGTTCGCGCGGAAGAGTCGGATCCAGTCGCCGTACGTGAGCTGGAACTCTGTCGTTCGCCACGCGGGATCGTTGGAGTCCGCACGACCCAGTCCGAAGTAGTCGTTCAGCAGCTCGCGGCCGGGCGGCTCGTCGTCATCGCCCGTGGCGAGCCAGAACAAGGGCGTGGTGCCGTTGAAGACGAAGCGGCCGCCCGGGCGGAGCACCCGCGCCACCTCTGGAACGGTCCGATGCGGATCGGCGAACCCCATCACCCCGTGATCGCAGAATGCGAGGTCGAAGGTCCCGTCTCGGAACGGGATCCGCTCGCCATCCGCCTGGACGACCGGGAAACGGATCCCAGTCTCTTCCATCTTCGTCAGGCCGTGACGGAGCTGAGCCCCTGAGAAGTCGAGGCCGGTGACCCGGGCACCTCGCATCGCAACGCGGATCCCGCTCTGACAGCCCCCGCAGCCGTACTCCAGGACGTCGAGCCCCGTGACGTCACCGAGCGCGTGCAGATCATCCTCGGGGATGTCCCACGTGCCCCACCCGAGCCGGTCCCACCGATCGAGCTGGCTCGCGTTCGTCGCCTGGTACTGCGCGCTCCGCGCTTCCCAGTGCGTCCGGTTCTTGCGGACGTGGTCGGGCGAGCCGCTCACGGCGCGTCCATCCAACCGCCGGGCTTGGCGTTGCGGGCAGCCACCAAGCCCGCCGCGATCGACAACGCGATCTCCTGCGGCGTCTTGCCACCGATGTCGAGACCGAGTGGTGAGCGCACGCGCGAGAGCGCCTCGTCGTCGAAGCCCATCGACCGCAGGGTCTCGACGTACGGACCGACGTGGCGCCGGGAACCCATCACGCCGACGAACCTGGTCGGTGCCCGGAGCGCCGCGGCGATCACGTCGGCAACGCCGGGTGCGTCGTGATCGGTGAGCACGACGTCGGTTCGCCGGTCGAGCTCGAGACCGTCGAGCTCTGTTCGAACGTCGTCAGAGGCGCTCCGAGAGGCGGGCGTCAGGCGCTCCGTGCGCGACTCGATCAAGCTCGTTCGGTACCCCAGACGCTTCGCCAAGGTCAAGAGCTCGAGGGCCACCGGCGTCGCCGACACGACCACGAGCAGCGGCAGGGCGAGGCGCGGCTCCACGAAGACCTCGATGTCGCCCAGGTCGTGATGGAACACGCGGGTGAACGGATCCGGCTCGCCGGCCGCCAAGACCTCCGCCGCCACTGCCGCAGCGGCCGCGTCGAACTCGGCACACCCGAGCGTGCCCTCGCGCGGACCACCGGACCCGAGGACGACCCTGGCCCCCACCGGACAGGGTGGCGTACCGATCTGCCTGACCGCGGTGATCGTGACCGTGCCGACCTCAGCCGCCTCGAGCGAAGGCTCCGGTGGCTCGCCGGCGTGACCGGTGGGGTGCCGGCCGGTGGACCCGGCCAGGAGCGACACCGCATGCGGGAGGACCGGCAGGATCGCCTCGAGCCCTTCGCGCACACCGTTCGGGCTCCCCGGGAGGTTCACGATCAACGCCGCTCCGATGCTCCCGACGACTGCTCGCGACAGCGACGCCATCGGCGTGTGCGCGAGCCCGGCCGTCCGCATCAGCTCGGCGAGCCCCGGCGCATCGCGGTCGATCACCGCTTTGGTCGCCTCCGGTGTCACGTCGCGCGGACCGAACCCGGTACCCCCCGTGGTCACGACGAGCCCGTGGTTCGCCGCCTGGTCCCGGATCGCCTGCTCGATCCGGCCGCGTTCGTCGGGAACGACGACGCGGTCGGATACCTCGAAACCGGCCCCGCCGAGCAGCGCCGTAGCGGTGTCACCGGAAACGTCGTCCCGGGTGCCGTTCGACACACCATCCGACACGGTGACAACCGCCGCCCGAAGAGGGATCTCCATGCGCTCATCCTCCCATCTCCTCGGGCACCCGGGTACCGTTGCCGTTCGACGCCGACGACGGGGGGGACGCATGGCAACCTGGATCGACGAGCTTGCGGAGGTGTTCGTGACGGCGCCGCTCTCCGACCCCGAGGTGAGAGATATCCTGCGCGTCTCCCGCGAAGTCGCCCATCGCGTCGAACGGAAAGGGACCCCGCTGGCCGCGTTCCTGCTCGGCACTCGGGTCGCGGAAGAGATGGCCAACGGCATGTCACGAGCCTCGGCGCTCGCCGACGCGATCGCACAGATCGACAGGATGCTGCCGCCTGGGGTCGACGAGACGTAGCACCGAACACGACGACCCAGGTAGGCTGGTCGGCATGAACCGAGCTCAGGTACCGATCGACCCAGCGCCGGCCGACGGGCCGCTGATCGATACGTTCGGCCGCGTGGCCGACGATCTTCGGATCTCGGTGACCGATCGCTGCAACTTCCGATGTACGTACTGCATGCCCGCGGAAGGGGTCGCGTGGCTCCCGAAGAACGAGATCCTCACGTTCGAGGAGCTCACTCGACTGCTCGGCATCTTCGTCGGCCTGGGTGTCCGCTCGATCAAGGTGACCGGAGGGGAGCCCACCGTGCGCGCGGACCTGCCAACGCTCGTCCGGATGTTCCGGGAGGTCGGTCCGGCGCTCGACATCTCGATCACGACGAACGGTGTCCTGCTCGACACGCTCGCCGCCCCGCTGGCCGAGGCCGGGATCGACCGAGCAACGGTTTCGTGCGACTCACTGATGCGCCACCGGTTCGCGGAGATGACCCGCCGGGATGCACTGGAGAAGGTCCTCGCGGGTCTGCGCGCGGCCGAGGCCGCCGGACTCACGCCCATCAAGATCAACACCGTGGTGATCGGCGGGACGAACGATGACGAACTCGTCGATTTCGCACGGTGGTCACGCGAGACGGGCTACGAGGTCCGATTCATCGAATACATGCCGCTCGACGCGCAGCACGCATGGGAGCGAGCGAAGGTGGTGCCGTCGGCTCGCATCTTGGAGGCGATCGACGCGACGTTCCCTCTTATCGCATCCGGCCACGAGAACGAGCCGGCCACCTCCTACGGGTTCGCCGACGGAGCTCCGGGCCGGATCGGCGTCATCGCGAGCGTCACCGAGCCGTTCTGTGACACGTGCAACCGGCTGCGGCTGACGGCCGAGGGCCAGGTCCGTGCATGCCTGTTCGCGCTGGAAGAGACGGACGTTCGCGCGCCGATGCGTGCCGGCGCCACCGACGCCGAGCTGGCCTCGCTGATCAGATCATCGGTCTGGGGCAAGTGGTCGGGGCACCGCATCAACCATCCCGACTTCGTCCAGCCGGCTCGCAGCATGTCGATGATCGGCGGCTGAACCACAGAGACTCTTCGCCCCAAGGAACGAGAACGGGGGGCGGTTCCCCGCCCCCCGTTCCTTCCGCCGATGACCGGCGTTCTTCCGACTACGAGGAGGAGTGCACCGCCACGTGGTCAAGAGCGATCATCCCGCCGAACTCGTCGTATGAGTAGTTCGCGACGTTCGCCGAGACGATCTCGTTGATGTTGGAGAACGTCTTCGGTACCCACGGAACAACGTCTTCCATCAGGTACTTGTCGAAGTTCGCCCAACATTGGGTCCGTGCATCACCCACCGCGATGGCAGCACACTCGTTCAACTTGGAATCCACGTTGGGGATGTCCGTGACCGAGTAGCCCCACTTCGTCATCTGATCGGCCGTCGCACCGAGCGCCGAATAGTTGCAGCACCCCGGGTAGAGGCTGGCCGAACCGAACAGCGGCGGCCCGAACGTGTAGGCGTCCGGGTAGTCCTGGATCCAGCCGACGCCCAAGCAGATCGGCACCTGGGCGGGCAGCTCGTTGCATTTCGCGTACATCGTGGTCGTCTGCAACTGCTTCACGTCGAACGAGAGTCCGATCCCCGACACGTTGTCGGAGTACAGCGCCGCGGCCTGCGGCGCAGGATCGGTCGTCGACGTGACCGCGAGGATGTTCTTGCAGACGTCCGCGTCACATACGCCGTCGTGGTTCGTGTCGTACTTCGATAGGGCCATCTCGGCTTTCGCCTTGGTGATATCCCCGTCATCGCCGGGCGACGCGTACGGGTCGTAGTCCTTCAACAGGTTGTTGAGGAGCCCGTTCGGGAAGATATGCCCGGCATTCACGCCGGTCAGTGGTCCGCCGGCGAGCTGCCGGCCACCGGCTTTGTCGATGGCGTAGTTCACCGCCTTCCGAACATGGATGTCATCGAACGGCGGTATCCCGAGGTTCATGCTCATGTACGCCACCGCGTTCTGCGGGTGCGTGAAGAGCATGGATTGGAGATCGGGGTTCGTGGCGTACTTCTGCAGTACGTCGGCCGGCGGAACTGCGTCCAGCACGTAGTCCAGCTCGCCGCTTTCGACCTTGTTGTAGAGGTCGGCCGAGTCACCGCCGATCGTCGTCTCCATCCTGTCGACGTATGCCGGACGCAGGTCGTCCGTGGACGGGTCCCACGATGGGTTGCGCACCAGCACGATCTGGCGACCAGGCACGTACCCGGAAGCCGGCTTCTGCTGGTCGGCCGGGACCGAGAAGTCGAGGTTCTCCGTACCCTCGAACATGTACGGGCCGGTGGCAACCAGGTAGCGGCCGTAGTCCTTCGTGTGGCCCTCGGCCGCACCGAGCGGCGCGTCACCGTTCGGCGGGATCGGCGCGGAGGCCGGCATCGCCATCCGCCAGCCGAGGTCGCCCGTCGGCGCGGTGACCTTGATCTGGAGGGTGTGATCGTCGACCGCGGTCATGCCGGAGATCGAGTCGGCCTTCCCGGCGCCGAAGTCATCGAACCCTTCGATCGCCGAGTAGTAGAAGCTGTATCCGCCCGAGCTCGCCTTCGGGTCCGCCTCGCGCTCCATCGCGCGGATGAAGTCCTGAGCCGTGACCTCCGTGTCGGCGAACGGCGGGGAGTAGTGGACCCCGGGCTTGATCGTGAACGTCCACGTGAGCCCATCGGCGGAGACCGTGGGCAACGCCGTGGCGAGATCCGGCTGGAGGTCGGATCCACCTTGGTCGACGGCCTTGCCGTTCGTCGCGTACAGGGTCCTCAACAGACAGCACTTGAAGAACTCGAACGACAGCTGGTAGTACTCCTTCTGCGGGTCGAAGGCAGCGCTGACATCACCCACGGCGGCCAGATGGAGCGTCCCGCCCGTCGGGATCTCGGATGAGCTCCCACTGGCGCTGGGTCCAGAGTTGTTGTTGTTGTTGCTGCCGCCGCAAGCGGCAGCAACAACGGCGAGGACCGCCACGACGGCAGCCAATCGCACAGCTTTCTTCATGCCACACCCCCCTTGTCACAGACGGACCGAATGTTCGCACCCGGCCCGGACCACGTCCAGCCCACCTGGGGATACGAGACGGGGTTCTCGGGAGGCTTGCCGGCAGCTCGCGCGCGGACTTGCGATTCCTTGCCTACGAGGAACTTCCTACGACCGTCATCCGGTGGCCGTCGCCCGTTCACCGACGCCTGCGAGCGTGAAGCCGCCGGGAGGTTGCGCCCCCTCTTCGGCGCGGGGGGCCGGATCCCCATCCGGTCCCCCGCGGACCCCCATCCTTCAGGCCGGGCGGTTCGCGATGGGGACAGGTTCGATCGGGTCCGCAGGGGTGAATCCCAGGATCTGCCCGTAGAACGACAGTTCCGCCTCGGTGGCACGAACGATCGTCTCGGCCTTTCGGAACCCGTGCTGCTCACCGGGGAACAGGAGGTACGCGTAGGGGAGGCCGTTCGCCTCGAGAGCTCGGACCATGATCTCCGCTTGCGCCGGGGGCACTACCTCGTCCTCCTCCCCTTGGAACAGGATCATCGGACAGGAGATCAGATCGACGGAGTGGATCGGAGAGCGGGACCGGTAGAGGTCCGCGGCTTCCGGATACGGCCCGAGCAAGGTGTGCTCGTAGCGCGACTCGAACTTATGCGTGCCACCCGGTTGGGCGAACGGCTCGAGATCAGCGATCCCGTAGTAGCTCGCTCCCGCCGCGAAGACATCGTGGAACGTGAGCGCGCAGAGCGTGGTATACCCACCGGCGCTCCCGCCGCGGATGAGGAGCCGGTCGCCGTCCGCGCGCCGTTGATCGACCAGATACCGGGCCGCGTTGATGCAGTCCATGGTGTCGACCACGCCCCAGTTCCCGTTCAACCGTTGCCGGTAGGAACGCCCGTACCCCGTACTCCCTCCGTAGTTCACGTCGACCACCGCGAACCCGCGCGTCGTCCAGTACTGGATCTCCGGGTCGAACAGGGCCGTCGTCGCCGACGTCGGTCCGCCATGGCTCATCACGATCAACGGCGGAAGCTCTCCCTCCGGCGCGATGAACCCTGGGTTCATGGGGGGGAAGTGAAGGCCGAACGCCGTGCGACCCCCGTCGGTCGGGAACTCGATCGGGATCGGGATCGAGACCATGTCGGCGTCCATCGCCAGCGTGTCGCTCTCGCGCAGCACATCGATCGAGCGCGTGGAGAAGTCGAGCGATACGACCTGATCGGGGATCGTCGGACCGCCCCCGATGAACACGATGCGCTCGCCTTCAGCGACGATCTCCGGATACCCGATCGCCGAGTAGGGCAGATCGAGATCGATCAGCTCGCCGCTCTCGCCGTCCAGGAGTCCGACATGTTGCACGCCGTCGGCGCTGTAGATGCACGCGATCCGACCGTCCGCGAGGAACGCGTAGGAAGCGCCACCGAAGACCCAATGCGGCCAACCGAACTCCGCCGACTCGGCGTGGAGCGGCTGCTGCTCGCCGCCGTGTTCTCGGTAGAGGTTCCACCATCCCGAGCGGTCGCTCACGAAGTGGAGCTCACCCGTCGGACTCCAGCCCGGTTGCCAGATCGACTCCTCGCCGTCGCGGCCGGCAACCAACCGCTCTCCCGAGAGCGACCCGTCGGAAGCGATGTCCGCGACCCGGAGCTCGCAGCCGTCCCACGGGAGCCACGGCAGGTCCCACGACAACCACGCCAGCGTCGACCCGTCCGGCGAGATGCGCGGCACCGCGTAGAAGTCGCGGCCGCCGGCGATCACGCGAGGCTCGCTGGAGCCATCCGTCGGGATGACGACCATCTCGTTCACCACCGCGTCGTCCTCGTGGCGCTCACGGACGCAGACGATGAGGGATCCATCGGACGTCGTGCGACCGTCCGCGTAACGGTGACGTCCGCCGGTGTCGGGCGTGATCGGCACCGGAGCCGATGTGCCCTCTTGGCGATAGAGCCGCTGGTCGGCGAAGTTCGAGGCGAACACGATGCCTCGATGGACCAGGAACGAGCCTCCGCCGTACTCGTGCACCTTGGTGCGCACGTTGAATCCCAGAGGCAGGAGGTCGACGGGCGCGCCGCTGCCATCGTCGCGGACCAGGACGTTGCGTCCGCCCTCGGTCGGGCGTGATTCCAACCAGTAGACGGAGCCGTCCTCGAGCCAGACGTATCCGAGCCCGACGGCTGAAGAGACGAGCGCCCCGGCGGTCAGCGGCGACCGCCAGGTCCCATAGGGGGCGACCGTGGGTGCGCTCACCCAGGCCTCCTGCCGACGATCACCCGGGTCACACGCAGCGGCCCGCCTTTGGTCGCCGCGACATCGCGGAACCCACCCTTCCGGTAGATGGGCATGACCTCCTTGGCGCGATCGGGATCGACCTCCATCAGGAGCCAGCCACCACGTCGAAGCCATGCGGGAGCCTCCTCGACGGAGCGGCGGATCAACCCGAGCCCATCGTCGCTCCGGTCGGTGAGCGTGTCGACGGGCTCCCATTCGCGTATCTCGTCGGGAAGGGTTTCGATCTCGTCGCGCGCCACGTAGGGCGGGTGCAAGGTGATCACGTCGACCTTGCCGCGGATCTTCTTGGGCAGCGCGCCGAACAGATCTCCGCGGCGGAACGTCGCCTCGAGGCCGAGGCGTTTCGCGTTCTTCCGAGCCAGGCGGACGGCATCCTCGGACAGGTCGGTCCCGTACACCGCGGCCTTCGGCACTTCGTTCGCGACCGCCAGGGCGATCGTCCCACCGCCGGTGGCCAGGTCCACCGCGATGGGCGACCTCCGGCGGCGGAGGCGGCGAACCGCCTGCTCCGCCAGGAACTCCGACGAGTCTCGGGGAACGAACACCCCGGGTTCGGCCAGCAGTTCGAGCCCACGGAACTCCGTGTACCCCTTGATGAACGGCGTCGGTTCTCCTGCCGCGCGGCGTTCGATCATCGTCTCGAACCTCCGACGCGCCTTCGGCGAGATCTCCTCGTCGGGGTCCGGTTGGTCACCCAGGACGTGGGTCAGGAGCTCCTGCGCCTCCCAGCGTTCCCGGTGCTTCTGCCAATGATCGATCGAGGGCGAGGCCTTGAGTGTCTTCGTCCCCTGATCGAGTAGCTTCGCGGCCTTCACGGGGACGCATGCTACCGGTTCGCCGTCGCTACACTCGTCCGCGTATGGCACGAGCAACCGCGAAGCCCACCGATGCACCCGCCGGTTCCAAGCCGAGGAAACCGCGCGCGCGCAAGAGCGTCACGCCCGACGCCGAGGTACGGCTCACCGGGGATCGCTTGGTGGTCCGCGTGCCGGACAACGGCGAACGCAAGTCTGCGGGAGGACTCCTGATCCCCGCGACCGCCATGCCCGCGCCCAAGCGGCTGTCGTGGGCGGATGTGCAACTGATCGGGCCGGACGTTCGCGTCGCGGAGCGCGGTGACCGCGTGTTGTTCCTCCCGTCGTCGGGACTCGAGATCGAGCTCGACGGCGAGGACCTGGTCCTGCTCCGCGAACGTGACGTGCAGGCCGTGGCATCGCCCTCGTCGGGCAAGACCGAGCACCAGGGCCAGTACCTCTAGTTCCTCGCCGACGTCACGCCGCGAGGAAGCTCAGGCGGACGCTCCGCACGTCGTTCTCACGGTTCGGATCGACGAGCACCACGGATTGCCAGGTTCCGAGCGCGACCTGGCCACCGATGACCGGCAGTGTCACCGACGGTGAGACGAAGACCGGTAGCAGGTGGTCGCCCCCGTGACCTACCGAGCCGTGCCGATGCGCGTACCGATCGTCACGAGGCAACAGACGTCCCAATGCCTCGTCAAGATCGGCTTCCGACCCCGAGCCGGTTTCCATGAGCGCGACCCCGGCGGTGGCGTGGGGTACGAAGACCTGCAAGAGACCATCCGCGACGACCTCGCCCGCGAACGAGCGCACCTGCTCGCTGAGGTCGACGACACGGCGGTCCTTCGTGTCGATCTGGATCTCGATCGAGCGCAAGGCGCGCTACGGGCTCGACGACTCCTCGTCGCCTCCGCCCGGCACGGGATCGGAGGGAGCCTCGACCGGTGCCGCTGGCGTCTCGACCGCTGGCGTCTCGACCGCTGGCGTCTCGACCGGTGGCGTCTCGACCGGTGGCGTCTCGACCGGTGGCGTCTCGACCGGTGGCGTCACTACCGGCGGTGCTGGGGCTTCCGCGACGGGTGCCGGCGGCTCCATCGGTGCAGGCGACTCGGTCGGTGTGGCCGGCGGCGCCTCCGTCATAGGGGCGACCGGATCGCTCACGGGTGCGGGTGGTGGCGGGGCCATCGATCCAGCCACGCTCGACGTACCGAATCCGCCGTCGTCGGCGGCCATCGCGCCGGCCGTACCGACCTCCATCGCGGGAGCCACGTCGCCACGGATCATCGCCATGATCCCCCCAACGATCGCGACCACCCCACCGATCATGCAGAGCCAGATCCCGATACCGAGTGAGATCGAGAGGTAGTCCTTGAGCTGTCCGGGAAGCTGTACGCCAGAGAGGGCACTGGATGCAGAGTTCAGCACCTTGTCCTTCGCGGTAGCCGCGTCATATGCGGCGATGCCGGCACCCACAACGCCACCGACGATCATCAGGATCCCGAACAGTCGGCCGTTCCGTGCGGTCATCAGCAGAGCCGCGAACACCAAGACGACGATCCCCGCCGCGAACGTCCACTTCCCGTCACCCAACTTCCAGCCCGTCGCAGATGCGGTGGATTGTTGGCGCACGCTGTCCGGGATCTGGGACGGGTCGAGCCCCAGGGCGGTCGCGATCTTGTCGAAGTTCACCGAGACGGTGGCCCAGTTCAAGAACGAGCCGATCGCAAGGACGAATCCCCCGATCACACCGAGGATCATCGGCGTCGACGCACTACGTGATGGAACAGCGGTGTCCATTGGAAGCCCCCTCCTGCTGGTCGGTTGGAGTGTTCCATCCGAAGGATCCGGTTGCACGTCTATCCGCGAACCAGCGCCCTCACGCGACGGAGCCTTCCGCCAAGACTTCGGTGTGCTCGAGCTCCTCGAACGCATCGAATCCGAGGCGCCATGCGAACGCCGGCCATCGATAGTCCACGGTCCGCTCGCCGGGCCGGTAGGCGGCCGTGTACAGCGTGCCGAACCCACTCCCGTATGCCGTGCTGAACAACGGCGAGCGGAGGAACGAATCCTCGAACGCCGATGCCGTCACCTCGGGATCATCCAGCAGCCCGACGATGCATCGCTCTCGTTCGATCGTACGGGTCGCCTTCGCCTGTTCCGGCCATTCGACGATGCCCTGATGGTTCGTGGCCGCCGGGAACGAACGGAAGATCGGCTCGCGATCGGGCGAGAGGTAAGCCGTCAGGACGTCACCCCGGCCATCGATCACGGTGAGGTTATGCGCGAGCGAATACGGAAGCCGTGCGAGCAGCTCCCGAGCACCCGCCACCTCGTCGCACACCTCCAAGAGGTACCGCACGACGATCGGGATCCCGAATCCATCGCCCGTGACCCGCCGCCCGCCGAAGGTCAAGGACACAGCGAGCCCGGCATCGTTCATGCCATCCAGCAACCCCCAAAGGCAATCGCTCATCCCGATGACGCGACGTTCGAGCATCCGGGTGGACCAGACGACGCCTTCCATCCGCGATGGGGCGTAGTCGTAGTTCCGCACCAGCACTGGGCCGCCCTCCCGCGTCCACGCCCCCTGTGAACAAGCGGCCAGGTACGGAGGCGGCCGGTACAGCGAGAGCATCCGCGCGGCGAGATCGCCGCCGCCCGCCAGCTCCACGACGCGCTCATACGCGGGCAGGAGCTCCGGCATGTGCGCACGGAGCATGCGCACGCTCGTCGCGAACGACGGCCGGGCGGCCTCTCCTTCGCGCAGGAACCACTCTCGGTAGTGCGGCCAACGTTCTTCGAACACCGCTTGCCAACGCGGCCCAAGCTCCAGCTCCTCGATCGACCGGAACGAGAACGGAACCATCTGCATCAGAGCATCTTGAAGCCGAACGGCTCCGGCTTGATCGGCGGAACATCGTCGAACGGGACGCTGCGGAACTGCGCCTGCACACCGTCGATCCAGTAACGGGCTCGATCGGTCAGCTCATGGTCGTCGTCCAAGAACCGGCCGCGGGTCACCATGATGCCCAGGTCTGCTCCCGGATACCGGTATTGGCCAGGACCCGCGATCCGCAGGTAGAAGGCCTCGCTCTCGTCAGCCACGGTGTGCCAATCGGTGTCCCTGCGCGCGCGCGTGATCGAGTGGTCGGCTCCCATCCGCCAGATCCCGGAAGCGGGAGCCGCGACGATGCGTTCGACCCGATCGTCCGTCTGCTTGAGGATGAACTGCGTCCAGTCGTCGATGTTGCCCGGTTGAGCCCAGCGATCGTTGAGCTCGTCCACATCGATCTCGTACTCGATGTCCATGAACTCCATCAGATGGAAGAGGAACAGCGGCATATCGCCGTACGCGACGGCTGTGACGTTCGTGATGCTCGAGGCGCCGGTGACGCGAGGGTTCAGCTCACCCAGGTACATCTCGCCCGTGGCCTCGTCCGCGAGGAAGTCCAACTCGAAGTACCCCCGGTACCCCTCCTGTCGCAGCCGTTCGCCCATCGCGAACGTTCGCTCACGCGCCAACCGTCGTTGGCCCTCGGTCAGCACGTCAGGGAAGACATCGTTCCCGCACCACCCACCGTCGTACGGCGTGAGCTCCGGGAACCCCGTGAGCTCGGCCATCAAGGGGCCGACCAGCGTGCCATGTCGGGTGATTACCCCTTCGATCGCGCATTCGCGGGGATCGATCCGACGCATCACTTTGATGTCCTGGCCGACGATCTCTTCCTTCTGCTCTTTCCAATCACCCTCGTCAGCGATGAAGAAGGTCGTCTGCCCCGAATCCCCGTACGGGGTCTGCACGACGAGGTCATCACCCAGGCTCGCCGCCCGTGCAAGGGAGAGCAGGGCCGCGTAGTCTTCGGCACGACCCATGGTGTTCGGGACGCTCGGCACGCCCGCGTCGTTCCCCAGCTCGGTCGTCACGATCTTCGAGTCGAGCCGGTGGCGGAGCGACGCGGGTGGGAACGCCACCTCTAAGCCGAGCTCCTTAGCCAGCTCCTCGGTTTCCTCATCGAACATCAGGAATGCGGCCTTACCGCCCGGCCCACGCCGGCCGACGAAGTCCGCGACCTCCTTGTGTCCGAGCAGGTAATTGCAGATCTCCTCGATCGAGCCGAACTCGCGCGGCGTCTGCTCCTTGGGCACGAACACGTTGGGATGGGTCCCGTCGAACGAGTCGTAGTAGTTCAGGAACTTGAAGTTGCGCACCCACCGGTCGATCCCCAGCAGGTTGAACGCCGTCGCCGACACGAAGTAGATCGGTGTCTCGTTCGTCCGGAAGAAGCTACGGATGTCGGCGACCCCGCGGAGCGGCCCTTCTTTCTTCACGGCGGAGTCCTCTCAAGCGAGTGGCCTCGGAAGCCTCGCACGATGATCCATGCGACCGCAACGAGGCGATCAGACCGAAGGGTCCATCACCTGGCATGTAATGATGTAATCTCCATTCCATGACGAACTCGAAGAACACCTCACCGGACGAGCTTCAAGGTTGGTTCGCGGGCCGGGTACCGGCCGGATGGTTCGCGGGCGCTCCCGACGTGAAGGCCGATCGTGACGAGATCCTGGTCGTGGGCTCACTCTCTGAACCGGATCTGCCGGAGGGAGCCGCCGCCGAGTCGGTATCGGCAGCACGGGGCTCGCGGATCGCCGGGTTCCGCGAAGACACCCGCGCCCAACGGATGCGGATCGCAGACGAGGCCCAGCATCGGTTCGGCCGCAAGGTGTCCTGGGGGGCGAGCTGTGGTGACGTCACGGTCTGGTTCACCACGTTGTCCGTCCCGGCGATGACCCGTCTGCGCCTGCCGGAACGGCGGGTCCTCGACACGCTGGTCGATGCGGGGGTTGCGCGGAGCAGGAGCCACGCGCTCGCGTGGTGCGTGCGGTTGGTGGCCGAGCGCCAAGACGACTGGCTCGCCGACCTCCGCGGCGCGCTGGAAGCGGTCGAGAAGGTCCGGGCTGAAGGACCGAAGGACTAGCCTTCGGCTCGGCGGATCTCGACGACGACGTTCATCGCCTTCGCGACGAGGACGCGCTCACCCGGTTGGAGATCCGTCGGCACGCTTTCTTTACCCAGGCGGGCGGTCTCGACGGATCGATCCGGGAACGTGAGGGTGACGTCGACGTGACCCACCCCGTGCACGTCCCAGGGCCGGACCTCGAGGACGATCGCCTCCTGTTCGCCGAGCACCGACCCACCCTATCGATGACCGACGGGACCGACTCAAGCCATCCACCGCGGGCGCCGACGATGCCTGTATGGCCCAGGGGGGACGCTTGTTCCGACGTCGGCTCGTCACGCTCGCGATCGTCATCGCGAGCGGAGCCTCGCTGGTCCCCTTGCAGGATGCTCGCGCCGACGTAGCCGCGGGTCTGAGCACGGGTGAGCGAGGAACCGGGCTGCCGACGGTTCCGGTCCGCATCCCCCGATCTTCGGCGGACACACGCGCCCATCGGGCCGACGTGGTCTGGTCCGACGTCGACGCCACCTACAAGTGGGCGAAGGCGGCGATCGACTACGTCGGAGGGACGAATACGTGGATGCGCGACTTCGCGCCGAACCCCGACGGAACCTACCCGTTCCAGCCGGCCACCATCGAGACGCGGAAGTACTTCGCGCGAGCCGTCGTTCAGGCGCTGGCTCCCACGGAGCCGATCGATCCCTCGATCACGTTCCCGGACATCGACCCGAGTGACGCGTTCTACCCGGCGGTGAACGTCGCGGTGAAGCTCCACTGGATGCAGAAGACGCCGGCGGGGACGTTCGCGCCGGACAAGCCGGTGACCACCACGACGGTGCACCGCGTCCTGGTGTTGGCCCTCGGGTTGGCTCCGGCGGCGAAGGCGCTGAACCATCTGCACACCGCCGACGGGACGACGTTCCAACTCCCGCAGAACTTCGGCGCGCTGATCCTCGGTATGCGTCTCGGACTCCGATACAACAGCAGTGACGAGTCGATGGACGTCGGACCTCGGACGCCACTGTCAAGGGCCCAGGTCGCCTACTCATTGTTCCGGGCGGTGACGCAGCCCTCGTGGGACGTGCCCGAACTCCTCACCGAGTACAGCGGGATCGAGTTGCCGACCCTGACGCCCGATCAGCAGCAGCTCGTCCAATGGGGGGTCCGATACGTCGGCTATCCATACGTGTGGGGCGGCGAATGGGGGCTTTCGACCCCCGAGCCGAGCGCGCTCGGCGGACAACCGGTCCCTGGCTTCGATTGCTCGGGGCTCACCTGGTGGCTCATCCGCGCGAACGACGGGGGGATCTGGGATGTCTCGCCCCCTCGGCCGTACGTGGGATGGGATCTGCCGCAACGCACATCGACCGACATGGCCACGCAGGGCAAGCTCACGTACGACCAGCTGGAGCCCGGCGACGTCATGTTCTACGACGGTGACGGTGACGGCCGCGTGGATCACGTGGACACGTTCATCGGGAACGGATGGGCGCTGGACTCCTCGAGCACGCCCGGCGGTGTGACGATCATGTGGGTCGGCGACGGCTGGTACCGGGACCACTTCGTGCACGGCCGTCGCGTGCTCCCCGACTAGTTCCCCTCGGTCTCTCCGTCGAGCGCCCCTTGCAGGCGGTCGCGCTCCGCGTCCGTCAGCGGACGTGAACGCTCCGCGATCGGATCACGCGGTACCACGACCGCCTCTGCCTCCGCGGCGATCGTGCCATCCACGAGTCGGATCTCTTCGCGGGTCCGGACGCTCGAACGACCGAACGACGCGAGCCGGCAACGAACCACGACCGCCGCATCCACCTGCGTCAGTTGTCGCCGGTAGTCGATCCCGATGTGCGCGAGGACGAAATCCCAACTCGCCTCCTTGGACCCGAGCAGCTCCTGAGCCCACGCGTCACGGCACTCCTCCAGATACGTCAGGAACACCGCATTGTTCACGTGGCCGTACGCATCCATGTCACGCCAGCGGATCTGGATCGTCGTCTCGTGCATCCGCTACGGCTGCTCCTGATCGAGGCTCCCTGAGCGGGATGCCTCGGCCGCCTCACCTGGAGCGAGCGACGGCGAAACAGCGGTGATGGCGAGGGCTCCGTCCCCCAGCGCTCGGCTGGCAACGGCCGCCGCCGGAGTAAGCGATGACGGCTCCTCCGGTCGCGGCCAGGGCCTCCCGCAGAGCCGATCGAGCTTCCGCTCGACCTCGGTGGTCACCATCGGGCGATTCTCCCACGGCACCTGACCCGGGGTACCCCGGAAACGGGAACGACCCGGATGGGGGATCCGGGTCGTTCCACTCGGAGAGAGGGGCTCCAACCCCTTCTTCGCCACTCACGGCTCCGAGGTTCAGGGCAACGATGTTGCGAACCTGTGACGTCACTCCGAGCTCTCGAGCCCGCGGAGACGCTCGGCGATCAGGGAATCGGCGGCTTCTACGCTCGGACGTGATCCGGTGACGGCCGCGAGGAACTGATCCCTGGCGAGGACGAACCCGTGGAGCGCGGTGCGGGCCGAGACGGTCGCGGTCCTGGGTACATCGCGCAAGAGAGCGATCTCTCCGAAATGATCACCGGACTCCAGAACGGCCACCGCCCGGCCACCGACCGTCACGTCCGCTTCGCCTTCCGCGATCACGTAGAACAGGTCACCTTCGTCGCCCTCCTTGACGATCACTCGGCCGACCGCCGCGTCGAAGGGGATCAAGTGGTGCGAAACGGTCTCCAGCTCGGGCGGGGACATCGGCGCGAAGAGCTGCATGCGCCGGATGAGGCTGAGCCCAGGGCCGGGCAACGAGCCAACGCGGTCGATCGACATCAGCCGCCCCCAGACCACCGCTGTCGAGACCGGGAGGGTCAGTCCGACGATGACGAACGCCGTCTGGATGCCGAACCGGGAGAGCAGCAGAGGCGCCAGGATCGATCCGAGACCCCAGGCAGCGAAGTAACTCCCTTCGAGCACACCGAATACCCTGGACAGCACCTCATCGGGAGCCAGCCGCTGCAGGAGTGTCCGGGCGGTCACCTCGAACAGGCTCCACCCCCCGCCACCGATCATCAGGAGCACCAGTGCGACCACCGCCCCCTGCGTGAACCCCAACAAGGCGATCGGCGCCCCCCACACGATGACCCCAACGACCAACGCTGGGGCCAACCGCCGCCGACCGATCAGCATCACCGAAGCCGACGCGCCCACGATCCCGCCGACACCGAGCGCGGCCGCGAGCACCCCCGGCCCTGATTCGCCCATGTGCAGCGTCGAGAGCGCCAGATCGACCGAGAGCACCGTTACCGCTCCCCACGCGAGACCCTGCACCCCGCTGATCCCCACCACGAATCCCACGCCGGGTTCGTGCACGATGGCACGGAATCCCTCAGCCAGATCTCGCCTGATCCCGCTCGCGCGCGTCGCGGCCGACCCGCCGGCATCGATCGGATGCAGCGCGACCGCAGCCGGGAGTCGGATGGTGAGCACGGCCGCGGCGCAAGCGACGAGCCCGACACCAGAGAGCAGCAGAACCGCGCCCGGGGTCGAAGCCAACAGGACGATGCCGGCCACCAAGGGTCCGCCGAAGATCGCGAACGCCTCCGCGATCCCAACCGAGGCGTTCGCCGACGTCAGCTCCTCCGGCGTTTCAGAGAGCAACGGCAAGAGGGCGCTCTGGGTCGAGCGCGTCAGCGTGAGGCTGGAGTTCGCGATCGCGGCCAGGACGTAGGTCACGGCGAGAGGTGCCGCGAGCGCGACGGAGAGACCGGTCGCCATGAACGCGATCCCTTGACTGAGATACGACACCATGAGCACGCGGTTCCTCGGGAATCGGTCCCCGAGGATCGCGCCGAATGGCGCGAGAAGTGAGGCCGGGATCAACTGGACGAGCGAGATGAGGCCGACCGCCTGAGGTCCTCCCGCGCCGAACGCATAGACGAGGAGCGCGATCCAGACGGCCTCTTCGGCAACGCCGAAGACGAAGAACGGAAGCAGCACACGCCGCAGCTGTTGATTGCGGAGAGCCCGTGAAAGCACCGCGACCGAGCTGACGAATCGTTCGAGCACGCACCTTCCTCGCTCGTGACCGAGAAGAGCTGCGAGAGTGTCGCACAAAGCGAACCGGGGCCTATTCCTAGGCCCCGGCTCGGGATCGTGACGGTAGTGCAGACGGACGAGTGGACTAGAAGTCCATGTCCCCGCCGCCCGGCATCGCCGGCGCAGCCGACGCCTTCTCCGGCTTGTCGGCGACGACCGCCTCCGTCGTAAGGAACAGCGCACCGATGCTGGCCGCGTTCTGCAACGCCGAACGCGTCACCTTCGTCGGGTCGATCACGCCGAACTTCAGCATGTCGCCGTACTCGCCGGTTGCGGCGTTCAAGCCGAACCCGGTGTCGAGCGCGCGAACCTTCTCGACGATCACGCCGCCCTCGAGGCCGGCGTTCGCGGCGATCTGCTTGAGCGGCTCCTCGAGCGCACGACGAACGATCGCGGCTCCGGTCGCCTCGTCGCCCTCCAGGTCCACCTTGTCGAGCGCGGACTGCGCGTTCAACAGGGCGACGCCACCGCCAGGGACGATGCCCTCTTCGACGGCCGCCTTCGTGGACTGAACCGCATCCTCGATCCGGTGCTTCTTCTCCTTGAGCTCGACCTCGGTCGCCGCGCCGACCTTGATCACCGCGACACCGCCGGACAGCTTCGCCAGACGCTCTTGGAGCTTCTCGCGGTCGTAGTCGGAGTCGGTCTTCTCGATCTCGCTCTTGATCTGGTTGATCCGACCCTGGATGTCGGCCTCCTTGCCGCCACCCTGCACGATCGTCGTCTCGTCCTTCGTCACGACGACCTTCCGCGCGCTGCCGAGCAGGTCCAGTGTCGCGTTCTCGAGCTTGAGGCCAACCTCCTCCGAGATCACCTGGCCACCCGAGAGGATCGCGATGTCCTGGAGCATCGCCTTCCGGCGATCGCCGAACCCAGGTGCCTTCACGGCGACCGAGCGGAACGTGCCGCGGATCTTGTTGACGACGAGCGTTGCCAGAGCCTCACCCTCGACATCTTCCGCGAGGACGAGCACCGGCTTGCCGGTCTGCATGACCTTCTCGAGGAGCGGGAGCAGATCCTTCACCGCACTGATCTTGCTGTTCGCGATCAAGATGTAGGGATCCTCGAGGACCGCTTCCATCCGCTCGGGGTCGGTCACGAAGTACGGAGAGATGTGACCCTTGTCGAACCGCATCCCCTCAACGAACTCGAGCTCCATCCCGAACGTGTTCGACTCTTCGACGGTGATCACCCCGTCCTTGCCGACCTTGTCGACGGCTTCGGCGATGACCTTGCCGATCTCCGGGTCCGCTGCCGAGATCGCGCCGACGTCGGCGATCTGGTCCTTGGAGTCGACCTCTTTGGACTGGTTGCGGATCGCTTCGACGGCCAGCTCGACCGCACGCTCGATACCGCGCTTCAGGGACATGGGGTTGGCGCCCGCCGCCACGTTGCGCAGGCCCTCCTTCACGATCGCCTGCGCGAGGACGGTGGCCGTCGTCGTGCCGTCACCAGCGACGTCGTCGGTCTTCTTCGCGACTTCCTTCACGAGCTCGGCGCCTACCTTCTCGAGCGGATCGTCGAGCTCGATCTCCTTCGCGATCGAGACGCCGTCGTTCGTGATGGTGGGAGCGCCCCACTTCTTCTCGAGGACCACGTTCCGCCCCTTAGGCCCGAGCGTGATCTTGACGGCGTTGGCCAATTGGTCCATGCCGCGCTCGAGGGCCCGACGAGCCTCCTCATCGAACGAGATGATCTTCGCAGCCATCCGTGCCTCCTCCTGCGTTTGACTTCTCACCCTGTGGTACCGACTGCTAGCACTCGGACCTGCCGAGTGCTAACGATTGTAGCGTGACCGGGGGGGCCTATGACAAGCTCGGCGTGTGAGTGACCCGCCCAGATGGCAGCGCCGGTTCACGGCTTCCCAGATCACGTTCCCCGTCTGGACGAGCAGCGCTCCCTCCCGTGTGGCCTTCCTCTCCAACGAGAGTGGGTCGTGGCAGGCATGGACGCTCGACCAGCAAACCGGGGTCCGACGGCAGGTCACGGACGAGCGGATCGGCGTGGAGAGCATCCTGATCGTCCCGGATGGCCGCGTCGCTTGGTGGCACGACGAGACGGGCGACGAACGAGGGCGGTGGATGGCTCAGACCTTCGACGGAGCCGAACTTGAGGTTCTCCTGCCGGAGGCTCCGGATGGCTGGTCGGAGGGGATCTCGTTCGGCGGTGGGATCACCGCGATCGGCGTGGGCACCCAGACCGACTACCTGGTCCTGGCCGGATCGGCCGGAGGGCGGCTGACGGAGCTCTCGCGGAGCGAGCGGGCGCTCGGCGTCGGAACGCACGACGTCCCCGGCAAGGGCGGGGTATCCGCGGATGGCCGGCTGGTGTGCGTGAACCGATCGGAGGACGGAGACATCGTCCATCGAGCTCTCCGCGTCCTTGAGACATCGGACGGCGACGTCGTGGCCGACCTGCGAGACCCGGGCCGGAACCTCGATCCCGTGGCCTGGAGCCCGGTGCCGGGCGACGATCGCCTGCTGTTCGCATCCGACCTCGGACCTTTCGAACGCCCGGCGATCTGGCAGCCACGCGACGGCCACCGACACGACCTCTCGCTCCACCTCCCGGGCGACGCGATCCCCCTCGGGTGGTGGCCCGATGCCTCCGCCATCCTCGTGCGGCACGAGTACGAGGCAACATTCCAGCTCTACCGGATCGATCTTGCCGACGAGCACGCCGAGCTCGTCGCCGATCCACCCGGCGAGATCGGCGACGCGGCCGTGCGACCCGACGGGAGCGTGTGGTTCGCCACGAGTGACAGCGTGAACCCCCCGCGCATCATCGATGGGACCGGCGTCGAAGTTCTCTCGCCTCTCGGCGAGCGGCCCCCGAGCGGGCATCCTTCCCGCTCCTTCTGGTTCGAGAATCCGCATGGGGATCGCGTGCAAACCATCCTGCTCACGCCCCCCGGTGATGGTCCACATCCCACGGTCATGAGCGTGCACGGTGGCCCCGAATGGCACGAACGCGACGCGTTCGACGCGGAGACGCTGGCGTTCGTCGATGTCGGCTACGCGGTCGCGCTCGTGAACTACCGCGGCTCGACGGGATATGGCGTCGCCTTCCGAAACGCATTGGTCGGGAACCCATGGTTCCCGGAAACGGAGGACGTGATCGCGGGGCTGGACGCGCTGATCGAGGCAGGGATCACGGACCCGGATCGTGTCGCGTTCGCCGGGTGGTCGTGGGGAGGGTGCCTGGCCTGCCTGAATGAGGGGCTCCATCCGGACCGGTGGCGAGCGGTGTTCGCGGGGGTCCCATCCGGTGACCTCGTCGCGGCTCACTACGCATGCGCGCCTGATCTGCAGGCGTACGACATCGCGTTGTTCGGCGGATCGCCGGCCGAGCTCCCCGAGTTGTACGCGGAACGCAACCCGATGACCTACGTAGATCGCGCGCGCGCGCCCGTGTTGATCATCGCCGGTGAGCAGGACCCGCGCTGCCCGATCGAAGGGATCACTCCGTGGGTCGATGCGCTCCGCGAGCGGGACGTAACGGTCGAACTCGCGCTGTATCCAGAGGGACATCACGCGAACGCCGTCGCCGAGCAGGTCCACCACATGGAACTGATCCTCGACTTCTTCGGTCGCTACGTCTGAGGCCGGCCGGTCATTCCTCCGGCGGCGCGGTCGCCGACTGTTCGCGGATCTGTTCCACGATCTCGGCGTTCGCGAGCGTCGTGACATCTCCGAGCGTGTTGCCTCGTGCGACGTCGCGGAGCAGTCTCCGCATGATCTTCCCTGAGCGCGTCTTCGGAAGGTCGGGGGTGAAGATGATGTCGTCTGGGCGGGCGATGGGGCCGATGACCTTCGCCACATGCTCTCGGAGCTCGTTCAACATGGCGTCGTCGCCTTCGTACCCGCTCTTCAGCGTGACGAACGCGACGATCCCCTCACCCTTCAGCTCGTGCGGGCGCGAGACGACGGCAGCCTCCGCAACCTTCTGATCGTCGACCAACGCGCTCTCGATCTCGTACGTCGAGAGACGGTGCCCTGCGATGTTCATGACGTCATCGATACGACCCAGGAGCCAGTAGTACCCGTCGGCATCGCGCTTCGCGCCGTCGCCCGCCAGGTACACATCGGGTCCGTATTTGCCGAAGTAGGTCTGGACGTAGCGATCGGGGTCTCCCCAGATCGTGCGAGCGATCGACGGCCACGGCCGTCGCAATACGAGATAGCCGCCTCCGCCGAATGGGACCGAGTTGCCCGCGTCGTCGACGATGTCGGCTTCGATCCCAGGGAACGGGTCGGTGGCTGATCCAGGCTTCAGCGGTGTCACTCCAGGCAGAGGCGTGATCAGGATCGCTCCCGTCTCCGTCTGCCACCAGGTGTCGACGATCGGACACCGCTCGCCACCGATGTAGGTCCAGTACCAGATCCACGCCTCCGGGTTGATCGGCTCACCCACCGACCCCAGCAGTCGGAGCGAGGAGAGGTCGTGCCGCTGCGGGAACTCGGTCCCCCATCGCATGAACGCCCGGATCGCGGTGGGTGCGGTGTACAGGATCGTGGCCTTGTACTTCTCCGCGATCGACCACAACCGATCCTTGTCCGGCCAATCGGGCGCGCCTTCGTAGATGATCCCGGTCGTGTGGTTCGCGAGCGGCCCGTACACGATGTAGGAGTGCCCGGTGACCCACCCGATGTCGGCCGCGCACCAGAAGACGTCGTCCTCGTGGATATCGAAGATCAAGCGATGCGTCGCCGCGACCTGAGTCAGGTATCCACCCGTCGTGTGGGCGATCCCCTTCGGCTTGCCGGTGGTGCCGCTCGTGTAGAGCAGGTATAGGAAGTCTTCCGCGTCCATCGGCTCGGCCGGACATTCCGCCGGCTGATCTGCGATCAGCTCGTGGTACCAATGATCGCGACCCGGCGTGAAGGAGTGTTCGCCCTGGGTCCGCCGGACGGTCACGACATGCTCGATCGAAGGACACGCCTCGACGGCCTCGTCCGCGTTCGCCTTGAGCGGAACCACCTGTCCCCGCCGATACCCGCCATCCGCCGTGATGAGCACCTTGGCCTCGGCGTCGTTGATCCGATCGCGAAGCGCCTCTGCCGAGAAGCCGCCGAACACGACGGAGTGCGGCGCCCCGATCCTGGCGCAGGCGAGCATCGCCACGGGGAGCTCGGGGATCATCCCGAGGTAGATCGCGACGCGATCCCCCTTCTCGACGCCGAGCGACCGCAAGGCGTTCGCGAACCGACACGTCTCTTCGTAAAGGTCCCGGTACGTGATGGTGCGGGTGTCGCCCGGTTCGCCCTCCCAGTGATAGGCGACCTTGTCGCCTCCGCCGGACTCCACGTGGCGATCCAGACAGTTGTACGAGGCGTTCAGCGTGCCGCCGACGAACCACTTGACCCACGGGGGGGTCCAGTCCATCACCCGGTCCCACCGCTTGGACCAGGTGAGCGCCTCCGCCTGCTCCGCCCAGAAGGCCTCGTGGTCGGCGTTCGCCCGTTCGTAGATCGACCGGTCAGATACGAGCGCACGTTCCACGAAGCCAGATGGTGGCGCGAACACCCGCTCCTCGGACAACAGGTCCTCGATGTTGCGTTCGTCGCTCACGTTCCCGCCTTCCCGTCCCGAACGGAGGCATGGTACGCACGAATCTGAGGGCCGCGCGACCCGAGCCTGAGCTCCCGAGTGCTTGCAACCGGCCTCGGGCGGCCTCACCATCGTGTGTGAGGCCGCCGTTCGAGGCGGCCTTCGAAGCGTACGGGGGAAGGAGGCAGGCGGTGGCGCAGTACGAGGGCTACTGCATGAAGTGCCGTGAGAAGCGGACGTTCGAGGGCACGATCGTCACCCTCAAGAACGGCCGTCCCGCCGCGCAGGGCGCATGCCCGGTTTGCGGCACGAAGCTCACGCGCATCCTGAGCAAAGCCGAAGCAGGGAACTGAACGTGATGACCGGGTAGCGACCGGTCAGCGAGAACGAGACAACAGGGTTTCCGGGGCGATCATGACGGGCCCCGGCGTCATCCGTTGGTGGCGGGCCGACAGGTCCGCCACCGTCGTCTCGTCGAAGACCTTCTGCACCGCTCTGGCGACATCCGCCCAGAACCCTTGGAGCCCGCATCGGGAGTCCTGGAAGCACGTGTGATCCGACGGCTCCAGGCAGAACATCGGGAAGATCTGGCCTTCGATCGCATCAGCGATCTGGCCGATCGTGATCTCCGACGGCTCACGCGCGATCCGGCAACCGCCCCCAGCTCCGCGGAAGCTCTCCACGAGTCCCGCCTTGGAGAGAGCGCCGAGCTGCTGTTCGAGGAATCGGAGAGGGATCTGTTGGCGTTCAGCGATCTCGCGAGCCGGGACCAACCCTTCTTGGTCGCGACGGTTGGCGAGCTCGATCATGGCCCGCATCGCGTACTCGAGCTTCTGGGACACCTTCAGCACTCGATCGCTCCTCCTCGGCCAGCGTAGGTGGGGGCCTCGCCTCCGTCAACGCGCCGACCTGCGAGAACGAGGCCTTGCCCGTCATCTCCCCGGTTCCGGGTATCAGCGGTGTCCTCCGCACTACCGACAACGAACGAGAAGGAACGGGTGGTGGGGAAGGAGCGATGACGGAACCGATGTCCCGCGTGCTCGTGATCGACGACGAGCCTGATGTGCTCTTGCTGTGCCGGGTGAACCTCCAACACGCCGGCCATGACGTGCTGGAGGCCTCCGACGGCGAACGAGGACTCGAGCAGGCCATGGATCAACGTCCGGACGCCATCGTCCTCGATCTGATGCTTCCCGCGCTCGACGGCTACGGGGTCCTGTCAGCACTTCAGGGCGACGAGCGAACCCGCGACATCCCGGTGCTGGTGCTCACCGCGAAGGCCCAGCGCGAGGATCGGGTCCGGTGCTGGGAAGAAGGCGCATCCGCGTACATGACGAAGCCCTTCTCCCCCTCCGCACTCTCATCCGCGCTCGCGCAGCTGATCGAGATGTCGTCGCAGGAGCGAGATGAGCGGCGGGCCGAGGCCCTTAGGAAGCTTCGGGACGACCCGTCGCGGTGACGCTACGGGTTCGCGACCAGGTTCGCGTAGTCGACGCCCACGATGATGACGACTTGCGCACTCTTGTCGATGGTGACCGCGCTGGTCTGTTCTGTTCCGAGGAGCGCTACATGTGCCCCTCCGAAGTAGGTGACGGCGACATGCTTCGCGTCGGAACGGTTCTGAGAGGCGTTCGCGCCGCCTCGGAAGTAGACGATCGTCTTGGCGACCGGCTTGCTGGGGGCATCCGCCGGGTCCTGTGCGGCGACGTAGCCATCGGCCTCGAGCGTCTGTTGGACCTGCCCGGCGAGGCCTGTCTCGTTGGTTCCGTTGAATACGGCGATCAGGACCCCTTGGACCTGCGGACTGGGCGTCTCGTGGGGAATCTTCGTCGGCGAGGCCGAGGTACTCGGCGAACCGGAAGCGGAGGGAGAGCCTCCTCCCGTGGGGGGAGCCACCGCCGCTGCACCGCCGAAGCCGTTGGCCAGAACGGCGACCCCGGCCACGACGAGGGCAAGGACGATGACGATCCGGGCGGTCCCGATGTTCACGCGGCCCATCCTACCCTAGGGCTCTCGGCCGAGGCCGGTCGGCTAAAGTGGAAGCCCCAGCCGCCCCGCCACGCGCTTGCGACGACGCGCATCGCGGATGCGGCGGAGCCTCCGCACGAGCATCGGGTCGTAGGCCAGCGCCCCCGGACGGTCGATCGCGCGATTGAGCAGTTGGTGATAACGAGCAGCGGAGAAGCCGAAGCGCTCGCGGATCGCCCGCTCCTTCGACATCCGGAGCTTCCACGCCTCCCGTTCGAAATCGAGGAGATCGCGATCCCGCTGGTCGAACGCCGCGACCTCCCCCGTCTTCCCCTCGGTGGACGCCGGACTCACGAGTGCGAGGCTAACAATCGGGGCCCCAGGTTCAAGCACCCCCGGGTGAAGAGCCGAAATGCAGAGGGAAGGCCCCGATCGGGATCGTGAGAGGATCCGACGTGGTGGCAACGGGTGACGAGGTGGCCGCGGAGCAGACGCGCGCGGGCCGTGACGACGCTGAGCGATTCCGCTCGGTCGCGCAGCTCAACATGCTGCACAGCTTGGCCGCGAAACTGAACTCACTGGGTGATGTCTGGGAGATCGGCGCAGCCATCACCGGCGAGCTGAGGACGATCATCGACTACCACAGCTGCCGGGTGTATCTCCTGCAGCCCGACGGCGCCACCCTCGTTCCGGTGTCGTTCCGCGGAGAGATCTTCTCGGACTACGAGAAAGACACGGTGGAGACCCTGACGACCGAGATGGGCGAGGGCATCACCGGACACGTCGCCGAGAGCCGGATCTCCCTGCTGACCCCTGACGCTCGCGAGGTGAACTTCGCGGTCACGATCCCGGGGACCGACGACATCCTTGAGTCCATGCTCGCGGTGCCGATGGCCGTCGGCGACCAGCTGATCGGCGTGATCGTCCTTTCGATGCTCGGCTATGGGAAGTTCGACGAGGACGACCAACGTCTGCTCGAGGTCCTCGCCTCCCACGCGGCGGTCGCGTTCGAGAACGCGACCTTGTTCCAGGCCGAACGCGAAGCGGCGGAGACGTCCACGTCGCTCCTGCGCTTCTCGCAGGCCCTCACCCAGCTCCACTCGATCGACGACATCCTGCAGGAGGCATTGGACACCGTTCCTCACCTCGTCGGGTGCTCCGTGCTCGCGGCGTACCTGCGAGATGAAGAGACGGGCGCCTTCAGCGTTCAACGGATGGCCGAGATCGAACCGGACCTGCTCAAGACGGATCTCGATCCGTCGGCCGTCCCACCGGAGGCCCTGACCGGCCTCCTCCTCTCCGAGGTCGAGCCGTTCGTTTTGGCGAAGGAGATCGTCGCCCAGGTCCCTGATGAGTTCCGGTTGATGCTGGAGGCAAGAGAGATCCTCGTCGCACCCCTGCGCTGGGAGCCGGCCGGGGCCGGTGCGCTGGTCTTGATGGCCCCGGCGACGGATGCGCACTTCGGTGAGCAGGACCTTCGCCTCGCGCGAGGGATCGCAGACCTCACATCACTCGCTCTGGGCAACGCCCGACGCCTGTCCGAGCTCGAACGGTTCCACGAGCTGGTGGAGAGCCTGGACGCGGTGTTCTGGGAGGCCGACGCTCGCTCGTTGCGTCTTTCGTTCCTGGGTGGCCGCGCGGAAGAACTCCTCGGTGCCGACGACGAGGATTGGGTCGCCGAAGGCAAGCGATGGGGCGATCACGTCATGGCGGAAGATCGCGATGCGGCGATCGCCGCGGTCCGGCTCGCCGGCGACGCCGCACAGGACCAGAACCTCGAATACCGGGTCGCCACGCCCGACGGTCGGATCGTCTGGATCCGGGACATGGTGCACGTGCTGCGGACCGCCCAGGAGCCGCGACAGCTCCGCGGCCTGATGATCGACATCACCGAACGCAAGCGCGCCGAGCAGGCGCTCCGGCGGAGCGAGCGGAAGTACTCGGAAGCGTTCCGTCGCGAACGTGAAGCCGCGCAACGGTTACGCGCGCTCGACGACATGAAGAACACGTTCCTGGAGGCCGTCTCCCACGATCTACGAACCCCGCTGACGTCGATCCTGGGCTCCGCGCTCACGCTCGAGCAGACGGAGCTCGCGCTTCCGCAGGAAGACGCCTTGGACCTGGTCGGACGGATCGCCGCGAACGCGCGCAAGCTGGAACGGCTGCTCTCCGATCTCCTCGATCTGGATCGGCTGCAACGAGGGATCGTGAGCCCGCAGCGCCGACCCACGGATCTGGAGACGCTCGTCCGGCGGAGCGTGGAAGGCACCGACAACACGACCGGTCGCGAGGTCGAGGTGGACGTCTCGTCGATCGTCGTGTCCGTCGACGCGGCGAAGGTCGAACGGATCCTGGAGAATCTCCTGTCGAACGCTATCCGACACACCCCGGAAGGGACCCGCATCTGGGTCCGCGGCATCGGGCAGGACGGCGGTGCTCTCCTGATCGTGGAAGACGAAGGGCCGGGGATCCCCGCGGACCTGCAGGAGGCGATCTTCGAGCCGTTCCGGCAGGCGCCCGGGTCCTCGTCGGAGCATTCGCCGGGGGTCGGGGTCGGACTCTCGCTCGTCAGGCGATTCGCCGAACTCCACGGGGGGCGGGCATGGTTCGAGGATCGCCCCGGTGGCGGCTCCTCGTTCCACGTGTTCCTACCGGGCGGCTAACGCTCCATCCTCGCGAACGCTCTCCCCCGGGCTCAGATGAACAACGTGATCGCTTCCTGCGCCTCCAGGAGCATGGTGGCCGCACCCGCCGGGTCGTCCAAACCATCGATCATGTCTTCGCGCTTCAAGCCGAGCAGATCCATCGTCATCTGACAGGGGACCATGCGGACACCCAGTTCGCGCGCCATCTCGAGGAGCTCACCCGGGCTGGCCACATCGTGCTCCTTCGCCAGGTGCTTCATCATCTTCGGACCCGCGCCCGCGAAGTTCATCTTCGACAATCCGAGGTGCTCCATCCCCGGCCGATCCATCATCGCGACCATCTTCTGCATCCAGTTGTCACCGGTAAGGCCCACGTCTGTCTTCACCAAGGAGAACAGCCCCCAGAACGTGAAGAAGATCGTCGTCTGCATGCCCATCGCGGCGGCCGTGGTCGCCATGATCATCTGCGGCCACACCTTGTCGAGCTCGCCACTCCAGGCGATGATCACGAGCTTGTTGTGTTTGGCGCTGCCGTGCTCGTGCTCCTCCAGCCCGCGCGCCAAGTCTTCTATCGTGGTCTCGACCGCAACCATCCTTCTCACACCTTTCGGATGAGGAAGCGGTAGACGCCCGCGTCCTCCGTCTGTTCCACCAACTCGTTGCCGGTACTCGTGCACCAGGCCCGGAAATCAGGTACCGATCCGGGATCGGTCGCGAGCGACTCGATCAGCTCCCCTGGCTGCAGCGCTCGGATCGCGAGGGCGGTCTTCGCGATCGGGAGCGGGCAGGACAACCCTTGAAGATCGAGCGTCGTCGTGATGGCTTGACTCATCGTTTATCCCCTTTCCTCGCCGTCGGGCGGGTCCCCGGCGCACGCTCCGGGATCCGGCCCTGCGGAACGGTCTCCCAATACAGACGATTGAAGAGCCACTTCGCCAGGTGCCATGCGCGGTTCGGCTGCGGCGGTGTCGGTGGATGCTCGTAGTCGAAGCGGAGGGATGTCGCGCGGCCGTCGCCCGTCTCCAGGAAGCACATGACCCGGCCTCCGTAGTTGACCTTCGGGGCGGTTCCGCGGATGTCGGCCGCGATGCGGCTGGCGATCACCGGGGCCTCGAAGTGCGCGGTGGAACCGCTCTTCGAGATCGGCAGGTTCGTGGCATCTCCGATCGCGAACACGCGCTCGTATCCCTCGACCTGCAACGTGTATCTGTCGGTCGGCAGCCATCCGCCGGCATCACCGAGGTCGGAATCACTCACCACCCGCTGACCCCGATGCGGCGGGACCAGGACGAGGAGGTCGTATTCGACCTTCTCTCCTTCGAGGGACTCGACCACGCCGGCGGAAGGATCGACCGCCTCGACGTTGAAGAACGTGGCGAGCTCGATCCCGCGCGCATCCAGCATCGGCTGGATCAGCTTGGATGCGCTCTCGATCGTAAAGGCTCGATTGAGCGGCGAGAGGAGCGTGACCTCGCTCCGCCCGCGGATCCCACGCTTGCGTAGGTACTCCTCGACCAAGAAGGCGAACTCGACGGGAGCCGGCGGGCACTTGTAGGGGATGCCGGCCACGCCGATACGGATACGCCCACCGGAGAACGTCCGAAGCACCTCACGGAGGCGCTCGGCGTCGTTCAGGGAGTAGAACCCATGAGCCCCTTCCACGAGGCCGGGGATCGCCTCGGGCACGAGGCGGGCGCCGGTGGCGACGACGAGGTAATCCCAATCGAGGCTCCCACCTCGCTCGAGTTGGATCGTCTGGGCGTCCGGATGGATCCTGATCGCGCGTTCGACCGCGAGGTCGACCCCGGATCGGAGCAGCGTTCGCTCGTCCCGCGTCAGCCAATGGCCGTTCGCCTCGCCGAGCGCCACGTACAAGTAGCCGGGCTGATACTCGTGCATCCCGGTCGGATCGACCACCGTCACATGGACGTCACGCCCGAGCGACTTGTCGAGCAGGTTCGCGGTGAGCGTGCCGCCGACCCCACCGCCGAGGACCACCACGCGAGCGGGCATCTCGGCTCACCGGGCCTTGCGGACGACGAACCGGGCGTATCTGTCCTCGGTCACGACGTCCACGAGGTCGTGACCCGCCTTCTGCACCCACGCCGGGATATCGGTCTTCGAGCCCTCATCGCTCGAGAGGACCTCGATGACATCCCCCACGCCTCCCTCACGGATCGCGCCGATCAAGCTCATCAGCGGACCCGGGCAGGGCATCCCCCGGGCATCGATCGATCTCGTCACTTCCGTCGTCGTCATCGCTCCCACCTCCTGCGCTCGCTCAGATGAAGGCCACCGGGCCGTCGGCCTCCGCGAAGAAGGAGGCCACACCCCATACGGCGTCGACCAAGGGGTCGAGGTCATCCTTCGTGATGTGGAACATGTCCATCGAGTCGGCGCATGCGTACACGGACGTATCGCCGAGGTCTTTCGCTTGGCGGAGTAGTTCGCTCCAGTGGATCTTCCCCTGGTGCTGCATCGCGAGCCGCCCCTCGTCGCCCGCCTCTGGGGAGACACCGTGGTCCTTGAGGATCCGATCTGCACGGAAGGCGTCGAGCGCCCAGTACTGCAGGAATAGGTTGACCTTGCGACCCATCGCAGCGGCCCCCACCGTGAGGGTGGCGGCGGCCTGCAGCCGGTCGTCCGTCCCCGAGAACAGCACCAATGACACCGTTCCCTCGGGTCCCATCGCTCGCTCCTTCCGTCATCGCAAGCTTCGCCTCTCGAGCATGGGAGGAGAGGGGTCGACGTACCCGGCGAGACCAGGACCTTCGGAGGGCGCGATACCGTACGACGATGGAGTTCGCGTTCGCGCCCGATGAGCCGGGATTCATCGCCGACCCATACCCGGTATATGCCGAACTCCGAGAGCGCTCTCCGATCTGGTACCACGAACCGACCGATCATTGGCTCGTCTCGCGGTTCGCAGACGTCGATCGCCTCCTGCGAGACCGGCGGTTCGGTCGGACGTATCACCACGTGGCGACGAATTCGGAGATGGGTCGGCCGGAGGAGCCTTCATGGCACGGACCGTTCTGGCACCTGATCCGCAATGGCATCCTGGACATGGAGCCACCCGATCACACCCGTGTGCGGTCACTCGTGTCGAAGGCGTTCACGCCTCGCATGGTCGAGGGGATGCGTGAGCGCATCCAGGCGATGATGGATGGTCTGGTCGACGAGGTCGCGGGGGCCGGCGAGTTCGACCTGATCGGGATGATCGCCGAGCCGCTCCCGGTCGCGGTGATCGCGGAGCTTCTCGGCGTCCCCGCCGAGGACCGGCATCTCCTGCGCCCGTGGTCCGCGGACATCTGCGGCATGTATGAGCTCAACCCCACGGAGGAGGCCGCGCGGACCGCCGTTCGCGCCTGCGAGGGGTTCTCCAACTACCTGCGGAGCCTCTCCCGTGAACGGCGCGCGGACCCGCGCGACGATCTGATCAGCTCGATGGGGCAGGTGGTCGAGGGTGGCGAGCGACTCACCGAGGACGAGCTCATCGGGACCTGCGTGCTGCTGCTGAACGCCGGTCACGAGGCCACGGTGAACGTGACCGGGAACGGATGGTGGTCGCTGTTCCGCAACCCCGAACAGCTCGCGCGGCTGCGCGCGGACCCGGCGCTCGTGCCGAAAGCGATCGAAGAGCTGATGCGTTGGGACACACCTCTGCACATGTTCGAACGCTGGGTGTTGGAGGACGCCGAGATCTGCGGAGCGAACGTGCCGCGCGGCGCAGAGCTCGGCTTGTTGTTCGGCTCTGCCAACCGTGACCCCGACGTGTTCGAGCGCCCCGATCAGCTCGATATCTCTCGAGAGCCCAACCCGCACGTGTCGTTCGGAGCCGGTGTCCATTTCTGTCTCGGCGCTCCGCTCGCGCGGCTCGAGCTCGAGATCTCCTTCTCGACCGTGCTCGCGCGGCTGCCGGAGATGGAGCTCGTCGCTCAGCCGTCCTGGAAGCCGAACTACATCATCCGCGGGCTCGAAGGATTGCGCGTCGTCGCATGACGTTCGCGGCGATCATCGCATTCGAGCCGGCGGTCGGATTCGAACCGACGACCTAGCGATTACAAGTCGCTTGCGCTACCGGGCTGCGCCACGCCGGCCGTGCGGCGAGTCTACCGTGGCCCGCTCCCGAGACGGCCAGGGCCCCCGCCGCGGATCAAGCTCTCGCGGGAAGCACGTATCCGTAGAGGGCCGCGGCGAGCGAGGCGGAGGCGTTCAAGGACCCGACAGCGCCTTGCATCGGGAGGGCGATCAACAGGTCGCAACGTTCGCGCACGAGCCGCGAGATCCCCTCGCCCTCGCTGCCGATCACGATCGCGATGCGCCCTGATGGACACGGTTCGTCATAGATCGACGTCGAAGCACCACCATCGAGACCGATCACGGTGAAGCCGGCACCTTGTAATCGTTCGATGGCTCTGGAGATGTTGGCGACGCGCGCCAAAGGGAGATGGACGAGGGCTCCCGCTGATGCGCGGATCGCCGCCGGCGTCACGTCGGCGGCCCGGCGGAGGCGGGTGACGAGCAGGGCCGCGCCAGCCGCCTCCGCGGAGCGAGCGGCGGCCCCGAAGTTCTGTGGATCCGTCACGCCGTCGAGCACCACCACGAACGAGCCGTCCTCGAACGGGAACCCGGCAAGATCGCGCTCCCCGAGTTCACGGCGCTCAGTGTCGTCTTGGAGGATCGCTACCACCCCGCGATGATCGTCGGCCATCCGGTCGAGCTCCCGGCGATCCACCTCGCGGATCGCGACCCGGCGCTCCGATGCCGCCTCAACGACCGCGCGCATCCCTTGCGTCTCGCGGACGCTCGCTGCGACCAGCACCTCCGAGACTCGGCCGGCCCGCAGTGCCTCGGTGACCGCCCGACGACCGGCAACGATCGCGACGCCGCTCATCGAACGGTCACGACGGCGAAACAGCCCACACCGTCTCCCGTCAGCCCGAGCCCCTCCGGCCTGGTTCCTTTCACGGAGACGCGCTCGATCTCCAGACCGAGCGCGGCGGCGAGCTCCGCCCGCATCGCCTCACGGTGCGGCCCGATCATCGGACGTTCACACACGATCGTGACATCGCAAGCGGACGGCGCGTGACCGGCGCTGGACACGATCGCCAGGGTCCGTCGAACCAGCTCGACGCCGGCGATCCCGGCGAGCGAGGGATCGGTATCGGGGAAGTGCTGCCCGATGTCGCCGAGCGCGACGGAGCCGAGCAAGGCGTCCGCGACGGCGTGGCAGACGGCATCCCCGTCGGAGTGACCGGCGAGCCCCGGTTCACCATCGAAATGCACGCCCGCCAACCAGAGCTCCCGCCCCTCGTCACGCGGGTGCACGTCGAATCCCAACCCGACGCGGATGTCATCCACGGTTGGCTCCCAACAATTCACCGGCGCGAAGCAGATCGAGGAGCGTGGTGATCTTGAAGTTCCCGGGCTCACCAGGAACGACGCGAACGGTCACCCCTGCCCACTCCAGCAACGCCGAATCGTCCGTGAACACGACGCCGGCGGTGGCAGACCGATCGTGGGCCGCTCGCAGCAGATCCGCCCGAGCGGCTTGGGGGGTCTGCGCCAGCCCCAGCTCGTCGCGGGCCTCCGTCCCGACCACGGCACCATCACGCACCCGCTTGACCGTATCCGTGAGTGGGAGCACGGGGATGGCCGCATCGGCCCCGTCGACGACCGCTTCGATGACGGCAGTGAACACGGCGGGCGTAGCGAACGGCCTGGCCGCATCGTGCACCACGACGATCCGGGCGTCGGGGTCGATCGCCCGCAATCCGGCGGCCACCGATGCCTGCCGCGTAGCCCCTCCGGGGACGACGACGATCTGGGGCGCATCCGCAGGGAGAGCCGCCCGAACCGCCTCTTCGGACCCGACGGGGGCGACCACCACCACGCCGTTGATCGCTTCGCACGACATGACCGCTCCCACCGCCACAGAGACGATCGGTCGACCGCCGATCTTCAGGAGAGCCTTGGGTTCACCGGCGCCGAGACGGGAACCCGCGCCGGCGGCGACGACGACGGCTGAGGCCCGAACGCGACGCATGTTCGAAGCATGCCAGAAGGGGAAGCGAGGCAGCGAGATCGACGCCTCAGGCGTCGATCTCGGCGAGCGCCGCGAACACCATGCGCCCGGTCGTGGTCTGGATCACGTTCGTGACCCTGACCTCGACCTGGGTGCCGATATGGTCGTCGGCCTTCTCCACGACGACCATCGTTCCGTCGTCGAGGTAACCCACGCCCTGACCGTGCTCACGGCCCTCTTTGACGAGCCGAACGGAGATCTCGTCGCCGGCTGCGTATGGCACCCGGAACTTCGAAGCGAGCGCGTTGATCTGCGCCACCGGAACTCGCAACGCTTCGGCCACCTTCGCGAGGTTGGCGTCGACGGTGATGAGGGTTCCGCCACGCTCGCGTGCGAGTCGGACGAGCGCGGCGTCCACGTCCATGACCCCGGCTTCCTCGACCAACTGCAGCTGAACCGTCGGCGACTTCTGCAGCTCCACCAGGACGTCGAGCCCGCGACGACCGCGGGTTCGCCGGCGAGGGTCGGACGAGTCCGAGATGGATTGCAGCTCACGCAGAACGCCGTCGTGCAGCAGCATCGTGCCGGCGATGAAACCCGTCGCCACGAGGTCCGCCACACGTCCGTCGATCAGGGCGCTGGTGTCGATCACCGTGAGGTCTCCACGGCTCGTGACCGCGGCTCGAGGCTTCATGCCCACGAGCCCGAAGATGTCCTCGTACTTCGCCGAACCGATCCGGAACCCGAGCGAGCCGAGCACCATGTAGAGGAAGACCAACGCCGGCCAGGCGGCCGCCGCCGGCAGGAACAGCAGCGGGACCATCAGCAGCGCACCGATGATCAGACCGATGACGAGGCCGACGACCGCGCCGGCGAGCTGCGGGGCGGGGGTCCGTCGGAGCTCCCGTTCGAGACCCTTCACGGCGCGGAGCGTCAGTCGGCCGAGGATCCCACCGATCACGTAGCCGATGCCGGCTCCGAGGAACACGTAGAGGAGCGTTCGGGGACCGTTCGGAGCCGCCACCCGCGCCGAGACCTCGTAGCCGGCGGTCGCGAGGAGCGCGATGAAGATCATCCGGACGCCCTCGACCAGACGCCCTTTCAGCGTGTGCCTGCGACCCTCCGACGTGGCGTCGCCCATCCCCTCGGTTCCTTCCCGTCCTCTGGCCCGGATCCGGCCCGTTCTCGTGGGGAACCCGATCGGTTCATTCCCCTGGATAGGAGCATCGGCCGGGGAGGGGGCGGACCTGAACGGTTCCTCCGAAAAGGGTGGATGGATGAGGCGGGAGGACTAGGCCGGGGATCAGGCCTGGGCGGCCATCTTGACGCCGTGGGCGCCGTCGAGGACCTCGTCGATCATGATCTCGGCCTCGTCCTCGGTCTTGCCGGTCGCGTGCGACAGCTCGGAGATGAGGATCTGGCGAGCCTTGAGGATCATCCGCTTCTCCCCGGCGGATAGACCCTTCTCGCGCTCGCGGATCGCCAGGTTCCGGAGGACCTCAGCCACCTGGTACGGGTCGCCGGAGTGCAGCTTCTCCATGTTGTTCTTGAAGCGGCGGCTCCAGTTCGCGGCCATGGAGGACTCGTCTTCCGTGAGCACCTTCAGGACCTTCTTGACCTGGGCCTTGGTAACGACCGAACGGAGGCCGACCTGCTCGGTCGAGTCCACCGGGATCATCAAGGTGAGATCGCCGTACGCCACCCGCAGCACGAGGTAGGTGCGCTTCTCTCCGAGGAATTCTTTCTCGCGCAGTTCCTCGATCACTGCGGCTCCATGTTCGGGGTGCACAACGGTGTCGCCTTTTCGGAACAACAAGAACCCCCTTGAGGAAGCGCCGCACGGGTGATTAGTTAGCAAGATAACACGTCGGTACCAAGGAGCGCAACCCAAACATGCAGGTCAGAGGGCCTTTGGGCGGGTTCTGGGTCCCATCCGTCCTACGCCTTCCGGGCACCGGATGGCCGTTGAGCAGGGCTGAGAGCACGGTCCAGGAGTTGGCGCACATGCCCGATCGGCACGAGCGAAACACCCTCGGGAGGAGGTGAACCATCCGCCCACCCGAACACGGTGGAGCAGCCGGCGGCCCGAGCCGCCGCGAGTCGTTGACCCATCGCGGGGGCGGGCCGGACGGCCCCCGTGAGGGCGACCTCCCCGACGAACGCGGACCCCGGCGGTGGGGAGACCCCTAGCGCTGCCGACGCGAGGGCGGCCGCCACCGCCAGGTCACAGGCCGGGTCGTCGAGCCGCACACCACCCGACGAGGCCCCGAAGAGCTCGCACCGTCCGATCGGGACCCCTGCGGATCGATCCAGGACCGCGGCGACCATCTGGAACCGGCGCGGATCCAGGCCGGTGGCGTGACGCTTGACCGGACCATCGGAGGACCCGACGAGCGCTTGCACCTCCACCGCGAGTGCGCGACGGCCCGCTTGCGGGAGAGCAACGGCGGCACCTGGAGACGGACCGTCAGAGAGAAGGACCGCCGTAGGATCGATCGCCCGGAGGCCTGAGTTCCCCATCTCGAACCACGCGGATTCCCCCTCGGCCCCGAAGCGGTTCTTCCCGCCGGCGAGTACGCGGAGTCCAGAGCGGGGGTCTCCGTCGAACGTGAGCACCACGTCGACCGCGTGCTCGAGCGTCCTCGGCCCAGCGAGATCACCGTCCTTGGTCACATGCCCGGTGATCAGCATCGCGATCCCTTCAGCTTTCGCGAGGCCGACCAGTGCATCGGCGCACGACCGAACCTGTGACGGGCCACCCGGCATCTGGGTTCCGGAGGTGTCACGGATCGCTTGGATGGAGTCGACGGCCAGGACGGCGGGGCGGGTCTCACGCGCGGTCTCCAGAACGGTGGCGAGGTCGCGCCCGGGTGCGAACGAGATCGCGTCGCCTGACACCCCGAGCCGTCTCGCCCGGGCCGCGACCTGCGCATGTGATTCCTCACCGGACACGAGCAGGCAATCGAGATCGGCGATCGTCAGGTTCGCGAGGATGTGGAGCAGCAACGTCGATTTGCCGATCCCCGGGTCGCCGGCGAGCAGGACCACCGAAGCGGGGACCAGTCCTCCGCCCAGCACACGGTCGACGTCGGAGAACCCGGTGGACATCCGATGGAGTTCGCCGGGCGTAGAGCCGAGAGACACGACACGGGCGGCCCGCCCCCCCGGTGCGACGGCCTGCACCTCGCCGATCGTGCCCCACGCACCGCACCCGGGACACCGGCCGACCCACTGAGACACCTGCTGCCGGCACTCGGAGCACGCGAACACCGTCCTCACCTTGGCCACAGGTCGACCCTAGCGAACGGCTCTGACATCGCGTATCCTGCGTAGGTCGTGCGCGTCCGCGCGCACCCGCATCACGAGGCTCGGAAGGAGGGATGAGTGATGACCGCGATCTCGGTGCTTGACCGCGTGTTCACGCCGCGTCCCTCCGGTTCCGCGTAGCCGCAACCGAACGTCTTCACCTCGCTGCACGTGGTCCCTCCGGACGTGGCGTCGTTCCGTCCGATGGAACACGTCAACGAGGAGGATCTCCGTTGCAGGACAGCGCATCCGAGCCGTTCTTCGATGAAGGGCTCATCACGAGCATCATCCGTCCCATCAAGAGCGGGAAGGAGGCCTCGGTCCACCTGTGCCGTTCGGATCCCGACACCACCGGCGAGCGACTGGTCGCGCTCAAGATCTACCACCCGCCGAACCGCCGTGAATTCCGAGATGAGGCGCTCTACCGAGACGGCGAGTGGATCAAGCCGCGGCGCACGCGCGTGGCTGTAGAGAAGAAGACGGCCTTCGGCCGCGAGGTCGCCGGCGCGATCTGGGTGGATCGGGAATGGGAGTCGCTCCGCACGCTCCACGAGGCGGGTGCTGACGTCCCTCGCGCGATCATGCGCACCGATCGAGGGATCCTGATGACCTACGTCGGCGACCTGGACGACGCGGCACCACAGTTGCGGAGCTATCGCATGGATCCGGACGAGGCCGAGGAACTCCATCGACAGGTCCTCCGCAACATCGAACTCATGCTCTACCGGAACGTGATCCACGGCGACCTCTCACCGTTCAACGTCTTGGTGTGGGAGGGGCAGATCACGATCATCGATCTCCCGCAGGCCGTCGACCCTCGGAAGAACAAGCACGCCCGCGCGTTGTTGGAGCGCGACCTGGTTCGCGTGTGCGAACACTTCGAGCGGTTCGGGGTGAGTACCTCGTCCGACCGTCTCACGAACGACCTGTGGACGGCGTGGCAGTTCGCGGATCTCGTGCCGGAGGAGCTCCGAGGCCTGGTGTGATGTGCGGCTATTCGGTGGAGCCGGCGAGTTCGACCGGCGGGACGTCTGGCGGGACGATCGTGCCGCCCTCGAAGACGATCTCGCCGTCCGCGACGTCGACGATGATCGTCTGACCGGCGCGGAACTCCTTCCAGAGGAGTTTCTCGGAGAGCGGATCCTCCACGAGGCGCTGGATGGTCCGGCGGAGCGGCCGAGCGCCGAGCGAGGCGTCGAACCCCTGCATCGCGAGGAGCGTCTTCGCGGCATCGGACAGTTCGATCTCGATGTCCTTGGCCTTCAGCTGCTCGCGCACCCGCGTCATCATCAGGTCGACGATGTTCTTCACGTCATCCTGGGTGAGCGACCGGAACACGATGACCTCGTCGATGCGATTCAGGAACTCGGGCCGGAAGCTCTTCTTCAGCTCCTCGGTCACACGGTCGCGCATCTTCTCGTACGTGACCTCCTCGTTCGCCGCAGCGGCGAAGCCGATGCCCGGACCCTTCTGGATGTCCCGGGTGCCCAGGTTCGAGGTCATGATGATGATCGTGTTCTTGAAGTCCACCTTGTGTCCCTGCGAGTCGGTCAGATGCCCGTCCTCGAGGATCTGCAGCAGCGTGTTGAACACGTCCGGATGCGCTTTCTCGATCTCATCGAAGAGCACCACGCTGAAGGGCTTGCGTCGAACCGCCTCGGTGAGCTGGCCGCCCTCCTCATACCCGACGTAGCCGGGCGGGGATCCGATCAAGCGGGACACCGTGTGCTTCTCCATGTACTCGGACATGTCGAGCTGGATCAGTGCGTCCTCGTCGCCGAACAGGAACTCAGCGAGCGCCTTCGACAACTCGGTCTTCCCGACGCCGGAGGGGCCGAGGAAGATGAACGAGCCGGACGGACGACGGGGATCCTTGAGACCGGATCGGGTTCGCCGGATCGCGCGCGACACGGCGGAGATGGCTTCGTTCTGGGTGACGATCCGCTTGTGGAGCTCGTCCTCCATGCGCAGGAGCTTCGCGGTCTCCTCTTCCGTGAGCTTGAACACGGGGATGCCGGTCCAGATCGACAGGACCTCAGCGATCTCCTCCTCGTCCACCTCGGACAAGATGTCCATCTCACCGGACTTCCAATCCTGCTCGCGCCGCGTCCGCTCCTCTTGGAGCTGACGCTCCTCGTCGCGCAGGGATGCCGCGCGCTCGAAGTCCTGGCCGTCGATCGCCGACTCCTTACGGAGGCGCACCTCCGCGATCTTCTCGTCGACCTCACGCACGTCGGGCGGCGCGGTCATGCGGCGGATGCGCATGCGGCTGCCGGCCTCGTCGATCAGATCGATCGCCTTGTCGGGGAGGAACCGATCGCTGATGTACCGGTCGGCGAGGTTCGCGGCCGCGACGAGCGCGTCGTCGGTGAAGTTCACCCGGTGGTGCGCCTCGTACCGATCGCGCAGACCCTTCAGGATCTCGATGGTGTGCGGGACGGTCGGCTCGTTGACCGTGATCGGCTGGAACCGGCGCTCGAGCGCGGCGTCCTTCTCCAGGTGCTTGCGGTACTCGTCGCGCGTCGTGGCGCCGATCGTCTGCAGCTCACCGCGCGCGAGCATCGGCTTGAGGATGCTCGCGGCGTCGATCGCACCTTCGGCCGCACCGGCGCCGACGAGCGTGTGCAGCTCGTCGATGAACAGGATGATGTCGCCGCGGGTCTTGATCTCTTTCAGCACCTTCTTCAGGCGCTCCTCGAAGTCGCCGCGGTAACGTGAGCCGGCGACGAGGGCTCCGAGGTCAAGCGTGTAGATCTGCTTGCCCTTCAAGGTCTCGGGCACTTCGCCGCGGACGATGTCCTGAGACAACCCCTCGACGACAGCGGTCTTGCCCACGCCCGGCTCGCCGATCAACACCGGGTTGTTCTTCGTCCGGCGCGAGAGAACCTGCATGACCCGCTCGATCTCCTTCTCGCGACCGATCACGGGGTCGAGCTTGCTTTCTCGAGCTAGCTGCGTGAGGTTCCGCCCGAACTGATCCAGGACCATGGACCCCTGCGGACCGCCTTCGCCCGACCCGGCCGGCGTTTGCTCGCCCTTCCCGCCCGTGTAGCCGGAGAGGAGCTGGATCACGGTTTGCCGAACGCGGTTGAGATCGGCGCCCAGCTTCTGCAACACCTGGGCCGCGACGCCCTCACCTTCGCGGATCAACCCAAGCAGGATGTGCTCGGTGCCGATGTAGTTGTGTCCGAGCTGCAACGCCTCGCGGAGGCTGAGCTCCAGGACCTTCTTCGCGCGGGGGGTGAACGGGATGTGTCCGGTCGGTGCGGCTTGGCCCTGCCCGATGATCTCCTCGACCTGCTGACGGACCGCCTCGAGGGAGATGTTCAGCGACTCGAGCGCCTTGGCTGCGACTCCTTCGCCCTCATGGATCAAACCGAGCAGGATGTGCTCGGTGCCGATGTAGTTGTGGTTGAGCATCCTCGCCTCTTCTTGGGCGAGGACCACCACGCGTCTGGCTCGGTCCGTGAAGCGTTCGAACATGTCAGCGTCCTCCGGGCAACGACCCGCATGTTCCCTGTCCCCGGGGATCCACGGACCACGTCCTACCCCCGAGTCGCGCCGAGCGCCGCATCCGTCGACCGGCGGCGGCGCCCGCTGACCGGAAGTATACCCGTGACCCCCGTTTCGCCTTGAACGCCATGAGCGTCTTTCCTCCGCGGGAACATCCCTCTCCTTAGGTTATTCGGACGTTCCGAGCGGAGGGATGAGCCCGGGTGCGGCGGATACGAGAACCCTCCCTTCGTACTAGCGCAAACCCCCTGTTGGTCCGTTGTGCGGCGCCACGCCGCGTGACACGATCGACGGACCTTCCCACCCACGGTGGTTCCCCCCGCCGCTGGATCCGTGAGCTGTGAGGAGGCTGCCGCGTGCGCGTGCTAGTGGTGGACGATCATCCGACGTTCCGGCAGGCGCTCCGTACCGCGCTCGAGCTCGTGGATGAGATCGAGATCGCCGGAGAGGCCGGCGGGGGCGTGGACGCATGTCGCGAAGCCGAACAGGTAGCACCCGACGTCGTCCTGATGGATCTCTCGATGCCCGACCTCTCGGGGTTCGATGCGATGCAACGCATCCATGAGCGCGACCCAGATCTCCCCGTCGTGATCTTGACCGCGAACGCCGATCCGGATGTCGAGGCCGAGGCACGTCGTGCGGGTGCGTCCGGCTTCGTCGCGAAGGGCACGCGCCTCGACGACATCGTGATCGTGCTGCACGAGGCTGCGGAGGAGGCCGGCTAGAGCCGCGTTCCCTCGGTGCTAGTGAGAGATCGAGCTCTCGACGGCGCGCATGCGTTTGCAGAGCTCGATCAACAGCTTGCGTGCCAGCTCAGGGAATTGATCGAGCAGTGCATTGAAGTCCCACGATGTCATCGAGATCGTCTTCAGCTCGGTCGTCGCGGTGACGGTGGCTGAGCGAGGACCGCCATCCAGCAACGACATCTCCCCGAAGTAGGCGCCAGGCCCCAGGGACGCGCGCTCCACGCCGTCGATGGAGACGGAGACCTCGCCTTCGGTGATCATGTGGAAGCCGACGCCGGATTCTCCCTGCTTCGCGATCTCCTTGCCAGGCGGGAACGTGACCTCCTTGGCGATGGCCGCGACCCGTTGGAGCTCCTTCTCGTTGAACCCCGAGAAGAGCGGCACGCTCTTGATGCGATCGGTCAGGTCGTCCGCCATCGCTCCCCCTCTTCGCAAACGATGCCGCGGAGCATATCCCGTGGAGGTCGGGCGGCGCTCGCGGGCTTCATGGCTCTTACGCCGAACCCGGCTCCTCCGGGCGGTGCGCCGGGAACATGATCAGGTCGCGGAGACTGGGGGCATCGGTGAGGAGCATGAGGAGTCGGTCCACGCCCATGCCGAGCCCTCCCGCTGGAGGCATGCCGTGCTCGAGGGCGCGCAGGAACTCCTCGTCCATCGGATGGGTCTCGTCTCCGAAGACGCCGTGCATGTGCTGTTGCAGCTCGAACTTCGCCCGCTGTTCGATGGGATCGGTCAACTCGGAGAAAGCCGTGACCAACTCGAGCCCCGCCGCGATCAGGTCGAAGTGCTCGGTGAGCGACGGATCGTCCCGATGGGGTCGCGCCAGCGGCGAAACTTCGCGAGGGAAGTCACAGACGAACGTCGGCTCCTCGATCGAGCTCTCCACCAGCTTCTCGAAGAGCTCCTGCACGATCTTGCCCGGCCCCCACGCCTGATCGGTCGACACCCCGTGGCGGTCGGCGAGCGCCGGCAGATCGTCGCGATCGAGCGAAACCGGCTCGCCGACCACATCCGACACCGAACCCAAGATCGTGATCCGCCGGAACGGCGGCGTGAGATCGATCGTTCGTCCTCCGGTCTCCAGGCGCATCGCGTCCGGGTCGCGACCCATGATCGGGTTCACCGCCCTGGCGCACGCGACGACCAATGCTTCGGAGAGCTCCATCATCGTCGTGTAGTCGCCGTACGCCTGGTATGCCTCGAGCATCGAGAACTCCGGGTTGTGATCGCGATCGATCCCCTCGTTGCGGAAGTTCCGCCCCAGCTCGAAGACGCGCTCGAGCCCGCCGACCAACATCCGCTTCAGGTAGAGCTCGAGGGAGATCCGGAGCTTCATCTCGACATCGAGCGCATGATGGTGCGTCGTGAACGGCCGGGCGTTCGCCCCACCGGCGACAGCCTGCAAGATCGGTCCTTCGAATTCCACGAATCCACGCTCGTCGAGCACGCGCCGCATCGTCTTGAGCACCGCCGCCCGAGCATCCACGTATCGGCGAGGGGTCTCGTCCGCGATCAGATGGAGGTACCGGCGACGCTGCTGAAGGTCGGGATCCTGCAACCCGTGCCACTTCTCCGGCAGCGGCCGCATCGCCTTCGTGAGCATCGTCACCTCGTCGGCCTTGAGAGAGAGTTCGCCGCGCTTGGTCTTCACCACGACGCCCACGGCACCCACGATGTCTCCGAGGTCGATCTCATCGAGGAGCGAGTACGCGATCGGCCCCAGGGTCGCCTCCTCGCACAAGAGCTGGAGGTCTCCGGATCGATCGCGGACGACGAGGAAGGTGAGCTTGCCATGTCGGCGGGCGAGCACGACCCGACCGGCGACCGACGCACGCCGGTCCGTCTCGGCCTCCGGCTCCAATCCGTCGTCGAACTCCGCGTGGAGCTCGCCCGCGTGGGCATCCACGTCGAACGTGAGCGCGAACGGCTCGATCCCGGCTCCGCGGAGACGTTCGAGCGACTCACGGCGCCCACGGAGCACCTCGGCTTCGCGAGAGAGACCTTCGTGTGACTCGAACTCAGTCATCGGCGGTCACCGCATTGCGTTCGAAGACGAGGCGCAGTCCTTCGAGCGTGAGCCATGGCTCGTGGTGGTCGACCGACCGGCAGTGGGGGATCACCACGGGGGCCAACCCGCCGGTCGCGACGACGATCGCCGATCCCAACTCCGCCTTGATGCGCTCCACGATCCCGTCGACCTCGCCCGCCGTACCGAAGATCAACCCGGACTGGATGCACTCGACGGTGCTCTTGCCGATCACCGATGCGGGAGCAACGAGCTCGACGCGCGTCAGCCGTGCGGTGCGGGAGAAGAGGCTCGCGGCCGATGCCTGCATGCCGGGTGCGATGACACCGCCGACGAATTCGCCTTTGTCGGAGACGACATCGAAGTTCGTCGCCGTCCCGAAGTCGACGACGATCGCGGGACCACCGAACCGCGAGAACGCTGCGAGCGCGTTGACGACACGGTCCGCTCCCACCTCGCGCGGATTGTCCGTGAGGATCGGGACCCCGGTCTTGGTACCCGGTCCGACGATCACGGGCGTGACGTGCACCGAGCGTGCCGCCATCTCACGGACCGCCGCCGTGACGTCCGGGACCACCGAAGCAGCCACGAGCCCCGAGATCTGCTTCGCGAACGAAAGCCCTTCCTGTGCGAGGAGCCCGGACAGGAGCAGCGCAAGCTCGTCGGCGGTCCGTTCGGCTTGGGTCGACACCCGCCACGTGTGGATCAGGTCCGCGCCGTCGAAGACCCCTAGGACGATCTCGGTGTTGCCGACGTCGGCAGCCAGCAGCATGGCGCGCATCCTACCCGTCGGTCGGAAGCCGGAGATCGTCGATCAACCGCGCGGACGGGAACCGGGCGGCCACCAACGCCAGCGCCGAACCGATGATCGTCGAGGTCGGCTCGAACGTCTCCTCGTCCACGACCGTCGCGTAGTCGAGGGATGCGAGCGGCGTCGCCCCGATCTCGCGTGCCATCGTCGCGATCATGGCGGTCGCGTCCCGCTCCCCGGATCGGGCGAGCTCTGCCGCCTCCGAGAGCGCCAGGAACAAGCATCCAGCTTGTTCGCGCTCTTCGAGCGTGAGGTACGCGTTGCGCGAAGACAACGCGAGCCCGTCGGCCGCTCGCACCGTGGGACAGGCGACGATCTCGATCGGGAGTCGCAGTTCGCGCACCATGGTGCGTACCAGGAACAGTTGCTGCGCATCCTTCTCGCCGAACGATGCGGCACACGGTCCGACGACATCGAAGAGCCGATAGACGGCTTTCAGCACGCCTGCGAAGTGCCCCGGTCGCGCCCGACCTTCCAGGATGTCGCCGATCGGACCCGGATCCGGGGACGCCAGCGACACGCCCGGCGGATAGAACTCGTCGATGGGAGGCGCCCAGACCAGGTCGACACCGAGCTCCTCGCAGAGCGTCAGATCCTTCGCCTCGTCTCGGGGATACCGCCCGAGGTCCTCGCCTGGAGCGAACTGCAGCGGGTTCACGAAGATCGACACCGCCACGACCGATCGCTCCGCCCGCGCACGTCGGATCAACGAGGCATGCCCCTCGTGCAGCGCACCCATGGTCGGCACGAGCCCGACGGGACCGACCTTCCGGCGCCGCTCCTCGACCAGCGAGGTGAACCCCGCGGCCGACCGGATCAGCTCCACCGGTCGAGCACCTCGTCAACGGCATGGCGACCGTCGGCCGTGAGCCGCCCCGAGCGGACACCGAGGTCGACCGCCAGCCGACACAGCGCGACGTACGCGGGAACGGTGGAAGGCGCTCGCTCGCGGAGCGTGACGAGATGACGCTCGATGGTCCGGGTGTCGCCCCGCACCGCCGGGCCGGTGAGCGCGTCGGCCAGGCCCAACCGCTCGACGTTGTCGAGGCTCGCTCGTTGGAGCGGCAACATCGCTTCGAGCGGTTCCGGCACACCCGCGTCGCGGAACAATCCCTCAGCCACCGACGCCGTCACGACCAGGTAGTTGGATGCGAACACCGCCGCCGCGTGGTACAGAAGCCGATCGTCGTCATCCAGGGGGAACGGGCGCGCCGACAGATCGGCTGCGATCCGCTCGCCCAGCGCTCGTGCCACCGGGTCGGACGCCGTGACGGCCATAGCGGTCCCAGGGATGCGATCGATGGCGCCCTCGACGTCGGGGAACGTCTGCAGCGGATGGAGCACGAGGGCGTGGGCACCGGCCGCGACCGCCGGAGCGAGGACGTCGAGACCGGACGCGCCTGAGAGGTGCGCCACCGTTCCACCCTCGTGGAACGAGCCTGCGTCGGCGAGCGCGCCGACCAGGGAAGCGATCGCGTCGTCCGGTACGCCGATCAGGACGAGTTCGCCCGCTCGACAGGCTTCCGTTGGATCGAGGAACGGAACGTCGGGAAGGAAGCGCGCGGCCCGGTCGCGGGATGGCTCGCGACCCGATACGGCGGTGATCCGATGTCCCGCACGCTGCAACAAGACGGCCATCGCCGTGCCGACACGGCCGGCTCCCACCACCGAGATGTTCATCGCGCCGAGTATCGCAATCAGCGCAGCCAGACGATCGGACCGCCCGGCGACGGTGCGTCCGTCGGCGGCGTGAGTGGCACCATCGCGTGGTCGAGGATCGCGAACGTCCCCTCCCTGGTGACGACGATCGGAGTGCCGTCGGACGTGAACGTCGCGTAGGCGATCCCCTCTACCCGCCCGATGTAGGTCGGCTCACGGACGCCGGTGGAGGGGCCGGCCGTGAGCTCGAACAGCCCTCGCTGCTGACCGAGGATGCCGTCCGCCAGCGCGAGCAACCCGTCCGAGGACCACGCGAGGACGTCGTCGACGGCCAGGTGCTGATCGCCGCTGCCGTACGGTGTCAGCAGGTGCGCTCCTTGACCGCGGAAGAAGAGGCTGGCGTTCGGGAGATCGTTGTGTTCCTGCTCGGGTCTGATCACGAGCGGCACGAATCCCGACAGGGACGAACCGGGGACGACCACCATGTCGCTCACCGCGGACATGGAGACGAGCGCATGCCCGGGAAGGATCGGATGGATCCGGTGCACACCCGCGAGGTAGATGCCGACCCTGCCGTTGCGAAGGAGCGTGAAATACGTGGCCGTGTCGTCCAAACCCAAGGACAGCACATCGCCGCAGAGCGAGGGGTCGTCGTACTTCACCTCCCGGATCGCCGGCACGAGCTTCGCCCATCGGATCGTGACGTGCCTCCGGCAGTCGGAGCGCAGCGGTTCGCTGTGGACGGCGGCCACGCTCCGGCCGGCCGGATCCCAGATCACGAGATCGCCGGCGATGACCGGAGTGGGGTCGTCCCGGGGATCGAGGGTGCGGAGGATCGAAGCCTTCAGCCGCCCCGAGGGGGCTTCCGATGTCACGCCGACCCACTCCGCGTTCCTTCCCGGGACACTCACCAGGTCGATCGCTTTGGGGACGCGCGGCCCTCGGGCGATCTCATCGGTCGCTAGGTCCCAGCGCCAGAGACGGGACCAGGCGCGACCGTCCGGGACGGCATAGACGAGGGTGCCCGACAACCGCACCGGGGTCGATGACGCCGGGCGCCCGTCCGGGGTGTTCCCGTGGAGCACGGTATCGAGCACGACCAGCAGGACGAGCGCCGCGACGACGAACGTGATGATGCGGCGGGTCCGACTACCGGGCTCCAGCGGCTCCGAAGGCTCAAGGGGTTCGCGCTCAGCCCTCGTTGCAGAGGGGCGCGGCACGCCCGTCGGGGGCCCCACGCTGCTGGTCGCCGGTGCGCGGCTCGTCTCCCGCGACGGCTCGCTCCTCGTAGGCGCGCGCCCGCCCTCCGGGCGATCGCCCGACCGGTACAACCTGGCTCCGCAGTCAGGACAGGTGGCGCTCGGCGACGAACCCTGCCAATCGCAACGGAGGCAGAAGCGATCGCTCATCCGGACACCCGGAGTGGAGGGGCGTAGGGCCGAACCCGCTCAGCGGGAAGTCGCACGTCGACCAGGTGCGACCCGTCGGGGAGGACGGGATCGGGCAGCAGCTCGAGGAGCGGCATGATGACGAACGCTCGCTCGTGCAGGCGCGGGTGGGGAACGGTGAGCGTTGGCTCATCGATCGTTCGGTCATCGATCAACAGGATGTCGATGTCGATGGTCCGTGGCCCCCAGCGGATCTCGCGGGTCCGCCCGAGCGTGACCTCCACTTCGCCGATGGCAGCTAGCAGCTCCAGCGGGTCGAGACCGGTCTCGACCCCGATCACGGCGTTGAGGAACGGACCTTGCGGAGGACCCCCAACGGCTTCGGTCTCCCAGACACGCGAACTCGCGTTCGGCTGGATGCTGCCGTTCTCTCGGAGCAGATCCACCGCCGCCTGGAGCGAGCTGAGCCGGTCGCCGACGTTGGAGCCGAGCCCCAGGAACACCTGCATGCCTCAGCCGGACCCTGGCGGAGCGGTCGATGCCGCGGCCACCCCGTCGATCCCGAGTCGACCGGCCGCGTTCGGCTTGTGGACGACGGCCGTGACACGCGTGACCCGAACCATGCCGAGGATCTCGCCGGCGATCGCCGCGGCCATGGTCTCGATGAGATCGAACGAGCCCGTCTGCACGATGGTCCGCACGGCGTCGGTGATCCCTCGGTAGTCGGCGGTGCCCTGGATCGCATCGTCCCCGACCTCCACCTCGAGGTCCAGATCGACGACGAACGGCTGAGGCTCGTCCTTCTCTCCGGGTCGAGCGCCGTGCCTTCCCTCCGCACGGATCCCCGACAGGAACAACCTGGCCGTGCTCACGCGTCGCCCTCCTCGTCCACGTCGTGCCAAGCATCTTCCTCGTCCTCCGCCAGATCGACCCACGGCGGGCGGCGTTCGAGTTGGATCGTGACGATCCCGGACGGATCACCGTGGCCGTGCGGCGCCTTCAGGTAACGCGCGCGGAGATACTCGTAGATCATCGGTCCGATCGTTTCGATCGCCTCGTCGACGAGGAAATGACCGCAGCCGGGCAGGAGGCCCAGCGTCGAGCTGGGTATCGCGGCATTCAACCGTTCGGCCACCGTCGCGGGATAGAAGGGATCCTCCTCACCCCAGAAGATCAGGACAGGGATGTCGATCGCCGCCAGGTCGTTCGCTCGGTCCAAGCCCTGACCGTCCAGCGCACGTGCGAACCGGAAGAACGACGCCACCCCCTCCTCACCCGACCACGCGTGGAGGTACCGGGCGACGTGCTCCTCTCCGAGTCGATCCGGGTTCGTCATGCCTACGCGGAACGCGGCGCGCATCCCCGAATCCACGAACAGCTCCACCTCTTGATCGGGGGGCGTCAGCTGGATCTCGTGGGTCAATGCCGTAGGCCACGCGTCCAGCGCGGTCGACGAGATCAAGACCATCGCGTCGGCTCCCGCACCATCCAGCGCCAGGAGCTGCGCGACCCCGCCACCGACCGAATGCCCGACGACGGCGTACTGCTTCACGCCGAGGTCGGCGAGTGCCTCGCCGAGGTACCCGGCCTGGGCGCGGATGTCGAGCGACACCCCGGCGGGACGATCTGAGGCGCCCGACCCGATCAGGTCCGGCACGAGGACGCGGAACCGTGATGACAGCAGCGGCGCCAGGTCACGCCAGACGTAGGACGACTGTGGGAACCCGTGGATCAGGACCACCGGTGGACCGGCGCCGAGGTCGCCGATCGCGATCGTGCCGCCGGACGTGGCGACGCGATGTTCCCGGTCGAACGTCGTCATGTGCCGGCGTGCGAGATCGCGTCAACGACCCGCACGACCCGCACCATCGCCTTCACGTCGTGGACGCGGACGATCTCGACCGACTGAGCAGCACACCAAGCCACCGCCCCCGCCGAGCCGTCGACGCGGTCGTCGACCTCCGTGTCCGTCAGCACGCCGACGAACCGTTTCCGGCTCGGCCCGACGAGCAGCGGCACGTCGAGATGATGGAACGCGCCGATGTCGCGAAGGATCGCCAGGTTGTGCTCGAGGCTCTTCCCGAAGCCGATCCCCGGATCGACGCAGAGCCGGTCGCGACCGATCCCGGCGGCGACGGCGGCTTCGACGCGATCTCCGAGGAAGCCACGCACCTCAGCGACGACGTCGTGGTACGTGGGGTCGTCCTGCATCGTCTTCGGCTCGCCTTTCATGTGCATCAGCACGAGGCCGACCCCCGCATCTCGAACGACATCGAACATCGAGGGGTCGGCCCCGGCCGAGATGTCGTTGACGATGCAGGCACCCGCATCGATCGCCGCTCTGGCGACGCCGGGCTTCCGCGTGTCGATCGAGACGGGCACATCGGGTAGCTCCTGCACGATCCGTTGGATCACGGGCGCGGTCCGGGATATCTCGTCATCCGCCGGAACCGGATCGGAGCCGGGGCGCGTCGACTCGCCCCCAACGTCAAGCAGGTCGGCGCCCTCCGATACCAGCTGGATCGCGCGCTTCACGGCGTCGTCCACGCTCGCGAACGCGCCGCCGTCCGAGAACGAGTCGGGGGTCACGTTCACGATCCCCATCACCAGGGTGCGTTCTCGGAGCGGAACGGCGTGCGTGCCGCAACGCCACACGGCGGCTCCAGCCATGGAGGGAATCGTAGTCCGGTCGCGCAGGCGGCGCTTGGGTGCCGCTAGGGACGGTGGCCCATGTGGTACATCGCTTCCTGACGGGTCCGCGCGTCGGTGCGGAACAGGCCGCGAACGGCCGATGTCACGGTGACAGAACCAGGCTTCTTGATGCCGCGCATCGTCATGCAGAAGTGCTCTGCCTCGATCACGACGAAGACGCCGCGCGGCGACAAGGCGTCATCGAGCGCCTCGGCGATCTGCGTGGTCAGCCGCTCCTGGACCTGCGGGCGCTTGGCGAGCAGATCGACGACGCGCGCGATCTTGGACAACCCGGTGATCTGCTGTTCCTTGTTGGGGATGTAGGCGACGTGCGCCCTCCCACTGAACGGGATCAGGTGGTGCTCGCACATCGAATACAGCGGGATGTCACGGACCATGATCATCTCGTCGTGGTCGGCGCCCTCGACGACGGTGACGAGGCGGGCTGCGTCCTGACCGATGCCGGCGAACACCTCGCGGTACATCCGCGCGACACGAGCGGGCGTCTCACGAAGACCACCGCGGTCGGGATCCTCGCCGACCCCTTCCAGGATCAGTCGGACGCCCTCTTCAACCTTCTCGTCGTCGAACCGATCCTCGTCCATGCCGCGACGATGCTACCCGTCGCCAGCCGGAACCAGCGTGTCGAGCGTGACGGGGAGATCGGTCATATCTGTCAGCTCTCCGGCGCGCGGGAGATCGCTCGTCTCACCCAGGCGATCGATCCATACGCATGGCAATCCGAGCGCGGCGCAGGGTTGCACGTCATGGAAGAGCGAGGCGGCAACGTGCACGTGATGGCGCCGGTCGGCGCCGGTCCGGGTGAAGAACGTCTCCCAGTGTCCGAAGGCCGGCTTGTACGACCCGATCTCGGACGCGACGATCCGCTCGTCGACCGGCACACCGATCGCGATCAAGGACGCATCCAGGAACCCGGGGTCGGTGTTCGAGAGGATCGCGAGACGCCATCCGCGATCACGCAGCGCGGTGAGAGCAGCGGGGACCTCCGGGAACACCGGCCACGACGGCAGGGAATCCGCGAGCGCTGCCCGCCGGCCCGGGAGAAGTTCGAGCTCTTCTTCGGCCGCCAGCTTGGTCAGGGACTCGGCCAACACCGTGCGATAGGGGATCCCGCGCCCCTCTTGCACGACGGGTTCGATCGCGTGATACCGCGCGAGCAACGCGTCCGCGTCGGCGTCGGGCCAAAGTTGTGACAGCGTCGTCCGGATACCGCCCATCCAATCGATGAGCGTTCCATAGCAATCGAAGGTGGCCCAGCGATCGATCACGACGACGGGAGTCTACCGACGAGCTACGCCGGAGCGAGCCCGGGGCGACCCAGTGTCCCGGGGGGGCCCGGTTGCTGCCGGGCAGCCTTGCGAGAGATCGCGAGTCCGGCACCTCGCACTTCAGGTTCGCGTGGCTGGCGCTTCTCGATGTCACTGAAGAACTTCTCGACCTCGTCGCGGTTCAGGGTCTCCTTGTCGAGCAACAGCGTGGCCAACGCGTCGAGCTTGTCCCGGTTCTGCGTGAGGATCTCGAGCGCGACATCGTGCGCCTCGTCGATCAGCAGCAAGACCTCCTGGTCGATCTCGAAAGCGACCGCGTCGGAGTAGTCCGGCGTGGAGCCCCAGTCCCTGCCCAGGAACACCTCTCCCTGCTTCTGGCCGAGCGTGCGGGGCCCGATCGTGTCCGACATGCCGTACTCGGTCACCATCTGCCGCGCGACCTTGGTCGCTCGTTCGATGTCGTTCTGCGCGCCGGTGGTCACATCGCCCGCGACGATCTCTTCGGCGACGCGCCCGCCCATCAACATGGCGAGCTCGTCACGGAGCTGTTCGCGGGTCATCATGAACTTGTCCTGTTCGGGCAGCGTCAGCGTGTAGCCGAGCGCCCGGCCGCGTGGGATCACGGTGATCTTGTGCACCTCGTCGGTGTTGGGGAGCACGTGCGCGACCATGGCGTGCCCACCCTCGTGATAGGCGATCAAGCGCCGTTCCTTCTCGTCCATCACCCGTGACTTGCGCTCCGGGCCCGCCATCACGCGGTCAACGGCCTCCTCCACCTCGGACATCGAGATCGCTCGCTTCGATCGGCGTGCGGCGAGCAGCGCCGCCTCGTTGATCACGTTCGCGAGGTCGGCTCCGGTGAAGCCCGGCGTGCGGCGTGCGAGCACCGCGAGGTCGACGTCGGCATCGAACGGCTTGCCGCGCGCATGCACCTTCAGGATCGCCTTGCGTCCCTCGAGGTCCGGGCGATCGATCACGACCTGCCGGTCGAACCGCCCGGGGCGGAGCAACGCCGGGTCCAAGATGTCGGGACGGTTCGTCGCGGCCATCAGGATCACGGTCGAGCGCTGATCGAAGCCGTCCATCTCCACGAGCAGCTGGTTCAGCGTCTGCTCGCGTTCGTCATGCCCGCCGCCGAGCCCCGCCCCGCGGTGGCGGCCGACGGCATCGATCTCGTCGATGAACACGATCGCGGGGGCGCTCGCCTTCGCCTGCTCGAACAGGTCGCGGACCCGCGCCGCGCCGACGCCGACGAACATCTCCACGAAGTCCGACCCGCTGATCGAGAAGAACGGAACCCCGGCCTCACCGGCGACCGCTCGAGCCAGCAGCGTCTTCCCGGTGCCGGGTGGCCCGAACAGCAGGACGCCCCGGGGGATCTTCGCGCCCATCGCCTGGAACTTCGCGGGCGCCTGGAGGTACTCCTTGACCTCCTCGAGCTCCTCGATCGCTTCGTCCACACCGGCGACGTCGGCGAACGTGGTCTTGGGCTGGTCCTTGTTCACCGTCTTGTGGCGGCTCCGGCCGAACTGCATCACGCGCCCACCGCCGCCTTGCGAGCGGTTCATCACCCAGATCAGGACCCCACCGATCAACAGCACCGGCAACAGCACGGTGACGAACAGGTTCACCAGGTTGTTGGGCAGCTGCGGGTCGACGGCGGTCGGGATGTCGGCGTCGGAGAGTTGCTTCACGATCTCGTCCTCGGACTCCGCGGGATACGCGACGCGGTACGTGCCGCCGCTCGTGAAGTCGCCGGTGATCACCTGATCGCCCTCCAACACCTTGGCGTTCGCGATGTCCCCGTTGGCGACCCCCTGCTCGAACTCGCTCAGGGTCAGGTCCTTGCCGGGCTGCTGGTGCCCGAGCAGGGAGAGCGTCAGCAGGAACCCGGCCGTGATCAGGACGATCCACAACGTGGGGGTCCTGGCGACCTTCCGCAGCGGGCTCTCGGGCTGGCTCAGACGAGGCTCCTTCGGGTGGGTTCGGAGACGACTCGGGGCTCCGACGCGACGCGTGCGGAGACCCGTTCGCCGATGGTAGCACCGACGGGCAACACGAGGTCCCGCGTCAACGGATGCCGGTGTCGACCTCCAGGGTGACGCGGGTATACGAGCCTTCGTGCACATCGATCGTCTGCGGCTTCGCCGTAGGTGGACCGCTGCTGGAGGTCACCGCTACCACGTCGTAGGTGCCCGGCGCGAGATCCAGCGTGAAGCGCCCTCGGTCGTCGGTCGTGGTGGATCGCATCGAACCGTCCGTCGCGGTCGCCTGAACCTCGCCGCGGAACGGGGCGTCCGGACATGGCGACTCGGCGTTCTCGACAGGACACTGGGGGCCCATCAGCGCCACACCTCGCACACCGGTTCCGGTTCCGGTCCCGGCGCCACCCCCGCAGCAGGTGAGGATGACCGCCAGGGTGAGCAGGAAGAAGCGCGAGGAAGACACGAACCCTCGACGGGCTGGTGCGATGGTGCGGTTCCCGTCAGGCGTTGACGTAGGTCTCGGGTCGAAGGGTGGCGATGTAGGGCAGGTTCCGGAATCGCTCGGCGAAGTCCAGCCCGTAGCCCACCACGAACTCGTTCGGGATCTCGAACCCCGTGTAGCGGATATCCAGATCGACCTGCTGGATGCCCTCCTTGCGCAGGAGTGCCGCGACCTCGAGCGAGGCAGGCTTGCGCCCCGCGAGGTTCTTGAGCAGATACTTGAGCGTGAGACCCGAGTCGACGATGTCCTCGACGACCAGCACGTCGAGACCCTCCAAGTCGTGGTCCAGATCCTTCAGGATGCGGACGACGCCAGACGTCTTCGTCGCGGCCCCGTACGAGGAGACCGCCATGAAGTCGAATTCGAGCGGCAACCGGATGTGTCGGGCGAGGTCCGCCATCAGGACGAACGCTCCCTTCAGCACGCCGACCAACAGCAGCTGTCGTCCGGCGTAGTCCGCGCTGATGCGCTCACCCATCTCGGCGAGCTTCGCGTGGATCTCTTCGGCCGAGATGAGGATGCGATCGATGTCGGGTCCGTAGGCCTCCACGTAGGTGGCAAGTGTAGAGAGCGGAGCTTGCTCGGTGACGCTCACGACTTCCCCTTTCCCGGTCGGGGTGGCTGGTTCCCGTCTGGGGAGGGACGAGTGAGGTGAACATACTCCCGCCCGCGGCGCGCCGTCGATCCCGATGACAGATCGCGCCGGCGGCCTGCCCGCCCCGCAGCCAGGTCGAGCACGGCGGCAACGTCCGCGCGATCGCACGTGGCGCCGACGGCGTACACCGCGAACCACACGATCCGACCCGCGATCGCGCGCGGCTGGTCGAGCAGGCCGACGGCGTGCAGGTCGGCACCCTCCGGCGTCTCCTCGAACACCTCCGTCAGCACGGCATCCGTCTGGCGCTGCAACTCGTCCGCATCCTCCCGGAGCCCGGTCGCGGTCCGCACGAGCGGGTCGCGGAGCGACCGCCCCACGGCGCGCTCGAGTCCCGGCAACCCCTCGAGGCGGATCGCGTTGCGGAGGAAACGGGTGTCACCGTTCGAGGGATCGATGCGCGGCCGCAGTCGCAACGCGCGGATGAACGCCAGCACGTCCTCGCGCCCCACGTCGAGCAACGGGTTCACCCACGGTCCCGAGACCGGCGCGATCCCGCCCAGACCCCGGATGCCGCTGCCCGTGATCAGCGCCATCAAGACGGTCTCGGCCTGGTCGTCCGCGGTGTGACCGATCGCGACGCGGGCCGCGCCGATCTCCCGGGCGACGGACCCCATCGCCACCAGACGGCGCTCGCGCGCCCACGCTTCGATGGACTCGCCCTTGGCGGGCTGATCCTCGGCCGTGCGCAGGTGGAAGGGGAGCTTCAGGCGATCGGCGGTCCTGCGGACGTAGGCGGCGTCCTCGCGTGATCCAGGACGCAGGGCATGATCCAGGTGGAACACCTCGAGCCGCACCTTGAGCAGGCGGCGGAGTCGCACGAGCGATCCCAAGAGGCAAACGGAGTCGGGGCCGCCGGAGACGGCGACCAGTACGGTCTGGCCGGGCAGGAACATCTCGTGCTCGCGGACCGTCGCCGTGACCCGCTCCAGGACCCTGGCGACGGCCGGCGGTCGACGCATGGTTCCCGCCTAGCCGCCCACCCTCGCGAGCCAACGCTCCGGCTCTGCGACCTCGTCGAGCGAGGGGAGCTCGGCCGGGCTCCGCCAGATCAGGTTGAACGTGGGCATGCCGGCACGATCCACGATCGTGCGGACGAAGCGTTCGCCCGCGTCGTACTGGGCGATCTTCTGATCGAATCCGATGGCCTTCTGGAACGTACGTTCCATGCTGGACGAACGGCGGCGCGCGGAGAGCGCGCGGCGCATCCGATCGACGTCGGTCACATGATCGCGGGCGACCTCATTCATGACGTACGACGCGTGTCCTTCCAGGAGGGACATCATCGCCTGCATCCGTTTGAACAGCTCCCGCTGTTCCGGGGAAAGGAGCAGGAAGATCCCACCCATCCCGCGCCAGTCGGCACCGGCTTTCGCCTCGTCGGCCGCGCGCTTCAACTGCTCCATCAACTGGTGCGAGTCGAGTTGCACGGTCGCGAGGTACTCGTTCACCTGGCTCGCCAGGAATCCACGGAGCCACGTCGCATGACCGAACTGCACCCGGTGCGTGACCTCGTGGATCGCGATCCACAAGCGGAAGTCCCGGGGTGGCAGCCCGAACCGCTGTTCCACCTCGACGATGTTCGGGCCAACGAAATACAGCAGACCCTCGTCGTCGGGGGGGAGGAACACGTCGTACTGCCCGAGGACCTTGCGCGCGACGTAGCCGATCAGCACGCCGGCCTGCGCGCCGAGCGCCTTCCGCTTGAACTCGGCGCGGGTGGGACGACCGTCCAAGATCCGCTCGGCCAGTGGTTCGATCAGTCGTTGGAGTCCGTTCAGGTTGGCGCGCATCCAGTCGGTCCGACCCATCACCCAAGGACGCGAACGGAACCCCTGCACCTCCATGCTGGTGAACGCGCGGATCAGACCCTCAGCCTCGGGCACCACCTCGGCGAGATCCTCGCGCACCCGAGCGCGCTCGGCGCCGGGAACGGGGACGCCGGGACCAGAGATGCGCCGACCGATGTCGACCGCGGTGTTCCAATCAGCGAGGCGGGCCGCCGAGGAGCCCATGGACCAGTCGACCGTGGGCGCGTCCATCGGAAGAGGGCTGCTAGCCCTCCGCCTTCTTCCGCGCCGCGATCATGCCGGCACGTCGCGCCTGTCCTTCGGCGACGCGGCGGTCGGTTCCCTGCTCGAGGAGCTCCGCGAGCTTCGCGTCGAAGACCTCCTGGTCCATCGTGACCTCGACCCGCTCGGCGGGCGCGGCTGGTGCAGGTGGCGGTGGAGCCGCCGCCGGGGCTGCTGCGGCCGGCGGCGCGGCAGCCTCGGCTGCGGGCGTCGCTGGCGCGGGCGCCGCGGGTGCGGGGGCGGCGGGGGCGGCCGCAACGGGGGCGGATGACGCGGCACCGACGGGAACCGGGACCGCCGGTGGGGCCACGATGACGGGCGCCGCTTGGGACACATCGACGGCGCGGCGCGGCAGCGGCTGCCCCGGCCGAACCCGGTCGGCCCGAACCACCTTCAAGCCTTCTTCGTCCTTCGCGAACCGCGGCGCGTACCGCATGTACATCACGATCAGGAAGAGCGCGGTGGCCACACCCAACAGGGCCAACAGCTCCGCCATGCTGAACACCCAACCGCCCGTGTTCTTCGTGGGGGTCGTCGACGGGTTCACGATCACCTGGGCCGCTGCGGAGGAGATCCCGACCGCGAGGAACGCCGACGTCGACGCGATCACGGAGAGGAACTTGCGGAGGGTGCCCATCGCGCGGGATTGTCGCAACCTCAGGGCCCCTCGGCAACCGCCCGATCGCCGATGGCCCCCCGGCCAGGGCGCGGAGCCCTTCCGCGCGATCGAAGAGGCCGGCGCAGAGACCGAGCTGGTGGTGTATCCGCGCGACGGTCACGTGCCGCTCGAACGGGCGCACGCGTTGGATGCGATCCGGCGGACGCAGGCCTGGTTCTACCGATACCTACGGTCGGAAGGCGATCACCCGACCGTGTAGCGCCACCCCGGTTGCCAGTCGAACGCTGCGACCGCGCTCTCCTCGAGCGGGATGTCCTTCACGAGCTCGTCGAGCGCCCACCGGGTCGCGACGTGGCCGATCACGACGACCCGGCTCCCGGTCCAGCGTTCCTCGACCTCCGACAAGAAGTCTCGCACCGCTTCGACGACCTCCCGGTAGCTCTGCCCACCGGGGAACGGGACCGTCAGGTGCGATGCGCGTACGGCGTCGAGGCGCTCGACCGGCAGACCCGTCAGCTCGCCGTAGTCGCACTCGCGGAGCCGTTCGTCCAGGAAGATCGGGATGTCGGTCCCTCCGAACGCGATCTCGGCGGTCTCCACGGCACGGCCGAGGTCCGACGTGAAGACGGAAGACGGAGGCTCCGCCCGATGCCGGAGGCCGAGCTCCGCTGCGAGCCGCTTCCCCGCTTCCGACAGCGCGCCGTCGTCCCAACCCGTCGCGATCCCGTGTTCGTTGTCGAGGGTGATGGAGTGGGTCTCGAAGATCAGCTCCAGCATGGTGGAACGAGCCTACGCGTCATCAGACCGTGGTCCCTGCAGATCGAACTCCTTCACGAGCGCGCGCGGCGCCTGGCAGCGCCACGCGTCGGTGATCAACTCCTCGAGCTCATCGAGATCGACCGCGTCGAGGCGGACGAGCACGGCCGGGAAGCCGTTGTAGTGGGGCTCGGTGAAGAACTTCCGTTCATCGGCCGCGAGGAGCATCTCCTTCTCGGACCGGTTCGCGACACGGACGGCGAGCACATCCGGTCTCGGGACGCGAGGCTTCTTCGGCTCGACGCGCTCCTGCCAATCCCAGACGAAGCCCTTGTCCTTGCTCCCATTGCGAACGGAGAACGCGAAGCGGTCGTCACCCTCGCTCGTATCCGGTAGCGACAGCGCGATGCGGCGAACATCGTTCTGGTCAGGCATCTCTAGATCGCTCGCGCAACGATGTGGATCAGCCTCGCCACGGAGCGGTACGACTCCCGCCGTCCGGCCTGGCGCTCGAGATCGAGGAGCTGGTCGAACCGCTCGGGGGACAGGTCATCGGGAGCGCCGTCGGAGAACACGCGGATCCCCACCCATGACTCCACCTCCCAGCCGGTACGTGCGAGCAGTCCGCGCCACTCGTCGAACGACCGGGACCGGTTGGCGATCCCCAGGTTCCCGCTCGCGACCGGATCGTCGAGCAGACGCGAAGCCTCGACGTAGTCGCCGGCGAGCCCGGGTCGCATCGACAGGCCGGCGCGGTTCTTCTCCAACAAGGAAAGGACGCCGCCGGGGTTCGCCACGCTGCGTAGCGTCCGCAACGCGTCGGAGGGATCGTCCAGGTACATCAGGACGGCGTGGCAGCAGATCGCGTCGAACGGCCCGGGTGCGAGGCGAGGCACATCGACGATGGCACCCCGTTCGGCGCTGAGCTGCACGCCTCCTTCATGCGCCCGCTCCCGGGCGATGTGGAGCATCTCCTCAGACGGGTCGAGCAAGGTGACGTCGTAGCCGTCACGTGCCAGCGGGACGGCTACCACGCCGGAGCCGCCGCCGACATCGAGCACCCGGCCCGGAGGCGCCGGCAGCGTGGACGCGAGTCGCTCCAGGACGAGGGCCAGGCGGACGCGGCCGCGCGTCGAGGAGTAGTGTGCATCGAACCATCTCGCCTTCGCATCGAACACGCTCGACGTCAACGGATCACTCGATCTCTGGACCCGCCAGCCGGTTGAGCGCGTTGAGGGACGGCGCGAAGTAATAGGCCGCGCTGACCGGACGCGAGAAGTCGGTGAGCCGGTCGCGGACGGAGTCTTCGGCGGTGCCGAACATCCGCGAGAGCATGAGGTCGAACCGAGCAGGATCCGCGCTGAACGCGACGAACGAGAGACCGTGTTCGGCGACGGTGCCATAGGGCACGCTGCGTCGGAAGATCTCGAGCTCCTCACCGTCGACGATGAGCTCCACGCGGGCGATGTGTGCGCTGGGCGGCTTGTCGGCATCGGCGAGCTCCACGCTGTCCGGCTTCTTCCGACCGAAGATCGCTTCTTGTTCGGCGATCGAGAGACGGTTGAACGCGTCGAGGTCGTGGACCCACCGCATCGCCAGGACGTGACTCCCTCCCTCGCCCGGTTCACCGGCCGGAACGAGCGCAACGTCGGCCGCCCGCCGTACGGGAGGGTTCGCGGTCCCGTCGATGAATCCGGTGATGTCCCGGCTGTCGCGGTACGCGAACCCCGCCTGTTCGGTCGCGAGCTCGACGACATCGGCGACGGTGAGCGCGGCGGCGCGCGCGTGATCCCACGTCACGTCCGGCGCACTGCCGCTGATCCACATCCAGGCGTCGTGCTGCGTCGCGGGAGCGCCGTGACCGTCGGACCCCTCGATCGGCCGGAAGTCGGACAACGACGGCGGCGATTCCGACGGGGCGACCTCGCGCCAGGCGTCTGCCCCGAACGCGACCACGATGTTCACGCCACCCGCCGAGACCTCCGGGGTTCGCAGCCGTCGGAACGACGCCACCGCCTGCGTCGCCGTGACGCCCGGTCGGAGGTCGAACTCGAGGAACTGGTGCGCGTCGGTTCCCTGGGCGAAGATCCCGAACTGCGGCAGCGTGAACGACATGGGATGAGCGTAAACGTCTGCGGTCAGTAGCGAACGGCCACGCTCGACCACTGCGTCCGCGATCCTTCCGTCACGTCAGCGCAGATCCCGAACTCCATCGGCGTGCGCAACGTAGGCCGACGGGTGGAGGAAGGGAACATCGGGCTCGCGCTCCCCGCGCAGGATCTCGACGAGCGACGGCGCGGTGATCAGCACCGCGTCACCGCGACGCGGCCGGTTGACACGGTCCGCATACCCCGCTGGCGTCCACCGCAGCAGGGTGTCGCCGAGCACCACCCACGGGTCGCCCTCGCGTTGGACGAACGCGCCATCGGGGAGCGCCCCGATCGACGCCCGGTGCATCCGATGCCCGCGCGTGCCTGGATCCACCCGCTCGGTGTGCAACTGCGCGTCGATCGCGTCGGCGCCTCCATGGTCGGGGTGGATGTCGCGCCAGGCCTCGCCGAACCGCCGGTAGTCCTCGCTCCGACAGAGGGCGCACGGCCGGTGCCCCGCGGCGAACGCGGTGGCCTCGTCCAGGAAGAACAGCTCGGTGAAACGACCGGGCTGCATCAGGGGCGACCGGTGCCACCCACGGAACACCAGCCGGCACGCGATCCAGCGCTTGCCGTTGAACCGGCGACGGATCCGTTCGTGCTCGTCGTGGAGACAACCCCGATTGCCGTAGACGAGACCGCGCGCCGGGTCGACGATCAGTTCCCCGAGCGGCGTGACCCGGTTCCGCAATGGCATCGCGTCATCGGTCCCCGTGGTTGCAGTCGTACTCGGCGGCTACCCCTTTGGGGACCACCATGCGCCACGCGTCCAAGACCAGTTCGCGCATCTCGGCCGGGTCGAGCGCCGCCATCCGCACCTCGACCCAGTGATAGCGGAGATCCGACCGGCCGGGCATCAAGAACTTCTCCGGCTCGGCGGACACCAGGGCTTCTCTTTCCTCCTTCGGGAACGCGAATCCCATCTGGGCTTCGTCCCGCGAGAACGCCAGGTAAACGATGCGTCCGACGCGGAACTTCACGCGATCACGGACGAGCGCCTCGGTACTTCGGGGCAACGTCACGGCCAGAGCTCGAACATCATCGATCGTCACCACCGTCGCACCTCTCCCGGTAGCCCGTCATGTCTCACCGCTCCGCGAGACGCTAGCTTCAGCCTGCGACATGCGGCCTCCGAGGGGACGCCTGCGCGTAGCGCGTCCCGGATGACTACGCTCAGGATGGTCAGTTCGGGTGGTCGGCGCATGCGGTCGGAGGATGACCTTCGGGGCAACGAAACCCCCAACCGTGCCGACTCTTCCTCACCGTGAACGGTGCCGAAGATTGCACCATGAGAGAACACGGTCCCTTCCTCCGCGAGGCGATCGTCACGCTGGTTCCGTCGCTCACGGACGAGCAGCTGGCGCGCGTGGGGACCGAGCTCGAGTCGCTCGACAATCCCTACCTGTTGGTCAGTCGGTTGAGCGAGCACTCGGCGCTGATCCAGGGGATCCCGGTGCGGGCCGGATCGCCGCACGATGCCGACGCTACGACGTGGGAGACGATCTACACGTTGGTGCGGTCGGCGTTGAACGGCCCGTGGGATTGGGACACGACGATCACGGCGATCGACGTCCGCGAGTCGGACGGCGCGCTCGCGTCCTGAGTATCTTCCAGGACCCGCCTACGGCGCTCGGGCGCCCCGATCAAAAGAGGGTACGCGTGCCACCCTCGCCAACCGGTCCTTCGCGGCGGCACGCACGCGCTCGTACGTGGCCGGCTCGAGCAATCCCTCCTCGAACGCCACGTCGATGGCGGCGATCTCCTCAAGCAGGGTTTCCGTCTCGTCCGTCGTGATCTCAGCAGATGACGAGGGGGAACGCTCGGATCCGTGCCGTTCGTCCGAGCCCCGCGTCCGGCGAGCCCGCTGCGGCCCAGGAGTCCGGCCCTTGATCCGCCGGACCGACAGCGCCGCGATGAGCAACAAGATGACGATGCCCACGATCGCGAACGGCCAGGCGTTCCGCTGCGCTCGGGCCGTGGACCTCAGGCTGACCGTCACCATCCGTCCGGCGGGCAGGTTGGCCGCGGTGAGCACCTGATAGCTCGTGCCCCGGTCTGTGATCCTGCCGGCGCTCGTCATCCCGGGTGCCGAGGCGACCAGGTCCGCCGACGAACACGTGCAAGCTGCTCGTCGGGAGCGGGGTCACGAGTCGAAGTTGGCGCAGCGACGCCACCACGTACCGAACGGTGGCGCTGGACCCGCCGGGCACGATCGGCTGCGTCCCCTGGTAGACATCTCCGACGACCCTGCCGCCACCGTTGAGGAACAAGCCTAGGTACTGCACGTTCGTCGCCGCAGGGGAGAGCGGCGCCTCGGTCACGACGCCGCCTCTCGCATCGGGGCCGATGTAGGCGGTCGTGCCGTCGTTCTGCCACGCGAAGTCCTGTTGGACCACGATGCCTCCCGGCATCGGGTCGACCCACACGACCCAGTTGGTCTGCGCGATCGCCGCCGCGTCGGTCGTGGGCGAGAACACCTTCAACGTTACCGGCGGGATAGGGCCTTCCAGCTGAGTGAGGGGGCTCCGATAGCTGCCTCCCCGGTACGTCGTGGTCACCTGGAAGCTGGTGGCGTTCGGGGCCGGTGCCGCGAACGAGAACGCGCCACGCGGATCCGTCGTCGCCGAGGCGGTCGAGAGCCGCGTTTCACCGCGATACGTGGAGAGCGTCACAGGCTGGTCAGCGACCGGCCGGTGATGCGTCGCATCCACGACCCTTCCGGCGATCGGCTGGGACGAGGGAGTGACCGCCGCCGCCGGGAGCGTCACGAACACCAGGAGCGCGATCATCGCCGCCAACGAGGTGGTCCGCGCGCAACGGCTCGTCCGCGTCATCGAGGTTGACCTCCGCGGTGTGGAGCTCGATCGCGGAGCACCTTCCGCTGGGCGGCGATCCGTCGCTCGAGCTCTCGATCGAAGTCGTCAAGCGCCTGCGGGTGGCGCACCTGCGCTTGCCGCACACTCGACGACCGGGGCGTTGGCACAAGGGCGCTCTGAGGGGTTCCCTCATCCGCGGGAAGCTTGCCCGTGGCAACGTCCATCTCCAGGTCGTGGGTCATCATGTTGGGGCGCCTCGGCCATCCGGCGAGCACGCCGCCCAGCACGACGATGAGCATCCCGATCCAGATCAGCAGCATGCCGGGTTCGACGTAAAGATCGACGTTCGCCAGGCCGCGCGACTGATCGGCCTGACCGAGCACCACGTAGAGATCGGCACCCAGCGAGGACCGGATCCCGACGTCCGCGGCCGTCTGCTGATTCTCGAACTGCACGAGTTCGGCCGTGATCGTCCCGTCCGGCGACCCGCCCGAGCGGACGTCGAACGTCGCGACCGTCGCGACCCGCGAACCCTCTTGCTGCGGGGTCAGGCTGCGGAGCGTCAGTTCGTACCCTCCGACCCGCGCCGCACTGCCGACCGCGATCGTCGTTTGCGCATGCTGCTTCAAGCTGAGGTTCAGCGCGATGGCAGTCAGCAACACGATCATCCCGGCGTGCGCGACCGGACCTCCGTACCGGCGCGGGGTCAGCGCGAACAAGTGATGCACCGCGGTCGGCCACCGTTCGTGATGGATCCGGCGCCGTGCTCGCAGCCCCCGGGTGATCTCGCCGACGACCGTCGTCAACGCGAACGCACCGAGAGCCACGACGACGGACAGCAGCACGTGTTGCCCACCAGAGGCGATCAGTCCGAGCGCGAGGATCGTTCCGCCGATGGTGAGCGGCCACGTCAGGCCGCTCCACAGATGCGGAGCGTCCGTTCGTCTCCATGCCAACAACGGACAGATCCCGACGAGCGCCAGCAGCAGGATCGAGAGCGGGACCATCAACGCCTGGAAGAACGACGGGCCGATCGACACCTTCGTGCCACGGACCGCCTCCGCCACCAAGGGGTAGACGGTTCCCCAGAACACGACCACCGTCATCCCCATGAACAGCACCCCGGTCGCGAAGAACGACGACTCCCGTGAGGCGATCGATCCGAAGCGCCCGGGGGCGCCGAGCGTCGGGAGACGCCAGATGACCAGGCCCGCCGACAGGAGCACCACGGACCCGGTGAACCCGAGGAGGAGCGGGCCCATCGTCGACTCCGCGAACGCGTGGACCGAGGACACCACGCCCGACCGGGTAAGGAACGTGCCGAAGACCGCGAGCGCGAACGTCGCGGGCAGGAGCGCCACGTTCCAGGTCTTCATGACGCCGCGCTTCTCCTGCACCGCCGCCGAGTGGAGGAAGAGCGTGGCGGTGAGCCAGGGAAGCAGGCCAGCGTTCTCCACCGGGTCCCACGCCCAGTAGCCGCCCCATCCGAGCTCGACGTACGCCCAGCGCGCGCCGAGCAGGACGCCGGCCGTCAGGAAGATCCACGACCACAACGTCCATCGGCGAACATCCAGCAGCCACCGGTCGTCGAGTTCGCCCGTGATCAGCGCCGCGATCCCGAACGCGAAGGGCACGCTGAACCCGACGAACCCGATGTAGAGCGTCAGCGGGTGGATCCACTGGCCGTAGTTCTGCAGCAACGGGTTAAGCCCTTGGCCGTCCGGAGGCGCGACGGCGAGCCGAACGAACGGATCGGCGTAGAACGCGTCGAGGGCGAGGAAGAAGACGAGGATCCCCGCGAGCACCGTGATCGCCCACGGCATCAACGCGTGATATCGGGTCCGACGCTGCGCCACGACGAGCGCCCCGCACACGGCGAGGATCCACGCCCACAGGAGGAGCGATCCGGCTTGACCCGCCCAGAAGGCGCCCAGCGTGTAGAACACTGAGAGGCTGCGGCTGGTGTACTGCGCCACGTACTCGACGCGGAAGTCGCGGGACAGGAGCGCCACGAACAGCGCTCCGCCAGATACCGTGACCGCCGCAGCAGCGACGACCAGCGCGATCTCCGCGTTCCGCGTCGTCCTGCGGCGCCGGCCGAACGCACCGGCGAAGCCGGCGAGGAATGCCCACGTCGCCGCCACGAGCGCACCTAGCAGGGCGAGGCGACCGAGCTCAGCCACCGCGACGCCTCCGATCCAGCGCGCGTTCGCGCCGCCAGAGCGTCGCGAGGTATCCGCCGTACAGCGCCGCCGCGCTCACGTAGGCGGCGACCAGGTATCCCGTACCGCTCATCTCGGCACCTCCTCGCGATCGCGTTCGAGACGACAGACCCGGAGGCGGACCGACAACAGGTACAGGTACAGGAACGTGAATGCGGCCACGCCGACAAGGAGGACGATGAGCATCGACGTCGGTAGCCCGCCGCGCGTGAAGATCAGCTGCGCCGGGTGTTGCGCCCGCCACCAACGGACGGACAGGTAGACGATGGGGACGTCGAGGAACCCAACGATGCCGACCACGGCCGAGTAGCGAGCTCGTCGCTGGGGCTCCGGGACATAGCCACGGAGCACCAGGTAGGACAAGTAGATCAACCACAGCAACAGGAAGCTGGTGAGCCGTGGATCCCACGTCCAGTAGACGCCCCAGGTCGCCCGCCCCCACAGCGGTCCCGTGATCAGCACCGCCGTCGTGAAGACCATGCCGACCGCGGCGGACGCCGAGGCGATGTCGTCGAACCGTCGGTCACCGGTCATCAGGAACCGGATGCTCGCGACGAACACGACCGCGAACGCCAGGAACCCGACCCACGCCGACGGCACGTGGATATAGAAGATGCGCTGAGCGGCTCCCTGCGCCGCGTCCTCCGGAGCGACGAACAAGGCCGCGATCAGGAGCACGATGAGCGAGACCCCCGCGAGCGCGCCAAGCACCAGCCGACGTCGCGATCGCGCGGTGCCCGGATCGATCGGCGTCGACGCAGTCCCCGGATCGATCCGCACGTCTACTTTCGCGTCCATGGTCATCCCTCCGTCACGTACGGGAAGGTCGCGAGCGCGACCAGAAGGAACAGCGCGTCGAAACCGACCATCAACAGGAGCCATCCCTGCACGCCCCAGGACCCTAGGAACGCGGCTTCGGTCGTCTTGACGGCCGCGATCACGACGGGCACCGCCACCGGGAGCACGAGCAACGGCAGGATCGCCTCGCGTCCGCGCGTCCCGATCGCGATCGCGGCGAAGAGCGTGCCGACGGTCAACAGACCCATCGTGCCCAGCGCGATCGAAAGGACCAGCAGCACCGGCGCCCCGACGTGGAGCTGCAGCAACGCGATGAACAGCGGGACGATCAGCGCCTCGACCCCTCCGGTGAACGCGAGGTTCGACGCGAGCTTGCCCAGGAAGATCCCCTCTCGCGGGGCGGGAGAGACGAGCAATCCCGCGAGGCAGCCTTCCTCGTCCTCGATCGCCATAGAACGCCCCATGCCGAGGAGGCCTGCGAACAGGAACGCCATCCAGAGCACACCAGCGGCCATGCCCTCACGTCCCCGCCCATCGAGCGGGAGGGCGAGGCTCGCTGTCACGACGACCACAAGTACGAACAACCCGACCGAAGACACGACGTCGCGCGTGCGCAGTTCCAGTCGGAGGTCCTTGCCCGCGATCACGGCTGCGGAGCCGAGCCAGGTCACGACGCCACCTCGCTACGCAACAGCCGCAGGTACTCGGCGCCGAACCCGCGTCCCGAACCGTGCGTCGCTCCATCGTGCACGATCCGCCCTCGCGACAGGACGACCACCCGTTCGGGTCCCTCGACGGCGCGAGCGACATCGTGCAACGTCACGAGCACGACGCGGTGGGGCGTGTGGAGGCGAGCCAGCAGCTCGGACAACGAGCGGGCGGCGACCTCGTCCAGCCCTGTGAACGGCTCGTCGAGCAGCAGGATCGGTGGCCGATGCACGAGGGCGCGCGCCAGTGCGACCCGCTGCGTCGTGCCGCGCGAAAGGGAGCGGACGGTTCGATCGAGAACGTCGATGACGTCCATCAGCGCCGCACTCTCCTGGACCGCCCTCGCTGGTTCCGGAACGCCGAACAGGCGTGCGTTGAACATGAGGTTCTCGCCGGCGGTCAGGTCCGGATAGAGCATGGGTCGGTGGCCCACCACCCCGATCTGCGCGCGGAGACGAGGTCCGGCGCGCCGCATGTCGACCCCGGCGATCGTGACGCGTCCGGCAGTAGGAGCCGTCAACCCGGCGATCACGTTGATCAAGGTCGTCTTCCCCGCGCCGTTGGCCCCCATCACCGCGACGAACGAGCCGGCCGGCACGTCGAGGTCGATGCCGTCCAAGGCGGCCCTAGCGTCGAAGCGCTTCCCAACGCTCTCGAGGCGGATCGCGAGGAGCGGCGACGCGTTCATGGTGATGGCGGCCCTTGCGACGCGGTCTGGAACTTCGACGGGCAGCGCGCGAAGAGGCGCTCCGCCAGGAACGTCCCATCGCCGCCCAGCACTCCCTCCGCGACCGCGTCGCCGCCGCTTCGGAGCGCGTCGGGCGCCACGCCATGGAACACCACCGGCACCGTCGTGCGGCCGTCCGTCACCTCGAACGCGACCGCGCCAGCGGCGATGTCGCTCCTGATGCTCCCGTCGACGACGGTCCCGGACAGCCGAACGTGCAGGCCCGGCGCGGACATGACTTCGGTGGGCGTTCGGTAGTACACGACCGACCGGGTGAACATCGTGTAGCCCAGCCCGGAGAACGCCCCGATCACGACGAACCCCGCCAGAACGAGCGGCAGCCGACTCCGCCTGCGCTCGAACCCATCGGGAAGCCCAACCGGGCCCGTGAGGTTCACGTTCGCTCCTCTGCGAGGTATCCGCTTCGTCTCATCGTCGCCCGGACGGATGCGCCGACCAGGGGTCGAAAGCCCTGACAGTGGTGGGTCTTTCGGGCGAGCCGGTAGGGAGTCTCTAGGTGCAGGGTGGAGGCGCGATGGCGGCAGAGCGCGCGGATCTGACGGCGCCGCCACGATCCCGGGTACCCGGGTCGGTGGCGATCCTCGTCATCCTCGTCATCCTCGCTGCGATCGGTTGGGCGGCGGCCCGCGCGATGGGTGGGGGCACGCTCGGACAGGATCCGTTCGGACGACTGGCGCCGGCGTTCCAACTCCCCCGGCTCCAAGGCGGCGGCTCGGTCGCGCTCGCCGACTACCGGGGCAAGCCGCTCGTGCTGAACTTCTGGGCCTCGTGGTGCGTGCCGTGCCGAGACGAGGCGCCGGTGCTCGCATCCGCCCAGCGGCGATGGGGTGACCGGGGCGTGGTCTTCCTGGGGATCGACACGAAGGATGCTCGGGCCGACGCAGTAGCGTTCCAGACCCTCCATGGCATCCACTACCTGAGCCTCGCGGACACACGTGGGACGCTCGAGGCGAGCTACGGCGTGCTGGGCTTCCCTGAGACGTTCTTCATCGGTCGGGACGGAACGATCGTGGCGAAGTACATCGGGCCGATCGACCGCTCCACGATCGACGCGAACATCGCGTCGATAACGGAGCGCTGAGGCTTCGAGCCCGTCTCGGCGCAGCGGCCGAAGGTCCCCCCGACGTCGGGACCGTATCCCGAGCCGCTCGGCCCCCGGTCGGCGGATGATGGCGATAGGACGGAGATGATCGTCGATGGCCGGCAGGATCAGGCGTCTCTGGACCAGGGACTTCTGGGGGAAGTTGATCGTCCTGGGTGCGTTCGGTTTCGTCGGTCTGCTGGCGGCGACGACCATCGGGGTGAAGCTCACCGAGGGTAACCGCTTCTGTGGTTACGCCTGCCACGAGATGGTGCCGTTCGGCAACTCGTGGAAGATCAGCAAGCACGACCAGGTCGATTGCGTAGCGTGCCACATCGGACCCGGGCTCGTGAACCTCGCCCGGGCCAAGCTGGCCGGCCTCCACGAGGTGCAGGTGCACGTGTTCGGTACGGTGCCGAACCCGATCAAGTCGACCCGCCCCGTCCCGAACGCGATCTGCCAGGGATGCCACCCGACGAGCCAGCTCGCCAAGCCCGTCCAGCTGGTCACGGCGACGTTCAACCATGACACGCACATGCCACCGAAGGTGCGACTTTGCGACGACTGCCACGCCCAGGTGGTCCACACGGACATCCCCGGCGTCCCCTACGTCCCGCCGCAGTCGATGCAGGCGTGCTTCACGTGCCACGACGGCAAAGCGCAGCCGAACGACTGCGCCTACTGCCACACGGCGCCGCACGCCGACCGCGGCGCATGCCAGGACTGCCACAACCTCAAGTCGTGGGTGCCCGGCAACTTCCACCACCCGGTGCCGTTGACCGGACCGCACGCCACGATCCTGTGTGAGCAATGCCACACGAGCTCGACCGGCGGGACGATGGGACCCGCCGACGGGTGCGTGAACTGCCACGGCGACCACCACAACAGCGTGTTGCTGACCAACTGCGCGACCTGCCACACGACGACGCACTTCGTCCCGTCCACCTTCGTCCACAAGCAGGTCGGCCCGCACGTACCGAGCGGTGAGGAGCCGCTCGCGTGCAGTGACTGCCACACGCAGACGCTCGCCACCGCGACCTGCTCGTGCCACGGAGGGAACCCGCCCACCGGCGGTGGATGAGGAGGTTCACGTGAACCGCGAACCCGACGACGGGAAGACGTGGGTGGCCGCGATGCTGGCCGTAGGGAGCATCCTCGTCATCGTTGGCATCGTCGTGGGAGGCATCCTCGGATTCGCCAGCGGGGCCGCGATCGGCGCCGCGGTGACCGAAACGGGGAGCGAGTGCCAGTTCGAGGAGTGCGTCGACCCCGGCATCCTGCCTGGGGCCGTGATCGGGCTCGTGGTGGGAGCCCTCGTCGGTGGCATCGCGATGGCGGGCCTGGGGATCCATCGCGTTCGGAAGTCTCGGAAGACGGGGGTCGCGCAGAACCCGTCCGAGCGTGACGATCACGCAGAGCCGGAGTCGATCAGCGGCGGCGACGTGAGCCAGTGATCAAGACCACGAGACCGATCAGGATGCAGACCAGCCCGACGAAGAGCCAACGAGCGCTCCCGGTCATGAAGCTCCCGCCGACCATCCCTACCCCCTGAAGGGTCCACAGGCCGCCCACGATGACCAGCGCGACGCCGATGGCCATGCGTCCTCGAGGGATCCCTGAAACTCCCACTCAGGCGACCCAGTCGAGCGCGCCGTCCTTCACCCGCACGCGCACCGGGGGGTTCGGATCGCCGCTCCACGTCCTGAGGTCGAACGTCGACCCGACGTGGACCACGTGGACATCGAGGAACCGCGTCTCCGGCGGCACGCCCGGCTCGCACGACACCACATCATCGGCGCGCATCCGGATGAACGAGACGGATCCCTGACCGACGACGGTCGCCGTTCCGTCACGTGCGACCAGCGCGGCCGCATCCTCGTCCACGCCGATCCCGCGCACATGCGTCGACCAGCCGTCGGTGATGATGCGCGCCATGAACGTCAGGAGCCGGCCCATCCGCTCTCGCTGCGTGAAGTGCGTGTCGGTGATCGTGGACGCGAGCGCCGGAACCGCGAGCATGTCCTGTTCCAACGTGATCTTCTTCGCGTAGCAGTCGGCCATCGCCTGACCCGACTGGATCGTGTCCTTCTCTGCAGCGAACAGGAACTGCCCGAGGATCGCGAGCCCCGCGCTGATGCCGCCGATCGCCCCGTGCCGCGCGATCACGTCGTTGATCGCATCCTCGACGGGCGAGTCCTTCCACACGCGCACGTAGTCGGACTGGTCGCCGCCCGCGAAGAAGATGCCGTCGGCATCCTCGACGCTCTGCACCACGAACGGATCGGAGGCGGCTACCGGGTCCGTGAGCTTCAAGGTCTGCACCGAATCCACGTCGTGGATGTTCAACACGTACTGGTCGTAGACCTCGTCGCAGGTCGCGCAGATGATGAGGATGTCCCCGTAGCCCGCTTGCTTCAGGAACCACTCCCACGCCGGGATACGATCGGAGCCGCCGCCCTCGAGCATCGCGCCGCCACGGGTGTGGACCTGGACATCTGCAGGGTTGCCGCGTAGCCAGGAACGCCAGCCGGGACCATGGGTCTCGGTGGCCAACGCCGGCGTCGGCGCTATGCCGGGAGCGCGGCGATCGTCAGGACAGCGATGAAGAACAGCTGGAGCATCCGTCGTCGCATGGTCCCCAGCCTCCCGGTCTCATCGGCCCATCGTCAACCTGGCCGCGACAGCGGGGCTCCGCTACGCTCGCGGGCTGACGGGAGGCGCGACGTGACCTGCTCCACGTGTGGCACCGAGAATCGAGCCGGGCGGAGGTTCTGCTCTTCATGCGGAACCCCGCTGGAGATCGTGTGTCCGCACTGCGGCGCCTCGAACGAGCCTGACGACCGGTTCTGCGGAGAGTGCGGGAACGAACTGGCGGCCGTCACCACCGGTGACACCGGGAGCGACCGTGATCGACCGATCCCGGTCTCCGAGCGGAAGCTCGTCTCGGTCCTGTTCGCCGACCTGGTGGGCTTCACGACGTTGTCGGAATCGCGGGATCCCGAGGAGGTGCGCGAGCTCCTCACCCGGTACTTCGAGACCGCGCGCACGTTGATCGAACGGTACGGCGGCACGATCGAGAAGTTCATCGGCGACGCGGTGATGGCGGTCTGGGGCGCGCCGGTGACCCAGGAGGACGACGCGGAACGCGCCGTCCGAGCCGGGCTCGAGCTGGTCACTGCCGTGACGGCGCTCGGGTCGGATGTGGGGGCCGATCTGACCGCGCGCGCCGGGGTCGCGACGGGCGAGACGGCCGTCACGCTCGCCGCGGAGGGCCAGGGGATGGTCGCGGGAGACCTCGTGAACACGGCCGCCCGTGTGCAGACGGCGGCTTCGCCCGGCACGGTGTTCGTCACGGATGTCACGCGCCGAGCGAGCGACGCCGCGATCGCGTACGAGGACGCCGGGACGCATGAGCTGAAAGGGAAAGCGGTACCGATGCCGCTCGCGCGTGCGATGCGTGTCATCGCGCTGCGCGGCGGCGAGCTCCGGTCGATGGGACTCGAGTCACCGTTCGTCGGTCGGGATCGCGAGATGCGGTTGATCAAAGACCTGTTCCACGCGGGAGCCGACGAGGGACGAGCACACCTGGTGTCCGTGGTCGGGATCGGCGGGATCGGCAAGTCCCGCCTGTCGTGGGAGTTCCTGAAGTACATCGACGGCCTGATGGACACGGTTTGGTGGCATCGCGGCCGGTGCCTCGCGTACGGCGAGGGCATCACGTACTGGGCGCTCTCGGAGATGGTCCGTTCCCGAGCGGGGATCGGTGAGGACGAGCCGAGCGACACCGCCGGTCAGAAGCTGCGCGCGTGCGTCGAGGAGTGGATCACCGATCCCGAAGAGCGTCGGTGGGTGGAGCCTCGGCTCGCGCATCTCCTCGGCCTCGAGGAGCGTACGGCCTGGTCGCGCGACGATCTGTTCTCCGGGTGGCGACTGTTCTTCGAGCGGATCGCGGATCGGGGCGGTCCGACCGTGATGGTGTTCGAGGACGTCCAGTGGGCGGACGACGCCCTGCTCGACTTCGTGGATCATCTCGCCGAACGGGCGCGCGACCATCCGTTGATCATCGTCACGCTCGCACGACCAGAGCTGATCGAGCGCCGGCCGGACTGGGGTGTCGGCAAGCATCGGTTCACGTCGCTGTACCTGGAACCGTTGCCTGATGCAGCGATCGACGAGTTGCTGCGCGGCATGGTGCCGGGACTGCCCGACGACCTCTTGGTACGCGTCCGCGAGCGGGCGGAGGGCGTTCCGCTCTACGCCGTGGAAACGGTTCGGATGCTCTTGGACAAGGGCCTGCTCGCACGCGGTGAGGGCGAAGGCTACGAACTGACCGGCTCGGTGGACGAGCTGGAGGTGCCCGGCTCCCTCCAAGGATTGATCGCCGCGCGCCTGGATGGCCTGCCGTCGGAAGAGCGCGCGCTTCTGCAGGACGGCGCGGTACTGGGCAAGACGTTCCCTCGACAGGCGATCGCATCGTTGAGTGACCTCCCGGACGATCGACTCGATGAGCTGCTCTCCGCGCTGGTCCGCAAGGAGTTCCTCTCGATCCAGAGCGACCCGCGGGCGACGGACCACGGCCAATACGGGTTCCTCCAATCGCTCGTCCAGAAGGTCGCGTACGACACCCTCGCGAAGAAGGACCGCCGGACCCGACACCTCGCAGCGGCCGAGAACCTCGAGCAGACGTGGACGGGAGACGAGGACGAGATCGTCGAAGTGATCGCCGCCCACTACACGGAGGCGTATCGGTCGGCGCCCGACGAGCCCGACGCGGAACGGGTCCGCGCGAAGGCACGAGATGCGCTCACCCGGGGGGGACGACGCGCGCAGCAGCTCGCCGCGCCACGCGCAGCGCGCGGCTACTTCCTGCGCGCGGCCGAACTCGCAGATACCGACGGCGAACGTGCCTCCCTGCTCGAGCTCGCGGGGATCATGGCGAGCGTCAGTGCGACTATGGATGAGGCGATGCACGACCTCGAAGAGGCGGAGGCGCTGTTCCGTTCGGAGGGCCGGACGCACGACGCTGCTCGTGTCTCGGCGCGGATCGGCGACGTGTCGTTCCTGTTCTCTTCGAAGCTCGATGACGCTCTCGTTCGGATGACATCGGCGTTCGACATCTTGAAGAACGACGAGCCCGACGAGGACCTCGCGGCCCTGGCTGCCCAGCTCGGACGGCTCCACTTCTTCGCAGGTCATCTCGAGGTGGCCGCCGAGGCCATCGAGCTTGCGCTCGGCGTCGCCGAGTCGCTCTGGCTGCCCGAGACGATCTCGGAGGCGATGAACACCAAGGGCCTGATCGCGAGCGCTCGCGGCCGCCCGGAGGAAGCGCTCGCGTTGATCCGCCGCAGCCTCGAGGTCGGGCTCGAGAACGACACGCCGAGCGCCGCGCTCCGTGCGTACTTCAACCTAGCCAACGAGATGTTCGAACGCGATCGCTACGAGGAGTCAACGCGGCTGGATCTCGACGCGATCGCCCTCGCGCAGCGGCTGGGGTGGAGCGGCCCCGAGTGGTTCGCCAGGATGCAGATCATCGCGCATCAGTTCCTGTCCGGTTCCTGGGACGAGGTACTCATCACGATGAGAGAGGCCCTCGAGTCAGAGGATCCGGGGGTCCGCGCAGGCATCGAAGGGATCGCGTGGGGCGCGATGGAGGTGGCCAGGAACCGAGGAGATGTCGAGGAGGTGAACCGTTGCTTCGCGGTCTGGGAGGACCATAGCGACAGTGACGACCTCCAGGCGCGCGCGATCTATGCCGTGGTGCGCGCGATCGCGGCCGAGGCGAACGGCGATGTGCGGGGGACGTTGGGGTTCGCCCAGGAAGCGTTCGACCTTCGGGATGCGCTGAGCCATCGGCACGGAGCGATCAAGTGGTCATATCCGATCGCCGTGGATGCCGCGCTGAAGCTCGGCGATCTCGCAGCTGCAGAAGCGCTCGTGTCGACCGTGGAAGGCTGGAAACCTGGCCAGATCTCACCGCTCATGCGGGCGTTGACGGAGCGGTTCCGGGCACGGCTCGCTCCCAGCGAGCCCGAGACCGACGGGCGGTTCAAGTCGGCGACCGGCTTGTTCCGGGAGATCGGCGCACCGTTCTACCGCGCGTGCACGCTCCTCGAGCACAGCGAGTGGCTCGTCGCGAACGGCCGCCTCGACGACGCCGCCCCGTTGCTCGCAGAAGCCCGAGAGATCTTCGAACGCCTCGAGGCGACGCCGTGGGTGGCGAGGGCCGATGCGATCGCCCCAAGCCACGTGGGCACCTAGACGAGCCGGAGCGGGGATTCGAACCCCGGACCTACCACTTACGAGGCGGTTGCTCTACCACTGAGCTACTCCGGCGGCGGCTGCCGAGTCTACCGAACCGGGTGCTGGCACCCGGGATGCACGGGAGGTTCCACGGTCGTCGCAACGATGCTTCATCAGGCATGATGCGCGCATGAGCACGAACGGCGACGTCCGGGTCGGCGGCCCCGTTAACCGGGTCATGGTCGGCACCGATCGGTCCAAGACGGCCGAGCGAGCGGTCGCGTGGGCCGCGGCGTTCGCGGACCGCTACGACGCGGATCTGCACATCGTGCAGGTGATCCTTCCGGGGAGCCCCACCGACACCGAGTTCGGCGCGGCGGAGGCCACACGCGCGCGCGGTGCCGCCGACGAGCTGCAGACGTATGCCACGCAGATCGCCGGTGCACGCGGTCACTCCCACGTCGTGATCCACGACGACCCGGCGATGGCGATCGTCGAAGCGACCGAGGACCATCAGATCGACGTGCTCGTGGTCGGCAACGCCGGGATGGCCGGCCGCAAGGAATTCCTGCTCGGCAACGTCCCGAACCGGATCAGCCACAACGCCCGCTGCACCGTGATCATCGTGAACACGGCGGACGGTGAGGTCGTCATGCCTTCCGGCGCCCGACGCGAGCCGGCATCGCTCCGCACGAGCGCCGCCGAAGTCGAGACCGAGCCGCACCTGATCGCGCGCGGCACCAAGATCGCGACGGTCTTCGCGAAGCACGGGTTGAAGGAGCTGTTCGGCCGCCCCGATGAGGAAGGCGCCGTCGGCCGCGAACGCCAAGGCAAGCGTCTGCGTTCGGCGCTCGAGGAGCTGGGACCGACGTTCGCGAAGCTCGGACAGATCCTGTCGACGCGGCCCGACCTGCTGCCGCCCGAATACATCAAGGAGCTGGCGACGCTGCAGGACGACGTGCCGGCCCTCACGGAGGAACAGGTCGTCAAGGTGATGGAGCAGGAGCTGGGCGTTCCGTGGGAGGACGTATTCGATCACATCGATCCGCGGCCGCTCGCCGCCGGAACGATCGCCGAGGTGCACCGCGCGACGCTCGCGAACGGCGAGAAGGTCGTCGTGAAGGTGCAACGCCCCGACGCGAAGGAGCAGATCGAACAGGATCTGGCGCTCCTGGAGGTGTTCGCCGAGAAGGTCGGGCACCGCCCCGGTCTCAAGCAGGTGATCGACATGGAGGCGGTGTTCACGTACCTCTCGGACTCCCTCCATCGCGAGCTGGACTTCCGGGAGGAGGCCAGCAACATGCGCCGGATGACGGAGGTGATCGCGTCGTTCTCCCGGCTGCGGGTCCCAGAGGTGCACGGCGACTTCTCGACGTCGCGCCTGTTGGTGATGCGCGACGTTGCCGGCGGCCCGATCGCGAACGCCCCGGAGGGCACCGCCCGCAAGGAGGCCGCACGCCAACTGCTCGAGTCCTTCTACAAGCAGATCATGGTCGACGGGTTCTTCCACGCCGACCCGCATCCCGGCAACCTGATGTGGCAGCCCGAGGAGGAGCTCCTCTACTTCCTGGACCTCGGCATGGTCGGCGAGGTCAGCGCCGAGATGCGCGAACAGATGATGCTGCTGCTGATGGCGTTCTGGCAGGAGGACGTCGGGTTCCTCACCGACATCTCGCTGATGCTCTCGGGGGCGATCGACCGGAGCGACCTGGACGTCGACGCGTTCAGCGAGGAGATCGGCGCGTTGATGGCGAAGAACCGCGGCGCGTCGCTGAAGGACATCCAGCTCGGCCCCGTGCTGCAGGAGATGACCGAGATCTCGCTCCGGCACAACGTGCCGCTCCCGGCGTCACTCACGCTCACGGGGAAGGCCCTCGCCCAGATGCAGCTCGCCGCCGCGCAGCTCGACCCCGAGCTCGATCCGTTCGACGTGGCCGGCAAGTTCCTGATGCGGACGGTGTTCACCGGGATGGGCGCGAAGCTCGATCTGAAGGCGGTCTTCTATCAGACGCAGAAGCTGAAGGTCCGCGCGCTCCGGGTGATCGAGGCCGTCGAACGTCTGATCGGCGCGCGTCCGGGCCAGAAGCTCGAGGTGAACTTCCGAGCGTCGTCGCTGGAGACCACGATCCGTCGCGCGGGCAGGCGCCTGGCCCTCGGATTGACGGCGGGTGCCGCGATCCTGGCGTCGTCGCTCTCGGCGCTCTCGACACGGGTCGCCGCGTGGGTACCGGCGGCGTTCGGCGTGCTCGCGGCGTTCCTCACGTTGGGGTTGGTCGTCGACCTGATCCGGCGTCGCGACTAGCTAGTCTAGGTCAGACTAGCCGCCTGGCAGCGACGCCTACGACCGGCCGCCCTCATCGAGGTCTTGGATCTGTACCTCGGCGCCTTTGGTCGTGATCGTGGTGGGCTCCGCGGTGGGCGTCGTGCCGCCCCCTTTCTTCACGGAACGCATGACGGCCTTCTCCAACACGAACGCCATCATGCCCATCGCCAGCCCGACGACCCAGCGCTCCAACCGGCGGATACCTTTCGGCTTCTTGGTCGTGCGCGCCGGCGTCGTCATGCGTTCGCCTCGACCAGCGCGACGGCCGGGAGGTCGCCCGCGAGCGTGGTGCCGTGCCCCGGCGATGACGTCACCGTCACGCCCCCTTCGAGCGCGCCGAGGCGGTCGGCGATCCCCTGCAGACCCGTTCCGTACCCGTTCGCGCTCCGGTCGAACCCACGGCCGTCGTCGGTGACGGTGAAGCAGATCCGTCCTTCGCGCTCGGCGAGCTCGATGACGACCGAGGACGCCTCCGCGTACTTCGCCACGTTCTGCAACGCCTCCAGGCACGAGAAGTAGACGGCTGCCTCGGCTGCCTGCGGGTAGCGGCCGACCCCGTCCGCCCGGAGCGTTACCGGCAGCCCGCTCTTCCGCGCCTGGGCTTCGAGCGCGGCCGCGAGTCCCTTGTCGGCCAAGAGCGGCGGGTAGATCCCGCGCGCCAGGTCCCGGAGGTCCTCAAGGGCGGAGTGTGTCTCGCCTTGCAACTGCGCGAGGAGCTCGTGAGCCTTCGTCGTGTCACGTTCGATCAAGCCGTCTGCGAGCTTCAGCTTCACGGCCAGCGCGACGAGCTGCTGCTGGGCGCCGTCATGGATGTTGCGCTCGAGGCGCCGGCGACCCTCGTCCTGCGCGGAGACGAGCCGTTTCTGCGCGGCTTTGAGCTCGTCGAGTCGAGCCTTCAGGTCTTCCGTCAAGCGGACGTTGCGGAGCACCAAGCCGGCCTGGCCGGCCAGGTCGCCCATCAGCTTCTCGTCCGCCGGCGAGAACGGCTCGCTCGCAGGCTTGCGGACCGCGAGGGCCCCGAGCAACTCGCCGGCCTGCTCGACTGGGAACACACGATCCGCGCCCTCGACGACCGGGACCGTGCCGTCAGCGAGCGCAAGCGGCGTCGACACGTCGACGTCGACCGGCCACGCTGCGACATCACGCAGCTCATCGTCGACCGCGAGCCACACATCGGCTCGCTCCGCGCCGATCCCCTCACCGAGGACGCGGGCCATCCGCGGCAGCACATCCGCGTCCGCGTAGGCGTCGCCGACCCGCTCAGAGAACTCGGCGAGGATCTCGTACGGCGTGGCTCGCTTTCCGTAGACCAACCGATTGGCGAATCGCGTCAGCCGGACCCGCACCGGCTGGAACAGGATCGCGACGACGACCGCGGCGACCATCGTGAGGAACGAGTCACCGCGTCCCAGCCAGGCCCCGAGCCCCACGACGAGGCCGAGGTACACGAGGGTCGCGAACACGGCGAGTGCCGCGTACACGACCGCCTTGCGCACGACCACGTCCAGGTCGTAGAGGTGGAACCGCAGGACCGCGATACCGATCGAAACCGGGAACATCAGGAACGTCGATGCCTCCGATCAGCGCCGACGCGAACGAGGTGTCGTTCGAGGTGACCCTGTGGCGACGATCCCCACGAGCGAGACCACAGTCCGAACACCACCCACTTGATCTGCTGCCGCTCCACTCCGGTCGACCGCCGGAACCGCAGGACCAGCGACACGATCGCCAGCGCCGAAGATCAGCGGGAACGCGAGGCCGATCACCGGATCGAGGTTCGGGAGGTTGCCGATCGCCTCCACGTAGAGCGGGTTCGCGATGCTGACATCGCCCGAGCCGGTCAGTCGCGCTGGCCGAAGAAGAGGCTGACCCAAGGCAGGGCGAGAAGTCCGACGATGAACCACAGCAGCGGTCGCCACCGAGATGAGGGAAGGTGGCCGTCCGGGAACAGGAGCGGCAGTAGGAACACGACGGCAGGATCCCGAACAGCCATCCGATGTTATTGAGGAGCCCGAGGACCACGACCCCGCCACCGGAGCGACCATCGTTCACGAAGTAGCGTGAACAACTCGCCGGCGAGGAACGACGTCGCCGTCAAGAAGGCGGACCAGAGCAACAGCAACCCGATCGTGTTGCGTGCGGTCGCGGCTGACGATCAGCGTGCCGACCACGCCGAACATCGAGAACGCCACGACGTACGGGATCTGCGTCGAGAGCAACTCATGGTTGAGCGAAATGAAGACGAGACCCAGCGAAGCGATGACCAGGAAGAGCGCGAAGACGATCCATGGCCAGCGGGCGGGCCGCTGCACCGCCCGGGCGGCGGCGGTCGTCTCAGCCGTCGATGTGGTCATCGCGCGACCTCGTCACCTCTCGCGAGGGTCAGCGTGATCGCGCGTGCGGCGGCCTCCACGTCGCGCGAGAACCGGTCGGCGTGCTCGGATCGCTCGGCTTCGGGTGTAGCGACGGCCGCCACCTCAGCCGATGACGACACGGAACACCTCCACCGGTTCCTCACGCCCCTTCACGTGGCGCGGTCCGATCGACTCGCTCGGAACACCCGGCGCTGCGGCGACCGTCGAGGCGGCCGCTACGATCTCCCCGCCCTCCGCCTCCGATTGCAACCGCTGCGCGATGTTCACCGCGTCGCCAACCACGGTGTACTCGAGGCGGCCGCCGCCGCCGACCGTCCCGGCGATCACCGATCCGGTGTTGACGCCGATCCCCACGCCGAGCTCTGGGACGTCTGGCCCCCAACCCTCCTGGTTCAGCTCGGATTGGCGCGCCTGCATCGCGATCGCACAGAGGAGGGCGCGTTCCGCGTGGTCGAGCGTCGGTTCGGGCGCGCCGAAAACCACCATCACCGCATCGCCCTGGAACTTGTCGATCATGCCGCCGTGGGACAGGACGACCTCCGCCATCGCGGAGAGGTGCTTGCCGACGACCTCGGCGACATCTCGAGCGGAGAGCCGCTCCGCGAGCGTGGAGAATCCGCGGATATCGGAGAACAGCACGCTCACTTCCACTTCCTGCGGCTCGATCGCCATCTCCGGATGCGCGGCGAGCCGATCCGCCAACTGCTGGGGCACGAACGACGCCAGCGTCTTGCGTGATGTGGTCTGCTCCACAACGGCGGCGTGCAGGCGCTTGAACTCGTCGACCACGCTGGATCCGGTGCCGTCCCCGGCCATCCGCTTGAACAACGCGGTCACCTGCGAATCGACGGCCTCCTGCGTGGTCCCGAGCGCCTCGGCGATCTCGGCGTACCCGAGGCCCTTGGCCATCATGTCCAGCAGCTCGCGTTCGCGTTCGGCGGTGTCGCCTCGTCCCGACAGACGCTCGGCGATCGTGGGGTCGACCGTGCTGCCCCCCGCGTGCACCTCGCGGATCGCGCGAGCGAGCTCATCTCCCTGCGAGATGCGGTCCTTCAACAGGTAGGCGAGCCCGCTGTGGCCCCCGCCGAGCAGCGCCAGGGCGTACGCCTCGTCATCGTGAGCCGACAGGACGACGACGCCGGTATCGGGGTGATCGGTGCGGATCGCGTGCGCGCAGTCGATCCCTTCCAGCTGGAACGACGGCGGCATCTTGATATCGGTGACGACGACGTCGGGGATGTGCTCGGCGGCCGTCGCCATCAACGACGGGGCATCCGCGGCGACCCCCACGACCTCGATGTCATCGTAGGAATCCAAGAGCGCGCGGACGCCCTCGCGCACGAGGACGTTGTCCTCGCCCAACACGACCCGGATGCTCATCCAACGCTCCCCAGGGCCCGGTGGCCCCCATGTACCATCCGCGCATGATCCGCGTGGTGTTCGCCGAGGATAACTACCTGGTCAGAGAGGGAACAGCCGCCCTGCTGGCCACCTCGGACGAGATCGAGCTCGTTGGCACGGCTACGACTCGCGACGAGCTGCTGTCGGCGGTCGAAGAACACCAGCCCGACGCCGTTCTCACGGACATCCGGATGCCCCCGACCGGCACGAACGAGGGCATCGAGGCCGCGAAGACGATCCGGTCCGCCCACCCCACGATCGGCGTCGTCGTGCTCTCGCAGTTCGTCGAGGAGGACTACGCGTTCGACCTGTTGAAAGACGGCGCCGCCGGCCTCGGGTACCTGTTGAAGGAGCGCGTGGCCGACGTGGACGAGCTGGTCCGGGCGCTGGGCGAGGTCGCCCGCGGAGGGAGCGTCCTCGACCCGAAGGTCGTCGAGGCGCTCGTCTCGGCGAAGGAGCGGATGGCTCACTCGCCGCTCGCGCAGCTGACGAATCGCGAGCGCGAGGTGCTTTCGCACATGGCGCAGGGTGAGAACAACGCGGCGATCGCCAAGTCGCTCTTCCTCACCGAACGTGCCGTCGAGAAGCACATCAACTCCCTGTTCCACAAGTTGGGCCTCACGGAGGAACCGGACGTCCACCGCCGGGTGATGGCGGTACTCGCGTTCCTCCGCGAGACCGGCGACGCCTAACCCGGTCATTGTGCCCGTCGCGTGTCCACGATGAAGACCGAGCACGGCGCGTGTCGCAGGATCATGTTCGGGACGCTGTCACGCACGTGCCACCGTCCACCCTGTGCCCCGCGGTTGCCCACGACGATCGTGTCCGCGAGCTCTTCCGCCGCTACGTCGCAGATGCGATCGGCCGGTGCGCCACTCTCGACGCGGGTGCGGGTGATCACGTCGGGGAACCGGGTGGTGATCCTCGCGAGATACGCGCCCGGATCGGCGGCGCGATCGGGGTCGACCACGGCCCGCAGATCGGACTCGGGCTGGACGTAGAGGACCAGGAGCTCGGCGCCACGGTCTCGGGCCAATCGGGCCGCGTCTTCGACCGCCAGGTCGGCTGCGGCCGAGGTGTCCGTTCCTACCAAGATTGTGCTCATCTCGTGCCTCCTTCTTCGTTCGATCAGACCGTATGCCCCCTGACCTGCGCGGACGACCCGGCCGCCACCACGGTTCGTCGGGGGTGCCAGCACCCCAGCGGCAGGGTGGTTGAGACACACGAACGGGCAGGTCGCCCCCCTTCCGGCCGAAGGAGCCAACGGGCCAGAATCAGCCCATGGCCATGAGAAGGAAGACCACGATCCGGTCGATCCTCGCCCCGAACGTCATCACGAGCGAACCGGACCGAGGCACGACCGTCCGCGGAACGCTGCCGCTCCCGAACATGAAGGGATCGGCGTGAGCGAGAGCGCTACGACCCGATTCTCGTGGGCCCTGTGCGCGCTCGCGTGTGCCGCCGGCGGTGCGTTCATCCTGCTCGAGGCCTCCGGCGGATCCCGGTCGTTCAGCGAGACGTTCTTCGGGAACGGGCAGGAGGCGTTCGGCGCGATCACGTTCTCCGCGGTAGGTGCATTGATCGTCGCACGGACGCATCGGAACGCGATCGGTTGGCTGTTCCTGGCGATCGGCGTCTCCTACGGCGTGTCGGCCGTTGGCAGCGCGATCACGGACACATCGGCCGCCCGCTCGACCATGTGGCAGTGGGGGACGTGGCTGAACACGTGGAGCTGGGTCCCAGGGTGGTACCTGATGGTCTCGCTCCTGTTCCTGTGGTTCCCGGATGGACGACCGCCGACCCCTCGGTGGCGGTGGGTGGCGTGGCTCGCCGGAGCAGCCGTCCTCCTCGCGATCATCGGAGGAGCCTTCAACCCGTCGCCCGGTGCCGGTCATGGGTATGTCAGCCCGCTCCCCTCGATGCCCGGGGCCGTCGCGAACTTCGCTCTCCTGGCGTCGCTCCTCGGCTTGATCATCGCCGCCGTGACGTCGGTGAGTGCCCTGATCGTTCGCTTCCGCCGCTCGACGGGAGACGAGCGGCTGCAGATGAAATGGTTCGTCTACGCGGCCATGGTGACATTCGTGCTCACGCCGACGCGGACCGTCGAGGTCCATCAGCCGGTCCTGTTGTTCCTAGGCCTGCTCAGCACCTTGGTCCTGCCGATCGCGGTTGGCGTCGCGATCTTGAAGTACCGCCTGTTCGAGATCGACGTCGTGATCCGCAAGACCGTCGTGTTCGCGATCGCCGTTGCCATCCTCACCGTGGTGTTCGTGGCTGGTGCGGCACTCGTCGGTGCGGTCGTGTCCGGCAGCGACACGGCCGGGCGGATCGGTGTCGCGTTCGCGGTCGGATTGCTGTTCGAACCGGCGCGGCGTGTGGCGTCCCGGATCGCGGACCGGGTGGTGTTCGGCGGGCGCGCGACCCCATACGAGGTGCTGAGCGACTTCTCCCGTCGGGCGGCCGAGGCGTACGAGACCGACGACGTGCTCCCGCGGATCGCGCAGATCGCGGCGACCGGGGTCGGAGCCCAAGGAGCGCGTGTATGGATCCGCGTCGGCGCCACGCTCCAAGCACAGGCGATCGCCGGGCAAGCCGACCACGCCGTCCCGGTGGCCGTCTCGGGCGACCGGCTCCCCGTCCTTCCCGACGATCACGCGGAGGCGGTCTTCCATCGCGGGGTCCTGCTCGGGGCCATCGGCGTTTCGATGCCGGCGAACGACCCGATCAGCACCGAGAAGGAGCGGCTCATCGGCGATCTCGCTTCACAGGCGGGTGCGATCCTCGCGAACGTGCGCCTGATCGAAGAGATCAAGGCGTCACGACAACGCCTTGTCGCCGCCCAGGATGAGGAGCGACGCAAGATCGAGCGCAACATCCACGATGGCGCGCAGCAGCAGCTCGTCGCGCTCGCGGTGAAGCAACGGCTCGCCGCGTCGATGATCGGCAAAGACGACGAGCGTGCACGGAACATGCTCGATCAGCTCCAGTCCGACACGAGCGACGCGCTCGAGGATCTGCGTGACCTCGCGCGTGGGATTTACCCACCGCTCCTCGCGGACAAGGGGCTTCCTGCCGCCCTGGAAGCCCAGGCCCGGAAGGCATCGATCCCGGTCACGGTCGAACCCGACGGCGTCGGGCGGTACCCCCAGCAGATCGAGGCCGCCGTCTACTTCTCGGTGCTCGAGGCGCTGCAGAACGTGGCGAAATACGCGGACGCGTCGAGAGCGACCGTCCGGCTGTCCTCGAACGACGCGCACCTGGCGTTCTCGGTCGCCGACGACGGCTCCGGCTTCGACACCGCGAACACCGGATACGGGACCGGCCTGCAAGGGATCGCCGACCGTCTCGCCGCGCTCGGCGGGGAACTGGACGTCACCAGCACGCCAGGTGACGGCACCACGATCGCCGGTCGCCTCCCCGCGACGGCCGAGGTGGTCGCATGACCGAGCGGACGGCCACGCGGCTCGCGTGGGGGATCTGGTCGGCTTGCATCCTGTGCGTCGTCCTGGGCACGATCGCGGGGATCGTGAACCCCTCGTCCGACGGCGGACCGGGTGGGTGGGCGCCGACGGTTACCACGATCATGTTCCTGCTCGCGTTCTCCACGGTCGGCGCCGTCGTCGCCTCGCGCCGCCGGGAGAACCCGATCGGCTGGCTGCTCTTGGCGTCCGGAGCGTGCTTCGCGCTCGGTGGGCTCGTCGTGACCGTCGACAACACATCGACGAACGTGTGGGCACAGTGGGTGAGCGGCTGGGTGTGGGGCGCGGGCGCGTTCCTGGCGCTCGCGTTCCCGTTCCTGTTGTTCCCGGACGGGCATCTGCCCTCTCGTCGGTGGCGCATCGTCGCCTGGATCGGTGCCATCGGGGTCGGCGGCTTCATCTTCATCGGGATGTTCGCCCCAGGTCGGATCGCGGACACGCAGCTCCAGAACCCGGTGGGACTCGAGCTCTTCGGTCTCGGGAAGGCCCTCCTCACGTTGCGCGCGGTCGTGACGGTCATGTCGCTCGTCGCCTGCCTCCTGGCGATCGTGTCGCTCGGGTTCCGGTATCACCGAGCGGGCCGCGTCGAACGCGAGCAGCTCCGCTGGCTCCTGTTCGCGGCCGGCGTCGTGGTCCTCGCGATCGTCGCGCAAGGTGCGGTCACGAGCCTGATCAAGGACGAGGCGCTCGCCCTCAACATCGGCAACGCGATCATCGCCGGCTCGCTCTCCGTGATCCCGATCGCTATCGGCGTGGCGGTCCTGAAGTACCACCTCTACGACATCGACATCGTCATCTCGAAGACGCTCGTCTACGGAGCGCTCGCTGCGTTCATCACGCTGGTCTACGTCGCGATCGTCGTCGGGGTCGGCTCGCTGGTCGGCCGCGGAGGCCAGCCCGACGTCGTGCTCTCGATCGCCGCTACCGCCGTCGTCGCCGTGGCGTTCCAACCGGTTCGCGAGCGTGTCCAACGGTTCGCGAACCGGCTCGTGTACGGCAAGCGCGCGACCCCGTATGAGGTGCTCGCCGAGTTCTCGGAACGCATGGCCGGCACCTACGCGAACGAGGACCTTCTCCCCCGGATGGCGCGGATCCTGGCGGAGGGCACGGGTGCGGCGCGGGCGGACGTCTGGCTCCGCGCCGACGGCAGGCTCTACGTCGACGCGTCGTGGCCGATCGATGCCGAGCTGCTCCGGACCGTCGATGCCGATCCGCTTCCCGGCAACGTGACGCCGGTCCACCATCAAGGGGAACTCTTGGGCGCACTTTCGATCGAGAAGAAGCCCGGCGAGTCGCTCACCCCGACCGAGCAGAAGCTGATCGACGACCTCGCGTCCCAGGCCGGATTGGTCCTGCGGAACGTCGGGCTGACCGAACAGCTCCTCGCTCGGCTCGAAGAGCTGAAGGCGTCCCGACAGCGTCTGGTCGCCGCCCAGGACGAGGAGCGCCGCAAGATCGAGCGCAACATCCACGACGGGGCTCAGCAGCAGCTGGTCGCGCTGTCGGTCAAGCAGCGCCTCGCGGCCTCATTCGTCGGCAAGAACGACGACCGGGTCCGCGAGATGCTCGAGCAGCTCCAGGCCGACACCAACGCCGCGCTCGACGACCTCCGGGACCTCGCGCGCGGGATCTACCCTCCGCTGCTTGCGGACAAGGGCTTGCCGGCGGCGCTGGAGGCGCAGGCGCGCAAGGCGGTCGTTCCGACGAGCGTCTCGGCGGACGGGATCGGGCGGTTCCCCCAGGACGTCGAGTCGGCTGTCTACTTCTCAGTGCTCGAGGCCCTACAGAACGTCGCCAAGTACGCCGGCGCGTCCCAGGCGCGGGTCACTCTCTCCAACGCCGACGGGCGTCTGCGGTTCTCCGTGACCGACGACGGCGCCGGGTTCGACCCGTCGTCGACCGGGTACGGGACGGGACTGCAAGGGATCGCCGACCGGCTCGCGGTGATCGGTGGGGAGCTCGAGGTCTCAAGCTCCCCCGGCACGGGCACCAGGGTTGCCGGGTGGCTCCCCACGGGGAGTGATCCCGCGTGACGCCACGCACCTCGAACCGCCTAGCTTGGGCGCTCTGGGGGATCGGATCGGGCGCCATCGTGGGGGCGCTCCTGTTCGATGCGGCGACCCACAGGCCTCAAGACTGGTCGTACGCGACGCAAGCGTTAGCGTTCCTCGCGGTCGGCACGACCGGCCTGATCGTCGCGCGCAAGCAACCGAGCAATCCGATCGGGTGGATCTACCTCGCCGTCTGGGTGTTCGTTGGTCTCCTGTTCTCCGGCGCCGACTCGTACGCGTACTGGGCGAAGATCACGCATCCCGGCGCGCCTGGGGGCACGTTCTTCGAGTGGCTCACGAACTGGGCCTGGGTGCCGGTGTTCGGGGTGTTCCTCACGTTCCCGTTCCTGCTGTTCCCCGACGGGCATCTCCCTTCCCGTCGCTGGCGCCCGGTCGCGTGGTTGGCGGCGCTCTCGATGGTTCTGTGGGCGATCGCCTTCGCGCTCGAGAACCACGACTACACCAACGCGGCAGGACGCCACGTCCCGAACCCGTACACCGTCCGCTCGTTGATCCCGCTCTTCGATACGGCGCGCGAAGTCCTCGCGTTGGTATTCATGGTCACGCTGGGCCTGTCGATCGCGTCCCTGGTCGTTCGGTTCCGTCGCAGCCGCGGCGACGAACGGGAGCAGATCAAGTGGCTGATGATCGCGGCGACGATCACCTTGGTCTGGCTCCTGCTCCCGTTCGAACGCGGGAACGGCGGACCCATCGACTTCATCCAGGGGTTCGTGCTCGCGCTGATCCCGATCTCGGTCGGCGTCGCGATCTTGAAGTATCGCCTCTACGACATCGATGTCGTGATCTCGAAGGCACTCGTCTACGGTGCGCTCGCGGCGCTGATCACGGTCGTGTACGTCGCGATCGTCGTCGGGGTGGGGTCGCTGGTCCAAGCGGATCTCGCCCTCTCGGTAGCGGCGACAGGGCTGGTCGCCGTCGCGTTCCAGCCCGCGCGGGAGCGCCTGCAGCGCTGGGCGAACCGGCTCGTGTACGGCAAGCGCGCAACCCCCTACGAGGTGCTCGCCCGGTTCTCCGAACGCATCGCCGATACGTACGCGACCGAGGACGTCCTCCCTCGGACCGCGCGCGTGATCGCCGAGGGGACCGGCGCCGAGCGGGCAGAGGTCTGGCTCCGGGTCGGCGACCAGCTCCGGCTCGGGCGGCCTGGCCGGAAGACGGCGGGCGTTCACTGCCGGTGACGTTGGTCGACGACCAGCTCCCGCCGTTCGACGGTGCCGACCGGACCGTGCCCGTCACGTACCGGGACGAGGCGCTCGGGTGCGTCACCGTCAGGAAGCCACCGGGCGACCCGCTCACCCCGACGGAGGCGTCGCTGGTCGACGACCTGGCTCCGCAGGCAGGCCTCGTCCTGTCGAACGTCCGGCTGACAGCAGAGCTGGAGGCGCGCCTAGAACGGATCGCCGAGCAGGCCGCCGCCCTGCAGGCGTCTCGCCAGCGGATCGTGGCCGCGCAGGACGAGGAACGTCGACGGCTCGAGCGGAACATCCACGACGGGGCCCAGCAGCACCTGGTCGCGCTCGCCGTGAAGCTCCGGCTGGCGCGCGGGCTCCTCGTCAAGGACCCCGAGAAGGCCCGCACGATGCTCGGGGAGCTGCGGGGCGAGGTGGACGAAGCGCTGGACACGCTCTACGGGCTCGCGCTCGGGATCTACCCGCCGCTCCTGGAGGAGCAGGGCATCGCGCCGGCGCTCGCCGCGCAATACGTGCGGAGCGACCTCCCCGTTCAGCTCCACACCGACGGGACCGGCCGGTACCCGATCGACGCGGAGGCGGCCGTGTACTTCTGCGTGCTGGAGGCGCTACAGAACGCCGCGAAGTACGCGCGCGCGACGACGATCGACGTTCGCCTGGCCGACGACGGTGGCGTCCTGACGTTCGAGGTGACGGACGACGGCGTGGGCTTCGAGACGAACGGGGGTCCCACGGCACCGGGATCGCCGGGATGCGCGACCGTCTCGCCGTGCTCGGCGGCGACGTCGATGTGTGGTCCGAGCCGGGGAACGGGACGCGCGTGCGGGGCCGGGTCCCGCTCGATCCGGCGGCGAGGGCGCGGACATGAGCCTGTCGGATCGTTCCTTGCGGCGCCTCGCGTGGATCGTCGTCGCGCTCGACGCGCTCGCGGTGGTCGCTTCGCTCGTCCTCGTGTGGGCATCGCGTGACGTGCCGCAGACGAGCGGCTGGAACGGCAACGGCGAGTTCCTCTCGAACCTCCTGATCGAGATCGCGTTGGCTCCCTTCGTCATCGTCGGCATGCTGATCGCGTCGCGGCGCCCGCAGAACCCGATCGGGTGGTTGTTGCTCGCGATCGGGGGGGCCTGGGGCGTCAGCTCCCTGCTCTCCGGATACGGGCAGTACGCCTACACGGTCACCTAGCTCCCGACGGCGAACTGGATGGTTGCGTTCAGCCAGTGGACGTGGGTCCCGGCGGTCGGTCTGACCGGCACCTTCCTGATCCTGCTGTTCCCGGACGGGCATCTCCCGTCCCCGCGGTGGCGGTGGCTCGCATGGCTCTCCGGGTGCTCGATGGCGGTCGCCTCGATCGGCGATCCTGTTTCGCCGCCGGCCCCGTGACGACCGGCATCCAGGATCCGCGACGATCCCGAACCCGTTCGCGATCACCGCGCTGAGCCCGATCCTCGATCCGCTCCAGCTGGCGATCCTTCCGATCCCCGTCTGCATGCTGGCGTCCGCGGTGAGCCTCGTCATGCGCCTCCGTCGCTCGACCGGGGTCGAGCGGCAGCAGCTCAAGTGGCTGACGTTCGCCGCCGCGTTGGTCGCCACCGTCTACCTCCTCGCGATGATCGCGACGCTCCCGTACGTGATCGCGGGGACCGACAACCAGGTCCCCGGATGGCTCAACCTCTTGCAGAACGTCGCGGTCTTCCTGTTCTGCCTGATCCCGATCGCGATCGGGATCGCGGTCCTGAAGTACCGCCTGTACGACATCGACGTCATCATCTCGAAGACGGTCGTCTTCGGCGTGCTGGTCGGCTTCATCACGGTCGTGTACGTCGCCATCGTCGTTGGCCTCGGCACGCTGCTCGGCGACCCCGGCAACCCCGCGCTGTCGATCGCCGCCACCGCGCTGGTCGCGCTCCTGTTCGGACCCGTGCGCGAGCGGGTGCGCCGGTTCGCGAACCGGCTCGTGTACGGCAAGCGCGCGACGCCGTACGAGGTCATGGCCGGGTTCGCGCATCGGGTGTCCGGCTCGCTCTCGGTCGACCAGATCCTCCCCGAGATGGCCGAGGTGGCCGCGAGGGGCGTGGGCGCCCGCGGTGCCCGCGTGCGCGTCGCCCTGCCGACCGGGGAGCGGACGGTCACGTGGCCCGCCGACGCGGACCCCGTGGGCGGGTCCGTTCGCAGCCTGGACGTCCACTACCAGGGCGAGGTCGTCGGCGGGATCGACGTCGACAAGCCGGCGACGACCCACTGACGCCGGCGGAGGATCAGCTCCTGGAGGACCTCGCCGGACAGGCCGGCCTTGCGATGCACAACGTCCGCCTCACCGACGAGCTCGAGATCCGCGCGAACGAGCTCGCCGTCCAGACCGAGCGGCTGCGCGTGTCACGTGAGCGGCTCGTCACCGCGCGCGACCAACAGCGCCGAGGCCTCGAGCGCGATATCCGCGAAGGTCCCGCGCATCAGCTGCTCGAGATCCGCCAGGGCCTCGACGACGCCGAGACGCTCGCGGGCAGCGACGCCGACGCCGCACGAGCCCTCCTCGACGAGCTCGGCGTCGACGCCAACGCGACGCTGGAGGAGCTCCGCGACCTGGCGCGTGGGATCTTCCCACCGCTCCTCGTGGACCAGGGGGTCGTGCCGGCGCTCGAGGCGCACATCCGCAAGGTCGGCGCGAACGCCCGCGTCCAGCCGGGTCTGGCGTTCAGCACGCTCCGGTTCGACGCGGACGTCGAGGCGTGCGTCTACTTCTGCTGCCTCCAGGCGATCCAGAACGTGATCCGGCACGCCGGGAACGCGCAGTCCACGGTCGACCTCACGTTCGACCGCGACCTCCTCACGTTCACCGTGCGGGACGAAGGCCCTGGATTCGACGCCGACGCGAGACCTGGAGGGATGGGCACACGGATCATGCACGACCGGATCGACGCGCTGGAGGGTGCGCTCACGGTCGAGAGCGCCGTTGGGCAGGGAACGACCGTCGCCGGTCGGATCCCCGCCGCCGCGATGGCGGGAGCGACATGACCCGTGGGAGAACGCTCGACGTTCGAAGGGTGCCGGGCGAAGGCACGCACGTGACCGGGAGCGTTCGGACCACCGAGGTCTACGCATGACCGCGCGGACCGCGACCTGGGTCTCTCGGTCGCTCGTGGCGATCGGTGTCTGCGCGTTGATCGCGACGTGGGTCATCTCCGCTCGTACTGCCGCCCACCCCGTCACGGCGCCCGTCGTAGTCGGAGACCCGACGATCGCCGACGGGCCCGCGGTCTTGCGGCACATCCAGCACGCGATCGCCGATGGGGCGATAACGAACCCGACGGCCCTCTCCCTCGGGACCGCCGCCACCGCCGCGATCCTGCTGATGTGGATCGTGACCGGGAGCCTGATCGTGTCGCGCCAGCCGAAGAATCTCGCCGGCTGGGTCTTCGTGGCGATCGGCGCCTCCTGGATGATCGAAGGGCTCTGCGTCTCGTTCACGCTTTGGGGAACGATCGGCGGTGGGCGCGTACCGCTGCGAGGACTGCTCGCGGTCATCGGTGACAACGCGCTGTTGCCGTTCGTGCTCCTGCCGCTGCTGTTTCTCCTGTTCCCGGACGGCCACGCGCCCGCGCGTTGGCGATGGGTCGTGTGGACGATGTTCACCGGCCTCGCCCTGGTCATCGTGGGATACGTCCTCGGGCCAGGGCCGCTGAACAACTACGTCGACGCCGGGGTCCTGTACGTGAACCCGATCGGCGTCGGCGCGCTCGCGGGGACGTTCGGGGCCATCACTGGGATCGGGGGGATCATCGCTATCGTCTCGGGCCTCGCGACGGTGCCCGCGGTCCGGGGCCGGTACAAGCGATCCACCGGCGAGACGCGACAGCAGCTCCGGTGGCTCGTCCTCGTCGCGACGTTGGCCGGTGTCCTCCTCCTCATCGGGATCGTCGGTTTCGATCGTGCCGAGCGCGGTGGACATCCACGCACCGGTGTTCCCGATCCTGCTGATCACCCTCGTCCTGGTGATCACGGATCGGGATCCCGGCCGCCTACCTGATCGCGATCTTCCGATACGGCCTGTGGGACCTCGACGTCGTGATCAAGAAAGCGCTGATCGCCCTCGTTCTGGCGCTGCTGCTCGCCGTGATCGGACTGACAATCGCCGCGACCGTGGGGCAGTTCGCGCTCTGGGGAGGCACGCCGAGGGTCGAGTCGATCGCGGTCGGGATCGGCCTCGGACTGCTCGTGGTGCCGACCCTTCGGATGTCCCGGCGGATCGCGAACCGGCTCGTGTACGGCCGTCGGTCGACCCCGTACGAGGTGCTGTCGACGTTCTCCTCTCGCGTCGGCGAGACCTACTCGATCGACGACGTCCTGCCGAGGATGGCTCAGATCCTGGCCGAGGCGACCGGCGCCGACGTCGCCCGCGTGTGGCTGGGCGTCGGCGGCACCCTCCGACACGAAGCCTCCTGGCCCGCGGACGCTCCCGCACCACCCGCGCTCCCGATGTCGCCGGACCGACTCCCGGAGGTCGCCGGCGAGTCCGCGTTCGAGGTGCGGGATCATGGCGAGCTGCTCGGTGCGCTCTCCGTGCAGATGCCGGCGTCCGACCCGATGGACCCCGTCGAAGGAACGGCTCGTCGAAGACCTCGCGTCGCAGGCCGGCCTGGTGCTCCGCAACGTGCGACTGATCGAGGAGCTCCGCGCGTCGCCGGCAGCGCCTGGTCGCCGCGCAGGACGAGGAGCGTCGCAAGATCGAACGGAACATCCACGACGGCGCCCAGCAGCAGCTGGTCGCGCTCGCGGTGCAGCTCAAGCTGGCGCGGACCATGCTCGACCGAGACGCCGCGAAGACCGGCGAGCTCCTGGAGAGACTGCAGGTGACGGCGGGTGACGCCCTCGAGGATCTCCGGGATCTGGCACGAGGGATCTACCCACCGCTGCTCGCCGACAAGGGGCTCCCCGCCGCCCTCGAGGGGCAGGCTCGGAAGGCGGCGGTCCCTACCACCGTGCGGTCCGACGGGGTCTCGCGGTACGCACACGATGTGGAGGCCGCCATCTACTTCTCGTGTCTGGAGGCGATGAACAACGTCGCGAAGTACGCGGAGGCGTCCCACGCGTCCGTGGTCTTGGCCCAGAGCCGACGGGCATCTGACCTTCGAGGTCACGGACGACGGACGGGGGTTCGACCCGGCGTCCACCGGCTACGGCACTGGCCTTCAGGGGATCGCCGACCGGCTCGATGCGATCCGCGGAACCCTGGAGGTCCGTTCTACCGCCGGCACCGGCACGACGATCGTGGGGCGCGTCCCGATCGGTCCGCCGGTGCCGAACGACTGAGTTCCGACGGCGAACGAACATCCCCCGGGATTCCGATGTTCGTACACATCCCTGATGCTAGGTTGCACTCACGCTCAACCGAGGAGGGGGACTCCATATGCAACATCGTGATGGGCGCCGTTGGCGGCGGGGGACGTTCGTGGTCGGTCTGTCGACGGCGCTCGCGCTCGCCGTCTCCCTTGCCATCACCGCACCGGCCGGATCCACCGCACGACACACGGTTCGACGGATCCAGGCCGTACGAACCCGAGGGACGTTCGACGCTCGGAGCCGCGGAACCGCCGTCGCGCCCGCCGCGCGCACGATCCGCGCGCGCACGACGCTCGCCCGGCAGCTGGGGTCACAGGGGATCATCTCCTCCGATCCCGTCACGGGCACGCTGCGTATGGTCGCGCGCCTGAACGGCTTCCTCACGGGACCGAGCAAGCGCCCAGCGTCCCGTGTAGCGATGGACTTCGTCGGCCGGAACCTTGCGGCCTTCGGGCTCTCCCGGGCGGACCTGCGCACGTTCCACCTGCGACAGGACTACGTGGACATCGGTGGCACCCACCACCTGTCGTGGACGCAGTCGGCGCGCGGGATCACGGTCTTCCACAACGGCTTGCGCGCGAGCGTCGCGAGTGACGGTCGGCTCGTGAACCTGACCGGATCACCCGTGCACGCACCTCGTCCGGCATCGGTCCGCCCTCGGATCGGAGCGGAGGCGGCGATCCGAGACGCGCGCATCGACGGCGGCGCGAGCGTGCGATCCGCCCGTCAGGGTGATTCCGCCGCGCTCACGCTGTTCCCGACCGGCCGCGGCACGCGCCTCGCATGGCGCACGCTCACCTGGCCGAACACGCAACAGCTGAACCTGTCGGTCGTGGACGCGATGACGGGGGCGGTGCTCTACCGGCAGAGCCTGACGAGCGACGCGAACGGCAGCGCCACCGCGTGGGAGTTCTACCCGAGCGACATCCTGCCTGCGGGGGCCAACACCGCGAACCCCGTGACGTTCCCGGTCCAGGACGGCACGAGACTGTTCGGGAACAACGCGTGGGTCTACGCGGACGTGAACGACAACAACAAGGCGGACGCCGGCGAGGAGATCCCCGCGGTGTCCGGCACCGACTGGAGCAAAGCGGCTGCGCTCGACACGGCCAACAGCGCGCAGAACTGCACCACCGCCCGTCCGTGCACGTGGGACAGCGGCACGCCGTTCAGTTGGCAGACGAACATGGCGCAGAACGCCGCCCAGGTCATGTACTACCTGAATAAGTACCACGACCACCTGGCGGGAGCGCCCTACGGCTTCACCTCTGCAGCCGGGAACTTCGAACTCTCGGGCGGCGATCCGGTCATCGGCAACACGCTCGACGGCGCGAACACGAAGCACGGGCTTCCCGACGCGAACCACAACGACAACGCGAACATGAGCACGCCACCGGATGGGAACCCGCCGCTCATGCAGATGTACCTCTTCAAGGCGCAACAAGGGCTCCCGATCCCAAGTGCGAACGGTGGAGACGACGCCGAGGTCGTGTATCACGAGTACACGCACGGGCTCACGAACCGCCTCGTTCTCTTCCCTGATGGGACATCCGGTCTCACCACCCAGCAGGCCAACTCGATGGGTGAGGGATGGAGCGATTGGTACGCGGAGGACTTCCTGAACAACGAGGGCTTCAAGCCGGACACGGGCGCGATCGGCGACGTCGTCATGGGCGCCATCACGTTCGGCGGGTTCCTCCGGTCGCAGCCGGTCGACTGCCCGGTCGGGGCGGGTGCGCCTTGTATCGACGCCTTCTCCAACGCGGCCGGCCCCGGAGGCTACACGTATGGGGACTTCGGCAAGGTGGCCGGCGGACCCGAGACGCATTCCGACGGCGAGATCTGGCTCGAGACCCTCTGGCAGATCCGTCAGGCGCTCGGTCCGGCGACGACTGAGACCTTGGTGACGCGGGCGCTCGAGCTCTCGCCGCCGGGTCCGTCGTTCCTGGACATGCGCAACGCCATCTTGCAGGCCGACGTGGTCAACTTCGGGGGCGCGAACCAGACCACGCTCTGGACGATCTTCGCCCAGCGCGGCATGGGGTACTTCGCGTCGAGCACGGGCGACAGCCTCACACCGACTGAGGACTTCTCGATGCCGGTGGACTGTGCCACGGTTACCTGCGGCTCGATCTCCGGGACGATGAAGAGCAAGTCTGGCGGCGCGCCGATCCGGGGCGTACATGTCGGGATCGCTGGCCTTGACTCCGGGTTCGGGACCGATCTGGCCGCCGATACCGACGCGAACGGGAAGTTCACGATCTCGAACGTCCCGTTCCACCATTACCCGTTACTGCAGGTCCGGGGCTCCGGCTACGAGGCGGTCGATATCGGTCACTACATCGTGGACGGGGCGGAGACGCTCAACCGGAAGCTGGTCCGAGATTGGGCCGCCCTCGAGGGAGGAGCCAAGATCGGCGAGTTCTCACCGCCTGACTATTCGGACTTCGGTTGCGGACCGGGAGGGCTGTTCGACAACTCGCTCGACTTCGGTTGGGGTTCAGATGCGGTCGGGAGCAGCGTCGGGAGCAGCTACACGGGGCCGAGGAAGGTCGTCGTCAAGCTGCCGAAGGCCGTCAACATCTCGACCTTCGCATTGGCCTCCGACGGGACGTGCGGCGACAGTCCCAAGGCCGGCGTGAAGAACTTCCAGATCCAGACCAAGACGAAGAACGGGAACTGGGTCACCGCGGTCAGCGGGTCCGTCGATAACGACGCCGCGCTTCACGTCTTCAAGCCACACGCTGGGAAGAAAGGCGTCGTATTCGTTCGATTCATCATGAAGTCGAACCACGGCGACAAGCTCTTCATGGACGTGTTGGAGCTGTCGGTTCGCGGCAAGTAGTCTGAATCAGACTAGCTGGAAGGAAGGGCCGGGTTCGCCCGGCCCTTCCTTCGTTCTCGTCCTCAGTTACCCCCGTTCGCCTTAGGCGGGAAGACTGCCTATCGGGCGTTCGACCTCGGTGGTAGCGTCACGATCGATCCGTTCCTGGGAGGGGGCTGTTCCATGGGTGTTCAGCGACGTCGGGTCGCGCGACGGGTAGGGATCGCGGCGATCGCCGCGCTCATGACGATCCCGACCGTGCTCGCGCTTGACGCGACCGCGGAGCCGGTCTCGGTGGGTGCGCGGCGGACCGTGCTGGATCACGTGATCGACAGCCGGCAGGCAGAGGGGCAGATCGCGCCCAGACGCGCCACCGCCCGCGCACGGGTCGCTCTGGCCAGGCAACTGGGCAGCCAAGGGGTGGTGATCGCCGACCCGATGACCGGGACGCTGCGGATGCTCGGGCGGCTGGATGGTTACCTCACCGGTCGGAGCTCCCGCCCCGCGAACCGCATCGCGATGGCGTACGTCCACGATCACCTGGCGGCGCTCGGACTCACCGGTGCCGATCTGCGCACGTTCCTGCTCCGGCGCGATTACGTCGACATCTTGGGTACGCACCACCTCTCGTGGACGCAGTCGTCGCATGGCGTGACGGTCTTCCAGAACGGACTGAAGGCTAACGTGACGAAGGACGGTCGCCTGATCAACCTGACCGGCTCGCCCGTGCATGGATTGCGCACGAACACGGCCACCGTGGGGATCAGCGCGTCGGCCGCGATCACGTCCGCCCGTCGGAGCGCGGATGCCACGGTCGCCACGCCGCAACGAGGTGACCGAGCCTCCCTCACGCTCTTCCCCAGTGCGGAGAACGCGCAGCTCGCATGGAAGACAGAGACGTGGATCGCGGACGACGAAGCCGACCTGACGCTCGTCGACGCGCGGACCGGCGCCATCTTGTGGCGCGCGAACATGACGCACAGCGACGTCGACGGATCCGGCAACGCCTGGGACTTCTACCCGGGAAGCAACGTTCCGAACGACGGCGGCGTCCTTCACCCGGTCACGTTCCCGGTGTTCGACGGGACGGCGCTGTCGGGCAACAACGCCCACGTCTTCAACGACACCCTGGACGACAACAAGGCCCAGCCGAAGGACGAGATCAAGGCGACGTCGGGCCTCACGTGGGACTACGCGCCCACGTTCTTCGACACGACGAACGGCGCCCAGAACTGCTCGGCTACCAACCCGTGCACGTGGGACAAGGGCGTTCCGTACAGCTGGCAGGAGGACGCGAACTTCTTCGGCGTGCAGTACTACCACCTGCTCAACGCGTTCCACGACCACTTGGCCGCGGCGCCGATCGGCTTCACCGAGGCGGCCGGCAACTTCCAGGTGACGAACACGAGCGGGCAGGGGCTCGGCGGCGACGCGGTGCAGGCCAACTCGCTCGATGGAGCGGCGATCGCGAACGGACTCCCCGACGGCGGCCACGTGAACAACGCGAACATGTCCACGTTCGAAGACGGGGTGCCGCCGGTGATGCAGATGTACCTGAACCGCAAGGCGTCGTACGGACCCAGCTGGGGGTCGACGCACTCGGGCGACGAGGCGGGTACGGTGTGGCACGAGTACACGCACGGCCTCTCCAACCGTCTGGTCACGTACCCGGACGGGATCCCTGCGCTCAACGTGGCACAAGCCGGGGCGATGGGCGAAGCCTGGAGCGATTGGTACGCGGGAGATTTCGCCGCGAACTCGGGGTTCCTGGTCGACGGCCCGCAACAGGGGGATGTCGACATCTTCCGCTACACCGACGGGAACACCCTCACGTTCAGGACCGAAGCGATGGACTGCCCGGTCGGCTCCACGGTCAAGCGTTGCGCCGGAACCGCGGGCAGCGGCCCTGGTGGGTACGACTACGGGGACTACGGCAAGATCCTCGGTAGTCCCGAGGTGCACGCCGACGGCGAGATCTGGGGTCAGACCTTGTGGGAGATGCGTCAGCAACTCGGGACGCAGGTCATGGAGACCCTGATAACCCGTGGGATGGAGCTCGCTCCTCCCGACCCCTCGTTCCTCGACATGCGGAACGCGATCATCCAGGCCGACGAAGTGGCATACGGCGGGGCGTACGCGGATGCCCTCTGGTCGACCTTCGCCGAACGCGGCATGGGCTACTACGCGGCTGCGACCGACGGACGGGACGGGAGCCCGGTGGCGGACTTCTCGTTGCCGGTGGACTGTTCCACCGTGTCCTGTGGCACCGTCAGCGGCACGATCACGGACAAGATCTCGGGTGGTCCGCTCGCCGGCATCACCGTCGGGATCGCCGGGCATAGCTCGGGGTTGCCCGGAGACCTCGCGGACGTCACAGACGCGTCCGGGGCATTCTCGATCCCCGGCGTTCCCTTCCACACGTACGCGAAGGTCTTCGTCGCTCAGACCGGATACGAACCCGTCACGATCGCGAACTTCGTGGTGGACGGCGACGAGACCCTGAACCGGTCGGTCGTTCGCGACTGGTCGTCCCTCGAAGGTGGAGCCGAGATCGTGAGGGCCTCACCACCCGACTACAGCAACTATGGCTGCGGTCCGACCGGCGCGTTCGACCTTTCGCTCGCGTCCGGATGGAGCTCAGACACCCCCGGTCCGCGATCGATCGTGGTTCGCCTCCCGAAGGCCGTCGACGTCACGAGTTTCGGGTTCGACCCAGCCAGCGCCTGTGGGGACAGCGCCGACGCCGCGACGAAGACGTTCGCCATCTACACGAAGCGAGCCGGCGGCTCCTGGATCCTTGCATACGAGGGGAAGAAGGGGCTTTCGACCGGGAAACTCAACACCCTCCGCCCCACCGCAGGCGCGATGGGTGTTCGGGTCGTCAAGCTGGTGCTGCTCACGAACCGCGGGCACCCGTCCTACATGGACATGACCGAACTCACCGTTCGCGGGACGTAGAGGGTCGCTCGACCGGCGTCGCTCAGGCGGCGCCGGTCGCGGCGGCCCAGGCCGTTTCCAACCGGTCCGGACCGAACACCGCCTTCGGGATGTAGGCGGCGGCGCCGCACTCGGCGGCGCGCGGTGCGTACTCCTCCTCCTCGTACGTGGAAAGCAGCAGCACCACGACGGCGTCGGATCCCGTGAGGATCTGGCGCGTGGCGTCCAGCCCGTTGATGCCGGGCAGGTTCACGTCCATCAGCACCAGATCGGGTTGAAGCTCCTGCGCCATCGTGACCGAGTCTTCGCCCGTCTCGGCTTCGCCCACGACGTCGAAGCCATCCGTGACCTCCACCACCATGCGGGCGGCCATCCGGAACGGCTCCTGGTCATCGACGATCAACACGCGAACGGTCATGGCGCACCTCTTCGTCCACCAGCGTCCCACCGCGACCGCTGATACGCCAGTGGTGCCAGCACCACTATCCGTCAGGCCGGTGCTACGCGGCGAGCTCCGCGAGCCGCAGGAACGCCTGTTCGAGCAGCAGGCGGGTGTTCAGGTTCAGGTCATCGGCGAGCGCGGCGCGTGCCTCCTCGATCCCGGCGAGTCCGCTGGCTGCCCGGATCACGCTCAGCCCGGGGTCCGGCTGGAGGTCCGGGTTCAAGAGCACGTCGGCATCGCCGCCGACGGCGATCGCGATCCGATCGCGGAGCAGCGACGACACCGCGAGCAGGACCCAGTCGACGTAGTCGCGTTCGGCTCGGCGTTCGCGGCGGTGGAACCGAACCTCGATCCGTTTGATCGCGCCGCGGTAAGCGTCCTCGGGCCGGCCACGCTCGTCCATGAACGGTGCGAGCTCGGTCTCGAGCTCGGCCTTGAGCCCCTTCTTGTACTCGGCGGCGGCCGCGAGAACGACGTCGGCCGCGCCGATCGCCCCGGTGGGACCGGCGCCCGCCAGGCGGATCGCCTCGACGGCCGCGTCGCGGAACCGGAGCCCGTCGGGCGCGATCGCCAGGCGTCGCGCGCGGCCGAGGTTCCCCCCGGTGAGACGAGCCGCCAGCCGCGCACGGGTCGGGTCCACCCCTTCGTCCACCAGGACGTCCACGACGAAGCCCTCCGACAGCGCCGAGAACGTCACGACGTGGCAGCGCGACAGCACGGTGTCGGGGAGCTCGTGGGCTCGGGCCGACATCAGCAGCAGGATCGTGTCGGCGGGAGGCTCTTCAAGCACCTTCAACAAGGTGTCGGCCGCCGCGGGTGACAGTCGATCGGCCTCGCGGATCACGAACACCTTTCGCCCCGGCTCGGGCGCCGTGCGGAACGCCGGGGTCCAGACCTCCTCGCGGATCGTGTCCACGTGGATGTCCCGACCCTCGGGCTCGACCAGGAACTCATTGGGATGGTGATCTTCCAGGGCCAGCCGGCACGTCCGGCAAGCGCCGCAGCCGCCGTCGGGACACAGGAGCGCGGCGGTGAACGCGCGAGCGGCGATCGACTTCCCGGAACCCTCAGGCCCGCCGAAGACGTACGCATGGTGCGGACGTTCGATGGCGCTCGCGAGGAACGACATCGCCGCGTCCTGCCCTGGCACCCGATCCAGCACGGCGCTCATGCGGGCGATGCTACTCGGCGGGAGCGACGGGGCCGGCCAGCGGTGGATCGCCGTCCTCACGATCCCTCAGGACCCGGTGCAGGGCATCCTTCACGCTCTCGAAGACGTCTTCCTGCGAACGATCCGCGTCGACCACCACGAACCGTTCCGGATGTTCCTCGGCGATCTTCAGGTAGGCGTCCGCGACCTTCGCATGGAAATCCTGTCCCTCCATCTCCATCCGATCCGGCGCCTCGGTCGACCGGAGCAGCCCCAGCTCCGGCTCCACGTGCAGGAGCACCACGAGATCCGGGAACAGGCCCTGCGTCGCCCACACGTTCAGCGTCAGGACGTCCTGCTCCCCCAACCCGCGCGCCCATCCTTGGTAGGCGAGCGACGAGTCCACGTACCGATCGCAGATCACGATCTTCCCCTCCGCGAGCGCCGGACGGATCACCGACGTGACCGTCTGCGCCCGGCTCGCCGCGAACAGCAGCGCCTCGGCGCGGGCGTCGAGCTTGCCGGTGTTGGGATCCAGCAGCAGCAGCCGCACCTTCTCGCCGAGCTCGGTCCCGCCGGGCTCGCGCGTGACGAGCACATCGAGGCCGAGCGCGCGCAGGTGCTCCTCGGCCAGCTGGATCTGCGTGCCCTTGCCCGCGCCCTCCACGCCTTCGAAGGCGATGAACAGGCCGGTCGCCGGCGGCCGCTTCAGCTTCGGCACGAGCGTGAGGGGCTGGGGTCGGCTGAGCCGGAACCGGCGCAGGAGTCGGCGGGTGTTGAGGCCGGCGGTGAGCACCAAGAGCCCGGCCACCCAGAGCGCGACACGCGTTCCGGAGAGCACGAACCCCTGATCGCCCGGATGGACGGCTGCCTCATAGGTGGAGGACAGGATAGGGAAGAACGTGAGCGAGGCGAAGAGCCCCAGACGCGACAGGACCGTGAGTGAGGCGAACGTCCTCCCCCGGTACTCGTCCTCGACGTTCTCCTGCAGGAGCGTGTAGCCGCTCACCCACGCTAAGCCGCAGAACAGACCGAGCCACACGGTGACCACGGCCGCGAGCGCGAACGACGGCATCGCGGCCAGGATGAACAGGGCGGCGGCGGCCGACAGCAGCGAGCGCGTGAACACCAGGTCGCGCTCGATGAACTTGGTGACCTGGTTCGAGCCCGCCATCCCGATCGCCATCCCGACGCCGAACGCCACGACGACGACCCCCCAGCCCGCGGCCTTCGCGTGGAGCGTGGACGTCACGAAGATCGGTCCGAGGGCGAGCACCGCACCCACCGCGGCGAACGCGATCACGATCCCGGCGGTCATCGCTGAGGCGATCGAGTCCTCGAACAGGAAGCGCACCCCCGCCACGACGTCCCGCCAGATCCGCGAGAGGTCGAAGTGCTCGAACCCACGTGAGGTCGGCGCTCGCAACGGGACGCCGCTCACCATCACGGCGGAGAACGCGAACGTCCCGGCATCCAAGAGCAGCGCGAGCGTCTCGGGTCTGGGGATGCCGATGTCTTGGCCGATCACCGTGAGCACAGCGAACACGGCGCCGCCGAGCGGCAACGTCGCGTACGTGCTGACGAGCCCGATCGAGTTCGCGTTCGCCAGCTGCCGGCGAGGCACGAGGTTCGGCAGCGAGGCGTCTCGAGCCGGCGTCCACAGCAGCGAGAAGCACTCGATCACGAAGGACAGCAAGAAGATGATCCCGAGGTGATGGACGAACGCCATCGTCCCGTACAAGGTCCCGCGGGCGATATCTGCGGCGATCATGATCTTCTTGCGGTCGAACCGGTCGACGAACGCGCCGGCGAACGGACCGAAGAGGATCGCGGGGAGCATCCGCGCCGTCATGACCCCTCCGACGGCGAACCCCGCGGTGGTGATCCCCGACAGATGCGCGACGAGCGAGGTCACGGCCACGAACCCGACCCAGTCGCCGAGGGACGACACCGTCATCGCCGCCAGGAGGCGGGAGAAGCCCGGGTTCGTCAGGAGATCTTTGAGGGTCGCCGACTTGGTTCCGCGGAGCGCGGCGACCTCGTCGGCGATGCTGGACACAGGTGCTAGGCCTTCGCGGCCGGCCGTTTGGCCGCGGGCTTCTTCGCCGCGGTCTTCTTCCGTGCCGTGGGCTTCTTGCGCGCCGACGTCTTCTTCTTCGCCTTGGCCGCCGCACGAGCCTCGCGCGCCTTCGCCTTCGCTGCGCGGATCGCGGCCTCGGCCTCCACATCACCTGGCTTCGTCACGTTGAACTCCAGGTCGAGCTCGGCGCCGCAGTTCCAGCACTTGACGCTCTTCGGCCGCTGCAGCAGGAGCGAGCCGCACTCCGGACACGGGTGATCGGGGATCGGCGGGTTGCTCACCGCCAGCGTGCAATCCGGGTATCGGCTGCAGCTGTAGAACGGGGCTCCGAACCGGTTCTTCCGTTCGACGAGCTCGCCCTGCCCGCACTCGGGACAGGTCACGCCGGTCGACTTCGGCGGCTCCTTCTTGATGTAGCGGCACTCGGGGTACCCGCTGCAACCGACGAACGGGCCGTACCGCCCGACCCGCTCCTGGAGCTTGTGCACGCCGCACTCAGGACAGATCTCGTCGAGCAAGACGGGCTCGGGGCGAACCGATCCATCCATGTTGCGGATGTACCGGCACTCCGGGTAGTTCGTGCAGCCGACGAACTTGCCGAACCGGCCGAGCTTCACCTGAAGCTTGCCGGGTTCCCTGCCCTCCGTCGGACAGAGCGGACACACCTCGTCGAGCTCTTCTTCGTACCGCTCGAACGAGTGCTCCGCCTTCTCGAGCGCCCGCTCGAACGGCGCGTTGAACTCATGCAGCACCTGCGTCCACTCGATATGGCCTTCAGCGATCTCGTCGAGTTCCTCTTCCAGATGCGCGGTGAAGTTCACGTCCACCACATCGGGGAAGTGCTCGATCAGCTTGTCGGTCACGACCATGCCGACGTCCTCAGGGTAGAAGCGCTTCTCCTCGAGGCGAACGTACCCGCGGTCTTGGATCGTGGAGATGATCGACGCGTACGTCGAAGGCCGGCCGATCCCGAGCTCCTCGAGCGTCTTCACGAGCGAGGCCTCCGAGTAGCGAGGCGGCGGCTGGGTGAAGTGCTGCTCGGGCAGCACCTCGAGCATCCGGAGGAGCTGCTCCGCGGTGAGCTCCGGCAAGGTGGCCTCGGCGTCCTCGTCCGGCCCCTCGTCGCGCCCCTCCTTATAGATGCGGATGAACCCGTCGAACACGAGCGTCTGCCCGGTGGCCCGCAGGCCGTAGCGGATGTCCTGCTCACGCGCCTCGATGTCCACGCCGACCTGGTTGAAGCGAGCCTCCGCGACCTGCGAGGCCACGGTCCGCTGCCAGATCAACCGGTAGAGCTTGAGCTGATCGGGTTCGAGCACCGCGGCCATGCGATCGGGCGTTCGCAGCACCGACGTGGGACGGATCGCCTCGTGTGCCTCCTGCGCGTTCCGCGACCTGGTCTTATATCGGCGAGGCTCGGCGAGCGCGTAAGCCTCCCCGTACTGGTTCCTCACCAGTTCGCCGATCTCCCGCAGAGCCGAGTCCGCCACGTTCACCGAGTCGGTTCGCATGTAGGTGATCAGTCCGACCGAACCCTCGCCGGGAAGGTTGATGCCTTCGTAGAGGCGCTGCGCGTTCGACATGGTGCGACGCGCGCCGAACCCCAGCTTGCGTGCCGCCTCCTGTTGCAACGTCGACGTCGTGAACGGCGGCGCCGGGGATCGCTTGCGCTCCTTGCGCTCCACGTTGACCACGCGATAGACCGCACGATCCAGCCGGTCCACGTGGACGGCGGCCTCGGCCTCCGCGCCGAGGTGCACGCCCTTCTTGTCGGGCGACGCGGCGACCTTGCCCTCTGGGACCTCCGTGAGCCGGGCCAGGAAAGGCTGTTCCGGGTCGCCCTCAGGAGTCAGTCGAACGTCGACGCTCCAGTACTCGATCGGGTTGAACGCCGCGATCTCGCGTTCGCGTTCGACGATCAAGCGGACGGCGACCGATTGGACACGGCCGGCGGACAGGCCCGGACGGACGCGGCGCCAGAGCAGCGGGGAGATGCGGTAGCCGACCAAGCGGTCGAGGATCCGACGGGCCTGCTGCGCGTCCACGAGCTTCATGTCGATCTCGCGCGGCTGACCGAACGCCTCCAGGATCGCGTCCTTGGTGATCTCGGTGAACGTCACCCGCTTCGCGACGTCCGGCGAGACACCGAGCAGCGAAGCCACATGGAACGCGATCGCCTCGCCCTCCCGGTCGTAGTCGGTGGCGAGCACCAGGTCCTCGGACTTCTTATGCGCGGACTTCAGCTCGCGGACGTGGCGCTCCGACTCTTCCGGCACGATGTACTCGGGCTCGAAGTCGTGCTCCGGGTCCACGCCGAGCTTCGATTTCGGCAAGTCACGGATGTGCCCATAGGACGCCCGGACGGTGTAATCACCGCCCAGGTACTTCTCGATCGTCTTCGCCTTCGCAGGCGATTCGACGACGACCAGGGTTTTCGGCATGGCTGCGAACCTTTACTGGAGTGGGGAAGAGGTGTCCAACCGGCGCCCTCTGGCGGCGACCGTACCACCCCGGGACCCTTGGAACGCGGTGATACCCTCGGCCTATTCCCGGGGACCGGAGCCGTTGATTGCTCGCGAACATCTCTCAGTTCGTCGCCGACCAGGTCGCAACGTACGGCTACGTGGGCATCTTCGTGCTCACGTTGCTGGGTTCGGCCTGCATCCCGATCCCCAGCGAGGTCGTGCTGTTGTTCGCGGGCGCGCTCGCGAGCGCTGGCTTCGCCGAGACCGCGCTCCATCAACCGGAGGCAGGCCTCAGCTTGGTCGCGGTGATGGTCGTGGCGCTCGCCGGCAGCATGGTCGGCTCCTGGCTCGCGTACTGGGCGGGGCGCGTTGGGGGCCGCCCGCTGATCGACCGATGGGGTCGCTACCTGCTCCTGCGTCCGCACGAGGTGGATCGCGCGCACGTGTGGTTCGAACGCCACGGGGAAGCCGCCGTCTTCTTCTCCCGGATGATCCCGCTCGCGCGCGCATTCATCAGCCTGCCGGCCGGAGTCGCACGGATGGACCTGGGGACGTTCAGCCTCTACACGTTCCTCGGGAACCTGCCGTGGACAGTGGGCCTCGCGCTCGCGGGGTATGCGCTGGGCGAGCATTGGCGATCGCTCGAGCGGCTGCTCCAGCCGATCGGCATCGTGCTCGGCGTGCTCCTCATCGGGGCGCTCGGGTGGTGGATCGTCAAACGCCTCCGCGCTCGCAAGGCCGACGGCGCCCCCGCGGAGCCGTGACGCCTCCTACAGGTTGATCACCATCACCCACGAACCGCCGTCGTCCTCAGCGACCTTCTCGAAGCCGACGCGCTGATACATCATCCGCGACCGGTTGTGCACCGCGACCGAGAGCGAGAGCGACTGGAACCCTTCCTCCCGTGCTTGCACCAACAGTGCGCGCAGCAGCGTCGCGCCGATCCCTTTCCGCCGGTGGATCGGCTCCACCGCGAGTCCGATCTCGGGGATCTTCTCGTCGACGAATCCGTATCCCGGCTCGTCTTCCGAGAACAGGCGGTACCAGGCCGCCCCCACCGGCACACCGTCCAGCTCGGCGATGACGCCCGCGTCGCCACGACGTCCCCAGCCTTCGTGGAACCGCTTCAACATCGGCTCCGCCAGGACCTCCTCCATCGGCTCGTGCGGCCAATCTGGGTTCCAACGCGCCGCCTCGTAGAGCATCTTCTGCAGGAACGCCACGTCGTCCTGCGTGGCCGGCCTGATGTTCACGCTGCCCTCCTCGACCCATGAGAAGCTTCGCCTCGGATGGCAAACCTAATACAGCGCGTCATCGGATGGGCCCGCGATCTGGCCGAAACGTGGCTCCTCCGGATCCTCCAGTGGGTCTCGGTGCAGCTCGGCCGCTTCACTCCGCGGGTCCAGACCAGGATCGTCCGGGTCGTCCAGATCGCCGTCGAGGTCCACGTCAAGAGCCTGGTGGACGACGTGAGCACGCAGGCCGCCGCGCTCACGTACGCCACGTTCCTCTCGTTGCTCCCGCTGCTGCTCGTGGGCTTCTCGCTCGCCGGCACGATCGTCCATAGCGCCGCCCAGACCACCTGGTTCCAGGACCTGATCGCGGGGATCCCGGGACTCGCCGAGACCGGGGTCGCGAAGCTGCAGGACCAGCTGCAGTCGCAGGCAGACATCGGATTCATCGGGTTGATCGGCGCGCTCTGGGCCGCATCGGTGCTGTCGAGCCGCGCGGAACGGGCGCTCTCCCGGGTGTTCGACGTGAAGCATCGGAGCGTGGTCAACCGGTTCCGCGCCGTCTTGATCACGGTCCTGCTGGGGGCCGTGGTCATCGGCGGTTTGGTGATCGGCGCCGTGCTGCAGAGCTTCGATCTCCACGGACTGATCGTGATCCCGGCATGGATCTTGGTGCGGGCCCTCCTGCTCCTGGTGGAGTTCGGGTACTTCCTGCTCCTGTACAAGCTGCTGACGCCGAGCAAGACGCTCCGCTGGCGCGACTGCCTGCCCGGCGCGCTCCTGATGACCGTCGGCTTCGGCGTGTTGAAGATCATCGGTGGCGTCCTGATGAGCCACACGATCGAGCATTGGTCGTCGCTCTACGGCACGATCGGTGGCATCTTCGGACTGCTGTTGATCATCCGGATCGCGATGTGGATCTTCCTCTACGGCGCCGAGCTCTCCTCGGTGATGCTGCGGGAAGGGCACGGTCGAGCGGGAGTGCCGGTCGTCGAAGTGGTCTGAATCAGACTAGCTATCGGCCGTAAGCAGCCCGATCTCCGGCGCCACCGACTGCAGCCCTTCGATCGACACGGCCAGGAACTCATCCAACGGAAGCCCGATCGACGCCTCGACATCGGTGATCTCCTCGCGGTTCACCCCGGGTGCGAACGCCTTCTCCTTCAGCTTCTTCTTGACGGAGGAGACCTTCATCCCCGAGGCCTTCTCCGGTCGAACGAGCGCCGACGCGACGAGCAACCCGGCGACGGCGTCGGCATGGACGACCGCCCTGGACATCAGGTCGGTGCGATAGGCCCCATACGCATGCGCGAGGACCCCGTTGACGATGCGCTCGTCGACACCTTCTTCGCGGAGCCATCCGGCCGCCATCTCCGCGTGGCCGGCACCCTCGTCGCCGGTGTGGTCCTGGTCGAGGTCGTGGAAGAGACCGGTGAGGCCCCAGAGGTCGACGTCTTCGCCGAACCGACCGGCCAGCGCGCGCATCACGCCTTCGACCGAGATCAGGTGTCGGACCGTGGTGTCCTTCAGGCACTTCTCCCGGCAGAACGCGACGGCGGTAGCGCGGTCCACGTCACGCCTCCACGGGCTGCGGCGGCTGTGGTTCGTCGCCTGGGTCGGCCACGATGAACGGAACGCTCGAGAGCACCGCACGGTCCTCGAACAGGAACAGCCGCTTGATGAACAGCGCGTTCTGGTTGTGCAGCAGGTAGTGGCGCCACTTGTTCACGAGGAACTCCGGGATCACGACGTTGACCACCGTGTCTTGGCGCACCGAGTAGCGGCGGACCTCATCGACCATCGGTCCGGTGAGGTCTCGGAACGGCGCCTCCACGATGTCGAGCGGGATACCCAGCCGCCGGTCGAACCACTGCTGCTCCAGGCGATGGGCCTCGTCGGGATCCAGGTCGAAGTAGATCGCCCGCGTCTCCGCCGCCCCGATCGACTGGGCGTAGTTGATCGCGCGGATCGTGGCGTCGTTCACGGACGAGACGAATACCAACGTGACGGTCCGCTGAGGGATGAGCGGACGGGCGTCCGGGCCGACGGGGATCTGCTCGTCGACGACCACCGGCACATCAGTGACCACCACGTTCGGCTCCCAGAGGAGCCCCGCCTTCAACCGCACCAGGTTGCGGCGCCGGACGAGGTAGCCGAAGAGCGATCCTTTGATCTCTTCTGGCACGATCACCGTCACGAAGTCGTTCGGGCGCCGGTCGAGGTTCCGCAGATACGTGTGCATCGCGGACAAGAGATCACCGCCACGCAATGGGAGCGACTCCAACTCCGAGTCGCCGCCCGCGAACGCACGCCAGCGGTCGCGGATCTCGACGGGCACGATGTCGCTCGTCGTCGGGTAGAGGGCGTGCACGTCACGGGGACGGAACGAGCGGATATACCCGAGCGCCTCGGCGGTCGAGGCGCCCAGATCACGCACGATCAGGATCACGTGGTTCGTACCGATGTCGCCAGGGGTGACCGTTCCCCGCTTGAGCTGCTCCATGATCGCGGTGTAGTGACGATGGATCGAGTAGAACGTGAGGACGATGATCGGTATCGCGACGATCACGATCCACGCCCCTTCCGCGAACTTCGTGTAGGTCACGATGATCAGTACGAGGAACGTGGCGGCCGCGCCGATCGCGTTGATCACGATCGAGCGCTGCCATCCCTTCGCGGCGGCCTCACCCTTGTGCTTCTCCTTCAGCCAATGCCGAACCATGCCGGTCTGCGACAACGTGAACGAGGTGAACACCCCGACGACGTACAGCTGGATCAGCCGGTTCAGGTCAGCGTCGAACGCGACGATCAATAGGCTCGCGAACGCCGCCAACACGATCACGCCGTTCGAGAAGACCAAGCGATCGCCGCGGTTCGCGAACTGGCGAGGCATGAACCGGTCGCGCGCCAGGATGGAGGAGAGCCGGGGGAAGTCCTGGTACGACGTATTCGCCGCCAGCACCAGGATCGCGGTCGTGAAGAACTGCACGAAGTAGAAGAGGAACCCGCCCCCGAAGACCGCGTGCGCGATCTGTCCGACGACCGATCGCTCCGTGCTCACCGTGATCCCCGAGATATGCGTCGCCAGGAACGAGATCCCCAGGAACATCGTGACCGAGATGATCCCCATGATCAGCAACGTCTCCGAAGCGTTCTTCGACTGGGGGCGGCGGAAGGCCGGCACCCCGTTCGAGATGGCCTCGACGCCGGTGAGCGCGGTGGAACCCGATGAGAACGCATGGAGGATCACGAACAGACCGACCGATGTCACCGCCGTGGCGAGCTCCGGTGCCGGGGGAACGGCATCGGTCACGACCGGACATCCGCCGAAGAGGCACTTGCCCAGACCGACCACCAGCAGGACGAAGATCGACAGGATGAACGCATACGTCGGGACCGCGAAGAGCGTCCCGGACTCCCGGACGCCTCTCAGGTTCGCGAGCGTGATCAACAGAACGAATCCGAGCGAGAGCTCCACCTTGTATGAGGCCAAGCTCGGCAACGCGGAGGTCAAGGCGAACACGCCCGCCACGACCGAGACCGAGACCGTGAGGACGTAATCAGTCAGGAGCGCCGCAGCCGCGATCAGACCCGGCAGCACGCCGAGGTTGTCCTTGCTGACGATGTAGGCACCGCCGCCGCTCGGGTAGGCCTTCACGGTTTGGCGGTACGACGAGACGACGATGATCAGCAGCGCGCCGATCGCGATCGAGATCGGCATGGCGAGGGCCACGGTCCCGGCGCTCGCGACCAAGAGCACCCGGAGTATCTCCTCCGTCGCGTACGCGACCGACGACAGCGCATCCGAAGAGAACACCGGCAGAGCGAGGACCTTCGGGAGGAGCGTGTGCTCGAGCCGGTCGCTGGACACCGCGCGGCCCACCAGGACGCGTTTGAGCACGCCTTTGCCGGAGCCAGAGGTGGGTTGGGTCGTGGTCGACACGCCTGCGGATTCTACGTCGAGGCTTCCGCGACCCAGCGGTACCCCACACCCGGCTCGGTCAGGATCAACGCCGGCGCGGTCGCGTCGTCCCCCAGCTTCTTCCGCAGGGCCCGAACGTAGGTCCGCAGATACGTCGTCTCGGAGCCGTACCCCTGCCCCCACACCTTCCGAAGGAGCCATTGATGGGTGAGCAACTTGCCTGGGTTCGCGACCAGCGCTTCGAGCAGGCCGTACTCGGTGGGGGTCAGGTGAACGACGGCTCCGTCCCGGAGCACCAGGCTGCGCGCCAGATCCACCTGGAGCCCGCCGAACGTGAGGGTCGGCGGCGAGGGCTCCGCGGACACCTGCCGTCGAAGCGCCGCGCGGGCGCGCGCCAAGAGTTCCTCCATCGCGAACGGCTTCGTCACGTAGTCGTCGGCGCCGGCGTCCAATGCCCCGACCTTGTCCTGCGGTCCTTCGCGGACCGAGAGGACGATCACGGGCACGTCGGAGAATGCCCGGACACGGCGGACGACCTCGGTGCCATCCATGTCGGGGAGTCCCAGGTCAAGCAGCACGAGGTCGGGGACGGACTCCGCGACGTGGAGGACGCCCTCCTCGCCGGTCCCCACCGTCGCCACCTCGTACCCGTGCGCCTCAAGGCTGGTTCGCAGAGCCCGACGGATCTGCGGTTCGTCGTCGACGACCAGGACCTTCGTCATCGACGTTCCTCCCAGACCGGAAGCTCGAACACCACGGCCGTCCCGCCCCCGGGAGCACCTTCGATCCAGATGGAACCGCCGTGGCCCACCACGATCGCCCGCGCGATCGCCAATCCGAGCCCGCTCCCCGGTCGTTCTGGCTTCGCGCCGCCACGGTAGAACGCTTCGAACACCCGCTCGCGCTCATCGACGGCGATCCCCGGGCCGCGGTCGGCGATCCGCACCTGGACCACATCGCGGAACGGCGCCGCCGAGATCGAGACCTCCCCGCCGGGCGGGGAGTGCAGGGCCGCGTTCTCCAACAGGTTCGTGAGCACCTGATCGATCTGCACCGGATCGACGAACACATCGGGGAGGTCGGGACGAAGGTTGCAGCGAACCTCGAACGTGGAGAGCTGGGATCGCATGCGCGCAAGTACCGTCTGGACCAATTCGTCGACCGCCGCCGGCTCCCGTATGGGCTCGAGCGCTCCGGCGCGGCTCTTCGCCAGGTCCATGAGGTTGCCGACGACCCGGTTCAACCGGTCCGTCTCCTCGAGCACGGTCGTGAGGAGCTCGCGTTGCTGAGCCGCGTCGTGCACGGCGGTCTTCGACAGGAGACTCGTGACCGATGCCTTGATCGACGCGAGCGGGGTTCGGAGATCGTGCGTCACGCTCGAGAACAGAGCCGCGCGAAGCTGATTGGTCTCCGCGTCCAACTGCGCCCCGCGTACCCGCATATCCAAGCGCGCCCGCTCGATGGCGAGCGCCGCCTGTTTCGCGGTCGCCTCCAGGAGCAGAACGTTCCGTCGGCGTGAACCCGTGCGCACCGGGCGCACGCACGGCGCGCACCGACCCGAACGGCGTGTCGGCGATCGAGATCGCGACGTCCTCGGTCGGTCCGGCCTCCACCGGTGCCAGCGGGCGAACCGCGGACGCGTGGACCTCCTCCCCATCCAGCTCCGCCCGAACCTCGCACCGCACCAGGTCGAACGGATCCAGCAGCGCCTGAGCGAAGTCGTCAAGGACGCGCGGCAACTGCTCCCCCGAGAGGAGCTTGGCCGCGAGGTAGCCGAGAAGCCGCGCATCACGCTCACGGCGCTCGGTACGTTCGCGTTCGTCCAGGACCCTCGCGACCAGGAACCCGACGACGAGCGCTACCAACAACAGCACGACAGCCGCCACCACGTCCTCCACCGCCGCGACGCGGAACGTGAACCGCGGGGCGGTGAAGAAGAAGACGAACCCGAGGAACGACAACGTCGCCGCGAGCAGGCCACCCCAGAGGCCCCCCACCGCTGCGGCGAGGACGACCGCGAGCAGGTAGAGGGAGACCGCCGTAACCCCGCTCGTGCGATTGATCGCGAACGCGAGCAGGGTCGCCGCCGCCGGGAAGCCGATCCCCACGGCCGCGACCCGGGCCGCCGAGGCCGGCCGCACCGGATGGAACAGCTCCTGCACGCGCATCGCGTCACGCTAGCGCGTTCACGGGATCTTCACGCGTTCGGATCCGTCCTTCACGCCTCGTTCACGCCGTATCGCCGACCTTGAGAGGGAGAGACGCCAGCCGCGCGGAAGGAACACCGTGAAGACCGAGGATCGATCCCCACACGGCACCGGAGCCTCCAAAGGAACGACCGCACTCCCGCGCGGCGGAGGCTACGCCGTGAAGCGCGCCCTCCTCGGTCCGGCGCTGCCCACCGCTCACCTCGAGCACGAACGGCTCGGCAAGCCGACGGCGCTCGCCGTGTTCGCCTCGGACAACCTGTCGTCCGTCGCGTATGCCACGGAGGAGATCCTCAAGGTGGCGGTTCCGTTCGTCGGCCTGGCCGCGTTCGGCATGCTCATGCCGATCACGTTCGGGATCCTCGGCGTCCTCGCGATCCTGCTCTTCTCGTACCGGCAGACGATCAGGGCCTACCCGAGCGCCGGTGGCGCCTACATCGTGACGAAGGACAACTTCGGCCTGCTCACGGCCCAGATCGCCGGGGTGGCGCTGCTCACCGACTACGTCCTCACGGTCTCGGTGTCCGTGGCCGCCGGGGTCGCCGCGATCAACTCCGCCGCCCCTGCCCTCTACCCGTACCGGGTCTGGTTCTCGGTGTTCTTCATCTGGTTCATCGCATGGGGGAACCTGCGGGGCGTCCGTGATTCGGGCCGGATGTTCGCGGTGCCTACCTACTTCTTCATCTTGATGATGTTCACGTTGCTCGGCATGGGGCTCTACCAGGCGCTCACCGGCAACCTCCATCCGGTGCCGGTTCCCTCGGACGTCGCGGCCATCTCGGGTTCGATCTCGATCTTCCTGATCCTCCATGCGTTCGCGTCGGGGGGTGCCGCGGTCACGGGCGTGGAGGCGATCTCGAACGGCGTGCCTGCGTTCAAACCGCCCGAATGGAAGAACGCGCGCACCACGCTGATGTGGATGGGGAGCCTGCTGGGCGTGATGTTCCTGGGCCTGTCGTTCCTCACCGTGAAGCTGAACGTCCTGCCGACGGAGACGAAGACCGTGATCTCGCAGGTTGGGCGCGCGATCTTCGGCGGCGGCGCGGTGGGGTTCGGCTTGTTCCTGATGCTCCAGGCAGCTACGACCCTGATCCTGATCCTGGCGGCGAACACCTCGTTCGCCGACTTCCCGCGATTGGCCAACTTCCACGCGAGCGACTACTTCATGCCGCGGCAGCTCACGATGCGCGGGCATCGATTGGTGTTCTCGAACGGGATCATCGGTCTCGCGATCGCTTCGACGGTCCTCGTCGTGATCTTCAAGGCCGACGTCACGAAGCTGATCCCGTTCTACGCGATCGGCGTGTTCACCTCGTTCACGCTGTCGCAGGCCGGCATGTCGAAACGACACCTCCGGCTGAAGGAACCGGGTTGGCGGCGCGGACTGTTCATCAACGGCCTCGGCGCCGTGACGACCGCGGTCGTGACCGTGGTGATCGCGATCACGAAGTTCACGCACGGCGCGTGGGCGGTCATGGTGTTCGTCCCGTTGATGGTGGCACTGCTGGTCCGCATGAATCACCAGTACGAACGAGAGGACGAGGAGCTCGGCGGCGCGCTGCAAGGCGATGACGCCGAGATCCGGCGGCCGCTCGTCGTGCTGTTGGTCGATGCGCTCGATCCGAAGACCGTGCACGCGCTCGGCTACGCGAAGACCATCCGGGCCGATCAGATCGTGGCCGTCCACATCGAGGAGGACCCGCTGACGACGCTCGAGCTCGAGACCGCGTGGGGTTCGGCAGGCCTGGGCGACATCCCGCTCAAGGTGCTCCGAGGCCACGGCGACGACGGCGCGCGATTGGCCGGGTTCGTGGGTGGCCTTCCGGAGGATGATCGCGACGTGAACATCCTGGTGCCCGTCTCCCATCAGGTGTCACGGTGGGAACGCCTCTCGGAGACGAGGACCGGGGCTCGGCTTGCGCGTGCGCTCCTCCCCTACGAGCAGGTGCGCCTCACGCTCGTCCGGGACCACCCGGAAGGCGTGCACCCGTTGTCGACGGGCGCCGACGGACACTCAACGGTGCGGTTCGCGCCGCGCGGGACGCACACCGCGGTCGTCGTGGTGGACAAGCTGGATCGTCGCCACCCTCCGCGCGATCCACTACGCACGGACGCTCGGTGCGAACGAGGTCTTCGCCGTGCATGCCGCGATCGACCCGCCGAACGCCTCGGTGCTGGCGGAGGTCTGGATGTCCCAACACCTTCCGATCCCACTGGCGCTCGTCGAGTGCTGGGACCGGAACGTGGCTCGCGCGCTCGAGCAGGATGTCCTGCGCCTGTCGAAGGACGGCACCGAGGTCACGGTCGTGATGCCTCGGCGTGACTTCCCCAAGTTCCGTCAGCGCATGTTGCACGACCGGACCAGCCGCAAGATCGGGAAGGCGCTCGGCCGATACCCACACGTCGACGTGGCGATCGTCCCCTTCTACATCGGCCCGCGGCCGCCGGCTCCGCGCGACCTGTCGGCTCCGGTAGGCGTGGAGTAGGCTCTCCGGCCGATGCGGATCATCATCATGGGTTGCGGTCGCGTGGGCTCAGAGCTGTCGTTGAAGCTGGTCGAGGGCGGGCATGAGGTGACCATCATCGACAAGAAAGCGACGGCGTTCGTGAAGTATCCGCCGGGCGACCGGGCCCGTCAGATGATCGGACTGGGGTTCGACCGAGACGTGTTGGAGGCGGCCGGGATCTCCGAGGCGGACGCGTTCGTAGCCGTGTCGAGCGGTGACAACTCCAACATCCTGTCGGCCCGCGTGGCGCTCGAGCACTTCCACGTGCCGAAGGTGATCGCGCGGATCTACGACCCGCGCCGCGCCGAGATCTACGAGCGGCTCAACATCCCGACCGTGGCGACCACGACGTGGGGGATCAAGCAGATCCAGCTGATGCTGTTCCACGATCGCCAAGAGGTCCGCGAGAGCCTCGGCGGGGGCGACCTGGTGCGCATGCGCATCCCGGTGCCCGCCCACCTGGTCGGTAAGACGGCTTCGGCCATGAACGTCGACGGCAAGATCTTGCTAGCGAGCGTCTCCCGCGGGGGCGGCGGCTTCATCCCACCGCCGACAGCACGTTGCAAGACGGCGACTACCTCGGGGTCATCATGGCCAAGGACGGCATGGACCTGCTCGACGAGATCATCGCCCCGCCTACGGGGGATCACCACTGAGATGAAGGTCATCGTCACGGGAGCCGGAGCGGTCGGTCGCCACCTGGCGGCGGATCTCGCCGAGCGCGGCCACGACGTGACCCTGATCGACCAGGACCCCGACGTGGTCGAGAAGGTCCGCGAGTGGGCGCCGAACGTGAAGGTCGTGCTCGGTGACGCCTGCGAGCCGTGGGTCCTGGAAGAGGCCGACCTGAAGCATGCGGAGGTCGTCGTCGCCGCCACCGGCGACGACGAGGACAACCTGGTGACCTCACTCCTGTCGAAGCAGGAATTCGCGGTGCCCCGCGTGCTCGCGCGCGTGAACCACCCGAAGAACGAGTGGCTCTTCACCGAGCAGTGGGGGGTGGACGCGGCGGTCTCCCCGCCGCACATCCTGACCGCCATGGTCGAGGAGGCCGTCACGGTGGGCGACCTGGTCCGGTTGATCCGCCTGGAGGGCGGTCGCGTGTCGATCGTCGAGATGACGCTGCCGGACACGTCCCCGTCGGTCGGCCGGCCGCTCTATGAGCTTCGGCTCCCCACCGATTCCGCGGTGGTGGCGATCCTGCGCGAAGGGCACGTCGTGATCCCGCAACCGGAGACCGTGCTTCTCCGCGGGCGACGAGGTCGTGGCGCTCTCGAGCACGATGTCCGAAGGCGGGCTCCGCTCGGCGATCGTCGGGGATGCCATGCCGGGCGGTATGCCACCGTCCGACTCCGCCGGCGCCGCGTCGCTCTAGCGACTGGCGCGCCTCACGTCGCGGCGGGTGTCCCGGACTGGGTCGCGCTCACCGCCACCCGGAGGACCCGGTCCCGCTCCAGCACCAGCGCCAGCTGGTCCGCGAACGCCCTCAGGACCCGCCGCTCTGCGTCGGGGACCGGTCGGTCCCCGCGGAGGACGAGGAGTCCCAGGTTCCGCTTGCCGACGTTCAAGGGCAGACGCTCGACGCCGATCCCCTCCGACGTCACCGCCACGCTGCCGGGATCCGCGTTCACCGTCACGAGCTCGTCCAGTCCGCGACCCTCACCCGTTTCCTGGACGAACAGCGCGCCGTCCCGGAAGCGGAACCATGAGACCACCATCCGCACGAGCGTCCCGTAGCTTTCCGGGTCGGGGCCATGCTCGACGAGCGCTCGGCTCAGGTCTTGCAGCGTCCGAAGCTCGAGCTCGCGCGCCTCCGCCGCTTCGGCCCTGGCGGTGGCGCGGGCCATCAGCACGGAGATCAGGATCGACAGACCCAAGAAGACGAACAGGACGATCACGTCGTCGCCGCTCGCGATCACGAACGTTCCGTACGGCTTCAGGAAGAAGAAGTTGAACGAGAGGAAGGCAACGATCGATGCGGTGATCCCCGCGCCGAGACCTCCGACCGCGCTCGCGACGACCACGAGCGCCAGGAACCCGAATGCCGTGTTCAAAGGGGCGCCGCTGCCGCGAGACGGCAGGAACGCCGCCACGAGCAGGCCGACGCCGACCGTTGCCCAGTGCATACCCGGCCAGCTTGCGCCAGCGCGTACGCGCAACGGCCGCCCGGAGCTGCTCATCCATGTCCATCACTCCTTGGGTTCGAACCGATACCCCATGCCGGGCTCGGTGATGAAGTAACGCGGCCGCGCGGGATCCGGCTCGAGCTTCCGCCGGATCTGCGCCATGTAGACCCGCAGGTAGTTGGTCTCCTCGTCGTACTTGCGGACCCCACACCTCCTGCGAGCAGCTGCCGCTGACTCACGAGCTTGCCGGGGTTGCGCACCAGGATCTCCACCAGGTGCCACTCGGTCGGCGTCAGTCGGACGTCGCCGGTGTCGGTGCGTCACCCGTTTGGCCGCCAGGTCGACGGCGAACGCGTCGGTCGCGACGACCGCTTCGCCCGGAGCTGGGGCGGCTCGACGCTCCGCCGCCCGCAGCCGCGCCAGCAGCTCGTCCATGCCGAACGGCTTCGAGACGTAGTCGTCGGCGCCCGCGTCGAGCGCCTCGACCTTGTCCCGTTCTTGATCGCGGGCGGACAGGACGATGATCGGGCATCTGGGTCCACGCGCGCAGTCCACGGATCACGTCGACGCCGTCGATCCCTGGGAGCCCCAGGTCCAAGATCACCACGTCCGGGTGCTCGCGCGCCGCCACCTCCAGCGCGCGTTCTCCGTCGGGCGCGGTCTCGACGTCGTAGCCGCGCGCGCGCAGATTGGTGCCCAGGCCCCGGAGGATCTGTGGTTCGTCGTCGACCACGAGGACCCGCGTCATGGCGTCCCTGCGAACGCGAGCACCATGGTGAGACCGCCGCCGGGTGTGTCCTCGATCCCGATCTCGCCGCCCATAGCTTCCACGAACCCACGCGCGACGGCGAGCCCGAGCCCGACGCCGTCTCCCGAGGGCCGATCGCCCAGTCGCTGGAACGGTTCGAAGACACGCTCCCGCGCCTCGACGGGATGCCCGGGTCCGCGATCCACCACCCGGAGCTCGACGCGACCGTTCACGGCGGAGCCCAGGATCTGCGATCGGCCCGCCGGCGGTGCTCTGGGTTCGGGCGTTGGCGACGATGTTCGCGATCGCGCGCTCCAGTAACGCAGCGTCCACGTCGACGCGGGGCAGGGTTTCCGGCACGTCGACCTCGATCCCGCGGCCGCCGTCGGTGAGACTCGCGAGCGCCTTCGGCACGACCTCGTCCAGACCGACCCGCTGCCGCACCAGCCGCAGCGATCCGGTCTGGATCCGGCTGGCATTCCAACAGGTTCCCCACGAGCGACGTGAGACGGTCCGTCTCCTCCTCGATCGTGGCTAGGAACTCCTCGATCTCGTCGTCGGTCCACGCGACATCGCGTTGCCGCAGGCTGCTCACGGACGCCTTCACCGACGCGAGAGGCGTCCGCAGATCGTGCGAGACGGCTGCCAGGATCGCGGCACGGAGGTCGTTCACCTCCACGAGCTCGGCGGCCTCCTCTGCCTCCTGTTCGAGCGTGCGGGCACGGACCGCGACCGAGAGCTGCGCCACGAAGGCGGCGAGCACGCGACGGGCCTCGGCCGGCAGGCGGGGGCCACGGATCACGAGTGACGCCTCCTCACCGAGGTCGAGCGTCTCCGACCCGTCGTCGGGCGTCGTGGGCGCAGCCCTCCCGGCGGTGGCTTCCGCGACCCACTCCGTCCTCCGGGCGGCGAAGCACCGACACCGCTTCCAGACCGAACGTGGTCCGCACGTGCTCGACGAGGTTCGGGAGAGGATCGTCCTCGGACAGGAGCCAGCCGGCCAGCCGGGCGAGCGCCTCCGCCTCCGCACGCCCCCGCTGCGCCTCCGCCCGCAGCCGAGCCGCACGGTCGACCAGTCCGCTCACGACCACCGCCACCACCACGAAGACGAAGATCGCGAACAGGTTGGCCGGCTTCCGCGATCGTCCACGTGTGGATCGGTGGCGTGAAGTACCAGTTGATCAGGAGCGAGCTCGCGAGGGCGGCGAACAGCGCCGGCCACAGGCCGCCCACCGCGGCGATCGCACACGACCGCCAGAGGTACACCAGCAAGACGCTGGAAAGCGAGACCTGGTCGCGGACCGCCGTCAGGACCACCGTGAGGAGCGGCGAGCACCATGAGCGCCATCCCCGCCCCCGAGTGCGCCTGCGGATCGAGCAGCCCGCCGATCGGCGCCGCCGGGAGGCGGAGCTGCCGCCCCGTGCGCCTCCATGGAGATGACATGCACGTCAACCGGCCCCGAGTCTCGGATCACGCGGTTGATCACCGACGGCCGGAGCAACTGTTGCCACCGGTGACGGTTGCTCGCACCTAAGACGACCTGCGTGATGTTCTCCGCCCGGGCGAAGTCCAGGAGGGCGTCCGGCATGTTCCGGCCGACCACCTCGTGGAATGACCCGCCAACCATCTCCACGAGTCGTCGCGTCGCGTCGAGCGAAGCGGCGTCGGACGATCCATCCTCCGGGATCACGTGGACGGCGAGCAGGTCTCCACCGCGTCGGGTCGCCATCCGCGCGGCCCGCCGGATCAGTGGTCTCGTCCTCAGCCCTGCCGGAGACACCGACCAAGATCCGCTCGCGCGTCTCCCACGGGCCTTCGATATCGTGGTCGTGCATGTAGTCCTGCAAGGATTCATCCACGCGGTCCGCCATCCAGAGCAGCGCGAGCTCGCGGAGGGCACCGAGGTTCCCTTCGCGGAAGTAGTTGGAGAGCGCGGCATCGATCTTCTCGGGAGGGTAGATGTTGCCGTGCGCCATCCGCCGACGGAGCGCGAACGGCGTCATGTCGACCAGCTCCACCTGGTCGGCGCGCACGAACGACCTCGTCAGGGATGGTCTCGCGCTGCTTCGCTCCCGTGATCCGCTCGACCACGTCGTTCAAGGACTCCAGGTGCTGGATGTTGACGGTCGAGATCACGTCGATGCCGGCATCGAGCAGCTCCTCGGACGTCTTGCCACCGCTTCTCGTTACGCGAGCCGGGAACGTTCGTGTGCGCCAGCTCGTCGACCAGCGCGATCTCGGGCGATCGGGCCAAGACGGCATCGACGTCCATCTCCTCGAACGTCGATCCACGGTAGGAGAGCACGTGGCGCGGTACGACCTCCAGGTCGGCCACGCGGTCGGCCGTGTTGGGGCGCCGATGGGTCTCCACGAAGCCCACGACCACGTCCGTGCCGCGCTCGCGCCGGCGCAGCCCCTCTCCCAGCATGGCGAAGGTCTTCCCGACGCCCGCCGCGTATCCGAGGTAGATGCGGAGCGTGCCGCGCATGGTCTTCCTTCTAGGCTAGGCGTTCCAAGGCAAGGTTGAGGAGCAACACGTTCACGCGCGGGGCGCCCATGAAGCCGAACGTCGGACCCACCGTCTGCTGGTCGATCAGGGTCATGACCTCCTCTACCGGGAGGCCGCGCGCCGCCGCCACCCGTGCGGCCTGCAGCCGGGCATACGCCGGCGAGATGTCCGGATCCAGGTTGCTCCCGCTGGTCATCACGGCATCGGCCGGGATCGGCGTTCCGGCGGCGACCCCATCGCGCTGCCGAACCGCGGCGATCGCCTTGGTTACCGTGTCGATCAGGTCCGGGTTGGTGGGGCCAAGGTTCGATGGGCCACTCGCGGTCGGGTCGTAGGACCCGGGTCGAGGCTGGAACCACTCGTCCCCTTCGAAGGACTGGCCGAGCAACGCTGAGCCGACCACCTTCCCGTTCGCCGAGACCAGGCTGCCGTTCGCCGGATGCGTCATCGAGAGCTGCGCGATCCCCGTGACGGCGAGCGGATACAGCACGCCGAGGATCACGGTGAGGATCAGCAGCATCCGGAGGCCGGGGAGGAGTTGACGTCGCATCAGCCCAGCCTCAACCCGGTGATGAGCAGGTCGACGAGCTTGATCCCGATGAACGGGGCGATCACGCCACCCAAGCCGTAGATCGCCAGGTTCCGGCGGAGCATGGGACCCGCCGGCTGCGGACGATACTTCACACCGCGCAACGCGAGGGGGATCAGCAGCACGATGATGATCGCGTTGAAGATGACGGCCGAAAGGATCGCCGACTGCGAGCTGTGGAGGTTCATGATGTTCAGCGTCTGCAGTCCTGGGAAGACGCTCACGAACATCGCCGGGATGATCGCGAAGTACTTCGCCACGTCGTTCGCGATAGAGAACGTCGTGAGCGCTCCGCGTGTGATCAATAGCTGCTTGCCGATCGCCACGATCTCGATCAGCTTCGTCGGGTTCGAATCCAGGTCGACCATGTTGCCGGCTTCCTTGGCAGCGGACGTGCCGGTGTTCATCGCGACCCCGACGTCGGCCTGGGCGAGCGCCGGGGCGTCGTTCGTACCATCGCCGGTCATGGCGACGAGCTTCCCGCCCTGCTGTTCCTGACGGATCAACGCCATCTTGTCCTCCGGCGTCGCCTCCGCGAGGAAGTCGTCCACACCCGCTTCCGCCGCGATCGCTTCGGCGGTCCGCGGGTTGTCGCCGGTGATCATGACGGTCCGGATCCCCATCTTCCGGAGCTCGTCGAACCGCTGCCGCATCCCCTCCTTCACGATGTCCTTCAAGTAGATGACGCCGAGCACCCGGCGATCCTCGGCCACCGTGAGCGGCGTCCCACCCTGAACGGCGATCCCGGCGACGATCGTGTCCACCTCTTCAGACACGGCACCGCCGCGCTCCTCGACCCACTTGCGGACCGAGTCCGCCGCCCCCTTACGGAGCTCGCGGCCGTCCAGGTTCAGTCCACTCATCCGCGTCTGCGCTGTGAACGCCACGAACTCGGCGCCCTCCAGGTCGCGTCCGCGCAAGCCGTACCGCTCCTTCGCGAGCACGACGATCGAGCGCCCCTCCGGCGTCTCGTCGGCCAGGCTCGTCAGCTGGGCCGCGTCGGCCAGCTCCTCCACGCTCACCCCGGGGGCGGGGATGAACTCGGCCGCCTGCCGGTTGCCGAGCGTGATCGTGCCGGTCTTGTCCAGCAACAGGGTGTTCACGTCCCCCGCCGCCTCCACGGCGCGACCGGACATCGCCAAGACGTTGCGCTGAACGAGGCGGTCCATGCCGGCGATCCCGATCGCAGACAGCAGCGCGCCGATCGTCGTCGGGATCAGGCAGACGAGGAGCGCGACCAACACGATGATCGTCTGTCGCGCTCCCGAGTAGATCGCCAGCGGCTGCAGCGTGACCGTTGCCAACAGGAAGATGATCGTGAGGCTCGCGAGCAGGATGTTGAGCGCGATCTCGTTCGGTGTCTTCTGGCGCTGCGCGCCCTCGACCAGCGCGATCATCCGATCGATGAACGTCTCGCCGGGCTTCGACGTGATCTCCACGACGATGCGGTCGGACAGCACCTTGGTCCCACCCGTCACCGCGCTGCGGTCCCCGCCCGACTCACGGATCACCGGAGCCGACTCGCCGGTGATCGCCGACTCGTCGACAGACGCGACTCCTTCCACGACCTCCCCGTCGCCGGGGATGATCTCGTTGGCCTCGACCACGCAGCGATCCCCCGGAACGAGCTGCGTTCCCGACACGAGCTCCTCGGTGCCATCGGCGAGCAGCCGACGAGCCATCGTCTCCTTCCGAGCCGCGCGGAGGGTCGCCGCCTGCGCCTTGCCGCGACCTTCGGCAACCGCCTCCGCCATGTTCGCGAACAGCGCCGTGAGCCAGAGCCACACGGTGATCTGCCCCGCGAAGAGCGAGGGATCGATCGCGAACAGGATCGTCGTGAGGACGGCGCCGACCTCCACGACGAACATGACCGGGTTCTTGGCCATCGTTCTGGGGTCGAGCTTGCGGAACGCGTCCGGCAGCGCAGCGAGCATCATCTTCAGGTTCACTTCAGCAACCCTTCCGCGATCGGGCCGAGCGATAGCGCGGGGAAGTACGTGAGCGCCGTCACGATGAGGATCACGCCGACGAGCAAGCCGCCGAAGAGGACGGAGTCCGTCGGGAACGTCCCGAGCGACTCGGGCACGTGCTTCTTCTTCGCGAGGGACCCGGCGAGCGCCAGCGCGAACGCGATCAGCGCGTAGCGACCCAAGAGCATCGCTATCCCGATCGACGTGTTGTAGAACGTCGTGTTCGCGTTCAGGCCGCCGAACGCGCTCCCGTTGTTGTTCGATCCGGACGTGAAGGCGTAGAGCACCTCGCTCAACCCGTGCGGACCGGCGTTCAGGATCGAGGCTCGGGCCGACGGGATCAGGAGGGCGGCGCCGGTGAGGCACAAGATCAACGCCGGCACCAACAGGATGTAGAGCGAGATCAGTTTCATCTCGCGGGGCTCGACCTTCTTCCCCAGATACTCGGGCGTCCGCCCCACCATGAGCCCGGCGATGAACACCGACAGCAACGCCAGGATCAGCATCCCGTACAGGCCCGCCCCAATGCCGCCGGGCGTGACCTCGGACAGCATGATGTTCACCAGCGGCACAGCGCCGCCGAACGGCGTGAACGAATCATGCGACGCGACGACGGATCCTGTGGACGTGCTCGTCGTCGCGGAGGCGAAGGTGGCGGTTCCGGCCATACCGAACCGAACCTCCTTGCCCTCCATGTTTCCGCCGGCAACCGCGGGAAGGGCCGCGTTGCCGGCGGCTTCGAAGTGCCACGCGATCAGCGAACCGCCGATCCAGAACAAGGCCATCACGACCGCGAGCACGTATCCCTGCTTCCGGTTGCCGACGAGCTTGCCGAACGTGCCGGTCAACGCGAACGGGATCACGAGGATCAGAAAGATCTGCAGGAAGTTCGTGAGTGGACTCGGGTCCTCGAACGGATGCGCGGAGTTCGCGTTGTAGAACCCACCGCCATTGTTGCCGAGCTCCTTGATCGCCTCCTGCGAAGCGACCGGCCCGCCGGGGATCGCCTGGGTCGCACCGGTCACGGTGTGGACCGAGTGGAACCCGTGCAGGTTCTGCACCACGCCTTGCGACACGAAGACGAGCGCGAACACGAACGCGATCGGCAAGAGGATCCGCGTCGTGCAGCGCACCATGTCCGACCAGAAGTTGCCGATCGTTCCGGACTCCGCGCGTGTGAAGCCGCGGACGAGCGCGATCGCGACCGCCATCCCGACGGCGGCCGAGAGGAAGTTCTGCACCGCCAGTCCCGCCATCTGGACGAGATAGCCCATCGTCGACTCGCCCGCGTACGACTGCCAGTTGGTGTTGGTCGGGAACGACGCCGCGGTGTTGAACGCCTGATCCGGATGCACGCCCGGGAACCCGAGCGAGAGGGGCAAACCACCTTGCACGCGCTGCAAGATGTACAGGAGGAGCACCGAGCAGGCCGAGAACGCGAGCAGCGACATCGTGTAGGCCGTCCACCGCTGCTCGAACGCCGGATCGACGCCAGCGATCCGGTAGATCCAGCGTTCGGCGCGGAGCTCGCGCTCGGACGCGAAAACCCACGCCATGTAGTCGCCGAGGGGCCGGTAGGCGAGCGCCAACAGCCCGACCAACACCAGGAGCTGGATCCACCCGCTCACGTCAGAACCGCTCCGGGAAGAGCAGGGCGACGACCAGGTAGAGCACGAGGCCGATCGCGATGACCAGGCCGATCACGTCGGACGTCATAGACGGTCGGTCCCTCGCACCAACAGGCCGAGCAGCGCGAACATCCCGATCGTCAGGAGCACGTAGACGGCGTCCATGGGTCGAACCTACGACCGAGCGGGACCGATCCTGCGCGCCTTGACGAGACCTTGACGCCAGGGGGCGGCGGGTCCTTGCGCGACCCTTGCGGGCCAGTGTGATCAGGCGCTGAACTCGAGGCGCGGGTTGATCATCTTGAGCGTTCCACGCTGTTCGCCGAGCACGCCGTCGACCACCACGCGCGAGCCCAGCGTGAGACCGCCGATCCCCCGTCGTCCCATGAACACGACGACCGCCTCTCCCGAGCCGTCCGAGATGAGGGCCTCGAGAGACTCCTTGCCCTCCATCGGGAACACGGTCATCCGTTTGATCACGCCGGCGATCTTCACCGGCTCCCTGGTTGGGGCATCGACGATGCGCGTGGTCCCCGGAACCTTCTCGGCCCAGCCGCGGATCTCAGCCGACAAGCGTGTCTCATCGCTCTCCTTCAGGCGATCGAAGAACCGAGCGAAGACGCCCATGTCGCGCTACGCGGCGTCTGGGAAGTGCATCTGCGAGATCTCGTCGTCGAGCTCCGACGTCCGGGTCTTCGAAACGTAGATCATCGAGCCCAGGATCACGATCGAGACCAACGACACCGCGAGGCGGAGCGCGATGTCCGTCGCGTGGGTCACGACGAGCGGCGCGATCAGCAGCGCCACCAGGTTCATGACCTTGATCAGCGGGTTCAGCGCGGGACCGGCGGTGTCCTTGAAAGGATCGCCGACCGTGTCGCCGATCACTGCGGCCTTGTGCGACTCGCTTCCCTTGCCGCCGTAGTGCCCCTCCTCGATGTACTTCTTCGCGTTGTCCCAGGCGCCGCCCGAGTTGGAGAGCATCACCGCGAGCAGCTGCCCGGTGAGGATCGAGCCGGCCAGGAAGGCGCCGAGCGCCTCGCCTTTCAACAAGAATCCGGCGATCACTGGCGAGAGCACGGCCAGCAGGCCGGGCGTCATCAGCTCGCGGAGCGACGTCCTCGTACAGATGTCGACGACGCGTCCGTAGTCCGGCTTCTCGGTGAAGTCCATGATCCCGGGGTGGTCGCGGAACTGGTTGCGGACCTCCACCACGACCTGTCCGGCTGCGCGGCCGACCGCGCGGATCGCGAGCGACGAGAACAGGAACGCGATCGAGCCACCGAGCAACAGACCCACGAGCACGTCCGGGTGATCCACGCGGATCCCTTGGAACTCGAATCCAGCCGCCCGCAACGCGGCCTCGTACGACCCGAAGAGCGACGTTGCCGCGATCACGGCCGTGGCGATCGCCAGGCCCTTCGTGATCGCCTTCGTCGAGTTCCCGATCGCGTCCAGTCCGCCCAAGATCTCGGCCGGCCGCCCCTCGAACTCGCCGGACATCTCCGCGATGCCCTGCGCGTTGTCTGAGATCGGCCCGAACGTGTCCATCGACACGACGACGCCGACCGTGGTGAGCATGCCCATGCCGGTAAGGGCCACGAAGTACAGCCGCTCGGCCGTCGAATTCCCGAGCAGGAACGCGGCCATCATGGCGCCGGCGATCACGATGATCGACCAAACGGTCGACTCCAGCCCGGTCGCGAACCCGGACAGGATCGTGGTCGCTGCTCCGGTCACCGTGGACTCGGCGATCTCCTGGACGGGCCGGTTCCTCGTGTCGGTGAAGTACTGGGTGAGCACCTGGATCACACCCGCGAGCACCAGACCGATCGCTACGGCGAGACCCGGCCGCCACGAATGCATGTAGGCCTTCGAGATCGCGAAGACGGCGATCGCCGAGATCAAGGCCGAGAGGAAGAACCCCCGGTTGATGGCCTTCATCCCGTGCTCTTCCTCGCTCCGCGGAGCGACCGCCAGGATCCCGATGATCGACGTCACGACGCCGACGGCGCGAACGAACAACGGGAACATCACGCCGATGATCGCGCCCTGCGGCGAACGCGCGTACGCGGCCGCACCGAGGATCAGCGAGGCCACCAGCGTCACCTCGTACGACTCGAAGAGGTCGGCAGCCATCCCGGCGCAGTCGCCCACGTTGTCGCCGACGTTGTCGGCGATCGTCGCGGCGTTCCGTGGGTCGTCCTCGGGGATCCCCTGCTCCACCTTCCCGACCAGGTCGGCGCCGACATCGGCAGCCTTCGTGAAGATCCCACCGCCGACCCGCATGAACATCGCGAGGAGCGCGCCGCCGAACCCGAACCCGACCAGCACGCTCGTGGCGTCCTGCTTGTAGATGAGCAGGATCGCGGTCGCGCCCAGCAGACCGAGCCCCACGGTGAACATGCCCGCCACCCCGCCGGACCGGAACGCGATCCGCATCGCCTTCTTCAGTCCCGACTCACGGGCGGCGTTCGCCGTCCGTACGTTCGCGCGGACGGCGAGCCACATCCCGACGTATCCGGTGGTGGCGCTGAACACGGCGCCGAGGATGAACGCGATCGACCGCCCGAACTTGATCGAGAACTCCGAGTGCACGGCGTTCTTCGGGGCGGGGAGGATGAAGAACAGGACCACCGTGAGGATCGCGAGGAACACCCCGAGCGTGCGGAACTGCCGGGACAGATACGCCTTGGCGCCCTCTTGGATGGCGAGGGCGATCTCCTTCATCTTCGGCGTGCCCTCCGGTGCGGCCAGCACCTCGCGCACGAGGTAATAGGCGAAGGCGAGGGCCACCAGCGAGACGCCCAAGATGAGCCAGAGGAACTGCTTCTCGAACGATCCGAAGACCGCCTGGATGGGGCCGCTTTCCTGGGCCAAGACGCCGAGCATCGAACCTCCTCGAACGGATGGGAGCAGTCTCTCTCACCCGGCAGCATGGCCGGGAACCCGGGCAGTATAGGGAAAGCCCCTGGTGGCCGACCTGCATATACTCGCGCCCTGCGCGGCCTGGCCGCGAGGGCGATGGAGCTCGCCCCAACCGCCGCATCGGCTGATGGCTCCTACGGTTCCATGGATCGAGGAGGTGTCGATGCGGTCGATCGTCGGTGTCGCGCTCGCCGGGGCGTTGGGGGCGCTCACGCGCTACGGGCTCGAGGGGCTCATCAGCGGACGGTTCTCGGGGTCGTTCCCGTTGGGGACCTTCGTGATCAACGTGACGGGCTCGTTCGCGCTCGGGCTCCTGTTCATCGTCCTCACCGAGCGGACGACCGTGGATCCCGCGATGCGGACGGCGATCACGATCGGGTTCCTCGGGGCGTACACCACGTTCTCAACGTTCTCGTTCGAGACGGTCCGGTTGCTCGAAGATGGTGCGTACGCGACGGCGGCCGCCAATGTGGTGGCGTCGATCACGCTCGGACTGCTCGCGGCGTGGGCAGGGATGTCGGTGGGGAGGGCGATCTAAGTTGAAGCTCGAGGGCGACGGGAAGCTGCTGCGGATCTTCATCGGGGAATCCGACACCTGGCATGGCAAGCCGCTCTACGAGGCGATCGTGCAACGGGTACGCGCCGAGGGACTCGCCGGAGCAACCGTGATCCGCGGGATCGAGGGCTTCGGGAAGGCATCCCACATCCACACGAGCCGGATCCTCCGGTTGTCGGCCGACCTTCCGGTCGTGATCGAGATCGTCGACACCGACGAGCGGATCGAGCGGATCCTGCCGATCCTCGAAGGGATGGTCGACGAGGGTCTGGTGACGCTTGAGAAGGTGCACGTGATCGCGTACCGAGCCGGAACGGCGGAGGACTGAATGGGCTTCGAAGGATCGACACTGTGGCGGATCCGGCAGCAGGTCGGTCACGACCTCGTCCTATGGCCCGGCGCGACCGTGCTGGTCGAAGACGACGACGGCCGTGTCCTGCTCGGCCTTCGGCGGGATAACGGCGAGTGGGCGATGCCGGGCGGCGGCGCCGAGGAGGGCGGCAGCTTCGCGACCACGGCGATCACCGAGCTCTGGGAAGAGGTTGGGTTAGAAGCGGACCCTGCGGACCTGGTCGCGTTCGCCTCCGTCTCGGAACCGGCGGATCACGTCGTGCATTACCCCGGGGGCGACGTGACCCACTACTTCGGGATCTGGTTCGTGCTGCGGCGATGGCACGGCGACCCGAAACCCGACGGCGAGGAGCTCGTCGAGGTCGGCTGGTTCGGCCGGGACGAGCTCCCCGAGCCCCTGATGCACAGTTCGTCCGTGGCGCTCGGCCACTACGCGCGGTACCTGGAGTCGGGGGTCTTCCAGATCGGTTGAGCGTCAGGATCGAACCGCTGGATCCACCCCCGTGGAGGCACGCCCGAGCTCGCGCATCAACGCCTCGAAGGCCACCCGTACGTCGGAACGATCGCTCTCTTCGTGGATCGATGCCTCGCTCGAGCGGAGCAGCATCTCGGCGTGGCGGGTGAGCATGCTTCGGTCGGCGTCGGGACCGAGCGCGACCGCGACCTTGAGCAGGTTCTCGAGCTGTCGGATCAGCACGGCGGGCATCCCCCGACCGGCTTGGCGGATCTTGTCGTACGCGGCCTTCACCAACCGGTCGAACGTGATCGCCGGGTCGAACAGCCGGATCGCACCGTTCGTGTCTCGATAGATGCCATCCGGAAGTGGGTCGCGGGCGGCGCGGCAGAGACAGTCCCCGAGCCAATCGACGCAGTTGAGCGCGGTGAACGTGTCGTTGACCGCCGGCGAGAGGGCGCGGATGGCCACCTCCACCAGTTGGTCGATCGCGAACCCCGGGTCCTGTGTCATCGTGCGGTTCGGACCCACGATGTGCTCTCGGTTCAGCGAATCGGCGACGTCGGCGGCGGCGGAGACCGGCCAGACCATGGCGAGCGGCTGTCCGGAAACGACGAAATGACCCGGGCGATGCATCAGCTGGATCACAGCGTCGGAGGACGATGCGATCCGCACCAACCGGTCATGCCCCACGGCCTGCAGGAACCCACTCCCGTGTGACGCTACGGGGGCACCGGCCTCGAGGCGGACCCGGATCTCGTCGATCTCGGGACCGGCCGTCAACCGAACACGCCCCCGGGCGGCTTCACTGTTCAGATCCCGCAGCGTCGAACGGAAGTCGCTGGCGATCCCCGAGACCACCGTGGTCAGCTGGATCGACTTCGCGACATGGTGGATGAAGTAGATGAGGACCCCCAGATCGCCCAACGTAAGGACGAGGGCGACCGTGACCGAGATGTGTGGCACGAACACCCCGGATTGGTGCGCGACGGAGCCGAGGGTCAACACCGAGTACACGAACGTCGCCACGAACGCGCCGAGGCTGATCTGCGTACCGAGATCGCGGATGAAGTTCCGCAACATCCGAGGTCCGAACTGCTGCGACGCGAGCTGCAACGCGAGGATCGTGATCGAGAACACCACGCCTGCCACCGTGATCACCGCGGCGGCGATCCCGATCAGCACCGCACGGGCGGCATCGGAACCACCGGCGACCGCCCACGACGGGACCTGCCTGTCGCCTGCGGCCACCTGTGAGTCGAGCTGATAGGTGATCGCGAACAGGACGACGGCGAACGCCACCATCGTTCCGGGGACGAGCCAGAGGGTCGTTCGGAACGCCTCGCGCCGCCAGCTGGGAACGAGACGCCGAAGCATCCCGGGACCCTGTCCTTCCGGTTCGCCAGTCATGGTCGGCCACTCCTCTCGCACACGCGAGGTTCCGTTGCCGACCAGACTTCCCGGCGCACCGCTGTCATGCTAGCCGACCCGCGGTCACCTGGGCGTCACGACTTCCTCACAAAGGATGGTTGTTGGAGCCCAGGGCCGCCCTTACGCTGAGAAGGCTTTGGCACAGGGCCGTCACGTTCCTTCATCCTCCCGCATCAAGCCCGCAGCCCTCATCATCGGTGGGGTCGTGGTCGTCGTCGCGGTGATCCTCGTCTTCCTCTCGAAGGGAGGCGGGGCCGCTCAGGGACCCTTCCATCACGATCCCCAAACCCCACCGTTCGCGTTCGAGGCGTCGAAGGTTCTCGTGGTCCCCACGACCGCGACGGCCGAGACAGAGAAGCTGAAGACCAAGGCGAAGCCGCCGGCCGACGACATCCGCAAGGTCATGGACGCGCTCTACATCGACGCGTTCCTCGATCCGAGCAATTGGCAGAACGGCTCGTACGACGACGTCTGGGCCATGTTCGACACGGGGTCGGGCACCGAGGCACAAGCCCAGGCGAACACGCTCACCGCGGGGAGCGGCGCCGGCGATGCGTTCGACACGATCCTGCCGACGGGGACCTCGACGCTCAAGACGAAGGTGCTCTTCGATCCGAAGTCCGAGCCCTACTCCGTCGTCGCGATCGTGAAGTTCAAGGCCACCGGTGCAGGGAAGGACGGTCAGGACCTGCAGATGCTCTCCACCGGGCAGTACGTGTTCCAGAAGGTCGATGGCTCCTGGAAGGTCGTGTCGTTCCGGGTCGTCCGGAAGGACAAGCAGCAAGCCGCGCCGTCGCCGAGCCCATCGGGGAGCTCGTCATGAGCCTCCGCAGGCGGGCGGCGTTCGCGGTGATGGCCCTGGTGGCCTGGGTCGCGGGCTCCGCTCTGGGAGCGCTCGGCTCGGTGACCCCGGCGTCGGCGCAGGTCGGCGTCGTGATCGGCAAGGCGCACGCCGGCTACGCGCCGTCCCTTACCGGCAGCACGCCGGTCGTCCTGTTGGTCGTGGGGAGCGGCGCGCGTCTGGGAGACGACGTGACGCACTCGCTCGCCGACTCGATCCACGTGGTGTCCATCAACCCGGCGAAGCACCGGGCGACGATCATCGGCATCCCGCGCGACTCGTGGGTGGATATCCCCGGGCACGGGACCAGCAAGATCAACGCCGCCATGGTCGATGGTGGACCGGACCTTCTGGTCCAGACGGTCGAGAGCATCTCCGGTCTGACGATCGACTACTACGCACTCACGACGTTCTGGGGCATGACGCAGCTCTACGACAACCTCGGCGGGCTCACGATGGACGTACCGTTCTCGATGCACGACTCGTACTCCGGCGCGGACTTCGAGCCCGGCGTGCAGACGCTCGACGGCAAGCAGGTGCTCGCGTTCTCGCGGGACCGGCACAGCCTCGCGGGCGGGGATTTCTCGCGATCGGAGAACGGTGGCCGGGTGCTGATCGCCTCGCTCGCCCAGTTCCGCAGGCAGTTCCAGGCCGATCAGAGCGAGCTCTTCACGTGGATCGCATCGGGGATGCGGAACGTCCAGACGACGGTCCCGTTCGACGAGGTCATGCAGCTCGCGTACACGTGCTCGCACATCAACCCCCACGGGGTAACGAACATCGCGCTACCAGGCTCCACAGGGTTCGAGGGGACCCTCTCCGTGGTGCACCTCTCATCGGAGAAGGACGCCATCTTCGCCGACCTGAAGCCCGACGCGATCGTGAGCAAGAAGAACATCCCGCCGAGCCCGACGGCGAACCAGACGTAGGGCGATCAGCGCGTGAGCACGTAGAGCACGTAGCCGACGTAGAAGACGCCCTGCACCAGCAGCAGCTTGCCCCGCAGGCGCCCCTTCAAGCTGGCCGTCAGGTAGAGGACCCCGGCGGCGAGCAGCGCGATGGCCGCCGCGACCCCCGCGGGTTGATCCAACTTCCACGGGGTGAACAGCAATCCGATCGCCACCGGGAACGTCGCCTGGAACACCATCGCTCCGGTGATGTTGCCCAGCGCGAGCACGTCCTTGCCGCGCCGAGCCCAGATCACGCTGCCGTTCAGGGCCTCCGGTAGCTCGGTCGCGATCGGCGCGACCAGCAACGCGAAGACCAGATGCGAGACGCCGAGCTGCGTAGCCAGGTCGTCGATCGCATGCACGAAGATCTGTGCGCCGCCGACGATCACGACGAGACCGACGACGGTCTGAGAGATCGAGAGCCACAGCGGGACGCCCTCGCCCCGCAGGAGCCGACGGAGGTAGAGGCGCTTGACCTCGCCGGTCGCCTCGGCGGCGAGCTCATCTTCCGCAGGCGAGGCGAAGTGGCGACGGACGTAGAAGCCGTAGGCGACCACGAGCCCGGCGGCCAACACGTAGTTGAACGCCTTCACGTGGATCAGACCGGCGATGAGGGCGAGCGAGTACATCACCAGGAAGAACCGGAGATCCTGCACCAGGACGCCGGGGTCATGTTCGAGCGTCGCCGAACGCTTCCCCTTCCGCGACATCACCACGACCGTGACGCCGAGCGCGAACATGGCCAGCGTGGTCAACATGAACGGCGCGCCCAGGATGGCCCCGATCCCGATATCGTCGCCTGCGCCGTGACCCGACGCGATCGCGACGATGGGGAGCAACGTCTCGGGGAGAGCCGTGCCGATCGCCGCGAGCACGGAGCCGACCGCCCCTTCGGAGAGTCCGAACCCCTCGCCGACCCACTCGACGCCGTTCGTGAAGAGCTCGGCGCCGCCCAAGATGATGAACAGCGCCGCGACGAGCAGCCCCCACACCATGCGCCGCATCGTACCGGCGCGGCCACCGGAACCGTCCGACGGCGCGGGTAGCATCGCGGCCGTGGACCCGCGAGCGTTCCTCACCTCGCTCATCGCGCACGACGACGCCGTGCGGTCGCTGGTGCACGTCCGTGAGTTGCCGGCGCGGAACCCGGAGATCCGGGCGTTCCCGGGGTGGATCCCGTCGCTCGTCCGTGACCGGCTGGAGCTCCTCGGCGTCCGTGGACTCTACCCCCACCAGGCCGAAGGGCTCGACGTGCTCGGAGCCGGCCGGAACCTGGTGATGGCCACGGGCACCGCGTCGGGCAAGACCCTCGTGTACAACCTGGCGTTCGCGTCCGAGGCCATCGAACGCCAGACCTCGACGGCGCTCTACGTGTATCCGACGAAAGCTCTTGCGCGGGATCAACTCCGAGCGGTTCGATCCCTGAAGCTCTCGCAGTTGAAAGCTGCCGTGTACGACGGGGATACCCCCCGAGGCGAGCGTCCGTTGATCCGGAAGAACGCGAACCTCGTCCTGACGAACCCCGACATGCTCCACCTGGCCCTGCTCGCCGATCACGCTCGATGGGCGGACTTCCTCTTCCGGCTCTCGCTCGTGGTGATCGACGAGGCGCACGTCTGCCGCGGCGTCTTCGGATCGCACGTGGCCATGACGCTCCGGCGGCTCCGCCGCCTGATCGCGCACTACGGGGGATCTCCGCGCTGGATGCTCGCGAGCGCCACGATCGGCAACCCGGACGAACTCGCATCGCGACTCACGGGGCTGGAGTTCAGCGCGGTGACGGACGACGCCGCGCCCCGAGGGGAGAAGCTGTTCGCGTTGTGGAACCCACCGATCGTGGACGAAGACTCCGGCACGCGGCGAAGCGCCCTATCGGAAGCTTCCGGCCTGATCTCGCGGCTGGTGCAGCAGGACATCCGCACGATCGGCTTCGCGCGTTCGCGTCGCGGGGCGGAGCTGCTGGCCGAGTTCGCACGGCGCGACGTGGGCGACGCGCAGAAACGGACGAAGATCAAGGCGTACCGGGCCGGCTACCTGGCCGAGGATCGTCGTCGCATCGAACGCGAGCTCGCCGACGGTGAGCTGCTCGCCGTGGCATCGACGAGCGCCCTCGAGCTGGGCGTCGACATCGGTTCGCTCGACGCCGCCGTGCTGACCGGCTACCCCGGGACCCGGGCGTCGATGTGGCAGCAGGCCGGACGCGCCGGGCGACGTGACGGTGATTCGCTCGCGATCCTGGTGGCACAGGACGATCCGCTGGATCAGTACCTCGTTCATCATGCCGAGGACCTGTTCGACAAGCCCCCCGAGGCGGCGGTGATCGACCCCACGAATCCCTACGTGCTCGAGCCGCACCTGCGCTGCGCAGCGCGCGAGGTGCCGCTCCACGACGAGGAACTTGCCTGCTTCGGTGAGCACGACGCCGTCGCGGCGGCGATGGACCGCCTGTGCGAGCGGGGGGAGCTCGTGCGTCGGCGCGACGCGTGGCACGATCGTGGGCGGGAGGATCCCCACCGCTCGGTGGACATCCGCGCGGGCGCCGGACGCATCTACTCGATCGTGATCGCCGACACCGGAGAGCTGCTCGGCACGGCGGACGAGCACCGGGCATACGCCACGCTGCACCCGGGCGCCGTCTACCTACATCAGGGCGATCAGTACGTGGTGGATGAGCTGGACCTCGTCCGGCGCGTCGCTGTGGTCCACGAGGCAGATCCCGACTTCTACACGCAGTCCCGCGACGTCACCGACATCGAGGTGGTCGGCGTCGCGGAGCAGGGCGTGACCGGCGACGCCGACGCGTTCTTCGGCACGGTCCGCGTGACGAACCAGGTCGTGAGCTACGTGCAGAAGCTCGTGTCGACGAACGACGTGATCGATGAGATCCCACTCCCCCTGCCTCCCCAGCATCTGGAGACGACAGCGGTCTGGTGGACGATCCAGCCCCGGGTGATCGGCCGAGCGGCGATCGCCGCGCGCGACCTGCCCGGCGCGGTTCACGCGGCGGAACACGCCGCGATCGGGCTGTTGCCGCTCGTCGCCACGTGCGACCGGTGGGACGTAGGCGGCGTTTCGACCCCTCTGCACCCGGACACCGAGCGCTGCACGATCTTCATCTACGACGGGTACCCGGGTGGCGCGGGTATCGCCGAACGCGGGTTCCGCACCGCCGACCGCTGGCTCGCCGCGACGCTCGAGGCGATCCGGCAGTGCCCGTGCTCCCGTGGATGTCCTTCGTGCGTGCAGTCTCCGAAGTGCGGGAACGGCAACGAACCACTCGACAAGCAGGGGGCGGCCGCGTTGCTCGCGGCGATCCTCGGTTCGACCTGGGGATGACCCGAGGGTCTAGGTGCCCGCGAGCGCCTCGAGCGCCCGACGAGCTTGCGCGATGTGGAAGCGGTCGTGCCCGGCGATCATGCGGAATGCCAGGTCGTAGCTCTCGGGTCCACGCTCGCCGTGGATCCCCACGCGCTGGCGGAGGTCGACGGGTGTCCGCTGCCAGAGCGTCACGTTCGCCAGGCGCAGGGCATCGAAGAGATCGAGCAACCCGTCAAGGTCATCATCGCCGGCGTGCAGATGATCCACCCACAGATCCTGGTCGTAGCCGATCAGCGGTGGTTCGTCGTGCGCGAGCACCCACCGGTACCGTCCCGACATCACGACCTCGGCGTCGACGATGTGCGCCATGCACTCGAGCGCCGACCATTCGGTCGCCTCGGGGCGAAGGATCAGATGTGGACCTGCCTCCGCGGCCAGCTGTCGGAGCGTGGCGGGCGTGGCGGCCTGCACGGCCGCGGGGTCGTCGTCCCCGAGCCAACCCAGCAGGTGCTCCTGGTACCCCTTCGGATCGCTGACGGGATCCGGTGACGTGGGTGCTTCCATAGCGGTCTGCCCCTCCTCGCCCGAGAGCCGGCGCTCCAGCTCGATCTCATCCGTTATCGGCACGCCATCTTCGCTCACCGAAGGGATGGACGGCTTCAACTTCCTGGCCTCCTCCATCGCTCCCGCGCGGACGGCGGCGATCCGGAAGTCCATCGCCGCGTAGAAACCCAGGGCGTTGGCGTTGTCGTTGGTGGTGATCAGCCACAACCGAGAGCAGCCGGCCTCGCGGGCGATGGCTTCGACGGCCTCCAGCAACGCGCGCCCGTGTCCCGCGCCCGGCGTGAGCGCGTCGATCGTGACGATCTCGCACGCCCGACCCTCGATCGAATACGTGAGCAGTCCGACGGCCTCGCCGCTGACGTCCTCAGCGATCAACCCCGGGAGGGTCGCAGGACGGTAGACGACGCCGTGTGCGACGACGGTCTCTCCCGCCCATCGCTCGCGCATCAACGCCCGGACCCAAGCACGTTCGTCATCGCGGAGCGGACGGACCCAGGTCACGCAGGAGCGGCCGACCGGTGGAGGAACCGCATCACCACACCCTTCTCGGACGGCGTGAGGCCGAAGAGCAGGAAGGCGGTGTAGTAGACGAACCCGCCGATCAGGCCGGTCGCGAGCAGGTCGAGCCCCCATTTCGGACCGGCGAGCGCACCGTGAACGGCGACCATCACGACCGCTCCGATCGCCGTGGGGATCAACAGGCGGGCGTAGTACCGCTCGTACGGCTGGATCCGGACGAACCGCCAGACGAGCGCCAGACGGAACGCGTTCGAGAAGATCAACGTGGACGCCTGCGCGATCGCCGCGCCCTTGGGACCCAGATGCGGGATCAACGTGATCGCGAGCACCAGATCGAGGATGAACGACGAGGCGTAGACCACCAGGTCCCAGACGGTCCTGCCCACCATGATCAGAACGAACCCGGCCGCTCCCACCGAGACGTTGACGATCTGTCCCACCAGAAGGATCCGCAGCCACGACGCCCCCGTTCCGTAGTCGGAACCGAACACCTTCAGCACCGGTTCGGGGGCGATCCAGAAGAGCAGGAGCAGCGGCAGCGTCCCGGCGATCGTCCACCGGGTGATCGACTTGAACAGGCTGTTCAGACGGTCGTGCTCGCCCCGCTCGTAGAGATCGGCCACGAATGGACTGAACATGTAGCTGACGGCCGTGAGGAAAAGCACGAGCGCTTGCGACACGCGCACGCACGCGGCGTACACGCTGAGGGCCGGATCCCCCGTCGGCAGATACGCCGAGAGTACGGCCAGGTCGGTGTAGAACAGGGCTTGTGACAGGAGCGCTGCCGGGGCGCGCGGAGCCCCGTACCGGATCAGCGCGTTCGTCTCACCGGGCTCGGCCGGAAGTTGCTCCGCGAACCGGCGACTCGCGTGTCGCCACGAGATCAGCGCGATGATCGTCGCCACCATCCAGGACGCGGCATAAGACAACACGGTGACCGGCACGGTCTTGCCGATCACCGACCAGGCGATCAACGTGAGGACGATCCATCCGATCGACTGGCCGATCCAGTACGCGTAGAGCGTGTGTCGCATGATCTTCAACCCGCGGCTGCCGCCGAGGTAGACCTGAGCGATGGCCACGAACACCAGCGCTACCGCCGCCGCTTGGTACGCCCCAACCGGCGCGTTGAACAGGGCAGCGATGGGACCGGCGAACACGAACGCGATCACCCCCACGACCACCGACACGACGAGCGCGATCGTCACCGCGATGCGGACGATCGCGCGGGAACGGCCGCCCCGTTCCTGGCCGACCTCGATCGCCACCCGGCGCACCGCCGCCATGTCCATGCCGAACCGTGTCGCCGCCCCCGCCACGAACGCGAGCTGCGTGGCGAGCGTGATCTGCCCGAGCGCGGCGGTTCCCTTGAACGCTCGAGCGATCATGATGTTCATCGCGAAGCTCGCGATGACGAAGACGCCGAGCCCCACGATGTTCTGGCCGGTGCCGGCCAGGATCGTCAGGCGATCCCGGGTGCCTTCGGCGTCCCCGACGCCCAACGGGTCCTTCTTCGAAGAGGTGGTCGTCACGGGCGTCAGTATGCCGGACGGCGCTCAGTGGCCGAGGCCCGCCGTCACAAGGTCGTGACAACCTCGTCGCACATCGAACACCACGGCCGGGCCTGGCGAACACAGACTGACGTGATGAGCCCGATCAACACCTACCGGAGACTGCGACACCGGTGGCAACGGTGGCGCTACTACCGCCGCTATCCCTGGCACCGCCCCGCGCAGTAGCGCGCAGGAACGCTTCGGCTCAAACGGGCGCCGGCGTCACCCAGAAGTCCTGGTGCATGCCCATCCCGTAGTGGCCCGGCAGGTTGCAGACGATGGCGTAGTGCCCGGAGGCCATGTTGTCGATCGTGAGCATCTTCGAGGTACCGGGCTCCATCGCCGGATCGCCGGTCTCACCGACGTTCGTGAGCCCCTTGGCGTCCTCGTCGAACCGGTTGGGGTCGCCCTCGAACCCGGTGATCGGGAAGTCCGCGGCCATCGTGTCGGTCTGCAGGACCACCATCTCGTGGGCCTGCTTGCCGGTGTTGGTGATGATGAACGAGACCTTGCCCGCGGGGGCGAAGGACTGGGACAGGTCGATGAACATGTGGGTGGAGTCGGTCTCCCCGAGCGAGGCCGTGACCGCGGTCGAGCCCGCCGGGGTCACCCAGAAGTCCTGGTGCATGCCCATCCCGTAGTGGCCCGGCAGGTTGCAGACGATGGCGTAGTGCCCGGAGGCCATGTTGTCGATCGTGAGCATCTTCGAGGTACCGGGCTCCATCGCCGGATCGCCGGTCTCACCGACGTTCGTGAGCCCCTTGGCGTCCTCGTCGAACCGGTTGGGGTCGCCCTCGAACCCGGTGATCGGGAAGTCCGCGGCCATCGTGTCGGTCTGCAGGACCACCATCTCGTGGGCCTGCTTGCCGGTGTTGGTGATGATGAACGAGACCTTGCCCGCGGGGGCGAAGGACTGGGACAGGTCGATGAACATGTGGGTGGAGTCGGTCTCCCCGAGCGAGGCCGTGACCGCGGTCGAGCCCGCCGGCGTCACCCAGAAGTCCTGGTGCATGCCCATCCCGTAGTGGCCCGGCAGGTTGCAGACGATGGCGTAGTGCCCGGAGGCCATGTTGTCGATCGTGAGCATCTTCGAGGTACCGGGCTCCATCGCCGGATCGCCGGTCTCACCGACGTTCGTGAGCCCCTTGGCGTCCTCGTCGAACCGGTTGGGGTCGCCCTCGAACCCGGTGATCGGGAAGTCCGCGGCCATCGTGTCGGTCTGCAGGACCACCATCTCGTGGGCCTGCTTGCCGGTGTTGGTGATGATGAACGAGACCTTGCCCGCGGGGGCGAAGGACTGGGACAGGTCGATGAACATGTGGGTGGAGTCGGTCTCCCCGAGCGAGGCCGTGACCGCGGTCGAGCCCGCCGGGGTCACCCAGAAGTCCTGGTGCATGCCCATCCCGTAGTGGCCCGGCAGGTTGCAGACGATGGCGTAGTGCCCGGAGGCCATGTTGTCGATCGTGAGCATCTTCGAGGTACCGGGCTCCATCGCCGGATCGCCGGTCTCACCGACGTTCGTGAGCCCCTTGGCGTCCTCGTCGAACCGGTTGGGGTCGCCCTCGAACCCGGTGATCGGGAAGTCCGCGGCCATCGTGTCGGTCTGCAGGACCACCATCTCGTGGGCCTGCTTGCCGGTGTTGGTGATGATGAACGAGACCTTGCCCGCGGGGGCGAAGGACTGGGACAGGTCGATGAACATGTGGGTGGAGTCGGTCTCCCCGAGCGAGGCCGTGACCGCGGTCGAGCCCGCCGGGGTCACCCAGAAGTCCTGGTGCATGCCCATCCCGTAGTGGCCCGGCAGGTTGCAGACGATGGCGTAGTGCCCGGAGGCCATGTTGTCGATCGTGAGCATCTTCGAGGTACCGGGCTCCATCGCCGGATCGCCGGTCTCACCGACGTTCGTGAGCCCCTTGGCGTCCTCGTCGAACCGGTTGGGGTCGCCCTCGAACCCGGTGATCGGGAAGTCCGCGGCCATCGTGTCGGTCTGCAGGACCACCATCTCGTGGGCCTGCTTGCCGGTGTTGGTGATGATGAACGAGACCTTGCCCGCGGGGGCGAAGGACTGGGACAGGTCGATGAACATGTGGGTGGAGTCGGTCTCCCCGAGGCTCACGACGATCGGCTGGGTAGCGGCCGTGTATCCCTGTGGCACCACCTTCGTCGCGCCGCCGCCCGGCTGATAGTCGGGGATGAACGCCACGGTGTTCGTCGCACCTTGTGGGGTGCTCGAACATCCGACGAGAACGATCCCGGCGACGATCGCGATCGAGGAGAAGAGGCGCTTCGTCATCCGCCGCCTCCGGCCGATGCCGATGCGGAGGCCGATGCGGTCGCGGTGGCGCACACAGGGGTCCGCCAATCCGGGCAGTTCGGCGCCGTCGGCTGCCACGAGCGCACGTACGCGACGACGCTTCGGATCTGCTGGTCGGTGAGCGGGCCCCCGTACTCGGTCCACCAGGCCGGCATCTCGGTGCCCGGGATGCCTCCGCGGATGATCCCGTGCATCTGCTCGTCCGTCGTGCTGGCCAAGAACTCTTGCGAGTTGAGAGCGGGAGCGCTGACGCCGAGCCCCTGGACCCCGTGGCACGAGGCGCAGTTCAGACCCCACAGCTGCTGTCCCGACGTCATCAACGCCAGATCCTGCGCCGTGAGGGCGTCGGCTCGGCGGCCGGACTCCACGGCCTTGTAAAGCGGGAACGCGATCACCAGGAGGAAGAGGACGAACACGCCCGCCCGCTGCCAGCGGCGCGACTGGCGGACGAGAGCCGGATCCTCGCGCACCGGTTCGCTCATGGCGTGCTCCCACAGCTCTCCGGGGGCGGGTCCGTCGGCCCGGTCAGGATCCCGCGCGCCGGTCCCTCGACCACGGAGGACGTGTCGACGAACACGTGTCCGTCGCGGATCTTGACCGGGAATCGATCCATCCCGCGCGGCGCCGGCCCGGACAGGTACTCGCCGATCACGTTGTACACGCTGCCGTGACACGGACACCGGAAGCCCGCCGAGATCCCTGCCGACGCGCCTTCGCACTCTCCCACCTTGCATCCCAGGTGCGGGCACTTCTGATAGAGCGCGCGTAGACCCCCTTGGAACTGCGTGACGTAGAACCGACCATCCAGGAAGTACTTCACGGAGTCCTCTTCCAGGTAGTCGGTGACGGGTCCCGCATCGACCTCGCCCCCGAACGCCCCCGAGGCTTTCGGGTTCAAGATGTCGTAGCTCGTCCAGCCCGCCTCGATGATCAACGCCGCGCCGAGCACTTTCCACGCGGTGTTCAAGAAGTCGCGACGTTCGACGGGCGCGGCCGGAAGATCGGCCGGCGGCGGCGTCTGGGGTGCGGCGCTCGGGGTCTCGTGATCGTCCATGTCAGAGCTCCAGATAGAGGTGATGCCACGGCACGACCCACGACCAACCGGGACCGCGGAAGAGGGCGCCGATCACCGTAAGAACGAGCGCGGTGACAGCCAGGGTGGTGAACACGATGACGACCATCTTCCGGTCGCGGATACGCCAGCCCTTGCTCCGGTCCAGGTACGGCAGCGCGAACAGGAAGAGCAGGGCGGCGCCGGGGATCAGGATCCCCGCGACCATCGGCTGCAGGTGCGCCAGCAGCTCCTGCAACCCCGCGAAGTACCACGGGGCTTTCGCCTCCTGGGGGGTCAAGCTCGGGTTCGCGATGTCCTTGAGCGGCGCGTTGAACAAGATCCCGAGCAGGAACACCACCGCGACCGTCACCGCCCCGACCACGACATGCCGGATCAGGAAGTGCGGCCACGTGAAGACGGTGTCGTCGGGCTCCTGTTCCTCGCGCTGCTCGATCTCGCGGGGGACGACGCCCAGCAGCCGGTACCGCTCCTTGGGCTCCTCCTCAGGCATCGGGCGTCACCTCCTCGTCGCGGTCGGCGATCGCGAAGCCGTCCTTCCGCACGCGCCACACATGGACCGCGATGAGCAGGACCATCAGCGCCGGCACGAAGTAGATGTGGAGCACGTAGAAGCGCAGGAGCGCCGCCGCACCGACGTCGCTTCCCCCGAGGAGCATCTGCCGCGCGCGGTCGCCCATCATCGGCATGTAGCCGGCGATGTTCGTACCGACGGTGATCGCCCAGTAGGACAGTTGATCCCACGGCAGCAGGTAGCCGGTGAAGGACGAGAAGAGCGTGAGGACCAGCAGGACGACACCGATCACCCAATTGAATTGCCGTGGCGCTTTGTACGCGCCCGAGTAGAAGACCCGCATGAGGTGGATGAACACCACGAGCACCATCAGGTGCGCCGACCAACGGTGGATGTTGCGGACGAGTTGCCCGAACGCGACCGTCGTCGCGAGCGCGTGCATGTCGAAGTACGCGTCTGGTGGGGCCGGGTGGTAGAAGAACATCAGGTACATCCCCGAGATGAACAGCACCAGGAAGAGCACCGTCGAGATGTACCCCAGCCGGAACGTCGACCGGAATGACAGCACCTTCCGGGGGACCTTCACCGGGTACAGGTGGAGGAAGAAGTTCTGGAACGAGGTCAGCGCGCGACCGCGAGGCGTCGAAGGCGACGGATGGCGGATCGCCGAGCGGTAGAGCTCGCTGCTCTGGATCGCATCTTTCGGATGGAAGATCGATCGATACCAGGCCCGCTCGCGCACCTTGGATCCGTCCGCCATCGTCACACCCCCAACGGTTCGAGCGCGATCGGAGCGGTCGATGCCTCTGACCACCCCTGCAGCGACAGCGCGTCCGTGGGACACCGGTCCACGCAGAGCGCACAGCGGATGCAGCGCTCTTCTTGGATCACGAGCGCGCTCGACGGGCCCTCCGCGTGCACGCCTTCGATGTCCTCGGTCGGGATGATCCGGATGCACTTCTCGGGACAGACGTCGACGCAACCGCCGCAGAGGATGCAGATCGACGGATCCAACATGATGTTCAGGAAGCACTGCAGACAACGTTGCGCCTCGTGGCGCGCCTGCTCTTCGGTATAGCCGAGCTCGATCTCGGGCGAGCCGATCCGGCGAGCGGTGGGCTCGGCCGGGATCTCCACGCGTGGGTACTCCGTGTAATCGGCCGTGCGGCCACGCACCTCGATGATCGGGAGCAGCTTGCGTCCAACCAGCGAAGGCTTGGGCGGCGCTTCACCGGCGATGAGCCGATGGATCGAGGCGGCAGCGCGGCGGCCGTCGCCGATCGCGTCGATCAGGTTCCGCGGACCGAAGGCGACGTCGCCGCCCGCGAAGATCCCCTCGGCGCTCGTCGCGAGCGACTCGCGTTCGATCGCGATCGTGCCTCGGGGCGTCAGCTCAACGCCGTCCTCCGGCGCGAGCCACGAGAGGTCGGGCGCCTGGCCGATCGCCATGATCACGGAGTCGCAGGCCAAGACGGACTCGGTGCCGTCGACCAACCGTGGGTTGAACCGCCCATCCGGATCGAAGACCGAGGAGACGTTCAGCGTCTCGAGCCCGGTGACGTGACCGTTGCCGACGATCGACTTCGGCCCGAGGCGGGTGAGGACCTCGATCCCCTCGACCTCCGCCTCCTCGATCTCGAACTCATGCGCGGGCATCTCCTCGCGGCTCTCCAGAGCGACCACGCGGACACGCCGCGCACCCAGGCGCTTCGCGATCCGCGCCACGTCGAGCGTCTGCGTGACGGCACCCTCGAGATCCTCCGGGTCCGGCCCGGCGATCTCCCGGAGCGCGGTGCGCGCCGCGTCCAATGCCACGTTGCCGCCGCCGATCACGATGACATCGTCTCCGAGCTCGACCCGATACCCGAGGTTGGCGTTCAGCAAGAAGTCGACGGCGCGCAGGACGCCGTCGATCTCGACGCCGGGGATCGCCAGATCCCGTCCGCGCATGCACCCGATGCCGAGGAACACCGCCGCGAACCCATCGTCCTTCAGCGAACGGAGCGAGAAGTCGCGGCCGAGCGCCTGCCCGGTCCGGAGCTCGACGCCCATATCCAAGATCGCGCGGATCTCGTCCTGCAACAGATCGCGGCGCAGCCGGTACGGGGGGATGCCGAGCACCATCATCCCGCCGGGTCGGTCCTGCGCTTCGAAGACCACCGGGCGGTAGCCGAACGTCGCGAGGTCGTGCGCGCAGGCCATGCCCGCCGGGCCCGCACCCACGATCGCGACACGCTCGTCACGCCTCGGCGCCATCGGCGCGGCGTCGGCGTAGACCCGCGATCCGTGGCCGCTCTCCACACCGAACTTCTCGCAGACGTACCGCTTCAACGCGCGGATCGCGATCGGCTGGTCGATCGATCCGCGGCGGCATGCGATCTCGCACGGCGCCGCACACACGCGACCGCAGATCGAGGCGAACGGGTTCGGCAGACGCGCGATCCGGTACGCGAGCTCATCGTCTCCAGCGGCGATCGCCGCCACGTACCGGCCGGCGTTCGTGAGCACCGGACAAGCCTGCGTGCAAGGAACGTTGGCGTCGAACCACTCAGCCCCCGCCTCTTCCCCCACCTGGAAGCGCATCAGCTACGACTCCCGACCCGCTGCAGCCTGACGAACAACCAGCAGCAGGCGATGAACCCGCCGATCCACCAGAGCGTCACCAGCAGGTCGCGCGTGAAGGGCTGGGTCCGGGTCGCGAGGAACGTCAAGAGATCGTTCGGTATGCGGACGAACGCCAGGTAACTCGCCACCAGCATGATGGCCGAGACCACCATCGCCCGCACCCACGACGTCTGCCGTTCCACAGCCACAAGCCTTCCTGGGGAAGCCATGCGTCGGTAAGGCCGTCCGGCCTACTCTAAGGGGGACCCCTGGACCTCTCAAGTCGGATCCTGGCCCCCGTGCTGGCTCAGGTGCCCGGCACGGCGTACCGGTCCCGCAGAGACGGCAGCAGCGGGATCCCGGCGATCGCCAAGCCGACCGCCAGTAAGAACGGCTGCAGCCAGGCGATCTCGGGCATGACGAGCAGCTCGTAGACGATCCAGAGCACCAGGAGCGCGCCGATCGCGATCGTCCCGACCCATGCCCAGTCCCGGCCCATCAGCCGATCGATCCGAGCGAGCGGACCCGGTGAGATCCGCCAGACGAGCCCGGCGATCAACGCGAGGCCGCCCAGGCCGAAGACGACGGTCAGGAACACCCCCGGCCACAGGAAGTCCGACACGGGCGTGCGTTCCAGCCACGAGAGCTTCGCCCCTAACGACGCCCCGGTCGGATCAAGGACGAACGACAGTCCACCCTGCAAGCCGCCCACGGCGAGGATCGCCAGCAGACCGACCAGCAGCCACAACACCCGCGGTCGACGGGCGATATGTGCTCCCCGCTCGCCCTCGGTTCCCGCGGGCATGCGCGCCGTTCGGATCGTGGTCTTCACCGCCCCACTTCCTGTCCCTATCGCCTATCGCACCGGAGCGGTCGCGAGGGCGTCGTTCCATGCGGGCAGGACCGCGAACCCGATGACCGCCAGGTCGACGAGGGTCGCGCCGATAGCGCTGAACGGCGGCACGACCGACCACCATGGGATCACGATCGCGATCAACGAAACGACGCTGGTCGTGACCGCCAGACCGGCCCACCAGACAGCGCCCGTGAAGATGCCCCACGCCACCGCGAGGAATCCCACCATCACCGCGACCGCGAGGAGGCCGGTGATCCGCCCGACCGGGTCGCCGATCCCGACCTCCGACGAGAGCAGCCAATGCGGCGTCGTGGTGGTCGTCACCACCTTCGCGGCGGGCACCCACGACGCGAGGAACCACAGGCTGAAGCCGATCCCGTGCGCGGCGACGAGGAGCGCGACGATGTTCTTCAGCTCGAACATGCGTCGCCCCCTGCCCTCCTCCGCGCCTTGATGACCGACCGCAGCACCAGCAGCGCGGTGATCGCGAAGAGCTGCCCACCCAGGATCGCGCGATTGACGTCGATCGCCGGCTGCCATGTGACCTCACCGTCCTTGATCACGAACACGCCGAAGGGCTTCGTGTTCATCGCGAACCCCGTTCCCGTGCCGCTGCCTTCACCACCGGGGGCCTCGCCGCCACCACCGCCGACGGCGCCTTGAACGCGAGCGGTCGGGATCACGGTCACGCCGTCGCTCTCGAACGGCTCACCGAACACGCGGCGAACGGTGAAGGCTTCCTCCGCCTTCCCGATCCGATCCAACAGCTCCGTCTGGCTGGTGCTCATGGCCGACCCCCTTCGAACGTCCGCTGAGTCAAGGGTGTCGCCCGACGACGAGCGGTGGGAGGGGCGAACAGCCCGGGAGTTGTGGGACCGGCGCTAGACCGGGTCGCCGAACGCACCCTCGAGGACCGGGAGCGCCCGATCGGCGGCGGGCTACACCGCTTTGCGATACAGCCGCACGGCGATCGGTGCGAAGATCGCGATGATCACGACCGACCAGAAGATCGACTTCATGATGAGGTCCGAGGTGGGTCCGCCGATCGTGAGCGCCCGGAACGTCTCCGCCGTGACGGACACGGGCTGGTTGCGAGCCCACGGCTGGAGCCACCCCGGCATGTGGTCGACCTGGACGAACGCGGCCGATGCGAACACGAGAGGCGCGAGCACCGGGAACGCCGCTGCCTGGGCCGTTTCCGGGTCCTTCACGGCTAAGCCAACCGTGGCGAAGATCCACGACATCGCGTACCCGAACAGCAGGACCAGCAGCACACCGGGGACCAGCGAGAGCAACGTGGTGTGGATCCGCCACCCGACCAGGAAGCCGACGACCATCATCAGGAACACGACGAAGACGTTGCGGATCAGATCCGCGATCGTTCGTCCCACCAGGACCGCAGGCGTCCACATCGGCAACGCGTGGAACCGTTCCATCAGACCGCTCTTCAGGTCCGTGGCCAAACCGATCGCCGTCGCGAGCGAGCCGAACACGACGACCTGCAAGAAGATCCCGGGCATCAAGTAGTCCACGTACGGGGTGCTTCCGGTGTTGATCGATCCACCGAACACGAACCGGAACATCAACACGAAGATGATCGGCTGGATCGTCGAGAAGACCAGCAGCTGCGGGACGCGCAGGTACTGGAGCAGGTTGCGTTGGATCACGGCGACCGTATCGCGCAGCCGTGCCATCGGGATGCGCCGGTCTGCGATGTCATGTCCGATCGTTGCCTCCGCCGTGCTCATGACGCGCCTCCTCGCCGGCTCTTGACCGGCTGCTCCGTCGATTCTTGGTCGGACTCAGCCCGGTGACCGGTCAGCGAGAGGAACACGTCGTCCAAGCTCGGCTCGCGGACGGCCAGGGTGTCCGGCTCGATGCCATTGGCATCGAGCGTCCGCAGGACATCGATCAGGATGCGGGCGCCGTCGTTCGACGTGATGCGGATCGTCCCGTCGTCGCGCTCGACCTGTCCGTTCACCTTGCCGGTCAACAGGGTCGCCGCTTGCTCGGATCCGCTGTGGCCGTCGAACCGCATCTCCACCACGGTGCTGCCCAGCTGCGCCTTCAGGTTCGTCGGGGTGTCGTTCGCGATCACCAGACCGCCGTCGACGACGGCGATCCGCTCCGCCAAGCGGTCGGCCTCCTCCAGGTACTGGGTCGTCAGCAGGACCGTCGTGCCGTCGGCCACCAGTTGTTCGATCGTTTCCCAGAGCGCGTTGCGGCTGGTGAGATCCAAGCCTGTCGTGGGTTCGTCCAGGAACAACACGGGGGGTCGCGTGACGAGTGACGCAGCGATGTCCAGGCGCCGGCGCATACCACCCGAGTACGTGCGGAGCGGTCGATCGGCGGCGTCGGTCAGCTCGAACTTCGCGAGCAGCTCCGCCGCTCGCGGCATCAGCTCCGGGGTGGGCATCTGGCCGAGGACGCCGACCATGCGGAGGTTCTCGCGACCGGTCAGGTTGGCGTCGACCGCGGCGTATTGACCGGCCAGGCCGATCCGGCGCCTGACGGCCTGCGCCTGCTTCACCACGTCGAAGCCCAGCACCTCGGCCCGACCACCGTCTGGCTTCAGGATCGTGGCGAGGATCCGGACCGCGGTGGTCTTCCCGGCCCCGTTCGGTCCCAGGAGCCCGAAGACCGTTCCCTGAGGGACGTCGAGGTCGATACCCCCGAGAGCCACCAGGTCGCCGTACCGCTTGACCAGCCCTTCCACACGGATCGCCCGCTCACCCATGCGCAGAACCCTCCCACAGATACTTTAGAAGTGTCAAGTATCGAGAAATATCAAAGGTCGGAACATCGAACTACCTTGACCGACCGCGTAGGATGGACGCATGGCATCGACCGGTGCGGCGAGCAAGCAGGAGGTCGTGGCGGGCGACGTCTGGCGGTTGATGGCCGAGTTCACCTGGAGCCGCATGCAGCGAGGACAGGCGTTCCACGCGCTGAAATCCCTCGGACTCACGCCCGGTCATCTGCGCGTGCTCCAAGCCCTTGAACCCGACGAAGCCCTGCCGATGGGCGCGATCGCGGAGACCCTGTCGTGCGACCCGTCCATGGCGACCTGGCTGATCGACCGCTTAGAGGAACAGAAGCTCGTCGAACGACGGATGCTCTCCACCGACCGCCGCGTGAAGGTGGTCACCCTTACGCGTCGTGGCGTTCGCGTGAAGACGAAGGTCCTCGCCCAACTCTTCGAGCCGCCGCCGGAACTGCTGACGTTGGATCTGGAGCGTCTCGAAGCGCTGCGGGGCGCGCTGAGCACCCTTCCCCGTTCGGAGCGACCGTTCTCCTCCGGTCACATCGCCCGCACGGCGCCTCGCCGCCGTCCATAGCCAGACCCTTCCTCCCAGGGCCTTCGTGGCTGGAGTCCGGCCTAGAAATCAGCGGATGGCGCTTCGCATCCAGCTCCTGAGGCCTCCGTCCATCGTGCGGGACGGTGCGTCGATAAGGTAGCTCGACCCCGATGACGCGGGCACGGTGCCTACGGAAGTGGTCCCGTTGCCCGGGCCGCGTCTCCCGCTACACTTCTCGCAACGTCAGATCGACCAAGGAGCGTGAGATGAGCCGAGCGTCAGTGTCCATGCAGGCAGGCTTCGCCACCTACGTGAAGGACATGACGCTCGATGCGAACGCTCAACCTGGGGATCTTGGCGCATGTAGACGCCGGTAAGACCAGCCTCACCGAGCGGCTGCTCTACGCCGCCGGCATCATCGACGAGATCGGCAGCGTCGATGATGGCAACACCCAAACCGACACCCTGGCGTTGGAACGCCAACGTGGCATCACGATCAAGTCCGCCGTGGTGTCGTTCATCATCGACGACGACGTCACGGTCAACCTGATCGACACGCCCGGTCACCCGGATTTCATCGCCGAGGTGGAACGGGTGCTGAACGTGCTCGACGGCGCCGTGTTGGTGATCTCGGCCGTCGAGGGCGTGCAATCGCAGACCCGCATCCTGATGCGGACGCTGCAGCGGTTGCGCATCCCGACCCTGCTGTTCGTGAACAAGATCGACCGCGGCGGAGCGCGATGCGACGGTGTGCTCCGGGCGATCGCCGAGAAGCTCACACCGGCCGTCATCGCGATGGGGAGGGAGCAAGGCGCGGGCACGAAGGGCGCCTCTTTCGGGCCATACGGCGCGGCGGACCCGGTGTTCGCGGCCGAGCTCGCGGAGCTGCTCACCGAACACGACGACGCGCTGCTGGCAGCGGTCGTCGACGGTCCGGCGCCCGTGCCGCACGCGCGGCTCCGCGACGAGCTGGCGACACAGACCGGACGTTCGCTGGTACATCCGGTGTTCTTCGGCTCGGCCATCACCGGTGCCGGCGTGGACGCGTTGACCACAGGCATCGCGGAGCTGCTTCCCGCGACCGAAGGTCCCGACGACGGCCCCGTGTCGGGCACCGTATTCAAGGTCGAGCGCGGGCCTGCCGGAGAGAAGATCGCGTTCGCTCGCCTGTTCTCCGGGACGATCCGGACGCGGGATCGGTTGTGGTTCGGTGAAGGCGACGAGCGGAAGGTGACCGCGATCAGTGTGTTCGAGCGCGGCTCCGCCGTACAACGGCCGTCGCTCACCGCCGGACAGATCGGGGAGCTCTGGGGGCTCGGCGACATCCGGATCGGCGACGCGATCGGTGCGCCGCGGGTGCCCTCGGACGCACATCACTTCGCCCCCCCGACCCTGGAGACGGTGGTCGTTCCGCGCCGGCGTTCCGACGGAGGTGCGCTCCACGTCGCCCTCACTCAGCTCGCGGAACAGGATCCGCTGATCGACCTGCGGCAGAGACGACATCCGGCAGGAGACCTCGGTCTCCCTCTATGGAGAGGTGCAGAAGGAGGTGATCCAAGCGACGCTGGCGGACGAGTTCGGCATCGACGTCGAGTTCCGCGAGACGACCACGATCTGCATCGAGCGACCGATCGGCAGCGGCGGCGCCGTCGAGGTGATCGACACGCCGCCGAACCCGTTCCTGGCGACGGTCGGGCTGCGCGTGGAGCCCGCCCCTGTGGGGAGCGGCGTGCGCTACGGCATCGAGGTCGAGTTGGGCGGGCTCCCGCTCGCGTTCTTCCGCGCGGTCGAAGAGACCGTGCGGGCAGCGTTGGGGCAAGGGCTGTACGGCTGGGAGGTCACCGACTGCGCGGTCGCCATGACGCACTCCGGCTACTGGCCCCGGCAGAGCCACATGCACGGGACGTTCGACAAGACCATGTCGAGCACCGCCGGGGACTTCCGGAACCTGACGCCGTTGGTGCTGATGGACGCCCTGAAGCGATCAGGCACCCAGGTGTACGAGCCGATCCATCGGTTCCGCATCGAGATCCCGGCCGACACCTACGGGGCGATCGCGCCGTTGCTTGCACGGTTGCGTGCGGTGCCTCGGGCACAGGAGTTGCGCGGATCCATCTCCGTGCTGGAGGGCGACATCCCGGCGGCCCAGGTGCACGAGCTCCAGCAACGGCTGGCGTCGCCGACGCGCGGCGAAGGCGTGCTGGAGAACGCGTTCGACCGCTACGCGCCGGTCACGGGGGCTATCCCGACCCGTTCGCGGACGGACCACGACCCGCTGAACCGCGAGGCCTACCTGTTACACGTGGCGAGGCGGGTCTGATCGCGGGGATCGCTGCTCTTCGAACTGGCCTCGGTTAGAAGATGGTTCGTATCCGAACCACTTGGTCACCCCTTAGCCCACCCGTGGGGAACCGTTTCCCCGCACGCTGACACGCTGCCCCGGATGCCGCAGACAGGACTGCGGTCGAGCGAAGGAGGGTGGCATGAAGGACACCACGAGAACGTGGAGGCTCCGGTCGGGGATCATCGCCGCGGGCGCGCTCCTGGCCGTGTTCGTCGCGCATCCGGGGATCGCGTCTGCACAGACGCGGACACCGAGCTGTGACGGGCAGCAGGCGACGATCGTGGGGACGTCGGGCAACGATGTCCTGAACGGAACGTCGGGCAACGACGTGATCGTCGGCCTCGGCGGGAACGACGTGATCCACGGCAAGGGTGGCAACGACACGATCTGCGGCGGGGCCGGCACCGACAAGATCTTCGGTGGTTCAGGCACTGATCACCTGAGCGGTGGAGCCGGGAATGACACGCTCGACGGCGGTGGAGGCAACGACACGCTCTCCGGTGGATCGGGGAACGACACGCTCGATGGAGGCGCCGGCAACAACTCCGAGACCGGCGGCTCGGGAACCGACACCTGCGAAGGCGGAGGCTGCCCGGACGGTCTCGGTCTGCATCACTGATCCACGGCACCACAAGGCCGAAGGGACCCGTGGCGACACGGGTCCCTTCGTGCGCCAGGGCTCACCAGATCGGGTGGTCGTCGCGAGAACCGCGGCTCTAGGCTCGGCCGATGCGCTACGCGATCAGCGTGCCCAATTACGGTGACTTCGCGAACCCCGCGGTGACGATCGAGCTGGCACGCGAAGCCGAGGCGGCGGGCTGGGATGCATTCTTCCTCTGGGATCACGTGCTGGTGCGGAACGGGAACGTGGTCGCCGACCCGTGGACCCTCCTGGCGGGGATCGCCGTCTCGACCGAGCGGATCCGGCTCGGAACCATGGTGACGCCGCTCCCCCGCCGCCGCCCGTGGCAGGTGGTCCGGCAGATCGTCACGCTCGACCATCTCTCGGGCGGCCGCGCGGTGCTCGGCGTCGGGATCGGCTACCCGCCGAAGCAGGAGTACGAGGTCTTCGGCGAGGACGGCGACGCGCGGGTACGCGCCGAGTTGCTGGACGAGGGATTGGACGTGGTGACGGGGCTCATGTCGGGACGGCCGTTCTCGTACGAAGGCCGGCACTACCAACTGGACGGCGTCGAGTTCGCGCCGCTTCCCGTGCAGCGACCACGTGTGCCGATCTGGGTCGCCGGGACGTGGCCGGCTCGCCCGCCGTTCCGCCGGGCGGCCCGCTACGACGGCGTGGTGCCGATCGCGAGGGACGCGAACGACGACGAGATCCTGGTCGACGTCCCGGCGATGCGCGAGATCGTGGCGTACACGGACGAGCACCGGACTGACGACGGACCGTTCGACCGGGTGTTCACGGGATACCTCCCGGAGGACAAGACGGAGGCGCTCGCCGTCGCGGAGGAGCTCGCGTCGTTCGGCGTCACGTGGTGGCAGGTCGGTCCAGGGCCCGACGAGCCGCTCGATGCCGTCCGTGACTGGGTTCGCCTCGGCCCACCGGCGTAGGAACCGTCTTCACGCCCGACGTTCAGGTGTCTGGAACAGCCCCATCACGTTCCCTTCGGAGTCCTTGAAATAGCCGTACGCCCCGATTCCGGGCATAGGCGTGCTCGGCGTGATCACCGTGCCGCCCTCGGCCTCGACCTTCTTCAGGGACTCCTCGACCGAGTCCACACCGATCGTGATCACCGGCGCCGGCGTCTTCTTGCTCCGGTCCATCAGGCCGCCGTTGATCGCCCCAGCCGTAGCCGGTCGCATCGTCTGCTCGTCCATCGGGGTGGTCGTAACGAGCGTGTACTCCATCTCCGGCATCTCCCGCAGCTGCCAGTCGAAGACCGTTCCGTAGAACGCCTGCGCGCGCTTCAGGTCATCGACGGGGATCTCGAAGTGCACGACGCCGTCCATGGCCGGCTCCTTCCGGTAGGGGACGCCACCCTACGACGGGTGTCCGACACGCGCGAACGGGATCGTCCCGATCACGGTCGTCCCTTCGCCGGGCACGCTCTCCACCCGGACGGCTCCGCCGATCGCGTCCAGGCGGTCGGTCATCCCCTGCAGGCCCGTGCCGAAGGACGTGACGCCCGGGTCGAAGCCCGCACCGTCGTCGCGGACCTCGAACCGGAGCGTGCCCGCCTCTTCCGTGAGCCGGATCCACGCCCGCGTCGCCGCGGCGTACTTCGCGACGTTCTGCAAGGCTTCGAGACAGCAGAAGTAGACGGCCGCCTCAACGTCCGGCGTGTGGCGGCCGACGCCGGACGCACCGACCTCGACCGGCACGGCCGCCCTCCGCGCCTGGCTGGTGAGCGCGGCCCCTAGTCCCTGGTCCGCCAGGAGCGGCGGGTAGATGCCGCGAGCCAGATCGCGCAGCGTCTCCAAGGCGTCCTGTGTCTCGGTCTGGATGTCAGCGAGCATCGCTTTGGCCTTCGCGGGGTCGCGGTCGACGAGGGACTCGGCCAGCCGCTGCTTCACGGCGAGCGCCACCAACTGCTGCTGCGCCCCGTCGTGCAGGTTGCGCTCGAGCGCCTTCGCTCGCGCGTCCTGCGCAGCCACGATGCGCCGGCGAGATTCACGGAGCTCTTCGATCAAGCGAACGTTCCGCAACACCAGCGCTGTCTGTGCGGCGACGTCCGCGGCGAGCCGTTCCCGCTCGGGCCCGAGGGGATCGTTGATCGCCGGGACGACGCTGATCGCGCCGAGGAGCTCACCGGCATGCCGGACGGGGAACGCGTGCTCGCTGTCGGGGAACGCAGGCATCTCCCCGCCGCCGGCGAGCGGGATGGCGGAAATGGTGCCATCGATCGGCCACGCCGCGGCCGGTCGCAGCTCGTGACCAACCGACAGCCACACGCGAGCTGCATCCACCCCCATCCCTTCAGCCAGGACTCGGACGAGCCTCGGCAGAACGTCCTCGGAGGAATATGCCTCGGCCGCGCGCTCCGTGAACCCGGACAGGACCTCGTACGGCGTCGCTCGTTTCCCGTAGACGACCCGGTTCGCCACGCGCCGCGCCGCCTGTCGCGCGGGCTGGAACGCGACCGCCACGACGGCCGCGGCCACCGCGGAGAGCAGCGGGCTCCGTCGGTTGCCGACGATCGTGCCCACGCCCACGACCAGGGCGATGTAGACCGCGGTGATGAAGGCGGCCAACACCGCGAACACGACGGTCTTGCCGATCACCACGTCGATCTCGTAGAGCCGATACCTCAGGACCGCGATCACGATCGCCGCGTAGAGGAAGAGCAAGGACAGCGCGCTCAGCACGTCGAGGATCGGGAATCGGAACGACAGCGGCACCGACAACGCGAACGTCACGGCGACCAAGGTCGCCGCAGTCACGAACCATTTCAGCTGCAGTCTCTCCTCGCCGACCGACCCCCGGAACCGCACGATCAGTGAGGCGAGCGCCGCCAAGATGGCGATGGGGATCCCGAAGAAGGCGATCGTGATCGCCACGGAGACGATCGAACCTGTCTGGGAACCAGAGTTCGAGGTGAGCTGTGCGATCGGGTCCGACCACTGTGTGGTCGCTTGGATCACCGCTGTCGCAGTGAGCAGGACCGTGATCCCGCCCGTGAACCAACCCACCGGTAGCCAACGTCGCGACGTCAGGTGCCCGTCGGGGAACAGGAGCAACAGATAGATCAACATCCCGATCGCGATCGGCCAGAGGGCATTCGGGAGCCAACCGAACACGTCGGGGAAGGGCAGAGAGCCGGGCGCCGCCAGGAGCGCGTGAACGGCGTACGCCTGACCGAACGCTCCGAACGTGAGGCTGACCCCGGCAACCAAGAAGACCCAGCCGAGCTTGTTCTGGGGCTTCTTGATGGCGAGGACCATCCCGATCACGGGGACCGCGAGGCTCTGGGCGGCGTTCAGGATGCCGCTCACGTTCCAGAGGGACAGATCCTTCGGAAGCATCGCCGTGCGGTCGAGGAAGATGAGCACCAGCGCGGCGATCTGGCAGGCGATGGACGAGCAGCCGACGACCAGCGCCACCGTGCGGAGCGTCGAAGGCTTGAAGCGGCTCATCCGCTCCGATCCTGATCTGGCGACCGTCCCTTGGGAAGGGCACTCGCCTTTCGAAGAAGGGAGAGCCGGCACCACCGAGGCATCACTCCAGGTAACCGAGGCCTCGCAGGTGCTCTTCCATCTCGTCGGCCTCGGTGTCGGTGACCGTGGGCTCCTCGTCCGCGATCTCGACGGTACCGGCGACCGCTTCGGACTTCACGCTCGCCTCCGAGCCGACGACGGTCGACAGGACCGAACCGGTGTGCTTGATGCCGGCGGGCGCGTCGAGCGCCGCCAGGATCGTCGGCGCCATGTCGATCAGCATCGGCGTGGATGCGAACGGCTGCACCCGCGGCCCGGCCGCCACGATCACGCCGTCCATCCGGTGGTCGCCTGACACCCAGTCCGCATCCTCGATCGCGGACTTCGCGTGGGTGAGTGAATAGCCCTCGTTCGGCTCCATCAGGATGTCAGGCGCGGTGTCGGCGTGCTTGCCCTTGAACACGTCCTCGCGTTTGTAGATCGCGCGCACCGGCTTCACGCCAGTCTTCGGATCGACGAACGACGCGAGCCGGTCCATCACCTCGCCGCGCACCTTCTCGAAGTCAGCCGGGTCGACGACGCCGTCCACCTCGCGTCCGGCCAGGTTGATGCTCACGCCTTCACCCGTGGAGCGGATCGTGGTGAACGCCTTCGTCTTCGCCCAGTTCACGGACTGCGGCAGGCTGACCTTGCCGTGCAGGCCGAACAGGTCGTAGACCTTGCGCGCGACGTTGCGCACCGGCCCCCACTGCATCGGGCCGAAGATCGCGTTCGAGGCCGAGAACTCCAGGTAGCCGAACTGGTGCAGCAGGTGGTCCATGTGCAGCGCGCGCGTGCAGCTCTGGAACCCGTGGTCGCTGATGAACAGGACCAGATCGTCGGGCTTCGCTCGCGACAGGAACGAGCCGATCGCGTCGTCGAGCTGCTTGTAGATGCTGCGCGTCTTCGCGCCGATCGCGGTGGTGGTGTTCTTCGTGAAGTCGGGATGGTCGGGAGCAACGTAGTTCGACAGGCAGTGCTGCGTGCGGTCGACGCTCACCCACACCGTGGCGAACAGATCCCACTCGGTGTTGTCCATCAACCACTCGGACGCCTTGATCCGCTTTCCGGTGACCGCGAGCGCCTCGTCCAGGTAGGCGTCAGGCCGGTTGCGGTACGTGGTCCAGCTCATGCCGTTGATCGGCCACTCCAGCCCGGCCTTCTGCAACGTGTCCTGGAGGTCTGCGGGATAGCTCACGCTGCGACCCTTCGGCAGGACACCGCCGGCGATCAGGTTCCCGGTGATGTCGGGCGGCGGGAACGTGAGCGGTACATCTAAGAGGAGTTGCTGCTTGCCGGCCGCCGTGAGGTCCGCCAGGAACGTGCGCTCCTTGATCGACTTGTAGGTGACCGGGTACGCCTTGTGGGTGCCGGGAACGGTCTCGAGGATGTCGTAGACGCCGTGATCGGCCGGGTCGACGCCGGTCAGGAAGCTCGGCCACGCGGCCCACGAGTGCGTGGGGATCGTGGACTTCAGGACGCTCTTCTGCCCCCGGTCGATCAGCGCCTGCAGGTTCGGCAGATCACCGCGCTCGAGGAGCGGGTCGAGGATGCGCCAATCGGCGCCATCCCATGCGATCAGGATCACTCTGGACATGCGGAAAGGAACCTCTCTAGGGGTTGCGGCTACGTTCGAAGTGTATCGAAGGCCTCGCGCGGTACGAATGCCGAGCCGCAAGGCCATTTCGGATCAAAGCCTTGTGGAAGCGAGCCACACTTGTTCGTGAGCCCGCCGCCCCCGGCGGTGACTACCTCAGGTTGGGATATTGCGACCAGACGGCCCGAGCTCCCGTGTGACCCGCCAAGATCACCATGACCGTCGTGCCTATCGCCGTCACCAGCGCCATGATCACCGCAACGCGAAACGTCGACGCCGTCCAGTTCGGTGCGGCCGCCCGCCAACGCTGAGGCAGGTGCCCCGTCGTCCAGGTCTCAGCGGGCGTGAGTTGATGGGGCTCCGCGGAGGCACGACGGATGATGTCGATCGCCACCAACGCGAACAGGCTGAGGCCGAACGCCGCTGTCCAGATCACGAGCTGATTCCCGATGTCCGCATGCCGGGCGATCAACGCGTTGTCGGGAAGTCGTTCCGCGAGGGCTTCACCGGCTTGCGACGTGAGTGGGACGAACAAGGAGACGCCGAACGTCGCGCACACCGTGGCGAGACCCCAGCGATGGCGGAACCGGCTCGAGAGTGCGACGAGAACGGTGGCCCCGGCGGCGATCGGCAACAGGACGACCACGATGTGCAGCAGCAGGATGTGTGTGGGTAGACCGAATAGTTCTTCGGGCATCGCTTACTCCAAGTCCAAGGCCGCACGCTACGCGGTCGGGCAGCCCAGGTCACGCTCACGGCGTGATCCGATCATCGGTTCAGCTTCGGAACGCGCCGATGACCCATCGGTCGAGGAGCTCATTCAGATCATGGAGGTGATGAGGATGCCCGAGACGAACTACACGCCCGAACAGCTCCGCAGCTCGAAGCACGGGCGAGGAGGTCGGCGAGGACCAGATCGCGGCCATCGAGCGCGAATGGGCCGAGCTCTCGGCGCGGATGAAGGCCCACCGCGACGCCGGCACGGACCCGTCCGCCCGGCATCACCGAGAGCCTCGGCCGCATGTGTGAGCAGGAAGGTCCGGAAGAGCCTCCCGGGGCACCTTCGACGCCGACCTGTTGGAGTACCCGACGCGGGCACAGATACCGAGGGCTGATCGATCCTTCGAGGTCGTCCGCTCACTCGCGGTTCTTCATCCAACTCCGTATCGCTGAGGCCACGGCCGCGCCGTCGTCCATCTGCGGGAAGTGATGTCCGCCGGGCACGAGCACGAGCTCGGCCTGAGGCAGGATCTCCTGGAACCGGTCCGGGAAGCCTTCCTTCACGGTGGGGCTCTTCTGGCCGTACACCAGCAAGACGGGGACGTCCCCCAGTTCGGAAGAGATCCGCCGCTCAAGCTCGCGGAGCTGGACATCGAGCGTGGTTACGGATCCGAGCGAAGCGGTCGACGCGCGACGCACGCGGCGGTCGTGGAACGGCGCACGGAACGCTCGCCGGTCGCGTCGAGACAGATGGCGACCCACACCGCTTCGACCGGACGTGCCGAGGGCGAGCACGTTCGTCCACGCATTGACCGCCGAGAACACCCGGCCGCCCACGACCCGAAGCATCTTCGCGACCTTCGGGTTCCGCTCGATGAGCGACCACGCGAACGACTCGGCCACCACGAGCCCCGTGAAGCGCGATCGGAGCCGCAACATCGTCGAGATCCCGGCGATCCCGCCCAGGTCGTGCGCGACGAGCGTCACATCCTCGAGGCTCAGGCGATCGACGAACGCGTCCAACACCTGCGAGGCCGAGAGTGGATCGGGTAAGAACGCATCGGATATCGGCGACGCCCCGGCACCCGGGAAGTCCAATGCCACGCAGCGGAACCACGGTCGGAGCTCCTCGATCGTGTCCTTCCAGACGAACGACCACGCGGGACCGAAGTGGACGAACAACAGCGTCGGCCCGACCCCTTCATCGATGTACCGGATCCACCCTTGCGGCAGGTCGAGCCAGTGGTCCGCGTACGGCCATCCCGCCGACGACGTCGCCTCCATGTCCATGAGCCGTCTCCCCTCGAAGTAACCGAACGGATAGTAACTAGATAGTGAGTAACCGTCAAGTTACAATCCGCATCGAGATGAAGCGCGATCCAGAGGGAACGCAGAAGAGGATCCTGGCAGCCGCGCTGAAGGAGTTCGCCGCGAAGGGGCCCGCGGGAGCCAGGGTCGACGAGATCGCTCGCCTGGCGGGTGTGAACAAGCGGATGCTCTATCACTACTTCGGGAGCAAGGAAGATCTGTATCGCGAGGTGTACCGGCGGAAGCTGCAGGAGAAGACGCAGGCCGTCACCGAGCAGCCGCCGGATCTCCTGGAGTCGCTTCCGTACTGGTTCGAAGACATGCTCCGCGACCCTGATTGGGTTCGGCTGCTGGGTTGGCAAGCACTATCGCAAGGGCCGGAGGGAGCCGTGGCTCACGAGGAACGCGGCACCCTGTACGCGCAGAGCCTCGCCTGGGTGCGTGAGGCACAGGTCGACGGATCCGTGCCGAACGACCTCGACCCCGACCTGTTCCTCCTCGCGGCGCTCGCGATGAACATCTTCCCGATCGCCTTCCCTCAGATCACGAGAGACATCGCCGGCACGGACCTCACGGACCCGGAACTCCGCGTTCGGTTCGCCGGGTTCCTCCGGGCGCTGGGTAAACACCTCCGCGACAAGCCCTGAAGAACGATCTCCGTCGAGGGACGCGGCGCCGCCAGCTGGAGGCGGTCGACGAGCTCACGTGAATCATGGAGGTACCTTGAGGATCCCGGGCGTAGATCGGTGAGGGTAGGGCGAAGATGCAGGCATCAGAGGTTCCGCGTGCGGTGGCTGCGGCCACGTCGACCGCCTCAGCGCTTGACCTGACGGTCGACGACGCGATCGTTCTTCACGACTCGAACAAGCTCGCTCTGCGACTGCTGCCCTGTGACGTCCTTGCCCGGGTCGCACCTGTAGCGCACCAGGTCGCGCAGTTCGAAGTCGACCTTGCTCAACGGCTCGCCGAAACCGAGAGCCCCGTGGCTGCTCTTGAGCCTCGAGTGGAGCCGCGCGTCTACGAGCGTGACGGCTTCGTGGTCACGCTGTGGACCTACTACGAACCGCTGTCACCTCGAGAGGTCTCACCAGCCGACTACGCCAACGCGCTCGAGCGGCTGCATGCCGGCATGCGGAAGCTCGATAGTCACGACGCCGCACTTCACGGATCGAGTCGCGGAGGCTCAACAGCTCGTTGCGAGCCGCGACCTCACTCCGGCGCTCGCCGACGCGGACCGGGAGCTTCTCAGCAACACGTTGCGAAGCCTGAGGCGGGCGATCAGCGACCGCGGCGCCGCCGAGCAACTGCTGCACGGCGAGCCGCACCCGGGCAACGTGCTCAGCACGAAGAACGGGCCGCTGTTCATCGACCTCGAGACCTGTTGTCGTGGGCCGGTCGAATTCGACCTCGCCCATGTGCCCGAAGAGGTCAGCGAGCGCTATCCGGGTCGCTGATCAAGAACTGCTCGGCGAGTGCCGGATGCTCGTACTTGCGATGGTCGCCGCGTGGCGCTGGGATCCGGGCGACCGATTCCCGAACGGGCAACGAGCTGCGCGAGCACTCCTCAACGCCCTCCGCGAGGGTCCGCCGTACCCGACGCTCGATGCCGTGATGGGCGCCGAGCAGGTGTGGGTAGAGCCTAGGCCGCGTGTATGAAGAAGAAGGGACGGAGAACGCCTCCCGCGGCACCTTCGACGCCGAGCTCCTGGAGTATGTGACCAGAGCACAGATGGCTTGAGCCGTCCGACGACTCGGATCCGCTGTTAAGGAACGGGAGCGATTCGCGTCCTGATGTCCCGAGATGCACGATGCCGCCGTGACCGTGGACCAGGGGCTCCGGTTCGAATCGACGTACCGCAAACACGGCGCGCACCTGTGGCGGAGCATCCTGCTGTACTCGGGTGACCCGGAAGTCTCGAGCGACGCGGTGGCGGAGGCGTTCGCCCAGCTGATCCGCCGTGGCGACGAGGTTCGGGAACCGGTCGCCTGGGTGACCCGCGCCGCGTTCCGCATCGCCGCCGGCGAGCTGAAGGCGCGAGGGCGTACCGCGTACCCGATCGTCGAGATGTCCTACGAGATGCCCGAGCCCACTTCCGAACTCGCGGCCGCCCTGGCGCGGCTCTCCCCGAAGCAACGAGCGGCGGCGGTGCTGCACTTCTGCGACGGCTACACGCACGCCGAGGTTGCAGAGATCATCGGCTCCACGCCGAGCGCGGTCGGCGTTCACCTCCATCGAGCCCGTAAGCGGCTCCGCGACCTCCTGGGAGACGACGATGCCTGAGCTCCGCGACCGATTCCTCACCGCCCAGCAGATCCCCGCACCCGATCTCTGGGCCGACGTGCAAGAGCGCCTGACCGCTCCTGAGCGGTCGACGACGGGACCCCGGCCGGTCAGGTCGGCGAGTATCCGCCCGAACCACCGTGCTTCGGTCCACAAGCTCGTCACGATCGCCGCGGCATTCACCATCTCGATCGCCTCGATCGCCGTCGTGGTCACGGCCTTCCGGCGATCCGAGCCCGTGACCCCGCCGAGCGCGGCCGGCACCGTGACGGCGACGATCCCGTTCGGTTCGGGACTCCGGGCGATCGCGTGGGGAGAAGGGGCCGTCTGGGTGGCGAGCGTGGAGGACGGCACGATCACGCGGATCGACCCGGCGACGAACCAGGTCGCTGCGACGATCCCGGTCAGCACCGGCGGAGACGGGCCGTGGGACGTCGTCGCGGGTGAGGGCGCGGTGTGGGTGATCGTCGGGAACCAGGCCCATCCGTCGCAGGTGCTCCGCATCGACCCGGCGACGAACGAGGTCGCCGCGCACATCGACGTGCACGACATCAGCGTGCTGGCGACCGGTCTGGGAGCCGTGTGGGTCGGCCAGTTCTCGCAGGCGGATCGCGGACAACTCCTTCGGATCGATCCGGCGACGAACCGGGTCGTTGCGACGATCCCCGTGGGACCCGAGCCGCAGGACGTCGCCGTCGGTGGGGGCGCGGTGTGGGTCCTCGACGACCTGACCTACGAGATCGTGCGGGTGGATCCGACGGCCAACGCCTCTACGACCGTCTTCGACGGGGCGGCGGGACCGAGCGACGGAGCAAGTGGTATCGCGTACGAGGCGGGTGCGCTCTGGACGGTCGAGTGCCTGCGAACCGGTCCTCCGGTGAGCGAACCCCGTCCGGGACCTGGCTGTGATTGGAACCTCGCGAGGATAGACCCGGCGACGTTCACGTCGACGTTGTTCCCGATCGCGACTGAGCGGGAGGATGACAGCCACACGCTGTTCAACATCAACACGGCGCTCGTGTCGGCGGGAGACGGTTCCGTTTGGGTCTCCATCGTCGACGCCCCGCCGGTCATCGACGGGGTGCAGTCGTTCGCCAACGGCCGCTTGATCCGGTTCGATACCGCCGGCGATCCGCTCGGCACGATCGGCGTCGGGAAGGACTTCGCGGGCGACGCCGCGATCGGCGACGGGAGCGTGTGGGCCATGACGTGGGGAGCATCGCAACAGGCCGCCGTGATCCGTATCGAACCGGTTCCGCCAGTCGGATGAATGACGCCCCGCACTCCGCGCGACGCCGCACGCCGGCGGCCGTCGCTCTCGCGCTGCTCGTCGGCTGCTCGCGGGCCGCCCAGCCTGCTCCGAGCGCTGCGGTGTCGGTCGTGGTGAGTCCTCCCGCATCGGCTCCACTCATCGAGGGATTGGAGCCCGAAGGCTTGGTCGTGGACGCGGCCGGCAACCTCTTCGTGACGGACTGCCCCGCACACCGCATCTACCAGGTGTCACCGTCCGGGATCGTTATCACCTACGGGGTGGGCCACGGAGGTCTCGACAACGGGTTCGCGGGCGACGGCGGTCCGGCCGCCGCGGCCAAGTATTCATGCCCGGCCGGACTGGCGATCGACCCTCACGGCGACCTCTTCATCGACGACCATGCGAACAATCGCGTACGGGTCATCGACGGGAACGGCGTCGTGACGACGTTCGCCGGAAGCGGCCCGGCCGGCGTGAACCAGGGGACGTACGCGGGCGACGGTCGGCTCGCCACGCTGGCCCGACTCTCCGAGCCGATCGGCATCGCGTTCGATCGGAACGGGGACCTATTCATCGCCGATCGAGACAACGCCGTCGTGCGGATGGTCGACACCCACGGGATCATCAGCACGATCGCCGGCACCGGCGAGCCCGGTTTCTCGGGTGACGGCGGCCCGGCGACCGAAGCGGAGCTCTCGGACCCCGAGTACATCGCGGTGGACGCGCGCGGGAGGGTCTACTTCACGGATCAGATCAACGAACGCGTCCGGATGGTCGATACGCATGGAGTCATCACCACGGTCGCGGGAACCGGCGAGCCCGGATATTCCGGGGATGGTGGCCCCGCAACGGAGGCGATGCTGAACGAGCCGTACGGCCTTGCGATCGACGAAGCGGGGAACCTGTACGTCTCGGACAGCAGCGGCGCGCGGATCCGGATGGTCGATAGGGGCGGAGTCATCACGACGGTCGCGGGAACCGGCGAGCCCGGGTATTCCGGGGACGGCGGTCCGGCGACGCGGGCGATGCTGAACGAGCCGTACGGCCTGACGGTCGACCGTCAAGGCAGGCTCTACATCGCCGACGTGGGGAACGGCGTCGTCCGGATGGTCGATCGGCAGGGCATCATCCGCACCGTCGTTCGCGGTGCGTAGGATCCGCGTAGAGAGCCTTTCGGGAGGAATCGCTCGCCGACTCCGTTAGGGGATCTCGGGACGCTGCATGGGGACCCGGAAGCGTCGCACCTCCTGCGGCCAACCGCAGGCCACCGCGACCTTTCCCGCCCACAGCCGCGCCGCTTCCTCGTCGTCCACCGTCACGAGGGCGAAGCCGCCGAGGTGTTCCTTGGTCTCGACGTACGGACCGTCGGTGAACAGTGGCGTGCCGCTCGACGCATCGACGCTGAACACCGGGGCATCGTCGTCCAGGCCGTTGGTGTAGATGAGGACCCCGGCCTCCTTCATCTCTGCCCGCAACGCCCTGACGGCCTTGCCTTTCTCGCGCATCTCCTCGTCCGTGTAGTCGGGCACCCACTCGTCGTTGAAGGCGATCAGGTATTCGGCCATATCTGCTCCTTCCATCAGACGGTCGGATCGGGCAGGAGCTCACGCACCTCCTGCGAACAGCGACAGGCGACGGCGATCTTGGCGGCCCACTCCAGCGCCTCCTCGCGTGAGGGCACGTCGACCACCGCGAACCCGCCGATGACCTCCTTGGTCTCCGGGTACGGGCCGTCGGTGATCGTTCCGTCGGTGGCCACGATGCTCGCCTGCTGCCGCTCCAGCCCGCCGCCGAACACCCACGCGCCGGCGTCCTGCGCCGCGAAGACCACCTCGTGCGCGGCCACGCCCACGTCGGCCATGTCCTCCTCGGGGATGTGGTCCATCGCACCGCTATCGAACGAGATCAGGTACCGCGCCATCTCATCTCCTCCTTGTCCCGGCGGCTGCTTCCGGCCGCCGCTCACCTGCTCTACGAACGCCTCGCCCCGCATCCGACAGGCGGTCGGAAGAACTTCTCACGCCAGCTGATCGCGGCGGCGTGTCAGGTAGGTGGTCTCGGCGGTGTTGCCCGCCAGCTCGATGGCTCTGTCGTACGCCGCGCGCGATTCCGGATCGCGGCCCAGCCGGCGCAGCAGGTCGGCGCGGGTCGCGTGATACGCGTGGTAGCCGGCCAACGTGTCGTCCAGACGGTCGACGACGGCGAGAGCCACCTCCGGGCCGTCGAGCTCGGCGACCGCGACGGCCCGGTTGAGGGCGACGATCGGGGACGGGTCGAGGCGGACGAGCTGGTCGTAGAGGGCGACGATCTGCGACCAGTCGGTGTCGCGCATCTCGCGGGCAGATGTGTGGACGGCGTTGATGGCCGCGAGGATCTGGTAGCGACCCGGAGCCACGCCGGCGGCTAGGCGCTCGCGCACCAGTCGATGCCCCTCGGCGACCAGCCCCGCGTCCCAGGCCCCACGGTCCTGCTCGTCGAGGGGGACCAGTTCGCCGCTCGCCGAGACGCGGGCGGTGCGGCGGGCCTCGGCTAGGAGCATCAGCGCCAGCAGACCGGCCACCTCACCGTCGTCAGGCATGAGGGCACGGACCAGGCGCGTGAGCCGGATCGCCTCCGCGGTCAGGTCGTGACGCACGGGATCGGTGTCGGGGCCGCTCGCCAGGTAGCCCTCGTTGAAGACGAGGAAGAGGACGGCGAGTACGCCCGAGACGCGTGCCGGGAGATCCTCCGCGGACGGCACCCGATACGGGATGCGAGCCACCTTGATCTTGGCCTTCGCGCGGGTGATCCGCTGCCCCATGGCGGTCTCTTGCACGAGGAAGGCGCGGGCGATCTCGGACACGGTCAGACCGCCGACCATCCGCAGCGTCAGCGCCACGCGCGTTTCCATCGCGAGCGCCGGGTGACAGCAGGTGAAGATCAGCCGGAGCCGATCGTCCTCGATCGCGCCGGGAGGCTCGGTCGGGTCGTCGTCGTCAAACACCTGAGCCTCCCTCTGCTTGTCGTCGCGCTTGTGCTCGCGCCGGATCCGGTCGATGGCCTTGCGAATGGCCGTGGTGGTCAGCCACGCGCCGGGGTTGGGGGGGACGCCGTCGGCCGGCCACCGCTCGACGGCGGTCGCGAACGCCTCGGCCGCCGCCTCCTCGGCGATGTCGAGGTCGCCGAACCGTCGGGTCAGGGAAGCGACCACCCGCGCCCACTCCTCGTAATGGACGCGTGCGATCGCCTCCCGAACGTCGCGGGCGTTCATCACAGGAAAGGCCGCACCTCGATCTTCCGGTTGCAGGCCTTCGAGCCCTCGGTGGCGAGCTTGAGCGCCACGTCCAGGTCGGGGGCCTCGATGATCCAGAAGCCCGCGAGGTACTCCTTCGACTCCACGAAGGGCCCGTCGGTGAACACGGCCTTCCCATCCCGGTTGTCGACGACGGTGGCAGGGGCGGGCGATCCGAGGCCACCGGCGAAGACCCATTGACCCTCGGCCTGGAGCTTGCCGTTGAACAGGTCGATGGCAGCCTCCTCGATCGGCGTCTCCGGGCCGGTGCCGTCGTCGATCACGGAAAACAGGTACTGCATCTCCGATCACCTCCGGTGCGTGGGTGGCGCCCCTCGTGGGCGCCGCTCACCCCTGCTACGAACACCGCAGCCTCGATCCGACAGCGCCTCCCGGATCTCTTCCTCATCGCTCACCGCGGCAACGGGTCCGGACCGGTCGCGGTGACGAGGCGCTGTGGGACCCAGTCGTCGACGTGTCGGTAGCCGTCGAAGCGCATGCCCTCCAGCTCGCAGACGTCGCGCAGCGATCGGCGATAGAACTTCACGTGCGTGAAGTCGTCGAACAGGACGTAGTACGGCTCGTTGGACGAACTCTGGAATTGCTGGCCGGTCAACGCTGCGCGGTGCACCCGCGAGAACTCGTCGACTCCATCGCCCACCACGACGCCGAGGTGCTCCAAGCCCATCCGGTAGACGCGCTGATGGACGGGCGGGATCAGCTCGATCATCGGCACGAGCGCGCCGTCGAGCACCTCGAGCGGCTCGGCCAGGAGGACTTTGGAGATCGGCCGGCCGTTCCAGACGTTCTCGAGATTCGCTGTCGCCTGCCGTTCCAGCAGCGTGCGGAGGTGGACGTACTGGTCCCAGTCCGGCACGCGGTAGGCCAGGTGGCTCAGGGTATACGGGGCGATGTCGATGTCGCGCGCCGCCAGACGGGCCCGCTGTGTGGCGGCGAACGCCCGGTAGTCCCCGATGATGTCCCCGACCGGATCGGCCACCCTGGTCTACCCCTCCGTGATCGAGCGTAGACGGCTCAGCTCGCGGCGCGCGCTTCCAGGTGGGCCTTGATGTTGGCCAGGTCGCTGTGAAGCCCTTTCGGGATGTCCTTCGAGAGCTTCCAGCTCGTGACCTTGGCCAAGGTGGTCGGCTCGACGATCTCGGCGCTCTTGGTCAGCGTCGTCGACGCGCCGTCGCCGGCGAGCGAGAACCGATGACGTGCGAGACCGAGCGCTCCCTTTGACTCCCAGGCGAACGCGCTGCCCGGCGAGACCTCCGTGATGGTGCTCTGCTCGCGTTGCGTTCCGAACTGCTTCGCCGTGGTGGAGAACACGCTGCCCACGGCCACGGGCCCTTCGGTCGACGTCGTCACCTCGAGTTCGTTGCCCGCCCACTCTGCGTGTCGAGGGAAATCAGCGACGTAGTCGTACACGTGACCGATAGGTGCGTCGATCGAGATCTGGTCCTCGTAGCGCTTCACGATGTCCCCCCGTCATGGCCGCGACTCGATGTCGGAGGGTAGTGCGACGATCCGTTCGTGTCGAATGAAGGCACGATCCTGCACGCGGACGCCGACTCCTTCTATGCGTCGGTCGAGCAGCGGGATGACCCGAGCCTGAGGGGCCGCCCCGTCATCGTCGGCGGTGGCGTGGTGCTGGCGGCGAGCTACGAGGCCAAGGCGTACGGCGTGCGCACCCCGATGGGCCACACCCAGGCGCTCCGGCTGTGCCCGGACGCGATCGTCGTCTCGCCGAGGATGGAGACCTACAGCGCGGCGAGCAAGGCGATGTTCGAAGTCTTCAACGACACGACGCCGTTCGTCGAGGGGCTGTCGATCGACGAGGCGTTCCTCGAGGTCGGAGGGCTGCGGCGCATCTCGGGAACGCCTACGGAGATCGCGGTCCGCCTGCGCCGAGAGGTCCTCGAGAGGGTCGGGTTACCGATCACCGTGGGGGTGGCCCGGACCAAGTTCCTCGCCAAGGTGGCGAGCGGGGTCGCGAAGCCGGACGGTCTGTTGGTCGTTCCGATCGACGGCGAGCTGGCGTTCCTGCACCCGCTGCCGGTCGAGCGTCTGTGGGGGGTGGGACCGGTGACCGCGGACAAGCTCCGCGAGCGCTCGATCACCACGGTGGCGGAGGTTGCTCGGCTCGGTGAGGCGTCCCTGGTGCGGATCCTCGGCCGCGCGGCGGGGCGTCATCTCCACGCGCTCGCGCACAACCGCGATCCTCGTCGCGTCGACGTCGGTCGTCGGCGCCGCTCGATCGGCACCCAGCGGGCGCTCGGTCGACGACCGAGGTCACCGGAGTCGCTCGACGCCGACCTCATCGCACTGGTGGATCGCCTAGCGCGCAGGCTGCGAGCGGCCCACCGCGTCTGCCGCACGGTCGTGCTCCGCCTCCGGTTCGACGACTTCACGCGAGCGACGCGGTCGCACACGATCCCCGAGGCGACCGCCGACACCACGACGTTGCTCGCGGCGGAGCGAACGCTACTCGCGGTGGCCATGCCGATGATCCGCGATCGCGGCATCACCCTGATCGGCATCAGCTTCACCAACCTCCACGACGACGGGGCGATCCAGCTCGCGTTGCCGCTCGACGGTTGGGGATCGTCGATCGATGCCACGCTCGACTCGGTGCGTGACCGGTTCGGATCGTCGGCGATCACGCGCGGCGTCCTCCTCGGACGCCGCGAGGGCCTTCGGGTTCCTCTTCTCCCCGACTAGCGTCAGACGAGTGAGGGCGCGTGCCTTGCCGTTTATCGTTCGATCGGTGAGGCTTAGGCTTCCTTGCTGCCCGGGGCTCGTTCGTCGGCGTAGTTGATCAGGTCGAGCTCGCCGGGCGATCGACCCTCGGCGGTCAGGAGCACCGCCGCCTCTGCTCGGTGCTGCGTCCCGTGGTTCACGACGTGCACGAGCATCTGCCACACGGGCACCCCCTCGTGGACGTACGCGACGAAGTCGTCGGTCACCGTCGGCAACCAAGCATCCACAGCCGCCCACTCGACGTCCCAGCGTCCGCGCAACTCGTCGATCGTCGGCAGCGGTTCGCGTTCGGGCTCCGGCGACTCGCCGGCTTCCTGGAATCCGTGGCGCCAGCGCTGCGAGGCACCGAGATGGTGGACGAGGATCGCGCCCAGCCCTCGCTCGTCAACGACGTCCGCCCGCGTCCACACGTCCAGGTCCAGACCGTCGAGAACAGCAAGCACCTGCAGGGTCGCCCAGCGATCGTAGGCGAACAGGAAGCGGATCTCGTCGGCCTGCATCGTTCCTCCGTGTGCGCGTTCGGTCCCTCGGCTGCTGCACCTAACAAGGCATGATGCTCCAGGAGCCTAGAGGGACGTCGCCGGCGACGCAGCCTAGTCTCCGAGGCGTGACCACCGTCCACCAGCTCTCCGGGATCGACGCGCGCCGGATCGCCGTCCAGGCGCAGCTGCTCGACGCCGAGCGGCCGGCCGGGTTGCTCGATCTGGTACGCCACCTCAGCTCCCTCCAGCTCGACCCGATCGCCGCGGTCGCCCCCAGCGCGGACCTGGTCGTGTGGAGCCGCCTGGGGTCGTCGTACCGCCCGTCAGAGCTGCGGAACGCCCTCGCGGACCGGACGCTCCTCGAGTTGCAGGCGTTGATCCGGCCCGCGGAAGACCTCGCGCTCTATCGCGCCGACATGGCGAACTGGCCCGGCAGGGGCGAGCTCCGCCCCTGGCAGGAAGATCGTCGCGACTGGGTCGAGGCCAACGACGCCTGCCGGCGGGACATCCTCAAGCGGCTCAAGACCTCGGGACCGCTGACGATGCGCGAGCTGCCGGATACCTGCGCGAAGCCTTGGGGATCGACCGGGTGGACGAACAACCGCAACGTCGAGAAGCTGCTCGACTTCATGGTGGCGCGGGGCGAGGTCGCGGTCGCCGGCCGTCGGGGAGCAGAGCGGCTGTGGGACCTGGCGGGGCGGATCTACCCCGACGATCCGGTCGTCTCCGCCGATGATGCGCTCCGCGCGCGGAACGAGCGGCGGCTACGCGCCCTCGGCATCGCCCGATCCCGCACGGTGCAGAGCCCGGTGGAGCCTTGGGACGTGGGCGAGGCGGGTGAGCCGGCCGTCGTCGAAGGGGTCAAAGGTGAGTGGCGCGTCGACCCGACGCTGCTGGGTCGTCCGTTCTCGGGGCGCACCGCGCTGCTGTCGCCGTTCGACCGGCTGGTCCACGATCGCAAGCGCGCCGTCGAGCTGTTCGACTTCGACTACCAACTTGAGATGTACAAGCCCGCGGACAAGCGCCGGTGGGGCTACTACGCGCTGCCGGTGCTGCACCGCGACCGGCTGATCGGCAAGATCGACGCAACCGCGGACCGCAAGGCCGGGGTGTTCCGCGTCGTCGCGATACACGAGGACGAGCCATTCAACAAGACCGCGGTCACAGCGGTTGGCCGTGAGCTGAAAGACCTCGCACGCTGGCTGGAGCTCGACCTGATCCTGCCAGGATGACGCTCCCTCCCAGTCCACACCGAACACGGCTAGATGAAACTCGGAGTTCTTGTCGCCGTCCGCGGATAGCGTGAATGCAATGTCGTGGACCGAAAGATCAGCCCACCATCCGCGCCGCGTCGAACAAGAGCAGCCCTGAGCAGTGACGGTGGTGGAGGACGATCTACTTGGCGGCGCCAACCAGGGCCGGTGAACCCCCGTCCACCAAGGAGACATCGGGCATCGCCAGGAGCGGTGAGGAGGACTTGAAGCCCTTGACGATCAGGTAGATGCCGAGCGAGAGCTCCCAGAAGAACTCCGGGATCGTCGCGATGACCTGCACACTCGAGCCCGGCTCGATGACGTTGAACAGCACGAGGGTCCCCGACAGGATGATCAGCGGACCTCCGATCAGCCCCAGCATCGCCATGCGCCGCGGCACGAGGCCGGATCGGAACATCAGATAGCCCAAGATCAACCCGTTCCCGACACCGACGACCCAACCGGGTCCGAGCAGGAACGTCCAGTCGTGGACCGCGACGAGCGAGCGACCGGCGATGACGAGCGAGTCCCCGCCGGTGGCACCGACGTCTTGGCGCAACGTCACGATCGCCATGAGGCTGAGGAGGCCGACGGCGATGAAGACGCTCTCCATGACACGGCAGGTGACGTAGGCGAGGGAGAGCGTCTCGTTCTGCCGCTTCAAGATCGGGAACAGCACGACTGCCGTGCCGATGTTGGCGACGATGAGGATCATCTCCAGGAGCGCCCCGACGGCGATCCGGCTGTCAGCACCGGCGCCGAGGACATAGTTGTGGTGGTCCAACACCGAGGTGTACAGCATCAGGGCTGGCGGGATCCCGGCGACGAAGGTGACGATGAAGAGCCAACCCGTGATCCGTGCGACCTTCCGAGGATGCATCTGACCTTCCTCTCTGCTCGTTGGTCAGGTGTACTATGTACACCACCCTAGGTGTACGATGTACACTTGTCAAGAGAGATCCCGTACCTTCGATCGGTCGGAGAGGGAGGTGAACAGTTGGAATCTCCACGCCGGATCCCGTTGGATACGGATCGAGTGGTGAAAGCCGCCATCGCCCTCGCCGACGAAGGCGGGCTCGGATCACTCACCATGCGAAAGCTCGCCCAGAAGTTCGGCGTCGTGCCGATGGCCATCTACAAGCATGTGGCCAACAAGGACGAGCTCCTGGATGCGATGGTCGACGTGGTGTTCGGCGAGCTCGAGTTCCCCACGGGAGGCGGTTGGAAGACCGCCATGCGTGCGCGGGCGGTCTCGATGCGGGAAGGTCTCGTGCGACATCCATGGGCCGTAGAACTCATGGAGGTCCGGAAGCCGGGGCCCGCGAACCTCCGACACCACAACGCGACGATGGGCTGCCTGCGGGAACAGGCCGGCCTCCCCTTCCGGGAGGCGATCCACGCCTACAGCGCCATTGGACAGTTACATCTACGGCTTCGCCCTTCTGGAACGGACCCTTCCGTTCGAAACCCCCGACGAGTATGCGGAGGCGGTGGAGGCGAGGGCCCAAGCGATCGCCGAAGAGCATCCATCTCCTGCCGACGAGTATCCGTACCTCTTCGAGATCGTCGCCGAATTCGGCAAGTCCGGCTACGACTACAACGAAGAATTCGGATCCGGTCTCGATCTGATCCTCGATGGGATCGAACGGAGGAAGTCCGACTGACCCACGCCTAGCGCAGGTGCGAGGAGACCAGCTGGCACCTCGAGCCCATCTACGCCCGGTGGTCATCGTCGAGCCGCCCGCGGCCACGCGAGGACTCCACGTCCCAACCTGTCGATCAGTTCGCGGCCACGAGCAGCGTCCCCCAGTCGACCCCACCTTCCCGGACCCAGGTGTTGGTGACCTGGACCAGGTCCGTACCGTCGGCGGCCGCCGTGAAGACGTCGATCTGGTTCGCGCTTGCGAGATACATCGCGAACGCGATCCTCGTCCCGTCCGGCGACCAGGTGGGGTTGAACGCGTATCCGAAGTCGCCGCCCGTGTCCAAGGCGATGGTCGTGCGGGTCGCACCGTCGGGCGTGATCGTATGCAGGGTGCCGTGCCGCGTGAACAGGATTTGCGTGCCGTCGGGGGACCAGCTCAGCTGGCAGCAGATCTCGTCGGTCTGCCATCCGGTGATCCGCGTCGGCGATGACCCATCCATGCCGACGACGAACATCGCGATCGGGCGACGCTTGTGGTGCGGGTTCTCGCGGAGGATGACGATTCGGCTCCCGTCGGGGGAGACGTCCCCCGGGATGTCATGGCCTCCGTAGGGGTTGCGGGTGATCCGGACCAGATCGCCGCCGTCCGAGGATGAGACCGAGAAGAGACCAGGAGCCCGATGAGGGTGGACGTCGTCCCATCCCTCGCAGATCAGGCGGGTGGCGTCCGGGGTCCAGAACGTGCACGGGAGGCTCAACGTCGGGTCGGGGACGTCGAAGAACGTCCGGTTCGAGCCATCCGCATCGAACACGACTGTCCCGAGCCGCCCATCGGCGGTCTCCACGTAGGATGCGAGCCGCGACCCGTCCGGCGACCAACCTGCGGCGTTGGCATCAGGGATCCGGTGGGGCGACGAACCGTCGGGGTTGACCGTGGTCAGCTGGCAACCTTCGCACTTCGCGGAGTCGCGGATGAACAGGATCCGCCCGTTCGGCCCCGGGACCTCAGCGGCGGCCGGTCCTGGCGGTGCCACGACCGCGGCCCAAACGGCCAGTGCTGCCACACATACGATCCGCTTCATCATTTCCCCTCCCTCTGTCTAGATCGTTCGTCCGATTCGACTTCGGTTGCGCGTCGCTCCTGACACTGCCCGTCGACGAGACCGACCACGCTTGGAACGCCAGCGTCGCGACGGCGATCGCCAGACCCAGCACGAGCAGGCAGATCACGATGCGGCGTCTCCATCGCGCTCTGGAGACCCGAGTCAACGTGACCATCCCCTCCTCTAATCCGGACGTGTGCCCGCGTCGAGCAGAGGGTGCTCTGGGCACACTGCGGATGGGCTGCGGACAGGCTGCGGATGTGCTGCGGTTCGTTTAGGAACCGCAGGTCGCTCGGTACGGGCGGTCGGGAACGAACTCTCGCCACTCTTCGAGCGTGAGGCTACGACCGGCGATCGCGCAGGCACGCGTCGCCCAATCCGAGGGGTCCACGTCCCACGACCACCCCGAACCGGAGTCCGACATCACGATGACGCGGCGACCGTCGGGCGTGAACGAGGCCGCCAGGTATGCGCCGTCCGGTGGGCCGGGGAAGGGGCCGCCGATGACGGTCCCGGTCGAGCGGTTCCAGAGCAGGACGTCGCCCGCGGTGTCCGCTCCAACGACCATGGTCCCGTCAGGGCTGAGGTCGGCGGTGTCGGTCGAGCCGGTCAATCCTGTCAGCGGAGGACCGAGGGGATGGCCCGTCTCGAGCTCGAACAGACGGACGCTGCCCGTCTGGCCGCCGGTGAGGAGCAGGCGGCCGTCGCCCGAGACGTCGGCCCAATACGCCGCCGCATCGTCGGTGTGGATCGTCCGCAGCACCCGACGTGCCTGTGTATCCCAGATGATCGTGTCGCCCCCGTCGGCCCAACCCGTCGGAGCCGCGAGCAGCGAACCGTCCGGAGCGAACGCCAGGGCGTTGACGGGCCGCCGCGTATCGAATCGATCCGCCAGCTCATCGGACCCGACGTTCCAGAGATAAACCGCGCCCCGCTCGGGACCGAGCACGCGCGCGGCACCCGCGAGCGTGCCGCCGTCCGGACTGAACTGCATCGCCCACACCACGACGCGCCGCGGGACCCCGGGGAGCTCAGCGGTCAGCGGTTCACCCGACGCGACGTCCCAGAGCCGCACATCACTCCGTTGCCTACGTTCGTTCCACGCGCCGACCGCGAGGGTCGCGGAATCCGGGCTGAACGCCAGCCCCTCGGGTGAGCTGTCCGGGTACTGGATGACATCGACCACGTGGAACGTGGATGCGTCGAGCAGCTCTATCGAGCCCGACCTCCCGAAAGCCGAGGCGGGGGCGCTCGGGACAGCGATCATCCGGCCGTCGGGACTGAGCGCAAACCATGGCCACGCGGGGAACCCGGGCCCTGCGGCGAACGGCCGGCCGAAACGGTCAGCGCCGGCGAGGTCCCAGACAACGACGTCCCGGTTCCGATCGGTGGTGAAGCCGGTGGTCCCGTCGCTCGAGGTGACGGGACCGCGGAGCGGGAGATCACCCGTGCCCTGGAGCACCTCGCGAACGGAGGCCGACGCCACCTCCCAGATGATGAGACGCGAATCGTTCCCAGTGGTGATGACCGAGCCCCCGTCCGGCGTGAACACGGCGCCGGTCGCCTCGTACTGCGTCAGGCCCGGGCCATGGTGACCGCCGGATCCGACCCGCACCTCGCCCGTGGCGAGGTCGAGGAATGACAGGATGCCTTCGGCACGGTCGTCATCGTTCTGGATCAGCGCGGCGACCGCTCCCGCGGGGCTGAGCGCGAGCCCGTCGCCGCCGATCGGGAATCGCCGCTGCGGCGTTAGGTCTGCGCTCCAGAGCTCCGTCGTGCCGCTCGTCGAGGTCGTTACCAGGGAGCGGCCGTCGGCGGCGAACACCGCCGAGACGCGGCCGAGCGGGGGGACGGGAGCCGTCGTGACCAGGCCCGGGACACGAACGCGCGCGGCCAACGGCTCGAGTGAACTCGGATCGCGAGGCACGAGGAATTCGCGGTTCCCGGATGCCTCCGCCGTGACGAGCCGGGCCCCGTCCGGCGAGAACGCGATCGCGTCCACCGAGTCCTCGGCCGAGACGTGGGTGATCGTGCGGCCGGTCGCAACGTCCACCGAGACGAGCTCATGCTCCGAGGTCACAACCACGAGGATGCCGTCGGGAGCGAACGAGGCCCGCTCGGTGCCGGACCGGACGTCGATCGAACCGACGTAGCGCCGAGCGCCGGCGCCGAAGAGTTCGACGCGTGGCCCAGCGTCGCCGATCGCCAGCGTGCTCCCGTCGGGTGAGATTGCGATCCACTGTGTCTCGTCACCGGCGGGAGCGGGACCTCCCGGAGCGTACATCCGGGCCGTGATCGCCGGACCACGTTGCAACGCGGCGAACAGCGCGCTCCTCGTGTCGGGGGAATCGCTGAGGTCCACGGCCTCCTTCGCGAGGATCAAAGCCAATGCCGGATCCTCCTCGACCCGCGAGCGGGAGGCGAGACGTCCGGCGTCCGCCAGCGCCAGCACGTCCCTCGCCTGGTCGCGCTGCCGCAGCGCGACACCCCCGATCACCAGCGAGGCAACGAGGAGCACCGCCACCCCGGCGAGGAGTCCACGGAGGCGACGATTCGTGCGCAGCGCGCGCGCCGACTCGCTTTCCGACGCCGCGCGGCTCGCTCCCAGGAACTCACGTTCGAGGTCGTTCAGGTCCGCGTCGTTCGTCGCGACCCACTCCCTCGCCGCGCTCAGTCGGGCGCCCCGGTAGAGGTCGCCGGCGTCACGGCCGCCCTCCTCCCACGTCCGGGACGCCTCCGTCAGATGGCGATGGAGCGCGCGTCCTTCGACGCTCTCCTCCAACCAGGCCTGCAACCGGGGCCACTCACGAAGGAGCGCCTCATGGGCCACCTCGGCCGTTCCTTCCGAGACGATGACGAGACGAGCGTCGGTCAGGATCGCGAACGCGCGAGCCGCGTCCACGTTGCTATCGAGGTCAAACTCGATAAGCGCGGCACGACGTCGGACGGCTTCGGTCCGGTCGCCTGGGGCCGCGAGGCGAAGGAGTATCCGCTTCGCCGCGATCTGCCCGGCGTCGTCGAGGCGGTCGAACGCCTCTTCCGCCAGACGGGCGACGGCTCCCTCGACACCGCCGGCCCGCCGGTAGTCGTCGAGACGCAGCGTCCGGTCGCGGCAGCGGGCCCACAGCTCGAGCAGCGCCGTCGACAGCAATGGGAGGGCGCCCGGCTGTCCGACCGTGTCCGACATCGAGCGTCTCGGTGAGCTCGGGCTCGACCGCGAGCCCGACGCGATCGGCGGGACGCTCGATCGCGAGCCTGAGCTCGTCGCGTCCATCGGTCCGATCAAGATCTGAACCGACGGAAGCAGCGACGCGAACGCCCGATGGGCCGCGCACCGTCCGTAGAAGTCGGAGCGCATGGCGATGATGACGGTGAGCGATCCGTCGGTCTCGAGGGCGGCTCGCGTCAGGGCGTCGAGGAACGCATCGCGTTCGGATCCGTCGGTGCAGGCCGCTGAAGACCTCCTCGAACTGATCCACCGCGAGCACAGCTCTGTCACGCGCGCGCAGCTCGATCCGTCGAAGCGTTTCCATCGGGTGCTCGCCTGGACGCATCAGGGCGATCGGCCATCGATCGCTCCCCGGGATGCCTCCGGCCGCGAGGACCGGCAGGATCCCGGCGCGTAGTAGGGACGATTTCCCGCTTCCGGACGGTCCGACGAGGGCCAGGAAGCGCTTCGCTACGAGATCGCCGACCGCCTCGGCGACGATCCGCTCCCGGCCGAAGAAGAACCCGGCGTCCGCCGCCTCGAACCGCGCGAGTCCCTCTATACGGACACACGTCGGTCTCCCCGCCCCACGTCGGCAGGGCGTGGTGGACGAGCGTCGAGTTCCGGATCGTGCGCGAGGATCGCCACCTGCAAACGTTGGAGCGCCGGACCGGGCTCGATGCCGAGCTCCTCCGTAAGCACGGACCGCGCGCGGGTGAACGCCTGGAGCGCCTCAGCCTGTCGTCCCGATCGGTAGAGCGCGAGGATCAGTTGCTCCCACCGCCGTTCACGGAACGGCTCGGCCGCGACGATCGCCTCCAGGTCACCGACGAGGGAGGATCCGTCCCCCATACCGCGAGCCTCGAATCGGCGAGCGCTTCCACCACCGAGCGCCGGAGCTCCTCGAGCTGCTCACTCACCACGCCCCCGAACACCGATGAGCGAAACTCCTGATACGCGGCACCGCGCCACAGCCCGAGCGCCGTCTCGAATCGGGCGACCGCGCCGCTCGGATCATCCCCCTCGAGGAGACGGTGACCGTCGGCGGAGAGCTGTTGGAACCGGACGGCATCGATCTCGTGTTGCCCAGGCTCGAAGGCGTAGCCGCCCGCGCGCGAGGAGATCAACTCCGAGTTGTTCCTGGAAGAACGGTCATACGCGAGGGCACGACGCAGCCGCGAAACGTACGAGACGAGCGTACGTTCCGCGGTCCTGGGCGGCTCGTCGCCCCACAGTTCCTCGATGAGCTCGTCCACGGGCACGGCCCGACCCGAACGAGCGATGAGTGAAGCGAGGATCGTGCGCTCCTTCGATCCGGCGACCGGCACCGGAGCCCCGCGATCGTCGACCACCTCTAGCGGCCCAAGGACCAGGAAACGCATGGACCGGAGGCTAACGCTCTTCGCTGGAGGCGGTGAAGCTCAGATCCGCGCTCGGCTCCGTGTGCTACTCCTGGCGAGGGTTCGGATCTGGCCTTCGCCTGGTGCGAAGATCGGTCACCGTTCGGCCGTTGACTCCGCTCCGCTTGGGCCCATAGGGTCGATGGGTCTCGGAGAGGGAGGCAACGATGCTGGCTGCATGGGGGATGCGCGGCAGGCGGGCGGGTGCGATCGTCCTGACGATCGGATTCGGGGTCTCGCTACTGGTTCAGACCACGGACGCGTGGGCGGTCACGTCGACCGGCAAGATCGCGTTCACGAGCGATCGCGACGGCAACCAAGAGATCTACGTCATGGATGCCGACGGCTCCAACCAGACCGATCTCACGAACAAGTCGGCGAATGACCTCAAGCCGTCGTTCTCGTCCGATGGAGCGAGGATCGTCTTCGTCAGCGAACGTGACGGCAACGACGAGATCTACGTCATGGACGCCGACGGCTCCAACCAGACCCGGCTGACGAACGATCCGGGCTTGGATGACCGGCCCTCCTTCTCGCCGGATGGCTCGAGCATCGTCTTCACGAGCGACCGCAACGGGTTCACCCAGATCTTCGTCATGAACGCCAACGGGAGCAGCCCGACAGCGATCACCAACTCGACGGCCGGTGACTTCACTCCCCGGTATTCCCCCGACGGCTCGAAGATCGTGTTCGTGAGCCTTCGCGACAACACCGACTACGAGATCTACATCATGGATTCCGACGGGTCGAACCCCGTCAGGCTCACGAACAACACGGTCTCCGACCGGGTGCCGACCTTCTCGCCCGACGGCGCGACGATCGCGTTCACCAGCACGCGAGACAACGCGCAGGACGAGATCTACGTGATGAACGCCGATGGGAGCGGCGCGACGCGGCTGACGAACAACACGTTCTCTGACAATCGACCGTGGTTCTCGCCCGACGGCTCGTCGATCGCGTTCGAGTCCAACCGCGACGGTAACTCCGAGATCTATGCGATGGACGCCGACGGTGGCAACCAGACGCGGCTCACGAACAACACGGCCAACGATGGATCGGTGTCGTGGGGTCCGACCGCGGGGCCGCCGCCACAAGCTCGTCCCGACGCGCAGGTCGCCGGCCTACCGCGTGGTCCGTGGACCGGCAACGATATCTACGACGCTTCCGGGGCAACGCAGGCCGTCGCGAAGTCCGTCGCACGTGGGAGCGCAGCCAACTTCTACGTCCGGTGCCAGAACGATGCGGCCGTCGCCGACGCCTTCAGGGGTGCCACCACCTCTGGAGTGCCGGGATACGTCGTGACGTACTTCGTGGGCGGAACGAACGTGACGGCCTTCATCCTCGCGGGAACGGCCACGACCGGCAGCCTCGCTCCGGGTGCCTCTCGACGTCTGCGGGTGCAGGTGAGGGTGCGCGGATTCACCCCACCAGGGTCAAGCGCGTCGTGGACGATCAGCTGCACCTCCGTATCCAGCCCATCTGTCTCCGACGCCGTGCAGGTCCACGTGAACGTGACCTAACTAGACCACGAGGATCCGGCTAGCCGCCCGCCGGTGCCGACCCGAACCTGTTCATCGCCGCGAACATCTCGGCGCGGTGCATATCGCCGACCGATCGGGCACGCAGGTTCACGAGCGTGATCGCAGGCTGAGGCGCGCGCACCTCGGCCGGCGCGGTCGCGCGCCCCACGACCACGCCGGCGGTCACTAGCACCAGCGACAAGGCGAACGCCACGCCGGCGCGCTTCGCGCTCGGCCTTCCTGCCGAAACCCGCGGAAGGTGCATCTCCTCGCTCGACATCATCCTCACCGTCCTCTCGTCCGCTCAGACGCACCATGAATGCTCGAGAGCTCCGGAACGCATAGTCGAGCGACGACAAGGCCGATCGCCGCTCCTGGCGCGACCTCCCTCACCCGTCATAGGGTCGACGCGTTCGGAACTCGCCCGTGGGGTTCGCCGGCGCCGTCTATGCGTTTCGGCCCCGGTCTTCGTTCATGAGGGATGAACGACCAGGAGATGGCATTGCCGCTGGTCCCGGAGACGATCCAGGTCGCAACGCCGGCGACCTTCGAGGAGTTCTTCGATGCCGAACGCCCTGTGCTGTTCCGAGCGCTCTTGCTCGTCACCCACGACACGTGGGAAGCCGAGGAGATCCTCCAGGACGCCTTCTGCAAGGTGTGGGAACGGTGGGAGGCGGTCAGGAACATGGAGAGTCCGACCGGCTACCTCTTCCGCACCGCGATGAACGCCCACCGGAGCGCGTACCGTCGGACGGTGCGAGCGACGAAACGCGTGGTTTCGCCTCCGCCGACGCACGACCCGTTCGAGGAGATCGCGGCTCGAGACGAAGCGCTCCGCACGCTCGCGAAGCTCACGCCTCGTCAGCGCGCAGCCGTCGTGATGACCGAGATGCTCGGCTACCCGTCGGAAGAGGCCGCGCGGATCTTGAAGATCCGGCCGGGCACGGTGCGGATGCTCGTCTCACAGGCACGTCACGCGTTGACCCCAGAGGAGTCCCCGCATGGATGAACTCCAGGAGATGGTGCGGCAAGCGGATCGAGCTGTTTCGCGGATCCCGCTCCCCGACGACGGATTCGAGCAGCTGACGCGCGTGCGCGCTCGGCGTCGCCGGAACCAACGGATCACCGCTGCGGGTGTCGGGCTGGTCATCGGGCTGGCCGCCATCGTCACCGCAACGAGCATCCTTCGAACGAGCGAGAACCCGGTCGCCGGTCAGACACCCCCGGTATCGGCGCCTCCGAGCGCGATCGCCTTCGGTCGGGTCGTCGGAGGATCGTCGACGGCCGAGCAGGTCTTCCTGGAGCGGCCCGACGGCACGACCGTGCAGCTGACGCACGGTCCGGATAGCAACGAGCCGGCCGCATGGTCCCCCGATGGTTCGCAGGTCATGGTGGTACGGACGTTCGCAGATGGGAGCGGCACGGATCTGTTCGCGGTGCACGCGGACGGCTCCTCCGAAACGCGGCTGACGAGGGACCGGCAGAGGGAAGCAGATGCTCAGTGGTCTCCGGACGGTTCGAGGATCGCATTCCGGGCCGGAGGCGGGATCCGCGTGATGAACGCGGACGGGACCGACGTGCGCCGACTCGCGGCACGGACCAGCGATCTGTCGGACACGTTCTCATGGGCCCCGGACGGCGCTCACATCGCGTTCATCAGCGCAGGGCGACACGGCTCGGAGATCGACGTCGCCGACGCCGACGGGACGCACATCCGCACGCTCAGGAGCCCGACCCCGCCCTTCGCCTACACCCAGCTCGCATGGTCGCCCGACGGATCGACGATCGCGCTTCTCGTGGGATCGGGACACTCGACGAACATCTCCCTCATGGATGCGGACGGGAAGCACCTGGTGCCGTTGAGCTCGATCCAGGCCGGCCGACCGGTGTGGTCGCCCGACGGATCGAAGATCTCGATCGAAGGAGCGGACGGTGTCTACGTGATCGACGTCGCTGACGGGACCACGGATCACGTCACGGGATCGGGAACCGGCGCGGTCAGCTGGTCGCCGGATGGGTCGACGATCGGGATCTTCGACGGCGGCGACATCGTGGTCATGAACGCCAACGGCACGGATCGCATCAGGCTCGCCGGCACCGGCGCCCAAGAGCGGAGCCCGATGTGGCAGCCGAGCGGGAGCGCTTGATGGGGAACCACCCGATCTCCATGCACGCACCCTGAGCTCCATCCCGGCCCGCGGCGAGCGGCGAAGACCGGTTGCACCCTGTCGGTGCTCGCCTCTAGTGTCGGGCCATGAGTCGTGCACCGATCATCTTGGTTCCCGGGTTCTGGCTGGGCGCGTGGGCGTGGGACGAGGTCGCCGCGGCGTTGCGTGCCGACGGTCACGACGTCACCGCCATCACGCTCCCCGGTCTCGAGTCGGCCGATACCGACCGCTCCACGATCACCCTCTCCGACCACGTCGAGGCGATCTGCGAGGCGGTCCGGGCGGCGGGCTCACCCGTCGTGCTCGCCGTGCACAGCGGGACGGGGTTCTCCGGGTACGTGGCCAGCGACCGCATCCCCGAGCTGATCGCCGCGATGGTCTACGTCGACTCGGCCCCGGGCAAGCCCCCGTTGGATCCCAGCTTCGATGCCGTCGATAAGCCGATGTCGCTCGACGAGCTCCGGGCGGAGGAGAACCTCGACGGGCTCACGGACGACCAGCTCGAGACGTTCCAGCGACGCGCGGTGCCCGAGCCCGGCGGCGTGCTGCGCGATGCGCTCGAGCTGACGAACGACGTCCGGCTGGACGTGCCGACCACGATGATCTGCACGGGCTACTCGTCGCAGGAGTACCAGGATGCCGTGAAGGAGGGCTACGCGTGGCTCGCGGGCGTTCCCGAGCTCCACGACGTCACCTGGGTCGACCTGCCGACGAGCCACTGGCCGATGTGGTCGCGCCCGCAGGAGCTCGCCGCAGATCATCGGCGACGTCGCGAAGGCGCACGCCTCGAGCGTCTAACTCGAACTTTCTCTTCGCTCGGCATGAGCAGAACATGGTCCTCGTGGATCCATGGTTCGTGCGAGCAGAGGAAGAAGTCGTGTCGTTGCCTTCGAGGGAGGTCGGAGCATGGGCCCGCTTCGACACCTTCTTCGAGGAGGAACGTGAACGGCTGTTCAAAGCCCTCTACTTCGTGACCGGGAACAAGCACGACGCGGAAGAGCTCACGCAGGACGCGTTCCTGAAGCTCTGGGAACGGTGGGACCAGATCGATCGGATCGACGATCCGACGGCCTACCTCTTCCGGGTCGCGCTGAACGCCTTCCGGGTGCGACGGCGCCGAGCATCCATGGCCGTCCGGAAGCTGATCCCGATCGCGGAGCCACCTGACGCGTACCTGGAGGCGGAGATGCGAGCCGACGTTCGGCAGCTCCTCCTCGGGCTCACGCCGAGGCAGAGGGCGGCGCTCCTGCTCGTGGACCTGCTCGGATACCCCTCCGAGCAGGCAGCGCGCATCATGCGCGTCCGACCGTCCACGGTTCGGTCGCTTGCCACGCAAGGTCGACGGGCCCTGAGAGCGGAAGGAGCGCGGGATGCCTGACGTGCAGGAGGTATTCCGGATGGCAACACAGAAGGTCCGCCAGGACCCCGGGGCCCTGGATCGACAGGTCACGAAACAGCGGAAGGCAGCTCGGACTCGCCGCGTGGGTGTCTTCGCGACGGTGTTGGTACTCGTGGCGGCGACCATCACCGCCGTTGTGCTCACCCGCGGCGGCAACACGGAAGTCGTACCGGCGCACCCCCCAACGACAGTGATCCCGCAAGCGGACGGGTCGATGTTGGATCTCCGCACCGGCGACACCACGCCGCTTCCCGCCAGCATCGCAACGTCAGGGGACTACTACGCCGTGTCCCCCGACCACACGCTGGTCGCCTTCAACGCGTGTTGCACCCAGGCGACTCCCCTCTACGTTGCCAACATCGACGGGACGGACGTACACGCGGTCTCCGCGATCGGACATGACGCCTACGCCGCGCAGTGGTCCCCGGACGGCTCGATGCTCGTGTATCAACAACGGGACGGCTCGACCGAGCGTCTCGGGAACCTGTTCGTGCTGAACGTCGCAACAGGCGAACAGACGCAAGTCACGAGCCTCGATCAGACGCAGCACTGGGGCTATTGGGCCATGCTTCCGACCTTCGCGTCGGATGGTCGGTCGATCCTCTTCCAGGTGCCGCGAGGTGACCACCCCAACAACCCGGTCGATGACCTCTGGTCCGTGCCGGTCACCGGCGGGACGCAGACCCTCGTCCGACGCAACGCCTCCAAGGGTGTTTACTCGCCCGACGGCAGGTCGCTCGCCTATCTCTCACCGGTCGGCGGGCAGGTCGCGCTCTGGATCACGAGCGTCAACGGGGGCAAGCCCCGGATGCTGGTCCACCAAGGGGATCCCGGGTTCCTGAGATGGTCCCCGGATGGAACGCGGATCTCCTACGGGGATGGCGGATCGATCTTCGTGCTGAACGTCGCCACCGGTTCGGCCACGAAGGTCGCCGAAGGCGGCAACGCAGAGTGGTTCGACGCCAACACGCTGATCGTCGCGTACCCTCCGAACTAGCTGGTGGACCCACCTTCGGGCGAGAGGCCGGCCCCTCACGGGGCCGGCCTCTTTCCTTCGTTCGTTCGGCGCGCGGTCGCCGATCGCGTCAGCCCCCGTAGGACACCTTGAGCTGGATCAATGTGCGCGTGTACGGCGTCTGCTGGTCGTAGAGGGGGAACGCCTCGAGCTCCGACGGAAGTGGGGAGAGCGACGCCGAGGCGCCGCTCGGGCTCGACACCGTCGAGGAGGGTGAGTCGTCGGTTGAGCTCGTGCAGGACGGTACGAAGCACACGAGCATGGTGGCAGTGACCATGGACCGGACCTTCAAGGCCGACCTCTCTCTTGCACCCGTGGACATCGACATGCCTTCAACGCTCAGCAGCGTCGTTCCGCCTAGGGCTACCATCGGATCCATGGCCGACCCCCGTGTCATCCCATTCCTCGTCTCCGAGCTGCGCCTGACGCCGGATGAGCAGGAGCTGCTCCAGCGCGAGTGGTGGCCGTCCTACGCGCACGCGGTCGTGCACCGGGACGGGGTCTTCCTGTTCGACAACGGGGTCGGCTTCGGCAACGAGGAGATCGACGCGGACTTCACCCCCCGGGTGACGGCGATCGAGGAGGCGCTCGATGCGTACGGGATCTCGTTCGCCGACGTCACCGGCGCGGCGAACTGCCACCTGCACTTCGACCACAGCGGCCAGAACGGGCGGATCCCGGCGGACGTGCCGATCTTCGTCCAGCGCGCCGAGTGGGCGATGGTGCACGAGCCGGACTACACGGTCCCGGGGTGGATCGACGTGCCCGGGTTGTCGTACGAGGTCCTGGATGGCGAGATCGAGGTCGCGCCGGGGCTGCGGCTGATCCCCACGCCAGGACACACAGCCGGCCATCAGTCGCTCGTGCTGGACGCGACAGATGGGACGGTCGTGCTCGCAGGCCAAGCCGTGCAGTCACGGGCCGAGTGGGAGGGGGCGACCGACCGCGCGGTGTCCGGCGCCGCGGACGCGACCGATCCGGCCTATCCGGCATCCGTCGAGCGCCTGCGTTCGTTCGACCCGATCCGGGTGCATTTCGCGCACGATCCCGGCGTATGGCAGCGCTAACCCGACGTCCTAACCGCTCGATCGAGCGCCCGGGACGGTGAGGCGCCAGAGGTCGTAGGAGATCACGGCGCGCATCCCCACCCGCTCGTACAACGCCACGGCTCCCGTCAGGTTCTCCGAATCCACGTTGAGACGCACGCGCGGGAGCCCACGCCGTTCGAAGCCAGTGAACGACTCCTGCAGCAGCGCCGTCGCGATCCCCCGACCTCGGTGCGATCGGAGCACGCCGAGCTCGCCGACCCAGCCTCGATCGGAGTGGGCGCTCCCCCACAGCACACCGACCGGCTCGTCGGCATCGACCGCGACGATCCACAGGGATGGGTCGAAGTCATCGGCGCGCAGGCTGAGCTCGAGGAACTCCTCGTACGAGACCGGGGCGTAGTCCCAGTGATCCGCGAAGGCCTCCTCGAGGATCCGGTGTGCCGCGGGGAGATCGCGTTCCGGATCGAGACGCCGCAGCTCGATGCCCGCGGGCGCGGACGGCGGCTGCGCCCAGTCCGCGAGCTCCACCTCCATCTGCCAGAACCGGCGTGCCCGGTCGTACCCACGGGCAGCCAGCAGCCGCGCACCAGCGCCGTCCTCGGTGAGCACGGCGGAGAACAACCGAGCGTCGCCGGATGCCTTCGCCGCGGCCCGGCCCTCGATGAGTTCGGCGAGCACGCTGCCGATCCCGCGGCCGGTGTGCTCCGGATGCACGAACGCGAAGCCGGAGAGGCGTGTCGGATCCTCGTCCCAGACCTGGGCGTACCCGACGAGGCTCCGCTCGCGTTCGACGATCCACGCGTCGTCACCCAAGACGAACCGGGGCCGGCCCCACATCTGACGGATCAGATCTTCCGTGAGTGAAGGAGCGGAGCCGAGTGCCGCATCGCACGCCGCGTTCAGTCGATCGATCTCCGCTGCCTCGTCGAGGGCGGGCGGGCGGAGCCGGTATCGCGGTGGAAGGATGCTTAACGTCGCCATCGTCCCCGAGTGTGCCAGGCCTTGATACGTTCGGCCCGCGCGGTCGTCACGGGGCCGGCAGACGAATGAAAGGACGTGAGATGCCGCTCACCGGAGAGTACGAACCGAGCCCGTCGAACCGGTCACGCAAGCAGACCGAGCTCTACGAGGCGACGGACGGCGAGCAGGGCGGCGATCTTCGCGGACGGCCCGTGATCATCCTGACGTCGGTCGGCGCGAAGACCGGCAAGCTCCGCAAGACGCCGCTGATGCGGGTGGAGCACGACGGCATCTACGCCGTGGTCGCGTCGCTCGGTGGCGCCCCGGAACATCCCGTCTGGTACTACAACCTGAAGGAGCACCCGAGGGTCGAACTGCAGGACGGTCCTACCAAGCGCGACTACGTCGCGCGCGAGGTCATCGGCGACGAGAAGGCCGTTTGGTGGGAGCGCGCGGTGGAGACGTGGCCCGACTACGCGACGTATCAGACGAAGACGGGCAGACAGATCCCCGTGTTCGTCCTCGATCCGGTGACGTAACCGTCCGCTACGTGGCGATCTCCCAGATATGGCCGCCCGGATCGCGGAAGCTCGCGGTCCGGATCCCCCAGGGCCGATCCATCGGTCCGTTGAGGAGCTCGACCCCGCGCGACGCGAGCTCCGCGCACATCGCGTCCACGTCCTCGACCCCGATCGTGAACTGCATGCGAGCTCCGGCATCGCGAGCCCCGACCGCGGCGGGCTCGACCAGCTCTCCGGCAGCGGACGTCTTCAGCAGGTTGATCGTCGTGCCCCCAAAGTCGAACGCGGTGGAGTCGTCATCCTCGAACACGATCGTGAGACCGAACACCTCCTGATAGAAACGCCTGCCTTCGTCCAGGTCCTCGACGAATAACGTGATTGCAGCGATCGCGCTCGGCCACTCACTCACTCGGGTCTCCCTCCTCTGATTCAGACCGCCTAGGGAGCGCCGCTCACCCGATACAGGTGCCAGCGTTCCGGGACACCCTTCAGTTCATGCTCGCCGGCGTCCTCGAACGAGGTGCCGGAACCGCCGACGAGGTCTTTCACGGTCTGCGACACGAGGACCTCGGATGGGCCCGCCAGTGCTCCGATGCGGGCTCCGACGACCACCGACGCGCCACCGAGCTTCCCGTCGATCACTTCGCACTCGCCGGCATGCAGCCCGACTCGGACATCGATGCCGAGTTCCCGCACCGAGTTCGCGATCGCTGTGGCGCAGTGGATCGCTCGAGCGGGGCCGTCGAACGAGGCGAAGAACCCATCCCCGGCCGTGTCGATCTCGCGCCCTCGGTATCGGGCCAGGAACGCCCGCACGTGAGCATGGTGCTGCTCGACGAGTTCCTTCCATCGGCGGTCACCGAGCTCCACGGCCTTCACGGTGGAATCGACGATGTCGGTGAACATCACGGTCGCGAGCACGCGGTCGAACGTGGCCTCTTCTTCGCGGACACTCGCGATGAAGTCTCCGATCGCACCGACGATCGCATCCGAGTCTCCCCAGAACGGAAGCATCGCGAAGCCTCGCGACAGCTCGACGAGCTTGGCCCCAGGGATCTTCTTGGCCACGTAGCGGCCGTTCTCGGGTGTCCAAAGGTCGGTCCCATCCGTATCCACGATGACGAGCGTCGGGACGTGGATGGTCGGCAGGATGCGGTGGAAGTCGGTGTCCTTCCATCGGCGAACCTCCTGGACGATGGCCCCCGGGGCGATCGATGCCCGTTGCCAGCGCGCGAACCAGTTCTTCTCCTTCTGATCAACGCCCCCAGCGCCGGGGAACGCGGACGTCCCCCATTTCGTCCGGAGCTGCTCGATCACCCAGTCGTAGAACTCCTCGGACACGCCCCAGGGCGTCTCTTCGGTCGCTATCCAGGTCACGAGCGGAGACTCCAGGATGAGGGCGACGATACGGTCCGGATGACTGGCCGCAGCCTGCGCGGCGATGAACCCGACCCAATTCGTTGCCAGGAACGCGGCGCGCTCCGACCCCGCCGCGTCCATCACCGCGAACGAGTCGTCGATGAGCGTTTCGATCGGCGGGACATCGGACGGCGAGAAGCGATCCGACAACCCCATCCCGCGCGGGTCCATGATGATCAGACGCGCGTGCTTCGCCAGACCGCGGAGGAACCGGGCGAACCGGGGACTCTCCCAGTTGATGTCGAGGTTCGACGCGTACCCCTCCACGTAGACGAGGTCGGTCGGACCATCGCCGATGACCTGGTACGCCAGGGACACATCGCCGTTCCACGCGTACCGGGTCTCCGGGATCTCCACGCCCGCATCCTTGCCCGAGATCGGCCGGCCCGCAACAGGAGATCTGCGGCCCCGAGCAGGGGATCCATCTCGCGGGACCCGTCACGTCGGTGCGTTCGGGTGGCGCTAGTGATCGCTCGGCCCGCTTGACGCCGCCTCCCCCCGGGTGCCGAGCTTGACAGCCATCACGGATATCTATAACGTTCTCTTTCTAGAAGGAGTTAGTTATTGATGGCAACTGACCTACTGGATGCGGTGTTCGGGGCGCTCGCCGATCCCACGCGGCGGGCGATCCTGTCTCGCCTCACCCACGGGGAAGCCTCCGTCCTCGAGCTGGCGGCGCCGTTCGACATCTCGCAGCCGGCGATCTCGCGGCACCTGAAAGTGCTGGAGCGCGCCGGCCTGATCTCCCGCACCCGGCGGGCGACGGCGCGGCTCAGCCACCTCCGCGCCGAGCCGCTCCGCGAGGCGACGGTGTGGCTGGCGGGCTATCGGGAGTACTGGGAAGAGAGCTACGAGCGACTGGACGAGCTGCTCGCCGCGTTGCAGGAACGGGAAGCCGATCGTTCACGGCCCGACGACACGACAGGAAGGAGCACGACATGACCGAGATGCAGGTCATCACTGAGCCCGGGGTACCGCAGGTCCTGACCAGCCGCGAGCTCGATGCGCCGCTCGCACTCGTCTACCGCACGTTCACCGAGCCGGGATTGCTTCAGCAGTGGCTCGGCCCGCGGAAGTACACGATGACGGTCGACCACTACGATCTCCGCGACGGCGGGACATGGCGTTACGTTCACACCGACGACGCCGGCAACGCGTGGGGGTTCCACGGGGTCTTCCACGGACAGGCCTCGCCGGCTGCGATCGTGCAGACGTTCGAGTTCGAGGGGGCGCCGGGCCACGTGTCCATGGACACGGTCTCGTTCGAGGAGCACGAAGGCAAGACCACGGTCCGAACCAACTCGGTCTTCCAGTCGGTCCAGGCCCGCGACGCGATGGTCGACAACGGCATGTCTGACGGTATGAGCGAAGGCTACGAGCGTCTCGACGAACTACTCGCGAAGCTCGTGGCGAACAGCTGACCTATCGAAAGGGAAGGAGCAGAGCCATGCAAAGGATCACGCCGTGCCTGTGGTTCGACACGAAGGCCGAAGAGGCCGCCAACTTCTACGTCTCATTGTTCGAGGACGCCGAGGTAACGAACGTCCAACGCCTCGACGGCACACCCAGCGGAGACAACGTGGCGCTGGTGTTCTTCAAGCTCGCTGGCCAGGAGTACATGGCGATCAACGGTGGACCGCAGTTCCCGTTCACCGAGGCCGTCTCGTTCAACGTGAGCTGCAAGGACCAGGACGAGGTCGACCGACTCTGGTCCCAGCTGACGGCTGACGGCGGCGAAGAAGGGCAGTGCGGCTGGCTCAAGGATCGGTTCGGCTTGAGCTGGCAGATCATCCCCGAGCGGATGGGCGATCTACTGGGCGACCCGGACCCCGAACGTTCGCAGCGGGCGATGCAAGCGATGCTGCAGATGCAGAAGATCGACCTCAAGGTCATGGAGGACGCGGCGAACGGGCCTTGAGTCCTCCACGAACCTCCTCGCGTTCTTCACGAACGCTTCACATCTCGGCGCCAACGTGGAGGCAGACGCGAGACAAGGAGGTCGAAGATGCGTAAAGGAGTCGCGATCGTCGCGCTGCTGGTGGTGATCCTGGGTGGGATCGGCATCGGGGTAGGCGCGTACCGAGCGGGCGAGCGTCACGGCATCGCCCAAGGTATCGAGCAGGTGCAGGTGGCCCAGGACAACGGCCAGACCGTGCAGGTCGTCCACGTGGTGGACGACGGACGGTCGGCGTTCTTCCCGGGATTCTTCCTGTTCCCCTTCTTCCTGTTCGGCATGTTCTTCCTGATCGGAGGGATCTTCCGCGGGGCAGGACGCTGGGGCAAAGGCGGACCGCACGGCCACGGACCTGGCCCGTGGAACGAGGAGGGGCGGCGCCGGTTCGAGGAACGCGCACGGGTATGGCACCAGCACGAACACGGTGATGCGCCGCCGGCCGAGGCCCAACCGGCCGGATAGCCGCGACCCGGGGCGGAGGGTACGGTTGCCTCCGCCCCGCGCGCGCGAGAGGCTCGCACCCATGCAACGCATCCTGGTCGTCGAGGACGAGATGCAGATCGCGCGCAACCTGCGCGACTACCTCGAGGTGGCAGGGTTCGAGGTGACCGTCGTCGGCGATGGGACGTCGGCGCTCGCGAGCGCGCGCGGCGACCGGCCCGACCTCGTGATCCTGGACCTCGGTCTGCCAGGCCTGGACGGTCTCGACGTCGCGCGCGAACTGCGGCGTTCGTCCGCGACCCCCATCGTGATGCTCACCGCTCGCGGGGAGGAGTCCGACAAGATCGTCGGCCTCGAGCTGGGAGCCGACGACTACCTGGTCAAGCCGTTCAGCCCGAAGGAGTTGATCGCGCGGATCCGTGCGGTGCTCCGGCGCGCGAACGGCACCACCGCGGGCGCCGAGGTCCTCCGAGCCCATGGCATCGAGGTCGACCTGCCGAAGATGCGAGCCCGGGTGGAGGGTCGACCTGTGGAGCTCACCCCGACCGAGTTCCAGCTGTTGACCACGCTCGTCCGCGAGCCCGGCCGGGTATTCACGCGCGGCCAGCTGCTGGACGCGCTCCATGGCGTGACGGTCGACACGTACGAGCGGGCGATCGACGCGCACGTGAAGAACCTCCGGCGCAAGATCGAACCGGAGGTCGGGCGGCCACGCTACGTGCTTACGGTGCACGGCGTCGGGTACCGGTTCGCGGATGACTGACCAACACGGTCCACCTTGGCGTGGTGGCCACGGCTCGGGCGGACCGCGAAGGTTCGGCCCCGGTGCAGGGCGTCGGCTCCGACGGGGGGCACTCATCGGGCTGTTGATGGTCGTGCTGCTCGTGGCAGCGTTGGCCACGCTGGTCGCATCGTTGTTCGCCGGCAACGCTCCTGCGCTCGGCATCACGATCGGCGTGTCGGCCGCTGTGATCGTCGGGTTGGTCCAGAGCGCCCGGTGGTTGTGGCGGAGCACGCGCGCCTTCGGCGAGCTGATGGATGCGGCCGATCGTGTCGCCGGAGGTGACTACACGACCCGTGTCTGAGGCGCGCGGTGGACGCCAGCTCGGACGGCTCGCCGACGCGTTCAACGAGATGACCGACCGCCTACAGACGGATGAACAACGCCGACAGGAGTTGCTCGCTGATGTCGCGCATGAACTCCGCTCCCCGCTCCAGGTGATCCGAGGGACGGTGGAGGGCATGCTCGACGGTCTCTATCCGACCGAGCCCGAGCGTCTACGTCCGCTCTTGGAGGAGACGATCGTGATGGCGCGGCTCCTGGACGATCTGCGCACGTTGTCCATGGCCGAGGCGGGCGTGCTTCCGCTCCATCGCGAGATCGCGGATCCGCGCGCGATCGTCGACGACGTCGTGCTCGCGTTCCGGTCGATGGCCGAGGCGGCCGGCGTTGCGCTGACCTCCCTGGTCGAGGACGACACCACGTTCGAGTTGGACGCAGACCCTGTTCGTCTAGCGGAGATCTTGACGAATCTGGTGACGAATGCACTTCGGCATACGCCTCGCGGAGGTCGCGTCACCGTGCAGGTGGCGCCGGCGTCCGACGGTGACGGCGTTCGAGGTCCGGGACACCGGTGCCGGCATCCCGGACGATCAGCTGCAGATCGTGTTCGACCGCTTCGTCACCTCGGCCGACGCGGGTGGCACCGGCCTCGGTCTCGCGATCGCCAAGCGACTCGTGGAAGCGCACGGCGGCCAGATCGAAGCGCGCTCACCCGGGGAGGGAACCACGGTCCGGTTCGTCATCCCGACCAAGTGACCGTCGCGGTCAGCGTTGGGCGGCCACGACCCGGACGCGCTCGAGTCGAAGCGCGAGCGCCGGGCACGCCGCGATGGCGCGACGCACGTCATCCATCAGAGGAGGCTGGATCGCGACATCCTCGATGATCGGGTATCCCCAGTCGTCGAGCCTGACCAGTTCGGGCAAGAGCTCCGCACAGAGGCCGTGGCCGGTGCAACCGATCGGGTCGACGCGCAGATGGACACGCTCCCTCACGCAGCCCTCCTCACGTCAGGGAGAGGAAGGACGAGCGGTCGCTTCGCGCCGGAACACTTTCTGCCCAAGGCATGTGCGTAGGCGTCCGACGAGAACGTCTCGAGCGAGCTGCGCATGAACCGAACGGCGCCGTCCGGGAAGCGGCAGGCGCCTCGACCCTCGATGTCTCCCGCCCAGCGGGTGAGCCGAGCGAGGACGTCCCCGTCGACACGGCCGAGCCGCAGTCCCTCGGTGGCCGTCGCGATCGCAGCGAGGCCGTGCACACACGGACCGCACTGTCCGGCCGTCTGGTCGGCCATCCACCGCATCACGGCCGCCGTCTCGTGGATCCCACAGGATGACGATGGGAGCACGATGATCGCCCCGCATCCCAGGATGCCGCCCACCGCCGCCATGCCTTCGCGATCGAGCGTGGCGCGCTCGACCTGCTCTGGCGTGAGCCACGTCCCTGCGTACCCGCCGACCAACACGGCACCGATGTCCCCCGTCGGCCCACCCGCGGCGCGAAGGAGGTCCGACAAGGCGCGCCCGGTCGCGATCTCGTACACGCCAGGCTTCCCGACGGCTCCGGAGAGCGATACGAGCATGGTCCCTGGGGCGGCGTCGTGTCCGACTTCCCGGAAGCGATCGGCGCCCCCTTGGTTGATGAGCGAGAGGTGCGCGAGCGTCTCGACGTTCGAGACGAGCGTCGGCCGACCGCTCACGCCGCGTTCGAACGGCCGGGACGCGCCCTGGGGTGGGATCGCTCGGCCATGGTTGATCAGATTGACGAGGGCACGCTCCTCGCCCGCGAGGTATCGCGGCGGGACGTCCACGATGCGGATCCGAGGCGTCCACGGTTCCGCGGCGAAACGCTCCTCCAGCGCCCGGCTCACAGCCTGGCGCGCATGACCGGCACCGATCTTCACCCCAACGATCACTTCATCAGCGCCGACGGCGGCGGCCGCTAGCAACGCGCCGTCCAACACCAGGTGCGGGGCTCGGGACATGAGCAGCGCATCCTTCATGCTTGCCGGTTCGCCCTCGCTCCCGTTCGCGAGCACGATCGGGCGACGGCGGCCCGCCGCCACGGCTCGGAATTTGACGGCGGTCGGGAACCCGGCGCCACCGCGGCCATGCAAGCCGGCTCGTTCTGTGGCCGCGATCAGCGTCTCGTCGGGTTGCCGACGCACCGGCGGCGTGGGTGCGAACCGAACACGGTGCTCGTCGAGCGTGGTCCAGCCTTCAACCGGTGAAAGGACAGACGTGAGGCGGTCGGTCCTCGTCGAGGCCGCCAGATGCGGGGGTGGGGGAAGGAGCTCGGACATCGTCACACCTGCGCCGATCCCGTGGCGACGCCCTGGATGAGCACCTGACCAGAGGTCTGTCCTGACGACGAGATCTGGAGCGCGAGATCCAGCGTGATCTCGTCGCCGTGCCCGTCGGAGAGGTCTGCGGAGATGTTGCCCCCCGACAAGCCGGTCACGGCTCCTCGGTACTCGGCGGCGCCGCCCGGCGGGACGAGCACGACCCGGCCGTCGCTCATCGAGATCCCTCCCGGGATCTGAGTCCCGTTCAGCACGACCCGGAACGTGAGTGCGGGCGAGCCTTGCGTCTGGAGCGACACCACGACCCGAGCGAGACCCCCGTTGAGGGGTTGAAGGGAGGTTGTCCCCTGACCGGACGTCTGCGACGGCAACACGATCGGAGGCTGAACGGCCGGGATCGGGGAGGTCGGTGCAGGGCTGCTCTGAGCGCTCGTGTGGGGAAGCAACTGCGGCGGCGTCCCGGCGCGAGCGGCCCATCCGGGCCGCAACGGTCCACCGAGGAACCAAGCGCCCAAGACGATCGGCATGGAGAACACGCCGAATGCCATGCTCAGGCGGGCGGGTGTCCAACCCGGCCACCCGACGGCGACCCGCCAGACCACGGCAGCGATGACCGCTCCCACCGACACGACGGTGAGCGCGATCATCCACAACTGTTTCGCGTCGCTCCCGATCCCCAGCCCGTGGAACACCGCGACGCCCCACAGCGCGTACGACGTCCAATGGACCGCTCGCCAAACGCGATAGCTCAAGCGGCCGCGAAGCAGGCTGGTGACGGCGATAGCGATCAACAGGTCGAAAGCGACCGCACCCAACCCGAGCCAGAGCGGCCGGTACGCGGATCGGAACGGCACCACGACGTCGATCCACCGGATCGGTGCGAAGCCGTCGATCACCGCCGTCGCGATGTGGATCACGATGAACACGACCGAGATCAAGGAGAGGTTTCGGTGGACGCGCTGCACCACGAACCGCGGCGTGCCCCTCGGACTCCACCGGACCGCGTTCAGGATGCCGAGCACCGTCACCGTGGTCAACAAGAGCAGAGCCACGACGCCGGTCCCGCGTGTCAGGTACCAGACGGCCTGCGAGGAGGACACGCCGATCACGCAGCCGCCCGTTCGGGCCACCCGGCAACCCGGACGATCGTTCCGTCAACACTCACCAGACGGGCGGGCAACCCCTGACGTCCGAGCCACCCCGGCGCGTCTTCGCCCAAGACGACCGCGGCCGTCGATGCCGTGTTGGCGTCTACGCAGCTGGCCGCACTGACCGAGACCGTTCGCCAGACCTCGCGGGCCGACAGTCCGGTGCGAGGGTCAACGATGTGGTGCACGGGGACGCCGCCGCGTGACCAACGCCGCGCCGTCGTGCTCGATGTGGCTACGCCTCCGGCCGCGATCACGACCGTCTCGCCGGGCTCGGGGAGGCCGGCGTGATCGTCGGAGATCCCGACGGACCACCCACCGTCCGGCGGGTCGCCGGCGACGGCGATATCCCCGCCGAGACTCACGAGGACACCGCAGTGAACCGCGGTCGCCGCGCGCGCGGCGGCGCGGTCTGCTGCGAGGGCCTTGGCGGTTGACCCCAGGTCCAGCCGGATACCGCGGGGGATACGGACCTTGCGCCTGTCACCGTGCAACTCGATCCGACGCCAGCTCGTCGTCGAGATCCACGATGGGACGCGAGGCAGAGCCGGACCATCGAGAGGGACATCGGCGAAGTCACGGTCGTAGCCGATCTGCAACATCGCCTCGCCCAGCGTGGGATCGACCACGCCATCGGTGACGCGCGCGGCGCGCAACGCGACCACCACGGCTTCGACGAGCAACTCGTCGACCTCGGTCCACGCTCCGGCGGCCCGGTTCAGGCGAGAGAGATCCGAGTCGTCACGGAACCGACTGCACGTGCGATCGATCGCCTCCACCTCCCGGCGAACCTCCGCCACCGCGGAGTCGAGCTTCCTGGGATGGGTGACGACGAGGGCGGTCGTTCCCAAAGCCGGGAACGCACAGGTGGTGAGATCTCCCATCACGAACCGCCGGACGTGACCGGAGGCGGCAGCTGCGGGACGGGCTGCGAGATGGGAGGGGCGGCTGGCGCGGAAAGCGCGCCGCCGGTTCCCTTCGGTGGAAGCGCGACCCGAACCCCGCTAGAGGAGCCCGCGGCGACCGACGTGGCCGTCGACCCGCCGGTCGTCGTCGCGCTCGCCCGGCCAGCGAACCCGATGGCCGCGATCGCCGAGAAGGCGGCGGACAGCGCCAGGGACACCGCGATCGCCACCCGCGTGATCCGCGAAGCGGACCGCATGCCGTTCTCACGCGCGCGGCCACGATGCGGCCGACGCGCCTCGTTGGATCGCATACCGGTCATGCGTCACAGCGTGCGATATGGAGGTTCGAGTTCGATTGGGATCTGCTTAGAGGATGGTGTGAAAGTCCGGCACGCAGGGCATCCGAGGGGAGGTTGCATGCCGAACCTCCCCGGCGCCAGACTTCGGCCATGGGAAGCGCGGAGCAAGTTCGGGAGGTGGTGGGACACCACGTTCCCGGGATCGCGGTCGCGATCGTCGACGCCGATGGGATCCGCGATGCCGTGGGGATCGGCATGGCTGACCTCGGCGAGGACCGGGCGGCGTCCCCCGAGATGGTTTGCCCATGGTTCTCCATGACGAAGATCGTGACGGCGACCGTCGCGATGCGTCTGGGGGAACGCGGGATCCTCGACCTGGACGCACCCGTCGCGCCGCATGTGCCGCAGATGCGGCACCTGCGGCCCGCCGTGGACGCGGGACGGATCACCGCCCGCCACCTCCTTTCGCACAGCGCGGGCCTCGCCAACCCGATCCCGGTCGGCTGGATCCACCGCCCCGACGAACCCGGACCCGACCCCGACGCGTTCCTCAACGGTCTGCTCACGAAGCACCACAAGCTCCGTTCCGAACCCGGGTCCCGATCGAGCTACTCCAACCTCGGGACGCTCACGCTCGGCGCGGCCATGGCGAACCTGACCGGGACACCGTTCGACGACCTGGTGCAACGAGAGGTGTTGCATCCACTGGGGATGGGCACGACCGGCTTCACGTATCCACCCGAAGGACGGGCGCATGCGGCGACCGGCTATCACCCCCGGTGGAACCCGATGCGATTCCTCCTGCACCGCTGGGTGATCGGACCATCGATCGGTCGATGGGTGTCGCTCAACCGCTTCGTCCTGGATGGTCAGGCCTATGGAGGGCTGATCGGTCCCGTGAGCGACGCGGCCCGATTCCTCCGCATGCACCTCCGCGACGGCGAGCTCGACGGCGTTCGGATCCTCGACCCGTCGTCCGCTCAAGTGATGCGGGACATCCGTGTCCCCGGGAAGCGGTTCGATCTGGGGCTCGGGTGGTTCCGTCCGTCGAAGGCCCGAGATGCTGATCCACCGTTCGTCGAACATCTGGGTGCCGGCGCCGGCTTCTTCAACGTGATCCGGATCTACCCGACGCGAGGGATCGGCGTGGCGGTGATGGGCAACGCGACGAAGTACGACATCGACGGCGTTGCGGCGTCAGCGCTGGCTCGGTCGTGAGGATCGACCCGGGTTCGATAGCGAAGTGACCTGGGGAATACGCTCCACTCCGTCGACGGTTCCTCAACCATCGATGAGAGGGGCAAGTCATGAAGGCATTGGCGCTGACGTCATTCGATGTTCCGCCGGGGGTGATCGACATCCCTGAACCCGTTGCGGGACCCGGCGAGGTTCTGGTCCACGTTCGGTCGGCCTCGTTGAACGCGTTCGACGTCGGTGTCGCCGCCGGATACATGAAGGACTTCCTCCCCTACGAGTTCCCGGCGGTCATCGGCAGCGATCTGGTGGGGAAGGTCTCGGCGTTGGGCGAAGGCGTTGAGGGGCTCTCGATCGGCGATCGCGTCTTCGGGATGATGGGGATGAAAGGCGTGATCCACGATGGCTCCTTCGGCGAGCTCGCGACCCCGCAGGAAGGGTCGATCGTCGCAGCACCGGAGGGCTTGACGGACGCCGACGCCGGGACGCTCGCCGTCGCCGGCACCACGGCGATGAGCGCGGTGGAAACCGTCAACCCTTCGGACGGTGCCCGTGTCCTGATCGTCGGCGCCACCGGTGGCGTGGGGACCTTCGCGATCCAGCTGGCCGCGATCAGAGGCGCCCACGTGATCGCGTCCGTGCGGCCGGGCGATGAGGGCTTCGTGACCGAGCTGGGTGCGGCCGAGACCGTCGACTACACGGGTGATGTCGCCGCCGCGATCCGAGAACGCTACCCGGAAGGGGTCGACGCCGTGATCGACGCCGTGAACCGCGACCACACGGCCTTCGCAACGCTCGCGGGCCTGGTCCGCGACGGAGGGCGAGCGACATCCGTGGTCGGCGGCGCCGGCGAAGCGGAAGCGCTCGGGGGCGTGACGGTCTCGAACGTCGGCGGAGATCCCGGCCATCTCAGCGCGCTCGCCGAGTTGGTCGTCGGGGGAAAGGTGCGCGTTGCCATCCGCCGGACGTATCCCCTGGCAGATGCCGCGCAGGCCCTCCGGGACTTCGCGAACGAGCATACGCTCGGCAAGCTCGTCATCGCGATGGCGTGACCCGGTCTATGCTCGACCCACCCTGATGGAAGAGGAGGATCTCATGTACGGAACCGTCGCCAAGACACGCGTGAAGCCGGAGAACCGGGAGAAGCTCCGCGAGGTATTCGAACGACAGGGCCAGACATCCGTCCCCGGCTACGTCAAGGCCTACACGTTGTGGGAGAACGATAGCGACGTCTCCTGGCTGTTCGTCGTCTTCGAAGATCGGGCGTCCTACGATCGCAACGCCGACGATCCCGCGCAGAACGAGCGGTACCTGGAGTTCCGGGCCCTCATGGAAGACGATCCCGAGTGGCACGACGGAGAGATCGAGACCGACTGACCGCACCGCTCGAGACCGACCGGCTCCTCCTCCGCGCCGTCGTCGCGGACGACTTCGACACGCTCTTCAGTTACCAGTCGCGACCGGACGTGGTCCGGTGGCTCTACTGGGACGTGCGCTCAGACGATGAGGTCCGCGAGTCGTTGCGCTTGAAGCTCGAGAGCACCGCGATCCGATCGGAGGGCGACGTGCTCTCGCTCGCGGTCGTCCTGAGGGAGACCGGGGAGATGATCGGCGACTTCATGTTGCAACTGTTGAGCCAAGAACATCGAACCGGTGAGATCGGGTTCATCATCCACCCGGATCACCATGGCCATGGATACGCGACGGAAGCCGGCCGTGCGCTGCTGGGGATCGCGTTCGAAGACCTGGCGCTGCATCGCGTGATCGGACGAACCGAATCGCGGAACACGGCATCGGCTCGAGTGTTGGAGAAGCTAGGGATGCGCCGAGAGGCGCACCTCGTCGAGAACGAGTGGGTCAAAGGAGAGTGGCAGAGCGAACTGGTCTACGCGCTCCTCGAACGCGAGTGGTTCGCACTCAAGCCGTAGCGCCGATACGCCCTTGGAGGGAGCTCGCGATCTCGGCTGCCCACGCACCGATCCCGTCCCAATCGCGGAAGTCGCCATCCGATGCACGGACCGCCTTCATCATCAGCCGCTCGGTGAAACTGAGCTGCTCCCGATCGAGAGCGCCCGAGAACACCCGGCATCCCCGAGGCTGCAGCTCCTCACGGAGCGTAGCGAGCTGTCTCGGCTGCTCCTCAACTTCCTCGACGGTCGGGCCTAAGGGTCCACTGCTGAAGAACCAGACCGGCACCCGCTCGAGCGTGGCTCGGTTCCGCTCCGCGAACTCCACGGAGTCTTTCATCCACGATCCCGCGTAGATCGCGCTCCCCAGGACGACGGCGTCGTAACACTCGAGATCCTCGATCTGGTCGACGGGGCATGCTTCTGCTCCGATACCGAGCTCCCGGAGCCGCTCGGTGATCGCCTCGGCGATCCCGTGCGTCGACCCATGCTTGCTGGCGTACGCGACGAGGACACGCATCGTGCATCACCTCGAAAGCATCCTCGCACCGAGGAGCCGGAACCGCCAGGGACAGAAGGCCCTGCGAACGTGGGACCCTTCCCCCCGTGCTACCTTCGGAGCCACCGGACGCGCGGAGGTCGAGATGAAAGAGATCACGTGCATGTGCGGATGGAAGACGCGCGGGACCCAAGACGAGGTGATCGACGCGATCCAAGCGCACGCTTGGAGTGATCACGGGGTCCGTCCGACGCGTGAGGAGCTCATCGCCAGGACGATCGACGTGGACTGATGGCCGACCGGCCCGATCCCGATCCGTTCGTTGAGCTCGGCCCACCACTCACGACCGTCGCGTGGTCGAACGAATTCGTCATCCAGTCGATCGAGCCGCTCTTCGTCCACCTGGTGTCGGGCGGGGCACGCTACCTCCGGCCGCAGCATGCGGAGTCGCTCCAGCTCGGACTCTCGCCGAACGACCAGCCCGGACAGATCGTGCTCGATGCGGCGGCGAGCTACGGGCTGACGCCGCGGCTCGTCCACTCGACGTCGTGGCGTCTCCAGCAAGCCCGGGTCGTGATGACCTACGTCGCGGTGGTCGAGACGCCGGATGCGCTGTCGCATTTCCTGGTGGACGAACCGGTCCGACACGCGGAGCTCGCGCGGGGCGATGCGTTCGCCCCGCCACCGGCGATCGACGTGGCTCAGGTGCTCGAGCACGCGTTCCGCCATCTCGCGTGGCTGGTCAAGGACGATGACGAGGTACGGACCGCGCTCCCCGGTTGGATCGAATTCCTCGACGCGTACGAGCCCGAGCCGTTCCGGGCGTTCGGCTCACCCGCATGAGCCGGACCGCCCCGTCGGTCACCAAGGAGATCGTGGCGTTCGTCGTCGCCGGGCTCATCGTCCTGCTCCTGGTTGGCATCGTGGGGGTCTTCGTCCTGCGCCGGATCGGGACCGCCGAAGCGATGCGCGAAGCTGAGAACCTCACCGCGGTCGCGGCGCGCGGCGTGGTCGAACCACGGCTCACCGATGGCATCCTGCATGAGAACGCCGACAGCCTGGTCGCGATCGATGCGGTCGTGAACGGTTCCGAGGCGCGGCCCGGCGTGCTCCGCGAGCCGATCGCGAGGGTGAAGCTGTGGGATCCGTCGGGGGTCATCCTCTACTCCGATGACGCGGACCTGATCGGGTCGAGGTTCACGCTGGACGCCAATCAGCGCGCAGCTCTCGGCGGAGGCGCCGTGGCGGGCGAGCTGAGCGATACCAACGCCGCCCAGAACCGATCCGAGCGAGGGATGGGACCGCTCGTGGATGTCTCGGTGCCCGTCCGCACCCCCGACGGCCACCAGCTGTTGTTCGAGTCGTCGATCCGCTTCGACTCCGTGGCCGCCAGTGCGCGTCGTCTCTGGATCTCGTTCCTGCCGGTCCTGGCCGTCGCTCTCGTGGCGCTCGCGTTGCTGCAGATCCCACTCGCCTATCGGCTGGCGCGTCGCGTCGAACGCTCGCAGCAGGATCGCGAACAGCTCTTGCAGCGCGCGATCGATTCCTCCGACCTGGAACGCCGCCGGATCGCGGCAGATCTTCACGACGGATCGGTCCAGCAACTGGCCGGCGTGTCGATGTCGCTCTCCGCCGCGGCCGATTCCCTCAGCGAGCGCGACCCAGCCGCATCGGCTGCCCTCCGTGATGCCGCATCCAAGACACGACAGGGCATGCGCTCGCTCCGCTCTGCGGTCATGGGGATCTACCCTCCCGATCTGCAGCGCGCCGGGCTCGCCACCGCGCTCTCGGACCTGGTCGCGTCGCTCAACGACGAGGGCATCGAAACGACCATCGAGGTCCCGGCGACGATCGATCTTCCGCTCGAGACCGAATCGCTCTTGTTCCGCACCTCACAGGAGGCCATCCGGAACGTCGTGACCCATGCGCACGCCCACCATGTCTCCATGGTGCTCACCCCTGCCCAGGATCGCGCGACGCTCGAGATCCGGGACGATGGCGTGGGATTCTCCGATGAAGAAGGGGAACATGCTCGCGTGAACGGACACGTGGGGTTGAAGCTGCTCGGCGATCTGGCGCGTGACGCCGGCGGCGAGCTGAGCGTTGCGTCCACCCCGGGAGAGGGCACCGTTCTCCGGCTGGAGGTTCCCCGCCGATGATCCGCGTCGTGATCGCGGACGATCACAAGGTGGTGCGCACAGGGCTCGAGCATCTGTTGGCGACGTTCGACGGGATCCAGCTTGTGGGTTCGGGCACGAATGGGGACGAAGCGGTGGAGCGTTGCCGGGAGCATCTCCCCGATGTGGCTTTGATCGACCTCGAGATGCCCGTATCCGACGGGATCGATGCGACCCGTCGGATCCGCACGGCCTCCCCGGACACGAGCGTCGTCGTGTTCACGTCGTTCTCGGATCGCGCCCGCGTCACGAAGGCGCTCGACGCGGGCGCGATCGGATACCTCCTGAAGGACGCCGAACCTGACGAGCTTCGGCACGCCATCCTGGCGGCGGCGCGGGGCGAGTCGCCGATCCATCCGAAGGCGGCCGCCGAGCTCCTGGCCGAGCGATCCGCGGCATCGCCGACCGTCCGGCTCTCGGCCCGCGAGCGGGAGGTCCTCATCCTCCTCGCCAACGGCTCCGCGAACAAACAGATCGCCCACCGGCTCGGGATCAGCGAGAAGACGGTGAAGGGACACCTGACGCACATCTTCCAGACCCTCGGGGTGCAGGATCGAACCCAAGCCGCGCTCTGGGCGGAGCGCAACGGCCTCCTCGGGAACGAAGGCTGATGGGGGACCGACCAGGTCGCGGGACCGAAGTCCTATTGGCGGCGGCGGTCCGGGCACCCACGCTGTTCCTCGTGACCAAGAAGCTCGCGGTGTCGTTCGTGTGCGTCGCGGCGCTGATCTGGATCGGCCTGCCGCACGCGCACGCGCACGCGGAGAGCCTTACGCCTCGCGTCGTCCGTCGCGGCGCTTGCAGCGTCGCGAGTTCTTGGAAGCTCCGGGTGGTTCCGGATGACCAGGGCATGCTCCGTGTCCGCTTCACGTTGCTGGGCGGCGCCGTCGGTGAGAAGTGGAACGTCTATCTCGATCAGAACGGGACGGGGTTCTTCGCAGGGTCACGCACTTCTCGGGATGGCGGCCTCGTGTCCGTGGGCCGTCTAACGACCGACTCGATCGGCGTCGACCTGATCGGCGCCACCGCCCACGACGTGATCAGCGACGAGACCTGTCGCGGTCACGTCTCCGCACCCTGACGCGGCGTCGCGGTACGAATGTCTCGTTGCACTCCAGACCACCTGAGCGGAACCCTGTCCCTACGGGTCCGGAACGACCGGACCACCGATGGAAGGAGCCAACGATGCCGACCGCATCGCGGCCGATCTGGCGAACCGCCATGGCGTTCATCGCGATCGCCGGGCTCGCGCTCAGTGCTCCCGCCGCCTCGGCGACGGGCGCCGTCGATCGCCTCCAGCGTGTGCACTCGATCGCCACGTTCACCTACGTGAACGGCGACCCCGTGACCTACGTCGGGGATCACGGCCAGCTGACGGCGGTCGACCCGATGACCGGAGCGATCAGCGTCCTTCGGAGCGACGGCGTCACCGTCTCGCTGACGGCGGGTGCCGGCGCGTGCGTCCGCGTCGACGGTCTTCCCGCCACCTTGACCAACCTCGTGCTCGGCCAGGATGTGGTCACCGTCAGCGACGCCACCGGGACGATCGCGCTCGCCATCCGCGCCGGACACCCCGTCCGGTTGTGGGATCAGCCGGGTTGCGGGCTCGTCCTGAATGCGGTCCACGCCGACGAGCAGGTCACGATGTCCGACGGCTCGATCCAGGATCGCTCCTGGGATCGAGGCCGGGTCACGGGACTCACCCCAGGCTGGATCCGGATCATCCGCGCGGATGTCGTGAGCGTGATGTCACAGCGAACCAGCTCCACGCGGGTCGAAGGTGCCGCGAGCTACTGGCGACTCCGCTTGGGCGAGCGCGTCGCCATCGTGTCGCTGAGGACGATCGACGATCAAGGCAACCCACAACTGCAAGCCATCGTGATCCGCCGTCATCGCGGCTAGATCAAACGGCTGTCTCGCACTTCGGGAGCGGGTATGTGCTGGTCGCACGCCCGCTCCCGACCATCTCCTCGCGGGCGCCGAGCGTCAGATCGCCCGCATCCGGTTGTTGCGAGGCTGGTGTTCGAGCTCGGCCAGGCCGAGCGCTTCCATCAGCGGAGGCACGTACATCCCGAACCGGCCTCGGAGTCCCTTCTTGAGGCCGTACCATCCACCGACCGGGTTGTCGGACGAGCGAGCCCAGGCCTCGACCGTGCCGTCGGCGGCCGTCTTCTGTTCATCAGTGCTCCCCAACGCGATCCAGTCGCCGTGCGCCTGCAGCATCGCGTGGAGATCCTCGATGCACCGGAGCTGATAGCTGAGCGCCGTCTTCCCGACCTGACAGATCAGCGCGGGTGGATCGGCGGCCTCATCCCTCCACATCTGGTAGTCCGATGTGCCCGGCGGTGTCTTCAAGACCCATGGATCCTCGCGGGTTCCCGAACCGTTCGAGCCTGCGGCTGGCATCGCGTCTCCTTCCGATCGCGGCCTCCGACCCTAACGAGGACGGCAGGAGCGCGCCAGACGTGGCACCCGATATACCTCTAGTGGATGGGCATCCGACTTGCGTATCGACCTCCGTACGCCGTTGAGCCGCTCGTGTCGTTCCTGGGCGAACGTGCGATCCCGGGCGTCGAGATGTTCGACGGCCGAACGTTCCGCCGAGCGATCCGGACAGGGAGCGGCGATATCTGGGTGATCGGGTTGAGGCCGCACGCATCGCGACCGTTCATCACGCTGGACCTGTCGACGGATGACCCTTCGGAGGTGGCCGGTTTCGTCCAGACCGTGCGAACGGTGCTCGACCTCGACACGGACCCAACGCCGATCGACCAGACGCTCGAGCGAGATCCGGCGCTGCGCCGATCGGTTCGCACGACGCCGGGCATGCGGGTCCCGGGAACGTTCGACGGCTTCGAGCTGGCCGTGCGTGCTGTGCTCGGACAGCAGGTCTCCGTGCGAGCAGCTCGGACGTTCGCCGGCCGGATCGCCGTGGACGTCGGCACCACCCTCCCGGCCGCACTGGCGGTGAACGGTCTGACGCACGTCTTCCCCACGGCCGAACGGCTCGTCGACGCGTCCCTGGACATGATCGGGTTGACGCGACGCCGCATCGACACGCTCCACCGGCTGGCTCAGCTCGTCGCCGACGGCGCTCTGGATCTCTCCGGAACGGCAGATCGAACACGCACCGAGGAAGCGCTGCTCGCGATCCCAGGCATCGGTCCGTGGACCGTGGCCTACATCTCGATGCGAGCGCTCCGCGATCCGGACGCGTTCCCGGCGAGCGACCTCGGGATCCGCCTCGGGTTCGAACGGCTCGGTCTCTCGACCGCACCCGGGGCGATCCGGGAACATGCTGAGCGTTGGCGACCGTGGCGCAGCTACGCGACGATGCGGATCTGGCGCACGCTCGGCGTCACTCCCTGAGCTAGTCGCCCGGCCAGCTGTCCGTGTAGGGCACGCCGTCCCACTCGTCGAGGGGACGGCTCCACCAGCCCCAACCGGGACCGATCCGAGCGGCGTCGGGCAGAGACGTTCGCCCGTTGCACCACAGCAACCGTTGCCACGGGTCGGCGACCGCGGGAGCCCACGGGAAGAGGCGCGCGGCGATCCGCTCGCAGAGGTCGGGCGGCGGCTCGAAGGCAAGATCTAGGCCGCGCGCGATGTCGTTGGTGTGGACGAGCGTCTCGTCGCACCCCATCCCGACGAACCCCGTGGTGTCCGCCATGCCGGATCCGTGATACCCGCGCCCGCCCTCCGGTGTGGCTTCGACCACGCGCGCCAGGATGTGGCCCGAGGCGACCATCACATCGAGCAACTGGGGGATCGTCGGCCGCGGATCGCGGTGTCTCCCCGAACGCACGTCGGGGCGCCGATCGGCTGAGAGCGTGGCCAGGTTGGCCGCGTACCAGAGCAACCCGTCGATGTTGTGGTCGAGCGTCTCCACGCACGTCCACTCGAGGTCACCGGCGCCTACCGACCAATCGGCCTCAGCGCCGACCGCGAGCGCTTCTGCTGCGACGTCGACGGCGCGCCGGAGATCGTCGGGGACCAGTTCCTGCACGTTCCGAACCTTACTCCGTACGATGGACACGAAGATCCGAGGAGGAGATCTCTTGGCCGTTCCTTCGACCATGCTCGCCCTGGGGACCGAGGCCCCCGACTTCGCCCTCCCCGACGTGACGACCGGCGAGATCGTACGGCGCTCCGACTTCGTCGGGGCCGACGCGCTCCTCGTCATGTTCATCTGCCGACACTGTCCGTACGTGACCCATGTCCGTGACCAGTTGGCCGCGCTCGGCCGGGACCATCTCGACACGGACCTCGCGATCGTCGCGATCAGCCCGAACGATCCGGCCGCCTATCCGGAGGACGCGCCGGCGAGCTTGGCGGAAGAGGCGAAGGGAGCCGGCTACACCTTCCCCTACCTGTTCGATGAGACACAGGACGTGGCGAAGGCCTACACCGCGGCGTGCACCCCCGACCTCTTCCTGTTCGACGGTGGCCTTCGGCTGGTCTATCGGGGTCAGCTCGACGCCAGCCGTCCCGGGAACGGCATCCCCGTGACCGGCGAAGACATCCGCTCGGCGATCACGGCGGTCTTGTCGGGACGACCCGTGAGCGACGAGCAACATCCGAGCGTCGGGTGCAGCATCAAATGGCGCGAGGGCAACGACCCATAAGCCGTCATGTTCGACGGGTAGCATCTTCGCTCTGGATACGCGAACGCTGGGCACGAGCGATATCTCGGTCGGCAGGATCGGCCTCGGCTGCATGCCCATGAACTGGGCATACGGGGGCGACACGGACGAGGCTGAAGCGTTCCGCGCCATCCATCGCGCGCTCGATCTGGGCATGACGATGCTCGACACCTCCGACGTCTATGGCCCGTTCACGAACGAAGATCTCGTCGGCCGTGCGCTGGTTGGGCGTCGCGACCGCGCGATCGTCGCAACGAAGGTCGGGCTGGTCGTCGGGCAGAACGGCGGCTATCCGCTCGCGAACGATGGGCGTCCCGAACACATCCGGGATGCGATCGACGCGTCGCTCGAGCGCCTGCGCACGGACGTGATCGACCTGTACCAACTCCATCGGATCGATCCGAACGTCCAGCTCGAGGAGTCGTGGGGAGCCATGGCTGAGCTCGTCGCCTCGGGCAAGGTCCGGACGCTCGGCATGTCGGAAGCGACCGTCGACGAGATGCGCCGCGCGAGCGCCATCCATCCCGTCTCAAGCGTCCAGTCCGAGCTTTCGTTGTGGACCCGCGAGCATCTGGATGCGGTGGTTCCGTGGTGCGCCGCGAACGGCGTCACCTTCATCCCGTTCTCGCCGTTGGGGCGAGGATTCCTGACCGGATCGATCACGAGATCGTCGTTCGAGGACGCGGACTTCCGGGCGCAGAATCCGCGGTTCACGCAAGAAGCGATCGACGCCAACCTCGCGATCGTGGATCGCGTCCGCACCGTCGGCGAACGACACGGCGCCACGCCCGCGCAGATCGCGATCGCTTGGACGCTCGCGCAGGGCGACCACGTCGTGCCCATCCCCGGGACGCGTCGGGAGCGATACGTGGTGGAGAACGCAGCGGCCGCGGACATCCGACTCACGGACGAGGATCTTGCCGAGCTCGACTCCCTCCCGGAACCGACCGGAACACGGTACTGATCGCGCGAGAGAACGTCTGACGCCATGGCAACGGCTGATCCAGATCGTCGCGTCCTCCGCGTCGAGGACGCGACCGTTCGGATCGGCTCGCAGCGCATCCTCGGGCCGATCTCACTGACGGTTCGCGACGACGAGTCCTGGGTCATCTTGGGACCCAACGGATCCGGGAAGACCACGCTGCTCGACCTGGCCGGCGCACTTCGGCATCCGACGACGGGAACGGTCACCGTTCTCGGCGGACGACTGGGCGCGGCCGACGTCCGGCCGCTCCGCGCTCGGGTCGGGTTCGTCGGACATCACGTCACCGAGGCGATCTCGAACCACCTCTCGGTCGGAGACGTCGTGCTCACCGGCAAGCGCTCAAGCCTGGTGCCCTGGATGCAGCAGTTCGAAGACGAGGATCGCCGGATCGCGGCTCGCCTGTTGACGCAGGTGCGCTGCGACGCGCTGGCTGCGCGACCACTGGGATCGTGCAGCCAAGGCGAGCGCCAACGGGTCTTGCTCGCGCGCGCACTCTTCGGTCGACCCGACCTCCTCTTGCTGGACGAGCCGATGGCCGGGCTCGATCTGCCGGGACGCGAGCTGCTCCTGCACGCGCTTTCCCGGACGGCCGGGGACGCTCCTCCGACGATCCTGGTCACACACCACCTCGAGGAGATCCCGAGCACGGCTTCTCATGCCGCGCTCCTTCGAGACGGTCGAGCGATCGCTTCGGGACCGATCCACGACGTCCTCACCGCTCGGAACGTCTCGACGTGCTTCGGGATGCCGATCGCGATCTGGACGAACGCCGGACGTTGGCGTGCCAGCGTTGACTAGTCGATCGGATCGCGAGCAGGGCGCCTGATCAACTGATGAGGCGTGCGGCGCCCCTGTGGACGGAGAGACGTCACGGTTCGCAGCGACGGGCTGTAGCGCAGATCCCCCGGGGTCACCGAGCTCGAGACCGCGCGGAACAAACCCCAGGGATGGTCGGCCGCTCCACCGGAGCGGAGGTCGGACGCGAACGACAGCGTGATGACTGCGTCACGGAAGCGGATGGCCGCCCGATGCAGCTCGTCATCGCTCACGACGGCCATGTGTGTCGGATCGGCGACCACGTCGGGCATGAACGGGTCGCGTGGCGCGTCGACGCGTTCGAACGCTGCGATGAGCCCGGCCAGCTCTCGTTCGGCGAGCGCGACGACCTCACCGAGATCACGGAGATCGGCGGATGGCCCGGCGTCGATGACCGGGTCGGGCCGGGCTGAAGCCCAGTCGACGAGCACCGCATCCCCGAGGGGCAGGCGACGGTCCCGGTCGGGAGACGGGGAGGGCTTCTCCGACGGGAACAAGATCTCGAGCGACAGCGAGGGATCGCCCGTACCGCGATACGCGCGGTAGACCAGATCAGACGAGAGCAGGATCCGCCGACCCTCCCGACCCATGATCGTGACCATGTCCGCTGCGCGGTCGAATAGGACGAGGAGGAGGCGACGGAGCGATGGTTCCTCGATCGGGAGACGGCGCGTCAGGCCGAGGAGGGCAAGCAGGACCACGCGTTCGTTGATCGCCGCTCTGTTCGCCTCTTCGATCGTCCGAGCGACCCTCGTCGCGGGCTCGGCGTCCACGTCGCCCGCGAGCCGGCGGACGTACGTGAACACGTGCTCGTCGAGGCACCGCCGCACCGAGACGTGCCGGATCCCGGAAGAGGTGGCCTCCACCAACGTCTCGGGATCTAGCGCGAAGGCCGCGTGATCGACGTCTGATTCATCGAACCGCCGGATCGCCCACGAGATCGCGCCATGACCGTGGAACAGCAGGATGTCCCCAGGTCTCACGACCCGGGTGATCTCATCTCCGGTTCGCTGGGCGTCCAAGGCGCCCCCCTGCGGGCGGTGGTACCGAGCTGGTGGATCAGTGACGCGGCCAGTCCGCCGTGCTCGCCATGACGGTCGCCACCATGAGACCGGCGAAGAACAGTCGCTTCCAGGTCTGCTTCAGCACGTCGCGCATCGGCACTCCCTCCCCCTCGGATACGCCTCGGATGATGTAACTCAAGACTTAACTCTGCTCTGTGATACTTGTCAAATGCCCTCTCGAAGTCGGCTATGTTGCTGCTGGTCAACACAGACGAGGAGGAACCCGTGATCGGAACCCGGATGCGTCGGATGCGCCTCGCTCGAGGGATGACCCAGCGAGAGCTGGCAGCGCCCAGGTACAGCTACGCGTACGTCAGCACGATCGAGTCGGGGCGCCGCACCCCATCGAAGGAGGCGCTCGAGCACTTCGCCGAACGGCTTGGCGTATCGGTCGACGAGCTCACGACCGGGACCCCCGCAGACCTCATCCCGCGCCTCGAGATGCAGCTCCACGACGCGCGCATCGAGATGTCGAGCGGGCGGCTGGACGAAGCCGACCGAACGCTCCTGTCAGTGGCGAGAGACGCGAAGCGCCACCGGCTGGCGAAGATCGAGGCGAAGGCGGAAGTCGGTCTGGGTCTCGCGAGCGAGCGACGCGCCCACCCGGAGGATGCGCTCACGCACTACGAGCGCGCGGAGCAGCTCCTTGAGGCGGAGCCTCCCACAGAGATCGTCGACGTCGTGGCGGGGAAAGCGCGCTGCTTCGAGGCGCTCGGCGATGTGCGCTACTCGATCTTCTTGCTCGAGAGTCTCCTCGACCGTCTAGAGCGAGACAAGCTCCGCGACCCGGATGCACTCGCCCGACTCCACGCGTCGCTGATCTTCGCGTACCTGGATGCCGGGATCTACCGGAAGGCCGCCGAGTCGGCCGCCGAACTCCAGTCCCTGGCCCCGCGGTTGAGCGACCCGACACGCGTCGCACAGATGCACATGAACGTCGCCCGACTGTTCCTCCAGGAAGGCCGGGTGGAGGATGCGCAACGATCGCTCCGACGCGCCGAGGAGGTCTATCGCCACCTGAACCTCGAGACCGAGATGGGCGGCGCTCATCTCGCCCTGGGTTTCGTCGCCCTGCGCGACGGCGATCTCGTTGAGGCGAGGCACGAGTTGGAACGGGCGGTCGCGGTCTTCGAGCGAACGTCGAACGATCCCGACCTCGCGAGCGCCCTGAACGAGCTCGCGCGCGTGGAACGGCTCGAGGGCTCGTTCGACCGAGCTCGAACCTTGCTCGAACGCACGATCGCTCTCCTCGGCGTCCGTGATACCCCGATCCGGGCCCGGGCGCATCGAGAGCTCGGCCTGACGATGTCGACGCGCGCGCCGGCCGACGCGGAGAAACACTTCCGGTTGGCGATCGAGCTGTACGAGCGCTCGGAGCAGGCGTTCGAGACGGCGATCACGTACCGAGCGCTGGGAGATCTCTTCCACGATCGGGGTGAGGGCGATGCCGCGTGCGAGGCATATCGCACGGGGATCATGGCGCTCGAGCCCGCGGTGTGAACCCTCATCACCCGGCAGCGACGCGGGCGGACTCCACCACCTCGGCGGCGAGGTCGAAGCGGCCGAACTGCGGCATCAGGTAGATCCCGGCGACGCCGGCCGCGTGCAACTCGCCGATCAGATCTTGCGCCATCGCCACGCCTGCTCGCGTGGCGCTCTCCCCCGCAGCTCGCAGCCGGTCGCGCACATCCCCCGGGATCTCGATGCCTGGCACCTCGTTATGCAGGAACTCCGCATGGCGTGCGGTCACCAGCGGCAAGACGCCCGCCAGGATCGGGATCGCTAGCGGGTCGCCGGCGAGTCGTTCATACGTGCGCAGGAGTCGCAGGATCGGTTCGACCGTGTACACCGGTTGCGACAGGAGGAAGTGAGCCCCCGCGGCAACCTTGCGCTGGAGCAATCGACACTCGTGTTCGAGATCGGGGGCGTTCGGCGCGACCGCCGCACCCGCGAAGAACGAGGTCGGCTCGCCGATCGAGGATCCGGCGCGATCGCGGCCCTCGTTGAAGCCCTGTGTCACGAGCGCGAGGAGACCGGTGGCCGTTACATCGATGTTGTCGGAGCCCTGCGGGTAGTCGCCGATCGTGACGGGGTCTCCCACGCACACGAACAGGTTCCTGATCCCGAGTGCCGCCGACCCCAACAGGTCTCCTTGCAGCCGCAGCAAGTTGCGGCCACGGGTGGGGAAATGGAGAACGGTCTCGATACCGACCCGCTCCTGGATGAGGCGGCAGGCGGCCCACGCGCTCATCCGCATCTTGGCCATCGGGCTATCGGTGACGTCGATCACGTCTGCGCCGGCGGCCGCGAGCGTATCGGCGGCCGCGAGCACGGTGCCGACGTCGAACGATCGGGGAGGCTCCACCTCGACGGCGATGACCAAGCCTCCCCGCTCGAGCTTCGTTTGGAGGCGGGTCGGACCGGCGCCCACAGAAGAAGGTGCCGGTGCGGGCTCGGACACATCGAGGGGTCGGACGTCGAGCACCGAGGTCCGGGGCCGCTGGACACGACCGAGGAGTGCTGCCACTACCGCTTCGGTGTGAGCGGGGCCGGTCCCGCAACACCCGCCGATCACTGCCACTCCGAGCTCGGCGAACCCTCGTGCGTGTTCCGCGAGATAGGCCGGCGTCGCCGGATATAAGAACCGGCCCCCGACCTGTGCGGGTCCTCCGGCGTTCGGCCGAGCGACGAGCGGATGGTCCGCGACGACCCCTCGCATCGCCGTGATCACGCGCAATACCTGCGCGGGCCCCTCCCCGCAGTTCACACCGATCGCATCGGCACCGATCTCCATCAACCGAACCGCCACCTGCTCGGGGGTCGAGCCCAACAGCGTTCGGTCGTCCTTCGTGAACGTCGCGCTCACGATCACTGCGAGATGCGGCGCGGCGTCTCGAACCGCGGCGAGCGCTTGCTCCATCTCCCGGAGATCCGACTGCGTCTCGACGACGATCAGGTCGACGTGCGCCGCCGCGAGCGCGGCCGCCTGCTCTCGGTACGCGGCGAACGCATCCTCCCGCTTGACGCGCCCATACGGCGCGAGCCGGACGCCGAGCGGTCCGATCGAGCCGCCGACGAGTCGGCTGCCGCTCGCACGCGCGACCTCGACGCCTCGTCGATTGAGCTCACCGACGCGAGGCGTGAGGCCGTGCGGGCCTAGACGGAACCGATTGGCACCGAACGTGTTCGTGAGCACCAAGGCGGCGCCGGCGTCAACGAAGCGACGGTGGATGTCCAAGACACGTTGTGGATCGTCCGCGTTCAGCGCCTCGAAGCACGTGCCGAGGGATGCGCCCGACTCGATGAGGGAGGTCCCCATGCCACCATCGGCGATCAGCGGACCTTCCGTGAGGAGCGCATGGAGCTCGACTCCGTCCATCGACGGAGTCTAGGAGCGGCAACGCTCTGCCGGGGTGCCTAGTTCGGCTCCGGGAGCGGAGAGCCGACGACCTGCAGTCCATACCGGGGAGCGGCGGCCATCCACCTGCCGATCTCTTCCGGATCCGGCGGGCCACTCGGAGGCATCCGTCGCTCGCGCGCAGGCGTTCCCACCTCGCGGTAGAGATCGCTCAGCTCACCGGGAACAGCGATCGCGATGAATCGTGCAGGCGCCGACCCCGTGATGCGGAACCGATGCGGGATCCCCGCGGGTAGGAAGACGAACCCGCCGGCGCGAAGCTCGGACAACTGGTCGCCCGCTTCATACAGGATCGACCCTTCCAGCAAGAAGAACGCCTCAGACCCGTCGTGGTGGACGTGCAACGGCGTCGCGATCCCAGGAGGCTGGGTCACCTCGGCGACCCACAGGGCCCCGGCTGACGAACGTCGATCGACCTTCATCTCGAACAGCGACCCCATGGCCCAGATCGCCTCCCCTTCGCCGGCGTCGCGGAACACCGGAGCGAGCTGGTCTTCGCTTCCGACCTCTTGCTGCATCACACGCGCCTCCTCGGCTCATTTCACTAGAGTTTGATTCTAGTGACTAGAACCGTATGCTACTCGAGTGACCCCCGATGTCAACCCCTCGGGCCGACGCTCAGGACGCCGTCAGGCGCAGGCGGAAGCGACCCGTCGAGACATCGTCGATTCGGCGCGACGGCTGTTCGCCGAGCGTGGATACACGGGGACCACGATGGAGATGATCGCGGACGAGGCTGGTGTGGCGGTGCAGACCATCTACAACTCGATCGGTTCGAAGGGACGCGTCCTGTCGAGATTGCTCGACGTGACGGTCGCCGGCGACGACCGAGACATCCCGCTCGCCGAGCGGATCGGCCGCCGGATCCACGACGAACCCGACCCGAGGCGCATCGTGACGCTCCTTGCCGGTCACTTCGTGAGCGTCTTTGAGCGGATGGCGCTGGTGAATCACATCCTGTGGTCGGCAGCGGCGAGCGACCCCGAGGTCGGAGCGCTCTGGGAGACGAACAAGCGTCAGCGACTCTGGGGGTACACCCAAGCCGCCAAAGAGCTCCGAGCTCGAGATGGTCTCCGCCCGGGACTGACGGTGGACGGCGCCGCGGCGATCATCTGGACGATCGGGATGCCGGAGACGTATCGGTTCCTGGTCGAGGAACAGGGATGGCCCGCAGACCGCTACCGTCGATGGGTGGACGCCGCCCTTGCCGCCGCGCTCCTGCCCACGGCGTGACCAGCCGGCCGATAAGCGCAGCTCGGGCGCCGGGTGTACGGTCGTTCCTCGATCCCGGCAAGAGGAGGCGGCGATGACGAAGTACATGCTGCAGGTCTCGTACACGGCAGAGGGGGCGCGAGGGCTCCTGAAGGAGGGCGGCACCAGCCGCCGGGCGATGGTCGAGGACATGGTGAAGCACACGGGCGGCTCCCTCGAAGGGTTCTATTACACGTTCGGTGACGACGACGTCGTGGTGATCGCGGACCTCCCCGACGCGAAGACGGCGACGGCCATCAGCCTGTCCGTCGGCGCCTCGGGTGCGGCACGTGTCAGCACCACGGTGCTGCTCAGCCCCGAAGATGTCGACGACGCCACGCAGATCTCGGTCGGGTATCGCGCGCCCGGCGCCTAGGCCGGCGCGAAGCGAAGCTTCCGGTCGGTCACGACCTCGTCGACCACGCCGTAGGCCCTGGCCTCATCGGCGGTGAGGATGAAGTCCCGGTCGGTATCCGCGCGCACCTTCTCGACCGGATGCCCCGTGTGGAAAGCGAGCACCTCTTCCTGACGGCGTCGTTGGCGCACGATCTCCTGCGCATGGATCTCGATGTCCGTCGACTGTCCCTCGACGCCACCGTGGGGTTGGTGCAGCAACACGCGCGCGTTCGGGAGGGCGTACCGCTTCCCGGGCGCACCGGATGCCAGGAGGGTGGCGCCCGCCGATGCCGCCTGTCCCATGCACCACGTCGCGACGTCGGGCCGGATCGCCTGCATCGTGTCGTAGATCGCGAACATCGCGGTCGCCGATCCGCCCGGCGAGTTGATGTACATCGCGATGTCCTTCTCGGGATCCTCCGCCTCCAGGAACAACAGTTGCGCCACGATCACGTTTCCCACGTCGTCATCCAAGACGCTGCCGAAGAACACGACACGCTCCCGGAGCAGTCGTGAGTAGATGTCGAAGGCTCGCTCGCCGCGATCGCTCGCCTCGACGACGGTCGGCACCAAGACCCGGCCCTGCGCCATGCTCGCCTCCTCGCTCGGGTACGATGCAACCCTGCGGTTGCCGAAGACACGCTAGCATGTTGGCAACCTAGTGGTTGCGGAGAAGTGGAGGCGTTCGCGCCCGTGGAAGGTCCCATCCACCGTTCGGTCACCATCAGCGCGGACACGCCGACCGTGTGGGCCGCGCTCACGGATGAAGGGACTCTCGCGCGATGGTTCGGGGCCACGGCCGAGATCGACCTCCGCCCCGGAGGTGCGATCCGGTTCCGCTGGCCCGATGGACGTGAACGGCGCGGGGTGATCGTGGGCCTCGAGGTTCCGCGTCGGCTCGCGTTCCGGTGGCGCGGCCTCGACGCGGGAACCACCGACGTCTCCGTCGTGGCGTTCGAGCTCGTCGGTACCGGGAAGGCGACCCGGGTCACGGTCACGGAAACGCCGGGAGAACTCGGGCTCGAGGCCGACGGATCGTCGCTCGCCGAGGTGTCACGGTGACGAGCGCCGACCGACACGACTCCGGAGTCGTCTTCTCCGCGCTCGCGGATCCGACCCGACGCGAAGTGATGCGACGCCTCTCCCGGGACGGGCCGTCAACGCTCGGCGAACTCTCATCCGAGCTCCCGGTCACCCGGCAGGCGGTCGCGAAGCACCTGGTGGTCCTCGAGGAGGCCGGTTTGGTCGCCGCCTCGGGCGAGACGCGGCGCCGGCAGTACCACCTGACGCCACGACCGCTCGCGGAAGCGATGGGCTGGATGGTCGACGTCGGTGCCGAGTGGGACGAGCGACTCGACGCGCTCCGTCGGCACGTGGAGCGCGGAAGCTAGCCGTGGATGTTGGGTTCGGGGATCCCTTCGATCGCCTCGCCAGCATCGAAGCGTCGCTCATCTCGACTCGTGACGATGGTGACGCCCCCGGCCCCCATCGCCCGCCACGCATCACCTGACCAGACCGCTGCCGTTCGTTCATCGAGCCCCATCAGGACGGTGTCGCTTCCCGGTGCCGCGGCGAGCGCCGACGGCACCCACGCGCGCCCGAACGTGTCGAAGTGGGGAAGCACGGCGAGGCGGGGCACGAGGTCGAGCGCGTCCCGATAGGTGCGCTCACGGTCTCCGGGGAACCGGCCGCGGATCAAGGTCCACCGTCCGAACGCCATCGCGCCCGCCGACGATCCACCCAGCGCAGCACCACCGATCCACGCCGTCCGGATGGCCGCCCACACCGGGGACCCGCGGAGCACGTCGGGGACGATCCCGGGATCGCCGCCCACCAGGTAGAAGAACCGGCCCTCGGACGCCCGAGCAGCGATCTCCGAGGAACGAGCTTGCGCCTTCGACCGGACCGGCAGCTCTTCGATCTCGAGCCCGAGCGCCTCGAACCACCGGCGCGCATGTTCGACAGCGAGCGACGGTCGATGTCGGGCGGCGGCGGTCGCTACGACGAACGCCCGTCCATCGGACGCGGCCGCAGCCAACACGCGATCCTGCGGCTCGTTGCCGGGGTTCAGCTCGTCTCCACCGATCAACGCGAGCGGTCCCGCCATGCGGGGAGCCTACGCCGGGGTGATCAGAACGACCCGACTATGCTGGCGAGGTGGCCCTCTACGAGCTGACCGCGGACGTTCCGTTCATCGCACCGGTGTTGATCGGAGCGTTCGACGGATGGATCGACGCGTCCGGCGCCTCGACCGGCGCCGCGACCACGCTCGGAGAACGTGGCGACGTGGTCGCACGGTTCGATGCCGATGCGCTGTACGACTACCGGGCGCGGCGACCCGCGCTCGACGTGGTGGACGGCACGCTCACTCACCTCGAATGGCCGGAGCTCACGCTCCGCAGTGTGGAAACGGGCGGACGCCAGCTGCTGGTCTTGAGCGGCCCCGAGCCCGACTTCCGCTGGCGGCAGCTCGGTATCGACGTCCTCGATCTCTGCCTGCGAACCGGGGTCGTGCAATGGGCGAGCCTGGGAGCGCTCCCGGCCGCCGTGCCGCACACGCGACCAGTGCCGGTGCTCGCGACGGCATCGGCGCCAGATCTGCTCCATGACGACGAGATCAAGGGGCCTGCCGGCCTGCTGCGCGTTCCCGGCGCCGCGCTCAGCACGCTCGAGCTGGCGGTGAGCGGAACGGGCATCCCCGCCGTCGGGTTCTACGCGCAGGTGCCGCACTACGTGGGCGGCCCGTACGCCGCTGCATCGATCGCACTCCTGGAACACCTGGGGCAACACCTCGGGGTCGACCTCCCGCTCGGATCGCTCGTCACGGAGGCACAAGAGCAGCGCGATCGGCTCGACTCCGCTGTAGCACAGGACGAGGACGCGACCGGGTATCTCCAACGGCTCGAAGCCATGGCCGGAGAGGAACGGATCCCGTCAGGCGACGAGCTCGCTTCAGAGATCGAGCGATTCCTCTCGGAGACCGGGCGCGATGCGGGGGATGAGGGCGGCCCGTTCGAAGGTCGCTGAGCCCATCTTGTTCCCCGCGCGACGGGCGAGGTAGCATCCCTTCGCACATGCGTCGCGGAGGCGAAGTCCGGTCAGATTCCGGCGCTGTCCCGCAACTGTAGGTCCGCCCCTCGGAGCGGACGAGCCAGGCCGCCCTGCGCGACGCACAGGCTGAACGACCCTCGCGGAAGGGGGAACGCAGCCGCCGGGCGCGCCCGATGCCCCCGTCGACGACCCTCCCGCGTGGAGGGTCGTTCCGTTGGGGCGCGAGGACGCCTCGGAAAGGAGCACCCGCATGCTTCGAACCTCCCGAAGGCTCGTTGCCCCCCTGGTGTCGCTGGGCGTGATCGCCTCGTTCATCGCATCCGCCCCGGTCGCGCACGCGGAACGCCGCGACGACGCTGATCGCGTCGAGAGGGGGATCTCGTATCTCGCCGCGCAACAGCGCCCGAACGGCTCGATCCCCGCGTTCTCGCCCATCGGCTCGACGTCGGACGCGGTGCTGGCGTTCGTCGCCGCCGGGATCGGTCAGGACCAACTCACCGACGCGTTGGGCTTCCTCCGACGGCGCGTGGCGCACGGGAAGGCCGACAGCGTCGGGGTCCAGGCGAAGATCGTCGCGGCGGTCGTCGCGGCCGGTGGGGATCCACGCGCGTTCGGCGGAGTCGATCTGGTGCAAGCGATCCTGGACACGTTGGGAGCGAACGGACGGTTCGACCGAGCGACCGTGTTCGACGACGCGCTCGCCGTGATCGCCCTCGAGGCGGGACAGGTGGCGATCCCCGACGACGTGATCCAGTGGTTGTTGAACGCCCAGTGCGCGGACGGCGGGTGGCAGTACAACAAGCCCGCGTCGGCCCACGACGACGCGCACTGCCGGTCGACCGCGCATCCGACGAAGGACTACTTCGAGTCCGACACGAATACGACGGCGTACGTGGTTCAGGCCGTGGAAGCCGCCGGCGGGGGGGTGTTCACCCATGACCCGTTCAGCTTCTTCGACGCGATCCGCGATGGAGAGCGACACGGCTGGGGCTACACGTGGGGCTTCCAGACGACCGACGCGAACTCGACCGCCCTCGTGATCCAGGCGTACATCTCGGCCGGGACCCCGGTGCCCGAAGGCACCCTCGACGCCCTGCGGAAGCTTCAGGATCCGACCTGCGGTGGGTGGTCCTTCACCTGGACCGGCGCACACCGGACCGCGCCGGACCCCGGGTCGACGATCGGCGCCATCCTCGGCCTGCTGCAGCTTCCGGAGCCGATCCCCACCGGGTCGGTCCAGGGCTCAGCAACACCGCAGCCGAACTGCGGATAGCCACGTGAGCCAGGGACGGGCACGTTCGCTGACGATCGCGCTTGCGCTCGTGCTCGGAACGATCGCTCCGGTCCTCGGTTCCGCGGGAACCGCGTGCGCCGCGACGCAGGGGCGGCACGCCGGTCTCGTCATCGACACGGGGGATCGCACGACCACGTACTGCGTCGCGCTCGACGGACCGACGGTGACCGGAACGCACCTGATCGCGCTCGCTTCCGACCAGTTCGGCTTGGCCTATCGGCTCGGGTTCGGTGGCCGCGCCGTCTGCATGCTCGACGGGGTCGGCGCGCAAGGCGAGGACTGTTTCGGCGCGTATCCGAACTTCTGGGGGTACTTCCACGGAACCTCGGGCGGTTGGGTCTGGGCGGCCGGGAGCGCGGCCGACCAACAGATCGCGAGCGGCGCGCTCGAAGGATGGTCGTGGGGCAGCGGAGACGGGAGCACCGGCCACCCGGCCCCGCCCACCATGGCGATCGACGACGTCTGCGTCCCTACGTCCCCGACTCCCGCACCGACTCCCGCGCCGTCCCCCTCACCGGCCGCGCCGACCGAGACCTCGGCAGCACCATCCGCGTCTCCCGCCGTTGCCAACGCGTCGCCGCACCACCATCGGCTCGTCGCGAGCGCGACCCCTTCGACGAGCCCGGCGGCCGCGCCGACGCCCGCCTCACCCGACATCGTCCGCGCGGCCGCCGCGCCACCGCCGAGCTCGGGCGGACCGCCACTCGGTGGTCTCTTGGCGTTGGGCGCGATCGTCCTGCTGGGTGTCGGCGGCCGGATCGCGATGCGTCACCGACGGGGCGGTGGCTGATGCACCCTGCGGCGTGGATCGTCTGGGCGACGTGCGCGGGGATCGTCGCGTTCTCCACAACGGACCCCTTCTACCTGGCGCTGGTGATCGCGATCGCGTGGTTCGTCTACGCGGTGCGGCATGTGCCGGGACCGACGGCCCGGTCGTTCCGTGTCTTCTTGATCGCGGGACTCGCCGCGATGGCGATCAGGACGGCGTTGGTGTTCTTCGGGACCGTCGACGCGAACAATGTGGCGTTCGCAGCGCTCGAAGGGATGCGGCTGGCCACGATCCTCGTGGTGTTCGGGACCTTCAACGCGGTCACGGACCCGTTCGGCGTGGTTCGGATGGCGCCGCGCCGGTTCCACGAGCCGGCGCTGGCTGCGGCACTGGCGCTCTCGATCGCGCCGCGGACGATCGCTTCCGCCCAACGCATCCGAGAGGCACAGACGCTGCGGGGACTCCGCACGACCGGCCTCCGCGCCCTCCCCTCGCTGGCCGTCCCGATCCTCGAGACCGGCATGGAGGACGCGGTCACGCTCGCGGAGAGCATGGATGCCCGCGGTCACGGCTCGGGGACCCGCAGCCGCTACCGGCCTCAACGGTGGGACGCGGGTGCGATCGTGTCTGCGATCGCCGCGGTCGTGGCGGCGGCGGCGTTCACCGGTGCGGCGTTCGCGGGCGTGGGTGGCCTGCATCCGTCGACCTTCCCGCTGACCTGGCCACAGGCGTCGCCATGGCTGCTCGCGGCCGCCTGCCTGCTCGCGGTTCCCGGGTTGCTCCGACGGCCGGCGGATCGATGACCGAAGCGCTCCGATTCGACCACGTCTCGTTCACGTATCCGGAGGCCACCGGCCCCGCGCTCGTCGACGTCGACCTCACGATCGAAGAAGGCACGTTCGCGCTCGCGATCGGACCGACGGGTGCGGGCAAGTCGACGTTCCTCCGATGTGCGAACGGCTTGGTGCCGCACTTCACGGGCGGTCGGTTCAGCGGTCGCGTATCCGTCGTGGGCCGGGACACGGCCGCGAACCCACCACGAACGCTCGCCGATGTCGTCGCGTTCGTTCCACAAGATGCCTCAGCGTCCTTCGTCGTCGATCGCGTCGAGGACGAGCTCGCGTACGGCATGGAGAACCTGGGCGTCGATACCGCTCACATGCGGCGGCGCGTGGAAGAGATGCTCGACCTGCTCGACATCGAACCCCTGCGAACGCGAAGCGTGCGGTCGCTCTCCGGCGGGGAACAGCAGCGCGTCGCGATCGCGGCCGCGCTCGCGACCGGTCCGAGGATCCTGGTCCTGGACGAACCGACGAGTCAGCTCGACCCGCAGGGGGCGGAGGACGTGATCGCCGCCCTGCAACGCTTGGTCCACGACCACGGCGTGACGGTGCTCCTGGCGGAACACCGACTCGACCGCGTGGCGGGCGCCGTCGATGTGGCGCTCGGGTTCGACCAGGGCTCGGTGCGGATCGGCGATCCGGCCGACGTGATCCGACGGCTGGCGATCGGGCCACCCGTGGCTCGCCTCGGCCGACTCGTGGGATGGGATCCCGTGCCGCTGACCGTGCGCGACGCCCGCGCGTTGGCCCGCGCGCTTCCGGGGAGTACCAGGGGAGCGATCCACCCCATCGGCGTCGGCCGGGTCGCGATCCGGGACCTGTCCGCCGCTCACGACGGCGTGCCCGCGCTCCGACACGTCACGCTCGGGATCGGGAGCGGCGAGATCGTTGCCGTGATGGGACGCAACGGCGCCGGAAAGACCACGCTCCTCCGGAGCATCGTTGGGATCCACCGGCCGAGCGCGGGCACCGTCGTGGTCGATGGTCACGAACCGCGCCCCGGGATCGACGTCGCTCTCTGCCCGCAGGAGCCGGAGTCGATCCTGTTCGCCGACTCCGTCGTCGACGAGGTGCGCACGACCCTTCGCGCACGGGAACTGAACGACGAACCGTCGACGATCTTGGCGGAGCTCGGCATCGAGGAGCTCGGGTCCCGTCATCCCCGCGACCTCTCGGCCGGACAGCGGCTCCTGGTCGCGACCGCGGCGATCGCGGCAGCCCGAGCGCCGATCCTGCTGCTCGACGAGCCGACGCGGGGGATCGACCCCGAGGCGAAGGATCGGCTGGCCCGGTTCCTCCGCTCGCACGCGGCGGGCGGCGGCGTCGCGATCTTCGCCACGCACGACGTGGAGCTCGCCGCCGCGGTCGCGACGCGAGTGATCATGCTCGCCGGCGGTGAGGTGATCGCGGACGGCGATCCGGCCTCGGTCCTGGGCGATTCGCACGTCTTCGCGCCCCAGATGACGCGCGTCTTCGGTCCCGGCTGGCTCACGCCCGAGCAGGTGGCGGAGGCGCATGGCGTGAAGATCCGCGACGCCTCCCGGCTGCAGACCGTTGCGCTCGTCGCGGCGAACCTCCTGGGGGTCCTCGCGTTCGTCTGGCCGTTCGTGCTGCCGTTCGCTCCGGGCTCGTCACGCGACCATCGAACGGATGCGCCGCTGATCTTGGCCGGACTGCTCGTCTGCCTAGGGACGCTGCTGTTCGTCGAGCTCGGACGCGGAGGTCTCGGACCCAAGGCGGTTGCGTTGATCGGCGTACTGGGGGCCGCGATGGTCGCGCTCCGGCTGCCCGGGTTCGTCGCCGGCTTCTCCGCGATGTTCATCGTGGTGCTCGTCGCAGGCAACGCGTTCGGGCCGACGTTCGGATTCTTGCTCGGCGCCGTCGGGACGTTCGCGAGCGGCCTGTTCATCGGCGGACTCGGGCCATGGCTCCCGTTCCAGATGGTCGCCGTGGGATGGGTCGGCATGGGGGCGGGTGCCTTGCCGAAGACGTCGTGGGGGATACGGATCGGGACGCTCGCCGTCTACGGATTCGTGACCGGATACCTCTTCGGCCTGCTGATGAACCTGTGGGAATGGCCGTTCTTCGCGAGCGGCTCGGCGTTCGCGTGGGATGCCGGCGCCAGCGGAGCGACCAACCTGCACCACTACCTGGCGTTCTACATGACCACATCCTTCGCGTGGGACTCCTTCCGCGCGGTGGGGAACGCGATCCTCGTGATCGCCCTCGGACGGCCGCTACTCGGAGCGCTGGACCGCGCCGCGCGTAGGATGCGCCTGGATCTCACACCCGTCTGACCTCGGGGAACGCCGGTAGCATCCAGACATGTCCGACGCCCCCTCCGAACGCACGCGCGTCCACCGGCTCCCCGAGCGAGGTGTCTACGATCGCGCGACGATCGACCCCATCCTCGACGAGGCATTGATCTGCCATGTCGCGTGGGTCACCGCCGATGGTGAACCCCGCGTGATCCCGACGATCCACGCGAGAGACGGAGACACGCTCTACATCCACGGCTCGCAGGCCAGCAGGACGCTCCGCGCGATCCGCTCCGGAGCGAACGTCTGCGTGGAGGCAACGATCCTCGACGGCCTGGTCCTGGCACGCTCGACGTTCCACCATTCCATGAACTACCGGTCGGTGGTCGTGTTCGGCGCTCCACGCGAGGTGACCGATCGCGCCGAGATGGACCGCGCCCAACGGATCTTGGTCGACCACGTGGTTCCCGGTCGAACCGCCGACGCGCGGATGCCCACCGAGCAGGAACTCAAGCAGACCGCGATCTTCGCGATCGACCTGGACGAGGCCTCGGCGAAGATCCGCACCGGTGGTCCCATCGATGAAGACGGGGACCTCGACCTGCCGATCTGGGCCGGCGTCCTGCCGTTGCGCCTCGAGCCCGGCGACCCTGAGACCGACGAGCATGTCCCGTCGACCATCCCGACACCCACGTACGTCACCGACTACCGACGACCCGGCACCTCCGCGTGAGCGCGGAGGAGCGGGAGATCCGACCGACCCTCCGGCAGAACCTCCAGGGCCTGCCACGCGCGGCGTGGGTGTTGTTCGCGGGGGCGTTCGTGAATCGGCTGGGGACGTTCGTCCTCCCGTTCATCACGTTGTACTTGACCAGCCGCGGCTATTCCGTTCCCCAAGCGGGGCTCGGGCTCGCTGCCTACGGAGCGGGAGCGATCGGCGCCCAAGGCGCCGGCGGGTTGCTCGCGGATCGGATCGGGCGTCGGAACACGATCGTGGTGAGCTCGTTCGGCGGCGCCGCTCTCACGCTCTCCCTGATCTGGGTCAGCGGGCTCTGGGACATCGTCGGCGTCGTGGCGCTGCTGGGCTTCGTTGCGGAGCTGTACCGTCCAGCGGCGAGCGCGTTGATCGCGGACCTGATCGAACCGCAGGCGCGCGTCGCGGCATTCAGTGCGTACCGGCTGGCGTTGAACCTGGGGTTCGCTTGTGGACTCAGCCTGGGAGGGATCCTCGCCGCGCACTCCTACCACCTGTTGTTCGTCGGCGACGCGCTCACCTCCGCGCTCTTCGGGATCATCGCGCTGGTCGCGTTGCCGCACGGCACCAGGACCACCAAGGAGCAGGAACGTCACCTCGCGGGAGCCGGACGGATGATGGCCGCGGACAAGGGCTTCCTGCTCTTCCTGGGCGCGGTGTTCGTCACGGCCGCTGTCTACATGCAGAACGCGAGCACGTTCGCGCTGCACGTGGTCGCGCTCGGCTATTCGACGAAGGTCTACGGGCTGCTGCAGGCGATGAACGGCGTGCTCGTGGTGTTGCTCGAACTCCCCATCAGCGCATGGACGCAGCATCGACCACGAACGCGGATGATCGCCCTCGGCGCCCTCTTGGTGGGCGTCGGGTTCGCGGAGCTCGCGTTCGTCAAGGCGCTGCCTGGACTGCTGCTGATGGTCGTCGATCTGGACGCTCGGCGAGATCATCGAGTCACCGGCGACCGGTGCGTTCGTCGCCGACCGAGCCCCCGAACACGCGCGCGGCCGCTACCAGGGAGCCCTGGGGATGATGTACGCGTTCGCGGCGGTCGTCGGGCCACTCGCCGGGACCTGGATCTACCACCTCAGCCCGGATGCCCTGTGGATCGGGTGCGGCGTGGCGGGATGCGGTGCCGCGGCGTTGGCGCTCGCCGCCGGTCGCCATCCGGCTCCGGTCAGTTGAGGTAGCCCTCGACCGTCCCCTCATCGCGGATCTCGGCCTGGTCGGGATCCATCCCGGCCGACCGGCGCGCCCGGCGCTGATGCAGCAGATCCCAGCATTGGTCGAGCTGGACGCCGAGCTCCTTCAGCCGGTCACGGTCGGCGTCGCTCGCCTCGCCGCGCGCTTCCCGCTCGAAGAGCTGGTGCTCCTCGTCGGCCAGCTCGTTGATGTGTTCCAGGATGGTGGTGTCTTCGCTCGCCATGTTCTGTCCCCCAGGTTGACGTTGTCCGTTCATCGCGGTTAGATATATCGAAGCGATATACGCGACCGATATATCCGGGCCGCGTTCACCTCGAACGAAGGGTACGACAACCCCTATGTTGGAACTGGCGATCCTCGGCCTGCTGAAGGAGCAGCCCATGCACGGCTACCAGCTCTCCCGGGAGCTCGGAGAGTCGCTGGGCGGCTTCTGGCGGGTCAGCTACGGCTCGCTCTACCCCTCGCTCCGCCGCCTGGAGAAGGAGGGCGCCGTGGAGAGCGTCCCCGGCGACGAGGAGCGGAGCGGACGCCGCAAGAACGTCTACCGCATCACCGAGAAGGGCGAGAAGATCTTCTTCGAACTGTTGCAGGAGACCCCGCACGACAACTCCACGGAAGACACCCGCTTCCGCGTGCGCCTCGCGTTCTTCAAGTACCTGCCGCCCGAGACGCGGATCCGCCTGCTCGAACGCCGGCGGGCATCGCTCGAGGACCGGCTCAGCACGATCAAAGACTCGCTCCGCGCCACGCGCGAGCGCGTCGACGACTACACGCTCGCCCTGATGGAGCACGGGCAGAGCGCGACCGAATCCGACATCGCGTGGCTCGACGGCCTGATCCAGGCCGAGCGCCACCGCACGGCAAGCATCCCGGGGGGGACGAAGCGCCGGAGCAACGCGGCGCTTCGCAGGAAGGAGCGCACCTCATGAGCAAGGTCCGTCTGGCCATCGTCGGCGTGGGCAACTGCGCCTCGTCCCTGGTTCAGGGGCTCGAGTACTACAAGGACGCCGATCCGGAGGACCGCGTCCCCGGCCTGATGCACGTCGAGCTGGGCGGCTACCACGTCCACGACGTGGAGGTCGTCGCTGCGTTCGACGTCGACGCGAAGAAGGTCGGCAAGGACGTGTCTGAGGCGATCTTCTCCGAGCCGAACAACACGATCAGGTTCGCGACCGACGTGCCGCCGACCGGAGTCGACCGTGCAGCGAGGTCACACGTTCGACAGTCTCGGCATCTACTACCGCGAGACGATCGACGGAATCTGAGCAGGACCCGGTGGACGTGGCCCAGGTGCTGCGCGACACGCCGCGCCGACGTGGTCGTGAGCTACCTCCCGGTGGGATCCGAGCAGGCCGCGAAGCACTACGCGCAGGCCGCGATCGACGCCGGCGTGGGCTTCGTGAACTGCCTGCCGGTGTTCATCGCGAGCGAGGGCGAGTGGGCGAAGAAGTTCGCCGACGCCGGCGTGCCGATCGTCGGCGACGACATCAAGAGCCAGGTCGGCGCGACGATCACGCACCGCGTCCTCACGAAGCTGTTCGAGGACCGCGGCGTGAAGCTCAACCGGACCTACCAGCTGAACTTCGGCGGCAACATGGACTTCATGAACATGCTCGAGCGTGAGCGCCTGACCTCGAAGAAGATCTCGAAGACGCAGTCGGTCCAGTCCCAGCTCCGGCGAGAGCTGGACAAGAACAACATCCACATCGGTCCGTCCGACTACGTGCCGTGGCTCGAGGATCGCAAGTGGGCGCAGATCCGGCTGGAGGGTCAGGCGTTCGGCGACGTCCCGTTGATCATCGAGATGAAGCTCGAGGTCTGGGACAGCCCGAACTCGGCCGGCATCGTGATCGACGCGGTGCGCTGCGTGAAACTGGCGATGGATCGCGGGGTCGCCGGCCCGCTGATCGGGCCGAGCGCCTACTTCATGAAGTCGCCGCCGGTGCAGTTCTCCGACGACGCGGCGCGCGAGATGGTCGAGGAGTACATCCAGGGCGTGGGCGAGGCCGCCACCGCCGACTGGACCGCGTTCTTCGACGTCCGCGCGTAGTCATCACCGCGCGTCCAGCAAGCGCTGGACGGCGGACAGGTCGAACGGATACCCGAGCCCCACGATCAGGTGCTCGGCGCCGGCCTCGAGGAACGCCTCGAAGCGCTCGACGTCCCCGGGCTCGATGTGGACCGTGCGTTCGATCGCCTTCGGGTCGCGACCGACCTTCGCGCACCAATCGTCGAGGATCGCGTTCTTCTGCGCCCATCGCTCCGGAGGACCGAAGCCGTTCCACAGGTCCGCGTACTCCGCCACCAATCGGAGCGTGACCTTCTCTCCGCCGCCTCCGATCATGATCGGGAGCGGTCCGACCGGCGGCGGGTTCAGCTTCGCCAGGCGCGACCGGATCCGTGGGAGCGATGCCTCGAGTGCGCGGAGCCGGTCTCCCGCCGTGCCGAACTCGTACCCGTACTCGTCGTAGTCCCGCTGGAACCAGCCGGCGCCGATCCCCAGGATCAGACGGCCGCCGGAGAGATGGTCCACGGTCCGTGCCATGTCGGCGAGCAGCTCCGGGTTGCGGTACGAGTTGCAGGTGACCAGGGCACCGAACATGGCGTGCTCCGTATCGCACGCCATCGCGGCGAGCTGCGTCCATCCCTCGAAGTGCGGACCGTCGGACTCGCCGTACAGCGGGTAGAAGTGGTCCCAGTTCCAGATCGTGTCGATGCCCATCGCGTCGGCCTCGCGCCAACCGGCGCGCAGGTCGTCCATGGAGCACTGCTGCGGGTGGAACTGAGCGCCGACCTTGAATCGAGCCATCCCGTTCTCCCTCGTTCGACGATCCCGCGATGGTGCCCAGGTCCTCGGCAGACCGGCAAGTCCTACGATGCGACGATGGCCGCCAAAGGGACGCTCGAGCGAACGCGCGGCGCGCTGCGAAGCTCGGACTTCCGACGCCTGCTGTGGATCCGCCTGGCGAGTCAGTTCGCGGACGGCCTGTTCCAGGTCTCGTTGGTCGCGTCGGTCGTGTTCGCCCAGGACGAGAAGAGCACGACGGTCGGGTTGTTCAAAGCCACGTTGATCATCGCGCTTCCCTACTCTGTGATCGGCCCGTTCAGCGGCGTGTTCATCGATCGATGGCCGCGGCGCCGGATCATGGTGATCGCCCCCCTCGTGAAGGCCGCGCTCGTCTGGCTCGTCTTGTTCGACCCGAACCGTGCCGCGATCCCCTTCTTCGCCGGCGCGCTCGTCGTCCTGTCTGTGAACCGCTTCTTCCTCTCGACGACCCAGGCGATCGTGCCGCGTCTGGTCCCGGCCGAGGACCTGCTGATGGCGAACTCGCTCGCCACGGTCGGCGGAACGGTGGCGTTCCTCGCCGGCGTGTACCTCGGCGGCCAGGTCGCCGACGCGTTCGGCACGGTGAGCGTGGTGACCGCCTCCGGCGCGTTATGGCTGCTGGCATCGTGGATCGCCACGCGGATCCGGAGCGATCTGGCGCCGCACACGTTGCCGGAGGATCCATCGCTCCTGCGGAGCGAGCTCCGTCGGGTCGGGGCGGAGTTCTCCGATGGGATCGGGCGTCTGCTGCGCGCCCCTCGGGCGATCGGGCCGATCACATCGATCAGCGTGGATCAGATCGGCCAAGGCATCGTGCTCACGCTCTCGCTCGTGGTGTTCCGGGAGCGCTTCGGGCAAGGGGTGGGATCGTTCTCGAACCTGATCGGCGCGGGGGGGGTGGGTGTGCTCCTGGGGATCATGACGATCGGCAGCCTCGAGGAGCGATTCGCGAAGGAGCGGATCGTTGCAGGCGCGTTCCTGATCGGAGGCGCATCGCTGCTGGCGGTCTCGTTCGCGATCACGGGGTGGACCATCCTGGTCGCGAGCTTCATGGTCGGTCTGACGTTCGCGTGGAAGAAGATCCCGGTCGACACGATGGTGCAGGAATCGCTCCCCGACGGGTACCGAGGGCGGACCTTCGCCGTCTACGACGTGGCGTACAACCTGGCGCGGCTCGTGGCCGCTGCCCTCGCGATCCCTCTGCTGCCTCGTTTGGGCGTCGCGGGGTCGGTCGCGGTGGTGGGGATCATGTTCCTCCTGTGGGCGCCCGTCCTACCACGCTGGATCGGCCGGACACCCTCGGTCACGATCCGGTTCTACGAAGGGGCGAAGGCCGAGGAGCGGCCGACCGTGATCGTCTGGGGCGGCGTGGAGGAGCCGGTCGACGTGGTGCGCTCGTGGCGTGAGGAGCGCGACGGCGTGCCGATGAGCGGCTACCGCCTGGCCCTGCAGGATGGAACCGTCCTCGACGTGACACGCGTGGAACCCGACGGCGGTTGGCGGATCGAGCGTGAGGCGGAAGACGGTGTGGGCTGAGGTTGACGCTCAGGCCGAGAGCGGATCGATCATCTCGTCCGTGACCGGCGCTTGATCGACCGCGATGGTCGCGGTCGCAGGGACGGCGGCGCGCGCACGCAGCCACAGCGCCCCGAGGCCCGCCGCGATCGCGGCCAGCCCGCCCAGCACGAACCCCGCGCGCGGGCCGTACGCCTGCGCGAGCCAGCCGATCATCACGGCGCCGAACGGGGTGCTCCCCAGGAACACCATCCCGTAGAGCGCCATCACCCGCCCTCGGAACTCGGGTTTCGATGAGAGTTGCAACATCGAGTTCGCGGTGATGATGAAGATCATCACGGTGAACCCCAGCGGCACCATGGAGAGGTCCGCGAACGCGAGCGTCGGCGAGACGGCCGTGAGGAGCAACGCGAACCCCGACGCGAGCGCCCAGATCGCCAAGCGTCGTAGGCTCGGCGCGGTGGTTCGGGAGCTGTTGCGGTTCGCCATCACGAGGGCGGCGACCAAGGAGCCCACGCCACCGAACGCCGACAGCACTCCGAACGCCGCAGCGGTCGCCCCGAACGTGTGCTTCGCTAGCAACGGCAGCAGGACCGACCAGTTGAACGCGAACGTGAAGACGATGGCCATCAGGATCAGCGGTCGGCGGAGCGCGGGGGTGTTCCAGACGTAGCGGAAGCCGTCGCGAACGTTGCCGGACTCCCGTTCCTTCCGTTCGCGTCCGTGGAGATCGGCCGACCGCATCGCCAGCAGTGCAACGATCACGGCGAGATAAGAGAAGCCGTCGAGTAGGAAGCAGACCGCGGTGCCGAACGAGTAGATCAGGAGCCCAGCGAGTGAAGCTCCCATGATCCGGGCTCCCATGAAGACCGCGGAATTCAAGCTGACAGCGTTCGTCAGATCCGACGCCTCGACCATCTCCATGTAGAAGCTCTGGCGTGTGGGGTTGTCGAGCGCCGTCACCAGACCCGCGATGAGCGACAGCCCGTACACCATCCACAGCTGCACGACGTCGGTGGCGACGAGGGTGAAGAGGGTGAGCGCTACGAGCGCGTACGCGATCTGCGTGCAGACCAGGATCTTGCGCTTATCGAGACGGTCCGCCAACATCCCGCCGAACGCCCCGACGAGCAGGATCGGCAGGAACGTGAGCGCCGTGTTGATCCCGAGCGCCACACCGCTGTCCGAGAGATGCAGCACGAGCCATGCCGACGCGGTGGCGTTGATCCACGTCCCTGTGACGGAGATGACCTGACCGATGAAGAACAACCGGAAGTTGCGCGTCTTGAGTGAACGGAACGTCCGGTGGACCGCGCGGCCGACGGGGCTCATCGATCCCCGTCCGTCAGCCGCTCGAGGATCTCCGCGGCCCGTTCGAGCGTGTGCCGTTCCTCGGCGGACAGGCTCTTGATCCGCCGAGCGAGGTACTCGTCCTTCCGACGACGCGTGCGCTGCAGGAGCTTCCGGCCTTGGGGAGTGACCTGGATCCACGCGATCCGGCCGTCGAGCGGGTCCGGCGTCCGCTCGACCAGCGTGCGCTGTTCCAGGGCGGCCAGCAACCGGGTGATCGTGGGCTTCTCGACCTGCTCGTGAACGGCCAGCGTTCCCGGGGTCATCGGGCCGTGCCGTTCGATCGTGCTGAGCGCCGCCAAGAGCGTAGGTGTGACGCCTGGGTCACCTTCGCGTCGGAGCTTGCGGGCGAGGCGCGTGATCCCGAGGCGGAGGTGCGACGCGAGCGCGGCTGGGTCCACGACAGGGGGAGCGGTCGGCATGTTCCGATGATAGTACGCGCCGCTAACTAATGTCACCTCCGAAGCAGGAACAGGCCCATCCGGAGGGCTATGGTGGGAGCGGATGCCTCGACATGCGCATGCCGCTCCTGGCCGGAACCGCCCACTGGTGATCGTCGGCGTGGTCTTGGCTTCGGTCCTCGCGTTCGCCGGAGGTGTCTATCTGGCGAACGGCGGCGGAGACGAAGCCGCGTCATCCGCGTCCACGCCGAGCCCTCATCGATCGCCGGCCGGGCAACCCACCGAGGGCGCGGCGCCGAGCTCCTCGCCGGCGCTCCCGGATGGCCGATCGTTCGTCTTCGTGAAGAAGCTCCGCGGCACGCCCCCGGACGCGACGATGACGTTCGACCTGGCGTACTTCCTCACCGGCGACGCGGCGAACCAGGCAGCCGCCGAGCATGGAGACGAGACACCCGTGCCGAACGACTACTTCATCGTGAACGACAACCCGAAACTGCGAACGCTTCCCATGTCACCGACCGTGGCGATCGAGGTGATCGACTGGACGAACTGCTGCGAGCCGACGAGCGTGCCGTACACGGACTGGGCGGCCTCGCTCACGGATCCCACGGACGCGCTACACGGAACCGAGTCGCCCTACTGGATCACCGTGAAGGACGGTCAGATCGTCAAGATCGAGGAGCAGTACCTCCCGTAACGGGGTCGTAGGAAGCGACCGGTTCGGGGCATACGCTGCGACGATGGACCATGCGGCACACGAGCCGGGAACGGTCGCAGACTGCCCTGAGTGCCAGATCTCGTCCTACGAGCCGGGTTGGTACAAGGTGTTGCGTGCGGAGCACCGCCCGACGATCGTGATCCCGGAAGCGGAACCGGACGATCTCGAGATCGTCCTGCCCGATCTGGAGCGGGTCCGCCCCGAGGACGAGAACCGCTGAGCCAGCGCTAGCCTCAGGACCATGCCCCGCGACTGGGACGCCGCTACCTACGACCGCCTGGCCCATCCGATGACCCGCTGGGGAGAGGCGGTCGTCGGGTGGCTCGATCTCGTCGGCGACGAGCGGGTGCTGGACGCCGGCTGCGGCACCGGCCGGGTGACGGCGAAGCTGCTCGACCGCCTCCCGCATGGACGGGTGATCGCGCTCGACGGATCGCCGTCGATGATCCAGCAAGCCCGCGAGCGTTTCGCGGACGAAACGCGCGTGGAGCTGCACGTCGCCGATCTGGTCGAGCCGCTCCCGATCCACTCGCCCGTCGACGCGATCCTGTCGACCGCCACCTTCCACTGGATCCTGGATCACGACGCGTTGTTCCGGAACCTGGCGGCCTTCGCGCGTCCGGGCGCGCAGCTCGTCGCCCAATGCGGCGGCGCCGGCAACATCGCATCGATCGAGGCGGCCCTTCGCGAGCTGGGCGAGGACTTCGAGGGTCGGAAGTACTACGCGACCCCTGATGACACACGGCGGCGGCTAGAGGCGGTCGGATTCGAGGACGTGGAAACGTGGCTCAGCGACGAGCCCACCGAGCTCGAGCCTGATGACGTCGAGCCATATCTCGCCACGATCTGCCTGGGCGACCACGTCGAGTCCATGCCCGATGCGGAGCGTGAACGGTTCGTGCACGAGGTCGCTACTCGTCTGCCCGGTCCCCAGATCGACTACGTCCGGCTGAACATCCGCGCGCGGCGGGCCGCCTGATCCGGTTCGGTCAGCCGGCCACGTCCCGCTGACACCACGCGTACAAGGCGTCGTACACGAAGGAACCGCGTTCCAGCAGTCGGTGATCGTCTGCCTCCACATCGAGGCCGCCGACACCGATCGCCTCCAGTCCCGGGCCGAGCGGATCCGCGTTTCGGTCCTCACTCACGTCGGCGGCATGAACGATCGCCGCGAGGCGCACGAGCGCCGCGTCACCGCCAAGGTCGAACTCATCGATCAACGTCTCGAAGCTGCACTTCGGACCTCGATGGGTGTACTCGGCGCCCTTGGCGTCGAACGAGTGACCACCGTCGCGCGTCGCGACCTTCAGGACCTGGTCTGCCGGCACGTAGACGATCTCGGCCTCCGGATCGATGAACCTGCGGATCAGCCACGGACAGGCGATCCGGTCGGTCTTCGGTCGTTCGCGGGTCACCCACTTCATAGCTCTGCTCCCTCCGCCGGTCCTGTTCATCCCTTGATGAATCCGTTCACGACGAGCCCCGTGATCGCGCTTGCCGCGACGACGGGGATGATCTTCCATCGGAAGCGCCAGAGGCCGACGAACGACACCGCCGCGACGACGAGCGCGAAGACGTCGACCGAGGACCACACCGGAACGGGGACCGAGCCCCCGATCGTATGGACCAAGTGGACCTGGTCGAACAGGGTATGCGTCGCGAACGTCACCGCGAGGTTGGCGATCACGCCGACGACGGCGGCGGTGATCGTCTCGAGCGCGGCCGACAGGCGAACGTTGCCTCGGAGACGCTCGATGTACGGAGCTCCGAGGAAGATCCACAGGAAGCACGGCGCGAACGTTGCCCACGTCACCACGATCGCGCCGAGCAGCCCGGCGAGCAACGGGTCGAGCCCACCAGGATGCTGATAGGCGCCCACGAACCCGACGAACTCGACGACCATGATGAGCGGACCGGGCGTCGTCTCGGCCAGGCCGAGCCCCACCACCATCTGACCGGGAAGCAGCCACCCGTACTGCACGACGGCGGCGATGTTGATGTAGGACAAGACGGCGTACGCCCCGCCGAACGTGATCAACGCGGCCTTGGAGAAGAACCACCCCATCTCGGTGAGCGTGTCGCCCTGACCCCGCCACGCGGCGACCGCCGCGATCGGGAGGAGCCAGACGGCGAGCCCGACGATCAGCACGACCGCACTACGGATCGCCGACGGCCGCGTCTGCGCCGACGCCGGCGCATCGTCGCGGATCGCGACCTGTTCGTTCTCTTCCAGCTCGCGGCTCACACCGACGTCGAAGAGCCCGGGACGGATCTGACCGCCGACGAGCCCGACCACTCCGGCCGTCAGGATGATCACGGGGAACGGGACGTGGAGCAGGAAGATCGAGACGAAGGACGCGATGGCGACCGTGACCATCAGCCCGTTCGCCAGCGCCTTCTTGCCGATGCGGATCGTCGCCGAGGCGACGATCCCGACCACCGCGGCCGCGAGACCAGAGAGCGTCGCGCTCACCCAGGTCAGGTCGCCGTGAGCCGCGTAGAGCCACGACAATCCGAGCATCACGAAGAAGCTGGGGAGCACGAACATCACGCCGGCGACCAGGCCGCCACGGACCTTGTGCAGGAGCCAACCGATGTAGATCGCCAGCTGCTGCGCCTCGGGGCCGGGCAGCAGCATGCAGTAGTTCAGCGCGTGGAGGAACCGGCCGTTCGATATCCACTTCCGGCGCTCGACGATCTCGTCGTGCATGATCGCGATCTGACCGGTCGGCCCGCCGAAGTTGATGAACCCGAGCTTCACCCAGAAGCGAGCGGCCTCGCGGAACGGGACGCCGTGCGCCTCGATCGGCTCCGGACGCTCGGACACGCCCGGAGCCTACGGCCTAGATGAACAGCGAGATCGAGGCTTCCTTCATCTCCAGCAACGCGGTGGCGGCGCCGATCGGCTCCTCGAGCCCGCCGACCAGGTCCTCGTCGGTGAGCCCCATCAGGTCCATCGTCATCTGGCAGGGGATCAGTCGCACGCCCAGATCACGGGCGGTCCCGAGGAGCTCCGTCGGCTGCGGCGTGCCGTAGTCCTTCGCGAGCTTCTTCATCATGCCCGCCCCCGCGCCGGCGAAGTTCAGCTTCGAGAGCTTCGCCTTGGCGGGGTTGCCGGGGTTCATGATCGACAACCCCTTCTGCATCCAGTTATCCCCGGTGACACGCACGCCGTCCTTCACCAGGGCGAAGAGCCCCCAGAACGTGAAGAAGACGCTGACCTCCATGCCGCTCGCCGCCGCGGTGGTGGACAGGATCAACGTGGGCCAGATGCGGTCGAGGTCGCCGCCCCACGCGATGATCGTGAGCTTGTTCTTCTGCTCGACGCGCTCGGAGCTGGCTGCCTCGAGCGCCTCGAGGCGCGCGTAGAGGTCGGTCAGCTCGAGCTCGGTGGCGGTCGTGGCGGCCATCGTCATGCCTTCCTGACGACGTAGCGGAAGGAGCCGTCAGGGAGCGTCTCGGCCTCGAGGAGCTCGTTCCCACTGATCGTCGACCAGCTCGGCACATCCGAACGGGAGCCGGGGTCGGTCGCGAGGAGCTCGAGCAGGTCACCGCGCCGGGCGTCTTTCAACGCCTTGGCGAGGGAGACGAGGGGTCCTGGGCACGACTGGCCTTTCGCATCCACGGTGCGGGTGATGACGTCCATCAGGGGTACCTCCAAGAAGGGATGAGCGAGGGAGTGGTGCGGGCGGCGCGCGGGTGCGAGGCCGTCCCTAGCGGGAGGGACAGCAGATGCGGTCGGGGATCATGGCCGCGACGGTGCCGAGCTCACGTGTGCGGATCATTTGCAGGTGCAACAGATTACGCGCCAGGGGCCCGGCGGGCAACCTCCCAGGATCTCCCTGGACTACCCGGCTGGAACCGGTGGTGTGGAAAGACAGCCCGCAGCCCTTCCCAGCTCGCGGAGACCCTCCCGGTCGCCGGGACCGAAGTCCGTCATGCCACCGCCGGATGGTTCCATCAGCTCGCCCTGGACCTTGATGTGTCCGAGGCCGAGCACGTGCGCCAGCTCGTGGAGCAGCACCGGGCCTTGCGCACCCGGCGAGCCGAAGCCTGGCGGGTTGGGGTCGGCTGTGTTGATCGCGACGACGCCGCTCACGTAGATGTCCTGCAACGCTCCGGGCGTCAACGGCCCGGCGATGCCCGCGGCCTCGCGCCCTCCTGGTTCGAAGTTGAAGCTGCTCGTGTTGGGATCCACCCATCCGATCAGGACCGGCGCCCAGCGATCGCCGTAGCGATCCGGTTGGTACGGATCCCTGCCGAGCTCCGGGACTTCGTCCGTGAGCCCGTCGTACACGAACACGATCCCGGTGTCGTTCGACAGCTCGAGTGCCGCCGCCTGCACATCCTGGAGCGAGCCGGCCGGCGCCGACCCCAGGTTGACGACGTAGTGGATCGGCGCGCACGGGTTCCACCGGATCGGGTCGGAGCCGCGCGTCGCCATGAACGTGAATTCGTCGCTCCGCCCGCGCTGCTGCCACGCGTTGAGGAGTGGTTGCGCGCCCACACCGAGCAACACGATCGCGACGAGCAGGAGCGAGACGCCCGAGACCACCCGCGAGCGGCGGCGCGGCCGGAAGAAGTCGGGCGCCAGTTCCCGCTCGAACGGCGGGACGGCTCCCCCACCGAGATCCGGCCGGGGCGGGACGCCGGGGGGCGTGATCGTCGGGGGGGCTTCCTGCATACCCATAAGGTCGGCGGGCATCACCTCCAACCTTATCCGGGGTGACGCGAAGGAAGCCGTTCCTACAGGCGACGCCTTCGCTCCCGCGGCCAGTAGATGAGCGCGACCTTCGCCTTCAGCTCCTCGCCGCTCACGGGGCCGAACTGCCGGCTGTCCGTGGACGCCTCGGCGAAGTCACCCTCGACCCACCACTCGTCGGGACCGAGGGTGCGTTCGCCGACGTGATCGCCGGGAGCCGCTCGCAGCCGCTTCACCATCTCGTACCCAGGACGGCCCGGGTGCTCGACCACTACGACATCACCGGGGCGCGGGTGCCGGAGCGGGACGGCGAGTGCCCAGTCACCGGGAGCGAGCGTCGGCGCCATGCTTCCGCCCTCGATCGCGACGCGCGACGGGCGCCAGCGCAGGCACGCCCAGACGATCGCGATCCCCACCCCCAGGGCTGCGCCGACACCGACGGTTCGTTTCCGACCCCGGTGGTAGGTTTCGGGGGTTGGCCCATCTGAAGGAGGCGGCATGTCCATCATCGAACGATCGCTGAAGCCTACCCGCACCGTTCACGCGCACTGCGACCTTCCGTGTGGGGTGTACGACCCCGCGCAGGCGCGTATCGAGGCCGAGTCGGTCAAGGCGTGTCAGGAGAAGTACGCGGGGTCCGACGACCCGGTGTTCAAGGAGCGTGCGATCGCGATCAAGGAAGAGCGCGCGACCATGGTCAAGGAGCACCTGTGGGTGCTGTGGACCGACTACTTCAAGCCCGAGCACCTGGAGCGGTTCCCGGATCTGCACGACAAGTTCTGGAACGCGACCAAGCTCGCCGGCGCCGCGAAGAAGAGCGAGGACCCCGCTCAGGGTCAGCAGCTCCTCGACGCGATCGACGAGATCGGGAAGATCTTCTGGGAGACGAAGTCGTAAGCGGAACGGGTCCATGAACCACCCGAGGCCGGGGCGCGAGCCCCGGCCTCGTCCGTTCCCACGGTCGGTGGAGAGACGGCGGACGGGCGGGGCCGTCGGATCCCTGCCCGTCCGCACGATCAGCCAGACCGATCTGCGCCAGACCCATGATCCAGACCCGATCCGATGAAGAGGACCCGGCGGGGCGGGGTGGGTCTGGCGGCACCCCGCCACCGCCTGGTCTCCCCTCAACCATCGGCGATTCGGCCGATACCGGCGCACTGACCGAACGGCCGGAGTTTCTGGCCGAAGGGCGGATGCCGAGGGCCCCGTCCGGGGATGCGGCCCGGTCCGTCCGGCGGCAGCCGGCTGCTACGCTCGCGCCCCGTGAAGGACATCGGACTCGTCGGCGTGCCGTTCTCGGGAAAGTCGACGCTGTTCACGGCCCTGACGCGTGCGGGGTCGCACGGGGGCCAGGCGAACGTCGCGGTCGTCCCCGTGCCGGACCCACGCCTGGCCGTCCTCACCGAGATGGAGCACTCGAAGAAGACCGTGGCCGCGCAGGTCCGGTTCGTGGACGTCCCGGGAGGGACTTCCTCCGCCCAGGGGATCGCGAAGCTGCGGGAGTCGGACGCGCTCGCGCTGGTGATCCGCTGCTTCGGGACCGATCCGACACCCGCGACCGAGCTCGCCAACGTCCGGGCGGATCTGCTGTTGGCCGATCTCGCGGTGGTCGACTCCGCGTTGCAGAAGGCCGAGAAACGCGCGAAAGGCAAGACGACCGACGAGGTCGCCGCGCTGCGTGCCGCGCACACGGCGCTCGAAGCGGAGACACCACTGCGCGATGCTCGCCTGGATCCGCACGTGGTCGCGGAGCTCCGCGGGCTCGCTCCGCTGACGTTGAAGCCCGAGATCGTCGTCGCGAACCTGGAAGAGGGGACGTCCGTCCCGGAGGAGCTCGGCGACGCCGTCGGCGTGTTCGCTTCGATCGAGGCAGAGACGGCCGAGATGGACCCGGACGAGGCGCGCGCGCTACTCGAGGAGTTCGGCGTGGACGAGCCGGGTCTCGAGTCCGTGATCGGTGCCTGTTACCGCGCGCTCGACCTGATCACGTTCCTCACGACGGGCGAGGACGAGACGCGCGCATGGGAGGTTCGGCGAGGTGCGACCGCCCCCGAGGCCGCGGGCGTGATCCACACCGACCTCCAGCGTGGGTTCATCCGCGCCGAGGTGATCGGCTACGACGAGCTCGTCGCGGCCGGATCGATGGAGGCCGCGAAGGCGGCGGGGAAGATCCGCGTGGAGGGCAAGGACCACGTGGTGAACGAGGGCGAGATCCTCCACGTCCGGTTCGCGGTCTAAGGGCCGCTCGCCTAGCATCTGCGCGATGGCTGACACGTATCGGATCGGCGAGGCCGCGGAGATCCTCGGCGTCCGCGTGGAGACGCTCCGGCGATGGGAGCGCGACGGCAAGCTGAAGACGCAGCGCACGAGCGGCGGCCAGCGGTTGGTAGCGGCGGCCGAGGTCGCTCGATTGCTGGCCGTCGGCCGGAGCCAGGAGCCGATCGCCGCGGGCAGTGCGCGCAACCGGTTCCCCGGCGTGATCACGCAGATCAAGACCGACAAGCTCTCGGCGACCGTCGAGATCCAAGCCGGGCCCCATCGGGTGCTCGCGTTCATCACCCGCGAGGCCGTGGATCAGCTCGGGCTGAAACCGGGGATGGAGGCCGTCGCCACGGTGAAGGCCACGAGCGTGATGGTGAACCTGCCCGAGTAGCTCAGGACGACGGAGGATCGTGGCGGCCCGGCCGGCCGGTGCCGAGCATCCGATACGCCGCGCGCAGCCCCAACCACGCCGCGCCGCACAGGAGCACGCCGAAGATCATGAACGTCATCGCTTGAGCGTAGCCGGGTGGCGCCGTCCCGCTCGGAGCCATCCGTCTGATGGTCCGAGTCGCGCTACTCGACGCCGATCATCACGTCGGTCGCCTTGATGATGGCGACGACCGACTTCCCAGCGCCGAGAGCGAGCCGCTCCGCCGAGTCCTTCGTGATCGCCGCGACCACCTCGATCCCGTTCACGTCCACGACGACCTCCGCCATCACGGCGCCGATCGAAATCCCCTTCACCGTTCCTCGCAACTGATTGCGAGCACTCGTCTCCATAACCGCTCCTCCCGATAGCTAGCTTTAGACCCTAGCATCACTCGATTTGCCTTGCGGCCGAGCCTATGAACCTCTATCCTGCGACAACTCACTCGACGGAGGTCCCGATGCGTGTCAAGCGGCTCGTCGTCATGGCGATGTGTGGTTCTCTCCTCCTCGCCGCCTGTAACTCGAACGACTCGTCCGGCAACAGCTCAGCAAGCACGAGCGCCCCTCCGATCGAGCTGACGGTGTTCGCGGCGTCGTCACTTACCGCCGCCTTCACGCAGATCGGTACCGACTTCGAGGCGGCGAACCCCGGCACCAGCGTTGCGTTCAACTTCGGCTCGTCGGGCGATCTCGCGGCATCGATCGAGTCCGAAGGAACGGCTGACGTGTTCGCGTCCGCGAGCGGAACCTACATGGACGAAGTGAGTGACAAGGTTGGCGTCACAGGTCGTGCCGACTTCGCGCAGAACCGGCTCGTGGTGATCACGCCGCCGGACAACCCAGCCGGCATCTCGAGCCTCCAAGACCTGACGAAGCCCGGAGTCCAGGTCGTGCTCGCCGCTGCAGGGGTTCCCGTCGGCGACTACGCGCGGCAGGCCTTGCAGACGGCAGGCATCGAGAAGGCGGTGATGGCGAACGTCGTCTCGAACGAGGAGGACGACGCGTCCGTCGTCGCGAAGATCACGGCCGGCGAGGCCGACGCGGCGATCGTCTATGTCTCCGATGTCACGAGCGCGGTCGCTCCACAGGTCACCGCCGTGTCGATCCCCGACGCCGTGAACGTGATCGCCACGTACCCGATCGCGGTGGTGACGGGAACGTCCAACACCGACGCCGCTCAAACGTTCGTCGATTACGTGACAGGTCCCCAAGGGCAGGCAACCTTGGCCGACTTCGGCTTCCTGCCGCCGCCCTCGACATAGGCTTCGATCGATGGAGGCTTCCCCTCGGCGGCGAACGCCGCCACTGATCGCCATCCTCGCGACGGTCGGGGTCGCGTTCATCGTGGTCCCGATCGCGGCGCTCTTGATCCGCGCGCCGTGGTCCGATCTGATCGACGGCCTTTCCTCGGCGGGAGCGTGGGTCGCGCTCCGTCTCTCGATCGAGGTGTCCCTCGCGGCCGCCGCGCTCTCGCTGCTCTTCGGCGCGCCCGTGGCCTGGGTCCTCGCGCGTTCCGCGATCCCTGGGCGGTCGCTGCTCCGCGCGATCGTGATCCTGCCGCTCGTGCTCCCACCGGTGGTCGGCGGCGTCGGGCTCTTGGCCGCGCTCGGCCGGAGCGGTGTGGTCGGACGCTGGCTCGATGCGATCGGGATCCAGCTGACGTTCACGGTCTGGGGCGCGATCGTCGCCACGACGTTCGTGTCGATCCCCTTGGTGATCTTGGCAACCGAGTCGGGGCTCCGCTCGCTCGACCCACGATTCGAACGGGCTGCGGCGGCGATGGGCGCCTCGCGCGGCTACGTCCTACGTCATGTCACGATCCCTCTGCTGCGACCACAGCTGGCCGCTGGGGTCGTGCTCGCATGGGCACGCGCGCTTGGAGAATTCGGCGCCACGATCACGTTCGCGGGGAACCTCGCCGGGCGCACCCAGACGCTGCCGCTCGCCGTCTACCAAGCGCGCCAGACCGATCCAGGCGCGGCCGTCCTTCTGTCGCTGATCCTCGTTGCCCTGTCGCTCGTGGTGATCGTGGCCATGCGAGATCGGATCTTCGCTCGATGACACTCTCGGTCGGGATCCGTGTTACACGCGGAGATATGCAGATCCACGCGGATCTCGAGGCGGAAGAAGGCGAGACCGTGGCGCTGCTGGGCCCGAACGGCGCCGGGAAGTCGACGGTCGTCGACTGCTTGGCGGGTCTGCTCCAACCGGATGACGGGTGGATCTCGTTCGACCACGAGACGTGGATCGATGCACGGATGGGTCGATGGACCCCTCCTGAAGAACGATCGGTCGGGGTGGTCTTCCAACACGGCCTGCTCTTCCCGCATCTCTCGGCGATCGACAACGTCGCGTTCCCGCTGCGCGCCCGCGGGGAGCCGAAGCTGGCCGCTCGTACACGCGCCGCCGAGCTGCTAGATCGCCTGGGCTTCCCTGCTGCGCGCGCCGGGGCGCGTCCGAGCGAGCTCTCGGGCGGTGAGGCTCAGCGCGTCGCGCTCGGGCGCGCGTTGATCCATGCTCCGCGGCTCCTGCTACTCGATGAGCCGACCGCGTCCCTCGACGTTCGGGCTCGATCGGAGCTGCGTCCGTTGATCCGATCGATCTTGTCCGGGTTCGCGGGGGTCCGCGATCTTGATCACGCACGATCCGGTGGAGGCGATGACGCTCGCGGACCGGATCGTGGTGATGGAGTACGGCAAGGTGACCCAACGCGGCACGCCCGAGGAGCTACGGAACGCACCGCGCACGCCGTACGTAGCCGATCTCGTGGGCGTGAACCTGTTCGCGGGGAGGCTCGAGCCGATGGACGACGGCGCGGGTCGAGTCGTGACGACCGATGGCGACGTCGTAGTGCCCTGGCCTGAACGACTTCCGGCGGCGGTGGTCGCCGATGTCCTGGCGGTATTGCGTCCGGCCGACGTCTCGCTCCACACCACCGAACCCGAAGGCTCTGCGCGCAACATCCTCCACGGAGCGATCGCCGAGATCGCGGTCGACGGCGAACGAGCCCGCGTCCGCCTGCATAGCGCCCCTCCGGTCGTCGCGGAGGTCACCCGGGGCTCCATCGACCGCCTCGGATTGCGTGAAGGAGCGACGATCTGGGCATCGTTCAAGGCCGTCGAGGTCAAGATCGTTGTGCCGTAGCATCGACCGCAGGACCCGCCTTCCCGACCCCGCGCCGGTACCCTTGACCGATGAAGACCGACGAACGTCAGTCGCTCGAGGCTCCGGAGCCCAAGAAGGGGCGGGCATCGCGTCAGGGCTTCCTGGGATTCCTCGGCGAGATCCCGGGGCTCATCCTCATGGCGTTCGTCCTGGCGCTGCTGATCCGGACGTTCCTGTTCCAGGCGTTCTACATCCCGAGCCCGTCGATGGTCCCGACGCTGGAGGTGGGCGACCGGGTCCTCGTGAACAAGATCCCGTACTACTTCCACGATCCGCGACGCGGCGACATCATCGTGTTCTCGAACCCGAACCCCCAAGCCGTCCCCGACCGCGGCCTCGTCGGTGGCTTCTTCCACTGGCTGTTCCAAGGCATGGGCTTCGCGCAGCCCGAGAACGAGGACTTCATCAAACGCGTGATCGGCCTTCCCGGCGACGTGGTGGAAGGCAAGGACGGCGCCGTCTACGTGAACGGTCACAAGCTCGACGAGCCGTACCTGACGCAGAAGACGCGGCCGTTCGCCGCCGTGACCGTTCCCGCAGGGAGGCTCTTCGTGATGGGCGACAACCGTGGGAACTCGTTGGACTCACGGTTCGGGCTCGGTTACGTGCCGTTGGACAACGTGATCGGGAAGGCCTTCATCACGATCTGGCCTCCATCACGGTTCGGCCTGTTGCACTAGTCTGACTTGGACTAGTTATCCGGCGCGTGCGTCCCTACGGGGCGATCGCCCGGCACGAAGAGCCGTGCGAACGACCACACGATCGCGGCGATCCCGAACGCGGCCAGCCAGATCAGATCATCGGGCGGTTGAAGCGCGAAGAACGTCTGGGTGGCAGGCAACACGAGCACCAGCATGAAGAGGGCGGCCATCGACCAGATCAAGGCGAGGCGCCACCGGTTGAGCGGCGCCGCGATGATCGAGAGCACGAGCAACCCGATCCAGGTCAGCACCATGACGGCCGTCGTCCGGGCTTCGGCGAGCGACACGCCCGGCTCGTTCCGCACGAGCGTGTAGGCCAGGAACGTGGCGATCGCCGCCAACGTGCCCGCCGGGATCGCGAATCGTGCGACCCGCTCCACGAACCCCGGCCGGAACCGTTCGGTGTTCGGCGCGAGCGCCAGGAAGAACGACGGGATCCCGATCGTCACCGCTCCGATCAGCGTGAGATGTCGCGGGAGGAACGGGAACGCGAACCCTGCGACGCCGACCGCGAGCGACAGCAACATCGCGTACACGGTCTTCGTGAGGTAGAGGCCGGACGTCCGCTCGATGTTGCCGAGCACCCGACGGCCCTCCGCGACCACGTCGGGGAGGGAGTCGAAGTTCGAGTCGAGCAACACCACCTGCGCCACCGCGCGCGTGGCATCGCTCCCCGATCCCATCGCGACGCCCATATCGGCCTCCTTCAGGGCGAGGGCGTCGTTCACACCGTCGCCCGTCATCCCGACGACATGCCCGCGTGCGCGGAGCGCCGACACCATCGCTTGCTTCTGTCGGGGCGTGACGCGGCCGAAGATGGACGAGCGTTCCAGCGCGTCCGCGAGTGCGCCGGGTTCATCCGGCAGGGCGCGCGCATCGACAGGTTCCTCCGCACCGTCGAGCTCCAACCGCTTCGCGATCGCGCCGACGGTCCGCGGATCGTCTCCGGAGACGACCTTCACCGCGACCCCTTGCTCGGCGAAGTACGCCAGCGTTCGCGCGGCCTCGGGACGTACGACGTCGCGGAACACGAGGATCGCCGCGGGGCGCAGGTCGTCCGGCAGGCCATCCGGCTCCGCAGGCTCCACCGAGCGCGCGAGGAGCAGGACCCTCGCGCCCGTCGCGGTCGCGTCGTCCACACGGGCACGGGCACCGTCGCCCACCCGCAGCAGCACGTCCGCCCCGCCGATGAACCAACTCCCGCGCTCGCCGAACGTCACCGCGCTCCACTTCCGTTTCGACGAGAACGGGACCGACGCCGTGACGTGCCAGCCATCGGGTGCCGTCGCGCAGCGCACGCGGATCGCCGTCATCGTTGCGTTCGGATGCGGATCGGCGGCGGCCATCGCGCCGAGGACGTCGTCGACCGGGGCGTCGCCATCCACCGGGTCCACGGCCGCGAGCGTGAGCGTGCCCTCGGTGAGCGTGCCGGTCTTATCGATGCAGAGCACGTCGATCCGTGCCAAGCCTTCGACGGCCGGGAGTTCCTGCACCAAGACGTTGCGCTTCGCGAGTCGCATGACCGCCACGGCGAACGCGATGCTCATCAGCAGGACCAGCCCTTCGGGAACCATCGCGACGGTCCCGGCGACCGCGCCCCGCACCGCCGCGTGCCAGGAATCGTGGTTGCGGATCTGACTGACGAACAGCAGCACCGCGGTCGGCACGATCGCGATCGTCACCCACCGCAGGATCCGGTCGACGCCGTCGCGGAGCTCCGACCGCGTCAGCGTGAACCGTCGGGCCTCCTGCGCGAGCTTCACCGCGTACGCATCGGCGCCGATCGCCGTGGCGACCATCCGCCCCGAGCCCGCCGAGACGAACGAGCCGGACAACACCTGATCGCCGGCGGCCTTGACGACCGCGTCGGACTCGCCGGTGAGCAGCGATTCGTCGATCTCGAGACCGTCGGACGCGAGCACGGAGCCGTCCACGACGACCTGCCCACCCGGCACCAGATCGAGCACGTCATCGAGCACGACGCGGTCGACCGCGATGTCGGTCACGACGCCATCGCGGACCACGTGCGCCTTCGGCGCGCTGAGCACCGTGAGCGCATCGAGGGTTCGCTTCGCGCGCAACTCCTGCACGATCCCGATCGCGGCGTTCGCGACCAACACGAAGCCGAAGAGCGCGTCTTGGACGGGACCCACGATCAGGATCACGACGAGCATCCCGCCGAGCAACGCGTTGAACCGGGTCAAGATGTTCGCGCGGATGATCTGAGTGACGGAACGCGTCCGGGTCCGAGGGACCGCGTTCACCAGGCCTCGGACCTCGCGATCGGCCACCTCGGCGGCGGAGAGGCCCCGATCGGGATCCGTCATGCGCCGAAGCGTACCTGCCGGTTGCGCTCAGGCCTTCATCGAGCGGAACGGAGGCAGCACCGCGAAGTCCTTCGTCAGGGACGACAGCGGCTCGCCTTCGACGCGGATACGGTCCATGTCGCCCTGACCCAGGAAGCGCGCGGCCTCGGCGAGGTAGGGCACCTTCTGAGGGTCGAACCCCATCAGGTGCGCAGCCACCGTATCGGTCGCGACGGGATCGTCCCCGAACACGAGCACGTCAGACGCGATGGGCGTCCCCGAGATCGGGCCGTTGCCTTCCATGCCGACGATCCCGTCGACGATCGCGTAGTCCGGCCGAACGGCTCCGGCGACGTCCAGGATCGACTGCTCCAGCCCGGCCCAGTGCAGCGCGTTCTTCGGCCATCCGTAGATCCGTCCGGGAACGCAGCCGAAGCAGTTCTTCAACGAGAGGGTCAGCCCCGCCCAGTGGTGCGTCTTCATCTTCGGCATCGAGATCACGACATCGGCGTCGGTGATGGTGCGCGGGAGCCACAGGTTCCCCAGATCCGTGTATCGGCTGTGCAGCGGGACCCGCGACACGGCGTCGGTGTTCAGGTCGACGAAGCGCGCGTCGACCGCGTCCAGATCGTCGAGGAGCCCTGACCGGGAGACCACGTACTGCGTGTCGCGTCGGTGTCCGGGTCCCTCGCCGACCACCACGTCGACCGCGCCCATGCGTCGCAGCGCGATGACCGTGGCCGCGACCAGCCGCGGATCCGTGTTGATCGTCGTCCCCGCATCGAACTCCACCAGGTTCGGCTTCAGCACGACGCGCGCGCCGCCGACATCCGCACCGATCGCGCGGAGCCCGTTCCCCACCAGGTCCTCCAGGCCGTGGTCGTAGCTGGTGGCGTGGATCGCGGCGACGCGCGCCGTCCCCGGTGGCGCGAATACGGCCGGATCCCATGTCTCGTCGGCGCGCCGCTCCTGCAGGACGTGCTCGCCGAAGAGCGCGGCGGCGCCGACCGCGCCCGCCGCCATCACCGAGCGCCGCACGAACGTCCGTCGATCCATCGGGCTCATGGGACGGTCACCTCGAGCGACCCGAGCGCCGGCCCGGTCGCGATCGCCGCCCACGAAAGGGCTACGACATCGTCGCGCAACCCCGTCCGGGAGAACAGGTCTACGAGCGCTCGCTCCGCACGATCCGCGTCGTGATCCCCGTAGACACGGAGCGCGGCCGTGGCCTGCGCGAGCGACAGGCCGCCCTCGCGCTCGGCGCGCCAGAGGTGACGGAGCGCGGCGATCCCCCGAGACTCGAGCTCCGTGTCCGCGCCGCGCAACGCGAGCAGCGCCGCGGCCGTCGTCTGCGCGTACGGCGGGAGGTCCTCGTCGTACACCACGCGGTTGCCGTAGTTCCATCCGCCGCCGACCGACTCGCGATCGCGGAGCAGCCCGACCCCGTCCGCGATCGCCGGCACCTCCGGCCGAAGGAGCCGCAGCGCGAGCACACCGCGGGACGTCGGCTCGACCCAGCCGAACGTTCCCTCCGTCCACGCCCACCCGTGCACCGACTCGTCGTGCGGCACGGACGGCGTCGACGGCGTGGAGCGGGCGAGGCTGTCGACCAGATGATCCAGCGCGCGATCGCGAGCCGCGCCGGCCCCGAACGCGATCGCCGCGAGCGCGGTCGAGGAATCGTTGACCACCACCGCGGCATCGAACGGAACCGAGCCGTCGTCCGCCTGGTGCGACTCGAGCCACGCGCGCCCATCGGCGTCGTCCAACGCGATCGTCGCCAGCGCGGTGGGCTCTGGCTCCGACGGAACGGACGGGCGCGGCCCGAAGCCGCCGTCGTCGTTCCGAGCCGCGCTCACGCGCGCGGCGAACGCTCCCTGCATGTCCACCGTCCCGTTATCGGCACGTCCGGTCGGGTTCTGTGGCTAGGAGCCCGGCAGACCCCGTTCGGACGCCCACGCCTCCAGCAGGGCGAACGCCTCGTCCTGGGCGATGGGTCCTCGTTCCATCCTCAGCTCCATCAGATAGGCGAGCGCCTGACCCACGACGGGGCCGGGCGGCAACCCGAGGCGCTCCATCACCTGGGTCCCGTCGAGCGGTGGCCGCAGCGCCTCCAGGTTCTCCTCCTCGGCCAGGCGCGCGATCCGCTCTTCGAGCTCGTCCTGCAGCTGCTCGAGGCGTTCGGCTTTGGCCGGGTTGCGCGTGGTGCAGTCGGCGCGCGTCAGCTGGTTCAGGCGGTCGAGCAGCGGGCCGGCGTCGCGCACGTACCTGCGCACCGCGGCATCGGTCCACCCGTCGCCGTACCCATGGAACCGCAGGTGGAGCTCGACGAGCGTGCGGACGGCGTCGATCACGTTGTTCGGATACCGGAGCTCGCGCAGACGCGCGTCGGCCATCCGCGCGCCGACGACCTCGTGGTGATGGAACTGCACGCCGTCCGGGGTGATCGCCCGGGTCTTCGGCTTGCCGATGTCGTGCAGCAGCGCAGCGAGCCGAAGGATCAGGTCCGTGTGATCGCATCGCTCCACGACGGCGTACGTGTGATGCAGCACGTCCTTGTGTTTGTGCACGGGATCCTGTTCGAGCCGGAGCGCCGAGAGCTCGGGGAGGAACCCGTCCGCGAGGCCCGAGTCCACCATCAGCTCGAGCGCCCGCGGAGCCTGCTCGCCGAGCAGCAGCTTGTCGAGCTCGTCTTGGATCCGCTCCGCCGAGACGATCGACAAGCGTTCGCGCATCGACGCGATCGCCTCGACCACGCGAGGTGATGGCGTCACATCCAGCTGGGCGACGAAGCGCGCTGCTCGAAGCATCCGCAAGGGGTCGTCCGAGAACGCGACCTCCGGAGCGAGCGGTGTATCCAACAGCTTGGCCGCCAGATCCCGTACCCCACCGAACGGATCGATGAACGCTCCGTCCGGCAGGCGGACCGCCATCGCGTTGATCGTGAAATCACGTCGCGACAGGTCGGTCTCGATGTCCTTCGCGAACGTCACCGATGGCTTGCGGTGCTCCTCGGCGTAGACCTCCTCGCGGAAGGTGGTGATCTCCAGATGCCGGCCATCCTTCACCGCGCCGACGGTGCCGAACCGCACGCCGACGAGGTACTGATGCTCGGCCCACCTGCGCAGGAGCCTCGTCACCTCGTGCGGAGTGGCATCCGTCGCGAAATCCAGATCGAACTCCTGCTCGTCGCGGCGGCGCCCCATGATGGCGTCACGCACTACGCCGCCGACCAGGAACAGCTGCTGCCCGGCGGCCGCGAAGCGCTCGCCGAGCTCCTTGGCCAACGCGTCCACGTCGATCGAGGTCATGACCGCCTCACGATACCCTTCGACCTCCAGCGGCCCGCGGTACGGTGCGCAGATGCCCATCTGGCTGGGGTTCGTGTGGACCGTGCCGAACACCGTGCTCGGCCTGGTGATCGGGCTGTTCACGTTCCAAGTGCCTCGGCTGGATGGCGCCGTGATCTTCGACGATCGGCCGAGAGGATTGACGGCGCTCTTGCCACGGTTCCATCGGACCGCGATGACCGTGGGGTTCGTCATCGTGTCGGCGGTCCCGGTGGAAGGGATGCTCGCGGCCCACGAGCGTCACCACATCAAGCAATACTGTGTGTTCGGACCGTTCTTCATCCCCGTGTACTTCCTGCTCGCGATCCCGTACGGCTATCGCCGACATCCGCTGGAGATCCGGGCGATGCGAGCTGCGGGAGAGCTCCCGCCGCCGACGAGCTAGCCGATGCCGGTGATCGCGGTGCGGCGTTCCATGACGCCCATGAGCGCCAGGTCGAAGTCGTGGGGGTTCGTGGAGACCCGGCGCGCCTCGTCCTCGGCCACCAGCCCCTCCTTCACGAGCTTCACGAGTGCCTGGTCGAACGTCTGCATGCCGTAGTAGTCGCCGTCGGAGATGACCTCGTTGATCGAGTCCGTCTCCTCCGGGTCCACGATCCGGTCGAACACGCGACCCGTGTTGACCAAGACCTCTACCGCGGGCACGCGGCCCTTGCCGTCGGCTCGCGACACCAGACGCTGCGACACGATGCCCCGCAGCGAGCCCGCGAACGACGACCGCACCTCGCGCTGTTGCTGCGGCGGGAACAGGTCGAGGATGCGGTTGATCGTCTCCACGCAGTCGATCGTGTGGAGGGTCGAGATCACTAGGTGGCCGGTCTCCGCCGCTTGGATCGCCGAGAGCGCGGACTCCGGGTCACGGATCTCCCCGATGAAGATGACGTCGGGGTCCTGACGGATCACGTGGCGCAGGGCGTTCGCGTAGGAGTCGGTGTCGATGCCGATCTCGCGTTGCTGGATGATCGAGAGCGCATCGTCGTGCACGACCTCGATCGGATCCTCGACCGTGACGATGTGGCACCGCCGGGTCGAGTTGATGTGGCCGATCATCGACGCGATCGTCGTGGTCTTCCCGGTCCCGGTCGGCCCGGTGATCAGGACGAGCCCGCGCGGAGAATCCGCGAGCGTGCGCATCACGACCGGCAGCCGCAGCTCCTCGAACGTCGGGATCTCGGAACGGACGCGGCGGATCGCCAGCCCGACCACGCCACGCTGCCGGAAGACGTTCACGCGGAACCGCCCGACACCCGCGAGCGTGTAGCCGAGGTCCGCCTCGCTGTGGGTCTCGAACTCCCGCTTCTTGTGCTCCGACATGAGCGCCTGGCCGAACCCCTCGGTGTCCGACCCGAGGATCGTCGGGAACTGGGTCGGTTGGAGCTCGCCGTCCACACGGATGAAGGGGACGTTGCCGACCTTCAGGTGCAGGTCGCTCGCCCCGCGCTCCACCGTGTAGCGGAGCAGCTCGTTGATCTCCATCCCGGTTGGCTCCCATCACGCGACGCGCGAACGCCGCGGCTCTCAGTCCGCCGTACGAGAAACCATCGGCACGTTCCCAGGCCGACCGAAGCCCGAGTTCTGACGTTCCTGTCGCGGAGCCGGGACCACGTGCCCATCCGCATAGAATCGCGGCCATGACCAGCCCGAACGGCCCCAAGAAGGACCCGGCGGATCGCAGCCAGGTCCCGAAGAAGACGGGCGGGGGGACTCCCAAGGGTCGCCGTTCCGCGAAGAAGGGGGGCGGGCGCACCCGTGGCAAGCGGCCGGAGACCCGCACCGAGGTCTCCGCGGGCGGTGTCGTCTACCGGCAGGGCGCCGACGGGGTCGAAGTCGTGCTCGCCGCGCGTCGCACCCGGCGAGGCGAGCTCGCCTGGGGCCTGGCGAAAGGGGGGATCGAGCCCGAGGAGTCCGCCGAGGACGCCGCCGTGCGCGAGGTCCGCGAGGAGACGGGCATCGAGGCGGAGATCGAAGCTGCACTCGGCGAGACGCGCTACTTCTACGTCTGGGAGGACGTACGCATCCGCAAGACCGTGCACTTCTTCCTGATGCGCGCGGTGGGCGGGGACCCGAACGACCGGGACGACGAGATGGAGGACGTCCGATGGTTCCCGCTCGAGCGCGCGCTGAAGCGAGCCGCGTACCGAGGCGAACGCGACGTGCTGGGGCGCGCGGCCGAGCACCTGCGGTGACCGGCGCGTTCCTCCCGGTCCCCGAGGAGGGGCCGACTACGATGAGGCCGCCGCCATGAGCATCCACCGAGCCGCACGCGGCCTCCTCGCGTTCGCGATCGCGTTCGCCGCGTGCGTCGCGACCCTGCCCTCCGCACATGCGCGAGGAACGACCACTGTCTCCCTGCGGCTCGTCTCGCAGACGCCGTGGGCCACGGTGAAGGACCCGGTCGTCGACATCGCCGTGCTCGCCCGCAACGACGGATCGGACAGCCTCGGTGACCTCACGCTCGGGATCACGATCGGGGCTGCGGTGCGGTCACGGAACGTCTACGAGCAGTCCTTGGTCGACGGGCCGAGCCTGCCGATCGACGCGCGGACGATCAGCCAGACGGGCACGCTCGACGCCGGCGACGAACGCCGGTTCCACATCTCGGTCGACCTGTCGACGATCGGCGACGTCAGCCGGCTCGACTCGCTGGTGTACCCGATGCGCGTCGACGTCCGGAGCGCCGGGACGCCGGTCGCCTTCCTCGACAGCCCGATCATCTTCTTGGTCCGCAAGCCGGAGGCGCCGCTCTTGTTGACCACCGTCGTCGAGCTGTCTGCCCCGATCGCGCTCGGTCCGGACGGACGGTTGACCGATCCGGCGTTCGAGGCGGCGATCGCTCCCGACGGCACGCTCAGCTCCGAGGTCGCCGCGCTCGACCGGATGGCCGACGACGCGTTCAGCCCCGTCGAACTGGTGATCCAACCGGCGCTGCTCGACCAACTCGAGCGCATGTCCGACGGGTTCGAACGTGTCGACGGCTCGACGGTCGCTGGGGGCCAAGGCGCGGCCGCCGACGCGGCGGCCGTCCTCACCGGCTTGAAGCAGATCGTGGGCTCACCCGCGGTGGATCTGGTAGCGCTCCCCTTCGCCGCGCCCACGATCCCTTCGCTCCTTGCGAGCGGCCTCGCGAGCGACGTCGCGACCCAGACCGCCAGCGGGCGAGACACGGTCCGTCAGATCCTGGGCGTCGAGCCGACCTCGAGCGTGGCCCGGCCGACCGCCGGCGCCCTCGACGATCCCGCGCTCGCGGCGCTCGCGGCGCTCGGCGCGACGACGATCCTCGGCAACGCCGACACCGTCGCGCGCCCCCCACAGCCGAACGACTTCACGCCGCCACCGACCGCGTCGGTGGCGCTCGGCGCGCAGGCCCAGACCCTCGTCCTACCCGACCCGGGGACCCAATCGCTGCTCGCCGGGAACGGGTTCTTGAACGACCCCGTCCGTGCGGCGCAGGCCCTCTTGGGTGAGCTCGCCGCGGTGTGGCGGGAGCAGCCGGTTCCGTCGGCGCCGCGGGGCGTAGCGGTCTCGCTCCCTTCGGGGCTCCCGTCGCGCTTCTGGGGAGCGTTCCTGGGGCGGATCACGTCGGCACCCTTCCTCCGTTCGATCTCCGCCGAGGACCTGGTCGCGCAGATCCCGCCGCCGTCTGCGCCGAGCCCTCTCGCATCACCGGCCACGGCGCGCTTCTCCCCGCCCTACGCCGAGGCGATCAAGAGCGAGCGTCGCGATCTGGTGGCGTTCCGCTCGATGATGGTCCAGGGGAGCCCGATCCCCGATCATCTCGCGCGCGATCTGCTCTACGCCCAGTCCGCCGAGTACCTCGGGAACGAGGGCGCCGGTCGCGCCTGGATCGATCAGGTCGACCGCGTGACGCGGGCGGTCTTCGCGCGCGCGGTCCCCGACACGAGCCAGGATTTCACGTTCTTGGCCCAGACCGGATCGATCCCGCTCACCATGGGCGATCCGGGCGACCTGCCGATCCACTTCAGCCTTCAACTCCGTTCCAGCCGGTTCCGGTTCCCCCAAGGTGACGCGCAGGACGTGACGCTCACACGCCCCGATCAGATCGTCACGTTCCAGGCGAAGGCGCTCGCCTCGGGGCAAGGGACGATCCAGGTCACCGTTCGCGCCCCGTCCGGACGACCGATCGGTCAGACGCAGCTCACGGTGCGCTCGACGTCCGTGAACCACATCGCCCTCGCCGTGACGATCGCCGCCGCGGTCCTGCTGCTCGTCCTGTGGTCGAGGAGGTTGTTCCGACGTCGGACCTCATAGATCCCGACCCGATCGGCCTGCCGGCCGAGGATTCACGGGGCGCCTTCGTCCGCAACACGGCCGTCATGTCGGTCGGCACCGCGCTCTCGCGCATCACAGGGTTCCTGCGTCTGTCCGCTCAGACCGCCGCGGTCGGCGTCACCATCAGCGCGCTCGGCAACACGTACACGACGGCGAACACGACGCCGAACATCGTCTATGAATTGGTGCTCGGCGGGATCCTCACGTCCGTCTTCGTCCCCGTCTTCGTCGAATGGAACCAGCGGCACGGCCGAGACGACGCATGGATACTGGCGGATCGGGTCCTGACGCTCGCCCTGGTGGTCCTCGGCGCCGTGGCGATCGTGGGCGCGATCTTCGCACCGCAGATCATCGAGCTGTACCTGGTGGCGTCCCACGCGCCCGACAAGGCGCAGCAGGTGGCGCTCGGGGCGTTCTTCCTGCGCTGGTTCATGCCGCAGATCGTCTTCTACGGGATCGGCGCGATCGCGACCGGCCTGCTGAACGCCGATCGGAAGTTCGCGGTGCCGATGTTCGCACCGATCCTCAACAACCTCATCGTGATCGCCACGTTCGGTGTCTACGCGATGCTCCTGGGAAGCGGGAACCCCTCGGTGGATCACATCACCACCGCGGAGAAGACCGTGCTCGCGGCCGGGACGACGCTGGGGGTGTTCGCGATGACGGCGGCGCTCTGGCCGTCCTTACGCCGATTGGGCTTCCGTTGGCACCTGCGGTTCGACTGGAACCACCCGGCGATCCGCCGGCTGGGCAAGCTCGCGCTCTGGGTGGTCGTGTACGTCGTCGCGAACCAGCTCGCGTACATCGTCATCATCATCCTCACCGGACGCTTCCCGCCCGGCGGGTATCAGATCTATGCGAGCGCGTTCATCCTGTTCCAGCTTCCGCACTCGATCTTCGCGGTCTCGATCTTCACGGCCCTCCTGCCCGCGATGTCGGGACGATGGACGGAGGGCGACGTGGCCGGCCTCCGCACGCTCTTCTCGCGCGGCCTGCGCGACACGATCGTCGTCGTCGTGCCGGCGGCGCTCGCCTACGTGGTCCTGGCCTTGCCGATCGTGCGGCTCTTGTTGCAACACGGCCACGCGAACGCCCAGGACGCGGAGGTGATCGCCCGGACGCTCCAAGCGTTCGCGCTCGGACTCCCGTTCTTCTCCGCGTTCCAGCTCCTGACGCGCACCTTCTACGCGATGCAGGACACGCGGACCCCGGCGCTCATCAACGTGGCGGCTGCCGTCGTCAACGTCGCCGCCGATCTGCTCTTCGTCTTCGCGTTCCACTGGAGCGTGCCGGGGCTCGCGCTGGGCCATGCCACGTCGTACCTGTTCGCCACGCTCGTGGCGATGCTGCTGCTCCGCCGACGTCTCGGGTCCGTGGACGGCCGGCGCGTCCTGGGAACGGCCATCCGCGTGATCCCGGCCTCGCTCATCGCCGTGGGGGTGGCGTTCCTCACCTCCCAGGGTGTCGAGCGTGTGATGGGTTCGCCGAACAGCGTCCTCACGCTGCTCCTGGAGGTCGTGGTCGCCGTCGTGACCGGGCTGCTTGCGTTCGCGGTCTCGGCGCTTATCTTCGGCATCCAGGAGGCCGATGAGGTGAAGGACGCGGTCCTCAGGAGGTTCCGCGGATGAGTCTCACGAACCGGTCCCGCCCAGGAGAGCTCGGAGCCGTCGGCAAGATCATCGCCGTCTGGCTGATCGTCGTCGTCCTGGTGGGGGTCGCGGCGATCGACGCCGGATCGATCGCGTTCACGAAGTTCGGGCTGGCCGACACCGCGAGCACGGCCTCGACCGCCGCCGCCAACTCCTATCGTGCCACCCACGACACCCAGGTCGCGTGCCAGGCCGCGCAGGACGTCGTCACCACGCAAGGTCAGGGCGCGAAGCTCGCGAACCAATGGTGCGTCGTCAACACGTCGACGGGTACCGTGACGATCACGCTGCGCAAAGAGGCCAAGACGATCCTGGCCGGGCGGTTCGACTTCACGAAGAAGTACACGAAGGTACGTGCTTCGGAGACCAACGGCCCGACCACGCTGTAGCGTTTGACGGCGTGACCGACACCCCCGACGAGGAGCTCGTCCGCCGGTACCTGGAGGGCGACGCCGATGCGTTCGGCGCCCTCGTGCAGCGGCACCAGATCCGTGTCTACAACGTGGCGCTGCGGGTGCTCGGCGATCCGGACGACGCACGCGACGCGGCGCAGGATGCCTTCCTCACCTTGGTGCGCAAGCTCTCGCAGTTCCGCGGCGAGGCCGCGTTCACCACGTGGATGCATCGGATCACGGTGAACGCGTGCTACGACATCCTCCGGAAGCGCCGGCGCCAGCCGATGCTGCGGATGGTCGTCGATCCCGACGACCCCATGCCCGAGCAGCTGCCGCCGGTGGCCGACCACGCCGATGCCACCGTGGGCTCGATCGACGTGAGCCGCGCGCTGCAACAGATCCCTGAGGAGTACCGCGTGGTCCTGGTGCTCGCCGATGTGCAGGACCTGCCGTACGAGGAGATCGCGCGGGTGTTGGACGTCCCGATCGGCACCGTGAAATCGCGGGTCCACCGCGGACGGATCGCGCTCGGGCGCGCGATGGGCCTGCCAGGCAGTGGGTCGCGGGAACCCGCTCCCACCCCCGGCCCGTCGGAGAGGGAGTCATGACCCATCCCGAAGGATCCCTGGCCGGGTACGTCGACGGAACGCTGCCCTCCTCCGAGCGGACGGCCGTCGATGCGCACCTGGCAGGGTGCGCGCGATGCCGCGACGAGATCGCGCTGGCCGGCCAGGCCAGGATGGCGCTCTCCGCGCTTCCGCTCGAGTCGCCTCCCGCCGACGTCGCCACGCGTGCCCTCCAGGAGGCCGGACTCGAGCGCGCCGCGAGGGCCGACGACGGCCCACCTCGTTGGTACCGCTTCGCCGGGATCGCGGCCGCCGCCGCGGCCATCCTGTTCGTGCTCACACTGGTCCTGCCCCGCATCGGGCAACACCCGTCCGGCGGCGCAGAGGACCGGAGCACGTCGAAGTCCGGCGCGCAGGTGGTGGCCGGCCCTCAGGCGAGCGGCGCCCCGCAGACGATCGAGATCCAGCACACCAACTACGACTCTGCTTCGCTCACGTCGCTCAGCGCGTCCTACACCACGCCGGGCAGCGGTGGGGCCGGGGCGGCGACCAGCACGATGTCTCCCGCGTCCGGCACGCCGCAGCAGACCACGCGCGCCCTCCGCTGCATCGTCCGCTCCGCACCGAAGGAGGCGGGCCAGCTGATCCGACTCATCAGGGCCCGATTCCAGGGGAGCCCCGCGTACCTCGCCGTCTTCCTCGAGGGACCGGGGGCGGACCAGCCGGCGGACGCCGTCTCCATCTGGGTCTTCTCGACCTCGGACTGCGCGATCCTGTCGTTCTCGCACGCCCAGCTGTAGCGGCGCCGGGAATAGGTGGGCGTTCCACCCTATGGGAGGATTGGGACGCTGATGACGGAGACGCGGAACACGATCGTGATCGGATCGGGGCCGGCTGGGTACACCGCCGCCCTGTACGCCGGGCGCGCCAACCTCGCGCCGCTCGTGCTGAAGGGTCTGGAGGCCGGCGGGCAGCTCATGCTCACGACCGACGTCGAGAACTACCCCGGGTTCGCCGACGGCATCCTCGGGCCTGAGTTGATGGAGCAGATGGAGAAGCAGGCGGAGCGCTTCGGCGCGGAGGTCCTTCCGGTCCATGTGACGAGGGTCGACCTCTCCAGCCGCCCGTTCGGCGTTTGGGCAGGTGACCAGGAGTGGCGCGCGCGAACGCTGATCGTCTCGACGGGCGCCACCGCCCGTTGGCTCGATATCCCTGGGGAAGGAAGGCTTCGCGGTCGAGGCGTCAGCGCGTGCGCTACCTGCGACGGGTTCTTCTTCCGGGATCGCGAGCTCCTGGTCGTGGGCGGTGGTGACACCGCGATGGAAGAGGCGACGTACCTCACGAAGTTCGCGAGCAAGGTGACCATCGTGCATCGACGGGATGAGTTCCGCGCTTCGCCGATCATGGCGGACCGCGCGCTCGCCAACCCGAAGATCGAGGTGATCTGGAACACGGTGCTCGAGGAGATCCTCGGCGACGATGCAGTCACGGGTGCGCGACTACATGACGTCGTGACCGGCGAGCGACGGGAGCTCCGGACCGACGGCGTGTTCATGGCGATCGGCCACACACCGAACACGGCTCTGTTCGAGGATCAGCTCCAGTTGCAGGATGGCTACGTCGTGGTCCAGGAACCACGCACGCTCACGAGCGTCGACGGCGTCTTCGCGGCGGGCGACGTCACCGACACGATCTATCGTCAGGCGGTCACCGCCGCTGGCCAGGGATGCAAGGCGGCGATCGACGCCGAACGGTTCCTCGAGGACGAAGCACATGCACATTGATCGGCGAGGGAATCCCCGGGCCTCCCGGCGGGTTCCATAGCCAGACGATCAAGGAGTTCGAGAGATGGCGAACATCGGCAGCGTGAACGACACCGACTTCCAGTCCAACGTGTTGGACTCCGAGACCCCGGTCCTCGTCGACTTCTGGGCCGAGTGGTGCGTCCCGTGCCACATGGTCTCGCCGGTGGTGGAGGAGATCGCGCAAGAGAAGGGCGACGCGCTGAAGGTCGCCAAGCTGAACATCGACGACAACCCGGATGCCACCCGCACGTACGGGGTCATGAGCATCCCCTCGCTGATCCTGTTCAAGGGCGGCAAGGAGGTCGCGCGCGTGGTCGGGGCCAAGCCGAAGGACGCGATCCTGCGCGACGTGGAACCACACCTCGTCGGCTGAACGACCGGTTCCACGGGCGAGGTTGCCGGTCTGGATCCCTCGGCGGAGACTGGGTCGCGTGCGCACCTTCCTCCTCGGCGACCGAGGGCCCGAGGTTCACGACATCCAGCAACGGCTCTTGGCCCTCGGCGAACGCATCGACACCGGCGAACTCGACGGGACGTACGGCCCGAGCACCGAGGTTGCGGTCCGGGTGTTCCAGGAGAGCCGGAGCCTCCGCGTCGACGGCCGGGTCGGCCCGGACACGTGGGGACAGCTCGTCGAGGCCAGCTACCGGCTCGGGGACCGCACCCTGTACCTTCGGGCCCCGCTCTTCCGTGGTGACGACGTCCACGCGTTGCAACGGAAACTGAACGCGCTCGGGTTCGACGCCGGCAAGCAGGATGGCCTCTTCGGTCCGCTGACCGACCGGGCCGTCCGAGAGTTCCAGCGCAACGTGGGACACGACGAGGACGGGATCGTCGGGGACAACACCTTGACGACGCTCGACCGGCTCCGTCCGTCCGAGTCCGGGCCGAGCCGGGCCGTCGTGCGCGAGGCAGAGACGGTCCGCGCGATGCGATCCTCGATCGAAGGGCAGATCGTGGCGATCGACGTCGACCCGGAAGATGAGCGCGGTTGCGCGATCGGTATCGCGCTCGCCGATCAGCTGGGGGGCATCGGAGCGAAACCGGTGTCCTTGCGGTCGACCGAACGGCCTGCCCCTTCAGACAGCGCTCGCGCGGCCAACGAGCTCACCGCCGCCGTCTGCATCTCGATCCACCGCCCGCGTGGCGGCGACACCACCGGCGCGGTCTGCAGCTACTTCGGCAGCGCGACCACCCACTCCCCGGCCGGCAAGCGCATCGCGGAGCTGATCGTCGCCTCCCTCGGAGAAGAGACCGGCCGCACGGGACGCGCCGCGGGCCTCACCGAGGCCATCCTGCGCGAAACCCGCATGCCCGCGGTCCAGGTCGAACCGCCCGAGGACGACTCGGTGGATCCCGAACGGATCGCGCATGCGATCGCCGAAGGACTCGGCCGGTACTTCGTGGGATAGGGGTTACGTACGGCCACGGCCACGGCCACGGCCGCGTGAAGCGAGCGTCATCAGCAGTCCGAGGAGTGCGCCGGACACGATCGCCGTGATCGCGCGACGTTGCTCGGTCGGCACGAGCGGGTCGGGAGCCATAGCCGGACTATGCTACGCGCCGTGCGCGTCTGCCTGATGATCGAGGGCCAGCAGGGCGTGACCTGGAACGACTGGATCAGGCTCGCGGACGCCGCCGAGCGCCTCGGCTTCGAAGGGCTCTTCCGATCCGATCACTACTTCAGCGCGCATGGGGTGACCGGTCGTGGATCGAGCGACGCCTGGACGCTGCTTGCCGCGCTGGCTGCGCGAACCGAACGCGTGCGTCTGGGCACGCTCGTGTCTCCGGTCACGTTCCGCCCACCGGCGGTGCTCGCGCGGTCGGCGATGACCGTCGATCACCTCTCCGGGGGCCGGGTGGAGATCGGGTTGGGTGCCGGATGGTGGGAAGAGGAACACACGCAGTTCGGCCTGCCCTTCCCCGACACCCGGAGCCGGTTCGAGATGCTCGAAGAGCAGCTGGAGATCGTGCACGGCCTGCTCACGCAGGAGCGGTTCTCCTTCACGGGCTCGCACTACACGCTCCGAGATGCGGAACTCTTCCCTCGTTCGGTGCAGCGACCACATCCACCGATCATCCTCGGCGGCAAGCGCGTGGGGCCGTGGATGCAGCGGCTGATCGGCCGTTGGGCGGACGAGTTCAACACGGTCGGCGGCTCTCCGGCCGAAGTGCGCGAACGGTTCGGGCGCGCGCGCGATGGCGTGACGGCCGCGAACCGTGACCCGGAAGGCCTCGTGACGTCGCTCATGACGTGGTGCTTCATCGGGGACAGCGAGGATGCGTACCTGGAGCGGTTGCGTCGAGCGCATGCGGCCGATCCGACGGCCGGGCCCTTCGACGACTACCGCGCCGACATCGAAGCGGATTGCATCGTCGGGACGCCGGCGCGCGCGGTGGAACGTCTGTCCGAGTACGAGGCGGCCGGCGTTCAACGCGTCATGCTGAACCACGAGCTCTTCGACGACATGGAGATGCTAGAACTCCTTGCAGCGCAAGTCCTTCCAGCGGTTGGCGACTGAACGAGCGGCTCGCCGTCAGCGACGCTTGTCCCCGCGGATCGTTCAGAGGTCGTGGCTCGGACCGATGCTACGCTGGGGACCTTCCCATGGCCGAATTCTCCATCGATCGTTTCGTCGATCTCTACGCGGGCCGCACCGCTGGCATGTCCGCATCGGAGGTCCGCGCGCTCTTCGCGGTTGCCTCTCGCCCCGAGATCGTGTCGTTCGCGGGCGGAATGCCGTACGTGCAAGCGCTTCCGCCCGCAGACGTTCTCGCCGTCGTCGAGGAGGCGATAGAGCTCCACGGCCCGTCCCTCCTCCAGTACGCGGGCGGCCAGGGGCATCGTTCGCTCCGGGAGCGGCTGATCCCGCTGATGGCCGACGAAGGGGTCGAGGCCGATCCCGACGACCTCGTCATCACGACCGGCGCGCAGCAAGCCCTCGACATGCTGGGCAAGATCTTCATCGATCCGGGCGACTTGATCGCCGTGGAAGGGCCCGCTTACGTCGGCGCTCTCACCGCGTTCGGAGCCTACGAGCCGCGCTACCTGCAGATGGACCTCGACGACGACGGCATGATCGTCGATCAGCTGGAGGAGGCGCTCGTCCGCGGCGAACGCCCGAAGTTCGTCTACACCGTCCCCAACTTCGGCAACCCGGCCGGCGTAACGATGTCCCTCGCACGCAGGGAGCAGCTCGTCGCCCTCTGCCGCGAGGCCTCGATCCCGATCATCGAGGACAACCCGTACGGTCTGCTCCGCTTCGAGGGCGCCGCGCTTCCGTGCCTGCGGACGATGGACCCGGAGAACGTGATCTACCTCGGCACGGTCTCGAAGGTCTTCTCGCCGGGTGTGCGGGTCGGGTGGGCGCTCGCCGAGCAGAGCGTCGTGCAACGACTGATCCTCGCGAAGGAGGCTGCGGACCTCTGTGGTTCCTCGTTCACGATGCTCGTCACGGAGCGCTACTTCGCCGGGGATCGCTGGCGCGAGAACCTCGCCTCGTTCGTCGATCTCTATCGGCTCCGCCGCGACGCGATGCTCGAGGCGCTCATCGAACGGTTCCCCGCCGACGCGACGTGGACGAACCCGTCAGGCGGCTTCTACGTCTGGGTGACTCTCCCCGTATGGGTTGACACGCAAGCGATGTTGGCGGCCGCCGTCGAGCGACGCGTCGCCTACGTCCCGGGCACGGCGTTCTACCCGGACGGACGCGGCCGGAACCAGATGCGACTCGCGTTCTGTCATCCGACCGAGGATCGGGTCCGCGAAGGGATCACGCGACTCGGCGCTCTGCTGCAGGACGAAGCCCAGCTCTATCGGTCGATGCACCCATGAGGGTCGCCGTCCTGTCCGGTGGGCGGACGCCCGAACACGACGTCTCGCTCCGCTCGGGTCAACGCGTCCTCCACGCGCTCATCGAACGCGGACACGACGCCTGGTTGATCGACCCCGGCGAGACACCGCTCGCCGAGACGCTGATGGAACACGCCCCGGATCTCTGCTACCTCACGCTCCACGGGAAGGAGGGAGAGGACGGCACCGCGCAACGGTTGCTCGACCTCTTGGAGATCCCGTATACGGGCACCGAGGCCTTCGACTGCGAAGTGGCCTTCGACAAGGTGCTCGCCAAGGATGCGCTGCGCCGAGCCGGTGTTCGCACGCCGGATTGGGTGGTGATCGAGGGCTGGGCCCTCCGTGACCTGGGTGCCGGCGCCGCATTGGGCAAGGTCATCGATCGGATCGGTCTGCCGTGCGTCGTGAAACCGTCGCGGTCAGGCTCGGCGCTCGGTGTCGGGTTCGTCGAACGCCAGGCAGACCTCTCGACCGCCGTGATGGCCGCCTTGTCGTTCGCGGGCGCAGCCGTAATCGAAGCCAAGGTCGAGGGTTCGGAGATCGCTGCCGGACTCGTGGGAACGCCTGCGGAGGCCTTGCCTCTGGTCGAGATCGTTCCAAAGAACGGTGTGTACGACTACGCGGCCCGTTACACGGCCGGCGCGACCGAGTACTTCGCGCCGGCCCGGCTCTCCGTCGAGGTCGCCGCCGCGGCCGTCGCCGAGGCCCATCGTGCGGTCGAGACACTTCGACTCCTCGACGTCACGCGCGTCGATCAGATCGTCGACACGGACGGACTCCCCTGGGTGCTCGACGTGAACGTGTCGCCGGGGATGACCGAGACGAGCCTGATCCCGATGGCGGCGCGGTCGGCCGGATGGCCGTTAGACGAGCTCTGCGATCGCGTGGTCCGGTCGGCAACTTCCCGGCGACCGTAGCGCCCTGACCTGCGGATCTACTAGTCTGTGACAGACTAGACCATGGCCAGCCGCTCCGGATGGCCGCAGGTCAGTCGGGGGCGAGCCCCGGACCCGAGCCGATGATCTCGGAGACGATCCGCTCCAGGTCGTCGGCCGAACCGAACTCGATCACGACACGCCCTCGTTGCTTCCCCATCTGGATCTGCACCCGGGTGGCGAGCTGCTCCGAGAGGATCTCCTCTACCTCGGCGAGCGCGGAATCCGACGGCGGCGCGTCACCGGCTTTCGCCGCCGGGGCCGGCGAGACGCCTTTGGGGGCATCCACGTAGCGACGGACCACGTCCTCGACCTCGCGCACCGAGAGATCTTCGGCGGAGATCCGGAGCGCCAGGGTCGACTGCGCCTCCGCATCCCCGAGGGATAGCAGCGTCCGGGCGTGCCCCGCTTGGATCTTCCCGTCCGTGAGCAGCTGCTGGACGTCCATCGGGAGCTGGAGCAACCGGATGGTGTTCGCGATGTGTGACCGCGACACACCGACCCGGTCAGCCAGCTCCTCCTGCTTGAGGCCCAGCTCTTCCAAGAGTTGCCGGAACGCCTCGGCGAGCTCGATCGGACCCAGATCCTCGCGGTGGATGTTCTCGATCAATGCCTCGCGGAGCGTGTCGGCGTCGTCCGTGTCTCGCACGACGACCGGGACCGTCGCGAGACCCGCGAGCTTCGCCGCTCGCAATCGACGCTCCCCTGCGATCAGCTCGTACCCGGGTCCTGACTTCCGCACGACGATCGGCTGCAGGATGCCGACCTCGCGGATCGAGGCCGCGAGCGACCCGATCGCCTCATCGTCGAACCGCGTCCGTGGCTGCTTCGGGTTGGGAGAGACCGCGTTCACCGGCACCTCGAGCAGTCCCGGAGACTCGCCGGCCTCCGGGGCACCCGGGATCAACGCCGACAACCCTCGACCGAGCCCACCTCGTTTCGACATCACTCGCCTCCCTTGCGGAACAGTCGCCATCGCCGTTTGGGCTGATCGTCCTCCTCGAGCGTCGCGCCGATCTCCGCCATGGAACGGGGAGGAGCGGCCGGCTGGACGGTCGAAGGGGGCGGCCCGGAGGACGCCCGGAGTTCGGCGTCCTCGTCGATGACCACTACCCGTCGCTGGGGAAGGTGTTCGGATGTGGTCGTTCGGAACGCTGGTGGAACGCGGAGGGGAGGAGTCTCTGGCCGACGGCGGCTCGTCGGAATCTTCCCAGAGGTCGTCGTCATCGAGCGATGAGGTCGCCGGCATCGACACCGGGGCCGCCGGGGAGCTCGATGAGGAGGAGCGGGGCTTCGACGGAGGCGGAGGCACCGGCTCAGGCTTCGGCGGGGACGGAGGGTCCGGCTCAGGCTTCGCGTCGGGGAGCGCCTCAGCCTCGGGGCCGGGCTCAGCAGCGGGAACAAGAGCCTCGACCTCGGCCTGGGCTTCTTCCTCCTCGATCAATTCATGCACGCTGGGGATCGGCAAGCTCTCGAGCTCGCTCTCGTCAAGACCCTCCGGTGTGACACCGTCATCGACCGCCGGGAGCACGACGGTCGGCAGATCGTCGAAGACCGGCATCGGCTCGTCCGGCGGAGGCCGGCGTGCCACCTCCGAAGCGAGCTGCCGATAGGTCTGCGCGCCCTTCGAACGCGGGTCGTAGACGGTGATGGGTTGCCCGAAGCCGGGAGCCTCGGAGAGCCGTACGGTCCGGGGGATGATCACGTCATACACGAGCTCACCGAAGAACCGCTGCACCTCCTGGACGACCTGCTCCGAGAGCTTCGTACGCGGGTCGTACATCGTCATGACGATGCCCGACAGACGCAGGCCCGGGTTGATGTTCTGCTGGACCAGGCTGACGTTGCGCAGGAGCTGCCCCAGACCCTCTAGCGCGTAGTACTCGCATTGGATCGGAACGATGAGCTCTTCAGCCGCCGTGAGGGCGTTCACCGTCAGGAGTCCCAACGAGGGAGGACAATCCAGCAGGATGAAGTCATACACACCCTCGCGAACCGGCTCGAGCGCCTTCTTCAGGCGGCTCTCGCGCGAGAACTGGCTGACGAGCTCGATCTCGGCACCCGCCAGGTCGATCGTGGAGGGCAAGGCGTGCAGTCGTTCGACGGGGGTCGGAACGATGGCATCCACGACCGGGGCCTCCGAGACGATCACGTGATAGACCGTCGTCTCCCGAGCCTCGTGCCTGATCCCCATCCCGGTCGAGGCGTTGCCCTGCGGGTCGAGGTCGATCACCAAGACCCGATAGCCCAGATCCGCCAGGGCGGCACCCAGGCTCACCGCGGTCGTGGACTTGCCGACGCCACCCTTCTGGTTCGCGATCGCGATGATCCGCGCGACGCCGGGCGTTTCCGGAGGAACGGGGGCGGCGGACTTTGGCGATCTGCGTCGGCCGGAAGCGCCCGTCTGCCCCCCCTTGGCGGTGGAGCGAGACGAGGTGGTCCGCGGGGCGGCCTTGGGGCCGGGGTTGGTCACGTCCGAGTCATGATAACCAGCGGCCCCGACCTTGCAAGCGCAGAGGGGGCCGGGACCACCTCCGTGAACAGACCGGATGGCAGTTCTCCCACGTCGAACGCCTCTCCTGCGAAGTAGATCAGCCGTCCGCCGGGGATGAGCAACCCCTCCGCCGCAGCCCAAGACCGAGTCGCCGAAACGAACGCCCGTGCGAAGCAGACGGACACCGGTTCGGTCAGTTGCTCCACCCTACGATGGAGCACGCGAACGTTCTCCAGCCCCAGTTCCTGCGCCGTGAGCTCCAAGAACGCTGCTCGCGCGCGGCGCGATTCGACCAACCCCATCGAGAGCCAAGGACAGGCGATCGAGACGGGGATGCCGGGGAGGCCGGCGCCAGAACCGAGATCATACGCCGACCCATCCGTTGCCCGAACGAGCGGCGCCGCTCGCAGGGAGTCGGCGATGTGGCGCGCCTCGAGTCGATCGGCATCCTTCGCCGAGACGAACCCGTAGGGCACGGCTCGCTGTCTGAGCAGGTCGCCGTAGGTGTCAAGGCGCGTCCGTTGGAGCGGGGCCAGGGTGATCCCCAACGCCCGAGCGGTGGCTTCCCAACCCTCATGTTTCACGTGAAACATGCCTCCAACGGTGGCGGGTACGCCAGCGTCCTTCGCTCGAAGGCCGACTAGCGGCGGCTGATGACGACAGCCCGGTTGGGTTCTTCACCCCGACTGGAGCTCTGAACGCCCTCGATCTCGGAGACGGCATCGTGCACGATCTTCCGCTCGAACGGGTTCATCGGCTCCAGGACCTCTTCGTCACCGGTCCGAAGCACTCGGGTCGCAAGCTCCCGGGCCTTCTCCTCGAGACGCTCCTCCCGGCGCTTACGGTAGTCCTCGACGTCCACGATGACCCGGATCCGGTCGTCGAGGCGACGGGAGACGATCATCCGGGTCAGCTCCTGGATCGAGTCGAGCGTCTGCCCGTGTCTCCCGATCAACAGCGCCATATCGTCCTCATCGTCCCCCACGATGTCGACGTACATGTGGTCACCGTGTTCCACGGGCTCGGCGACGGCGTCCACCCCCATCAACCCGAGGAGCTCCTCCAGGAAGTCGGCCACGGCGTCGGCTTGTTCCTCGAGTTCGTCCGGGTCGAGCTCGGGCGTCACGGCCCGCACCTTCACGACCGCTTCATGCGCCCCGATCCCCATCACCCCGGAGCGGGGCTCCTGGATGACCTCGATCCGCGCCTCCTGCTCGGTGACCCCAAGTTCGGTCAGAGCGGCCTCGACGGCCTCCTCGACGCTAGCTGCCCGCTTCTCCGTCTCCCTTGCCACCGTTGCCTCCACCTCCAGGACGTTTCTTCGGCGTCGGGCCGCTTCCTCGTGGCTTCTGATTGCCGGTGTTGGGACGGCGGGGCCGGGATTGCGACCCCGAACCCTTCGACGAGGAACCTGAGCCGCCGGCCTTCCCGCCTGACCCGGAGGATCCCGACCGTCCAGAGGACGGATCCTTGCGGGCCTGCTCCGCGCGCTCTTGCATCCGGCTCATGAACGAGGGCTTGGCCGGTGGGTTCGGACCCTTCGCCCGCTGCTCGGCCATCCGACGCTCCAGCGCCTCCGGACCGATGTGACCGAGCTTCAACAGCGTGTATTGCTGGCCGATCTGCCACAGGTTCGAGACGGTCCAATACAGGGTCAGCCCCGAGGGGAACGTGAATCCGAAGATCCCGAACATCAGCGGCATGAACTTCAAGATGGCCTGCTGTTGTCCGGAGGCTGCCCCCGGAGGGCTGGCTTTCTGCATCTGTCTCTGTTGGTAGAAGGTCGTCGCGACCATGACCACCAGCAGGACGAAGTACGGGATCTTCGCCGCGGTGCCGGAGCCGCAGTTGATCTTCCCGTTCTCCGTGGTCGCAGGGAAGCCCAGTGGCTTCCCGTCGGTGTCCAAGATCGGCGTGTTGGGCGTGACCGGCTTGCGGTCCGACGCCACGACGGTCGCCTGGGTCCCCGATTGCGCAGCCGAACATTGGAGATTGAGGGTCAAGAAGTCCAAGTTCTCGTGCAGCACCACGTTCTGGAAGAGCGCGCTGTCGGTCGGCAGATGGTTGTTGTGGATCTCATACACGGCTTGGTTGTCGACCGTGGCGGGAAGGAGCTGGGGGGGCCGGATCACGGCATACATCGAGATCAAGATCGGGAACTGCAGAAGGAGCGGGAGACAGCCGCCGAGGGGGTTCACACCCGCCTCCTTGTACAGCTTCATCGTCTCTTCTTGGGCCTTCTGCTTGTTCCCCTTGTACTTCTTCTGGATCTCCTTGATCTTGGGCTGGATCGCCTGCATCGCCCCCATCGACTTGATCTGCTTGATACCGAGCGGCAGCAGGACGATCCGGATCAGCAGCGTGAGGATGATGATGGAGATGCCGAAGTTGCCGACCACCCCATAGATCCAGGCCAGGATCGCGCCGATCCCATTGAGCAGCGCTTGGAAGATCCCCAGGGCCAGCATCAGGTCCCGGTCTCCACCGGCGCCCCGCTTTGTGTGAGCGCATCATACGGCGCCTCACTGGCCGGAGTGGGCACGCGATCGATCCCGCCTGCTCCGAATGGATTGCAGCGCAAGATCCTCCAGGCGGCCAGCATCGAGCCCACGAAGGCGCCGCGCCTCTGGATGGCCTCCTCCGCGTACTGGGAGCAACTCGGATAGAACCGGCACTGCCCACCCAGCCAGCCGGAGAGCGTGATGCGGTACAGACGGATCCCCGCGACGAGGGCCATCCGGAACGGAGCGCCCACTGACCACGCGACACGCCGGATCACGTGCGCGCCAACCCATCGCGTCGGAGCAGCTCGGTCATCTCGGCCACCAGATCCTGCGTCTTCGCGCCCCGGATGCCCTCTCGGGCTACCAAGACGACGTCATCGTCTCCGACCTGGGGCGCGATCTCACGCCAGGCCGCCCTCAGGACACGCCGGGCGCGGTTACGTTCGACCGCACCACCGACCCGACGGGCGGCGACCACGGCGACCTCCCCGGAACCGGGCGCGACAAACAGTACCATCCGCCTTCCGTGCATCGGTCGGCCCACGTCGAACACGCGACGGATCTGGGGAGACCGCACGGCGGTGGTCAGACGGTGAGGCGCGCGCGGCCCTTGCGGCGGCGGGCGGACAGGATCGAGCGGCCGGCGCGGGTCCGCATCCTGATCCTGAACCCGTGCGTCTTCGCCCGGTGGCGGTTGTTCGGTTGGTAGGTGCGCTTCCCCTTGGCCATAGGTGGCTTCCTCTCGATGCGAAGGCCGGCGCTGGGCCGGCCGAACGCAAAGTATACGGGGCGGCATCATCGCAGGACAAAGGGGTTGACAACAGAAAGTGCGACAAGACCCCGCCGTTCGCGCGCGGTGTGGAAAACCCCGGTGCTATCATCCGGCCGCTTTCCCCCCCGGCGGACACGGCTTCGGCCGACACGACGCCAGAACACCTTCCCCAGAGGGTTTTCCACCGTTGTGGAAAGGTTCTGTGGATACGCATGGCGATAGCGTTCTCTGAGCGCGAGGTGCACGAGACCTGGGCACATGTCCTGGAGCGAGCCCGCGCAGATCTGCCCGAGACCACGGTCGTCATGTGGTTCGCCGATGTCCGGCCCATCTCGTTCGCCGACGGCGTGCTCGCGCTGAACGTTCCGAGCGAACTCGTCCGAGAGCGCTTGCAGCACAACCATATCAACCTGATCCGCGACGCGGTGATCGAGGTCGCGGGACCGGAGGTCGCTATCCGTCTGGACGTGGACGGCGGGTTGCGCGAGGCGATAGAGGACGAGGTCGTCACGATCCCGGAGGCCGACCCCGTCGGCGGCGGTCAGGTCGATCGGACGGAGACGGCGCCGGCTGATCGGGATCATCGCGCGCCGAGCCTGCCGTTTCCCAACTACACGTTCGATGCGTTCGTGCCGGGACCCAGCAACCGCTTCGCGCACGCGGCCGCGATGGCCGTCGCCGAGGCCCCGCCCTCGAAGGCGTACAACCCGCTGTTCATCTACGGCGGCGTGGGATTGGGCAAGACGCACCTGCTGATCGCCGTCGGGCATCACATGTATCGACTGAAGCCGAGCCTGCGGGTGAAGTACGTGACGTCGGAGCAGTTCGTGACGGAGTTCATCAAGGCCGTCCGTGAACGACAGGGAGATGGGTTCCGCCAGAAGTACCGCGAGGTCGACGTGCTGCTCGTCGACGACATCCAGTTCCTGGCCAAGCGCGAGGAGACGCAGACCGAGTTCTTCCACACGTTCAACCATCTGCACACGGCGGGACGGCAGATCGTGATCGCGTCCGATCGGCCGCCGCACGAGATCTCGGGCATGGAGGAGCGTCTGACCAGCCGGTTCCGGTGGGGGCTCTGCGTCGACGTGCAGCCACCGGACCTCGAGACGCGCATCGCGATCCTGCAGCTCAAGGCGGAGCGCGAAACGATCGCGGTCCCACCCGATGTCGTGGAATTCGTCGCGTCGAAGTTCGACCAGAGCGTCCGGGAGCTGGAGGGTGCCCTCGTCCGGGTGGTGGCGTGGTCAGAGCTCACGGCGCAGCCGATCGACGTGACGCTCGCCGAGCGGGCGTTGCAGGACCTGATCCCGCAGACGGAGCACGAGATCCCGCCGCCACTCATCCTCGAGGAGACCGCGCGGTATTTCACGCTCTCGACCGGTGATCTGATGTCCAAGAGCCGGTCGCGACCGCTGACCCAAGCTCGCCACATCGCGATGTACTTGGTCCGCGAGTGCACCGGCCTGTCACTCGTGAAGATCGGCGAGATCTTCGGCGGTCGCGACCACACGACCGTCCTCCATGGGATCAACAAGGTCGAAGGGGAGATGCGGGCGCGCGACGCGACGTTCCGGCAGGTCCAGGACCTCACGCGCATCATCCGCGGTCGCGTCCGAGGGGCGGCGTGACGATGGGGAAAACCCGGGGGCCGCATGTGGGGTGTCAGGACCCGATCGTGAGCGCCCGCCGCGACCCGGAGGGTTCTCCCCAGACTCTCCACATGTCGGAGGCGCCCTCTACGCTGGGGGAACGCCTACGCTGTGCACCTTTCCACAGCACCTACTACTACCGTTCTGAGAGAAAGACCTATAGAAGCTACAGGGGGTGGCCACGGTGAAGTTCCGGTGTGACCGAGACGCGCTCTCGGAGGCTCTGCAGACCGTCCAGCGAGGCGTGTCGTCGCGCCCGGGGATCCCGGCGCTGACCGGGGTGCTGATCGAGGCGGCGGAAGGCGGCGAGCTCACGCTGATCACGACCGACCTCGAGGTGTCTGCCCGCCTGACGATCGACGTGCAGGTGACCGAGCCGGGGATCGCGCTCGTCCCGGCCCGTCTGATCGGGGACACGGTGAAGAGCCTGTCGAACGCGCCGGTCGACGTGGAGACCGATCAGGGGCAGGCGCGGATCCGATGCGCCGCGTACGAAGGCACCCTGCGCTTGCTGCCGGCGGAGGACTTCCCCGGCTTGCAGGAGCCCAGGGGGACGAGGCTGACCGCGGAGGCGGGAGCGTTCGCGGAGGCCGTGAGCCAGGTGGGTCGAGGAGCCTCACGCGACGAGGCACGCCCGGTCCTCACCGGCGTCCTGCTCGAGGTGAGCCGCGAAGGGGTCGTGATGGTGGCGACGGATTCGTACCGCCTCGCCGTGCGCGACCTGGTGGCCACGTCTGACGGCGAGGCGAAGGCGATCGTGCCCGAGCGAGCGATGTCGGAGGCCGGGCGCGCGGCGGCCGCCGACGAGAAGGGGTCGATCGAGGTGCTGATCGACGAGAGTCAGGTGTCGTTCCGCATCGGGGCGTTGACGCTCACCTCGCGCTTGATCGAAGGGGAGTTCCCCAACTACCGGCAGCTGCTGCCGGAAGCGAGTGAGAGTCGACTGACGGTCTCACGCCAGCAGCTGCTCGACGCGGTACGACGCGTGGGGCTGCTCGCTCGGGACACCACGCCGGTCCGCCTGGAGTTCAACGCGCTCGGCGTGAAGCTCTCGAGCTCCTCGCCGGATCTGGGACAGGCGGTCGAGACGGTCGAGGCGCGGTACGAGGGCGAGGACCTGACGGTGGCGTTCAACCCGCAGTACCTGGCCGATGGACTCACCGCGGCCACCGGGGAGAGCGTGCGTCTGGATGTGCGCGATGGGTTGAAGCCGGGGGTCGTTCACGGCGAGGGCGACGAGTTCACCTACCTGGTGATGCCGGTGCGGTTGCCCGCGGTAGTGAGCTAGGAAGGGTTAGGGCGCAAGGCTTTCCCTCATGCGCCTCGCCTGGGTCGAGTTGCGCGACTTCCGCAACCACGCCTACACGCGGATCGAACCCGTCCCCGACGGCCTGATCGTCGCGGTCGGTCCGAACGGCGAGGGTAAGACGAACCTGCTCGAGGGCATGTGCTACCTGTTCACGCTGTCATCGCCGCGCGTGTCGGCTTCGGGCCCGCTCGTGCGTGAAGGTGCCGAGGCCGCCTACACGCGCGGCGAGGTGGAGACGCTCGACGGACGCGTGTTGGTCGAGGTCGAGGTCCCGACGCGCGGAGCGAGCCGCGTGAAGGTGAACCGATCTCCCGTCCGGCGCAAGCGCGATCTCCGTCGACAGGTGCGTGCCGTCTTCTTCGGCCCTGATGATCTGGATGTCGTGCGCGGCGATCCGTCGCATCGGCGCCGGTTCTTGGATGAGGCGCTCGTCGCGTTGTGGCCGCTGAAGGAGTCCGTCATCACCGGCTACGACCGGGCGCTCCGGCAACGCAACCGCCTGTTGAAGGAGTGGGATCGCCCGGGGATGCCGACGGGGATCGAGGCGTGGGACGCCGAGCTGATCCAGGCTGGCTCTGCCCTCGTCCGAGCACGCGCCGACGCGGTCGAACGGTTGGCGCCCCCCGCATCCGAGGAGTTCGAGGCGTTGGCCGGCTACGCCCTCGCGTGCACGTACGCGCCCAACATCTGGAGCGCGGACGATCTGGAGGGCGCGTACCGGGCCCGGATCGAGGAGCGCAGGTCGGACGAGCTCGTCCGCCGGACGTCGCTCGTCGGTCCGCACCGGGACGACCTGGAGCTCGCCGTGCGCGACCTCGGAGCACGAGCGTTCGCATCGCACGGGGAAGCGTGGGCCGCTGCGCTCTGCCTGCGTCTGGGGCTTGCGAGCGCCGTGGAACGCGAGATCGGTGAGCCTCCGATCCTCCTGGTGGACGACCCGTTCTCCGCGCTCGACCCGCGTCGCCGCGACCAGATCGGGGAACGATTGGCCGCGCGTGGCGGACAGGTGGTCATCTCCGTGGCGGATGAGGCACACGTTCCCGCCGCTGCGCACGCCACGTGGGACGTACAGGCCGGCACGGTGACCCCGAGGGCCGCCTGATGCCGCATGCGAAGGGGTGGCGCACCCGGCGCGATCCTCGGAGGTCCGACGCCGTCCCGATCGGCGAGATCGTCGACGACCTGCTCCGGGAGGAGACGTTCTCGCGGGGGATGCCGATCGCGCAGCTCGCCGTCGCGTGGACGCGGATCGTGGGCGATCGGATCGCGGCGGAGACCGCGCCCGTGAGCTTGGAGGCCGGGGTGCTGATCGTCTCGGCGACCAACGGACCATGGGGCGCACAGGCCCGATTCCTGAACGAGCAGATCCGGCTGAACGCCAACGAGGCGCTCGGCTCCGATGCGATCTCGACCGTTCGCGTCATCGTGCGAAACAGCAGGTAGATGGCCTAGATCGAGGCGCTGAAGCGGCTCCAAGGTCGGCCCCGATTGGTAGAATCACAGTGTCCGTGCAGGTGTCCCCCGGCACGGCCTCCCCGATCAGGGCTGGGGCCGCTGCGTGGGCAGGATCGGAGGCTCGTTGGCAACCGCGACGACGAAGAGCACCGCCAGGAAGAAGAGCGGAACTCAGGAGTACGACAGCAGCAACATCCAGGTCCTGGAGGGCGTCGAGCATGTTCGGCTCCGCCCCGGGATGTACATCGGGACCACCAGTTCCCGTGGTCTGCATCACCTGGTGACCGAGGTCGTCGACAACGCGGTCGACGAGGCGATGGCCGGCCGAGCGACGAAGATCGTCGTGACGCTGCATGCGGACGGCAGCGCATCCGTGCAAGACGATGGCGCCGGGATCCCCGTGAAGCCGATCCCCAAGGCGAAGGACCGCCGTCCCGCCGTGGAGGTGGCGCTCACGACGTTGAACGCCGGCGGGAAGTTCGGGGGCGGCGGATACCGGATCTCGGGCGGCCTCCACGGTGTCGGCGTCTCGGTCGTGAACGCGCTCTCCGAGAAGATGACGGCCGACATCCAGCGAGAGGGCTTCAACTGGCATCAGGAGTACGCGCGCGGCCGGTCGACCACCAAGCTCACGAAGGGCAAGGCCTCCGCGAAGAGCGGAACCACGATCCGGTTCTGGCCCGACCCCGAGATCTTCACCGAGACCACGGAGCTCAAGCGCGAGATCCTCACCGAGCGGCTCCGGGAGCTCGCGTTCCTGAACGCCGGCCTCGAGATCCATCTGATCGACGAGCGCGAGGACCCGGTCCACAAGGACCTCTACCGCTACAACGGCGGCCTCGTGGATTTCGTGAAGTACCTGAACAGCAGCAAGGACGTGGTGCACAAGCCGATCGCGATCGTGCACAAGGGCGACGACGCCGAGGTCGAGGTCGCGATGCAGTGGAACGCCGGCTACACCGAGTCGCTCTACTCGTTCGCGAACACGATCAATACGCACGAGGGCGGCATGCATGAGGAAGGGCTCAAGAAGGCGCTTACCAACGTGCTCAACCGCTACGCGCGCAACAAGGGGTTCCTGAAGGAGAAGGAAGACAACCTGATCGGCGAGGACGTCCGCGAGGGGCTCACGGCGATCATCTCCGTCAAGCTCCGCGATCCGCAGTTCGAAGGGCAGACCAAGACGAAGCTCGGCAACGCGTCGATCCGGTCGCTCGTCGAGACCACCGTGAACGCGCAGTTCTCCACGTGGCTCGAGGAGCACCCCGGTGACGCGAAGCGCATCGTGACGAAGGGCTCGCAGGCCGCGAAAGCTCGCCTTGCCGCACGTCAGGCGCGCGACCTCACCCGTCGGAAGTCCTTCCTGGAATCCGGCTCGTTGCCGGGCAAGCTGGCCGACTGTCAGCTCACCGACCCGGAGGCGTGCGAGCTGTACATCGTGGAGGGCGACTCGGCCGGCGGGTCCGCGAAGAGCGCGAGGGATCGTGCGACGCAAGCGATCCTGCCGATCCGTGGGAAGATCCTGAACGTCGAGAAGGCGCGGCTGCACAAGACGCTCGAGAACCTCGAGATCCAGGCGCTGATCACGGCGATCGGCACGGGGATCGGCGAGGAGTTCGACATCGCGAAGGCCCGCTACCACCGGATCGTGATCATGGCCGACGCCGACGTGGACGGCGCACACATCCGCACCCTGCTGTTGACGTTCTTCTTCCGGAACATGCGCGAGCTGATCGACGCGGGGTTCATGTACCTGGCGCAGCCGCCGCTCTACCTGATCAAGCAGGGGAAGCAGGAGCAGTACTTCTACACCGAGCGGGAGTGGGACGCGTACCGCAAGAGCAACGGGAACGGCAGCAAGAAGCTCGATCCGCAGCGGTTCAAGGGCCTCGGGGAGATGGACGCCACGCAGCTGTGGGAGACGACCATGAACCCTGAGCGCCGCACGCTTCTGCGGGTCACGCTGGAGGACGCGGCCACCGCGGATCGGCTCTTCACGATCCTGATGGGCGACGACGTCCCCGCGCGCAAGGCGTTCATCGAGTTGAACGCGAAGGACGTCCAGAACCTGGACGTGTAGTCCGCCGGACGGCCCCCGAGGCCGAGAACACCGAGGAAGGAACGCATGTCGCAGAACCTGTTCGCCGGACGCATCGAGGACGTCCAGCTCGAAGATGAGATCCAGCGGTCGTACCTGGACTACGCGATGTCGGTCATCGTCGGCCGCGCGTTGCCGGACGTCCGCGACGGTCTGAAGCCGGTCCACAAGCGGATCCTCTGGGCGATGCTGGAGGCGGGCTACCGGCCCGATCGCCCGCATCGCAAGAGTGCGGCCGTGATCGGCGACGTGTTGAAGAAGTACCACCCACACGGCGACCAATCGGTCTACGACGCCTTGGTGCGCATGGCGCAGGACTGGTCGCTCCGCTACCCGCTCGTGGACGGCCACGGCAACTTCGGCTCCGTCGACGGGGATCCGGCGGCGGCGTACCGGTACACCGAAGCGCGTCTCGCGCCCATGGCGATGGAGATGCTCCGCGACATCGAGGCGGAGACGGTCGACTTCGTCCCGAACTTCGACGGGTACGAGCAGCAGCCGGTGGTCCTGCCGAGCCGGTTCCCGAACCTGCTGGTGAACGGCTCCGGCGGCATCGCGGTCGGCATGGCCACGAACATCCCGCCGCACAACCTGGGCGAGACGATCGACGCGGTCGTGCACTACCTCGACCATCCGGAGGCGACACCGGGCGATCTGATGAAGTTCGTGAAGGGTCCGGACTTCCCGACGGGCGCCACGATCATGGGTCGCCAGGGGATCAAGGACGCGTACGAGACGGGCCGCGGCTCGATCAAGGTCCGCGCCGTCACCGAGGTGGAGGAGGGGGCGAACGGTCGCTCGAAGATCGTCGTCACCGAGCTCCCGTACCAGGTGAACAAGGCGCGCCTCGCGGAGAAGATCGCGGACCTCGTGAAGCTCGGGAAGATCAAGGACATCGCGGACCTGAAGGACGAGTCCAACCGCGTAGGGATGCGTCTCGTCATCGAGTGCAAGCGCGGCGCGAACGCGCAGGTCGTGCTGAACCAGCTCTACAAGCAGACGCAGCTTCAGGAGTCGTTCGGCGTGATCATGCTGGCGCTCGTCGACGGCGTGCCGCGCACGCTGACCCTGGCCGAGATGGTCGGCTACTACGTCGACCATCAGGTGGACGTGGTCGAACGCCGCACCCGCTACCTGCTCCGCCGGGCCGAGGAACGGGACCACATCGTCCTTGGCCTCCTGATCGCCCTGGATCACCTGGACGAGGTCATCGCGATCATCCGGGCGTCACAAGACGCCGAGGCCGCCCGCAAGCGCCTGATGACGAAGTTCAAGCTCTCCGAGATCCAGGCGAACCACATCTTGGACATGCCGCTCCGCCGTCTCACGAAGCTCGCGCGAACCGAGCTCGAGGAGGAGCACGAGAAGCTGCTCGCCGACATCAAATACTTCAACACGCTCCTCAAGGATCCGAAGGCCCTACGCGGCGTGATCAAGGTTGAGCTCGCCGAGATCCGCAAGAAGCACGCCGATGCGCGACGGACGCAGATCCGCGCCGACGAGGGCGACCTGGACATCGAGGATCTGATCGCCGAGGAGGATGTGATCATCTCGGTGAGCCGCGCCGGCTACGTGAAGCGCCTGCCCGTCGACGCCTTCAAGGTGCAGGGCCGCGGCGGCAAGGGCGTACGCGGGCAGAACCTCAAGGAGGAGGACGTCGTGAAGCACGTGTTCACGACGACCACCCACAACTGGATGCTGTTCTTCACCACGAAGGGCCGCGTATACCGCGTGAAGGCGCACCAGATCCCCGAGTCGGGCAAGACGGCGCGTGGGCTCTACGCCGCGAACCTGCCGGGCGTGGCACTCGACGGCGACGAGCGCATCAGCGCCGTGATCGACCTGAAGGAGTACTCGGAGGGGGAGTTCCTGCTGTTCGCCACGAAGAACGGCATCGTGAAGAAGACCGCGTTGCCCGAGTACGACTCGCCGCGGACCGGTCTGATCGCGATCAACCTGCGCGAGGGCGACGAGCTGATCGAGGTGAAGCTGACCGAGGGCAAGGACGATGTGTTCCTCGTCTCACGCAAGGGGCAAGCGATCCGCTTCCGCGAGGCGCTCGCCCGCCCGATGGGCCGGGCGACGGGCGGCGTGATCGGCATGCGCCTCGCCGAGGACGACCGCGTCCTCGCGGTCGGCCTCTCATCGGACGGCGAGGAGATGATCAGCGTCACCGAGCAGGGATACGGGAAGCGCTCGAAGCTCGCCGACTACCCCGTGAAGGGCCGCGGCGGCAAGGGCGTGATCGGCCACCAGCTCACGACGAAGACCGGGCTGCTCGCGGGCGCGTTCATCGGGTCGAAGGACCAGGATCTGCTGACGATCTCGTCGTCGGGCAAGGTGCAACGCGTCGCGGCCGGTGACATCCGTCGCGTGGGTCGCGCGAGTCAGGGTGTCCGCACGATGCGCGTCGCGGAGGGCGAGATCGTCGCGGCCATCGCCCCCGTGATCATCCAGATGGACGACGAGGAGTAGCGTCCTCCGGCAACGGGATCTTCTTGAAGACCCGCCACAGGACCAGGTCGTAGACGGATTTCAAGGCCCCCGCGGCCACGAACGGCGCGCCGAACGCCACATGGTTCATCAAGATCGCCCCCACCGCAGGCCCGAACGGGCGGGCGACGTAGCGAGACGTGTTCGTGAACGCCGCCGCGGCCGTCCGTTCCTCGGGATCGACCATCGCGGCGATGTAGGCCTGCCGCGTGGGCACATCCATCTGCGACAACGCGAACCGAGCCAGCAGCACCACGATCGCCGAGCCGAGCGTCGGCATGAACGGCACGGCGAGCAGCAGGATGTTCGACGGGAGATGGGTGAACACCATCGTGTGGAGCAGCCCGAACCGCGCACCGACCCTGGCCGCGACGATGGACGACCAGGCCTGCAGCAGCCCTGCGGCGAAGAACACCAGGCTCATCAGCTGCAACGACGCGCCGAACTTCCGCTCGAACCAGAACACGATGAACGTCGTCACGACGAAGCCGCCTGCGAACGCGTCGACCGCGAACAGCGAGCTGAGCCGGAAGACGGTGCCGCGCGATCGCTCGAGCGGCCGCCGGGGGGGTCCGGATGCCTCGGCCACCTCGACATCCGCCGTGAGTCCGCGGGCCACGACCAGGCAGGCGGCCGCGCCGACCGGCATGACCAGCAGCCATCGCTGGTCGCTCGGCGCCCCGGCCCACGCGTCGCGCAGGAACGCCGGGCCACCGGCGGCGAGCGCCCCCACGGCGCCCGCCAGGTAGGCGACGGCGTTGTAGCGCCCGAACACATGGATCCGCGCCTGCGCGGGGGCCTGGCCGATCATCGCCTGCTCCAGCGACGTGATGGGCCCGGATTCGTTCGCGTCCGTGGACATCAGACCGGTCAGGGACACGATCACGAGGACGGTGAGCGAGTCGGTCAACGCGAACACGATGCCGACCAGACCCATCCCGACCAACAGGATCGCGTAGAGGCGACGACGACCGACGCGATCGCCACCGACGCCGACACCGATCGTCGCGAGCGCCATCCCCGCCAGCATCGCCGTGAACACCAGCGCGACCTGCGTATCGGTGAGCCCTCCGGCGGCCAGCGCGGAGCCCAACACGACCGTGCCGAACCCGTAGAGGAACGCCCGGATCGCCTGGACCCACAGGATGCGACGGAGGTCGCGTTCGACGGTCGATGGAGGTGGCGGACTCATGCAGGCACCATAATCCCTGGTATGTCGGCCACGATCGGAGCGGTCATCCTCGCGATCTGCGGGGCGATGGCCGTGGTGACCGCGCTCGTGCTCCGGACACGCTGGAGCGCCAGGACGGTCGATGTCGTGATGGCGCTCGCGGGCGCCGGGATGGGCGTGGGAGGCCTGCTCCTCCTCGACGACGTGAGCGTCGGCTCGTGGGTGTTCGCGCCGCTCGTCCTGGCCGTGGTCGCGCCGGCGCAGGTGCGAGCGTTGTTCGCCGGGGACGGTCCGCTGCGGACCTGACGCGAGCCGGGTGCTTGCTCCGGACGAGCCGTACCCTTAGAACCTTCGGGAGAGATGGAGCGGACGATCGAAGAGCCCACCCCACCCGCCGCCGCACCGCCGCCACCGCCTGCGAGCCCACAACAGCAACAGGTGGCGGCTCGCCGTGCGCTGCGCGGGACCCCACGGCGCACCCGTGTCGTGATCCGCAAGGTGGGCCCGTGGTCGGTGCTGAAGTTCTCGCTGCTCTTCTACTTCTGCGTGATGCTGATCGTGTACTTCGCGTTGATGATCATCTACGCCATCCTCTCGGCGGTCGGCGCGATCGATTCGGCCGGCCGCCTGCTCGGCTACGTCTTCGCGACCGGGAACGCCGACGGGCCGCAGGCGGTCGTCATCCGGTTCGGGAGCGTCTTCACGTGGTTGTTCGCGGCGGGTCTCGCGAACGTGGTCCTGTGGTCGCTCGTGAACGTCTTCGTGGCGTTCCTGTACAACCTGATCAGCGACGTGGTCGGCGGCGTCGAGGTCACGTTGGCCGAGAAGCGCTGAGCTCGGTCTCCCGAACCGAGGTTTGACACCCTTTCCGACGCGTGGCTACGCTGGCGGCGATGGGCCACGGGCCCAACATTCACGACCAGGGCCTGTAGCTCAGCTCGGTTAGAGCGCTTCCCTGATAAGGAAGAGGTCGATGGTTCAAGTCCATCCAGGCCCACGCTCGGAAGGAGGGCACCCCGAATGGCAGACGACGCTGAGGTGACGGAGACGAAGAAGAAGCACGGGTTCTTCCGCAAGCTGTTCAAGCTGGCGTTCATCGCCGCGATCATCGCGACCGTGGCGGCCGTGTTCAAACGCCGTCGCGGGAGCGACGTGGACGACGTCGAATGGCAGGAGCTTCCACCGCCTGCCGGCGGCTGACCCACCGATCCAGAGTCTCGTAGGCGAGAGCCCGTGCGATGCACGGGCTCTCGGCGTTCCCGAGGGCGGCGCTAGACTCGCCCGATGGAGGCGTGGGACCGGGCGAACCAGGCGGCCGACGCCGCCGGCGTGCGCCTCGGACCCCTCACGACGATCGAGGATGCGGATCGGATCCTCGAGGTCATGATCGCTACGTGGGGGAACCACCAGCTGCTCCCGCGCGAGATGATCACCGCGCTCGCCGATTGCGGCAACGAGCCCTACGGTGCGTGGGACCGGGATCGACTCGTCGGGTACGTCCTGGGATGGGCTGGGGTCATGCCCGAGGACGGCCTCCATCTGCATTCCCACATGCTCGCGACGCTTCCGGATCTGCGGCACCGTGGCGTGGGGTTCGCCTTGAAACTCGCGCAACGGGCGTTCTGCTTGGACCGCGGCATCCCGCTCGTCCGGTGGACGTTCGATCCGCTCCTCTCGCGCAACGCCCATCTGAACCTGTCAAAGCTGGGCGCCCAGGCAGATCGCTTCCTGCCCAACTTCTACGGGGAGATGACGGACACGCTGAACCGGGGAGAACGGAGCGACCGCCTCCTGGTCCGCTGGGACCTGCACCGGCCGGTCCCCGAGGGGTCCATATCCGCTCCCGAGGGCGAGGAGGTGCTCGGCCGTGGCGGTGATCCCCAGGGACCCACGCCCACGGACGTCCGGCCACCGGCGGGGAGCCCGGCCTTGATCCGCATCCCTCGCGACTACCACGACCTGCGGGAACGCGACCGCTCGCTCGCCGATGCCTGGCGCGACGCGAGCGCGCAGGCGTTCGCGGCGTGCTTCGATGCCGGATTGACCGTGACCGGGTTCACGGACGACTCGACCTACGTCTTGACGGCAGGCAGCCGGTGACCACGGCACGCGCGATCGAGCTCCGCCTGATCGATCTGCCGCTCGTCCGGCCATTCCGGACCAGCTTCGGGACGGAGTCTTCCAAGACCTGTGTCCTGGTCCGGGTCGTGACCGATGAAGGGGAGGGCTGGGGAGAGTGCGTGACGAGCCCCGATCCGGGCTACTCCGAGGAATTCAACGAGGGTGCCTGGCTCGTCCTGCGTGACTTCCTGGCGCCGGCGCTCTTCTCGGCCGGAGATATCAGGAGCGATGCGCTCGATGTCGTGTTGGCCGGTGTTCGCGGCAACCCGATGGCCAAGGCCACGCTGATCGACGCGTTCTTGGATGCGGAACTCCGTGCGGCCGGCCGGTCATTGGCGTCCCATCTGGGCGCGACCAGCGACCGAGTGGCGTGCGGTGTCTCCGTGGGGATCGCGGACTCGACCGCGGCTCTGCTGGAGCAGGTCGACGGCTACCTCGCCGACGGGTACCGGCGGATCAAGCTGAAGATCGAGCCGGGACTGGACGTCGAGCGGGTCGCGGCCGTCCGAGCGGCACACCCGGAGATCCTGCTCTCGGTCGATGCGAATGCGGCCTACACGCTCGCGGACCTGGCGGTGTTCGTGGCACTCGACGAGCTCGACCTGTTGATGATCGAGCAGCCGCTCCACCACGATGATCTGGTCATGCATGCTGCGCTGCAAGCGAAGATCGCGACCGCGCTCTGCCTGGACGAGTCGATCCGTTCGGCGAACGATGCCGAGGCCGCGATCGAGCTCGGCGCGTGCCGGATCGTGAACATCAAGCAGGGACGCGTGGGGGGGATCCCTGAGGCCACGCGCATCCACGATATCTGCCGCTCGGCCGGGATCCCCGTGTGGTGCGGCGGCATGCTCGAGACGGGGGTCGGCCGAGCCACGAACCTGGCGCTGGCGGCGTTGCCCGGTTTCACGCTGCCGGGCGATACCAGCGCGTCCAGCCGCTACTTCACCGACGACCTCACGGCGCCGTTCGTGATCGACCCGGACGGAACGATGGAGGTCCCGAGCGGTCCAGGCATCGGTGTGACGCCGCGACCCGACCGCCTCAAGACGTGCACGCGCCGTATCGAGATGATCTCGCGTTGATCACGGTTCTTCCGCGCGCTGCTTGAGCCGACGCTCACCAGGCGCGACGATAGGCCGACGTCGCGAGCCGCTCGCGGCGTCACACCCATCATGAAGAAACGTGTCGTCCGCGCCGAGGAGTTCGAGGTCGTCGATGCGGCCGGGAACGTCCGGCTGCGGATCGGCCTGGGCAACGACGAATCGCCGTTCTTCTCGATGCTCGATCCGGCCGGACAGGTGCGCGCGCGGTTCGGTCTGTCCGCCGACGGCTCGGCAGGCCTCGCGATCGGCGACGACAACGGGAAGGTCCGTGCGACGCTCGGTCTGTCCTCCGACGGCTCCGCCAGCTTGGCGTTCGGTGACAAGAACGGCCGGATCCGGGCGAAGTTCGGCCTGGCGCCCGAAGCCTCCCCCACGCTGGGGATGCAGGTCCGCAGCGGCGATCTCCACCAGGTCTACAGCCTGGCCGAGCAGGGCTCGCCCACGATGGGCCTATACGACAAGACGGGGAAGGTGCGCGTCCGACTGGGACTGGCCGCGGAGGGATCGCCCGTCCTTCGCCTGCTCGACCGGGATGGGGAGCTCCGCGCGCTCGTGGGTCTCGCGGGGGACGGCAGCCCGTTCATCCAGTTCATGGACGAACAGAAGGCGCCGACCTGGACCATGCGATGACGGGCTGGTGGGTCGCCGCGTTCATCGCGCAGTGGATCCTGGTGTTGGTGCTGGCTGTGGTGGTCGTGGCGCTCGCTCGCCAGATCGGCACGCTCCACCTGCGTCTGGGCCCGCGCGGCGCGCTCGAGGTCGCCACCGAGGGACCGCCGGTCGGTGAGGCGCCTCCGCCGCTCCCAGCGGTCGACGACCAGGGATCGCGCGTCTTGGTGGGCGGCCCCGGCCCGGCTCGGCTGATCCTGTTCTCCTCGACGACCTGCCCGATCTGCCGGGACGTGGCGCCCGGGATCGCCGCGGCGGCGACCGCCGCGCGGATGGCGCCTCTGGTGCTGCACGATCCCGAGCTCGAGCGTCTCTACGACGTCCCGGGCACGCCGTTCGCGGTCGTGATGGACGAGCTCGGAGTGGTTCGAGCGAAAGGCACGGTGAACAACCTGGAACAGGTCGAGGGTCTGGTCGACACGGCGCTCCGGCGTATCGAGGAGGTGCCGGAGCGACGGGCGAGCTGACCCCCATCGAACGCGCCGGCCTCCGGCTCGCCTCGCGCACGAGCCGGCGGGGCTTCCTGGGCAAGCTCGGCCGTGGGGTCGTGGCGCTCGCGGGTGGCGGGGTGGTCGCGACGATGCTGGCTCCGGAGCGGGCGTCCGCCTACACCGATATCTGCGGTCACACGTACACGACCGGAGAATGCCCGCACCCCTTCGGGAAGTTCGCGCGCACCGACGTGTTCGGCTATCCCGTGCACCCGAAGTTCGGCTACCCGGTGGCCGACGATGGCGAACCGTACACGGACCCGGCGACGCAGGTCCGTTCGAAGGTCTGCCAGGAGCGGGTGCCGGCCACCTATCCGTTCGTCAAGAACCCGCGGTACGGGGGTGGATGGACGCGCTGTTGCAACGGGCGGCTCCGACACATCCAGGACTGCTGCTCCGCATCGCGCATCCGGATCAACGGTGACGGCGCGGTGACCGGCTACTGCGCGCCCAACCTGCGGGTGTTCTGCATCACCTACCGTGAGCTCGAAGCGACGTGCTAGACGCTTCGCTGGCGACCGTGGTGGTGCTGGCCTCGGCGATCGCCGGATGGTCGGCGCTCCACGGTCCCTGAGGCCTTTCGATGGCGGAGACCATCACCCCCGTGGTCTACGGGGGACGCGCGCGGTGGCTGGGAGCCCTGACGTTGCACGCGTTCGGCGCGGCGCTCACCGCAGCGTTGTTCGGCGCGGCGCTGGGCTTCCTCGGCGGACTCCTCGGCGCGCCGTGGGGGCGGGCGGGACTGGTGGCGCTCGCGGCGCTCGCGGTCGCGTACGGGACGGCGGAACTCACGGGGCTCCGCGTCCCCGTGCCGCAGCTGCGGCGTCAGGTTCCGGACTGGTGGCGGACCTTCTTCGGCCTCCCGATCGCGGCCGCGCTGTACGGCGCAGGGCTGGGCGTCGGGTTCCTGACGTACCTCGGGCACGGCACGCTCGTGGTGGTCGCGTTCGCCGCGGTCGCCAGCGGGCGACCGGCGATCGGCGCGGCGCTGATGGTTCCGTTCGGCTTGGTGCGGGGACTGTCGGCGGCGGTCGCCTGGGGCTCGGACTCGCCGGAACGGAGCCGCTCACTCATCGATCGTTTGGCGTCGAACCCTGGGTCGCGCAGACGAGCCGTCAACGGAGCGATCTTGGTCGCACTCGCCGGCGTTGCGGCGATCGCGTCGATCGGTGCGCCCACGGGAGGGTGGTGGCTCCTGGCCGCCGCGCTCCTGGCCGCGGCGTGGGCGTGGGCGGCGGTCTCGAAGCTCGTCGGGTGGTCGCGGTGGCGTCGGACGCTCGCGGCGCACCGGCTCCCATCGGGGATCGATCCGATCGCGGCTCGCGCCGTTCCCGCCGCCGAGGCCCTCGTGCCGGTGCTCGTCGTCATCGGCCGGCCGCTGCAGGCGGCATCGCTGACGTTGCTCTTGCTCGTGTCGTTCTCGGCTGAGCTGCTCCGCGTTCGACGCATGAACGACGGCGCGGTCCCGTGCGGATGCTTCGGAGGCCGGACGGTCATCCCGTTGCGATCGGCATTGCTGCGGAACGCGGGGTTGGCCCTCACGGCCATGCTCGTGCTCGTCGCGGGGCGCGACACGCCGATCACCTGGCCGGGTGTTCCGGGCACGTCGCAGACGTTGCCGTTCGCGTTGGCGAGCGTCACTGCCGCGGTGTCCCTCCTGACCGCATGGCGTGTCTCCGTGTGGCTGAGCCGCGGACGGAACGCATGAGCGATCGAGCCCGTCGCGCGTTACCGCTCATCGGCGTGATCGCCACGGTCCTGGTCGTGTGCGTCGTGGCGCTCGCCACCGGTGCGGGATCCCGAGCGCAGCTCGACGATCCGAACGATGTGAAGGGTCTGCTCGACGTGCGGCGGGTCTGGTTCGATCCGAACGCCGGCCCTCCCCGCTGGACCGTGCTGACGTTCGGGGAGTGGATGCCGTCGCAGATCCCGGATCGAGGATTCGTCTTCGTCTACTTGGACACGGCGGGCGACGAACGCGGCGACTACTTCGTCCTGGTGCGCTCGGACGGACGCGCGCTCTCCGGCTCCCTCTGGCGCGATCCCAAGCACGGTCCGAACGTGCGGGTGCGATCGATCACCGTGACCCGAGGTTCGCGATCGAGCGTCGCCGTTCAGATCCCGGTCGGCTCGATCTTGGGCGCGTTCCGATCGTCCTATCGCTGGTGGGTCGTGACCACGTTCACCGGACGCGTCTGTCGTGCGACCTGTGTGGATCGCGTGCCGGACTCGGGGGCGTACGAGCAACCGGTCGGGAGTCCGTCGCCGACGCCGACGGTCACGCCGACCGCCTCACCGAGCGTGGCGCCCTGAGCGGCCTCGCTCGGTCACGCGGCCGGGAGCCGGACGAACGTGAGCATCCGCCGCCACGCGTCGTCGCACGCCTCACGATGCTCGTCGAAGCTCCGATCGAAGAACGAGTGCGGCGCGCCGTCGTAGATCACCATCTCGTTCTCCACGCCGGCCTCGTCGAGCACCTCGCCGAACCGTGCGATCACGTCAGCGGGGATGCCTTCGTCGACGCCACCGAAGAGGCCGAGGACGCGACATCGGTACTGCGACGCGAACCGGAGCGGAGCGGTGTCATCGTCGGGACCTCTGCCCTGCGGTCCACCGTAGAACCCGATCACGCCGGCGAGCCCATGATCGCGCCAGGCCTGATTGAACGAGATGCGGCCGCCCATGCAGAAGCCGACCGAGTACACAGGCTCGGCTCCCACGGACCGGAGCTGCGCGATCGTGGCCGCCGTGTCCGCGCCGATGCCGTCGGTGGAAAGCTGAGCGACGTGCGACATGAAGTCGAAGGTCTCGTCACGGGGTCCCAGCCCGGCGGTGCGACCGAAGTAGTCCATCGCGGTCGCATGGGCGCCGGCCTCCGCGAATCGCACGGCCAGGTCCTCGTAGAAGGGATGCAGGCCTCGGACGTCGGGCAGGATCATCACCCCGGGGCCGGAAGGGGTGGCGGCCCGGGCGCCGAACGCGTTGAACCGGTTGCCGTCGGTCGCCTCCAGCACCAGGTGCTCGGTGCCGGCGACGCCCGCGCCTCCCGCGATCGGGGGGAGCGGAGGGCGCGCGGTCGTCTCGAAGCACATGGGCGACCACATCTAACCACCGGAGCGGGTGACTCCCACTCCCAAGGAGAAGGGTGTGCCGCTACCGGCGTGGGCGGCGGGTGTTCCCGTTCCGCGGGCGTGGGTACTGACCCGCCGTGGGCTTGGGCGCGTCCATCCGCAACCCGGCCTCGCCGAACTCCGCGTGGAGGTCGAGGACCTTGGCGATCTTGCCGACATCCGATCGCTTCTCGGGTGTGACGAAGGTGATCCCGGTCCCGCCGCGTCCGGCGCGAGCGGTGCGACCCACGCGATGCACGTAGGCCTTCTCGTCCTCGGGCGGATCGAAGTTGATCACGTGCGTGATGTGTTCGAGGTCCAGCCCGCGCGCTGCCACATCGGTCGCCACGAGCACGTCGTTGGCGCCGCTCGCGAAGTGACCGAGCGACCGCTCACGCGCACCCTGCGTCATCCCGCCATGCAGGGCGCCCGCTCGGAACCCCTGATTCTTGAGGTTCTTCGCCAGCCGGTCGGCGCCGCGTTGCGTGCGGACGAAGATCAGCGTCAGGCCGCGGTCGGCGGCGAGCTCGCGGACGAGCACCTGGGTCTTGCGGCTCTGTTCCACCGCGACGAAGCGGTGATCCGCCTCGGCGACGAGCACGCCGTCGTCGTCGTGGACCTCGTGCTTCACCGGATCCTTCGTGAAGCGTTGGGCCAGCCGCCCAACCTCGCCGTCCAGCGTGGCGGAGAACAGCATCGTCTGCCGGTCCGGGCGCAGCATCTCGAGGATGCGCGTCACGTCGGGGAGGAATCCCATGTCGAGCATGCGGTCGGCCTCGTCCAACACGCAGATCCGCACGCGGTCCAAGCGCAGCAACCGCCGCGCGACCAGATCGAGCAGGCGTCCCGGCGTGGCGATCACGATGTCGGCGCGTCGGGCGCGCTTGGCCTGCGGGGCGATCGCGACGCCCCCGTAGACCGACGCCACGTGCAACCGCCGGATGTCGGCGATCGCGCGGAACTCCTCGGTTACCTGGCTCGCGAGCTCGCGGGTTGGCGCCAGGATCAACGCGGTCGGGCTTCGGTCGCTCGGCGTGAGCCGTTCGACGATCGGGACGGCGAACGCGAGCGTCTTGCCCGATCCCGTTCGTGAGCGAGCGAGCACGTCGCGTCCGGCGATCGCGTCCTTCAGGACGAGTGCCTGGATCGGGAACGGTCCGTCGATGCCGCGCATCTTCAACGCGTCGATGATGGGCCGGGAGACGCCGAACGCGGCGAAGCCTGGCATGGATGTCGGGGCCTCAGCGGGACGGGGCCGTGTGTCTACGGTTCGTTGGGACATGGATCGATTTCCTCTCGGAGGGGATGGGGCGATCGGTCGAGCGTTACGACCGTGCCAAGGGGTGCTTGTAATGGGAGATGGTGTGGAGCCAACACGTGGTACCGGAGTTGTAGGTGGTCAGGACCGTCGAGCAGCCGAGATGGTCGCAGCGCCTCCCGGCCGACGCACGAGAACTCGCCCCCTTGCCACGATCCGGCATGCCGAACTGCACCTGGCTGCCTCCACTGTTCCCTTTCGCCATGGACGGACTCCGATCTGCAACGCGGGATCCGTGGGGGGCGATCGGCAGGTGGGGGGGCGAACACCACCGTTGGTCACTCGGCGCGAACCCTCGGACGGCCGTCCGAGGTGTCCAGCGTACTACGTAAGCACCCGCGGGCGACCGAACGCTAGACTGAAGGTGCGATCTCCGGGGACGTAGCTCAGTTGGTAGAGCACCTGCTTTGCAAGCAGGGGGTCGTCGGTTCGAGTCCGATCGTCTCCACCATTCAGCTCCGCAGGTCAGAGGCAGAAGCGTTAACTCGCTGGGAGAGCGGGGAGCGCGGTGATAGCAGCCGTATGCACCGAGATCGCGTTCGGATCGCTCGTCGCTGCGCGGCTGAAGCGCGAGCAGCCCGGGATGATGGTGTCGCAAGGCCCGGACGCATCGTTCACGTCGTCGACCCCCATCGTTTTCCCTCTCGCCATGGGGGTCCCGGCTGGTTGACCCGGGATTGCGCGTATGGTGAGAGGAACGTCGTGAAGGAGGAACGATGGCAGACAACACCAGCGAGACCCCGATCTTGGATCTGCTGGCGACCATGACGGCTGCGTCGATCGACGCGACGGGACTCGATCAGCAGTCGTTCATGCTGGTTCGGCTCGCGGCGCTTGTGTCGGTCGACGCACCGCCGGTTTCCTACCTGTTGAACCTTGGCGCCGCGAGCGAGATGGACGTCGATGCGGACCAGGTTCGCGGCGTACTCGCCGCCGTCGCACCGATCGTAGGAACTCCTCGTATCGTCTCGGCAGCAGGCAATATCGCGCGTTCGCTCGGGATCGCCATCGAGCTCGCTGAACTCGAGAACGGATAACCCGAAAGCCGATCGGACTGGCTTTCGGACCTTTGGTGAAGTTAGGCTCACTGGGCCGCAGGCAAAGGGGTGAACGATGAGAAAGTTCCTGATCGGGCTGCTGATCCTGGGCGGAGTGATCGCCGCCATCGCCGTCATTTCGAAGAAGCGGTCGGGCATGGGGGGCGATGAATGGGACTCGTTTGCCACGAGCACCACCGACGCCGCCAAGGAGGTCGCGACGAAGACCACCGAGGCTGCGAAAGATGCCGCCACGAAAGCCACCGACGTCGCGAAGGACACCGCCACGAAGACCACTGACGTCGCGAAGGACACCGCCGCGAAGGCGACCGAGGCTGCGAAGGACGCCTGAGTTCTAGCCATCCGGTGGCCATCCCGGCAATAAGTGGAGACATGACCGAGGGCTTCATCGCGTTTGGACGCACCCGGGTTGCCACGTCGGACCGAGACAGGACGGGACGCTCGCTGTCTACAGACCCGTCAAAGAGCGAGCCGCCAGTCTCGCCACGCTTGCCCTGTACCGGGACAGGCGTGGGTGCCGCCGATCGGGTTAGTCACGCGGATGGACGATGACGTAACAGGCGGGCGATCGCGCGGAACGGGATCAGCAGATACAGCGCGATGGCGAAGTAGAACACGACCGCTGCGACCGGAACCGCCAAGCCGATCGCGATGGCCACGGCGTAGAAGGCGAGGCTCGGGTTGAGCTTCGAGGTGATCGCCCGGGCGTCGGCGTCAGCCAGATCGCCCTTGGTCAGTCGCTCCGAGACCGCGTAATGCCACAGGACACTGGTCAGACCCGAGATGGCGAGCAGGTTCAACCCGTACACGGTGACGGCGATCCGCTCGGCTCCGGACTCCCGGAGGTATTCGCCGAGCATCCGCGTCGGGAACGGTAAGACCGAGACGAACAGGAGCAGCAACAGGTTCAACCGGAGGAGGACGGAATCAGCACGGTCGAGGTACTCGGTGATCGTCGAGTGGCTGAACCACGCAGCGCCGATCGACGCGAAGCTCACGAGGTACGCGAGATACGTCGGCCACTCGTCGATCAATAGGTGACCGACACCGCCTTGCGTCACCGATGGCGCCACCAGATCGAGCACCAGCAAGGTGATCGCGATGGAGAAGACGCCGTCGCTGAACGCTTCCATGCGAGCGGTGCGCAAGTTGAGGCGCTTGCGCCGTCCGGTGGGATCGTCGGTGCTCAAGCGGCCAGCATATGCGGAACGGAACGACGAACGCCGTGGGCGCTCGTCGCCCCCGGGCGGAAGTGAGCGAGGTCCCGGCAACCGAGGGTCCTTGGTCCCTCGCACGGAAACGAGCCGAGGTCATATCCTGGGCCATTCCCTCGTTCGGGGGGGCCGGGATCAGACGTCGGCGTGTTCGACGCCGACAGGAAGGGGGAGCGGGATGAGCGACAAGGACACGTTGATGGTCCTCGCGGGGTCCTACGACAGCGTTTCGGACGCCGAGGTCGACTACGAGGCCGTGAAGGCCTTGTACTACAACGCCGGTGTCGGCCACGAGTTCGACGCCGCGGTGCTGGAGCGTGGGGCCGACGGCAAGGTCAAGGTCGACGACAAGCACGAGGCGTCCACACGCCACGGTGCCTGGAAGGGTCTGGCACTCGGGGCTGTGGCCGCGATCTTGCCGGGGATCGGCCTGGGCGTGGGCATGGCTGTGGGTGCGGGGGTCGGCGCCGTCTCAGGCCACATCAAGGGCGGCATGAAGGACGACGACCTCAAGCAGCTCGCCGCCACGCTGGACAAGGGCCAGGCCGGGTTGATCGTGCTGTACGCGACCAACATGGCCGACCAGGTCGCTGCGAGCATCAAGGCGCAGAACCGCTTCGTCTCCCAAGAGATCGACGCGAACGCCGACGAGCTCGCCAAGCAGCTCAAGGCCGCAGAGGCCTAAGGACCGACGCGAGGCCGCGTCCCGACATCGCTTCGTTCACACGGCGATGTCGGGGACGCGGTCGGCGTCCAACGGTTGACTGAGAGGATGTCGTGATGCGCACCCGAACGCGTCCCTACCGCCGTGCGATCACGGTCGCGGTGATCCCGGCGCTCCTGCTCCTGGGTTCGTGCAGCAAGAACGTGTCGCCGCTCTGTTCGGACGCGCAGAACCTCAAGGATGCCGTGCAAGGGCTCACGCAGGTGGACGTGAAGACGGGCGGTATGGCTGCCCTGCAGACGGCGGTGAACAACGTCAAGTCCGCGGCCGACGCGCTGGGCACCGAAGCGAAGAGCACGTTCGGGGCGCAGGTCACCGCGATCCAGGCGCAGATCACGGCCCTCGGGAGCGATATCGATCAGGTGACAGGAGGTGCGTCGGTGGTCTCCGTCGCCCCGGCCGTGGTCTCGTCGCTCTCCCAGCTGAAGACCGCGTTGTCCGATCTCGAGTCGACGGCTCAGTCGCAGAACTGCAACCTGAAGTAGCCGCAGGTGTCCGTGGTGGCATCCGAGGCGAAGAGCGCGCAGGCCGCGAAGGCGGCCGGTGTGGTCCTCCTGACCCTTTGTGCGGGCCAGTTCCTGATGGCCCTCGACACCTCGGTCATGAACGTGGCGATCGCGACGGTCGCCAAGGACCTGGGCACAACGGTCACCGGGATCCAGAGCGCCATCGTCCTGTACACGCTGGTGATGGCGATGCTGATGGTCACCGGCGGGAAGATCGGTTCGATCATCGGTCGCAAGCGCGCCTTCATGATCGGGCTGGTGATCTACTGCTCCGGATCGTTGACGACGGCCCTGTCGCCGAACCTGCCCGTGCTGCTGTTCGGATGGTCGCTCCTAGAAGGGATCGGCGCGGCCCTGATCATGCCGGCGATCGTCGCGCTGGTCGCCGGGAACTTCCCTCCCGAGGGGCGACCCCGCGCCTACGGTCTGGTCGGCGCGGCCGCAGCGATCGCGGTCGCCGTCGGGCCTCTGATCGGCGGACTGGCGACGACGTACGGATCGTGGCGATGGGTCTTCGCCGGCGAGGTCGTCCTCGGTGCGGGCATCTTCCTGTTCGCGCGCCGCATCGCCGACGCCCCGGTCAAGGTCCGATCCCATCTCGACCTGCTGGGCTCTCTCCTATGGGCGTTGGGGATGGGGCTCTTTGTCTTCGGGGTGCTGCGCTCCTCGACGTGGGGTTGGGTCCTGCCGGCCGAGGGGGGGCCGTCCGTGCTGGGTATGTCGCCGGTGTTCTGGCTGATCCTCGGAGGCTTCGTGTCGCTGAGGCTGTTCATGCAGCACGTCAGACACCTCGAGGCCGCGGGGCGCGAGCCGCTCGTGAGTCCCGCGCTGTTCGCCAACAAGCAGATGACGGGCGGGGTCCTCATGTTCTTCTTCCAGTTCCTCGTCATGATGGGACTGTTCTTCGTGATCCCGCTGTACCTGTCGGTAGCCCTCGGTCTCTCGGCGATCGAGACCGGGATCAAGATCACCCCTCTGGCGCTTTCGATGCTGATCGCGGCCGCGGGCGTCCCGAAGCTCTTCCCGAACGCCTCGCCTCGGCGCCTCGTCGACTTCGGGTTCGTGGCGACCGTAACCGGGATCGTGGTCCTGATGAGCGCGATGGACGTAAACGCGAGCGCCTCGATCGTGACCATCCCGCTGATCCTGATCGGCGTAGGGTTCGGCGCGCTGGCCTCCCAGCTGGGGAGCGTCACCGTCTCGGCCGTTCCCGACGACCAGAGTCCGGAGGTCGGCGGCCTGCAGAACACGGCAACGCAGTTCGGTGCCTCGGTCGGTACCGCGCTCGCCGGCTCGGTGATGATCGCCGCCCTGACGGCCTCCTTCCTGTCCGGGATCGCCCAGAACCCCGACGTGCCCAAAGACCTCTCCTCGAAGGCGAGCGTGCAACTCGCGGCCGGTGTGCCCTTCGTCTCTGATGCCCAGCTGGAGTCGGCGATGCAACAGGCCGGGATCGATCAGAAGACCACCCAGGCGGTCCTGGATGTCAACGAGCAGGCGCGGCTGGATGGCCTCCGATCTGCGCTGGCGCTCCTCGCGATCGCAGGCGTGATCGCGCTCTTCTTCACGAGGCGTATCCCGACGCGGCAGCCCGGGGCCGCACATGCGGGTAGCGACCCTTAGTCCGACGCGAACGGCCGGTAGGTCGTGACTAGTCTGCGATGGACTAGCAGACCGCCATCAGGTACGGGTTCGGGTCCACCGCGCTGCCGTTGCCCGGGTGCCACTCGAAGTGGTCGTGCGGGCCGCCGGCGTCGCCGGTGGAGCCGACGTAGCCGATCACGGTGCCGGCCGTCACCTTACCGAGCGTCCCGTACGAGGACAGGTGGGCGTTGTACGCGTAGCCCGCGGGGCCATACACCGTGACGGCGTTCCCGCCCAGCGTGTTGTGCGAGGCTTCGGCGACGCCGTCGAATGGGGCCACGATCGGCGTGCCGCTCGACGCCATGATGTCGTTGCCCTGATGGATGTGCTTCGGCACGCCGGGGATGATCACCCAGACCCCGAAGTTGTTCGTGACGTCGTGCGGGCCGGCGACCGGACACGCCCGGAAGATGCCGTACGTCTGGATCCACTGGGTCAGGCTCAGTCGCTGCGTCCGCAGGACCACCGTGCGCTGGCGGATGTAGCGTTGGAACCGCACGAGCCGTTGCCGGAGCTCGCGTCGCAGATCGGTGAGGTGCGTCCTGGTTCTTGCTCCAGCGCGCACGATCCGACGCGAGCGCCGGACCCTTGTTCTTGGTCTTCACGATGCGCTTCTGCGTCGCCCTGATCTGGTGGTGAAGGTTCTGCCGGGCGATCCGACGGAGGTCGTGGATGCGTTCGAGCTTGTGGACGGTGACCTTGCGCTGATGCAGCGCGCGCCCGATCGCGTTGTCTGCATGGGCGGCCGCGACCAGACCTCCCAGGATGAGCGTTCCGCTCACGATGAGCGCCGCTCCGCGCGTGACCAGCTTCGTGCGATCCAAGACCTGACGACCTCCCCAGTCGTGACCCTTCCGGGTATCGGCACGAGGGGGTCCAGTTCTTGAGCGGGGGAACGGCAACGTATCATCGGCCGGTGACACGACTCGAGGTGATCCGGCCGTTCGTCGAACAGACCGTGAAGGCGTTCTTGGGCGTCGAGCAGCTCCAGGTCATGGACGACGGAACGATCCCGATCCGGGTCGGTTCGACCGCCGTGAACGTCCGGCTGATGCAGACGACCGACGAGGGCGAACCGTTGCTGCAGGTGTTCGCGCCGATCCTGCACGGCGTCGGGAAGACGCCGGAGCTCCTGGACAAGCTGAACGAGATGAACGCCAACTTCACGTCGGCTCGGACGTTCTGGGTCAGCGACCAGGTGCTGATCGCGATGGAGATGCCCGCCGAGACGCTCGACAAGCAGCAGGTGGGCTACGCCTGCAGCCTGATCTCGTTCGCGGCGGACTACTGGGACGACGTGCTGAAACAGCAGTTCGGCGGCGAGGTCGCGTTCAACGAGGCGACGCCTGCCACCGCTTCGGAAACGAGCGCCGCCCCGGACGCGGAGGCGCCGCCGGCCGATCCGACGGATCCCGACCCGCGGACCGAGGGGTATCTGTAGCGGGGGAGGGGTTCAGGCAGGCCCACGACCGGCCGATGGGAAGGAAGGCCGGCGAACACCGGTCACGACATCGAGCCGAGGACCGGGGGGAACCGAACCCGTGCAGACCGATCGACGGACCCGCGACCGTATCCGCCTGTTCTTCTGGGCGTTGCTCACGGTGGTGTGCCTGGTCGCGGCGCTCGTAGCCCGACAGCAACAGCAGCAGGGCCTGTCACGGAAGGCCGATTCCGCCGAGCAACGCGCGATCCGCTACACGCAGAACGCGCTGGTCGCTCGCCTCTCCGCGGACCGCGTCAGCCAGCCGATCGAGCGCTCCGGCTACACCGAGCTCTTGAAGGGCGTGAAGCGGGACCTGTTCACCGACGAGCGGCTCTTGCGCGTGCGGATCTTCCGCCCCGACGGCTTGCTCGTCTTCACGACCGACGATCCGTCGCAGATCGGGAAGCTCACGACCAGCGACGACGCGGTCGCGAAGGCGCTCACCGGACAGGTCGTGACCGTGGCCACGAGCGAGACGTTCGCGCCCGACGCGACCACGACCCCGAAGAAGACGGATCTGCTCACCACCTACGTGCCGATGCGGACCTCCGACAAGGGCAAGGTCTACGGCGTCGCGGAGTTCGACACGGACTACGGACTGCTGCGGTCGACGTCGTCGAAGCCGTGGGCCCAACTGGAGATCGCGTTCGGCATCTTGGCGGTGCTCTGCCTGGTGATGACGATCCTGTCGCTGATCTGGTCGCGCCGTCCACAGGAGGTGTCGGGATTCGGACCGAGCCGCCGCGATGTGCGCGCCGCCGCTCGCGATGACAAGAAGGTCGCGGAGTCGAAGGCCGAGACGGCCCAGCTCCGCGAGAAGGTCAAGCAGCTCGAAGGCGCTACGAAGTCCGCGTCCGCGCAGGGCGCCGAGCTCGAGACGCTCCGCGCGCGCGTGAAGGAGCTCGAAGCACGACCCGTCGAACAGGTCCCGACCGCAGCCGATCCGGCTGAGCTTCAACAGCTGACGGCGCGCGCGGCGCAGTTCGAGGATCAGGCCCGCGGCAACGAGGCGCGCGTCGGGCAGCTGCAGGCGCGCGTGACCGAGATGGAGGCACAGCTCCGGATGACGACCGATCAGCTCCGGTCGGCCAACAAGCGCCTCGAGGACTCGCAGACGCTCCCGCCGGAGGTCCAGGCGAAGCTCCAGTCGGGCGAAGAGCTCGAGCAACATCTGTCCACCGAGCTGCAAGCGGCGCACGCCGAGGTCGAGAGCCTGCGGAAGGCGCTCTCCGATTCCGAGGCGGCGCACGCCGAAGAGACGTTGGCGCAGCAGGCGCAGCTGGATCAGGCACGCGCCCAGGCGCGGATGGCCGACGACGAGCGCGCGCGCTTCCTGGCCGAAGCTGCCAAGGCGCCTGCCGCGGCTCCGACCCCCGCACCCGACGAGCGGATCACCGAGCTGGAGGAGACGCTCAAGCGTTCGGAGCACGAGCGCGCGATGTTGCGCGCCGGGCGCCCGGAGACGGTCTACGAGGTCCGCAACCGAGAGCTCGAGGACGAGATCGCCGGCCTGAAGGCCCGCGCGGTCGACGCCGAAACCCGTGCGCGTGCGGCGGAAGCCGTCAGGGCCGGGGTCGATCCCGGCGTGATCGCCGGGTTGGAGGAGCGGATCGAGGCCGCGGAAGGGCGCGCGCGCGACGCCGAGCAGCGGCTCGACGCGTCCAAGACCCGCGCGTCCTCACGGTCACGGGCCGCGAAGGCCAACGGCGGCAACGGTGGGAACGGGACGAACGGCGACGGCGACGCCGCCACCGATCCCGAGGATCCCACCACACCCGAGCCGGAGGCGCCCGCGGAGGACGGGAGCGAGCTGCGGAGCCGGCTGGTGCGGAGCACCGACGCCCGACGTCGCGGCACGTCGCCCACCTCGGATCGTCGCTAGCGCGGCAGCAGATCCACCGTGTAGAGGTCCCGCAGGCGCTGCTCCACCACCTCGGCCGGAAACAGACGCTGTGGCCGCATCCCGTACCGAGCCGCGATCTCGAGGTGTCCCGCGCACATCGGCAGCAGGTCGTCGCGCGGGAACCAACCCACGACCGACGGGGCCTCGCCGTCGTCCCCGCGGAGCCAGAAGCAGAACTGACAGAGCAGGCGGATCCGCTGCGGGTAGCCCAAGTGCGCACGGAACCCCAGCTCGTGCTCGATCACCCGGCCCCAGAACGCGACCCGGCCCAACACGGCCGGTGACCGGGTCCGGCGCAGCAGGTCCAGCTCGTGCGTGCCGTGCAGGCCACACGCGCATCCGACCTGCGGTGCCGGATGTCCCCAGCCGGTCTTGCAGACCGCCTCGGCCGCACGGCCCGGCAGCCACGGTCGCGAACGGCCGGCCACGGGACGCAGCAGCAGGTGCGTGCCGTCGCGCCTGCCCGTGAGCGCCCATGTGCGCCAGGCTTCGATCGCCTCGGTCGCGACCTCGGTCGGCAGGGCGCGCTCGAGCGTGAGCCGGGTCACGGCGAGGCGGGCTCCGCCGGCGCGCTTGCGGGCTCGTGGGCCGGTTCCGGCGCGACCGGCAGCGGGATCGTCTCGGGCAGCGGCGTCGACGCCGGCTCGACCTCGATGATCCGTTTCGGACGACCGATGTCCATCCTCAGGCACCTCCCCTCAGGGAGCTCCGAGCTCGACTCAGCCTACCCCCTGCGACTCACGCGGGTGCCAGGCGATAGATCCCCTGGAAATCGCTGAAGTAGATCCGGCCGTCGGGTCCCGTCTCCATCGAGTAGATCGCGGCGTTCGGGCTGGTCAAGACGTCCGTCGGGTCACCGGAGACGTCGTCGCGAGCCGCGTTCAGCGAGATCCGTCTCAGGACCCCGTCGTTCACGTCGCCGAAGAACAGGTCGCCCTCGACCGCGCTGCCCAGACCACAGCCATCGCAGAACGCGTCGCCGGTGATCCCGATCGTGCCCTCGAACCAGAGCTTCGGCCCGAAGCGCGACGCGGGACCGCTGCCGTTCGTGTCGTCCGGTGACGATCCCTGACAGTTCTCGTCGGGTCCCCAGCCGAAGTTCCCGCCGGCGACGATCAGGTTCAGCTCGTCGTTGCACTCGGGACCGTTCTCGGTCTCCCAGAGGCGACCGGTCGCGCTGTCGAACGTGAACCCGAACGAGTTGCGGATGCCGAACGCGTAGATCCGGCTCCCGGGGATCGGGTTGTCCGAGGGAACGCCACCGTTCGGCGTCATGCGCAGGATCTTGCCGCGCAGGTTCGAGGAGAGATCCTGGGCGTTCGTGCTGTCGTGCCCGTCGCCGACGATCGCGTAGAGCATGCCGTCGGCGCCGAACAGGATCCGTCCGCCGTTGTGGTACGGATCCGAGCTCGCGGGCGCGGACATCAAGACGCGCATCGAGACGCGACCGGCCGAACGACGAGTCACCTTCACGATCTGGTTCCGGAGTCTGCCGCCGGACGAGCGCGTGACGTAGACGTACAGCGTGCGCGGGTTCGGCCAGCTCGGTCCGACCGCGACCCCGAGCGCTCCTCGTTCCCCGTCGCCGTTCACGCCGGGGATCGTGAAGAAGCGTCTGTCGGCCTTCGTCGTCGGGTTGTAGATGTGGATCTCGCCCGTGCCGCGCTCCAGGTACACGATGCGGCCGTCGGATAGGAACGTGAACCCCGCAGGCCCGTCGATCCCGGTGACGACCGCCTTGGCCACGATGCCGGGCCCGGCGTGGGCGGCGCTGTTGCCGAGCGTCGTGCAGGCGAGCGTGGTGCAGGCGATCGCGACGGTGAACAGACGGATCAGGCTGCGGGTCGGGCGCATCGACTCCCCCTCGGTTCCATGGTCGGTGGCTAGCATGGGCGCCGTGCCCCTGCCTCCATCTCTCTTCGGCGAACCGGTGCTCCGTTCTGAAGACCCTCGGTTCCTTCGGGGCGAGGGTCGTTACGTCGAGAACGTGCCCATCCCGGGCTGCCTGCGCGCCGCGTTCGCTCGTTCCATCATGCCCCACGCCCGGCTGAACGAGGTGAACGGCCTCGACGAAGCGCGCGCGATGCCCGGCGTGGTGGCGGTCTACGTGGCCGATGACCTAGGCATCCCGCCGCAGCCGCCCGCGGGGAACGTCGAGGGCGCCGAGGGCACGGTCGAGGGGTTCCTGCGCGACGTCCTGGCCCGTGACGTGGTCCGGTACGTCGGCGAGCCGATCGCGGCGGTGATCGCCGAGACGCGTGCGCAGGCGGAGGACGCCGCCGAGGTGATCGTCGCCGACCTCGACCCGCTCCCCACGGTGATCGACGCGGAGGCCGCGATCGCCGATGGCGCGCCGCTCCTGTTCCCCGCGAACGGCTCGAACGTGGCGCACGCGTTCGATGCCGACTGGGACCTCGACGTGTTCGAGGACGCCGACGTGGTCGTGCGCGGGCGGTTCGTGCAGCAGCGCTTGGCGCCGATCCCCATGGAGACGAACGCGATCGCCGTGATCCCCGAGGACGACGGCGGCTACACGGTGTGGGTCTCGACCCAGGTGCCGTTCGACATCCGCAACGACATCGCGGACCTGCTCGAGATCGACAAGAAGCGGGTTCGCACCATCGCGCCCGATGTCGGCGGCGGCTTCGGGGCGAAGACGATGGTGTATCCGGAGTTCGCGGTCGTGGCGGTCGCCGCGAAGAAGCTGAAGCGGCCGATCCGGTATCAGGAGACCCGCTCGGACAACCTCGTGGGGATGACGCACGGACGAGCCCAGCTGCAGACGGTCGAGATCGGCGCGAAGCGCGACGGGACGGTCGTCGGCATGCGTGTCGAGCTCCTGGCCGACATGGGCGCGTACCCGATCGGCGCGTTCCTCCCGACCACGACCGGCGAGATGCTCGCGGGCGTCTACCGGACGCCGCGGATCGCGTACCGCGGCTGGAGCGTCGTGACGAACACCACCCCGGTCTCGGCGTACCGCGGCGCCGGGCGGCCCGAGGCTGCGGCGCTCGTGGAACGCGCGATGGATCTGGTGGCCGCCGAGCTCGGTATGGACCCGGTCGACGTGCGTCGGCGGAACCTGATCCCCCCCGACGCGTTCCCGTACCGGACCGCGACCGGCACGACGTACGACGTCGGCGACTACGAACGCGCGCTCGACGTGGCGCTCGGCATGGCCGGGATCGACGACCTCCGACGGGAACAGGCCGCGCGCCGCGAGCGCGGCGACCACCTGCTGCTCGGCATCGGCGTCAGCACGTACGTCGAGATCACGGCGTTCGCGTCGAAGGAGTTCGGCGCGGTGGAGGTCAAGCCCGACGGGAGCGTGACCGTGCTCGCAGGCACGTCGCCGCAGGGACAGGGCCACGAGACCGCGTTCGCGCAGATCGTGTCGGCGCTGCTCGGCGTGCCGTTCGACACGATCCGCGTCGTCCACTCGGACACCGGCCTCGTGCCGCGCGGGGCAGGAACCTGGGGCTCGCGCACGCTCCAGGTCGCCGGATCTGCCGTGTTGGAGCAGGGCCAAGCGGTGCTCGCGAAGGCGCGGAAGCTCGCTTCCCACCTGCTGGAAGTGGACGAGCACGACCTGACCGGGTTCGTCGACGGCCGGATCGAGGTCGCGGGCGCGCCGGACCGCGCGCTCGCGTGGAGCGAGCTCGCGACGGCCGCGCAGGATCCCGCGCGGCTACCCGAGGGTATGGAACCGGGACTAGCGGCGTCCGGGACGTTCCGCGAGCCGGAGTCGACGTTCCCGTTCGGCTCGCACGTGGCGGTCGTTGAGGTGGACGTGCAGACCGGCGACGTGCGACCCGTGCGCCACATCGCGGTCGACGACTGCGGCCGGATCCTGAACCCGATGCTCGTGGACGGCCAGGTGCACGGCGGCCTGGGGCAGGGGATCGCGCAGGCGCTCTACGAGGAGGTTCGCTACGACGAGGACGGCAACCCGATCACCGGGAACCTCACGACGTACCTGATGCCCTCGGCCGCCGAGCTCCTGTGCTTCGAGGTCGCCCACACCGAGACGCCCACCCCACTGAACCCGTTGGGCGCCAAGGGGATCGGCGAGTCCGCCACGATCGGCTCGACCCCGGCGATCCAGAGCGCGGTCGTTGATGCGTTGTCACATCTGGGTGTTCGCCACATCGATCTGCCGCTGTCGCCCGAGCGGGTGTGGCGGGCGATCCAGGATGCAACGAGCTGATACGACGAAACTCAGGCGGCGAACCGGATCGAGCTCACGACCCCATCCTCCTCGTTGATCTGTGCCTGTGTCGTGTTCGGTGAGTGCGATGCGTCCACGACCAGCCGCCGCCCGTTGACGTTCAAGATCCACAGCTGATCGATCTGGCCGGCCATCTGCTGCCAGCGCTGTCCCACGCCCCCGTTTCCCTCCCAGCTCTCGAAGTTCCGGTGCCCGTCGGACTGGACGTCGCAGCCGGAGAAGTCGGAATCCCCGGTCACCCTCAAGTCGGCAGGCACCGACCACTCCAGGTACTTCCCCTGGTAGCCGGCGATCGTGACGTCCGTCGGCGCGGTCGCATGACGCATCGACTGATCCTCGAGCGCGGTCACGAGGCCGTCGACCGTGGGTCCAGGGTCGACGAGGTTCCCGATCGGATGACACGGGTTCCGCGGGACCATGCCGACGTCCCAGAAGCTGATGCTGCGCGATGCTCCTCCTGCTTCGTTCATCACCGCGAACCCTCTGCCGGTATCGTCCCGGTACAGGGACCACGGAGGAGCGGGCGCCTCCAGGGTGACCGTTGGGTGCGTGCCCGCCCCCTGGAAGTCCGCCTGGATGAGTCCGGCATCCGTCGTCGACGATGGTGCGACCGTCGGGCTCGATGCTGATCCCGTCGATGCAGCCCCCGAGCACGCGGCCGCGAGGGATAGCGACACCGCCGCCACGAGCCACCAGGTTCCTCTTCTGCGGTCGGGGTTCGTCTTCATCCCTCCGTCCTCTGTCATCTCGGCTGCCAGGTGTACGTCGCGTAGTTGTCGCCGTAAGCGTCGGTCGAGGGGGAGTACCTCGTCGCCGGACCGCCGTCGAGCGGGACCGCGATGAGCGTCTGCCCGCCCCCGAAGGCCCCGCCGTACGTCACGTAGAGGAGCTGCCGCCCATCCGGGGATCCCGTGGGGACCGTCTCCATCGGCTGTTCGAGGTTCACGGGGCTGACGTTCCCCTGGAGATCGAGCCACGCCAACGGCACGTCCCATCCGCGCCACACGAGGAAGCGATCGTCCTTGCTCCCCACGATCCAAGAGACCCCGGAACCGTTCCACGCTTCCGGGAGCGGGACCTCATGGGTGTCGCCGGATGCCACGTCGACCACGTCGGCGAACGGGTCACCTTCCGGGCAGCAGGCTCCGCCGACCGCCAGGATCGATCGCCCATCGGCGGTCCACGCGATGTCATGCGTATTCGGGTTGAAGCCCGGCAGGGTCCGCGCGGCACCTCCGTCGGCGGGGATGAGCCAAAGGGTCTCGTGGGACGGGGTCGACGAGACGAGGAGGGCGAGCTGTGACCCGTCCGGCGACCACCTCAGTGTCGGGTCTTCCTCGCGGAGGCCATAGGCATCGAGCCGGACCAGGTGCGTCGTGCCGTCCAGATCGACGATCAGCACGCCGAGGCCCGGTGCGATCGTCGCGAGGCGCTGGCCGTCGGGCGCCCACACCGGGCAGGGCCTGACGAACGATCTCGCCGCCGGGACGCGGATCCGCCTCGTCGGCCCCTCGAGCTCGCCGGCCGAGGAGAACCCACTCACGACGAGCGCCTTCTCGACAGGACCGGTCTGGCCATACGGGCCGGTCTGGCCATACGCGAGCATGGATCCGTCCGGGGAGAACGCGGGACACTTCTCCAACGTGGAGTCACCCTCCGCTCCCGCCAAGAGCCTGGCGGATCCCCCGGACCTGGTGACGAACAGGTTCGCTGGCCTTCCCCTGTGCATCGGCCGCGCGTTAGGACCGAGGCTCGACACCGAGACCACGACCCACTCGCCGTTCCGCGGCTGGGGCTTCGACGTCGGCTCAGTCGACGGATGCGCACTCTCGGAGGACGGACGGGAGACTTCGGACGCTCTGGAGCCGTTGGTAGGACGTGATCCGGCCTCCGTGAGCGAACTCCTGCTAACGCATCCCCCGGCAACTATCGCCACGACGCTGACGACGACCGCCATGATGCCTGAGGGACGGCGCCAGGCAGGCTTCATCGATTCGTTCCCCACCGTCGTGGAAGGAGGCCCGGCTGGGACTTTCTGGTCGGTCGAAATGAGCAGAACATGGCGCTCATGACTCCTCATCTGGGCTGCCAGGAGTACGTCGCGTAGTTGTCGCCGTAGGCGTCGGTCGAGGGCGAGTACCTCGTCGCCGGACTGCCGTCGAGCGGGACCGCGATGAGCGTCTGTTTGGGTCCGAAGGCCCCGCCGTACGTCACGTAGAGGAGCTGCCGTCCATCCGGGGAGAGCGTGGGGGCGGTCGTCATCGGGTACTCGAGCTTCACGGGGGTGACGTTCCCCTGGAGATCGACCCATGCCACCCCTAGGTCCCATCCGCGCCACAGCAAGAAGCGGTCGCCCTCGCTCCCCAGGATCCCTTCGTACCCGAGCTGGTGCCACGTCTCCGGGAGCGGGACCTCGTGGGTGCTGCCGGTGGTGACGTCGACCACCTCGACGAAGGGAGGACGCTTCGGGCAGCAGCCGCTTCCGGCCGCGACGACCGACCGCCCGTCCGCGGTCCACGCGATGCCGGTCGTGTCCGCCTCCCGGTCGAACCCGGGGAGTAGGTGCGCGGCGCCTCCGTCGGCGGGAACGAGCCACACCTCCTCGCGGGGATACGAGTACGGAACGAGGAGGGCGAGCTGCGACCCGTCCGGTGACCACGTCAGCTGGAGCGTGCCTCCCCCACTGAGGCCGGATGCAGCGATGTCGACCAGGTGCGTCGTCCCATCCGGATCGACGATCAGCACGCCGAGTCCCGGCTCGATCGCCGCGAGCCGCTGCCCATCCGGTGCCCACACCGGGCAGGGCGGGACGAACGACGGCGGCGTCTGCATCCGGATCCGCCTCGCCGGCCCCTCGAACGTGCCGGCTGGGGAGAACCCTCGCACGATGAGCGTCTTCTCACCGGGACCGGTCTCCGCGTAGGCAAGCTTCGTTCCGTCGGGGGAGAACGCAGGACACAGCTGAAGCGTGGAGTCACCCGGCGCCCCCGCCAAGAGCCTGGCGGATCCGTCTGGCCCGGTGACGAATAGGTCCGCCGGCCTTCCCCTATGCATCGGCGGCGCGTCAGTATCGAGGCTCGACACCGAGACCACGACCCACTCGCCGTTGCGCGACGGCGCGGGCTTGGGCCGTGGAACGGCGGGCGTCGGCTCCGACGAGAGGAGCCGTACGAACCAGAAGGCCACCATGGCGAACACCGCGGCGCCGACGAAGCCCGCTGCGATCCGCTGGTGCCGCCGCTTCCGATCGCGCCGCGCCAGGACGCGTTCGAAGGCGTCCGGCTTCGGCTCGAAGCCCTCAACACCGGGCCGCAGCAGCTCTCGTGTATCGCTCACGGTGTCACCTCCAATGCGTCGCGCAGCGACGAACGAGCGCGATGCAGGCGGACCCGCACGCTCGCCGGTTTGATGCCGAGCACACTTGCCGCTTCCTGCGTATCCATGTCGAGCCAATCGACGAGGATCAGCGCCTCCCGCTGACCTTCCGGGAGCGCCGCGAGCGCCCGACGCACGTCGTAGCGATCCTCGGCCTCTGGCCCGAAGTCCTCGACCTGAGCCGCGAAGAGCCGCTTCGCACGGACGGCCAGCCGACGGATCCGCTTCCGCTGGAGGTTCAGTGCCGTCCGATACGCGTATCCCGCCGGCGAGTCCATCTTGCCGACGCGGTCCCATCGCTCGAGGACCCTCGTCATGGTCTCCTGCGCGATCTCCTCCGCCTCGAAGGCGTCACCCACGAGCAGCAGGAGCGCCTGAGAGAGCGAGCGGTACTCCGCCCGGAAGAAGGACTCGAAATCCAGAGCCTTCATCTGTGCCTCGATCGGCAGGTTCATCTCGCGCATCGTGGAGCATGAACCCCTCAGGTGTGCCGAGCGTTACGCCCCCGTTCGATCCGGGTCCGTCCCTGCATCAGAAGCTTCCGCGTCAGGCGACGATCGGCTGGCCGGTTGCGGCCAGGCATTCGATCAGATCCGCCGCCCGCACGTTGCCCGGATCGGCCTGCAGTTGCTGCGACATCGCGAGGAGGCGTGGCTTCAACCCCTCATCCGCGAGCAGCGACGAGATCGAGCCGGTGAGTTCCTCTTCCTCGAACCGGTAGGTGTCGAGGCGGACGCCGTAGCCGAGCTCGTGGACGCGTTGGGCGTTGTCGTACTGGTCCCAGAACAGCGGGAGCACGATCATCGGCTTGCCGAAGTGGAAGCACTCGGTGACCGTGTTGTTGCCGCCGTGCGTGATCACCACGTCGACCTGCGGCAGGATCGACGGCTGAGGCAGGAACTCCTCGCCGAACATGTTGTCCGCGAGCGTGAGCAGCTCGTGCTGCGGGCCCTTGCTCACGATCACGCGGTACGGCGTGCGGCCGAGCACGTCGATCAGCCGCTGCATCAGCTCGACGTCGGCCGAACCGAGCGAGCCGAGCGAGAGGTACACCACCGGTTCGTCGCCCGGCAGCGCGGCCTGTACGTCGAACGGCGAGTCGGTCCTCACGCTCGAGTTCAACCGGTGCCACGTGGACGCGAGCTCCCGCGACCGCCGGTAATCCACCGCCTCCGGGAAGAGGTACAGGTTCAGGAACGGGGACTCGTACATGTAGTCGCGCGGGCTTGGGAGCAGCGGCCCGCCGTGCTCCTGCAGCCACGTGTCGAACCCCGCGATCTGCGGTCCAAGCGCGCGATCGTATTCGATCCAGAACTCGCGCCAGTCGGACGAATCGTCCGTGGGATAGCCCGAGAAGACCGGCGGCACCAACTCGTCCTTCAGCTCGCACGGGTTGCAGGACACGATCCGGCCCCACGGCCGGCCGCTCGCCGGGATCGCCGCGAACGCGACCACGTTGTCCTCGATGATCGCGTCGGGCGCCAGGTCGTCGAAGATCGACGCGAGCCGGTCGTTCACGTACATCGAGCCGTCGATCAGCGCCTGCCACGTGGGCTGGAGGAACGTCTCGAGCTGCACGATCGTCGGCTTGCGGAACTCGGGCGACGTGTCGCGGATGAAGTCCTTCCAGAACTGACCGGGGACCTCGGGCTCCGAAGGCGGGGGCGCGAGGCGCATCGTCGCCTCCTCGAAGCCCTTCGCCTCCAATGTTCCCGCGAACGACTCCTCGACGACGAACACCACGCGGTGACCGCGCTCCCGCAGGACGTTGCCGATGCCGACGCAGTTGTTCGTCGGCCCGAACGCCCCCTCGGGGAAGAACACGATCGTCTTCTGGTCGGTCAGCGTCGCCTCCGTCGGCCGCTCGTTCGCACAGTCTAGGGGGCGGGTCCAGCGCACGTGACGTCGTTGGGGCCGCGCGATCCTTTCAGGGAACGCATAGGTCCCTTTGCCCTCCCCTTACGGAGCGCCCCCTAGCGTGGACACATCGAGTGAACGTAAGGAGGAGAGGATGATCGCTCCAGGTTCCATCGCGGACATGGCGTTGCTCGCCGGGACGTTGGGCTCGTTGTCGGCGCTCGCGGTGTGTGGACATCTCTGGGTGCTGCGGGAGACGGTGGTCCCACAAGCGCTTCGGTCGAGATCGTTCGATGCGGCTGCGACCGCGCCGAGCCGCGTCCCGACGTAGCCCGGATCCCGCGGGAGCGGGCATGATGGGCCGTGCTCTCCACGCACGCGCTGGGTTCGACGGGTCTGACGGTGACGCCGATCGGGATCGGCCTGGCTGCGCTCGGCCGGCCCGCGTACATCGACTTGGGCCGGGCGGGCGATCTCGGGGAGGAGCGCGATCCCGAGGCGATGCGCGCCCGGTCCTTCGCGGTCCTCGACGCGGCGTTCGCGCTGGGCGTTCGCTACGTCGATGCCGCCCGCTCGTACGGCCGGGCCGAGGAGTTCCTGGCTGCGTGGCTCGACGCCCACCCCGCCGAGGCGGCCGAGCTCACGATCGGCTCGAAGTGGGGTTACACGTACACGGGTGAGTGGCGGATGGATGCGCCGGCACAGGAGGTCAAGGATCACTCGCTCGCCACGCTCCGCCGGCAGCTCGCCGAGAGCCGGACGCTACTCGGAAGGAACCTCGACCTCTATCAGATCCACTCGGCCACGTTGGAGAGCGGTGTGTTGGACGACCGCGCGGTCCTCGACGAGCTGCGTGCGCTCGGCGACGACGGGCTCGTCGTCGGACTGTCGGTGAGTGGTCCACACCAGGCCGACACGATCCGGCGCGCGCTCGACATCGGCGACACTCCGTTCCGATCCGTGCAGGCCACGTGGAACCTGCTCGAGCCGTCCGCCCGCGTAGCGCTCGCCGAGGCGCATGCCGCGGGCTGGGGCGTCATCGTGAAGGAGGCGCTGGCGAACGGCCGGCTCACGGATCGTCCGCGTGACGCGGCGACGACGTCGGCTCGGGAACTTGCCGCCGATCGCGGAACCTCCCTGGACGCCGTCGCGATCGCTGCCGTCCTGGCGAACCCGTGGGTCGACGTCGTGCTCTCGGGTGCCGCGACCCCGGCGCAGCTCCAGAGCAACGTCACTGCGCTCGATCTGGCGCTCACACCCGAGGAGCTCGAGCGGCTCGGATCCATCGCGCTCGGCTCCGACGACTACTGGGCGCAGCGTTCGCAACTGCCGTGGTCGTGAGTCCGACCGATCCGCGTGCGGCCCGGCGCCAAGAACGGTAGGGTTTCGCGCCGTGACCGCATCCACCACCCCCGATTGGGAGCGACGGATCCTGGCGCCCGTGGTGTCGATGCCCACGTGGTCCCCCGCCGCACCGGACCGCCTCGTCTACGAGAGCACCGAGAGCGGTGTCTGGCAGGTGCACGGCATCGATCGGAAGACCGGGACGCGACACCTCGTCACCGACCACCCCGTCGGTGTCACGGACGGAACGATGTCGGTGGACGGCGAGCAGGTCGTGTACTGGATCGACGAGAACGGCGACGAGTCAGGCCGGTGGTGGGCGAAGGCGTTCGTCGGCGGCGGGGCCGAGCCGTTCATCGACGGGGTCCCGCACGGCTGGAACGAGGGGATGGCCGAGGCTCCCGGTGTCGTCGCGGTTGGGATCAGCGATCGGGAAGGCTTCGCGATCCATGTCTCGATCGACGGCGGGCCAACGCGTGAGCTGTTCCGGAGCCGGGAGTCGCTGCGGATCGGTGGCGCCGATCGCGGCGGCTTCTGTCGGAGCGGGCTCTCGACCGACGGCCGGCTGTTGTGCCTGGAGCACAGCGAGCACGGCGACCTGCTGCACTCCGCCCTCCGCGTCGTGGACCCGCGCACCGGCGCCATCATCGGAGAGCAACTCGATGAGGGGATGGCGCTCTCGAGCGCGTGCTGGTCGCCGGTGCCCGGAGATCAGCGGCTGGCGATCACGCACGAGCGTGAAGGAGAGGAACGACCGGCGATCTGGGACCTCACGACCGGCGAGCGCACCGACCTGAAGGTGGACGTGGACGGGATCGTCGAGGTCCACGATTGGTGGCCGGACGCGAGCGCGCTCCTGCTCGTCAACCTGTTCCAGGGCCGTCACCGCCTGTTCCGGTACGAGTTGGCGAGCGGTGAGCTGACGCCGATCGAGGCGCCGGCCGGCACGATCTTCACCGCGCGCGTCCGCCCGGACGGCTCGGTGTGGTTCCGGCAATCGCAGGGCGACCGACCCCCGCGGGTGCTCGACGATCGCGGGCAGGAGATCCTGGCGCCCGAGGGCGATCCGTCGCCTGCGGGGCGGCCGTACACCTCGTGGCACTTCGACAACGGGCACGGCGACCGGGTCCACGGCTTCTACGTCACGCCGGACGGCGACGGACCGTTCCCCGTGATGATGTTCGTGCACGGCGGACCGACGTGGCTGGATACCGATCGCTGGTCCCCCGAGGTGCAGGCGTACGTCGACGCGGGCTTCGCGGTGGGCATGGTGAACTATCGCGGCTCGATCGGGTACGGGCGCGAATGGCGCGACGTCCTGCTCGGCGACATCGGTGGCCCGGAGCTCGAGGACGTGAACGCGGGCCTCGCCGACCTGGTCGCGCGCGGGATCGCCGATCCGACCCGCGCGGTCGTCGCCGGCTGGTCGTGGGGCGGCTACACGACGTTGATGGAGCTGGGGAAGCATCCCGAGCTCTGGACGTGCGGGGTCGCCGGTGTTCCCGTCGGGGACTACGTGCTCTCGTACGAGGACATGTCGCCGCTTCTCCAGGCGTACGATCGCGCGCTGCTCGGCGGCACGCCCGAAGAGGTGCCCGAGCTGATGGCCGACCGCAACCCGATCAACTTCGCGGATCAGGTGACCGCGCCCGTCCTGTTCCTGATCGGGGAGAACGACAGCCGCTGTCCGCTCCGCCAGGCGATGGCCTACGTGGACCGGCTGGCCGCGCGCGACCACCCTCACCAGGTCTACCTGTTCGGGACGGGACACGGATCGAACGACATGGACGAAGAGGTCCGGCAGATCGGGGCGATCCTCGGGTTCCTGGCCAGCAACGTGCCCGCCGCCTGAGCGCGGGCCGGTGCTAGCGTGACTGCGTGCCGATCTGGCTGATCATCACGGCGATCCTGGTCGGCCTGCTGATCTGGCGGGTCGGGATCGGGATGCTGCGTTCGATCACCAACAACGCCGGTCGGACGAGGCCCGAGGTCGAAGACGTGGAGGAGCTCGACGTCTTCTTGGTCTGCGACGAGTGCGGGACCGAGTTCCGGGTCACTCGGCTCGGTGAGCTGCAGATCCCTCGGCATTGCGGAGAGCCGATGCAGGTCGTCCGGCGCCCCGCGGTCGGCTGACGGCCGGGTTATCCCCCGTCTCGCCACCGTCGTTCCACAGGTTATCCACACCCTCGAACCGCCGGGAAGCGTTTCCCCACAGGTGGGGAAAGCGATGTGGACAGATCACATGCGTGTGATTCGAGGCCCGATCAGCGGATCGCGGTCGTGCCCAGGAACCCCACGCCGATCATGCCCAACCCGACGAGGAGGGCCAGCGGGCTCGTCTGGTGGTTCGTGAACGGCAGGATGCCCATGTAGTTCGTAACGATCACCAGGACGCCGATGCCCATCAGCCCCAGGACCAGCGGTGGATACCACCGCGGGCTGGGCTTCTGGCGCTCCTTCTTCTTCGTGGGCTCCAGCTGGTAGCGCCGCTTGGCGCCGCTCTGGCTCCGCGAACGGGACTTCGGCATGGCGTCGATGTTACCCGGGGAGCAGGCGCAAGGTGGACACGGCCGCCGCCTCCACCGCAGCCCGGGTGAACGGGAGCGGATGGGCTCCGCCGCTCCGCCAGAGCGCCGCCTGATCGTTCCAGTGCGGCGACGCCGGGTTCCCCGAGATGCCCGCTGGAAGCACCCCCACCGACCGATCAAGGTCCCCCAGGTCGTAGACCGCCCGCCACGAGGCGATCACCGCCGCTACATAGCCGTCGCGCCCGTCGAAGCCGCCTTGCATCACCGTCTGCTCGTCGCCGCCGAGCTCGTCGTCGACCGCGGTGAACAGCGGTTCGAGGCCGGGGAGCCGGCCGAGCGGGTGGACCAGGTGGAGCCGGTGCAAGGCGCCCCATCGCCACGTCGACGGATCGTCGCCGAGGTGCTCCCGGAGCTCGCGGAGCGCCTCGACCAACGCCCCGCGAAGGAGGTCGTCATCCAGCCAGCCCTTCGGCTCGCGGAGCAGCGCCGGCAGCACCTCGCACTGGAAGCGCTCGCGCCACGCGTGGTAGCGACGGAACAGCTCATCGCCGAGCCGCGGTTCCAAGACGTCGCGTGCGATGTGCTGCGACCAGGCGTTGAAGACCGCGGCGCCGGCGGAGTCGGCCGCCATATCGCCGTCCCACGCGCGGAGCAGCTCGATCGCCACGCGTTCGTCGTCGGTGTGCGGTTCGACCTCGAGGAGGAGCGGGACGGTCGCGCGGGCCGGCAGCGACACCGTGTCCATCTGGATCGCCGCCAGCGAGTCGACGTCGTGGGTGGCGATCTCGTCCAACCGCTCGGCGATGCGGCGTGCTCGGTACGGCGTGTGGAAGTCATGGCCGATCAGGTGCGGATACGCGTCGTCGTGGATCCGGTTGTTCGCGGTGACCAGGTAGCCGCGCTCGGGGTTCACCGCCCACGGCAGCTCCTCGAACGCGATCCATCCGTCCCACTCGTGGTCGTCCGTCCAACCAGGAACCGGGCCCGTCCCGTCGCCCGCGCGTCGGACCGGGTAACGCCCCGAGCACTGATACCCGATCGTCCCCTCCACGTCGGCGTAGACGAAGTTCTGCCCCGGGCACTCCAGACCCCACGTCGCGCGCCGGAACGCGTCGAAGTCGACGGCGGCCGCGGCCTCCAGGGCGAGCGACGGGCGGATCCCGCACTCCAGTCCCGTCCACCGCAGGGCATACGTCTGCGTGGGCGAGAGGGGCGTGTACTCGAGGTCGCCGACGCCGGTGACCGCGCTCTCCAGGATCGGACCGTGGCGCGTCTCGCGAACCTCGACGACGATCGGATCCGCGGTCCCCCGCACGTGGATCTCCTCGCGGTGGACCGTGAGCGGCTCCCACGCCCCGTCGTGCTCGGCGGCGGTGCCGTCCTCGTTCAGGTGCTCGACGTAGAGGTCCTGCACGTCGCCGGTCACGTTCGTCACGCCCCACGCGTGATGCGCCGTCGTCCCCAGCAGGATCCCGGGCGAGAACGTCAGCGCGACGCCGCGCGCCTCGTATCCCGGCGCGCGCAGGTGGAACTCGATCCAGGCGCCCGGTTGCTGCGCGAGCAGGTGCGGATCGTTGGCCAACAGTGGCGAGCCGCTCCTCGTCCGCGATCCCGCGACCACCCAGTCGTTCGAGCCCTGACCCTTCGGCCGTGGCAGCTGATCCAGGAGCTTGCCCGAGAGCGAGCCGGCGGCGATCGCTGGCGGATCGGCGGGCAATGGGGGAAGGAGCGTGTCCACCGCGTCGGGTCCGAGGCGTTCCGCGATCTCGGCGCGGAGCAGTTCGTTCTCCCAGTTCCCCGAGAGGCCCCAGGCCAGGTAGACGTAGGCCGCCGCCCATGCGCTCTCGTCGTCGGTGGGGATCGCGACCGGGAGGTCGAGCAGCGTGTACTCGACCGGCGTGGCCGGCATCGTCGCGATCCGGGCCGCGACGCCGTCCCGGAACCGCGCGTGCATCCGCTGCGACGCCTCGTCCCACCCAGCGGCCAGGCGGGCGCCGGCTCGGTGGAAGCCGACCGTGCGTGCGAACCGGTCGTCGGCGAGCGTCCGATCCGCGAACACCTCCGAGAGACGGCCCGTGGCCGCTCGGAGCGCGAGGTCCAGGTGGAAGAGCCGCTCGCCGGCCGTCACGAAGCCCTGCGCGAACCAGAGGTCGTCGGTCGACGCCGCGGAGATGTAGGGCACGCCCCACCGATCGCGGAGCACCTCGACCGGCTCGCCGAGGCCGAGAACGGTCAGCTCGCCGTCGTCGGGCAGGAGCGAGGACGCGGCGATCTCGCGCAGTTGATCGAGGAAGTCGCCCATGGAGGCCGAAGCCTACCCGTCGTCCGGTTCCTCGTCGCCGGGCGCGCGCGTGTTGCCGAGCCAGCTCTGGTACATCGCGGCATACACGCCGCCGTGGTGCAGCAGCTCCCGGTGCGTGCCTTCCTCCACGACCTGGCCCGCGTCGAACACCAGCACGCGGTCCGCGTGCTCGGCGGTCGACAGGCGGTGCGCGATCGCGATCACGGTGCGGCCGGCCGACAGTCGCCGGAGCGCCTCGGTCGTCTGCCGTTCCGTCGCCGGATCCACGGCGCTCGTCGCCTCATCGAGGATCAGCAAGCCGGGTTGATCGACCTGCGCACGCGCGAGGGACACGAGCTGCCGTTCGCCGACGGAGAGCGCCTCCCCGCGCTCGCCGACCGGCGTGTCGATCCCTTCGGGCAGAGACGCGACCCAATCGGCCAGGCCCAACTCCTCGAACGCGGTCTCCACATCGCGATCGGTCGCGTCCGGGCGCCCGTACCGCACGTTCTCCCGCACCGTCGTGTCGAACAGGAACCCGTCCTGCGGCACCATGCGGATCGCGCGTCGACGGGATAGGGGCGCGACCGTCCGCAGGTCGACGCCGCCGACGTCGATCCGGCCCGACGTCGGATCGGCGAGCCGCGTGAGTAGCTTGGCGAACGTGGTCTTCCCGCTCCCGGTCTCACCGACGATCGCCACGTGCGCGCCCTCGTCGACGCCGACGTCGATGCCGCGGAGCACCGGCGGGCCCTCGCGGTAGCGGTACTCGAGCGCGGCGGTCCGCACCGCGATCGAGCCCGCGGGGAGCTCGACGCCCGCGTCCGGCTCCACGATCTCCACGGGGAGGTCCAGGACCGTGAGGATCTTCCGCCAGCCGGCGATCGCGGTCTGGGTCTCGCTGTATACCTCGGGAAGATCGGTGAACACGTGCAGGAACACGTCGGCCAGGAAGAAGAACGCCGACACGCGACCGAACGTGAGTCCCCAGGACTTCCCGTAGAACGCGCCGAGCGCCACCGTGGTCGAGACCGCGATCGCGTAGAACACGGTCGCGATCGGGAACAGGGTCGCGGAGCGCCAGTGCGCGATGATCTGCGCGCGGTACCGCGCGTCGATCGCGCGCTTCACCCGCGTGGTCGTGCGCTCGTCCAGGCCGTACGCGCGGACGACGGCCGCGCCCATCACGCTCTCCGACACCTCGGACAGCAGCTGCCCCACGCGCGTGCGCACCAGGTCGAACGCCTGCGTCAGCCGGCCCTGCAGCGACGACACGATCAGGAGCAGCGGGATCACCAGGAGCACGATGGGGATCGTCAGCTGCCACGAGAAGAAGAGCATCAGGGCCAGGCTCCCGAACACCTGCGCGATCGAGATGATCCACGCGATGCCACCCCACTCGGTGAACTGCGAGAGCGTGTCGACGTCGGCGGTCACCCGCGCGACGAACACCCCGCGCTTCTCCTCGGTCTGCTCCGCGATCGAGAGCCGATGGATGTGCTCGAACGTCCGAACACGGAGCGTCATCAACGCTCGCTCGGACGCCAGGACCAGGCGGCGCGCCGCGGCACGGCCGGCGACGTACGTGAGCACTACGAGGAAGAACGCGATCGCGCAGATCGTGTAGACGTACGTCGGCCGGAACCCGGGGTCGAACCCCTGGTCGAAGATCTTCTCGACCAGGATCGGCGTCACGAGCGACGCGACCGTGACCCCGAGCGAGATGACCACGGTGAACGCGAGTCCCTTGCGGAGCTCCGGCGATTCGTGCAGCCCCCGGCGGAGGACCGCTCGCGCGCTCCGCAGATGCTCCGGGACCTCCAGGTCCGCTTCCTGCTGCGCGGCGATGTCCTCGAGCTGGATCGCGCTCATCGCTCGCTCATCTCGTAGGCGTGGATCATGTCCGCGTACCCGGGAACCTCGAGGAGCAGCTCATCGTGGCTGCCGCTCGCGCGGAGCTTCCCATCCTCGATGTAGAGGATGCGATCCGCGAGGCGGATCGTGGACAGGCGATAGGCGACGACCACGAGCGTCGTCTGCAGCTCTCGTCGCAGGCCGTCGAGGATCTGGGCCTCGATCGTGGGGTCCACCGCGGAGGTCGCGTCGTCCAGGATCAACAGGCGCGGCCGGCGGATCAACGCGCGCGCGAGCGCCACGCGCTGGCGCTGCCCGCCGGAGAGCGTGTGGCCGCGTTCGCCGACGACCGTCTCGTACCCGTTGGGGAGGGCGCGGATGAACGTGTCGGCCTTCGCGAGGGACGCGGCATGCACGACCTGCTCGGCGTCCGCCCCGGTGTCGAGCGCGATGTTGTCCGTGATGCTCGCCGCGAACAAGAAGCTCTCTTGGAAGACGATCGCGGTCGCGTCTCGCAACGAGACGGCATCGGCGTCGCGCAGGTTCACGCCCCCGATCGATACGTCACCGACATCCGGGTCGTCCAGGCGGACGAGCATCTGCGCCAGCGTGCTCTTGCCGACACCCGTGGGTCCGACGATCGCGATCGACTCGTTCGGCGCGATCGTGAGCGTGACATCGTCGAGGACCTGGGTGCCCCCGTACGAATAGGTCACTCCGCTCATCCGGGCATCCAGCGGTCCGTCGGGGATCGGGACGGGCCGCGCGGCCGGTTCCACCGTGACGGGCTCGTCGAAGAGCGCTTGGAGACGGTCGTAGCTCACAACCGCCCGCGGCAGCTCCGAGAGGATCCACCCGATGAACCGCATCGGCCATGCGAGCAAGCCGAACAGCGTGATGAACTGGATCAGGTTCCCTTCGGTCACGGCTCCGAGGGACACGCGCCACGAGCCGACCGCGAGGAGCAGCACGATCCCGAGCGTGGGAAGCGCTTCGAGCGCCGGCTCGAACCCCGCCCGGATGTAGCCGGCGGTGACGCGTTCATCCCGGAGCGCTCGGGCCTCGACCGCCAGGCGCTCGGTCTCCTCGACCTCGCGCCCGAGCGTCTTCACGATCATCGCGCCGTCGATGCTCTCGTGCGCCACGCGCGAGACCTCGCCGATCTTCTCCTGCGCCCGGCGCGCCGGCCCTTCCATGCGCCGAGCGAAGCTCCGGTTCATCACCGCGAGCGTGGGGAACAACATCAGCCCGATCGCGGCGAGGTACCAGTCGGTCAGCAGCAGGGAGACCATCGCGAACACGACCAGGAAGATCACACCGCATGCGAACGGCACCGGGTACAGCACCTCGACCGCCGCCTCCACGTCGGCCTCCATGTGGGCGAGGAGCTCGCCGGTCGGGGTCTCCTTGTGGAACTGCAGCGAGAGCTCCCGGTAGCGGTCGGCCACGCGCGAGCGGAGCGTCGCCATCACGCGCGCCCCTGCGACGCCGCTGTAGTAGCGCCGGATCATCACCCCGAGCGCGCGGAGACAGCCGGTGATCATGATCGCGAGGACGGCGAGCCACACCTTCGAGGCCGCGACGCCGCCGTCGAACGCGGGCTTCAGGACGTTATCCGTGGCCCGGCCGAACGCGATCGTCAGGGCGATCGAGGCGGCCGCAAACACGAACGACCCCGCGACCGCGATCCAGAACGGCGTGGGATGGATCTTGATGTACGAGACGATCAACCGACTGCCGCGCCGGAACAGCCCACGTTCGGGGGCGATCGAGATCTCGGCGTGCGCTTGCAAGGTGTCCTCCTCCGGGGCCCATGCATCCTACGATTGCCGCGACCGGTGGCCCTTGGGATGATGCGCGCATGACCGACCATCGGCCCTGGTTCCACACCTGGCGCGCCGGTGTGCCGAAGACGGTCGAACCGATCCCGAAGGTCTCCGTCTACACGTTGCTCTCCGACGCGGCGGCGGGGTTCCCCGACAGCGTCGCGCTCGCGTTCCTAGGCAAGCACGTCACCTACCGCGAGCTGCTCCCGGAGGTGGAACGGTTCTCGGCGGTCCTGGCCGGTCTCGGCGTGAAGAAGGGTGACCGGGTCGGGCTCCTGCTCCCCAACTCGCCCCAGTACGTGATCGCGTGGTACGCGACCGTGCGGCTGGGTGCGATCTCGGTGGGGTGCAACCCGCTCTACACCCGTCGCGAGCTGACGCATCAGGTCAAGGACTTCGCGCCGGACGTGATGGTCGTGCTGGATCAGCTCTATCCCAGCCTGGCCCCGATCCAGGCAGAAGCCGGTTTCACGGAGGTCGTCGTCACCGAGCTGACCGACTACATGAAGTTCCCGTTGAACCTGCTCGCCCCGCTGAAGTTCAAGCGTGACTTCAAGCACGAGGGGAAGCCGTGGCCGCCGGTGCCGAAGGACGCACCCGTCCGGCGCTGGCGCGACCTGATGCGCGCGGCGGGAACGCCGCCGCCGGTCGCCGAGGTCGACGCAGAACACGACCCCGCGGCGTTCATCTACACGGGCGGGACGACGGGCCTCTCGAAGGGGGCGATGCTCTCGCACCACAACCTGGTGGCGAACATCCGCCAGACCGTCCCGTGCATCCCCGACTTCGTCCGCGGGAACGACGGTGTGATGTGCATCCTGCCGTTCTTCCATTCGTTCGGGACCGTGGCGATGAACTTCGGCCTGTCCCAGGCGGGCACGCTCGTGATGCTTCCGCGGTTCGAGCTCCATATGGCGCTTAAGGCGCTCGCGAAGGAGAAGCCCTCCTTCTTCCCGGGCGTCCCCCGTTTGTTCGTCGCGCTGAACGAGGCGCCCGAAACGGCGAAGTACGACCTGAAGTCGGTGAAGGCCTGCATCACCGGGGCCGCGCCGCTTCCCCAGGCCGTCGCCGATCGGTTCCGCGAGATCACCGGCGGCGCGAAGCTCGTCGAGGGCTACGGGCTGACGGAGTGCTCGCCGGTCACGCACGTGAACCCGTTCGATGCGCCGCATGCCGGAACGATCGGCATCCCGGTCCCCGACACCGATTGCAAGATCGTGGACATGGAGGACCCCGATCGCGAGGTGACACCGGGGGAGCGGGGCGAGCTCTGCATCAAGGGGCCGCAGGTCATGCTCGGCTACTGGAACAAGCCTGAGGCGACGGCGGAGATGATCCGCAACGGCTGGCTCCACACCGGCGACGTCGCGATCATGGACGACGAAGGGTTCTTCCGGATCGTCGACCGGCTGAAGGACATGATCATCGTCTCGGGGTTCAACGTGTACCCGACCGAGGTCGAGGAGGTCCTCTACCACCACCCCAAGGTGTCGAAGGCATCGGTGGTCGGCGTTCCCGATGCTCGGACGGGCGAACGCGTGAAGGCGTTCATCGTGCTGAAGGACGGGCAGACGGCGACGGCCGACGAGATCGAGGCGTGGTGCCGCGATCCCGAGCAGGGCCTGACCGGCTACCGCGTGCCCCACGAGATCGAGTTCCGCGACGAGCTCCCCGAGACACTGATCGGCAAGGTCCTGCGGCGGGTCCTCCAGGAAGAGGAACGTCTGAAGACCGAGGCGACCGCGGGTTCGTGACGTTCAGGGCGGTCGTCTTCGATCTGTTCGGGACGCTCGTGCCGGAGTTCGCGAAGGAGGACTTCTACGAGCGCAACCGGGCGATGGCTCGCGTATTGGGCGCCGAACCGGACCCGTTCGTCCGCGAGTGGGAGCGGTCCGCGATCGCCCGACAGACCGGCGGGTACCCCGATATCGCGTCCAACGTGCGCGCGATCTGCGCGACGCTCGGCGTGAGCGTCGTCGACGAGCGGCTCGACGAGGCCCTGGAGCTGCGTCTGGAGCTCTACCGCACCTGGTTCTACCCGCGCGTCGGCGCGATGGAGACGCTCGCGGAGCTGAAGGCGCGCGCCTATCCGATCGCGTTGATCAGCATGTGCGCACCCGATGCGCCGGCCATGTGGCGCGCCTCGCCGCTCGCGCCGTTCGTCGATGTCGAGGTCTTCTCGAGCGAGGTCGGACTGCGGAAGCCGGACGCCGCGATCTACCGGTACGCCACGGACGCGCTCGGCGTGGACCCGCGTTCGTGCATCTACTGCGGTGACGGCGCGTACGGCGAGCTCGCCGGCGCCGAGGCGGTCGGGATGACCTCGTACCTGATCGCGGATCCCACGGTCGATCCCGAGACGTCGCTGACGCCCGAACGTGAGGAGTGGAGCGGTGCTTCGGTTTCCGATCTCCGCGAGCTGCTCGAGGTCCTACCCGGCCGTCTGTAAGGGACCGGGTTCGCCGTTGCGTCCGGCGTACCGGCGGCGGTGCATCGCGTACGCGAACGGCCCGAGCAGCAGCGGCATCCAGTACGAGACCAATCGGTAGGCGAGCGTCGCGAGCACGGCGTCCGCCGGGTTCACGCCGGCCAGCGCGAGCGTGGCGGTGAGGCCGGCCTCGACGAACCCCAGCCCGCCCGGCGTGATGGGGATCATCCCGAGGACCGCGGCGGCGACGTACGCGAGCAACACGAGCGACGGCCGCGGGCGGCTGCCGACCGCGGTGAGCGCCGCCAAGAGCGCCAGGTAGTCGAACAGCCAGTTCCCCATGGCGGAGATCAACGCCAACCACCAGCGGGAGCCCAGCGTGACCCGGATCTCGTCGCGTTCGTGCACGAGCTTGTCGGGCAGGTCGCTGCGTTGCGGCCGGTCGCGGTGCATCCGGTTCTGGAACCACTGGATCGCGCGACCCGTTGCGACGAGCGGCCGATGGGACGAGAGAAGCACCGCGCCGACGGCCACCGCCAACACGAACAACCCGGCGCCCAGCCAGGCCGATTGCGTCAGGCCGGGAGGTGCCGGCGCTCCGAAGATGATCGCCGGCAGCGCGAGGACCGGGAGCGCGAACAGCGTCCCCGAGCTGATGAACGACGCCGCCGTGAGTCCCGTTCCGATCGTGGTCGGATCCAGACCCGACGCGACGAGCAGCCGGTACTGGATCGCGGCTCCGGCCGCCGCCCCGCCCGGCACGATGCGGCTGAACGCGTTCCCGGAGATCTGCGCGGTGGCGATCGCGAACCACTTCGCCGTCCGCAGCGCGAGCCGCTGCAACGCCCACGCGCACCCGAAGCTCGCGAACTCGGCCGCGAGCATCACGACGAACCAGACGGGGTTGATCGTCAGCAGGGACGGCCACGCCGAGAAGACCTTCAGCAATGACGGCCACAAGATGTAGAGCGAGAACAGCGTGAGCGTGAGGAAGATCAGCCGGACGACGATCCGACGCCGGAGCGATCCCTCGGCCGGGACAGGCCCCGCGACGGCGTCGTCACGTTCCCCCGCATCCATCCGGACAGGGTATCCCGAGCGAGCGCCGCGACCGGTCCCACCACCAGCGTGGCGGGCGGGCCGATGGACTCGGCCGCCGCGAGCCCGGGCAGATCGCCGAGCGTCCCGGTCACGGTGCGCTGCTCGGCGGTGGCCGCCCACTGGACGATCGCCGCGGGTTCATCCGCGGGACGTCCGGCGACGATCAGCTCGGCGCAGGTCTCCGCGAGCTTGCCCGCGGCCATCAGGATGACGAGCGTGTCCGTGGCCGTCGCGACCCGTGCCAGGTCCACCTCGTCGCCGTGCGCGGTGCTTCCGGTCACCACCGCGAAGCTCTGCGCCATCCCCCGATGCGTCACCGGGATCCCCGCGAGCGCCGGAGCGGCGATCGCGCTCGTCACGCCGGGCACGACCTCGAACGGGACGCCGGCACGCACGCACGCGAGCATCTCCTCGCCCCCGCGACCGAACACGAACGGGTCGCCGCCTTTCAGCCGCACGACGGTCCGTCCGCCCGACGCGTGGGCCACGAGCAGCGCGTCGATCTGGGGCTGTCGCATCGCCGGTCGGCCGGGTTCCTTGCCGGCGTAGATCCGCTCGGCGGCCGACGGGGCCAACTCGAGCAGCGCCGGCGATGCGAGGCGGTCGTAGACGACCACGTCGGCCAGACCGAGCACCTCTCGTCCGCGAACCGTGATCAGCTTCGGGTCACCCGGGCCGGCCCCGACCAGGTAGACGACGCCGGTCTCGTCCTGCGGTTCCTCGAGCAACCGCTGCGTGAGACGACGGTGGAGCTCGTCCCCACGGCCGTTCCGGATGAGCTCGGCCGCCTCGTCCACGTCGAGCGCCCGGTTCCATCTGGCGGCGCGCTCCCCGAGGTCGGGCAGGAACGGCAGGGTCTCCTCGCGCACAGCGCGGAGCACCGCGAGGACGTCGGCCCATCCCTCGCCGAACCGTTCCGACAGCTGCACCCGGAGCTTCTTCGCGAGCGCGGGAGAGGCGCCGCCGGTCGAGATGGCGATGGCCAGCTCTCCGCGTCTGACCAACGCCGGAGCCGCCCAGTCGCAGTTCGGGATGTCGTCCATGACGTTCACGAGCACGCCGTGCGTGCGCGCCACCCGCGCGATCCGGGTCCGCTCGGAGGGATCGTCCGACGACGCGACGCAGAGGAACGCGCCGTCGAGGTCGTCGTCGCGCCACCCGCGACGCTCCACGCGCACGCGATCGTCGAGCGCGAGGGTCTCGAGCCGCGCGATCGGAGCCTCCGCGATGACCAGCACGTCGCTCGCGCCGGCCGCGAGCAGCCCTTCGAGCCTTCCCTTCCCGGACCGCGGTCGTCCCGATCACGACGACGCGGCGGCCCGCGAGCTCCAGGAACACCGGGTAGCCGAACGGCATCGCTACGGCACCTCCTGTGAGCTACTCTGAGACAGACTAGAGGTGCGCTCTCGGTCGGAGGGTGTGCCCAACAGCTGCACGGAGCAGTGGAGACCGCATTCCTTGTCGGTCTCCTCCTCCCACCACCAGCGTCCCGCCCGCTCCGACTGACCCGGAAGGACGGGACGCGTGCACGGCGCGCACCCGATCGACGTGTAACCGTGATCGAACAGCTCGTGGTACGGGACCTCGTGCTTGCGGACGTAGTCCCACACCTCGTCGAGCTTCCAATCGGCCATAGGGTTCAGCTTCACGATGCCGCCGTGATCACGGTCGATCTCGACCTTCGCGATGTTCTTCCGCGTCTTCCACTGTTCGCGACGCAGACCCGCCACCCACGCGTCGAGCGTGGCGAGCTTGCGCTTCAAGGGCTCCACCTTCCGGATCTCGCAGCAGGCGATCCGCAGGTCGACGCTCCGATACATCAGGTTGGGACCTTCGATGGACACGAGCTCGGTGACGGCGTGGCGATCCGGGTACTCGAACTCCACCGGGATCCCGTACCGCTCACGGATCTCCTCGAACAACGTGTAGGTCTCCGGCGGGAGCCGTCCGGTGTCCAAGGTGAACACCCGCACCTCCGGGTTGATCCGCCACGCCATGTCGATCAGCGCCATCCCGTCCACGCCGCCGGCGGCACTGATCGCCATCCGCGGGTGGAACCGGTCCAGCGCCCACTCCAAGAGGTCCTGTGCGCTCGCGTGCTCGAATCGGTCGGCGGCACCGTGCAGCGCCTCGGCTTCCTCGTCGAGCAACGGCAGCGCCGGCTCGTGGATCGGCTCTCGCTCGCTCACCGTTGTCCTCCCACGCCGTTGACGGTCAGCTCGAAGCGTCGATCGCACGAGAGGCATCGCCATCCGGTCGGGTCGTCCGGACGCAGGTCCTGTTCGCCGCAGAACGGGCAGTAGAAGGGGACCGCGCGCGGCGTGCTCATGCGCCCACCTCAGGAGCGGCGAAGCGCGCGAGCTCGGCATCGTCCATCGCGTTCACGAACGACGAGAAGGTCGGGTGGGTGCCGCGCTGGCGCTCGTACCGGTGCAGCAGCGTCTCCAGGTAGTCGGCCGTGTCCTCGGCGAACACACGAACACCCTTCACCTTCCGGCCGAACCCGGCGCCGTCGCCCATCCCGCCGCCCAGGTGCACCAGGAACGCGTCCGAACGCGTCCCGTCCGTCCGCGGTTGCAGCGCCGACATCAGGCCGATGTCGGCCACCTGGAACCGGGTGCACGAGTTCGGACAACCGTTCACGTGGATCCGGATCTCCTCGTCGAACCCGGGCAAACGAGCCGCGAGCTCTTCCGTGAGCCATGCCGCCCGCCCCTTCGTCTCGCCGATCGCGAGCTTGCAGAACTCGATCCCGGTGCAGGCCATCGTCCCCTTGCGGAACGGGTTCGGCCGACTGAGCAGGTCCAACTCGTCCAACCGAGACACCAGCTCTTCGGCGCGTGCGGGATCCACGTCGCGGATCACCAACTTCTGCTGCGCGGTCGCCGCGGTCTCACCCGAGCCGTACGCCTCGGCCAGGTCCGCGACCAGGCGGAGCTGATGTCCCGCGATGCGACCTGCGCGCGGCGCGAACCCGACGAAGACCCGACTATCGCGCTGCTGGTGCACACCCACGTGGTCGCGATCGGCGAGAGGGCGCGGGATCGGCGGCGGGCCGTCGGGGAGCGGTCCGTCCAAGAACTCCCCTTCCAGGACGTCGCGGACGCGCTCCGCACCCCAGTCCTTCACCAGGAACTTCAGCCGGGCATGGTTCCGAGATCGCCGATAGCCGTACTCGCGGAACAGGCTCGTGACGCCCGCCCAGACGTCCGCGACGCGATCGGGCTCCACGAACGCGCCGAGCCGCTGTGCGAACATCGGGTTCGTCGACAACCCGCCCCCGACCTGTAGATCGAACCCTGCGCCGAGCGTCGGATGCTCGACCCCGACGAACGACACGTCGTTGATCTCGGGGTTCGTGCAGTGCACGCGGCAGCCGCTGATCGACGTCTTGTACTTGCGTGGCAGGTTCGAGAACGCGGGATCGCCCAGATAGCCGTTCGGCGACCGCGCGGATCTGCGGGGTGGCGTCGAGCACCTCGTCCTCGGTGACCCCGGCCAGCGGACAGCCGAGGAACACCCGCGGGGTATCGCCGCACGCCTCCAACGTCGTGAGTCCCACCGCGTCCAGGCGTTCGAAGATCGCCGGGACGTCCTCGATCCGGATCCAGTGCAGCTGCACGTTCTGCCGGTCCGTGACGTCGGCGATGTCACGACCGTGCCGCTCGCTCGCCCAAGCGATCACTCGGAGCTGATCCGATGTCATCCGTCCGCCGTCGATCCGGATCCGCAGCATGAAGAACTCGTCCTCCAGCTCCTCAGGCTCGGCTGAGCCGGTCCGTTCGCCGGGGACGCCTTGCTTGCGCTGCGTGTAGAGGCCGTACCACCGCAGGCGAGAGCGCAGGTCCTGCTTGCCGATCGAACGGAAGCCTCCGGGCGCGAAGATCCGGTCGATCCGCTCTCGGACGTTCAACCCGTCGTCGTCCTTCTTGATCTGTTCGGCGGCGTTGAGCGGCTCGTGGTAGCCCAACCCCCATTGCCCCTCGCCGCGAGGTCGCGGGGTCGCGCGTGGTGTGATGGGATCGCTCATCGAAGACCTCTGGAAACGAGAAAGCCGCCCAGGGCGGCCGGCCGCGGGGTGCGTGCGAGCGCTGGTGCTACGGCCGCATGGGGTGGGCGCCGGCTGCCGGGACGCCCTGCGGCGACACGCGACAGCACAGACGGCTGGGCATCATCGCGGCGACGAGCCCTGCGGTTCGCGTGCGGATCACGATCCCCATCTCCCGAGTAGGAATTGCAGGTGCAAACCCTACGAGGGGCCGTGCGGACCGTCAAGGACGACGGTTATCGTGGTGGCTGTGCAGCAGCAGCCGTTCCACGTGGCGCAGGTGAACATCGCTATGCTGCGCGAGCCGCTCTCCTCTCCGCGCCTCGCCGACTTCGTCGCCGCGCTCGAGCCCGTCAACGCCCTCGCGGACGCTGCCACGGGCTTCGTCTGGCGCTTGCAGACCGAGGACGGCGATGCCACGTCGATCCAGGCGTTCGCCGACGACCGGCTGCTCGTGAACATGTCGGTCTGGACCTCGATCGAGGCGCTCGGCGACTTCGTCTACCGGACCCGGCATGCCGAGGTGATGCGCCGCCGCCGCGAGTGGTTCGAACAGCTGACCGAGGTCTTCGCGGTGCTCTGGTGGATCCCCGCCGGTCACATCCCGACCGTGGCGGAGGCGAAGGAGCGTCTCGCGATGCTCGAAGCGAACGGTCCCGGCCCGGACGCGTTCACGTTCCGCGTGCCGTTCGCCGCACCCGGTACCGACGCCGCCGCAGAGCCGCGCGCCGACGATCGCTGCGGGGTCTAACCGGAGACCGCGTCGGCCAGTGCCATCACTCGGGCACGCTCGTCTTCGTCCAGCCCTCGCAACGGTGCCCGAACATCGGCGGAGACGAGTACGTCGCGCGAGACGAGCAGCTCCTTCAACGCGGCGTGGAACGGGATGCTCTGCAGCCCGTCCCGGAGCTCCTTGACCTGTCGGTCGGCGTCGTCGCTGCGGTGATGTACCAACGCCGAGACGATCTCCGGGAACGCCGTGGCCAGGCCGCTCACGGCGCCGATCGCACCGCGCTCCAGACCCGCGAGCACGAGCGGCTCGTTCCCGATGAAGACGTCGAGATCCCCGATCCCCAGGTACGGCTCGACCGCCGAGAACGGCGTGTCGGAGACCTTCATCCCACAGAGGTTCGGCGCGCGTTCCCGGATCCGATCGATCACCTCGAGCGGGATCGCGTAGCCGCTCCGTCCGACGAACTCGTACGCGTAGAACGCCACAGGGGCGCAGGCGTCGGCGACCGTCACGAAGTGTCGCGTGAGCTCTTCCGCATCGAGCGGGAAGTACGGCGGGGCGATCAACGCGACGGCATCGGCACCGGCGTCTCGCGCATGGGTCGCGATCGCAGCCGAGTCCGCGGTGGTCTGCGCGCCCGCGTGCACGGCGACCTGGAACCCGTCCGGACGTGCGTCGAGGAACCGTTCGGTCACGCGCTTCCGTTCGTCGACCGAGAGCAGGACACCCTCGCCCGTGGTGCCGCATGCGAGCAGGCCGTCGACGCCGCCGCCGGCGAGGTGGGCGACGAGGCGGGAGAACGCGTCCTCGTCGAGGTGTCGGCCGCCCTCCCGGAGCGGGGTGACGGCGGCCGCGATCGCCCCGTGCAGCCGGTCCATCAGGCCAGGTTCCGGAGAGCGAGCATCGTGTTGGTGACGGGCTTCTCCGCGATCCGTCGCATGAACCACGGGTACCAATACGGTCCGTACGAGATCAGCGTGCGCACCGCATAGCCCTCGGCCGCCAGCCTGCGTTGTTCGTCCGCGCGGATCCCGTAGAGCATCGCGACCTCGAACGCCTCCCGGCCGCCGTCGACCGCGGCCGTGATGCGGGCGATCAGGTCGGTGTCATGCGTCGCGAGGACCAGCCGGCGCGCCGACGTCACCAGGTGCGAGGCCAGCCGGAGATAGCTCTCGTCGATCAACGTCTTGTCCTGGAACGCGTGCTCCTTCGGCTCGCGATACGCGCCCTTCACCAGCCGGATCGACGGCCCCGACCCGGCGAGGGAACCGATGTCGTCCCACGTTCGACGGAGGTACGCCTGGATGCACAGCCCGCTCGTCGGATGCTTCGCCAGCAGCGTTCGATACAGCTCGATCGTGCCCGTGACGTACGCGGTGGACTCCATGTCGATCCACAGGCTGCGACCCATCGCCTCGGAGCGGTCGGCCAGCCGTTCCAGATGCAGCGTCGTGATCTCCGGATCCAGGTCGAACCCCAGCTGCGTGACCTTCACGGAGATCTCGGTGTCCAGCTCGAGCTCGTCGATCCGATCGAGCAGACGCAGGTACTCGCCTGCGGCCGCCGTCGCCTGCGCCGGGTCGGTCACGTTCTCTCCGAGCAACGTGCACGTCGTCGGCAGGCCGTCGGCGGCCAAGCGCTTGGCGGCTCCGAGGGCGTCTTCAGCCGTCTCGCCCGGCATGAAGCGATCGACGGTCTTGCGCACGGCACGGAAGCGCGGGAGATGCTCGCGGAGCGTCGCGTTGCCCGACGCCCAGAGCAAGCCTCCCCGCAGCGGGTCCATGTCGGCGCGAGCCTAGCGGAACGGTGACGCGGGGCTCAGCCGGTGGCTTCGGAGAACTGTGCCTCCTCGGTCGACCCTCGCAGTGCGAGCGTCGAGGCGGCGCCGCCCGAGATGACCTGGGACACCTTGTCGAAGTAGCCGGTGCCCACCTCGGCTTGGTGCCTGGTGGCCGTGTACCCGGCATCCTCCAGCTCGAACTCATGCTCCTGGAGCCGGACGTACGCGCTCATACCCTCTTCGGCGTACCCACGAGCGAGCTCGAACATCCCCGCATTCAACGAGTGGAACCCCGCGAGCGTGATGAACTGGAACCGGTAGCCCATCGCTGCCAGCTCGCGCTGGAACCGCGCGATCGTGTCGTCGTCCAGGTTCTGCTTCCAGTTGAACGACGGCGAGCAGTTGTACGCGAGCAGCTTCCCGGGGTGACTCGAGTGGATGGCCTCCGCGAACGCGCGCGCCTCGTCGAGGTCCGGGGTCGACGTCTCGCACCACAACATGTCTGCGTACGGTGCGTACGCCAGGCCGCGTGCGATGGCCGCGTCCATCCCGGCGCGAACGCGGAAGTAGCCCTCCGCGGTCCGTTCGCCGGTCGTGAACCGCACGTCATGCTTGTCGATGTCGGTCGTGAGCAGTGTCGCCGCCAGGGCATCCGTGCGTGCCATGAGCAGCGTCGGCACGTCGAGCACGTCGGCCGCCAGCCGGGCCGCCGTCAGCGTCCGGACGAACTGCTCGCTCGGGACCAGGACCTTGCCGCCGAGATGACCGCACTTCTTCTCCGACGCCAACTGATCCTCGAAGTGGACCGCCGCGGCGCCGGCCTCGATCATCGCGCGCATCAGCTCGTAGGCGTTCAGCGGCCCGCCGAACCCGGCCTCGGCGTCCGCGACGATCGGCGGCAGCAACCGCGGGTCGTGCCCCTCCGCCCAGTCGATCTGATCGGCGCGGAGCAGCGCGTTGTTCAACCGGCGGACGACGGCCGGGACGGAGTTCGCGGGGTAGAGGGATTGGTCCGGGTAGGTCTGCCCGGAGAGGTTGGCGTCGGCCGCGACCTGCCAGCCGGAGAGGTAGATCGCGTCCAGGCCCGCTTTCGACATCTCCACGGCCTGCCCGCCGGTGAGGGCGCCGAGAGCGCCCACGAAGTCGCGGGAGCCGAGCATCTGCCACAGGCGCTCGGCGCCGACCCGCCCGACCGTGTGCTCGATCCGGAGGGAGCCGCGCAGTCGGATGACATCCTCCGCGCTGTACGAACGCTCGATCCCGCTCCAGCGCCGATCGTCGGCCCACCGCCGCTCCAGCTCCTGCGCCTCGCGGCGGATCCTCGCCTTCGTCGTCATATCGGTCGTCTTCTGCATCTCCGCTCCTCTGGTGGTGATCCGGACGGGGGATAAGAACGACCCCCCGCCTGAGGGCGAAGGGTCGGAGGGCGCGTCCTGGCTCCTGAGAGCCCCGGGCCGCGCCCTAGGGACCGGATACGTCGTTGAACGACGCCCGTTGGCTCCCGTTGACCTTGAACGGCTGTTCAGTCATCGCCTTCATCCTTCCAGAGCCCACCCGGTCGTGTCAATCAGCCATCCGGTCAGCGGGTCGATCCTCGTTCGAACCGTGGATCCCCTGCCGGCGGAGCTCCATCTCGTAGAGGGCGGAGAAGAAGGCGGTGGGTCCCCCAGCCACGAGCTCACGCCAGATCCGGAACGGCCGGTCCGCGGTCGTGAGCACGATGGTCTGGCCGCGCACGGCCTGACCGCCCAGCAGCTCTCCCCAGCGGACCCGACGGACCCGTCCGAACGGCAACCGAGACCAGACCGAGATGCCGTCCGTGTCCAGCACGACGGTGGGGCGGCGCGAGAGGATCAGCAGGTAGGTGCCCTCGAGCACGCCGACCAGACCGAGCGCGGCCAGCGAGCTCAGGAAGGGACTGGCGCTCGGGACGCGGATCAGGAACACGGCGATGGCGACGACGCCGGCCAGGATGGGCGGGACGGCTCGAAGACGGAGCTGCGGGCTGGGGAAGAGCTCGATCATCCGTGTGGAGTCGTTCTTACACCATCGGAGCCGTTACTTCGAGAGGTAGCGAGTCACCACGAACCGGCGGATCCGGTCGATCGTAGCCTCGCCCGCCACCACGATCTTGCCGTTCGCCTGGATCAACACGTCGTGGGCCGCGTCGTCCCCGGATGCGACCTCCGTTAGGACCCGGCCACCGGTCCCGAACGTGAGATCGTGCCGTCCTCCCGGCTTCAGCCGCAGAACGCCGATGTCGTCCCTGCCGGCCACTTGGATCCGCCCGGCCACGAGGAACCTGCCGTTCGGCTGGATCGCCACCGCGTCGGCCTCGTCGTAGCCGGGGCCGAACGTCGTGACGAGACGCCCGTCCGTCCCGAAGCTCATGTCCAGGTGCCCCCGTGGTCCCAGGCGGACCATGCCCCACTCGCTCGACGCGGCCCCGACCATCAACGTGCGCCCGTCAGGCTGGATGGCCGACGCGAACGCCCGGTCGGCGCCGCCGGTCACGTCGACCCTCGCCACCCCATCACCGTCGAACGTGTCGTCGAGGGCGCCTTCGGTCGTGTACCGGGCCGCGGCGAACGCCGGCACCAGAGAACCCTCAGCCCACCCGGTCGCGAGGATGCGTCCGTCCGGGAGCACGTGCACGTCGGTGAACTGCTCGGCGCTCCTGCTGATGTCGGTGGTGACCCGGCCGTCGCCGCCGAAGGTCGCGTCGAGCCGCCCGTCGACCAGGTAGCGAGCGAGCGCCGACCGGATCGTGGTGCCGTTCGACGTGGAACCCGCGACGACGATGCGGCCGCCGGGTGCGATCGCCACCGCGTTCGCGCTCTGGAACCGGCGGCCGAAGCCTGTCAGGACGGTTCCGCCGTCTCCGAACCCGGGATCGAGCGAGCCGTTGGGCAGGTAGCGCTGCACGACCACCCGATCCGCGGCCGGCGCGTTCCGTTCGCCGGTGACCACGATGCCGCCGTCCTGCTGGATCGCCACGTCGAACGCGTAGTCGTTGGCACCGAGATCGGTCGTCACCCGTCCGTCGCCGCCGAACGTGCGATCGAACGCCCCGGCGGGGGTGAATCGGGCGAGCGCGATGTCCGGATGGTCGCCCAGCGTGTATCCCGCCAGCACGATCCGCCCGTGGTGGTCGACCGCCACGGCGGTCGCGACCGCCCCGTTCGCGAACGCCGTCTGGATCCCGTCCCGGCTGAAGAACGGGTCGAGGTCTCCCGCGGCGGCGGAGGCCGGGAGCGCCCAGATGCCCAGGGCGGCGACGACCAGGGTGGCGATCAGGGTTCTGCGCATGGGGAAGGTCCTTCGGAGGTAGGGATCGAGCCTAGCCGTCGAGCCCGCGGATGCAAGGTCGCGTGGCGACGGCCTGCGTCTTGCCCAGGCGGCCGCGCTGGCCCAGACTCCGTCGGATGCAGCGGCACGGAGGGGATCGTCGGCTCGTCGCGCTGCTCTTCACCGACATCGTCGGCTCGACGGAGGTGGCGACCGAGGTCGGCGACGCCCGATGGCGCCCGATCCTGGCTCGGCATCACGCGATCGTGCGGGACCGGCTCAAACGAGCCGGCGGACATCTCGAAGACACCGCAGGCGACGGGGTGTTCGCGTCGTTCGCGAGCCCGGCGGATGCGATCCGGTGCGCGGCAGATCTGATAGACGCGATCCGCTCGATCGGGATCGAGATCAGGGCGGGCGTGCATTTCGGGGAGGTCGAAACGGTCCGCGGGAAGCTCGCGGGCATCGGGGTCCACACGGGCGCCCGCGTGATGTCGGCGGCTGGCGCCGGCGAGGTACTCGTGTCGTCGTCGACCCGCGATCTGGTCGCGGGCGGGCCGTTCACGTTCGTCGATCGCGGCGAGCAACAACTGAAGGGTCTCGAGGAGCCGGTCCGGCTGTTCGCGCTTCAGGCGATCGACGGTGAGCCGCTCGGCGAGCCGCTCGAAGCAGAGGAGGCCCGTCGTCGCCGTGACGCAGTGGTCGCGGTCGGGTCGCACCGCGGTCGGTGGATCGCTGTGGCGGTGGGGATCGTGGCCTTCGGCCTGGCTGCCGGCATCCTGATCTCGCGCCGCGCGCAAGACGACGCCGTCCGCTGGGACCTCCGGTCGACCCGTCCTGCTCGAGATCGACGCGTCGACGTACCGCGCCGGCTCCATGCACTCGATCCGCTCGGTGGACACCGCGTGCGGCACGTTCGAGCCGCCTCTTTCCGTCGGCGCGGACAAACTCTGGCTCGCCCAGGAGTCGCTCCTCACCTCGATCGACCCCTCGAGCGGAGCGGATGTGACCGATACACCGATCCCGGCGACGAACGGGTGCTCGTTCGGCCTGTCCGAGGATCGCGGATGGCACGCGTGGCTCCTGCGCGCGTTCACCCTCTACCAGATCGACCCCAGCACGGGGAAAGCCGTGGCGAGCCGCATCCTGAAGCCGCTCGCCGTCGGGATCCCTCAGACATCCTTAGCGCTCAGCGACGACGCGATCTGGGTCGGCGGGAACCGGCACATCCTCAAGGTCGATCCGACGTCGCTCGACTACGTCTCGGTCGACGTCTCGTTCTCGGCGGATGCGATGACGTACGGCGACGGCGCGCTGTACGCGATCGATCAGTTCGCAGGTTGGGTCTATCGACTGGACCCCGACACGTTGACGGTGCAGGCCAAGGTGCAGGTCAACGTCGACATACCGGTCCTTAGGGTCGGTGAGGGGTCCGTATGGCTCCTGGATCTCGACAACGGCACGGTGCAGCGGTTCGCCGAGGACGATCTCCATCCCCTGGGCAACTACCCGACGGGGCCGCAGCCGGGCGGGATCGCCGTCGGCCTCGGCGCGGTTTGGGTTCCGGATGCGAACGGGACGCTCTACCGGATCGACACCACGAACGGCCATACGACGCCGATCCGGATCGGAGCTCCGTTGCGGAGCGTCGCGCTGGATCCCGGACTGGGCGAGGACGGGGCGATCTGGCTCACCGCCGAATACGCGCCGACGACGGCGAGCGGGACCTAGGGAACGATCTTCGTGATCGGGAGCTCGAGGATGTCGGTCGCACCGGCGGCCTTCAGCTGCGGGATCAAGGTATTCACGGTGCGCTTCTCGACGACCGTCTCGACCGCGTAGCCACCCTCGGACAGCGGGGACACGGTCGGGGCCTTCATCGAGGGAACGACCTCGAGGACCTTCTGGAGCGCGCCTTCGGTCACGTTCAGCTTGATCAACACGCGACCCTCGGCGCGGAGGGCGCCCAACAGCAACGTCGTGACGTCCTCCATGGCGGCGCGCTTCGATGGATCCGCCGCGGCTTCGCGGTTCGCGACCAGCACCGGCTCTGACTCCAGGAGGGTCTCGATGATCTTCATGCCGTGCGCGCGGAGCGTGCTGCCCGTCTCGGTGATGTCGACGATCGCGTCGACGATCTCCGGGACCTTCGCCTCGGTGGCGCCGAACGACCAGACGACCTTCACCGGGATGCCGAGCTCGGCGAAGTACCGCTCGGTGATGTGCAGGAACTCCGTGGAGATGCGGGTCTGGGCCGGGATCTCGCGCGCGCTGTTCGCCGGGTGTTCGTTGGGTACGGCCAGCACCACCTTCGTGCCGTGGCCGGTCCCGCTCTTCGCGTAGGAGAGCGACGTCAGGACCTCGACGTCGGCGTCCGTCTCCGCGATCCAGTCCTGTCCGGTGATCCCGATGTCGAACAGCCCGTCCTGCACGTACGTCGGGATCTCCTGCGGACGCAGGAGCGAGACCCGGTCGATCCGTTCGTCGTCGATGCGTCCGTGGTAGTCGCGGACGGATCCTCGGCGCACCGTCAGGTCGGCCGCTTCGAACAACCGGAGCGTCTGCTCCTCGAGGGAGCCCTTCGGGATCACGAGCCGCAGCATCAGGTCTCCAGCGTACGGAAGAAGCACGAGCGCTCGCCCGTGTGACAGGCGGCGCCTTCCTGGTGCACGCGGATCAGTAAGGCGTCGGCATCGCAATCCACCCGGAGCTCTTCGACGTGCTGGATGTGGCCGCTCGTCTCGCCCTTGCGCCAGAGCTCCTGGCGCGACCTGCTCCAGAACACGGTGCGGCCCTCCGCGAGCGTGAGCGCCACCGACGCGTGGTTCATCCACGCCATCATCAGCACGTCGCCGTTCTCGGCGTCCTGCACGATCGCCGGGATCAATCCCCGGTCGTCGAACGCGAGCGTGTCGAGGTCGACGGCATCCATCTAGCGCCGCACCCTGATCGATCGGCCCGCGAGGTACTCCTTGATCTCGCCGATCGTGAGCTCGCCGTCGTGCAACCGCGACGCTGCGAGCACGGCGTCGGCGCCGCCCGCCTCCAATCCTTCGGCGAAGTGTTCGAGCGTTCCGGCGCCCCCGCTCGCCACCACGGGGACCTCGACCGCGGAGGTGATCGCTTGCAAGAGCTCGAGGTCATACCCCTGGCCGGTGCCGTCGCGGTCCATCGAGGTCACGAGGATCTCGCCGGCGCCGTGGACCTCGGAGGCCTCGCGCGCCCATCCGACGGCATCACGCTCAACCGCTGTGCGGCCGGCGTCGATCACGACCTCCCAACCGTCACCGCGTCGGCGGGCGTCGATCGCGACCACCATGCACTGGGTGCCGAACCGCTCCGCGCACCGCGCGAGCAGGGACGGATCGCGCACGGCCGCGCTGTTCAGCGAGACCTTGTCGGCGCCTGCGCGCAGGAGCGTCGTCACGCCGTCCTCGTCCTGCACGCCGCCGCCCACCGTGAGCGGGATGAAGACCTGCTCGGCCGTCCGCGAGATGACGTCGAGCGTCGCCTGTCGCCCTTCGAGCGTCGCGGTGATGTCCAGGAAGACCAGCTCGTCCGCGCCGTCGCGATCGTAGCGAGCCGCGAGCTCCACCGGGTCACCGGCGTCGCGGATCTCGACGAACCGCGTGCCTTTCACGACCCGGCCGGCGTCGACGTCCAAGCAGGGGATCACGCGTTTCGCGAGCATGGCTAGCCTCGGATCACCTGCGAGAGCTTGAGGGTGCGTTCGTAGAGCGCCTTGCCCGTCACAGCGGCCTCGCAGCCCAGGTCGCGCAGCGCCCAGATGTCATCGGCGTCGCGAACGCCTCCCGACGCGATCACCGGACGGTCGGTGAGCTTCAGCACCCGTCCATACAGGGCGACGTCCGGCCCTTCGAGCGTGCCGTCGCGGGCGATCGAGGTCACCAGGTATCGCGGTGCGCCTGCCTCATCGAGCGACGTCAGGGCGTCTTCGAGCTTGGGCCCTTCCTCGGTCCAGCCGCGCACCATCAGGTGGCCTCCGCGCACGTCCACGCCCACCACGACGTGTTCGGCGAACTCCTCGACGGCGCGGGTCACGAACGCGGGATCCGCGGCGGCAGCGGTGCCCAAGATCGCGCGGGCGGCACCGGTTCCCAGGATCCCCGCGATCGCTTCCAGACTCCGGATCCCGCCTCCGACCTGGACGGGGATCGCCACCGCGTGACAGATCGCGTTCACCGCTTCGGCGTTCGATCCCTCGCCGAGGGCGGCATCGAGATCCACCACGTGGAGTCGACGCGCCCCTTCCTCCTGGAAACGCTCCGCCACGGCGACGGGATCGTCCGCGTACGACGTCTCTTCTCGAGGGTTCCCCTGCACGAGCCGGACGGCGCGTCCACCGCGGAGATCGATCGCCGGGATCACGATCATGCCGCCACCGCCTCGACGAACGACGCGTAGATCTGCAGCCCGGCATCGGACGACTTCTCCGGGTGGAACTGGGTAGCGAACACGTTGCCTCTGGCCAGCACCGAGGAGAATGGCCGGCCGTGCTCGGTCACGCCGATCGTGGTTCCGTCCATCACGTCGGGGGCGTAGGAGTGGACGAAGTAGAAACATGCTCCGTCCGGGATCTGCGCGACGTACGGGTGGGTCGCGGTCCACGAGACCGTATTCCATCCCATGTGCGGGACCTTGACCGTGGGGGGGAGCTTGCGGGCGCCGCCGGGCATGATCCCCAGTCCCGGCCCTGGATCCTCCTCGCTCTTCGCGCAGAGCACCTGCATGCCGAGACAGACCCCGAAGACGGGCCGGCCGGTCCCGACGAAGTCGACGATCACCCGATCCAACGCACGCTCTTCCAACGCCCGCATACAGGCACCGAACGCTCCAACGCCCGGGATCACGAGGGCGTCGGATGCACCGACCTGAGCCGGGTCGGCCGTCACCTCCGCACGGCCGCCGACGGTCTCGATCGCACGGGCGACCGAGTGCAGGTTCCCCATGCCGTAGTCGAGTACCGCGATCGTCGCGGTGCGGGCGGTCAAAGGGTTCCCTTCGTGCTCGGCGTCGCGGTGCGGCCGGTCGGGCTGCACGCGTCGCCGAGGGCCTTGGCCATCGCCTTGAACTCCGCCTCCACCACGTGGTGCGGCGAGCGACCGGACTTCAACCGGATGTGCACCGTCATCTGCGCCGTCGTCGCGAGCGCCCGGACGAAGTCCTCGACGAGTCCGGTGTCGAACGTGCCGATCATCTCCGCGGGGATCTCGACGTCGTGCACGACGAAGGAGCGTCCGGACAGGTCGAGCGCGACCTCCACCGCCGCCTCGTCCAGTGGAACCGTGATCGACGCGAACCGCCGGATGCCCCGTTTGTCGCCGAGCGCGTCCGCGAGGGCCTGGCCGACGGCGATCCCCACATCCTCGACGGTGTGGTGTCCGTCCACGTCCAGATCGCCCTTCGCGGAGACGATCAGGTCCCAGCCGGCGTGCGTGCCCAACTGCTGGAGCATGTGGTCGAAGAACGGAAGCCCCGTGTCCGCTGTCGCGGTACCGGAGCCGTCGAGGCCAAGCTCCACCCGCACGGCGGTCTCCTTGGTCGTCCGGTCGATCGTGGCGGTCCTGGTCGGGTCGGTCACGCGGCGAGCACCTCCTGGAGAGCGGACAGGAACTGGTCGACCTCACGGGTGGTGCCCGCGGTGACGCGAAGCGCGTTCGGCACCACGGTCGAGAGGTCACGGATCAAGACGCCGCGATCGAGCGAACCCTTCCACACGTCGGCCGCCGGCAGCGGCGGCACGAACAGGACGAAGTTCGCGTCCGACGGGAACGCCGTCACGTCGGGAAGGTCGCGCAGGGTCGTGAAGATCCGCTCGCGCTCGACGCGGATCGACCGGAGGATCGCCATGGCGTCGGACGCATGATGGATCGCCGCGAGCCCCGCAGCTTGCGTGAGAGACGACACGTGGTATGGGAGGCGCACGCGCTGAAGGTCCTCCACGACCTGCGGGTCGGCGAGCGCGTACCCGATCCGCGCCCCCGCCAGCGCGAACGCCTTCGACATGGTGCGCGTGACGACGACGTTCGGATGCGCGGCGACGAGGGGAAGGCAGCTCTCGCCGCCGAACTCGATGTAGGCCTCATCCACCACGACCAGGGCATCGGTCTCAGCCGCGAGCGCGGTCACCACGTCGACGGGCTGCGCGTTGCCGGTGGGGTTGTTCGGCGAGCAGACGAAGATCACGTGTGGGTCGGCGGCTTTCGCCTCGTCCACCGACGCTGCCGTCATCACGAAGTCGTCCGGCAAGCGGAGCGTGATCAGGTCCGTATGCGTGAGCCACGCGAGGCGCGCGTGCAGCTGGTACGTCGGTTCGAAGACCACGGCCCGCCGTCCCGGCCCACCGTAGGCCTGGAGCAGCTGGGTCAGGATCTCGTTCGATCCGTTGGCCGCCCACGTGCCGGCGATCGGGTGACCCAGATGCGCGGCGATCGCCTCACGGAGCTCCGTCATCTGTCCGTCCGGGTACCGGTTGAGCGGAACCTCGGCCACCGCACGGGCCAGATCGTCAGCGAACCCCTGCGGCAACGGGCGAGGGCACTCGTTCGTATTGAGGCGCACCGGCACGTCGTGCTGCGGCGACACGTATGGGGCGACGTCGCGGAGCCCGGGACGGGGGTACGTCATGCGCGACCGGTCCGTGCGTCCATCGCGGCGGCGTGGCCGACCAAGCCCTCGCTCCGAGCGATCGTCGACGTCTCTGGCGCCAACCGGTCGACGGCCGCCGGGGTCATCTCCACGACGGAGCGGACCGTCACGAGATCGGCGGCGCGCAAGCCCGACCCGAACCGCGCGGTTCCCGCCGTCGGGAGCACGTGGTTCGAGGCGACGCCGTAGTCTCCGAACGGAACCGCGCTGAACGGACCCAGGAACACCGCTCCCGCGTTCCGGACCCGTGTGAGGAACGCGTCGGGATCGTCGATCACCAACTGCAGGTGCTCGGGCGCGAGATCGTCCACGACCTGCGCGGCCTGATCCAGGTCGCGGACGAGCACCGCGCGGGCATGCCCGAGCGCCGGGTCGACGATCTCCCGTCTCCCCGCGTGGACGATGGCGTCGTTCAAGGCGACCTGCACCCGAGCGATGAACTCGGCGTCGGCCGTGACCAAGAACGTCCGTGCGTCGGGGTCGTGCTCCGCTTGCGCTATCAGATCGAGCGCCGTGAGCATCGGGTCGGCGGAGCCGTCGCCCACGATCGCCAGCTCGCTCGGTCCGGCGAGCCCGTCGATCCCGACGACGCCGGCCACCTGGCGCTTGGCCTCCGTCACGTACACGTTCCCCGGACCGACGATCCGATCCACCCGCGGGACGGACGCGGTGCCGAACGCGAGCGCTCCGATCGCCTGGGCGCCACCGCTCTTGACGACGAGCGTCGCGCCGGCACGCCGGGCCGCGTAGAGGATCGCCGGTGGGAGCGATCCGTCGGCCTGCGGAGGCGAGCACACCACGATCCGCTCCACGCCGGCGACGACGGCGGGGACGACCGTCATGCACACCGACGACGGATAGAGCGCGCGTCCACCCGGCACGTAGCACCCGACCGCGGAGAGCGGCCGGACGATCTCGCCGAACCGAACGCCGTCACGTTCGTCCCACCATTCGACGGGGAGCTGGCGCGCATGCAGGTCCCGGAGGCGTGAGACGAGCCCGTCGAGCGCGTCGCGGAGCTCGGGAGGGGTCTCGGCCACGCCGCGTTCGAACTCGACGTCGGATACGAGCAACCCGGTCGAAGCGAGGTCGGCGCCATCGAACCGTCGCGCGAGCTCGATCAATACCTGGTCACCCTGATCGCGGACGCGACGGAGGATGTCGCCGACGGTCTCGGTGACGGTGGGGTCAGGTTCGAAGCGCGAAGGCTCGAGCCGCTCCCCCCGCTCGCGGAGGTCGAGGAGCCCGAGCACTCAGGACCCCTCGGCGCCCTCGTGTTGATGCGCGCCCTCGGTCGGAGCCGGGGCGGTGACGAGGCCGACCTTGGCGGAAGCTCGATCGCGGACGAACAGGATCCAGCCGCAGACGCCCACGGCGGAAGCGGCGGCGATCAGCATGCCGAGGGCGAGCAGGAACGTGGTCTGGCGGTCCATGGGCTCCGACAGGGTACACGAGGCCCTATAGGGCCGTGACCTGCGGTATCGCGTCCAGCAGCTTCAGATGACCCATCGGGTGGCCGACAACTGAGGCAACGCACACGCTAGACGTCGGCATCGAGCCGGAAGGAGTGGTGCCTCAGATGGTCGCACGCCCCGCGCAGCGGCGCGGGGATGCAGAAGCGGGTTTCACGCTCGTCGAGCTCATGGTGGTCGTCCTCATCATCGGCATCTTGATCGCCATCGCATTGCCCACCTACCTCGGCGCCCGGACCCGCGCGCAGAACCGCGCCGCACAATCAGAGCTCCGTTCCGCCTACGTCGCCGCGGCCACCTTCTTCGCGGCGAACCAGACGTACACCGGGTTCGACACGACGGCGGCCGCCCTGGCCGAGCCATCCGTCAACTGGGTCGCCGGCGGAGCCGCACCCGCCCTCAAGCAGGTCTCGATCGAGGTGGCCGTTGGGAGCTCGATCCTCCTGATCGACAAGGCGGCGAGCGGCTCGTACTGGTGCATCGCCCAGGTCCCCGGCAGCCCCCTCAACACCAAGGGCGGCGACCCGACGTGGACGAACGTCAACACGACGGCCTTGTGCGTCCAGGGTTGGTGAGCCCGGCCGGCTAGGAGCCGAGCGCGCTGCGCTTGGCTTCGGTTCGCCGTTCCGCCTCGAGCCGCTCGAGGTCGACGGCGTCGCGGTTGAGGTACGTGAACGCCCCCGCGATGGCGGGATGCACGTCGGCGATGAGCCGATGCATCTCCTGCGCGACGCGTCGGTACGTCGGATGTCCCTGCGGTTGCGAACGCAGTTCGGTGAGGTGCATCGCCTCGCGCGCGTTCATCTGCATCACGAACCGGATCCGATACGCCATCGCCACGGCGTATTGGGCCGTGTCCTCCAGCCCTGCGTCGAGCAACGCGCGTTCCATCTCGCCGCTCGCCGACATCGTCTGGTCCCAGTCCGCGCGCAGGCCGGCGTCGTCGACCTCCGACGGCGTCTCGTACCCCCGGGCGGTGGTCAGGCGTTGCCATTCGATCGTGAGCGGCCGATGTCGTTGAAGATCGCGGAACGCGCCGAAGTCGCAACACACATCGAAGCGGTAGTCGGTGCGCTCCCACGCCCGGCCCGGCTTGTGGCGGCGGTTCGCGCGATCGCCGACGGTGGCCACGAGGATCGCGGCCCGTTGGTCGACGGGCAGCTCTCGTGCGATCGAGAGGAGCTGGTCGTCGGGGAGATCGCTCGTCGCGTAGAGGGCCGCGGCCACGACCTTCAGCTCGCCGTCCGGGTCGTGATCGGTCAGCGTGACCAGTGGGCGAGCGTCCGGGTCGATGCCGGTGACCGTCTTCGCCGTGACGTCCTGGATCTGCTCGCGCGTCTCACGCCAATACCGGCTCCACGCCGTGCCCCGATCCTCCACGTCCACGCGCTTCAGGAACGCCGGGATCACCGTGCGGAGCTCCGTGAGCATCAGGTCGCCGTAAGCGCGCATCTCGGCGGATGGATGCGCGGCCAGTCGCATCAGCAGCTGTTCGTACGACTGGCCGGTGGCGTAGATCCCGACGTTCGACCGCGTCGCCGCGGGCAACAGCAGCCGGAGCGTGTCGCACGTCTTCGCCTTGATCGTCGAGCGATAGACGGCGTCGCTGTCCGCGGGGTCCTTCGGGAACCGCGCCTCGAACCACGCGCTCATCGGGTCGTACATCCGGCCGTACGACCTCGAAGACCGTGTCGAGGTACGCGCGGAACCGCGGTTCGAGCGGGGTCCCGGAGATCTCGGGCGGGATCGTGGCGCGCCATGATCCTCCCGGGCGATCGTCGTAGCGCATGTATCGCGTCGACTGCTCCAGGTAGGCGGCGAACCGTCCCCACTCCAGCGCCTTGCAGAGCAGCTGCGATGCCTGCTCGCACGCCAGATGGACGCCCCCGAGCTGGGCGACCGAGTCGTCGCCGTATTCCACGAACACACGGTCGTACAGCTTCTCGGCTCGCGCCTCGCCGGCGCGAGTCACCTCGCCCGTCTCGCCGACGTCCTCGGCGAACTCGTCCAGGAACAGGCGACGCAGGGACTTCGTGGATCGCGAGTACCGCGCGAACAGCGCCCCCTTGACGACCTCCGGCAGGTTGGTCAGCGCGAACACCGGGCCGTCGAGGTTCGAGAAGTGGGGAGCGAGGCGTTCGCGTTCCTCGGCTGTGAACGGTTCGACGACGAACGACGGCGTCACGGCGTCGGGCTCTCGGTCGGAGAGGTCGTCGGCGACGAGGCCGCTCCGGTGGAGAGCGTCACCGTGGTGCCGACGTCGACGGACGTCCCCGCCGCTGGACTCATCGCCGCGATCCGGCTGGGGTTCGGACACTGCGGGAGCAACGGCGCCGGGGCACCCGCGACCACGTTCAGGCCGAGGGCGGTCAGCTGCGACTTCGCCGATCCGTACGAGAGGCAGGTGACATCCGGCAGCGTGACCTTCGCGGGCGCCGTCGAGATGACGACCTTCACGTCGCTCCCCTTGACCACCTGCGTGCCGGCGGCCGGATCCTGGCTGATGATCTGCCCGACGGGGACCGTTGGGTCGACGGCCTCGGTGACCACCAGGTTCACGCCCGCGGCGATGGCGGCCGTCTGCGCGTCGGCGAGCGTCAGTCCCGTGAAGCGGGGGACCGCCGCCATCGGCGGTGCCTTCGCGATCCAGATGTCGACCGTCGATCCTTCGTCGACGAGCGTCTGCGGCACCGGATCCTGATCGACCACATCACCGGGTTTGGCGACGTCGGAGACCCGGGTCTTGACCGTGCCGAGCTTGAGGTGGGCGGCTTCGAGCTCGCTCACGGCGCGATCCTGAGTGAATCCGATGAGCCGGGGGACGGGGATCGACGCGACCGTGTCCTTGTTGTCGCCGAGCAGGCTGGTGGCCAGCACGTAGCCACCGCCGGCCAGGACCGCCACCGCCAAGATCCCGATCAACACGCCCAGCCACACCTTGCGCCCGCTCCCTGGCGGCGGGTCCTGCGGCGGAAGCACCGACGTCTGTTGCGGACGGTTGATCACCTGCGTCGCCTCCGCCCCCATCGGCATCAGCGGCGTCGCCTCCACCTGCTGTCCTTGGCGTGCGCGCTCGAGGTCCGCGCGGAAGTCGTCGGCCGTTTGGTAGCGGTTCGCCGGATTCTTCGCCAGGGCGCGCATGACGACCGCGTCCAGTCGCGGCGGCACATCCGCATTCACCTGGGAGGGCGGCACCGGGGACTCGTTGACCTGCTTGTACGCGACCGCGACGGGGGAGTCGCCGACGAACGGCGGTCGTCCCGCCAGCATCTCGTACACGACCGCGCCGAGCGAATAGATGTCGCTCCGCCCGTCGACCGATTGCCCCTGAGCTTGCTCCGGTGAGATGTAGGCGGCGGTCCCGAGGACCGCGGACGTCTGCGGCGCGGTCTCGGGTCCCGCGACGATCCGTGCGATGCCGAAGTCCATGACCTTCACGACGCCCTTGCGCGTCACCATGATGTTCGCGGGCTTGATGTCCCGATGGATCACGCCGCCGATGTGGGCATAGGCGAGCGCCTCGCACACCTTCTCGGCTACCTCCACCCCGTTCATCGGGGTGAACTTGCCGCCGGCGCTCATGAAGTCGGCGAGCGTTCGCCCTTCGATGAACTCCATGACGATGTACTGCGTCTCGCCGTCCGCGCCCGAGTCGTAGATCCCGACGATGTTCGGGTGATTCAGTCGCGCCGCCGCCTGCGCCTCGCGCCGGAACCGCTCCACGAAGCTCGCGTCCCGGGCGAACTGCGGGAGCAAGATCTTGATGGCGACGGTGCGGTCCAAGACGGTATCCACGCCGCGGAAGACCTCGGCCATCCCACCGGACCCGATCCGCGCCTCGACGCGGTACCGACCTCCGAGCACCGATTCGCTCAACCTGTCTCCTTCACGACTCCGCCAGGAACGCCTGGATCACCTGTTTGGCGATCGGTGCGGCTACCTGCCCACCCGTGGCTTCGTTCCCAAGGCTGCCACCGTCCAAGACGATAACGGCGACGGCGATCGTCGGGATCTCTCCGGCACCCGCCGGGGCGAAGCATACGAACCAGGCGTGCGGTGGGGTGCCGGGGGCGCCGTGCTGCGCCGTACCCGTCTTGCCGGCCACCGTCACCCCGGGGATCTGCGCTGCGGTTCCGGTACCGCTGGCCACGACATTCACCATGAGCTCCCGGACCGCGGCCGCCGTCTGTGGCGAGACGGAACGCCCGTACGGACGGGGCGCGAACTCCCGGATCACGCGTCCCTGCGGGTCGCGGACCTGCGTCACGTAGCGCGGCTCCATCATCATGCCGCGGTTCGCGATCGCGGACGCGACCAGCGCCATCTGGAGCGGGTTGGCGAGGTCGTTGTCCTGGCCGATCGCCGAGATCGCCACCAGCGGATCGTTCTGCGCGAAGTACGCGGGGACCGGGAACCGACCGGTCTGGAACGGGATCAGCGATGGGATCGTCGGCTCGATGCAATCGGTCTGCGCGGGAGGATCCGTCGGGCAGAACCCGAACGCGCGTGCCTGCGCGGACAGCTTGTCCGCGCCCAGGGCGAGCCCCACCTCGCCGAAGATCACGTTGCACGAGTTGGTGAACGCGATCAGGAGCGTGGTCTTCGATCCACCCGGGCACTGCTCGCCGCCGAAGTTCTGGATCGTGCCGTTCGTCAGTGGCAGATCCAGTTCATGTGGGTTGGGCCATTGGCTGTCGAGGCCGTAGCCGTCGGCGATCGCCGCCGACGCGGTGACGATCTTGAACGTCGAGCCCGGCGGGTACAGCTCGTCGTTCGCGCGGGACAGCAGCGGCTGCTCGGGGTCCGCGTTCAATCGGGCCCAGGCCGCACGGACCACGGCGGAGTCCTGCGACGACAGCTCGTTCGGGTCGTACGTGGGGTTCGAGACCATGGCCATGACGTCGCCGGTCCGCGGGTCCATGGCGACCACGGCGCCGGGGAGCGAGCCCAACGCTTCCGAGGCCACCTGTTGCAGGTCGGGGTGGATCGTCGTGTAGACGGCTCCGCCCTTCTTCGGACGTCCCAGGAACAGATCCGCGAGCGTGGACACCGCGAGCTCGGGCGCGTTGCCCGACAGGTACGGGTTCATCGCCTGTTCCAGCTCGGTGCGGCCGTAGATCCGCGAGTAGTAGCCGGTGATGCCCGCGTAGAGGGGTCCCTCCGGGTACCGGCGCGCGTACAGGAACTCCGCGTGGCCGGTCGTGGGTTCGCTGAGCGCGAGCACGGTGCCGTTCGCGGCGTAGATCGGCCCGCGATCGACCTTGTACTCCGCGATGATCTGGCGGGTGGCGTTCGCGGGGTTGTTCGCGATCCGTCCCGCGGCGAACACCTGCAGGTAGGACAGCTGCAGGAAGAGCAGGCCGAACAGCGTCACCAACGCGATCCCCAGCCGGCGGATGCGCCGATTCACGCGGCCGCTCGCCTATGCCATGGTCCGGCGGAAACGCGGATCAGGAGCGCCAGGATCACGAAGTTCGCGACCAGGCTCGAGCCGCCGTACGAGACGAACGGGAGCGTGATGCCGGTGAGCGGGATGAGCCTCGTGACCCCGCCGACGATCACGAACGTCTGCACGGCGACGATCGTCGTCAGTCCGGTCGCGAGCAACTTCCCGAACGTGTCGGTCCGCTCGACGCCCACGCGGAGGCTCCGGCCGATCAGCGCGAGGTACACGAGCAGCACGCCCGCGGTCCCGAGCATGCCGAGCTCCTCGCCGATCGCCGCGAAGATGAAGTCCGTCGCGGCGTACGGGATCAGCGTGGGTGAGCCCAGACCGAGGCCTGTCCCGACGAGCCCGCCCGATGCCAACGCGAACTGCCCCTGCGCGAGCTGTCCGTAGCCGAGCAGGTAGACCTTCGACGGGTCGAGCGCGTGCAGCCAGTAGTCCACGCGGAGCTGCACGTGGCTGAAGAGCAGATAGCCCGCCCACGCGCCCACGATGAACAGGATCAGGCCGACGATCAGGTATCCCGGTCGTCCGCTCGCCACCCAGAGCATCACCACGAAGACGGCGAAGTACAGGAGTGAGGCACCGAGGTCCTTCTCCAGGAACAGGACCGCGAGCGATGTCGCCCACGCGATCATCAGCGGTCCCAGGTCCTTCACGCGCGGCAGCCCGAACCGGCCGGTCCCGCTCGAGAGCAGCTCGCGCTTGTCCGACAGGTACGACGCCAGGAAGATGACGATCAGCACCTTGCCGAACTCGGCGGGCTGGAACGACACCGGACCGATCGCGACCCAGAGGCGCGCCCCGTTGATCACCCGGCCGATCACGGGGACGACCGGGAGCAAGAGCAGGATCAATCCGGCCAGTCCGATCGTGTAGGTGTAGGCGTCCAGCATGCGGTCGTCGCGGATCAGCACGAGCGTCAGCACGAACGCGGCCAAGCCGACCAGGAGCCATGTGGCTTGCTCCACCGCCAGATCGGGCTTCAGCCGCCAGATCACGGCGAACCCGAGCGCGGACAGGAACGCTGCGGCCGGCAGCAGGACCGGATCCGTGCGACGGGCGACCCGTCGGGTGACGAACCAGGCCCCCAGGAACCCGAGCGTGAGCAGTGTCCCGTACAGCTCGATGCTGGGCGGGACATGGCCGCGCTTGCCGAGGCCGACCAACGCGTAGGCGAGGATCCCGATCCCCAATGCGAGCAACAGGAGCAGTAGCCCGGTCGACGCGCGAGCGGGTCGTGGCGGTGACGCGGTGCGGCTCATGGGGCGGTCACCGACGCCGCCTTCACGTCGGCACGGATCTGTTCGACGATCGCGTAGGCCTCTTCGCGGTCGTTCGCGGTGATCCCATCGGGCAAGCCTTGGTAGAGGGGGAGCGCGACGACATCGGCGGCGGGGATGTCGGTCTCGAGCGCCACCCGCGAGAGCCGCAATCCAGCGAACTCCGCCGGGATGCCTTGGTAGACGGCGACCCGCCCGCCCGACTCACCGACGTACCACTGCCGGTCGATGAACATCCGGGCCACGACCAGGATGGCGACGATCGCGACGAGCACGACGCCGGCGCGGATCGCCACCCGCTTCACCGTGGCCGTCGCGGGTGCGTGCACCGGGCGGGCGACACCTGTAGACGTCGCCGCGGCACCGTCACCCTCCTGGATATCCAGGATCAGGACCGTGATGTTGTCGATCCCACCGGCGCGGTTCGCCGCCTTGATCAAACGGTCGGCCGCCTCCTGCGGATCGGGGGTCGCCTCCAGGATCGCTTGGATCTGCAGCTCGGTGACCATGTTCGTCAGGCCGTCGCTGCAGATGAGCATGCGATCGCCGTCGAGCACGGGGATGTCCTCCACGTCGACGTCGATGTCGGCCTCGGTCCCGACCACCCGGATGAGCACGTTGCGGTGCGGGTGCACCTCAGCCTCGTCACGGGTGATCTCTCCGGCCTTCACCATCCGGTTGACCAACGTGTGGTCCTCGGTCAGCTGACGCAGCGCGCCGGCGCGCAGCAGATAGGCGCGGCTGTCTCCGACGTGCGCGAGGTGGATCCCTGTCTGGTCCACGGTCGCCGCCGTGAGCGTCGTCCCCATCCCGGCCACCGTGCGGTCGGAAATGGATCGTTCGAACACGGCGCGGTTCGCGGCGCGCACCAGTTCCGGGAGCGACACCTTCCCGGTCCGGCCGAGCTCCTCGAGCTTCTCGAGCGCGAGCTCGGAGGCCACGGCACCGCCTCGATGTCCGCCCATGCCGTCGGCCACCGCGAACAGGGGCGGCTCCACCAGGAAGGAATCCTCGTTGCGTTCACGGACCCGGCCGATGTCCGTCGCGACGCCCGCCTCGACCCTCACCGCCGGAGCTCCAGCGTGGTCGTCCCGATCCGGATCTTGTCGCCGGGCTGCACCATCGCCGGCGCGGCGAGCTTCTGATCGTTCACGTACGTGCCGTTCGTCGAGCCGAGGTCCTCCACGTACCACGAGCCGTTCTTGCCGAACAGGCGGGCGTGCTGCGACGAGGCGTACGTGTCGTCGATCAGGAGCTCGCATTCGGGAGCCCGCCCGATCGTCATGCTCGGGCCGATCTTCACCGATCGAGGCTTCCCGTCGGGCGGATGCACGACGACCGCGCTGGGTCCGGCGGGGACGGGTGGCCCGTCGATGCCTTTCTTCCCGCGACGCCCACCGGATGCAGGCTCCGCCGTGAGCCCGCGGACCGCCCAGCGCATCGATCGCCAGATGAACAGGAAGAGGAGTGCGAACAGCCCGTACTTCAGCGCCGACAGTGCGAACGGCGTCACGAGGCTCCCTGTCGGAACTCGATCGAGGTGGAGCCGATCGTGATCCGGTCGCCGTCCGCGAGCTCCCGGGACTGGATCGTCTGTCCGTTCAACCGGGTGCCGTTCGTCGAGCCGAGGTCGGTGAGCGTGAACCCGTCGCGTCCCTGTTTGATCTGCGCATGGCGTCGGGAGGCTCCCTTGTCGGCGATCACCACGTCGCACTCGGGGAACCGACCGATCGTGGTCACGTCCGCGGCCAAGACGACCGATCGTGTCGTTCCGTCCTCGTGGATCATGAGGGAGGCCGCAGACGCCGGCACCGGTTCCACCTTCTCCTCGCCTTCGACGAGTGAGGCGGAACACCGGAACTCACCTTTCTTCAGGCGCGGATCCGACTCGAGCGTGATCTCCGGGGGTCCCATCAGCCCCCAACCGCGTTCGGCGGCGTTCTCCCGGACGACCTCCTGCAGCTCTTTGATCAAGGCGGCCTCGGCTTGCGTGAATCGCTCGGCGTCGCCCGGAGACAGTCGGAACGCGAACGCGTTCGGAGCCCAGACCTCGGAGACGCCCACCGTTCGACCGGCGTCCATCTCTTTCAGGACGCGCTTGGCGAGCTCGACAGGCTGCAGGCCGCTGCGGAACGTCTTCGCGAACAGGCCTTCGACCAGGCCACCGAGTCGTCGTTCGAAATCGCGGAGGATCGGCACGAGAGGCGTCTGCGCAGGTCGGCGTGCCTGCGCTCCCGCGCGTAATCCTACCCTTCGAGTTGTGGCGAACCGGTTGCGGCGCCTTCGGCGTTGGCGGTGAAGCCGTACCGCTCGTCCGGCGGGAGCTGCCGCAAGCGTCGCTCACGGAGCCGGAGAACGAAGTGGTGCGCGTACACCAGGACCATGATCACGAACAGGAAGCGCAGGGTCGCCAGCCGGTTGACCTCCAGCAGGCCGCCGAGCGTTCCGTAGAGCCCGACGATCGTCCACGCTGCGAGGGCGCCGAACGCCACGAGCGTGAGGTCGTGCAGCAGCGTGTCGAGTTGTGGTCGTTTCTGGATCCCCATGGCGGGGAAGTCTCTACCGCAGCGGCGGTGCGGGCCATCGCCCGTGCGGGCGCTTTCCTCGACTCACCCGCTCCGGCTACGGCACACCGTCCGTTCTAGGTAGTCACCGGTACCTGGAATCAGGTGGTTGCTACCATTGGCGCCTCCACTGGGCGAGTGGCGGAATTGGCAGACGCGCAGGATTCAGGTTCCTGTGTCCGAAAGGACGTGGGGGTTCAACTCCCCCCTCGCCCACCAACTGTGGCCTTCTTCTCGTTGCGTCTGCCGGTCGTCCCCGCATAGGCTCCGCCGATGGCTGCCTGCCCTTCCTGTGGTTTCGAGTACGAGGGCACTTTCAAGTTCTGCCCTGAATGCGCGACGCCTCTCGGCACGCCCACCCGACCTCTCGCTGAGGAACGCAAAGTCGTGACCTCACTCTTCTGCGACCTGGTGGGGTTCACGGCCACCTCGGAGTCGGCCGACCCCGAAGATGTCGACAAGATGCTCGCGGCCTACTTCGCCATGGCCCGCAACCAGATCGAGGGCTACGGCGGCGTGGTGGAGAAGTTCATCGGCGACGCGGTCGTGGGTGTCTTCGGCGTGCCGGCCGCACACGAGGACGACCCCGAGCGCGCGGTTCGAGCAGGACTCCAGATCTGCGAGGACGCGGAGGCCCTCGTGTCGGTCGCCGGCGCCCCGCTCCGCCTGCGCGTTGGGATCAACACCGGCGAGGCTCTGGTCCGCCTCGGGGTCTCCGCAGCATCGGGCGAAGGGTTCCTCACGGGCGATGCGATCAACACCGCCTCACGGATCCAATCGGTGGCCCCCGAGATGGGTGTGGCTGTGGGTCTTTCCACGTACGAGGTCACGGCACAGGTGTTCGAATACGAAGAGCTCGAACCCGCGAGCCTCAAAGGCAAGGCCGAGCTGGTACGGATCTTCCATGCGAAGAACCCCCTCGCTCGGTTCGGCACCGATCTCACGCGCACCCACGACACCCCGTTCATCGGACGCGAGATCGACCTGGCACTCCTCAAGGGGATCTTCGACAAGACGGTGGCCGCCAACTCCCCCCAGCTCGTGAACGTCGTCGGTGAGCCGGGTCTGGGCAAGTCGCGGATCGTCGCCGAGCTTTTCGGCTACATCGACACCAAGACCGACCTCATCACCTGGCGTCAGGGACGGTGCCTCCCCTACGGCGAGGGCATCTCGTTCTGGGCGCTCGGCGAGATCGTGAAGGCGCATGCCGGGATCTTGGAATCCGACGCGCCCGATGTGGCTACCGCCAAGCTTGACGCGGTGCTCCCTGAGGGCGAGGAGCACGCGTGGTTCCGCCAGCGCCTACTTCCGCTGCTCGGGATCGAGGCGAACTCCCAAGCAGAACGCGAGGAGTTGTTCACCGCATGGCGACGGTTCCTGGAACACATCGCCGAGCATGACCCGACCGTGCTCGTGTTCGAAGACCTCCATTGGGCCGACGACGCCATGCTCGCGTTCCTGGAACACCTCGCCGACCGCGCCGAGGCCGTCCCGCTGCTCGTGGTCGGTACCGCGCGCCCCGAGCTCTTCGAACGCCACTCCGACTTCGGCAGCGGGATGCGCAACGTGAACACGATCAGCCTCGCGCCACTGTCCGAGGATGAGACCGCCCGCCTCGTTTCCGCCCTGCTCGAGACGACCGTCATCCCCGCGGAGCTGCAGCAACCGATCCTGGACCGGGCCGGCGGCAACCCTCTGTACGCCGAGGAGTTCGTGCGCCTGTTACGGGACAAGGACCTGGTCGTCAAGAAGGGCGCGAGCTGGGAGCTGCGAGAAGGTGCCGAGGTTCCGTTCCCCGACTCGGTCCAGGCGCTGATCGCCGCGCGCCTGGATACGCTCACACCCGACACGAAGTCGATGCTCGCCGATGCCGCGGTCGTCGGGAAGGTGTTCTGGGCAGGTGCGATCGCAGCGATGGGCGAGCGTGACCTCACCGAGGTGACCGACACGCTCAGGGAGCTGTCGCGCAAGGAACTCGTCCGACCGGCCCGTCGTTCCTCGATCGAGGGTGAGGCCGAATACGCCTTCTGGCACGTGCTCGCCCGCGACGTCGCGTACGGTCAGCTCCCAAGAGCCTCCCGGGCAACCCGTCACGTCGCCGCGGCCCGTTGGATCGAGTCGAAGGCCCCGGAGCGAGTCGAAGATCTCGCGGACGTCTTGGCCTACCACTACTCAACCGCCCTGGAGCTCTCCCGGGCCGCCGGAGAACACGAGCACGCGAAGGAACTCGAACCGCCTGCCTTGAAGTTCTTGTCCCTGGCCGGGGAACGGGCGCTCGGTTTGGACACCGCTGCGGCGCTCGCGAACCTCGAGCGAGCGCTCGCGCTCGCGCCATCCGGGCACTCCGCTCGCCCCGAGGCGCTCACCCGCTTCGGTGAGGCCGCCTTCCACGCCGGCCGCTACGCGGAGGCAGGGGAGGTCTTCGAGGAGGCTGTCGCTTCGTACCTTGCGGGGGGTGATGTGCCGGCAGCGGCCACCACTATGTTCTTGCTGGGCAGGGTGCTATCTGCCCTTGGCGATCCCCGGACGTGGACGTTGCCTGCTGAGGCGTTAGCTCTTTTGGAGCCTTTGCCTCCTTGCCCCGAGCTCGTCGGCGCCCTTACCGAGGTGGCGGCTGTCGAATCCCTCCAAGCCAGGTCTCAGGACGGGATCCGGTACGCCGATCGGGCAGTTGCGCTCGCCGAAGAGCTTCACCTCGATCGCCCACCGCGCGCCATCGGCTACCGCGGCCTCGCGCGCCTCGACCTCGGCGACCGCGGCGGCATCGAGGATATCCGCGAGGCGATCAGTCTCGCGACCGAGAGTGGGCAAGGGCACGAAGCGGCCCTGCTCTACTACAACCTCGGGGTATCCATGATGCCCCTTGAAGGCCCGGCGCCGACGCTGGAGATCGCGCAGGAGGGGATGACGTTCGCACGGGCTAGAGGACTCACGGGGATCCTCGACGGACTCACCAGGTTGTGGGCAGGCGCGCTCGCCGACAGCGGCAGGATCGATGAAGCACTTGCGATCTACTCGGAGATCGCCGACCAAGTCTCTGAAGAAGACGTGTGGGATCTCGTTCAGCTGCGAGCCACGGAGGCGCAGCTCCTCACCATCCGCGGACAAGCTGACCAAGTCGCCGACTCGCTCGACTGGCTCGAGACGACGTCCCGCGGGTTCGGTGATGCAGAGATGGTCGTGATCGGCCTAGTGGCATCGGCCGCTGCACGAGCGGGGCTCGGACAGGGGGACGAAGCCGCCTCGTTGCTCGCCGAGATCGAGGAGACCCCCGGCGCTCGTGACACGCAGACCTACCCGAACATGATCGACCTGATGGTGCGCGTCGCGATGGTGACGGGCGACCGGGAGCTGGCGGAGCGTCTCGTCGAGGGCTCGAAGCCGCGGAACCCCCTCGCCGAGCGTGCCCGCCTCATGGCGAACGCTACCCTCGCTGAGGTTCGCGGGGACCTGCGCGAAGCTGCCGACGTATTCGGCCAGTTGACGTCGGGGCCGGAGGCGCTCGGTCTCGTCTACGACGAGGCGTTGGCGCTCCTCGGTCAAGGACGGTGCCTCCTCGGCCTTTCGCGTCCGACCGAGGCCACGCCCGTCCTCCAGCGCGCCAGCGAGATCTTCGCTCGGCTCAAAGCCGCCCCCGCGCTCGCCGAGACCGACGCGCTCCTGCAGCAGGCAACCGCTCTCAGTTCATAGCCGATCGACCCGTTGGGAGATGATGTCGGCGTGATCGACCATCCGCGGATGCGGTGGTTCTTCGTCGCCTCGGTGGTTCCGCTGATCGTCGTCGTGGGCCTCCGCTCGGCGACCGCAGGGGAGGCAGGTCGCCCCGACGGGTCTGACGGGTCTCTAGATGTCCGCCCAGGTGGGCGATGGCTTCCGCAGCTGTCCGCGACCGCACCCGTCATTCGACGGATGGTGCTCGGGCATTCCGTGCTGGGCCGGCCCATCATCGCGTTCCATCTGGGCGATCCAGGAAGTCAGACCTCGATCCTCGTCGTGGGATGCATCCACGGCGACGAATGCGCGGGAACCGCCATCGCCCGGGCCTTGGTGGCTACGCCGCCGACGGACGTCGACCTCTGGGTGATCCGCAACCTGAATCCTGACGGGTTCCGCGCCGGCACCCGCCAGAACGGACATGGTGTGGACCTGAACCGCAACTTCCCGTATCGGTGGCGCCACGTCGGCCGGCCGTGGGACAAGGAGTACTCCGGGCCTCGTCCGTTGTCTGAACCCGAGGACCGGATCGCGAGGCGATTGATCGCGCGCGTGCACCCGGACGTGAGCATCTGGTTCCATCAGCCGCTCGGGATCGTGGTTCGGTCGCAGGGGGTGCTCTCGACCCAGCGCCGATTCGCCCGGCTCGTGGGACTCCCGCTGGTCAGGCTCCGGGGAGCCTACCCGGGCAGCGTGACGAGATGGCAGAACCACTGGCATCCCGAGGCGTCCGCGTTCGTCGTCGAACTCCCCGGCGGCTCCCTGTCACCGACGGCAGTTCATCGATACGTGAACGCGATCTTGCACGCTTCGACGTGACTCGGAGCGCTGGCGCTAAGGCGCAGGGATCTTGGACAGTTCCGGCACGACGACCACGCGGGGGCGCCTCGCGGCGTCCAGGCGTTCCCCTGCGTGCGCGATGATCTGCCCGATCATGCGCGTGTAGTCCCAGCCGGCGGCCCGCGCCGCGAGTGGGTAGTAGGAGACCTGCTCCGGGTCGTGGTAGATGCCGGGCAGCGTGTTGATCTCCAGCAGCTGTGGCACGCCGGCCGCGTCGAGCCGGATGTCCACGCGCGCGATGTCACGGCATTCCAAGACCGTGAACGCCGCCTCGGCGAGGTCGACGATGGCATCGCGGAGACCGGGGTCGAGCACCGCCGGGCACACGCAGGTCGAGAGATCGTCGAGGAGCCACTTCGCCTCGTACGACGAGAACGGCAGGAGGTCGTCGGGGAACGTGTCGTAGGTCTGCTCGACGATCGGCAGGGCGTAGGGACCCTCGCCGATCCCCGGGTTCCCGAGCACCGTCACGGTGAACTCGCGACCCGGCAGGAACTCCTCAACGAGAACCTTGCCCCCGACCGCATCCCTGATGAGCGGGATCCGGACCGCCAACGACTCCGCGTCGTTCACGACGTTGTCGTTGAACAGGCCCTTGCTCGATCCCTCGCCGTTCGGCTTCACGAGCACGGGGAACGGCGGATCCTCTGACACCACGGGCGTGGCGTCCCCGTCGTACAGCTGGAACCGCGGCGTGGGCAGACCGTGGTAGCGCCAGATCTTCTTCGTGAGCGCCTTGTCCAGTGCCACAGCATGCGTGAGCGACGTGGCATGGGTGTACGGGATCCCCAGCAGATCGAGCATCGCCGGGACCTGCGCCTCGCGCGCGTCCCCGCCCCGCCCCTCGGCGATGTTGAACACGATGTCGATCTGGTCGCGGAGATCGCGGAGTCGTTCGTACGCGTCGTCGTCGGCCTCGACGTCGATGCAGTCGTGGCCGCTCGCGACCACCGCCTCGTGGATCGCCTCGATCGTGGCAGGCTCGTCGAACTCCGCCTGGGCTTGGGCGTCAACGTCCATCCCCGCGCCGACGTGGCGCACGTTGTAGGTGAAGGCGACGCGCACGACGTGACCGTAGCCCAGAACCCTTTGACGTGTAAACCGAGAGGTCAGTCGTTCGCGCGGTCCACGCCCGACGGGCGCGCGATCTCGCGCTGTGCGGTCAGCCGGGCCTGCGCGGTGCGCGACAGGGTGCTGATCCGCGAGGCCTCACCGGTGACGATCGCCAGGAACCGAGCGCCGGGGATCCTCAGGAGCTCGCACGCCGTCACGGCGGTCACCGTCGCCGTGCGGGGCACGTTCCTCAGAAGGCCGATCTCGCCGAAGTACTCCCCCTCGCGAAGCGAGCCCACGATCCGCTGACCCTCCCCGTCCCGGACGCTGGCGTCGAGCGACCCACGTGCGATCGCGTAGAGATCATCGGGTGCGTCGCCTTGCCGCAGCACCACCGCGCCCGCGGCCACGTCCACCCGCACGGCTGCCTCCGCGAGGCCCTCGAGGGTGGCCCTCGAGGCGCCCTCGAAGATCCCCAGCCGCTCGAGGACTTCGACGAACGGCGCCAGCGCGTCAGCGCGTGACGACGCCGCGCGATCGATCGCGCGCGCTTTCGGAAGGAAGATCAGCGCGGCGGCGAAGGTGATGAGACCCGCGATCACGAGCCCGCCTTCGATCGAAGTGAGCGACACCGATATCGGGGCGATCAGCATCCCCGCGAGGATCGCGCCGACGATCAAGGCATCGATCGCGCCGAAGGCACGCCCCAGCACCTCATTGCCCAGGAGCCGCTGCAGCGACGTCACCACCAAGACGTCGAGGACGATCATCGCGGCGCCTTCCCCGGCCAGCAGGACGTAGGCCACCCACGGCACGTGAACGAACGCGAGGCAGAAGATCGGTAGCCCACAGGCGAACGCGGCGATCACCAACGTCTTCCCTTGATCGGGGCGATCCGCCGCCTTGTGCGCGAAGCCCGCCGCCGCGATCCCACCCACGCCGATCGCCGCGTACAGGAAGGCGACGCCGTCGGTGCCGGTGCGCAACAGGTGCGAGGCGGTCAACGCATACAGCACGGTCTCTTGGCCGTAGAGCAGGTTGCTGGTGGTCCAGATGAGAACGAGGGCCATCGCGCTGCCGGAGCCGCGGACGGCGTCGATCCCTTCGGAGAACCGCTCGGTGAACGAGACGTGATCCTCGTTGGCTTTGGCGTCCGCGACCTCTTCCCGCGCGGGTCCCAGGTCGGCGTGGATGGGGATGGTGGCTACAGCCGACGCCAGGAACGTCACCCCGTTGACCGCGAACGCCGCTGCCGGTGAGCCCAGCAGCAACAGGACGCCACCCAGCGCGGGCCCCACCGCGTAGCTGAGGTTGGTGACCGTCGTCACCAAGGTGTTCGCGGGAGCAAGGTCCTCCTCGCCGACCAGGAGCGGCATCGCCGCGTTCACGCATGGCGAGTACGCGACAGCGAGGGTCGTGGCGAGCCCTGCCAACCCGATCGCGAGCGCGGCCGATCCCTCCGATGCGGCAACCAACGCGAGCCCGACCATCGCCAGCGCGCGTGCCACGTCGGAGACGATCATCACGCGCTTCCGCGGCCACCGATCCGCGATCATCCCGCCGAGCGCACCGAACAAGGTGTAGGGGAGGAGCCGGACGATGCCGGCTACGGCTATCCACGCCCCCGAGCCTGTCCGGTCGTAGACGAAGACGATCAGCGCGACGTTGTAGAGCCAGTCCCCGGTCTGCGAGATCGCCTGTCCCGTTACCAGATAGCGGAAGTCACGATGGCGTAGCGGTGTCCAGAGCGTCCGAGGGCGGGTCGTAATCAAGCACCATCCTTCTTGCCCCGTCGCACGTAGGTGCCTTCGTAGGACTTGAGGCGCTCGTTGATCGCGCCGCGCGTGATCCCCAGCTCGTGTGCGACCGCTGCCGGACCAGCCTCACGGACCCACGCCGCGAACCCCGCACGAACGTCCTTCCGGTGCTGGTCCGCGTCTTCCAGCTTCGCGACCCACCGCGCGAGCGTGGCCTGCTCGGTTGCCGAGAGCTTGCTTCGAGGACGCGGCACGGTCGGATCGTAGCCCCAGTGATCACGTCACGGCGGCCTTCGCCGGCTGCATCGCCTCTGACGCGAGGGACGTCACCATTCCCGAGCGGGCACATGCTTGGGTGGTCGGCGACGACCGGCCGTCGTCGTCCATCGCCTCGGCGCGACGGACTACGCGAAAACGACGTGAGAGGCAGCCGCTACGGCGTCTCTTCGTGGATGAGGTCGTAGTTCCCGAACGTCGGAGGCGCGTCCGAGAGCGCGGCCATCTCCTTCGCGAACGCATCCGTCTCCGGGCGCGCTGAGTTCTCCATCGCGAGCTCGAAGGACTCGAACTCGGCGACTACCATGTACACGTTCTCTCGGTCGCGGTCCTTCAGGACCTTGGAACCGCGGAAGCCCAACATCGATCGACCTTGGTCCTGTGCGGCCGCGCCGAACGTGTCCATCAACGCCTGCATCTCGTCCATGCGGCTGGTCGAGAACGAGATGGTCTGGATGAACGTCATCGTATTGCCCCCTCCTATCGAGCGAGATGCAACCGTACCCCTTCAGACGAGACCCGTCTTCCTCCGATCAGTCGTGTGGGAGCCCGAGCGCGTCGAGCACCTCGGTTGCCGCGCGTTCGCCGCTCTCGACGGCGCCGTTCAGGTACCCCTGGCTGACCATGGAGGTGTGCTCCCCCGCGAAGTGGACGCCGCCCTCCGCCAGGCCGACCGAGCCCCAGTAACGGGTGGCGTCTCCGGGCCCCCAGGTGGCGTACGACCCGTGGCTCCAGGGATCGTCGGGCCACGAGTCGAGCCACGCGCGACCCGTGAACGCCTCTCGCGAACCGGGCGCCGCCGACTCCAGCATCGAGAGCACGCGGTCGACGGCGGCGGGCGGGGCGTCGCCGTGGGCCGAGTCCGCATCGAACAGCCTGCCTGCCGTGAAGACGGTGGTGAGCCCCGCCGATCCCTCCTGCCCGATCGAGCTATCCCAGATCGTCATGTGTGGAGGCTCGAACGTGACCGACCCGGTTCCCGGCGCGATCGTCGACAACGGGCGGTCGAACGCAAGGATGAGCTTCGTGTTCTGACCCATGGGCAGGTCCTCGATGCAGGCCCGCTTGCGCGCGGAGAGGTCGGCGTCGTCCAGGTCGACGTGCCGCAGGGTGGAAAACGGAAGGGCGAGCACGACACGATCGGCGGTCGCTTCAGCCGTGGTGTCGGCGAAACGGAGCCGGTAGGTGCCGTCGCTCGCGCGTCGCAGCATCTGCAGGGCCGAGCCGAGCGCGACGGTTCCAGCGGGGAGCGCGTCGGCGAGCGTCTGCGGCACGAGGTCGTTGCCTCCACGGACGTGCATCCCTCGGGTGATCGTGTCGACGATGTCGAACATCGTCGGTTCGTGGCCTTCGGGTTGATCGTCGGGATCGGCTTCCTCCTCGAACTCCACGAAGAAGAGCGAGATCAACAGGAACGCCGAGAGCCGGTCGGGTGGCGTCCCGCAGTTCTGTGAGAGCCCGGTCGCGACGGTCCTGCCGAGCGTCGACCGGCTGCCTCCCTCGAGGTTCGCGTCGAGCCAATCGATCACCGAGAGCTCGTCGAACGCCTTCGCTTCGGGGCCGGCTCGGTCGAAGGCCATGTCACCGATCCGCTCGGCCTCGACCCCGAGGCGCCGCACCATGTCGCCGATCGCGGTCTCCTCGCGGGCGACCTCGCGGCCGTCGAGGACGACTCGGCCGCCGGCTCCCAACGCGGTACCCGCGATCGCTCGGTCCTCGAGCTCGAGACCCAGCTCACGAGCGAGCGTGATGAGGTGCGTGTGCGAGTGATCGATCAGCTCGCCACCGTGCTCCGCCACCTGCAGGTCCACGATGCCGGACGCGCTCCAGCAGCGACCTCCGACCCGGTCGCGAGCCTCGTAGACGGTCGTTGCGACGCCCGCCTGTTGGAGCCGGTACGCGCACGTGAGACCGGCCAGACCGGCGCCGACGATCGCGATGCGAGGCTCGTCCACGAGGAGCGAGCCTATCCGTCGATCAGGAGAAGGTCGACCAGGCGGGGAGTCCGCCGAGCACGAGCGTCATGCCTTGGACGAACGTCGCCACGATCGCGAGACCGATGCCGAGCATGACGCACCGCCGGGCGACCCATCGCTCCGGGTGCATGTCGACGCCGATCCGGGCGAGGATGGCGATCAGCGCAGCGAGCACGACGACCGATCCGAGGAAGGCCCGCGGCATCCACGCACCCGGCTGTTCGGAGGCGAGCACGATCACGCGCATCGCCGGATACGCGAGCAGGAACGAGAGCCAAACGAACCCGAAGGCGAGGGCGGCGAGGGCAGGCTCGGATCCATCGCCTCCACGGCGTCGCCGGATGGTCTTGACGCCGAGGTAGGCGGCCGCGGGAAGCGTGGCGTACATCGAGACGAACCCGAGGGCGGCCAGAACGACCGCCCAGGTCGCCTCGCGTTCGACGAACGGTTTGAGCCGACGAGCCATGGCTCCCAACCGTATCGCCCGCGACCGACGCCTGGAACGGGATGGCAAGGATGTGCAAGAGGAACCGGATCGTCAGCGTCGCCACATATCGACCTCGCCGACCGGGGCGAGCGCGCTCGATGGGCGGGCGGTGCGTCGATCCTGGGTCGATGCCTTGTCGCGCCGCGCAGCCGTCGTCGTGCGGACGAGGGCGTAGACGATGATGCCCACCGCCGCGAACCACGTGACGAACGCAGCCGCTCGCACGTCCGCCGCCAGCCGATCGGCCAGGTATAGCTTGTCGAAGTGCTCGGGTCCCAAGATCCGAGACCAATCGCCCAGGCCGCCGCTGTACCCCAGGAGCATGAGCTCTCCCCGGGGGGCGTCGTAGATGTACCGGGCCGCGTCGCTCATCGCGTTCGCCGCCCACGCCCAGCAGATGCCCCACGCGATCAGGTTCCGTTGCCAGACCGCGAACACCACACCCAGCAACACCGGGAACAGGACCTGCCACCCGGATCCCATGATCAACATGATCAGCTCGCCGAACGGCGAGAAGAGCTTGTGCCCCACCTCGTGGACGGCGATGTCCAGGAACTGGAGGATCGGCGTTTCGGTGTTCCTCACCAACGCGAACCATCCGTAGAGCGCGCAGAGCAGGAGCGCCCCAACGCCTTTCCAGACGTCGAGGTGCCGTTGGATGTCCTGCGGCAGGGTGACCGTTTCGGCCATGTCTCAGATATCGGTCGGAACACCGGGTCACGTGAGCCAGGGTCCTCAAGCGATGGTCGCAGGCGTGCGTGGACGAAGCGCGATGACGATGTACCAGCCCACTCCGATCTGGACGCAGAGGTCGCCGACGCTCACCACCTCGTCGATGGGCGACGGGATGCCGATCACGTCCGCGAGCGGAAGCAGGACCGACCCGTCGTTCGCGAGGTGGTGCTTCGCCCCCCCCTGCGTCCGGAGCTCATCCAGCGTCGACGCTCCCCCGGCGCTGTCCAGGGCGTGTCGGGTCACCGGCATCCCATGGTTCGCGACGATCACCAGGGCGTTCAGCAGCAACCCGACGGATATCAGGATGAACCCGGCCGCGCGCAGGTTCATGAACGCGAAGACGAGGAGCAAGACGAATGAGACGAGGAGCATCGCGTCGGCGATCGCTCCCGATGTGCGGGAGAACTGGAGCACAACGCCGACGAGCGCGAGTCCCCACCACCGCAACGGGACCGACGGGAACACCCGGAGGCTTCCGCCCGCAAGGAGTCCCGCGATCCCCGCGATCGCGACGGTGAGGAGGATGAGCCTCACTCGTCGATGGCCCAGAGGTCGCCGAGCAGCCTAGCCAGGGTTCGTTCGTCCACGTGGGGGCCCATCGTATACTCAAGAGGCTTCGCCGAAAACCGCAGGTAGATGGCCTGATTCCGACGTTCCGGGGGATCCGTTGACGTTCTCGGAGAGCACGCTCACCCTCCTCGTCTTGATCGCGCTCGGGGTCGCGGTGCTGGCGCTGATCTTCGCCGCGATCGGTGCGGGCGGCCGGCGTCGACCGCGTGAGCCCGGCGGCCCGATCCGCTTGGACGATGCGCTGCGCGGTGTGCTCGACGGGCAGGCACGCAAGATCGATCGACTCGAGCAGGCGGTGAGGACGCTCAACAAGACCGACAAGCGACAGCAAGGGTTGATCGACGGAAGCGTGCGACATGTGGCGCTCGTGCGGTACGACGCGTTCGAGGATGTGGGTGGACGACTGTCGTTCTCGTGCGCGATGCTCGACGATCATGGGAACGGCGTCGTGCTGACGTCGATCAACGGCCGACAGGAGACGCGCGTGTACGCCAAGTCGGTCGCCGACGGGCGGAGCAGTTACAACCTCTCTTCTGAAGAGGAAGAGGCGATCAGGCAGGCGCGCGCGATGCCGACCGAGGCGGTGGAGGCGCGGTGATCTTCAAGAAGGACGAGGATGAAGCGCAGGACCCGGTGGAGACGCCGGGCGACGGACGAGAGGAGCGGCAGATGGCGGACAACGGTGAGGTGACGATCGTCGGCGTGGGCGCGCGTCTAGAAGGAAACGTGGTGTCCGCCGGGAGCCTGCGGATCGACGGGCAGGTGAAGGGTCAGATCAATGCCGATGGCGACGTCGAGCTCTCGCCGCAGAGCCAGGTCGAGGCCGACATCCGTGCGCAGAACGTCTCCGTGGCCGGACGGTTCAAGGGGAACATCCTGGTGAAGGGCAAGGCGCACCTCGCCCGCGGCGGGCGGGTCGACGGCAATATCACGTCGAAGACCCTGGTGGTCGAGGAGGGTGGCATCTTCCACGGGCAGAGCGTGATGGACGGCGGCGGGGCGGCGGCGGCGGCCGGCGCGAGCGGCGCGAGCGGGACGCAAGCCGCGCCGGCGAACCCGGCGGACAAGTCCGGGGAGAAGACGGAGCAGGTGAAGGTTCCGTAGATGCTCGACGTCAAGGCGATCCGCGACGATCCAGAGCCGTTCCGCAAGGGCCTCGCTCGGCGGAACCTGGCCGACGCTGTCGATGTGATCCTGGCCGCGGACGAACGTCGTCGCATCCTCACCGCGCAGGTGGAGGAGCTGCGTGCGGAGCAGAACCGCGGATCGAAGGCGATCGGCGGGGCGCAGGGTGACGAGAAGCAGCAGCTCATCGCCGAGGTCGGCGCTGTCTCCACGCGATTGAAGGCCCTCGAACCCGAGCTCGAAACGGCGGAGTCGGAGCTCGACGACATCCTGGCACGCACGCCGAACGTGCCGCACGAGAGCGCGCCGAACGGGTTCACCGACGACGACGCGGAGGTGCTCCGCGAGGTCGGCGTCCCGCCGACGTTCGGGTTCGAACCGCGTGATCATGCGGAGCTCGGGGAGCTCCTCGGCGTCCTCGACACCGAGCGAGGCGCTCGGACCAGCGGCTCTCGGTTCGTGTACCTGTTGGGGGACATCGTGTTCGTGCAGTTCGCCCTGGTGCGCCACGCCCTGGAGATCCTCGCCGCGAAGGGCTTCACGCCGGTCGTCCCGCCGGTCCTGGTACGCGAGGAGGCGATGTACGGCACCGGGATGCTGCCCGCCGATGCCGCGCAGCTCTACGTCACGAGCGAGGACGATCTTTACCTCGTCGGGACGAGTGAGGTCCCGCTCGCCGCGATGCATATGACCGAGATCCTGGATGAGTCCGCGCTTCCCTCCCGCTACGCCGGCTACTCGACCTGCTTCCGCCGGGAGGCCGGCACCTACGGCAAGGACATGGGCGGCATGTTCCGGGTCCATCAGTTCGACAAGGTGGAGATGTTCAGCTTCACGACCCCGGAGGGTTCGTGGGATGAGCACGAGTACCTCCTGTCCGTCGAAGAGGAGATCGTGGGGAACCTGGATCTTCCCTACCGCGTCGCGAACATCGCCGCGGGAGACCTCGGCAGCTCGGCAGCCAAGAAGTACGACATCGAGGTGTGGCTCCCGGGGCAGAGCCGATACCGCGAGCTCACATCGTGCTCGAACTGCACGGACTATCAGTCACGCCGCCTCCAGACCCGCATGCGTCGCGGTGATGGGAAGGTCGAGCCTCTCCACACGCTGAACGGCACCGCGACCGCGATCGGGCGCACGCTGATCGCGATCATAGAGAACCATCAACAGGCGGACGGCTCGGTGGCGCTTCCCGAGAGCCTGCACCCGTACCTCCCCGAGAACATCCGCGTGCTGCGACCGACCGGCTAAGGCAAGTCAGGCGCCGTCGATGGTTGCGGCGATATCGGGGATCTCGACCGTCTCGGTCGGCTTGGAGCTGGTGATATCGAAGGCCACTCCACGCCAGACCAAGCGACCTTGATCGTCCTCGGTCGCGACTCCGACGCTCCGGAACCACACGATCTGTCCGTCACGCGCGATCATGCGGTACTCCTCGGACCATGGTTCGCGGGTCCGGTCATGCCGGCGAGAGGCGGCCTGCACGCGCGCCCGGTCCTCCGGGTGGATCATCCGGCCGAAGTGGTCGGGCTCGGAGAGCAGCTCGGCCTCGGTGTAGCCCAAGATCCGTTCGACCTGGGGTCCGAGGTAGAGCGTGCGCCCCGTCCCGGGTTCGTCCTCCACGACGTGGACCCACGGGATCCCCGGGATCGCTGCGATGAACGCGTGGAGCGATGATTCCGACCGACGGGCTTCCGCATCGGCTTCGCGTTGGTGGGTGACATCGACGATCACCCCTTGGAACCGCGTGGGTCTCCCGAGCTCGTCGCGCCCGATGCAGCGGGCTTCGCTGTGGATCCATCGGATCCGGCCATCCGGGTCGATCACGCGGTAGGAGCGGATCGAGGGTTGCCCGGTCGCGAGTTGGTCCCGCACGTCACCCTCGACGATCTTCCGATCGTCCGGATGGATGCTCTTCGTCCAAGACGACGGTTCACGCTCCAGCTCTTCCGCCGAGATCCCGATCAGGCGGCCCAGAGCGGGTGAGACGCGGCGGAACACGATCCGCCGGGGTGGGCCGTGCTCGACGTCGAAGTCGTAGAGGGCCACCGGACCGAGCGCCTGGATCGCCTCGAGCTGCTCCTCCGCTTCCGCGGCTTTGCGCTCGGCCTCCTTCCGCTCGGTGATGTCGATGAGCACGCCGTGATAGACGAGCGGCCGGCCGTCCGAGTCGCGTTGCATCAACGTGGCGTGGGAGTGCACCCAGACGATCCGCCCGTCCTTCGCCAGGTAGCGATACTCCTGGTCGTACACATCGCCGGTCACCTCGGCGCGCGCCGTGTCCGACAGGACCCGTTGCCGGTCGTGTGGATGAACCCGCCCGATCCACAACGAAGGCTGGTTCCATTCTTCCGGCGTGAAACCGAGGAGCCGTTCGATCTGTGGGCTCGTGTAGCTCAACGACTCCGAGCCGCCTGGATCTCCGACGTGCCAGACGTAGACCACGGCCGAGAGGTCCTCGAGCAGATGTCGGTAACGCTCCCTCGCCTCACGGAGCTCCGTTTCCGCTCGGCGGCGTTCCGCGATCTCGAGGGCCATCATCTCGTTGGCCTCGGCGAGCTCGCTGGTCCGGGCCCGCACCCGGAGCTCCAGGTCCTCGTTCATCAGTCGGAGCTGATCCTCGAGCACCTTCTGTGCCGTGATGTCGACCATGATCCCTTGCCACGTAGCGGGTCGCCCCTCTTCGCTCCGGACCACGATCGCTTGGTCGTTCACCCACACGACACGGCCGTCGCTCGCGATCAACCGATACTCCTGGCTCCATGGCTGGCCCGTCTCGTTGTGCAGATCCAGCGCGGCGAGCACCGTCTCCCGGTCATCGGGGTGCAGCAGCTCGATCCAGATGTCCGCTTGCTCGAGCCATTCCTGGCGCGAATAGCCGAAGAGCCCTTCAACCTGCGGACTGACGTAGAGCGTGCGGCGTTCATCGTTCAGCTCGGTCTCGTACACCATGCCGGGCGTCCGCTCGACGAGGGCACGGAACCGCGCGCTGGACGCGCTCAGCTCGTTCTCCCATCGCTTCCGGGACGTCATGTCTTGGATCACTCCTTGCCAGCGCACGGGAGCGCCCTCGGCGCCGCGGATGAGTCGCGCGTCGTCGATGACCCAGACCTCGGCGCCGTCGGGTCGGATGAATCGGTACTCGGCATGGAACGGTGCGCCGGTCGCGACGCTCGTCGCCCAGCCGGCCTCGATCCGTGCGCGGTCATCCGGGTGCATCGTCCGCCACCAGAACTCGCGGTCGTTCATGTACGCGTCGGCGGGGTACCCGAGCATCGTTTCCACCTGAGGGCTCACGTACAGCGACGCCGGCATCGGGTCGTTCGAGTCCACATAGACGAGCGCGGGCACCTGTTCGACGAGCATGCGGTAGCGCGCCTCTGAGGCGCGCGTCTCCTGCTCTGCGCGTTCACGTTCTGACGTGTCTTGGATGAGCCCTTGCCAGCAGAGCGGCTGCCCGGCGTCATCGCGGATCAAGACCGCGTCCTCGCGCACCGGCACCACGGAACCGTCCGGCCGGACGAACCGGAAGTCGCAGTGGAACGTCTCCCGATGCCGCACGGACTCGATCCACGTGGCGCCGACGCGGGCGCGGTCGTCCGGATGGATCGTGGCGAAGAACAGCTGCGGGTCGGCTCGGAACGCCTCAGGCGGGTAGCCCAGGATGGCGGATGACTGCGGGCTGACGTACAGACACGCCGGTGCCTCGGCGTGCTCGTCGATGAACACCACGGCGGGGACCTGTTCGACGAGCGTTCGGTACCGCATCTCGGAGTCGGCGAGCGCCCGTTCCGCCTCATGCGTCCGCGTGAGGTCGGTGAGCACGCCGAACCAGAGGGACGGGCCACCGTCACGGCCCGGGACGACGCGTGCCTGGTCGTGGATCCATCGGTTCGAACCGTCGGGGAGCGCGATCCGGTACTCGGCATCCCAGTCCCCACCCGTGAGATCGACCTCTGCCGCGCTGAGCCAGACGCGATGGCGATCATCGGGATGGAGCAAGCGGTTGCGAGCCAGCGCGTCCACCATGAGGGCGGACGGTGGCAGTCCTACCACCTGTTCCGACTGCGGGCTGACGTAGATGGGCGCCTCATCAGCGTGACCGAAGCGCAGCACGTAGGTCACGGCGGAGACCGACTCCACGAGTCGGCGGAACAGCTCCTCGGGATCGTCCGGCGCGTTCCCTCGGTCCTCGGCTCCGTCGTTCATCCTCGGGCGAGCGTAGACCCGGCGCATCGGGCCCGCCACTAGACTCGCGTCGGGAGGATGGCCGAGCGGACGAAGGCGACGGTCTTGAAAACCGTTGGCGGGGCAACTCGCCCGTGGGTTCGAATCCCACTCCTCCCGCGGATGGTTGTGCCGACGAGTCCCGCAGCTTGACGGGTCTTACGTACCCTGGGTCGATGACGGCGGAGAGCTCCGATCGGTTCTTGCGCGCGTGCCGACGGGAACCCGTCGATCGCACGCCCGTGTGGTTCATGCGCCAAGCCGGACGGTACCTGCCGGAGTATCGGGCGCTCCGCGGCGACCGCGACATCCTCGAGACGTGCCGGCACCCCGACCAGGTCGTCGAGATCACGCTCCAGCCGCTCCGACGGATGGCGGTCGACGCCGCGATCCTGTTCAGCGACATCATGGTGCCGCTCGCGGCGGTTGGCGTTCCCGTCCGGATCGAGGCTGGACGAGGTCCCGTGGTGGACGAGCCGATCCGGGGCGACGACGACCTGGCACGCCTGCGACCGCTCGTCCCCGAGCAGGACGTTCCGGAGGTGCTCGAGGCGGTGCGACTGCTGCGCGAGGAGCTCCACGTCCCGCTGATCGGGTTCGCGGGAGCACCGTTCACGCTCGCCAGCTACCTGATCGAAGGCGGACCGTCGCGTTCGCACGGCCGGACGAAGGCGCTGCTGCATGGCGATCCGGCCCTCGTGGGATCGCCTGATGGAGGCGTTGGTCGCGATCGTCGTTCCGCATCTTCGAGCCCAAGTGGGGGCCGGCGTGCAGGCGCTGCAGGTCTTCGATTCCTGGGTCGGCGCGCTCGATCCGGAGACCTACGAGCGCGCGGTCCTTCCTCACATGACCCGGCTCTTCCACGGCGTAGCCGATCTCGATGTCCCGACGATCCACTTCGGGGTCGGGACCGGCGAACTCTTGGCGCTGATGCGGCGCGCGGGAGGAGACGTGATCGGGGTCGACTGGCGGACTCCGCTCGACGCCGCGTGGGAGCGGGTGGGAACCGACGTCGGCGTGCAGGGGAACCTCGACCCGGCTGTGCTCGCGGCTCCCTGGGACGTGGTGGCCGACCAGGCCGACCGCGTCTTGGCTCGTGCGGCGCTCCGTGACGGTCACGTGTTCAACCTGGGCCACGGCGTCCCGCCGGAGACCGATCCCGACTCGTTGCGCCGGCTCGTCGATCATGTTCACGAACGGACGGCGCGCGTCTGATCCTGCGTTCGGGACTCCTCCTCAAGGCGACCTGGTCACGGCCCGATGCCTGCCGAGGAGGTTGTTTCTCGAATGGACGACAACGACGACCTCTCGTCGAACATCCGCCGTGAGGCGCGGGTCGTGGGCCTGCGCGGCTTCAACACGCCCTCCCTCGAGTCCGTCGAACGACGCCGGCTCCAGCTCTGGATCCTCTCCGCGATCCTGCTCGTCTCGGTGTCGCTCGGCGTCGTGGTGCTTTCGATCTGGCCGGTCACGCAACGGTGGTCCCCGGTCTCACCCGGCGTCCTGCGTCTATCCGTCGTCCTCCTCTCGATCGCGTTCTCGATCTACGCCGTCGAACAGGAGCTGCACCTGCACCGCTTGGCGCGGATGCTGATCGACGAACGGGTGCTCTCCACCGCGCTTACCAACCGCCTCCACGAGGTCTCCCTCCTGCTTGATGCCGGCAAGGCCATCAACTCGGTGCTGGACATCGGCGCCGTCCTGGAGACGATCCTGCGGAGCGCGATCGACCTGCTCGGAGGCACGAGCGGTTCGATCATGTTGGTCGAGGGCGAGGAATTGGTCTCCTCGTGCGTGCAAGGGAACGATCGAGCCCGCGGCCGGCGCATCGCGCTCGGTGAGGGGATCGCCGGGCACGTCGCCTCGACGCGTGAGCCGCTCTTGATCGACGGAGACGCGGATCCACTGGATTTCCCCGGGTTGGTGCGTCGAGATGTGGCGATCGAGAGCGCGATCAGCGTGCCGCTCGTGAACCGCGATGAGGTGCTCGGCGTGCTCAACGTGAACGCCGCGACCGGACGGACGTTCACCGAGTACGACCTTCGGGCGATGAGCGTCTTCGCCGAGCAGGCCGCCGCCGCGATCGCGAACGCCCGGTTGTACGAGGCCGAACGCGAGCATGTCGCGGAGCTGATCGAGCTCGACCGGATGAAGCGCGACTTCCTCGACCTGATGACGCACGAGCTCAAGACGCCGATCACCTCGGTCCTGGCGGCGGTGGAGATCGCGGGGCGCCCCGGCATGGAGGCCGAGCGCGACGAGATGCACGAGATCATCGCTCGACAGGGCCGGCGTTTGGATTCGATGGTCGGGAGCCTCCTGATGGCGGCCCGGCTGGAGCGCACCGACGCGCCGCAGTCCGTCGTCGTGATCGACGTCGTCGAGCTGGCGCGACGGGCAGCGGCGGAGTCGGCCGTGATGCAACATCCCGTCGAGGTGACGGGCGCCGACCAAGCGTGGGTCCTCGGGGACGGCGAAGCGCTCCGTCATGTGCTGGACAACTTGATCGACAACGCCTGGAAGTACGGTGTGCCCCCCGTACGGGTGGACGTCTCGGCCGAGGCGGACCGCGTCGTCCTGTCGGTGCTGGACGGCGGCGCAGGGGTGCCCGCCGAAGATCGCGAGCGGATCTTCGAACGGTTCCAGCGGCTGGACAAGACGCGAGCCCAGCCCGGGCTCGGCCTGGGCTTGCCGATCGTGCGCGGGTTCGCACGGTCGATGGGTGGCGACGTGTGGATCGACGACGCGCCGGGTGGCGGCGCGGCCTTCCACGTGTCCCTCCAGCGGGCCGTCCAGGAGGATCGCCAGGCCGGATAACGGCGCGGTCCGTATCCTCAGGGCATGACCGAGGCACCGATCGGAGTCCTGGTGATGGCGTACGGGACCGCCAGCGGCCCGGACGACATCGAGCGGTACTACATCGACATCCGCGGCGGCCACGCACCCTCGGCCGAACACCTGCAGGAGTTGAAGGACCGTTACGCGGCGATCGACAACGTGTTCCCCCTGCTCGACACGACGCGCGAACAGGCCGAAGGCATGGTGGAGCGGCTGAACGCCGGGTCCGGGGGCGACCGATACCGCGCGTACCTCGGTATGAAGCACTCCGAGCCGTTCATCCCACAGGCCATCGAGGAGATGCGTGGCGACGGCGTGGAGCGTGCCATCGGGATCGTGATGGCGCCGCACTGGTCCGGGATGTCGGTGGAGACGTACATCGAGCGCGTCGGTCAGGCGGCGAACGACGACGGCGGGGGTCCGGCGTTCACGTTCGTCCGTTCCTACCACGATCACCCCGCCTTCATCGCGTTCCTCGCGCAGCGGGTGAAGGAGACGATGGATCGGCTCACCGATGAGGAACGCGCGGATGTCTGCGTGATCTTCTCGGCGCACTCGCTGCCGGTGCGAACGCTCGAGGACGGGACGCAGCGGTGCAAGACGTGCGACTGCGACGCATCCTGTCGATATCGGGACGGCCTTCAGGAGACCGCCGACCTCGTCGCGCAGCGGCTCGGTCTCCAGGACTACGTGATCGCGTGGCAGAGCGCCGGCCGGACGAACGATCCCTGGTGGGGGCCGCCCGTCGAGCGCGTGATCGAGGAGCTCGCGGTTGCCGGGCGTGCGGCGGTCGTCGTGTGTTCGGCAGGCTTCGTCGCAGACCACCTCGAGATCCTGTACGACCTGGACATCGAGGCCCGGGAGCTCGCGGAGGAGGCGGGCCTGCGCTTCGAACGGACCCGGATGCCGAACGCCGATCCCGCCTACCTCGACGTCCTGGCCACCATCGTCCGCGACCATCTCGCGGAGGTACCGGCAGGATGAGCGGGGGCACACGGGTCGCGGTGGTGGGCGGCGGCGTGGCCGGTCTCACCACGGCGTATCGCCTCGCAGAGGCCGGGGCGGACGTCACGGTGCATGAAGCCTCCGGCCATCCCGGCGGGAAGCTGACGGATGCGGAGGTCGGCGATCTCCGACTTCCGGCGGGCGCGGATTCGTTCGTCGCTCGGAAACCCTGGGCCGTCGAGCTCTGCCGGGAGCTCGGGCTGGGCGGCGAGCTCGTCGCACCCGGCACGACCGGCGCGTACCTGTGGACCGATCGCGGCCTGGTGCCGTTCCTGAAGGATGCGCCGTTCGGGATCCCCGGTGACGTGGCCGACGTGTTCCGATGGCCGGGGCTGTCCAACCGGGGTCGTCGCCGCGCCGCGCAGGATCTGCTGCGCCGCAGACGGAGGGACGGGGTCGAGGAGACGCTCGGAGGCCTCCTTCGGCGGCGGTTCGGGGACGAAGCCACCGATCTGGCCGTCGCTCCGCTCCTCGCGGGGCTGTATGCGGGCGACGTCGACCGATTGTCCGCGCCCGCGACGTTCCCCGAACTGCTGGCTTGGGAGCGCTCGCAGTCCAGCTTGATCCGCGGTTCGCAGGCGGCGTCTCGCGCGGGCCGACGGGCCGATGCCGCGCCCATGTTCGTGCGCCCGCGCGCGGGGGTATCGCGGCTGACCGAGGCTCTCGCCGGACGGCTCGGCGACCGGGTCCATCTCGACGCGCCCGTCGCCTCGTTCGAGGCCGTTCGCGACGCCGATGCCGTGGTCCTGGCGGTCCCGGCGTTCGAAGCTGCGCGGCTCGTTCGACCCGTCGCCTCGGACGCGGCTGAAGATCTGGACGCCATCACGTACGCCTCGACCGGCGTGGTGTTCCTCGTCTACGGGGACGGGACGCAGCGCGAACTCCCGAACGGCACCGGGTTCGTCGTGCCGCGCGGCAGAGCGCCGATGACAGCCTGTACGTGGATCAGCAGCAAGTGGCCCGACGCCGCGTTCGGCTCGCGTGCAGTGGCGCGGTGTTTCGTGGGCGCGATCGGCGATGAAGACATCTTGGAGGCCGACGACGACGAGCTGATCGATGCGTGCGCGAGACACCTGTCCGCCGTGGTGACGCTCCCTGCGCGGCCCGAGACCGCGGCTGTCGCCCGCTGGCCGCGATCGATGCCGCAGTACGAGCTCGGTCATGTGGACCGGGTCGCACGGATCCGCGCTGCGCTGCCGGCGGGTATCTTCGTCGTTGGCTCCGCCTATGACGGCGTGGGCATCCCCGATTGCGTGCGCGCGGCGGGAGCGACGGCCGGACAGGTCGCCGCGCACCTGGGCCTCGCGTCGCTCGACAAGGAGACCGCTCGATGACCGAGACGACCGTACCGACCGACGCTCCCTCAACGATCTACGCGCTCTATCCGGTGTTCCGGGCACGGGACGACTTCCGCGACCTCTCGACCGACGCGCTCGCCGACGTCGCGCAAGAGGTCGACAACCTCTACAAGGCGTTCGACGGACGGGTGGAGGTACGCGGCACGTACTCGACGGTCGGCTTCCGTGCGGACGCCGACCTGATGCTGTGGTTGGTCGGTCCAACCCCCGAAGACGTGCAGGCGTTCATCGCCGCGTTCCGGCGGACGCAGGTGGGGCGGCTCACCGACCTCGCGTTCACGTTCATGGGGGTCGTGAAGCCCGCGGAGTTCACCGCCGACCACCGACCGGCGTTCGTGAAGGGCGAGCCACCGAAGACCTTCCTCTGCGTCTATCCGTTCGTGCGGACGCCGGAGTGGTACCTGTTGCCGCGCGAGGAGCGGGGTGCACTGCTCGCCGAGCACGGGATCATCGGTCGTGAGTTCCCCGAGGTCTTGGCGAACACGACGAGCGCGTTCGGGCTGGGGGATTGGGAATGGATCCTCGCGTTCGAGGCGGACCGCGCCGACACGCTGGTCGAGTGCATCCGCAGGCTCCGCGACGCTAAGGCGCGCGTCTACACGAAGGAAGAGATCCCGTTCATCACCGGGATCCGCAAGAGCGTCGCGGACGCGCTCGCCGACCTCGCGTAACGTTGGAACCGGCAGCCCACATCGATGCCCTTGCGAGGGAAAGCGCGCGCTTCGGGCTGGTCGCGCGAGCGGGATCGTTGGCGACGCCCGTGCCGACGTGCCCGGGCTGGTCGCTCGGAGACCTGGTGTGGCACCTCGCCGGCGTGCAGTGGCTCTGGAACGAGGTGGTGCGAACCCGGGCGATGAACCGCGACGGGATCGGCCAACCCGAGGATCGCCCGGACGACGAGCTCTCCCCGTGGTTCGATGACGTGAGCGCCGGATTGGTCGAGGCGCTCCGCTCCACGGACCCGGCGACCCGCCTCTGGAGCTGGGCGGGAGGCGAGCAAGACGCCGCCTGGGTGGCGCGGCGTCAGTCCCACGAGGCGGCCGTGCATCGCTGGGACGCGCAGCGGGCGATCGGGCAACCTGAGCCGATCGAGGCTGACCTGGCCGCCGACGGGATCGACGAGTTCTTCGAGTGGATGCTCGGATCCGAGGACGCGGCCGGGTTCGAAGGTGCAGCGAGCGTTGCGCTCGTTCCGGACGACGGCGGCCTTCCGTGGGTCGTGAACATCGAGGACGGCCGCGTCGAGATCGCGCACGATGTGGCCGACGGAGACGCGCTCATCCGGGGTGGGACGTCCGACCTGCTCCTGCTGATCTGGCGGAGGGTCACCCCGGACACGGTCCACATCGAAGGGAACAGACCGGCGGTGGATCGACTGCTCGCGCTCGCCGATCTGACCTAGTCTGTTATGGACTAGCGGTCCTCCGCGGCAGCGAGCACGTCGCTCGCGTGATCGGGGACATACGTGTAGAGCTCCCGTGGCGGGCGGACATAGCCGTCGTCGTGTTGCCGCGATGGGAGTTCGATCTGGGGGAGTGGTTTCTCCTCGTACGGAACCTTCGACAGGAGATGGGCGATGCAGTTCAGGCGCGCGCGCTTCTTGTCGTCGGCGTCCACGACGTACCACGGCACCTCGGGGATGTCGGTGTGAACGAACATCTCGTCCTTCGCCCTTGAGTAGTCCACCCATTTCGTCCGCGAGTACATGTCGGTCTCGGAGAGCTTCCACCGGCGCATCGGGTCGGTGATCCGCACCTCGAACCGGTGCTCCTGCTCCTCATCGCTGACCGAGAACCAGTACTTGATCAAGATGATGCCGTCCTCGACGAGCAACCGTTCGAAGATCGGACACTGTCGAAGGAATCGGTAGTAGTCGGCCGGGGTGCAGAAGCCGAGGACGTGCTCGATGCCGGCGCGGTTGTACCAGCTGCGATCGAAGAGCACGACTTCGCCGGCGGCCGGCAGCTCTGCGACGTAGCGCTGGAAGTACCACTGGGTCGTCTGGCGTTCGGTGGGCTTGGCGAGCGCGACATGCTTCGTGATCCGTGGGTTCATGTGCTCGGTGATGCGCTTGATCGTCCCGCCTTTGCCGGCCGCATCACGTCCCTCGAAGATCACGACCACCCGCATACCGGTCGCCGCGACCCACTCCTCCATCTTCACGAGCTCCTCCTGCATCCGGAAGAGCTCGTGCTCGTAGAGCTTCTTAGGGAACTTCTTCCGAGCGCGGTCGTGGTGGCTCATGGGGTCGAACGTTACCGGAGGGATGACAGGTCGGTCACGACCGGGTGTCCGTTCGTGTCGGACGGCACATCCTCGTTGGATCGCAAGATCAAGCGCGTGGCCATCCCGACCGCGGCGCCACCGTCGCAGTAGCCGGGTTGGTCGTCGACGAACACGCTGCGTGGGTCGGGCACGACCTCGAGCCGCTCGAGCGCCATCAGGTAGATCGCGGGATCCGGCTTCATCGCCTTCACCTCGTACGACAAGAGCACCTCGTCGAACGCCTCCTCGAGCCCGAGGCGATCGACGACGGGCCGGGTCGAATGCGAGCAGTTGCTGACGAGCGCGGTCTTCACACCGCGCCGGCGGAGCTCTCCGAGCGTGGGGATCACGTCGTCGTACAGATGAACGCCGCGGTCGAGCTCCCGTCGCTCGAGGTCGACCAGCTCCTCCACGAGCGCCGGCTCCGGGTCGATCCCGGCGGCGACGAGCACCTGCGCCATGTCGCCCCCGACGTCGTCGTTCATGCCGACCCCTCGGAGCGGCCGGGTCGTCGTGAACGCCTCCGTGAGCTTCGCGGTGTCGACGTCGATCCGCTGCGCGATCAGGTCACGCAGCCTGCCCCACTCGCTCCACACGATCGTGTCGTACAGATCGAGCAAGACCGCGTCGAACGCCTCAGGCATCCGCCAAGGGTACCGGTGTCGCCGCGCTCCATCGGTCGTCGGGCGCCGGGTCGAGCGCTCGCTGCGCTTGACGCAACGCCTCGTCCGGCTCGACACCGAGTCGCCGAGCTCGAAGCACGAGCTCGCGCGCGACCTCGTTGAGCTGCTGCGCGGCGAGGTCCGCCGTTCGACCGGGCGCGGGCGCCAGCACGGACATCCCTCGTCGCCCGCGCCCTTCGATCAAGGTGGCCCGCTCGAGCTCGCGGTACGCGCGGGCGACGGTCCCGCTGGCGACGCCGAGGTCACTGGCGAGCTGTCGGATCGCCGGGAGCCGGGTCCCCGGGGAGAGCGCGCCGGTGAGGATCAGATCGGCGATCTGCGAGCGGATCTGCTCGAAGGGAGGAACCGCCGACCCGGGATCGACGGTGACGATCATCCGGCCAGGCGTACGTCGTGGTGGACCCGCCAGTGGCGCGGATCCCCGATCAACGTCCAACTGGCGATCGCTGCGATGAGGAAGCCGAGCTCCGCCCAGGTGAGGAGGGAATGTCCGAGGCTCCCCGGCTCGACGTGCCGCATCACGGCAGGCATGCCCCAGGAGATCACCAGCAGCACGTACGCCAACCCGGCGGCCGCGGTCGCGTGGATCGACGCGGATCGGATGGCGTCGTCGACCGCGACGAGCTCGGGGTCGATGGCCGGTTGCGGCCTGCGAACCATCGCCCTGATCGTCAGCCAGACGACCAGCGCGACCGGGAGGCACGTCGCCAAACCGATGGCCAGCGCGGTCGGGCCGGGGACCTCGACTTGATAGAGGTCGGCCGCCGTCAGAGCCATCGGGATCATGGCGATCGCTGCCAGGGTTGCCAGCAGGAGCGAGAGCGAGACGGAGGACGGGAGGTAGTCACCGACCCGACGCGTCTGGAGCGAGGCGCCGCGCACACGTGTTCCCGATCCCGGCCGGGTGGTCAACACCTCCGCGACTATCGCTCCCAGCAGGTAGCCGCCGGCGACGATCGCCAGGTCGGGAAGGGCCGCGCTCCCGTCGGTGAGCGCCGTGACCGAGACGGCGCCGAGCGCGCCAGCGATGCACCCCCTGCCCGCCAGCGACGTGTCCGACGGAGATAGCTCGAGACGAGCGGACGTTGGGTGGGATCGTCGGACAGGCCGTACGTCTTGGTCCAGTCGGTGATCGCGCGGTCGTCGACGGTGCGGAAGGACCGCGCCGCGATCCCCACCACGATCGCCAGCGGGATCGCGAGGATCAGCAGCTCGACCGGGTTGATCACGCCTAGCCTCGCCGGTGCGGACGATCCGCGAGACGGATAGCGCCGAAGATCGCCCCGAACAACAAGGTAGCGATGATCGCGAACGGGGCGATGATCATGAGGATCTCGATGGGGTTCACGTTCGACTCCCTTCAGGCGGCTGTATCAATGTACCGATACATTAGGCGACTGAGCCCCGGTCTGTCAAGATCCGCTCACTCGGCCCACAGACCTGCCAAGAACGCGTCGACGTCGGCGACGCCGCCCATCGCACCGTCGGCGTCAGGCAGGGGCAGGACCTCCGGGCCGATCTCGTCGAACCGCTCGCGCACCTCGTCGGGGAGGAATCGCGTCAGCTGCGCGAAGCTGTGGGGATCCTCCAGGCCGCGGGGCCGGCGGTAGTAGCGCTGGGGGAACGAGATGTGGAGCGCATCCCGAGCCCGGGTCATCGCCACGTACAGGAGTCGGCGCTCCTCCTCGATCTCCTCCTCATCGCCCGTGGCCATGTCCGACGGGATCATGCCGTCCGCTGCGTGGATCACGTGCACCACGTCCCATTCGAGTCCCTTGGCGGAATGGATCGTGGACAGGACCAGGTAGTCCTCGTCCAGGAGCGGCGGACCGGCGAGGTCGCCGGTCGACGACGGTGGATCGAGCGTGAGCTCCGCGACGAACCGACCCCGCGTCTCGTATCCCGAGGCGAGCAGCTCCAGCTGTTCCAGATCTCGGGCCCGCGCGCCGGGGGCGTCGTACCGGCGGGCGAGGATCGGCTCGAGGAATCTGCGGAGACGGTCGAGCTGGGCGGCTGGAGGCATCGTGCGCTCGTCCCCGAGGCAGTCGCCGAGCGCGGACCGCAGTTCCCGGACGCCGTCGCCTGCCCCCTTCGGCACGGCGACGGGCTCCTCCAGGAACCGCACCAGCGGTGAGGCTTCGTCGTCTTCCACCCGTCGAACCCCGAGTTGGTCCATCAACGAACGAGCCGTAGCTGGTCCGATCCCTTCCGGGAGCTGCAGCACGCGGAACCAGCTCACCTCGTCGAACGGGTTCTCCAAGACCCGCAGCAGCGAGAGTGCGTCCTTCACATGTGCAGCCTCTAAGAACTTGAGCCCGCCGTATTTGACGAAGGGGATGTTCCGCCGGGCGAGCTCCACCTCGAGCAGATCCGAGTGGTGCGCGGCGCGGAACAACACCGCCTGCTGCTTCAACGAGGTCCCCTGCTCGCGGTGCTGAAGCACGGCGCGGCACACGGCGTCGCATTGCTCCGCCTCGTCCAGGCAGGTCCGGAGCACCGGCCGCCCCGCACCCTCGCGTGCCGACCAGAGGGTCTTCTCGTGCCGTTGCGGCGAGAGCGCGATCGCCGCGTTCGACGCGGCGAGGATCGGCGGCGTCGAGCGGTAGTTCTGCTCGAGTCGGATCACGGTCGTGCCCGGGTACCGCGAGGGGAACTCCAGGATGTTGCGGACCGTGGCCGCGCGGAACCCGTAGATCGATTGCGCGTCGTCCCCGACCACCGTGAGGTTCCGCGACGTGCCCGGCGGGCGCATACCCTCGAGGATGTCGGCCTGCAAGGCGTTCGTGTCCTGGTACTCGTCGACGAGCACGTGCTCGAACATCGCGGCCAGCGGCTCGCGTGTCTGCGGCGACGTCGCGAGCGCCTTCCAGAACAGCAGCAGGTCGTCGTAGTCCATGACGTTCTGCTGTCGCTTGCGCGCGGCGTACGCCTGGAAGATCTGACGGATCCCGTCGGCCTCGTCCAGGCACCACGGATAGTGGCGCTTCAGCACGTCGCCGAGCTTCTCGCCGGCGTTCACGGTCCGCGAGTAGATCGCGGCCAAGGTCTCCTTCCGCGGGAAGCGTCGCTCGCGTTGGGCGAACCCGAGCTCTTCGCGGAGGAGGTTCATGACGTCGGCGCCGTCGGACTGGTCGAGCACGGTGAAGTCGGGCCGCAGGCCGAGCGGTCGACCCTGGAGCCGAAGGAGCCGGTTCGCGACCGCGTGGAAGGTCCCACCCCAGACGCGCCCGGTCTCGTGGTGGCCGCTCACGCGCTCGGCCCGCGAGAGCATCTCGCGCGCGGCCCGCCGGCTGAACGTGAGCAGCAGGATCCGCTCTGGTCGGATCCCGCCCTCCACCAGGGCGCCGACGCGCGACGCGAGCGTCATGGTCTTACCGGTCCCGGCTCCGGCGACGATCAACAGTGGCCCCTCGCCATGTGCCACGGCCGCGCGCTGCTCCGGGTTCAGGTCATCGAACATGTGTTCGAAGACTACAGGCGACCGACGACCGGGTCTAGGATGCCCGCCATGGCTGCTGCCGACGCGGACGGTCCCGCCACGTTGACCGCTGGAGTCTGGGCCTGGGTCGTTCGGATCGTGTTGGTCGCTCTTGCCGCGGGGGCGCTGGCCCTCGCGGAGATCGCAGACGAGCGCTTCAGCGAGACCGTCGCGGCGGCCTTCCGGTTCGATCTTCGGCAATGGTCGGCGACGATCACTCCTCTCGTGATCGCGGGCGCGTTGTTCGCCGCGGCCTGTCGGTATCCATTCCCACGGCCCCGATACGCCTGGGGTCGGTTCGATCCTCGGCGCGCTCGCACTCGTGCCCGCGCTCCACCAAGGCCTCTTCCTCTGGGCGCCGCAGTTCAACGTGCACTGGCCGACGGTGCTGATCACCCCTCGCTGGTTCGACAACGGGTCCGTGCCTGCAGCATGCGCACTCTTGGCGGGTGTCGCGGTCGGATGTGGGTTCGGCGCGCGTCGGGAGCAGGGCTGAACGCATGACCGACGACGGCCCTCGCATCGAGATCACCGAGGACGGGCCGTACCGGGTATCCGGGATGCCGCCGCTCGTTCGGATCGCTGAGGTCGAAACCGACTACGGCGAGCCCATCGACTGGTCATCACCGGAGCCGCTACCCACGGGTGGTCGGTACACGCTCTGCCGATGCGGGCGTTCGCGCACGAAGCCGTTCTGTGACGACTCGCACCTGGAGCAGCCGTCGTTCGACGGGAGCGAGGTCGCCGACCGCGCGCCGCGCGCCGATCGGGCGAGGACGTACCCCGGCGACGGTGTGGTGATGACGGACGATCGTTCGATCTGCGCGTCCGCCGGCTTCTGCGCGAACCGCGCCACGTCCGTGTGGGAGATGATCGGGGCCACCTCGGATCCCGAGGTCCGGGAACGGTTGCAGCGCATGATCTCAAAGTGTCCTTCCGGGGCGCTCTCGCAGCAGCCGTCCGCCGACGAGGCTCCGGTGGAGCCGGCGTACGAGCCGTTGATCGCGGTGGTACGCGACGGGCCGTTGTGGGTGCGCGGCGGCATCTCGGTTAGGTCGGCCGACGGCGAGACGTACGAGGTTCGCAATCGGGTCACGCTCTGTCGGTGCGGGCAGTCGTCGAACAAGCCGTACTGCGACGGCTCGCACGATCGGACCGGGTTCCGCGATGGCTGAGCGGATCCGGGTTCGAGTGATCGAAGACGGACCGCTCCTCGTCGAGGGCGTGCCGATCGCGTGGCTCGTCAAAGGCGAGTCCGCTCCCGACGGACCACCGAGCTGGTCGGCGGAGACGCTCGAGATGGGAGCGAGCTGTGCGCTCTGCCGCTGCGACGGGTCCAGCAGGAAGCCATCCTGCGACCGGTGGCCCGACCGGCTCCCGTGCTTCGAGGAACCAGCGAGGGCCGCGCTGACGCCGATCTTCTCGTGGCGGTCGCCCGACGGCGTCGACGGGCCGCTCGTCGCCCTCAAGCCGAACGGCCCGATCCGGGTGAGCGGCGGTGTGCCGATCGAACGCGAGGACGGATCGATCGTCGACCCGGGTGAGCGCGTTTCCCTCTGCCGCTGTGGCCGCTCGAACGTCATGCCGTTCTGCGACGGCTCCCACAAGGAGGTCGGCTTCAGCGACGAGCGGGGATGAGTCCCTGCTCCTCGAGCACCTGCACCGGCACCACGTGACAGTAGGGCTCGTGGCCGTTCCGGCCGTAGTAGTCCTGGTGATAGTCCTCGGCTGCGTAGAACGTCGGGGTCGGTCTGATCTCGGTCGCGATCGGACCGTCGAAGTGCGCCTGCGCACGATCGCGTGATGCCTCCGCCGCGGCCTGCTGCTCGTCGGAGGTCGTGAAGATCACGCTGCGGTACTGATCGCCGACGTCGGGTCCCTGCCGGTCCACCTGCGTGGGGTCGTGCATAGCCCAGAACACCTCGAGCAGTTGATCGATCGAGATCCGCTCGTCGTCGAACACGACACGACAAACCTCCACGTGGCCGGTCGTGTGCGAGCAGACCTCGCGATACGTCGGATCCGGGGTGATCCCACCGGCGTAGCCGACCTCGACGGCCGTCACGCCGGGTACCCGGCGGAACACGTACTCCACGCCCCAGAAGCATCCGGCGCCGAACGTCACGCTCTGATCCGTCATGGCTCTTGCTCCTTCCGCTCACTGGTAGTCTGCCGCATCCCAGTTTGAACGGAGATTCAATGTCGGCGAACGTCTACGACGCGATCGTGATCGGCGGGGGTCATAACGGCCTGGTAGCTGCCGCGTACCTGGCCAAGTACGGGGCTCGGGTCGTCGTCTGTGAGAAGCGACACAAGACCGGAGGGGCGGCCGACACGATGGAGCCTTGGCCGGATGAGCTTCCCGGCGTGAAGGTCAACACGCTCAGCTACACGATGTCGCTGATGCCGCCCTCCGTGCGGCGCGACCTGCAGCTCGAGCGACACGGGTTCAAGCTCCTGCCGCTGGGACAGGGCTATCTGCCGATGCGCGGCGGCGGTTCGATCATCCAGTCCGAAGACGGCGCGAAGACCCGGGCGTCGATCGAACGTCTCTCCAAGAAGGACGCCGACGCGTACGACGCGTTCTACGCGTGGATCGCCCGGATCGCCGACATCCTGGGGCCGATGTTGATGCAGACCCCGCCGCACCTCGGTTCGAAGAAGCCGAACGACATCAAGGATGTGGCGCAGCTGGGATGGACGCTCCGCAAGCATGTCGACGAGCGTACGGTCGCCGACATCACCCGGCTGTTCACGATGAGCGCGACCGATCTGCTGGAGCGTTGGTTCGAAACGCCCGAGATGAAGGGCTTCCAGGCGGTGAACGGCATCATCGGTACCTGGGCCGGGCCGGACGCGCCGGGGACCGCCTACGTGTTGATGCACCACTCGGTGGGCGACATCGGCGACGGCGAGGTCGCGAGCTGGGGGTTCGTCGAAGGCGGGATGGGCGCCGTCGCCGAGGCGTGCGAACGCTCGGCCCGGGCGTTCGGCGCGGAGATCCGGACCGAGGCGGCGGTCGACCGCGTGCTCACGGTGAACGGCCGTGTGCGCGGCGTGACGCTCGCGGACGGCGAGGAGCTCTTGGCGCCGATCGTCGTCACGACGTGTCACCCGAAGATCACGTTCCTTCGCCAGCTCGATCGTTCGGAGTTGCCGGAGGACTTCGTGCGAGGACATCGAGCATTGGAGGACGCGCAGCGGCACGGTCAAGGTGAACCTCGCGATCAGCGAGCTGCCGACGTTCACCGCGGACCCCGACTTCGACCCCGAGATCCATGGAGGCGCGATCCAGCTGCTCGACGACATCGAGCAGTTGGAAGAGGCGTATCAGGACGCGCGGTTCGGCAACGCGGCGCGTCGTCCGTTCAGCGACACCGAGATCCCGACGGTCGTCGATCACACGCTCGCGCCGGAGGGGATCCACACGGTCTCGATGTTCAGTCAATGGGTGCCCGCCTCGTGGGCGGACGACGAGGACGATCACACCCCGGAGCTCGAGGCGTACGCGGACCGGCTGGTCGAGCGGTTCGACGAGATCGCCCCGGGATTCAAGGGATCGGTGCTGGCGCGACAGATCATCGGCCCGAAGCAGATGCAGGAGGGCTGGGACCTGATCGGCGGCAACATCTTCCACGGCGAGCTCACGGTGGATCAGCTCTTCCACATGCGGCCCGCGCCCGGCTACGCCGACTACCGCACGCCGATCCGCGGGCTGTACCAGGCATCGAGCGCAACGCATGCGGGCGGCGGCGTCACCGGGATGCCGGGTCACCATTGTGTCCGCGAGATCCTGAAGGACAAGGGCGTCAAGAAGGCGATGTAGCCGTTCCCCCTATCCCGCTCTAGGCTGCGCGGATGGTCGACCCAGCGGCTGCGGATCGCGATGCATTCGTGGAACGTCTGAGCGCGTCGATCCTCGGGTTCTTCGATATCGCTTCGATCCGGCTCGGCGATCGGCTCGGGCTGTATCAGGTGCTGGCGGATGCGGGGGACGAAGGGCTCACCTCCGCGGAGCTCGCCGCCGAGGCGCGGATCGCCGAACGTTACGCGCGCGAATGGCTCGAACAGCAGAGCGTGTCGGGGATCGTCCGGTCCACCGACGAGGCCGGCACACACCGGTTCCGGCTTCCGGAGGGTCACGCCGACGTCCTCGTTGGCAGGGACAGCTCGTCGTACATGGCGCCGTCGGTCCGGATGCTCACGGGCGTGATGCCCGCGATGGACGCACTGGTCGACGCGTATCGGACCGGTGACGGCGTACCGTGGGAAGCGTTCGGGCCGGACGGCCGCGAAGGGGTCGGCGATGCGAACCGCCTCACGTACCTCACGTCGCTGCCGAACGCGTGGCTCCCCGCCATCCCCGTGGTGCACGCCCGGCTCCTGGCCGATCCACCCGCTCGGATCGCCGATGTCGGGTGCGGGGTCGGTTGGTCGTCGATCGCGATCGCGGGGGCGTATCCACAGGTTCGCGTCGACGGGTTCGATGTCGATGACGAGTCGATCACGCTCGCTCGCGAGAACGCCCAGACGTCAGGGCTCGAAGCGCGTGTCACGTTCGAACGACGTGACGCCACGCAGGCAGGCGAGCGCGCCGCCTACGATCTGGTGACGTTCTTCGAGTGCTTGCACGACATGCCACGACCGATCGAGGCGTTGCGGGCCGCGCGAGACATGCTCACGCCGGACGGGGTCATCCTGGTCGGCGACGAGCGCACGAGCGAGACGTTCACCGGCGAGCCCGACGACATCGAACGCTTCCACTACGGGTGGAGCCTGTTCGTGTGCCTCCCGACCGCCATGACGGATCCGGCGTCCGCCGCCACGGGCACCGTGATGCGTCCGGCGACGCTCGCCGCGTACGCGGACGCCGCGGGACTCGGTTGCGACATCTTGCCTGTCGAAGACGACGACTTCCGGTTCTACCTCCTGCGGCCCTGAGCAGCCTCGCTCGACGGATGCCCGCCTCCTTCGGGATGCTCCCCTAGGCCATCCGACCGGCCGCGTCCCTCGTCGGCGCGTCACCCCCGGCCGCTCCAGGATGGGCCGCCACCCCGATATCCACGCTGCGACGCAACGATCAGGATCGAGATGTTCCCGGACTCCCGAGGGGGGCCTCATGCGTCAATGGGAGCTGATCGGTATCACCGACAACGTGCCGGTGGTGCCCGTACCGCAGGCGGCCGCACAGGCGGCATCCGAAGTGTCGATCGAGATCGCCGACGGCCCGGTCTTCTTCTGGAGCACCGATGGAGCGCTCCGAGTGATCGGGATCAGCGAGATCGCCGCCGACGTGATCGGTCGCGCCGTCCCGTGGTGCAAGGGCCGCGATCTGCTCGAGATCTTCGGGCTCGACGGCCCGAACGCCGGGATCCTCGATGCGCACATCGCCGCGCTCGGGGGCGACACGGCCACATTCACCCTCCGAAGCGATCGGGCGAGCGTCCGCTGCCGCGTGCAGCCGTTGACCGACGCGATGGGCCGGGCGTCGGGAACCTACTGTCTGGCGACGCGGATCGAGAACCTCGACGTTCGCGACGACCAGGATCGCTCCGCGGTCGGCTGATCCTTCACCCGGTGAACGTCGCGGCCGCGTCCAGCGTCCGCGCGATCTCCTCATGCCCGTGCGTGGTTGACAGGCTCCAGAGCTCGTACCCGGATGGCGGGAGGTACACGCCGCGCTCGAGCATGTGGTGGAAGAAGCGCGCGTAGCGTTCGTGATCGGCCGCCTTCGCGTCGCCGAAGTCGCGGACGGGACGATCCGTGAAGAAGACGCTGAACATGGACCACGCGCGGTTGAGCGTGGCCGGGATCGCCGCGGCGTTGAACCGCTCGCTCAGTCCTTCGGTGAGCTCGACCGCCCGAGCCTCGAGCGCCGCGTACGGCTCGGTTCGCGCGGCGAGATCCAGCGCGGCGATCCCTGCCGCGACCGCCACCGGGTTCCCGGAGAGCGTGCCCGCTTGATAGATGGGACCGACCGGCGCCAGCTGCTGCATCAGGTCGCGCCGTCCGCCGAAGGCCGCGCAGGGGAACCCACCGCCCATGATCTTGCCGACGACCGTGAGATCGGGGGTCACGCCGATGAGCGACTGCACCCCGCCGTAGGCCACGCGGAACCCGGTGATCACTTCGTCGAACAGCAAGAGTGCGCCGTGACGATCGCAGAGCTCGCGCAGCTCGCGCAGGAACCCTTCCGCCGCGGGCACGACTCCCATGTTCGCCGCGACCGGCTCGACCGCGACGACCGCGATACGATCTCCGTGCTCCGCGAAGATCTTCCGCACCGCCTCGACATCGTTGTACGACGCCGTGAGCGTGTCCTTCGCCGCTCCCTCGGTGACGCCGGGCGAACCGGGGATCCCGAGGGTGGCCAGGCCCGACCCGGCGCCCTTGGCGAGCAACGCGTCGGAGTGGCCGTGGTAGCACCCTTCGAACTTCACGATCAGGTCGCGGCCGGTCGCCCCGCGCGCCAGCCGGACGGCGCTCATCGCGGCTTCCGTCCCGCTGCTCACGAGCCGGACCATGTCGAAGCTCGGAACGGCCGAGACCAAGCGTTCGGCGAGCTCCACCTCGAGCTGCGTCGGTGCGCCGAACGTGGTGCCGTTCGCCGCGGCTGCCTGCGCCGCCGCGATGATCTCCGGCCGGGCGTGCCCGAAGAGCAGCGCGCCCCACGACTGGACGAAGTCGACGTACCGGTTCCCGTCCACGTCGAACAGGTACGCGCCGACCCCGCGATCGATGAACGGCGGCGTGCCACCGACGGCGCCGAACGCCCGGACCGGGGAATCGACCCCGCCTGGGATCACCTCTTCCGCGCGGGCGAAGAGGTCCTGCGAGGACGTCACTTCTTGGCCGAGGTCGGCTTCCTGCTGCCCTTGATGCCGCGCCACACGACCAAGACGAGCACTGCTCCGACGAGCGACCCGATCACGCCGCTCGGGCGCAGGTCGATGCCGTCCCCGGCGATCAGGCTCCCGATCAGGCCGCCGACGAATGATCCCACCAGCCCGGCCATCAGCAGTTCGCCCCAGTTCGCGGGACGGTGCCCACCACCGAGGATCAGACTCGCGACCCATCCGATCGCCATCCCGAAGACGATGATGCCCAAGATCAACACAGCGGATCTCCTTCCGTAGGTCCGGTGATTCTCCCTCACCGGTGGCGCGAGCGACGAGGAACCGGATCAGTCGAGACAGAACTCGTTGCCTTCGGGATCGGCCATCGTGATCCAGAACTGCCCTCGCTCCTCGAACTCGTACAGCTTCGTGGCGCCGAGAGCGATCACCCGGTCGGCCTCTTCGCTCAGTCGCGCCTTCCGTGCCTCCCCTTCCAGCCCGACCGCCGAACGGATGTCCAGATGGACGCGATTCTTGGCGGTCTTCCCCTCGGCGACCTTCTGGAAATACACGCGAGGACCGGCTCCGGTCGGATCCACGATCGCTGCGGCGTCGTTCCAGCCCTCCTCGGGGATGTCGTTGTCGCGAACCCAGTCTTCCCACGACGCGTACCCCTCCGGAGGAGGATCTTCCACGTAGCGGAGCGCCTCAGCCCAGAACGCCGCCAGAGCGCCCGGGTCGGCGGCATCGAACGTCACTTGGAACGCGGTCATCACGTTAGGCTTGCCGCAGCCACTCGGCCGCGTCCTTCGCGTGGTAGGTGAGGATCAGATCGGCTCCCGAGCGACGGATCGCCGTGAGGATCTCGAGCACCGTGGAGCGCTCGTCGAGCCAGCCGTTCAGCGCCGCCGCCTTCACCATCGCGTACTCGCCGGATACGTGATACGCCGCGAGCGGGAACGCCGTCGCATCCTTCGCCCGACGGATGACGTCGAGATAGGGAAGGGCGGGTTTTACCATCACGACATCGGCGCCCTCCTCGATGTCGGTGCGGATCTCTCGGATCGCCTCGTCCGCGTTGGCCGGATCCAGCTGGTAGCCGCTGCGGTCACCGAACCGCGGAGCGCACTCGGCCGCGTCGCGGAACGGCCCGTACAGCGCGCTCGCGAACTTCGCCGCGTACGCCATGATCCCCACCGCCTGATGCCCGGCGGCGTCCAGCGCGTCGCGGATCGCGGCGACCTGCCCATCCATCATGCCGCTCGGTCCGACCAGGTGCGCTCCGGCCTCCGCCTGCGCGACGGCGATCCCGCGATACCGGCGGAGCGTGGCGTCGTTGTCGACATCGCCGTCTTCGTTCAGGACTCCGCAGTGGCCGTGGTCGGTGTATTCGTCGAGGCACAGATCGGCGATCACAACGCGGTCGTCGCCGAGCTCCTTGCGGAGGACGCGGAGTGCCTGCTGAGCGATCCCGTCGCGGCTCGACGCCTCCGACCCGTCGGCGTCCTTGTGCTCGGGGATCCCGAACACCATGAACGCGTTGACACCCCGCTCGGCCGTCTCGGTCACCTCCTTGCGGAGAGACTCGAGGGTGTGCTGCACCTGGCCGGGCATCGACGCGATCGGCGCGGGTTCCGTGATCCCTTCTTTGACGAACAGAGGAGCGATCAGCTGGCGGGGCGCCAGGTCGGTCTCGTGGATCAAGGATCGCAACGCAGGTGTGCGACGCATACGGCGCGGACGCTGTTGGGGGAAGGCCATCCCCGGATGCTAGCGGGCACTCCGCGCGGTGAACACCCGCTCGAGCGCCTCGATCATGCCTTCCATCGTGTGGGGTCGGGCGACCGCCGACACCCGGAGCCCGTGCTCGCGTGCTTCGCGCGCCGTGACCGGGCCGATGCACACGACCTTCGGGTTCCCCCGGACCACGTCGATCGCCCCGACGAACCCTCGCACGGTCGATGCGCTCGTGAACGTCACGGCGTCGATCCGGCCTTCACGGAGCGCGCGACGAGCTTCCACGGGGAGGGATCGGGCCATCCGCGTGCGGTAGGCGTCGACGCGATCGGGCGACCAGCCTTTCGTCGCGAGCGCATCTTCGAGCCCGGGGGGGGCGATGTCTGCCCGCGCACACAACACGCGACCGGTGCCGCGCGGGAACGCCCGCGCGAGCGCCGATGTCGTGAACGTCGCCGGGGTGAGATCGGCCGGACGCCGAGCCCAGCGACGGAACGCCTGGTTCGTGCCCTCACCGATCGTGGCGACGCGAGCGCGTACCGCGGCCGGCGACGAGAGACGCTGGCGCAGCATCTCGACCGTGCTGCGGCTCGTGAGCACGACCCACGCGAACCGCCCGTCCTCCAGGTCGCGCAACGCCCGCGTGAGCGCGGCCGATCGCGCCGGGACGATCTCGATCGCGGGAGCGAGCACCGGGACCGCTCCCGCGCGTCGCAATCCCCGCACGAGGTCGGTTGCCCCGTCCCCGGGTCGGGTGACCAGCACACGCTTCCGCGCGAGCGGTCTCATCCCTCCTCGTCGAGGGCTTCGAGGATCGCTTCGGCGCCGTCGGCGATCAGCTCCTTCGTGGCCGCCGACGCCGCGCTCTCCGGACTGTCGGAGACGACGGCAGCCCGCGCGATCCGCATGCCATCCGGTGAGATCACCAAGGCGAGGAGTTCGATCCGGGAACCGACAACGGTCGCGAGCGCCCCGAGCGGGAGCGCGCATCCTCCACCGAGCCGCCACATCAATGAACGCTCGGCCTCCAGAGCCGATCTGCTCGGCGCATGGTCGAGTGGCTCCAACGCGGTCAGCGTTGGCATGTCGTCGTCGCGTGCCTGGATCGCGAGCGCGCCCTGTCCCGGCGCCGGCACCATGACCTCCAAGCTGAGCGGTGCGGAATGGGCCGGCTCGACACCCAGCCGGCTGAGTCCCGCCGCGGCGAGCACCGCCGCGTCGACGACGCCGTCCGTCACCTTGCGGAGCCGCGTGTCGACGTTGCCCCGGAGGTCCTCAACCGTCACGCCGGGGAACGCACGGAGCAGCTGCGCGCGCCGCCGGATGCTCGAGGTTCCGATGACGGCGCCGGGCGGGAGCGTCGGTTGACGGAGGATCAAGACGTCGGCGGGGTCGGCTCGCTCGGGCACGGCGGCGATCACCACCCCGTCTTCGTCGTCGGCGGGAAGATCTTTGGCCGAGTGCACGGCCACGTCGATCTCGTCGCGTTCGAGCGCGTCGAGGATCGTGTCGACGAAGAGCCCTTTCAGTCCGGCCGGGACGTCGGAGGAAGGTGCGCCTTCGTCCCCCGACGTCGACATCGGCACGAGCTCGCTGTCCACGCCGTGCTCAGCGAGGCGGCGCCGAACCTCGTCGGCCTGCGCGAGCGCGAGCGCGGAGCGACGGGTGCCGATCCGGAGCGTCACTCGTCGAGCGGCTCGACGCCGAAGAGTTCGGCCAGGAGGTTCGCGTGGAGCTGGTCCGTTCCCGGCTCCGAACGCTCCTTCAGCTGGACGATGGGATCGTGCAAGAGTTTCGCCGCGATCCCGCGCGCGAGGGCTTCCACGGCTTCGCGCTCGTCGGGGGTGAGCGCCGTCAGGCGAGTGGCGTACCGGTCCAGTTCCCCCCGCACGGCGGCGTCTCCTCGTTGCCGGATCGCGCGGATCAACGGGGCCAGCGCGTCCGAACGACGGCGGACGACCCAGCGTCGCACCTCCTCGGCGACGATCTCGTGCGCCCGCGCGATGTCGTCCGCGGTCTCCTCCGCGTGCGTCGAGAGCCGGTCGTGGATCGCGGTGATGTCGATCAACCGGAGGCCGTCGATCTCCGCCACGTCGGGATCCACATCACGTGGCACCGCGAGATCCATCACCACGAGTGGTCTCGGCGGCAGTTCGGCGAGGGTCGCGGCGTCGATGACGGTGCCCACCGCCCCGGTTGCCGAGACGATGAGATCGACATCGGCGATGACCGCGGGGAGCTCGTCCAAACCGCCACCGGTGGCCCCGATCCGCTCCGCCAGCTCCTTGCGCACGCTGGGGCGACCGATTGAGGATCCGGATCGCGCCGATCCCCCGACCGCGGAGATGCTTCGCCGCGAGGGCTGCCATCACGCCCGCGCCGACCACGACGACGGAGCGACCCCGGAGCGATCCCATCGCCTCCTCCGCGAGATCGGCGCCGATCGCGACGAACGCGTCCGGTGCGGCACCGAGCGACGTCTCGGATCGGGCCCGACGGCCGGCCCGGCCGGCGGCGTGGAACAGCGCGCGCATCGCAGGTCCCGCGGAGCCCTCCTCCTCTGCCCGCCGGAGCGCCTCGCGCACCTGGGCGTGGATCTGCGTCTCGCCCAGGACCATGGCGTCCAGTCCGGCCGCCACGCCGAACAGGTGGTCGGCGGCGTCCTGCTCCCAGTGGGAGTAGAGGGGCTCGCTGAGTTCGTCAGGCGCTACACCGTGGGTCTCGGTCAACACCCGCTTCAGGGCGAGGAAGCCGGCGTGGTAGCTGGCCACGCTCGCGGTGATCTCGACGCGGTTGCAGGTGGACAGGATCACGGCTTCGGAAACGGCCTCTTGATCAAGGGCATGCTGGTACGCCTTCGGGAGATCCTCGTCGGCGAACGAGAGCCGTTCCAGCAGCTCGATCGGCGCGCGACGGTAGCTGATGCCGAGGGTGAGGATGGCCATGAGAACGGGCGTATCCTAGCCGCCCGTGACGGAGCCACGCGCACGCGACCTGGGGATCACGATCGGCCGGATGACGCCCGGCCCGCTGAACGCCATCACCGACGTCACGGGTGTGCGCGTCGGCCATCGGACGATCGTCCGCGGCGCCGACGGCGATCCGCACGCGGTCCGCACCGGCGTGACGGCCGTCTTCCCGCACGACGGCGATCCTTGGCGGGAGCCGGTCTATGCGGCGACGCACGTCCTCAACGGATACGGCGAGCTGATCGGGGTCTCGCAGATCGGGGAGTGGGGCGTCCTCATGTCACCCGTCCTCCTCACGTCGAGCCTCGCGATCGGTCGCGTGTACGACGCCACGGTTCGCTGGCTCGCCTCCCGGGACCCGGCCGCCGCCGAAGAGGTGATGCCGGTCGTGGCCGAGTGCGACGACTCCGACCTGAACGACGTGCTGTCCTTCCCGATCACGGACGAGGACGTCACCGCCGCTCTCGATGCCGCGGCCGACGGCGATGTCGACGAGGGGTGCGTGGGCGCGGGCACGGGGATGCAGTGCTTCGACTTCAAGGGCGGGATCGGCACGGCGTCGCGCACGCTGGCTGCTGAGGACGGCTCGTACATGGTCGGCGCTCTGGTGCTCACGAACTTCGGGGATCGGCAGGAGCTCCGCATCGACGGCGTCCGGGTCGGCGAAGGGATCACGGATCTCATGCCGGCCGAGCACACCGAGGGATCGTGCGTCGTGGTCGTCGCGACGGACGCCCCGCTGCTCCCGCACCAGCTCCGCCGACTCGCGCAACGGGCCGGGATGGGACTCGCGCGGATGGGGTCGCACGCGTCGAACGGCTCAGGAGAGCTGATGCTGGCGTTCTCCACCGCGAACCGGATCTCCGTCGACACGGTCGACCCCGTGATCGATCTGCGCGCCGTGGCCGACGCACGTCCGGGCGAGCCGTGGCTCCTGTCGGCGCTCTTCGCCGGGTGCGTGGAGGCGACCGAGGAAGCGGTGGTGAACGCGCTCCTCGCCTCCCGGACCACCGTGGGACGCGATGGGAACACGCTGTTCGCGCTGCCGATCGATCGCGTGCAGGCGATCCTGGAGGCCGCAGGCCGTCTCGGCCGTCGCTGACGGTCCTCAGCCGAACCGCAGTGGTTCGAACGGCGCGGGGTCGAACGGTGGATCGTTTCCATTGATCAGCGAGGTGACCAGCTGCGCGGTACCGGCGCCCAGGATCACCCCTTCCGATCCGTGGCCGGTCGCCACGATCAGTCCGTCGGTCACGTGACCCACGAGCGGTCGTTCGTCGGGGGTGACGGGGCGCAATCCCCACCACGAAGACAGGACAGCTGCATCGGCGAGGTCGGGGACCAGCCGGATCGCGGCGCGTAGCTGTCGTTCCGGGACGTGCCGGTCTTCGGGCTCGGGCGTCACCCACGCCTGGCGGGACGAACCGACGAGCACGGTGCCGTCGCGATGTACGTGCAGCAGCGCGCCAACCTCGGCCGGTGGTGGGCCATCCGCGGCAACGTCGCCCGCGTTCGGCCGCTCGACGGCTGCGACGCGCGCGGGATCGTCGCGCCATCCCGACTGCTCGATCAGATGGGAGAGGAGGCCGGGTCGGGGAGCGATGCGGACGATCCAGCCGCGAGCGCCGGTGACCGGCACCCGTACCCCGATCGGATCGAGGAGCCCGGTGGACCACGGGCCGGCCGCGACGATCACGTGGTCGGCGTCGATCCGTCCGTCATCCGTCACGACCCCACGGATCCTGTCTGCATCCTGGATGAACGCACGGACATGGAGGTGATGGCGGATGAGGGCTCCCGCCGCCTGCGCCGTGAGCGCGAGCGCCACCGTCAACGAACCCGGATCCAGCCGGTGGCCCTGATGGAGCAGCCAACCGCCGCGAACGTCGGGTGCGAGCGCTGGTTCGACCGCCCGGAGCTCCGTCGGATCCAGCGTCTCCACGCGCACGCCACGGCTCGCGGCCGCCGCCAGGAATTCGCTCTCGGCGCCGCCGTCATCGACGTCGTCGAGACGGACCAGCAGATGTCCCACGGGCTCGCGATCGATCCACACGGGAAGCGGCGCGTCCTCCGCGACCGCGAGGTACACGGGGAGCGTCGCGCGAGCCATCGGCTCGAGGAACGGGTCCGCCGGGACGACGAACCACCCCTGATTTCGCCCGGAGGCGCCCGCGGCCAGCTCGTCGCGTTCGATCAGGGTGACGGACGCGCCGGCGCGCGTGAGCTCGTACGCGCAAGCCGCGCCGATGATCCCCCCGCCGACGATGACCACATCCGGCACGGGCGGAGACTAGCGCGGGTCACGTCGATGGTGTCGAGCCCACAGGAGCATGGATCGGGAGCCGCACCGTGAACGTGCTCCCCTCGCCGCTCTGGCTCTCCACGCCGACGGTGCCGCCCAGGTGTCGCACCAGGTCTCGCACCATCGACAGTCCGAGTCCGGCACCTCGGAACCGGCGCGTGGCGGATGAATCCACCTGATAGAAGCGCTCGAAGATGCGGTCGATCTCGGCCGGGGAGATCCCGATCCCCTGGTCTTTGACCCAGAAGCGCAGCTCGTCCTCGTCGGCGCGGGCGCCCAGCTCGCACGTCGCCTGCTCGTCCGAGTACTTGAGCGCGTTGTCGAGGAGGTTGGAAAGGACCCTGCCGAGGAGCTGGCGGTCGGTGTGGAGCACGGGAAGGTCGTCCGGAACATCGACGCGCACCCGTTCGGCGTCGGCCCCCAACCCCTCCACCGATTCTCGGCTCAGGTCTTCGAAGAGCACGCGCCCGATGGAGATCGAGAGTTGGTCGTTCTCCAACCGTGACGTCGTGAGCAGGTTCTCGACGAGGCCGACCAGTCGATCGCCCTGGCGTTCGATCCGTTCCAGGAACTCGTCCCGCAGTTGCGGATCCTCGGCGAACTGGGGCTGCCGGAGCGTCTTCGCGTACCCGTTCATCGCCGTGATCGGCGTGCGGAGCTCGTGCGAGACGACCGCGATGAACTCGCCCTTCATCCGGTTCAGCTCGCGGAGCTGATCGACGGTGGCGCTCTCCTTGCGCAGCAGTGCCTCTAGCCGCGCAGCCTGTTCGGTGAGGACCTCGTTCTGTTCCGCGAGCCGATCTGCGAGCACCCGGCTCTGGAAGTACATCTGCCGCGCGAAGACGAGCGGGGCCAAGAAGACGACGACCGACCACGCTCCTTCTTCGATGAAGAACCGCGCGATCACGACGCCGAACAGCGCGAGCCCGATGTAGGAGAGGAGGAATTCCGCGGGACGGCTGCCGTGCATCTTCCGCAGGACCTGCGGCACGGTCATCCCATGTTGGAGCGACGCGTGCAGCGCGACGAGGATCGCGTTGATGGCGTAGGCGGTGACGGTGGCGGCGAGCGCGGCGGGGACCAGGATGAACCACGGATCGCGGACGTCCGCGAACGTGTGGAACACGGCGCTGCCGGCGACGATCGCGATCGCCATCTGTGAACGGTTCCAGAGCGCCCGCATCAGCGGGATCTCCTGACGGAGCTCGTGGACGTCGGACGAACCGATCAGCGCGATCACTCCGGCGATGGGTGGCGAGTAGAGCATCGCGACCCCGATCATGATCGGGAACGACAACGAGAGCTCGATGTCCTCCCAGGCCGGGATCGGGATCAGGTCCACGGCGGCGATGCAGAGCACGAAGAACAGCGCTCCCCAGCCGATCACAGCCCAGTCGGTGCTGGCGGCCTGCCACGTGAGCCAGATCAGGATCGGCCCGACCAGCACGATCTCCAGCCAGGCGACAGCGTTCTCGCGCGCGGCCGCCTCGGCGTCGGCCATCCCTACGGGAGGTTGCGTGTCCGTCCCGACGAGCGTTCCGGTGTCCGTCGCCATCTAGGCGGTGACCTCCGCGGTGCGGCGAGCGCGTCGCGGCATCGCTCCGATGACGAACCATGCGGCACCGAGCTGCACGCAGATGTCGCCGACCGAGATCGCCTGTGCGATCGGCGGTGGGATCGCGATCACATCGCCCAACGGAAGCATGATCGTTCCGCCGTCCGCCAGGTGATGCTTCGCGCCACCGTTGGCGACGAGGTCGTCGAGCGTTGCGGACTGTCCTGACGCGATCAGCGCGTGGCGCGTCACCGGCATGCCCTGGTTCGCTCCGATCACGAGGGCGTTCAACGCGAGCCCGATCAGGATCAACACGAACCCGGGCGCGGACAGATTGGCGACGGCGAACGCCAGCATCCCGGCGAAGGAAGCGAGGAGCGCGGCCGTGGCCCAGGTTCCGGAGAGTGGGAGGAGTTGGAGCGCCAGCCCGGCGATCGCGAGCCACCACCACCGAAGACGGACGGCGGGGAACCCTTGCAAGCTGCCCCCGAACGACAGCCCGAGGATCGCGGCCACAGCCACGGTGAGCAGGATCAGTCGCACGTTCGCTCCGCCTTGGGTCGACTCCTCAGTCCTATCGGGGACCGTAGAGCCGTGCTTGAGCCTGTCAGCCATCCGGGTGATATCCGGGCCCTAAAGGTCCGACAGAACGTGTCGACAACTTGGGGGCAGGACCTCCTGCGGAAGAAAGGAGCCCGAGTGATGGAACGCCTCAGGCGCACCCTGCTCTCGCTCGGCGCCGTGGCCGTCTTCCTGATGGCAGCCGGCGCTGGATGGCGGAACTAGTAGTTCCCGCTCCCCCCGGATCCCCGGGCCCGCCGCGAAGCGGCGGGCCCGGTAGGCCGGTCTCCCCTAGAATCCTCGGCGGAGACGTGCCTGAGTGGCCGAAAGGAGCCGCCTGCTAAGCGGTTAGCCCTTGAAAAGGGGCTCGTGAGTTCGAATCTCACCGTCTCCGCTCCTGCCGCCTCCCAGGCGGGCCCGACGAGGAGGTGAGGGATGCCGCCGTCCGATCTTCAGATCGTCGTCACGCCTGCCCAACAGCGGTTCGCGTCGTGGATGACCGACGTCCTGGTCTACATCGTGGTGCTGAATCTGTTCGTCGAGCACGCGAGCGCGGTGGTGATCGATTCCTTCAGCATCTCGATCCTCACCGCCATCCTGATGAAGCTCATGCTCGACGCTCTGCTCGGCGTCGAGCACCGGGTATCGGGGTACTTCGCGGGTAAACGAGGGGCGGTGTTCAGGGTCCTGGGACCGCTGTCGGTGTTCTCCATCCTGTTCTTCAGCAAGTTCCTCATCCTCGAGGTCGTGAACGTCGTGTTCGGCGATCACGTCTCGCTGGGTCACTTCGTCGAGGTCGCCGCGATCGTCATCTCGATGATCGTCGCGAGCCGGGTCTTGCGCGCCCTCTACGTGCGCTTGGGGCGTCTCCACTGAAGTTCGAGTGCCTGCATTGCCGATAGGTCGAACGTGCGCCTCCGTGCAGCCTTCGTGTTCGTCCTCGCGAGTCTCCTCCTGCTCTCGCCCGTGGCGCCTGCCGAAGCAGGGGGTTCGTGGCGACCGACCCAACGGCGGATCGCGCCTCCGGCGGAGGTCCACTCATCGGCGTTCGACGACTTCTTCCTCCCGTCGCTCATCTCGCTCCGCCGAGGTGGGACCGTGATCTGGGATTTCACGGGGACCCGAACACACACCGCGACCGACGCGACGGGCATGCATCTCTACGACTCCGATCTGGTGTCGCCCGGGGGCCCGAGCTTCTCGTACACGTTCCCGGCGGCGGGCGCGTACGCGTTCGTGTGCTCGGTGCATGTCGGGATGGGCGGCCACATCGATGTGCCGATGCACGTCGTGCCGGCCTCAGGCTCGATGGCGACATGCGTTCCGCGTGCGCTGGTCGTCGGTCGATGCACCCGCTCGACTTCGTCTACGACGTGCGGATGAAGCGCAAGGGCCAACCATGGCAGCTCTGGCAAGACGGCGTCACCGTCGCGGCCGACACGTTCTCGCCGGACTCCATCGGGAGGGTTCGGTTCGCTGCACGTCTTCGGCAACTGAGTTCGGGGGCGAGCTCCGACTGGTCGGATCCGGTCGCGATCCGGATCCAGCGCTAACGCAGTTCGATCCAGAGCAAGCGTGAACACTTCCCTTCCCAAGCCGAGCCGTCATCCAGCCGCCCGGGCGGCTCCGGTAGACTTGGGCCTCCGCGCCGGTAGCTCAATGGATAGAGCATCTGACTACGGATCAGAAGGTTGGGGGTTCGACTCCCTCCCGGCGCGCTGATCTGAGCACTGACGCGATCGCGGTCGCGTTGCCCATCGCGTCGTCGATCGCGAGGTGACGTGGTTCCTCATCCCCTCGCAGGGCCCGGTGGATGTGCCGGATCGCCGGCGTGAACGTCGGTTGGTCGGCGTCGATCGCCGGTTGGGTCTCCACGACATCCTCCCGGACCAGCGATCGTCGGTCGTGCGGGCGCGGATGGAACGGGTTCGTCATCTGGATCTCGCCGTGTGTTCCCAGGATCCGGGTGAACGTCTGATACGCCGAACGGAACCCGCTCGAGAACAGCAGCCGCCGGTCACCCGGGAAGGTGAGCGCTCCCCACACCTCCTCATCCGCACCGTCGGCCGCCCACACCGCGTCGCCGAGCGTCCGATCGAGGTCGGGCTCGTCGGCGAAGAGCAACCGCGCCAAACGGATCGGATAGCAGCCGACATCCTGGATCGAGCCGCCGGTGAGGGCGGCGAAGGCTCGGATGTCTTCCGGGTCGTCCATCAAGAAGTGGAAGGTCGAGGAGATCTCTCGCACCTCGCCGATCGCGCCGCCGGCGATCAGCTGCTCCACCTCGACGATCTCCGGATGGAACGGGAACACGAACGCTTCCCAGAGCGGGGCGGTCGACGCCCGCGCTACCGCCAGGACGCGTTCGGTCTCCTCGGGTGTCATGCAGAGCGGCTTCTCGCACAAGACGGGCGTCCCCGCCTCGAGCGCGGCGATCGTCCACTCGGCGTGTAGCCGGTTCGGGAGAGGGATGTAGAGCGCGTCGATGTCCGGATCGGCGATCAACTCGTCGTATCCCTCGACCGCTCGTCCGACGTCTTCCTCGCGTGCGAACGTCTCCGCGCGCTGAAGATCTCGGCTCGCCACGGCGGCGGCGACGCCATCGCCGGCGGCGCGCAACGCCGGGAGGAACGCGCTCCGGGCGATCCCCGCCGTGCCCAGGATCCCCCACCGGATCGGATCGTGTTGAGCAACCACCCGCCGACCCTACCAACGGCGGGTCGGCGTTCGTCCGTATGCTCGGCGGATGGGGGAGCGGGAGCAAACGCGTGTGGTCGGCATCCTCCGCCCGCTCTCGATCCGCGACTTCGCCTACCTGTGGACCGGGACGTCCGTCTCCCTGATCGGCGACGGGATCTACACGCTCGCGATCGCGTGGCAGGTGTACTCGTTGTCCAACACGCCGACCGCGCTCGCGATGGTCGGTCTCGCGTGGACCGTGCCGCAGGTGCTGCTGTTGCTGGCGAGCGGCGTGCTGTCGGACCGTATCGATCGTCGGCTGTTGATGATCGCGGGAGACCTGATCAGGCTCGTCGCGATCACGACCGTCGGCGTGCTCTCGCTGATGGACGAACTCTCGATCCCGCGTCTGATCGGGCTCGTCGTGATCTACGGCGTCGGGCAGGCACTGTTCGGCCCGGCGTTCTCGTCGATCATCCCCAGCATCGTCCCGGCCGATCTCCTCGTGGAGGCGAACTCGCTCGGTCAATTCGTTCGGCCACTCGCGGCGACGCTCATCGGTCCGCTGATCGGCGGCCTGCTGGTCGGGAGCGTCGGCGCCGGATGGGCGTTCATCGTCGACGGGGTCACGTTCGCGTTCTCCGCGCTGATGATCCTGCTGATGCGGGTGCGCCGTGCCGAGCGCGAAGGCGGCGACGAGCCCTCGCCTTGGTCGCAGGCGAAGGAAGGCGTCCGCTACGTGAGGTCTCAGACGTGGCTCTGGGCTGCGATGATCGGGGCGCTCGTCTCCCTGCTCTGCACCTGGGGTCCCTGGGAGACGCTCGTGCCTTTCGTCGTGAAGAACGACCTCCACGGTACGGCTGCCGACCTCGGGCTGGTCTTCGGTGCCGGCGGGGTCGCGTCGGTCCTGGCCGCCATCGTGATGGGGCAGATCGGCGGCCTGCCGCGGAAAGCCATCACCGTGATGTATCTCTCCTGGGCGCTCGCGATGTTCGTGACGGCGGGCTTCGGTGTGGTGCAGACGATCTGGCAGGCGATGGCGGTGGCGTTCGTCGCTGAAGGTTCGATCACCGTGCTGGTGATCGTCTGGGTGACGCTCCTCCAGCGTCTCGTTCCCTCCGAGCTCTTGGGGCGTGTGTCCAGCCTGGACTGGATGATCTCCGTCGGGGGCGTGCCGCTCTCGTTCGCGATCGTCGGGCCGCTCGCCGGCGCGATCGGGGCATCTGCAACGCTCGTGTGGGCCGGCGTCCTGGGAGGCAGCGTCACCCTCGCGTTCATGTTCATCCCGGGCGCCCGAGAGCCTGAGCGCGACGGTTCGCTCACGAGTGGGTGAAGTTCAGGGCGAACTCCAGTACGCCGTTGTCCTCGGTCGTCACCGGCCCGAAGCTCGGGTTCGCGATGTCGTAGTCCGAGAACGTGATCGGGATCGATCCGACGACCTGCACGATCGTCCCGTCGTACCGCCCCGCCACCTGGAACGTCACGGTGTTCGTCACGCCGTGCAACGTGAGATCCCCGATTGCCTCGAACGTCACCTTCGTGCCGACGGCCGGGATCGACCCGAGCTCGATGGGCGTCGTCAACGTGAACGTGGCGGTCGGGAACGTGCTCGTCTCCATGATGCGCCCGTTGAACTGGTCGTCCCGGCGGCTCTCGTCGCTCTGCACGCTCGTCATGTCCACCGTGAACGTTGCTTCGGTGATCGTGGTTCCGTCCACCGTCATCGAGCCCGTGATCGCGCTCGTCCGGCCGACCGCGTCGGCGTTCTGACCGAAGAGGACCTCACTCACGCGGTAGCCGACGACCGATCCATCCGCGATGCTCCACGTGCCATCGGTGCCGCCGCTCGCGCCTGCGGGGCTCGCCGCCGTGGCGCTCGGTGTCGTGGAACCGAGCGTGAGGGGCGGCGGGGCGTCGCCCTGGATGAAGTGGATGTAGATGTACGGCCCGGCGACGGCCGCCACTACCACCGCTGCGACCGCGATCAGGATCCAACGCTTCACCGTTCTTCCTCCGGGCCTCGGGGTCACCGGTAGACTCCCAGGCCATGGAGTACACGCATTTCGGCCGGCTCGGGCTGGTCGTCAGCCGCCTCTGCCTGGGCACCATGAACTTCGGACCGCACGCGTCGGAGCCGGAGAGCCACGCGATCATGGACTCCGCCGTCGCGCACGGCATCAACTTCTTCGACACGGCGAACGTCTACGGCCGGCATCTGGGCGTCGGGGCCACCGAGGACATCGTCGGACGCTGGTTCGCCAAGGGTGGCGGGCGCCGGGATACCGTCGTGCTGGCGACCAAGGTCTACGGGCAGATGGGCGATTGGCCGAACGAGGGCCGCCTGTCCGTGCTGGCGATCCGTCGCGCATGCGAAGCGTCCCTGAAGCGCCTGCGGACCGACCACATCGACCTGTATCAGATGCATCACATCGACCGCGACGCCTGGTGGGACGAGGTCTGGCAGGCGATGGAGCTCCTCGTCCAGCAAGGGAAGGTCCTCTACATCGGCTCCAGCAACTTCGCGGGCTGGCACATCGCTCGGGCCAACGAGATCGCGCACGCCCGCAACTTCCTCGGCTTGGCGTCCGAACAGAGCCTGTACAACTTGACCGCCCGCACGATCGAGCTCGAGGTGATCCCGGCCGTGCAGGAGTACGGGATGGGGCTCATCCCGTACAGCCCGCTCGCCGGCGGGCTGCTCGCCGGCGCGCTCTCCAAGGTGGAGGACGGTCGGCGTTCGAGCGAGTACCTCCAGGGGGAGATCGCGGGGACGCGGGACCGCCTCGAGCGGTGGGAGGCGCTCTGCGCGCAGCTCGGCGAGCGGCCGTCCGACGTCGCGCTCGCGTGGCTCCTGGCGCGGCCGGCCGTGACCTCGCCGATCATCGGACCGCGCACCGTTGACCAGCTGAACGCGTCGATGCGAGCCTTGGAGATCGAGCTCGCGCCGGACGTGTTGGCGAAGCTGGACGAGATCTTCCCCGGCCCGGGCGGCGCGGCCCCCGAGGCCTACGCCTGGTAGCCGAGCGCCTGTTCGATCTCTCGGGCCGACGCGATCACGGCGGGTGCGTACCGTCTCGCGTCGGCCCTGCGGATCCGCGACGTTGGCCCCGAGATCGACACCGCTGCGATCGTCTCTCCTCGAGGGCCATGCACGGGAGCGCTCACGGATCCCACGCCTGATTGGCGTTCTCCGGCGCTGGAGGCCCAGCCGAGCCGTCTGCACGTGGCTACTTGCCGTCGCAACCTGTCCCCTGTAGGGGTCACGCTCGTGATCGCGCGGGCTCGTCGGATGTGAGCCTCGGCTTGCTCGGGAAGCATCGACGCGAGGAAGACCTTCCCGGCCGATCCCGCCCAAAGAGGGAGTACCTCGCCGATCGGCACGAACGTACGGAGCTCGCTCGAGGACTCGACCGCATCAACGCACACGCGACCGTCGACGGCCGTTACGAAGAGCTGTGCGCTCTCGCCGGTCGCGGCGGCGAGTCGTTCCAAAGCCGGGTGCCCGACGTCTCGGAGTGATGGCTCTTGCAGCGACAGGGCGGCGAGCCTCAGGAGTCTCGGCCCGAGCCGATATCCACGGCCACCCAAGTACTCGAGGAGGCCATGCGCCTCGAGGGACTTGAGGAGTCGATGAGCGGTCGTGCGGGGGAGTCCGGTGGCGCGAACCACGGCGGCATGCGTGTGGGCACCATGTTCGACCGCGTCGAGGACCGCGACCGCTCGGTCGAGCACGCCCACATCGGTCTCGGCGACCTGGCGCGTTCGAGTGGGGTCTGGTAGGGTTGGGTTCCGCATCTCGGTATCACTATCCCATATATCGGAACAGCTTGACCGTCGGCCGACCAGGGCCACGAGGAGTAGCCGAACATGCTTCAGACGCTTGCGGAGAAGGTCTGGGAACGCCACCTCGTTCATCGCGCCGACGGTGAGCCCGACCTCCTCTACGTCGACCTCCACCTGGTGCACGAAGTCACCAGCCCGCAGGCGTTCGACGGGCTCCGGATGCACGGGCGCGCCGTCCGCCGGCCCGACCTCACCGTCGCGACGATGGATCACAACGTGCCGACGACGGCCGGACCCGTCACCGACCCGATCTCGAAGCGCCAGATGGATGCGCTCTCCACGAATGCACGCGACTTCGGGATCACGCTCTACCCCATGGGGTCGCCGGGCCAAGGGATCGTGCACGTGATCGGGCCTGAGCAGGGCTACACGCAGCCAGGACTGGTGATCGTCTGCGGTGACTCACACACCTCTACACACGGCGCGTTCGGCGCGCTCGCGTTCGGGATCGGGACATCGGAGGTCGAGCACGTCCTCGCGACGCAGACGCTGCCGCAATCCAAGCCGGGGACGATGGCGATCACGGTGGACGGGGAGCTGCCGGAAGGCGTCGCAGCCAAGGACATCATCCTCGGGATCATCCACCGGATCGGCACGGGCGGCGGGGTCGGCCACATCGTCGAGTACCGCGGCGAGGCGGTACGCGCGCTCTCGATGGAGGGCCGGATGACGATCTGCAACATGTCGATCGAGGCGGGCGCACGCGCCGGGATGGTCGCTCCGGACGACTCGACGTTCGCGTACGTGGAAGGCCGGCCGCATGCGCCGAAGGGCACGGCTTGGGAAGCGGCGCTGGACGATTGGCGATCGCTCCCGAGCGACGACGGAGTGACGTTCGACCGAGAGATCGCGATCGACGCGTCGGAGCTTCGACCGTTCGTCACCTGGGGAACGAACCCCAGCCAGAGCGTTCCGATCGACGGTGCCGTGCCCGATCCGGATCTCTTCGAGGACGCGGGCCGCCGCGAGGCCGCCGCGCGCGCGCTCACCTACATGGCCCTGGCGCCGGGGACGGCGATCCGCGAGATCCGGCCGGACACGGTGTTCATCGGTTCCTGCACCAACTCCCGGATCGAGGATCTGCGTCTGGCCGCTGGCGTGATCGCCGGCCGCCGCGTCGCGGACGGGCTCCGCGCGCTCGTCGTGCCCGGCTCGTTCGCCGTGAAGGAGCAAGCGGAACGCGAGGGCCTCGATCGCGTCTTCGTCGACGCCGGGTTCGATTGGCGCGGCGCCGGATGTTCGATGTGCCTCGGGATGAACCCCGACTTCCTCCAGCCGGGAGAGAGAAGCGCCAGCACCAGCAACCGGAACTTCGAGGGTCGGCAGGGCAGGGGCGGGCGCACGCACCTGGTGAGTCCCGGCGTCGCCGCGGCCACGGCGATCGCCGGTCACTTCTGCACGCCGGAGGACCTGTAGCGATGGAACCGATCGGCACCGTCGAAGGCACCGCGCTCCCGATCGACCGGTCGGACGTCGACACCGACCAGATCATCCCGGCCGAGTACTTGAAGCGCGTCGAGCGCACCGGGTTCGGGCCGTTCCTGTTCGCGGAGTGGCGCAAGGACCCCGCGTTCGTGTTGAACGATGCTCGCTACGCCGGGGCGTCGATCCTGATCGCCGGCGAGAACTTCGGAAGTGGGAGCAGTCGCGAGCACGCGCCGTGGGCGATCGAGGACGCCGGGTTCCGCGCGATCATCGCTCCGAGCTTCGCGGACATCTTCCGCAACAACTGCACGAAGATCGGTCTCCTTCCCGTGGAGCTGCGCGCCGAGAGCGTCCGAGCATTGATGGATGCGGTGCTGGACGACCCCTCCACGCGGATCTCGGTGGACCTCGATCAGCTCGTCGTTCGAGCGCCCGGACTCGACGAGGTGTTCGACATGGAGCCGTACACCCGGTGGCGACTGATGGAAGGGCTCGACGACATCGGGCTCACGCTCCGCCATGCGGACGCGATCACGACGTACGAGTCGACGCGGCCGAGCTGGCTCCCGACCGCCTGACGATCTCCTCCCGCGTCCGATCGGTGAGCCCGTTGAGCGCCGGCGAGATCCGCGGCGTGACGGTGACCGGATCCTCCAACCTGAGCACGGCCTCCGGGAGAGCGGCGAGGTCGGAGCGGAACCGATCCCGCATCGAGTCGATCGACGCGACGGCCGCGGTCCGTACCCCCCGAAGCATCACCGGCTCGAGCAACGGCTCGGCACCGCCCGTTCCCGGCTCGTCGCGGAGCGAGAGGATGTCGCCGTCGGGTCCGCGCCAGACCTGCTTTCGGCCGGGTGCCGTTCGTTTGCCGGCGGACAGCTTCATCACGGGCCGGCCGTCGAACTCGACCAGCTTGTACACCGAGTCCACGTACGGCGCGTCCGCCGACACGCCCATCTGCGTGCCGATCCCGAACGCATCCACCGGCGCGCCATCGCGGACGAGCGTCTCGACCTCGAGCTCGTCGAGGCCGCCGCTCGCGAAGATCTTCGTGTCGACGAGACCGGCGTCGTCCAGGAGCCGCCGCGCCTCGCGTGACAGCTGGTCGAGGTCACCGCTGTCCAGGCGCACGCCGATCGTGCCGCGCAGATCCAGCTCCCGCACGACCTCGATCGCGGCTCGCACGCCGTTCAGCGTGTCGTACGTGTCCACCAGGAACGTTGTGCGGTCCGGATGGTCCTCGGCGTACGCGCGGAACGCGTCGCCCTCGGAAGGGAACGCCTCGATGAACGAGTGCGCCATCGTGCCCGCGGCTCGAAGGCCGAACCGTCGCGCGGCTTCCACGTTCGACGTCGCCGTGAACCCCACGATCGCGCTCGCGCGCGCCACGGCCATGGCGGCTTCCCGCCCGTGCGTCCGTCGGAACGCGAAGTCGACCAGGTCCTTGCCGGCCGCGGCTACGCGATAGCGCGCCGCTTTCGACGCGATGGTCGTATGCAGCGTCACCTGGTTGAGGAGCATGGTCTCCACGAGCTGCGCGACCGGGAGCGGTGCGGTCACTTCCAGGAGCGGCTCGTCGGCGAAGAGAACGCGGCCTTCCGGCACCGCCCAGACCTCCCCATCGAACCGCAGCTCACCGAACGCTTCGATGTCGCGATCCTCGAACCCGATCGTCCGCAGATAGGCGAGGTCCTCGTCCTCGAACCCGAACGTCTCCAGCACGTCCAAGCAGGCGTCGAGTCCCGCGGCGACCAGGTACCCGCGGTTCGGAGGCAGGTTCCGCACGAACAGGCTGAAGGTGGCGGACGCGGTCATGCCGCGACGGAGGTAGCTCGCGGCCATGTTGAGCTCGTAGAGGTCGGTCAGGAGCGCCCCGGGCATGTGGGTAGGCTACGCGACGCATGGGGATCGTTGTGCGTCGCTCGGTACGAACGGCTCTGCGGGTGTTGGGCCCGCTGGCGCTCGTCCTGTGCGTGTCGTCCGGCTCGCTCGCCACCGTGGTTGCGCCGGTGCCTTCGTGGACCGTGACGGTCCCGATCGACCTGTCGGGCGGCTCGATCGCGATGGATCGGTCGGGTGATACCTACATCACTGGCACGCGAACCACGGGTAACCCGGCCGCCGTCCTGAGGAAACTCGGACCGGACGGGGCCGTGGTCTGGACGCGCGTCTGGTCTCCACGCGGCGCCGAACGGGTGTCCGGTGAGGAGGTCGCGGTCGCCTCCGATGGCTCGGTCTATCTCGCCGGCAGTGTGGCCTCGCATTACGAGGGCGGTGCGTGGTTCCTGCGCAGCTACGGCTCCGACGGAGATCTGCGATGGAGCCGGTTCGAACGCGGCTGGCGGCACGGCCGCACCGCGGACGCTCCCACCGGTCTCACCGTGTCCCGGAACCTGGTGCTCTTGGCCGGGAGGTTCGAGGGGTGCTGCGGCGACTTCCGGATCATCGATGGCTGGGTGCTCGCGTTCGGCACCGATGGTTCGCATCGGTGGCGGAGCCCGTTCGAAGCTCCCGGTCTCGGCGCGTTCAGCGACGAGACCGACTCGATCGCGGCCGGGGCCGCCGGACGGATCTACGTGGTGGGCTGGGCCGCGCTCGGTCCCGAGTCGGAGGAGGTCGCGGCCCCCCACGAGCTGTTCATCCAAGCCTTGGCCAGGAACGGCCTCCCCCTGTGGTCGCGGACGTATCCGGCAACCGCGCTATCGCGATCAACATTTCGAGGCCGATGTCGCGGTCCGGGGCCGGATGCTGATCGTCTCCGCGGTCGGTGGCGGCGTGCCCGTGGACTGGGGGTACTCCCGGCCCGGATACGCCTGGTTGGGGCGATTCACGCTCGACGGTGATCCGGTGTGGATGCGGCGATGGGGCATCACGTGGTCACGAGCCGCCCAGCCGACCGCGGTGGCCGTCGATGGTCGAGGGCTGATCACCGTCGTCGGCACGCGGCGTGACGGGTCGGATCACGGGAAGGACGTGTTCGTCCGGCGCTACACCTCCCGCGGCCGTCTGCGATGGAACGTCACGCTCCAGGAGGATCAACGGCTCATGGTGGCGGGCGATGTGGCGTTGACCCGTCACGGGTTCGCGGTGACGGCCGAGGCGATGAAGTCGCGGTTCGAGCCACTGCTCGGCTATGTGTGGAGGCTGGCCGCGTGATCTCCGACGAGCGGTTCATGGAGCTGGCCGCCGAAGCGATGGACGGACTGCCCGAGCTGGGTCCACGACGCGATGGACAACGTGGAGGTCTTCGTCGAGGACCGACCGCCGACGGACCAACCCGGCCTCCTCGGGCTGTATCAAGGGCGTTCCGCTCGCGAAACGCGGCACGCACTACTCAGGGGCGTTGCCCGACCGCATCACCCTGTTCCGCGAGACGATCGAACGGATGGCGCAGGGCAGCGACGAACGGCTCCGGCAGATCGTCGCGCACACCGTGGCGCACGAGCTCGCGCACCATTTCGGCATCAGCGACGACCGGTTGCGCGAGATCGGGGCCTACTAGTCCGTGTCAGACTACTTATCCGACGACGAGCGGATGATGCGGGCGGCCCTGCGAGCGGCGGAGACGTGCGCCGAATCCGGCGACGTTCCGGTCGGGGCGGTGGTCGTGCGGGATGGCGTCGTCATCGCCGAAGCCGGGAACGCGCGGGAACGTCTGCACGACCCCACGGCTCATGCGGAGATCCTGGCCCTCCGCGCGGCGACCGAGCTGAGTGCCTCCTGGCATCTGGAGGGATGCACGCTCTACGTGACGCTCGAGCCGTGCGCGATGTGCGCCGGCGCGATCGTGCTGGCCCGGGTCGACCGCGTGGTCTTCGGCGCCGCGGATCCGAAGGCAGGGTTCGGGGGGTCGCTGGGGAACCTCCTGCAGGATCCACGACTGAACCATCGGGTCGATCTGAGCGGCGGCGTGCTCGGCGACGCGTGCGCCGAGCAGCTCAGGGCGTTCTTCCGTTCGAGACGCTAGCGAGCCATGCGCTCGCGGATCGCGTCGTGGACGCGGGCGGCAACCTCGGGCATCGCCGTTTCCATCGCCTCGAAGTCCCGTGCGAGCATCACGATCGCGGTGACCGGCGTGGTCGTGACGACGCTCGCCGTGCGGCGCTCGTGTTCCAGGATGGCGATCTCGCCGCAGAAGTCGCCGGGCCCGAGATCCGCGATATGGGTTCCATCCTTGGTCACCGTAACGGTTCCGGATTCGATCACGAAGAACTCGTGCGGGAACCGACCTTGATCGAGGAGGTGGTATCCGGCTGGCACGTCGACCTCGTCGGCCCAACGCGCGATCGTCTCTCGCTCCTTGTGCGAAAGATCAGCGAAGAGCGGGATCGATCGCAGGCGGTTGGCATCCACGAGCGCATCCTGGCACGTCGTCGGCGGGTCGCCAACGGTCCGATTGCTAGACTCCGCGACGGAGGCGTGCCGGAGCGGACGAACGGGACCGCCTCGAAAGCGGTTGAGGGTCTAAACCGCCCTCCGCGTGTTCAAATCACGCCGCCTCCGCGTTCGAACGGGCGGGCCCTCGCGAGGGTCCGCCCTGTTCGGCCCGGTTGCTAGCCCGGTCGCTCGTCACGCGTGAACCGAGGAGGAACCCAGATGACGCAACCACGGATGACGCTCACCGCGACGGTGCTCGATGCACCCGATGCGCAGACGCTCGCGCGGTTCTACCGGCAGCTGCTGGGCTGGACGCTCACGACCGACGAGCCCGGCTGGGCGAAGGTCGATCCGCCGGGCGGTGGCACCGGACTCTCGTTCCAGACGGAGTCGGCGTACGTGCGACCGACGTGGCCGGCTGGATCCGGCGACCAGCAGATGTCGATGCACCTGGACATCGAGGTCGAGAGCCTCGACGTCGCGGGGGCGCACGCGATCGCGGCCGGCGCCATCCTCGCGGACTTCCAGCCTCAGGATGACGTCCGGGTCTACCTGGATCCGGCCGGACATCCGTTCTGCCTCTGGGTCCGAACGTGAACGAGCCGAAGGCTGTCGCGCCGGCTTCGTGGGACGCAGGTCTGGACTGGTACCGGGAAGCTCGGTTGTCGCCGGCTGTGCAGGTTGGGGAGTGGTTGTTCGTCTCGGGTTGCACGGGGTCGGACGCGGAAGCCGACGGTGCCGAAGCGCAGATGCGGCGTGCCTACCAAGAGATCGGCGAGGTCCTCGTGGCGGCGGGCGCGACTTGGAACGACGTCGTCTCGATGACCAGCTACCACGTGCACTACCGTCGCGACATCGACGCGATGGTCGAGATCCATAAGGACTTCGTGACCGAGGAGCCATTCCCTGCGTGGACCGCCGTCGGCGTGACCGAGCTCTACAGCCCCCGAGCCATCGTCGAGATCGCGGTGACCGCGCTGGTACCGTCGACGTAGATGTCCTCACGCGCCATCGTGCTCTGCGCGCTCCTCGCCTCCGCGTTGATCGTCACGACCACGCCCGCCGATGCCGGGATCCCGGCGGGCCGGTACGCGATCGGCGACTCCGTCATGTTGGGCGCCCGGACCGAGCTCCGCGCCGACGGCTTCCGTGTGAACGCCGTGGTGAGCCGCCGGTTCGACGATGCGGTGCCGCTCGTGAGGCAGTTGGTCGCCGGGGGACATCTGCCCGTCGATCTGATCGTCGCTCTCGGCACGAACGGCCTGATCGACGGCGCGGACTGCGACGCGATCGTCCGCCGCGCCGGGACGGACCGTCACGTCTTCCTCGTCACCGTGAAGGTGCCGCGCTCGTACCGTGATCCGAACAACACGCGGCTCCGCGCGTGCGCGCACCGGCACGCGAACGCCTCATTGATCGATTGGTACGGCTTCAGCCGGTACCACGTGGCGTGGTTCTACGACGACGGCTATCACCTCACGCCGACGGGCCGACACGCGTACGCGGCGTTCGTGGACCGGAGCGTGAACGCCGGCTGAGGCTCGGCGGCGGCCCGCTAGACTCGTCGCGGTGGCCTGCCCGAGCGGCCTAAGGGGCACGCCTGGAAAGCGTGTAGGGGGGCAACTCCCTCGCGGGTTCAAATCCCGCGGCCACCGCTAGAGATCGATGGCGAGATGCGTGTACGACTCGCGCACCCGCATGCCGACCTTCTCGTACATCGCGAGCGCGCTCCGATCGGAATCGGTCGACAGGGAGGTCGTGGTGAAGCCGCGGTCGAACGAACGTCGGTACGCGACCTGCAGCAGCGCTCGGCCGATGCCACGACCGCGGTGGTCGTGGCGGACGGCGATCTTGTCCACCCAGACCTCATCGGAGTCGATCAGGAACGCACCTCCCACGATCGCGCCGCCGCCGTCCTCGGCGAGCATCAGATCCTGGGGGACGAAGCCGTCCCGTTCGATCGTCATGGTGCGCCAAGTGGCCAACGACGACGCCGGCCGACCGGGAACCTCGGCGAAGGCGTCCTCGAACATCCCAAGCGCTTCTTCCTCGTCACCGGATCGGAAGGCGCGCAACGTGACCCCTTCCGGGGGCGTGGGATCGTCCGGGCGCTCGGTGTGGTCCATCGTCAGGATCCACGACGTGCGGCGCCCCGTGTAGCCGGCCGCGAGGAGCAGCTCCACGGCACCCGTCGTCCGATCGTTGATCGTCTGCCCGATGCGCGTGGCGCCGCGCGCGCGGGCGCGTTCCTCGGTCCAGCCTCGCAACCACGTGCCGATCCCTCGATCGCGCGCCTCCGGGTGGACGTCGACCCACGCGCCGCGTTCGTTCGGCAGGAACCCCCAGCCGACCAGGCGCTCGTCGTCCCAGACGCCGATCGTGTCCGACGGGACATCGACCGTGTCCAGCCGGAAGTCCGACGCCAGATCCGCGTGGTCCCACATCGTGAAGCCGACGTCGTGCAGTTCGCAGGTGTTCGCGAGCACCACGACGTTATCGATATCGCGACCCGAGAGCCCGCGGCTCGTCAGTTCGGTGGGGAGTTCTCCGAGGTGGTCCATCCCGGACACTCTAGTGGCGACACGGGACCGGGCAGCGCGTCCGCCGTCTCCAACCAACGGCGGACATCGTCGAAGTCCGTCCACGGCACGAACGGCACGCCGTCCGCCTCGCAGAACGGGACGAGCTCGAGCTTCGCGAACGTGACGTCGGCGTAGAGCGCACCGTACCGATCCGTCTGCCCTTCGCCGATGAACGCCACAGGACCGTGTTCGCGGTATCGCAGCACGGCCTGCATCTTGCACGTGCCGCAGCCAACGCAGACGGGATGGGCGTTCACGAACCGGAGCCCGTCGGGGCGCCCGTCACGCCACACCTGTTCGTTCGCGATGACGGTGACGCGATCGAGTCCTGCCACGCGCAGCATGGGTTCGATGTAGAACGCGAACCCGTCGGAGACGATGGCCACGTCGAGCTCGTTCGCCTCACACCACGCGACGAACGGCGCGAACGTCGGATCGAGCGCGCCATGCTCGAGCGCGAACGCGACGAGCGTGTCGCGGTCGGCGTGGAGCATCCGATCCTGGGCCTGGATCGATGCACGCAACCCGATCTCGCCGCGCGCGAATCGCTCGTCATACGTGTGCCACCAGGGGTCGCCGAACGTGCCGAGCAGCTGGGCGGTGACGTCGACGATGGATGCCGTGCCATCGAAGTCGATCAACACGGACCGGACCGGGAGCATCGCGGAAGGCTACCTGCGAGACTCCGCGCATGAACGAGGTCGCTGAGCGGATCGCGCTTGGGTTCGTGAACGCCGAGCGGAAGCGTCGAGCCAACGTGCCCGGCGCCGAGGTCCTGGAGATCGACGGGCTGCTCCTGGCGTTCGCGAACGTCTCCGACCCTCCGGTCAACTCTGCGCTCGTGATCTCCGAACCGAGCGATCCCGCGGCGGCCCTGTCAGCCGCGGAGCAGGCCTTCCGCGAGCGCGATCGCCCGTTCGGCCTGGATGTGGCGGTCGGACGCCACCCCTCGGTCGACCGAGCGATCCGCGATGCGGGGCTCACCCTCCTCTTCGCGTGGCCGGGGATGGCGGTTCCGGTCGATGAGATCCCCCCGCTCGCGATCCCGGCCGGGATCCGCGTGGCGCCGGTCGTCGACGAACGCGACGCGGCCGCGATCGCACACGTGGAGCAAGAGGGGTTCGGCTCCGAGCGGGAGATCGCCGAACGGTTCTACGCGGCGGCGTCCTACGGGGGAGACGGCGCTCGTTCGTTCGTCGCGTGGGAGGGGAACGACCCCGTCGGCATGGCGGCCGCGTACCTGCACGCGGGCGCGATCGGGATCTTCGGCGTCGCGGTGGTGCCGGCGGCACGTCGCCGAGGCATCGCCACCGCGCTGTCGATCACCGCGGCGCGCGCGTTCCCTGCGGACCTCGCGTGGCTCCACACCAACGATGAGGCCGCTCGTTCCGTCTACGAACGGATCGGGTTCCGTGAGATCGCCGAGTGGGAGGTTTGGGTCCGTCGAGACTGAACGCGGGCGAGCCCTGTCCGGAGGCGCGCGTATACTCGCCCGCGTGGCCGTGCTAGGCGGGGAGGTAGCGGTTCCCTGTACCCGAGATCCGCTTTCGCGGGGCTGAATCCCCGCCCGAGGCCCGGATGGTCCGGGGCAGCTCTCGGCACGGAGCGTTGATGGTCGGGTCCTACGCGACACCAACCTGCGAACCCGGTCAGATCCGGAAGGAAGCAGCCGTAAGCGGGCCTTGGTGGGTGCCGTAGGGACGCCTGGCCGGAGCTACCGGCTGAGGAGGCGCTCGAGTCGTCCGTGGTCGACGGCGGGTGCACGGTCACCTCACGTGGTGAGGAGCAACATTGGCTGACGAGAAGCAACATCAGGCGCTCTACCGCCGGTATCGGCCGCAGACGCCGACCGAGGTCCTGGGCCAGGACCACGTCATCCGTGCGCTGACCGGCGCGATCCGCGAGGGCCGGCTGCACCACGCCTTCCTGTTCTGCGGTCCGCGCGGGACGGGCAAGACGTCCACCGCGCGGATCCTGGCGAAGATGGTCAACTGCGAGAACGGTCCAACGCCCGAGCCGTGCGGGGTCTGCTCGCAATGCGTCGCGATCCGCGAGGGTCAGCACCTGGACGTGATCGAGATCGACGCGGCCTCGCATGGCGGCGTCGAGGACGCCCGGGAACTCCGCGAACGCGCGCCCACCGCCCCGGCCATGGGGCGGGAGAAGGTCTACATCATCGACGAGGCCCAGCGTCTATCCCGAGAGGCATTCGACGCGCTCTTGAAGGTGTTCGAGGAGCCGCCGCCCGGCGTGCGCTTCGTGCTCGCGACCACCGAGCCGCACAAGATGCCGGCGACGATCGTCGGGCGTTGCCAGCGGTTCGATTTCCGCCGGCTGACGATGGAAACGCTCGCGGCGCAGCTGCAGGCGATCGCCGCGTCCGAAGGGGCCACGATCACCGACGGCGCCGCCCTCGCCATCGCCCGCCAAGCGGAAGGATCGTCACGGGACGCGCTCTCGCTGCTCGACCAGGCGAGCGTGATGGGCGGCGTCACGATCGACGACGACGTCGTCCGCGCGCTCTTGGGCGCGCCGCGTGGCGAGGTCCAGCACGAGCTCGCCGACGCGGTCGCGGCGGGCGACGCGCGCTCCGCGTTCCAGATCGTCGACCGCCTGGTGCAAGACGGCCAGGACCTCCGCAACGTGACGGCGGAAGCACTCGCCCACTTCCGCAACCTGCTCCTCGTGAAGACCGCTCCCGGCCAAGACGACCTGATCGACATCCAAGCCGATGCTTACGAACCCCTCCGCGTCCAAGCCGAAACCTTCACCCCCGGCGAGCTCGCCCGCGTCATCTCCCTCCTCCTAGCCGCCCAATCCGACATGCGCTGGACGACGAGCCCCCGACTTTCGCTAGAGCTAGCCCTGGTCCGAGCCACCCTCCCCGAAACCGACCCCAACCCGGCAGGTGTAGTGGCCAGACTCGAACGCCTAGAACGCCTAGCCAACCTCGAGGTGCCCGTGGTCATGCCGGAGTCACAAGCGCCGCAGGAAATGCGAGCACCGGTTGAGCCGGAACGCAGCCCGAAGGGAGGGTCTACAGAGAGGGGCGACCCTGAGGAGCGGAGCCGCGAAGCGGCGAGCACCGGAATAGTCGCCCCGACCGCAGACCCGACCGTCGAGACGCCCTCAACCGAGGAGCCGGAGCTCGCATCGCCACCGCTCCCACACGCCGCCGATGCCGGCGCGGTCGATGTCGCGATGCTTCGCCGCGGCTGGCCGTCGCTCATGGATCACCTCCAGACCAGCCGCCAGATGATTCTGAAGGCCTCCCTCGAGAGCGCGACGGTGGCGGACTTCGACGGCGACCGCCTGGAGCTGGCGTTCCCGCCCGACAAGCGGTTCACGGTCGAGAAGGTCGAGGCCAAGACCGACGTGCTGCGTTCGGCGCTCGGCGATCTGTTCGGGATCCGTCCGGCGATCGTGTGCGTCGTGCGCGAAGGGCGTGATCCCGAGGGCGGACCCACGCTGATCGACATCGTCGACGACGAGGACGCGCCGTCGGAAGAGGAGGCGCTCCGGCGCGTGCAGGAGATGTTCGGCGCGCAGGTCGCGGCCGATGCGTCGGACGCCGCGGAGTAGACCGTGGCGTACGAAGGCCCGATCCAGGAGCTGATCGATCAGCTCGCGCGCCTGCCAGGTGTCGGGCCGAAGTCGGCGCAGCGCCTCGCGTTTTGGTTGGTGAAGGCCCCCGCTGAGGATGCCAACCGGTTGGCCGCGGCCATCGTGCAGGCCAAGGAGCGGATCTTCTTCTGCCGGGAGTGCGGCAACGTGGCCGAAGGAGATCTCTGCCGCGTCTGCCGCGATGAGTCCCGCGATCGGACCGTGCTCTGCGTCGTCGAGGAGCCGAAGGACGCCGCCAGCATCGAGAAGGCCGCGCTGATCAAGGGCCGCTACCACATCCTCGGCGGCGCCATCAGCCCGCTCGATGGGATCGGTCCCGACGACCTTCGCGTGCAAGAGTTGCTGGATCGTGTCGAACGCGATCACGTCACCGAGGTGATCTTGGCCACGAACCCCAACCTCGAGGGGAACGCGACGGCGATGTACGTGGCCGCGCTGCTGAAGCCGAGCGGGATACGGGTCACGCGTCTCGCGAGCGGATTGCCCGTGGGCGGCGACCTGGAGTACGCCGACGAGGTCACGCTCTCGCAGGCCCTCGAGGGTCGGCGCGAGATGTGACGTGAGCCGGCCGACCGCCTCGCAGGTGGCCGACCGCGCGTTGATCCTGTACGCGCTCGTTCGTCGCGGCTATATCGAGCACGTGATCGCGAGCACCGACGGCGATCCGCTCCGGGTGCGACAGGCGGAGGCCGCCCGCGAGGAGACCGATCGCTGGCTCGATCGCGAACAGCTTCGCGACGCGCTGCTCGACGTGGAGGCGCAACTGCTGGCCGCCCCATCCGGCTCGTGGCCTCGCCCCGCGACGGCCGATGCGATGTGGCGGAAAGAAGCGCTCGGCACGCTCCTGTGGTCGCTCCAACACCTGGCCGTGATGCCGCCGTTCGGTGCTGAGTTCGAACAACGAGCGCTCGACGAGGCGATCACCCGTTACGGCTCCGCCTCGTCCTTCCGTGCAGAGGGGCTGCTCCGCGACGAGGATGAGCTCGACCGGGCCTGGATGGAGGCCGACGCGTGGTTCGGGGCCACCGAGGGCCGCGAAGACGACGACGCCGAGATCGCGTCGATCGCCGCCGAACGATCCCGGGCGCTCAGCTGGTTGCGCGACGCCGACGCACCGCCAGCGTGAGCAACCACACCGCGAGCGCCAGGATCCCGATCGGGATCAGGTAGCCGAGTCCGATCACCACGGCCGAGACGACGTTCAGGAAGCCTTGCACCGCACGATCCCACGCGCTTCCGAGGCTGGGGTTCTCCACGGTCGTCGCCTGCTGGACCGTCGGCGCGTCCTTCTCGTGGACGTCCACGCGGATCGTGGCCTCGGCAACCTGATCGGCGATGAAGTTCAGCTGACCTTGGAGCTGCTCGATCTGCAGCTGGACCTGATCCAGCTGGTGCTGCACGGTCAAGACCTCTCCGATCGACGTTGCTTGGCTCTGCAGCCCGAGCAGCACGGTGCGGCGGGACTTCGCGATGCGCAGCCGGGCCTGCAGGTCGATGAACTGCGACGTGACGTCTCTGCCGGTCACCGACTGCGCCTGCACGGTGCCGATCGCGCGGAGCGAGAGCATCGCGTCGTCGAACCGCTTCGCGGGGATCCGGAGCGTGAGCGTGCCGGCGCGCTGTCCGCGCGTCTGCGACGACAGCACGAATCCGCCGTTGTTCTCCGCGATGCGGGTGACGGACGCGAAGCCCTTGGAGAAGTCGTCCTTCGCGACCTGGATCGAGATGGTGCCGTCGCGGATGATCTTCGACACGTCGGTAAGCGGTGCAGCTGGTTGATGCGCGACCGAGCTCTCGTTCACCGACCCGCCATCGCTGGGTGCCAGTCCGAAGACAGGCGTCGCGCTCGGTTGGGCCGCTGGCACCGACCCGAGGGCGGGCACGTGGGTCGACGGGTATGGGTTACGACCTCCCTTCGAGATCGAGGTCGCGGACGCGCCGGCTCCGGCGTTGTCAGCTGCGCCCCCGCCGACGCCGCCCGTCACCAGCCAGCCGATCAACCCGGCGACGACCAGGATCGGGACGACCGCTGCGGCGAACATCCAACGGTTGCCGCGCGAACGACGCCGGGATGGCGGCGCCGACGCCAGCAACATCTCGCGCGCCGCGACCTGCCGGAGGTCCTGCTCGATCAGCTCGAGATAGCGGATGTCCGTGTCCATCAGGCTTCGACCTCCGTGACGGCGCGCACGCCGCGTTCCTGCAGCACGATCGCGAGGCGGCGGAGCCCGCGGCTCACGCGTTGCCGAGCGTTCTCTTCCGAGCACGCCAGCCGTTCGGCGACCGCTTGATAGCTCAGGCCACCGATCACGTGGAGCTTCAACGCTTCCCGCTGGTCCTTCGACAACGTCTCCAGGGCGTCGACGAGCGCATCCTTGATGGGGGCGAAGTCGACGAGGTCCTCGATCCGCTCGTAGTCCTCAGAAGGGAGCGAGCGCTCGGGCATCCCCAGCCGACGGCGGGACGCCGCGTCCACGCGCCCGCTCCGGAAGAACCGCCCGAGCTGGTGCCGGGCGATCCCGTAGAGCCAGGCCACGCCGTTCGCGCCGGTGTCGGTGTACGTGGTTCGCGACGAGAAGGCCTGGGCGAACGTCTCGGCGGTGAGCTCGGCCGCCGTCTCCGGGTCCAGCGTTCGTCGAGCGAAATAGCGCAAGAGATCCTCCGCGTGCCGTCGGTACAGCTCGGTGAACGCCTCGGGGTCGGCCCGCGACGCCAGGAGCAGCTCGCTGTCGGTGCGTTCGGTGCTCACGGCCTCCCTCTCGTCCGGCGCCGCCGCGGCGGGTCCGGCCGTCCTACCCGTACCATGCCGCACGTGGGTGGTTCTGTGACAGCCGACGCAAGGGGAGACGGGCGATGAGCGACGAGCGGTTCCCGGCGGATTCGTTCCCACGACAGCAAGCGCGCACGCGCCGGTACACGCTCGGGCGTCCGAGGACGTTCGCGGTGGCCGACGACGGATCGCGGGTGGCCTTCCTGCGCTCGCGGGCAAGCGACGACCCGGTCGGCTGCCTCTGGGTCTTCGACGTGGCCTCGGGGAATGAGCGGCTGGTCGTCGATCCCGCCGACGACGGTGAAGAGCATCTGTCCGCGGAGGAACGCGATCGCCGCGAGCGTCGACGGGAATCGCTCACCGGCGTCACGGATTACGCGGCCGACCGATCCCTCTCGATCGCGGCGTTCGCGATGGACGGAGGGCTCCACGTGGCCGACCTCGTGAACGGCGGGTCGCGCCCGCTGTCGGTGGAGGCGGACGACCCCTTCGATCCGCGACCCGACCCATCGGGGCGACGGATCGCCTACGTTGCCGGTGGCACCCTCCGCGTCGTGGATGCCGACGGTGCGAACGATCGCGAGCTGGCATCGGACGCCGATCCAGACGTGTCGTGGGGCCTGGCGGAGTTCGTCGCCGCGGAGGAGATGGAGCGACAGCGCGGCTATTGGTGGTCGCCGAACGGCGACCGGCTGGCGGTGGCCCGGGTCGACGAACGCCCCGTGCAGATCTGGCATATCGCCTCGCCGGTCGATCCGGAGGCGCCGCCGCGGAGCGTTCGCTACCCGCGTGCCGGAACCGACAACGCGATCGTGACGATCGCGATCCTCGATCTGAACGGCGATCGTGTCGACGTGGCGTGGGACCGCGACGCGTTCCCGTACGTCGTAACCGTCGTGTGGGGCGCGAATGGCCCACCGCTCCTGTTCGTGGAGTCGCGTGATCAGCGAACGACCCAGATCCTGCGCGTCGACCCCATGACCGGAGCGACGGAGTCGCTCCGCGAGGATCACGACGAGCGCTGGCTCGACATCACGGTGGGGGTCCCCGCTTGGCTCACCGACGGACGGTTGGTGCGCACCGTGGATGCCGAGGATACGAAACGGCTCGCGTTCGACGACGAGCTGGTGACGCCGCCGGGTCTGCAGGTGGCCCAGGTGCTCGACGTCGGCGATGGCGTGGTCTTCCGCGCGAACGAAGACCCCACCGAAACGCACGTCTGGCGCGTGGGTGCGGACGGGACCCTCACCCGGCTGAGCGCCCACGCGGGCGCGCACACCGCGGTCGTCGGGGGGCACGTCACGGTGCTGACGTCCGCGACCATGGATGCGTTGCCCGAGACGGTCGTCGTCGTCCTTGGGGAGCGGATCGCAACGATCGCCTCGACGACCGAAGAGCCGGTGCTCCGTCCGACGCCCACGTTCTTCGTCGGCGGCGCGCGGGACCTCCGGATGGCGCTCTTCACGCCCGGAGGGGCGGAGCCGGCGGGGCCGCTTCCGGTGCTCCTCGACCCGTACGGCGGTCCGCACTTCGCGGTCGTGCAGAAGGCGCTCACGGTGCATCTGGAGTCGCAGTGGTTCGCGGACCAAGGGTTCGCGGTGCTCGTGATCGACGGGCGAGGGACTCCCGGGCGTGGGCCGGGATGGGATCGTGAGGTCTACAGGAACCTCGCCGATCCCGTCCTCGAGGATCAGGTCGACGGCCTGCACGCGGCGGCCGATCGTTTCGCCTTCCTCGACCTGGACCGTGTCTCGATCCGCGGTTGGTCGTTCGGCGGGTTCCTGGCGGCGATGGCCGTGCTCCGTCGCCCCGACGTGTTCCACGCGGCGGTGAGCGGCGCCCCGGTGACCGACGGCACGCTCTACGACACGCACTACACGGAGCGGTACCTGGGCATGCCCGACGAGGAGATCCACGCCTACGCGCGCTACCGGCTCTTGGACGACGCGCCGAACCTGACGCGGCCCCTGATGCTGATCCACGGCCTCGCCGACGACAACGTCTATGTGGCGAACACGCTCCAGCTCTCGAAGCGGTTATTGGAGGCAGGCCGGCCGCACACCGTGCTCCCGCTCTCGGGGATCACCCACGCGCCGATGGATCCACAGGTCGCCGAGAACCTCCTGCTGCTGCAGGTCCGGTTCCTCCGCGGCGCGCTCGGCATCCCCGATCAAGACTGAGGCCGCTGTTACGCTCGGGGCTCGCGAGCGGAAGGCCCGGGCAGCGTGCCGATCATCGTCCAGAAGTACGGGGGAACGTCGGTCGCGACGACCGAGCGGATCGAGGCCGTCGCCGATCGCGTCGTGCGCGCGAAGGAAGACGGCTTCGACGTCCTGGCGGTCGTCTCGGCGATGGGTCAGCAGACGGATGAGCTCTTGGCGATGGCGCGCTCGATCACCGAGCTGCCCGAGCCGCGCGAGTTGGACATGCTGCTCACAGCCGGGGAGCGGATCGCGATGTCGCTCCTGGCGATCGCGATCAACGCCCGGGGCTGCAAGGCGGCCTCCTACACCGGCTCGCAGGCGGGTGTGATCACCGATACACAGCACGGCGCGGCCAAGATCGTGGAGATCCGGCCGAAGCGGATCCTCGAGTCGATCGCTGCGGGCAACGTCGTGATCCTCGCCGGGTTCCAAGGGCTGTCGACGGACTTCGAGATCACGACGCTCGGTCGCGGGGCGTCGGATACGACGGCGGTCGCGATGGCCGCGGCGCTCGGCGCCGACGTCTGCGAGATCTACACGGACGTCGCCGGCGTCTACACGGCGGATCCTCGGATCGTGCCGCAGGCGCGCCGCCTCGAGACCGTTTCGTACGAGGAGATGCTCGAGCTCGCGGCGGCGGGCGCCAAGGTCCTGATGTCCAGGTCGGTGGAGTACGCTCGGCGGCACGGCGTTCGGCTCCATGTGCGGTCGTCGTTCGAGGACGTTCCCGGGACCTGGGTGCAGGAGATGGACGGAGCGGAGATGGAAGGTGTGCTGATCTCGGGCGTCGCGCTGGACGACGAAGAGGCCAAGGTCACGATCGACCGCGTCCCCGACACGCCGGGCGTCGCGGCCAAGGTGTTCAAGGCCGTCGCCGGCGAAGGGGTCAACGTCGATATGATCGTCCAGAACGTCTCCCATGAGGGCGCGACCGACCTCTCGTTCACCGCGCCGCTCGCGGACATCCCTCGGCTCGAGTCCGTGATGGATCGCGTCGTCGAAGAGATCGGGGCCACGCGCTTCTCGATCGACGCGGACATCTCCAAGGTGTCGCTCGTGGGCGCCGGGATGAAGTCCCACCCGGGGGTCGCCGCCGATCTGTTCGACGCGCTCGCGGCCGACGGCATCAACATCGAGATGATCTCGACCTCACCGATCCGCATCTCGTGCGTGATCCGCAAAGGTGACGCGGAGCGTGCCGTACGGACGATCCACGCGAGGTTCGGTTTGCAGGCCGACGGCAGCGACCGATCGGCCGCCGACCCGGCGTGAACCTTCCGCCGCCTCCCGGTTCTGCGGAGCGGCCGTCGATCCCACCGCCCCCGGAGGCGCCGGCGGCCGGCTCGGAGTCACCGTCACGCGCGCCATTGGTAGTGGGGTTGATCGTGTTCGTCGGACTGCTGGTCGGTGTCGGGCTGATCTGGCGATGGGCGTCGACGCCTGCGACCTGTGCGAACGCCGATCTCACGTCCGATCGGTTCGGGTACTGCGTCTCGGTCCCCGGCGGCTGGCGGGTCGCCGAGGCGACGGGGGAGGTGCTGTCCACCGACCAGCTCTTCCGCCCGGACGGCAACGCCACGATGACGATCCAGGCGGTCGAGACCGACCGCGGACCGAGCGCGTTCGCGGATGATGTGCGACGGCTCCAGCAGGACGGGGGTCTCACGACGGGCGACATCCGATCCACTCAGGTGGACGGTGTGTCCGCGCGGGGATGGGACGCCACGCTCCGTTCAGGGAGCGGCGCGATCCGCTCGCGGACCGTCGTCTTCGAGCGAGACGGGGTGGTTTGGCGCGTGCAGTTCGCGGACACCGGCCGAACGTTCGACGATCACGTCGGTGGGCTCTCGGGGATCCTCGCGTCCTGGCGTTTCCGCTGAGAGCGCTGCCGGACCTCCGGCGGGCGCCCGGTACGATGGAACGATGAAGGTCGCCGTCGTTGGTGCCACCGGTGCGGTGGGCCGGGAGATGTCTCGCATCCTGGAGGAGCGGAGCTTCCCGGTCGACGCGTTCATCCCGCTGGCCTCGACACGCTCGGCCGGCCGAACGGTCCGTTTCCAGGGCGAGGATCACGAGGTGCGCGAGCTCTCGCTCGACGCGTTGCGCGGGGTCGACATCGCACTGGTCTCCGCCGGCGCGGACGTCTCGAAGGCGTTCATCCCCGCCGCCGCGGCGGCGGGCACCACGTGCATCGACAACTCGAGCGCGTTCCGGATGGACGTCGGCGTGCCGCTCTCGATCCCCGAGGTGAACCCGGAATCGCTGGAGGGTGATCCGAAGGTCGTCGCCGTGCCGAACTGCACGACGGTCGCGGCGATGCTCGCCATCGGTCCTCTCCATCGTGCGGCCGGGCTGCGATCGCTCGTGATGTCGTCTTACCAGGCGGTCTCGGGCGCCGGTTGGAAGGGAACGCGCGAGCTCATCGAACAGATCGACAAGCTTCACGGCCGGGAGGAGGAGTTGTCGCATCCGGACCTCGATGCGCTGCCGGTCGGCGAGGTCTTCGGCAAGACGATCGCGTACAACATCGTGGCCAAGATCGGCGCGTTCGCGGACGGCGGGTACACGGGCGAGGAGTTGAAGATCATCGCCGAGCCCAAGAAGATCCTCGATCTGCCCGATCTGCAGGTCACGGCGACGGCGATCCGCGTCCCGGTCCCGGTCGGCCACTCCGTGAGCATGGTGGCGGGGTTCGACCGGCCGATCTCACCCGACGAGGCTCGTGAGGTCCTGCGGGAAGCCGCCGGTGTGGAGCTTCGCGACGATCCCGAGAACGACATCTATCCCAGTCCGCTCGAGGCGGCGGGGCTCGACGTCGCGCTCGTCGGGAGGATCCGTCAAGCGCCGGACCGCGATGACACGATCGTGCTCCTCAGCTGCGCCGACAACCTCCGCCAAGGGGCCGCGTTGTGTGCCGTGCAGATCGCGGAGCATCTCTTCCTGCGCTGACGGCGTCCTCGGACTAGTCTGCAGCAGACTAGTTGTCGTCGAGCGGCTGGCCGCTCGGCGCCACGTCGGTCGTGAGCGGCTTCACGAACCAGGTCCCGTAGTCGGACCACCCCTGCCGCCCGTAGAACGCCAGCGCCGCGGTTCGCCACGACGCGGACACGAGCGTCATCCGGAAGCATCCCCGTTTGCGCGCGAGCTCCTCCGCATGCTCGAGGAGGAGGCGTCCGGCTCCGCCACCTCGGTCGCCCTCCGTGACGACCAGATCGTTCACCCGGGCCTGCGGCCGGTGATCGCCCAACCGCTGGTGGTATTCCATGTCGACCACGCCGACGACGATCCCGTCGACCTCCGCGACCAGGGTGACGCTGTCCAGCCGGCGCAGATGCCCCGCGAACTGCATCGCGTGGGTCGGGTCGCCGGCCGTTCCGGCAGCCACGCCTCGGCCGAGCTCGACCAGGAGCCCCGCGACGGCCGACCAATCCTCTGGCCGGGCGGCCCGGATGCGGGCGTTCACCGCGGTTCGCATCGGCACGGCCGGCCGCCGCACCGAGGGCATCCCTGTTCGTATCGGGCCGCCGCGGCCGAGAGTTCCACCCCTTCGAGGTTCGCGAGCGAGGCCAACCATGCGAGCACATCGCCGAACTCGTGCACGAGGTTGTCGCGATCCCCCGTTCGCAGCGCGCGAGCCAGCTCACCGACCTCCTCCGTGAGCCAGCGGAAGGTCGCGTCGCGTCCACGCGCCGCGTCGCGTTCGACGTAGGTGTCGCGCATCAACGCTTGGAACTCACCGATCTCCATGGGCTCAGGAGTGTAGCCAGGGTGTGCGAGCGGGCGGAAGGAAGGGGGTTGTCTACCATCTGGTAGAGGGCCATAATCTGCCGCATGGTAGAGAACGCGGAGCCGCTGCCGCCGCCCACGTCGATCGTGGACCGGCTGTCCGGAGCGCGGATCCTGCTCACCGGGGTGACCGGGTTCCTCGGGCAGGTGGTCTTCGAACGCGTGCTGGCCGATATCCCCGGCGCGCGGATGGTGCTCTTGGTCCGTTCGCAGACCGGCTCCTCTCCTCGCCAGCGGGTGGAGTACCTGTTCCGCAAGCCGGCCTTCGATGGGCTCCGCGAGCGTGTGGGCGAGGACGGACTGATCCAGCTGCTGGACGAACGTGTGGAGATCGTGGACGGCGATTTCTCCAAGGGTGTGCCGGTGCTCCCGCGTGACATCGACGTGGTGATCCACTCCGCCGCGGCCGTCTCGTTCGATCCGCCGATCGACGAGGGCTTCCAGACCAACCTGCTCGGGGCTCGGAACCTCTACCGCGGGGTGGTCGACAGCGGATCGCGCCCGGCATTGGTGCACATCTCGACCGCCTACGTCGCCGGTGTCGCGAAGGGAGTCGTCCCCGAGGCGACGCTCGATCATCGTGTCGATTGGCAGGCCGAGGCCGAGATGGCGCTGCAAGCCCGTCGCGACGTCGAGGCCCAGTCGCGTCGGCCGGAGCAGCTCGACAGCTTCATGGACAAGGCGACGAAGGAGCACTCGCGCGCCGGCCCCATGACGGTCGCGGAGGATGCCGAGCAGCGGCGGAAGGATTGGGTGTCGAAGCGTCTGACGCAGTACGGACGCGCGCGCGCTCGGTCGCTCGGCTGGCCTGACGTCTACACGTTCACGAAGGCGATGGGGGAGCGCGCCGTCGAGGAGCTCGCCGCCGAGGAGCGTTTGCCGCTCTCGATCGTCCGCCCGTCGATCATCGAGAGCGCCCTGCTCCATCCGACGCCCGGCTGGATCGACGGCTTCAAGATGGCCGATCCGATCATCCGGGCCTACGGCTTGGGGCAGATCCCGGAGTTCCCCGGCATCCCCGAGGGCATCGTCGACATCATCCCCGTCGACATGGTGGTGAACGCCATCCTCGCGGTGGCTGCCACCCCGCCGGAACCGGCTCGACCTGCCTATTACCACGTGAGCTCCGGGAGCCGGAACCCACTGCGCTATCACGAGCTGTATCGCTACGTCCGGGAGTACTTCGAGGCGCATCCGCTGCCCGAGCCTGGCCGGGGACAGCACAAGGTGCCCGAGTGGTCGTTCCCCGGGAACCTGAGCGTCGAGCGGATGATCCGGCGCGCCGAACGGCTCACCGACGTGGCCGAGAAGATCGTGACGCATCTGCCGAAGTCCCAGCGGATGCGCGACCTGGTGGGACGGGTTGATCGCGATCAGGCGCGCGTCGACTTCGTGAAGCGGTACTCCGACCTCTACGGTGCCTACACCGAGGCGGAGGTGATCTACACCGACGACCGGATGCTCGGCCTGTTCGGCTCGCTCGATGTGAACGATCGGTCGCTGTTCCCGTTCGACTCCGCCATGGTCGACTGGAAGTACTACCTGCAGGACGTGCACTGCCCCGCGGTGACGCAGAGCCTGCGTGAGCTGTCCAAGCGCGCGCGTGAGAAGCCGGTGGTCTCGATCAGCGAACGCGAGCAGCCGGTCGTAGCCCTGTTCGACATGGAGGGCACGATCATCACGTCGAACGTCGTCGAGTCCTATGTCTGGACGAAGATGGCGGATCTGCCCCCCGACGAGTGGCCGCGCGAACTCGTGAGTGTCTTCGGGCGGATCCCCGGTTACCTGCAGGTGGATCGCCGCGACCGCGGAGACTTCCTCCGGACGTTCTTCCGCCGCTACGAGGGCGCATCCGTCGAGGGGATCCAACGGCTGATCGACGGACACGTCGGTGAGTTCATGCTTCAGAAGGCGAGCGCCGCCGCTATCCGGCGCATCCGCGAGCACCGGTCCGCCGGTCACCGCACGATCCTCATCACCGCGGCGGCCGAGATCTTCGTGCGCCCGCTGGCACCGCTGTTCGACATCGTGATCGGCTGCGAGCTGGAAGAACGGGACGGCCGGTACACGGGGTTCATGTCGTCGCCGCCGCTCGTGGGGGAGGCACGTGCCGCCTGGCTCCATCGCTACGCCCTGCAGGAGGGCGTCGACCTGAAGCACTCCTACGCATACGCCGACTCGTACTCCGACCTGCCGCTCCTGCGCGCGGTGGGGAATCCCGTTGCGGTCTCACCGGACTCTGCGCTCTACCGGTACGCGCGCCGCCGCCGGTGGCCGATCGAGCCTTGGGCCATGTCGAACGGCATGCCACGGGTTCGTTTCCCCAAGCCGGCGATGCGATGAGGACGGGCCGCTGATGGCACTATCGCTCGAGCTCTTCCGCTCCGCTCCGCGGTACCTGGCGGCCCGCGCCGTCGGCGCCAAGGCGCCGGGTCTCGTGGCCGGGCCGCTGGCGCCCCTGCGTCTGTCCAGCTTGCGGGACCCGGAACCACGCGGCGATGGCTGGGGACGGGTGAAGCCGCTCCTGTCGGGGATCTGCGGGAGCGACCTGGCGACGCTCGGCGGGAGGTCGTCGTTCTACTTCTCACCGCTGGTGTCGCTGCCGTTCGTCCCCGGGCACGAGGTGGTCGGGGAGCTGCTCGACGACGTGGACGGGTTCGCCGCGGGCGATCGCGTCGTCCTGTCCAGCGTGCTCACCTGCGCGACCCGCGGGCTCGAACCCTGCGCGAACTGCCGGGCGGGTTCGTTCAACCGGTGCGACTCGGTGGCGACGGGCGATCTGAAGCCAGGATTGCAGACGGGGTACTGCGCCGACACGGGCGGCGGATGGAGCCGAATGATGCTCGCGCATCGCTCCCAGCTGCATCGGGTTCCCGATCAGATCGACGACCGCGTGGCCGTCCTCCTTGAGCCGTTCGCGTGCGCGATCCACGCGGCGCTCCGCGCGAACGTGCCGGACGGGGGATCTGCGTTCATCGTCGGCGCGGGGACGGTCGGGATCCTGACCCTGCTCGCGGTGAAGCTGCTCACGCGCGCCGATCACGTGATCGTCGCCGCGAAGCACGCCCGACAGCGTGCCGCGGCCCGTTTGGCCGGCGCCGACGTGGTCGTCGTGCCCGACCACGCGGTGAAGGCCGTCCGACGATCCGAGCACGCGATGAAGCTCAGCCCCGAGCGCGGTATGGATTTCTTGCTCGGCGGGGTGGATGTCACGATCGAGTCGACGGGTTCGCGGAGCGCGTTGGATCTGGCGCTGCGCACCACGAAGGCAGGCGGGCGCGTCGTCCTGTCCGGGATCCCCGGCCCGGGCGCCGACCTCACGCCCGTGTGGTTCCGTGAGCTCGAGCTGGCCGGTGCGTACACCAGCGGTACGGAGCGGATCGGCGACGCGGACCGTTCGACGTTCGATCTCGCGATCGAATTGGCCAGCGGGCTGCCGATGCTCGCCGACATGGTGGGCGCGACCTACCCGTTGGAGCGCTGGCGCGACGCGATCGACCATGCGCTCGGTGCCGGCCGTCTCGGAACGTTCAAGGTGGCGTTCGCGCCGCAAGACGCCTGACAGGAGAACGAGAGATGCCCAGACCTGGATTCGTCCTCGAAGTCGACGAACGGACCCCGCCGTTGCTCGTGCACCAGGGCGAGGGGTTCCGGATGCAACGGTTCCCACTCGGGGCACGCGTCGTCTATCCACCCGACTCGCTCCCCGGGATCAAGGACGTGAACGCCGCGATCCAGCATGCGTTGCTCCACCCGATCGACGCCGATCCGCTCCCGGAGCTGCTCACGCCCGGCATGAAGCTCACGATCGCGATCGACGACATCTCGCTGCCGCTGCCGCCGATGACGACGCCCGACATCCGTCAACGGATCATCGAGCACGTGATCGAGCTCGCCGCCCGCAACGGCGTCGAGGACGTCAAGCTGGTCGTCGCGAACGCCTTGCACCGCAGGATGACCGCCGACGAGATCAAGCGCATGGTCGGCGAACGCGTGTTCCGCTCGTTCTGGCCGGATGACCTCGCGAACTTCGATGCTGAGGACCGCGACGAGCTCACCGAGATCGGCGTGACCGACCAGCATGAGGTGGTCGAGATCTCGAAGCGTGCCGCCGAGTCCGACCTGATCGTCTACGTGAACATCAACCTCGTGGCGATGGACGGTGGCCACAAGTCGGTCGCGGTCGGGCTCGCCAGCTACAAGAGCCTGAAGCACCACCACAACGTGGAGACCATGCTGCATTCGCAGTCGTACATGGATCCGCGGCCGGGGCACAGCGCGATCAACGACTCCGCGACGCGGATGGGGCGACTGCTCGCGACCAGCGGCGTGAAGATCTTCCAGATCGAGACCACGCTGAACAACGACACCTTCCCGTCGAACCTGGGGTTCTTGAACAAGCGCGAGTGGGAGTGGTCGGCTTACGACCAGGCGCTGATGATCGCGGCCAAGAAGGGGAACGACCTCGCGCCGCCGCGGGTGCGCCGCGAGTTCTACCGGCGGATCGAAGCGCCGTACAAGCTCACCGGAGTGAACGCCGGCGAGGTCGAGGCCGTGCACGGCCGGACGCTCGAGAACCTGCATCGTCAGCAGCTCGTCGAGGTCCAGGGACAGTCCGACATCGTGGTGTTCGGGCTGCCGTACGTCTGCCCCTACAACGTGAACTCGATCATGAACCCGATCCTCGTCCACTGTCTCGGTCTCGGGTACCTGTTCAACATGTACCGCAACCGTCCGGTCGTTCGGCAAGGCGGGGTCGTGATCATGTTCCACCCGGTGCCCTGGGAGTTCCACCAGATCCACCACCCGAGCTATATCGACTTCTTCGAGGAAGTGCTCCGGGAGACGAACGACCCGGCGACGCTCGAGTCGAAGTTCGAGGAGCGGTACGCGACGGATCCCTGGTACACGCACCTCTACCGCACGAGCCACGCGTACCACGGCGTGCATCCGTTCTACATGTGGTACTGGGGAGCGCACGGGCGAGATCACGCAGGTGACGTGATCTTCGTCGGCGGCGATCCGAAGGCCGTGGCGCGACTCGGCTACCGGACCGCCGGGACGTTCCGCGACGCGCTCGAGATGGCGAAGGACACCGTCGGTTCCAGCCCGTCGATCACCTACATGCACACGCCGCCGCTCTCGATCGCGGACGTCCACTGAGATGGGGGCGATCGGCGGGATGCGCGATGAGCTGAAGGAGATGGCGCGTGGCTTCCGCTGGGGACGCCGTCCCCTCGTGCCTCGCTCCGCGGAGCCGTACGCGAAAGAGCGAGGCGACCGAAGCTTCCCGACCGACTGGGCGCGCAACGGAGGCCGGCACGGCGGCGCGCCAGATCATCTTGAAGGGATTCATGCATCCGTTGCTCCGCAACGAACTGTCGCTTCGCGTGCTCGGCCTGGACAACCTCGAAAGCGTCGACGGGCCGGTGCTCTTCTTCTCCAACCACTCGAGCCACCTGGACGCGACGTTGATCATGACGACGCTTCCCGATCGCTGGCAGTCGAAGACCGCGGTCGGAGCCGCGCGCGACTACTTCTTCGACGTGTGGTGGCGGCAGGCCTTCACGGCGCTCGTCTACGGGGCGTTCCCGATCGATCGGAAGAAGGGTGCGCGCGGCGCCGTGGACAAAGCCCGTGAGCTGATCGAAGGTGGATGGAGCATCGTGGTGTTCCCGGAGGGAACACGCTCGCAGGACGGACACGTGCAGCGGTTCCGGCACGGCTCGGCCCGTCTGTGCATCGAACACGGGATCGGCGCCGTGCCGATCGCGATCCTCGGCGCCTACCAGGCGATGCCGAAAGGCCGGTTCTGGCCCGAGGCCGGACGCCCCACGGTGACGATCCGCTTCGGCCGGGCGCTCTACCCAGGCGAAGGCGAGACGCATCAGGACCTCTCTCGACGGATGGCGCAGGCGGTCGGCGAGCTCTTCGACGAGGATCGCACGACGTGGTGGGACTCGTTGCAACGGGCTGAGCGTGGCGAGACGCCATCATTGATCGGGCCTGATGGGCCTGATTGGCTGAAGCGCTGGGAAGGTTCTCGCCCGCTGGCCCGGCGCGGCGATCCTCGGACCTGGGAGTAGTCGTGCCCCGGACCGGTGGTGAGAAGCGCAAGACCACGCTCGTCGAGGAAGCGATCCGCCAGTTCGGCCGCGAGGGCTACAACGGGGCGAGCCTCGACTCGATCGCGACCGCTGTCGGCGTCCGGAAGCAGACACTGCTGTACTACTTCCCCACGAAGGAGGCGCTGCTCGAGGCGTGCTTGACCGCCGCCGGACAACGCCTGGCGCTGGAGATCGGGTCGGCGCTCGAGGGCAAAGAGACCTACTGGGATCGCGCCGAAGCGGTGATCCACGCGGTGTTCTCATTGGCGGAGGAGTGGCCCGAGTTCCCGATGTTCGTCCGGGAGGCGGGACGGCTCGGCCCCTTGGCGTTCGAGCAGTTCGCTGGGGTGATCGAACCGCTCCGGCACCGGTCGATCGAGTTCCTCCAAGCGGGGATGGACACCGGGGAGATCCGCAAGCAGGACCCCGCCATGCTGCTGTTCACGCTCTACACCGGCGTGGTCGGCTCGCTCACCGAGGCGAGCGTGTTGAACGTCGTCGTCGGTGAGGACAAGGGTCGCGCATCACTGAAGCGACGCGAACGGGAAGTGATCGCGTTCGTCCACGCGGCGCTGAAGCCGGTCCCGGAGATCTAGCGCGCGGAGTAGAACTCGACGATCAGGCGCTCTTCGACGGGCGCCGGGAGCGGAACCTCGTCGCGTTCGGGGAGCCGGGACAGCGTGCCAGAACCCTCGTCCTTGTTGCGGTAGAGGTAGCTCGGAGGATCAGGCGTGATCTCCATGGCCTCCCGCACCGAGATGAAGTTCTTGGCTTTCGCGGAGAGCTCGATCGTCTGTCCGGGCTTCACCCGCGCGCTCGGGACGTTGAGCCGCTTGCCATCCAAGCGCACATGCCCGTGGGAGACGAGCTGGCGGGCCTGGCGGGTCGTGAGCGCGAAGCCGAGCCGAAGGATCGTGGTGTCCAGGCGGGTCTCGAGCTGGCGGATCAGCTCCTCGCCGGTCACGCCCATACTGTTGTGCGCTCGGTCGTAGTAGCCCCGCATCTGTGCTTCGCTGACCCCGTAGATCGCGCGGAGCTTCTGCTTCTCGAGCAGTCGCGTCTGGAACTCAGAGATCCGCTTGCGTCCGCGGCCATGCTGGCCAGGCGGGTAGGGTCGCTTATTGGCCGCGCAATTGGGGCGCCCGCATAGGGAGGCGCCGACGCGGCGGCACATCTGGTGTTTGGGTCCGATCTTGTCCATCTGCGACCGACAAGGCTACCAGCAGGAACGGACCAGGGACCCGATGGCCTCCGAGGGCCCTACGATGCCGCGATGGCAGCCACCGGGATCGGGGACCGTGTGCGGGGCAGTGTCCTGGGGCTCGCGCTGGGCGACTCGCTCGGGGCGCCGTTCGAGTTCCAACGCCGTGATGCGATCCCTTCGCTGCTCCCGGCGTTCGAGCTGCCCTGGCACGGGTTCCCACCGGGAACCACCACTGACGACACCGCGATGGCGCGCAACCTGATCCGGTCGCTCGTCCAGGGACGTGGTCTCGACCTCCGCGACGTCCTCGATCGTCATCGCGCGTGGCTCGCGTCGGGGCCGCCGGACGTGGGGAACTTCACGAGACGGGTCCTCTCGGTCCCCGCAGCGGCGAACCTCCCCGTCGACGACGCGGCGCGTCGGGTCTGGGAGGAACGAGGTCCTGAGGTCTCGGCGGGGAACGGCTCCGTGATGTATTGCGCTCCGTTGGGCGCCGCCTATGCGCAACAGCCCAACCTCCTCGTCGAGTATGCGCCCGAGCTCTCCGCCCTCACCCACTACGACGATCGGTGCCGGACCGCATGTCTCGCCGTGACCGTGACGGTCGCCGCGCTCGTGCGGGGCGAGCCGCCGGACTCCGCGGTCCGCTCGGCGGTGGATGACGTCGTGGATCGAGCTGGGGGCGAGGAGCTCGAGTACCTGGTGGAAGAGGCGGGGAGGGCCCGTCCGGTCGACGGCCCCGATCAAGGCTTCTGCCTGTTCACGGCTGGGATCGCGCTGAGGATGGCCATCGAGGCCGACTCGGTCGAGTCGGGGCTCCGCGCGGTGGTCGCGCTGGGCGGCGACACCGATACGAATGCCGCCGTCTCCGGCGCCCTGCTCGGGGCTCGAGACGGTGCCGCCGGCCTGCCGCCGACCTGGCTCGCTCGGCTGGTGGACCGCAACGCTCTTGAGCGGGAGGCGCAGGCGCTCGCGTCCCTGGCCGGATCCCTCACCTAACTGCGAGGATGCATCCGTGTCCGGGATCGACGTGACGGAGGTTCGGGACGAACGGCGCGAGGTCACCGCGCTCTTCGCCGACATCGTTGGGTCAACCGCGCTCGGAGAACGGCTCGACGTCGAGGAGCTGAAGCTCATCGTCGGCGATGCGGTCGCCCGGATGATCGGAGCGATCGAGGCGTTCGGTGGGACCGTCAAGGATCTGGCCGGAGACGGCGTGCTCGCTCTGTTCGGAGCGCCGGTGGCACACGAGGACGATCCGGAGCGAGCGGTCCGCGCGGCGCTACGGATCGTCGACGACGTCTCCGAGTACGGACGCGAGGTCGAACGCGCCTGGGGGATCGAAGGGTTCGGGGTGCGTGTAGGCGTGCAGACCGGGATGGTCGTCGTCGGGATGGTCGGCGCCGGGAGCCGGGTGGAGTTCTCGGCGCTCGGGGATGCGGTGAACACGGCCGCGCGCCTGCAGTCGCATGCGGATCCGGGGACCGTGCTGGTCGGCGACGGCACGCATCGAGCGGTCGAACCGCTGTTCGACTGGGGCGTCCGCCTCTCGCTCGATCTCAAAGGAAAGGCCGACCCCGTGAGCGCCTTCGTCGTCGCCGGCGCGGCAGCGGAGCCGGGTCGCCTGCGAGGACTCGACGATGTGGCAACGGGGCTCGTCGGTCGCGACCGCGAGCTGGCCACGGGCGACGAAGCCGTGGCGCGTGCGCTCCAGGGATCGGGAGGGATCGTGTTCATCGCGGGGGAGCCCGGGATCGGGAAGAGCCGGCTCGCGATCGAGCTCCGTGAGCGGTTCGCCGCGGGCCGCCCGTCGCACGGTCGAGCACTGTGGTTGGAGGGCAGGTGTGTCTCGTACGGGGTCTCGTTGCCCTACTGGCCCTTCCGCGATCTCTTGCGCTCGTGGCTCGGCGTCCAGGCGGACGATCCTGAGCTCCGTGTGCGCGTGGCTCTCCGTCGTGCCGTCGACGCGCTCTTCGGGTCGCGGGCCTCGGAGATCTATCCGTATCTCGGAGCGCTACTTGGGCTCTCGCTCGGATCCGACGCGGAGGCGCGGCTCTCGGAGCTCTCGCCGGAGGCGTTGCAGTACCGGACGTTCGAGGTCGTGCGCACGGTGCTGGCTCGGCTGGCGGAAGACGGCCCGCTCGCCATCTCCATCGAGGACCTGCATTGGGCGGACGCCACGTCGTTACAGCTGTTGGAGCGGTTGTTCGGCGACACCGAGGAGTCGGCGCTGCTCCTGGTCCTCACCCTCCGGCTCGAACGCGATCACCCTGCCTGGCGAGTAAAGGAGGCTGCGGAGCGCGAGCTCGCGCATCGCGTCACCTCGGTCCTGCTCGATGCGTTGAGCGGCGATGCCGGACGCGATCTGCTCCGAGCGCTGGTCGGTGAGGGCACGCTCCCCGAGGAGATGGAGCGACGCATCCTCGAGCCCGCCGAAGGGAACCCGTTCTTCCTCGAAGAGTTGATCCGTTCGCTCAACGATGCCGGCGCGCTCGTGCGAGAGCCTCGCGGATGGAGGTTCGATCACGAGGTGGCGGTCGAGGTGCCGGCGACGGTGGAGAACGTGCTGCTGGCTCGCATCGACCGGCTCGGTCCGACCTCACGCGACGCGCTCGTCGCGGCGTCCGTCCTGGGGCGAAGGTTCGGTCTGCCGCTACTGCAAGCGGTCATCGGCCGGGACGTCGACGTCCGCCCGGCGATCCTCGACCTGATGCGGCTGGATCTGATCCGGGAGGGGCGGCGGTGGCCCGAGCCGGAGTATCGGTTCAAGCACGCTCTGATCCAGGAGGCCGCGTACCGAACCTTGGTCGCCGAAGAGCGGACGAGGCTCCATCGTCGGGCCGCCGAGTGGCTCGAGGAGCAGAACGCGGGACGTGAGGGTGACGTCGCGGGGCTCCTCGCCCATCACTGGTTGTCGGCCAACGTTGAGGAGAAGGCAGCCGCCTACCTCACGCTCGCGGGGGATCGAGCCCGGCAGGAGTACGCGCTCGACGAGGCGATCGACCTCTACCGAGAGCTCGTGCCGATCCTGGAGCGTCGGGGGGAGGATCGCGCGGTCGCCCTCGTCCTGTTCAAGCTCGCGCTCGCCCTCCACATGTCGTTGCGTTTCGCCGAGGCGAACGAGACGTACCAACGGGCGTTCAGGTACTGGACGCCTGCCGAGCCCACCGCGGTCGCGCCGACGGCCACGCTTCGTCTCGCCTCGAGCTTCCTGCCCAACGACCCCGACCCGCGCTCGGCGATCGCGTGGCCGAACATCCAGCTCTGCATGCAGCTGTTCGACCGGCTCGTCGAAGCCTGGCCGGAGCGGACGATCGTGCCCTCGCTCGCCGAGCGGTGGGAGATCGCGGACGACGGCCTGCGCTACGTGTTCCACCTCCGCGACGGATTGGTGTGGTCCGATGGCGTACCGCTCACCGCGCACGACGTGGAGTTCGGTATCAAGCGCGTGTTGGATCCAGACGTCCCCGGTTCCTCCGTAGCGATCTACTTCGTGCTCGAGAACGGGCAGGACTACTACCTCCGCCGCAACGACGACCGTGATCGGATCGGCGTGCGGGCGCTCGACGACCGCACGGTCGAGTTCCGGCTGGTCGCGCCCGCGCCGTACTTCTTGTCCGCGATGAACCGACCCGATGGCGGGCCGCAGCCTCGCCATGCGATCGAGCGCGACGGCGACGGCTGGAAGGAGACGGAGTCGCAGGTCGTGAGCGGCCCGTTCCGCGTCGCGTCGCGAACCGAAGACGAACTCACCTTGGAACGTCGTCCCGGGTATCGGCTCTCACGTCCCGGCAACCTTGCTCGGGTCGAGTACGTGCGATCGACCGTCTCCCGGGCCATCGAGCCCGAGGTCCTCGATCAGCTCGACATGGTCGCCGTCCGATATACGCCCCGCCTCGCGGACCTGATGCCGGCGGAGGTGCCGGATGCGAAGCTCGGAGCTGCCGCGTGGTCCGGATACCTGGCGTTCGACCACGTGGGGCCGGTCACGTCGAAGCTCGACCTCCGGCTGGCGCTCGCGCATGCGATCGACCGTGAGGCGCTCGCCCCCGCGATGCCGGTGAACATGATCGTGGCCACCGGCGGGATCGTGCCCCCCGCGCTCCAAGGGCACACGCCCGACATCGCCCTCCGATTCGACCCGGAGCTCGCCCGCGAGCACCTCCGTCGGTCCGGCGTCGAAGGGATGATCGAACTCGCGTGCCTGGACGATGATCTGTCGATGCTCGCACCGGTCTTGGAGAGCTGGCGCGAGGTGCTCGGGGTTCCGGTCGAAGCGCGGCCGTGGAGCATGGGCCAACTGATCGCACGGCCCACCGAGCTGGCGCCGATCTACTTCACCGGATGGCTCCCCGGGTACGCGGACCCGGAGTACTTCCTCCGGCTGTTGTTCCAATCCGACAGCCGGACGAACGAGGGCGGCTTCGCCTCTGCGGCGTTCGATGAACTCATCGAACGCGCCCGGCAGGAACGCAGCGACCGTGGCCGCCTCGAGCTGTTCCACGAGGCTGATCGGATGGCGGTCGCCGATCGTGTGGCGGTGATCCCACTCGTCTACGGGCGGAGCCTGGCGATCGTGAAGCCCTGGGTCCACGGTTGGTGGGAGTTCGGGAAGTCGTCGGCATCCTTCGCCGATCTCATCGTCGATCCCTCCCCGCCGCGCGCCTGACCGCGGCTCAGTCGGTGACGAGGACCGCACGCGCCGGTCCTCCGTCGCCGTCGCGGATCTTGAGCGGGAGGCACCAGAGCACCGATCGGCCGATCGGTGCCTCCCGCAGGTCGAGCCCTTCGACGATCACGACGCCCGCACCCAGCAAGGCGCGATGCACCGGGAACGTCCCGCCTCCGGCCGCTGCGTCCTCGATCGAGATGAAGTCCGTGCCGACCAACCGGATCCCGCGCTCGATGATCCAGCCCGCTCCCTCGACCGTCAGTGCCGTGTAGTCGCCCGGGAACGACGGATCCGGTTCGGACCAGCGATCCGACCAGTCCGTTCGAAAGAGCACCCTTCGGGTTCCGGCGGGCAGCCCGGCTCCGGTGAGTTCCTCCGGTCCGATCGCGATCACCCCGCGCATGTCGACGGTGATGACCTCGCCCACGAGGACGTCGAGCGACACCTGGTCTATCGTCCCGCCGTCGGCGATGAAGTGCACCGGGGGGTCGACGTGGGTCCCCGTATGCGTGCTCATCGAGAGCACGGACAGGTTCGAGCGTTCCCCTTCGGCCATGTCGCTGACGCGCTCGATCGAGAAGACCGGGTCACCGGGATAGGTGAGCATCGAACGGTGGATCGGAACGGAGATGTCGATCAGCGCCACGAGCGGCCTCCTGTGACGAACGGGTGGACGTGAGACGGTGCTCTCACGGAGATGCCTGAGAGGAGTGCCGTCCGTGTCCGACATCATCGTCTACGGGGCCAGCTGGTGCCCCGACTGTCGCCGCGCGAAGCGGTTCCTCGCCGACCAGCGCGTGCCCTATGCGTGGCACGACGTCGAGACCGACCAAGAGGGTGCGCGGATCGTCCAGGAACGGAACGGCGGGAAGAACATCATCCCGACGATCGTCTTCCCGGATGGCTCACACCTATCCGAACCATCGAACGAGGAGATCGCCGAGAAGCTCGGTCTGCAACGGACCGCGATGCAGCACGTCTACGACCTCATCATCGTCGGTGGTGGACCCGCCGGCCTCACGACCGCCATCTATGCCGCGCGGGAGAACCTGGAAACGCTGATCGTCGACTCGAAGGGTCTGGGTGGCCAAGCGGGGGTGACCGAGCGTCTGGACAACTACCCAGGGTTCCCGGATGGGATCGGCGGGGCGGAGCTCGCCGATCGGTTCGTCCGGCAGGCAGAACGCTACGGCGTCGAGATGCTGCAAGCGCTGAGCGTCACGCACATCACCGACGACGGCCATCGAGAGCTCGACGTCGAGACGGCGACGGGGGATCACTATCACGCCCGCGCTGTGCTCCTCGCGCCTGGTTCCTCGTATCGACGGACCGAGGCGGAGGGCGAGGACGAGCTGATCGGAGCGGGGGTCCACTTCTGTGCGACGTGCGACGGTCCGTTCTACAAGGGATCGGATGAGCTGATGGTGATCGGCGGTGGGAACAGCGGGCTCGAAGAGGGGCTGTTCCTCACGCAGTTCACGGATCGGGTCGTGGTGATCGAACGAGGCGAGGCCCTGCGAGGGAGCAAGCTGCTCCAGGACAAGGTCCTGAACCACCCGAAGATGCAGCTCGTGCTCGGCCACGGGGTGAAGGCGTTCCGCCCGAAGGATGACGGGAGCGGGAAGCTGGGGACCGTGGTCATCGAGGATCTCGCGACGGGAGCGCTGAGCGAACGCCACCCAGCGGGCGTGTTCGTGTTCGTCGGCCTCGATCCCAATACGGGCTTCCTCGAAGGGGCGATCGAGCTCGATGAGCGTGGGTTCATCGTGACCGACCCGATGCTCATGACGACGACGCCGGGTGTGTTCGCCGCGGGTGATGCGCGCCTGGGTTCGACGAAACAATTGGCGTCGGCCGTCGGCGAAGGCGCCGCGGTGGCGATCCATATCCGCGGATACCTCGACCGGATGGAGGCAACGGCATGAACGAGGAACTCCCCACACAGCCGAACGAGATCTTCGAGCTGATCGTGAAGGCGGACGAGAAGCTGAAGTACGCGACCGCGGATCGTGGCGACGCCAGGTCCGAACAAGCGCGCGCTCTCCTCGAGCGTGCGCGTCAGGCGGCGACCGCCATCGGGAACGATGCCTTGGTCGGCCAGGCCGATACCCGGCTCCGGGATCTCGAGGTCCCCGGCGAGGCGCCGGAGGCTTAGAGCAGCGCCTCCACCGAGGGCATGCCGATCTCCCGTGCATGCTTCACCTGGCGCTCGAGCCGAGGGGCGGCCGCCGCGGCGACGGCGAACGCGAGGAAATACCAGAGGATCACGAGTTGCGTGATGACGTTCGAGACGAGGCTGAGCAACAGGAACGCGGCGAGGCAGCCCATGAACCCGACCGCGACCGCGTGCTCAAGGGGGGCCTGGGTCTCCTTGATGGAACGACGGGCCATGCCGACCATCGAGAACAGGAACCACAGGTAGGCGGACAGCCCGATCAGACCCAGCTCGACGTAGACCCGGATGAAGTCGTTGTGGGGTTCCTTCGCCACGTCGGTCTCGGCGCGCACCGTGCGGAGTCCCGCGCCCATGATCGGGTTATCGGAGAGCGTCAACGCCTGCTGCCAGTACTCGAACCGCCAGATCAACGAGTTGCCGGCGGCGCCGGTCGCCGTGGTCTGCGTCGAGAGGTCCGAGAATCGGGAGGCGACGGACGGAACGAGCATCGCGACGGCGATCGCGACGATGCCGATGATGGGAACCAGCCGCTTCCCTTGGTAGTAGGCCACGACGAGTAGCCCCGCCACGGTCGCGATCCATGCGCTGCGGGTGTACGTGAGCAGGAGGAAGACGCCGCTCACGGATACCGCCGCGAAGAGGCCGAGCCGAGGCCATCGGCCTTGGATCTTCAACAGCAGCGCAACGCCCATCACGATCATCATCGTCAAGTAGATCGCGAACGGGTTGGGGTGATCGAACGTGCCTTCGACGCGGGAGAAACCACTAGAGACGTGGAACCCTGACTTCGTGGCCAACTGGTACATCGCGAACAATGCCGGGATCCCGATCGAGATGTAGATGGCGATGAGCAACCGCTTGAGCTCGTGCTCGTCGCGGAGGAGCTGGTTGAGGACGAGCACGATCACGACCAATGTGGCGAACCGAACGACATCCTCGAGGGCACCCGTCGCGTCCTTCGCCACCAGGACGGACAGCGTCCCGGATCCGACGAACGCGACGATCGGCAGCACGAACCTCGGCGTGGGGAGTCGCTCCTCGACCGGTTCGGCGAACAGCCAGATCGTTCCGACCGTCAGGAAGATCACCGACACGGCGCCTGCGGCTCCCAGGCCGCCACCCAGGCCACCGAATGCGTCGAGCGCGGATCGGATCGCCAGGATCGAGAGCACGAACAGTTCGAACCGAGCGAACACCAGCCAGGCGAACACGACAGCCGCCGCACCGGCCAAGGGGAGCATCAGAGCGCTCACGTACCGGCCATGGCCCGCGCCGACGAACACCCCGCGACGACCGAGCCGGCGACGGCTGCGAGGAGCGCGATCGTCCAGATCGCTCGGGGATCCCGCTCGGCCCGGCGGGCCGAGAGCCGGGCGTTCATCCCTTGGATCCGCTCCGCCGGAGCGATCGCCGCGAGCGCTTCGATTCGGAGCCGTTCCCGTTCTCGCTGCCGTTCGAGCTCGTGTAGGTGTAGCCGTACCGGTCGTCGTAGTAGTAGCCCGACGACGACCCCGAGAGCCCGTTGATGACCGCCCCCATCACGTTGGCTCCCATCTGCAACATGCGATCGCGGGCCAACGAGACCTGCTCCCGGGTGGTGTTCTCGGCGTCCACGACGAACAGCACCCCGTCGGACAATGGGATGAGTGGCAAGGCATCTGAGACCGCCAGCACGGGCGGGCAATCGATGATGACGAAGTCGAACGCCTCGCGCTGATCCTCGAGGAACCGCTGCATCTGCCGCGACTGGAGCTGTTCGGCCGGATGCGCCCGAAGGCGGCCGGCGGGGTAGACGACCAGGTCGCCTCCCACCTGCTTGCTCACCCGACGCTCGATCTCAGCGAGGGTGGCGTTGCCCGCCAGGAACTCGCTCAACCCCGGCTCCGCCGGGACCTCGAAGAACGCATGCGCTCGCGGACGACGGAGGTCGGCGGTGACGAGTGCCACGCTCCGGCCCGACTGGGCGAGCACGACCGCGAGGTTCGCGGCCGTCGTGCTCTTGCCCTCGCCGGCCATCGGCGACAGGACCATCACGGTCTTCACGCCGCGTTTGGTCGCGGCGGCGAGCAGGACGGGTCTAAGCACGCGGTACGCCTCGGCTGCCGGGGAAAGTGGATCGACGATCGTGATGAGCTTCGCCTCGTCCCGGTTCCGCCAACCCTCGACCCGCGGAACCATGGTGAGGACGGGCGCTCCGAGCGCAACCTCCAGCTGCTGGCGCTCCCGCAGGCGGTTGTCGGTCCGGTTCTTCAGGAACGCCAGCCCGATCCCGGCGAAGAGCCCGACGAAGAGCCCCAGCGCGAGGTTGAGCTCCTTGTTCGGACTGCTCGGAGCCGTGGGGATCGTCGGTTCGGACACGACCGTTCCCGGATCGGTGTTGATCGCGTACGTGTTCGACAGCTGGACGTTGAGATAGGCGATCTGTTGGTTAAGAGCAGTGATCTTTATCTGAGCTTCCTTCTTCTCAGTAACTGTCGCCGAAGGATCGGCGATGGTGTTCTGCTGGGCGGTGATCTTCCCGTTGGTCGCGGCGATCTGCTTTCGGATCTGCGCTTGCTGTGCGTTGATGTCGAACTGAGCTTTGGCACCGCGGTACGCAAGGTAAGCATTGGCGAACCCCGACGCCCCCGCTGCTGCCTTGATGGCGCTGGGGTCCGAGTAGTGCACCTGCATCACTTGCGATGCGACGGGTACATCGACCGACACGTGTTTGAGCAGGGTCTCCGCGGTCGCGCTATCGAACGTGCTTCCTTGACCATCCACGCAGAACTGCGGGATCTGATAGGTCTCGCTCTCGATCTCCTTCGCCAGGGTGGCTGTATCGCCCTGGAGACATGCGACCGTGATGTTCGCGACCTGCTGCGACGTGGCGATCGCCACCTCGGTCTCCGGACTGATGAGCTTCTCGATGTCGGTCATATCCGCCGGACTAACACCCGTCGGTTTGATGAACACGGTGGCGGTCGCCGTGTAGATCGGGGTCGAGAGGAACGTGTAGGCGGCGGCCAGGCCGACGAACAGGACCGTCATCGAGACGATCAACCATCGGTGGGTCCAGAGAACGCGCAACTCACGCCGAAGGTCACTTCCTCCGGCGCCCCATGTGGAGCGTTCGCCGATATCCATGCTCATAGATCGCCGACCATTGGTTCGAAGGAGAACCTGCGCGTGATGCGCCCGCCAGGCAGTCTAGCCACAGGCCCACCCGGTCGCATCCTCCGTCCGGGCGTCTACCACCGCCATCCCGCCTAGGGACGCTCCGCTCGATCATCGGTATCCGAACGTGATCGCGGGACCGAGGTCCTAGATCGAACGCGCTGCCAACCGCCGCCGGGTCCTGATGGAGATTCGGTGACGGGCGGCGGCGGTGGCCTTCAGCCGATCCGGCCGCCGCCCACGAAGTAATCCCAGTAGATCGTCCGGATCGCGACCTCGCCGCCCGGGCCTGGGTGGCTGGCATCGATCATGGAGCTCCCACCCAGGTAGATGGCGACGTGGCTCACCGGTGTGTAGAAGAACAACAGGTCCCCGGGCACCAGCTCGCTCTGCGACAGGTGCGGGAGCATGCCGTACATCGCCGCGGATGAGTGTGGCAGCGAGATCCCGGCCTGCGCGTAGGACCACATCACGAGCCCCGAGCAGTCGAACCCCACGTTGGGGTCCGCCGAGGCGAAGACGTAGGTCGTGCCGATCACGGACTCGGCCGCAGCGATCGCGATCTGGGCGGCCGAGCCGTTCGGCGGCGGAACGAACACGCCTCCGCCTCCGCCGCTCGAACCCGATGAGCTCGAGGGGGCAGCCGCCGCCTGAGCCGCCGCGGCTGCTGCGAGCGCGTGCTTGTAGCTCGCGCTCATGTTGTCGTAGAGCGACTGCGCCTGAGCGATCCCCGATCTGGATCTCGTTCTTCTTCGCGGTGAGCTCGTTCACCGTCGCCTGGCGCTCCTTCAGCGCATCGGCGTATTGGCCTGCGGCCCACTGCGCCTTCTTCCCGGCGGTCGCCGCCTGGGCCGCGAGGTCCGCGTCGTTCTGCGCCAGGGCTCCCATGAACTGCAGCCGGTCGGAGAACTCGGTGAAGCTCTGCGCTCCCAGCAGGACGTCGAGCTGCGATCCCATCCCGGTGTAGGCAGCGACCGCTCGGGAGTCGAGTGCCGAGCGGGCACGGGACTCCGCGGCCTCGGCGCTCTGTTTCGCGTGCTGGGCCGCATCGAGCTTCACCTGGGTGTCGGCGAGGCGGATCTGCGCCTGGTTGTACTGCTCGACGAGTTGGTCGAGCTGGCGATTCAGCGCGTCCAGCTTCGCCTTCGCGGCCTCGACCTGCTGTTTGGAGGGGGCCGCGGAGGAGATCGAGACGGATAGGAGGGTCGTGGGTACGACGAGCAGGGCGGCCACGATGAGCCGCAGGATCGGTGTGCGCTTCCGGATCATCTGCCCCCAGGTGCCGGTGGGTATCGCGGATACGCGAAAGGCCCCGTCACCGGAGCCATCGGCATCGAGGCTAACCATGCGAGAGGGCTTCGTCAAACGGTTGAGGGCGGACCGGGGTCCGCCCTCACAGCCGTTTTCCCTGGTCGGGACGGCGGGATTTGAACCCGCGACCTCAGCGTCCCGAACGCTGCGCGCTACCAAGCTGCGCCACGTCCCGAGGGGTGCGCCAGTCTAGCGGCTCGCCGGGGCCTCGTTCTTCGAGGCGGCCGGGACGAGCTCCAGGAGCGTCGCTTCCGGCCGGCAGGCGAACCGGAACGGGGCGTACTTGCTCGTCCCCAACCCGGGGGAGACGTAGAGGATCGCGCTCCCCATCCGGATCAGTCCGCTCACGAGCCGGGGTGGCAGGGAGCAGTTCGTGACGAGGGCGCCGATCCCGGGGAGGCACACCTGACCCCCGTGCGTGTGCCCGGCGACCATGAGCTCGTATCCGAGGGCGGCGGTTTCCGGCGCGGAGTCCGGAGAGTGCATCACCGCGAACCCGAAACGCTCCGGCTCTCGACGCGGCGCGATCCGGAGGTCATGGCGGGCGATGTGGGCGTCATCCAGACCGAGCAGCTCCACGGGCAGACCGTCGAGCTCCACGGACCGCCGGGTGTTCGTCAGGTCTTGCCACCCGTCGGTGTCGAGCTGCGCGATCAGGTCGTCGGCTCGACCCACCGTCGCTCGGCGCTTCTTCCTGTGTGGGCGGAAGTACGCGAAGTAGTTGAGGGGACGGGGGACGAAGTAGTCGTTCGAGCCGAGGACGAACCACGATGCCAGGCGACCGCGCACGGGACGCACCGAGGCGACGGTGGTCTCGACCGCGTCGGGTTCGGCGAGGAAGTCGCCGGTCACGACCGTGACGTCCGCCTCCGGGAGCCCCGCGAGGAACGCCGTCTTCCGCAGGTCTTTGCGGACGAAATGCAGATCGGACAGATGCAGGACGGAGAGTGGCGTCGCGTCCGCCGGTAGGATGGCGAGGCGGTGACGCACCAACCGGTACCGATGGCGTTCGACCGCGATCCCCCACGCGACGCAGCACGCGCCGACGACCAGGACCACGACGACGATCAGGGCCAGCACGGGAGGCAGTGTAATGAGCGACCCTCCGCTGAAGGACGAGATCCACGGTGAGATGCAGCAGGCGCTGAAGTCGGGAGACAAGATCCGGCTGGGCGCTCTGCGCATGCTCGTCGCCGCGATCAAGAATCGCGAGGTCGAGCTTCGGCACGAACTGTCCGACGACGAAGTGCGTGAAGTGGCCGGCAAGGAGGTCAAGAAGCGGAGCGAGTCGATCGAGGCGTTCGACGCCGCTGGGAGGACGGAGCTCGCGGACAAGGAACGTTCCGAACGGGACGTCGTATCCGCGTACGCCCCGGCGCAGCTCTCCGACGACGCGGTCGACGCCCTCGTCGATGCAGCGATCGCCGCGACCGGGGCCACCTCCTCCAAGGAGATGGGCAAGGTGATGGGCGTGGTCATGGGCCAGGCCAAGGGACAGGTCGACGGCTCGATCGTCCAGGCGAAGGTGCTCGCCCGGCTCGGCGACGCTTAGGGGCTCGGCGAGGGAGACGGTGACGGGGAAGGGGAAGGGGACGAGTTCCCCGTGGTACCGACGGTGATCGTCACGGTCGTGCCCTGGAGCGCCTTCGCGCCGGCGACCGGGTCTTGGGCAAGGACCTTGCCGTCGTTGGCCGTTCCGCTCACATGCTTCTCGATGCTGGCGACGATGAAGCCGGCGTGCTCCAACGCGGTCTTCGCGTCAGCCGCGGACATCCCGACGACGTCGGGGATCTTGACCTTCGCTGGTACCCCACTGCTCACTTCGATCGTCACGAGCGCACCCAGCTGGGCCCCGGTCCCGCCGGATGGGGTCTCCGTCACGACCGTTCCCTTCGGGGCCGCCGAGGCGACGTTGTCGACCTTCGGGGTGAAGTTGGCTGCCGCCAAGACGTTCTGCGCATGCTCCGCTTTGAAGCCGAGCACGTCGGGGATCGTGCCGACCTGGGGAGCCGGCGGCGCCGGGAATCCGAGCGCGGGCATGCCCGACATGATGCGCGCCATGTAGTCGTGCCAGATCGGCGCCGCGAGCGTCCCCCCGAACACGGATTGTCCGAAGTAGTCCGAGAGCGGATCGGGCGTCCCCGGGAACCCCACCCACACGGCCGTGGACACCTGCCGGGTGTAGCCGACGAACCACGCGTTCGAGTAATCCTGGGTCGTGCCCGTCTTCCCGGCGACCGGCCACGGTGACAGCGCCGCCGCCGTGCCGGTGCCGTGCTGCACGACCCCTTGGAGCATCGCGGTCACGAGGTGCGCGATGTCCGGTGCCACGACCTGCTTGCAGTTGGGCTTGTGCCGGTAGAGCACACCGGCGTCGTCGACGACCTTCGACACCGTGTACTCCTGGCAATGCTTCCCGTCGTTCGCGAGGGTCTGATAGGCGCCGGCCATCTCGATCGGTGTGACGTCGACGGTGCCAAGCGTGAGTGAGGGAACGGCGGGCAGCTCGGTCTCGATCCCCATGTCGTGCGCCGCCCTCACGACGGCGTCGGGCCCGGCTTCCAGGATCAACTGCGCGAACACGACGTTGATCGAATCCGCGGTCGCATCCCACAGGTCCTTGTAGCCGGAATCGCCGGCGCCTTCGGCGTTCGAGACGCATGAACAAGCGTTCCCGGTCCACTGTGGGAGGTAGAGCGGCGACTTGGTCGAGAACACCGACCCGGGCGGGATCCCCTCACGGAACGCGGCGACGAGCGTGAATGGTTTGAACGAGGAACCGGGCTGCCGATGGGAGTCGGCCAGGTTGAGCTGGTCGTGTACGTAGTCGCGGCCCGAGAGCATCGTGCGGATCGCGCCGGTGGCATTGTCCACCGAGACGATCGCGGTGTCCGGGTGCTGTCGGTACCCCGGGTCCGCGACCGAGACGCGGTACGGCTCGTCAGCCACGGCCTGCGCCGCCGCCTGCCAATCGGGGTCGAGCGTGGTCGTGATCCGCAGGCCGCCCTCATACAGACGACGCCGGCGTTGCGTCTCGGTCTTGCCGAACGCGTCGTACTCGCCGTCGGTATCGGCCACGATCTGCTGCGTGATGTACGTGGCGAAGAACGGAGGTCGCTCCAGGGCGAGGGAGCCGACATCGTCCGCCAGCCCGAGCGTGGACCGCTTCGCCCGGTCGATCCGACCCTGCTTGATCCACCCGAGCTCGCCGAGACGGTCCAGCACCTCGTTGCGTCGCACCCGCGCCTTCACCGGGTGGACGAGCGGATCGTAGTACGAGGGGGCTCGGATCAGCCCGGCGAGCAGCGCTCCTTGCGTCAGGTTCAACCGCGAGGCAGGTTCGTGGAAGTAGAAGTCCGCCGCCGTCCCGATCCCGTAGACGCCGTTGCCGAAGTAGATGTCGTTCAGATAGAGAGCCAGGATCTGGCTCTTCGAGTAGCGCTGCTCCACACGGATCGCGAGCGCGAGCTCCTGGAACTTCCGTTGGAACGTCTGCGACGTATCTCCCGTGACCGCGTTCTTCACGAGTTGCTGCGTGATCGTTGACCCACCTTGCACGACGTTTCCCGATGCCGCGTTCGTGAGCATGGCTCGTACGAGGGACGTCCAATCGAGGGGCCCGTGCTGATAGAACTGTGAGTCTTCGATCGCGAGCACCGAATGCTGCGCGATGTCGCTGACCGAGTTGAGCTCCACGATCTCCCGGTTGTCCAGGTACAGCGTGGCGAGGACGGTCGTCCCGTCGGACGCGTAGATCGTGGACCGCTCCGGGAAGCGGGGGATGTGCGTGAACCCCGCACCGAGCGTGATCAGGCGCGCGTCGACCTCTTTCGCTCCGAGTGCCGCGCCGACGAAGGGCGGCAGGATCAGCACCGCCACGACGACGGCGGCGATGCCGATCACGGGGATCAGGAGCAGCACGGCCAGCGGATCGATGCGCCGCTCCGCCGCGTGCTGCCCGGGTTGCGGGGTTCGGGCCATGGGAAGGGCCAAGGATACCGCCGGTACCATGGGTGGCCGATGCGCCGGATCTCCCTCTTCCTGCTGGCCGTCTGCTCCGGGCTGGTCGTATGGCCCCGGGCGGCGGATGCCGCTCCGACGACGACCGTCGAGGTGATCAAGGTCGAGGGGGCGATCGACCGCCCGCTCCTCGGGTATCTCGACGGCCGCCTGGCTGCCGCCGAGGACGAGGGTGCCGTGGTCGTGCTTCAACTCGACACGGCCGGGACGATCGACGAGGACGGTGTGGCACTCGCGCAGCGGGTGTTCGACCTCCGTGTGCCGGTCGTGACCTGGGTCGGTCCCGCGCCCGCGCGCGCCAGCGGCGCGGGGCTCTTGCTGATGTACGCCTCGTCGCTCGCGGCGGTCTCTCCAGGGAGCCAGACCGGTCCCCTGAACCCGATCGACCTGGCGCATCCGGAGGCACGACCACCTGGGCTCCACGCCACGATCGCGGGGTGGATCGAGGCGCGCGGCAAGAAGACCGACATCGACTGGGTCGATCGCCCGTTGAACGGCGCGGAGGCACGGCACCGCGATATCGCACAGGTGGCCGCCCTCTCGATCCCCGGTCTGCTCAACCGGATCGACGGGCGCACCGTCGAGACCGCCGCGGGTCCGGTCGTCCTTCACACGCGGGTCGCAACGACGCAAGCTGAGGCCGAGTCGAACGGCACCGTCGACATCCGGTTCGAGAACCTCGGGCCGGTGAAGCGCGTCCTCCACGGCGTCGCTTCGCCCTCGATGATCTACTTCCTCCTGGTCATCGCCCTGGCAGCGCTCGCGTTCGAGCTCACCCAGCCGGGATTCGGCTTCGCGGGCTTCGCCGGGCTCGGGATGCTCGGCCTCGCGCTCTACGGCATGACGGTCGTGCCCGTGAACTGGATCGGCTTCGCACTTCTCCTCGGTGGGATCGGGTTGATGGTGCAAGACGTTCGGACGCGGAAGCTCGGTCCCCTCTCCGTCCTGGGGTTGATCGCGTTCGCGGCGGGATCCCTGCTCGCTTGGAGCGGGGTGGCCGCGGCGATCCGGATCTCGCCGTGGCTCATCGGCGGAGCCGTGGTTGCAAGCGCGCTGTATTACGGCTTCGGGCTCACCGTCGCGATCCAGTCGCGGGATCGGATCGTGAACGCGCAACGCGGGCTGATCGGGCTGGTCGGTGAGGCGAGAGGGACGCTCGCGCCCGACGGACCGGTCTACGTGAAGGGGGCGATGTGGCGCGGCCGCTCCACCGGCGAGCAGATCGCTACCGGCACCCCCGTGCGTGTCCGAGGGGTCGACGGTCTGATCCTGCGGGTCGAGGCTGAGCCCGAGGCCGAGCTCGCGAACGACTGAGCCCGAGACCGCCGCCCTGTCTGAATCCTCGCGGCCCGGAGTTACGAACAACAAGGTGAGCGGGTCCGCGACGGACCCCGACATCACCGGGAGGGACGGCGTTCGGCCGCAGCCACGTGCTGGAGATCACCTGGACGGGTTCTTGGCAGCTCCTCGCCGCGTGTCGCGGCGAGGACTCCGCGTTCTTCTTCGCGCCGAGCTACTTCGAGAAGCGTCGCGAGAAGGACGCGCGTGAGGCGGTCGCCAAGGCGATCTGCCTACGCTGCCCGGTCCTCGAGGAATGTCGCGGGTACGCGCTCGACGTCCGGGAAGGCCATGGCATCTGGGGAGGCCTGAACGAGATGGAACGTCGTGCGCTCCTCCGAGAGCGGGGCCGCGAAGCCGTCTGAGATCCCTGAAGGTCGTCGGCCCGGCCCTCCGCGTGCGAGGATGCGCGGATGAACGACGTGGAAGTCCTTCAGCGGATCACCGATCTCGGGCTCGAGCTGCCCCCCGCTCCGGTGCCGGTCGCGGCATACGTGCCCGTGCGGATCACCGGGAGCACCGCCTACGTCGCGGGCCAGGTCCCGATCGTCGACGGCGTGGTCGTCCACCCCGGCCTCCTCGGTGGAGACGTGTCCGTCGAAGAAGGTCAGGCTGGAGCGCGAAGGGCGGCGTTGCAAGCGCTCGCAGCCCTGCGAGCGGCGCTGGGCTCGTTCGATCGCCTGCTCGGGATCCTGCAGGTGACCGTCTACATCGCGAGCGTCCCCGGCTTCACCGAGCATCCCGTCGTTGCGAACGGCGCGAGTCAACTCTTGGTCGACGTGTTGGGAGAGCCGGGGAAGCATGCGCGGGCAGCGATCGGGATGGCGTCGCTGCCGCTGGGCGGCAGCATCGAGATCGCGGTGATCGCCGAGGTGGAGCCGGCCTAGCCGGGCCGAGCGGATCGCACGTCGCCGTTTCGGCGAGTGAACCCCTGCTTGTCGAACCACTCCATGAGGGGGATCGCGTACTTCCGCGTCGTCCCCAGCGCCTCACGCACCTGACTCACGGTGATCCCTGCCGCGCCTGCGGCCTGGACCGTTGCTCTCGCGCGCTCGATCAGCGCGGGCGTGACCACGAGGTCTGGTGTGATGCGGACGATGTGCCCGGATCGGATCGCCGCTTCGATCACATCACGGTCGATGCCGAGCGCGATCAACGCGGGCACGTCCGGGGGTGTCGCCTCCCGCTCGCCACCCACTTCGTCGAGCAATCGGGTTAGGTCCGGATCGTCAGCGACCACGACCGTGTGGCTCGCGAGGCCGATCGTCGATGTGTCGCGCACCGTCACGTGTCGGTCCGAGAGGTCATCGAGCAGCGCGTCGACGAGACCTTGATCTGTCGGCGCGCGCATCCCGCGGAGCGTCGACGCGACGGTCGCACGGACCTGAGCCAGGTCGGAGCCGGGCGAGAGCGGATGCGCCCGGTGGTGCGCCTCGAGCGTTCCGGCGAGCTTGCGTTCGACCTCGGCGCGCACGTCGGCTGCGACGCACCACGCTCCGGTAGCGAGCGCGGGGTCGACCGGCGCGCCGACGAGGAGCCCGACTTCGGCCACCGGGACCGCGCGACGTTCGTCTATCAGGAGGGCGACGAGCTGCTCACGATCCGCGGACGCTCGGGCTCGGAGCCGGCCGACGGGATCGCTTCCGGCCCGCGCCGGGGGCGCGATATCGAGGATCACGCCGCCACCGACGGTCTCTCCCCGTCCCGCGTCGCGCACGACGAACCGATCGCCGATGTCCAGCACCAGCGGCCGCGCGACCGAGATCCGAACGAATGCCTCCTGGCCGGGTTCGAGCCTCGGCCTCTCGTAGAGCCGGATCCGAGCCTCTGACTCCTCGGCCCCCGCATGGAGCAGGTAGGCACCGCGCGCCGTGATCGCATGGTCGATCCCTCGGACCGTCCGCAGCCGCGCCTCGAACACCTGCGTCGGTCTCCAGGCGCCGGGCACGCCGAGCACGTTCCCGCGGCGGAGTTGGGTGCGTTCGATCCCGACCAGGTTCGCCGCCACCCGCGAGACCGGTTCCGCGGAGCGTTCCGTGCGTTCATGTGTCTGCAACTGGCGGATCCGCGCGCGGCGTCCGGTGGGATAGAGCTCGACCTCGGAGCCGACATCGAGCCGGTCGCCGGTCAGCGTTCCGGTGACCACGGTGCCCGCCCCCTTGATCGAGAAGACCCGGTCTACGAAGAGGCGCGTTCGCGTCGTCTCCGGTGCCGCGGCCCCGGCGAACAAGCCGTCGAGGGCATCGATCAACGCGTCGAGGCCCTCGCCCGTCTCAGCGGAGACGGGCACGACGGGTGCCGCCTCCAGGGCCGTTCCGTGGAGGCGATCGATCACCGCATCGCGGACGGCCGTGAGGGCGTCCCGCTCGACGAGGTCGATCTTCGTCAGGGCGACGACGCCCCCCTGAACGCCGAGCACGTCCAGGATCTGCAGGTGCTCCTCCGACTGACGCGCCCACCCTTCATCCGCGGCTACCACGAACAGGACCAGACGGAGGGGTCCAACGCCCGCGAGCATGTTCGCGATGAACCGTTCGTGTCCCGGGACATCGACGAATCCGATCTCCCGCCCTGACGGCAACGTGAACCATGCGTACCCGAGGTCGATGGTGAGTCCCCGCCGCTGCTCTTCGGCGAGTCGATCCGGATCCCTGCCGGTGAGCCGAACGATCAGTGTTGACTTGCCGTGGTCGACGTGCCCCGCGGTCGCGATCACCCTGAGCGCGCCCGTCACGGCGGTTCAACCCTCGTCGATATCGTCGCCTTCGAGGGCGTATTGGATCGCGCGCGCCAGATGCGGGAGCTCGTCGGGGAGCACCGTGCGCACGTCGAACACGACGGCATCGGGGTCGACCCGACAGAACACGGTCGGGCTCCCGACCCGCAGTCGCGCCGCGAGCGCCGAAGGGTCGGCGGTCTTGACCGCCACCCCCCACGACGGCAGCGCACTCCCCGGCATCGAACCGCCGCCGATCACGGACTCACATCGTCGGACGTGGGCACCCTCCAGATCGCCGTCCAACGATTCGGCCAACGCGTGGGCGCGGTGGGAGAGCTCGTCGAGCGACGAGCGGATCATCCGCTGGACGGGGATGTCGTCGGCGTGTCCGGTGCTATGCATCATCAGCACCGCCTCGAGCGCCGCCACCTGCATCTTGTCGACACGAACGGCCCGCGCGATGGGGTGACCGCGGAGCTTGGCGACGAGGTCCGCGCGTCCGACGACGATCCCTGCCTGCGGTCCGCCGAGCAGCTTGTCCGCGGAGCACATGACCAGATCGGCTCCGGCCTCGAGGGCGTCGGCCACCGTCGGCTCATCCGCCGCCATCCCGTGTCCGTGGTTCAGCGATCCGGAGCCGACGTCGTAGAGGAACGGGATCGCTTGCTTGGCCGCCAGCGAAGCCAGCTCGACCGCCGCCGGGATCGCGGTGAACCCCACGATCCGGTAGTTGCTCGGGTGGACCTTCAGGATGGCGCCGGTTCGCTCGCTGATCGCGTTCCGGTAGTCGCCGATCCGCGTACGGTTGGTGGTCCCGACTTCGACGAGCTTCGCACCCGACGCCGAGAGGATGTCGGGGATGCGGAATTCGCCTCCGATCTCGATCAGCTCCCCACGCGAGACCACGACCTCTTTGCGACGCGCGATGGCCGACAGGGCCAGCAGCAACGCGGCCGCGCAATTGTTGACGACCAGGGCGTCCTCGGCCCCGGTCAGCGCCAGGAGCAACGTCTCTGCCCGGATCGATCGCCGCCCCCGACGGCCGGTCTCGCGGTCGACCTCGAGATCCGAATAGGAACGCGCCGCGCGGGCCGCGGCCTTCACCGCCGGATCCGGCAACGGCGCCCGGCCGAGGTTCGTGTGCAGGATCACGCCGGTGGCGTTGATGGCGGGGCTCAACCCACGGGCGGTGGCGGACGCCCGTCCGACGGCGCGAGCCAACAGTTCGTCGTCATCGGGCGGCTCGGTGCCCTCGCGGGCCGAACGTCGGGTCTCCTCCAAGGTGGCGATCACGGCTCGCTTCAACAGGGGCGCGCCCAGGCTCGCCGCGGCCCGCTTCCCGGGGTCGGAACGGAGTAAGGAGTCGACCGAGGGAACCTTCCGGCGCACGTCCGTCGTCATGGACGGGAGTCTCAGGCCGCTCCCGCGGCCCAGCGATGCCTTCACTTCCGTTCCTGTGGGTCTTCGGCCTAGGATGGCCGCCCGCAAGCCGAGAGCGAGATCGATGCGACCGCCGATGTCGAGGATCACGCGCGTCGGCGCGAGCGCGTTCATCGTCCTGCTCTCACTCGGGGTCGCCTGGCCCGCGATGGCCCAGAGCGCGCCGCCCTCCGCCTCGCCGTCCCCGGCGCAGAACGTCACGTTCACGGTCGGGGTGACGGGTGACCTGAATTCACTGAACCCGTTCAAGCAGATCGACACGACCGAGGGGTTCGTCGGGGTCTTGATGTACGACGGGCTGCTCCGCTACAAGCAGAAGGCCTACGAGCCCGAGGGCGAACTGGCTCAGTCCTGGAACGTGAGTAGCGACGGCCTGACCTGGACGTTCCACATGCGCGACGGCCTCACGTGGAGCGACGGCGTGCCGCTCACCGCCGAGGACTTCGTCTGGACCTCGAACTTCATCCTGGATAACCCCAACCGCGCGAGCTCGTGGATCGACGGCTATCGCTATACCGAGAGCATCACTGCCCCAGACCCACTGACGATCGTCTGGAAGACGTCCAGACCGACCGTGACCCCAGGGCTGCCCGGCTACAACCTGATCCTTCCGGAGCACATCTGGAGCAAGCTCGGAAGCACGCAGGACATCATCAACTACCGCAACTTCCCGAACCCGGTCTCGTCCGGTCCGTTCAACCTGGTCGAGTGGAAGCAGGGCGAGTATTGGAAGCTCGAGGCGCGGCCCGACTACTGGCAGGGCGCACCTCACATCGACGACATCATCTTCCGCGTCTACAACAACAACGAGTCGGTGGTGCAGGCGCTGCTCAAGGGCGCGATCGACTACACGCAGGTCCCGACCGCGGAGCTGTACGAATCGATCAAAGATCGGCCCGGGATCGGGACCGCGGTCAACGCGGCCGAGGCCTTCTGGCAGTTGTCGTTCAACCTCGCGGACGATCCGTCTTCGACGGCGAATCCCGCCGTGCTCGACCCCAAGGTCCGTCTCGCGATCGAGTACGCGATCGATCGCCAGACGCTCGTCGACAAGGTGATCCATGGATACGGAACGCCCGGGTCGACACCGATCGCGCCGGTCTATCCCTATTGGCATTGGGAACCACCTTCCGGAACCGCGGTCGGTTACGACCCCGAGAAGGCGAAGGAGCTGCTGGACGAGGCCGGGTACGTCGACACCGATGGAGACGGGATCCGGGAGGCACCTGGTGGAGGCGATCCGCTCACGCTCCGGTTGTTCGACTCGGTGGCGGATCCCGACGGTCTGCACGCCGCGGCATTCATCCGGGGGTGGTTGAAGGACGTCGGGATCAACACGACGGTTCGGTCGATGACCGACCCCCAGCTCTTCCACGAGTGGTACGCGTTCGACTGGGACATGCTGATCTACTCGTGGGGGACAGGGCCCGATCCGGACTTCCTGCTCTCGAGCTTCACCACGCACGAATGCGGGGTCTGGAGCGACACCTGCTACGCCAACAACCAGTACGACTCGCTGTATCGCCGGCAGCAGACCGAGGTGGATCCCACGGTCCGACAACAGACCGTCATCCAGATGCAGCAGATCATCTACCGGGATACTCCGGAGATCGTGCTCTGGTACCCGAACTCGTTCGAGGGATGGCGGGACGACAAGTGGACCGGGTTCGTGCACCATCCGGAGCCCGACGGTTCGGTCTTCTGGGAGAACGCGTACTCCGTCCGGTTCGTGCGACCCAAGGCGGGAGGGGGGATCGTCACCGCCGAGGGCGGGCCGACCGGGCTGATGTGGCTCTTCGCGTTCGGCTTGATCACCGTCTTGATCGCTCTCACCGCCGCACGCCGCCGCCGTCTCGACGGGTACTACGCCTGACGGTATGGGCGGGCGGCGCTACTTCCTGCGGAAGCTAGCTCAAGCGTTCTTCACGCTGCTCTTCGTCCTGTGTTTCAACTTCTTCCTCTTCAGGGTCATGCCGGGTGATCCGGTCCGTCTGCTCGCGAAGGAGAAAGGGATCCACCTCACCGAGAAGGCGCAGTTGGCGCTCGCGCACGACCTGGGGCTCGACCTCCCGTTGCCGACGCAGTTCGCGCATTACCTCGGCGACACGTTCCGCGGACGCTTCGGCCTCTCGTTCATCTATCCGGGACAGCGAGTCGTCGACGTGTTCTTCCGCTTCATGTGGCCGACGTTCCTGTTGGTCGGTACCGCGACCGTGTTGATGACGGTGATCGGCCTCTACCTCGGCATCCGTGGGGGTTGGCATCGCGGGAGCAGGGGCGATATGGCCTCGATGGGTTCGTCGCTCGTCCTGTACTCGATGCCGGACTTCTGGCTCGCGATGATGCTGCTGATCCTCTTCTCGACCGGGCTCGGGTGGTTCCCGTCCGGCGGCTACTCGTCTCCGGATGTCCAGATGTCTGGTGTCGCGCACGTGGTCGATGTCCTGAACCACATGTTCCTGCCGTGTCTCACGCTCACGCTCGGGTACCTCGGGGAGTACTACCTGGTGATGCGCTCGTCGCTGCTCGATGTGATCGGCGAGGACTACATCACGACGATCCGCGCGAAAGGGATCCGTGAGGGAACCGTCCTGTGGGGCCACGCCGTACGCAACGCACTCCTGCCCACGATCTCGCAGATCGCGCTCGGGTTCGGCTTCATCCTGGCCGGCGCGATCACCGTTGAGCTGGTGTTTTCCTATCCGGGGGTCGGATTGCTGACCGTCCAGGCGATCGACGCGCAGGACTTCCAGCTGCTGCAGGGGCTGTTCCTGTTCTTCAGCATCTCCGTGCTGCTCGCCAACCTGGCTGCCGACCTGCTCTACAGCTACTTCGATCCCCGGGTGCGGGAGGCCTGATGGCGGTCTCAGACCTGCTCGTCCCCCGCACCCCGAAGGGGGTCGCCCGCGCCAGGAGGAAGATCGCCCGCCAGCGGTTCCTGGAGACGTTCCGCAAGAGCAAGATGGGCGTCGCAGGCGTGGTGATCCTGATCGTCTTCTTCACGATCGCTATCACCGCCCCACTCCTTGCCCCCGCGAGCAGCCTTGATGTCACGAAGGCGACCGGACCGATCTTGGCCCCTCCATCCTGGCAGTACCCGCTCGGCACCGATGATTTCGGACGATCTGTCCTCGACCTCGTCATCTGGGGATCGCGCGTTTCGTTGCTCGTGGGACTGATGGCGGCAACCGTGTCGATGGTCGTGGGCTCGCTGTTCGGGATCCTGGCCGGCTACCGCGGCGGGTTCTGGGACGTGTTCCTGATGCGGTTCACCGACTGGTTCCTCGTGATCCCGTTCCTGGTCCTGGCGATCACGCTGGCGGCGATCCTCGGCCAGTCGCTGTTCATCATCATCATGGTGCTCGGACTCACGTCGTGGCCGTGGACCGCGCGCCTGGTCCGGAGCCAGACGCTCTCGGTGAAGGAACGACCCTACGTCGAACGGGCACGCGGTCTGGGTGCTGGCGAGCGACACATCATCGCGAAACATGTCCTACCGAACGTGCTCCCGGTGATCCTCGCGCAGACGATCCTGTCCGTCGCGCTGGCGATCCTCGCCGAGTCCTACCTGTCGTTCCTCGGTCTGGGCGACCCGCTCCGGGTGTCGTGGGGCTCCATCCTCGAGCTGGCGTTCGAAGCGGGTGCACCAACGCTCGGCGCCTGGTGGTGGATCGGTGCCCCCGGCGTCTGCATCGTCCTCGTCGTCCTCGCGTTCACGATGTGCGGAACCGCACTCGAGGAGATCTTCAACCCGAGGTTGCGAGAGCGATGAGCCTCCTCGACGTATCCGACCTGGGGATCGCGTACACCACCAAGGCAGGACCCGTGCCGGCGGTTCGCGGAGTCTCGTTCCAGATCGAACGCGGCGAAGTGCTCGGCCTCGCCGGCGAATCCGGCTGCGGGAAGTCGACGATCGGGCTCGGCCTGTTGCGGCTCCTCCCGCACGGGACCGACGTCACCGGCAAGGTCGTGCTGAACGACCGCGACGTCTTGCAGATGGAAGCGCGTGAGTTGGGAACGGTCCGGTGGTCGCAGAGCTCGATCATCTTCCAGGGTGCGCAACACGCGCTCGATCCCGTGATCCGCGTGGGTGAGCAGATCGTGGAGGCGATCACCGCCCACGGCAGCGAGACGCGGAAAGAGGCTGAGGCCGAGGTCGCCGGGTTGTTGGAGCGCGTCGGTCTGCCGCCCCGGAGGGCGCGCGACTTCCCGCACGAGTTCTCCGGGGGCCAGAAGCAACGGGTGATGATCGCGATGGCGCTCGCGTGCAAACCCGACCTGGTGATCGCCGACGAACCGACCACCGCGCTCGACGTGATGGTACAGGCGCAGGTGCTGCGGCTGCTCAAGCGTCTCCAGAGCGAGCTGAAGCTCTCGATGCTGTTCATCACGCACGACCTCTCCGTCCTGCTCGAGGTGAGCGACCGACTGGCCATCATGTACGCGGGCCGGATCGTCGAGGAGGGGCCGGCCAAGGATGTCTTCTCCGATCCGCGGCACCCTTACACCCGGGCGTTGGCCGGTGCGTTCCCGACGATCGGCGACGAACGGTTCGTCCAGGCGCCCGCCGGCCTGGACGGGGATCCGCCGGATCCCCGCGAAGTGCCGAGCGGTTGCTCGTTCCATCCGCGGTGTCCGGAAGCGTTCGACCGGTGCGACATGGTGGATCCGGCGCTCATGTCCGCCGGCGAGGGGCGCCGCGCGGCCTGCCTCCTCCTGGAACAGACCCGCCCGACCGCGGCGGAGCAGGTGTGAGCGACGTCCCGTTGAGCGAGACCGCCGACGCCGGGATGGCGTCGATCCCGCTGCTGGAGGTGCGTGACCTCCATGTCCGATTCGCGAGCCGCGCGGGTCTGATCGGCGGCCGCCGTGCGCGTGAGGCGACGATCGCCCGTGCCGTGGACGGCGTCGATCTCTCCGTGCAGGAGGGGGAGATCCTCGCGCTCGCAGGCGAGTCCGGGTGTGGCAAGACGACGCTGGCCCGCTCGATCATGGGCTTCGTGCAGCCGGATCAGGGGCAGATCCTCTTCGAGGGGACGCCGCTCGCGAAGAACCTGCGCTCGTACCGACGACGCGTGCAGATGGTCTATCAAGACCCGACCGGGGCGCTGAACCCGCGACAGACGATCTATGACTCGGTGGCTGAAGGGTTGCGGATCCACAAGGTGCCCGGCGATGAAGAGGAGCATGTGGCACAGGCACTGTCGCGGGCCGGCATCCGGCCGCCCGAGCGGTTCTTCCTCCGGTTCCCGCACGAGCTCTCCGGCGGTCAGCGGCAGCGCGTGGTGATCGCGGGGGCGCTCGCGCTGGAGCCTCGGCTGATCGTGGCCGACGAGCCGGTCTCGAACCTCGACGCTTCGGTTCGCGGCGAGATCCTGCGCCTGCTGCTGAAGCTCCGGAAGGAGTCGCAGATCACCGTCCTGATCGTGACGCACGACCTCGGGCTCGCGTGGACGATCGCCGACCGCGTCGCAGTGATGTACCTCGGCCGGATCGTCGAGATCGGGCCGACCCGGCAGGTGCTGACCGATCCGGTCCATCCATATACGCGAGCGCTCTTGGATGTGGTGCCCGAGGCGGGTGGCATCGAACGCCCGTTGTTGGCCGGTGAGCCGCCCGACCCGACGAAGATCCCGCCCGGGTGCCGGTTCCATCCGCGCTGTCCGGCCCTCGCCGACGGACGCGCTGCGGCCGCCGGGGTGGCGGAGGCCTGCACGACCGTCGATACCGTTCTCGAACCGCTCGGCTAGATGCGCACTTCGGGGCCTGTCATCTGGCGCTCAAGGCGGACGAGGGTTCGCGTAGGATAGGCGGCGATGGTCGACACGTCCGAGCGCCCGGCGTTCCAGAGCTCGCAGATCGCGTCGTTGATCCGCGGCGGCGGGCTCGACGTGGAGATCGCGACCGATCAGTTCCGCACCGAGGAGATGATCCTCAACATCGGTCCACAGCACCCCTCGACGCATGGTGTGCTCCGGATCGTGCTCGAGCTCGACGGTGAGGTGATCGTCCGCGCGGAACCCGTCATCGGCTACATGCATCGCGCCGCCGAGAAGCTCGCCGAGTATCGCGACGCGCGGCAGGTCCTCGTCCTCATGAACCGTCACGATTGGATCAGCGCGTTCAACAACGAGCTCGGGTGGACGATCGCCGTCGAGCGACTCGCCGGCATCGAGGTCCCCGAGCGCGCGCAGTGGATCCGCACGATGTTCGCTGAGTGGAACCGCCTCCTCAGCCATCTGATGTTCAGCGGTTCGTTCCCGTTGGAGCTCGGTGCGATGACCCCGATCTTCTATGCGTTCCGTGAGCGCGAGATGATCCAGGACCTGATGGAGTCGGCGACCGGTGCACGGATGCACCACTCGTACTGCCGCGTCGGCGGACTCAAGGACGACCTGCCCGCCGGGTTCCTCAAGGAGTCGGCGGAGGTCCTCGCCGAAACGCGCAAGCGGATCAAGGAGTACGAAACCTTGATCATGGGGAACGAGATCATCTTCGCGCGCACGCGCAACGTCGGCATGCTCTCGGCCGAAACCGCGATCGCGTACGGGTGTTCGGGTCCGGTGCTCCACGCGAGCGGCGTGCCGATGGATCCCCGGAAGGACGAACCGTACGAGAAGTACGCCGAGGTCGAGTTCGAGGTGCCCGTCGCGCGGAACGGTGACTCCTACGATCGCTTGTGGGTGTTGGTCGAACGGATGAAGCAGTCCTGCAACATCATCGAGCAGTGCATGGACAAGTTGCCGCCTGGAGGATTCCGCGCCGCCAAGCTCCCGAAGACGCTGAAGATGGAAGGCGAGGTCTACGTCCGCACGGAGAACCCGCTCGGGTTGATGGGCTATTACCTGGTGGGTGACGGCAAGGTTGAGCCGTACCGGCTGAAGATGCGGACGGCGTCGTTCTCGAACGTCAGCGTGATCCCCGCGATGCTCCCGGGCAACCTGTTGCCCGACCTGATCGCGATCCTCGGCTCGATCTTCTTCGTCGTCGGCGACGTCGACCGCTAGTCTCGCTCAGACTAGCGCTGCCGCACGAACCACACACCGCCGGGACCGGCGTAGCTCGCGCCTTCACCCCAGATGGCTACGGTCTTCCCGCCGCTCGTGACACCCATCTCCCCATAGTCGCCGTACGCCTCGAGGAACCCGCGCCGGCTCTTGTACGGTGTGCCCGAGGTCGCGTTCGAGAGTCGGATCGGCGTCGACCACGTCGCTCCCCCGTCCGTGGTCCGCGCGTACCAGACGTTCCAGCGCCCGGTCCTGGTATCCATCCACCACACCCGGAAGTCACCGGGTCCGCCGGAGGCCGCGGCAGGGAAGATCGCGTTCGCGCCGGGTGGTGACAGCGCCGTCGTCTGCGTCCAGGTGCTGCCCCCGTCGGAGGAAGTCGTGACGTAGACGCGTTGCGGTGCACCGGGCTTCCGGTTCGCGGCGTAGAGGTAGAGGAGGTCGCCATCCGGATCCCCCGCGAGCGCGGGCGTGGGTCCGTAGAACCCGTCGTAGCACCCCTTCGACGTGCAGGGCGGTTGCCGGAACCCGGTGGCGACGCGAACGGATCGCCACGACGATCCGCCATCGTCCGAGAGCGCCGCGTCGAACCGGATCCGTCCCTCGCCGCCTTGCCGGTAGCCGCTCTGGGCGAAGACGACGTGCCGTCCGTCGGCCGACGTCCAGGCGCCTCCTGCGAAGTAGTAGCGATCCGAGTCGGTGACCTTGACCCGGGTGAACGTGACGCCACCATCGTGAGAGACGCCGACCTGGCTGTCGCCCTGGCTGGGTCCGTTCACGTCGACGTAAACGTCGCGGCCGTCGGTCGACACCGCGAGTTGGGGCTTGTCCGACCACGCGAAGGGCATGGCGACGGGGTCCGTCCACGTCTTCCCGTGATCCGTCGATCGTGAATAGACCGCGCCGGGGTCGAACCCTTGGAGCCAAACGGCGTGGACGGTTCCTCTCCCGTCGACCTCGATGACCGGGTCGTACTGACCGCCGGTGAAGTTCGGACAAGCACAGAGGAATCGATCCGGACGCCATGTCTTCCCGCCGTCCCCGGAGACCCGCAGCACGATCGCAGGGATCCGACAGGTGGCACAACGACGCGGCAGGCTGTACCGCGTCGAGAGCGCGTAGACGTACGGTGCGGTCGGGTCCGTGGCGATCGCGGGCTCCCAGTCGTCCTTCCTCGCGTTCCAAACGTGCTCGGTTGTCCATCCCGCGTTGGGGACGGACCGGATCGGACGAGTGAGTCCCAGAAGTCCTGCATCGCCGGCGGCTCGGAAGGCGGCCGTACGCGCCTTCGCGGTATCTGCAGCCTCACGTGTCTCGCCGTCTGCGGTGTGGTCGTCCGCGCCCCCTTGGTCTTCGTCGGTGGCCTCCGACGACGGTTCTTCGACGGACGGAGGGGCTTGAGGACGCACCGCTGCGGCGTCGTGGCGGCCGGCGCCACGGTTCGCCACGACGACCCCGAGGCCGATCACCACCAGCACCGAAACGACGATCGCGAGCGTCTTCCGCAATCCACCCTCCGTCAGAACGAGACCCGGGACCCTATGGCTGGCCCGGCGGAACCGTCAAGGCAACCAAGAGGGCGGTGGGAGTCCCGGTGTGGCGAGCGCGAGCCATCGGTGCCGCCCGAGCGCGCTCGGATCCACCAACAGGCTCGCCCGGCTCCGACCACTCCATGCCCGAACGGCACCCACCCCGTCCCGCGCGTCGAGCAACTCCGTCTGGTGGGCGAGCTCGTCGCGCATCCACGCTTCGAAACCCAGTGCGACGAGGGCGTCGTGCTGCGTCACGCTGGGGAACGCTACGAGGCCTCGGCCCTCCGCGCGGCGGGCGATCCGATCGAAGTCGACGCCGGCGGTGATGTCGACCGAGCCCGGGTCGGCGAGGACATCGTGGATCACGCGATGGCCCCGGTACCCGTGGATCCCGCCGCCGGTCGAGCCGACGTCGCCGTAGTCGATCAAGAGCGCGTACCCCGGATCGAGCACGTCCGCCAACCGGTCGACGAACGCCAACGCGCCCACGGGTTCGATCGTGTCGTCGGTCCCCTCGTCCGGCCCGATCACCTCGCCGCCCTCGATCTCGACGAACCGATCGGCGTCGATGCCGATCCGGATCTCACGGCCGCCGCGGGTCCGTTCGAACGGCAGGTTGTCCAGGAGTTCGTTCGCGAAGACGACGTGCGCCCCTCCGCCGAGCTCCGTCATCACGCAGACGCCGTCGATCGCCCCGAGCGCGTCGCGGGCGCCCGAGCTCGCGTCGATCGCCGTGTAGTCGAGGTTCAGATCAGCGAGCGCGCCGCGCAGTTGCCGCGCCAAGGTCCCGTCACCGGCACCAACCTCCGTTAACCGGAAGGGGTCAGGCGCGCCGAGCGCCTCATGGAGCGCACGCAGCGCCCGGCCGACCATCGAGCCGAAGACCGGATGGATGTGCGGGCTCGTGACGAAGTCGCCGCTCGAGCCCACCGGCGGATGCTCGTAGTACCCGCCAGGCCCGTAGAGCGCGAGCTCCATGAATTCGCTGAACGCGATCGGGCCGTGGTCCCGGATGGCCGTTCGGATCGCGGCCGCCACGTGCTCGCTCATGCGGACGAGTATGGCCCGACCCCACGGCCGCGACCTGTGTGGCCTGGGAGGATAGGCGCGTGGCGGAGGAACTTCGGCAGGCGGCATCGGTGATCGCGGGAAGCGACGGTCCCGACGGCCTGCAGCTGCTCGTGATCGAGCGCAGCCGTTCCAGCCGCTTCCTCCCCGGCTACGTCGCATTCCCGGGTGGCGCCGTCGGCGCCGGCGATGCGGATCTTTCGATGGAGTGGTTCGGCACGACCGACGAGTCGTCGCGCGCCTGTGCGATCCGCGAGCTGTCGGAGGAGACCGCGCTCGCCGTGACGGTGGACGGCGTGGGGCCGGTCGGTGGATGGGAGCCGCTCAGTCCTGTGAACATGGCGCCGCCCACCATCGAGCAGCTGCCCGAGATCGCGCACTGGATCGCGCCAGAAGAAGTGCCGGTACGCTTCGACGCCCGGTACTACGCGGCGAGCGCGTTCGACGGGCTGGAGCCGACGCCGGACGGGACCGAGGCGACCGCCGCGTGGTGGATCGGCGCCCGTGAGCTGCTCTCGGAACACGCCGCGGGCAGCCGCAAGCTCTACTGGCCGACGTACTTCACGCTCACCCACCTCGTCACGTGTGGGTCGGTCGCCGAGCTCCTCGCGCTGCGGTTCGAGACGCGGGAGCCGACGGACGCGGACGTCGAGGCGTTGCCGCGACCCACGTTCTGGCAGGACTGACGCATGCTCCGCGTCGTCCGGGTGCTGGCGCCGAACCCCAGCGTGTACACGCTCGAGGGAACGAACACGTGGATCGTGGGCACCGAGCCGTCGATCGTGATCGACCCAGGCCCCGCGATCGACGCGCACCTCGACGAGGTGGCGCGCGCAGCCGGACGCGTGGCGGCCGTCCTGGTGACCCACGATCACGAGGATCATGCGCCGGGAGCCGTTTCGTTCGCCAAACGGGTCGAGGCGCCGGTGTACGCGTTCCGGTCACCCGGCGCGGAGCATCTCCACGACGGGCAGCGCTTCCTTGCAGGCTCGCTTGAGGTCACCGCGGTGACGACGCCGGGGCATTCGTCCGATCACATGGTGTTCTTCGTGGCGGATGCGGCGGCGCTGTTCACCGGCGATGCCGTGGTCGGCAGAGGCACGAGCTTCATCGATCCGCCCGACGGCGACCTCGCGCAGTACCTGCGATCGCTCCAGCGGATGCAGGAGCTCAAGCCGCGGACGATCTACCCCGGACACGGCCCGGTCGTGTTCGACGCGAGTGCCAAGCTCGAGGAGTACGTGACCCACCGAGCGGAACGCGAACGGCAGGTGCTCGCCGGACTCGCCGACGGAGCGAGAACGGTTGGAGACCTGGTCGCGGAGATCTACGCGAGCTATCCGCCCGACGTCCTACCCTTGGCCGCTCGTTCGGTCCTCGCGCATCTCCAGAAGCTCGACGGCGAGGGGCGCGTTCAGCGGAAGGGGTCGGGCGACGCCGCCCGCTGGTCCATCGCGGTCCCGCGTTCCTGCGACCGGTGCGGTCATCCCGTGAAGGGTCGTGCCCGGCTGTGTGGCTCATGCAGTCTGGCCGTCTTGCAGGACACAGCTGGCGAGGCGTAGGCGGCCGTCAGCTCGATGTGGGGTCGTGTTCCCAAACGGAGATGTGCTTGGCTGCCGCGCCCGAGAACGCCGAACGATCCCAGTCGGCCCAGCGTTCGCGCACGCGCAGGCCTGTCATGCGCGCCATCAGATCGAGCTCGGCGACGTACGCATAGCGGATCCGCACCGGGTACAGCTGGATCCCATCTTCCCGGATCACCACGCGCTGGCTGACGGTGGCCTGGTCGACCGGGTCGTTCGTCGTGACTTCGAGCGAGACCTCGTCCGTCTCGACCCGGATCGCGGAGACGCGCTGTCCGTGGTCGAATCTGGATAGATCTGGGACGAACGCCTCCATCACGAACGCGCCTCCGGGCGCGAGGTGTCGCGCGATCGCGTGGAAGCTCGTCACTTGATCGTCCTGAGAGAGCAGGCCGAAGAACGTGTTGAACACGACGTAGATCAGCGCGAACCGCGTGTCGAGCGAGAAGTCGGCGAACGATCCGATCGTCACCGGGATGTCGGCGCCACCCGGCTTCGCGTGCAAACGACCCACCATGGCCTCGGAGGCATCGATCCCATGAACCGCGACGCCGGTCGCCGCCAGCGGGATCGCGACGCGACCGGTTCCGATCCCCAGCTCGAGCGCCGCCCCGCTCGCCGCGGTTGCCGCCAACAAGTCCACGGCCGCAGAGAGGTCGCCGAGCGCCGGGGATCCCTCGTACAGGTCGTCGTAGACATCGGCGATCCGATCCCCGTAGGTCGTCGTCGTCGTACGGCTGGCTCGGCCGGTCCATCCGCGGAGCCAACCAGCCGGCCGACACGAGGTCAAGCCGGCGTCACTGGATCGAACGGAGGCGCGAACGAACGACGTAGCGACCGCGCGCGGCTACGCGGACCACGCCGTCCGCCACGAGGGCGCGCAGGGCGCGGTTCGCCGACTCGCGGGTCGTCCCTGCGAGCGCGGCGACCTCGTCCTGGGTGAGCGGAAGCAGGATCAGGCGACCGCCCTCGACCGGACGACCGAACCGGTCGGCGAGATCGCAGAGGCGTCGTTCGATGCGGGAACGGACGTCCAACCATGCGAGTTCGGCGGCGAGGGCCTCGGCGCGATGGGTGCGCGCGACGAGGAGGTCGGCCGCGGCCCGGGGGGAGATGGGCGCGAGACGGCAAGGACGGAGCGCGCGGATGGTCACGGGCGACGCGATGCCCGGAGGTTCCCCGGCACATCCACCCGGACCGAGCACGTCGAGGATCAGCTCGTGCCCTTCGTGAGACACCTGTGCGACCCGCAAGGCGCCCGACGCCACGAGCCAGAGCCCCTCACCCGGGGCGCCCTGCCGAACGAGCGTCGCATGTTGGCGGAGCACGACCGTGAGCGGGTGCGGTTGAAGCCCGATGCGGGCCGCCACGGATGATCCCTTCCGGGGAGGGCGCGAGGCTACCCCTCGGCACCGACACCGAGCCGAGCTCGCGCGGGGACCCGCCTCGGCGGTAGGCTTGCCGCGCGGATGCAGGCGTCCGCCGAATCAGGACCGCTAGGGAGGGACGCGTGGCCACGAACAAGCAGATGATCACGGTGCTCGCCGCCGTCCCGCTCTTCGAGGGCCTCTCGAAGAAGCAGCTCAAGAAGGTCGCGGACCTCGGCGCCGTCGCCCGGTTCATGACGGGCGCGGCGATCGTGAAACAAGGAGAGATCGGCGACAGCTTCTACGTCGTGCTCCAGGGCCAGGCCAAGGTCGTGGCCAACGGCCGGACGGTCAACCGCGTGCTCCCGGGGGATCACTTCGGAGAGATCTCCCTCCTGGACGGCAACGAACGAACGGCCTCGGTGATCGCCGAGACCGAGATGCTGCTCCTCGAGATCACCCAGAAGCAGTTCTTCGCGATGCTCGCGGCGGATCCGGAGATCACGCTCGAGTTGCTCGAGGGCGTCGCTCGGGCCGTGCGCCGGATGGATCGCTCGCTCGCCGGGTAGCCTCTCCCGCATGCAGGTCGAGTTCCACCGTCCCGATGCTCCCGACGACGTCGTGGCGACCGTCGCCTGGATCGATGCAGCGCCGGTCATCACGTGCGACGACGACACGATCCACGTCGCGCTCACGCATGCGTTCCGTCACACGGCGGTGATGATCGACGATGCCTCGTACCGGCGGCTCGGCACATCCGGCGCGGTCGTGATGCAGCCGGGCAACCTCGGTTGGTTCCGGGCCGTGGTGCAGGCCCGTGTTCCGGCGGAGGCTGGGCTCGTCGGCCGGTTCGTCCCCGGCGTGCGGGAGGGTGGATACGACCCTGCCGCCGGCTACCGGACGTTCGACGACTCGATCGACCGGCTCACGAACTAGCGGATCCGGCGGCCTCGCGGGCGAGCCAGGCCTTCCCCTCCGAACAGAACGCCCGGAAGTCGCAGTAGGTGCACTGTGCGCCCGGCGTGGGATCGAACGACCCGGCATCGATCGATCGCAGGCTCGTCGCGACCCGCTCGCGCACGACGCTCGGATCCTCCATGGCGTGTGAGACTTCCTCCCCGCCCGCGAGGTAGAGGTACGTGAGCGTCAGGTCCTCAGGTCGTTTGCCCCAGATCTCCGCGCACGCCAGGCCGTAGACATCCAATTGCAAAGCGGCGAGTGGGTCGTCGTCGGACGGGCGCCGGCCCGTCTTCCAGTCGACGACCTCCCAGCCACCGTCGGGATCGCCGTAGACCGCGTCGATCCGTCCGCCGACCGTGAACCCCTCGAGGCGGAGCAGGAACGGCCGTTCGACGTACAGCGGCGTGACGTCCGCGAACCGGCTCGAGAGGAACGACTCGCGCAGTCGCTCCACCTTCCCGGGCTCGCCCGCGAGCTCCTCGGTGGTGAGGTCGGGAGCCTCCTCCAGCTCGAGCAGGACCGTCTGCCCGCTCGAGCGACGCTCGATCCATCGGTGGACCTCGGTCCCGATACGGGCCGCCGGCCCGCTGAACCGTGGGAGCGGCCGCACGGCCGTCCAGTAGAACCGTTTGGGACAGCGCGCGTAGTCGATCACCCCGCTCGCGGAGATGGTCCGGGACACGGGCCCGGTCTCGCCGGCGCCCGGGGCGCCTTCCCGTTCCCGCAGGAACGCCGCGTGGTGCCGGCGCTCGGCCGCCAGCTCCTCGAACAGCTCGCGTTCCTCCGCTCGCAGCGGTTCGAGCAAGCTCGGCTGCACACCGCCGGCCGCATCCGCCTCGACGGCCGCGCGACGCCACCCATCGGGGAACGTCTCGTCCGCGTCGTCCGGGCGCGCCGGCTCAGGCCAGTCCTTCACGAATCGCTCCCGGTACCCGAGGAGGGGGTTGGTCTCCTCGTCGATCTCGGTTCCCGGATCCCACGTCCCGTGCCGATGCTCCTGCACCCAGTGGCCGAGCTCCTTCAGGAACATCCCGCCTTCCTTCGCCTTGATGTTCTCGCCGTACCAGTGGGCACCCGTGCAGTACAGCCGCTTCCGCGCGCGGGTGAGCGCGACGTACGCGGTTCGCCGCTCCTCGTAGACCTCCTGCGCTTGGAGGTCCTGCTTGAAATGCGACAGCACGCCGTCGAACGTCGGCAGGATCTTCGCGTCGCCGCGGAGCTCGAAGTCCATCGACTTCCCACGTTCCGCCGGGTTGTGCTGGATCCGGGTGCTCGGGAGCAGTCCTTGTGCCATGCCGGGCACGAAGACGTTGTCGAACTCGAGCCCTTTGGCGGCGTGGATCGTCATGACCTTCACGGAGTCTTCCTCGGACGGCTGCACGGGCAACCAGTCCTGCTTCTCCAAGCGGTCCACCGTGTCCACGTAGTCGAGGAACGCTCGGAGCGTGAGCTCGCCTTCAACGGGTTCGAACGCGTGCACCTGATCGATGAACGACGCGAGGTTGCGCTTCGCTGCGCCAGCCGTCGCCTGATCCGTGTGGGCATCGAGCTCGGCCAGGATCCCCGTCCGTCGGACGATCTCCCCGAGGAACTCGCCCACGGGTTTGCGTGCTTCGACGCGAAGCTCGGCAAGCTCGCTCCGGAACTCCTCCAGGCGCAGGCGCGCGTCGTCCGACAGCCGCTCCACCTGGTCGAGATGCTCGAGCGCCTCGGCGAACAGGAACGGCGTGGCTTCGCCCTCTTCCTCATCTTCCAGTCGCAGCGCGTAGCTCTTCATCTTGGCGAGCGCCGCCACGCGCGAGAGATCCTTGTAGCCCACGCGGTAGCGAGGGCCGAGCAGGATCCTCGCGAGCGCCACGCTCGCGAGGGGATCGCTGACCGCACGCGCGTACGCCAGCACCTCGACGACCTCCGGGAGTCGGAGCAGTCCGGCGAGTCCCAGGATCTCCGCGGGGATCTCCCGTTCCGAGAACGCTTGCTGCAGCGAGAAGAACAGACGGCTCGATCGGCAGAGCACCGCGACGTCCGACCATTTGGCCCCGCGGTCGTGGAGATCGACGATGCGCTCGGCGATCCACTCCGCCTCTTTCCACTCGTCGGAGATCCGTGCCGCGTGCACCTCGCCGGTCCCGTTCTCGATCCACGGGACGAGTCGCTTGTCGGGATCGGGTCGTTGCTGCTCGGGGAGCTCGGAGATCACCACATCCGCGGCCTCCAGGATCCAGGCGCCCGACCGGAAGTTGGTGTACAGCGGGAGCTGCGTCGAGGGTGAGCCATCGGCTCGCGGGAACTGCTCGGGGAACTCCAACAGGTTGAACAGGCTCGCCCCGCGCCAGGCGTAGATGTTCTGATCGGGGTCGCCCACCGCGGTCACCGGATGGCCGCCGCCGAACACCCCCGCGATCAACCTCGCCTGGGCGACGTCGGTGTCCTGATACTCGTCCAACAGGACCGTCTCGAACCGCTGGCGGTAGTCGGCGGAGACCTCCGGGTGGTGTTCGACCACGTTCAGCGCGAGCGAGATCTGATCGCCGAAGTCGAGCACGCCCAGGTCGCGCTTCAGCTGACGGAAGATCTCCGCGCCGCGGGCCAGCTCGATCCGCTCGAGCGCTGCTTGGTACGCGCGGTCGGAACGATGGCCTTTCAACTGCTCCAGGCGCTCTTCGTTGAACGCGATGATCTCCTCCGGCGTGCGACCGTGGTTCGACGCTTGATCCTCGAGCAGGAGGATGTTGTCGATCACCGCGCCCTGGGTCTCGGTCCGGACATGCTCGAACGTCATCAGATCCATGACCCGGGCGCAGAGCTCGGTCCGTTGCGCGGGGGAGAGCACCCGACGATCAGGCTCGATGCCGGCGAGCATGCCGAACCGGTCGAGCAGCCTGGTGGCGAACCCGTGGTAGTTCACGATCTCCGGTTCCTCGCCCTCGGCGAGTTCCAGTCCCGCGAGCGCTAGGCGGATCCGTTTCTGGAGGTTCTCCTTCGCCTTGTTCATGAACGTGAGGCAGAGCACGTTGCCCGGCTGCACACCGTGGTCCGCGCCGTCGATCTTCCCGCTCGCAACGAGGGCGAGGTAGACGACGCGCGCGGTCATCACCGACGTCTTACCGGATCCGGCCCCGGCCACGAGGGCGAACGGTTCGAGCGGCCAGGTGATGGCGGTCCACTGCTCCTCGGTCGGCTCTCGGCCGCCCATCACGGCGACGATCTCGGGTGGGTAGGTGCGCGGAGTCATGTTCGACTCCCCGTCGGGAACAGCGGTGCCCCCTGTGGATAGAGCGAGCAGAGCGTCTTGAAGTCGCAGAAGAAGCAGTCGGCCTGGGAGTTCGGACGGTACCGCTCCTGCTCATCCAGACGGCGCAGCTCGGCGATCAGCCACGAGAGGCGTGCGCGCATCCGCTCCTGGTACTCGGCCTCGCGATCTCCCGAGCCGACCTCCCATTCGCGCATCACGAGCGCACCGGACCGGAAATCGCCCTTCAGGTACGCGAGCTCGACCCCGGTGATGGCGCCGACCTCCTTGAGGTCCTCCGCCTCCTGCGCCGCCAGGTAGTAGATGCCGAGCTGCAAGCTCTCGTTCGCCTTGGGTGCGGCGTACGTGCCGCCGGTCTTGTAGTCGGTGATACGCGTGCCGAAGCCGAGCGGGTCCGGCCCGATCCGGTCGATGTAGCCGTTCAGCGTCACGCCGTCGTACGCGAACTCGAACCCGCGCTCCGTGCCGGTCGCGGGATGCTCGCCGAACCGCTCGAACCAGTTGGGGAGCATCCGCTCCTTCGCGAGGCGGCGCCACGTCTCAGACACCGCGGTAGAAGGGAACTCCTGCGGACGCCAGCGCTCGTCGACCACGGCCGCCAGGTCGACGAGCGTTCGCCCCACGGTCCCGTTCTCGCAGTCCTCGATGATCTTGTGGACGGTCTTCCCGACCCACGCGTGATACCCGACGAGCCCGCCCAGCCCGAGCTCCGCGGACAAGACGTATTGCAGCTCACAGTTCTCGAGGGTCGAGAGTTTGGAGTAGGAGACGCGGATGGTCTCGTGGAGCGGCGCGCCGGTGTCGGTCCAGTCCCGCTGGAACCACCACCCGCGTGGGTCGTCCCCGAGCGCGATCAGCCCCTCGAGCGAGGCGAGGCGTCGTGCCGCCGGCACGTCGGGTTCGGCGAGGGTCCGGCGCCAGGTGGCCGTCGCCTCTCGCACCGAGACCGGCTCGTCGAACGGGCCGTGCGGGATGGGTGTCCACGCCACGCCGCGCTCATCGACGAACCTGGACGGAGCAGCAGAGCCGTCGGCGTGCGTCTGGCTCGCGGTGAGCACGACGCGGGTCCTCGCGCGGCCCACCAACATCCGGAACAACCGACGCTCGTCCTCCAGCCGCGCCCGGTTGCGTTCGGAGCTGCTCACCGATCGCGCCAGCGCGCTCAGGTCGAACATGGGCTCCGGCCGAGAGAGGCTGGGGAAGTTGCCTTCGACCGCCCCGGCGATCACGACCGTGTCCAGCTCTGCACCCACGGCTCCGTGAGCCGTGAGCACCCGCACGGCGTCGAGCTTCGTCGGCTCGGCGCCGCGGTAACCGGGACCGTGGGCGCCGGCATCCAGCCCTTCCACGAAGGCCGCGGCCGACGGGTCCGTCGAATCGCCGGCCTCGGCCACCGCTCGGGAGAGCGCCATGACCACGTCGACCTCCCGTGCGGCGGGAGATGCGAGGCTGGCGTCAGCCACCAGACGGGCCGAGCACGGCAGCTGCTGCCACAGGATGCGGAACGCGTCGAGCACGGACCGGTCGGCGACCGTCGCGGCGTGATCGAGCACGTCGCGGACGGCGGCCACCTGTTCCACCTCGGCGGGCGAGAGGCCCTCGGTCTGGGCGAGCGCCTGGCCGATGGTGCCCGACGCCGCCTGGGCCGAGCGCATCAAGCCTCGCGCTGACGCCGGCGACAGGCGGCAGAGGTCCGAGGTCAGCACCGACTCGATCAGTCCCTCCCGTTCCTCGGTGTTCGCGGTCAGCCACCGGAGGGCGAGGACGTAGGGGAAGCTCGCGGGCTCCGCGGTCAGCGCCATCCCTCCCTCGGGGAGGGCGCGAGGAACGCTCGCGTCGTCGAGCGCGCGCAGGAGTCCTGCGAGGTGCGTCCCCTGGCGTCGAACCACCACCGCGAGCTCGCTCCATGGCACGCCTTCCTCCACGTGGAGTCGGCGGAGCTCTCGGGCGATCGCGGCGTGCTCCTCCGATGAGTGAGGTGCGCTCCACGCTTCCACGGCGACGGGGACCGGTGCCCGATGCGCCGAGGTGAGCTCCAGGTGCGTCGCGCCCGCGAACCGTTCGGTGAAGCGGAGGATCGGCACGTCGGTCGTTCCCTGGAACGAGAACACATGCGCGGCGGGATCGCCGGCGACGATCAGGTCAGGCACGGCGAGTCCTTCGATGATGGCCTCGGCCGCGAACGTCGTGTCCTGATAGTCATCCACGAGCAGGTGGTCGAGCAGCGGCTCGCCGTCGCCCGCGACGCGTGCCGCGCGTTGGAGCAAGGCGGCGAAGTCGACGATCCCGCGTCCGTCGATCACATCCTGGTACTCCCGATAGAACCCTGCGAGCTCCTTCCATCCGGTCAGACCGGCTCGTTCCGCGCGCTCCCAGATGTCGTCGGGGGTGAGCAGGGCCTCCTGCGCGCGGGAGAGGAACTGGCGAACCTCGTCGGCGAACGCCCGCATCCCGAGCATGTGACCGTAGGCCGGCCACGCCCGGGGGTCCTGCTCGCCGAGCAGTTCCTGCACCAACCCGAACTGATCGCTCGCGGAGAGGAGGTCCGGCGGCTCCGCGTAGTCGAGCCGCTGGTACCGAGCGTTCAGCACATATCGCGCCAACCCGTGGATCGTCAGCACCCGGAGCTCCGGAAGCGAGCCAACGAAGCGCGCGAGCAATGCCTCCCGCGCCTCGTCGCGCGCCCGGCGCGAACCGACCACCAGCGCGACCCGTTCGGGATCCGCGCCGGCTTCCAACAGCCGAGCGAACCGTTCTCGCAGGATCGCGGTCTTCCCGGAGCCGGGACCTCCCGTCACGAGGAGGGCGCCGCTACCCTGCGCCAGGACCCGCTCTTGTTCAGGGTCCGGTTGGAGGGGGGACGTCATCAGGCTCGGATGCTACCCGAGGTCGCCGACAGCCCAGGTCTAGAGATCCGGTCGCGGCGGCAGAGCCGCGAAGCCGGTCGCGGAGGTGTTCCCTTCGACCACGCGGCGGTACCACTCCTCCACATCCCGCAGCCCGAGCGCGCCGACCAACACCCCGTCCCGCAGCACCAATCCGTCGCGGCCGCCCAGCCATTCGAACGCCTCATCGAGCGTCTCCTGCGGCGCGAGCACCGGGGTCTGGTTGAGCGGGATCACGGCGTCGCGCACCGGCCGCATCGGGTTGCGGCCGCCAACGCGCCGGGCGCTCGCCATGGACACCGTCCCGATCACGATCCCCGCGTCCGTGACCGGGAACGCCTGTTCGGCGGTGCCTCGGAGCACACGATCCAGGGCATCGGCCAGGCTCGTCGAGGCGGGGACGGCGACGGGCGGCGGTCGCATCGCCTCGGCGACACGCCCGCGCATCAGCTGATCCCGGAACGCGATCCGGCCTTCCATCGCCCGTCCGGTCGTGATGAGGATGGCGGCGAAGTAGCCGAAGAAGATGGCTGTCCCGAAGTCGTCGTGGGTGATCATGTAGAACGCGGCCGCGCCGAACGCGACCCCGACGGCGATGCCGGCCCAACCCGAGACGCGCAGCGCGGTCTTCCGGTTCTTGGTCGCGCCCCACACCGCCGCGAGGAGCATGCGTCCCCCATCGAGCGGGAACCCCGGCAGGGCGTTCAACACGGCGAACACGAGCGAGAGCCACGCGAGGTAGCCGATCATCTCCGACGCGACCCCCGAGGCCACGTCGTGCGCGACCCAGAAGATCCCCGCCATGACGAGCGTGCTCGCGGGCCCGACGAACGCCACCAGGAACTCGCCCAGCGGGCCTCGGGCATCCGCCCGCGTCTCGGTGGCGCCTCCCCAGAACACGAGCGTGACCCCACGGACCGGCAGATCGAGCGATCGCGCCATCACCGCGTGCGCGGTCTCGTGGATCAGGATGCTGCCGAAGAACAAGACGGCGGCGACCACGGAAAGGACGATGGCCTCGCCCGGATCCACCCGGTCGACCCGGCCGAACCCGGTCAGGTTCGCGTAGACGCTCCAGATGTAGAGCCCGGCGATCCACACCCACGACGAGCTCACGTAGAGCGGGATCCCGCGGACCGTGGCGACCTTCCATCGGCGACCGGCGAGCATGCATCGAGCCTACCCGGCCTGATGGTTCGGGCTCAGCGCGCGGCCGTGGCGTGGCGCGAGAAGAACCGCCAGATGAACGGCGTGGCGTCGAACGCCGAGGCCGTCGAACGCAGACGCATATGCGGGCCGGGCCAGACGTGGCCCCCACGCTCGATCGAGCAGAGCGCGATCTCGGTGCCATCCGGCGCGAGCCAGGATTCGATCGTCGCAGGCGGGATGTGCTCCACCGTGGGTGCTCCGGTCGCGTCCGCGAAGCCTCGCCAGCGTTCGATCACCTCTCGTGCGGACGGATTGCTGATCCGGGTCAGGCTCCGCTCCCCGATCCCGCCGCCGAACGGCACCATGCGATCCCGGGTCCCGTGGATATGCAGGAGCGACGGGACGGGCGCGGCCGGCCGGCCGTCGATCAGCATGGAGGCGGCCACCGGGGCGATCGCCGCGAACCGCTCCGCGTGCTCGGTCGCGAGTCGGTAGGCCAGCATCCCGCCGTTCGAGATGCCGGTCGCGTAGACACGTGTCGGATCGGCCGTCCCCTGGTCGATCAGTCGGTCGACGATCGCCATGACGAAGCCCACGTCGTCGACCCCGAGACGCATCGCCGGTCCGCAACACCGCCCCGCGTTCCACGTGCGTTGCACGCCCAGGGGGTAGACGACCGCGAACCCCGAGCGACGCGCCTCCGCGTCGAGGTTGCTCATGTGTGCGAGGCCCTCGACCGATTGCAAGCCGCCGTGGAGCGCGACGACCAGCGCGTGCGGCGCCGACGTCGAGGCACTGACCAGCCGATAGGAGCGATCGATAGCCCCATGTCGCACCTGCGCCCACGACACGCCCGGTTCAACGGCTGCCATCGCCGCACGATACCCGTTGCGTTCCCCTGGTCCCGGACGTATGTTCACGCGTCGGCATCGGGCTTATCCGCGGCGGATCTGAGGAGGGACCATGAGCTTCTCGGTTGAGGGCGACTACTTCGAGACTTGTACGTGCGACATCAGCTGTCCGTGCATCTGGTTGCAACCCGCGAACAAGGAGACGTGCGACGTCATCCTCGCCTGGCATGTCACGAAGGGTGCCAAGGACGGTGTGGACCTCTCGGACCTGAACGCCGTTCTGGCGGTCCACTCGCCGAAGCAGATGACCGACGGTGGCTGGAAGCTGGCGCTCTACCTCGACGACCGCGCGACCCCGAGCAATCGGAGGCGATGGGTGCCGTCTTCTCAGGCGGTGCCGGAGGCCATCTGGCCGCTCTCGGGCCGTTCATCGGCGAGGTTGCCGGTGTGGAGCCTGCCGCCATCACGTTCGACCGAGAAACGGTTCGCTGCATGCCACGGTCGCCGGTGTCCTCACCATGTCGGCCGAGGAGATCAAAGGCGGAGACGGCACCTCCGGCTTCATCTCGAACTATCCGTTCAACGCGGTCACGCAGCCGCTCACGCAGGCACAGGCCGGAGACGTGAGCTTCCACGGCCCGTGGGACGTGGAGTACTCGGGCACGAACAGCTTCGTTACCGACTTCAAGTACGAGGGCTGACACGGACACGGCCTCCGCGCCGGCACCCGGTCTGCCGCTGAGACAGCTGCTCCCGTGGTGGATCGGGCTCTGCTCCTTGGCGGCGCTCGCGTGGATCGTCACGGTCAACCAAGCGAACGGGATGGACGTCGGCCCAGGCACGATGGGCCTTTCGCTCCTGGCGTTCATCGCGCTCTGGGTCGTGATGATGGCCGCGATGATGTTCCCGTCCGTCGCTCCCATGGTCATCGTGTGGATCCGTTCGGTGTCGACCCGTGAGACCGCGTGGCAGCGGATCGTCGGTGTCACCGAGTTCCTTGCCGGCTATCTGATCGTCTGGGCCGCGTTCGGAGTGCTCGCATACGTCGCGCTGCTCGGCGCCGAACATGTCGTTGATTCCTCACCCAACACGGCGAAGTGGATCGGCGCCGCTGTCTTTGCGATCGCCGGCATCTACCAACTCTCCCCGCTCAAGGGCGTGTGTCTCCGCCATTGCCGTTCGCCGGTCGGGTCCTTGTTCCACTACGCGAGCTTCCACGGTCCCGCCCGCGACCTCCGCGTGGGGATGCATCACGGCGCGTACTGCGTCGGATGTTGCTGGGGACTGATGATCGTCTTGATCGCCGTCGGAGCGATGAACATCGCGGTGATGGCGGTGCTCGCCGTGGTGATCCTGGTGGAGAAGGTCTGGAAGCACGGACGCCCGTTCGCGTCGGCGGTAGGCGTGGTGTTGCTCGTCGCCGCGGTCCTGGCGCCGTGGAACGCATGGCTCCTGCCCGGACTCCACACGACGAGCCAGACGAGCATGACCACGATGAACGACGGCATGTGATCGCCAGTTGCGGTGGCATGGCGGAGGTGGGCTACTCGGTTTCGTCGCGAAGCGCGCCGAGGATCTCGAGCTCCGCGAGGTCGCGCGGTCGGCCCGCGGCGCGCTTCATGCGGATCAGATCGTCGAGTGATGCGAACGCCACCACCATGCCATCCAGGTCCACGTCGACGGCGTTCGCGCGCAGGTCGTCGTACCCGGTCGTCCCGGCAGGTACCCCGAGTAGGTCCAGGTCGCCAACATCCGTGATGAACGTGAAGTGGTCACCCGCCGCCAAGGTCTCTCCGTCCATCCTGAACGGAACGTCCTCCGACACGCCGCGGAGGCGCGCGTTGATCGATCGGAGCGCCTCGGCGAGACGGCCTAGGTTCTGCGGGCTGCGTTCGTAGCAGATGTCGAGATCCTGGGTGACCGAGGGAGAGCCGTGCGTGGCTCCTGCCACTCCGCCGACCACCACGAAGCTGGTTCCGCGATCGGTGAGCGTCCGGAGGGCTCCGATCGGGTCGAAGGCGGTCACGATGACACCGACCGAGCGCGCCCCTGGAGTCGGCGGATCGATGCCGCCGCCTGCGTCAGATCCTCGAGCCGCTGCCGTGGGGTGAGCGCCAGACGTTCCCGGATCTGACAGCGATCCACTCCCTCGCCGAGCTGAACTCCGACCTCCAGGTCGTGCCCGGACGCGTGGAGCAGTCGCAACACGGTGTGGATCCGTGGATCGAGCACGCCGGTCTCGATCCGACCGACCGTCGATTGCGGCACCCCGGCTCTCGCGGCCAGCGCCCGCTGAGACAGGCCCGCGCGTAGTCGCGCCGCTCGCAACTCGTGACCTGCGTTCCGCACCTTGATAGCATACGCGCTATCAGAGGTAGCGCAGCAGATCCCCGAGTTCGGCCGCATTGCGGACCGCGAAGTCGCGGTAGCAGTTGTTCATCAGCACGTGGGTCTCGCGGGTCTCGGCCGCGAGCGCCTGGAGCCGGGGCACCCACTCCCCGAGCTCTTCCTTCGTGTAGTCGTACCTGAATCGATCGGAGGCGGTCTCGCTCTTCACGGTCCACGCCTCACGGCTCCGGCCGTGGAACCGGACCATCGAGAGGTCGTTGGCGGTCGCCGCCGCCAAGGGAGGGATGCTCGAGATGAACCCCTGCGGCATGTCCACGCAGACGAACGGCAGGTGCCGTTCCTCTAAGAAGGACAGGCTCTCCTCGCGATTGCGCTCGTTCATCCATGACTCATGGCGGAACTCGACCGCTACGCGGTAGTCGGGCAAGCGCGCCGCACACTCCTCGATGTACGCCTTGTTCTTCTTCGAGATGACGAACCATTGCGGGAACTGGAACAGCACGGCTCCCAGCTTGCCGGCGGAATGCAGGGGCATCAGCGCGTCGCGGAACCGCTGCCACACCTCGTCCACCGCGTCGTCGGGCAGCTTGTCCCGGTAGACGTTCCGCTTCTCGAGCAGCTCGGGTGCGAGCGCAGCCTTGATGTCGGCGTACAGCGACTCGACCTTCGTCGGGTGGTTCGTGAGGAGCGAGTAGGCCTTGATGTTGAACGTGAAGTCGGCGGGCGTGCGTTCGATCCACAGGACGGCGTTCTTCTCCGACGGGGGGTAGTAGTACGTGGAGTCGACCTCGACGAGTGGGAACCGCGACGCGTAGAACTTCAGCCGTGCCTCCGCGGAGCTAGTGCCGGGTGGGTAGAAGTTGCCATCTTTCACCAGCGTCGGATCGGTCCACGACGACGTGCCGATCAGGATCCGGCCGCTCACGGATCCTTGTTCTTGCGCAGGACCTTGTCCTTCGCGCTGTTCGCCTTCTCCTTGGCCAGCTTGAGGAGGCGCTGGGCCCAGACGTACTCGGTCGCCAAGATCCCGAGCCCGACGAAGATCAGCACCCACCCGGGCAGCACGGGGAGGACCAGTCCCGCCAGCCCGATGATCAACACGACGACCCCCGCGATCGTGACGCCGATCCGCCGGCCGTTGCGACCGATGAACAGGACCACGGCCTTGAACGGAACGACCGCCGGATGGTCGTGCCAGCGCCTCGAGAGCTCGGGTTCGGTCGCCTCGAACTCCGCGACGGCCTCGCTGGCGTCGCGTTCCTCGGGGTCGTCGCCCCACACGTCGTGACGGTTCGGCTGCTCGCTCATGGAGAGGTCCCTACTCTGCCACGTCCGGCCATCGACGTCGCAACAGGGATCGCGATGAGGACGGCGATCACCAGGAGGGAGAGCCAGATCGGCACGTGGAGCACGTCCGCGAGCAGCATCTTGGCCCCCACGAACACGAGTACGGCGGCCAGGCCCAGTTTCAGATGACGGAACCGATCCATCATCCCGGCCAGCAGGAAGTAGAGGGCTCGCAGGCCTAGGATCGCGAACGCGTTCGAGGTGAACACCAGGAACGGCGCGGTCGTCACCGCGAGGATCGCCGGGATCGAGTCGGCCGCGAACAAGATGTCGGTGGTCTCGACCACGACGAGGACCGCCAGGAGCGGGGTCGCCATCAGACGGTCGGCGTGTCGGACGACCATCCGCTGGTCGTTGTACTCCTCGGTCATCGGCACGAGCATGCGCATCGCGCGCATCACGAGGTTGTCCCGCGGATCCTTGTGACGGTCGCGTGCGAGCGCCATGCGCAGTCCCGGTGATCACCAGGAAGACGCCGAAGAGGTACAGCGTCCAGTGGAACCGTTCGAGTAGCGTCACGCCCGCGGCGATGAAGATCGCCCGGAACACCAACGCGCCGAGCACACCCCAGAACAGCACGCGATGTTGGTAGCGGTCGGGGACCGCGAACGCCCCGAAGATCAGCGCGAAGATGAAGATGTTGTCGACCGAGAGGCTCTTCTCGATCAGGTAGCCGGCGAAGTACTGCCCGCCGGCCTCCGGCCCCATCCAGATCCAGATCCCCGCGCCGAACGTGACGGCGAGCCCCACCCAGATCGCGCTCCACAAGGTGGCTTCGCGCAACCTGATGGCGTGCGCATCCCGATGCACCACGAACAGGTCCAGCACCAGCATCGCGACGATGAACGCGAGGAAGGCTGCCCATACCCAGAGGTCCACGTGCACGTCGTGCTCCCTTCGGTCGGAACGGCTCGACGTGTCTTCGTCTGGCCGTCGGTTCCGGCCGAAGGTCTCTCCCGCCCTGGGTCGGGCCGCGCCACCGGGTCCGTTGCGGACCGTCTTGACGGCGACGTGCGAGGGGATACTCCCCTTCGGTTCTTGATGCAGATGATACCGAGGTTCGCTGGGTCAGCGGCTCAGTCGTCGGATCCGTGCCCGCCGCCGCCGCCGCCGTGGTCGTCGGGACTGGGTGACGACGAGGGCGGCGGGGTCGGGGTCTCGGTGCGCTCCTTCGGGTGATGGTGCGCGGGACTCGATGTGGTGAGTTGCACCGTGGCCGGCTCACCGACCGAGCGACCAGCGAGCGCGAACGCACCGAACGACAGGCTCACCGCAAGCACCAGACCGGCCAGCCCGAGCGCGATGATCCCCAAGATCCGTCCCATGGACATCAGCCTAGGTCGATGCGGGCAAAGGCCGGGTTAAGACGGATGTCCATCTGGGTTGACGTTCCGAGGTCCGGTCTCACCGGGCCGGATGTCGCGCGGCCAACGCTTCAACTCGAAGAAGTCGGGGCGCTCCGCTAGCCAGCGCGCGTGATCCCAGAGCTGTTCGGCCTCAGCGCCCTCCGGAGCGATCGCCATGATGGGTCCGTACAGAACCTTGGCGTCGCCGATCTCCATGGTCGGAACGCCGAACACGCTGCGATGCCGTGCATCCTCGAACTCTTGGCGGATCTCCTCGGTGAGGTCGATCATGGCGACCGCACGGTCGACGATGTCGGGCATCGTGGCATCGGCCGCCGCAGCCCTGATCACGTCGGGGTGCGGCTCTTCCTTGGCGATGTGCAACCGGCTCCCGATGGCTCCGTAGAGCCGCTCGAACGCTGGGTTGCCGCCCTCACGTCTCGCGAGGGCGAGCGCGACCAACGCCTCGCCGTCGCGCTGGCACGCCTCCCAGAACGGAGTCTCGGGCGACAGCGCGTTCAGCTCCAAGCTGAAGAGCCGCCAATCGAGCTCGATACGTCCGGCATCGGCGAGGCGCCGCAACCAGACCGAACACTGCCAGGCCCAGGGGCACCCCGGGTCGATCCACAGCCCTACCGTCGTTCGCGTCACGCGCCCTCCCGTTCGCTCGACGCCGACACCAGCCGGAACCGAACCTCGACGTTCGTGCCTCCGCCATCGGCATCCCGAACCGAAAGCGCTCCATCCCATCGTTCAGCCAGATCCCGGGCGATGGCGAGTCCGAGCCCAGACCCGCCTGGGGGAGCGGTCTTGCCTCGGTAGAACCGCTCCGTGACCTTCGTCTGTTCCCCGTGAGGGATCCCCGGCCCATGGTCGCGCACCGCGAGGAACGCGCGGCTATCGGCGACCCCGGTCTGCAGTTCGATCGTCCCGGGAGCGTAGGTAAGAGCGTTCTCGATCAGGTTGTCGACGATCTGGTCGGCGTCCGTCGGGTTGGCCATCGCGACCGCGCCGGACCCCGGATCCACGGAGATCGTCGATCGCATCGTGGTGGCACGATCGCTCCAGCGTTCCGCAGCGCGGGCTGCGACGTCACCGAGATCGACGTCGGTCGGCTCGCCCTCCTCCAGCTTCCGCGCCAGCACCAGGAGCCGGGCGACCGTATCCGCCAGCCGGTCGATCTCCTGATCGGCGGCGCGGAGCTGTTCCTTCACATCTGCGGTCGTCGCCAGCTGTTCGGCGGACTCGATCCTGAGCTTCATCCCGGTGAGAGGCGTCCGCATCTGGTGGGAGGCGTTCGCCACGAACTCCCGCTGCGCCTGCACGGTGCGTTCCAAACGATCGGCCATCTCGTCGAACGACCGCGCGAGATCGCGGATCTCCTCGGCGCCGCCGACGTCGCCGGCACGAGCGTGGATGTCTCCCGAACCGAGGCTCCTCGCAGCGGCCGCGAGGCGCGTCAGCGGTCGTGCGAGTGATCCGGACATCGCGATCGCGATCACCAGCCCGACCAGGAGCCCGGTGCCGCCGATCACCACGATGAGTCCGATCGTGGTCCTGCGGACGGCGTCGTTCACCGCCTGGATGTTCTTGGTGATGCGGACAGCGCCGATCAGTCCCTCGTCGATCACCGGCGCGGCGGCCACCATGATGTCGGCCCCTTCGGTGTCGCTATGACGGATCAGCGCGTTGGCTTGCGGCGCATCCGGGTTGAGCGCCGCCTGGATCTCGGGCCGGAGCGGCGTGTTGTAGTTCCGCCCAACGGCCTGGCCCTCGGAATCGGCCAACACGATGCCCTGGCGATCCATCGCGATCACCCGGCCGTCGACCTCGCGGGCGTACCGTTCGATCAAGCGATCCAGTTGTGGCCCGGCGACGAGGTTCGTGGAGTCGAGGCTCGCGGCGATCGTCTGCGCGCTCGTGAGCACCTCGGCCTTCTTCTCGGCGCGGGCGCGCTCGCGGAGGCTGAAGAGCAGAGGGATGGTGAGCGCGACCAGAACCACGACCACGAGGTAGGTGGACGTGAGGATGAGGCTCGTTCGGACCTTCACGAAGCGTCGGCGAACTTGAAGCCCACGCCGCGGACCGTCGTGATGTAGTGCGGTTCGGCCGGGACGTCCTCGAGCTTCTTGCGGAGCCACGAGATGTGGACGTCGAGGGTCTTGGTCGCGCCGAACCAGTGCGGATCCCAGACCTCGTCCATGATGTCTTCTCTTCGCACGACTTGGCCGGCGTTCGCCATCAGCATGTGGAGGAGATCGAACTCCTTGGCTGCCAACTCGACCGGTTCGCCATCCTTCGTGACGGTCCGCGACGCCGGGTCCAGATGGATCGGCCCGACGTCGATCGGTCCCTTTCGCGCGGTGGCCCGGCCACGCCGCATGATCGCGCGCATGCGAGCGACCAGTTCCCCGGCGGAGAAGGGCTTCACGACGTAGTCGTCAGCCCCCAGTTCGAGGCCGACGATCCGGTCGATCTCTTCGCCCCGGGCGGTCAGCATGATGATGGGAACGTCGGAGCGGGTTCTGATCTGGCGGCAGAGGTCCCGACCGTCCCCGTCGGGGAGCATCACGTCCAGCAGGATCAGGTCCGGCGCGGCGCTGTTGAACGCTGCTGAGGCCGCCTCGATGGTTCCCACGACCTCGGGATCGAACCCCTCGCGAACCAAGTGCTCGGCGAGAGGCACCGAGATCGCGCCCTCGTCCTCCACGACCAGCACTTTCGGCTTCACGGAGTCATCGTATCGCCGCAGCAGTGAGGGAGAACTTGGCGTTCTTGCGCTACATCGGTGTCTTTGGGTACAACTACCGTGGCTATCGCGGTGCTCCTTCCCCCGTCGCCGATCGAGAGGGGAAAGACGATGTCCGTCACCGTAACTACGCCCGACAAGCTTCCTCGGGCGACGCCAAGCGTGGAGCCGGCCCTGATTCGTGCGCTCTTCTACGGCGCGGCGGCGCTGTTGGTCTCGATGTTGGTCGGCGCCTCTGTTGCACACTGGCCGTCACTAACGGAGCAAGTCCCATCTCTTGTCCTTTGGACTGCAGTGGCCGCCGTAGCGGATCTCCTCCCCGTGCGTCTCTGGGGCGACGTATCGCTCAGCATGTCACTGCCCGTCACTTTGGCGGCTGGGATGATTCTGGCTCCCTGGCTCGCGGGTTTGGTTGCGTTCTTCGCCGCGGTAGATACAAGAGAATTCCGTGGCGAGGTTTCCCTGGCGCGGGGGCTCTACAACCGAAGCCAGGTCGCTGCGAGTGTCATTGCAGCATCCTTCGTGTTTCACGCTCTTGGCGGCGATGTGACCCAATGGCCCCGAGTCGTCGCGGTAGCCCTCGCGGCGTTGATCGTCGACTGGTGCGCGAACACCTTGTTCGTGATGGTGCCGGTAGGAATCATGACCAGGCTTTCCCTCACTGAGGTCATACGACGTGTACACGGAGATGCTCCACTCGATCATGCCCTCGGGTATGTCGCGCTAGGTCTGCTTGCGGTTCTCTTCGCAGCAGTGTTCGAAGTTGCAGCCGGCTGGGGTCTAGTGACCTTCTTGATCCCTATTCTCCTTGCAAGGCAGATGTTCATGAGAGGTCGCCGGCTTGAGGATGCCGCGACCAAGCTGGCCTCCAAAGATCGGGCGCTCATTTCGGCTGCTGAGCAAGTCCTGACAGAACGTAAGGATGAGCGAATGGCGGTCGCTGGAGAGCTGCACGACGAGGTCCTTCCCCCGCTGTTCAAGGTCCATCTAATGGGTCAAGTCTTGCGACAGGATCTCAACTCGGGGAGGTTGCTGGATCTCGACGAGGACCTTCCAGAGCTAATCCAGGCGACGGAAGTTGCGCAGTCTGCCATTAGGAACCTAGTGCGTGACTTGAGGCACTCGTCCCTCGGTGCCGGAGGACTCAACGCGACTCTCGAGTTGCTTGCCACCCAACTGGAGGCCGCGGGTTCCCCGGTTATATGTCTCGAGCTCGGCGATGTTGGAGGGTCACATCTCACACAGCTCCTTATCTATCAGGTCGCACGAGAAGCTCTGAACAATGCCGCGCGCCACTCCCGAGCGACTCGCATCGATGTGCGACTCGTGCGGGATCACGACGTCATCCGCTTGGTCGTTGAAGACGACGGCGTCGGATTCGACCAAAGCAAAGTTGATTCCGAGGCGCATTTTGGACTGCAGCTTATTGCCGAACGCGTTGAGTCAGGGCAGGGCCGAGTGGTCATCGACAGCCAACTAGGCGCTGGTACCCGAGTGATGGCGGCGCTCCCGCCCGAAATAGTGTTGTAAGGCGCAGCGATTCAGGGAAACCAAAAGGCCCCCGTACGGGGGCCCCAGGCAATCGCGCGACTGCTGTCGTAGCTAGCGGTGCTTCAGATCTTCCAGTGGGCTCCGCCAGCGAGAGCGACGGCGAGAAGAGCGCTCAATGCGATCGCGATTCGCTTGACCGTCTTCATTCGTCCACCTCCTCCTCCGATGCAATTGGTGCCCCCCACAAAGGGGACAACGCAGTCACTATCGGGGGACCACCTGTCAGGGGACAAGCCCGCCATAGGTAGTACGGCATCTGACGTATCACCTCTCAACACGGCCTATCTTGCTTCCAAACACCCTGGCGACCGTCCAAGATTGGCTCATGGCGTCTGGTGACAGAGACCACAAGGCGACTGCGCTTGTGGTCTTCAAGCTCGCGGTGATCATCCCGACCCTCGTTGGGGGGGTATGGCTTGCGGTCGCCCAGCCCAGCGCGTTCGACCTCATGCTCCTTTTCTGGACGGGCGTGGTGGCGATTGTCGAACTACTTCCGGTCCCTGCTTGGCGCGGCCTCCAGGTGGGTCTCGGATTCCCGCTGCTGATGATGGTTGCCGTCTTGTACGCCCCGATTGCCGCCGCCGCAGCTGCCTTCTTCGGAGAGTCCGACCCTCGGGAGTTCCGTCGCGAGACCACGGTCCTCAATGCGGTGTTCAACAGGAGCCAGGTAGCCCTTTCGGTCTTTGCTGCAAGCGCCGTCTATCACGCGATTTCCGGTGGGTTCCCCTCGACGGACGGTTCCACAGCTCTGCTGGGAGTAATCGGGGCCATGGCTGCGTCTATTGCCGACTATGCGGTAAACAGCGGAATCATCACGGCCTACATGTCCATCAAGACGGGGCTCAAACCCTGGGCAGTGGTGAAGGAGCTCCGAATCGGCCGACTCAGCGAATTCCTCGTGAGCTATCTCGGTCTCGGAGTATTCGGCCTCTGCCTGGCGGTTCTCTACTCGAAGGTTGGGCTTTGGGTCCTCCCAGCAGTCTTCCCGCCGCTCATCTTCGCTCGTCTTGTGTTCTTTCGGAGTCAAGCGCTTGAGGTCGCGCACAAGGAACTCCAGGAGCGCGAGCAGATCCTCCGTTCTCTATCGAACGCCATGGCGGAGGAGCGCGCCGATGAGCGGCAGAAGATCGCCGCGTATCTCCACGATGACCTAGCCCAGGTGCTCTTCCGACTTTCGATCCAGGTGGATGTCGCGCGGAAGCTCCTGGACAAGGGCGAGCTCCCGGAGACCGCCGATCAGCTGGAGAAGATCCGCGAGTCCAAGCAGGACACATCGGATCGCATCCGCGCCTTGATCCGCGACCTGCATCGTTCGCCGCTGGGAGCCAAGGGTTTGGCTGAGGCGCTCGAGTCGTTCACCGACGAGGTTGGGCGCGACTCGGGCGTCCGTTTCCACCACGACGTCGAGGATGTCCCGATGCCGGCCCCTATCGCTCTGCTGATCTACCACATCGCCCACCAGGGCGTGATGAACGCCTTGAAGCACGCGCACGCTACGGACATGTGGGTCACGGTCCGTGAAGACGATGAGTTCCTCGAGCTTCAGGTCCGGGACAACGGAGATGGGTTCGACACGAGCGCCCCGGGACCCGAGGGCCACTTCGGCATGGCGATGATGCGCGACCGCGCCCAGGTGGGTGGTGGAACGTTCGAGGTGTTCAGCGTCCCCTCGCAGGGGACGACGATCACCGTGCGGTTCCCGACCTCGCTGCTCCAAGAGGAACCCGCGCCGGAACCCGTCGGTAACGCGCCGGGAGACGGTACGTCTCGGGAGAGTGCATCCCCCGGTACCGCTGCAGCCGTCGAGCCGGCGGGCGACGGTTCTCGCGGAACCGTCCACGTGTGACGGCGAAGCACCACCACGCCATCCCCGAGTAGAGCAGCACGTCGCCGATGGACAAAACGATGCCGAACGGGGCGGGCAGGGGGATCACGTCGGCGAGCGGCTGCAGCCGATCTTCATCGGTCATCAGGTGATGCTTCGCGCCGTCCTCGATCACGATCGCACCGCGTGCCCCAGCCGCTCGGATCGCGGAACCGCTCACCGGCATCCCACCGTTCAGCGCGACGACCACGACGTTCAGGAGGAGGCCGGCGGCCATCAGCGTCGCCCCGGGGACACGTCGGTTGACGGCGACGACGGCGAGTAGCAGGAGGTAACTCGCCACGAGCGTCGTGGCGGCGAAGGCCTCGCGGTTGACGCTCCCGCCCGGGGCGGGCACGAGTTGCAACGCGAGGGCGATCGGGGCCAGCGCCCACCAATGGATCCGGAACCGTTCCAAGAATCGCAACGAACCCCCGGCGAGGAGGCCGGCAGCTACCGCGAGACCGAGGATGAGCAGGACGACTGGCATGGAAGGTGGTCGTTCAGGGAGCGGTATCCTCGCGCCCGCGGGTGGAGAAGTCCAGCCCGCGTTCCTCAACGTCGGAGATGGCTAAGTGCGTGTATTCGTGGCGGGCGCCACCGGTGCCATCGGCCGGCGTTTGACCCCGATGTTGATCGCTGCCGGTAACGAAGTGGTCGCGATGACGCGCTCATCCGCCAAGGCCGACACCGTCCGCTCGCTCGGAGCCACTCCCGTCATCTGTGACGTCTTCGATGCCAGCGCGGTCGGTCGTATGGTCGCCGAGGCGCGACCCGACGTGCTGATCCATGAGCTCACCGATCTTCCCGCCGTGCTCGATCCCGACCCGGCTCGCTTCGACGAGCAGTTCGCCGGGAACATCCGGATCCGCGTAGAGGGCACCCGCAACCTCGTCAACGCCGCGGTCGTCGCGGGCGTGCGCCGGCTCATCGCGCAGAGCATCTCGTTCGTGTACGAGCCGGTCGGCGGTCCGGTGAAGACCGAGGCCGACCCGCTGTGGGATGACGCCCCCGAACCGCATCGTCGGAGCGTGGAGGCGATCCGAACGCTCGAATCCTTGGTGATGACGCGCGTCGACCTCGAGGGAATCGTGTTGCGCTACGGATACTTCTATGGCCCGGGGACGTTCTACGCCTCCGCCGGCTCGATCACCGAACAGGTTCGACGTGGGACGATGCCGATCACCGGGGACGGGGGCGACGTGAGCTCGTTCGTCCATGTGGACGATGCGGCTGCAGCAACGCTGCTCGCGATCGACGGACCGCCGGGCATCTACAACGTGGTCGACGACGAGCCGGCGCCCCTTCGCGAGTGGCTCCCCGTGTTCGCTGCCGCGGTCGGCGGCCCGGTACCGACGGCCGCCGACGGCCAGCAACAGGATGACCGGTTCGAACGCGGCGCCTCGAACGCGAAGGCGAAGCGTGATCTCGGCTGGATCCTGCGGTATCCGTCGTGGCGCAAGGGCTTCCACGACTCGCTAAGCTGAGCCGGTGACCGGTTCCACGTGGCATCTATCGGCGACGCCATTGCCGGGCGGCGGCTCACCTCGCGACCTGTGGATCACGGACGGACGGATCTCGTTCCACCCGATCGCCGACGCCGAGGAGCTCGTTCCGGAGGGTGGATTCGTTCTTCCAGGACTCGTCGATGCGCACTCGCATCCGTCGATGGACTTCAGCGGGCGAGGGCTCACGCCCGGGAGTACCGAACTCGTCTCCGCCAACCTCACGGACCACCTCCGAGCGGGCGAGCTGCTCGTGCGAGAGATCGGCTCGGTCGTCGAGCGCTGGTCGGTGCCGGCCGGCATAGATACGCCACGCGTGCATCGAGCGGGGAGGATCCTCGCCCCCCGCGACCGGTACTTCGACATCCTCGACGTGACCACCGAGCCGACGGAAGCGCTGGCGGTCGCGAGCGAACAAGCGGGAGCCGGCGTCAAGTGGGTGAAGCTCATCATGGACTGGCCAGGATCGACCGGGCTCACCTTGAACTATCCGCCCGAGGTGTTGGCAGCCGTCGTCGAAGCCGTCCACGAGCGAGGCGCGCGGGTGGGGATCCACGCGGTGTCGAACGAGGCGGTCGGAGCTGGCGTTGATGCCGGCGTCGACTCGGTGGAGCACGGTTGCATGGCCGACGAGGATCAGCTCCGCCGGATGGCGGCCGCGGGGACCGCCTTGGTACCGACGATCGCGTTCCTCGAAGGGTTGGCACCACAAGCGGTAGGAACACCGATGGAAGAGCCGGCCGCCGAGGCGCTCCGGAACACGCCGAACCTGATCTCGATGGCGTCGCGTCTCGGTGTGACGGTCTTGGCCGGGACGGACGCGTTGCCGTTCGGGTCGGTGCCGCTCGAGGTCGAGGCCCTGCAACGGTATGGGATGGATCCCGATGCAGCGCTCGCCGCCGCGACGACGACCGCGCGGGCGTTCCTGGGCGAACCGGCGCTCGACGACGGCGCTCCTGCCGACCTGGTGACGTACGCGGTCGATCCTCGGAACGATCCGGCCGTGCTGCGCTCGCCGACCTCGATCGTGTTCGGCGGAGAACGCATCGCCTAGTTCCCACGCCTGGTGTTGCGGCCGGGCACCGTTAAGGTTGTCGGTATGGAGACCATCGACGATCTCGGCTACTTCGGACCATCCAGCGTGAGTTGGCAGGTCCACCGCGAGGTCACCGTCCTGTTCGGCGGAGCGCGCGCCGTTCTGATGCAGGCGGCCCATCCGTTGGTGATCGCGGGTGCGCGAGAGACCGGCTTCTATGAGCGCAACCCCTGGAAGCGGTTGCAGCGCACGCTGATCCTCACGTACACGATCACGTTCGGCACGAAGGCGGAGGCGCACGCCGCGGCCGATCGGATCAACGACATCCACGCGCGCGTCAGATGGCGTCGACGAGGTGACCGGCAAGCCTTACGACGCGCTCGACCCCGAGCTGCTGCTCTGGGTCCACGCCTGCCTGGTCGACTCCGCGTTGTTGTTCGAGGAACTCACGGTCGGCAAGCTCGACGCCGCCGGTCGGCAGCGGTTCCATGAAGAGCAGATGCTCGCCGCGGAGCTCGTGAAGATCCCTCGCGAGATCATCCCTCCGACGGTGCCCGCGCTCCGCGACTATATGGACGAGGTGATCGCGCGTGGCGATCTGCTGGTGACGGATTCCGCGCGCAAGGTGGCCGATCTCTTCTACGACCCGCCGGCGGAGGCCGAGTGGCGCCCGGTGTTGAAGGGCGTGTCGCGTCTGGCGTTCGCGACCCTCCCAGCCCCGTTGCGCGAAGGGTTCGGGATCCGACTGGGCGCCGGCAAGCGAGCGGCGATGCGGGCTACGTTCGCGGCGACACGTCTGGCGCGGCCGTTGCTCCCACCGAAGGTCCGCTACATCGCTCCCTATCAAGAGTGGCGGCTCCGTCAGCGGGGGATCGAACGGCCGAGTCAGATGCAGGAGGCACTCAGGCGTGTGGGGATCAGACCGGACGCCTGACCTGGAGCAGCACAGCACGCCTAGACTCCTCGCGTGAACGTCGACGCGGTCCTTCTCGACATCGACGGTGTGCTCGCGGTCTCCTGGGAGCCACTCCCCGGCGCCGTGGACACGCTCGCTCAGCTGCGAGCCCAGGGTCTCCCGTTCCGGTTGATCACGAACACCACGACCCACCCGCGGGACGAGCTGGCGGAGACGCTGCGGGGCGCCGGGTTCGACGTGACACCAGACGACATCGTGACCGCGGTCGTCGCGACGGCCGAGTATCTCCGTGCCGACCATCCGGGCGCGCGCGTGCTGTTGCTCTCCGACGGAGACGTGCGTGGGGACCTGGAAGGCGTCGCGCTCGTCGGCCCGCAGGACGACGCCGACGTCGTCGTGATCGGAGGTGCCTCGGACGCGTTCTCCTATACGGCGATGAATCACATCTTCGATCAACTGATGAACGGAGCCACGCTGGTCGGTATGCACCGCAACATGTTCTGGGCGACGAGCGCCGGACTCCAGTTGGACGGGGGAGCGTTCATCGCCGCGCTGGAATCTGCGGCCGACATCTCGGCCACCATCTGCGGAAAGCCCGCACCCGCGTTCTTCCACGCCGCGCTCGACCTGATCGGCGTTCCGGCCGCCCGTTCGGCGATGGTCGGCGACGACGTCCTGAACGACGTCCTCGGTGCCCAGGCGATCGGCATGACCGGCGTCCTGGTCCGCACAGGGAAGTTCCGCCCGACCGACGTCGAACGACCCGAGGGTTCGCCCGACCACGTGATCGACTCGTTCGCCGACCTCCCGGCCCTGTTGCAGGCGAGCTGAGCGATGTCCGACCGCGCACGGCACGCACGGAACCTCTTCGCGGGCATCGCGCCCGAGTACGAGTGGATGGGGGCGGTGTTGTCGTTCGGGCAGGACGCGCGTTGGAGGCGGACGATGGTCTCCAAGGTCAACGCCCTCCCCGGCTCGCTCGTGCTGGATGTCGCATCGGGGACAGGACTGGTCGCCCGCGAGCTCGCCGCCCGCAAGCGGTTCAACGTGGTCCAGCTGGATCCGAGCGAGCCGATGCTCGTCGGCGGTCGTGCCGTGACCCGCGAGGCCGGTCTCGATCCGCAGATCCGGCAGGTGCTCGGGCGAGCCGAAGTGCTGCCGTTCGCGGATGAGACGTTCGACGCGGTGACGTTCACGTACCTGCTCCGGTACGTCGACGATCCCGAAGCGACGATGCGCGAATTGACACGTGTGCTTCGCCCGGGCGGCACGCTCGCGTGCCTCGAGTTCTATCGACCTGACGATCGATTGCTCCACGCCGGCTGGTGGATCTACACGCGGTGGAAGATGCCGCTCATCGGTGCCTTGGTCTCGCCGGCGTGGCGTCACACAGGGCGCTTCTTAGGGCCGAGCATCAGCGGGTTCTACGACCGATATCCACTTCCGGAACAGGTGCGATGGTGGCAGGCCGCGGGTCTGCGCCATGTACGTTCGCGCGTGATGTCGCTCGGGGCGGGGATCGTGATCTGGGCGGTGAAGGGCGGCCCTCGTGTCCTCTGACGCTGCGCACGGGGCCGATCGACCGGCGTTCTACGCGTTGTCCCCGGGAGGGTGGCGCGACTACTGGACGCTCCTGCACCCGCCCTACACGGTCTGGCACCTGTCGTACGTGGTCATGGGCGCGGCGCTCGCCACGACCGTGAACGTCCGCTGGTTACTCGAGACGCTGCTCGCCTTCTTCCTGGCGATGGGGGTCGCGGCGCACGCGCTTGACGAGCTGCACGGCAGGCCGTTGGGGACGCGCATCCCCACCGCGACGCTGCGGGCGCTCGCCGTCGTCGGGTTGGCGGGCGCGGTGGGTCTGGGGATCGACGGCGCTCGCGAGGTCTCCCCGTGGATCTGGGTCTACATCGTCGCCGGCGTGTTCCTGGTGCTCGCCTACAACCTGGAGCTCTTCGGCGGAGCGATCCATTCGAACCTCTGGTTCGCGCTCGCGTGGGGAGCGTTCCCCGTGATGACGGCGTTCTTCGCCCAGACGGGCACGGTACGCGTGGAGGCCGTCCTGCTCGCGGCCGCGTGCGCGGTCATCTCGGAGGCGCAACGGCTGCTCTCGACGCCCGTCCGCCGACTCCGACGGTCCGTCGCGCTCGTCGAGGGGACGCTCACGATGCGCGACGGAACCACGGAGCCGTTGGACGCGGCCGCGCTCCGGTCGGCGCCGGAGTCCGCGCTGCGGTGGCTCTCGCTCGCGATGCCGCTCATCGCCGCGGCGTGGTTGCTCGTGCGGCTAGTCTGAGATGGACTAGCTGGCGTCAGCGATCACGTCGAGGACCTCGTCCGCGTACCGCTCCAGCTTCGTCGGACCGACACCGGAGATCGCGGCCAGGTCGGCCCAGTCCCGCGGCTTCCGCTCGGCGATCTCCTCGAGCGTCTTGTCGTGGAAGATCACGTACGCGGGAACGCCGTCGGCCTGTGCGCGGGATCGACGCCAGGCCTTCAAGCGGTCGACGAGTGGTCCGCCGCGCGCCGGGCGACGGACCGGCACCGCTGCGGTGCGCCGCGGTCCTGGGGCGGCGGCCCGAACGTCCAGATCCTCCAGGAACGGACTGGGTTTGGCCTTCCCGTCCGTCGGCCACGTGAGGAACAGGTAGCGCTTCGCCCGGGTGATCCCCACGTATAACAATCGGCGTTCCTCATCCGGATCCGCCTTGGCGCGCCCCGAGCGGAACGGGAGCTCGCCATCCAGGAGCCGCGGCAGGAACACCGCTTCGAACTCGAGTCCCTTCGCGCGATGGAACGTCAACAGGTTGACGCCCCGGCCGTTCTGTTCGGTGGAGAAGCGCCTCCCCAACTCGTCCACGAACGCCGCGACGTCACCCGACGGATGCGCCGCCGCGAACTCCGCGGCCAGCGCGCGCAGCCGGGCGAGGTCCGCCTGGCGCGTGACCTCCTCATCGGCGTCCGGCGTCGCCTCGGGGTCGAATCCGAGCGCGGTCGTTGTCGCGTCTACGACTCCGTCCACGGGCCCGGCGGCATCGCGCCGGAGGCGCTGGAGCACCGCGCGCGGCCCGGGCCGGCGGAGGAACGCGCCGTCCCGAACCTGATACGGGATGCTCGCGGCCGCGAACGCCTCCTCGAACGCTTCCGAACGGGCGTTGATCCGGTACAGCACGGCGATCTCCTCGAGCGGAACGTCCTGGTCGCGGAGCTTGCCCACCGCCTGCACGACGGCCGCGACCTCCGCTCCCTCGTCCCGGACGGCGAGCGCCACCGGTTCCGGTCCGGTGGGCCGCGTCGCCTCGAGCGTCTTGCGGAACCCCCCGAGATGCGCCGCCAACCGGTTCGCGAACGTGAGCACCTCGGGCGAGGATCGGTAGTTCCGTTCGAGCCGCACCACGGCCGCTTTCGGGAAGCGGTCGGTGAACCCGAGGAGATAGCCGGGGGATGCCCCGGTGAACGTGTAGATCGTCTGGTAGTCGTCCCCGACGACGCACAGGTCGTCGCGGCCACCGAGCCATCGATCCAGCAGCGCGGCTTGCAGCGGGTTCACGTCTTGGAATTCGTCCACGGTGAACGCATGGAAGCGTGCCCGGATCGCCGCGGTCGCATCGGGGTACGTGTCGAACATGCGCACCGCGAGTCCCAGCATGTCCTCGAAGTCCATGCGGCCGGTCGACGCCTTGCGCCGTTCGTACCCTTCGTACACCCGCAGCATCAGCTCCGCGGGGATCGGCGGCTCGTGAGCGGAGCGGGTCAGCTCGTCCAGGTATCCATCGGGTGGGACCATCCGGTTCTTCGCCCATTCGATCTCGCCCGCGAGCTCGCGACGCGGCAGGAACTTGTGTGGGGGCGGCAGCGCGTTCGCGAGCGTCGAGATCAACGGCGCCTTGTGATCGAGCACGTCGGGCATCGGCTGTCCCGAGTTCGACTCCCAGAGCCATCGGAGCGATGACAGCGCGGCCGAGTGGAACGTTCGTGCGTCGACCCCTTCGGCGCCGAGCGCGACGAGCCGGGACTTCAACTCCCGCGCGGCCTTCTCCGTGAACGTCACGGCCAAGATGCGCTCGGTCGGGAACGTGCGTGTCGCCACCTGGTACGCGATCCGCCGGGTGATCGTGGTGGTCTTGCCCGTGCCGGCGCCTGCCAGGATCGCGACCGGGCCGCGAACCTGGAGCGCCGCCTCGCGTTGTTGGTCGTTCAGGCCGTCCAGGATCCCGTCGGGGTTCGTCACCGACCGACCCTAGCATCGGCTGGGGACGCCCTTACCGGTAGGTCGCGATACCCTGGCCGGGATGACCCAACCCGCCACGATCGGCGACCTCCGCGCCTCGGGATCCGTCGACCGCTCCGTGAAGGACGAGCTCCGCGCGAACCTGCTGGCACGCCTCGACGGCGGCGACGAGCTCTTCCCCGGCATCGTGGGGTTCGACGAGGAGGTCCTGCCTGCGCTCGAGCGCGGGATCCTCGCCGGACACGACCTGATCCTGTTGGGGGAGCGTGGACAGGCGAAGACGCGGCTCGTCCGCGCCGTCGTCCAACTGCTCGACGAGCACGTCCCGGCGATCCAGGGGTGCGAGATCCACGACCATCCGTTCCATCCGATCTGCGCGCGTTGCATCGCCCTGGTCGCGGAGCAGGGCGATGCGGTCGCGATCCGATGGATCGCGCGGGAAGACCGGTACGCGGAGAAGCTCGCGACGCCGGACACATCGGTCGCCGATCTGATCGGCGACGTCGACCCGATCCGGGTGGCCGAAGGTCGCTACCTCTCCGATGAGCTCACCATCCACTACGGGTTGATCCCGCGCACGAACCGCGGGATCGTCGCGATCAACGAATTGCCCGACCTGCCCGAGCGGATCCAGGTCTCGCTCTTCAACATCCTGGAGGAGCGTGACATCCAGATCCGCGGGTACCGGATCCGCCTCCCGCTCGACCTCCTGCTGGTCGCGACCGCGAACCCCGACGACTACACGCACCGTGGACGGATCGTCTCGCCGTTGAAGGACCGGTTCGGCACGCAGGTCCGGACGCATTACCCGCGCGAGCTGGGCGACGAGATCGTGATCATGGACCAGGAGGCGCGCACGGCGGCGGGATCGATCCCCGTGCGCGTTCCCGCGTTCATGAAGGAGATCGTGGCCGCGCTCACGGCCGAGCTTCGCCGCTCTCCGCACATCAACCACCGGAGTGGCGTGAGCGTTCGCTACTCGATCGGGAACGTCGAGACGCTGTCCGCGGCGGCCGTGCGGCGGGCCGCTCGCGCCGGAGAGCCCGAGGCGGTCCCGCGCGTCTGCGACCTGCCGGCCGTGCTCGCCTCGTCGGAGGGCCGGATCGAGTTCGACACGATCGAGGAGGGCCGTGAGGGCGACATCTTGATGCGCGCCCTCCGGACCGCCGAGCTCGAGGTCTTCCGCGAACGGCTCTCGGGCTTCGACTTCCAACCGCTGCTCCATCGGTTCGACGAAGGGCTCGCCGCGGAGACGTCCGACCTCACGCCGGCGGCCGGGCTGCTCGCGCAGTTCGGCGACCTCCCGGGGCTCTCCAAGCTGTTGGAGCGCCTCGGCGTCGAGGAGGAGAGCCCCGGCGTGGCGGCATCGGCGTTGGAGTTCGCGCTCGAAGGGCTGTTCCTGTCACGGAGGCTCAACAAGGACGCGGGCGATGCCGCGGGCACGGTCCGGTACGAGGGCACCACCTCCGCGTAGGATTCGAGCCCGTGGTCGAACTCCACAAGTACGTCGGCTTCTTCGTGGTCGCCGTGTTCACGGTCGGGTGGGTCTGGGGACTCGCCGCCTGGATCTCGAAGCGCGGCCCCGGGGAGCGGTTCTGGATCTGGGTGACCGTGGCGCAGGTCGTTTCCGGCATCGAGGCCGCGATCGGGGTGATCGTGTTCCTCCTCGGAAATCGCGCGGACACCGTGCTGCACTACGCGTACGGCATCTTCCCGATCGTGGCGCTCGTGATCGCCCACGTGGTGGCTCGCCGGCCCGACTTCCGCGAGCGTCCGTGGGTCCCGTTCGCGTGGGTCGCGTTCATCTGCTTCGGGCTGACGCTCCGGGCCGTGATGACCGGCCTCGGCGTGGGCTAGCGAGCGTCCCCTCCGATTCTCTGGCCCTAGGGCGAAAGTTCCGGCCATTCCGTGCCGATGCTCCCTGGGTAGCGAGTCTGGCTAGCGGACCGTGACCTAGGTCCGCGATGGATCGAAGGGAGTCGTACCTTGCGAGTCGCCAAGCGTGTCACCCACGGCCGGCATCGGCCCACCAGCGGGATGCCCCTCGGCCGGATCATGGCCGGGATGATGCTCGCGAGCCTGATCTCGACCCTGTTCGCCCTGCCGGCGTTCGCCGCCGCGAATCAGATCGATTTCAACGTGACGAGCTCCGTTCCAAAGGTTCTGCCCAGCGGGGCATACTCCTACACCGTCACCGTCACGAACAATTCAGGCGTGGATGCGGACACCCTCGACTTCACCGACACCCTCACGGGCGGAGGCGTGATGACCTCCGCGGTCCCATCCGCGGGCAGCTGCACCGCCATCGTCGCGAACGTCACTGACTGCTCCTTCCCCACCCTTTTGAGCGGAGCATCGGCGACGGTCACGATCAACGCGACGGCGCCGGGCAGCATCGGGACCGGAACCAACACGGTCTCCGCCTTCACCGACACTCAGCTCGACACCGCGAACGGCACCCTGTTCGCCGACACAACCGTCGAGAATGCCGACCTGCAGGTCACGAAGACCCATGCCCCTGCCTCGGTCAGCCCTGGCGCCGCGTTCACCTACACGATCACGGTGAAGAACAACGGACCGAGCGATGCAGCCGGGGTGACCCTCGCGGACGCGGCTCCGGCCGGCGTCACCTTCGGGACCGTTCAGCTCTCGGCGAGCCCGTCAGGGTCCTACACCTGCGCCGGCGCGACGGCGACCTCGCTGCCGTGCGCGCTGGGTTTGATCCCTTCCGGAACGACCGTGACCCTCCTCGTGAACGCGACGTTGGCTCTGTCCGCGACGGGAGTCGTATCCAACACGGCCTCAGCTTCCTCGTCGACGCTCGACGCGGTGCCGGCGAACAACTCCGCGACCGATCCACTGACGCCGGCGTCGGCCGATCTTCTCGCGAGCCTGGCAGCCAACCCCACGACGGCGTCACCCGGTGACACGGTGACGTTCACGGTCGGCGTTCAGAACCTCGACGCCGTCAACGACGCAACGAACGTGGTCGTCACCGACACGCTTCCCACCGGCCTCACTGCCGTCTCTCCGCCGACCGCCCCCAGTAGCGGGGCGGCCGCAGTCGTCGGCAACGTCTGGACGTGGACGCTTCCGACCGTTGCCAAGAGCTCGACCATCACCGCGACGTTCGATGTCACGGTCGACCAGGGCACAGCTCTCCCGACGATCACGAACACCGTGGGCATCACCAAGGCCGACCAAGGTGATCCCAACCTGGCGAACAACACGGCGTCCGTCGACCTCACGATCTCACCCGCCGTCGCCGACCTCGATGTCCTGACCGCCGTCAACAACTCCAAGCCGGCCCAGGGTGATCAGATCAAGATCGCGATCCAGGTCTCCAACACCGGGCCGGCAGACGCGACGAACGTCGTCTTGAAGGACGTCCTGGCGAACGGCCTGAAGTACGTCTCGTGCACGCCGTGCTCCGGAGGCGGCCTGCGGCGCTCGACCTCGCGGCAGTGGTCGATCGCGACGATCCCGGCCAGCAGCGCCGCGACGATCGTCCTGACCGTCACCGTGCAGGCCAGCAGCGGCACGCTCAAGAACACCGCGTCGATCGTCTCGGCCGATCAGACCGACCCGAACGGCGCGAACGACCACGACACGCTGCAGATCACGGTCGGCGGCACGAACAACTCCGGCGGCGGCGGCAACGGCGGCTCAGGCGGCGGCTCGGGCGGCACCGGTGGGACATCGGCTTCCGGCGGAAGCACGGCGTTCACCGGGTTCACCGCGAACCAGCTCCTCCCGTGGCTCATGCTCTTCGCGACGCTCGGCCTGGTGGCGCTCGAGTTCGCGCGCCGTCGGCCCGCGGTCGCGGCCATCGGTCACACGTACGGCTTCGACCCCTGGGTCTAGGTCGTACCCAAGGCAGCCAGACGCGGGGTCGCGCCTCACGATAGGTGCGGCCCCGCGTAGGCTGAACGGGTGCACTACCGCTACTCGCGCTGGGACGGCACCCAGGAACCGTTCGATCCCACGATCGATGCCGCGGACGTCTTGGAGGAGCTCGCCGACGACGTCCTGATGGGGACCGGTGCGGACAGCGCCCTCCGTCGGCTGATGCGCCGGGGGATGCAGGGCCGCTTCTCGGGAACGGATGCCCTCCGTCGGAGGCTCCGCCAGATGCGCGAGCAGGAGCAAGAAGCGCTCGACCTGAGCGGCCCCCTCGAGGAGATCCGCGAACAGCTCGAGGAGATCCTCGATCGCGAACGGAGCACGCTGTCGTTCGAGGCAGGCGACGACGCCAGGATGCGCGAGGCGTTCCTGGATGACCTTCCCCCTGATGCGCCGGGCCAACTCCGCGAGTTGACCGACTATCGCTTCGTCGACCCGGATGCACAGCGGATGTTCGACGAGTTGCTCGAGCATGTGCGCGAGCAGGTGTTGGGGGCGTACTTCCGTGGGATGGCCCAGGGGATGCGAAGCGTCACGCCGGAGCAGCTCGCGCACTTCCGCGACATGCTCGCCGAGCTCAACCAGATGATCGAACAGCGAGCCCGAGGCGAGGCCTACGACTTCGACGGCTTCATGGAGCGTTACGGCGATCTGTTCCCGGACGACCCGAAGACCCTCGACGAGCTGCTGGAGAACATGGCCCGCCGGATGGCCGCGATGAGCCGGTTGATGGCGTCACTGTCGCCCGGACAGCGTGCCGAGCTTCAGGGGCTCGCCGAGCAGATGATGCAGGACATGGACCTGGCGTTCGAGGTGGATCGTCTGGGCGCCAACCTTGCCGACGCGTACCCCGAGATGCCGTGGGGGCAGCCCACGATGGGCGAGGGCGACGAGCCGATGCCCCTGTCGGCGACCGTGGACGCGATGGAGCGACTGCACGACTACGAAGAGCTGGACCGGCAGATGCGGGGCGACTACCCGGGTGCGTCCGTCGACGACATCGATGAGGAGGCCCTGCAGCGGATCCTCGGCGAGCCGGCGGCGCGAGACCTCCGCCGGCTTGAAGGAGATCGAACGCGCGCTGGAACGCGCGGGCCTGATGACGAGGAAGAACGGACGGCTCGAGATCACACCGCGCGGCGCTCGGAAGCTCGGTGAGCGAGCCCTCGTTCAGGTGTTCGAGGAGCTGAAGCGCGATCGCGAGGGGACGCACGAGGCGCGGGATGCAGGCGGTCTCGCCGAGCCGACCGGGGCGACGCGGCCGTGGCGGTTCGGGGACACCGGCCAGATCGCCGTCCAGCGGACCGTGTTCAACGCCGTCGTGCGCTCCGAACCGGGGCAGCCGATCCGATTGACGCCCGACGACTTCGAGCTGGTCGAGGCCGAGCAGCGCACCGAGGCGGCTACCGCCCTGCTCTTGGATCTCTCGTTCAGCATGCCGCTCCGAGGACACTTCATCCACGCGAAGAAGATGGCGCTCGCGCTGCATGCCTTGATCGAAGGTCGGTATCCGCACGACACGCTCTACCTGATCGGGTTCAGCGACTACGCGAGGCAGCTGCGTCCCGAGGACCTGACCGCGCCGGGGTTCGAGCGCGTCTACGGCACGAACATGCAGCACGCATTCCTGTTGGCCGGTCGGCTCTTGTCGCAGCATCCACGCGCCGCCCGACAGGTGATCATGGTGACCGACGGCGAGCCCACCGCGCACCTTGAAGGCGACGAGGCGTTCTTCTCGTGGCCGCCGATCCGCAAGACGATCGAGCTGACGCTCGCCGAGGCCGTACGGCTGTCGAAGGCCGGGGTCACGTTGAACGTCTTCATGCTCGAGGAGTCCGAGGGCCTCATCGGGTTCATGGAACGCCTAGCCCGCATCACGTCTGGGCGGGTGTTCCTGATGGATGATGAGCGCTTGGGTGACTTCGTCGTGCGCGACTACGTGAAGCGTCGCGGCCGCCACTGATGCCGAAGGGGCTCAAGGTGGCCGCGTGGGCGGCACTGTTCCTGGTGTGCGCCGGGGTCGGGGCGTTCGTCGCCGCGCACTCGGATCCGTTCCCGCCCGGCGTGGATCGTCCGACGGGCTCGGCGATCGTCTCCGTAACGCCGAGCTCGCCCACACCCGCGCCGCCTGATCGATGGGTTGGGAGCATCCGGAGCTTCACGTATCACCAGCTGTACGTGGGTGGGCGATGCACCACCCGATGGCGTGGCAACCTGCGGTTCACGATCGCCGACGACGGGCACGTGGAAGGAACGGGAGCTGCGCGCCTGGCGGGGAAGCTCGAATGCGACTTCCCGATCGCGCAGGTGCAAGCTGAACGGATCGACCTCGCGGTGACCGGCCGACTGCGAGCGGCGCACCTGACGCTCCACCTCGCCCAGACCGGGGTCGTCCCCTCCGGCGCCCGCGATTACGGTGGGTTCGAGCCACTCCTTCCGGTCGGGATCACGTTGCCCGTCCATGGCGGCACGGCGAGCGGACGGATCGTGCGGCGGACGCTCGACGAAGAAGGACGCGGGGTCTACTTCTGGTCGACGGGATTCCAGCTCGGCCGCGTTTCGTTCTGAACCGCGTCAAGGGATCGGAACCGGATCCCACCACAGGGTGACGATCGTGCGCTTCGCCGCACCGACGTCCCAGAGCTCGTCGATCTTGCGGAGGCGATCGCCCAGCCGCTCCGCGATCTCCCCGTCGCGATCCGCCGGGAGGCAGAGGCGCTTGCGCACCAGGTGGATCGCCTCCTCTCTCCGAGCGAAGCCGCCTCCCGCCTCCGCGGAGATGACGAGCCGGTCCTCCCGTTGCGCGACGATCCCGATTTCGGCCAACACCGCGCGAGCGTCCTCCGCGGTGGGACCGTCCGGGCGGGCGAGCCCGTGGAAGTGCGCCCAGAGATCACTCATCCACGCAAGTGGATGCCGCTCGGTGAGCTCGAGCAGCGCGCGCCGTCGAGCGGAGGTCCCGAGGGCGACGGCGAACGGGCCGAGCGCCGGGACGTTGTACGCGACGTGGCCGGCGATCGCGACGTCGACCACGTCGACTTGATCGACCGCGTCGGGCCATGTGCCGATCACGATCTGTGCGTCGACGCCGACCGCCGCCGCGCCCGTGCGGAAGAGCGCCACCATGTCGGGTTGTGCGTCGAGCCCAACGATCGTGCCGGCGCGTTCGGCCAGCGGAAGAGACATCGCTCCACCCCCCACGCCGACATCGAGGACCGTACCGCCCTCCGGGAGCGCCTCGAGCGCGCGACGCGTCGTCGGTGTGGGCGCGGCCCGGACCGCTCCTTCCGCGCGGCGCCGGAAGAGTTCGGTCGAGAAACCCCACGGCGGCTCCGGCGCCGCGGCGAGGATCTCCTCGGGGATCGCCCAGGCGGCGAGCTGATCGCGCCAGCGCGCGGCTTCCGTCACGGTTCGTCCCGCCACGTGGCCCCGTCGTGTTCACCCAGGAGCGGAGGCGGTGTCCGTGTCGGCGGCGCCACGCCGTCGAACCGGATCGGGTTCGCGACCAGTCGGAGGGTCCCGCGGGCCGCGTCGGCGACATCCTCGACCAGGGCGGCGCCGTCAGGAGATGCGAACACCTCATCGATCCGAAGGATGGGCGAGCACGGGACCGCGGCCTGCTCGAGCGCTCGGAGCCATCCGTCGGCGGTCTGGGTCGCGAAGATCGACGCGAGCATCGGAACGAGTTCGGCGCGATGTTCGACGCGCGCGTCGTTCGTCGTGAACCGCGGATCGGCAGCCCATTCCGGGTGTGTCACCACGTCGCAGGTCCGTGCGAACAATCGATCGTTGCCTGCGGCGAGGATGAAGGGCCGGTCGCTCGCCATGAACGCTTGATACGGCACGATGTTCGGGTGTTCCGTGCCCATCGGGCCCGGCACGACGCCGCCGATGAGCAGGTTCGCGGCCTGGTTGACCATGGCGGCGACGCTCGCGTCGTAGAGCGCCACGCTCACGTGCCGTCCCCGCCCGGTGCGATCGCGTTCGTGGAGGGCGGCCAAGATCCCGATCGCGGCGTCGAGTCCGGTGATCACGTCAAGCAGGGCGACACCGGCTTTCACCGGCTCGCCACCGCGTTCACCCGTCACGCTCATCAGGCCCGAGAGCGCCTGAACGATGATGTCGTACCCGGGCCGCACCGCGGCCTCCGGCGCGTCGTCGCCGAACGCGGTCAACGAGCAGGTCACCAGTCGCGGGTTCGCCGCTCGGAGCCCCTCAAGGGTCAGGCCGAACGCCGACATCAGACCCGGTCGGAAGTTCTCGATGAGGACGTCGGCGCCGGCTGCGAGACCGCGGACGGCATCGGCACCGGCCGGCGACGCGAGGTCCGCCGTCGACGGATCGCTTGTTCCGGTTGAGCGACAGGAAGTATGCGGCGTCGGCACCGGCGAATGGGGGACCCCAATGGCGGGTGTCGTCTCCCTCGTGAGGGCGCTCGACCTTGATCACGTCTGCGCCCAGATCGGCCAGCATCATGGTGCAGAGCGGTCCCGCGAGGATCCGGGTGAGGTCGAGGACGCGGACGCCGGCGAGCGGAGCGGGAGGTGGTGGTTTCGACATCGTGGTCGCGCTGAGGCTACACGAGTGACCCCACAAAAGCGGAACCGCCGAAACCCGAGGGCTCCAGCGGTTCCGGCGCATTTGTACCCCGGATCGGCACCCGCCGTCAACTCGGGAGGGGAAGATCTGTCACTCTTTCTGCCCACTAGCCACGACAGTGGTTGATTGGGCATGATTGTCGCTATGAACCCCCAGAGCCTGGACCGGGCGAACGCGTTCCTGGCCGCGGTTGCCGAGCGCACAGATGTCGGTGGCGTCCTGCGGGTCACGCCGGCGGAGATCGGACACGAGCTGTCCTTCCCGGACCCGCTCGCGACTGCTCGGGCGGTCCGCGCCCTGATCGCCCGCAAGAGACTGGAGCCGGCGGAGGGTTCGTACCGGCTCCTCGACGCTCGACCGGTGGATGCGGCGGAGCGCGAGGTGATCGGCCGTCGCCCGCGGAAGGCGAGGGCGTCGACGGCGCCGCGGGCTCGGGCGCGACGGCGGTCCCCGGTACTCGGATCTGGGTCGAGCGGCGGTCGACCGCTTGGTCGAGCTCGGTCGAGAGGTCGGGACGCTTCGCGCCAACCTCCGGAGCGCACGCGAGGAGGCCAGGGAGTCGCGCGAGGCGCGGGTCGAGGCCGAGCAGCGAGCCGACGCGATGGGCGCGAAGGTCGCGCGAGCTGGAGGCCCGCGCGGAGATGGCGGAGTCCAACCTCCGCACGCTCCTCGCCTCGGTGCGTGGGCACGAGTCGAGCCAGCGCGATGGGTCCGTCGGCGATTCCGAGATGGAGGCGATCCTCGGCGTGTTGAAGGGGGCCGACGAGACGGACGACGCGCCCGCCTCGGACGAAGGCGTCGCGGGCTAGCTGGGGCGGGCCGGTGCCGCCGCCGCAGCGGACGACGAATCCAGGTTCGCGGCATGGCAGGCCGCGAAGTGTTCGTTCCCCAGCTCCAAGAGTCCGAGGTCCTCGGTTTTGCACTTCGTCTCGATGCCGAGCGTCAGCGCTTCCCCGGATGCGACGAGCGGGCAGCGCGGGTTGAACCGACAACCTTCCGGGATGCGGGTGGGGTCGGGCGGCTCGCCCGAGAGGATCGGTCGGTCGATCCCGCCGGCCTCCGGCACCACGTCGAGCAGCGCCTGCGTGTACGGGTGCTTCGGACGAAGGAGCACCTCCTCGGTCGGCCCGATCTCGACGATCCGGCCGAGGTACATCACCGCGACCCGGTCGGCGATCGTCCAGGCGAGACCAAGATCGTGCGTGACCACCAGGATCGTCAGACCCAGCGTGTCGCGGATGTCGAGCAGCAGGCGCAGGATCTCGCCACGGACCGACGCATCCAGGTTGGAGACGGGCTCGTCGGCGACGATGAGCTGCGGATCCAGGACGAGGGCGCCGGCGATCACGACCCGCTGACGCTGCCCTCCGCTCAACTCATGCGGATAGTTCAGGAAGAACCGTTCGGGTGGGCGCAATCCCGCGCGCGAGAGCGCGCGCGAGACCTGCTCGCGTTCGTCGCCGTGGACGCGGTGGATCCGCAACGCCTCGGCGACCGATTCGTAGATCGTCTGACGCGGGTTCAGGGCACCGGTCGGATCCTGGAACACCATCTGGACCTTGCGCCGGTATGCGCGGAGATCCTTCGTGATGGGTTTGCCCTCGTACAGGATCGTCCCCGATCCGGGCTTCTCCAGTCCCATGATCGCGCGCGCGGTCGTCGTCTTGCCGCACCCCGACTCGCCTGCGAGCGCGAGCACCTCGCCCCGACGGAGCTCCAGGCTGACGCCGTCCACCGCGCGAGCGGTCGTCGCCTTCTTGCCCGTCAGCCCGGCTCCCAACCCCACGCGTCCGGCGAAGGAGATGTGGAGGTCCTTCACCTGCAGGACAGGAGCGTCGTCGACCGCCGGCGTCGGCTGACTCACGCTCGGACCTCCCCGCCCGACGGATCGGCCGCGGCCGCGAGCGCACCCTCCACCAACAGGCACGCCGCGCGCCGCCCCGGCGACACGTCGTAGAGAACGGGGTCGATCTCGGAGCACTTGTCGAACACCTGAGGGCATCGTGGGTGGAACGCGCAGCCGCTCGGGCGCTCCGACGGGAAGGGGGGATCACCCGGCAAGCCCGACGGCTTCATCCGGAACGCACTGTCGCCGATCTCCGGGAAGGCGGCGGAGAGCGCGGTCGTGTACGGATGGGCGGGGTGCGGAACACCTCGTCGGCCGGACCTTCCTCCACGATCCGGCCCGAGTACATGATCGCGAGCGTGTCGCAGACCTCGACCAGCACCGACAGGTCGTGCGTGATGAAGATCATCGCGAGCCCCAGGTCGCGTTGGAGCTCCTTCAACAGACGAAGGACCTGCGCCTGCACCATCACGTCGAGCGCGGTCGTCGGCTCGTCGGCGATGATGAACTTCGGGTTGCAGGCGAGCGCCATCGCGATCATGACCCGCTGCCGTTGGCCGCCCGAGAGCTCGTGCGGGTAGTCGTCCATGCGGCGAGAGGGCAACCCGACCTGCTCCAACAGTTCGCCCGCGCGGACCCGCGCCTCGCGTTCGCCCGCCTGGCCGTGGATGATGATCGGCTCCATGATCTGCTCGCCGATCCGGCGCACCGGGTTCAGTGCGTGCATCGCGCCCTGGAAGACGATCGAGGCTTCGGTCCAGCGGATCGCGCGGAGACGTCCTGGCTTCATGTCCAATACGTTCTCGCCCTCGAGCGTCACTTCGCCGGTCACCTCGGTGCCGGCGGGAAGCAGCCGCAGCAGGGCGGCGGCGATCGTGGACTTGCCGCATCCGGACTCGCCGGCCAACCCCAGCACCTGGCCTCTCTCGAGCTCGATGTCGATGCCGCGAACCGCGGGGACCGGCCCTGCCTGCGTCGTGTACGTGACGAACAGATCCTTGACCGACAGCAGACTCATCGGGCCCTCAGCTTCGGGTTCAAGATGTCGTCGAGCGCGTACCCGACCATCGTGAACGCCAGCACGACCAGCACGATCGCCATGCCTGGCGGCACGATCCACCACCACTGCCCGGAGACCGCCGCCCCCTTCCCGAACGCGAACTCCAGGATCGTTCCCCACGAGATGCTGAGCGGATCGCCGAGACCGAGGAACGACAGCGTGGTCTCGGACAAGATCGCCACCGCCACGATCAGGACCGTGTTCGCGTAGATCAGCGGCCCGACGTTGGGCAGGATGTGTCGTGAGATCAGGTGCCAATCGCTCGACCCGAGCGCTCGCGAGCGTTCGACGTACGTCCGGGTTTTGAGGCGAGAGCACCTGCGCGCGGATCACACGCGCCGTGCTGGGCCACGACGTCACACCGATCACCAAGATGATCGTCCAGATCGACGGCTTGAGCAGCGTGGCGAGGACGATCGCCAGCGGAAGGAACGGGATCACGAGGAACCAGTCGGTGAAGCGCATCAGGGCGCTCTCACGCCATCCGCCGAAGTACCCGGCGACCAAGCCGATCGTAGTGCCGATGAATACCGTGATGATCGTCGCGACCACGCCGACCGCCAAGGAGATGCGTGTTCCCCATATGGTGAGCGAGAGCACCGAGCGGCCGAGGTTGTCCGTGCCGAACGGGAACTGGAGCGAGGGCGGGGCGTATTGCGGGTTGTTCGGGTGACAGGTCGGCGACAGGTCGCACTTGCTCGCGAGCAGCGGGGCGAAGATCGCGACGAGGATGAAGAACACCAGGATGATCAACCCCGCCATCCCCATCTTGTTCTTGCGGAACTGGTTCCAGACGCGGAGGGCGGCGGCCTTGCGACGCGCTCGTCCGATCGCCCGCGGGCTCTTGGGGGCCAGGCCAACGGTGTCGTCGATCTCTCCCTCCAGGACCTCTCGCTCCGTATCGATCGGCGGCGGTTTGCTCATCCGGCCCTCACCCGCGGGTCCAGGTACGAGTACATGAGGTCAGCCACCAGGTTCGCCACGATCACCGAGACGCTGAACAGCAGGAACAATCCCTGCAGCACCGGGAAGTCCGGGCCGTTCGCGATCGCCGTGTACGTGAGGAGCCCGAGGCCGGGCCACGAGAAGATGAGCTCGATCGTGATGGCGCCGGAGATGATGAAGCCGAGCGACAGGATCGTGACCGTCATCGTCGGCAACAGCGCGTTCGGCACGGCGTGCCGGTACAGCACGTCGTTCTCACGCAGACCCTTCGACCGAGCGGTGGTGATGAAGTCCTCGCCGAGCGTGTCGAGCAACGAGGAGCGCATGATCAGGGAGTATTCGGCCAGGTAGCTGACCGTCAGGACGAAGAACGGCAGCGCCATGTGGTTCAACACATCCGTGAAGAGGGCGATCCCGTGCTGATCCACACCCTGTGTCATCATCTGACCTGACGGGAAGATCGAGGGGAAGAACCCGACCCCGGTCGAGAACGCCATGATCATCAGCAGGCCGAACCAGAACTCGGGCATCGAATACAGGAACAGACTGACACCGAGCGCTCCCTGGTCGAACCGTGAGCCCCGCTTCCATCCCTGCTTGATCCCGAGCCACAGCCCGAACACGATGGACGCGATCGTCGAGGTGCCGATCAACAACATCGTGGGCCAGATCCGCGCGGCGATGACGGTGGAGACCGGCTGGTTGTAGAAGTACGAATAGCCGAGGTGCCCCTGGAGCGTTTGGCCGATGTAGTGGAAGAACTGTTGGAACAGCGGTAGATCCAAGCCAAGCTCCGCCCTCAGCTGTGCGACCGCCTGCGGCGTGATGTTGTGCCCACGTAGCAACTGGGTGACGGGGTCGCCGATCCCCCGGAAGAGGAAGAAGTTGAACGCGAGCACGAACAGCAGCGTCAGGAACGCCTGGAAGACCTTCGCCAGGACGTACCGTCTGGTGCTCACCGCCCGCCTCCCCTCCCAACCGGGGGCCGGCTAGTCCGCGTCCTCGTCGCCAACGCGTCGACGCCGGAGGAACAGGAACCCGCCGATGATCGCGATGACCAGGACAGCGAGGATGACCCACACCGTCGACGAAGCACCTTTCGTCGCGGTCTCGCCGGTCGATCCCGCCGCCGGGTGGATGCTGATGAACGAGAATGGGCCGTAGGTCGCCAGCAGGTCGCCCTTGATGTCTCCGGTGTCGGCAGGCTGCGGCGAGAACCCGGCCACGCGATCGGTGCGGTACGCCTGCAGCACGTCTGAGTGGTAGAGCATGACGTAGGACTGCTCGTCGTACAGGATCGACTGCATCTGGTGGACGATGTCTCGCCGCTTCTCGAACGTCGGCGCGGTGGCTTGTGCGGCGTACAGCTGATCGTATTTCGTGTTGCAGTAGTAGCTGTCGTTGTTGCCATAGCTTCCCGGACCCGCTGGCCGCTGCCCGCAGGTGAAGATCCCGAGGATGTATTGGGGATCGGGGTTCGGGAACCAACCCCAGTCGTAGATGTCGTACGTCCCCTCCTCGAGGATCGTGGTGAGCTTGGCGTTCGACACCGAATGGATATTGAGCTTGATCCCGATCTGGCTGAGCCAGTCCTTGATGAACGGGGCGGTCTCGATCGTGTTCTGGTCGGAGTTGCGCGTGTAGTACTCGTACTCCAACGGCTTCCCGTCCACGGGATCGACACGGACGCCGTCGGAGCCCATCTTGTAACCCGCCGCGTCGAGGCTCGAGTTCGCAGCCGCGATGTCGAACGGCAGCGTTTGGTCGGCGGTCGGTTGCCAGTCGCCGGTCGTGGCCGTGGGTTGAACCGGCGAGATCTGCGGGAATCCGAACCCGAGCAGCACCTTGTCGACCAGTGTCTGACTGTCGACCGCTTGCCGGATCGCGCGTCGCACCACCGGGTCGGTCAGTGAGTGCTTCGATGTGCCGTGCGGTTTGAATCCGCCGGCGGGGTTCGTTTCCGACGCAGACCCGGTGTTGATCGCCAGCTCTTCGAACGACGGAACGGCGGCTCCACGCGCGCTGATGTTTGGCTTCGTCGACAGGTTCTTCAGGATGTTGGCGGAGTCGAAGTACCCGAAGTCGATCTCTCCGTTCTGCAGCGCCGCGGACTCGCTATCTTCGCTGCTGTAGGGGATGTAGATGATCTTGTCGTAGGTGGGCGTCAGGCCGACCGCGTTCCCCCAGTAGTTGGGGTTCTTCACCATCGTGACGGACTGGCCCGGCTTGTAGTCCGAGATGACGTACGGGCCGGAGCCGACGTTCGGAACGTTCGAGAATTGCTTGGCTCCCTTGTAGTCGTTCTCGTACTTGCTCCAGATGTGCTCGGGGAGGATGTAGTCGTACAGGAAGACGGAGTCCCCCGAGTAGAACGACGTGGGCTTCTTGCTCTTGATCACGAACGTGGTGTCGTCGGTCGCGGTGACCGAGTCCATGAGGTCCACGTCCGAGGCGTAGTTGCTCACGTTGTTGTCGATGTAGTAGTTGTACGTCCACGCCACGTCGTTCGCGGTGAACGGCTGGCCGTCGGACCACTCCAGGCCAGACCGCATGTGATACGTGAACGTCATGCTGTCCGACGAGGTGTCGACCTTCGTCACGATCGAATGCGCGTAGTCGGGCGAGAAGTCCTTGGTGCTGAACTCGATCGGCAGGTTGTAGCTCATCGCCCAGAACGTGTAGTCGGTGCCGAGGTAGCCGACCAGCGGGTTGAGGGAGCTCGGCTCGCTCGTATCTCCGTACGTGAACACCGTCTCTTGGGCAGGCGTTGCGCTCTGCGCCAGGGCGCTGGCAGCGAAGACGCCGCTCACCGCGATGGAGATGGCCACGGCCGCCGCGAACGCTCCACGGCGTCGCCCGATGGGTCCGAGTCTCATGAAGATCCCCTTCCAGTCATCGTCTTGCGTCTCGCCTTTACTTACGCGCCCTCCGCGACACCCGGTTGGTCGATCGACAACGTCCTCGCATCGGCGTCGAGCGTCGCGGTGACGCCGAGCGGGATCGTCGCCAGGTGCTTCCCGTGTCCGAGAGGCAGCTTGTATAGCACCGGGACGCCCAACGGCGCTAGGTGCCGTTCCAGCACGTCTTCCAAGCTCCTGGTCCGAGGCGCCTCGGGGCGCTCCTCCCGCCAGTCACAGTGGTGCATCTCCCCGACGACGACTCCCACGACCCCGTCCAGCTTGCCGGCCACGCGGAGCTGCCAGAGCATGCCGTCGAGCTGGTACGGAGGCACGTCGACCTCCTCGAAGAAGAAGATCGCCCCACCGAGCTCCACCTCCCAGGGTGTGCGGAGCGAGTGCTGCATCGTCCACAGGTTGCCGCCGACGATGGGCGCCGTGACGCGCCCGCCGGCGAGGGCTCGGACGTATGGATCGTCCGGGTCGCGCGGGACCTCGCCCGAGGCGCCCTTCAGCATCGCGAGCGAGGAGTCCCACGTGAAGTCGGTCCGTTCGGTCGCGCCCATCGAGCCGAACCCGGCACCGTGGAACGTGGCGAGCCCGGTCTCCTGGCGGATCGCCACGTGCAACGCCGTGATGTCGGAGAACCCGATGAACGACGTGGGATGCGCAGCGATCGCCTCGTAGTCCAGGTGTGGCAGGACCTCTGCCGCCCCCGTGCCTCCCCACAGGCACATGATCGCGTCGACCTCGGGGTCGACGAACAGCGCCGTGACGTCGGCTGCCCGCCGTTCGGGCGTTCCGGCGACGTAGTCGTCTTTATCCCAGACGCCCTCCGTCAGCTTCACCCGGTAGCCCTGGCTCTGGAGCCACTCCAACGGTCGGAGGACATCGCTCGTGTTGAACACCGGTCCCGACGGGGCGCAGACGCCGATCGTTCCGCCATCGTGGAGCGGCCTCCCGAAGCGCGTCGCGGCGACGTAGGTCACGGGACGAGCTCGGGGAGGTCGATCTCGGCGAAGTCCGACTCGCAGGGGTTGCCGGCGGTGACCCACATCCGCCTTGCCCCGACGTCCGCGATCATCGAGAACATCACCGCCGATGCCTCGTCCCCTTCCGCGGGATCGGGGTGCAAGCAGATCGACTGCGGTTCCGAGGCGTGGTCGCGCATGATGTCCATGAGGTCATCGGGCGTCGTCGGGTTCCGCTCGGCCAGGAGCTCCTGAAGGCGCGCGAGCCGTGCGAGGCTCCCTTCCGAGGGTGGGGGAGCCAGTCGCGCGAGATCTTCGTCCTGATAGTGGTTCGTGTGCGGACCGGCATGATCCAAGATCGCGTGCTCGCGGCCGGTCGTCTCGACGATCAACGCGTCGTCGGGGAACGCATACACGTGGCCGTACCCACCGGCTCGTCCCGGCATCGCGGCGCGCGCGACCGCATCCGCTCGGTTGCGAGCGTCGAGCGAACTGCGGGAGACCAGCACCCGTGGCACGCCGATGCCGTCGTCGAGGGCGGTGAGGGAGCCGATCGCTTGTCCGGCGCCGTGCGCGTTCATGCCGACGGCCGGGACGCAGGTGACGATCGTGGGCGAGGCGACCGGGACACGACCGCCCTCCGGTACGTCCACGACCACGGCGACGTTCCCCAGATCACCCGCGAGCCAATGTTCGTTGTGCGAGATCAGGGTCGTGTCGGGGAGTCGAACCGTCAGGCTGGAGCAGCGTTCCGCGGGAGGCGGCCGGACGTAGCCCTCCTTACGCTGCAGGAACATCAGCTCACCTTCCGGCGATTCGAGGAGCGGCTCCAGCTCTTCGAACGCGTTCACGGCGAAGAGCTCCATGATCGGGACCGTGGCACCGATGGACATGCCTTTGAGGACGCCCATGGTCTCGGGATACGCGGTCTCCGCGGCCACGAGGTACGGGGTGAGCAGGTCCTGCAGCTGCTCGGACGACACGCCGCGCCTGTCCAGGTAGCGATGGTAGAAGGTGACCGACGACTGGATCAGATCGCCGACCTCCTTACCGATCTCCAGCCCGCGCGCGAACCCTTCTCCCCGCGCACGGACGACCCTGATCCCTCCCACGGGCGGCATCATCCCAGCCGATGGTCGGGGGCGCTAGTCAGTTCGAGCTATGCGTCGGCGAGCGCTCGCGTCTCGATCGTCGTGACGAACGCGGTCTTGCCGTCCACGTAGGACTGGATATCGCGCGGGTGCGCGGCCGCCAGGCGGCGCTTCAAGTTGGCGTACTCGGCGACCGCGTCGTCGTGCGAGCGGAGGTAGTCCCGGAACGCGAGATGCCGTCGCTCCCAGGCGCTCCCGACCTCGCAGACGTGGATGTGGACCTTGCGTGGCGCATCCGGCTCGTCGCTGTTGCTGAAGAACTCGTGCCCGATCTCGATCGGGTCGATCTCGTGCCGGTAGCCGAGTTCGAGTAGCGGTTCGACGAGCGGTGCGCGTGGGGTGATCGACGCCACCGAGATCTGGATATCGATGACCGGTTTCGCCGCCAAGCCAGGGACCGACGTCGAGCCGACGTGCTCGACCCGCATAGCGAGGTCGCCCAGCGCTGCACGAAGCGATGCCGCTTCTCGTTCGAACATCGCCGGCCAGGCCGGGTCGTAGTCCACGATCGCGTACGGGCGACTCCGGCCCTCCGACCCTCCGGCTTTGGCACGCGTGCCGCGCCAGTGAGCGAGCAGCACCAACCCGTCGAACAACGCCTGTTGCGCCGGGTCGCCGGGCGCGGTGTCTTCGGGATGCCACTGCACGCCCACCATCCACGTGTCCGCGTAGGGGTCCTCGACCTGCAGCTCGATCGCCTCGACCAACCCGTCCTCGCTCCATCCGGTCGCGGCGAGCCGCTCGCCCACGCGGTCGACCCCTTGATGGTGGTGCGACGAGCAGCGCAGTACATCGACGCCGGTGGTCGCCCGGAGGCGGCTCTCGGGCGCTGCCTTCACATCGTGGGTCGAGATCGAATCCTCGACGGGGACGCCGTGTTCGATCAGGCCGGGCAGGGCGGGGAGGTGCTGGTGGAGCGAGCCGCCGAAGGCCACGTTCATGACCTGCATCCCGCGACAGATGGCGAGCGTCGGGACATGCGCGCGGTCCGCGGCGAGGAGCAGCCCGATCTCGAGCTCGTCGCGATCGTCTTCCACGCCGTAGTTGTGGCGGGTGTCCGCTCGGGCGCCGTACCGAACGGGATCGATGTCGCCGCCGCCCACCAGGACCAATCCGTCGAACGGCTCGAGGATCTCCTCCGGTTCGTTCAGCTCTCCCGGGCTCACGATCAACGTCCGCGCGCCGGCACGTCGCAGGGCCTCGATGTAGGGACCGGGGACGCCGTAGCCGCCGTCAGGCCAGCGCGTCACGCGGCCGGGTGCGAGGTGGTAGCCGGCCACCGCGATCAGCGGCCGATAGCGGTTCATCCGCCGTGCTCCCGAGCGACGTCGGCGAACCGGCGGAAGAGCTCGCGCCCCCGTTCTTCATGGGCGGTCAAGTGGCGGACGACTTCGTCCCGGACCGCGTCAGGGGACTTGCCCCAGGCCGCTTCCAAACCCTCGCCGTAGTCGTTGAGCCAGAGCTCGATCTCGGTCGCGTCCACCTCGAAATGGAACTGTGTTCCCCAGGCGCGGTCGCCGACCCGGTAGGCCTGCGCGGGCACGACGTCGCCCGTCGCGAGCACCTCCGCGCCGTCCGGGACCTCGAACGTGTCCTGGTGCCATTGGAAGACCATGTCGCCGTCGGAGAAGTGTGCGAGCAGCCGGTCCTCGGCGGCGGTCGCGGTGGGATGGATCGGCTCGAACCCGACCTCCGCGATCGGGGCCCTCGACACCGGCTTGTCGAGCGTCCGGCTGAGGACCTGCGCCCCGAGGCACACGCCCAGGTAGGGGATGCCGCGCTCGAGCGCCTCGTGCGTGAGATCGCGGATGGTCTTCAGGAATGGATATGTATCGGTCTCGTCCACGTTGTACGAGCTGCCGAACATGACGACGCCGCCGACCTCATCGAGGCTCGGCGCGTCGTCGCCCCCGATCGCATCGAATACACGCACCGGGGCGTCGGCGGACGCGAACGCGCCGGGAGCCACGCCGAACGTCTCCGCCTGGTCGTTCCGGACGAACAGGAGGGGCTTCATGCGGTCGAGTGTACGGTCGAGCTCCGGCCGTCGCCGGGTCGGTCCGGAGGCGATTTGACGCCTTTTGTCTGACAATCTAGCCTTCGACCGTGAAGCGACGGCTGTCCCTTTCGGTCCGCGACGAGCTGGCCACCCGCATCGCCTCGGGGGTCATCGCGGCCGGCAGCCGGCTCCCCCCGGAACCGCAACTGGCGAGCGAACTCGGCGTCTCGCGAGCGACGCTGCGAGAGGCGTTGCGGTCCCTGGAAGAAGACGGACTCGTCACCCGGACGCGCGGCGCGGGCACGTATGCCACGAGCCGCCCGCGTCTTCGGAACAACCTCGACGTCAACTTCGGTGTCACGGAGGCGATCCGTGCCGCCGGTATGCGAGCCGGAACCTCGGCGAGCGAGGTCAAGAGCGCCCGCGTCTCGGTGGAGGATGCGGAGGCGTTGGATCTCGAACCCGGCGACGCCGTCTTGATCCTCGAGCGTGTTCGCACCGCCGACGATCGTCCGGTGGTCGTGTCGCGCGATGTCGTGTCGGCCGCGATCGTCTCTGCTGAGCAACTCGCCCGGATGGGCGACAGCTCCGTCTACGACCTCCTTGACGACGTCGCCGATGCCGCGGTCCAACACGGGATCGTGGCCCTGGAACCGCTCCGCGCCGATCGCGCGTTGGCCAAGCTCCTCGATGTTCCCGCCGGCGAGCTAATCCTGTATCTCCGGCAGGTCGACTACGACCGGAACGGCGACCCCGTCCTGTTGTCCCACGAATACCACTTGGCGAGCGCGTTCGAGTTCAACGTCGTTCGCCGAGGACCCGGAAGGAGGAGCCCATGAGCACCGGCAAGTCCATACGGTTGAAGCGGGTGATCGATCCCGCCGGCGTGTCGATCATCTGCGCGCTCGATCACGGCATGACGTCGCCGACGTTCCTGGAGCCGCTCGCGGATATCACGACGCGAGCCGCCGAGACCGTGGCCGGCGGGGCGAACGTGATCATGATGAGCAAGGGGATGATCCGGATCGCCCATCCCGCGTTCGCGCGTGAGACGTCGCTCGCCATGCTCCTGTCGGCATCCGCCAGCCCGGACGGCGCCCGGCCGCAGATCGTGCAGATCGGCGAAGTGGAAGAGGCGTTGCGGGTCGGCGCGGACGCCGTCGTCTTGTTCACGGCGCTGGGGGGCGACACCGAGGCCGGCATGATCGACATCCTGGCCGACGTGGGTCGCGAGTGCGAGATCCTGGGGATGCCGTTCATCGCGGAGGCCGAGTTCCCGACCACGTACGCCTCTGTCGAGGAGCTGAAGGATCAGTACGGGTTCGAGTACCTCCGTCGGAACGTCCGTCTGTGCGCTGAGCTCGGTGCCGATATCGTCAAGACGAATTGGCCCGGAGATCCGGACTCGTTCGGCAAGCTCGTCGAAGCCACGTCGGGGGTCCCCGTCGTGCTGGCGGGCGGTTCCCGGCTGGAGGACAAGGAGCTCCTCTGGCGGATGGAGCAAGCTGTCGCCGCCGGCGCGATCGGCTGTTCGGTCGGGCGGAACATCTTCATGCACGCTTCACCGGAGGCGATCACCCGAGCGCTCGCGCGGGTGATCCGTGAACGTTGGAGCGCCGAGAAGGCTCACGACGCGCTCCAGGAGGAGCTCGCGTCATGAGGGCGGCCTACATGACCGACGTGAACGCCGTTGCGGTGCGTGAGGCCGAGGAGCCGAAGCTCGACCCGCGCGGGGCGATCTTGAAGGTCGAGGCGTGCGGGATATGCGGGACCGACGCCCGGACCTTCTTCAATGGGGACCCACGGGCGCCCGCGCCGTGGGTCCTCGGTCACGAACCGGTGGGGACGCTCGCGGAGGTCGGTCCCGACGCGGACCTCCCCCCGGGCGTCTCATCGGGCGACCGGGTCTTCCTCGGTTCCATCCTCACCTGCGGCGAATGTCGGTGGTGCACCGAGGGATTCCAGAACCTGTGCGAACATCATCTCCTGTACGGCTACGATCCCTTCCCCGGCGCGTACGCCGAGTACGCCGCCGTTCCGCCGATCGCCACGAAGAACCTGATCCCGCTCCCCGACGATCTGCCGTCTGACCTCGCGACGGTGGCAGATCCGTTCGCGTGCGCGTTGAACGGGATCGAACAGCTCGACGTGCAGTTGGGCGACACCGTGATGATCCTCGGGACCGGGCCGATCGGTTGCTGGCAAGCCGTGATGGCGCGCGATCGCGGCGCGAGTCGTGTCTGGATGACCGACGTCAGTCGGGATCGGTTGGATCTAGCGCTCAGCGTGGTCGGGCGGTTCATCGATGACGCATGGGTGGCCGGCGATGACAACGGCGTCGACGACGTCATGTCACGGACCGGCGGTGTGGGGGTCGAGCGGGTGAGCGTCGCTGCGCCGGCGAAGCCGGCGCAGCAGGCCGCGCTCGAGATGGCCGCCAAGCGCGCGCGGGTCGTGTACTTCGCAGGGTTGCCGAAGCACGATCCTGTGAGCCCGCTCGACATGAACCAACTCCACTACAAAGAGCTCGCGATCCTCGGCGCGTACGGCGCGACGCATCGCCAATACCGGATCACGATGGACTACCTGAACCGTCGCCGTGAAGACCTGGAGGGTGTGGTGACGCACAGGTTCCCGCTCGAGCAGATCGCCGATGCGTTCGAGACGATCCGATCCGGATCGGGGCTGAAGATGGTCATCCTCCCGTGACGGGTGGCCCGTACGTCATCGGTTGCGACGTCGGCAGCCAAGGAACGAACGCCGCGCTCTACGCGGCCGACGGGACGTTGGTCGCATCCGCGTACGAGGCCTACGACCTGTCGTTCCCGCACCCGTCCTGGGCGGAGCAGGATCCCGCGTTCTGGACCGCCGCGATCGAGCACACGGTGGGTCGGCTCGTGGGCGAGGTGTCCGAGGGACCGAGCGCGATCAAGGGATTGTCGTTCGGTTCGCAGCTCGATGGGATGGTCGTCTGCGATGCCGATGGCCGTGCGCTCCGTCCGGCGATGATCTGGATGGATCGTCGCGCCGAAGCCCAGTCGGCGGCGCTCGCCGCGCGGATGGCGCCCGACGAGTTCTACCGACATGTCGGCGCGAACCTGGACTCATCGCACGCGGTGTTCAAGGCGCTCTGGGTCCGCGACGAGGAACCGGAGATCTGGGCCGACGCGACGATCCTGATGTCGCCTGGGACGTACGCGCTACGCGCGGTGAGCGGCGTGACAGCGGTCGACTACTCGAACGCGTCGTCCCTCGCCCTCCTCGATCCTCGCACGCGTGCCTGGTCGCAGGACGTGCTCGCGGCCGTGGAGATCGACGAGAAGATGCTCCCCGAACTCGCAGCGGGGACGCAGCCGGTCGGCGCGATCACGGCCGCGTTCGCCGGTGCCACAGGGCTGTCGCCCGGCACGGTCGTCGTGGTCGGGTGCGGCGACGAGATGGCGGCGACGCTCGGTGCCGGCGTCTTCGCTCCGGGGGAGGTGTGCGATGTGGTGGGCACGGCCGAGCCCGTCTGTGCCGCGTCCGCCGAGCCTCGGGAGGATCCGACCATGCTCGTCGAGTGTCATCCGCATGCCGACCCGGACGTGTGGCTCTTGGAGAACCCCGGCTTCGTCTCCGGCGGCAACCTGCGCTGGTGGCGCGATCAGTTCGCTCCGATCGAGCGCTCCGCGGAGGCCGAAGGACTGGGCGATGCGTACGACTTCCTGTCTCAGGAGGCCTCGACGGTTCCGGCTGGAGCCGAAGGGCTGGTGTTCCTCCCCTGCATGCAGGGGGCGATGGCGCCGGAGTGGAACGGGGCGGCACGCGGCACGTTCTACGGATTGACCCTCGCGCACAGCCGCGCGCACATGACGCGCGCGGTCCTGGAGGGGAGCGCGTTCGGGCTGCGTGACATCCTCGAAGCGATGAAGGCTGCGGGGCTCGACGTTCGCCGTCTCACGATCGTCGGCGGAGGAGCCAAGGGGCCGCTCTGGCGCCAGATCAAGGCTGATGTGACCGGCCTGCCCGTCCGGGTGCCGATCAGCGTGGAGACGACGGCGACCGGCGCCGCGATCCTTGCCGCGGTGGGGTCTGGGGTCCATGCCTCGGTCACGGAAGCCGTGGAGGCCTTCGTGGCGTTCCAGCCGGATGAGCACCAGCCAGACCTCGAGCGCCGCGAGATCTACGACGAGGCCTACCGCCGCTATCGCGACGTGTACTTCGCGCTCAAACCCGTCTTCGCGGCCGGCTAGCTAGCCGCGCTCGAAGTACCGGGCCAGCTCCCAGTCGGTCACGGTCGTGTTGTCGAAGATCGACTGCTCCTGCACGGCGGTGTTCAAGAGGTGCTCGAAGACGAAGTCGCCGAATCCCTCGCGCGCCACTTTCGACTTGCGGAACGTCTCGATCGCTTCGTGCAACGAATACGGCACGCGCGGTACGCGCTTGGCCTCATACGCATTGCCCACGAACATGTCCGGGGGCTCGACCTTGTTCTCGATACCCCACAGGCCGGCCGCGATCGTCGCCGCGAACGCGAGGTACGGATTCGCATCTCCTCCGGGGATCCGGCATTCGACGCGTGCGGACTGGTGTTCACCGACGGTCCGGAACCCGCAGGTCCTGTTGTCACGGCTCCATACGATCGCCGTGGGCGCCCAGGAGCCGAGCTGATACCGCTTGTAGGAATTGACGAACGGCGCGTACATCCACGCCATCTCGCGCGCGCAGGACATGAGCCCGCCGAGGTACCAACGGTAGGTGTCGCTCATGTGGTGCTGGCCCTTGTCATCCCACATCAAGGACTTCTTCCCGGTCTTGTCCCACACGCTCGAGTGCAGGTGGCAGCTGGAGCCCGCCTCGGCCATCGTCCACTTCGCCATGAACGTGACCGCGACGTTGTTCAACTCGGCGATCTCTTTGACGCCGTGCTTGTAGAGCGAGTGGTGATCCGCGTTCGAGAGGGCGCCCGAGTACGTGATGTTGACCTCGTGCTGCCCCCTGCCGAACTCACCCTTGCTGAACTCCACGGGGATCCCCGCGCCGAGCATCCCGTTGCGGATCTGTCGGAGCAACCATTCGTCCCGGGTCGTCTGCAGCATGTGGTAGTCCATGATGTACGGCGAGCTCGGACGGAGATCCCGGTACCCGCGCTCGGCCGCCTCGCGATAGGAATCCTGGAACAGGTAGAACTCGAGCTCGGATCCCGTCTTGATCGTGAAGCCCATCTTCTTCGCGCGATCCAGCTGGCGTTTCAGGATCTGCCTCGGCGCTACCTCGACCGGCTCACCGGTCTCCTCGTCCGCGATGTCGCAGATCACCATCACCGTCTTCTCGAGCCACGGGCACCAGCGCAAGGTGGAGAGGTCCGGGATCATCCGGAAGTCGCCGTAGCCGGTCTCCCAACTGGCGTACTTGTACCCGGGCAGCGGCTCCATCTCCATGTCGATCGCCAACAGGTAGAGGCAGGCGTGCAGCCCTTCCTCGCCGAGCACTTCCTCCAGGAAGAAATGCGGGACCACGCGCTTGCCCATGAACCGACCTTGCAGGTCGGTGAACATGCAGAGGACGGTGTCGACGTCCCCGGCATCCGTGAGCGCTTCGAGCTGCTTCACGTCGAGCGTTCCCTGCACGGTCATGTCGTCACTCCCTCCCGTAGATGCGAAGGGCGGTGGGTGTGTGGCCCACCGCCCCCGCGTTCAACGTGGAACCGATCGGTTAGCCGGCAGGCGGCGGCTCCGATGGTGAGGCTGGCTTCGTCGCGCCGGAGCCACCTCCCAGGATCGACTCCTGCTCCGCTGCGCTCGTCGAGTAACCCTCCGCCTGAGGGATCCCGGCCTCGCCCAGGGTGAGCGCGAACTCCTCTTCCGGCGAGAGCACCAGCCGGTGCCGCCCGGCGATCGCGAAGTACAGGACGCCCAGGACGTAGTAGACGGCCACGCCGTACACACCCGGGCGATAGGCCGAGTTCAGGAAGATCGCGATGAGGGAGATCGCGGCGAGCCCTCCGGCGATCACCGCTCCAGGTACCCCCCACTTGCTCCGGTACGGTCGCTCGATGTTCGGGAGCTTGCGTCGGAGGACGACGAACGACGTCATCTGGAGGATGTACGAGATCACGGCCGCGAACACGGCCATGTTCAGTAGCGCCGCCACGACCTTTGCCCCGAGGGTCGTCGTTCCCAGCTTCCAGACGATGATCGCGACCGCGTACCCGACGATCGCGCCCGCGATCAGAGCCACGTGCGGCGTCTTCCGCTCGCCATGCGTCTTCGAGAGGAACTTCGGGAAGTAGCCGGCTCGCGACAGCGAGTAGGTGTTCCGGCCGTAGGCGAAGATGATCGTGAAGAAGCTCGCGATGAGCCCGATCATGAACAGGCACCCCAAGAGGTAGGCGACCTTCCCGGTCGCCCCGAAGATCGCCTTGAAGCCGTCCAGGAGCGGGAACCCCGATGTGCTGTACAAGAATGCCCCGCCGGGGAGCGCCGTGTTGAGGAACAACGTGAGGATCGCGGCGATCAACAGCGTGTGCTGTGCCAGGATCGAGCCTCTCGGGACGTCGCGCCGGGGGTCCATCGACTCCTCGGCCGCGAGTGGAACCTCTTCGATCGCGAGGAAGAACCAGATCGCGAACGGCAGGGACTTGAAGATGCCGCTGATCCCGAAGGGCAACCACGAACCCCCTCCACCCGCGATCGGCGTTCCGGCCTTCGAGATGTTCGTCAAGAGGGAGAAGTCGAGCTTGCCGGAGAAGATCGCCGCCAGGAAGAAGAAGAGCAGGACCGCGATCGACAGCACCGTGATCGTCACGGTGAACCGCATCGTGGTCTCGATCCCGAGGATATTGATGCCGACGAACAGGATGTAGAACAGGGCCCACCAGAAGGGGAGGCTGTTCCACCACGTTGCGCCGACGACGAGACCTGCCTCGAAGTGCCCGCCGGCGTTGAACAGTCCGACGACGATCTGTTGCATCAGCAGGCCCATCGCGCCGACGACCACCGCCGGCGTGATGACGTACTCCATGTTCTCGGCCAAACCGGTGAGGAACCCACCCCATGGGCCCATCGCCGACCGGGCGAACGAGTAGGCGCCGCCCGTGTGCGGGAGCGCCGGGGACATCTCAGCGATCGAGAAGACGAGGCCGTAGTACATGACCGCCATCAGCCCGGCTGCGATGAAGAGGCCACCGAACCCGCCGGTGCCCAGGCCGAAGTTCCAGCCGTAGTACTCGCCCGAGATGACGGCGCCCACGCCGAGGCCCCAAAGGGACCACATGCCTGCGTGTCGCCTTAGCCCTCGTGCCTTGAAGTACTCGTCATCTACCTCTTGGTAGGTGACGGAACCCACTTTCCGTTCGGACATGCGATCCCCCTCCCGAATCGGCGTACGACGGAGCACGCGTATCGAGCCACAACCGGGGTTTGTCTGTCAAACGGCCGGGGGGCGGGGCGAGCGAGCGGGCATCCCGAAGTGGGGAGCGGATATCCACAGCACGCCGAGAACGGCGAGCACGGTCGGTGTGGAAACGCGGAGGCCGTCCGCGATCGAATCGATGAGCCCTCCCAGGAACAAGGCCGCGGGGATGACCCAGAACCTGAACGGGAAGCGTGAGCGACGGAACGCGAGGAGCAGGATCGCCATGTAGAGCAACGGGGTGAAGTCGATCTCACCCGTGGGGATCGCCGGATGGCCGGTGGCGAGCAGCATGCGCGTTCCGCTCGATGGTACGCCCGGCTGCCCTCCGGCGCTGCGGGGTACGACCGTCAGTCCTCCGGGGTCACGTAGGCCGCGGTGATCCCGCCGTCGACGATCAGCGACGCTCCGGTCATGAACGAGGAATCGTCGCTCGCCAGGAAGAGGGCCGCCTTCGCCAGCTCCTCCGCCTGACCTAAGCGTCCCATCGGGATGTGGACGTACCGTCGCTGTCGCTTCGCCTCGTCGGACAGGAGCGCCATCAGCAACGGGGTCTCGATCGGCCCTGGGCACAGGGCGTTGCACCGGATGCCCTTACGCGCGTACTCGACCGCGACCTCCCGCGTCATCGCCAGGACCGCTCCTTTGGACGATGTGTAGGCGGTCTGCGAGGTCGCCGCGCCCATCCACGCGACGAACGACGCGACATTGATGATCGAGCCGCCGCCCGCGTCGATCATGGCGGGGATGCCGTACTTGCACCCGAACGCCACGCCTTTCACGTTGATCCCGAGCACGAGGTCCCACACCGCTTCGGTGTTCGTGTGGACCGAGCCGTCGTCGCTCGGCATCACCCCCGCGTTGTTGTAGAGGACGTGCAAGCCGCCGAACGTGTCGACGGCCACACCGACCATGCGCTCCGCGTCGGCCTCCTTCGAGACGTCCGCATGGACGTACGCGGCCTCCCCGCCGGCCGCCCTGATCTCCTCAGCGGCAGCCTCGCCGGGTTCGTCCGCGACGTCGGTCAAGACGACCTTCGCGCCCTCCGCGGCGAACAGCTGCGACGCGACCTTCCCCATGCCGCTCGCGCCTCCGGTGATCAGCGCTACCTTGCCCTGCAAACGCATCGGTGCCTCCCGGTGTCGTGTTGCGACGAAGGGTACGCCTGACCGGAGGCGCCGTGCCCGGCCCCGTCGCTATCATCGCGACCTCGTCACCTGAAGGAGTCGGACCATGCCGGAGCTGTTGTTCGTCGGAGGCCAGCGCGCCACCGCTGCCGAAGGCAAGACGTTCGAGGTGATCGAACCGGGGACGGCCGCACCGATGGCGGAGGTCGCTGAGGCGGGTCCCGAGGACGCTCGACGGGCGGTCGACGTGGCGGTCCGGGCGTTCGACGAAGGCCCCTGGCCGCGTACCAGCGCCCGCGAGCGCGGGCGCGTCCTGACGAAGGCCTCGTACCTGATCCGGGAGCGGCTGGAGGATCTCGCTCGGCTCGAGGCGAGGAACGGTGGGAAGCCTATCTCCTCGGCGCGCGGCGAGATCGACATCGTCGCCAACTCGTTCGAATACTGGGGCGGCGCGGCGAACAAGATCTTCGGCGAGTCGATCCCGATCGTCCCTCCTGGCATCGACGTCTCGATCCGCGAACCGGTGGGCGTCTGCGTGCTGATCACGCCGTGGAACTTCCCTGCGGCGATCACGTCGTGGAAGGTCGCCCCGGCGCTCGCCTGCGGCAACACCGCGATCGTCAAGCCTGCGTCGCAGACGCCGCTCACCGCGCTGATGATGGCCGAGATCCTGGCGGAGGCCGGTCTTCCCGACGGGGCCCTCTCGGTCCTGCCCGGTCCCGGCGCGACGGTCGCCGGCGCCCTCATCGCGGATCCTCGTGTGAACAAGATCAGCTTCACGGGGTCGACGGAGGTCGGGATCCGCGTGATGCAGGAGGCGGCGAGCCATATCACCCGGGTCTCGCTCGAGCTTGGAGGCAAGTCCGCGAACGTGATCTTCGCCGACGCGGACCTGGATCTGTGCGTCGAGAAGTCGATCTGGTCGGTCTTCGACAACGCCGGTCAGGACTGCTGCGCTCGGTCCCGCGCGTTCGTGGAACGACCGATCTACGACGAGTTCGTCGAACGCTTCGCCGAACGCGCGGAGTCGATCGTGGTCGGGGAGCCGCTCGACGAAGCGACCGAGATGGGACCGCTGATCTCGCACGGCCAGCGTCAGACGGCGATCGACTACATCCAGATCGGCGTCGACGAGGGTGCCCGCCGGGTGACCGGCGGCGAGGTCCCCGACCGGGCCGGGTACTACCTGCGCCCGGCGGTCCTCGCCGACGTCCACAACGACATGCGCGTGGCCCAGGAGGAGATCTTCGGTCCGGTCGCCGGCATCCTGGCGTTCGACACCGAGGACGAGGCGATCCGGAAGGCGAACGATTCTCCGTACGGCCTGTCCGGCTCGGTCTGGACCCGCGATATCGGCCGGGCGATCCGCGTGGCCAAGGGCATCCGCACGGGTGTGATCAGCGTGAACTCGTCGTCGAGCGTGCACACCGAGGCGCCGTTCGGCGGCTACAAGCAGAGCGGGATCGGCCGTGAGATGGGCATGCATGCCGCCGAGCTCTACACCGAGCTCAAGAATATCTACCTGAGCGAGCTCTAGGGGCTCGGGGACGGACGACGCCGGACGACGGCCCAGACGACGGCCAGACGACAGATAGACTCGCCCCATGGAGCTCCCGGAAGAACTGGCGAACCGCCCGACGCGCAAGGCAGGACAGGAACCAACCGCGCGCCTCACGCTCGACGCGTACGAGCGTCTGAAGTCGGAGCTCGACGAGCTCATGACGAACGGGCGCGACGTGATCGCGCTGCGGCTCAAGGTCGCGCGTGAGCACGGGGATCTCCGCGAGAACGCCGAGTACGACACGGCCAAGAACGATCAAGGGCTGATGGAGTCGAAGATCCGCAAGCTCCAACAGCTGCTCCGCGATCCGGAGATCGTCGAGGCGGCGTCGGAGGCGGACGCCATCGGTCCGGGGATGCTCGTCACGGTCCGTCCGCTCGATGACGAGGACACGGAGGACGAAACGTACCTGTTGGCCGAGCATGCGGAAGAGAAAGCTCCGGGAGCGCGAACGGTCACGACGACCTCGCCGTTCGGTTCGGCCCTGATGGGTGCGGCGAAGGAGCAGGAGGTCGTGTACGAAGCACCCGGTGGCAGTTTCCGGTACGTCGTCGTGGGGTTCGAGCCCTTCGCCGGATAGCTAGTCTGAGATGGACTAGTGGAGACGGGCGAGCCGCGCGCGGACCACGAGGGCCCACGGGTCCGGGACATGCCCGCGCCGCGCAAGAGCGAGGGCGCGGCCGGCGGGGCGATGCAACGCATCTTCGCCTGGCCGTATCGGGGCATCTTGGCGTTCTTGCTCTGGACCGGGATCTACCCCTGGCAGCTGTCGCTCCTGTCGCTCGTGCTGAACGTGATCGTCGGCGCGTTGATCATCACGGGTCAATGGCTGGTCGCCGGTTCGCTCTTGATCCTCGCGGGCCTCTTCGATGTGTTCGATGGGTCCGTCGCACGCCAACGCGGGATCGAATCTCGCTCGGGCGCGTTCTTGGATTCCGTGCTCGATCGCGTCTCCGATGCGATCCTGTTCGGCTGCCTGTTCTGGGCGCTCGCGGCGCAAGGCAACACGTTCGAGGCTGCTCTTGCGCTGGTGACGCTCGTCGTCAGCCTCTCCGTGAGCCACGTCCGGGCGGAGGCGGAGGCGATCGGCGTCACGCTCACCGAGGGGTTCTTCCAGCGGCTCGAGCGCTTCCTGGCGTTGATCGTCGGGTTGATGATCCCCGGCGCGATGCGCCCGGTCCTGGTGTTGCTCTCCGTCCTGGGCGCGGTGACGCTCCTGCAGCGAGGATGGTCGGCCGTGCGCGAGGCGCGTTGAGTCCGGCCTGCCGGTAGTGTTCCTCCCGGACCACGAGTGGAGGAGCGACGTGGAATACATCCGGTTGGCGGGGATCGCCGAGATCCCCGAGGGCGAGCTCAGGACCTACGACATCCCCGCTGGGCGGGTCGCGATCACACACGTCGAGCATCGGCTCTTCGCGTTCGGCGACGAATGCACGCACGCGGGGTGCTCGCTCGCCGAAGGGTCGTTCGACGATCGGGAGGCGACGGTCGAGTGCCCGTGCCACGGGAGCGTGTTCGACGTGGAGACCGGGGAGCCGGTCGACGGACCGGCCCAGGACCCGGTCCCCGTCTATCCCGCTCGCCTGACCGACGACGGTTGGGTGGAAGTGGCGACGACGGCCACCGGGGCCGGTGACGACGCATGAAGCTCGGGATGGTCGGTCTGGGGAAGATGGGCGGGAACATGACCGTTCGGCTCATCCAGCATGGCCACGTGGTGGTGGCGTTCGATCCATCGCCCGATGCGGTCGAGCGCGCCGTCGCCGCCGGGGCTGACGGAGCCTCGTCTCTCGCCGAGCTGTGCGGGAAGCTCCCGGCGCCGAAGGTCGTCTGGTTGATGGTGCCGGCCGGCGAGATCACGGAGTCGACCGTTCGCGAGCTGGGCGGCCTCCTCGGCGACGGCGATGTCGTGATCGACGGGGGCAACTCGAACTGGCAGGACTCGAAGCGTCGCGCCGAGCAGCTCGCGGGGGGCGGGATCCGGTTCCTGGACAGCGGGACGAGCGGCGGGATCTGGGGCCTCGCGAACGGCTACTGCCTGATGGTCGGGGGCGATGACGCAGCGATCGAGATCGCCGAGCCGGTGTTCCGAGCGCTGGCGCCGGAAGGCGGGTACGCGCACGTGGGCCCGGCCGGCGCCGGTCATTTCGTGAAGATGGTCCACAACGGCATCGAGTACGGGCTGCTCGCCGCGTACGGCGAGGGCTTCGAGATCCTGGAGAAGGCGTCGTTCGAGCTGGACCTGGAGCAGATCGCCGGGATCTGGCGGAATGGAAGCGTGGTCCGTTCGTGGGTGCTCGACCTGCTGCACGACGCGCTCGAGAAGGATCCCGAGCTGGCGTCGATCCGCGGATACGTGGACGATTCGGGCGAAGGGCGATGGACGATCCAGGCGGCGATCGACGAGAACGTGCCTGCTCCGTTCACGGCGCTCGCGTTGTTCGCACGGTTCGCGTCGCGGCAGGACGAATCCTTCAGCGCGAAGGTCATCGCCGCGCTCCGCAACGAGTTCGGCGGTCATGCCGTGAAGCCCGAAGGCGGCGCGTAGCGTGGCGCGGCGCGCGCGGGCGCCCCAAGCCATCGTGATCTTCGGCGCGTCCGGGGACCTCACCCGGCGGAAGCTGCTGCCCGCGTTCTTCCACCTGTATCTGGAAGGGATGCTGCCTGAGCGGTTCGCGATCGTCGGATACGCACGAACGGCGTTCACGGACGACGAGTTCCGGGAGCACGCGCATGAGGCGGTGAAGACGTTCGGGAGACGGGCGCCCAAGGGCGAGGTCTGGATGGACTTCGCGAAGCACCTGCGCTACGTGACCGGCGAGTTCGCCGATGCCGGTGCGATGCATCACGTGATGGAGGACCTCCAAGAGATCGACGCGACCCACGGCACCGAAGGCAACCGCTTCTTCTACTCGGCGACGCCGCCCGACGCCTATCCGGACATCGTGGAGCGGATCGGCGAGGCCGGCCTGCAGGAGGGAGCCAAGATCGTCTTCGAGAAGCCGTTCGGCCGAGATCTGGCCAGCGCGCGCGAGCTGAACCGCGTGATCCACACCGTGTTCGACGAATCCCAGGTCTTCCGCATCGATCACTACCTGGGCAAGGAGACCGTCCAGAACATCTTGGCGTTCCGATTCGCGAACGGGTTGTTCGAACCGATCTGGAACCGCCGCTACCTGGACCACGTGCAGATCACGGCGGCCGAGTCGATCGGCATCGAGGGTCGGGGCGCGTTCTACGAGCACACCGGCGCGATCCGCGACCTGATCTCCACGCACCTGTTCCAGATGATGACGTTCCTTGCGATGGAGCCGCCCGTATCGTTCGAGCCCGATCGTCTGCGCGACGAGACCGTGAAGGTGCTGCGATCGGCGCACGGTTGCGACCCCTCGCACGTCGTCCGCGGTCAGTACGAGGGGTATCGGTCGGAGCCGGGAGTCTCGGACTCATCCAACGTCGAGACGTTCGCGGCCCTGCGGATCGACATCGACAACTGGCGTTGGGCGGACGTCCCGTTCTTCCTGCGAACGGGCAAGGGACTTGCCGAGAAGTCCACGGAGATCACGCTGAAGTTCCGCAAGGTGCCGTTCAACGTGTTCCGCGGCAGCGACATCGACCTTCCGCCGCGTGACCACCTGACGATCCGTATCCAGCCGAACGAAGGGATCACGCTCGCGGTGAACGCGAAGAAGCCCGGCTCCGGGATCGAGTTGGGACGGGTGACGATGGACTTCGACTACGACAGTGAGTTCACCGCGCCCGTGGTCGATGCCTACGAGCACCTCCTCGTCGGAGCGATGGAGGGCGACCACACGCTGTTCCTGCGGCAGGACGGGGTGGAGCGCGCATGGGAGTTGTTGGAGCCGATCCTGGATCAACCCGGGGAAGTCGTTCGCTACCCGCGCGGCGGATGGGGGCCGGCCGAGGCCGACGCCCTCATCGCGCCGCGCAAGTGGCACGTGTCTTCGGAAGGTGGCTAGGGCACCGGGACGGGCACCGGCCCGCCGCCGCCCCCTCCGCCCGAACCGCCTTCGGTGTCGATCCCGTGCCACGGCGGAACCTTCACCGTGCGGTGGCCGGGCTTCCCACCCAGGATCACTTGGCGGACCTCGGTGTTGTTCGCGGTCGAGACCTCGATGAGCGCGCCGTCCGGGTTGGCGTCCACCGCGATGTAGTAGGTGCCGTTCGGCAGGTTCGTGATGTCGAACGACTGACCGGGGAGACCCTGGAAGTACGTGTCGCCCCAGCCGGTCGGCAGCACCTCACGGGTCCAGATCGAGCTCCGGCTCCCGCATGCGGTCCCCAGGCCGATCTGGTACGGGTTCCACTCGGCGCCTGGCAGTGTCAGGTCGATCGCGTCGGTCGGCGCCAGACAGAATCCGGTCTTCTCACTGCGGACGATCTGCGTCTGGTCAGCCGCGAGCAACGAGTACCGCGCGAACTGCTCGAAGTGCCAGTGCTGGTGGCCGGGACGGGGATCCCACATCAGGTCGCCGGCGGGCGCTCGCCCGACCGGAACCCCGTTCGCGTAGAAGTATTCCCAGCCGTCCATGATCGGTACGCCGTCCGGTCGGCGGAACCCCTCCACGACCATCGGCGAGGGTCCTTTGTCCCAGACGGTGGCGCCGAAGTCGAGGTAGTCGTGCCCGCTGTGCCGTTGGTGGTCGACCGAGATGCCCCACGCCGGGAGCGCGACCAGGTCGGGCCGGATGCTGGGGTCGGGGTTCGTCAACACGGGGACCGAAGCCGGGGCTGCGACCAGCTGCTGCCGGCTAGCTCCGCCCGCGCCACGCAGACCGCCGCTGCTCGTGGTACCGGCGCAGAACGGAAGGCAGTACGTGCGCTTGCTCGTCTTCACGCGGAGGCTGACGCTCACCGAAGCATCGGCCGGCGCGACGCCGAACAAGGTCTGATACGCGGGTGCGATCTCGATCGTCGCGGTGTAATGGCCGTCGGGCCCGTTGATGTTGGCGCTCGTGCCGTAGCCGAACGCGTTCGAGGCCCAGCCGTCGTCGATCCCCCAGACCTGCCCCAACGTGAACGGGTTGCCGCCGCAGAACTGCGGGTACGTGGTCACGTCGGGTCCGTCGTCGTTCACACGCGCGAGCTCTCCTGATCCCGGGCAGAAGCCGCGGTACCGATCGAGCACGACCGCTCCCGCATCGTCCGTGATCGTGATGTGCAAGAACTTCGGCAGACCGATCCAGGGATCATTGGCGGCGATGGCGATCGGATACTTCGTGATCGAGCCGTTCGAGCGGACGACCTGCCAGAAGGACACCGGCGTGTCGTAGTCGGGCCGGCTTGCCCAGATCTCGAACGCGCCTCCGACCGAGGCCACGTAGACCCCGAGGTCCAGGTAGGCGGGCCGGTTGGCCTGGCGCTTCACCGTCACCTTCGGCGAGCCGCTCAACAGCCGGATGGACGGGAGGGTTCCGACAGCGTGGGCGGGAGCGATCTCGAGGAGCGGGGTCGCGAACAGCGCGATCGAAACGAACAGAGCGATGACGCCGGAGCGGCGTCGGTGCGGAGCTGACATGCGTCCTCCCGACTGACGAGCGGTGGCCATGAGGCGAGTAACGCCCCGACCTGTGACGCGCGGAGTGGCCGAGAGGTTGCAGCGCCTTTCGAACATCCTCGCACGCGGGGCCCTCGTTCGCCGGTGTTCGGACCTAGCCAGGGCGACGACGGTCGCGCTAGGCTCGCGCACCCGGCATCCGAGCGAGAAAGGACTTCCTCATGAGCGACCAGCGCACGAGGTTCGATCTTGGTCCCGACGACGTGCCCACGGCGTGGTTCAACCTGATGCCGGATCTGGCCCAGAAGGTCGCTCTGCTCCCGCCGCTGAACCCGCAGACGAAGCAACCCATCGCTCCGCCAGACCTGCTGCCGTTGTTCCCGGAGTCGTTGATCATGCAGGAGGTCTCCACCGACCAGTGGATCGATATCCCCGGCGAAGTGATCGACATCTACCGCCTCTGGAGGCCCACCCCGTTGTTCCGCGCCACGCGCTTGGAGCAGGCCTTGCAGACGCCGGCCCGCATCTACTTCAAGTACGAAGGCGTCTCGCCCGCCGGGTCCCACAAGCCGAACACCGCCGTGCCTCAGGCCTACTACAACAAGCAGGCAGGGATCCGCCGGATCGCGACCGAGACCGGCGCCGGTCAGTGGGGATCGTCCATGGCGATGGCCTGCAGCTTCTTCGGGCTCGAGTGCACGGTCTACATGGTGCGGGCGTCGTATGACCAGAAGCCGTACCGACGGATCTTCATGGAGATGTTCGGCGCCGATGTCCTGGCGTCGCCATCGAAGGAGACCAACTCCGGCCGGGCGATCCTGGACGCCCACCCAGACTCCACCGGATCGCTCGGTATCGCGATCAGCGAGGCCGTCGAGGACGCGGCGACCCACGACGACACGAACTACGCGCTCGGAAGCGTCCTCGGGCATGTGCTCCTGCACCAATCGGTGATCGGCCTGGAGGCGCAGAAGCAGATGGAGATGGCCGGTGAGCAACCCGATGTCATCGTCGGATGCGTCGGCGGCGGATCGAACTTCGCGGGGATCTCGTACCCGTTCATGGCCGGGAAGCTGAGGGGCGAGACGCCCGACATGCGGTTCGTGGCAACCGAGCCCGCAGCCTGTCCGACGCTCACGAAGGGGAGGTTCGCGTACGACTACGGGGACACGGCGCAGATCGCGCCGATCGTCCCGATGTTCACCCTGGGTCACGACTTCGTGCCCGCGCCGGTGCACGCTGGCGGTCTGCGCTACCACGGCGATGCGCCGTCGCTCTCGCTCCTCGTCCGCGAGGGGTACATGGAGGCCAAGGCCTACACGCAGAACGAGATCTTCGGCGCCGCCGTCCGGTTCGCCAAGACGCAAGGGATCATCCCGGCGCCCGAACCCTCCCACGCGATCATGGGCGCGATCGACGAAGCGATCGCGGCTCGCGAGGCCGGGGAGGAGCGCGTGATCCTGTTCAACCTCTGCGGGCATGGGCACTTCGACATGCAGGCGTACGACGACTACCTGAACGGCCGGCTGCCCGAGATCGAGTTCGATCCGGCGGACGAGGAAGCCGCGCTCGCGAACCTGCCCGACGTTCCGATCAAGGTGTGACCGCCGGGTTCGACGTCCACCGGCTGCGGCGGGACGAGGTGGCCGCGCTCCAAGCCGGCATCCCGGTGTGGAACTCGACGGAATACGCGAAACGCCTGGCCGCCCAGGATCGCGGCGAACTGGTTCAAGTGGCGGCCTGGGCCTTCCACGATCGAGTGGTGGGCAAGGCGATGGCGTTGTTCCCCGGGTACGAGGAGTACTCGACATCCGCTGAGCGAGAGCGGTGCGCCGAGATCCGTGACGTCGGCGTGGTCGAGGAAGCTCGTCGCGCGGGGGTGGCCACCGCGATGATCCGCGCCTTGGAGGACGCCGCACGTGATCACGGGATGTCGCGGATCGGTCTGATGGTCGCCCAGGGCGAGGACGACGCGCCGGCTCGTGCGCTCTACCGGAAGCTCGGGTACCGGTTCGCGCACGGTCCGTTCATCACGTCCACGAACCTGCGGGCCGACGACGGCTCGCCGATCCCCGTCGGTGCTGTGATGGTCTACCTGACGAGGTCCGTCGCGTGAGTGCGCCGTCGGTCACGACCACGTGACGCGGACCGTCGCCGCCCAGATCGCGGCAACGTCCTCGTCCCCCTCGATCGCGACATCCTCGATCCCACGGTTCCACAAGGCTCGATAGAGCGCCGCAGCGGATCCACGGACCGATGCGTCGGCGTGCGCGTCGGCCGCTTTCGAGATCGAGAGCCCGGTCGTGTCGAACCGCACCGACCATGCCCGGTCGACATCGGTCGCGCGCACCGTCATCGAACGCCTGCGGTCGACCTCGACGGCACGGGGCCGAGATGCGAACCCGAGCAGCAATTCGTCGATCCCGTCGACCGCGAACGGTGCGGGGACCCCAGTCACGGAGCCCACCGCGCTCTCGCCGTCGATGCGGTGGATCGCGGTCTCGTGGGCCTGTCGACGGGCCCAGAACGCGAGTGGGCTCGGTGCAGCCAGGAACGTCCAGGCCTCCAGGTCGGCCGGCGCCGATGCCAAGGCCTCGACGAGGGCGCCGTGTCCTTCACGGAACCATGTCTCCAGGCGTTCGTCCGGCGGCCATCCGCCCACGAACGCCTCGAGGTCTCCGTCCTCGGGTTGCCGACCGGCGCCGCGGACGAATCCGGTCGCCCAGCGGTGGACGCCGCCGAGGTGATGGAGGAGATCGGCCAGCGTCCAGCCTGGACAGGTCGGAACGTCGGCCGCGGGATCGGTCGTGCCTGCCAAAGAGCCGAGCCGCTCCCCGTCGACGCGGAGCTGCTCGATGAACCCGGGCACGTCCATCATCGTTCCCTCTTCAGCCCGCGACGACCTTCGGGGCCAGCTTGAACTTGTCGATCGCCAGTTGCACCGCGGCGCGCGCTAACAGTTCGTACCCGGTTCCGTTGAAGTGGATCCCGTCGGCCTCACGGATCTGCACGACGTTGCCGTTCACGCTGATGTACGCCGTGTAGCCGCCGTCGGGCGTCGAGTAGAGCTTCCACGTGTCCAGGAACGCGACGTCTTTGACCTCGTGCGTGGCCTGTTCGAAGAGGTCGTTCTGCTTACGCACCAGCTCGCGTCGCCCGGTGTCTCGGACCACCGGGAGGCCGACCCAGACCACGCGTGCCCCTTTCGATGTCGCGATCCGCATGAAGTCGGCCACCCGCTCCTCGTAGGCCTGAGGCCAATCGAACGTGCCGATGTCGGTGGCCATGTCGCCACCGGGAGTGCGGAGCGCCTGGTTGTCGTTCTCACCCAGCATCACGATCACCAGGTCGGGTCGGAACCGGTCCGCGATCTCGCGCATCGCAGCGGGCCAGTTGAAGTAGTCGGGGCGGGCGAGCCCCGTCGAGATCCGACCCTGGCGCGATACCCGGACCAAAGAGGGTTTGAGCACCCGTTCGAGGTAGGTGCCCAGACCCGAAGCGAGGGAATCCCCGACCACCACCACGCGCAGTTTGTCCTGGCTCGTCGGCTTGCGGATCGGGCCGGTCGTGTCGACATCCCCGCCGTCGCCGGGACCGACGGAGGGGAGCGGCTCGGGTGGCACGACGATCTCTCCTCCGGGCGCTTGGTTCGGATCGCGTCCCAGCGCGCGCTCGATGCCGTCGGTGACCTTGGTGATCTGTAACGCGTTGCTGATCGCCGCGAACGGCGCGAGGACCGCGAGGGCCACGGTTCGCCGTGCTCCGTCGGGCGACGCCTTCGCCGCTCGCTGCAAGCTCGGCGCGAACAGGAACGCCCACAGCAGCAGACACACGAGCATCACGACGAAGACCCGTCCCGCGGGCATCGTCTTCCGCCCGGCGCGCGCAGGTCGTTCCGGCCCCTTCGCGGGGGCGGGCCGATCACCGGGCGGAAGCGGTCTAGTCATGGCTCAGAATTGGAAGTAGATGAACGGGGCAACACCTTGTGGGCCGAGCGTCACGATCACGAACAACACGAACGCGAACAGGGCGCCCATGGCGATGGGCCGAAGATCGGCAACGCGATCCATGATCCGCTCGGCGGTTCCATGGGGCGCGAACTGCAGCGCGAGCATCACGGCGATCGTCCCCACCACGAGCGGCGTGACCAGGCCCGAGTGTCCTGTCCAGCCGGTCACGAGCCTTCCCAGCATGGAGAACGCCGTCGCCAGCGAGTCCGATCGGAAGAAGACCCAACCGACGCAGACCAGGTTGAACGTGAGGATCGTCTGACCCCAGATCAACCCGCGACTCTCCACCGGCTCGGCCAGACCGAGCTTCGCCCGCCGGTTCCTCCGATACGCGCCCAAGACCTGGCCCACGCCGTGGTACGCGCCCCAGAACACGAACGTCCACGCGGCCCCGTGCCAGAGTCCGCCGAGGACCATCGTGATCATGATGTTGATGTAGGTCCGCCGTTCACCTTTGCGCGAACCGCCGAGGGGGATGTACAAGTAGTCGCGTAGCCATCGCGAGAGCGTCATGTGCCAGCGTCGCCAGAAGTCCTGCAACGACCGGGCGCTGTACGGGCGGTTGAAGTTCTGCGGGAACTGGAACCCGAGGAGCTTCGCGATACCGATCGCGATGTCCGTGTAGCCGCTGAAGTCCGCGTAGATCACGATCGCGTATCCGTAGATCGCGAACAGCACCTCGAGGGCACTGTGGCGCATCGGATCGCCGAAGACCGGATCCACGATCGCCGACGCCAGGAAGCTCGAGATGACGATCTTCTTGAAGAGCCCGCCGAAGATCAGCCAGGCCGCACCGGCGACGTCGACGTGTCGCGGGTCGCGTCGGATGTCGAGCTGAGGGATCAGCTCGTTCGGCCGAACGATCGGGCCAGCCACGAGGTGCGGGAAGAACGAGAGGTAGAGGAACGTGTCGATCCAGCTCGCGGGCTCGATCTTCCGCCGCTGGATGTCCACGACGTAGGCGACCGCCATGAACGTGAAGAACGAAACGCCGATGGGCAGGATCAGCTGGACGAGCGGCGGGCCGACGTGGAGCCCGAGGTGCGAAAGGCCGTTCGTCACGTTGATCGCGAAGAAGCCGTAGTACTTGAACACCGCGAGGGGCAACATCACCGCGACGACGGCGACGCCCATCACGGTTCGGCGTCGCCCGTCGTCCTCCTGTCGAGCGACGGCCAGGCCTCCCAGCTGCGCGATCGCGCTCACGCCGGCGAGCAGCCAGATGAAGTGCACGTTCCACCACGCATAGAACACGTAGCTCGCGCCGATCATGAAGAGCTTCCAGGGCACGGGGCGCGGGTTCAGGAGCCAGTGGCCCAGGAAGACCAGGCAGAAGAAGATCGCGAAATCGGTCGTGGGGAAGAGCATCGCGCGGCAACTCTAGAGCAGCGGTCAGACTTCGCGGAGACGCCGCTCCAGGAACGCTCGCTCGTGGGCGTTCGTGGTGAGCTCGAGCGCCCGGCGGTACGAGTCGGCCGCCTCATCCGGTCGATCCAGTCGGCGCAGCAGGTCGGCCCGAGCCGCGTGGTACAGGTGGTAGCCGTTGAGCTCGTCCGTGAGCCTGTCGACCAGGGCGAGCCCCGCGTTCGGCCCGTCGGCCATCGCCACGGCGACCGCCCGGTTGAGTTCCACCACCGCGGACGGTGTGCGGTCAGCGAGCGCTCCGTAGAGCGCCGCGATCTGCGGCCAATCCGTGTCTTCCGGGCGTGGGGCTTGCGCGTGCAGCGCCGCGATGGCCGCCTGCACCTGATAGGGACCCGGCCGCCCGATCGCCATCGCCTCGTCGAGCGTCCGCATCCCGTCGTCGATCATGTCGTGGTCCCATGCGGACCGATCCTGATCCTCGAGCAGCACCAACCCGACTTCGGGGTCGGTGCGAGCATCGCGACGTGAGTGCTGCAGGAGCATCAGCGCGAGCAGGCCGAGCGCCTCGGGCTCGTCCGGCATCAGATGCGTCAGGATCCGGGCCATCCAGATCGCTTCGTCGCAGAGCTCGATGCGCACCAGTGGCCCTTCCGTGGCCGCGTAGCCCTCGTTGAAGATCAGGTAGAGAACGGCGAGCACACCGTCGAATCGTTCGGGGAGCAGCTCGCGGGGTGGCACGCGATACGGGATGACCGCGTCCCGGATCTTCTTCTTCGCGCGGACCAAACGCTGTTGGATCGTGGTCTCCGTGGCGATGAACGCCCGCGCGATCTCGCGGGTCGACAGGCCCCCGACGGTCCGGAGCGTGAGCGCCACCCGGGAATCCAGTGGGAGCGCCGGGTGGCAGCACGTGAAGATCAGCCGCAGTCGGTCGTCGGGGATCTCCTGCATGTCTTCTCCGAGCGATTCGAGGTCGCGGATCCGTTGGGCAGCTTCGGTCTTGCCCTGCCGTTGCTGTTCGCGGCGCAGACGGTCGATCGCGCGGTTCCGTGCCGTGGTGGTGATCCAGGCCCCCGGGTTCTCCGGGATACCGACCTCGGGCCACCGTTCCAACGCGATCGCGAACGCCTCCTGCACCGCCTCCTCGGCCAGGTCGAAGTCGCCGAGCACACGGATGAGTGTCGCCACCGCCCGCCGCGATTCACGCCGGAACAGGCGGTCGACGACCTCGGACGCCTCGCTCACATCTCGATGAGCGGCCTGACCTCGACCGACCCGTGCTTGGCCGCGGGCAGCCTCCCAGCTGCCTCGATCGCTTCGTCGAGGTTCGCGCACTCGATGATGTAGTAGCCACCGAGCTGCTCCTTCGTCTCGGCGAAGGGGCCGTCGGTCGTGAGGAACTTGCCATCGGCTTCGCGAACCGTGGTCGCCTGGTCGGTCCCGGCGAGCTGGTCGCCGGCGCGCATCCAGCCCTTCTCGCTGAGCCAGCTCGAGTACTTCTCATACTCCTGATACTGGGCGTGTTGCTCGGCCTCTGGCATCGAGCCCCACGCTGCCTCGTCCGAGTAGATCAGCAAGATGTAGCGCATGCAGCCTCCTCCGTATCGTCGCAGCCCCGTCGGTCGCGTCCACCCTAGCGACGAACGACACGAAGGGAAATCGACCGACTGCCGTCAGAGCCCTTCGAGGAACGCCTGCGCTTTCGCGGCGTCGGCCAAGTCCCCCTTGCGTTGAAGCAGCGCAAGCGCGTCGCGTGCCGGTGTCGTTGCTTCCTCAGACCGACCCGCTGCGACCAAGACTCTCGCGCGCGCCAGCAATGCATCGGCGTGACGAACCAAGTCGTCCGTTCCCGCGACCGCGGCCACGGCCTCGTCTGCGGCGCTCATCGCCTCGCCCAGTCTGCCGAGACCGGCAAGGATGCGGGCCTTCGCAGAGCGTTGGAGCGTGATCGCTTCGTAGTCCTCCTCCCCGGTCACGCTCTCGTAGCGCTCCAAGAGCGGCAACGCCTCCACGCCGCGCCCGAGCTCCACAAGTGCGCATCCTAGGTAGCCCGCGGTCGTCGCCGCGTTCCCAGGGCGGCCTGCTCGCTCGTTGCTTTCGAGCGCGGCCCGAAAGAGCGGCTCCGCCAAGTCGGGTCGTCCGAGGATGAGCTCGATCGCCCCATCGCGAGCCGATCCACCGAGTCCGAGCTCGGCTCGGCGGGCGGCTCCACGTCGGGAGGCCGCCCGTGATCCCTCCACATCGTTCTGCATGGCGAGCGCCACGGCCAACTCCTCGGTGGCCCAGATGTCCTCGTTCCCACCGAGCGTTGCGAGGCACTCCACGACCGTGGCGCTCCCCCAGAGCATTCCCACCACCGCCCATTTGCGGGCCTCCTGTTTGAGGAAGCGATCCCGAGCGATCGATCCATCTTCCAGGACCATCTCGAAGAGCGTGACGGCGGAGGCGATCCGGCCCATCCAATGGAGCGCGACGGCAGCGTGGAAGCGTGCCCAACCGAGTAGCCGGCGCTGCCCCGACGCTTCGATGGAGCGTCCTGTCTCCTCGAGCAGCGCTGGTGCACGCTCGGTGGGGTTCGTCGTCGGCGCGGTGTTCGCGAGGACCGTGGCGAGAACGACGTGGAGTCCCTCCGCCGCAGGGGTCTGTCCTGAACGTTCGAGACGCTCGATCCATCGCGCGAGCATGTCCGCGGCCCCCGGATCAACCGAGGCCCACGCGGCGGCGGCGATCGATGCGGGTCCCTCTGGATCGTCTATGGGAAGAAGCTCCGCTCCTCGCCGCCAGAGCGAACCGGCTGAGGGATGGTCGCCGCGGTCCGCCGAACGATCGCCGGCTGCGATCAACAGCGCAGCCGCGCGCGCTCCGAGCGCCTTCGTCCGATCATCGCTATACCCAAGTTCGTCGCGCAACGTGCACGCCTGTTCGAGGTGGTACCCCACGATCTCGTCGAGCTCCGAGCTGCGGTCGCCGGCGCGCTCCGTGATCCAAGCGCTGAACCGTTCGTGGAGTTCTGCCCGCTCTTCCTTCGGGAGACGCCGATAGGCGGCATCGCGGATCAGCAGATGTCGGAACCGGAACGCGTCCTCGCCGTCGAAGAGCGGTTCGGCGGGGCGGACGAGATCGCGTCGGATCAGTGCCGACACGCCCGCATCCACCCGCCCTCGATCCTCCTCGCTGAAGAGCGAACGCAATCCGCCCCGATGGAAGAGCTTCCCTTCGACGGCGGCGCGTTCCAGGACCATCCGCTCATCGGCCGGCAGACGCTCCAGCCTCGCGTCCAGGAGGGCCGCGATCGTCGGAGGAACCTCCATCACACCGAGGAGCTCGTGTCCCCCATCGAGCAGCATCCCGACGAACTGCTCAGCGAAGAGCGGGTTCCCCTCGGCGGCTTCGGCGACGCGGGTCGCGGCTTCCGGCAGGAGTCGGTCTCCAGCTAGGTTCCGGGCGATAGCTCGTGTCTCCGTGTCGGTCAGCGGCTCGAGCTGGATCGTGGTCGCGTTGAGCTTGCCGCCACCCCAAGTCGGACGGAGGTCGAGAAGATCATGCCGCGCGCTGCAGAGCAGCAGGATCGGCGCGTCCCGGGACCAATCGGCGATGTGTTCGACGAGATCGAGCATCGACGGCTCGGCCCAGTGGAGGTCGTCGAGGTCGAAGACGAGAGGCGAGCTCCGCGCCGCGGCCTCGAGCAGCTTCCGCACGGCCCAATGCGTCTCCTCGGTGACCGCCCGGGCCCCCGCGACCCCGAGGATCTGTTCGATGCGCTCGGCGATCAGCTCGGCATCGGGCACAGATCCCATGAATCCGAGCAGCCGGTCATGCACCACGCTCTCGCTCTCGGCCCCGGAAAGCGAGAGCGTGGTCGTCAGGGCCTCGATGATCGGCCAGTACGTGATCCCCTCTCCGTAGGGGAGGCATCGCCCCCGGAGCGTCGTCACGCCTTCCACCCCTCCGATGAACTCCTCAACCAGCCGTGATTTCCCTGCCCCCGGAGCACCGACGACGGTGAAGAGCAGGCAGGTCCGGTCGTGCTGCGCACGTCCGAACGCTTCGCCGATCGCCCTGAGTTCCTGCTCACGGCCGACCATCGGCGTGTCGAACCTGCGCGAGAACCCCTCGGTCCCGGACACTTCCAGGAGCCGATACGCCGGCACCGGCTCGCGCTTCCCCTTCGCTACGACCGCTGCTGCCGATTCTGCGACGACCGCCTCGCGCACGAGGCTGAAGGTCGTCTCACCGAGCAAGATCTCGCCGATCGGAGCGTGCTGTTCCAGCCTCGCGGCGACGTTGACGGCATCGCCGGTGGCGAGCGTGTCGGTCCCTGTGCCCGTGACGACCTCGCCGGTGTTGACCGCAGTTCGGCTCTCGATCGCGACCCCGAAGTCCCGTTGGAGTTCCTTGTTGAGCTCTCGCAGTTCTCTTCGCATCTCCTCCGCTGCGCGCACGGCGCGGAGCGCATCGTCCTCGTGGACCACCGGCACACCGAAGATCGCCATGATCGCGTCGCCGATGAACTTCTCGACGGTGCCGCCGTGTCGCTCGATGACCTCGCGCATCCGATCGAAGTAGCGGCCCATGACCCGTCGGAGCGTTTCCGGGTCGAGCTCCTCGCCCATGGACGTCGAGCCGGCCACGTCGGAGAACAAGATCGTGACGGTCTTCCGCACCTCGGTGCTGCCCTCCGGATCCAGCGGCGACGAGCAATGCCCGCAGAACGCGAACCCCTCAGGGTTCTGGTTCCCGCACGCGGCGCACTTCGCCATGGAAGAAGACTAGGGCGGCGATGTCCTCGGCGCGAGCCGCCCGGCGATCAGGCGTGGGAACCGGCGTACCGGTCGAAGTACTGCTCGACGATAGCGATGAGTTCCGTCACGTAGCCGCCACTCGAGCATCCGCTGCACCAGGACGACGCGCGGATCGCGTCCGCGGTCGCCGAGGCGGGCGCACACGACCGCAGCCTGTCCAGGATCGCTCCATATCCGTACGAGGTCGCGCCACCGGTGAGCGTCTCGACGGATGCCCTGAGCCCCTGTGTCAGCGAGCGGTAGTTCTGCACGCCGACGCTGTTGAAGTCGGTGGACCCGACCATCCGATGCGTGGTGGCCAAGGGGTTCCAACGAGCCTGCGTGAACTCGTTCGCCTGCCACGCGACCACGACGACGAGGTTGTCGCGGCACGACGGGGCACCGAGCTGCTGGAGCAGCCGGAAGGCCCAATCGCCGAACGGCAGGGCGCCGGCCTCTCGCGCCGCTTTCCGCTCGAGCCGGCCGACGTGCCGTGATGCCGTCTCGCGTTGCCGCGAGAGCTGTGCGAGCGCCGCTTGCTGCGCGGCGAACGCGGCGAGCAGGTCGGCGCCGTGCGACTGGATCTCGTCCAGGAGCGCGGCGCGCTCGTGCGTCGCATGCTCGAGTGACGCCCGGGTCGTGTTGAAGCGGGCGGTCCGCGCCTGAACCTCGGCCGCCAGCGTCACATCTGCCTGCTGAAGCCTGTCCAACATGACGCTGCGATCCATCAGGTCCGCGAACGAGTCGGCGCCCAGTAAGTAGGCGGCCGACGTGCCCGGCCCCAGCGTCTCGAACGCGGCGCGCGCCCGATCGTCCAGCTCGTTGTGGATCGCGTCCAGATCGCTCTGTGCCGCGGCCAAGCGCTGCTGCGAGAACACGAGTCGCGCCTGCGCTCGATCGAGTTTCGACCGCGCCGCCTCGATCTGCCCGGCGAGCGTTTCGATCCGCGTCTGCATGCGCATGACCACCCCGCGCGCGTCCGAGACCTGGTGTCGGAGCGCATCGGCTCGGTGACGCGCGTTCGAGATCGGGGTGCGGGCGACGGCCGCCGACGCGGCGCCGGTCAGGACCGCCAACGCCAACGCGGCCGCCGTGATGCGGCGACCGACGGTCCTGGTCGAACCTCGAGTGGCTCCCCCCACGTTCCTCCATCGACCCGTCGGCGACGTCCCTTGACGCCGAGTGAGCGCGCTAGGCTACCCGGGCCATGGTGGCCCCCGACCCTCTCGACTTCTTGGATATCGATCACCTGCTCTCCGATGAGGAGCGGCAGATCCGCGATCTGGTCCGCGAGTGGGTCGCGGACAACGTCCTGCCGGGGATCGAGGAGTGGTTCGAAGAAGGGGTGTTCCCGAAGGAAGTCGCCGGCCGGCTCGGCGCGCTCGGGCTCCTCGGGATGCACCTGGACGGGTACGGCTGCCTCGGGGCGAACGCGGTTTCGTATGGCCTCGCGTGCCTCGAGCTGGAGGCGGGTGATTCCGGGTTCCGATCCTTCGTGAGCGTCCAGGGGTCGCTCTGCATGTTCCCGATCTGGCGGTTCGGGTCCGAGGAGCAGAAGGAGCGCTGGCTGCCCAAGATGGCGACCGGCGAGCTGATCGGATGTTTCGGACTCACCGAGGCGGACTTCGGCAGCGATCCCAATCACATGCGGACGAACGCGAAACGCGACGGCGACGGCTGGGTCCTCAACGGAACGAAGATGTGGATCACGAACGGATCGATCGCCGACGTCGCGATCGTCTGGGCGCAGACCGACGAGGACATCCGCGGCTTCATCGTCCCGACCGACACACCCGGGTTCTCCGCGAGCGACATCCACCGGAAGCTCTCGCTGCGTGCGAGCGTCACCTCGGAGCTCGTATTCGATGACGTCCGGTTGCCGGACGACGCCGTGCTGCCGGAGGTGAGCGGGATGAAGGGGCCGTTGTCCTGTCTCTCCGAGGCGCGGTTCGGGATCGTATGGGGCGCCATGGGCGCCGCGCGGGCGAGCTTCGCCTGTGCCCTCGAGTACTCGAAGACGCGGATCCAATGGGGCCGGCCGATCGCGGGGTTCCAGCTCACGCAGGAGAAGCTCGCCAACATGGCCACGGAGCTCAATAAGGGAACCTTGTTGGCGTTGCATCTCGGCCGGATGAAGGACGAGGGACGGCTGCGCCCCGAGCACGTGAGCATGGGCAAGCTCAACAACGTCCGTGAGGCGCTCGAGATCGCGCGCACCGCTCGAACCATCCTCGGTGCGTCGGGTATCACGCTCGAGTACCCCGTGATCCGTCACGCGAACAACCTTGAGTCGGTCCTCACCTACGAGGGAACGAGCGAGATCCACACGCTGATCCTCGGGCAGGCGTTGAGCGGCGAGCGCGCGTTCGACTAAGGAACCGCCGGGATGCCGGATCGACGCTCGGCGACCCGCCGTCCTACCCATTGGAGCGGGAAGCAGAGCAGCCACACCAGCCGGGCGAACCCGGGGCTCCAGACCGCGACCGGGATCGAGATCAAGAACACCGCCGACACGACCAGTCCCCGGAACACGTAGTAGCGACCCATCGCCGTCGGAAGCACGCCGGTGAACCCCCGCAATCGCACCGCGTACCACGTGAGCGTCGCCGAGGCGAGGCCCGCCACCGCGAGGGAGGCTGCGTAGAACACGGCCGCGCCGACCTCGTCTGCGTGGTCAGCCAGGATCGCGCTGGGGTACGGAAGGAAGGCGACGCAGAACAGGAGTACGAGGTTCACCATCAGCAACCCGTGGTCGTACTCGCGGACGTACCGGAACAACCGATGATGGCCGAGCCAGAACATCGCGATCACCCAGAAGCTGATGAAGAACGCGATGAACTTCCCGTTCTGGACCGAGAGGAAGGCCGCCGCGTTCGTCTGCCGTCCCGGGCGTGGGATATCGAGGACGAGCAGCGTCATGGCGATCGCGAAAACGGCGTCGGAGAAGAAGACGACCCGCTCCAGTGCCGCGGCGCCCGTCTCGTTCCGTCGGTCCATCGGTCCGGTGTCCACGCGGGGTCAGGTAGCCTTTCGGCGCGAAGCCTATACCCAGATACCGGAGGATCGAGATGTCGAAAGAGACCGATTGGATGGTGTTCGAGAAGGCCGTGGAAGTGACCGCCGCGGCGGTCCGCGGGACCGCGGGAGGATCGCAGCCGGCCTCCTACGTCGGTGACGTCTTCCGCGAGATCCACAACGCGCTCAAAGAGGTCGCCGACGCGATGCCCCCGAAGGACTCGAAGGCCGGCTTCTAGGTCGCTCGACCGTGTCGGTGGCGGCCCTTCCCCGGGAGGCCTTGCTGGCGTGGTTCCGTGCGAACGGCCCCGACTATCCCTGGCGTCGAACGGAACACGATCCTTATGCGGTGCTGGTCTCGGAGGTCATGCTTCAGCAGACCCAGGCGTCGCGCGTCGCCGACGCGTTCCCGCGTTTCCTGACGCGGTTCCCCGATGTGCGGTCGCTGGCTGATGCCTCGGTTTCGGATGTGGTCCGCGTCTGGGTCGGCCTCGGATACAACCGCCGGGCGGTCGCGCTCCGCGCGACGGCCCGCGCGATCGTCGACGACCACGACGGGATCGTCCCCAGCGACGTGGCCGTGCTTCGCTCGTTCCCCGGGATCGGTCCGTACACGGCCGCCGCGGTCTCGTCGATCGCGTTCGGCACACCGATCGCCGCCGTCGACACCAACGTGCGCAAGGTGATGGCGCGGGTCGCCCTCGGCCGCGACGCGCACGGGGTCCCGGACGCGACGATCACCGACGCCGCGCAACGATGGTTGGCGACCGATGCCCCCGGCGACTGGAACCAGGCCGTGATGGACCTTGGGCGGCAACTCTGCCGTCCGGTTCCGCGCTGCGGCGGTTGTCCCCTCGCGCGCGTCTGTCGCTTCCGCTCGTCGGGCACGACCGGTCCGCGATCCGGACGCAGGCAACCGCCGTTCGAGGGCTCCGTACGCCAGCTCCGCGGCGCGATCCTCCGGGAACTCACGATCCGGACGAGGCCCATCTCGACCGGCACCCTGGCGGACCGGGTGGGATCGGACTTCGCGCGGGTTCGTGCGGCGGTGGAGGCGCTCCGCGGTGACGGCCTCGTGGAGGAGACGCCCGCGGGCCGCGTCCGACTTCCCGGCTGAGGATTGACGGCGAGCTCCTCTCCGCGTACGGTCTGTCAGTTATGAGAATCATTCTCGGGTCTGAGAACGGCGACCGAGCGTAGCGATGGAGGCGATCGCCCCTCGCGATATCTCGCTTCCGACGCTGCTCGAAGCACGGCACGTCACGTTCGGATACGGGCGATCTGATGTGCTCGAGGACGTCAGCCTCTCGATCGGCCCAGGAGAGTTCGTCGCGCTGGTCGGGCCCAACGGGTCGGGGAAGTCGACGCTGCTGCGGGTCCTGCTCGGGGTCCTGGCACCCCGGTCGGGCTCCGTGTCTCTGCTCGGCACACCGCCCCATGACCTGCGGGATCGTTCCCAGCTGGGATACGTTCCCCAGCGCCCCTCGCTCGCGTCCGAGGTGCCTGCGACGGTGGCCGAGATCGTAGCGGCAGGCCGCCTCGAGCGGGGTCGGTGGTGGCGGCGGATGGGGGACGCGGATCGCCGCGCGGTCCAGCACGCCTTGGAATCCGTCGGCCTCGACACCGAGTCCGAACGGCCGCTGAACGAGCTCTCGGGGGGCCAGCAACAGCGCGCGTTCATCGCCCGTGCGCTGGCGAGCGAACCCCAGCTTCTGGTGTTGGACGAGCCGATCGCGGGCGTGGACGCGGAGTCCCAACGCCGCTTCCGTGATTCCCTCGTGCACCTGATCGACGACCACGGCGCCGGTGTGTTGCTCGTCTCGCACGAGCTGTCAGCTGTCGCGCACGATCTCGATCGGGTCATCGTCTTGAAGGGTCACGTCCTGTTCGACGGACCGCCCGCGGAGCTCGCCGCTGAGGGCGTGTCGCTCGGGGTGCATGCCGAAGATCTCCCCCTCTGGCTTGAAGGGCTCCGATGATCGCCGCTCTGCCGCTACCGTACCCGTTCGACACCGACGCGATGCAGACCGCGTTCGTGGCATGTCTCGCGGTCGGCATCTTCGCCCCGATGATCGGGACGTTCCTGGTACAGAAGCGGCTCTCGCTGATCGGCGACGGCGTCGGGCACGTCGCGTTCGCGGGCGTGGGCGCCGGGTTGCTGCTCGGGGTGTGGCCCGTGTGGACCGCGCTCGCCTTCGCGGTGGTGGGGGCCGTCGGCGTCGAGTTCCTGCGGATGCGACGCAAGGCGTCCGGCGACCTGGCGCTGGCGTTGTTCTTCTATACGGGCATCGCTCTCGGCGTCGTGTTCGCGAGCCGTGCCGGGAACCTGGACTTCGAGACGCTTCCCTATCTCTTCGGTGATCCGTTCACGGTGACGCACGCGGGGCTCGTGACGCTCTTGGTGCTCGGTGTGCTCATCGTGATCGGAGCGGGCGTGCTTCGCCGGGTGCTGTTCGCCGTCGTGACCGACGAGGACTGGTCCCGGGTCGCGGGTCTCCCGGTCGAGGGCTTGAGCATGGTCCTCGCGGGCCTCACCGCGGCCGTCATCGTGGCGGGGATGCGGGTGGTGGGGATCCTGTTGGTCGCGGCGATGACCGTGCTCCCCGTGGCATCGGCGCAACTGCTCGCGCGCTCGTTCCGGAGCACCCTTCGTCTCGCCGTCGCGATCGGAGCGCTGTCCTCCGTCCTCGGCCTCGCGTTCGGCCGGATGTTCCGTATCGCGCCGGGAGGCGCGATCGTGCTGGTCGCTGCCGTCTTCTTCGCTGCGGTGGCTTCGGTCAAGGGCGGGGCTCTCAAGGTGTTCGAGATCGAGGCGCACTGATGGTCGAGACCGTTCACGAGACGGCGGACCTGCGACTTCGGCAAGAAGGACAGCGGTACACCGATCAACGCCGCCAGCTCGTACAGCTCCTCTCGACCGCCGGGCCGCTGTCGATCCCTGAAGTTCTGCGCGGCCGGCGCGGCTTGAAGCAGAGTTCCGTCTACCGGAACCTCGCGGTTCTCGAACAGGCGGGCGTGGTCCGGCGCGTGCTCACCGACGAGGAGTACGGGCGCTACGAGTTGACCGAGGATCTCACCGGGCACCACCACCACCTCATCTGCTCGCGATGCGGGCGCGTCGAAGACGTGACGGTGCCGTCCGACCTTGAGGGCACGCTCGACCGCACGCTCGACCGGCTGGCGAAACGCGCCGGCTTCGCCGATGTGGATCACCGGCTGGATCTGATCGGCACGTGCAGCGACTGCGCCTGAACGCCTCGGCCGGCGGACGTTACGGCGTGAGGTACGGTCGCGCCGGCTGCGGGATACGGCGAGCGCCGCTGGCATCCACCAGGATCTCGCTCCCCAGCGGGTAGATCCGGCCCGTCACCTCGACCCAATCGTCCGGCTCGAACCGACCGGGTGGGATGTTCACCACGCGGACCTGGGCGCTGGTCGCGTCGGCCACGCAGCAGGTCACGACGTAGCGGGTGAGGAGGATCTCATCGGCGGCGAGTCCCGGTTCGCGCCAGACGAATCCCTGGAGCGTGACCTCTTCGCCCGCGCGGGCCCGGAGCGCCACCATGCCTTCCTTCGAGGACTGGGCAGCCGCGATATCGATGAACGAGATCTCCCCCGTTTTGATGTCGTCGGCGGAAACACTCACCCCCGAGCCCACGAAGCTCGACCGACGTCCGAGGGCATACCCGGAGAGGGTTGCGGGCGGCAACGTCAGGATCAGCACCACCGGGAGCGCGATCGCGCCGAGCGTCCAGGACACGCGGGGCGACAACGGTTCGGCATGGTCGACCCGCGCGCTCCGTAGCCGGCCGAGCGTGGCGGCGGTCAGCAGGATCGCGCCGGTTGGCACGACCCAGAACGTCCTCGTCGAGACGTAGAGCGACCACCGGCCGGTGACCAGGAGGAACCAGAACAGGAGCGCCCAGGTCCCCATCAGGAGGCCGGTTCCCACGCGGAACGGGCTCCAACTCCGCTTCATCCGAACACCACCTGCACCCAAAGCGTCCCGACCAGCGTGACCGCGAACACCACGATCACGACGGTCCGTAGGAAGCCCTTCCGGTAGGTGCCGGCGTACAGCGTCCCCAGCTTCAGGTCGATCATCGGTCCCGACACCAGGAACGCGAGCTGTGCCGCCGGTCCGAACTGCGTGAACGAAGCCGCCACGAAGGCGTCCGATTCGGAGCAGAGCGACATGAGGAACGCGAGACCCATCATCGCCACGAGCGACAGGATCGGCAGGTTCGCCACGCGTCCGACGATCGACTCGGGGATGAACGTCTGGACCGCCGCGGCGATCGCCGCGCCCAGGACCAGGAACCGCCCCATGAAGAGGAAGTCCCCCGTCAGGTGCGAGGCGAAGCGGGCCCATCGCGGCTCCCCCTCCTCGACGAGGTCCAGGGCCCCGTCGTCGCTCCGAGGGCGGAGCAACTCGTCTTTCGTCGTCGCGCCGACGACCCACCCGACGGACACGGCCACCAGGAACCCGAGGACCAGCCGGCCGATCACCATGATCCAGAGCGAGTCGTGGCCGCGATACGCGACGTACGTCGAGGCGATCACGACCGGGTTCAGGATCGGTGCCGCCAACATGAACGTGACGGCGGCCCCCGGAGCGAGCCCTTTCTGTGCCAGCCGGCGCGCGACCGGGACGGACCCGCACTCGCAGACCGGGAAGGCCACGCCGGCTAGGGCTGCCGCGGGGAGCTGGAGCGGTCGGGGGAGAAGCGCGAGCTTCGCGAACGTCGACGTGGGCACGAACACCTCGATCGCCGCGGAGACGAACGCGCCCAGCAGGACGAACGGCATCGCTTCCACGAGGAGCGACCCGAAGACGATGAAGAAGTTCTGGACCCATGCGGTCCCTTCGGGGTCGCCGACCCGGATCCAGATCGCCACCGCCGCAAGCGCGCCGAACACGATGAGCGCGCTGCGGCGTGTCGAGCCCGCCCTGGGCGGGAGGACGGGTGGACGTGCGACGTCGACGGCCATCAGCAGTACCTCGAGAACGCCACCGCGAACCCCGGGTACGCGTCGGCGAAGACCGGCGAATCGCCGTCGCCCTTGAGGGCGTCCATCTGTCGAACGACGTCGTCCGATGTCAGATCGTTCGCCGCCATCACGTCGGTGTTCAGGAAGAAGCCTCCCGGCGTGGCGGTGGAGATCACGTCGACGCCGAGGGCGGAGTTCACCTGGCGCATCACGGCGCTCGCGGCGATGCCCTCGGAGGTGGAGGTGTAGGTGGGGCCTGTGGCGGTGAGCACGAACGTGGAGTCGGGCACGGATCCCTGAACGGCGGTGACGATCTTGCCCGTGCCGCGGTCCATCTCCTGGCTCGAGCCGTCCAGCACGACGGCCAGGATGTCCGGGATCGTGTCGGCGCCGAACCCATCCGCGACCAGTCGCGCGACGGCGGCGGCAGGATCCGATGACCCGATCACCAGATCGTCGCGATCGTGATCGAGGTACCAGGTACCGCCGATCATCCCGCGGTCGATCATGTCGGGTGCGACCAGGCCGATGCGGGCGCGCTGTCCGGACGCGTGGTCCCAGTCGTCGGCCAGCGTTCCGATGATCGAGATCGGCGCGCCGCGCGACCAGGCGCGGGTCGCGCTACCGTCGGCTCCGCGGACCACGGTGCCCGTGATGCCGTGTTGGAACGGCAGGCCGCCGGTCCCGATCGTGGTGAGCACGGCTGCGGGATCGGCGGGGAGCGATCCGGTCGTTCCCCAGAACGTGGACGCGGCATCGGCCGATGCCGCGATGTGGCGCTGGACCCAGGGTGCTCCCGTCTGTGTGAACGCATCGCTGCCGACACCGGACCAGACGATCTCGACGATGAGTCGAGGAGCGACGCCTCCGGACGCGGCACCGGCGAGCGCGGTTCCGCTTCGCACATCCGCGTAGGGACGGTCGTAACCGATCAGGCGGGCGATCGTCGGCGCGATCTGATCTACGCCGGCGCCTCGAGAGAGCGTTCCCGCCCGCACCCCCGCGCCGAGGAACGCGATCGGCACGCGGTTCGCGTCGGCGGAGTACGGCGCCGCGGGCCAACCCGTGAGCGGGATGGTGGCATCGCTTCCTCCGATCACCGGGCTCGATGCGGTCGCTCCCATCACGTCCGGAGAACGACCCTGTCGGTAGCCGGCCTCGATCTCCGCCCGGAGGTCCTTCGGGAGCGGGCAGAACGGCACGGGAGCCGCGACGGCCTCGTCCTGGGTGCAACTCTGACCGACGCAGAACGCGCGCAGCGCTACCGCGGGCGCCCCGACAAGCGCCAACACGACGACCAGCACGGCGAGGCGTCGCCCGGATGCCACGCGTCGAGGCTACCGCCTGGGTTGTCGTTCCGTGCGCGGTGGGGGACGCTAGTCGCCCGTGACCCCGAAGCGTCTCCTCCTCCTCGCGCTCGTCCTTGGCTTGGTCGTGACCTCAGCCGTCACCCTTCCGACGCAACGAGCCCGCGCGCGCTCGGGCGATCAGGACCTGATCGACCTGGCTTGTTCGATCCCGCATCAGTACCTGCTGCGTACCTGGCGTGGATGGCGTCCCGACCGAGGCGCGCAGCTCTCCTACATCCCGCTGGAGCCGAACTTCGTGGGCTCCGGGCTGCCGCACGTGGGCCCGTGGGATTACGTCGAGGACGTGCCGATGCTCTGGTACGGACCGGGGATCATCCCCGCCGGACAGACCGTCAAGCGTCCGGTCACGCTCGCCGGTATCGCCCCGACCGTCGCCAAGATCCTGCACTTCGACGGGTTCCACCCGATCGACGGGCAGCCGATGAACGAGGCTGTGCAGGCGGGCGCGCCGATCCCCAAGGTGGTCGTGACCATGGTGTGGGATGCGGGCGGGCGGAACGTCCTGGATTACTGGCCGGACTCGCATCCCTACCTCGACTCGCTGATCCCAAAGGGGACGTGGTTCGACGACGCGAGCGTGGGTTCCTCACCTACGAGCACCGCGCAGGACCACGCGACGATCGGCACGGGCGACTTCCCGAACCACCACGGGATCGTCGGCCATCACCTGGAGATCGGTGGGCGTTTGACGAGCCCGTGGAACGACGGTCCCTCGTTCCTGATCGAGCCCACGCTCGCCGACATCTACGACCGAGCCATGGGCAACAAGCCGGTCGTCGGCATCGTCGGGACCGTCGACATCCATTTCGGGATGCTCGGCCACGGCTCGTTCTTCACGGGCGGCGACCGTGATATCGCCCTCACCCGCTCGGTCGTCGGCGGCGACACGTTGACGGACGAGGGATTCACCTGGAACCTGCCGCCTCGCGACGCCCCGTATTTCAAACTGGCGAAGTACGCGAATGACGTGCCGGGGTTCGCCAACGACGTCCGCCGGGTCGACCAGGCCGACGGGAAGCTCGACGGCCTGTGGCGCGGGAACTCGATCGACCAGCTCCTGAAAGGGTTCGACACCCCGGCGCGCACGCCCTATCAGGAGCGCGTAGTCGAGACCGTTGTGAAGAAGGAGGGCTTCGGCAAGGACGACACGCCCGACCTGCTGTACCTGAACTTCAAGGAGATCGACTACATCAGCCACGTGTGGTCGATGAACTCGCTCGAGATGCGCGACGCGGTCGTGGCGCAGGACCTGGCACTCAAGCGGTTCGTCGCGTTCATGAACCAACAGGTCGGCAAGGGCAACTGGGTGCTGGCCCTGACCGCGGATCATGGCGCGATGCCCGACCCCGCGGTTTCGGGTGGCTTCCAGATCTCGACCGCGCCGATCGAGGCCGGGATCAACGCGAAGTTCGACACGAACGGTGACGATGTGCCGGTCGTGAACCTGGTACAGCCGTCCCAGGTCTTCTTGAACACCGATGAGCTCACGAAGAACGGGTTCACCGTGGGCGACGTGGCGCGCTGGATCATGACGCTCACCCAAGCGCAGTCGGCGGGTCCCGGGGCCACGGTCGACCCGGCCACCGCGAACGACAAGGTGTTCCAGGCGGCCTTCCCGTCGGCCCTGATGCAGGACCTGCCCTGCCTGCCGGAGGCGCGCCAGTAGGTAGGATGAGCCCCCGATGGCTCTGACCGACACGGAACCGATCACGGTCGGCGACGCCGCGGAACCCAGCCCCGAGTGGCGCTCGGTGACGACGTGGCTCGTCGTCGTGGTCGCCGCGCTCCTGTTGCTCTCACTCGGCTGGCAGTTCCTGCTGCATCCGACGATCACGGCGCCCACGCGCGACCCCGCGTGGTACACGTGGCGAGGCAATGTGATCCTGGACTCCTCACCGGGCTCGGTCGCCCGCGAATGGGGACCGGGCAGCGTGTTCAGTGGCGGGTACCGCGTCACGTCTCCACTGACGGCCGCGATGTTGCAGCGCGTCGCCGGCATCGACCAATACAGCTTCAGTGCGTTCCTGATGATCGGGATCCCGGTGCTCGCCGGGTTGGCGTTGGGCGCCGCGGGCTACCGCAGCCGGCGCGACCCCCTCCTGGTATTGCTCTCCATGCTCGCGGCTGCGGCGCTGTTCCTCACGACGCCGTACGTCGGTTACCTGGACAACACCCTGATGCTGTTCCTGCTCTGCGCGTTGCTGCCGTTCCTCGGGCCGTCCCGAACGTCGTGGGGGGCGCGTTCAGCCGTGTTCCTACTCTCCGTCACCGCGGCGTTCACGCATCCGACCACGTGCGTGATCTTCGGCGTGGTGCTGATGGCGGTGTTCGGCTGGCATTTCCTCACGAGCCGGTTCTCGCTTGGATCGGCGTTGAAGTCCGACGGTCCGATGTTGATGTGCGTTGGGTTCGGCATGATCGCCGGCCTGGCGATGTGGGTCGTCGGCATCTGGGGCCCGTCGGCGAAGCTCTCCGACGCCGCGCTCCCGCCCCCGTACACGAAAGCGTTCTTCGAGGAGCGGCTCGCGCAGTGGGTGGGGTCACTGCAGCCGCTCATCATCGGCCCGCTGATCGTGGTCGCGATCGTCTCGACGATCTGGCTCGCGCGTCGCCAGCGCAAGCCGGCGGGAGCGTACGAGATGGTGTCGATCTGGTGGCTGCTCCCGCTCGCCGGATCATTCACGTTCTTGACCTCCGCCGTCGTCCCGTACTACCGGTTCATGAACGCCACGGCGGCCGTGATGCCGCTTACCGCGCTCGGCGCATTCGTCGCGATCCGCTGGTTCCTGCGATTGGACGGCGCCGCGAAGATCGCCGGGATCGTCGCGAGCCTGCTGATCGTGGGCGCGCTCGGGTGGGTCTTCTCCGACGGGCTCTCGCACCGGTGGGCGAGCGAGAAGGCGCAGTGGATCGACGAGGACGCGCGCATCTCGCTCGCCGCGGTCCACGAGGTCGCGTTGGACGCGGGGGTTCGCCCCAACGTCTTCGTCGCGAACTTCGGCGACACGGCGACCGCCTACGGGTGGGCGAAGACGTTCACGAACATCCTGCGCACGGGTCTGCCGGGGGACAAGGCGCAGTACTCGTCCACGTACTTCGGGGCGCTCGAGAACTACTTGGCCGGCCAGCCGACCGTCGGCAAGGACGCCGGCTACACGCAGACCTCGAAGGACTACTTCGGCGAGGTTCAGGCCCAGGCGGCCAAGACCCCGGGCGACCCCGTCGTGTTCTTGGTCGGGCAGTTCTACAAGGGGAACGTGGACGCGCAGGCGGCGCTCGACGCCGGGGTGTCGATCGGTCCGGACGTGAGCGTGATCGCCGGGCCCGGTTACTACACACCGCCGGCCGATGTGGTGCAACGCGCGCAGGCCGCCGCGGCCGAGGAGAAGGCGCACCTGGACGATCACCCCGGGCCGCTCGGGAACCCGCTCCACACCGTGCGCGTGCTCGCGGGTCTGTTCTTCCTGGTCGTCCTGCCCGGGTTGATCGCCTCGAGCTGGTTCGAGCTCGACGACGTGCCGAGCAAGATCGGGTTGATCCCGGCCATGTCGATCTGTCTGACCCTGCTCTCCGGGATCGCGCTGCTCGCGGTGTGGCGTGGTCCTCTCACCACGACGAAAGGTTGGGCGGTCGTAGGGCTCGCCACGCTCGTCGCGCTCGGTTTCCGGTTCGGCGCGACGCGACTGCTCCGCGTCCTCAACTCGTTCGGCGGGTTCTTCAACAACCTCTTCGGGGTCTTCTCGAACAAGGCGTTCGCCGCCCTGATGGGTGTGCAGTTCCTCGTCCAGGCGGGACAGGGCGTGATCCAAGGGGCCATCGCGAAGTCGATCGCGTTCGGCGGCGAGAAGGGCTTCGATGTCACGGTCGTGCCTTCAGCGAACTACCTGTTGAAGGTCGTACTGGCGCTCTACGTCCCGTACACGCTGGTGAGTCCGTTCATCGGCGTCGTGATCGACCGGACCGAACGCCGCAAGATCCTGACTTGGACCAACCTGGTCGTTGGCGCCGTCGTGACGGTCATCGCGGTCGGCGTGATGCTGCCGCTCGGGAAGGACACGTCCGAGGGCAACGTCGGCGCGACCGTCGCACTGATCATCGGGTTGCTCTTCATCCAGGGATGCGTGCGGGTGGCGCTTGCAGTGAAGTCAGCGGCCATCCCCGACGTCCTCTCGGGGAAGGACCTGCTGCAGGGGAACGGTCTGTCGCAGGCGGGTGGGGCGCTGTTCCAGGTGATCGGGATCGGCTTCGCCTTCGGCGCGGCCGCCGCGTTCCCCACGTGGATCGTTGTGGTGCTGGGTGCAGGCGTGCTGGTCCTGGCGTCGATCGTGGCGCGGCAGCTCGAACGGATGGAACGCACGAAGCCCGAGTCCACGTTCGGCACCGAGGTGAAGCGCGTGATCGCGAACATCTGGGCCGGGTTGAAGGAGGTCGCCTCGCGACCGCCGGCGGCGCTCGGCCTCTCCTCCTTCCAGATGCTGCGCTACCAGTTCTGGGGGTTCTGCCTCTTCACGTTCGGCCTGTACGCGAAGAACCTGGTGCAGAGCGGTGCCGACAACCTCGGGCTCGCGCTCGTCGGGGGCGGCGGATTCCTCGGTGGCGCGCTCGGACTGGTGCTCGCCCAGAAGTGGAAGGATCGTGTGCCGCCGATCCGACTGTTGATGGGCGCGATGCTCGCGCTCGGCGTGGGGACGATCGTGTTCGGCTCGCAGGTCTCGCTGCCGGGGTTCGCGGCCTTGCTGTTCGTCGGCTTCTTCACGTTCTTCCTAGGCAAGATCTCCGCGGACACGATCATGCAGCAGTCGATGCCCGACGACTTCCGCGGCCGCGCGTTCGCGCTGTTCGACATCGCCTACAACCTGGGCTTCATCATCCCGGCCCTGATCCTGTCCTTCGTATGGATCGAAGGGGACGCGGCGCGAACGAGGGCGATCCTCGTCGTGTCCGGCGTGATCTTCCTGCTGCTGACGCTCGTGATCTACCGGTGGTCCCGTCGGATCCGCGACCAGTTCGCCCCACAGGACGACCTCGTCAACGTCGAGTAGCGACGATCACCCGTTCGAACTCGGGGAAGTACGTCGAGATCTGGCTCACATCGAACGAACGGATGATCGACTCCTTGGGTTCCCGTTCGAGCAGGAACCGGAAGCAAGCTCCGATGAGATCCTCGGCGCTGCGGTATCCACCGCTGAGCCGCTCCTGATCGGCGCGTGACAACGTCAAGTCATGCTCGGTGGCGCCGCCGTCACCTCCGCCGGACACGCGAACGGAGAACCGCAACAGGACCTGGTCGTTACCGACGCGGCTGTACCTCGACCTTCGGCACGGAGGGTTCCTCCCCACTCACACGGGTGAGAAACATCGTACGAACCTCGAGCGACCTCAAGTTGCAACCGACCGTTCACCGAGAACGATGGAGGAGGCTCTTATCCCGTCAGGAAGGACAGCCTTGCAGCGCGAACCGGGCAGGATGCAAGAGAGGATCCTTCCTCGACTTTCTCGGCGCACGACCGGCGGTCAGTACGTCCCCGTCATCGACGGCCTGCGGTTCGTGGCGATCCTGCTGGTCTTCGTCTTCCACGTATCCCTGATGTTGGATCTCATCCTGGGAAGGCGAACGCTCGCCACGCCCTTCGGCGCGTTCTGGGGCACATCGGTGGACACCTTGCTCGGACATGTCGTTTGGGAGATGAAGATCGGCGTCCAGGTCTTCTTCGCGGTGAGTGGGTTCGTCCTGGCGCTGCCCTACGTCTCGGCCCGCGCCCACGGTACCCCGAGGCCCTCGCTCCGCCGGTTCTATCTCCGTCGTCTGACGCGGATCGAACCCCCGTACCTCGTTGCGCTCAGCCTGTTGTTCCTCTTGAGCCTTGCTGCCTCGAACGCTCCTGGCGTCGGCCACTTCGTCTCAGGACTGATGTACCTGCACGGCGCGGTGTTCGGACAGATGAACCCCTTTGACGCGGTGACCTGGTCCCTCGAGGTGGAGATCCAGTTCTACCTGATCGTCCCTCTGCTCGCGCTTGCGTTGTGCGCGGGCGGTCGCTCGGCGCGGCAGATGACCTGCCTCTTCGTCGCCATGATCGCGATCTCGGCGCAGCTCCACGGCCTGTTCGCCGGTGCGCATCTCTTCACGTTCGTTGGGAACTACCTCCAGTTCTTCCTGGTCGGTTGGCTCCTCGGCGACATCTACGTGACCGACTGGAACAGGCAACCACCCCAACGTCGATCGTGGGATCTCGTTTCGCTGGTTGGATGGCCTTCGCTGCTCCTCGGACTCGCGACCGGCGGAGTGTTCGAGGCAGTCTTCGCGCCATGGCTGATCCTGGCGCTCATGGCTGCGGCCTTCAGTGGCCCGATCACCCGCCGGGCACTGTCGAACCGATGGATCGCGACGATCGGCGGGATGTGCTACTCCATCTACCTCACGCACTTCCCGGTGATGATCCTGATGCGAGGCGCGATCGCTCCGATCGCCGCCCTTCCCTATCCGGTCGCCTTACTGCTCGGCGCGTTGATCACGTTCCCGGTCGTGCTCCTGGTCGGAACAGCGTTCTTCGTCATCGTCGAACGTCCGTGCATGGATCCGGGCTGGACGCGAAAGGTCTCGGCGCTCGTTCGTCCGGACCTAGCCAGCCACACGGCATCGTAGGCTCTCCCGCACACGCCAGAGGAGCCACCGAACACGTGCCCGAGCTCACCACCGAAGACGCCAAGCTGTACGTCGAGATCGACGGAAGCGGGGATCCGGTCACGGTGTTCGCGCATGGACTCACCAACTCGTGCCAGGAGCTCGCGGCGTTCACCCCGTTCCTCGAGGGCACGAAGGTCCGGTTCGACTTCCGTGGACACGGGCGCTCGAGTGTCCCCGAGGCGGGCTCGTATCGGTTCGCCGATTTCGCGCGTGATCTCGATGCCGTCTCGGATGCGTACGATGCCACGCGAGCCGTCGGCACATCGCTCGGCGCCGGCGCGATCACCAACCTGATCGCCCGCCAGCCCGACCGGTTCGAGCGGATGGTCTTCCTCCTGCCCGCCGCGCTCGATGTGCCGCTCGCCGATCATGCGGACTTCGACCGCACGGCGCAGCTCTTGGAGTCGATGCCGACCGATGAGGCGATCGAGGCGATCCTGTCGTCGTCGGGGCGAGCGGAGATGTATGAGCAAGCCCCATGGCTCCGGGAGTTCGACCTGCTGCTCTGGCAGGACATGAACCCCGTCGGCGTCGCCCGGGCCATCCGCGAGGTCGTCCGCGACGTCGCCGTCACCGACCGGGAGATGCTCCGTGCGGTCCAGACGCCGACCATGATCATCTGCCGCGAAGGAGATCCGATCCACCCCGCTTCGCTCGGCCGACTCCTCGACGAGCTCATGCCGACCACCGAGTTGATCGTGCTCGGCGGTGAGGAGGAGCTCCTGTCCTCGATCCCGATGCTGGTCGGCCGGGTGAAGGCGTTCCTGGAAGGTCGATCCCCGTGAGCGACGACGTCGTCGTTTCTCGCCGCGCGACGGATCCGCGCGGTGAGCTCGTCGGGTCGCTGTCGAGCGTGGCGATGGCGGTGCTGTTCGCGGCCGTCGTGATCTTCGGCAAGCAGGTCGAGGCCGGGAACCTGCCCTTCGTGATGCTCGCGATCCGCTTCGGCGGGCAGTCCGTCCTGCTCCTGTGTGTCTTGCTCCTGCTCCGCCGGCCGCTGCTCCCGGACGAAGGCGAGCGGCTCCCGCTCGCCCTCGCCGGAACGATCGGGTACGGGTCCGAGGCCGCCTTCTACTTCAGCGCCCTGAACCACGGGAACACCGCCGCGATCACCCTGCTCTTCTACACGTACCCAGTGTGGGTGATGCTCCTGACGATCGGCCTCGACCGGAAGGCTCCGCCGCGTGCGCTGTTCGTGGCGCTCGCGCTCGCCTTGGTAGGGAGCGCGTTCGTCGTCCTGGGAGGGGGTAGTGCGCAGGTCGAGACGATCGGCATCATTTTGGCGCTCTGCACGGCGTTCACCTACACCGCGTATCTCGTCGGCACCGACCGCCACGTCAAGACGACGGACCCCTTAACCGCTGCGACGTGGCTGGGGATCGGCGCCGCGCTCGCGAACGTCGTCTACGCGGTGGCGTTCCGGGCCGTCGTCTTCCCGCCGGCGAGCGACTGGTGGCGACTGCTCGGGATGATCGTCTTCTCGTCGGGGGCGTTCGTGGCGATGCTCGCCGGTCTCCAGTTGGTTGGGGCGGTCCGCAACGCGATCATCGGCGTGCTGGAGCCGCTCACGGTGGCCGTGCTCGCGTACTTCTTCTTGAGTGAGCCGATCACGGCATCGGTGATCGTCGGCGGCGTGCTGATCTTGGGCGGTGCCGTCCTCGCCATGTTGATCCGCACCACGAAGACCGCAGAGCCGCCCGTCTGAAGCAGGCTGCGGTAGCGTCTGGGGCCATGACCGATGAGATCTTCTCTCGCGACGCCTACGAGGCAGTCACCGACGCGACCGTCGTCGAGGTTCGCGACGCCGGGGTCGTCTTGGATCGAACCGTGTTCTATCCACGCGGTGGAGGACAGCCCGGCGACACCGGCATCATCACGTGGGAGGGTGGCGAGACCCGCATCGCCGATACCGTGAAGTCCGAAGGAGACGTCCTCCACATCCTCGGAGAGGGCGCGACACCGCCGCCGAGCGGAACCGCCGTCCGCGCCGAGATCGATTGGGCGCGTCGCCACACGCTGATGCGCACCCACACCGCGTTGCACGCGCTCTCCGGCATCGTCTTCACCGACTACGGCGCGAAGGTCACCGGCGGCAACATGGAACCTGGCGTCGCCCGGATGGATTTCGAGCTCGACGGCATCAGTCAGGAGTTCGGCCGTGAGGTCGAACAGAAGCTGAACGTGGCGCTCCAGAACGATCACCCGGTCCATGTGAGCTTCGTGCCCCGCGCTGAGGCGCTGACCGATCCGGACCTGATCCGCACGAAGGTGAGCCTGATCCCCGAGAGCGTCGACCCGATCCGCGTGATCGACATCCATGGTCTGGACAAGCAGGCCGACGGGGGGACGCACGTGCGCTCCACGGCCGAGGTCGGTCGCGTCCGAGTCGTCAAGACGGAATCGAAGGGCAAGGCCAACAAGCGCATGCGGATCGAGCTGGACGAGCCATGACCACCCCACGCGAGGATGGCCTGCGGATGCCCGCGGAGTGGGCGCCGCATCAGGCCACGCTGATGGAGTGGCCGACGATCACCCGCACGGAGTTCTGGGGCGATCTCTTCGATCGTGCCAAGGCCGACTTCGCAGCCATGGCGAATTCCGTGGCCGCGTTCGAACCGGTCGTGATGGTCTGCGATCCCGCGCAGGCGGTCGAGGCGCGCGCGATGTGCGGCGAAGGGGTCGAGATCCTGCCCCTACCGATCGACGACTCGTGGATGCGCGACAACGGTCCGATCTTCGTGACCGACGGGCATGGGGGTGTCGCCCTCGTGCAGTTCCGATTCAACGCGTGGGGTGAGAAGTACCTGCCGTACGACCGGGACGCCCAGATCCCGGAGCGGATCGCCTCGCATCTGGGCATGCGGCGCTATCAGGCTCCGATGGTCCTCGAGGGCGGCTCCTTCTTCGTCGACGGAGAGGGCACGCTGCTCACGACCGAGCAATGCCTCCTGCATCCCAACCGCAATCCCGACATGTCGCGCGAGCGGATCGAGCAGACCCTCGGTGACTATCTCGGCGTCGAGCGCGTGATCTGGCTCGGACAGGGGCACCCGTTGGATCGTGACACCGACGGCCACATCGACGCCATCGCGCAGTACCTGCGTCCGGGCGCCATCCTCCTGGACGTGCCGAGCGACCCCACCGACCCGTACCGCGTGGCCGGGGTAGACAACCTGGCCCGGCTCCGTGCCGCGCACGACGCGGCCGGCCGGACGATCGAGGTGGTCGTCTTCGAGGCGGGTACGCCGTCGTCGACCGCGTACATGAACCATTACCTCGTGAACGGCGGCGTGATCGTCCCCGTCGACGGTGAGCCGAACGACGCCGTGGCCCTCGCGCAGCTCCGTGCCGCCTATCCGGATCGTGAGGTGGTAACGGTGCCGGGGAAGACGATCCTGGAGGGCGGCGGCGGCCCGCACTGCATCACGCAGCAGATCCCGGTCGGCTCGCCGCTCGCCTGAGCGTCAGCCGCCGAGCACCGCGGCCAGCGCCGCGACCACCAGGTACACGAGCGCTCCGCCCAGCGTGAGCATCAGCCGGAGTTGCTTCGGGATCGGAGATCGGCCGAACGCGTAGTACAGGATCGGTCCCAGCAACGGAACGAGGATCACGATCGCCATCCACCTGGCCCGGAACGAGATCGGCGCCGATTCCTGCCGGATCAGATCCCATAGTGCGATCGTCACCCACGCGGCGTACAGGAACCCGGGCAGCACGTATGCGTACAGACCCAGGATGAGGCCCCACCACGACGTGGCGAGCGGGATCCCGAACACGAGCACCTCCTGACTGACCTCCGGGCCTGCCGCCGACGCGATGTCGGCTGGGGCACGGATCCGATAGCTCTGTGGCAGCGCCGACGGATCTGCCGGGAACGGCGGCGCGGTCAGCGGGCTGACCATGCCTCGCTGTGGCGGCGGCGGCGGGATCGTTCGCCAGTCCCCGTGCGGGAACACGCCATCGAGCGCGTCCAGGAACCTGATGCCCAGGTTCACCGTCGGCGCGACGTCGCCGCCTCCCAACCAGCGGAGTGACGGGCCGTCGCATCCGTACAACGTCTGGATCCTCGGGGGGACGCTCGTCGACGCGTCGTTCCCGCTGAAGCAATCGCCTCCCGTCGAGGGCATACCCAGCGCCAGGTCCGCGTAACCGCTGCGACGGACCACGTTGTCGACCACCCGGTTGTCACCCGTCGGCCAGAGGTTCGCGTCCAGGTTGGGGAGCAGCGCGATGCCGTACGTGGCTTGGTCCTCTACCAGGTTGTTCGTCACGGTGTTCTCACGGCCACCGGCGATGATGATCCCCACCCCGTACGTCGGGTACTCGAGGTCTTTGGTGTCCGCCGTCGTCGAGTTGTTGTCGTGTACGTAGTTCCCGGCGATCAAGACGTCGTGCTGCGGCGGACCCTCCTCGGAATCCAACGTGTTCGGCGCGATCCCGGCGATGTTGTCGCGCCACTCGCTGTTCACGATGGCAAGGTCGCCGCCCGCGTTCGTCCCCGAGAAACCGAGCGCGTTGTTCTCCGACAGCGAATCCGTGATGAGGGCGTGACACGGATCGCACTGCCCGATGTAGAAGCCTGAGTCCGGCGATCCGCCCGCGTACGAATGATCGAACTGCCCGTACTGCGAGTCGAACGCATAGATCCCGTAGTCGCCGTTGTCGTAGGCGGTGACGTAGGACGCGCGGAATCCGAAGACGCTCGACCACTGGACGCCGTTCAGCGCGAAGTGACGCGTCGTGAGGTTCTCGACCGACACGCCGTCCGCTTCGATGACGTGGATGCCGTTCGGAAGGGTGTCCTTCCCGTCCAAGATGGTGTGGTTCCGGTCCACTCCGCGGATGGTGAGATAGGGGGTCGTGACGACGACGGACTCGTGGTACACCCCAGGCGAGATGAGAACCATCCCCCCCGGTCGCGCGTGGTTCACGGCCTCTTGCACGGTTGGGTAGTCGGCCGGAACCTTGATCGTGTCCGAGAAGCCGGTGGGGACCGGCTCCCTGCCGGGACTGACGCCACCGCCGCTCGCGCTCGGGATGTCCACGTCGCCAACCACCACGATGCCGGTCATCCCCACACCGGGAGCGCCGTGGTACTTGCAGTAGTAGGAGTAGACGCCGGGTTGAGCGAACGTCCGGCTGTACTTCTGCCCCGGCTCGAGGTTCCCTGAGTCGAACGATCCGTCGTCGGCGGTGACCGTGTGTGGGCTCCGGCCGTTCATCGTCCAATCGATCGACTCGCCGGGCTGGATCCGCACGATGCTCGCGTCGAACGCGTTGTCGACGGCGCTCACCTCGGCTCCGTAGCTGTCGGCGCGAGCCGCGAGCCCAGGTCCCACCGTGAGCAGCAGCAGGAACGCGGCGGCTCCCAGGCGGCGCATCATCGGCCGGGACCCTAGCACTTCGGTACCGTGAGACCGACATGTCCGCCGAACGCCTGTCCAGCCTGGACGCCAGCTTCCTGTACCTGGAGACGCCTGCGCGGCATATGCATGTCGCCGGGGTGTCGGTGTTCGCGCCCCGTGACGACGGGCCCCTCACGTACGAGGATGTCGCGCGCGTAGCCGAAGCCCGGTTGCACCTGGCCCCGCGTCTTCGTCAGCGCGTCTTGCGTGTGCCCGCGAACCTCGCCCGCCCGCTGTGGGTGGACGACGAACGCTTCGATCTGGATTTCCATCTGCGACGCGCGGCGATCCCGTCTCCCGGCGGTCGATTGCAGTTGGAGCGCGCCATCGGGCGGGTGCTCTCGAGGCCGCTCGATCGGGCGAAGCCTCTCTGGGAGCTGTACGTCTTCGAGGGTCTCGCCGACGGTCGGACCGCCGTGCTCCTGAAGATGCACCACGCGCTCGCGGACGGGATCTCGGGCATGTTGATCGCGTCGGCTCTGTTCGATCTCGACCCCGACGCGGAGCTCGGGCCACCGCCGAAGCACGCATGGACGCCTGAGCCGGCGCCGGATGCGCTGGACCTCACGACCGACGCCGTGGAGGACATGCTCCTGCACCCGATGGAGGCCTTGGTGCGGATCGCCGAGGCGCCCGTTCACGCAGCCGCCGTCATCGGACAGACGCTTGACGGGCTGCGCTCGATCGCGGGCATGGGTGCGCCACCCAGCGGACCGTTCGACGTCCGCATCGGGCCGAACCGCCGCTTCGCGACGGCGGAAGTCTCGTTCGAACGGGTCCATGACATCAAGCGGTCGCTCGGTGGCACCGTGAACGACGTGGTGCTCACGGCGGTGGCCGGTGGGTTGCACGACCTCCTGCACGAACGCGGAGAGTCCACGCGCGGCCGAACCCTGCGCGTGATGGTGCCGGTCTCGGTGCGCTCGAAGGCAGAGCAAGGCGATGTGGGGAACCGCGTCGCGCCCGCCTTCATCGACGTGCCCGTCGGCAAGATGGCGCCGAACGCACGGCTGAGGCGCGTCCGAGCGGCGACGCAAGCCCTGAAGGAGTCGGCAATGGCCGTGAGCGCGGACTCCATCATCGGGCTCGGCGCGTTCGCTCCGCCTGCGATCCATGCGATGGCGGCGCGCATGGTGTCACGCGGGCGCTGGTTCAACCTGGTGGTTTCGAACGTCCCGGCGCCCCAGGTGCCGCTGTACCTGGCGGGAGCCAAGCTCCAGGCGAGCTATCCCTCGATGCCGCTCGGCGAAACCTCCGGGCTCTCGGTCGCCTGCACGAGTCTCGGCGGCACCATGGCGTTCGGCCTGACCGGCGATTGGGACGCGGTCCCGGACATCGACATCCTCGCCCGCGGCATCGAGCGCTCGATCGACGACCTAGAGAGCGTTAGCGCTCCGAAGTGAGTGAGATGCCTCACTCGATCCGCTCCGCGTACCAATCGGCCACCTCGGCGAGCCACCGACCCGGCGCCTCCATCTGAGGTGCATGTCCAAGGTCGGGGAAGATCCGTCCCCGCCAGGTGGGGTGATCGCGGAGGGCCGCCTCCGCGAACGTCGCCGGCACGAATCGGTCCCGGCGGCCGTGAAGCACCAAGACCGGGCATCGGATCCCGCCGAGCGCCCGGCCGATCACGTCGGGTCGTTTCCCGAGCCTGAGGAGGGACCGGGCGGCGTCCAGGAACGCGTCCGGCGCATCCGGGTCGTCCTGGCGGGAACGAACGAGCTCGACGTTCATGCGGATGATCTCGTCGGGGATGGCGCCGGGGTCGGCCGTGGCCAGGCGGTAGCCCATCCGCACGGCCTGCTCCGGCGACATCTTCCGCATCCGGGTGCGAACGAAGCGCTCTCCCGCTCCCTCCACGTCGTAGAGAGCGAACGCGCCAATGACGGCCGGGTGCGGGAACCCGCCGCGGACCCACGGCAACACCGACGAGGTGAGGACGAGGCCGGACGACGATCTCGGGCTCCACCGCCGCCTCCAAGATGGCCACGGCTCCGCCCATCGAGTTCCCGCATAGGACGACCTGGCCGGAGGCGAGCTCGTTGATGAACCGCCCGAGCGTTCGGCGCTCGTCCATCAACGTGGAGCCGCGTCCGGCCCGAGGCGAGGAGCCGAACCCAGGCAGATCCAACGCGAAGACCCGCCCAAGCCCGGCCAGACCGGGCCCAACTTGGAGCCAGTTCAGGTTCGAACCGCCGAGCCCGTGGATCAGGACGAACGTCGCCTCCGCAGGGCCCTCCCAGGCTCGATACCGGACGGGTCCATCGAGGTCGACCGATGCGAGTTCCGGCACGTCGAGGGCCATGAGCGGAGCCTAATCGGGAATGCTCGAACGCCGGTCGTCGTTCCTCCCTTCAGGAGGCGCCTGAACCCACGTTCAGATGGCGGCGAACACGTCATGGATGGCCGAAAGCACGTGCGATCGAGCCTTCGACACAAGACCTCCATGGGCCCTGAGCTTTACAAATGCAACCCCGGCCCCTTACCATGCCAGAGAGCGGCTGCCAAGGCGTTTCTTCGTTCGCGCCTGCACCCACGCCGCCACCGAGAGGAACCGAGTTCCCGAGGACCGGAGACGCTGCGCCCTGCAGCCCACCGGCTTCGAGGAGGAGAGTGATACGAAGTGCCCGAACCAGCGCGTCCCCTCGGGACCGACGACGCAGACGATCTTCGCCTCTACCTCGAGGCAGCGGCTCGTGAGCCGCTGCTGACCAAGGAGGAAGAGGTTGAGCTCGCCATGACGATCGAGGCGGGCAAGGAGGCTGAGGATCGGCTCCGTGCCGGCCGTCTCCGTTCCGAGAAGAGCATCGCCAAGGCACGCCGCGACGTCCGAGACGCCGAAGCGGCCCGTCAGCGATTCATCATGGCCAACCTCCGACTGGTGGTGTCCGTTGCCCGCAAGTACCAGGGCCAGGGCCTGCCACTGCTCGACCTGATCCAGGAAGGGAACATCGGACTCATGCGGGCGGTCGAGCTCTTCGACTGGCGCCGGGGGTTCAAGTTCTCGACGTACGCCACGTGGTGGATCCGGCAAGGGATCACCCGAGCGATCGCCGATCGCTCGCGATCGATCCGCCTGCCTGTCCACATCCACGACCGGCTCCGCAAGCTGAACCGCACGCGGTTCCAGTTCGCGCAGTCCATGGGCCGTGAGCCCAGTCGCGAAGAGCTGGCGAAGGCGCTCGACACCACGGTCGAGGAGATCGACGATCTGACCGAGATGGGCCGTCGTGAGCCGCTCTCCTTGCAGTCGCCTGTCGGCGAGGACACGGAGCTCGGCGATCTGATCGAGGAGGTCGACTCCGACGCCGCGTTCAACGAGGTCGAGGACGCGCTGCTCCGAGAGGAGATCGGCGACGCCGTCGACCGCGTGCTTGACGAGCGCGAGCGCCACGTCGTGGCCCTTCGCTACGGTCTGGAGAACGGACAGCCGCTTTCGCTCCGCGAGACCGGCAAGGTGCTCGGCCTGTCCGGCGAGCGCGTTCGCCTGATCGAGCGCGAGGCGCTCCGCAAGCTGCGCGACTCGAACCTCATCACGGCGGTGGCGCTGGGCTGACGCCCGGCCGCATACGGAAGTGCAGAACGGCCGGCCCTTCGGGCCGGCCGTTCGCGTTGTCGCGCTACGATGCGTATCCGCGCATCGAGTTCGGAGGGCGCATGCCTCGTCGGCGATCATGGGTGCCCGCCCGCCGCCTCGCATCGGTCATGTCCCTTTCCGTGACGTTCGCCCTGATCGGGGCTTGCACGGGAAGAGGTGCCACCGAAGCATCCTCGTCACGAACGGCGCGCAAGGGTGGCACCCTCGAGCTGTCGATGGTTCGAGGCGACTTCCGGTCTCAGGGTCCGGGCGATCCCGCCGTGAACCTCGATCCGGCTCGTGACCACACTCGTTCGGGCATGGAGCTACTCCGATGCTGCCTAGCCCGCACGCTCCTCGCGCCGGACGATCGACCTGGTCACGGCGGCGCGCTTGTGCCTGATCTTGCAGTCGCGATGCCGAAGATCTCGGCCGACGGTCTCTTGTGGACGTTCCGACTGAAGCCCGGGCTCCACTACGCCCCTCCGTACCAGGACACACCCATCGTGGCGGAGGACATCCAGCGTGCGCTGATACGCGTCGCGACCCTCGGATCAGACGCTGGCTACGCGTACGAGTACTCGCCGATCCAGGGGTTCGACGACGTCGTTGCGGGCACCGCATCGACGATCACCGGCCTCTCCGTGCCGAACGATCGGACCCTCGTGATCCGACTCGTGTCGCCGACGGCTGACCTCGGCGATCGACTGGCATTGCCAGCAGCTGCACCGCTTCCTCCGGGTCCCAAACAGGGAGCGGCGATGGGCGTGGCGACGGGGCATGATCATGACTATGGGGCGTTCCTCGTCTCGTCCGGTCCGTACATGTTGAACGGCTCGAACCGAAACCCCTCGTCCAGCACCCCACTCCTCGATCTGACGCAACCCTCCGACATCACACTCATCCGGAACCCTTCGTGGAACCCCGCTGACGATCCTCTTCGACCGGCGTACGTCGGGCAGATCCGGATCTCCACGGGTGCTGATCAGCCATCCGACAATGCCGCCCTCGTCGCCGGGGACGCGCTCGACTTCCAGTTCGAGGAACGGTCGACGGCGTCGCAGTCGGCATTCACCGCGTCCCAGGAGAACCCCTCGGCACAACGCGTCTTCTCCTGGCCACTCGACGACACTTGGGTCATCGCGATGAACGTTGCCGTTCCGCCTTTCGACGATCCACACATCCGTAAGGCGGTCGGGCTCGCGTTCAACGAGCAGGGCGCACTCGAGGCGATCAGGAGGAGCAATGCTTCCTCGACTGGCTGGCACACCACCGGGTTGCCTTTGGTGCACGTCGTGCCCGACGCGCTGGAGGCCGGCCGCCTCTCAGGGTTCGATCCGTTCCTTGGGAAGAAAGGTCCGGAACGACGATCGCGCGCTATCGACTCCATCGGGAAGTCGAAGTACGAGCACAAGCGCGACGGCGATTGCATCGACCTCGCGTGCAAGAACATCTCGATCGCCGTATCTGAACAGGCTCCGTTCCCGGACATCGCGGACTCGCTGCGGCTCGATCTGAAGGCGGTGGGGATCGTGCTCCAGCCCGTGGACCTGCCGTTCGCCGCCGCGTTCGATCAGCGGAACCATGTCGGGATCGTGATCGGCCCACCGAACAGCACGGATGTGCCGGAGGCGTCACGCTCGTTCCTCCCGCTCTTGGGAGCGATGATCACCTCGGATGTCGCTCGGAACTTCTCACTCGTGGGGGCGAGTTCGGCGGAGCTCGAAGGGTTCGGCTATGCGACGACCGATGTGCCAACGATCGATGGGTCGTCGGATCTGTGCCGTCCACTCACGGCGACCGAGCAACTCGGCTGTTGGACCCTGCTAGACAAGGACGTCATGACGACCATGTTCCCGTGGGTCCCCTACTTCACGTCGACCCTCGTTTGGGAGACATCCTCGCGCGTCCGTGGAGTGGCGCAGGATCCATTCTCGAAGATGCCAGCGCTCGACCAGGTGTGGCTGTCTCGGGTGACCGCCACGCCCTCACCCTAACCGCCGGCCGACGAGACCCAGGCGCCCGTGTCGTCGATAGCGAGCCCCGTCGGCGACGCGCCGAAGGGAACGAGCGTGGCGGAGGACCCCACGAGGCGGACGAGTCGACCCCGACGCGACGTCAGGACCCACGCGCCATCCGCGTCGGCCACGATCGCGGACGGCCCGCCCGGAACAGGGACATCCGCTTGGAGTGCTCCGGTCGGGCTCAACCGTTCGACGATGTCGTCGGCCTCCATGCTCACCCAGATCGTGTCGGAGGAGACCGCGAGATCGGTGGGTTGACCCGACAGGGCGATCGGGGTGCCAACCATCTCGCCGTTCCACGGCGCGATCCGCACGAGCGACCGCGCGATCCCATCGAGGACCCAGATCCCGCCGGGTCCCGCGTCGACGCGCGACGGACCCGCCCCTACGAACGGCTCCGTGATCTTCTGGCGGAGGTGGCCCGTGCTCGCATCGAGTTTGAACAGGCATCCGCAAGCAGCATCGACGACCCACAGATACCCCTGGACGTAGACCGCGTCCACCGGCGAAGGAGAGCGCCAAACGAAGCCGTCGTCGACCTGGCCCGAGGCGTCGAGCGCCTTGATCTGACCCGCGTACGGATCGAGGATCCAGGCGCGGCCGTCTCCCGCCGTGATCGAGACCGGTTCGATCCCGCTGCTGACCGCGGGGTCGGGGGTCAACGTATCCATCGGGATCCGGGTGATGGTGCCGGCTCCATCGTCGGCTACCCACACCTCGCTTTGGTCGGCCGCGACCCCCGAGGCCGCACCTGCGAGATCAACGGTCTTCATGGCGCCGGCGTCCGCCCCCGTGAACAGGCTGACCTCTGAGCCGCTCGTGTTCGTTCCTCCGTCGCCCGAGCCCAGATGAAGTGCGATCAGCCCTGAGACTGCGAGGACAAGTGTGACCGCGACGCCCGCAACGACGATCCCGGCTCGGCGTTGCCGATCGGCCAAGATCGGCGCGACGGTGCCGGTATCCCGCTCGATGTTGGGAACGTTCGCGAAGAGGGTCGGATCCTGTACGAGGACGCGGCGGTGGAGTTCTTGAAGCTCTTCGGACGGGTCGATCCCGAGTTGATCCGCGAGCAGCGCTCGTGTCGACTCGTATTCATCGAGCGCCTCGGCTTGGCGACCTTCCCGATAGAGCGCCACCATGAGCAACCCGTGGAGGCGTTCGCGCAGCGGATGCTGCGTCACGAGGGACTTGAGCTCCGGAATCAGGTCGGTCTGCCCCGCGGCGAGTTCGGATCGCATCAGATCCTCGGTGGCCGACAGGCGTTGCTCGTTCAACCGCTCCGCGTCGGCCCGCGCGAACGACTCGGACACGAGATCGGCGAGCGCCGGACCTCGCCACAACGCGAGCGCCGCCCGTAGCTGCTCACTCGCCTGCTCGAGCTTCCCGTCCTCGGTCGACGTGCGTGCCGACGCCATCAGGTCATCGAACCGATGCAGGTCGAGCTGCCCTCGCTCGATCACGAGCTCGTATCCCGGAGGTCTCGTCACCAGGATCGTTCGGCCCGCCTCGCCGAGCGCCTTGCGGAGTCGGGAGATGTAGACGTGCACCAGGTGATCGGCGGTGTCGGGCGGGTCCTCCGGCCAGAGCTCGTCGATCAGCCGCTCGGACGAGACCAGCTCGTTCGCTCGGAGCGTGAGCGCGGCCAGCAGGGAGCGCTGTTGACGGCCGCCGAGAGCGAGGGGCACCCCGTCCAGGTGAACCTCGAACGGCCCGAGGATCAGGAATCCCAGCGTCATCGATCGGCTCCCCCGATTGCCCGCGACGGACCGTATCACCTCGCCGACCTGCGGTTCTAGGTCGGGGCGCGGTCATTGAGCGAGCGTTGAGCAGCGATCGAGGGCCGCGCGAGGGGTCGGGCGTGAAGTGCGCCCATGAACGCTCAGCGGAACACCTCAGTCCGGATCCGCCTCCCACGGATGCGCGTGGTCGGATGGGTCGGGGCATCGCTCTTCCTGGCGTCGACGTGCGCGTCGACGGTCAGCTCGACGGTCGCGGCACCCTTCGCGCTCTCACGCGGAACCGGCGCCGGACGACCCAACGTCGTCCTCATCCTCACGGACGACCAACGGTTCGACTCGCTGTACGCGATGCCGCGGGTCCAGCAGGACCTGGTCGCCCACGGCGTCCGGTTCACGAACGCGATCGTGTCGAACTCGCTCTGCTGCCCGTCTCGGGCGACGATCCTGACCGGCGGCTACTCGCACACGACGAAGGTCTACACGAACGTCTACACGTCGTGGAGCCCGTACGGTGCGTGGCCGGCGTTCAAAGCCGCCGGCGACGAACAGGGAACGATCGCGCTCGCGCTCGATCGAGCCGGCTACCGGACGGGTCTCGTCGGCAAGTACCTGAACGACTTCGCGGGTCCGACCGCTCCGGCGGGGTGGGACCGCTTCGCGGCGTTCACCGGCGATCACGAAGGAGGCGCCTACTACGACTACTCGATGTTCGTGAAGGACGGGAGAGGGACGCGTACCGAAGCGTTCGGGTCCGCAGCCGCCGACTACTCAACCAGTGTGGTCGGCCGCAAGGCGATGTCGTTCCTTCGCTCGACGCCGACCGATCAACCGTTCTTCCTGTACGTCGCGCCATTCGCGCCACACGCGAAGGTCGTGCCGGCTCCTCGGGATCGAGGAACCTGGAGCGGTCACCACCAGGTGATGCGGCCGAGCTTCGACGAGGCCGACATCTCGGACAAGCCCGCCTACATCCACGAGCAGCCGATGGTCGGCGACCTGGCGGCGCAGCTGAAGTTCCAGTTGCAGGACGAAGCGCTGCAGGCCGTCGACCGGATGGTCGGCAACATCGTCGACGAGCTCCGCGCCAGCGGTCGTCTCGACAACACGATGTTGATCTTCATGTCGGACAACGGCATCGAGAACGGCGAACACCGATGGATCTACAAGCTCACCCCGTACGAGGAATCGATCCGGGTTCCGCTGGTGGTCCGCTACGACCCGCTCACCGCCGCGAACACGATCTCCGCGCCCGGCCTGGTGTCGAACGCCGATATCGCGCCCACGATCGCCGATGTCGTCGGCATCCCGTTCGACGGGGTCGGGTCGGTCGACGGGGTGTCGTTCGCGCCGATCCTGGACGGTTCCGCGCAGTCAGTTCGGTCGAACGTTCTGTTGGAGCATCTGGACTATCCCGGGAAGTACCACGTCCCCACGTACTGCGGCCTCCGGACCCAGGGATGGACCTACGTGCGGTACGGAGATGGCGTCGAGGAGCTCTACCACCTCACAACCGATCCCTATGAGCTCACGAACGTCGCCGACTCATCCACGGCTGAGCTTCGGCTCTTACGACAACGGACGCAGGACCTGTGTGATCCGCCTCCGCCCGGATTCGAGTGGTGATGAGAGCGCGACGGATCTCCTCGGCGGCGCTCCTCGCGGTCTTGACTGTGGCCAGCGTCTCGATCAGCTCGGCCTCCTCGGGTCTCGGATCGGCTCAGCCGGACCCGACCCGGGGGGGCGTGGACCCAGCGCTCGGGTTCGGCAACATCGACCATCTGATCTTCGTGGTTCAGGAGAACCGTTCGTTCGACCACTACTTCGGAACGTTCCCGGGCGCCGACGGGATCCCGCGCAAACCCAACGGCTCGTTCGCGCCGTGCGTTCCCGATCCGAACGCTTCTGTCTGCCGTCGGCCCTATCACGACACGAACACGTTCGATCAGGGCGGTCCGCATTCCCAGCCGGCATCGGCGATCGACGTGGATGGCGGCGCGATGGACGGCACGGTCGCCGCGTTCCGTCGGTGGCCCGGCCCGTGCCGAGATCCGGCCATTGCCTCGGAATGCCGGCTGGCGACGACCGGTCCGAACGGCACGCCCGATGTGATGGGGTTCCACACGGCCGCGGAGATCCCCAACTACTGGGCCTACGCGAAGCGATACCTGCTGCAGGATCGGATGTTCGCGCCGACGGATTCCTGGACCCTGCCGTCGCATCTGTTCCTGGTGTCGGGGTGGTCGGCGACGTGTACGGATCTCAAGCTACCGTCGTCGTGTCGATCTGACCTCGAGTGGCCGGGTGGGATGTGGGCGGACCACGGCACGATCTGGACGCCGCCGATGGGCGCACCCAGGCCCTACATCTGGGCGCCGATCACCTGGATGCTGCACCGAGCTGGCGTGAGCTGGGCCTACTACGTGGGTCCCGATACCTGCATCGAGCAGCCGTGCCTACACCCCGGCTCGCACGCGGTCACGAACGTCGTGCAGAACCCACTCCCTGGGTTCACCGCCGTCGCGAAGACGCACCAGCTCGACGACATCCGCTCGAACCGCGATTACTTCGCGGCCGCGCGTGACGGCACGCTTCCATCGGTGTCGTGGGTGATGCCGACGATGGGTCGAAGCGAGCACCCACCTACCGATATCGATGATGGACAGGCGTGGGTGACGAGGGTCCTGAACGCTGCGATGCGCGGCCCGGACTGGTTGCACACCGCGATCTTCCTGACCTGGGATGACTGGGGTGGGTTCTACGACCACGTGCGCCCGCCGTCGGTCGACGAGAACGGCTACGGTCTCCGCGTTCCCGGGATCGTCATCAGCCCCTGGGTCCGGCCCGGGATCGACCACCAGACCCTTTCGTTCGATGCGTATCTCAAGTTGATCGAGGATCGTTTCCTCGACTCTCGACGGCTGGACGGCTGGAACTGGGGATGGCCCGACGCCAGACCGACCACACGGGAGGACGCGGCCGTCCTCGGCGATCTGAGGAACGAGTTCGACTTCACCCAGCAGCCGTTGGATCCGCTGATCCTCGACCCGAGCGGCGGACCACCGCCTTGAGTCCTGCGGAGTGCCCCGATCCTCATCGTGTCTCAGCCACGATCCGCGCCCGCACCACCTGTTCCTCGATCCTTACGCGGATGCGGTCTGTGAAGGCGTCCACATCGGCCGGAACGGCGGCGTCGCCGAATGGGACGAGCGGTTCGCCGACCACGAGGGCGAGTCGGGGTCGCCACGGCCGGCCGAGTCGAGGGCCGACGCGCGGCCAGCGCACTTGGGTGCCCCACATCCCGATCGGGATCACGGGAGCCCCGGTGGGCAGCGCCAGGCGGGCGGCGCCCTTCCGCACGCGTTGCAGGCCGGCGTTCGGATCATCGTTCACGCGACCCTCCGGAGCGATCGACGCGATCGCTCCGTCATCCACGGTGCGGATCGCCTCGTCGAGTGCGTTCGCGTCGCCTTGACCGCGGCGGATCGGGATCTGATCGAACGTCCGCAGCACCCATCCGAAGAACACCTTCTCGAAGACCTCGGAGGCCACCAGGAACCGCGATTCGCGCCGACGTCGGCGTGCAACCTCGATCGCCAGTACCGGTCCGTCGAGCACGCTCACGTGATTGAACGCGAGGATCGCCGGGCCATCCGCCGGGATGTTCGTGATGCCCTCGACGCGTACCCGGAACAGCGTGCGCACCACGAGCATCGTGAGCCACGAGCCGGCGGACCACCACGGGGTGAGCTCAGAGGAGCGCATCGGCGCGGATGCTACCCCGGCCGCCTCAGTCGAACATCACGACCGAGCGGATCACCTCGCCGGCGAGCATCGCTCGGAACGCTTCGTCGAGGTCACCTAGCGACAGTCGTCGCGTGACCATCCCGTCCAGGTCGAGCCGGCCGTCGAGGTACCAGCGGGCCATCTCGGGGAAGTCCTCCGACGGGATCGGGTCTCCGCCGTCCGTGATCAGCAGGCTCGCCTTCTTCGGATAGGCGGCACGATCAGAGCCGTTCCAGGGCAGGGTGATCTCGCTCGAAAGGGGCGGCACGCCGATCGCGACCGCGGTCCCGGCGTACGCGAGCATCTCGACAGCCTGGCGAACGCAGATCGGCACACCCTGTCGCCTCGAACGCCACGTCGACGCCTTCCCCGCCGGTGAGCTCTCGCACCGCATCGACCGGTTCGACCGACGATGCGTCGACGACGTCGGTGGCCCCGAACCGCTCGGCCCACGCCAGCTTGCTCGCGGCGATGTCGACGGCGATCAAACGTTGGGCGCCGGCGATCCTGGCCCCTTGGAGGGCCGCGAGGCCGATCCCACCGAGGCCGATCACGGCGACGGTTGCCCCCGGTCGCACCTTCGCCGTCTGGATGGCGGCGCCGACGCCCGTCGAGACGCCGCACCCGAGCAGGCAGGCGCGATCGAGCGGGATCTCCGGCGGCATCGGGATCGCCTGCGCGGCGTGGACGACCGTGTGGGTCGCGAGCGTTCCGCATGCGAGGACGCCCGCGAGCGCCGCGCCATCGCGGCTCCGGCGCAGGCGCGCCGGCTGGGTCCACGCGTGGGCGCACCGGCGCGGGGATCCCTTCCGGCACTGTGAGCAGGTCCCGCACGGAACGGCCCATGACAGGACGACCGGATCGCCTGTCGCGAGGCCATCGACTCCGCTCCCGATGGCGTCGATCACCCCGGCGCCCTCATGGCCCAGGAGCATGGGGAACGGTGCTCCCCAGTTCCCGTTCTCGCGAGCCCACAGATCGCTGTGGCAGACGCCGCTCGCGACGATCCGAACCAGGACCTCGCCGGGACCGGGATCGTCGACCTCGATCGGTTCGACCACGATCGGCCCGCCGAGCGCTTCGACGATCGCGCCGACGGCCGTTCGCGTCATGGCCCCTCCGAGCGATCGGGCAGGGCTCCCTATACTGCCCCGCGTGAACGTCGGGACCCTACGCGACATCGCCGAGCGGCGCTACCAAGCGTTCGTCGAGGCGCTCGAGCAGATGGTGAACGTCGACTGTGGTTCGTACACGCCTGCGGGCGTGAACGTGATCGCGGACCTCTGCGACGCACGCTTCCGCGACCGTGGCTGGGAGGTCGAACGCCGGCCCCACATGCCGATCGACGGCGAACCGCAGCTCGGTGACCTGGTGATCGGACGCCTGCGCGGTGCCGGCGGACCGAACATCTTGCTCGTCGGGCACCTCGACACCGTCTTCGACGAGGGCACGGTGGCGGAAAGGCCGTTCTCGGTCGACGGCGACATCGCGCACGGGCCCGGGGTCTCCGACATGAAGGGCGGCCTGCTGACGGGGTTCGTCGCGGCTGAGGTGTTGCAAGAGGCGGGGTTCGACGCGTTCGGGACGATCACCTACGTCTGCAACCCGGACGAAGAGATCGGCTCGCCGTTCTCGGGACCGGTGATCCGCGAGCTGGCGCCGCTGCACGACGCCGCGTTCGTGCTTGAAGCGGCGCGCGCGAACGGCGACATCGTGTCGTCCCGGAAGGGGATCACCGACTACCGGATCGTGTTCCACGGCCGGGCGGCGCACGCCGGTGTGGAACCGGAGAAGGGCCGGAATGCTGTGCTTGACGCCGCGCACGCGATCGTCGCGTTGCAGGGGCTGAACGGCCGGTGGCCGGGCGTCACCGTGAACGTCGGCGTCGTGCACGGTGGGACGCGCACCAACGTCGTCGCGGAACGATGTGAGCTGCATGTGGACCTCCGTTCGCCGGAGCTCGAGACGCTGGAGGCCGCGGAGGTCGACATCGAGCGGATCTGCGCGGAGCACGTCATCCCGGACGTGACCGCGGAGGTGCTCGGCAACGGCTGGCATCGCCCGATGGAGAAGAAGGAGGGCGCGGCGCGGTTGGTGGACATCGCGATCGGCGTCGCGGATGAGCTGGGCTTCGAGCTGCGGGACGCGGCCACGGGCGGTGCGTCTGATGCCAACACGACGTCGGCCGCCGGCACGCCAACGATCGACGGTATGGGTCCGATCGGCGGTGACGATCACGCCCCCGCAGAATGGCTCGACCTGACGAGCGTCGTGCCTCGCGTCGCGCTCCTCGCCGGGATCATCTCGCGCGTCTGACCGGGTCCGTCACGCGCCGGCGCGCATCGCGGCGAGCGCCGCCACCCCGAACAGGATCGCGACGACACCGGCGAGTTGGATCCGCCTGAGGCGTTCGCCGAAGAAGAGGAACGCACCGATCGCCGCGAGCGCTGCGAACTGCGAGCCGAGCACCGACGTGATGCCGATCGCCTGGCGTGCACCCAACGCGAACGATGCGATCCCGGCCACCTCGGCTACTCCCGCGACGATGACAAGAGGAGCCGCCGACCGCTGGATCCGGATCTTCCTGCGGGCCGCCAAGGGGAGCGCGACCACGAGCACTCCGACGAGACGGGCCGGGAGCACGATCCACGCGAGCGAGACGTCGTTGCTCACCCGTCCTGCCGCGTAGAGGCCGACGCCGAACGCCGCCGCCGCCCCGATCGCCAAGAACACGGCTCGGGTCGGGCGTTGGTCGGTACCCTCGACGTCACCGTGCTGGCCGAGCGCGGCGAGGACCACGCCGGTCGTGATCAGCGCGAGCACCGCTCCCGTCGCTGCCGTCATCACTTCACCGGCGATCGTGGCGATCACCGCCGCCACGGCGCCCTCGGTGGACGCGATGGCCGCGACGATGCCGACCTTCCCGCTGCGGACGGCCGTGTACTCGAGCAGCAGACCGATCGTGTTGCCGACGCCCGCGATCGCAAGCCATCCGATCGATGCGCGCGGCGGCGTGCTGGAGGCGAGCGCGAACGGCGCGGTGATCGCGAACCCGGTCACCATGACCCACGCGAGGACGGGGCCGGGCGCCGCGATCCGGCTCGCCCGGGACGACGTCAACATCGCGACCGCCCAGCAACAGGCGGCTCCCAGGCCACCGAGGAGTGCCGTCAATGCGCTCACGCCGGCCGCGAACCGTCGAGGGACGGCGATCGCGTGTGCCTCAGACGCCTGCGGGAACGGCCCGAGAGGCGTCGATCGCCGATCCGGTCGCCGGATCGAAGAAATGGAACCGCTCGGGGTCGAGGGAGAGGGTGACGGCTTGACCCGGGCGACACGTGCTCCTCGCGTCGACCCGCGCGCAGAACCGGGCGCGCGGCTGATCGTCGGCGAGGAGGGCGATCGCATCCTCGTCGCCTTCGTCCGACGCGGCGGCGATCGTGTCCTCGGTGAGCACCGGCGGGGCGTCGATCGCGAAGATGACGTTCACCTCCGAGCCGAGTTCCTCGATCACCTCGGCGGTCACCTCGATCGTGGGCAAGCGGTCGCTCTTCCAGACGTTCGTGTCCTCCATGTCCGAGGGCCGGATCCCGAGGATCACGTTGCGGCCGTCGTAGGCCGACAGATCGCGGTCGGCGGGCAACGGCAACTGGAAGCCGGCGAACGAGACCGTGCTCGACGACACCTTCGCCTCCACGAGGTTCATCGGCGGAGATCCGATGAACGCCGCCACGAAGAGGTTGGCCGGGTGGTTGTACAGGACCTGCGGAGTGTCGACCTGCTGCAGGATGCCGTCCTTCAACACCGCGACCCGCTGGCCGAGCGTCATCGCTTCGACCTGGTCGTGCGTCACATACACGGTCGTCGTGCCCAATCGATCGTGAAGCAGCGAGAGCTGCGCGCGGAGCTGAACGCGCAGCTTCGCATCGAGGTTGGACAGCGGCTCGTCCATCAAGAACGCCTGCGGCTCCCGCACCATCGCGCGTCCCATCGCGACCCGCTGTCGCTGCCCGCCGGAGAGTTCCGCCGGCTTGCGCAACATCAAGGGCTGGAGTCCGAGGACGCTCGAAACGTCGTCGACGCGGCGCTTGAGCTCAGCCTTCGGCGTCTTCCGCAGCTTGAGTCCGAACCCCAGGTTCTGCTCCACGGTCATGTGCGGATAGAGCGCGTAATTCTGGAACACCATCGCGACATCCCGATCCTTGGGAGCGAGGTCCGTCACCTGTCGGTCGCTGATCATGATCTCGCCGGCCGTGACGTCTTCCAGACCTGCCAGGATCCGCAGGATCGTCGATTTCCCGCAGCCCGATGGTCCGACGAGCACCATGAACTCTCCGTCGCCGATCTCGAGCGAGACGTTGTTCACCGCGATCACGTCGTTGCCGAACACCTTGCTGATGCCGTCCAGCACGATCTTGGCCATGGGTCAGCGCTCCTTCCTTCGAGCGAGAGTCTCGGTCCCGAGACGGTCGTGGGTCAAGGCACGTCGAACGCGGAGGTGAGCTGAGGTTGCACCGCCCAGCACGTCGAGGCCCATCAAGGCTGCCCCCAAGACCGGTGGCGCGGTCAAGACGTGGACGTTCGCGGCAGGTGCGATCCTGCGTAGCCCGGCGGTGATGCGATCGAAGAACACGGGGTCTTGGTTCCGGAAGATCCCACCACCCAGGACGACATCCACGTCGAGGCGTTGCATGCGCAACCTGCGGATCGCCGTCGTGGCCATCGTGACCACTTCGTCCGCCTGTCGATCGACGACCTCGCGAGCGACCGCGTCGCCTGCGATCGCAGCGGCGAACAGGACCGGCGCCAGCTCCGCCAGCCGCTGTTCTGGGATGCGCTCGAAGTAGATCGCCTCCATCAGCTGGCGAGGGCGCTTGAGTCCGAAGAAGGCGGGGACCCGGCGTTCGAGCTCGGTCTTGGTTCCTCGGCCATCCTCCGACCGGACGGCGTGCCACGCAGCCAGCCCTCCGAGCTCTCCCGCGCCGCCCCAGTCGCCGGAGATCGGCCCGATGGCGGGGAACCGCGTGATCCGCCCGTCCGGCGAGACCGCGGAGCAGTTCGTGCCGTAGCCACAGACGACGCCGACGCCCCACGAGCGATCGGTGCCGGCACGCAGGACGGCGAACGTATCGTTGCGAAGGACGCTCTCGGCCGACCAGTCGTTCGCATGGGTCCAGCGCAGGAGCCGCCGATCGTCGGCGGGGAGATCCGCTCCCGCGAGGCAGTAGACACCGAGGTCGGCGACCGGGAGATGGCCGGGTTCGAGGCCGGCCTCGCGCGCGGCGACCTCGATCGCGACACCGACCGGCATGAGATGGCGCTCTTCGATGTCGGGCCACGGGACCCCCGTCCGGCCGTCGAGCTCGGCGCCGCGGACGCGGGCCGCCCCCAGAACGGTTCCGTCCTTCCGGAGGAGCGCGACGTCAACCTTCGACCCACCCGCATCGACCGCCAGGATGGCTGGACGTCGCGGAGTCACGGGAGGTCCTCCAGCGCCTCCACCGTGACGAACGACGCGCCGAGCGCTCGCAAGCCGCTGATCATCGGCGCGATCGCATCGCCGGTTCCTCCCGGCCAGGTGTGCAGGAGGACCACCGCACCGTCGCCGTGTTGCTCGACGTCGCGCAGCGCATCGTGGGTGATGGCGGCGCCCGTGCGCGTCGCCTCCCAGTCCTCGAGCTCGACGTGCCAATGCACGTTCCGGTATCCGAGCCCATCGAGCGTCTCGAGGACGCGAGGGTCGTCGAACCCCGCACCGAACGGACAGCGGAACCACGGCCGTGGGTCGACGCCAGTCGTGCGTTCGATGATGGCCTGCGCGTCGAGGATGTCCTCCCGAAGACCCGCGTCATGCAGGAGCGGCATCCGCGCGTGGTAGTGGGAATGGTGGCCGATCAGGTGACCGTCATCAGCGATGCGTTCGGCGATCGACGGTTGCGACTCCGCCCAGCGCCCTTGGATGAAGAAGGTCGCCCGAACGTCCTCGTTCGCGAGGGTGTCCAGGATGCGCTCGACGTTGCCCGGCGGGCACCACGGTCGGTCGGGATGCTCGGCGTCGAACGTCAACGCGACCCGGTTCGCGCCGTCACTCACGCGTCGTCACCTTCGAGGCGCGGAGGTATGCGCCGGGAGGTCGGCCCCGTTCGATCGCGAGCTTCCACGCGAGCAGCTGAGCGGGAACCACGGAGACGGCGGAGGACACGGATCGGTCGATGTCGCCGAGCTCGATCGTCATCGCACCGGGAGGGCCGTCCCCGGTGCCGACCATGAGTAGGACACCGGCTCCGGCCGCGACGAGCTCCTTCGCCAGACCGACGTCGAGATCGCTCGTCTCTGGTTCGGTGGCGATGACGATCGCCGCGAGCTCGGGCCCTGCCAGCTCCAACGGGCCATGTCGGAACTGGGCCGTCTGGAGCGATTCGATCGGGAGGCCGACGGCTTCCTTCAACGTGAGGGCGCCCATCTCGGCGGCGGCCCGCGCCGGCCCGCGCCCGAGGATCACGGAACGTTCCCGTCCCGCGAACCACCCGGCGAGCTCGTCGGGGAGGGATGTGCGGTCCAACAGCCGCGTCACGGCAGAGGCTGCGACCTCGGCCCGCTCCCCCACACGGTCGACCACCGAGCGCGCCGGGTCGCCGGCGATCACCTCGCCGATCGCAGCGAGCGCGACGAGCGCCGCGCCGAACGTCATCGTCGAGGGGCCCGACTCCTCGCCCACCATCGTGTCGATCGCCGAGCCGGCGAGTCGGGCGAGGGTGTTCTTGGTCCCGTTCGTCACCGCGAACACGGTCGCGTCGGCAGCAAGCCGCTCGACCGAGCGCACGACCTCGGCGCTCTCGCCCGATTGGCTCACGGCGACGAGGAGCGTCTGCGTCCCCAACAGGTTCCCGCGGAAGTGCAGGAGCTCTGAGGCGTCGAGATGGATCGCGGCGATCCCGCGGGATGCGAGGTGCGTGATCGTGGGGTAGCAGGCGTCGTAGGAGCTGCCCATCCCGGTGAAGACGAGGCGCTTCCCCGGCGCTTCCTCCCCGAGCCGCTCGAGCGTCGGGAGCTGCTCGCCGAGCGCGGCGGCCGTCCTCCGGAGCGCGTCCGGCTGACCAGAGATCTCGGCCATGAATGGGTCAGGAAAGTTTCCTAACGATTTCATCGCGGGGAGTGTACGATGCCCGGCCATGGGTGTGAAGGTGGCTGTCGTCGGAGGCGGGAGCACGTATACACCGGAGCTCGTCGAGGGATTCGTGACCCGCGGCGACCGTCTTCCCGTCGACCAGTTGACGCTCCTCGATATCGATCCGGAGCGCCTCGGCGTCGTCGGCGCGCTCGCCGGACGGATGATGCGACGGGTCGGGTGGTCCGGCGAGCTGGTGCTGACCGGGGACCGAGACGAAGCACTCGAAGGAGCGGACTTCGTGATCGTGCAGCTGCGGGTCGGTGGGCAGGCGGCTCGCCTCCTGGACGAGACGATCCCGCCACGGTTCGGCTGCATCGGTCAAGAGACGACCGGACCCGGCGGGTTCGCGAAGGCCCTGAGGACGGTGCCGATCGTCCTCGAGCTTGCCGAGGAGACGGCTCGCCGCGGTGCGCCGGGCGCGTGGTTCGTGGACTTCACGAACCCGACCGGCTTGGTGACGCAGGCGTTGTTGGATGAAGGGCACCATGCACTGGGGCTCTGCAACGTGGCGATCGGGTTCCAGCGCCGGTTCGCCGCGCACTTCGGCGTCGAGCCGGAGCAGGTGCAGCTGGAGCACGTGGGTCTGAACCACCTCACGTGGGAGCGCAAGGTGTTGGTCGACGGCGTGGACCGGTTGCCCGAGGTCCTCGACACGGCGATCGACCTCGTGGCCGACGAGACCTCGATGCCCACCGAGCTGGTCCGGGGCCTCGGCGCGATCCCGTCGTACTACCTCCGCTACTACTACCTGACCGATCGCATCCTCGAGCACCAGCGAACCGCCAAGACCAGGGCGGAGGAAGTGATGGAGATCGAGGCCGGGTTGATCGAGCTGTACAAGGATCCGACCCTCGACACGAAGCCGAAGCTCTTGGAGGAGCGCGGCGGCGCGTTCTACAGCGACGCGGCCGCGGCGCTCGTCGCATCGCTCCACGCGGGCACCGGCGATATCCAGGTCGTGAACGTGCGGAACGACGGGGCGATCCCGAACGTCGCCGACGACGCCGTCGTCGAGGTGAGCGCACGGATCGACCGTGACGGCGCACATCCGCTCGCGGTCGACCCGCTGCCCCCGGAGATGCTCGGTCTGGTCCAGTACGCCAAGGCGTTCGAGCTGCTCGCGATCCGGGCCGCGGTGACAGGGGATCGAGGCCTGGCGTTGAAGGCGCTCATGGCCAATCCGCTCGTGCGGGACTACGACGTCGCCACGGGGTTGCTCGAGTCGCTCCTCGAGGCGAACCGCGCCCATCTACCGCGGTTCTTCTCCGCCGGCTGATCCTGCTTCAGCTCGTCGGCAACGCGTCGGCGTTCCGCTGGATCTTCGCGAGCGCCTCTACCGCATCCGCCACGCCACGTGTTCCATCGCGGAACACGTTCTCCATGAAGTAGAGCGATTCCCGCTGTCCCGCGGCCTCGGCGACCGGGAACGACATCGACCGCAGTTCAAGGCGATCCGCGTACTCCACGCAAACGGGGAGGCGTGAGAGCGCCGGCTGGAAGAGCTCGTAGCGGTTCATGGACGGGTACTGGACCTCCGCGGGGATGCCCTCGACCTCCATCGCAGCAGCGACAGCGCTGTTGGTCCGCCCCGCGAACGCTTCCGGATCGATCGCCAAGATGTAGTTGTAGAAGCTCCATCGCGTGATCCGCGGGTCGTGGGGCATCACGCGCACGCCGGGAACCTGGGCGACCTGCTCCTCGAAGCGCGTACCGTTCTCGGCCCGCTCGGCGACCTGAGCGGGGAAGCGTTCCATCGCCACGACGAGCAGCGCCGCGTGCAGTTCGCCCAGCCGGTAGTTGGCACCGAACGTGTACTCCTTCTCCTCAGGATCCTTCGCCCGTCCGCAGTCGATCAGCGAATGTGCCCGGCGGGCCAGATCCTCGTCCCCCGTGAGGAGCGTGCCTCCTTCACCCGCGGTGAGGATCTTGGAGGATTGGTGGCTGAACGAGCCGAAATCGCCGATGCAACCGGCCCCTCGGCCCCGCCACTGTTGCCCGTGCGCGTGGGCACAGTCTTCGACGACGGCCAACCCATGCTTGTTGGCGATCTCCATGATCCGGTCCATGTCGGCCATGTGATGACCGATGTGAACCGGCATCACGGCGCGGGTCCGAGGCGTGATCGCAGCCTCGACGAGCGCAGGATCGATGCACCACGTGTCGGGGGTCACGTCCACGATGACCGGGAGCGCTCCGGCCGCGATCACGGCATAGCCGGTCGCGGCGAACGTCAGTGCGGGCACGATGACCTCGTCGCCCCAGCCGATGCCGAGCGCTTTCAGCGCGACCTCCATCGTGATCGTTCCGTTCGCCATCAGCACGCCGTGCGTGGCGCCTTGATACGCGGCGAACGCCTCCTCGAACCGTCCGCCGTACCGACCCGGTTCGGGGAAACCTCCCCAGTCGCCGCTCCGGATCACGTCGGTGACGGCCTCGATCTCTCGGTCGTCTCCGTGGGGCCACGCGGGGTACGCCGTGGATCGCACCGGCGTACCGCCGTTGATCGCGAGGTCGCTCATGAAGCCGCTCTCCTTCCCAGTCGTGCTGCTAGGGTCCGCGCCGTGGTGGCGACGTGACCAGGATCTGCATCATCGGCGGTGGTTCCGCATACATGCCGGGCATCGCGTTCGCGCTCGCGCACCATCGTGACGCGTTCGTGGATGCGACCGTCGTACTGCAGGATATCGATGCCGACGCGCTCGAGCTGCAGAGGCGACTGACGGCGAGCATCCTGCGTTCGCGAGGCGCAACCACGCTCGAGGTCGTGGCCGAACCCGAGCGCCGCCGGGCGCTCGAAGGCGCAGATCTGGTGCTGATCGCGTTCCGGCCGGGGGGGTTCCCCGCCCGCCACCTGGACGAATCCATCGCGCTCGCCCACGGCGTCGTGGGGCAGGAGACGGCCGGGCCAGGCGGGTTCGCGATGGCGCTCCGCTCTGTGCCCGTCGTCCTCGACATCCTGCGAGACGTTCGCGAGGTATCCGTCGACGACTGCTCGGTCTTCGACTACACGAACCCGGTCCAGATCGTGACCGAGGCCGCGTCCCGATACGCCGCGGACGTCTCGTTCGTGGGTCTCTGCGATCAGACGTCGGGCGAGATCGCTTGGCTCGCAAGTCTGCTCGATGTTCGGCCGGAGCAGGTCGAGATCGATACGTGTGGTACGAATCACATGACGTTCACCCGCGCGGTGCGCGTCGACGGCGTCGACGAGACGGCCCGTGTCTGGGCGTTGCTGGACACGATCCCGTTGGATGTGCTCGCGGACGACGCCCACCGCCGGATCGTCCGGCTGTTCCGCATCCTCCGCTTCATCCCGAGCGAGTACCTCCAGTACTTCTTCTTCCATGAAGAGGTCGTCCAGGAACAGCGGGCGAAGGGGATCACGCGCGCACAGGAGATCATGAGGACGCTGCCCGAGGTCCTGGCGAGCTACCGCGAGGAGGCCGACCGAGCCGATCCTCATCCCAGCATGGTGCGCGCCAGCGAAGGACACGGCGACTTCGCGGTCTCGATCATGGCCACGTCGCTCTCGCAGGAGCCGGGTCGGTTCATCCTGAACCTGCCGAACCAGGGCACCATCGACGATCTCCCCGATGACGCCGTCGTCGAGGCACCGGGCATCGTGCGTGGCCGGACCGCGGAGTTGCTCCCACAGGGACCGTTGCCGTCGGCGGTGAGCGGATCGATCCGCCAGGTGGCCGAGCACGCCAAGCTGACGGCAGAGGCCGCGATGACGGGGGATCGACGTACGGCGATCACGGCGCTGGCGGTGCATCCGCTGGTGCGTTCGCTCGAGACCGCCGAACGACTCGTCGACGCCTACGTGTCCGCGCACGCGGCGTTCCTTCCCCCGTCCCACTTCGTCTGAACCTTCCTCGGCGGATCCGGAGGGAACACGGACTTCCCTTGACTCCGGCGGAAGTCGCAGCGTAGCATCCGCGCCAATAGTTAGGAAAGTTTCCTTTGCGGGGGGGATACGGGCATCGACCGGACAGCCATCGCCGGTACGCCGAGCCTGCTTCGGGCGATCAACGAGCGAACGGTCCTCGAGAGCGTCCGGCGGGTCGGTCCGGTCTCTCGGGCGCAGATCGCGAGAGAGACGGCCCTGTCGAAGCCGACCGTCTCCCAAGCCCTTACCGCGCTCGTCGATGCCGGCCTCGTCCGCGAGGCCGGTCGGACGAGCGGGGGAAGGGTCCGACCGCCGTGCTGTACGAGCTGAACCCCCAGGCGGGGTGGGTGGTCGGGATCGACATCGGCCGCGACTGGGTCCGCGCCGCGATCGCCGATGTCACGGGCCACTTCGTCGCCCGTCGCGATGAGCGCGCACAGGTGAAGAGTGCGAAGACCCTCATCACGCAGATCGGCTCGGTCGCCCATGGGCTGGCCACCGACGCCGGCATCAAGTGGCGCCAGGTCACGTTCGCAACGGTCGGGAGCCCTGGTGTCTTCGAAGCGGAACGAGGACAGGTCGCGCTGGCCTATGCGCTGCCGGGCTGGGGGCGGCAGGGGCTGGTCGAGCTCGTCCAGCACGAGCTGGGCACGAAGATCGCGTTCGAGAACGACGTGAACCTGGCGGCGCTCGGTGAGCGGTGGCATGGCCTGGGGCAGGGCGTCGACGATTTCGCGTACCTGCACCTCGGCACGGGCGTCGGGATGGGTCTCGTGTTGAACGGGGCCTTGTACCGGGGGAGCGCGGGCGCTGCGGGTGAGGTGGGATACCTCCCGCTCGCCGAGACGGATCTCCGGGATCGCACGAGCATCCGACGCGGAGCCCTCGACGCTGCCGCGAGCGCGAGCGGCGTCGTCGCCGAGGCCCGCCGCCTGGGCATGCCGCCTCCGTTGACCGCGAAGAAGGTGTTCGAGGAGGCGCGCAGAGGCGACCGGAAGGCGAAGCGGGTCGTCGCCTTGGAGGCCCGCCGGATCGCCCTGTCGATCGCAGCGATCGCCTCGGTCGTCGATCCGAAGCTCGTGATCCTGGGAGGAGGGGTCGGTTCGAACGGCGACCTGCTCCTCGAGCCGGTGGTGCGAGAGCTCCACGCGCTCTCCCCGTTCCGGCCTCGCGTGGAGGTCTCGGTGCTGCGCGAGGAAGCGACGTTGTACGGGTCGGTCTCGATGGCGCTCGAGGCCGCGAGGGATCAATTGTTCTTCCGTGGAGAGGCGACCGCGTGATCCCCGACCGGCCGCGTGATCGTAGAGACAACTGGAACCGATGGTACCGGGCGAGGGAGCAGCACCCCTCGTTCCCTGAGGAAGGAGGCGCAGCATGAAGCGATGGGTCGTGGCCATGGCCACGTTCGCTCTGATCGCGGGAGCGTGCACCGCGGGCGGAGGTGGTTCGAGTCCGTCGGCGGTCGACACCGGATCGTCCGCGTCGCACGCACCGACGACGCTCACGATCTGGGGTGCCTGGACCGGGCGGGAGCTCCAGCAGTTCAACCAGATCTTCAAGGGATTCACGGAGAAGTACCCGTGGATCACGGTGAAGAGCGTGGGTGGGGTGAACGACCAGAAGATCATCGCGGCGATCAATGCCGGGGATCCACCCGACGCCGTGCTCTCGTTCACGCTCGACAGTGTCGGGCAGTTCTGCGCCTCGGGCGCCTGGCAGGATCTGAATCCGTACATCCAGCAGAGCGGGTTCGACGTGAGCCAGTTCCCGGCCTCGGTCGAGGCGTACACGAGCTTCGCGGGTAGCCGATGCGCGTTCCCGTTCCTCACGGATGCGTACGGTCTGTACTACAACACCGACATGTTCAAGAAGGCCGGCATCACCGATCCGCCGAAGACGTTGACCGAGCTCGAGGCAGACACGAAGAAGCTCACCGTCTTCAACTCCGACGGATCCATCAAGGTCGCGGGATTCGTGCCGTGGGCGGGCTACTACGAGACGAGCATCCCGAACCTCGCCAACATGTTCGGCGCGAAGTGGTACAGCGACGACGGGAAGACCTCCGTGGTTGACTCGGATCCGCAGTGGAAGGCGATGTTCACCTGGCAACACGACTTCATCGCCAACGTCTACGGTGGTGGCGACTTCCAGACAGGAGCGGACAGGCTGCAGCGGTTCGTCGCAGGTGCTGGTGATGAGTTCTCCTCGGCGCAAGACTTCCAGACCGGTCGCGTCGCGATGAACCTCGACGGGGAGTGGCGGACGGCGTTCATCGCCGACGGCGCCCCGGATCTGCCGTACGCGACGGCGCCGCTCCCGCTCCCCGACGACCAGGTCGCTCAGTACGGCCGCGGACAGATCGGCGGGACGATCATCGGGATCCCGAAGGGCTCGCCGGACTCCGCGGACGCCTGGCTCCTCGTCTCATGGATGGCGACCGACACGGCCACGCTCGTCTACATGGCGAACAACGTGCGGAACGTGCCCACCACGTTCGACTCGCTGAAGTCGCCGGACCTGGATGTGACGCCGCAGTTCCAGACGTTCCTGGACATCTTCGCGAACGAAGGCTCGCACTATAAGGAGCCGTCGGCGATCGGGGCCTCTGACCAGAACATCGTCCAGGCGTTCGCGGACAACTGGCAGACGGGCAAGGACACCGATCTGAACGCAGGCTTGCAGAGCTCTGCCCAGCAGATCAATGATCAGCTCGCCCAGGCGAGCATCTGACCGGAGGCTGACACGAGCGCGACCAGCGTCCGAGTGACGACCCCCGCTTCCGGGGTCGACGCGATCAAGCGTCGACCCCGGAAGCGCAACGTCAAACACGGGCTCATCGTGCTCCTGTTCATGTCGCCGTGGATCCTCGGGTTCATCGGATTCATCCTCTACCCGATGGTCGCGAGCTTCATCTTCTCGTTCACGAAGTACAGCCTGCTGGATCAGCCGAAATGGATCGGGCTCGAGAACTACCGCTTCATGTTCACGAAGGACCCGTTCTTCTGGCTGGCGTTCCGCAACACGATCTGGATCATCGCCGTCGGCGTTCCGCTCCGGATCGCGTTCGGCATCTTCACCGCCTGGCTCCTGACGTTGCCGCGATCTGGTTCGCGTACCTACCGAACGTTGTACTTCTTGCCGTCGATGGCCACGCCGGCGGCGGCGGCATTGGCGTTCGTGCTCGTCTTCAACCCGGCGTTCGGGCCGGTCAACCAGATCCTCCGCGCGTTGGGGGTGCACGATCCGCCCCTCTGGTTCTACGGTCCCAACTCGTCGAAGTGGGGCCTGGTGATGCTCGGACTCTGGGGCGTGGGCGACGCGATGATCATCTTCCTGGCCGGGCTGCTCGATGTGCCTCGGCAGCTCTACGAGGCAGCCGATATCGAGGGCGCGAACGGCAGGCAGAAGTTCCGGTTCGTGACCTTGCCGATGATCTCGCCGGTGATCTTCTTCTCGCTCGTGATCGGCGTGATCTACGGGTTCCAGCTCTTCACGCAGGCCTACGCCGCGAGCCTGGCAACGTCCGGCGCCAGCGTTACGGACGCCGCGTCAGCCCTCGGCGCGCCGCGCGGTTCGATGTTGTTCTACTCGATCTACCTCTACCAACAGGGATTCCAGGACTTCCGCATGGGGTATGCATCCGCGCTGGCTTGGATCCTGTTCCTGATCACGATGATCTGCACGTTGGTCATCATCCGAGGCTCGCGCCGATGGGTGCACTACCAGGGAGGTGGGTTCCGATAGGACGAGCCACGGGCCACTCCGCGCAGATCGAGGAGAGCTCGCTCGGGCTGCTTCCGCCGACGCAGCGGATGCCGTCCACACGACCGGTGCCCCCCGGGGTTCGCCGCCGCCGTTTCCTGATGAAGGTCGGCCAGCACGCGGGGTTGATCGCCGTCGCCGCGGTGTTCATGGCGCCGTTCGTGTTCGTGGTCCTAACGTCGCTGATGACCCCCGAGCAGGCGGTCACGGCGTCCTTCTGGCCGCACCCGTTCGTGTGGGGCAACTTCGCCGAGGTCTTCAACCGGATCCCCTTCCTCCTCTACACGTGGAACACCGCGCAGATCGCGATCTTCTCCACGCTGGGGATCATCCTGTCGTGCGTCCCCGTCGCGTATGCGCTGGCACGGATGCGTTGGCGCGGCCGGCAGGTCGCGTTCGTCTTGGTGCTGTCAACGCTGATGCTGCCCGTGCAGGTAACGATCGTGCCTCTGTACATCATCTGGGTGCGCCTCGGGCAGATCGGCCACCTGACCCCGCTGATCCTCCCGAGCTTCCTGGGCGACGCGTTCTCGATCTTCCTGCTCCGCCAGTTCTTCTTGACGATCCCCGATGAGCTTTCGGATGCCGCCCGCGTGGACGGTGCGAGCGAATGGCAGATCATGACCCGCGTGATCGTCCCGCTCGCGAAGCCGGCGATCGCGGCGGTGGCGTTGTTCAACTTCCTCTACAACTGGAACGACTTGTTCTCGCCGCTGCTGTTCCTGGGGGAGAACCAACACCTTTGGACGCTCTCGCTCGCCCTCACGGAGTTCCAGCAACGCCATGGGACCGAGTGGAACCTGACCATGGCGGCCTCGCTCATGATCATGCTCCCGATCATCGTGCTGTTCTTCCTAGCGCAGCGCGTCTTCGTCGAAGGGGTGACCCTGACCGGCGTGAAGGGCTGAGCCTCCGGTACGCGGCCGCGCGGGGGCGTTACGCTCCTGCCGTGGGCAGGGGCGAGGGATGACGAGGGTCGCGCTCTTCGGGTGCGGCTGGATCCAGGACTTCCACGCGCGCGGTGTCGTGGCGCACGGCGACGACCTGGTTGCCGTCGCGAATCACCGCGAGGAGAGCGCTCGGTCGTTCGCCGACCGGCACGGCATCCCCCGGGTGACGACGGACTGGGAGGCGCTCGCCGCCGATCCCGACGTGGACGCCGCGATCGTCGCAACACCGAACTCTCTGCATGCCCCGCAAGCGGTGTCCTTGCTCCGCAATGGGAAGCACGTGCTGGTGGAGAAGCCGATGGCGACCTCGGTCGCGGCGTGCGACGAGATGATCGCCGCCGCGGGCCAGGGCGGAGCCTCCCTGATGGTCGCCCACTGCTGGCGCTTCCGCGACGAGGTCATCGCGATGCGCGATCGGATCGCCGCGGGCGACTTCGGTGAGGTGGTGAAGACGCGCGGGTACGGCGTGCATGCCGGGTGGGGACCGACCGGCTGGTTCACAGATCCCGAGCTCGCCGGTGGCGGAGCGCTCGTCGACATGGGTGTCCACGCGATCGACACGGCGCGGTTCCTGCTCGGCGATCCCGCGCCCGAGCGCACCTGCGCCACGATCGGGACGCGATATGCCGACGGCCGGTACACGGTGGACGACGACGGGATCGTGCTGGTCTCGTGGTCGAACGGCACGAACAGCGAGATCGAATCCGGCTGGTGGCAGCCGCACCTGGGCGGACTCGAGGCGGACACGGAGGTCTACGGAACCGGTGGCTATGCGCGCATCTGGCCGCCGGAGCCCCCGTCCGAGGAGTACGAGCATTGCACGCAGCCCATGTACACCGCTCAGGTGGCTGAGTTCTTGGATGCGATCGGCGATGGGCGCCAGCCTCAGCCTTCGGGAGAGGACGGTCGAACGGTGCTCCAGGTCGTCGAGGATGCGTATCGATCGGCGGGGATCCTGTGAACGCGGTCTTGGGCGTGGACGGTGGAGGACGCAAGACCCATGCGGTCGTCGTCAACGGGACGGGCGAACTCCTCGGTGCCGGCGTTGCCGATGCATCGAACTGGGAGATCGTGGGACTCGAGGGCGCCATGGCCGCGATCGGGTCGGCGGCCGATCAGGCGCTGGCAGCGGGAGGGGTCGCACGAGGCGATCTCGGCGCGGCGGTGTTCGGTCTGGCAGGGATCGACTGGCCCTCGGACGAGCAACGTCTCTCCGAACCGATCGCCGCGATGGGATTCGGCGGAGAGCGACGGTTGTTGAACGACGCGTTCGTCGCGCTTCGGGCGGGGTGTCCGCAACCCTGGGGCGTCGTCGTCATCTCCGGCACCGGCACGATCGCCGCCGGGCGGGATCCCGCGGGCAACGAGTACCGGACGATCGGCCTGGGCCGCGTCTTCGGCGACTACGGGAGCGAGTTCGACGTGTCGGAGCTCGCGGTTCGCGCGGTGGCGGATGCGTATACGGGCCGAGGTCCCTCGACGATGCTGACGGACCTCCTCTGTGCGCGGACGGAGGTCTCGACGGCCCAAGAGCTGTTGGAACGTATCGGACGCGCCGACACCCGGCTGCGTTCGCCCGAGGTCTCGAACATGGCGCCCTTGGTGCTGCAGGCGACCGAGTCCGGCGACCTGGTCGCTCGGCAGATCCTGGAGGCCATCGGTCACGCACTGGGCGAAACGGCGGGACACGTGGCCACGCGGCTCGGCATGGAGGACCTGGAGTTCACCGTCGTGCTGTCCGGCGGGTTGTTCCGCACGCCGAACCGCTACCTCTTGGACGAGCTGGAGCTCGGCGCTCGTCGAACGGCTCCGAAAGCGTCAACGTCGATCCTGTCCTCGCCGCCGGTCGTCGGCGCGGCGTTGATCGCGCTCGAGCTGGCAGGTCCGGAGGTTCGAGCGGGACTGGCTCCGCGGCTGGCGGCCGATGTGACCCGGGCGATCCGCGACGCTGGTGGGGCCTCGGCGTAGCTCGCGATCAGCGGCCCGCGATCAGGTCGAGCGTCGCGCGGGCGACCATCTCGTGGCGCATCCGAAGATCGGCGTACGCGACGATGTCGGAGTCGTAAGGTCGAACACGCTGGGCGATGGGGTCTAGGCGGTCGGCGTCCAGCTGCAGTCCGAGCGCCCGGCCGGCGACGATCGCGGCACCCGCCGACGCCACTTCGCCGTGCTCGCGGACGATCACTGGTCGGCTGGCGACCCCCGAGAGCACACGGCGCCAGAGTGGCATCGAAGCGCCCCCTCCGGCGAGCGCGAGCTCGGCCGCGTCGGGCGCCGTGCGCTCGAGGCAACGGGCCGCGTCGTACGCCACGCCTTCGACGAGGGCTCGCGCGAGATGTGCGGGTGTGTGCTCGGCCGAGAGACCGGTGAACGTCAGGCCCGCGCGGGGTTCCCACCAAGGCGCGAACGCCCCGCCCATCCACGCGAGCGCCAGGACCCCGCCGGCTCCTGCATCGACGTCGTCCGCCTCTGCCGCCAGCTCCTCCGGCGAACGGCCGGTGAGGTCCGCCAGCCACGCGAGCGCAGATCCCGCCGCCGACAGATCGGCCTCCATCACGTAGCCGCCGAGCGCTCCACGCGTGACGACGATGCCAGGAGCGGGTGGCGGCACATGGCCGACCGGCACCGCGACGCCCGCCGTGATGCCCCACGACACCATCGGTCGCGATCCGGTGGCTGCCACACCCACGATCTCGCAGGCGCGGTCGCCCGCCCCGGCGATCACCGGCGTGCCGGAGACGATCCCGAGCTCGACGGACGGTCCGGCCAAGCTGGGGCCGACCACGGTCGTCGGGCCCACCACCTCCGGTAGGAGATGCGCATCTCCGAGGGGCGCCCCGTCGATGGCGAGCAATCCGCTCCGTGAGGCCACGGACGGATCCGTCACCGCGCGTCCTGTGAGCCGGAACGCGACCAGGTCTCGTGGCCCGAGGATCCACCGAGGTCCCTCGAGCCGGCCGGGTTCATGCCGCCTGATCCACGCAAGCTTGGCTGCCACCGATCGGGCGTCCGGCACGACGCCGGTGACCACCTGGAAGTCGTCTCCGAGCTCCCCGGCTTCGGTCGTCGCACGCCGGTCCGACCACACGAGCGCGGCACCGACGGGTTCGCCGGCGGCGGTCACGGGGACGAACGTGTCGCGCTGCGTCGAGAACCCGACCGCCTCCACAGACATGCGGTCGGCGTCAGGGAGTTGGGCGCACGCTTCGACCACGGACGTCCACCAAGCCTCGGGATCCTGTTCGGACCACCCCGGTTTCGGGTGGTCGATGCCCACCGGAGCGCGCCCGAGCGCGATCAGCCCGTGCTCCGACCAGAGCGCTGCCTTCGTCGCGCTCGACCCGAGATCGATCGTGAGGAGGTTCATGCGATCTCAGCCATCCTAGGCCGAGCGCGTCGAGAACACGTGGAGCGGCCGCCCGAACACCCGCCGGAACCGTTCCGCGACCGCCCGAGGGTGCCATCCGAGGGGAAGGGGACCCTGGACGACGAACGCGGTCGGGTGCCACGTGCACGAGATCCGAGCGGGTTGGTCCGGGGGGATCCTCCGTTTGAGCTCGTCCGCGAGCGCCAGAACGGTCGCTGCTCGCAGGACGGCCGGACGGTCGGCGTCGGCGAGCGAGCGGCGGTAGGGTCCGAGCCGGATGTCGTCGTCCGCCTGCCGCAGGATCGCGGACAAGATCCCCAAGGTTTCGTGCGTGAACCCCCCAAGATCCGCCGTGGTGGCGATCATCGCCGCGTGTTCGAAGCGGTCGTAGTAGTCGATCGCCCGGCCGATGTCGAGCATCGTGGCGGCGTGCACCAACATCTCGAGGACCGGATCCCGGGCCTCGGGATCGAGCGACTCGTGCAGCCGCGTCGCGAGCGCGACGCGGCGCTCTGCGGTCGCCGGATCCCACGTCGCGAACCGTGCGGAGAGCGTGGCCACCGAGATCGTCCGCACCCAGCGGGGCGGGGGAACGACGGCTTCGTCGCCGCCGAGGGCCAGGCCCTCGCGAACCCCGCGGCTGGAGACGACGAGGCGGTCGGCGCCGAGCGTCCGCATGGTCTCCGAGAGGACGAGGGCACCGCCCAGGATGGAGTCCGCGCGATCGGGGTTCAATCCGGGCATCTGTGCGCGGCGCTTCATCGTCCGGCCGGCGAGCTCCTCGGTGAGCTTCGTCAATCGATCCGCCGGCAGCTCGTAGCCGTGCAGGAGGGGCAGCGGATGCTCCGTCCGATGCATGTCGATCTTCGCGAGGTTGCGGACGGTTCCCCCGATACCGACCAGGTGCTCGCCGGGTTGAAGCGATCCGACCCCAGCTTCGTCGAGGTCCCTCTCGACCGAGCGCCGGAGCTTGCGGACCTGTGCCCCGGTCGGTGGGTCCTCCTCGAGGAACCGATCGCTGACGCGGAGGGATCCGAGCTCGAACGTCCACGTGCGCTCCAGGCGTCGGTCCTGGAACCGCGAGATCTCGACGCTCCCTCCGCCGACGTCGATCGTGGCGCCGTCCATCACGGCGAGATCGTGGATCGCACCCACGAAGCCGAGTCGCGCTTCGGTGTCCCCGTCGATGATCTCCAGGGGGACGCCCAGTTCGCGCGCGCGGCGCAGCAGTTCGGGTCCATCGCTCGCGTCGCGGACCGCCGACGTTGCGACGGCGAGGATGCGATCGGCGCCGGCGCCTTCTGCCACGGCTCGGAAATCGCGGAGCGCCTCCACGGTTCGATCGATAGCCTCGGCCCCGAGCTCGTTCCCAGAACGCAGTTGGCGAGCCAGCCGAAGGGGTGCGCGCGCATCCTCCAGCACATCCAGGTGCTCGCCTTCGCGGAGCCGGAACACGATCATCCGCGCCGAGTTCGAGCCCACGTCCAGCACCGCGAACGGCCGATCGTCGTTCGGCACGGTGCGCTGAGGGGTGGCCACGGGTCGATGCTCGCACACGCGGAACGCTCGGCGCGAGCGGAGATCGTTGACATCGCCAGGACCGGTCGGCACACTTCCTCCCGGAATGCCAAAGGCCTAGTCGACAACCCACCCGACCCACCGGACGCGAGGCGTCCGGTGTTCGCGGCGTGCGGTGGCTGGGCCTTTCCTCATGCTTGGAGGCAACCCCTTCCGCCGTTCGCCACGGCGATCGACCCGGCGACGGGTCTCTAGGGGATGACCGATGGCTCGACGGATGCGTGTGGTGCCCGTGTACCTGGCCTACATGGCGCTGGACGGCTTCTTCTTCCGCGTCATGAGTGTGATCTTCAGCGTGTTCTTGATCCTCCGGATCGGGCTCGGGCCGTTCCAGCTGGTGCTGATGGGCACGATCTTGGAGGGGTCGTATCTGCTGTTCGAAACACCGACGGGCGTCGTGGCCGACACGATCAGCCGGCGCACGTCGGTCATCGTCGGGCTGGCGGGCTCAGGAGGCGGGCTGTTGGTGCTTGCCACCGCTCACACGTTCTGGGTCGCCGCGCTCTCCCAGGCGATCGTCGGGATCTTCGCGACCTTCCAATCGGGGGCCGATGTCGCTTGGCTCACCGATGAGCTCGGCGAGGAGGCCGCTCGGCCTCTCTACCTGCGCGGCGACCAGTTCGCACACGCCGCTGCGCTCGCCGGGATCGTCGTCGGCGTCGCTCTGGCAACGGTGGATCTTGCTCTGCCGATCGTCGTCGCCGGGATCGGGGCCCTGCTCCTCGCGCTCGCGATGTGGATCGTGATGCCGGAGGAGCATTTCGACCGTCGATCGAAGGAGCACGGCGAGCGCCTGCACCAGTCGTTGATCGCGACGTTCAAAGACGGCATCCGCGCGGTGCGGGCGCATCACGCGCTCATGCTGATCCTCGGAACGGCTGCGCTGCACGGCGCCTCGACCGAGGGGTTCGATCGCCTCGCCGACCTGCACCTCCTGCGCGATATCGGGCTGCCGGCGATCGGCCATCTGTCGCGTCTGTGGTGGTTCGCCATCTTGGACGGGGGCTCGTTGTTGATCGGGTTCGGCGCTCTTGCCGTGATGCGTCGCAGGGTGAGCCTGGAGGGCCACGTGGCCGTCGCTCGGACGCTCGCGGTGATCGACGTCCTCCTGGTCCTCGCGGTCGTGGCGTTCGCGGTCGCCCATCTCTTCTGGGTCGCCATCGCCTCGGCGTGGATCGTGGGAGGGTTGCGGAGCGTTCGCGATCCCGTCTTCACCGCATGGATCAACCAAGGGCTCGATCCGAAGACGCGTGCCACGATCAACTCGGTGGGCGGGCAGGCGGATGCGGTCGGGCAGGCCGCAGGCGGTCCGGTGCTCGGCGCGATCGCGGGCGGGATCGGGGTCCCGATCGCGATCGCGGTATCGGCATTCCTCCGGCTCCCCTCGCTCCTGCTGTACCGTCGTGCCATCGAGAAGGGTTCGGTCGGCACGCTCGCGCCGGACGAGATGGAGCCGACCCTGGACCTGGACGACGATCCGGTCGGGTGATCCGGCCGTAGGAGGTGGATCGGTGGGCCGACGGCCGATGATGCGCGCGATGCGTGGGCTCGCGCAGGTTCACGCTTCGCTCCCCGAGGATCGTGCGGTGTCGTTCGACGAAGCGCTCGCGATCCACGAACGGCTCGTCACGCGCCGGGACGTCTTGTTCGGCGCGGCGGCCCTCGGCGCCGCGACGGCGCTGACCGGGTCGCCGATCGCGTCGCTGGCCCGGCCGGCGCGCCGCACCCCGAACGATCCACGCATCGTGATCGTCGGCGCGGGCCTCGCGGGACTCACCTGCGCGTACTCGCTTCATGAGCACGGGATCGCTGCGAACATCTACGAGGCACGTGATCGCGTCGGAGGCCGGTGCTGGACCGCGCGCGGGTTCGCGTACGGGCAGACGGCCGAGCACGGCGGAGAGTTCATCGACACCCGTCATGTGCACATCCGACGGCTGGCCTCCAAGCTCGGGCTCGACCTCGAGGACACGTTCGCCGGGTACGACGCCGAAGGGAACACGCGGAGCCTCCTGGTGTTCGATGGAGACCGCCGGACGTTCCCGGAGGTCCGTGATGGGCTCGATCGCGTGATCCGCCGGCTCGCGCGCGATCGAGCGCGGATCGGTTCGTACCGGTGGAACCAGGCGGGGGACGCCGCGCGGGCGTTCGATCGAACGACGGCCAGCCAGTGGATCGACGCGAACGTCCCGGGCGGAGGTGGATCGATCCTCGGCGCCTACCTGACCACGATCGTGGCGAGCGAGTACGGCGTCGATGCGACCGATATCTCCGCCATCGCGCTGATCGACTATTTCGTCGCGCCGTATCAGGGCGGGCCTGCCGATGAGCGCTACCACGTGCGTGGCGGGAACGATCAGATCCCGCACCGGATCGCGAAGATCCTCCCTGCCGGATCGCTGCACCTCGACGCCCCGCTCCGCTCGATGTCGAGGCGGTCGGACGGATCCTTCGCGCTCGTCTTCGGCGACTCGTCCAGCGTCGTCGCTGCCGACCACGTCGTGTTGTGTCTCCCCTTCACGACCCTCCGAGATGTCGATCTCTCCGGAGCGGGATTGAGCGCGAAACGGATGCAGGCGATCGGCGAGCTCGGGATGGGAACGAACGCCAAGCTCCTGTTGCAGTTCCGCGACCGGATCCCCACGTTCCACCGATGGAACGGCGAGGTCATGTCGGATGACCCCCAGAACTGGAGCTGGGACAGCACGGTGAACGAGGCGGGCCGGGGTGGGATCTTCACCATGTTCACCGGTGGCCGGACCGGCGCGAGCTACCCGACGAACACCGCTCACGCTCCGGCTCCCGACGGGGTCGTGAACGACGCGCTCGGGTTCCTCGACGCGTGGCTCCCCGGGGTGCGGGTGTCGTTCGACGGGATCGCGTGGCTCGACTCGTGGGTCGACGACCCGTGGACGAAGGGCTCGTACGCGGCCTTCCTGCCAGGCCAGTGGACCAGCTACTGGGGGTACCTGGGGAGGCCCGCCGGGAACGTGCACTTCGCCGGCGAGCACACGTCCACGTACAGCCAGGGCTACCTGAACGGTGGCGTTGAAACGGGACTCCGCGCGGCCCGCGAGGTGGTCGTCGCTACCGGAAGGCGGCTCGCCCGCTAGTTCGACGGGGCCGCGGGCGGCACATCGATCGCCCGGGTGTGGCGCCCATCCGCCTGCTCGCGCTCCCAGTCCCGGATCATCTCGGCGAGCTTCATGACGATCGCCGCGCCTCCCGCGAACTCGATCGCGCGGCCGATCGGCGAGCTCTTGAGCCCGGGGATCCGCATGACCAGCGGAACCGACAGGATCAGTCCGGTCGCGAGCATCCTGCGGAGGCGTCGCCCGGCCGGCGAGTCCAGGAACGTCAGGAGCTCCTCGACGGTCGTGTCGAGGCGTTCGGCGATCTCGTGCAGTCGTTCCGTCACCCATGCAGGGTAACGCGACGATGCGTCAGCGGAGGCGGACGGGAATCGAACCCGCCTGGGAGCTTGCGCCCCCACAACGGTGTTGAAGACCGCGGGGCCCACCAGGAACCCTGACGCCTCCGCCGCCGAGCCTACCGGGTCAGCGCGGGGCGGGCGCTCCGCTTATCGGTCCCTTGGCGCAACCTTGACCGGGTCCTGACGGCGAACCTCGGACGCTCCCCGTAGTACCAGGGACGTGCGGAACACCTAGCCGATCGCGCGTCGGAGGAGGGATCGGGATGAGCAAGATGGTGAGGTTCGTGGGGGTGGCACTGGTGGGGGCATCGCTCTTCGCCTTCGCGCCCGTTGCACAGGCAAGCAGGGCCGACGTCGTGCGCCGTGGCGACTGCAGCGTCGGGAGTACGTGGAAGATGAAAGCCAAGCCGGACAACGGGCGGATCGAGCTCGCATTCGAAGTGGACCAGAACGTGGTCGGGCAGACCTGGCACGTCCGGATCCAGCGGAACGGGACGCAGATCTTCTCGGGGAACCGCACCACCCAAAGCCCGAGCGGGTCCTTCGAGTTGAACCGCCGTGTCGCCGATCCGGCGGGCTCGGACCGCTTCGTCGCGAGGGCGTCGAACGCGTCGAGTGGCGAAACATGTGTGGGCGAGGTGACGCTCTGAGCGGACCGACGTCTGGAGAACCCCGGGGCTTCCTCCCCGGGGTTCTCGCTCTCCGCCATCGTTGTTCACTAGTCCGAAGTGGACTAGACTCCGCCCTCCGTCGTCGGATCGGAAGGATGGTGTCGCGATGGCCGTGTCGAAGGTCGAGGTCGTCGTCCTGGGCTTGCTCGCGGAGGAACCGCTCTACGGCTACGACCTGCTCGAGCGCTTCCGTGCACGCAGCATGGGGTTCTGGGTCGAGGTGGGGAAGGCCTCCGTCTACCAGGTGCTCCGTCGCCTCGAACGTGAGGGATCCATCGGTGGCCGGTCGCAGGAAGGCCCAGAAGGGCCGGATCGTCGCGTCTACCGCATCACGAGAACGGGTCGGGCTCGATTGACCGCGGGCCTCGAGGAGCGGTTCGCGGGCCTCGAGCCGTACGAGACCGACGCGGGACTCGCGTTCGGGTTCGCGCACCTCCTGTCGGCGACCCAGGCGCGCAAGGCCGTGGACGCGCGCGAGACGGCCGTGCGCGACCTCTTGGACGCGGTGAAGACGGAGCGCGCGCGCGCTGCGACGGACCGTGGCGCCGGCCGATCAGTGTCGAACGCGATGCTCGATCGGCAGGAAGCACTCGCGAAGGCAGAGCTCGCATGGATCAAGGGGTTCCGCTCCACGCTCGGCCGCGTCCGTCGCTGATCGGAAACGAACCCCCAGCAAGCGTCAAGGGAACGTCACGGCGGGCCGAAGTTCACGTCGGGGGCCGCCCGTAGGATGGGAAGCACGATGGAAGCTGCGTTCTTCGATCTCGACAAGACGATCATCTCGCGGTCGTCCTCGCTCGCCCTGTCGCGGCCGCTGTATCGGGCGGGGATGGTTTCGCGTGGCCAGCTCCTTCGCGGCGCCTACGCGCAGGTCGTCTACCTGCTGGTGGGTGCGGACGAGAACAAGATGGAACGGTTGAAGGAGGGCATGCTCGCGCTCACGAAAGGGTGGGATCGGGCCCAGGTGGAGCGCCTCGTGCAGGACGTGTTGCTCGACGTCATCGACCCCTACGTCTACCAGGAGGCGCTCGACCTGATGGACCTGCATCGGAGCGAAGGGCGCCGGATCTACATCGTGTCGTCCTCGCCGGAGGAGATCGTGCGTCCGCTGGCGCGGCACTTCGGCGTGTCGGGCGTGATCGCCACTCGCGCGGAGGTCGGCGACGACGGCCGGTACACAGGGGAGCTCGAGTTCTACGCCTACGGCGAGCAGAAGGCCGAAGCGATCCGCGCCCTCGCCGCGCGGGTGGGGATCGACCTCGAACGGTCCTACGCGTACAGCGACTCGGCCACCGACGTCCCGATGCTCGACGAGGTCGGGAATCCGGTCGCGGTCAACCCCGACAAGGAACTCCGAAAGTTGGCCGAGGAACGCGCCTGGCAGATCCGGGATTTCCGGCAGCCCGTACGACTCCGCTCGCGGATCGCGTCGGCGGTGCCCAAGCCGAAGCCATCGATGGCCGCGGCTGTCGGCGCCGGTCTCGCGGCCGCGGTCCTCGCGTGGGTCGTGCTTCGATCACGTGGGAACGCTCGGCGGCATCCAAACTAGCGGCGAACCGATCCGTCGCGTTGCGTCGTCGACAGCCTCGGGTGTACGGTCGTGCGGTCCTCTTCGGAGGACGCGAGGGGAGCAGAACCCACGCGCGAGTCATGCCGCGGGAGGCATGCTCAGGACCCGGGGGCGCGTAGCCGCCCGGCTCCCGAGCACGTGCAGACGATGCGCTTGATACCTGCTCCCCTCGGTTATGACCTCGACAGCAGCGTCACGCGCCGGGACTCGGGGGTCGCAGATACTCGAAGTGCATCCCGTCCGGGACGATCCAGTTCCCACCCCACGTGAAGCCCCACCGTTCCATGAGCGCGACGAGCCGGGGATCCTGCGAAGGCGGCGAACCGAACCGGTTCGTGTCGGCGTTCACGTCGACCGCGATCCCCCATGCGTGGTGCGAGATGGACGCCGACGGCGACCGCATCACGAACCGTGACGAGAAGCAGCCGTCGAACGAATGGATCGTCGATCCGAGTCCCTGGGTCACGAGCGCGTTCATCGCCCTTTCGAGCTGAGGCAGGAACTTCCGGTTGCACGACACGCGACCGAGGACCGGGAGGTCGGCGGTCGTGATGTGTTGCTGCACCCACGCGGGATCGATCTCGATGTATCCGGCGGCGCCGGGCTGGGGCCGACCCGCCCACTCGCCGAAGCGCCGCTTGATGAGCACCGGAGGAAGGACCGCATCGCCCATCCGGAGGTACTTCGTCTCACCTGGCGCGCGTACCTGGACGAGGGGGTACTGCAGACCGGCGGGGAGCAGCGCCCGGAGCTTGGTGGCGAGGCGCTGATCGCTCGGGCGCAGTCCCGCCGTCGGCTGAAGGAGCAGGTATCGGTTCTGGTGGACGCCGATCGCGGCGCCGGTCGTCCGCGTGACGACCACCTCGGCGGCGCCGACCAGCTGATCCGGAAGGACGCCGACCACCGTGACGCTCGCCCCGCCGAGGAACGTGATCCGGCCGCCAGGCCCGAGGTTGCGGAGGCGAGCCGACGTCTCACCGAGGATCGCCTGACCGTCCTTCAGGTTGGCGATGATCGGTCGTGCCTCCGGTGGGAGGAATCGCGAGAACGGAACAGGGTCGATCGCCGCGGCATCGATAGGGATCATGTAGGGCTGTGGCGGCGCGTCGACGACGTTCCCGTCCTTGTCGGTCGAGCCGGTCATCCAGACGTTGTCTGCTGCCACGACGGCTACGTGATCAACGGTGGGCAGCGACGCGACGTCGCCGCCGTACCCCGACGGGAGACCTCCCGGTACCCAGGCCAGGTAGGCATCGACGGTAGGGCCTTGGTGGGGCTTCGGGCCTGGCGATCCTGCGCTCGGCGTCGGGGTCGCGTCGGTGGCGCCGGCCTGCGCGTGCCCGATGAGCCGGACGAACACGGATCCGGCCACGGCCACAGCAACGAACGCGGCAACTCCGGCGATCACCGCCCGGCGCACGACGTACCCCTTCCCATCCTCTCGGCGGGGCGAGTCTAGGGCTCGGCGATCGAAGTCGCGAGGGAGCCGGCGGTGCTCCCCCGGTCAGCCGAGCGCGGCGGGATGCTCCAACCGGTCCGCGAGGCGTTCTGCTCGTTCCGCGGCATCGAGCGCTTTCCCCGCGGTCACCGCCGATCCGATGGAACGCAACTCCCGTTCGATGGCGGTGACCAATCGGTCCGGCGATCGGCGAACGAGGGGCTCCAGACGGGCGACGGCATCCTCCAGCCGGGCGAGGGGGGAACGGGGCCGACCCTTCCGCGCCCGGTACCCATCGAGGAGGATGACGTTTCCCATGACGACACCATAGACCGGGGGTGTGACACCACCGTGGAACACCCCCGATCAGATCAAGGGACGGGCGCGTTCGGGTCGATCGTCCACGAACGAGACACCACGATGGACAGGTTCCCCGCCCGATCTCGTACGTACACCGCGAACGTGTGCGTCCCGTCGCCGAGGTCTCGGTACGTGATCGGCGAGGCACAGGGGAGCGACTCGCTCCCGTCCAGTGAACAGAACAGCGTGCCCCGTTCGCTCTGCCACACGTCGAACGCCGCGGTGCGGTCGGCGGTGACTGCTCCGTCGTCCGGCGTTCCCGACAGGGTCAGCCCCGGCGGGATCGTGTCGACCGTGAAGCGGTACGAGAGCGGCGCGGCGATGTTCATCGCGGCGTCGAGTCCCCACACGGTCAGCCGATGCGGACCGTCGAGGAGTGGTCCGATGTCGTTCGTGTCGTCGCAGGGGGCTTGCGCTGAGCCGTCCAACGAACAGAGGAACAGCGCGGGATCGGTCTTCGACCAGAACCGGAACCGCACGACCGTGTCAGTGGTGAACCGGTCGGGCTCGGCACGGATGCGCACCTTGGGCGGGCCGACGTCGACCGCCCACGTCACGTCGGTCTCACCGACGTTGCCCAAGAGGTCGGAAGCGACGATCCTCACGACGTGCGGCCCGTTGGTCAGACGGGAAGCCGTGAACCTCCCGGAGGAGCAGTCCTTCGCCCCCTGCCCATCGAGCCGGCACGAGGTCGCCCCGTCGATCGCCTCGCTGGGGGAGAACCGCAGGGTCACGTCACGGGAAGACGTGGTCGGAAGGGGTGCCTGCGCGAGCACGAACGAGGGTCCGGATCGATCCACCCGCACGAGCCACTCGGCCGGCGGCTGACTCCACGTGTCGGTCGCGGGATCGTGCGCCCGCACCTCGAAGCTCCATGGGCCGTCCGCGAGTGCGGCGTAACTTGCCCCGGTCGCCGCGGAACACGCGGTCCAGTCGGCCGGCTCGCCCACGAGGGTCATCCGGCACTCGAACGTGGCTCCCGCGACCGGGCTCGAGAAACGGAACTCCGTGTTCCCGCTCGTCTGGGCTCCAGGAGGATGCGCTCCGATCGATACCGCGGGCCCGCTGGACACCACCACGAAGTTCCGACCCGCCGGGGTCGGATCGGTGTGGCCGAACTCGTCGGTACCTGCGACCTCGAACCGATACCTGCCGTCCGCGAGTCCTCCGATCGTGTCGGCCTGGCCGTTGCATGACCGCCATGGGTCCGGCACATCATCGCGGAGGAGCCGGCATCGATACGTCGAGAACCGCGACGGGGAGAAGTAGGTGAACGTCGCGAGACGGGACGGTTCGCTCGTGGCAGGCCAGGGACCCGTCGCGATCGTCGTCTCCGCCGCAGGTCTGAGCAACGCCGCGAGACGCACGCGCAACGCCGCCGCGATCGACCCCATCCCGGGAGCGCCGATCAGGTTCCGCAGCTCGTTCGGATCGGCCTGCAGGTCGAACAGCTCGAGGTCGCCGTTCACGTACCGGACGTACTTGTAGCGAGGGGTCACGACCCCGACGAATCCGGCCGCCCTCGTCTGGTGCGCATAGAACGACAAGCCAGAACACGGCGTGCTCCCTCGGCTCACCCCTTGGCAGTGCTCGATCAAGAGCGCCGAACGCACACCCCGTGCGGATCGATCTAGGATCGGGACGAGCGACCGCCCATCGGCGTGCCACGGGATGTCGGCCAACTGCGCGATCGTGGGGGCGAGGTCGACGTTTGACACCAGGGCCTGCGACGTGCTTGGCCTGCCGGAGGCGAGCAGGGCCGGGTAGCGGATCACCATCGGCACGCGCACGGACTCCTCGTACGCATCCGTCTTGCCGAAGCGGCGATGGTCTCCGAACAGGAACCCGTTGTCCGAGAGGTAGATGACGAGCGTATCTCTCGAGCGATCGCCGAGGCTGTCCAACACCGTGCGCACCCCGTCGTCCAACGCGCGGACCGAGTGCGACATCTTGGTGAAGCGGCTGTCCGCCGCGGCGATCTCGTTCGCCGTCAGCGGTCCGCGTCGCGCGTACAGCGGGCTCGTGAGCTGCATCGTGTCTTGGTCGAACGACGGTGGGCGCGGCGGCGTCACCGGCATGTCCGCGTACCGAGGATCGTCGGCCGGCATGTGCGGGGTCGTGGGCGTGTACATCGCGAAGAACGGCTGATCATCGGGCGTGCTCTGGATGAACGACGCGACCTGACTAGCCAGGATGTCCGATTGGTAACCCTGATACTGCGTCCAGATCCCGTCCTCGTTGATGGTCGGATCGATCATCGAGTACGACGACGGTGCCGGTGCCCCGACGCAGGCCCATCGATCGAATTCAGGACGAGGCCCGCACGTCTCCCAGCTGTTGAGGTACTTGCCGGCGAGCATCGTTCGGTAGCCGGAGTCGTGCAGCGCTTCTGCGATCGTGGGTCGATCCAGGGGGACCGCGTTGGCGTCGACGCCGGTGTCGTGCTCGAAAAGGCCGGTGAGCATCTGGGATCGTGACGGGCAGCAGAGGGAGGTGTTCACGTACGCACGTTTGAAGAGCGTGCCCTGGTCGACCAGGTCGCTGAAGACCGAGGGCATGAGCGGGCGTGAGAAGTCCGACCACGTTTGGTCGTCGCTCACCAGCAACAGGACGTTCGGGCGACTGGCGACCCCATGCGTCGCGCCCGTCGCCGAACCACCGCCGACGTTCCAGAACGTCGCGGTTCCGATCGCGAGCGCGCAGATCCCCGCTGCCAGCCGTCTTCCCAATGGAGCTCCCACCGTTCGCCCGACCACACCCTGTAGGTGTCCGTGGAGTCTCGGCTCGCCTGGTGAAGGCGTCAACCGAACCAGACACCACGCCTGGCTCTCGGTGGGAGGGCGAGCTAACCGCTCCCGGCTACGCGCACCGACGTCACGGGGGCCAGTCGTTCATGAACCGTGAACCAGTTCGCGCCCGCGTCGACCGATCCGAAGACATCGCCCGACGTCGCACCGAAGTAGAGCCCGAGCGGTGAGTTGCCGTCATGGTCGAACGCCTGTCGGAGGATCGTGAGGTACGACTCGTCGCTGGGAAGTCCCCGTCCATGCGCCGTCCAGCTGGTGCCGGCGTCGCGCGTCTCGTACACGCGGACCTGGCCGTCGGGCGTGACGCGATCGTGATCGGCCGTCAGCGGGATCACGTAGAGGTTGTCGGGGTCGGCCGGATCCACCACCGCGGGGAACCCGAACCCCGACGGGAGGCCGGCGGCGATGTCGTTCCAACTCTCCCCGGCGTTGTCGGAGCGGTAGACGCTGCCGTGGAACTGCATGAACAGCCGTTCGGGTCGCAGCGGCGCCCGATGCATGTTGTGCACGCAGAGGGCATGGGTCGACCCTCGTTCCTCTTCGGGGACGTACTGCGGAACCATGCCCGCGTAGCCGGTGCGCCACGTCTCCCCGCCATCCTCGGTGAGCCACACGCCCGCAGCCGAGATCCCGACCGCGAGCTTCTGCGGGTCACCGGGCCACGGGCAGATCGAGTGCAGCGCCAAGCCGCCGGCGCCGGGGTTCCACTCAGGCCGGGTGGGAACGTTCCAGAGGGCGCGGTTCAGCTCCCACGTCTCGCCGGCGTCCGTGCTCACGAACAGCGCCGCCGGAGCGACCCCCGCGTAGAGCACGCCGTCGGACTCGCCCGGCTTCACGATCCAGATCCGGTCGATCGTGGCGTCGGGCAGATCCTCGGGGAACACCGGGCCTTTCGCCTGCTCCCACGCGCCGTCGGGGTCGTCGGTGTACATCAATCGCGGCCCATAGAAGCCGGAGGTGACCGACGCGAACGTTCGGCCGTTGCGCGGGTCCCGCATCGCGAACTCGACCACGTCCCCCGGGAAGGCCCGCGTCGCGATCGTGAACGGCGACCCGGGCTCTCCCTCCAGGACGAACAATCCCTTCTTGGTCCCCACCAGCAGCTCGGTCACGGCACGCTCCCTCCGGAGATCGACGGGAGGACATGCATCTTCGGCTCCTTGGGCGATCGGGCTGTCCTCGGTCACTCGCTCGCCATCCACGAATACGTTGACATGGCGGCGGACGCGGCCGTGCTCATCGAGGACCCATCCCTCGAGCCCGGGATATCGGCGTTCAAGCTCCAAGAGCACGGCGCCGATCGAATCACCGGGCACGTCCACCCGGGAGCATCCGTCGGCGCGATCCTTGAGGGGCGCACGCAGCATCACCACCGCCATCGAGGGTCGATTCTAGGCGGATGGAACGACGGGCACCTGGTGGTTCTTTGCCCCCATCGACCACGGGGCCTTAGGCACCGATCTTCCCCGAGCTCCCGGCAGCCTCCTCGAGCAGTGCGTCGACCTCGGCGATCGCGGGGCGCGCCCGAAGCGCTGCAAAGACGTCGCGAGCCTGCCGGAGGGGTTCGACGGCTTCGTCCGCGCGCCCGAGCCTGAGGAGGCAGCGCCCGGTCCCTGCGAGCGTCAGCCCTCGTTCCAAACGGAACCCGTGATCCCACCAGCGCGCGGCTGCCTCACGGTAGGCGGCGAGCGCCGGCTCGAGGTCGCCGCGGGCCTCGTCGATCACGGCGCGCGCCGTCAACAGGCTCACGCGGTGTCGAGCGGTGATCGCGTCGCTGCGGTCCGGGATCAGTGCTTCGGCCGCGTCGACGTCGCCGAGCGCCACGAGAGCACGCACCGCGACCGGGATGAAGAGCGCCCGGAAGTTCGGCGAGGGCGCCGTACTCTCGGCGAACGTATCGAGTGCCTCGGCGGCCCCCGCACGATCCTCGCGGCTCCGCCGGAACTCGGCCAACAGGAGCGACGCTGGCGCCACGTACTCCGACTGCGCGAACGGCTGCGCCAGGTCGAATACGTCTCCGATCAACGCTTCGAGCCCGTCCAGCTCGCCTCGGCGCAAACGAACCCAGGCTTCGAAGATCATGGCGTAGACGCCCGACTCCGATCGCCGATCGCGTCTGCCCGTCCACGCCTGGATCTCCCTGGACATCGCGAGCACCTCGTCCCAGCGTCCGAGGTCGAAGAGCGCCTCGAGCTGGCCCATCCGCGCCATCTGCGCGAGCCCGACGAACCCGTGGGTCTCTGCCGCGCGCTGCGAGTCCTGCCAAACACCGAGCGCGGCTTGAGGTCCTTCGCGGAACCAGAGTTGGAACGCGTAGTTCGCACGGGCCAGTGCAAGGGCCTGTCCCAGGCCGGCTTCCTCACCGAGGCGGATGGCCTCCCGCAGGTCCTCGAGCCCGCGCTCGTCCCCAAGTTCGCAGCGGGCGGCCCCGCGGTACTGCAGCGCCTTCACCGTCTCATCTCGGAGCCCGAGCTGTGTCGCAAGATGCAGCGTCTTCTCGGACCACTCGAGACACTCCTGGTTCCGGTCGCCGGACAGCATCTCGCCCGACTTCCGCGAGTAGATCCGCGCCAGCTCACGGCTGGGTGGCTCCCGTTCCAGCACGTCGATCGCTTCGTCCATCAGCTGTTCGCCTTGAGCGACCTCGCCCCGCCGCGCGTGGGTCCGTGCCAACAATCCGAGCGCCTCGCCTAGGCCGAGCGTGTCGGCCGACGCTCGGTAGCCGGTGATCGCCGCGAGGTAGAGCTGCTCACTCTCGTCGTAGTCACCCCGCGCTTCCGCCATCTCTCCTGCGCGCGCGGCTGCCCGCGGCCGCTCTGGATGGTCCGCGCGCATCAACGTCAGCGCCCGACGGAAATACCCGTCCGCCCGCCCCGCATCGAGCGGGGCCGCGCGCTCTCCAGCCAACAGGAACGCGCTCGCGGCCTCGGCTTCGATCGCGGGCGAGGTCTGGCCGCCGGCGACCTCCGCCATCTGTAGCACCTCGCCGTAGTGATACGCGAGCTCCTCCGCGAAGTCCGGTAGCCGGTCTGCGACCGAACCCTTGAGCCAGCGAGCGACCGCCAGGTGCTTCACCTGACGTCCGGCCCTCGGGATCTGTCCATACGCGACGTCTCGGATCAACGCGTGCCAAAACGTGTACTCGGTCTGGTCCTTCAGGCTCGAGACGCGTCTCGGGCGCACCAGCTCTCGTCGGATCACGTCATCCAGGCGCGCGACGATCGAAGGCTCGTCGCATCCGCAGAGCGAGGCCAGTGCCCGTGACCAGAAGACCTTCCCGATCACCGCTGCGTCTTGGAGCATGGACTTGTCCTGTGACGGCAGCTGGTCGAGCCGGGATCCGATCAGCGACTGGAGCGACCCGGGGACCGGAATCTCTTGGAGAGCCGCGGTCGGGCGGCGGGCATCCTTGAGGTCCAGATCGCCCCTATCTACCAGGAGCTGGACGAACTCCTCCGCGAACAGCGGATTCCCGCCCGACCGTTCGATCAGGAGCGATCGGGTCTCCGCGGGAAGGACGGCGCGATCCATGAGCGATGTGATGAGGACCGCGGTCTCGGCATCGCTGAGCGGGGGGATCGGCAACCGTTCCGTGTTCCGCCGCTCCCCCTGCCACTCGGGATGCAGCTCGTAGAGCTCCGGTCGTGCGGCGCAGATCACCAGGAACGGGACCTCGCCGGCGTCCACCAGGTGCTCGATGAACTTGAGCATCGACCCGTCCGCCCAGTGGAGATCCTCGAACACGAGCACCAAGCGCCCGTCGCTCGCGAGCGCTTCCACGAAGCGGCGCCAGGCGGCGAAGAGCTCTTCCCGCGGGACATCGCTTCGGCCCACCTGCGCCCAGCAGCGGCGACAGGCTCCTGCTTATCCAGTCCCGTTGCGTGGGCTCGGCGATCGCGGCGTCCACCGCGGTCCTGAGCTTCTCCGCGACGACTTCGGAGGGATCAGAGTCCTGGATCCCGGCCTGCGCTTTCACGATCTCGCCGAACGCCCAGAAGCTGACGCCATCGCCATACGGCAGGCAGCGCCCTCGCCGGAGCCGGACGAGCTCCGGAAGCTCGTCGATGTAGGCGGAGAGCTCGCGGATCAAGCGGGTCTTGCCCACCCCAGGTTCGCCGGTGATCGTTACCAGCTGCACGCTGCCCGCGCCCCCGCGCTGTTCGCGGAGGAGTTCCATCTTCCGATAGGCCAGTCGCAGGGCGGCTGACTCCGCCGTTCGCCCTACGAACGCCGAACGCGGGCGTGCCCGCAGATCCACCCCGATCACGCTCCGCGCCCGCAAAGGCCGCCAGATCGAAAGCGCCTCAGCCTTGCCCTTCACCCTCACCGGCGGAAGCTCCTCGAACTCGAACACGGCCGACGTCGCATGGTGGCTGGCCTCGCCGACCACGATGCCCCCGGTCGGCGCGACGGATTGCAGCCGTGAGGCGGTATTCACGACGTCGCCCGTGACGCTCTCGCCGATCTGCGGCCCCTGACCGAACGCGACGATCGCCTCACCGGTGTTGATCCCGAGCCGAACCGCGAGGGACAGCTCGGGATGCTGTTGGTTCGCGTCTTCGATGTCATCCAGGATCTGGAGCGCCGCCCGGATGGCACGCTCCGGATCGTCCTCATGTCCCATCGGCGCGCCGAAGACACCCAGGACGGCGTCGCCGATGAACTTGTCGACCGTTCCGCCGAAGTGCTCGATCACGCCCTTGAGCAGCGTGTGATACACGCGGAGCATCGCCTTCACGTCTTCGGGATCGGCGTGGTCCGAGCGCTCGGTGAACCCGACCAGATCGCAGAACAGCACGGTGATGAGCTTCCGCTCTTCGCCGCCGGCCCCGGTCTGGAACGGCGCACCGCACTGCAGGCAGAACCGGGCGCCGTCGGGGTTCTTCGTCCCACACCTCGGGCAGACGATCATCGCGCTCGAGTCTATCGACGCCCCGCCGCGGGCCGACGCGTCATGTCGGTGCCTGGCGCTAGGGTCCGAGCGTTCCTCCTCTTCGGGCCGATCGCGCGAACGGGAGGCAGCATGGACGACGTCAGCAGGATCGTGCTCGCGATGGAAGAGCACGACGTGGCCGAGGAGGTCATGCACTTCCTCGATCGATCCGGCCACGCGCGGGTCGTCGGGATGGCCGCCGACGATCGGCAGCTGCTCGATGCGATCAGACAGCTGGAGCCGGATGCGGTCGTCGTCCAACCTTCGCTCGTGCGGCCCGACCTCCCGCAGGTCTTCGTCGGATCGTTGCTCGCGGTCGACACGCAGGAGTCGGTCGCGGCACTCCGGTCGGCGATCCACGTCGGCGCGAGCGGCTTCTTCGTGTGGCCCACGGACCGCGAGGCGCTCTCGAGGGCGGCGGCTCTCGCCATCGCATCCTCCACCACACCAGAGCGCCGTGCCTTGGTGGTCGCGGTCCACGCCTCCCGGGGCGGAGCCGGTTCCACGTTCGTGGCTACGCATCTGGCTCGCGCCTTCGCTCGTCGGGGTCGCGCCTGCGTGCTGGTCGACGCCGATCCGCTGTTCGGCGACGTCGGGCCGGCCGTCGGCGCGCCCCAGGAAGGGGTCCACACGATCGCCGACCTCGTCCCGCTCGCCGACGAGCTCGCGCCGGGCCACCTGGACGAAGCGCTGTGGATCCATCCGGACGGGTTCCGCCTCCTCCTCGCGCCTCCACCGGCGGACGTGGCCGCCGTCGAGGCCAGGCACACGGTCCGGATCGTCGAGGTCATCGCCACGGCCGCCGACGTCGTGGTCGTGGCGCTCCCTCGGGCGGTCGACGCCGAGACGCACCAGCTGTTCGAGGCGGCCGACCGGATCGTGGAGGTGCTGACGCTCGACGTCCTCTCGTTCCGTTCGGCGAGCCGAGCGATCGACCTCTGCCCGCCGCTTCGAGCCGAGGAGCGGGTCGGGTTCGTGGTCAACCGTGCCGGGCGGGCCGAGGTGACGCCCGGGGACGTTCAGCGGGTGTTCGGCCGCGCACCGCTCGCGGTGGTTCCGTTCGATCGGTCCGTGCCTCGTTCCCAGGATCACGGTCGGCTGCGGCCTGTCCGGGGACGATCAGGTCGAGCGTTCGACCGCTTGGCCGATCAGTTGGAGTCGGGCACGCCCCGCTGACCCTCCCCCGGTCCAGCTCGTTCCGGAACAGGAAAACCCTTCCAAAGCCGCATCCCCGGTTTGGCTTGCGCTCCCGTGACGCTTGCGCCATCTTTCAAGCTCTGGAACCATCGCGCCCGCGATCGGCGTGGTCCAGGGGGAAGGGGAGAGCTGGTTGAGCGGCGAGGAGGGCTCCGTCCACCTGCGCGACCTGGTCAAGCGCTTCGGCACGGTGGCCGCCGTCGACGGGATCAACATCGACGTTGAGCCGGGGGAGTTCCTGTCCCTGCTGGGGCCTTCCGGTTGCGGCAAGACCACGACGCTCCGCATGCTCGCCGGGTTCGAGGAGCCCACGGAGGGAGACATCTCCATCTCCGGTCGTTCCGTGCGTGGCATCCCTCCGCACAAGCGTGACGTCAACACGGTCTTCCAGAGCTACGCGCTGTTCCCGCACATGTCGGTGGCCGAGAACGTCGCGTACGGTCTCCGTCAGAAGAAGACGCCGAAGGACGAGGTCAACCGGCGCGTCGGCGAAGCGCTCGAGATGGTCAAGATGTCGCCCCTGGCCAACCGCAAGCCGCGCCAGATGTCGGGGGGCCAGCAGCAGCGGGTCGCGCTCGCTCGAGCCCTGGTCAACCGCCCGAGCCTGCTCTTGCTCGACGAGCCGCTCGGTGCGCTCGACCGCAAGCTCCGGGAGGAGATGCAGATCGAGCTCAAGCTCCTCCAGTCCCAGGTCGGCATCACGTTCATCTTCGTCACGCACGATCAGGACGAGGCGCTGTCCATGAGCGACCGGATCGCCGTGATGCTGAACGGTCGCGTCGAACAGCTGGCCGACCCCGACACGATCTACGACCATCCGGCCTCCGCGTTCGTCGCGGGCTTCATCGGGAAGCAGAACTTCTTCGAAGGAACATCGCGTGACGGCGGTATGACCGTAGAGGGAGATGGATGGACGAGCCGGACCTCACTCGAGCCGATCGGCGCCGTGGATGGTCGAGCCGCCCTCGCCGCAGTGCGTCCGGAGGCGATCATGGTGTCCGGAGAGCCACCGGCGGAGGGGCGGAACGCGATCTCCGGCGAGCTCGCGAGCATCTCCCATCTGGGCGATGTGATCCAGTTCGTCGTCCTCACACCGGGGCGCAAGGAGATCATCGCCCGGCTGCCGCGGCCGGGCGCTCCGCGTTTGGAGGTCGGCGGGCGGGTGTGGTGCTCATGGGGTCCGGAGCACACGCAAGTGTTCGGCGCGGAGCAGGCTGAGGTCGTCCTGGCCGATCCCGCGAGTGACGAAGCGGCGGCGGTGGCCGGGTAGAACGGTCGATATCGATCGATGAGGGGGAGGGCACATGACCGAACCAGATGAGGGGCTCAAGATCCTGGCCTCGGAAGCATCGGCGCAACGGATCAGCCGTCGCGCGTTCATGGGAGGCTCGGTCGTCGTCGCGTTCTCGGGCGGCTACCTGCTCTCCGCATGCAGCAGCGACGGTGGTACCTCCAGCGGCGCTTCGACCAGCGCCGGTGGCGCGACGGGCGGTGCCTCGCCAGTCCTCGAAGACCAGCTGAACTTCTACCACTGGGCCCAGTACGACGACCCGAAGCTGTTCAAGAAGTTCACGGATGAGCTCGGCCCCGTGACCTCGATCGACACCTACAACTCGAACGAGCAGGCGATCGCGAAGCTGACGGCTGCGGGCGGCAGTAGCGGATACGACATCGTCGTCCCGACCGGCGTATATATCCCGCTGATGGTTCAGAACGATCTTCTCGAGGAGCTGGATCTTTCGAAGATCCCGAACTTCTCGAACCTCGACGCCGCGTATACCAACCAGCCATGGGATCCCGGGAACAAGCACTCGGTATGCAAGGACTGGGGGACCACGGGCTGGATCGTCGACAAGAGCCAGATCTCTCGACCGATCAACACCTGGAGCGACTTCATCGATGTCGCGATGAATGAGGCGAGCGGGAACGTCTCCCTTCTCGACGCGCCCAATGAGCTTGCGGGTCTGTATTTCTGGGCGAACGGTATCGACTGGACCACGGAGAACACCGCTGACCTGGACGCCTATGAGGCGTTCATGGTCGACCAGCTCGCGCCGCATGTGAAGACGTTCGAGTCCTACCCCGGCTACCAGTTCGCTGAGGGGACATGGGCGTTGTCGCACGTGTGGAACGGCGATGCACGTCAGGGCTTCAACTCGTTCAAGGATCCGAGTCAATACGCGTGGGGTCTGGGCGCACCTGTCACCGAGCTGTGGATGGACAACTGGACGATGGTGAAGGGGGCCACGCACCCCGAGGCCGCATATGCCTTCATGAACTTCATCCTCGATCCCGCGAACTCGCTTCAGGACATGCAGTTCCACGGCTACAACACAGGCATCAAGGGCCTGAAGGAAGCGGCGGCGGCGGCCAACACGACTTTCCCGGAGATGATCTTCTTCACCGATGCACAGGTCGCCACGTTCCGCGCTGGTGCGGTGAACTCGGCGTTCGATCGGTTGAACGAAATCTATCTCAAGGCCAAGGGCGCGGCGGGCGGCTAGAGGTCGACGTTGACCGAACGCGTCCCTGAAGCCAAGCGAGGAGTTCGGACCGTCCGAGCTCCTCGCTTCGCGCTGGCGCTCCCGGCGTGGATCTGGCTCGTGTTCTTCTTCGCTCTTCCGGTTCTGTGGATCGTGTACTACTCCTTCGGTTACAAGCCCGATATCTTCCATCCGATCGCGACCGACAAGCTCTCGCTCGCCAGTACCGCGAGGCGTTCTCGAGCACGTTCCTGCACGTCTTCTCGCAGACGCTGCAGATCTCGACCCTCGGCACGCTCCTCTGCTTGCTGATCGGGTTCCCATTCGCGTACTGGCTCGCCACCCGCGTGTCGCCACGGTGGCGAGGCGTGCTGCTCGGACTGGTGATCGTGCCGTTCTTCGTGAACTTCTTGGTTCGCACGATCGGGTGGCTCATCCTGTTGTCGCCCAATGGTCCGGTCTCGAGCCTGCTGCAGCGGTGGGGGATCCGCAGCGAGCCGCTGCACCTGTTGCAGACCCGAAGCGCTGTGCAGCTCGGCGTCGTCTACAACTACCTGGCGCTCATGATCCTGCCGCTGTTCGTGGCGCTCGACCGGCTGGACCCTGCGATGCGCGAGGCATCGAAAGACCTCGGAGCGAGCCGTTGGAAGACGTTCCGTCAGGTCACGCTCCCCCTCGCGGCCCCGGGGATCGTCGCCGGGTTGCTCCTGGTGTTCATCCCGCTGACCGGTGACTACATCACGGCCTTGGTGCTGGGGGGAGCGAAGGGGAACATGGCTGGTGTCATGGTCGCGAGTCGAGTTCACCGTGGCGCAGAACTGGGCGCTCGGAGCCGCGCAGGCGGTCATCCTGATCGGCCTGATCATGGGAACGGTCGCCGTCTTCGCGTTGATCGCTCTCCTCGTTCGGACGATCGCGCGAGCGAGCCGGAAGATCACGCTCCCCGCGGCGGCGGAGGGGACTGCATGAGCACGGTCAGGGTAGCGCGACCGAGGCGTCAGCGTGACGGCGCTAGCCTCGCCCTCCGCGTGTGGGCGATCGTCGTCTACGTCTTCCTCTTCCTGCCGATCCTGGTGATCGTCATCTACTCGTTCAACAACGGGCGATCGATGCTGACCTGGAGCGGGATCGGGTTGGACGGTTACCGCACGGGGATCACCGATCCCACGATCCAGGATGCCGTGAGGACCTCGATCGTGGCTGCCGCCGGTACGGCGCTCATCGCGACGGTCCTCGGATCCTTGGCGGGCATCGCCTTGGCCAGGCGCAAAGGGAAGTGGACGGTCCTGTTCCTGGCGCTCGTCTTCCTGATCCTCGTGACGCCGGAGATCGTCGACGCGATCGCGCTCCTGATCTGGTACGTCCGACTCGGCGGCCCGTTCGGGCCGAACATGCGGATCCCCGGCGTCAGCTACGGGATGATCCGGCTCTGGGTGGGGCACTCGTTGTTCGCCACCGCGGTGGTCACTTTGATCGTTCGCGCTCGGCTCCTGGGGCTCGAGGAGACGCTCGAAGAAGCCGCCGCCGATCTCTATGCCACCCCTTGGCGCAGGTTCCGGCAGATCACGCTTCCCCTCATGCTCCCCGCGGTGCTCGCCGGCGCGTTCCTTTCGTTCAGCTTCAGCCTCGATGACACGATCATCTCGTCCTTCGTCAGCGTGGCCGGCGCGTCCCCGTGGCCGGTCTATGTGTTCAGCGCGGTCCGCAACGTGCTCAGACCCCAGATCGCATCCGTCTCAACGTTGCTGCTGCTGCTGACGTTGTTCGCGATCGGCTGCGTGGCGATCGTCTTGCGACGAGGTGGCCAATCCGGTGAAGAGGTCGCGAAGACGATGACGGTGGGCGGCTAGCACAGCCCACCTCCCCCTCGATCGCGCGGAGCATCCCCTGGCCGGCTCGCGGAAATCGGCCGGCCTGGGGATAGATGCCGAGCGCCTTCGCGCGCTACTGTGCGCCCCTGCCGCTCGGCGAGGCACTCACCGGCCGAGCGGCGCCCCCTCTCCCTCGCTTCCCCTTGGGTTGCTGTTGCGCCTTCCCCTCGCGTGACGGAGGCATGAAGGCGGATGACGAACGAGGCGATGCGACGGCAACTGCGCGAGCAATTGCGCGACCGGGTCGATGCCCGCGGTCTCGCCACCGCGCCGCGCACCGAGCGGCGCCTGCGGGTTCGAGAGGAGGCGCTGTCGTTGCTGCGGGCGAGCGGCGCGATCCTGCCGCAGCGCGAGTTGGCGCGCATGGTCAACGAGGTGTCAGACGAGGTCGTCGGGTTCGGTCCGATCGAGTTCCTGTTGAAGGATCCGAGCGTGACCGAGGTCATGGTCAACGGACCTGACGACGTATACGTGGAGCGAGAGGGGCGGATCGAAAGGGCGCCGGACGGCTTATTCGAGGGGGAGGAGGCCGTCCTGCACCTGATCGAGCGCATCGTAGGACCGCTGGGGCTTCGGGTCGACGAATCATCGCCTTGGGCGGATGCGCGACTTCCGGAGGGCAGCCGTGTCCACGCGATCATCCCGCCTCTCTCGCTCCGCGGTCCCGCGCTTACGATCCGCAAGTTCTCGCCGGTCCCGATCACGGCAGAGGCGCTGGTGAAGGAGGGGAGCATGGGCCCACGCATGCTCGGGTTCCTCGGCGCCTGCGTCCGCGGGCGGGCCAACATCGTGGTCTCTGGGGGCGCCGGAACCGGCAAGACCACGCTCCTCGGGATCCTCTCTTCCTTCATCCCCGACGACGAGCGGCTCGTCACGATCGAGGACGCGGCCGAGCTGCGGCTCGTGAAGCCGCACGTCGTCTCGTTGGAGGCGCGGCCCGCGAACGTCGAGGGGAAGGGCGAGGTGACCGTCCGAGACCTCGTCCGCAACGCGCTCCGCATGCGCCCCGATCGGATCATCGTCGGGGAGGTCCGGGGCGGCGAGGCGCTCGACATGCTTCAAGCGATGAACACGGGCCATGAGGGCTCGCTCTCCACGGCGCACGCCAACTCGACCCGGCATCTGCTCTGGCGCCTGGAGACGATGGCGATGATGTCGGACGTCGATCTGCCGGCAGCGCACATCCGAGCGCAGGTGTGCGCGGCGATCGACGTGATCGTGCATCTCGCCCGGCTGCGAGGTGGCCGGCGCGTCGTATGGGAGGTGGCCGCGGTCGAAGGCACCAGACGTGCGGAACCGGTCGTCACGCCGCTCTTCCGGTTCCGCCCTCGGTCGAGCGCCGACGGCGCGTTCGAGGCCACCGGGTCTACACCTTCGTTCCTCGCCACGCTCGAGGACCGAGGGGAGCTCGTCGATGAAGGTCTGTTCGAAGCGGGGCAGGACGGGTGATCGTCCCTCTCCTCGTCTCGCTCGCGGGTGCTATGACGGCGATCGCGTTCCTCGTAGCCGACCGTGTCGATGCCGTGCGACGCGCGGGATCCATCTCGGTCAGGACACGTCGGATGCCCGCACTGCGACCACCCGGCATCGCCTGGCGAGGTTGGCCGCTCCTCGGTGCTCTCGTCGGTTGGGTGCTCGGCGGCCCGGTGGTCGCCGCGCTCGGAGCGTTGGCCGTCGCGGTCACGACATCATCGCTGCGCCGGCGGCGCGAGGCGCGGCTGGTCGCGGCGATCGACGAGCAGCTCGCCGACGGTGTGCGCGCGTTGAGCGCGGGGATGCGGGCTGGTCTGTCGGTTCCCCAGGCCGTCGGTTACGCGGCTCGCGAGGGCACGCCCCCGCTTTCGGTGGCGTTCGGCCGGATCGCGGACGCGGTCAGTCTCGGCGGTGAGCTCGATGTGGCGTTGCAGGGTTGGGCGACCGACGTGGGGTCAGAGGACGCTCGGTTGGTAGTCGGGGTTCTGGGGCTCCATCGACGCACGGGTGGCGACCTACCTCGGGTCCTCGACCAGGTGGCAACGACGTTGCGAGAACGGACGTCCGCCGCTAGGGAGGTGCGAGGGCTCACCGCGCAAGCGCGGCTCTCGGGAGCGATCCTCGGTCTGCTCCCGATCGGGTTCTTCGGGTTCCTCTGGATGACGTCGCGCGAGCAGATCGACGGTGCGTTCCGCACGCCGGTCGGGATCGCGGCCGTGGTCGTGGGGCTCAGCCTGGAGTCGATCGCGTTCCTCTGGATCCGGAAGCTCCTCGAGGTGGCGTGACCACGATCGCCGTCCCTGCACTCGTCGCCGCCCTCGCGACGGCCGCGCTCGCGGCCGCTCTTGCCTTGGTTGCGGCTCCCGCGGCGCTCTCCTCGCTCGGCTCGCCACAACCTCGGTCGTTACGGCCGCCCCGGCACCCCGTGTCGAAGAAGGCCCAGCGCTTGATCGGAGCCGGTGTCGGTTCATCGCTCGGGCTCTTGCTCCCGTTCCCCGGCACGGTGCTCGCCCCCATCCTGGGCGCGGTTGGGTGGCGGATCCCCGGGATGTTGGAGGCGCGTGCATTCAGAAGCTGGCGGCGATCGGTGGACGCGCAGGTTCCACAGCTGCTCGATCTCCTCGCGGCGGCGTCGTCCGCCGGACTCTCCGGCCAGCTGGCCCTGCGGCGCGCCGTCGAGGCGGTGGGCGGACCCCTCGCCGCGGAACTGTCCGGCGCCCTCGACGCCGTCGATCTCGGTGCGCGGTGGCGCGAGGAGCTTGCTCGAGCAGCGGAACGGCTGGACCTGCCCGACCTCAGGCGGACGGTGGCCGCGCTGTCGAGGACGGAGACGCTGGGCGCTTCGCTCGCAGATTCCACCGCGGAGCTCGCCGCCTCGGTCCGCGCCGCCCGGCGAGCGGCTGTGACCGAACGAGCGCGGACCGCTCCCGTGAAGATGCTGTTCCCGCTCGTGTTCCTCGTCCTCCCCGCGTTCCTCCTCCTGACGGTGGTCCCCGTGTTGCTCACCACCGTGCAGTCGATCCGCTGAGAGGAGGTGAACGATGCTGCTGCTCTATTCCTTGCTCTTCCGTGCGCGGGGGTGGCTGTCCCGAGAGGAGGGACAGACGACCGCCGAGTACGCGCTCGTCATCCTGGCGGCCGCCGCGGTGGCGGTCGTCCTGATCGCGTGGGCGCATTCGTCGGGGAAGCTCCCGGCGTTCTTCGACCACATCATCGAGAACGTCACCGGGAACGCCGATGCCGCCTGATCGAGATGCGGGGAGCGCTACGGTGGAGTTCGCGCTGGTGTTGCCGATCGTCTTGGTCGTTGCACTTGCGCTCGTCCAGGTGGGCCTGCTCGCGAGGGATCGCTTGCTGGTGGAGGCTGCTGCGCGCGCCGGGGCGCGCGCAGCAGCCGTCGAGGCCGATGACGCGGCGATCCGGACGGCGGCGTTCGCCGCCGCTCCGGACCTGGACCCCACGGTTGCATCCGTCGAGGTTGCGCGCATGGGGACCCAGGGCGATCCGGTCAGCGTGTCGTTCGGGTACGACGAGCCGATACGCGTCCCGCTGATCGGATGGCTGTTCGGGGCCAGCGTGCATCTCGACGCGGTGGCGACCGACCGGCAGGAGTTCGCGTGACGAGCGAGCGTGGTTCGGTATCGGTGGTGGTCGCGGCGGTCATCTTGGTGGTCCTGGTGCTGTCGCTCGGCGTGGCGGATGTCGCTCACATCCTCGTCGCGCGAAGCCGTGCTCGAACGGCTGCAGATGCCGCAGCCCTGGCGGTGGCTCAGGAACTCCTGTTGCCGACCGGTGTCGACCCGGCGTCGGTCGCTGCGGATTACGCGACGATCAACGGCGCCCAGCTGACCCATTGTGACTGCGCGGCCGGAACGCTCGAGGCCACCGTGGGTGTGAGCATCACGGTCGACGGGTTCCTCCTGGTCGCGGGCGGGCGGACCGTCGAGGCCGAGGCCCGTGCCGTCGTAGACGTCCCGGCCGTCCCGCCGTCACCGTCCCCCTAACGGGCCAGATCCCGTCCGCGACTGAAGGTTCGGGCGAACGCGGCCGATGACCCCTGTGATGCGGGAACCGAGGGGACGGGTCGCGGTCGTCTGCGCGCTGCTCTGCGCGCTCTTCCCCCTCGTCGCGACGGGGTCGGTCGCGCAGGCGACCGCCGACCTCAGCAGCGGCGCGGCGCCAACCACGCGTCCCAACATCTTGCTGATCCTCTCCGACGATCAGGCCTGGTCGACGTTCTCTCGGAAGCTGATGCCGAGCGTCTACAGCCAGCTCGTGGACCAAGGGATCCTGTTCAAGCGGGCGTACGTGAATACCTCTCTCTGCTGTCCTTCGCGCGCCCAGATCCTGACGGGGCTCTACGAGCACGACACGGGCGTCGACCAGAATGAGGTCGGACTGGACCGGCCGACGTTCGTGCAGGCGCTCCACGACACGGGGTATCGGACGATGCTCGCGGGCAAGTACCTGAACAGCTGGCCCTGCGACCCGCGCTCGGAGTTCGACCGATGGGTCTGTGTCGGTACTCCCGAACCGTCCACGTACTCGCTCGTCGATCCTTACATGAACGTCGACGGCTCCTGGCAACACTTCACCGGGTACCAGCCCGACCTCCTCGCGAACATGGCGTCGGACTTCATCGCGAAGACGCCAGCGGACCAACCGTTCTTCGTCATGTACACACCGACCACCCCGCATCTGCCAGCGGACGACCCTCGATACGCCGACCTGCCGGTTCAGCCACCGAGGGGCGGCGCGTTCAACGCCAACACGCTCACACCGGGCACGCCTCGATACGCACGGCGTCAGGCGCTCACGCCGCAAGAGATCAAGGTCTCAGACGACAAGTACCTGCCCATGGCGCGATCCGTTCGAGGACTCGATGACTCGATCTCCACCCTGTTGGGCTCGCTCGGCAGCCGCGCCCAGAACACGATCGTGATCTACCTGTCGGACAACGGGTTCCTCTACGGCGAACACCGTCGAGTCGGCAAGAACGATCCTTATGAGGCATCCGTCAACGTCCCGATGATCGTGCGCTACCCGGCCGTCCTGCCGACCGATCAGGCGTTCGTCAGCAGGGCGCTCGTCCAGAACGTCGACATCGCACCCACGGTGCTCGATCTGGCCGGCGTTCCGTGGGGTTCCGACGGAACGTCCTTCCTCCCGGTCATCGAACGGAAGGAACCCACGGCCCGCACGGCCGCGCTGATCGAAGAGTGTCGCGGTATCTCGGAGGGAACACCGGGTTGTTCCGGGTTGGAGTTCGAAGGGGGCAAGGTGATGACGCCTGGCTTCCAAGGCATCGTCACCCAGCGGTACAAGTACGTGGAGTTCGACGACGGCTCGCGTCAGTTGGTCGACCTGGCGCACGATCCTCTCGAGATGCACAACCTGTTGGTGGGGCGACGCCGCCGGACATCGCTGCAGGCGACGCTTGCATCGCGGCTCCATCGGATGATGCAGCCGCGGCTACAGACCACGATCGTCACCGGTCCCGGATCCACGCTGGACGACGGGGTGGCCTCGTTCTCCTACTTCTCGCCCTCGCGGTTCGCGACGTATCGCTGTCGGTTGACCGTGAACGGCGCGGCGGGCCACTGGAAGTTCTGTCCGGGTCAGTTCGACGCGGTGGGCGACCTCGCGAGCGGCCGCTACGTGTTCCAGGTGGCCGGGATCGACGAGAACGGCAGGGTCGATCCAACACCCGCGTCCCGCAGGTTCACCGTGACGCCGGCCGTCGATCCTGACGTGCATCTCACATCCCACCCGGCGATCGATCAAGCGGGATCGAGCGCTTCCTTCGGCTATGCGAGCTCCGTGCCGAACGCTCAGTTCCGATGCCGTTTGGTCGTGTGGGGAGCTGCCGACGGATCTTGGAACACCTGTGATCCAGCCGGCACGACGTTCGACGGCTTGTCCGACGGGAGCTACCGGTTCGAGGTCCAGGCCGTCGACCCGAACACGGAGGCCACCAGCGACCCGAGTGCGGGCTGGTTCTTCCGCATCGACAACGAGGGACCGACGATGGCCTTCTCGAGCGCCCCGCCGGCGAACACCCAACGAACGGATGCCGTCTTCCGCTTCGCGCCGCTCGAAGCCGTTGACGGCTCGTTCGCGTGCACCGTGGATCGGAAGCCGGTCGGTTGCTCAGACGGGGTCGTGCGGGTGGCCGGCCTCGGCCGCGGCAAGCACGTGCTGGAGGTTTCCGCGCGTGATGCCGCGGGCAACCTCGGGGACTCCACCGACGTATGGACGGTGGACAGAACCGCACCCCAGGTGCGTGTCGTATGGGGTCCATCTCGGACCACCCATCAGCGGACGGCCCAGTTCAACCTATGGTCGAGTGACGCGCCGGGCTTGTTCGTGTGCCAGCTCGACAACCTTCCGACGATGCCCTGCTTCACGCAACCCGTGCTTACCGGTCTCGGGAACGGGAGGCACATCCTGACCGTGTGGTCCTACGACCTCGCGATGAATCGTTCGCTCGCCGCGCGCTACGCCTGGACCGTGCACGCAGCCTGAGCCCGGCCATTCACTCCAGGTCGATGGCCCGCCGATCGCGCACGACGGGTGACCGGTAGTCGGGCTGGCTGCGCGCGACCAAGAACTCGACGCCCGCCCACAACCCTTTCGACCGCGGGAAGAACCAGAGCGGCACGGCGATCAACACGAGCAGGCTCGCGATGAGCAGCGGCACCACGGGAACGTCGGGCACGGTCATGGCAAGGACGATCGACAGCATGACGAGCCACACGACGATCGCGAACGCGTAGTTCACGGTCATCGCTCCCAGGAATCCGCCCTCCTCCGTTTCGAACCGAAGGTCGCAGCTCGGACATCGCTCCCTCAGCTGGAACCAGCTCCGGAAGATCCGGCGTTCCCCGCAGCGCGGGCATCGCTTGCGACCCCCCCGAACGAGCGCCGTGACCGTTCCCGGCTCCGGCATGCGCGCCGGAGCCGGCCCGCCGTCCGAGGCGGGATCGAGCGATCCGTACGGGTCACTCGTGGTAGACCGCCCAGAACTTCTCCACCGGTGTCTTCGCACGCCAGATCCCGTGGAAGGCGTTCGGCGTCACGAGGACGTCGCCCGGACCGCCAGAGACCACCGTGCCGTCGCCCGACTCGATGTCCACCTCACCGACGATCAGGCAAGCGATCTCGTCGTAGGTGAGGTCCATCGGACCCGTCTCGGGGGCTCGCCGCCATACGCCGGTCGAGAATCGTCCATCGGGGTTGCGGAAGGCGTACCACTCCTCGCCGGGCGGGTTGGTGTCGCCGGGCGGGTTGTCGAGCTCGGCCCAGTCGACCTCGTCGAGTCGGCCGATCCTGCGGACCGTCGTGTCGCCGACCGGTCCTCCGGAGTAGATCGCGTACACCTTCGCGAGCGTCTCACGGATCTGCCAAGTGCCCTTCGAGCCGTTGGGGGTCACGAGGATGTCGCCCGGCCCGAGCCGGAGCTTCCGCCCGTCGTCGGTTTCGATGTCGGCGTCGCCTTCCAGGATGTAGGCGACTTCGTCGTATGGCCGTTCGAACGACCAGGTGTCCGGCTCGCGTTCCCACACGCCGCAGGTGAACGCTCCGTCGGGCGACGTGAAGATCTCCCGTTCCCGACCTCCCGAGCCGATGGCGCCGGGCGGATCCTTGAGCGCTGTCCACGACGACCGGTCGTTCGTCCGAACCACGCTCATCTCGGTCATGACCGCTTCCTCCGCGTCGGTGATGCCTTGAGCCTACCCAACGTCGTACGCCGGAAGGCGGGTCCCCCACGTCCGAGACCCGGGGTAGACTTCCCGTCCATGGCGACGAAGCGAACGCCGCTCGGGAAGAGCCGCCGGGCCGAGCTCGGTGTCATCGACTACACCCTGGCCAAGCGGGTGATCCTGAGAGACGCGCAGCTCGGTGTCCTGGGCATGACCGACCTCTGTGATGCCCATCCCGAATTGGTCCGCGCGGCGCGTCACGTGGGCGAGCCCACCGTCAACGACTGCCCGGTCTGCGGCAAGGAGAAGCTGGTGCTGCTCGCGTACGTCTACGGCGACGGCCTCAAGACCGAGAACGGCCGTGTCTGGTCCATCGAAACCGGGCTCCGCATGGCGGCCGCGAACCCCGGAGCGCGCTGTTACGTGGTCGAGGTCTGTCGTGGCTGCCACTGGAACCACCTGAAAGAGGCCTTCACCGCGCGCCGGTCCGCCGCTATGTGACCGCCGAGGCGCATCGGCACAGGATCGCCACGCGGATCCGGACCGGGTTCCGGGAGCACCCTCGATAGAATCGTTGGAGTCGTGTCCGTCGACAGCAACCCTCCTTCCACGCCTGGGCGTGGGTACGCACCGAAGCACGTGCCAGGCGGGAAGAAGCAGAAGAAGGGCTTCTTCCGGCGATTCTGGTGGGTGCTCGTCGTCGTGCCCCTGCTTGTCTTCGTGGCCGTCGGTGGCTCACTGGTGTACGCGTACACGCAGATCGTGCTGCCGCAGACGCTGCCCCCGATCCAGTCGACCTACCTCTACGACCGCAACGGCACGCTGCTCGCCTCGATCCACGGCATCGTCGACCGGACGATCATCCCGCTCACCGATATGCCGGAGCATCTCCGTGACGCGGTGATCTCCGTGGAGGACCACGACTTCTACCAGCATCCGGGGATCGACCCGGTCGGCATCCTGCGCGCCGCCTGGACCGACCTGATCAAGCACCAGACGGTGCAAGGTGGTTCGACGATCACGCAGCAACTCGTGAAGACCGTGTACGCCGGGAGCTACGTGAAGCAGCCCGACGGGTCCACCGAGTACGTGCAGCCGCCGCGGACGATCAAGGAGAAGATCCGCGAGGCTCTCTTGGCGATCAAGCTGGAGCAGTCCCTCACGAAAGATCAGATCCTGGCCCGCTATCTGAACACCATCTACCTGGGCCACGGCGCCTATGGTGTGCAGGCCGCGGCGCAGACGTACTGGGGGATCGATGCGAAGGACCTGAACGTCAAGCAGTCGGCGACGCTCGCGGGTCTGATCACGTCACCGTCGCTGTTCGACCCGATCATCAACCCCTCCGACGCGAAGATCCGTCGCGACTACGCGCTCGATCAGATGGTCCACTACGGCTACCTCGATGCCTCGCGCGCGGCCAAGCTCAAGGCCTCCAAGGTGATCACGAACCCGAAGAAGGAGGTCTTGAACGCGCCGGCCAACTCCGAGTACTTCGTTGATTACACCAAGCGCTACCTGATCAGTAAGTACGGCGAGCCGAAGGTGTTCGGCGGTGGCCTGCGCGTCACGACGTCGCTCGACCTCGGACTCCAGCGTGCGGCCGAGGCGGCCGTGAACGCGCATCTACCGAGTCCTTCGGATCCTACGGGGGCGCTGGTCGCGATCGACCCGAGCACCGGGCAGATCCTGGCGATGGTGGGGGGCAAGGACTTCAACAAGTCGCAGGTGAACCTGGCCGTGTCTGGCATGAGGCTCCGTTCCGAATCGTTCGGCGGGACCGGGCGGCAGGCAGGGTCGTCGTTCAAGCCCTTCACGCTCGCTGCGGCCATGAAGGCCGGCTACAGCCTGAACGCCTATTGGCAGGGTCCCGGGACGATCACGATCCCTAACACCGACTGCTACACGAACGGCGCGCCTTGGACGCTCTCGAACGCCTCGGATTCCGAGTCGGGGACGTTCACCTTGCGCGCCGCCACGGCGAACTCCGTGAACACCGTGTTCGCACAGGTGGCCGCGCAGGTCGGGCCCCAGAACGTCGTCGACATGGCGCACGCGCTGGGCATCCGGAGCCATCTGGAGCCCGTGTGCTCGATCACGCTCGGCGTCGAGGCCGTCAACCCACTCGAGATGACGAACGCCTATGCGACGCTCGCCGCTCGCGGGGTCCGTCGGTGGGCCGACCCACTGGTCGAGCTCACGAATCGCAACGGCAAGGTGATCGACGACGTAAGCGCCCGGCCCAAGCAGGTGCTCGACACGAACGACGCCGATCTGGTGACGTCCGCGTTGGAGGACGTGATCAGCTACGGGACCGGCACGGCAGCCAACATCGGCCGGCCGGCCGCCGGCAAGACCGGCACCGCGCAGGACTACGTGGATGCGTGGTTCTGCGGGTACACGCCGCAGCTCGCGACGTGCGTATGGGTCGGCTATCCCAGTGGCGAGATCCCGATGACGAGCGTGGAGGGCGTGTCCCCGGTCTTCGGCGGCACGATCCCGGCAGCGATCTGGCAGGACTTCATGTCGGTGGCGATGGAAGGGCAACCGGTCGAGTCGTTCACGACGCCGTCGTATGAGGGACACACGATCGGTCCGGAGACACCCGTGTCGAGCCCGACGCCCTCGCCGAGCACGACCCCCACGCCGAGCCACTCGCCCAAACCCACCCCGACGCCTTCCCCGACGCCTTCCCCGACCCCGACCCCGACGCCTTCCCCGACCCCGAGCCCGACGCCTTCGCCGCCGCCGAGCCCGTCTCCGTCGATCAGGTCGCGGCGTCGTTGACCGAAAGGGCCTTGCCGGCCGGCGCGCTGTCGAGCGGCAGGGTCGCGATGATGGTGGTCCCGCGGCCCGGCATCGATCGAACGACGAACGTGCCGCTCGCGAGCTCCACCCGTTCGCGCATGGATGCCAGTCCGACCCGACCCATCCGCAGGAACTCCCGCGCGCGGCCGCTCTCGAATCCGATGCCGTCGTCGACGATCTCCACTCGGAGCTGCGAGCCGTCGGACCCGACCGAGAGCGACACGCTGCCGGCGTTCGCATGCTTGGCGGCGTTCGAGAGCGACTCCTGTACGACGCGGTAGGCGAGTGTCTCGAGGTCGTCGGGGATGTCGGGCGTGACCACCCCGGTGAACTCGGTCTGCACCCCTTGCTCCGTGCCGAACCGGAGCAGGGTCTCCCGGATGGCCGGGATCAGCCCGCGCTCTTCGAGGAGCGGCGGTCGCAGTCCTGACATCAACGCGCGGAGCCCGTCTGCCTCGCCGGCGAGCTCTTTCCTGATCTTCGTCAGCACTTCCATGCCGCGGTCGATCTCCCCCGCCCTGATCATCAACAGGGCTGCCTCGAGCGAGAGTGAGGCGGCAGAGACCCCTTGAACGGGTCCGTCATGCAGGTCCCGAGCGATACGGTTGCGCTCGGCTTCGATCGCGCTGTTCGTCCTGCGGAGGAGCCGTGTCCGGTCCTCGTCTCGATCCTGGAGGAATTTGAAGAGCGACCGGATCGTCTGGTCGGCGATGCGCCCCGCCGTGACGTCGCGCACCAGCAGCAGGCGGCGTGGCGGCGTCATCGGCACTTCGGAGATGCGCGACTCCAGGTAGAGCGGCTGCCCTTCGGGCCGGTCGATCGTCGCCTGTCCCGTGACCGGCAGGGACGCGAACGAGTCGTCGCCCCCCGAGACCGAGGCGGCGAGCGCGCTCCATCGGAGCCCCTCGACCTGGTGCCGGTCGACCCGGACCATCCCGCAGAACGCGTCGTTCGCCCGCAGGATCATGTCGTCCTGATCGAGCTCGACGATGCCGTCGACCGCCGCTTCGAACACCAGCCGCAGGTGCTCCTCCGACTGGCGCAAGGTCTCGTTCGCCTCACGGACGCGCTCGAGCGCCATGTCGGCCTCAGAAAGGGCGCGCTGCTTGGCGTCGAGCGCCTGCCGCGCGTCCCCGTGCGCCTGCGTGCTGCGGATCTGGTTCGCCAGGATGCGCGCGGCGACGCCGACCCCCAGGAGCGCGATGATCGCCGTCGATTGCGTGGCCGAGAGGCCGCGCGACTGGTCCAGGCTCGCCACGATCACGAGCGCCGTGCACGCCGAGACGACGGACACGCTCGTGAGGATCGGTCGGGCGAGCTGCAGCGGATGCTCCTCAGCGCGTCCGCCGGTCCTTCTGGGGAACCACAGCAGGCCGGCCGCGAGCAGCGGCCCGGCCGACATGAAGACGATGTCGATCGCGGGATACGCCCCGTCGAACGATCCGTGCGTCCATTCCCATCCGAGTGCGACCGTTCCCGCGGCGATCGCCGAGAACGCCACCCACTGCAGGAGGTGCACAGGCGATGGCACCCACAGCGCCAGCACGCCGAAGACCGTGAACAGGACAGCCGCCAGGATCGCGAACGTGGCGGCGGAGAGCGACGCCATACCCCCCGCGTTCACCGGGCGGATGATCACGTAGCAGATCGCCGCGAGCGACAGGCTGATCAAGCCCGCGTCGATCGCGATCTCTCGGCGATCTTCGTCGGGGAAGTGGGCGCGGAACTCCTCGCGTGCGGCGCCGAGGATCGGGATCAGGAAGAGCAGGAACAAGATGTCGAGCGGTCCGGGCTGTGGCGTCTGGCGCTTGCAGATCGATCAGGAACAGGATGCCCGCGGCGATCGCCAGGAGCAGGGCGGCCGTCGCCAGGTACCAAGCCGAACGCCACGTGCTCTCTCGATGCGCCGCCGAGAAGATCGCCGCGGCGGCGAGCGCGTTCATGATCGTGATGAGCCCTTCGCCTGCCAGCTCGCGTCCATGCCCCATGGGGACGAGCAGGTAGAACACGATGGCCGCAGGGACGGCACAGAACAAGGCAACCGCGGAGGACCGCGGCCGGCGGGCGGCGTGCGTGTCGCTCATGTGCGTGCCATCTTGCCGGTTCTGCCCCCCAGGCTCCATCACCCGGTCGTCGGACATCGATGGACCGACGGACTAGCCCGGGGACTGCGGGGGACGAGGCTTCCGGTCCGTTCGGACCGAGGGTTACTCGATCAACCTGCGGCGGAGCGCCTCGGCGACGGCCGCGGTGCGGTCCGAAGCACCGAGCTTCTCGAAGATGTGCTCGAGGTGCGTCTTCACGGTGTCGGGCGAGATGTAGAGGCGCTCGGCGATGTCGCGGTTCGTGTGTCCGAACGCCAGCAGCTGCAGCACCTCGATCTCGCGTGCGGTGAGCGTCTCGGCGCGGCGGTCTCGTTCCTTGGCGGTCGAAAGCTCCTCGGCGAGGGCGACGACGAGCTGCGGATCGATGACCATGTTGCCGCCCGCGACCAGGCGAACGGTCTGGATCAGGTGCTCGGCGTCGCGCGCCTTCAAGACGTAGCCCCGCGCGCCCGATCGCACCGCCTCGACCACGAACTGCCGGTCGTCGTACGCCGTGAGCATGATCACGCCGACCTTCGGGAAGCGGTCGCGGATCTCACGCGCGGCTTCCAGCCCGTCCATCTCGGGCATCCGGATGTCCACGAGCGCGATGTCGGGGTCTTCTGCCTCGATCAGGGTGAGCAGCTCGCGACCGTCGGACGCTTCGCCCACGACCTCGATGCCGTCCGCCATGTCGAGGTACCGGCGGAGCCCTTGACGCACCAACGAATGGTCGTCGGCGATCGCTACCTTGATCATGCCCCGTCCTCCGTCCGCGCCCGGGCCGCGGTCCGGACCATCCTAGCGGCTCCCGATGCCCGGTTCAGAAGATGTACCACCAGTTCATGAACAGGGTGGCCAGGAGCCCGAAGCCCGCCGCGAACGTCGCCACGACCGCCGTGTTCGGGATCTTCCGTCGTTCGGTCGCGTCGGCGATCACCCAGAACGCCGGGAAGATCACGATGACGAACCGAGGCATCGAGAGCAGCGGCCGCGGCGGGAACGGATAGCAGAGCGGCAACAGCAGGCTCCCGGCCGCATACACGAGGTAGGGAAGCGCCACCCGACGCCATCCCACAACGACGGCGACGATGACGACGCCGGACACGATCACGTCGATGATCCAGTACGCGGGATCTGGATGGCCAAGGAGACCCAAGGCCATCGCTCCCGCACGCCAGAGCGTCACCAGTGGGAAGGCGGCGCTCCGCTGCCAGTTCGCTTGCGCGTGGAGCGGCCTGAGAGCGTCGCCGTGCGCGACGCCCCACCAGCCCAGGTACAGGGTCGGCCCGAGCAGGACGGCCGCGCCGGCTGCGGCTCGCTTCCAGGGGGACGTGCCGTCGATCCGCGATCGTTCGAACGCCATCGCGATCAACGCCGGAGCGATCATGATCCCGATGCTCCGGGTGAGCGCCGCGAGCGCGCCGGCGAGCGCGGCTGCCACCCAGCGATCGCGTCGCGCCTCACGGAAGGCGACGAGTGACAGGAGCAGGAAGAGCGACTCCGAGTACGGCGCCAGGAAGAAGAACGCCGTGGGGAAGATCGCCAGGTAGACGAGGGTGCGACGGGCGACCCCATCGCCGAACTCCCGGACCGTGAGGTCGTAGAGGACGACGAGCGCGCCGAAGAACGCGCCGTTCGAGACGAGCGTCGCCGCGAGCAGCGGCTGCCCGCCGAGGATCCAAGAGACCACCCGGACCGCGAGCGGGTACAGGGGGAAGAACGCCGCGCTCGCATCGGAGGACCGATACCCGGTCGTGGCGATCCGGAGGAACCACAACGCGTCCTGTCGCTCGAGGCCGGTGAACGCCGCATGCCATCCGTGACCGAGCGACGTGGCGGGCCAGCCCGGCACATCCACCCCGGCGCGCGGCGTGATCACGCCCACCGCGATCGCAGCCAGGACGAACAACCCGACCCGCACGCCGATGAAGACCACGAGCGCCGGGCGCACCCCGTCGCGCAACCGTGGTTCGGCTCGATCGCTCATGCTGAGGCGGCGACCTCGGCTTCGACCTCCGGCGCCAGGTGTGCCTCGAGGAGGGGACGAGAGGGACGCCGAACCCACTGGACCAGGCACCAGATCAGGACGAGCGTCCGGACGACGATCGCGATCTCGAAGAACCCGAAGGAGAGTCCGCCGTATCCCGACAGCTGGCCGAAGAACGAGAACCGCGTGAAGAAGACCATCACGTCGACCGCCTCGAACGCGATGAACGCTCGGAGGTCGACCATGCCGAGCGCGAACCAGGGCAGGAGCCACAGGCCGTACTGCGGCGAGTAGACCTTGTTCGAGAGCAGGAAGAGCACCAGGATCGGGAAGCCGAGCGTCCACCGGGAGAAGCCCGGTTCTCGCTTGGACTTCAACCGCCACACGATCGCCAGCGAGACCAGGAACAGGACGGCCGACAGCAGGTTGATCCGCGACGTGTGACCGCAGATCGCCGACAGGTGCGCGTGGTTGCATCCGATGTACCACAGGCTGTCCCAGTCGGCCGGGCGCGTGGAGTTGAACCGGAAGAACGTCCACCAGCTGGACGGTGAGGCCAACGCGAACGGCAGGTTGACGGCGAGCCAGGTACCCGCCGTCGCCCAGCCGATCCGGATCGCCCCATCCGGTTCCCGTTCGTGGAGCCGATCCGCGATCAACGGGACGGCGAGCAGTAGCGGGTAGAACTTGGCGCCGGCACCCAGGCCGAGCAGCACGCCTGCCCAGACGTCGCGTTTCCGCGAGAACGCCAACAGGGCCGCGGTCGCGAACGCCACCGCGAGCAGGTCCCAGTTCATGAAGCCGTAGATCAGCAGCGTGGGGGCCAACACGAACCGGAGCGGATGGCCGCCCAGCATGTAGAGCCAGGTCGCGATCGCTGCCGCGCACAACCACAGGAGCAGGACGTTGCCGGTGAAGAAGCTCCCGGGGGTGCTGCCGCCGATCCACGCCGCCGCGCGCATGAAGTACATCGTGAGGACGGGGTACTCATCGCACTGGGCCGTCGTCTGCACACAGGGCTGCAGGAACGGTAGGCGACCCGCCGCGAGCTGTTCGGTATCGAGCAACGGGACGATGTCGGAGTAGCAGAACCACCGGTACTGACGGCCGTCGCCCCAGTTCCCGGAGGCACACGGCGACTTCGCCGCGGCGCCGAGCACCAGGGTGCCCAGCAGGCACAGGAGCACGACGAGCAGGCTCACGGGTCGCGACGCACGCTCCACGGCGGGCATCGTAGCCGGGTGGCCGCGCGTGGACCGTGCGAGCGAACACTCGTAGAGTGGTTGGTCGTGAGGTATCGGGTCGAGCAGCTCGCCGCCGCCTGCGACGTGTCGGTGGATACGGTCCGGTACTACCAGACCTTGGGGTTGCTCCCCGCCCCGGTCCGCGAGGGCCGGGTCGCGTGGTACGGCGTCGAGCACGCCGAGCGGATCCGTGAGGTGCGTTCCCTGCAACGCAAGGGCCTCACCTTGGCGGCGATCCGCCGGGTCGTGCAGGGTGAGCTCGGCCCGGCCGATACCGATCTCGCCGCAGCCGTCGCGGCGGCCCGTGGTGGTGAGCCCGACGAACTCCTGACGCTGGAGCAGTTCGCCGACCGGAGCGGGGTCCCGGCGTCGCTGATCCAGGCCGTGGAGCGTGAGGGCATCCGCCTCGGCCGGCCCGTCGACGGCGAAGAGCGCTACACGGCGGCCGACATCTCCCTGGTGCGGACCGCGCTCCGACTCTTGGAGTTCGGATTGCCGCTGGGCGATCTGTTGGCGCTCGCGCGTGATGCCGACGGTGCGCTCCGAGGACTGGCGGAGCGCGCAGTGGAGCTGTTCGACGAGCACGTGCGCAAACCGATCCGCGACACCGCCGGCTCGGATCCGGCGGCGGCGGAGCAGATGGTGACCGCGTTCGACGAATTGCTGCCTGCGGTGACCGACCTGGTGTCCCATCACTTCCGAAGGGTGCTGCTCGAAGCCGCCGAGGCCCAGATCGAGGTCGGGTCTGCGTCATGACGAAGGCCGTCGATCTGCCGCTGCCCGAAGGCGACGAGAAACGGCGGGCGGTCCGCTCGCTGTTCGACACGATCTCGGGGCGGTACGACCTGGTGAACCGGGTGATGACGCTGGGGATGGATGTCGGGTGGCGTCGTCGAGCGGTGAAGGCGCTCCGCCTGCCGGGAGAAGCGCTGGTGATGGACCTGGCCTGTGGGACCGGGGACCTCTGTAGTGAGCTGCAGCGCAACGGCTATCGGACCATCGGGTTCGACTTCTCCCACGGGATGCTGGTGGCGGCCACGACCGACGCGCCGCTCGTTGAGGCGGATGTCCTTCGGCTGCCGGTCCGCGACGGCGGGGCCGATGGCGTGACGTGTGGGTTCGCGTTGCGGAACGTCGTCGACCTGGCGTCGTTCTTCACGGAGCTCGGGCGGGTGGTGCGGTCAGGTGGACGGATCGCGCTCCTCGACGCGAGCGAGCCTGACAACCGCGTCATGCGGGCCGGACACCGCGTCTACTTCCGGCAGGTGGTGCCGCGCATCGGAGCGCTGCTGTCCGACGCGGGCGCGTACGCGTACCTCCCCAGGTCGATGGCGTACCTGCCGGATCCGGCCGCGATGGTTTCGATGCTCCGTGAGGCCGGGTTCCCGGATGCGGAGCGGGTGCAGCTGTCGGGAGGGATCACCCAACTGTTGACGCGGGACCCGGACGTGAGCACGCCGCTCGATCGCGTCCGGGCAGAACGGCTCGGTCCGGCGTTCGACCTGTTGGCCGGCTACGCCCCCGGCGGGTGCTTCATGGAGCGGTCGGGGATCGGCGTGGCCGGCCTGCCGTTCCCGGACACGCGTCCTTGGCTCCTCGATCTGAACGGCCCGCACGGCGTCGACGATCTGTTCGCCGACGTGGATCTTCGCGGGCTGGATCCTGGAGGCGCCGCCACCGATCGTGTTCGGCTCCATCCCTTTCGAACCCGAGCGAGGCGGCCGTTTCGTGTTCCCCGCGCGGACGATCCGTCGCGATCGTGAGGGCGAGACCTGGGCCATCGAATTGCTCCGCGACGGGGGCCAACCGCCGGTCGGTCGCGGCTCACTCCCGGTCGGTGAACCGAGCGAGCCGTTCACGGGATTGCAGCTCTTCGCTGAGCCGGAGCCCGAGGCGTACGAGGTTGCGGTCGCGACGGCGGTCGCGCGTATCCGCGAAGGCGGTCTCCGCAAGGTGGTGCTGGCGCGCACGCTCCGAGTGGAGGCGGGACGCCGCCTGGATCCGACCCTGTTGCTCCGACGGTTGCGCGCGGTCGAGCCCGACTGTTTCACCTTCGCGGCCGATATCGGCGAAGATCGCGCGCTCGTCGGTGCGAGCCCCGAGCTGCTGGTCTCACGCTTCGGCGATGAGGTGCGGGCGAATCCGCTGGCGGGTTCGGCTCCGCGCGCGGGGGACCCCGACGAGGACCGTGCGAACGCGAAGGAGCTCGGATCGAGCGCGAAGGACCGGCAGGAACACTCGATCGTGGTCGAGGCCGTGTTCCGTGCGCTGCAACCGCTCTGCTCGGACCTCCGATACGACGTCGACCCCAGGTTGCTAGCGACCGCGAACGTCTGGCACCTCTCGACCCGCTTCCGAGGGACGCTCAAGGACCCCGCGCCCACCGCCCTGGATCTCGTCGAGGCACTGCACCCGACCCCAGCTGTCTGCGGCGACCCCGGTCGCCGCGCGATGGAGTTGATCCGCGAGTTGGAGCCGGTGCCGCGCGGCCACTACGCCGGCGCGGTGGGCTGGATGGATGCGAACGGCGACGGCGTGTGGGCGCTCGCGCTGCGGTGTGCGGAGCTGCACGGCGAGACGGCGCGGCTGTTCGCCGGCGCCGGGATCGTCGCGGAGTCGGAACCGGCGAAAGAGCTCGACGAGACCGAGCGGAAGTTCCGGGCGTTCCTCGATTCGCTGCGGTGGGGGTAGTCCGCCATGTCTGCTCCCGCAACGACGATCGAGGTCGATGGCCGTGAGATCCGCGTGTCGAACCCGGACAAGGTGCTCTTCCCCGAGATCGGCGTCACGAAGATGGAGCTGGTCGAGTACTTCCTGACGGTGGCCGAAGCAGCGCTCGTGGGGTGTCGCGATCGGCCGACGATCATGCACCGGTTCCCCAACGGCGTGGACGGCGAGCCGTTCTATCAGAAGCGCGTACCGACGCAGCGGCCGCCGTGGGTCCAGACCGCGACGATCACGTTCCCCAGCGGGCGGCACGCAGTGATGATCGCGCCCGCCGACGCCGCACACCTCGCCTGGATGGCGAACCTCGCCTGCTTCGACATCAACCCCTGGCCGGTGCGCGGCGATGACGTCGATCATCCCGACGAGCTGCGTGTCGATCTCGATCCGACGCCGGATGTGCCGTGGGACGACGTGCGGCGCATCACGCTCCTCGTGCGCGAGGTGCTGGAGGAGCACGGCGCGATCGGGTATCCGGCGACGTCGGGGAAACGCGGCATGCACCTCGTCGTCCCGATCGTCCGCGAGCACGGGTTCACCATGGTGCGCCGGGCGGCGCTGGCGCTCGCGCGCGAGGTGACGCGGCGGGCGCCCGGCGTCGCGACGGCGGCGTGGTGGAAGGAAGAGCGCCAGGGCGTGTTCGTGGACTACAACCAGAACGCTCGGGATCGCACCGTGGCATCGGTGTATTCGGTGCGGCCGGTTCCGGACGCGCGCGTGGCGACGCCACTGACCTGGGATGAAGTGCCCGAGGTCGACCCGTCGATCTTCACGATCCGCACCGTGCCCGACCGGTTGGCGTCGATCGGCGACCCGGGAGCCGGCGCGGACCCGGTCGAACGATCGAGCCTCGACGGGTTGCTCGAGCTCGCGGCGCGCGACGAGGCGGGTGGGCTGGGTGACGCACCGTGGCCGCCGCACTTCCCGAAAGGCGACAGCGAGCCGGTGCGCGTGAACCCGTCACGCGCGCGCAAGGTCACCGAGTGGGAAGCTTCTGCGGCGCGCCGGGAAGGGCGACGGCTAGCCGAGCGTCAGCTGCTCGAACGTGCAGCTCTTCGGATCACGGTCGGGACGCCAGCGCAGGATGCTGGCCGAGTGACGGAACCGGCCGCTCTGCAGACGCTCGTACCGCACCTCGCACACGAGCTTCGGCTCGAGCGTTACCCACTCGGTGTCGCGGCCGCCGCTCCAGCGGCTCGGCCCGCCGGGCGACCGCGCCGCGTCGCCGAAGCTCGATCCGCCCACCAGCGGCGCGAGGGTCTCGCGGAGTTCGCGTCGTTCCTTCGCCTTGAACGCCGACGTGTGACCGACGTAGTGCAGGTTGCCTTCATCGTCGTACAAGCCGAGGAGGAGGCTCCCCACGCCGTCACCGTTGCGCTCCAGGCGATAACCGCCGACCACGCAGTCAGCGGTGCGATGGTGCTTCACCTTCACCATCACGCGCTCGCCCTCGCGGTAGTGCTGCTCCGCGCGCTTGGCGACGATCCCATCCTGCCCGATGCCGTCCACGTCTTCGTACCAGCGCTCGGCCGTGGCCGGATCCGCGGTCTGTGGCGTGAGGATCAGCGCGGGTCCGGGATGCAAGCCACCAGGAGAGTCGGGAGCGAGCTCCGCGCCGAGCCGCTCGATCAACCCCTCGAGCTCGGCTCGGCGCTCATCGGTCGTCAGCCCATGGAGGTCGCGCCCGTCGAGCTCCAGTAGGTCGAACGCGACGAGCGTCGCAGGGATCTCGCCCGCGAGCTTGTTCACGCGCGAGGCCGCTGGATGCAGGCGGAGCTGCAACGTGTCGAAGTCCATGATCCCGTTCGCGATCATCACGATCTCGCCGTCCAGCACGTACCCGGCGGCGGGTTGCGTGATCAGTAGGTCGACCAGCTCGGGGAAGTAGCGGCCGAGCGGGCGGTCACCTCGGGAGTCGATGCGGACACCGTTCGCGTCGCGCGTGACTATCGCGCGGAAGCCGTCCCACTTCGGCTCGTAGCGCCAACCGTCACCGAGCGGCAGCTGCTCCTCGGACTTCGCGAGCATCGGCTTGGTGGTCGTCATCCCGGCTCCATCATCCACGACGCGGTCGTGAGGACCGTACATTGACCACCATGGCATCGCAGCGGTCGACCATCCGCCTCGAGATGTGGGGCCCGGATGACTTCCCGCTCCTGGAAGAGCTCCTCGGCGACCCCACCATGGCGGAGCACATCGGCGGCCCGGAGACCTATGAGCAGCTCGTGGACCGTCAGCGACGGTACGAAGCACCGACCGATCCGGCCGAAGGAGGCACGTTCAAGATCGTCGACGTCTCGACCGGCGCGAACCTGGGCTGGGTCGGGTACTGGGAGATGGCCTGGCAAGACGAAGACATCTACGAGACCGGTTGGTTCGTCTTGCCGGCGTTCCAAGGACGAGGCATCGCGTCAGCGGCGACGGTGCTCGCGATCGATACCGCGCGGTCGCAACGTCGTCGCCGGTTCCTCCATGCCTTCCCCTCGGTCGACAATCTCGCCTCGAATGCGATCTGCCGAAAGCTCGGGTTCGAGCTGATCGGTGAGACCGACTTCGAGTACCCACCCGGCAACATGCTGCGCTGCAACGACTGGTGCCTCGACCTCTTCGCGACGGACTAACGTGCTTGTCGTTCGCGTTCGCGTTCGACGAGGACGCGGCGGAGGATCTTGCCCGATAGCGACCGCGGGATCTCGTCGATGAACTCGACGCGGCGCACCTTCTTGTAGGACGGGACGCGCTCGGAGATCCACGACATCAGCTCGCCATCGGTGACGTCGGCGTCGGGACGCTTCACGACGAACGCCTTCGGGACCTCGCCGGCGGTGTCGTCGGGCGAGGGGATCACGGCGGCGTCGGCCACCGCGGGATGCTGAACCAGGAGCGCCTCGAGCTCCGCGGGCGGCACCTGGAACCCGCGGTACTTGATGAGCTCCTTGAGCCGGTCCACGACGTAGAGGTAGCCGTCGGCGTCGGCGTGTCCGATGTCGCCCGTGCGGAGCCAGCCGTCGCCGGGCATCGTCCACGCGTTCGCCTCGGGATCGTCGAGGTACCCCTTCATCACCTGCGGGCCGCGTACCCAGATCTCGCCGTTCTCGTCTGCAGCGCAGTCATCACCGGTCTCCAGGTGCGCGACGCGGATCTCGGTGTTGGGCAGGATGAAGCCGCTCGACGCGGGGCGACCCTGCGACGGATCGCGCGTGGGAGCGCTCATCACCGGTGACGTCTCGGTGAGGCCGTAGCCCTGAAGCACGATGCAGTCCAGACGCGCGGCGGCGGCCTCGCACACGCTCGCGTCCAACGGAGCGGCCCCCGACATCACCCGCTCCAGCGCGGAGAGGTCGTGCTTGTCCACGGCCGGATGCTTCGCGAGCGCGAGCACGATCGGCGGCACCAGGCACGCGAACGTTACGCGGTGCTCCTCCATCAGCCGGAGGAACTCGTCAAGGTCGAACCGCGGCATCGTGACGACCGTCGCGCCCTTGCGGAGCGCCAGGTTCACCAGGACGGTCATGCCGTAGATGTGGAAGAACGGCAGCACGCCGATCATCACGTCGTCGGGCCGGATCTCGATCGCGGCGTCCGATTGCAGGACGTTCGCGACCAGGTTGCGCTGGGTGAGCTGGACGACCTTCGCGAACCCGGTCGTGCCCGACGACATCGGCATCGCCGCGATCGCGGCCCCGCTGTCGACGTCGACCGACAGCGTCGCCTCACCCGTGGTGAACAGCGACGAGAACGCCGACGCTCCCTCGACGGCCTCGCCGAACACGAAGACCTCTTCGACGCCGGCGGCCGCCGCGGCGGGGGCGGCTCGGTCGAGGAACGGCGGGATCGTGAGCAGGAACCGGGCGCGCGTCGCGCGGAGCTGCGTCTCCACGTCCTCAGCCGACGCCAGCGAGTTGATCGTGGTGTTGCTTCCTCCCGCCGTCACCACACCGTGGAACGCGACCGCGTATTCCGGGAGGTTCGGCGAGAAGATCGCGAAGACGTCACCGGGTCCGAATCCGCGTGCGGCCAGCCCCGCCGCGAGCGCTCGCGTCATCCCTGCGAGCTGTGTGTAGGTGATCGTTCGTCCGGTGGGACCGTCGATCAGCGCAGGCCGGTCGCCGAACGTGGCTGCGTGCTCCAAGACGAATGCCGAGAGCGAGATGTCCGGGACGTCGATCTCGGGGAGTGGACTCCGGAACACCATCACCACCGAACGCTAGTCCATCCGCGCGCCAGCAGCTCAGGGATCGATGTAGCGCACCACCGGATCGGGCGGGCGCGCGAACCCGTGTCGCTCGTAGAAAGCGTAGGCGTCGTCCGCAGGCCAGGCCATCACCAGCACGTGAGCCGTTGCCTCGCAGTGCTCGACGACCGTCTGGAGCAGTTGTGACCCCAGTCCTTGCGACCGGCGCGCCGGCTCGACGTAGGCGTTCGTGAGGTAACCGATCGGGCGAGGGTCACCACGTCCCGGGGGCGGGTACCCGCTGGACCGACTGGAGCCACATCGCCGCGATCAAGCGACCGCCGTCCTCAGCGACCCATGCGTGCCAGTCGTCGTGCGCGAGCGCGTCGTCCGCGAATCGTGAGAAGCGCTCGATGTACGCGTCGTACGACTCGTCGTGCGGTCCCTGGTCCGTGTAGAGCTGCCATCGCAGGCGCGCCAGCTCGGGGACGTCGTCCGCGGTCGCGGCTCGGATCGTCGGCGTCGCGGCGGGGTTCCCGGTCACCATCGAAGCACCTCCGCTCTGATCGTCGTCCTCAACGTGCGAGCAGCGGCCGCTTCTCCGCCGCGAGCCGTTCGAGTAGGTCCAAGGCATGCTCGATGCCCGGCAATGCATCGATCTCGGCTCGGATCCGCTCAGCCGCCCGGCGATAGGTCGGATCTTCCAGGAGTTCCGAGACGGCATCCCGCACGTCCTCGGGCGTCGCACTGATCGCCTCGAGGACGAGCCCGGCGCCGAGCGCCTTGCACCGTCCGGCGTTGTGCGGTTGATCGGCGCCCATCGGGATCAGGACGGACGGCAGCCCGTGCGCGAGGGCGCCCATCACGCTGCCGGATCCCGCATGCGAGACCACGACATCGCATCGTGGAAGCAGGAGCGCTTGGGGGATATAGCGCTCGATCCGAACGTTCGCTGGCTGCGAGCCGAACTCCTCCGGATCCAGATGGCGTCCGACCGTCACGACGACGTTGACCGGCAGTTCGCGGCACCCCGCGATCATCCGCGAGAAGAGATCGCCGGACTCCATGTTGAACACCGTCCCCAGCGTGACGTAGACGGTGGGTCTGTCGCCGTGCTCCTCGATCCACGGAGGTACCTCATCGGTCGGTCGGATCAGCAAGGGCTTGATCGAGTGGGCGGTGGGAGGCAACGGGAACCGCGGGTCGCGGAAACTCGGAGGGAACGGCGACAGCACCAGGAAGCGGCTGAGCATCTCGAGGGCTGGGTCGGGTGCGAGCCCGTGCTCGGCCCGCAGCTCGTGCAACGGCTCGGCGATGACCTCGGGACGGATGAACGAACCGGCCGCGGAGTCGAGCACCACGGCGTACGGGAGATCCCGCAGCTCGGCGGCGATCATGCTTCCGTAGTCGGCCTCGCTGCACACGATGAGGTCGGGGCCCCACTCGTCGCAGCGAGCGAGGACGCCAGAGGCGCGCTCACGCCCGGCGGCGCGTGCGAATCCCTCGCGGAGCACCCGATCCTCGCGATCGGCATCGAGTGGCTGGAGCGGGGTCCGCTCGGGGATCTCGGGCTCGTCTCGCCCGATGGGGAACACCGAGAAGCCATGAGCTTCGACCGTGGCGACCATCGAGGACCGGCTCGCGAACGCGACGTCGTGGCTGTTCGCCTCTGCCGCCCGCGCAAGCGGGATCAGCGGATCGAGATGGCCGCTCCCACCGGCGAACGCGAAGAGGATCCGCACGCGCGCCTCAGTCGTGGGCGGCCGCGTAGTCGGACGCGCCCAAGAAGTGCAGCGAGACGTACGGCTCGTCGCCCACAACCCAGCTGTCGTGTCCGGGCGGGATCGCGAACAGGTCACCTGGATCCATCACGATCTGCCGGCCGTCGTCCATCGCGCACATCGCTCGACCGGAGACCACCATGCCCAGGTGTTCGACCTCGCATGTGGCGGTCCCGCTGATCGCGCCGACCTGCTCCGACCACTTCCAGCCCGGCTCGTACCTCGCGCGGCCGATCGTCATCCCGCCGATGCGCACGACCTCGAACGTGCCCTTGTCGAACGTTCGGACCTCATCGGCATCGTCGAACCGCTTGAACTCGAGCTCCATCGTTGAGCCTCCTTCCGCGATGGATGGAGGCTACGCGAGTGCCGCGTCGACGGCCGCCTGGACCTCGGCGTGTCGTGCGAGGTTGCGCTCGCGATCAGACGGCACCTCGACGACACAGACGCCACCGGAAGCGGCCGCCCGCTCGACCGCGGGGATCAGTTCGTCGGCTCGCGCTATCCGCGTATGGCCCGCACCCGCTGCAGCGCATAGCGCCCCGAGGTCCAGCCCATGCGGCGTGGTGAACAGCTCCTCGAACTCGGGGAGCGATCGCTGCGGCAGGAAGTCGAAGATCGCGCCCCCGTCGTTGTTCGGGACGACGAATACCGCGTCGAGACCCCGCCGGGCGCTCCACAGGAGCGAGCCCGCGTCGTGGAGCAGCGTGAGATCGCCGCAAAGCGCGAACGTCGTCGCGCCCGACGCCGCCACGCCCAGGACCGTCGATACGAACCCGTCGATCCCGCTCGCGCCGCGGTTCGCCAGGAAGCGCACGCCATCGCGTGGCGCCATCGAGAAGTCGAGGTCCCGGATCGGCATCGAGGAACCGACGACGAGCGTTCCACCGTCCGGGATCGCGGCGGCGAGATCCCGCGCGACGCGGCCCTCGTACGGTTCATCCCACGTGTCGTAGAGGTCGTCGATCGTCCGCCGAGCCGTCGCGTCGGCCGCGAACCATCGCTCGCTCCAGGCGTTCGTGCCTCGCGCGTCGAACCGATCCAGCAGGCTCCGCGCGAAGTCCTCCGGATCGACCTCGAGTCTCCACGACCGGCCGTCCGGATCAGGATCGGGATATCGGTCGTCGACGACGATCAGCTCGCCGGCGTCTCTAGCCAGTCGCTGTGACGACCGGGTGGTGGGTGCGGCGCCGATCTGCAGCACCACGTCGGGCCGCATCTCAGCGACGAACGCATCGCTCGACAGCAAGGCTTGACCGGCCGTGAGCACCCCCGGCACGCGAGCCCCGGAGATCGGCTCGGCCAGGATCGGCCAGTCGAGATGGTGCCCGAGCGCCAGGACGTTCCTCGGCGTCTGGGGCATCGACCCGACGAGGATCACGCCCCGTTCGGTGGCGAACGCGCGGTCGGCCCGGTTGAGATCCGCGCGGCGCAGCTCGCCGATCCGACGCGCCCGTGGAGCGATCCCCACACCAGCAGCTGAGGTCGATGTGTCCTCGGGCGTGAGCGGTTCCTCGAACGGGAGGTTCACATGCACCGGCCCGCTCGGGTCGTCGAGTGTCGCCGAGACCGCGCGGCGACCGAGCTCGTGCCAATCGGTCCCGTCGTCATCCGCGCTCGGCACCGGCGCGTCCATGAACCACCGCACGTACCTCCCGTACAGGTCCACCTGGTCGATCGTCTGGTTCGCACCGGTGCCGCGTAGGCGCGGCGGCCGATCTGCGGTCAGCACGATCAACGGCACCCGCGCCTGCGACGCCTCCACCACGGAGGGGAAGAAGTTCGCCGCAGCCGTTCCGCTCGTACACGCGACCGCGACGGGCTGCCCGGTGGCTTTCGCGATCCCCAGCGCGAAGAACGCAGACGCGCGTTCGTCCAGATGAACATGGACCTGCACATCGTTGCGTCGTGCGAGCGCGAGCGCGATGGGCGTCGAACGCGATCCGGGTGACACGCACGCGTGCCGCATCCCACCGAGCACCAGCTCGTCCACCAGGTACGACATGCAGGCGAGGGAGATGTCGCCCGCGCCCATCACGTCACCGGGACGGCGTTCACGACGAAATGCAGATGCGACAGGAACAGGCCGAGCGTGAGCAGCAGCCCGCAGACCGCGTGCGTCGCCGCCGTCCCCGTCAGCACCGGGATCAGGTCCCGCCCCGTGGCGGTCCCCACCGCCTGCATCGGCCGGATCGCGAGCGGCCACGCCGCCAGCCCGATCAACGCCCACTGGGTGATGCCGGCGGGCTCACTCACGATGAACACCGAGACCCCGACCACGATCGTCGCGAACGCCGCGACGACGCACGCTCGATACAGCAAGCGCGTTCGCCGGTCGCCGAGCCTCACCGCGAGGGTGCGCTTGCCGCCGGCCTCGTCCGTCGGGATGTCGCGGAGGTTGTTCGCCACCAGCACCGCGACCGCGAGGAACCCCATCACGGCGCCGCCCCACCACGCCGCCGCCGGCACCGTCTCGACCATCACGTACGCCGATCCGCACGTCGCCAAGAGGCCGAAGAACAGGAACACCATCAGCTCGCCCAGGCCCAACCCGGCATATGGCCGAGGTCCCCCCGAGTAGAGCAACGCCGCGCCCAGCGCGAGCGCGCCGACCACCAGGATCAACGCCGGCGTCGTCGCGAGCGCCAGCGCCAGCCCGCTCACCGCCGCTAGTCCAAGGCAGACTAGTGCGGCGGTCAGCACCGCTCGGGGCGACACCGCCCCGCTCGCCGTCAACCTCGGCGGCCCGATCCGCTCCGCCGTGTCCACGCCTCGGACGCCGTCGAAGTAGTCGTTCGCGAAGTTCACCCCGATCTGCAGACCCGCCGCCACCACGAGCGCCGCGACCAGCCGCCACACGATCAGGTGATCGGCCGCGGCCGTCCCCACGAGCACCGGCACCACACCGAGCCCGAGCGTTCTCGGCCGCGCCCCGCGCCACCACGAGGCGCGCGTCGACGCTCACGGGCGCTTCGGGAACCGCGAGAAGTCGGGGGCGCGCTTCTCCTTGAACGCGTCGCGCCCCTCCTGTGCCTCCTCGCTCATGTAGTAGAGGAGCGTGGCGTCGCCGGCCAGCTGCTGCACGCCGGCGAGGCCATCCGTGCCCGCGTTGGCACCGGCCTTCAGCAGGCGCAGCGCGAGCGGCGAGAAGCCGAGCATCTCGCGGCACCAGCGCCACCGTCGTCGGCTCCAGCTCGTCGAGCGGGACGACCGCGTTCACCAGTCCCCATGCGAGCGCGGTCTGCGCGTCGTACTGCCGGCAGAGGAACCAGATCTCCTTCGCGCGCTTCTCGCCGACCTGACGCGCGAGCAGGTTGATCCCGTACCCGCCGTCGAACGACCCCACCTTCGGGCCGGTCTGGCCGAACCGCGCGTTGTCCGCCGCGATCGTCAGGTCGCAGCAGATGTGCAGCACGTGGCCGCCGCCGATCGCGTACCCGGCCACCATCGCGACGACCGGCTTCGGCAGACGCCGGATCTGGATCTGCAGGTCCAAGACGTTCAGCCGGCCGATGCCCTGCTCGTCCACGTAGCCGTCGTCGCCGCGGATCTTCTGGTCGCCGCCGCTGCAGAACGCATCGGGTCCTTCGCCCGTGAGGACGATCACGCCGATCGATGGGTCGTCGCGCGCCACATCGAACGCCCGGATCAGCTCCTTCACCGTGAGCGGGCGGAACGCGTTGCGCACCTCGGGCCGGTCGATCGTGATCTTCGCGATGCCCTCGGCGGTCTCGTACCGGATGTCCGTGTAGTCGCCGGAGGCTTGCCAGGCAACGCCGCTGTCCATAGGACCGTTCACTCCTAGAGCGTACGCTCGAACGATTCCCGCTAGCCTAACCCACGTGAGCGGGTACCTGGGCGTCGCTCCCGGCTCCCTGGTGGCGGTCGATCTCCCACCGGGTCCGGCGTGGCGCGACGTCTTGGTGGGTCTGTGGGCCGAACAGCATCCGATCCTGCCGCTGGATCGACGGTTGACCGACCGCGAACGCCGCACGATCGTGGATCTCGCCCGCCCCGCCGCGATCATCGACGAACGCGACGACCACGATGTTCCCGGACGCCGGGGCGCAACGCCACCGAGGACCTGGCGCTCGTCGTCCCGACATCCGGCACGGCCGGAAGGCCGAAGCTCGTGGAGCTCACCCGTGGCGCGGTCGGGACGGCGGTCGGTCTCTCGTTCGCCGCGCTCGGTCCCGCGACGGGACAGACGGTATTGGATCCGTCGGAGCCGTGGGTGTGCTGTCTCACGCCGGCCCACGTCGGCGGCTTGCTCGTGTTGCTCCGCGGTCTGATCTTCGGCTCGCCGGTCACCGTGCTCGAACGGTTCGACGTCGGGACGCTGGTGGATCAGGCGCCGGCCGGCGCGCACGTGGCGCTCGTCCCACCGCTCTTGCGACGGCTCGTCGGGTCGAACGCGGACCTCTCGCGGTTCGGTGTCCTGCTGGTGGGTGGTGCGTCTGTGGACCGTGAGTTGGCGATCGCTGCGCGCGAACGCGGCGCTCGCCTGGTGACGACGTACGGCCTGACCGAGTCGTGCGGCGGCATCGCGTACGACGGACGTTTGTTCGACGATACGCAAGCGCGGATCGTCGATGGAGCGATCGAGCTCCACGGTCCAACGTTGATGGAGGGCTACCGCGCGGATCCCGCGGCCACGGCGAACGCGTTCACGATCGACGGCTGGCTCCGCACGGGCGACGCGGGCGCGCTCGACGACGACAGCCTCCTAACCGTGTTCGGCCGGGTGGACGACGCGATCCGCACTGGGGCTGAGACGGTTTGGCCGCAAGAGGTTGAGGCCGCGCTCCTACGACCATCCGAAGGTTTCGAGGTCGCGGTCGCCGGCCGTCCCGATCCCGAATGGGGTCAACACGTGACGGCGTTCGTCGTGCCGACCGATCCCACCGATCCTCCGACGCTGGAGGAACTCCGCGATCTTGCATCGGAGCGCATCGCACGCTTCAAGGCGCCTCGGGAGCTCCGGGTTGTTGAGTCACTGCCGCGAACTCCTGGAGGGAAGCTGCGGCGAAATTCGCTTTCAACTTGAACGGCCCGCCGGATCACGGTTAATCGGATAGCCATATCCGCCAAGGGTCGCTCTCTAGAGGCCGTGGAGCAAGATCATGACTCCACCGAAGGCGAAGAAGGCTCCGGCGAATCGAGCGAAGCCAACGTAAGAAGTCGGATTCCCATCTGCAGGCAGGAATCTGCTGGAGGGCACTACTTGCTTCATCCATCGGGCCATCGCGCCGGCGTAGCCAGTGGGACGCACCGCGACGTACGTGCCCAAGATGATGAGGAGGGGGCCGATCACGAACCTCATGTCTGCGACTCCCTCACCCATAGTTCCTCGAGCCAGACAAGACGGAGGCCCGAGCCCGGGAGGGGTGGGCTCGGGCCGTCCGATCCTTGACGGGGTCACCGAGGGGGTGGTGGCCCCGACGTTTGCGGCTCCGCTGCCAAGGCGTCCGCACTTGCTTCTTCGGCGTGTTCAGCCACGTTGGTTGATACCCCGGAACGGGTATTGGCCGAAGGTCGGTATCTGGCATCACCCGCTCAGAAGTCGATCCGTGGGGAGCCGGACCCCGTGATGGTGGCGTTCGAGCAGGCATTGCCGGCCGCGTCGTACGCGCCGGTGGCGGCCTGCCAGGTGGTAGGGGTGGGCGCGACGACCGTGTTCACGACGCCGCTCGGCACGCCGAGCACGATCGTGACGGTGTTGCCGACCATCGTGATCGCGGAGCCCGTGAAGGTGCGAGTGCCGGCCACATAGTTCTGTTCCAACTGGACGACGCCGAAGTTCAGGTTGTTGTTGTTCACGTCGCGGATCCGCATCCGGTCGTTGTTCCCGTTGTTCGAGATCCGGACGGTGACCGTGGTCGGGGATCCCCCGTCCCAGCCGGGCACGAGCGACTCGGGGTCGATCGGCTGGCTCCACGTGTAGCGGACGATGTCGCTCTGTTCGGCGACCCCGACGATCCCGCCGGCATGGTTGGAGGACGTCATGTCGACCGGCACCGGCCCCGTGTTGTCGACGATCACCGCGAAGCCCGTCTGCGTCTGCCCGAGGGGCGGGACGGACAGGTCGGCCATCGTGAAGGCGTACGTTCGCGTCCCGCTCGCCAGCGGATTGGTCGCCGGTGCGCGCGGCGCTCCGATAGTTGTAGAGCACGCCCTGGGCAGAGTACGAGCCGGCCACCATCGCGACCGCGGTGCCCCCCGTCGAGATCGAGGAAACGTCCGTCGTGACGGTTCCGACTCCGGTCGGTGGGTTCCCGCCGTCGTCGATCTGCGCGTACACATAGAACTGGCCGCCCTGTCGTATCGATCCCGCCGTGTACCCGACCGTCTTCGCGATCACGGTGCGCGTCACATGGGGTGGCTCCCAGTCGGCGGCGGCGACGAACCGGTTCGCGCCGTCGGTCGTCGTGCCCGAGAACGCGGCGAACGCGGCGCCGCTCAGCCCCAACACGAGGCCCGTGGCCACCGGCACGATGATCCAGCGCCTAGGCGACCGCTTCATCCGGGATCCTCCGGCCGCGCGAGGCGCCGGGCTCGTGGGCGCCGCGGGGCCGCCATAGCCGCCAGAGCTCCGAGACGCCGAGCAAGAGCGTGGGCAGCACGACCAGCAGCAGGATGCCGTACCGAGAGTGGAACCAGACCAGGAAGTAGCCGAGCTTCGGCACGTGGTACGCGACGCGCCCGATCGTCCCATCGGCGGGAATGGCCCAGTGCTCCTCGCCCGTATTCGCGTCACCGCGCGTGACGACGACGACCTCGTTGCCCACCACGTGGATCTGGCGCACGCGGTGCGTGATCAGGCGCGCGTGGTCCGTCGGGTCCCGGAACGTGACGATGTCCCCGACCCGGACGTCCATCGGGGACGTTTCGCGAGCGACCACCACGTCACCCACGCCGATCGTCGGCTCCATGCTGCCCGACATCACCGTGAGGCTCTTCGCGTGGAACGCGTTCGGCAAACCGACCGCGAGCACGAGCCCGCCGAGCGTGCCGAGCACGATCCACCCGAGGAGCAGCACGACGAGCCGGAGCGCCCGCCTCATTGGTTCTGCGCCTCCCACGTGAACCCCACCAGACCGGTCAGTCCTTGGGCCGCGACCGTGTTCTGCATCTGAACCGTGAACCGGTAGACCAGGGCGTTGCCGTTGGCCCACGTCGACTGGGCGCCCGGGGCGGCCGCCAGGCCGTTGGCCCAGCCGGTGCGGGCGGTCTTGAATGCCTGCAACGTCCCGACCGGAGCGATCGTCGCCTCCGACACGAACCCGGCGCAGTTCGGGAAGACCGTTCCCACGGGCATCGATCCCTTCTCCACCGTGATGTTCAGGTACGGATCGAGCGCAGAGCCGCCCGTCGTCGTGTACAAGCGGACGGTGGCGGCGAGCGATCCCGTGTAGGTGACGCGGATGCACCGCACCAGTACGGGGGACGTCGGCAGCTGACCCGACACGTCCCAGAGCACGGCGCCGGCGTCGTTGTCCGAGAGCGTGACGGTGCCGGCAGCGTAGGAGTCGTTGCTGTTCTGCGTCGTGCGCGTGAACGCAGCGTAGGTGGCGCGTCCGGACGCCGTCGCGATCAGCCCGGCCGCGATCGATGCCGCGAGGATCTTGGTGAGGCGGTTCACGGCGCAACCTCCGGGTGCACCTCGAACCCCAGATCGACCTGGGCGATGCGGCCCGCGTAGCCGGGGCCGGCGTTGGATGGGACCCACGTCTCAAGATGGAACGCCGACCAGTCGCCTGGCCGGATCGAGACGTACTGCTTCGTCCAACGACGGAACCCGCCGAGCGGACCGCGATAGAGATCCTCACCGTCGGGCCCCGTCAGGGAGATCCAGAGCGCCCGATCTAGGTCGCGGGTGTCGGGGATCCCACGGAGGCGGACGTCGAGCACGGTGCCGGTCTGGTTCAAGACCCGGAGATCGCCGGTGGCGGGGCTGGAGCCTGGCGTGAGGCCCGTAGCCTCGAGCACCATCCCGGTCGGCTTCACCGCGAGCTCGCCGGTGGGTGCGGCCAGCACGTGGACGTCCGCACCCAGCACACCGGCTCCCGCCGGGATCATCGAATCCGCGACCACTCCTGCCGCGATGCAGAGACCGAGCACGAACCCGATCACGCGCACGGGCCTGTCGATCCGCCGGGCGTCTCGCTGTCGTTCCATCGCGATCCCTCCGCCTCGCGTGGGAGGAGCGGGCGGGTCGCGTCGCGCGACCCGCCCGTTCCTACCCTGGTCGGCTAGACGTTCTGTGCCTCCCACGTGAAGCTGTGGATGCCGGACGACCCGCCGACCGCGAGTTGGTTGTCCTGCATGGTCAGCGTGAAGCGGTATACGAGCGAGTCGTTCGTGACCCACTGGGTGGCCACACCCGGGTTCGCGGCGACGCCGTTGGCGAAGTTGGTCTTCGCAGCAGCGAAGCTCGAGAGCGTCCCCGAAAACACGTTCGGCGCCGCATCGGGCGTGAAGCCGGTGCAGTTCGGGAACGCTGTTGCGCCCGGCATCGTGCCCTTGTCGATCGACAACGTGACGTACTGTCCGAACGCGTTGATCGGCGTCGTCGTGTAGAGGCGCACCAACGACGGGAGCGATCCCGTGTAGGTCACGCGGATGCACCGGGTGACGACGTCGTTCGGTTTCGCGTCCGTGATCGTGTACATCGCTGCGTTGGCGTCGTTGTCGGAGATCACGACGGTCCCGGCTGCGAAGCTGTCGCCCGGGTTCACGGTGGTCGCCGAGAACGCGGAGTACGTCCCGAGTCCCGCGACGGCGCCGATCCCGCCGACCAGCAACAGGGTCAGGAGCGTCTTGCGCCCCCGGCTCATGCGTTCGATCCTGCTCATTGCCAGACCCCTCCTCATCCTTCCCGGAGGATCTCTTCGATCGGGAGGTACGGGCCCGAGAAGGCATCCACCCGAACCTCCCGAGGAGGCCCGGGCGGGTCGCTCGCGCGACCCGCCCGGTCTCGAGAGCGACTACTGGTTCTGCGCCTCCCACGTGAAGCTGTGCGGGCCCGACGCCAGTCCAACCGCTGCGGGGTCGTTCTGCAGCGTCAAGGTGAACCGGTACACGAGCGCGTCGTTCTGTACCCACTTCGTTGCGACTCCTGGGTTCGTGACGACACCGCTCGCGAAGTCCGTGTTGGTGGACGCGAAGTTCCCGAGCGTCCCCGAGTACACGGTCCCTTGCGAGACGAATCCCGTGCAGTTGGGGAAGGCGCCCATGCCGGTGCCCTTGTCGATCGTGAGGTCGACGTACTGGCCGATCGGGCCGACGGGCGAGCCGTACAAGGAGACGCTCGCGTCGAGCGAACCGGTGTAGGTCACCTGGATGCACGATTGAACGCCGCCTCCAGGCTTGGCGTTCGTGATGTTGTACATCGCCGAACCCGCGTCGTTGTCGGAGATCGTGACGGTTCCGGCGTCGAAGACGTTGCCGGTGTTCGAGGTCGTCGCCGAGAACGCGGAGAACGTCCCGATGCCGGCGACAGCCGCGACCGCGCCGACCAACAACAACGAGAGGAGCGTCTTCCGCCCCCGGCTCATGCGGTGGATCCTGTCCATGCCAGACCTCCTCGGTCCTGCTTGCGGCACTCACGCCGTCGCCCACCCTGGGCAGGCATGGCTTCGGTGTCTCAGCCGCCCCACTTGAGTGCAGTGCAAGGCATTTCGGAGTGAGGCAACATGCTTGAGGAGGCAATCGACATGTCAGCCCCGTTGCTCGGAACTGCACCCCTACGCGTACTTGCCAGCCGTGTCGCTTACGAGTGCTGTATCTCAATCACGCAATGGATAGGTAGCTATGAAGCGCAACCCCATCGGGTCATCGGGCTTAGGGAGAAAGTTGTCGGACGTGGTCGCCGCGAGCGCGGTTAGACGGTGATGGTGCCGTTCTTGACCGCGAACGAGACGGCCTCGAGCTTCGAGTGGACCCGGAGCTTGCCCAGGATGTTCCGGACGTGGGTCTGGACCGTCTGCGGGCTGATATAGAGCTGGCTCGCGATGTCGTCGTTCCGCTTGCCCTGGGCCAGGAGCGTCAGGATCTCTCGCTCCCGGTCGGTCAGGTCGTTCAGCAACGCGAGGGCGTCGCGTTGCTGTTCGCGTTCGCGCGCCACCTGCGGCAGGATCCGCGCGAGCGTCATCGGGTCGATCAGGACCTCGCCCTCCGCGGCCGCTTTGGCCGCCGAGAGCAGCTCCTGTGCGGCCTCATCCTTGCCCAGGAATCCGGACGCCCCCGCCTCGACCGCGTCGACCAGGAGCCGGTCGTCATCGTGTGCGGTCATGATCACCACGTTCGTCGAGGGCGACGCCTCTTTGATCTTGCGTGTGGCCTCGATCCCCGACATTCCGCCCTTGAACTCGATGTCCATCAGCACGACATCGGGGAGATGCTCCAGGCACAGCGCGACGGCTGATTCCGCGTCGTGGACCGGCGGCGCGACCAGCTCGAGCGTGTCGTCCAAGCCGACGACGGTCGCGAGCGCATCGGTCAACACGCGGTGGTCGTCGGCGATGAGGAGCGTCACGTGCTTGTGGTCGTCTGCCACTACTCCTCCATCGGGAGTCTGACGCGAAGCATCGTACCCCCGTTCGTCGGCGGGGCTGTGATGTCGATCGTTCCGCCGTGCGCCTGCACGATGCCACGCACCATGAACAGCCCGAGACCGGATCCGTTCGCGCTCTCATAGCCGTCGGGGCGCCACATCGTGAACTTCTCGAACACGGCCTCGTGTTGCTCGACCGGGATACCCGGTCCCTCGTCGGTCACGTCGATCGTCACCCATCCGTCATCGGCACGGACGCCGACCGAGATGGAGGTCGTCGGGGGAGAGAACTTGGCCGCGTTGTCCACCAGTTGCCGAACCACTTCGGCGACCCAGCGGCGATCGAGGGGCGTCTCGACGCCGCTCGGCACGTCGACGGATACCTCATGCTCACCGACCTCGGCCAGCGCGATCCCTTCCCGAACGGTCGCTGCCAGATCCTGCGGACGGATGTCGTAGTTCACGGACGACGCGTCCACCTTGAGCGCGGTCGAGGCCTGCGTGACGGTGGCGAGCAGCCGGCGCGATTCCTGTTCGATCAGATCCAGGAACTCGCGGCGCTCGGGATCGCCCAAGCGGTCGTAGTGCGCGAGCGCGGTGCCGGCCAGACCGCGGATCGTGGTGACGGGACCGCGGACCTCGTGCGCGATCATGGCGGCGATCTCGGCGCGACCACCCATCACCTGCTGCGCCTGGTCGGTCGCGCGGCGCGCGCGCGAGGCCTCGGCTCGTTGCGGCGCGAGGAACGCGATCAGCGCGAGCGTCGCCGCGAGGCTTGGGAGGAGATCCGCCGGCACGATCAGCGGCCGGTACATGATCGGCCGGGCCAACAGGACGACCTGCCCCGCAACCCCGATGATCCATGCGGCCGTGAGCCACGGCGCCGGCGTGCGGACGTCGCCGCCGATCTTCCACTCGCGCCACGCCGCGACGATAAGCAGCGCGATCGCCGCGCCGCCGACGATCCACAGCGCCGGCGTCGTCAACGCGAACGCGTGATCGCGTCGTAGGTCGACGTTCTTCGCGTGCGGCAGCGAGTGCCGGAACACGACCAGGATCAGGTCGATCACGAAGAGCGCCGCAGCGGCGACCCCGAGCACGAGCGGCGCATGGATCGGTTTGCGCCCGCGCCGGTCCCACCACGGCCTCGCGAGCACGAACCCGGCTCCGGCGATGAGCCAGCCGAAGAACCACCCGAGCGCGGGAAGCGTGATCGCCTCCCACGGCATCGTCGAGTCCGACAGGATCCAGTTCTGGTCGAACACGAGCGTCTGCACAGCGATGACCAGCAGGCCGGCGCCTACGAACAGCGGGTGCGTGTTCCCGGTGCTCCGGTACCGCGCGAACCCGACCGCGGCGCCCGCCAAGCACGCGGCGACCAGGAAGCCGTCGATCGCGGCGCGCCCGTCAGGGGAGAGGTGCGCGTGGACGCTGATCGTGGCGAGCCCGATCACGGCCACGACCAGACCGGCGACGACGACCAACGTGGCGCGCGCATCGCGCGAGGGAGCCATGGGCCGAGTCTAGGGGCGAGCCCGCGACCGCCCGGTATCTGGGTGGTCCGGGGACGGATCGACCCTAGCCGCTCATGGCGACGGCGACGCTGTGGCGATGAAGCTCGTCAGGACCTGTTCGGCGGAGGCCTGGGTCGCTTCCAGCGCGCTCGAACCGAGGGCGATGAAGCCCCAGAAGTACCGGCCCTCCTGCTGGAACGGGAACCGGAACACCGGTAGGTGGTGTTCTTCCGCGGCGCCACAGTCGTACGCGAACGGCTCGCCAGATCCAAGCGATATCTGAGCGGGCTTCGGCGGGAACTGGCTGACTTGTCCGCCCAACCCTTGGACGTCGTGCCACTCCTCAACCCAGACGACCGCTCCATCCGGCGGAAGTGCCGCCAGCCAGGTGCAGGGATCGGCAGCCGCGATCTCGAAGGAGGCGGCAGCGAACAACGTGTGCGGGTCGGTCACGTTGGGCGTCGGCTGGCCCACGAACGTCCACGCGGCCGGCACCTGAGCCGTGGTCCCGTCTTCGGTGATGGTCACCACCGGGTCGGATGGTGCCGGCGCTCCGTCGGTCGAGACGCCGTTCAGGACGCCGGCGTCGTAGAACGACACCCACACGCGTCCTTCCCCGACGGTGAGGTTGGCGGGAACGTCGTGCGGGAGCGCGACGCCGTCGCCGATCAACGCGCCGGTCGTGGTGTCGACCTCCACGATCCGCGCCGGAACGTTCGGGTCCGGGAGATAGACCTTGTCCGACGTGGAGCCCGTGTTCGTGAGCAACCAGAGGTGCTGACCGTCCGAGGCCACCTTGCCGGCCAGCGGGATCGGGAACGTCGCAACGAGCGTGCCGTCCACCGCGACCTCGTAGAGGACGTCGGTTCCGACCGCCCAGACGTGTCCTCCCGCCTCCGCGAGCGAGAACACGCGGTCGACACCGGCAACCGTCACGGCCTCAGAGAGGTCGTTCGAGACTCGCACCAGCCCCGAGGAGAGGCCACCGCCCACTGCCGGTGACGAGTAGCCAACCCAGATCGCCCCGTCGGAGGTGGGCAGGATGCCGCTCTCGCCGAGCCCCGGACCCCCGGTCAGGATCTCGCGCCCGAACGCGCCCGTCGTTGGATCGATCTCGTCGAGCGTGCCGTTCCCTTCCGCACTGTGCCCCACATAGAGTCGATCGTTCGCGAACGCGATCGTGTGGATGCCGGTCTCGATCTCGAAACGCCGATCTACCTGGTTCGTCGACGCGTCGATCCCGACGATCGCACCGCCGGCCGTGACCCAGATGTGTCCGTCCCCCGCGGCGATGTCCGACTCGTCGGCGCGAGGGACGTCGATCGTAGCGACGACCTCGCCAGTAGCGGGATCCACCCGGTCGACACCTCCACCCCCGGTGACCCAGACGGATCCGTAGGCGACGGCGAGATGCCACGCGGCCGGCAACACGGCGGTCTCCGAGATCGTGCCGGGTGGCACGGGGCTCTCCGAGGCGGAACCCGTCCGCGACGAAGACGGTCCGAAGGCGCGCACAACGAGCGCAACGCTGCCGATCGTCAGGAGCGAGGCGAGCACGAGAACCGTGGTCTTGCGCGACCTCGAGGGGGTGTCGGGCAGCTCCGCTCGCGGGTGACGGCGCTCGATCTGCTCCCAGAGGTCGGGCGGCTCGAGTCGATCCAGCTCGGCGAGGTGGCGTTTCCGGTCAGTCATCGTTGACCTCCAAGAGCGTCCGAAGGCGCCTTCGGCCCTGGCTCAGATGGACGTGGACGGTGGCGCGTGAGGCGCCGAGGATCGCCGCGATCTCGTCGGTCGGACGATCCGCGTAGTCATGCAGGACGACCGCGAGGCGCTGGTTCGGTGAGATGTGCTGGAGCGCTGCGATCACGTGGAGGAGCGGTTCGTCGTGCTCGTAGCTCGGTTCGCGCGTCGCGGGCAGCCGACGATTGCGGTCCTTCAGCTCCCCCGCGGCGATGCGGAAGGCCGCACGCCACACCCAGCGCTCGGGATCGCGGATCGCGTCACCCCGGGCGAGCGCCTGCGTGAACGCTTCGGCGAGTGCATCGCTCGCGAGATCGAGGTCGGACGTGTATCCGACCAGGGCGCGCCAGAGTGTGCGCCCGTGGAGGCGATAGATCGCTTCGATCCGATCGTTCCCGACCGTCACCCCTGCATCCTGGACCACACGGGACAAGGGTTCGATCCGGGCCAGAACCTGTAGACCGGGAACGGTTCGCGCTACGAGTACGTGTGGTCCTCGTCCGGGAACGTGCCCGCCTCGACGTCCTTCACGAACGCCTCGACGGCTTCGGTCATCGTCTGGCGGACGTTCGCGTAGGCCTTCGCGAGCTTCGGAGGCTTCTCGGTGATGCCGAGCAGGTCGTGGATGATCAGCACCTGCGCGTCGCATCCGGCGCCCGCGCCGATCCCGATCGTGGGGATCTGCACCGACCGCGTGATCTCCGCGCCGAGCTCGGCGGGCATCGCCTCCAACACGATCGCGAACGCGCCGGCCTTCTCCAGGTGCATCGCCTGCTCGAGGACCTTGGTCCCGGCCTCCCCGCGACCCTGGATCTTCATCCCGCCCAGCCCGTACACGGACTGCGGGGTGAGGCCGACATGCGCCATCACCGGGATGCCGATCTCGACGAGCCGATGGACCAGGTCGAACTGCTCGCCTTCGACCTTGACCGCCTGCGCGCCGCCCTCCTTGATCATGCGGCCGGCGTTGCGCACGCCATCCTCGACGCTCGCCTGGAACGACATGAACGGCATATCGCCGACGACCATCGCGTGCTCGGCGCCACGCGCGACGGATTTCACGTGATGGAGCATCTCGTCCATCGTGACCGGGAGCTCGTTCGGGTAGCCCAACACGTTGCGGCCCACGGAGTCTCCGACCAACAGCACGGGAACGCCCGCGCGGTCGAGGATCTGGGCGGTCGGGAAGTCGTACGCGGTCAACATGGCGAACCGCTTGCCGTCGGCTTTCCACGCTCGCAGGTCGTGGATCGAAACTCGCATCGCTCGCGCCTCCTTCTCAGCAGTGCACGGCAGGTCATCGAAGTCTAATCACTTGACGCGACTGCGAACGTGCGGATCCCGCGTCGGCGCCCGTCGGTATGGTTGGCCGATCGGGGGTACGGTGGAGATCGGCGAGGGGAGGGACCGATGGACAGGGATCCTGCGAGCGGTGCCGCCGCTGAACGGGACGAGGTTGCCGAGGCGGAAGCGCTTGAGTTGTACCGGCGCAACCGTTTCCGCGAGGTCGCTGAAGGTGATCGTCCGGAGGGTGGCCGGTTCCTTTCGATGGACGAGCTCCGTGGACTAGCGAGTGAACGCGAAGAGACCGGGACTGGATGACCCGTACGACTGGATCCGCTGGTGGACGAGCCTCCATCGGTCCGAGAGCTTCATCCGAGAGCTTGCAGCGCTCGTCCTGACGGCGCTCGAGGATCCTTCGTTCGTCGAGGGTCCCAGCTCATACGTCATCGAAGTGGATGACGCTGTAGCAACGATCTCCGTGGTGATAGAAGCGATCGTCGAACAGTTCCCGAAGGGTCGCATCTTCCACGTCGTCCGCATCTGGAGCGACGGCGACCAGCTTCCTCCTTGGTTGCTCGATCGGAACGGATAGCCATCCTCGCGCGGTCCATGTCAGCACCCGGTGCTACGTTCCGGCCGTGTCCCGTACACTCTGGACGCCCTCGTAGAACCCCCTGCTCCCTCTCCTGAGGGGGCCGTCCAGACCAGAGGAGGTGGAGTTGAGGGAGTACGAGATCATGTTCATCCTGCCCGCTGAGGCCGACGAAGCGCTGGTCGGCACGGCGATCGATCGCATCACGAAAGTGGTGTCGACCGCCGGAGGCGAGGTCGGGAAGATCGACCGATGGGGCCGCCGGCGTTTCGCGTTCGAGATCGCGAAGCAGACGGAGGGCTATTACGTGGTGGCGAAGTTCACCGCGGAGCCGTCCACCGTCGTCGACCTCGATCGCACGCTGAACCTGGCCGACGAGGTCATCCGGCACAAGGTGCTGGTGGTCCCCGTGAAGTCGAACAAGCCCGTGAAAGACCGCGACAAGACGCCTTCCCCCGCATCCGCGTGAGCCATACACGCCGGAAGCGCGGAACCCACAAGGTGGTGAGTTGACATGGCGAACGACAACCAGGTGACCGTGGTGGGCAACCTGACCGACGACCCCGAGCTCCGCTACACGCCGAACGGGGCCGCGGTGTGCAAGTTCCGGATCGCCGTGAACCGCCGGACGCCCGACGGCGCCGGTGGCTGGAAGGACGGAGAGGCCTCGTACTTCTCCGTGAACTGCTGGCGTTCACTCGCCGAGAACGTGGCCGAGACCCTGACCCGCGGCACCCGCGTGGTCGTGTCCGGCCGGCTGCAGTACCGAGCCTGGGAGAGCCAGGACGGAGAGAAGCGAAGCGCCGTCGAGATCGAGGCCGATGAGATCGGTCCGAGCCTCCGGTGGGCCACCGCCAAGATCGAACGGAACCCGCGCTCCTCGAGCGCCGGCTCCAGTGGCGATTGGGGCGAGAAGGTGGCGGCACCGGTCGGCGGTCCGAGTGAGGAGACACCTCTGGATGGCGGGTAAAGGGAAGCCACGCGAGGGGAGCAGGCGTCCCAAGCGTGAGAAGGACGACAAGCCCTGGAAGAAGACCAAACGCAAGGCGTGCGTCTTCTGCAAGGACAAGATCGAATACGTCGACTACAAGGACGTGGTCTCGCTGCGGAAGTTCGTCTCCGAGCGCGGGAAGATCCGTGCGCGGCGTGTGACGGGCAACTGTGTGCAACACCAGCGAGACGTGGCCACCGCCGTCAAGAACGCCCGTGAGATGGCGCTGCTCCCGTACTCGAGCCGATGAAGGTCATCCTCCAGAAGCCCGTCGAGAAGCTCGGTGACCCCGGGGACGTCGTCGACGTCGCCGACGGCTACGCGCGCAACTACCTGATCCCGCGCTCGCTCGCGATCCGTGCGCACCGCGGGGCGACCAAGCAGGCCGACACGCTCAAGCGCTCGCATCTGTCGCGCCTGTCCGCGAAGAAGGTCGAGTTCGAGGCGCTCGCGGCCAAGCTGATCGCGTCCCAGGTCCAGATCCCGGCCCGTGCCGGCGAGGAGGGCAAGCTCTTCGGCTCGGTCACCGCCGCCGACATCGCCGAGGCCATCGGCGCGCAGGCCCAGATCCCGGTCGACCGCAAGGACGTGCACCTGGACGAGCCGATCCGCTCGCTCGGGAGCCACGAGGTCCGTGTGCACCTGTTCCAAGACGTCGACCCGGTACTGACCCTGGAGGTCGTGCCCGAGGGGTAGAACGGTCCGTCGTTCCAACGGGAGCCGGGCGTGAGAGCGCCCGGCTTCCCGCGTTCCCACCGGCGTGTCAGAGGCGTCATCCACACTTGTCCCCATGGTTGTCCACCGCTCGAACGTCCAGGTCAGGGCCGGAGTGACAAGGAATCTTCGAGCGCGACCTGCGGCGTTGGCAATCCACCGAGTTATCCGATGTGAACGGAGCGTGGCGGAGCGTAGCCTCCGGAGGTCGAGAGGCTCTGTGTTGGGGAGGGGTGAGGGTTCTGGCGCGTATCGCTGACGACGTACGGCGCATGCCCGAGCATCGCGTTCCGCCCCAGAACCTCGAAGCCGAAGAGTCCGTCCTCGGCGCCATGATGCTCTCCGCCGAGGCGATCGCCGACGTCGTCGAGATCCTGCAGCCCGACGACTTCTACCGTTCGGCGAACGCCCGGATCTACGAGACGCTCCGGAGCCTCTACGCCCGGGGCGAACCGGTCGACATCGTGACCGGCGTCGAGGCCCTGAAGCGCGAGAGCCTCCTGGAAGACGTCGGCGGTCATCTGTACCTGCGCGACCTGGTGGACCAGGTGCCCACCCCCGCCTCGGCCGCGCACTACGCGCGGATCGTGTCGCAGACCGCGCTGCTCCGCCGCTTGATCGGCGCGGCGGCCGACATCATGGACATGGCCTACACGGCCCCGTCCGACCCGGAGGGCGTCGCCGACGAGGCCGAGCAGCGGATCTACGACGTGGCCCGTCGCGAGGACCGTGACGAGGTCGCCGTCCTCCGCGATCTGGTCGACCAGGCCATGTTGGACCTGGAGAACATCCAGAACCGCGAGGCGCGCTACACGGGCCTTCCCACCGGGTTCCTCGACCTGGACGACCTGACCTCGGGGATGCAGCCGGGCAACCTGATCATCATCGCGGCGCGGCCGGGCGTCGGGAAGTCCTCGCTCGCAACGAACATCGCGCGGAACGTGGCCGTCGCGGGTCATCCCGTGGCCATGTTCTCGCTCGAGATGTCACGCAACGAGATCGGGATGCGCCTGCTCTGCTCGGAGGCCGGCGTTCCCTGGGACCGGATCCGCAGCAAGCGCGTCGAGGCGCACCACTGGTCCCGCGTGGTCCAGGCGGCCGAGATCCTCCACGACGCCCCGCTCCACATCGTCGACGCCGGCAACGTGAACATCGTGGACATCCGCGCGAAGGCCCGGCGGATGCGCACGGGACGGCAGGGCTTGGACCTGATCATCGTCGACTACCTCCAGTTGATGACGAGCGCCCTGGCGCGCCGTCCCGACAACCGTCAGCAGGAGGTCGCCGAGATCAGCCGCTCGTTGAAGCTGCTCGCCAAGGAGCTCCACGTCCCCGTGATCGCGCTGTCGCAGCTGAACCGCAACCCGGAGGCGCGGGCCGACAAGCGCCCTCAGCTGTCGGACCTGAGGGAATCGGGCGCGATCGAGCAGGACTCAGACGTCGTCATGTTCATCCACCGTGAGGACGCCGATCCCGAGAAGAAGCGCCAGACCGAGCTGATCCTGGCGAAGCACCGCAACGGTCCCACCGGCAACGTCCGGTTGGACTTCGAGCCCTCGCTCACGCAGTTCCGCAACGCGGCGCGCGACGCCCCCCAGTGACCGCGTCGGTGGCGACCGCCACCCCTCGGCGGGTGCGCACGATCCTCAACCGGCTCGAGAAGCGGTGGGGACCGATGGAGCCGCCGCGTCGCGTGGACCCGCTCGACGAGTTGATCCTCACCGTGCTGTCGCAGCACACGAGCGACCTGAACGCCGAGCGCGCGTTCGAACAGCTGCGTGCGGCGTTCCCGACCTGGGATGCAGGTCGTCGAAGCACCGACGGTCGGCGTGGCCGACGCGATCCGGAGCGGGGGGCTGGCCGACTCGAAGGCCCCGCGCATCCAGGCGATCCTGAACGAGGTCCGCCACCGTGAGGGAGCGTTCGACCTGTCCAGCCTGCGCGCGATGTCCGACGAAGAGGCGCGCTCGTACCTCACGTCGCTCCCCGGCGTCGGTCCGAAGACCGCCGCCGTCGTGTTGTCGTTCGCACTCGGCCGTGACGCGATCCCGGTCGACACGCACGTGCACCGGGTTTCGAAGCGCCTTGGCCTCGTCCCGCCCACCGCGACCGCTGAGAAGGCGGACCGGTTGCTGCACGAGCTGGTGCCCGACGGTCTGCGCACCCCGCTGCACGTGGCGCTCATCCGTCTGGGCCGCGAGATCTGCAAAGCGCCGACGCCTCTCTGCCGGCAGTGCCCTCTGAAGGATCTCTGCCCGACCGCCCCTCGCTACCTCCACGGATGAACATGGACGAAGGGGACACCGCCTTCGATCCGGAGCATGGATGTCACACTGGCGAGATCCATGGCGCGCATCCCTGAGGACGACACTCGCGCGGCCGCGTTGCAGGGTGGCTCTCCACCGATCGAAGTCATCGCCTCGATGCCTGGCGGTGACGTGCTCGCCCTCTTCGGGACGAAGGCAACCGGACTCACCGACGCCGAGGCAGCCGAGCGGCTCCGTTCCTTCGGCCCGAACGCCGTTCGGACCCACCATGCGAACGCCCTTTCGGTGCTGGTGCAGACAGTTGCGGAGCGCATTGCTCCTGCTCCTGCTCGCGGCCGCCGTCGTATCGGCGTTCGTGGGACAGGGCACCGACGCCATCATCATCGGCGTCATCATCGCGGCCTCGGTGGGCCTCGGGTTCGCGAACGAGTATCGGGCCGAGCGCGCGGCGGAGGCCCTGCACTCGAGCATCCGGCATTTCGTCACGGTGATCCGCGGGGGCGAGCCGGCGCGTCATGAGGTGACGCACCTGGTCCCGGGCGACATCGTGCATCTCGACGTCGGGTCGATCGTCCCGGCCGACCTCCGGCTGCTGGCCGCGAGCGGTCTCGAGTGCGACGAATCGATCCTCACGGGCGAATCGGTCCCGGTGAGCAAGACGCCGGATCCGACCACGACCGGAGCGGGGCTGGCCGACCTGACGTCGTGCTTGTTCATGGGAACGGTGATCACCGAGGGGTCCGCCGATGCGGTCGTCGTCGGGACCGGACCCCGAACGCAGTTCGGCGCGATCGCGCTGGGGCTGGGTGTGCAGCAACCTCAGACCGAGTTCCAAGCCGGGCTGAGCCGGTTCTCGCTGTTCCTCGCACGGGTCGGTGGGGCGCTGAGCCTGGCGATCCTCGTCGTGAACCTCCTCCTGGGGCGGCCGTTCATCGACGCGGTGCTGTTCTCCCTCGCGATCGCCGTCGGCATCACCCCGCAGCTGCTGCCGGCGATCGTCTCGACGAGTCTCGCGACGGGTTCGCGACGGCTGGCTCACAAGAAGGTCCTGGTGAAGCGGCTGGTCTGCATCGAGGACCTCGGCGACATCGACGTGCTGTTCACCGACAAGACCGGGACCCTCACCGACGGTCGCGTCGCGTTCCAGCGTGCGATCGATCGGGACGGCGGTGAAGGGCCCGAGGTCTTCGTCCTCGGTCTCGTGTGCAACGAAGCCGTCGTGTCGAACGGCACGCCCGTGGGCGGGAATCCCCTCGACGTTGCGCTCTGGGAGCAGGCGGGACCGCGATCGGATCTGCTCGACGGGTATGAGCGACTGGCGGTCGCTCCGTTCGATCACGATCGGCGATGCGTCTCGGTCCTGGTCGACCACGCCGGTGAGCGGATCGTGATCACGAAAGGGGCGCCAGAGACCGTCCTCGCGCGGTGCGTCGACGCGGACGAAGCGGCGCAGCGGGTGGTGGATCGGGAGTTCGCGGCGGGGAACCGGGTCGTGGCCGTCGCCACGCGGAGCGGCGCCGGGCTCGAGACCATCTCCCCGGCGGACGAGCGTGATCTGCATCTCGCCGGATACCTGGTCTTCTCCGACCCGCCCAAACCGACGGCCGGGGCCTCGGTCGCCCGCCTCTCCGACCTCGGTATCGCCGTCAAGATCGTCACCGGGGACAACGCCATCGTCGCCGAGGCCGTCTGCGCGCTGCTCGGCATGGCGTCGGAGGGGACGCTCACCGGTGGCGACCTGGATGCCCTCTCCGACGGTGAGCTGGAAGAACGGATCACGGGGACGACGATCTTCGCCCGCGTCAGTCCCGAGCAGAAGGCGCGGATCGTGCGAGCTCAGCGCAGCGCAGGCTCTGCCGTCGCGTTCCTAGGGGACGGCGTCAACGATGCCCTGGCTCTTCACCATGCCGATGTCGGGATCTCGGTGGACACCGCCACCGACGTCGCGAAGGACGCCGCGGACATCATCCTGCTCGAACGCGATCTGGACGTGCTGGCCGACGGCGTGGCCGAAGGACGGCGCATCTTCGCCAACACGATGAAGTACGTCCTGATGGGCACGTCGTCAAACTTCGGCAACATGTTCAGCGTGACGGTGGCGGCGGCGTTCCTGCCGTTCCTCCCGATGCTCCCCTCGCAGATCCTGCTGAACAACCTCCTCTACGACACCAGCCAGATGACGATCCCGACCGATCACGTCGACGAGGAGCAACTCGTTCGCCCTTCGCACTGGGATGTCGGGTTCATCCGCCGGTTCATGCTCCGGGTCGGACCGATCAGCTCGATCTTCGACTTCGCGACGTTCGCGGTGATGCTCCGGGTCTACGACGCGGGCCCGGCTTTGTTCCGCTCCGGCTGGTTCGTCGAATCCTTGGCCACGCAGACGTTGGTGGTGTTCGTCATCAGGACCAGACGGGTGCCGTTCTTCCGCAGCCGTCCTTCGTCGCCGCTGCTCGTGTCGGTGATCGCGGTCGTCGTCGTGGGAGCGTTGATCCCCGGTTCCCCCGTCGGGCCGCCGCTCGGCTTCGCACCCCTGCCGATCGGGTTCTTCCTGGTGCTCGTCGTCTTCGTCGTGGCGTACCTGGCAGCGATGGAGGTCGGGAAGATCGTGTTCTTCCGGATCTACCGCGTGACGACCACGAAGCCGTTGAAGCGCGGCCACCGGCATCGCGTGCATCGCATCGCCGCTCGATGGAGCCACCACGCGCCGCTTCCCGTTCCGTGAGAGCGCAGGGAGGGTCGCGGTCACATCGGAGCTCGAACGGCGAAGCGCGTCTATGACTGACCGCCGCGAGCCCGCAGGGCAGCTTCGATCTCGTCGAGATGCTCGCCGCGGTGCTCACCGCGAGCAGGGTAGATCGGACTATCGGGGTCACGTGGGGCCATCCGTTCGAGCGGTAGCTCCGCCACCCGTGTATCTGTCTCCTCCGCGATCCGCAGCGCGAACCGTGCAGCTTCCCTCGGCGCGATCGCGTGGATCAGCGGACGCGTCGAATCATTGAGCCAATCACCATCGGGCTCGGCGTCCCCCGGCGCCCATGGTTCGCCGCGATCGATCTTCCCGGCAAGCACCAGGACGCGGATGTCCCAGTACGCGATGTGCCCGAGCACGCCAGCGACGGTCCAATACTCGTTCACGGGAACGATGAGGGCCTCGTCGTCCAGGCCTTCGACGAGCGTGCGCATGCGCTCTCGCTCGCGGGTGTTCACCTCGATGTAGGAACGATCGTCAGCCATCGGACCCGCACTAGCCTATATATCGCGTTCTACACGTCGATCCGGGAATCGCACCCTTAGGTGCGCGAGTGTTCGGCAATGTACCTAGAGCGCGAGCCGGTAAGCGCGTGCTACGCCACCGCTTCGAGCACACGCGAGAAGAGGGTATGCCAGGGTCGGGCGGGCAAGGCAGGCATACCAATCCGTCCGCACTCCCGCGCTAACCACTGACCCTGGAGCCAGCTCACTCGCGCCCGCTTGGCTTGAAGGCCTGCCTCGGGTTCACGCTGAGAGAAGTTATCCCGGATCTGTGTCTCATCCGGCTCGTACAGGAACGCCGCTCGTACCCTCCCGGCATTCGACTGCCCGTCAAAGGAGGATCGGGCCGCGAGCATCGGGGCGATGAAGTCGCCCTCCAACACGATCGGGACCTTCATGTCGAGATGGTCACCGATGACTGCCTCCAGCGCAGGGGCCATGGCGCGGGAGACCTCGAGGCCTTGCTGCATGATCTCTTCGGCGGTCAACGTTCCGGGAGCGGGGTGCGTCCGCCAGAAGTGCAAGACGGGCTGTTGCTCGGGTGTGGTCATCCGCTCCAGGATGACCTGGAAATCGTCGATCGCAGTGATGGCGACGGCGAAGTGGTGAGCCAATCGGTAGGCGACGCTCGTCTTGCCGGTGCCTGAGGCCCCGCCTATCAGAAGTACATCCCACGACCGCTCCCGGTCACTTCCCGAGCCCACGCATCGACGATAGACGACTTCCAGCGCCACGCCCATTCGCCCTGAGAACAGGACGCCCCGATGCCCCAGCGTCGGAGGATGTTCCCGGAGTGTCGAACCGAAGGTCAGATGGCAGGCAGCGCCGGCCTTCCTGGGCATCGGAGCCAGCCGTACCCCGGTCACCAGCAGCCACACGAGCCACGCGGCGTAAGCCGAGCACCCCCACGAACAGGATCGGCGAGCCGTCAGCGATCGCGAGGTTGGCCGGCCCCGGCGGCGATCAGCAGGCCTGCCGCCCGGCCACGCCGAGCACCCGCTGCCACGGCCGCCGCCAGCCGCTGCGCATGCGCCGCCAGTGCAGCGCCGATGAAGGTCGTGCCGAGCGCCGACAGCGCCAGAGCGAATGCTCGCTGCATGGAGCTGCCAGACGAGCTTGAACAGCGGGGCTCGGCTCGGCGAGGCCGCCGCGGCAAGTACGACCCGATGTCCATGGCCACGGCGTAGAGCGCGAAGATCGCCGCGAATGTCGCGCCGGCGGCCACCGCGAAGCGCGACCAGTCGGCGCCCGCACCCCCGCGACGCCCGCACCAGCCCGTGGAGTCCGGTCACGAACAACGAGCAGTAGCGGCAGGTTCACGCGCCTCTGAGCCACCGCGAACGGCGACGCGCCCCGGTTCTCCGCGTGGAAGGCGAGCACCTTCGCGATCGGGTCGCCGTAGGTGGGCGCTCCCGGGCCCAGATCAGCACAGCATTCTGAATGACCAACGACGCTGCCAACGCGATCGCGGCCGCGCCCACGATTCGCTCGTGACACCCGATCGCCGCGGTCGAGCGTTCCGTCCCCGTCGCCTCGATCCCCCATCGGCTCGGTGTCTCTCTCTCACCCTTCAGTGCGGCCGGAGCATCGTGACTCCATGATCGCTGACGTCGACGACCGGCGGCATCATGGCACTTGGACCTGCATCGCCTGCTGGACCTTCACGAACGCTTTGCCCAGGTCGGTCACGATCGTTCGCACAACTCTGTGGTGGGAGAACGTCCTGTCGCTGCCGAGCCGTTGGTCGCGCGATACTCGGAGCGGGTGAGGGGAATCGAACCCCCGTCTCAAGCTTGGGAAGCTTACGTTCTGCCATTGAACCACACCCGCGTGGCTCCGCCGGACGAGCCGGAGGAGCCACAAGTGTAGCGAGCCTCTGGCGTCGAGTGCGACCTGCTACGTTGCCTCTCCCATGGCGGAGCTCGACCCCGATTTCTGGCCGCACACGCTTTCCCGCTTGATCGCGCACCAGGCGCTCAGCGCCGACGAAGCGGCCGAGGCGATGCGCGTGATCATGAGCGGTGAGGCGTCGCCCGGGCAGATCGGCGGGTTCCTGATGGGGCTCCGCACGAAGGGCGAGACGGTCGACGAGCTCGAAGGCCTCTCGCGCACCGCGCTCGCGTTCGCGAACCCGGTGACCGCACCGTCGCCGGTCGTCGACACGTGCGGCACGGGCGGCGACCGGAGCGGGACGTTCAACATCTCCACGATCGCCGCGCTCGTCGTCGCGGGCGCCGGCGTGCCGGTCGCCAAGCACGGGAACCGCGCCGCGTCGTCCCACTGCGGATCGGCGGATCTCCTCGAGGCGCTGGGCGTGAAGATCGACCTCAACGCCGCGGGTGTCGAACGATGCCTCGCGGAGGCAGGCATCGGGTTCATGTTCGCGCCGGTCTTCCATCCGGCGGCGGCGAACGCCGGCCCGGTCCGTCGCGAGCTCCGCGTGCCGACGGTGTTCAACTTCCTGGGTCCGCTCACGAGCCCGGCGCGGCCGTTCGCCCAGGTGGTCGGCGTCTCGGACGAACGGATGCTTCCGCTCATGGCCGAGGTGCTCGCCCGTCGGGGGGTCCGCGCCAAGGTCTTCCGCGGCGAGGACGGTCTGGACGAGCTGACCACGACCGGCATCTCCACCGTGTTCGACGTCCGTGACGGCGACGTCCGCGAGGGGCACCTGGATCCGGCGAGCCTCGGTCTGGCGCGCGCCTCGCTCGCCGACCTCCGAGGGGGTGACGCGCAGGAAGCGGCGGCGATCGCGCGCGCGATCCTCTCGGGCGCGGCCGGCCCGCACCGCGACGTCGTGCTGCTGAACGCCGCCGCGGCGCTCGAGGTCGCCGGTCGCGCCGCCGATCTCGCCGACGGACTCAGCGTGGCGTCGGCCGCCATCGATTCCGGCGCGGCCTCCGCCACGCTGGACCGCTGGGTGATCGCCTCGAACGCCTGAGCCAGGCGCGACCCGGTAGCATCACCGCCCGATGATCCTGTCCGACCGTTCGATCCGCGAAGAGGTCGCCGCCGGCCGGATCGTCGTCGACCCGTTCGACGACGCGTGCGTGCAGCCGTCCTCGATCGACCTGCACGTGGACCGGCAGTTCCGTGTCTTCCAGAACAACCGGCATCCGTTCATCGACGTACGGAAGGAGCAGCCGGATCTGACGGAGCTGGTCGAGGTGAAGGACGGCGAACCGTTCATCCTGCACCCCGGCGAGTTCGTGCTGGGGTCCACGCTCGAACGCGTCGCGTTGCCCGACGATCTGGTCGCGCGGTTGGAGGGGAAGTCGTCGCTCGGCCGGTTGGGCCTATTGATCCACTCGACGGCCGGCTACGTCGATCCGGGCTGGGACGGCTACCTGACGCTCGAGCTCTCGAACGTGGCGAACCTGCCGATCACGATCTATCCGGGGATGAAGATCGGGCAGATCTCGTTCTTCCGGCTCACGACGGCCGCGGACACGCCGTACGGATCGGCCGGGAACAAGTACCAGGGTCAGCGCGGGCCGACGGCGAGCCGGTTCTTCCGGGAGTTCGCGGACCCGGACGAGGCAGCGCCGGGCGGCTAGTCGGTTCGTCACGCCTCCGGGAACCGGGCCAACGCCCAGCTGCACGGCCATCATCGCGGCCTGCGTGCGGTTCGTGACGCCGAGCTTGCGGAAGATCGCCGCCAGGTGCGCCTTCACCGTCTTCTCCGACAGATACAGGTTCTGCGCGATCGATCGGTTGCTGCGTCCCTCGGAGAGCAACGCGAGGATGTCGTGTTCGCGTTGCGTCAGGTTGAACTCCGTGCGACGCGTGCGGCCGTTGCCGTTCGTCCCCTGCCCCGACTCCACGTCTTCGAACAGGTTCTGGATCACGCGGGGCGACAGCACGTTGCCTCCGCCGGAGATCGCGACGTTGATCGCCTGGCCCAGATCCTCGGGCGTGGCGTCCTTCAACAGGTAGCCCGCGGCGCCGTCGGCGAGCGCGCGCTTCACGTACGGGGCGTTCTCATAGGTGGAGAGCATGATCACCGGGATATCCGGCCACTCGGTCTTGATCGCGCGCAGCAGCTCGAGCCCGTCCAGGTCCGGCATGCGGACGTCGACGAGCGCCAGGTCGACCGGTCCGCTGCTGCGCATCACCTCGAGCGCCGCGGAGGCGCCTTCGGCCTCGAGCACGTCAGCCTCCGGGAACCCTTCCTTCACCACGTAGCCCATGCCACGACGCACGAGCGCGTGGTCGTCAACGATCAAGATCCTCATCGTTCCTCTCCTCGCCCTCCGACGGGAAGGAGCGCGACCACACAGGTCCCGCCCCCGGGCGTCGATCCGATCTCAACGGTCCCACCGATGTCTTCGGCGCGAACCTGCATCATGTGAAGTCCGAAATGGGGGTCGTCGTCCTGCGGCTCTCCGATCCCACGGCCTTTGTCCTCGACCTCGATCCGGAGCCACACGTCATCCGCGCTGACGCGGACCGCGACGTCGGACGTTCCCGCGTGCTTCGCGGCGTTCGCGAGCGCCTCGGCGATCACCGTGTGTGCCGTCTCGAGCACGATCGTCGGAGCGGCGTCGACGCCGTCCTCGATCGAGACCTGCGCCGGGAGTCCCCAGCGCTCGAGGAGCTGCGCGACGAACGACGCGAGCGGCGGGACGGTCGGGCGCTGGTCCTCGTAGAGCTCGAACAAGATCTCGCGGATCTCCCGGAGGTCGGCGCGGATCGCGGCTTCGACCGCCGAGAGCGACGCCGCGGCGCCGGGCGGATCGGCCAGGATCCGTGTGCGGAGGGATTGCAGCTCCAAGACGGCGCTCGTCACCGTTTGCGTCAGGCCGTCGTGGATCCGCATCGCCCACCTCGCCCGTTCCTCGAGCACGCGGGCCTCGACCGTCTGGTCGACGGTGGCGGCGGCGTCCGCGGGGCGAACAGATGCGCTGGTGGCGCTCACGTGCGTTTGCCGTCCTTCGGTCGGGGGCCGTTGGTTCTAGTCCCTTCATCGGTCGCAAGGGCGCACGGCTTGACCCGTTCGCGGGACGGAAATGGTTGGGATGGACCTGGCTAGAGGTCTACCGGGGTCTCATCCCGCAGCGAGCGCTGGAGGACCTGCGCGATGTCCAGGACCTCCGTTCGGTCACCGCGGCCCTTCGCCCCGTCGTCGAGCATGATCAGGCAGTAGGGGCAGGCCACGCCGACCGTGTCGGCACCGGTCGCGGCGGCCTCGTCCATCCGTTCCGTGTTGATCCGCTTCCCGATCCGCTCCTCCATCCACATCCGGGCGCCGCCCGCGCCACAACACAGGCCACGCTCCTTGTGGCGGGGCATCTCGACCGTCGTGAGGCCCGGGACCTGTCCGAGGACATCCCGTGGAGCGTCGTACACCTGGTTGTGGCGCCCCAGGTAGCAGGGGTCGTGATAGGCGAGCAGCGTCTCCACCTGCTCGGTCGGGCGGAGGCGGCCCTCGGCGACCAAACGCCCGAGCAGCTCGGTGTGGTGGATCACCTCGTAGGACCCGCCGTACTGGGGGTACTCGTTCCGCAGGGTGTTGAAGCAATGGGGGCAGTTGGCGATCACCTTCGTGACGCCGACGCCGTTCATCGTCTCGATGTTCTGCTCGGCGAGCGTCTGGAACAGGAATTCGTTCCCCATCCGCCGGGCGGGGTCCCCGGTGCAGAGCTCGCGCGGGCCCAGGATCGCGAACGAGACGCCCGCCCGGCGGAGCAGCTCGGCGACGGCGCGCGAGATGCTCCGCGCGCGTTCGTCGAACGAGCCGGCGCAGCCGACCCAATACAGGTATTCGGGGGCGGCGCCGTTCACGACGGCGACGTCGAGGCCCTCCGCCCAGTCGGCCCGTTGCGTCTGCGGCACGCCCCACGGGTTCGACGAGCTCTCGAGGTTCCGCATCATCGCGCCGGCCTCCGCCGGGAACCGGGATTCGCCCATCACGAGCGCACGACGCAGATCGACGATCGTGTCGATGTGCTCGATGTCGACCGGGCATTCCTGCATGCACGCGCCGCACGTGGTGCACGACCAGATCACCTCGTCGTCGATCACGCCGGGAACGAGCGCGACGCGGTCGGGGGTCTCGCCGTCCGCGATCGCCTGCAGGATCCGCGGTCCTTCTTCGAACAGGTGGTCTCGCAGATCCATGATCAGCAGCTTCGGCGAAAGTGGTTTCCCGGTGTTCCATGCGGGGCAAGCGCTCTGGCATCGTCCGCACTCGGTGCACGCGTACAGGTCGAGCAGCTCCTTGCGCGTGAGATCGGTGACGACCTCGGCGCCGAGCGACTGCTCGCCGGCCTCGAGCTTGTCCATGTCGATCCGCAGCGGCTCCAACGCGCCGCGCGGACGGGTGCTCGCGAACCAGACGTTGAACGCGCTCGTGAGGATGTGCAGGTGCTTCGAGTAGGGCAGGTACACGAGGAACCCGAGCACGAGCGCCAGGTGCGCCCACAGGAAGAACCAGGCGAAGAACGACCGCCATCCCTCGCTCATCCACGTGAAGAGATGCGAGAACGCCGTCGAGACCGGCGTCCACGACGTCGGGTACGCGTTATCGCCGAGCGCGATCCGAGCGCCGCGCAACAGGAACAGCGTCAGGATGATCCACGTGATCAGCCCGAGGATCCGGAACGCCTCGAGCCGGTGGGAGCCGATGAACCGCTCCGGCCGCTCCCGGACCCTGATCCACACCGCGATCGCGATCCCGACCAGCACCAGGGACGCGAACACGTCCTGCACCAGCCCGAGCCAGCCGGCGTGACCGACGAACGGCAGGGCGAAACCAGGATCGATCGCCTGTCCGATCGCCTCGGCGATCGTGGTCAGCAGGATCAGGAAGCCCCAGAAGATGAACGCGTGCATCAGCCCCGGCAGAGCCCGTTGGAAGAGCTTGCGCTGACCGAGGACCTGCCCCGTCTCCCGGGTCAGGCGCCGTCCGACGTCACCGCTGCGGTCGACCGGGCGTCCCAGGTTCACCAGGCGGGAGAGCAACCTGGCCCGTCGGGCGAACAGGCCGCCCACGACCGCCAGCGCCACGACCAGGATGACGGTTCGAGCGACCATCGGCCGGAGTCTACCCCTCGGCCGGGAATGCCTCCAGCGATGCCGAAGTTGCTAGTAACGTATGCAGGTTCTATCCTGCCTAGAGACTTAGACATCGGCCAAGAGGGCCGTCACGAGGAGGAATCACATGACACGAGCAGTCGGCATCGACCTCGGCACCACGAACTCGGTGGTCGCGGTGCTGGAGGCGGGCGAACCCGTCGTGGTCCCGAACGCCGAAGGGGCGCGCACGACGCCATCGGTGATCGGGTTCGCGAAGAACGGCGAGATCCTGGTGGGCGAGGTCGCCAAGCGCCAAGCCATCACCAACCCGGACCGGACGGTCCGTTCGGTGAAGCGGCACATGGGCGACAAGTCCTGGTCGATCGACATCGACGGCAAGGCGTGGACCGCGCAGGAGATCAGCTCGCCAGATCCTGGGCAAGCTGAAGCGGGACGCCGAGGCGTACCTCGGTGACTCCGTCTCGCAGGCCGTCATCACCGTCCCCGCGTACTTCGACGATGCGCAGCGCCAGGCCACCAAGGAGGCCGGCCAGATCGCGGGTCTCGAGGTGCTGCGGATCATCAACGAGCCGACCGCGGCCGCGCTGGCCTACGGCTTGGACAAGCAGGAGTCCGACCACACGATCCTCGTCTTCGACCTCGGTGGGGGGACGTTCGATGTCTCGCTGCTCGAGATCGGCGACGGCGTCTTCGAGGTGAAGGCGACCCACGGCGACACGCACCTCGGTGGCGACGACTGGGACCAGCGGGTCATGGACTGGCTCGTGAAGACGTTCAAGGACAACCACGGCGTGGACCTGTCGAACGACCGCATGGCGATGCAGCGGCTGAAGGAAGCGGCCGAGAAGGCGAAGATCGAGCTGTCGCAGGTGGCCGAGACCACGATCAACCTGCCGTTCGTCACGGCGACCGCCGAGGGTCCGCTCCACCTGGAGCAGAAGCTCACGCGCGCCGAGTTCGAACGGATGACCGAGGACCTGGTGCAGCGCTGCAGCACGCCGTTCGAGCAGGCGATCAAGGACTGGGGTCATGACGCCGCCGCGATCGATCACGTGATCCTGGTCGGCGGCTCCACCCGGATGCCCATGATCCAGGAGCTCGTGAAGAAGCTCACCGGCGGCAAGGAGCCGCACAAGGGCGTGAACCCCGACGAGGTCGTCGCGGTCGGCGCCGCGGTGCAGGCCGGCGTGCTGAAGGGCGACGTGAAGGACATCCTGCTGCTGGACGTCACGCCGCTGTCGCTCGGCGTCGAGACGAAGGGCGGCATCTTCACCAAGCTGATCGAGCGCAACACCACGATCCCCACGCGCAAGTCGGAGATCTTCACGACCGCCGACGACAACCAGAACACGGTGGAGATCAACGTGCTCCAGGGCGAGGCCGAGACGGTCATGTCGCCCGGCGTGAAGTCGCTCGGCCGGTTCCACCTGATGGGGATCGCGCCCGCACCGCGAGGCGTGCCCCAGATCGAGGTGGCGTTCGACATCGATGCGAACGGCATCGTGAACGTGAGCGCGAAGGACCTCGCCACCGGCAAGGAGCAGGCGATGACGATCACCGGTGGCACGGCCCTGTCCAAGGACGAGGTCGAGCGGATGATGGCCGACGCCGAGAAGTTCGCGGCCGAGGACCACTCCCGTCGCGAGGTGGCGGAGGCCCGCAACCAGGCAGATCAGCTCACGTACCAGGTGGACAAGTTCGTCGAAGAGAACGGCGACAAGGTCAGCGACGGCGACAAGACCGAGTTGGCGCAGAAGAACGACGCGCTGAAGGAGGCGTTGAAGGACGACGCGGCCGACGCGGCGACGATCACGGCGGCCACCGAAGCCACGATGCAGGTCTTCCAGCGGGTCGGACAGGCGATGTACGACCAGCAGCAGGCGGCACAGGCGACGACGCCCGAAGGGGCAGAGCCGGCGGCCGACACGACGGCCGAGACCGAGTCCGAGGACGACGTGGTCGAGGGCGAGATCGTCGACGAAGGGGGTGCCTCGTAAGTGGCCCCTGACAGAGATGAGGAAGCGCAGCCGCGGATCCGGATCACGGACAAGCGCCGGTTCCTCGGTGACGACGATGACGCGGTGCCCGCTCCTTCCTCGGAGTCGCTCGACGAGGAGGGGGCGGACGTCACCGTCGATATCGACGCCGTCCGAGCCGAGGCCGCGCAATACCTGGACCACCTCCGCCGTCTGCAGGCCGAGTTCGACAACTACCGCAAGCGGGTGCTGAAGGAGCAGACCGATGCGGTCGAACGCGCGGCAGCGCCGGTGATCCAGCGGTTGCTCGAGGTGCTCGACGACTTCGAGCTGGCGTTGATGTCGGCCGACGACAAGCCGGACTTCGACCGGTTCCTGCACGGCGTGGAGCTCGTCTACGCCAAGCTCGCCGACACGTTGAAGGCTGAAGGGCTCGAGCGGATCGATGCCCTCGGCAAACCGTTCGACCCGGAGCAGCACGAAGCGCTGATGCAGACGGGCGAGGGCGATCACCTGGTCGTGGCCGACGTGCTGCGGCCGGGCTACACGATGCGCGGACGGGTGATCCGTCCGGCCGGCGTCCGGGTCAACCGGGAATGAGGTAGCAGGTGGCAGATGAGGTCCGCCGGGAATGGTTCGAGAAGGACTACTACCAGGTCCTCGGCGTGCCCAAGAACGCGAGCGCCGCGGAGATCAAGAAGGCCTATCGCAAGCTCGCGCAGCAGTTCCACCCCGACGCGAACCCCGGCAACAAGGATGCGGAGGAGCGGTTCAAGGAGATCGCCGCGGCCTACGACGTCGTCGGCGACGAAGAGAAGCGGAAGAGCTACGACGAGGTCCGCGAGATGGTGGCGTCCGGGTACGGCCCCGGGTGCCGCGGGTCCCAGCGGGTGGCCGGGAGGTCCCGGCGCCGTCCACTACGAGACCGTCGACATCGGCGACCTGCTCCGAGGTTTCGGTGGGATGGGCGGCCGGGGGCGTCAACGCCAGCAGCGACCGCAACGCGGCGCGGACCTCGAAACCACCGTGGAGGTCCCGTTCGGCGAGGCGATGACCGGCACGGTCGTGCCGGTTCGGATCTCGGGCCCGGCCGTGTGCCACACGTGCCGGGGGAGCGGCGCCGAGCCGGGGACGAGCCCGGTCACGTGCCCGACGTGCGGCGGCGCAGGCTCCGTCAGCGTGAACCAGGGCTTCTTCTCGATGGAGCGGCCGTGCCCGGAGTGCCGTGGGAGCGGGCGGATCATCGAGCATCCCTGCGCCACGTGCCGTGGAACCGGCGCGGAGCGGCGCACGCGGAAGTTCCAGGTGAAGGTCCCGTCGGGCGTGAAGGACGGCGCGCGGATCAAACTCGCCGGCCGGGGCGAGCCCGGTCCCGCGGGCGGACAGCCGGGCGATCTCTTCGTGAAGGTTCGCGTGGGTCAGCACGACCTCTTCGGTCGCAAGGGAGACAACCTGACGATCGACCTGCCGGTCTCGTTCGCGGAGGCGGCGCTCGGCGCGAACGTCGAGGTCCCCACGCTGAACGGACCGGTCACGTTGAAGGTTCCGGCGGGGACGGCGAACGGCAAGACGTTCCGCGTCCGCGGGAAGGGCGCGCCGAAGAAGGGCGGGCACGGCGACCTGATGGTCACCGTCAACATCGACGTTCCCGGCAAGCTCTCCCGGGAGGAGAAGCAGCTGCTGAAACAGCTCCAGGACGCGCAGAAGGAATCGCCGCGCAAGCGACTGGGGGTCGCGTGATGACCGAGCGAGAGGGATCGCGCGACCGAGACGAACGCGCCGTCTACATCATCAGCGTGGCGGCACAGCTCGCGGGCGTGCATCCGCAGACGCTCCGGATCTACGAACAGAAAGGGCTCGTTCGGCCGCAACGGACACAGGGGAACTCGCGCCGCTACTCGGACGCCGACGTCGAGCTGCTGCGCGCGATCCAAGCACTCACGCAGGACGAAGGCGTCAACCTGGCCGGCGTGAAGCGGATCATGGAGCTCCGTGCGCAGATGGAGGAGCTCGAGCGCCGCGTGGTGCAGCTGCAGGAGCAACTCGCGCACCGACGGGCGATCGCCATGCCGGGCCGTCGGGCCGGCGAGGAGCTCGTCCCCTTGAGGAGCGTGGTGCGGTTCCCGTGGCAGGAGGAGCGCCGATGACCGACGTGCAACTGGTGAAGCTCACCGGTGGGGATCTCGGGTTGCTCGCCGATGTGCGGGCGCGCGAGGCCCGCGACATGGGATACCCCGACTCGTTCGGGCCGGTGGAGCGCCAGGAGCTGCGTGAGCGGATCGATCGGTCGGGCGCGTTCGACGGCGTGGAGCTCCTGCTCGGGATCCACCTGGACGGGCGCCTCGTCGGGGAGATCCAGGCGCGCTCGCCGCGGATGGGGATGCCTCCGGGCGTGTTCGAGATCGGGATCGACGTCTACGAGTCGGACGACCGGCGACGCGGGATCGGCACCGGCGCGCTCAGGCTCATGGTGGACCGGCTGTTCACAGAGGAAGGTGCGCACCGCGTGCAGGCGACGACCGACCTCGACAACGACGGGATGCGGGGCCTGAGCGAACGCTGCGGGTTCGTGTACGAGGGGATCCTGCGCGCGTTCATGCCGTCGCCCGACGGGCCGCGCGACTACGCGATGTATGCGATCACGAAGGACGAGTGGGAAGGGTCGCGATGATCGCGCTTCGTCCGTTCGCGGCTCCGGAGTTCGATGCGCTCTGGGCGGCCGTGTCCGGCGCTGATCCCACCGTGGCGGTGGGCGCGATGGATCCAGAGCTCCTCCGCGAGCGGGTCGCGACCTCGGGCCAGCTCACGAAGCGCGAGCTCTTGCTAGCGATCGATGCGGACGGCCGGTTGGTCGGCTCGATCCAGGGCTATCGAGACGGACTCCCCGAAGGCGTGTTCGGGATCGGCATCGAGTTGTTCGATGCGGTGACCGAGGGAAGGGCTATGGATCCGCGGCGGTGAGGGCGATCGTGGCTCGGTTGTTCGACGAGTTCGGTGCTCGTCGGCTCGAAGCGGGGACCGCCGACGACAACCGCGCGATGCGAAGCGTCCTGGAGCGGATCGGGTTCACGCAGGAAGGGATCCTGCGGCGTTGGTACCCGTCGGATGACGGTGAAGGCGTGGACTGTGTGATGTACGGGATGACGCGCGACGACTACGAGGACGTGAAGACGAGATGGACCTGAACAAGCTGACGATCAAGTCGCAGGCGGCGTTGGAGGGTGCCCACCAACAGGCGACGGCGCGCAACCACCAGACGATCGAACCCGAGCACGTGTTGTTCGCGCTGCTCTCGGATCCCGAAGGCGTGGTGTATCCGTTGCTGCACCAGATCGGCGTGACGCCGAAGACCGTGCGCGACCAGGTGGATCGGGCGCTCGACCGGATCCCCAAGGTCTACGCGCAGGGCCAGGCCGCCGACGTGCGGATCTCCCCGACGACCGGTCGGGTGCTCGACCGAGCCGGCCAGGAGGCGGAGGCGCTCACCGACGAGTACATCTCCACGGAGCATCTGTTGCTCGCGCTGCTCGACGTGGACTCGGGCGCTGCGCAGGTCCTGAAAGAGGCTGGGCTCACGCGCGACGGCGTGCTTGCAGCCCTCGCCGAGGTCCGCGGGCGTCAGCGCGTCACCGATCAGAACCCCGAGGAGAAGTACCAGGCGCTCGAGCGCTACGGCCGCGACCTGACCGAACAGGCGCGCAAGGGCAAGCTCGATCCCGTGATCGGTCGTGACGAAGAGGTCCGGCGCGTGATCCAGGTGCTGTCGCGTCGCACGAAGAACAACCCGGTCCTGATCGGGGAGCCCGGCGTCGGCAAGACCGCGATCGTCGAGGGGTTGGCGCAGCGCATCGTTGCCGGCGACGTGCCCGAGTCGCTCAAGAACAAGCGCGTGATCGCGCTGGACCTCGGATCCATGATCGCCGGCTCGAAGTACCGCGGGGAGTTCGAGGAGCGGCTGAAGGCCGTCTTGAAGGAGATCGCGGACAGCGAGGGCGAGGTCATCACGTTCATCGACGAGCTCCACACGATCGTCGGAGCCGGCGCGGCCGAGGGCGCGATGGACGCCGGGAACATGTTGAAGCCGATGCTCGCCCGCGGCGAGCTGCGCGCGATCGGTGCGACCACGCTCGACGAGTACCGCAAGAACATCGAGAAGGACCCGGCGCTGGAGCGCCGGTTCCAGCCGGTGCTGGTCGAGGAGCCGAGCGTCGAGGACACGATCGCGATCCTGCGCGGCTTGAAGGAGCGCTACGAGGTTCACCACGGCGTCCGGATCCAGGATCCGGCGCTCGTGGCGGCCGCCGTGCTCTCGGATCGCTATGTCACGGGCCGCTTCCTGCCGGACAAGGCGATCGACCTGGTGGACGAGAGCGCCTCGCGGCTGCGGATCGAGATCGACTCGATGCCGGTCGAGATCGACGAGGTGACGCGGCGCATCCAACAGCTCGAGATCGAGCGCGTCGCGCTCCAGAAAGAGAGTGACGCGGCGTCGAAGGACCGGCTCGATCGGCTGGAGAAGGAGCTCGCCGATCTCCGCGAGAAGGCGGAGGGCATGATCGCCCACTGGCAGCAGGAGAAGGAGCGCATCGGCCAGATCCGCGAGCGCAAGGCCCAGATCGAAGAGGTGCGCAGCGAGTTCGACCGCGCCGAGCGCGACGGCGACCTCGAGCGCGCCGCCGAGCTCCGCTTCGGTCGCCTGGTCGAGCTGGAGAAGCAGCTGGAAGCGGACAACGCGGCGCTCGCCGAGCTGCAGTCCGAGGTCGCGATGCTGAAGGAAGAGGTCACCGAGGAAGACGTGGCCGAGGTCGTGAGCAAGTGGACCGGCATCCCGATCTCCAAGCTGATGGAAGGCGAGATGCAGAAGCTCGTCCACCTAGAGGCGGCCCTGCACGACCGCGTCGTCGACCAGACCGAGGCGGTCGAGGCCGTGTCGAACGCGATCCGGCGCTCACGCGCGGGCCTGTCCGACCCGAACCGCCCGATCGGCTCGTTCCTGTTCCTGGGCCCGACCGGCGTCGGCAAGACCGAGCTCGCACGCGCGCTCGCCGACTACCTGTTCGACGACGAGCGAGCGATCGTCCGCGTGGACATGAGCGAGTACCAGGAGCGGCACACCGTGTCGCGACTGGTCGGCGCGCCCCCCGGTTACGTCGGCTACGAGGAGGGCGGCCAGCTCACCGAGGCCGTGCGCCGTCGCCCGTACAGCGTGGTGCTGCTCGACGAGATGGAGAAGGCCCACGCCGACGTGTTCAACGTGCTGCTGCAGCTGCTCGACGACGGCCGGCTCACCGACGGCCAGGGACGCACGGTCGACTTCCGCAACGCGATCGTGATCATGACGTCGAACCTGGGCTCGGCGGTGTTCAACGACCCGTCGATCTCGCCCGAGAAGCAGAAGGACGCGGTGCTCGAGGACGTGCGCGGCTACTTCCGCCCCGAGTTCATCAACCGCATCGACGAGATCGTCGTGTTCGACCCGCTCGGCCGCGACGAGATCCGCCAGATCGTGGACATCCAGCTGCGAGGGCTGCAGCGACGCCTCGAGCAGCGCAAGCTCACGGTCACGCTGACCGATGCGGCACGCGACTACCTGGCGAACAAGGGCTACGACCCGGCGTTCGGCGCGAGGCCGTTGAAGCGCTTGATCCAGCGCGAGATCCAGGATCCGCTCGCGATGAAGCTCCTGTCAGGCGAGATCCACGACGGGGAAGCTGTGGAGATCGACGCCGAAGGTGGCACATTGGCACTGCGGCCGACGTCTGCTTAACCCGGAGATCGGACGGCCGCTCTCGCTACAACACCGGGGGATGGCGGCCTGCCACGTTCAGCCCTTCGCCTGTTCTGACCCGTCCACGACGCGGTAGAGGTGCCAGCGGTCCGGAACACCTTTCAGCTCATGCTCTCCGGCGTCTTCGAAGATCAGGCCGGAGCCCGCGACGAGATCTCTCACTGTCCGGGAGACAAGGACTTCCGAGGGTCCGGCAAGGGAGGCGATCCGCGCCCCGACGTTCACCGCTATGCCCGTGATCTTGTCCCCGACGAGTTCGCATTCGCCCGTGTGCAACCCGATACGGACCTCGATGCCAAGTTCGCGCAGCGCCGCGGGAAGTTCGTGAGCACAACGGATCGCCCTGGCTGGTCCGTCGAACGTCGCGAAGAACCCGTCGCCCGCAGTATCGATCTCGCGGCCGCGGAAGCGACCGAGCTGCTGACGGACGACTGCATGATGCCGTTCCACGAGATCCCGCCAGCGGGCATCCCCGATCTCGGCGAGCTTCGCGGTCGAACCGACGATGTCGGTGAACAAGACGGTTGCGAGGAGGGTCTCCCGTTCCTCCACATCGAGCGTCCCGATGAACCGCTCGATCTCCGGCAACAGCGTGTCGGCTTGCAGGTAGACCGCAGCGTCAGGACCAGCCACCTCGAAGCGCCGTGCGCCGGGGATGCGCGCAACTATGTACTCGGCCACCTCGCGACCATCGGGTGGATGAGCGACTAACGTCGGTACGCGGATGGTGCTGAGGACATCGCGGACGTCGACGTCTGCGACCATCCGCTCTAGCGTGGCGGCGGCGCCGGGACTCGCTGAGAGACGGTAGTGGCGCGCCCATTCGGCGATGAAGCTTGGGTCTCGGGCATGGGAGGGTGCCACCTCACGCACATCGAGCTCTGCATAGCTATAGGTGCCCCAGTCTCGCGTCGTTCGGTCGATCTCTTCCCGCCATTCGTCCGGCGACGACGCCCAGGGGTAATCCGGAGCCCAGGTGCCTCGCGCGATCGGGTTGTAGAGCGCTAGCCCGAGGGTGCGCTCAGGATAGGTAGCCGCGAAGAGCATGCACATCGCAGCGGCCTCGACAGTGGCGAACAAGACGGCGTGCTCGCTACCGACCGCGTCGAGGACGGCGCGCACGTCGTCCATCCGGACCTCTAGTGTCGCCGCCTCGCGCGGGCGATCCGACAGTCCGGTACCGCGACGGTCGAAGACGATGAACCTGGAAAAGAGAGCGGCACGATCGTGGAACGCTCGCATGAATGGGATCTCTCGCTCGATCTCGACGTTGCCCGCGAACCCGTGCGCGAAGACGAGGTCCCTCGGTCCCTCACCAGCGACCGAGTACGCGATAGCCGTGTCACCGCTTCTCGCGTAGCGGATCGAGTCCTCGCCAGCCATGGCGCAAGTCTCGATCGTGTCCGACCCAGCCGCAAGGGCCGGCCTCACCACTTCGACAGGAACGCCCGGAACTCCTTGGACCTCGTGCGGAAGACGTCCCCGATGGTCCTCGTTGGAGGATAGGTTCGCTCGCCCCTGACTCTCCCTGACATCGTCAATGGGATCCGCCTGGCCCGACACCAAACCCCGACGCTGGGCGTTACAGCGTCTGGAGGGTCAGGATGCAGGCTGACGTGGAGGAGACCAAGCTCGAAGGGGGAGTGCTGGGCGACCTCTACGTCCGCCACGCTCCCGAGGCTTTGCGCCTGGCCTACTTGCTGACCGGGAACCGGGGCTTGGCTGAGGATCTGGTGCAGGACGCCTTCGTGCGGGTGGCGGGCCGCATGCTGCACTTGCGGTCTCCGGATGGGTTCCATGCATACCTTCGAACCACCGTGGTGAACCTGTCCCGGTCCCACTACAGGCGTCGGGCCGTCGAACGGCGTTACGCCGAACAGCAACCAAGACCCGACGCCGTGCAAGCTCACGACCTCTCCGAGAAAGACCGGATGCGGGCGGCGCTGATGGCGCTCCCGATCCGCCAACGAACCGCCGTCGTGCTCCGCTACTACGAGGACCTGTCGGAAGCACAGACCGCTGAGCTCATGCGCTGTCGTCCGAGCGCGGTGAAGTCATTGGTGGCGCGAGCGATGACCACCCTGCGTGTGTCCGTGGAAGAGGTCTGAGATGGGAACCGACATCCGGGAACTGTTGCGCGAGGTAGCCGACGAGGCACCACCCGGACTCGTGACGCCTCCGACCCTGGTGCGCCGCGCGCATCGCAGGATGGCGTTCAACGTCGCTGCCTCTGCTTGCACCGTCGCCCTGCTGGTGACGCTGGTGTTCTTGGGCGTGCATTCGCTTGGAAGCGACAGGTCACTGCCGGCACACCCTACGCCCACGACCGTGTTCGACCGCGTGCACGGTTGGGTGACGGTCGGGGGATCGACGATCACAGCGATCGATCCCGATGACCCTGCTCACAGGGTCGTTCTCTCGTCCACGGGCGGGATCCCGCTCGACTGGTCTCGGGACGGAACCGAGCTCCTCGTGAACGCAGGGCCTGGTGGATTGTTCGTGCTCAAGGAGGATGGCACCCGGAACAAGGTCGGCCCAGCAGGAGCAGCCGGGGGCTCGTTCACTCCCGATGGGAAGGCAGTCGTCTACGAGTACCGGTGGAGCATCTACGAGGTCGCCTCGACCGGGGGTAAGCCGCAAGTGCTCCTCGCTCGTAGCGAGGCATCGGGCGGCTATGTCCTTCCGTTCAACAAAGGGGGGCAGCTGTCCCCGGACGGAACGACGATCGCCTACGACAACGTGGGGGGTCACGGTTCGTCGGGCCTCTGGCTCATCCACCTGGATGGGACGGGACGACGTGAGCTGGTCAGCTCAGCTACGGCGAAGCGGCTCTCCGGAACCATCGGCTTCCAGGGCAACATCCCGGCGGCATGGTCTCCAGATGGCACTCGGCTCTTGTTCAACACCGAAAGCAAGGGACCTTGCGTGCTCTTCGTGATCAACACGGACGGAACGGGGTTGCGGCGGCTCACCTCCAAGAAGGGGTGCAACATGTCACCGAGCTGGTCCCCGGATGGAACACGCATCGCTGTGGCCCTCGAACCGGACAGCGTTCGCATCCTGGATGAACGGGGCACCCAGATCCAGGAGTTCGGGGTCCAGGGTGAGGGACTGCTCAACCCGGTTTGGAATCCAGTGCCGTGAAGGACCGATCAGGAGATCGCTCGTCAGCAACATGCACGATCGCCTCGTCACGGCGCTGCCTCGACGGATCTTTGGATTCTCATGTACATCCGAGGTGAGTTCGGTGGCACAGTGCCCGAGAAAGGTTCTCCCTTGACCCGGTTCCAAGCGGCCGCGGATCGGGGACTGGAGCCGGCTTACGCATGAAGGCGTGTCGACGACGAGGGATATTGATCGCCCCTTTGGCAGTGTTGACGCTGGTTTGGACCTCCATGACCTCCCAGGCGGCGTATCCAAGAGACGCCACCTGTGGCCCAGAGTGGTCCGAAACACCCGTGAAGCCCCCTGGCGGCGACGGCCTGCTCGCCGCTGCGGCTTCATCTCCGGCGGATGCCTGGGTCGGCGGGGCGTTCATGCAACACTGGGACGGTTCAACGTGGAGCGTGACGCCCTCCGTCGACGTTGGGTACCACCTCGTGTACGGGCTCACTTCGGTCGACGACGGCGACGCGTGGGCGGTCGGTGAGAAGTTCTGGTTCGTCAATCGCACTTCAGCCTTGATCCTCCACTGGGACGGCACGTCATGGCGTCAGCCACGCAGCCCGGGACGGCTCGGGTCAAGCGGGCTCGTGGGCGTCGATGCATCAACGGGGGACGACGTGTGGGCGGTCGGATACTCCCGGGGCGGGACGCTCTCCGAGCACTGGGACGGTGCGACCTGGTCCGTCGTGCCCACTCCCCGCAAGGGTGTCGCCGGAAGTGTGCTGTCGTCCGTAAGCACGCTCGCTTCAGACGATGCTTGGGCGGTCGGATCGTGGTTCCTCCGGCCGAGTGTTCCGCGTCCGCTGATCATCCATTGGGATGGGAACACCTGGCAGCGGGTTCGTCCACCGGCGGCGATCGGGCGGCTCACCAGCGTGGCCGCGATCGCCTCGGACGACGTGTGGGCCGTAGGCGATCTCGGTAACCAGAACCGGATCATCCATTGGGACGGCATCGCTTGGTCGGTCGTTCCTACTCCGGATCCCGGGTCCTTCGACGAACTGGACTCCGTCGCGGGCCTCGGCCCTGATCAAGCATGGGCCGTTGGCTCCTTCTTCGTGAGACACACGGCGGGCGGCCCGGAGGGACGCCGAGCTCTCATGCTGGAGTGGGATGGTCGAGCTTGGAAGCAGGTAGTTCCTATCAGGCATCTGGGCGCGGCCGGACTTGGATCCGTCGCGGCAGCTCCCGGGTATGTCCTCGCCGTTGGTGCGGCTCGTCATGGCCCGCTGGCCCTGACCAGCTGCCCAGGTTGAGCCGACCGATGAGCAGCCGACAGTCTCGGTTCCGTGTGGCACGGATGTTTGGCCTGGCGCTCTTGGCGATCTGCGGCACGATCGCGGCCGCACCCAAAGCGTCGGTGGCCGGGGGTCGCGCCTGCGCCGATGGCTGGACCGTGGCGCCGATCTTGCCGATCACCTGGGGAGGCCTCTTCGCGGTAGCGGTCTCGAGTGAGACGGATGCGTGGGTGGCAGGTACGTACGGACCCACGCTGGAGCATTTCGACGGCAGCGCGTGGACATTCACCGACCCGGTGTCCTTCTCGACTTGGATCGACGGGATCGCAGCGATCGACCCGACCGACGCGTGGGCCGTCGGTGCCGTCGAACGCAGCGTGAGAACGAATACAGCCTTCATCACGCGCTGGGATGGCACTTCGTGGACGCGGGCCCAGAGTCCTGGAGGTCTCGGGTTCGGCGAGCTCCAAGGAGTTAGTGCGGTCGCGTCCGAGGATGTCTGGACAGTTGGCTTCGCAAGGGACGAAACACTGACGGAGCATTGGGATGGTTCGTCCTGGTCAGTCGTGCCGAGCCGGAACAAGGGGACTCTCGGAAGCTACCTTCAGGCAGTAAGCACCGATGGGCCCGACGACGCCTGGGCGGTTGGCGAGTGGCTTGTGAGAGTGGTTCAAGGTCCCGGGCAGATCCGGCGGGACGTCTACCGTCCGCTGATCCTGCATTGGGACGGGGTGCGGTGGGCGCGGGTCAAGCCTCCAGCGGGTCTGAGCGCGCTGTCGGCGGTTGCAGCGATCGCCCAAGATGATGCGTGGGCGGTCGGGTCAGCTGATTCTCGGACGGTTGCTATCCATTGGGATGGCGAGTCGTGGACCACCGTTCCAACGCCGAGCCCGGGCGTGTCCGCAGGTCTTGGTGGTGTCGCTGATCTGGGTCCATCCGACGTGTGGGCAGTCGGCAACCGTCGCCGACATCTCGGCGATCCGACGCGAACGCTCATCGAGCGATGGGACGGGGTGTCGTGGCAGGTGGTCCCAAGTCCGAACGTGGGTACGGACAACAACGGACTTGTTGCCATCTCGGCCGTGCCGGGCCGGCTCCTTGCTGTCGGCTCCTCGGCGGATGGCGATGCCGGGCTCGCGCTCGAACGTTGCTCCTCCTGAAGGACACGGACACTCCATCTACATCCCTTCCTCCCGGGGCCGATACTGCTCTCATGGCGTTCTCGCTGATCTTCGTGGCGTTCATCGCGGCGGCGATCGGCGTCGCGGTCCTCTCGTACCTGGCGAAGAAGAAGCGACGCGAGGGGTTCGCGCTCGTCGCGACGCAGCTCGGGATGCAGTACTGGCCGGAGGATCCGTTCGGGATGCTCGCGGAGCCGTTCGCGCTGTTCCAGCGGGGCGATGGCCGAGGCGTCGAGAACATGATCGCCGGGACGTATCAGACCGTCGACACGAAGGCGTTCGACTACTGGTACTACGAGGAGTCGACCGACGGCAAGGGGAACCGGACCAAGACGTACTACCGGTTCGACTGTGTCGTCGTCCCGATCGATGCCGCGTGCTCGCCGCTCACGATCGACAACGAGAACGTGCTGACGCGCCTCGCGGATGCGCTCACGTTCCACGACATCCAGTTCGAGTCGGAGGACTTCAACCGGGCGTTCAACGTGAAGTCGCCCGACAAGAAGTTCGCGAACGACTTCATCGACGCGCGGATGATGCAGTGGCTGCTCCAGAACGGGAAGGGCACGGCCTTCGAGATCATGGGCGACCGGCTGCTCTCCTACCGTCGGAAGCTGCCGCCGATGCAGATCGTCACGCTGCTCGGACTCTCGAAGGCGTTCCTGGACCACGTGCCGCGCGTCGTCTACTCGCTCTACTCGCGGGCGGCGCCGCTGCCGTCCACGCCCGGGAACGACGTGGAAGCCGCGAACGAGGCCAAGTGGACGGCCGGCCACTACACCCCTGATCCTCCGGCCGGTGGAACGGTGGTTCCGCCCCCACCCCCGGGCTAAGCTGGCCGGACAAACCTTCCGAAAGGACCCTGACCGTGGCGGCGCTCTGGATCATCCTCGGACTGATCGTGATCGTGGCGATCGGCTTCATCGTCTCGTACAACCGGTTCGTCTCGCAGCGGCAGCTGATCAAGGACGCGTGGGCGAACATCGACACGGAGCTCCGCCGACGCTACGACCTCATCCCGAACCTGGTCGAGACGGTGAAGGGCTACGCATCGCACGAGCGTGAGGTGTTCGAGGAGGTGGCGAAGACGCGGTCGATGGCCGCCGGCGCCACCGGCTCACCGGCCGCGCAGGCTGCCGCCGAGGGCCCGTTCATGGCCGCGCTGGGCAAGCTGTTCGCCGTCGCCGAGGCCTACCCCGACCTGAAGGCGAACCAGAACTTCCTGGCGCTGCAGGCCGAGCTCTCCAACACCGAGGATCGGCTGCAGACCGCCCGGCGGTTCTACAACGCGAACGTCCGCACCTTCAACACGCGCGTTGGCCAGTTCCCCTCGTCGGTGATCGCCGGGATGTTCCACTTCGAACCCGCCGAGTTCTTCGAGATCCCGGACGCGGTCCGGGACGCCGGCCCGCCGCAGGTGAGCTTCGCGGACGCGCCGGCCGTCTCGATGGACACGCCGCCCGATCCGGCTCCAGCGGCTCCCGAGGCACCGCCTGTTCCACCGACGCCCCCCGCTCCACCGAGCGGCTAGCGGGTCAGTCGGCGAGCGCGGGCGAGCCGGCGCCCTCGTACGCCTCGGGAGGCGGCCCGCCGCAGCCGTCGATGAGCGTGGCGCGGCGCACGTCGGTCGTCAGGGCCATCCACACGACGGCCCAGACGACGGCGATGCCACCCATCACGATCGCGGTCACCTGCGCGTTGTACGTCTCCGCCAGCCAGCCGGTGAGCAGGCTGGACGCGCCGAACGTGAGCGTCACGAGCATCCCGTCGAACGCGAAGATCCGTCCGCGGATGTGATCGGGGACGATCTTCTGCAGGCCGTACGACGAGAGCATCCACTGCGCGCCTCCGCCGGTGTGCGCGATCATCACGGCGGGAAGCGCCAGCAACAGCCCGGGAACCAAGCCCAGGAACACGTACCCCAGGCCGAACACGCCCAGCGCCAGACCGATCGTCAGGAACAATCGCCGATCCTTCGTGCCGAGCGCCGACCGCCCGACGAACGGCCCGATCAACGCGCCCACGCCGCGCGCTGCCAGGAGCAGGCCGATCCCCATCTCGCCCGCGTGGAACTTCTCGATCGCCAACAACGGGACCAGCACGAGCACGCCGCCGGCCAGTCCCCATCCGAACTTCACGGCGAGGAGCGCGAGCACCCGATGGTCACGGCGCGCGTACTGCACGGTCTGGGCTGCCGCTTCGCGGAGCCGCGCGGGCGTCTCCTCGACCCGCGTCTCTTGGAACGACCGGTGGATCCGGACGATCAGGAGCGCGGACCCGACGAACGAGACCGCATCGATCATGATCGCGGCATCGCGGCCGAGCACGGCGGTCACCACGCCACCCACCGCGGCTCCCACCGTGAGCATCGTGCCCCAGAGCGACCCGCCCAGCGCGTTCGCGGTGGACAGGTCCTCGGGGTCGACCAGGTTGGGCAACGCCGCAGCCGATGCCGGCTCGAACGCGGCGCTGAAACAGGCCATCGCCGCGAGCAGCGGATACACGATCCACCACGTGCTCTCGGTCTGCGTGAAGAGGAACCCGACGCAGAGCACGGCGCGGCCGATGTCCGCGATCACCATCAGCCGCTTGCGGTCGAGCCGGTCGGCCAGCAGTCCCATGACCGGTGACACGACGAAATAGGTCAGGTCCTGCGCCGCCAGCAGGAACGCCACCGCGAGCGCGGACCCGGAGAGCTCGAGCACCAATCCGAACAGCGCGACCAGCAGGAACCAGTCGCCGCCGAGCGAGATCAGGGACGACAGATACGCGCGGCGGAAGTCCCGGTTGCGGCGGAGCAGAGAGACGCTGGCTCGGACGCCGCCCTCCCGGGCCTCGGAGGATCCACGCTCTCCCACAGGATTTGCCAGACTACCGGGGACGACCGAGGGAGGCCGGGATGCTCGAGCGCTTCACGTGGTTCCGCCAGGCCGCGTTCCGCTACGCCGACGATGAGCGGACGATCTACATCGACCCGTGGGGGACCGGCGAGGATGAGCCGCCCGCCGATCTGATCCTCATCACCCACGCCCACGAGGATCATCTGCAGCCGACCGAGATCGAGCGCTTGCGCGCCGCCGGCACCACGATCGTCGCGCCCCATGACGTGGCGGCGGAGCTGCCGGGCGACGTCACACCGGTCGCGCCCGGCGAGACGCACCAGGTCGCGGGCGTCCGGTTCACGACCGTTCCCGCGTACAACACCGCGGAGGAACGCCTGCAGATGCATCCCAAAGCGAACCGCTGGGTGGGCTACGTGCTGGAGCTTCCCGGCGGCACGTACTACCACGCGGGCGACACCGATCACGCTCCGGAGCTCGACGACATCAAGACCGACGTGGCGTTCCTGCCGATCGGCGGGACGTACACGATGGACGTGCCGCAGGCCGCCGGATTGGCCAAGTCGATCGCGCCGCGGATCGCCGTCCCGATGCACTACGGCTTCGTCGTCGGCTCGGCCGGTGACGGCGAGCGCTTCCGCGCCGCGGCCGATCCGATCGCCGTGCAGATCCTGACCCCGACGAACCCGTTCGAGCGGGAGTGATCGCCACGAACGCCGACCGACATCGCGCGTTGCACGCCGGCTCGTTCGCGGCCGCCGCTGCCGTGGGGGTGCTCGTATGGTTCGCGGCGCGGACGTTCGCGGCGGATTCGTGTCCGGCGCACGATGTGCTCCGCGTGGTCTCGAGCTGCCGTGCGCTCGTCGGGAGCCTGGCGGTCCGGGTGGGAGTGGTCGCCGGCGCCGCGGTCCTGCTGATGGAGCTGGTCAGCGCCGGGCTGCTCCGGACCGCGGAGACGATGCACGACGAGCGCCGCGCGGTCGAGCGGGACACGGGGTCGGGCGTGACCAGCAGCTAGCATCAACGCGAACCGCGACACGAGGGGAGACCATCATGCTCGGGCTCGGCTACGACGGAGACCTCTTCATCCTGGCGTTCGATCATCGAGGGTCGTTCGTCAAGACGTTCTTCGGCATCGAGGGGAACCCCTCTCCCGAGGACACGGAACGCATCGCCGACGCCAAGACCGCGATCTTCGAAGGGTTCCTGCGCGCGGTGGAGCGTGAGGGTGTCGACAAGGCGACGGCGGGGGTGTTGGTCGACGAACAGTTCGGCGCGGGGGTGGCGCAGCGGGCGCGCCAGCAGCAGTTCATCCTGGCGATGCCGGCCGAGAAGTCGGGACAGAACGAGTTCGACTTCGAGTACGGCGACGACTTCGGGCAGCACATCGAGTTCAACCAGCCGACGTTCACGAAGGTCCTCGTGCGCTTCAATCCGGAGGGCGACGGGGCGATGAACGCCCGGCAAGCCGAGCGGCTGAAGCGCCTGTCCGACTGGCTCCACAAGGGGGAGCGCAAGTTCCTGTTCGAGCTGCTGGTGCCGGCCGAGCCACATCAGCTGGAGACGGTGGGCGGCGACGCCGGCCGCTTCGACACCGAACTGCGGCCCCACCTGATGCGGATGGCGATCGCCCAGCTGCAGGAGACGGGGATCGAGCCGGACATCTGGAAGATCGAAGGGATCGACCAGCGTGAGGACTGCGAGATGATCGCGCAGCAGTGCCGGGTCGCCGGGCGCGACCACGTGGCGTGCGTCGTGCTCGGCAGAGGTGCCGACCAGGCTGCCGTCGACACGTGGCTCAAGGCCGCCAGCGGCGTGCCCGGTTACCAGGGCTTCGCCATCGGCCGCTCGATCTGGTGGGAGCCGCTGAAGGCGTTCGTCGACGGCTCGATGGCGCGCGACGCCGCCTCCGCCCAGATCGCGATGAACTACGCGCGATTCGTCAAGGTCTACAACGGGCAGCCGCTCTAGGCGGCGACCAGCAACCCGCGTCGGGCCCGGATCCGCCGGTCCAGTGGGACGAACACGAGGTACTCGACCAGCACGCCGAGCACCACGATCACCGCGACCGTGGCGACCAGGGCGGGCACGTCATGTTGCGAGTGACCGAGGAGCTGTCCCAACCCGACCGCGTCGATCCCCGCCATGATCAGCTCGCCGGCCAGGAGTGCCTTCCACGCGAACCCCCACGCCTGTTGCAGACCGGCCATGTAGCCGGGCAGGGCCGCGGGGAAGATCACCTCGCGGTACAGCGTCCATCCCTCCACGCCGAGCGTGCGGCCCGCGCGCTTGAGGAGCGGCGGCACCTGCGCGAAGCTCGAGATCGTCGAGAGCGTCACCGACGGGAACGCGCCGACGATCGCCACGAACACCACCGCTCGCTCTGACAGGCCGAACCACACGACCGCGAGCGGCAGCCATGCGATGTACGGCGTGATCTGCAACGCCACCACCAGCGGCCGCACCGCGCGGCGCGCGAACTCGTTGAGCGCCAGCCCGAACCCGAGCGCGGTCCCGATCACGATCGAGACGGCGAACGCGAACGCGAGTCGGATCAACGTCTTGAGGTGGCCTCGGGGATCGTGCCGTCCGACATCCCGTGGACGAACGCCGACCAGACCTCGGCGGGGGAAGGCACGACGTTGGATGCCGCGAACGCCGCGACGACCGACCACACGATGAGCAGCCCGGCGACGCCGACGAGCGGAGGACCCAGCTCGCGGCCAAGACGCTTCATCGTTCGTCCCCTTTGCCGACCTCGCGCATCAGGACGTCGTGGATCTCGGTCACCACGCGAGAGACGAGCGCGTCGTCCAGGTGTCGCGGGCGCGGGGCGTGGATCCGTTGCTCCTCGAGCAGTCTTCCTGGGGCCGCCGTCATCACCAGGACGCGATCCGCGAGCAGCGCCGCCTCGCGCACGTTGTGCGTGACGAACACGAACGTCTTGCGCCCTTCGCTCTGGACCCAGGCGCGCTGCACCTCGTTCTGCAGCAGCTCGCGCGCCTGTGCGTCGAGCGCTCCGAACGGCTCGTCGCCGAGCAGCACGTCGGGATCGCACGCCAACGCTCGCGCGAGCGCAGCGCGCTGTCGCATGCCGGCAGACAGCTCGTGCGGCTGCGCGTTCGCGAACCCGGCCAGGTGCACGTTCTCGAGCCAGGTCATCGCTCGGTCCCGCCGCTCGCTCTCCACGACCCCCACATGCTTCAGCGCGAACTCCACGTTGGCGACCACCGAGAGCCAGGGGAAGAGCGCGGGCTCCTGGAACAGCACGGCGCGATCCGGACCGGGGCCGTCGATGGTGCGTCCATCCAGGAGCGCCTGGCCCGATGTTGGCTCGTCCAGGCCCGCCAAGATGTTCAAGATGGTCGTCTTCCCACATCCGGACGGCCCGAGCAGGCACACGAACTCGCCCTGATAGACATCCAGCGTCACGCGGTCGACCGCCAGGATCTCCTGGCCAGCGGTCGAGGTCCTGGTCTTCACCAGATCCTTCAGCGCGAGCTTGGGAGGCTGGACCTCGCGCCCGCCGATCGTGGCCACCGAACCCTCAGCGCGATCGGCCATCAGCGCATCCGGAACTTCTCGGCCATCTCGATCTGCACGACCTTGCCGTCTTGGATCACGAGCACGACCGTCCCATGGTTGATCCGGCGAACGATGTCGGCGACGCGTGCGAGGACGAGTCGCTCATCGTCGGTGAGGCTTGCGAGGCGCTCCTGGACGCTCTGCTCGGGAACGGATTCGTCGGCCACGAGCTGATGCTAGGCCACCAGGACGCGTTCGGCCGCAGCGCGCTCGGTGGCGATCGTCAATCCCGGCCTGATCTTCCAGAAGTACCCGATGGCCATGAAGAACCCGATCACGAAGATCGAGCCGATCGCCTGGATCTTGATCCACCAGCTGCGCGGCTGCTTGATGCCGTCCCAGAGCGGCTCGGGGTGGGCCGCCGCGTCGATCGCTCCCCATACCGGCAGGGCGATCAAGGCGAACCCGACCATGCCCATGGCGAGCACGTTGGTCGGGACGTCGAGCAGCTTCATGGCCGACGCGAGGAGCACGAACACCAGTGCGGGTCGGATGAGCCCGTCCTTCGCCTTGACGGAGGCGCGCGCTCCGAAGTAGCACGCCGGGACGGAACCCAGGAGCAGGGCGCCGGTCAGTCCCCACTCGAGGTTGCCGACGATGATGTGCGCGATCGCCGCGGCCGTGACCAACGGAACCGCTTGGACGAGGTCGGTGCCCACCAGCTCGGCGCCACGGAGCTCCGGGTACAGGAGCATCAGGCACACGATGATGATGGAGCCGGAGCCCACCGACGTGAGCCCCACGAGGACTCCCCCCACCGCGCCGATGAGGATCGTCGGCGCGATCCTGACGGCGATCTTCCCACCGCCCTTGGACGGGGCCTTCCCCTCCGCCCGTGCGGCCGCCGCGCGGCGACCCTGGAGCCACGCCTTGAACACCATGGCGGCGGCGGCGAGCGTGAGGGTGATGCCGAGGAAGATCTTGATCACGTTCTGCAGTTGTTCGCTGTCCCCGAACGCGAAGTGGAGCGCGAACACGGCGAGGAACGCCGCGGGCACCGAGCCGATGCAGAGCCACTTGACGAGCTCCCAACGCACCGTCTTGCGCCGGATATGAACCCCTCCACCCACGGGCTTCATGAAGACGGCGGCGATCAGGTCCGACGTGACGGCCGATGACGGCGTGATGCCGAAGAAGATGACGAGGATCGGCGTCATCAAGGCGCCGCCCCCCATGCCCGTCAACCCGACCGTGAACCCGACGATCGCTCCTGCCAAGACGATGTGCCAATCGATGCCCACAGCGAATCTCCCTTCGCTCGAGCGGCGGAACAGAAAAAGGCCACGACGGACCTGCTGCAGGTTCGCCGCGGCCTCCAGTTCTCTGGTCAGCTGCGAGCTAGACCCTATCAACGCCCTGGTCAGCGAGTCAACGAGCCGACGGCCTAAGCCGGAGGACGTATCCTGACGCCCATGTTCGACAGGATCCTGGTCGCCGCTGACGGTTCGGCCCAAGGCAGTAAGACCGTGCCTGCGGCGATCGACCTGGCGCAGAAGTACGGCGCGAGCGTCACCGTCCTGCACGTCCGAGAGTACGAGAAGTACGAGGGGAGCGAGGTCGACCTGGGTCCGCCCCAGGAGGCCAAGCCCTTGGTCGACGAGGTGGTGGCGCGTTTCACGGATGCCGGCGTCGACGCGCACGCGGAGATCCGGAAGGTCACCCCCGGCCAGACCCCCGATGAGATCGTCCGCGTGGCCAAGCAGGTCGACGCGAACCTGATCGTCATGGGCACCCGGGGGATGTCCGAGCTCCGCAGCCTGGTCCTGGGCGGGGTCGCGAACAAGGTCGTCCACCAAGCGCACTGTCCGGTCTTGCTGGTCCGGTAGGACCATCCTCTAGACTGACGCACGCCATGCCTGCCTCGATCGTGCTCGGGACGCAGTGGGGAGACGAGGGCAAGGGCAAGGCGGTCGACTACCTCGCGGACCGGATGGACTTCGTGGTCCGCTACCAGGGCGGGAACAACGCGGGCCACACCGTGATCGCCGAGGGCCGGCTGCTGAAGCTCCAGCTGATCCCTTCGGGCATCCTCTACGACCACATCACGTCGGTGATCGCCGACGGCGTGGTGGTCGACCCTCGCCACCTGATCAAGGAGATGACGTCGCTCCGGGAGCTCGGGATCGACACGTCGCGGCTGCTCGTGTCGGGCAACGCGCACATGATCATGCCGTACCACCTGGAGCTCGAGAAGGTGACGGAGCGGTTCCTGGGCAAGAACGCCTTGGGAACGACCAAGCGAGGGATCGGACCCGCCTACGGCGACAAGGCCGCCCGGATCGGTCTGCGGATCCAGGACCTGTTCGACGCCAAGATCTTCCGCGAGAAGCTCGACATGGTGCTCCGCGAGAAGAACCTGATCCTGACGAAGATCTACAACCGGCTCCCGTTGGACGCGGATCGGATCGTCGACGAGTACATGGAGCTCGCGACCCAGATCGAACCGCATGTGGCCGACACGTCGGCGCTGCTGCATGCAGGGTTGCGCGACGGCAAGCACGTGATGCTCGAGGGCGCGCAAGGGACGCTCCTGGACCTGGACCACGGGACGTACCCGTTCGTGACGTCGTCGAACCCCGTCGCCGGGTACGCGCTGGCCTCGGCGGGGATCGGACCGCGCGAGGTCGACCGGGTGATCGGCATCGTCAAGGCGTACGTGACCCGCGTCGGTGCGGGGCCGTTCCCGACCGAAGAGCTTGCCGACGACGGCGAACGACTCGGGGTGCGCGGCAAGGAGTTCGGGACGGTGACGGGGCGGAAGCGTCGCTGCGGTTGGTTCGACGCGGTGCTCGGACGCTACGCGGCACGCTTGAACGGGCTGACCGAGCTGTTCGTCACGAAGCTCGACGTGCTCTCCGGCTTCGAGCGCGTCCGGATCTGCACGGGCTACCAGGCCGACGGCGAACGGTACGAGGATTTCCCGCCGCACCAGTCGCTCTTCCACAAGGCGGTCCCCGTCTTCGAAGACCTCGACGGCTGGATGGAGGAGATCGACGAGGCCAAGACGTTCGAGGACCTGCCCAAGGCGGCGCGCGCGTACGTCCATCGCATGGAGGAGCTGGTCGGGGTCCCGGTCTCGGTCGTCTCCGTCGGCCCCGCACGCGAACAGAGCCTGCCGGTCGGATGAAGGTCCTCGTCGTCGGCGGCGGCGCGCGGGAACACGCGCTCGTCTGGCGGCTGCGACAGAGCCCTCTGGTCGACGACCTGCTCGCGGCGCCGGGCAACGCCGGGATCGCGTCGCTGGCTCGTTGCGAACCGGTGAGGACGGAGGATCTCGAAGGCATCGTGGACCTCGTCGAACGCGAGGACGTCGACCTCACCGTCGTCGGACCGGAGGGACCGCTCGTCGCCGGGTTGGCCGACGCGCTCGAAGCGCGCGGTCGCCGGGTCTTCGGCCCGTCGAAGGCCGGCGCCGCCCTCGAGGGATCGAAGGCGTTCGCGAAGGAGCTGATGCAGCGGCACGGGATCCCCACCGCGCGGTCCGGCTCGTTCACCGATGTCGAGAAGGCGGTCGCGTACGTGGACGAACTGGGCGGGCGTGCCGTGGTGAAGGCGGACGGTCTGGCGGCGGGGAAGGGCGTCACGGTCGCTCCCGATCGCGAGACGGCGGTGGCCGCATTGCGGGACTCGCTGGAGCGCCATGCGTTCGGCGCCGCGGGCGCGACCGTCGTGGTCGAGGAGATCCTCGAGGGTCCGGAGGTCTCGGCGTTCGCGTTGATCGACGGGGACACGCTGGTTCCGCTCGGGATCGCGCAGGACTTCAAGCGGATCGGCGACGGCGATGTCGGCCCGAACACGGGAGGGATGGGGGCGTACTCGCCGCTGCCGTGGCTCTCCGCGGACCTCGAGGCCAGGATCTGGGAGGAGACCGTGGCGCCGACGTTCCATGCGCTCCAAGATGAGGCGATCCCGTATCGGGGATGCCTGTTCGCCGGGTTGATGCTCACCACCGACGGTCCCAAGGTGCTCGAATTCAACTGCCGGTTCGGCGATCCCGAAACCGAGGTGCTGCTGCCGCGGATCGACCGGGACCTCGCCGAGCTGTTCCTCGCGGGCGCCGAGGGTCGCCTGACCGACGCCGGCACGAGTGAGGGGGCCGACGCCGCGGTCACCGTTGTCCTCGCGTCCGGTGGCTATCCCGGCCCGTACGAGACCGGGTTCGAGATCGACGGGCTCGACGCCGCGGCCGAGGTCGACGGCGTCATCGTGTTCCACGCCGGCACGGCCGAACGGGACGGTAGAGTGGTCACCGCCGGGGGGCGGGTGCTGGCCGTGAGCGCGCTCGGACCGACGCTCCGCGATGCACGCGCCCGCGCGTATGAGGCCTGCGGCCGGATCGCGTTCGAAGGTATGCGGTACCGGCGCGACATCGCCCTGGCGGCGACGGAAGGGGAGCCGACGTGACCGACGAGACACCGAGGGTGGGCGTGCTGGCGGCCTCGCCGTCCGAGCTGCCGATCATGCGCCAGGCGGGCCTGATCCTCGAGAAGTTCGACATCGCGCACGAGGTGCGGATCATGTCCTCGTCGCGGAACCCCGACCTGGTCGACGAGTACGCGCGGACCGCGTTCGAACGCGGGATGCGGGTCGTGATCTGCTCGACCGGGATGTCAGGACACCTGGCGGCCGCCGTCGCGGCACGAACGATCCTCCCGGTGATCGGGGTGCCGATCGCATCGTCGCCGCAGATGGTGGGGAACGAAGCGCTGGCGATCACCGCGCAGATGCCGACCGGCGTGCCGGTCGCGACCGTCGGCGTCGACGCAGCGGTGAACGCCGCCGTCCTCGCCGCCGAGATCATCGCGATCGGCGATCCCGACGTGCAGGCCATGCTCTGGAAGTTCAAGGACGACCTGGGCGAGGGCCTGAAGCTTTGATCCCGCGGTACAGCCTGCCCGAGATGGCCGCCGTCTGGTCGGACGAGGCCCGTCTCGCGAACTGGCTGGAGATCGAGATCCTGGCGGTCGAGGCCTGGGCCGAGCTCGGGCAGCTCCCGGTGGAGGAGGCACGCTCGATCCGCGCGCGCGCGTCGTTCACGGTCGAGGACGTGCTCGCGGCCGAGCAGGTGACCCGCCACGACGTCGCGGCGTTCGTCCAGGTGGTGGCGGCCTCGGTCGGTCCTGAAGGCCGTTGGATCCACTTCGGGATGACGTCGTCGGACGTCTTGGACACCGGCTTCGGCTTGCAGCTGCGCTCGGCCGCAGACCTCTTGCTGGTCGGGTTGGAGGGGCTGCTAGCCGTCGTCAAGCGGCTGGCGCTCGCGCATCGTGACACCGTGATGGTCGGGCGCTCGCACGGCGTGCACGCCGAGCCCACGAGCTTCGGTCACAAGCTGGCCGTGTGGGCGTTCGAGCTGGATCGCGACCGCGAACGGCTCCGCCGCGCGCGGGAGGCGGTGAGCGTCGGCGCGATCAGCGGCGTGGTCGGCACGTACGCATCGGTAGATCCTCGCGTGGAGCAGCTCGTCTGCGCGAGGCTCGATCTGCGCCCGGAAGAGGCGAGCACGCAGGTGATCCAGCGGGATCGTCATGCGGAGTTCATGGCCTCGCTCGCGATCTGCGCGTCGACGCTCGACAAGATGGCCACCGAGATCCGTCACCTGGCCCGGACCGAGGTCCGGGAGGTCCAGGAGCCGTTCGCCGAAGGTCAGAAGGGCTCGAGCGCGATGCCGCACAAGCGGAACCCGGTCGCGTCGGAACGCGTCAGCGGCCTCGCCCGGGTGGTCCGCGGTTACGCGCAGACCGCCTTCGAGGACGTGGCCCTGTGGCACGAGCGCGACATCTCGCATTCGTCGGCGGAACGCGTGATCTTCCCGGACGCCACCGGTCTGCTCGCCTTCATGCTCGCGGAGATGACGACGGTCCTCGACGGTCTGCGGGTCTACCCCGAACGGATGCGCGCCAACCTGGAGGCCGACGGCGGCCTCGCGTTCAGCCAGTCGGTGTTGCTGGCGTTGATCGACGCCGGGATGAGCCGCGATGAGGCCTACCGCGTGGTCCAAGAGGCGGCGGCCGGCGCGTGGGATCGAGGCGCGGACTTCCGCGCGTCGCTCGGTTCCAACCCGGAGGTCGCATCTCGGCTGTCGCCGGAGGAACTGAGCGCCCTGTTCGAGCCGCAGCGGTTCCTGCGGAACCTGGGTGGCGTCTTCGAGCAGCTGGAGAAGCTCCCGGTGGAGGGAGCGTGAGCGCCGGCGCCGGCCTGCACGCCCGCGGCAAGGTCCGCGACGTGTACGAGGCCGGCGACGACCTCTTGCTCATCGCGACCGATCGGCTGAGCGCGTTCGACGTGGTCCTGCCGACGTCGATCCCCGACAAGGGCCGCGTCCTCACCGGGCTCTCGCTGTTCTGGTTCGGGCAGACCACGGATCTGGTCGCGAACCACCTGATCACCGCGGAACGCACCCGGTTCCCGGCGCCGTTCGCCGACGATGCATCGCTCGCGGGTCGCGCGACGCTCGTCACGCGCGCCGACGTGATCCCCGTCGAATGCGTGGCTCGGGGATACCTGTCGGGGTCGGCATGGAAGCAGTACCAGGTGGACGGGAGCGTGTGCGGGGTCATGCTGCCCGGTGGGCTGGTGGAATCGGATCGCCTCCCCGAGCCGATCTTCACGCCGACCACGAAGGCCGCAGCCGGACACGACCTGCCGCTCTCGCCCGACGAGATCCGTGACCTGGTCGGCCTCGGTCTGGCCGAACGGCTCAAGGAGCTGACGCTCACGATCTACGAACGGGTCGCGGCCGTCGCGTCGCAACGCGGGATCATCCTGGCCGATACGAAGTTCGAGTTCGGGTTCGCCGGTGGGGAGTTGATCCTGATCGACGAGGTGGGCACACCCGATTCATCCCGGTTCTGGCCCGCGGACGCGTACGTGCCGGGCGGGCCGCAGGCGTCGTTCGACAAGCAGTACGTCCGGGACTGGCTCGACGCCAGCGGGTGGGACCACGAGTCACCGGCCCCCGAGCTCCCGACCGACGTCGTGGCGCAGACCGCCGCACGCTACCGGGAGGCGTATGCGCGACTGACGGGGGAGCCGTTCGAGGACTACCTGCGGCGGATGGGAGCGGCGGAGTGACGTTCGTGTTCGAGGTGCTCGTGACGCTCAAGCCCGGCTTGTCGGACCCGCAGGGCAAGGCCGTGGAGGGGGCGCTTCCGGCGCTCGGGTGGACGAACGCGCACGGCGTCCACGTGGGCAAGCACATCCGCCTGAGCGTGGACGCGTCCGACGGGGCCGCTGCGCGCGCGCAGGTCCACGAGATGGCGCAGCGGCTGCTGTCTAACCCGGTGATCGAGGACTATCGGATCCTCGAGACCGAGGAGGCGTGACGGCGTGACCTCGGGAACGCCACGGATCGGGGTCATCACGTTCCCGGGATCGTTGGACGACCGGGACGCGCTCCGGGCGGTGGAGACGATGGGTGGGGAGGGCATCGCCCTGTGGCACGCCGAGGACGACCTCCGGGGCGTCGACGCCGTGATCCTGCCCGGCGGGTTCAGCTACGGCGACTACCTGCGCACCGGCGCGATCGCACGGTTCGCCCGGGTGATGGATGCGGTCCGCGGGTTCGCCGAGCGCGGCGGACCGGTCCTCGGGATCTGCAACGGCTTCCAGATCCTGTGCGAGAGCGGCCTGCTTCCGGGAGCGTTGATCCGCAACCGGTCGTTGCGGTTCGTCCGAAGGGTCGTGCACGTCCGCGTGGAGACCACGGTCACGCCGGTCACGCTCGACGTGATGCCGGGGGAGGTCCTCGAGATCCCCGTGAAGCACGGTGAGGGGCAGTTCGTCGCGAGCGCAACGGACCTCGCGCGCATCGAGGGCGAGGGTCAGGTCGTCTTCCGCTACTGCGCGAGCGACGGGTCGACCGGGGATGACGCCGACAACCCCAACGGCAGCGCGAACGCGATCGCGGGGGTACGGAACGCGGCCGGGAACGTGGTCGGCCTGATGCCGCACCCGGAGCACGCCGTCGACCCCGATGTGGGCCCCACCGGCGGACAACCGTTGTTCGCGTCGCTGCTCACCCAAGCGATGACGAGGGTCTAGGGGAACGTGGCGGTCGTGGAGCAACCCCTGCACCGCGCTCTCGGACTGACGGACGACGAGTTCGAACGGATCATCGAGACGCTCGGGCGTGAGCCCAACCGCACCGAGCTCGCGATGTACGGCGCGATGTGGTCGGAGCACTGCTCCTACAAGTCGTCGAAGAAGTACCTGCGCACGCTGCCCACGGAGGGGTCGGCGGTGCTGGTCGGACCCGGTCAGGACGCCGGTGCCGTGGACGTTGGCGACGGGTTCGCCGTCGTGTTCAAGATGGAGTCGCATTCGCATCCCAGCGCGATCGAGCCGTACCAAGGCGCCGCGACGGGCGTCGGGGGGATCGTGCGAGACATCATCTCGATGGGCGCCCGCCCGGTCGCGTTGCTCGATCCACTGATGTTCGGTCCGCTCACCGACGCGCGGAACCGGTGGCTGATGGGGGGCGTCGTGGCCGGGATCGGCGCGTACGGCAACTGCATCGGTGTCCCGACCGTGGGTGGCGAGATCCACTTCGCCGAACCGCATTCGGCGAACCCGAGCGTCGACGTGATGTGCGTGGGCATCGCGCCCGTCGACGGGCTGATGACCTCGGCCTCCCACGTGGCGCACGCGGGATCGTTCATGGTGCTCTACGGCGCGCCGACCGGTCGCGACGGGATCGGGGGGGTCTCGGTGCTCGCGAGCGCCACGCTCGAGGAAGGCGCCGCAGGCTCGCGGCCGAGCGTCCAGATCGGCGATCCCTTCGCTGGGAAGCTCCTGATCGAGGCCTCGCTCGCGATGGTCGAGGCCGGGCTGCTCGAGGGACTGCAGGACCTGGGCGGTGCCGGGATCACGTGCGCGGTCAGCGAGTCCGCGGCGCGCGCGGGGATGGGCGCCGACCTGGACCTGGATGCCGCTCCGTTGCGCGAGCCGGGGATGGAGGCGTTCGAGATCCTGACCTCCGAGTCGCAGGAGCGGATGCTCGCGGTCGTCGCTCCGGACCGGCTGACCGAGGTGCGTGCCGTGTGCGAGCGGTGGGGCCTGGCGTCGGCGGTGATCGCCACGCTCGTGCCGGGTGGAGCGCTGACCGTGCGACACGGTAAGGACATCGTGGCCCAGATGCCGGCCGCATCGCTCGCGGACGCCGGGCCTGAGTACGACCGCCCGGTCGCGGCTGAGGATGTGGCTGAGACGCACGAGGATCCGGCGTTCGTGCCCTTCGAGCAGGACGTGCACGAAGCGTTGATGAAGGTGCTCTCGTCGCCGAACGTCGCCAGCAAACGCTGGGTGTTCGAGCAGTACGACGCGATCGTGCAAGGCCAGACGGTGACGGCGGAGACATCGGACGCGGCGATCGTGCGGGTGCCGGACACGCTGAAGGGGATCGCGCTCTCGACCGACGGGAAGGGCCGGTTCGGCCACCTGGATCCCTACCTCGGCGCGATGCACGCTGTGGCCGAGGCCGCACGCAACGTCGCGGTCACAGGCGCGAAGCCGCTCGCGATCACGAACTGCATGAACTTCGGCAACCCGGAACGCCCGGTCGTGATGTGGCAGTTCGCCGAGTCGATCCGCGGGATGCGTGACGCGTGCCTGGCGTTCGACACGCCGGTCACTGGCGGCAACGTGAGCTTCTACAACGAATCGGGCGACTCCGCGATCTGGCCGACGCCGGTGATCGGGATGCTCGGTCTGCTCGAGGACTACCGGCTGCGTGTCCCGAGTGGGTTCGAGCGCTCCGGTCTGCAGATCGCGTTGCTCGGTGAGACGTTCGCGGAGCTCGGCGGCTCCGAGTTCGCGGAGGTCGTGCTCGGGATCGTGGCCGGCCGTCCACCTGCCCTCGATCTGGAACGGGAGCACGCGTTACACGTCTTGCTGCACGCGGCTGCCGGTGCGGATCTCCTTTCGGCCGCGCACGACTGCGGTGACGGTGGGCTCGCCATCACGCTTGCGGAACAGGCGATCCTGGGCGGACACGGGTTCGCCGTGACCGTGCCCGGCGACCTGCCTCCGCACGTCGCGCTGTTCTCCGAGTCTGCGTCCCGGGCGGTCGTCGCGGTCGCCCCCGAACGGATGGACGCGTTCGTCGAGCTTGCCGCCGAGCACGGGGTTCCCTGCACGGCGATCGGGGAGACCGGCGGACCGCGCGTGGTGTTCGACGGATCGTTCGAAACGACCGTCGACGCGCTCCGCGACGCGTATGAGGGTGCGATCCCTCGCCTGATGAGCGAGCCGGCGTGATCGAGGCGGTGACGTTCGACTACTGGGAAACGCTCGTCTCCGAGGGCGCCGGCATCGATGCGGAGGAAGACGGCTCGATGCGAACGCGGCAGCTCCGAGCGTGGTCGTCGATCCTGCACGAGGCCGGCTTCTCCGTCGACGATGTCGCGATCGAACAGGCCTTCACCCACAACTGGGAGCGGTTCCACGAGGCCTGGCGCGAGAACGTCCAGCACGGTCCGAACGAGGCGACCCCGTTGATGTGCACGTTCCTCGGGATCGACCCACCGGCATCGGTTCGCGCAGCGCTCGTGGAGTCGTTCGCCGCGGTGGGACGCGTTGCTCCCTTGCAACTCGCACCCGGCGCACGGGAATGCCTGCACGCGCTGAAGGGGGCCGGCGCACGGATCGGGATCATCTGCGACGTCGGCATGACGGACTCCGCGACGCTCCGCGCGCGCCTCGACGAATTCGGGGTGCTGACGTACTTCGACCACTGGTCGTTCTCCGACGAGGTGGGGTGTTTCAAACCGTTCCCGCCGATCTTCGAGCACGCGCTCGCGGGGCTCGGCGTGGGCGATCCCTCCGACATGGCTCACGTCGGCGATGGACGTCGTACCGACATGGCCGGCGCGCTCGCGATGGGCATGACCGCGGTGCGCTACAGCTTCTTCAACGATCCGCCGCCGGACTCCGGTCCCGATGGTGACTTCGTGATCGACGACCACGCGAAGCTCCCGGCGACCCTCGGCCTCGCGTGAGTTTCACGGATCCGCGCCCCGCGACGTTGTTCGGGTGACGACGGAGCTGGAGGCGATGATGATGCAGGACGACCGATGGCAGCGGTGGCGAGTGGTGGAACCTGATCCCGAGTACGTTCGAACGGCCGGGCGTCGCCGATGGACGAGGACGCTGGCCGGCCGCATGCCGTGGTGGGCGTGAGCCGGACGGCCGTCCCTCCGTTCCAGGAATTCCTGGAGGCGAACCGCACCATGGTCTATCGGTTCCTACGCGTGGCGGTCGGGCCGCTCGACGCGGACGACTGCTTCCAGGAGACGTTCCTCTCCGCGCTCCGTGCCTATCCGCGGTTGAACGACGGGGAACGTCTGGACCGATGGATCCTGCGGATCGCTTCTCGCAAAGCGATCGACCATCACCGCGGGAGCGGCCGTCGCGCGACACCCGTCGCGGACGTGCCGGAACCCGTCGCGCGGGAGCGGGACGTCACCGTGGACGTGGAACTCTGGTCGGCCGTCGAGACGCTTCCCCCTCGACAGCGGGTCGCGGTGGTCCATCGACACGTGCTCGACCGTCCGTACGCCGAGATCGCGGAGCTGATGGGTACGAGCGAGGAGAACGCCCGGGCCAACGTGTACCAGGGCGTCAAGAAGCTGAGGGAGCTGATCCGATGAACACCAACGACCTGAAACGACTGGCGGATCGAGCGGCGGCCGACCGAGACTCGCGCGCCCCGGCGGACGCGATCTCGGACCGAGCGGCGGCCGACGGCTTGCTCGACGTCGCGATCTCCGACATGGACTCACCGATCGGGCCCCTGCTCGTGGCCGTGACCCCGCGCGGTCTGCTCCGGATCGTGTTCCAGAGCGAGGATCGCGAGCGGGTGCTCGCCGACATCGCCGAACGCATCTCTCCCCGGATCCTGGGATCGCGGTCTGCCACCGATGAGGTCCGGCGCGAGCTGGACGAGTACTTCGACCGTGGGCGCACCCGCTTCGAGTTGCCCTTGGATCGGCGCCTGATCCACGGGATCGCCCGCGATGTCCTGGTCCGCACGAGCAAGATCGGCTTCGGCGAGACCACGACCTACGGCGCGATCGCGAAGGAGATCGGCCACCCGAGCGCGGCGCGTGCCGTCGGCCGCGCGCTCGGCTCCAACCCGATCCCCATCGTGATCCCCTGTCACCGCGTCATCGGCGCGTCGGGCAAGCTCACCGGCTATGCCGGCGGCCTCGATCGCAAGATCGCCCTCCTCGAGTTGGAGGGCGTGCTTGCTCCTGGCTGAGCCCGCGGGGAATCTCTGTCGGCTCGCGAGCGCCTGATACGCTGAGCCCCTCGTGGGCGCGGAATCACCGAAAGAGGAATGTGGGCTCTTCGGCGTCTGGGCACCCGGCGAGGACGTCGCTCGCCTCACGTACTTCGGACTCTTCGCGCTCCAGCATCGCGGCCAGGAATCGGCGGGCATCGCCGTCAGCGACGGCACCAACATCCTCGTCTACAAGGAACTGGGGCTCGTCAGCCAGGTCTTCAACGAAGCCACGCTGACGACGCTGCAGGGCGACCTGGCGATCGGTCACACCCGCTACTCGACCACGGGGTCCACGACCTGGGACAACGCGCAACCGGTCTTCAAGACCGACGGGGTCCGGTCGGTCGCGCTCGGCCACAACGGGAACCTGGTGAATACGCATGAGCTGGCCGAGATGGTGGGCCCGCGCGGTGCCGCCACCACGGACACCGATATCGTGACCACGCTCATCGCCCGCGAGATGGCGAGTGGGACGTTCGAGGATGCCGCGCTCCGGATCCTCCCGACGCTCCGGGGCGCGTTCAGCTTCGTCATGATGGATGAGCGGAGCGTGTACGCCGCGCGTGACCCCCACGGGATCCGTCCGCTCTCGATCGGACGCCTCTCCAACGGGTTCGTCTTCGCGTCGGAGACATGCGCGCTCGACATCCTGGGAGCCACACTCGTCCGGGACGTCGAGCCCGGTGAGCTCGTCCGCATCGATGAGCGTGGGCTGCAGTCGTTCCGTTTCGCCGAGTCGCCCAAGCCGGCGCTCTGCATCTTCGAGTTCGTCTATCTCGCCCGGCCCGACTCCCGTCTGCTCGGGACGAGTGTCTACGAGGCTCGCCGTGAGATGGGCCGGATCCTCGCGGACGAACACCCGACCGATGCGGATCTCGTGATCGCCGTCCCACAGACCGGGCACTCCGCCGCGCAGGGGTACGCCGAGACGTCGGGCATCCCGTACGGCGACGGACTGATCAAGAACAACTACGTGGGCCGCACGTTCATCCAGCCGTCGCAGTCTCTGCGTGATCGAGGCGTGAAGCTGAAGCTGAACCCCTTGACGGATTCGATCCGCGGGAAGCGACTGGTCGTGGTCGACGACTCGATCGTCCGTGGTACGACCACGCGGCAGACCGTGCAGGCGTTGCGCGAGGCCGGGGCGAGCGAGATCCATCTCCGGATCACCTGTCCACCGATCAAGTGGCCGTGCTTCTACGGGATCGACATGTCCACACGTCACGAGCTGATCGCATCCGACCTGGCAGTCGACGAGATCCGCGGGTTCGTCGGCGCCGACTCGCTCGGCTATCTCTCGCTCGAGGGCCTGGTCCAGGCTGCCGGCTCACCGAAGGACGACTTCTGCCGCGCGTGTTTCGACGGCGAGTACCCGGTCCCGATCCCCGCGCATGCCGGCAAGTTCGTGCTGGAAGACCAGCTGCAGCTGCCGACCGCCTGAGCGAACGTGGAGCCGGCGTGAGCGACGCGTACCGTCGGGCCGGCGTGGACACCGAGGCCGCCGCGAAGGCCGTCACCTTGATCGCGGATCTCGCGGCACGGGCCCGCCGCCCCGAGGTGGCCGATGCCGTCGGCGGGTTCGCCGGGCTGTTCCGATCGGGCGAGAGCACGCTCTTGGCCGCGGCCACCGACGGCGTCGGGACCAAGCTCGAGATCGCGCGGATGACGGGGCGTCTCGATACGGTCGGCATCGACCTCGTGGCCATGTGCGCGGACGATGTCGTGTGCACCGGGGCGGAGCCGCTCTTCTTCCTCGACTACCTCGCGGTGGGCCGCGTCGTGCCCGAGCGCGTCGCGACGATCGTGGAAGGTGTCGCCGAAGGTTGCCGGCACGCCGGGTGCGCGCTCCTGGGCGGTGAGACCGCCGAACATCCGGGCGTGATGCCCGATGACCAGTTCGACCTAGCGGGGTTCTGCGTCGGAGTCGTGGAGGAAGCCGATCTGTTGGGTCCGCACCGGGTCGCATCGGACGACGTGCTCGTCGGTCTCGCCTCGAGCGGACTCCACGCGAACGGCTACTCGCTCGTTCGCTCGGCACTGCTCGACCGGTTCGCGCTCGACGAGATGCCGCACGGTTTGGAACGGAGCTTGGCCGACGAACTGTTGGAACCGTGCGCCATCTACACGCCCGATGTGCTGGGGCTCGCGCGTGACGGGCTCGTGCACGCCGCGGCGCACATCACCGGCGGCGGCTTCCTGGAGAACATCCCTCGCGCGCTGCCTCCGGGGCTCGGCGCGCGGATCCGCCGCGGCGCTTGGCCGGAACCTCCGATCTTCGCGTTGCTCGCCGACACCGCGGAGGCGACGGAGGAGGACCTCTTCTCGACGTTCAACATGGGGATCGGGATGGTGCTGATCACGGGTCGCGACCAGGCCGAGGAGATCCTGCAGCGCAACGGCAGACACGCGGCATCCTTGATCGGCGAAGTCGTCGAGGGCGCCGGGATCCGCCTCGAACCATCTGACCCGTCGTGACTACGTAGTCCTCACCCGAGATCCGAGAACGCTTCGAGGGCTTAGGTCCACGGTCTCGAACGAGAACCGCTCGGCTGGCCGATACAGAGACACGGGGTACGAGCCGTACCTTGAACCAGGTATGCAGACACTTTCAGAAACACTCGATCACAGCGTCCTCGTGGTGGACGACGAGCCACAGGTCGTCTGGGTCCTCCAGTACAGCCTGGAGGCGGAGGGGTACACCACGCTCTCGGCGAGGGACGGGGCGGCGGCGCTCGAAGCCGTCGACCTGTTCCGCCCGAAGCTGATGCTCCTGGACATCATGATGCCGACGCTCGACGGGTGGAGCGTGCTCGAGGAGCTGGGGAAGCTCCCGCAGGAGGTCCGTCCTCGCGTGGTGATCGTGTCGGCGCTCACGAGCCTGCGGGATCGTGCCCGTGCCGCAGAGCTCGGTGCCGACGCCTTCTGCCCGAAGCCGTTCAACGTGGAGGACCTGATCGGGGTCGTGCACGACCTCGAGGACCTGGACGAGCTCGGCCACTTCGACGACGCGAACTGATCGGCTCCGCTGCCACGGCGCCTGCCCTCGCATGACTAGTCCGGGCTCCCCCGAGGGGAGGGAGCCCGGGCCGGCTCCCTAGTTCGAGGGTCATGGCAGAAACCGCCCGCGTGGCCGATGCCGCTTGCGCGCCAAGGCGCCTACCCTCGTTCCATGTCCGAACTCGGATCGCTCGGTTCCAGCGTGCTCGTCGTGGATGATGAGCCACAGGTGGTGTGGGTCCTCCAATTCAGCCTGGAGGCGGAGGGCTACACGACGTTCGCGGCTCGCGACGGCGCGCAGGCACTCACCGCGATCGCCGAGCACCATCCGACGCTCATGGTGCTCGACATCATGATGCCGACGATGGACGGGTGGAGCGTCCTCGAGCAGATGATGCAACTGCCCCGCGAGGAACGTCCCCGCGTGATCGTCGTCTCCGCCATGTCGAACCTCCGCGATCGCGCGAAGGCCGCGGAGATGGGCGCCGACGCGTTCGTGCCGAAGCCGTTCAACGTGGACGACCTGCTCGGCGTGCTGCACGACCTCGAACAGGCCGTCTAGTCCGTTACGGACTAGTGCGCGAACCGCTGGTTCGGTGACGTCACGACCGTGGTGCCGACCGCTCTGCAACGTGAGCACCGGTTCGTCCAGGAACTCGGCCGCCGACTCGCTGATGTCGCCCCTCGGTCCGCCGATCTTCCACACCTCGAACTCGCACGTGCGACTGGAGTTGCCGACCCGCACGATCCGGCCGTTCGCCTCGATCCAGTCGCCGGCGTAGAGCGGAGCCAGGAACTCGACGAACTCGTAGGCGCGGAAGAGTCCCTCGTCTCCGTCGTAGCGCATCGCGAGCTCGGTGATCAGGTCGCCGATGATCTCCAGCTGCTTGGCGCCGGCGATGAGGTTCCCACCGTAGTGCGCGTCCTCACTCCCCAGTCGCCTGCGGATGGATGCCGTGGGAAGCTCGGCCGCGCTCATGAGAACCCGCCGCACGCTCGGGGATCACCTTGCCGTGCTTCACGCCTCGCGCCGGCACGCGCACGACCTCGCCCGTCTTCCTGCGCACGAAGTACGTCTCCGCGCCTTGATCCCAGCGTTCGAAGACGCCGACCGCCTCGGAGAGGTACCCGTTCGGGAGCTCGAACTGGAACGTGACGCGCTTGCCGATATCGGCCGGCGTCACGAGGTTGGTGGCGGACATGGCGGGAGGATACCGGACGGGCTTGCGAGGTCAGCTGGGCGGGAGTCGAGAGGCACGCCTCGGCGGCCAAGCGGAAGAGCAACTCGCGTCCCGACGCATGTTCGTCCCAGCCGCGAGCGTCCCAGACATCCCCAGAGAGGTCGTCGCCCGCGTAGAGCAGCTGGCCGAACGACACGCCGCGGAACGACGCGACCGCGAAGAACGCCGCCGCCTCCATCTCCACCGTCAAACATCCCTCCTCGACCCGGCGCTGCGACCTTCCCGCGCGTCTCCCGGTAGATCCCGTCCGTCGTCCAGGTCTTCCCGGTGACGAACGGGACGTGGTGTCGTTCGAGCGTGGCGACGATGGCGTCGACCGCCTGTCGTGTCGGTTCCACCTCTCGGGCGGCGGGGAGGTAGTGGTACGACGTGCCCTCATCGCGGATCGCCGCCGTCGGCACCACGACGTGGCCGAGCGCGACGTCGGGGACGAGCACACCGGCTCCACCACACGCGACGAACGTCCTGCACCCGCGCGCGATCATCTCCTCGAGGAACGCAGCGGCCAAGGGCGCCCCCACGCCCGGGTGGACGAGCGCCAGCCGCCGCCCTTCGAACGCGAGCTCGTAGACCGGATTCCGTCCGATCTCGGAGACGACGTGATCGACGATGGTTCCTTCGTGTTCTGCGACCACCTTCTCGATCACGTCCTGGAAGAAGCAGAGGACCGCATGGGCGGGCACGTCGATCGGCTCGATCGTCTCCGTCGGTTCGATCACGGCCGTCGGCGCGGGGTCGAACTCCAGGATCGGTGGCCGCGACGGATCGCTCACCTGGCCACCTCGCGGCGCGACGCGAGGATCGCGCCGCCGATCACGAGCGCCACGCCGATGATCGACCACAGCACGATCGGCTCGTTCCGGAAGACCGCCCCGAGGATCACCGCCACGACCGGCGTCAGGTAGATCGCGAACGCCGCTCGGTTCGGTCCCACGCGCGAGACCAACCGACCCATCAGCGCGAAAGCGATGCCGGTCCCGACCATCCCGAGTACCGCGACGGCGGCGAACGAGTCCCAGGCGAACGATGACGACGGCAGGCTCCACAGACCGAACGGCGCGGTCCAGATCGCGGCGAGCGCCGAGCATCCTGGCCATGACCGGGAGCGATCCGTACCGCTGGGTCACGGGCGCCGCGATGTTCGTCGCCACGCCGTAACAGGCGACGGCGACGAGGACCATGAGCACACCGACGGTCTCGCTCGACCCCTGCCCCGAAGCAGGGAGCGCGATCAAGGCGATTCCGAGGAACCCGGTGGCGAGCCCGAGCATCTGGGTGCGCGCCGGCAGACGTCGCCGCATCAGGGTGCCGACCGCCGCGACGGAGATCGGCACGGCGCCGTTCAGGAGTCCCGTGAGCGCGGACGTGATGTGTTGCTCGGCGAGCGGGAACAGGGTGAATGGGATCGCCACCCACAGGAACGACAGGGCGAGGATCCGAGGTCGATCCGCAGGGTCGATCGCGACCCGCGACGCGGGCATCAGCCACAGGACGCCCGCACCGAACAGGATCCTGGTCCACGTGATCAGGCCCGGTTGGAATGCCTCCAGTCCGATCGCGATGAACAGGAACGAGGCGCCCCAGATCCCGCCGATCGCGCCGAACAGTGACCAGTCGAGTGCCGTGAAGGCGCCGCGGTGGGACCCGTCGCTCGTCGTGAGGACATCGCGACGGGACGGTCCGGTAGGTGGGGCGGGCTCGGCGACGGTCATCTCAGCTGCGAGATGGAACCGGCCGGAGGCTCCGGATATGCCTCTGGGTGCACCGCCCAGGCCAAGATCTCGAGGCCGTCCACCACGCGTGGTCCCGGGCGCGAGAAGAACGACGTGGCATCCACCGCGAAGACGTTGCCGTTGCGGGCCGCCGGCGTGTCGGCGAAGTCAGGCTGTTGGAACAAGGCCGCACCCTCCTCCTCGGCCTCCTCCAGGTAGTACCCGCACGGCATGAAGACGAGGACCTCGGGGTTCTCGTCGCGGACCTGCCGCCACGTGACCACCTTCGACGGCTCTGCCTTCACGTTCAGCACGTTCAACCCTCCGGCGGCCTCGACCATCTCGGGGACCCAGTGGCCGGCGACGAACGGCGGCTCCGCCCAATCCAGGCAGAACACGCGGATGGTCGGGAGGCGGAGCGCGATCTCCTTGACCCGCGCGATCCGCGCGCGCATCGCCGTGGCGATCTCCTTGGCCCGATCCTCCCGGTCGAGCAGGGCGCCGACCGCCTCGATCTGGCCGACCACGTCATCCAACGTGTGCGGGTCGAGCGACAGGACCTTGGCATCCGGGAGGCCGAGCTCGTCGAGGGCGCGTTGGACCTGCCCACTCGGGACCGCGCACACCCGGCAGAGGTCTTGCGTGAGGATCACGTCGGGGCGTTCGCGGCGGAGCAGCTCGCGATCCAGGATGTAGAGCGGTTCCTTCGCGTCCATCCGCCCTCGGACGGCGGCATCGATCTCCCGGGAGGTCAGTGGGCGTCCCTGCGGGAGGGCGCTCCGCGAGACGACCGGTTTGGTGACGGCATCCGGTGGGTAGTCGCACTCGTCGGTCACGCCGATCAGGTCGTCGCCCAGCCCGAGGGCGTAGACGATCTCCGTGGCGGACGGCAGCAACGAGACGATCTTCATCGCGGCAAGTCTCGCAGCCGCTCGTCGCCCTGCAGGAGATCGACCAGATCGGTCAGGGCGCGACCGACCGTGGCGCCGTCCAGCACCCGGTGGTCGAACGTCAGCGAGATCGTGCAAGCGAGCCGCGCGACGACCGCCCCGTCGACCACGAGCGGCCGCTGCTGGATCACCCCCAGCGCGACCGTGACGGCGTTCCCGGGATTCAACAGCGGCGTGCCCGCCTCGGAGCCGTAGGACCCCGTGTTGCTGACCCCGATCGTGGCGCCCCGAAGGTCGTCCGGATGCAGATGTCCATCGCGGGTGGCGTCGGCGAGGCGCCGGATCTCGGCCGCGATCCCCGCGATCCCCATCGCGTGCGCGTTGCGGAGCACCGGGACCATGAGCCCTCGGTCGCTGTCGATCGCGACGCCCACGTGGACCGAGCGATGCTCATGGATGCCATCGTCTTGCCAGGAGGCATTGAGCAGCGGGTGGTCGGCGCACGTCCGTGCGAGGGCGGCGACGAAGATGGGCAGCGGCGAGAGTCCCAGCTCACGTCGGAAGGGATCGAGGACCGTGCAGTCGAGGGTGCGGAACGTCGTCACCTGTGGGATCGCGGCAACCTCGGTCAGTCGTCTCGCGATCTCCCGACGGACCTGCGTGATCGGAGTCACACCGTCGACCTCCCCGATCCATCCGCCCGCCCGGTCGATATCCTCCACCGTGACCCTGCCTCCAGGGCCCGTAGCGGTGACCGTCGCCAGATCGATGCCTCGCTCCTTCGCGAGCTTCCGAACCGCCGGCGTGGCGCCACCCCCTCCCGACATCGAGACAGGGGGAGCGGGGGAGTCGTCAGCGACGCTGAACGTCACGAGCGGAGCACCCACCGCGACGGTGTCGCCGGCCGCACCGTGCAGGGTCGTGACCCGACCGGCGAACGGCGAGGGGATCTCGACGGTCGCCTTCGCGGTCTCGACCTCCACGAGCGGTTGGTTCAGGGCGACGTCGTCGCCGGGCGCGACCAGCCAGTCGACGATCTCTCCGTCCTCGAGCCCTTCGCCGAGATCCGGCATCGCGAAGACGCGCTCGGCCATCAGTACGTCACCGTCCGTCGGACCGCGTCGGCGATCCGTTCGACGCTCGGGAGGTAGCGCTGCTCCAACGAAGCCGGCGGGTACGGAACGTCCCAGCCGGTGACCCGGGCGACCGGCGCCTCGAGGTGGTCGAACGCCTCCTCCATGACCCGCGCCGCCACCTCCGCGCCCATGCCCAACGTCAACGCCGCTTCGTGGACCACGACGACCCGGCCGGTCTCACGCGCACAGCGCCCGATCAGGTCCAGGTCGAGCGGTGAGAGCGAGCGCAGGTCGAGCACGCGGGTCTCGATCCCTTCGGTGGCGAGCGCGTCCGCGGTCTCGAGGGACCGAGCGACCATCGCGCCGTACGTCACGATCGTGCACCCGTCTCCGCCGCGGACGATCCGCCCCTCGCCGATCCCCGGTCCCTCGACCGTGAGCTCGCCGTCCTCCTTCGACCAGTAGCGGGCCTTCGGCTCCAGGAAGATCACGGGATCGGGATCGGCGATCGCCAGGCGCAACAACCGGTAGGCGTCCAGGGCGGTGGACGGTGCGACGACCTTCAGCCCGGCCGTGTGCACGTAGTACGTCTCCGGGCTCTCCCCGTGGTGTTCCTTCCCGCGGATCCTCCGAACGACGGGATCCGGATCGTGATCGGCATGTCCACGCGGCCGCGCGTGCGCTCGCGGTACTTGGCCACGTGGCTGATGACCTGGTCGAGCGCCGGATAGCTGAACCCGTCGAACTGCATCTCGACGACGGCCTTCCACCCCGCGAGCGCCAATCCGACGGCGGCGCCGGTCATCGCCGCCTCGGCGATCGGCGTGTCGAACACGCGCTCGGCACCGAACTCCTCTTGGAGCCCGTCGGTCACCCGGAACACCCCGCCGAGCGCGCCGACGTCCTGGCCGTACACCAGGACGCGCGGGTCCTCGGCGAGCGAGTGACGGAGCGCGGTGTTCAGGGCTGCGGACATGGTGATCTCAGGCATCGCCGAGGGCCTCGGTTCGCTGGCGCAGGAGCGACGCGGGGGGATCGGCGTAGGTCCAGTCGAACATCCACGACGTCGGCGGCGCCTCGGTCGCGACCAGGTCCGCGCGGATCTGGGCGACCCGCGCCTCCGCATCGGCTTCACAGTCCGCGACGAACGCGTCGTCCGCGTGACCGCTCGCGAGCAGCCACGTCCGGTAGCGGTCGATCGGGTCCTGGGTCCGCCAGCGCTCGACCTCGGCCTCGTCGCGGTAGCGGCCGGCGTCGTCGGCGGTCGTGTGCGGTCCCATCCGGTACGTCATCGCCTCGATCAACGTAGGCCCCTCGCCCGCGTGGGCGCGCGCGACGGCGTCCTTCGTCACGCGGTACACCGCGAGCACGTCGTTCCCGTCGACGCGGACGCCGGGGAAGCCGTAGCCCTCGGCCCGCTTCCAGATCTCGCCCGCGGTCTGCCGCGTCGTCGGCACGCTGATCGCCCAACCGTTGTTCTGGCAGAACAGGATCGTCGGTGAGCCGAACACCGATGCCAGGTTCGCCGCCTCGTGGAAGTCGCCCTCGCTGGCGGATCCATCGCCGAAGTAGGCGATCGCGCACGCCGTGATGCCGTCCAGCTTGAGGCCCATCGCGTAGCCGACGGCGTGCGAGATCTGCGTGGCGGTCGGCACGCAGATCGGTGCGAACCGGGTGGCGCGAGGATCGTAGGGACCGCCGTGCCACGTGCCGCGGTGGTAGTGCAGGTACTGGACCGGATCGACGCCTCGGACGAGCGCGACGGCGAGCTCGCGGAAGGATGGGAACACGAAGTCTTCGGCGCCCAGCGCGAACGCCGAGCCAACCTGGGCGGCCTCCTGGCCCTCGAACGGCGGGTAGACCGTGAGCTCGCCTTGCCGCTGGAGGGCGAAACACTCGCGATCGAGGCGACGCGCAAGGACCATCCAGCGCAACAGCTCTCGGAGCTCGTCGGCGGCGAGCCCGACGTCGGTGTCCCCGGTGGGGGTCCCATCGGGCGCGATGATGCGGAACGGCTCGCTGCCGCCCCGGGGATCGAGTGCTGCCAAGGCTTCAGCTCCTGCGCCGGGAACGCCGAGAGCATAGGTGATGGCGCCGTTCGCTAGACTCCGCGACGTGGTCCCCAGCGCCTATCTCCGCGTGTTCCAGCCACTCGAGGCCTTCGAACGGCAGGAGCAGCTCCACTGGGAGCGATACCTGGTGGAGGGCTCGCGCTCGGTGGCCTTCCGCCCCCGGTACGCAGACCGAGTCACCACCGGCCGCCTGGGGATGATGGCGCCGGCCGACGGCGAACACGCCGAGATCCGGGTGATCGAGGGAAGGACATTCGTGAGCCCGTGGCGCGTGCGTCTGCGTGTCCTGGCCTCGCTGCTGTCGTTCGTCGGATCCTCACAGCTCGAGCTCTCGGATCAGTTCATCTCGAAGCAGGATGCGAAACGGGCGTCCAAGGAGCTGCACAAGCTCCGCCGTCGCGACCCGAGCGCCGTCGCGTTCGTGCACCAGAGTCCGTGGCATGTCCCGATCCGCTGGTTCGTGCTGTTCGACGACGGCGAGCGGTGGCTCGGCGAGGACGAGTTCGGGCGGACGCGTCTGCGGTATCGGACGACCGCCCGACGCGCGATCCGGCGTGCGGAGCGGGCGGTCCCCGTGTTGCGTCGGACCGACCTGGGTCCGATCTCAGAGCTGATCGTCGACCTCCACCAGTGGCTCACCGGGTTCGACCCGGCATCGCTCCTCGAGCTCGACTACGCATCGCTCTGCGACTTCATGACGTGGGACGAGCTCGACGACGACCGATCCTCCCGCGATCTGCACGAAGCGCTCGATGCGTTGGAGCGCGAGGAGTTCCCGCGATCGGCCGACATCTACCAGGGCGTGCTCACGCACTGGGCCGAGGTTCGCAGCCGCGAGATCATGAACTAACCGGGTCCGTCCACCGGTCGGGAGCCGAGATCGTGGCCAGGGGCAGAATCGAACTGCCGACACCGCGGTTTTCAGCCGCGTGCTCTGCCATCTGAGCTACCTGGCCCGGTGGATCTGGCGCGGGTGACGGGCTTCGATCCCGCGATCTTCGCCTTGACAGGGCGATGAGGACTCCGGACTCCTCCACACCCGCGTGTATTCGGTTGTGCTGCGTGCCCCCAACGGGATTCGAACCCGTGCCGCCGCCTTGAAAGGGCGGTGTCCTAGGCCGCTAGACGATGGGGGCTCATCCCAGCTGCTCACGGCCATGAGAGGCGCAGCCGGAAGAGTATAGCGACGCCGCCGGGACGGCCGCCTGTTAGCGTCGCCGCGGATGGATATCGCGAGGTTCCGAGACTGGCTCGACCGGTATTTCGCTGCCTGGGTCTCGAACGATCCCACGGATGTCGCCGGGCTGTTCACCAGGGACGCGGTCTACGCCATCGGGCCGTTCGCCGAGGAGTGGAGGGGCCGCGACGAGATCGTCCGCCGGTGGACGAGCGGCCAGCAAGAGGATGTCGATGCCCGGTACGAGATCCTTGCGACGATCGGTGATCGGGGCATGGCGCACTGGAACGTCACCGCACGCGGTCCCGGACAACCCGCCTGGGATGAGTGGGACGGGATCCTGTTGATCACGTTCGCGACGGATGGTCGCTGCCGTGATCATCGCGAGTGGCTGGTGCACCGCGTGCTCCCAGCGGACTGAGTTCATCCCGCACCCGGACGTCGACGCCGATGTGAGACTCCAACACGTGCCGGGCACGGCGACAGAACAGGATGCGTCGGGCCGGTGCCCGAACCACGCGGATCACGCACCATCGTCGGTCGAGGAAGATCACCGTGATCGGAGCCCGCATGCCGAACGTGTGGATCGATCGGCACCGCTCGAGCAGCAACCCTTCGTGTGGACGAACCGGTCGCGCGAGAAGTCCGACCGTTCGCTGCCTCCGCGAGCGAGCGGCGCGCACGTCCAACCGTTCCCCACGAGGACCCGACACCACGAACCTTCGCACAGCCGCAGCCTAGCGGCGGCTGGTGACGCTACGAGGCGGACATCGGTGGGCCTGGCAGGATTCGAACCCGCGACACGAGGGTTAAAAGCCCCCTGCTCTAACCAGGCTGAGCTACAGGCCCTGTACCAGCGGGAATCATACGGACACGAGGACCTCCGGCTCCGACGCCTTCCTCTCCGAGCCTCGGCGAGCAGCGAGACCCGACCAGAAAGGACTAGGGTGGGAGCCGCATGCTGATGGATAAGTTGAAAGAGTGGCGTCGCAAGCGAGCGAAGGCCGACGGTGTGCCCGCTCGATTCGTCCTCCAGGACCGGACGCTCGTGGAGATCACGCGGAACATGCCGAAAGACTGGGCCGACCTCGCGGCGATCCCGGGGATCAGCTCTGCCACCCTCGAGCGCTACGGCGACGAGGTCCTCGCGATCGTGGCCTCCGTAGCCGCCGCCCGCAACCGCGTCACTCCGGGAACGTAGCCGAACCCAGGAACCCCTCAGAGGTCTCGAGCCGTCCCACGGACGTTGCCCGACCACAAGGAGGCTTCCGTGAGACGGATCGGCTACGTGATCGCGGGTGTCGTGCTCGGAACGATCGTCGCCTTGCAAGTGCCGTCGTTCGCGCAGGACACCGGCTCCTCGGCCCCAAGCACCACGCAACGCACCGTGACCGTGTCCGGAACGGCGACCATCAAGTCGGCTCCCGATGAGGCTGTGGTGGGTCTGGGCGTGCAGACGCAGGCGAACACGGCGCAGGGTGCGTTGTCGCTGAACGCCTCGAAGATGCTGAAGGTGCTGCAGGCGCTCGCGGACCAAGGCGTGGACAAGGCCGACGTCGCGACCAGCTCCGTGAGCCTGTATCCCACGTACGGCCAGAACGGGATGGACATCACGGGTTACCAGGCGGCCAACGAGGTGAACGTGACGCTGCACGACATGAACAAGGTCGGACCCGTCATCGACGCTGCCGTCGGTGCCGGCGCGAACTTCACGAACGGCGTGACGTTCCAACTGTCGGATCAGAACCAAGGGGTGAACCAGGCGCTGACGGCGGCGGTCGCCGACGCACGATCCAAGGCGCAGACGTTGGCCGCGGCCGGCGACGCGCAGTTGGGGCAGGTCGTCTCGATCCAGGAGACCTCCGCGCCGAGCGGCCCACCGGTCTATTACGGCAGGGATGCCGTCGCCGGTGCCGCGGCGTCGGTGCCGACGCCGATCCAGCCGCCGACGCTCGAGACGCAGGTCTCGGTCACGGTCGTTTGGGGACTGAGCTAGGAGCAGCAGGATCCGCTACGTGACCCGGTAGCGGTTGGTGATCGGCAGGCGGCGGTCGCGCCCGAACGCTTTCGGTGTGATCTTCACCCCGGGCGCGGCTTGCCGCCGTTTGTACTCCGCACGGTCGATCATGCTCGTCACTCGCTCCACCGTCGCTCGCTCGGATCCCTTCGCGACGATCGCGTCGACGTCCAGGTCCTCCTCGACGTAGGCCTCGATGATCGGGTCGAGGACGTCGTACGGGGGCAGCGAGTCGGTGTCGAGCTGATCCGGACGGAGCTCTGCCGAGGGTGGCTTGGTCATGATCCGGGCGGGGATCGGGGCGTTCGACGGCGACGACTGCTCGTTCCGCCACGCGGCCACGTCGTACACGAGGGTCTTGGGCACGTCCTTGATCGGCGCGAACCCTCCCGCCATGTCGCCGTAGAGGGTCGCGTATCCCACCGCGTACTCGCTCTTGTTCCCGGTCGCCAGGACGAGCGAGCCGAACCGGTTGGAGAGAGCCATCAGCAGGTTGCCGCGGACACGCGCCTGGAGGTTCTCCTCGGCCACCCCCTCCGAGGTCCCCGCGAAGAGATCTGCGAGGCTGCGACGGTACGCCTCGAACACGTCGGTGATCGGGACGACGTCGATCCGTACGCCCAGACGCTCAGCGCAGTCCAACGCGTCGTCGACGCTCTCCGCGGACGAGTACGGGGACGGCATCGCCAACACGCGGACGGCGGCCGGACCCAGGGCATCGGCCGCGAGCGTGGCGACGAGCGCCGAGTCGATGCCTCCCGAGAGGCCGACGACCACCTCCCGGAACCCGTTCTTGCGAACGTAGTCACCCAACCCCAGAGCCAGTGCGCGGTAGACCTCCTCAGGGCCCGAGGGCCAGACCGTGTCGTGATCGGCGTGCGCGTCCTCGCCGATCTCGACGATCACCAGATCTTCGTCGAACATCGCGGCGCGAGCCGCGACGTCGCCGCTGGGGGACACGACCATGGATCCACCGTCGAACACGAGCTCGTCTTGGCCGCCGACGGCATTCACATACACGATCCACGCACCCGTCTGTCTCGCGCGATCCCTGCAGATATCCAGACGCTCGGCACCCTTCCCGTGGTGGTACGGGGATCCGTTGATGTTGACGATCACGTGCGGCCGGGTTCGCGCGTACCCGTCGAACGGGGCGCCGTCGTGCCAAGCGTCCTCACAGACGGAGAGACCGAGTTCGGACGAGGCCACTCGGACGGAGCACGCGGTGACGCCGGGGACGAAATAGCGCTTCTCGTCGAACACGCCGAAGTTCGGGAGCTGGATCTTGTGGTAGCGCGCGTCAACGCGTCCGTCCCGGAGGAGCCCTGCGGCGTTGTGCAGTCCGCGCTCGGACCGGTCGACGAACCCCGTCAGCACCGCACACCCCGTCGACGTCGCAGCTGCCATGTCGTCGAGCGCCGACAGGTTGTCGTTCACGAAGGAAGATCGGAGCACCAGGTCTTCCGGCGGGTAGCCCGTGACCGCGAGCTCAGGGAAGCAGATGAGATCGGCTCCCGCTACGGCGGCCCGCGCCGTCCACTCGCTCATGCGCTGGACGTTGCCGTCGAGATCGCCGACGGTCGTGTTCAGTTGTCCGAGCGCGATGCGGACCACGCCGGAAGCCTACGCCACCGACGGCCGGTCTCCGGAGCTGTCAGCTACTCGGTGCCCCCGATGTCCACGTTGTACGCCTCCCACACGAGGTCGGCGCCCTTCTGGCGATGACGGACGACCGAGCCGATGAGGCGTTGCAGGTCGTCGCGCGCCTTGTCGAGCGGCCAGCCGTCGCTCCCGACGTCGCCGGCCTCGAGCCTCGCCAAGAGTGTTCCGATCGACAGGTCGATGGTCGGATGCTCCTCACGCAAGCGGCCGACGGTGCCGACGAGCCGCGGAGCCCGCTCCATGATCTCCTCGTAGAGACCGCCGGGCTTCTCGGTGACGATCACGTGTTGGTCGAAGGCGTCGCGGACCCCCACCATGTCCTTCGTGACCTGCGACCCCCACTCCTCCACGCGCCCCGCGGCCGGGGAGCTGATCGCCACCTCGAGTTGCACGATCGCGTCATGAAGGGTCTGGCGCCGTTTCTTCGCCTCGCCGAGCGCCTGCGTGAGTTGTTCGTCGGGGTTCATCTCGCCACTCTAGGGGCGATCGTCGCGGACGCGCAAGCCGGCGAAGGAACCGGAAGCCCGCTGCGGTAGCGTCTGAAGACCATGGTCCGGGCGGGAGGGCGAACGATGAAGGTCGTCCATGGCGTGGCGACCCTCGCGTTGATCGTGCTCCTGGCTACGCCGGCGAGCGGACAGCCCGCCCCCGTGATCCGAGGGCTCGACCAGCGTTGGTCTCCGACCTCGGTCACGGTCCGGTCTGGCAGCCCGGTCCGGTGGCGCGGCGTGACCGGCTACCACGATGTGCTCGCGTACGGGAGCAACTGGACGTTCCACAGGCAGCTTCCGGTGGGATCGGCCGTGAAGCGGCGCTTCGGGATCGTCGGTACGTACCGCTTCCGCTGCACGTACCACTCGACGTTGATCGGCAACACGTGCTACGGCATGTGCGGTTCCGTCGTCGTCAGGCGCTGAGCGCCTTCCGTTCGCAGCCCTCCCGCCGGTAGACTTCTGAACGCAACCGTCCCCGGAGGTAGCAGCGTGCAGGGAACCCCGCTCGAACACGCCGCGTCGCTGCGCCCGTACCTGCCGCGGATGCTGATCGGATGGCTCGCCGAGGCGCCGGGGACGATGCTGCGCGAGGTCGATGGCACGGTCGTCTTCGTCGACATCTCCGGGTTCACGAAGATGTCTGAACGCTTGGCCCGCAACGGGAAGGTCGGCGCGGAGGAGGTCACCGAGGTCATCGGCTCGGTCTTCGCCCACCTCTTGTCCGTCGCCTACGGGGAAGGTGGCGGGCTCATCAAGTTCGGTGGCGACGCGCTCTTGCTCCTGTTCACCGGCAAGGACCATCCGATCGCGGGAGCGCGTGCGGCCATCGGCATGCGCAGGGCGCTCCGGGAGAGCGGCGCCATCGAGACGACCGCCGGGAAGGTGACGCTGCGGATGTCCGTGGGGCTGCACAGCGGAACGTTCCACTTCTTCCTGGTCGGGGAGAGTCATCGGGAGTTGATCGTCACCGGGCCGGCGGCGACCGAGACGGTGTCGATGGAGGGGACGGCGACCGCCGGAGAGATCCTCGCCAGCCGTGCCACGGCCGAGCGCTTGCCCGCCGCGGTCCTGGGCAAGCCCAAGGGCGAGGGGATCCTGCTGCGGAGCACACCGCATGCGCTCCCCGGGCGTTGGCCGGCCACCGAGCGATCGCTCGATGGCGTCGACCTGCTCTCGTGCATCCCGGTCGCGCTGCGCGAGCACGTGCTCTCGGGGGTCACCGACCCCGAGCATCGTCAGGTGATCGTCGCGTTCATCCACTACGACGGCACCGATGACCTGATCAGAGAGGTCGGTGCCGATACCGTCGCGTACGGGCTGGACGAGCTCGTGCGGGATGTCCAGGCGGCATGCGAGAAGCACGGGGTGACGTTCCTCGGAACCGACGTCGACCAGGACGGGGGCAAGATCATCCTCGTCGCCGGGGCTCCCCGCGCCGTCGGTGAGGACGAGGAACGCATGCTGCTGGCCCTCCGTCGCATCGTCGCTGGTGAGCGCAGCATCCCTATCCGCATCGGCGTCAACCGCGGGAGCGTGTTCTCGGGCGACATCGGGCCGCCCTATCGGCAGACGTACACAGTGATGGGCGACCCGGTGAACCTGGCCGCCCGGCTGATGGCCAAGGCCAGCAGGGGCGAGATCTACGCGTCCGAGTCGGTGCTCGAGCGATCGGCGACCCGGTTCCAGACGACGGAGCTCGAGCCCTTCATGGTGAAGGGCAAGGCGAAGCCGGTGCAGGCGTGGGCCGTCGGACCGCCGGTCGGAAGCCGAACGCGCGACGCCTCGCTCATCGAACTGCCGCTCGTGGGGCGGGACGAGGAGCTCGGCGCGCTTCACGCCGCGCTCGAACGGTCGCGTGGCGGAACGGTGACACTCGTCGAGATGCTGGGCGAGCCGGGGATCGGTAAGACCCGGCTGCTCGACGCGTTGCGCGCGGAGACGGAGGGGTTCACGTCGTTGCACGCGACGTGCGAGGCATACACGGCATCGACGGCCTATGCGGTCTGGCGCGAGCTGCTCCGTGAGGCGCTCGACCTCAGCTGGGAGGACCCCGATCACCTCGTCATCGACAACGTGTCCGCGGTGGTCGCGAGCCGGGCGCCCGACCTCGTTCCCTGGGTGCCGCTGATCGTCGTGGCGTTCGACGCCACGATGCCGCCGACGCCCGAGGTCGAGATGATCGCGGAGGACAACCGTCGCGCCAAGCTGCACGAGGTCGTCGGTCGGTTCCTGCGGGCCGTGCTCACCGAGCCGACCCTGATCGAGGTCGAGGACGCGCACCACATGGACGAGGCCTCGGCCGAGCTCTTCCGGTACCTGGCGAGCCAGGTCCAGGGGGCGCCCTGGCTGATCGCCATCTCGCACAGGCCGGGGGAGTTGGGATTCCGCCCCTCGGAGGAGGCGGGCGACGTCGTTCGGTTGGAGCTCGAGCCGCTCACCGAAGGAGCCACAGCCGCGCTCGCACGTACGGCGACCGAGGACGCGCCCCTGCTGCCGCACGACCTGCAGCTCGTCGTGAACCGGTCCGCCGGGAACCCGCAGTTCCTGCTCGACCTGGTCGCCGCGCTGGCGGCCGGCGACGCCCTCCCCGACTCGGTCGAGGCGGCCGCGACCGCCCGGATCGACAAGTTGCCCACGGCCGATCGCTCGATCGTTCGACGGGCCTCGGTCATGGGGCTCACCTTCCACCCGAGGTTCCTCGAGGACGTGCTCGAACCCGACGCCCCCACGCCCGACGACGCGACGTGGGCGCGTCTCGCCGAGTTCTTCGAGGATGACGGTGACGGGTACCTGCGGTATCGGCGAGCCGTGATCCGCGAGGTCGCCTACGACGGACTCCCGTTCCGCATCCGGCGCGAGCTCCATCGAGCCGTCGGCGAGCGCCTCGAGCGCGAGGTGGACGATCCCGACGAAGCGGGCGGTGTGCTGTCATTGCACTTCCTGCGCGCCGGCTCGAACGACAAGGCGTGGCGGTACGCGAGTGTCGCTGCCGAGCGCGCGAGAGAGGTCTTCGCGAACGAGGAGGCCGCACAGCTGTACGAACGGGCGGTCGAGGCTGGCCGCCGTCTCCCGCAGGTCCGCGACCTCGCGCTGGCCGAGAAGTACGACGAGATGAGCGAAGCCTTGCGCCGCGCCGGGCAGAGTCAACGGTCGGCGACCGCGAACGCCTCGGCGCGCCGTCTCGCGAAGGAGGACCCCATCGCCGTCGGGCGTCTCCTCCGGCGTCGTTCGATCCTGGAGGAGATCCTCGGGCGGTACCCGCAGGCGCTCGGATGGGCCACGAGATCCCGCCGGAGCCTGGAAGACGATCTCCGGTGCGGAGGCAGAGTCCGAGCTGGCCGAGACCGTGTCGTGGTACGCGAACCTGCTCTGGGCGGCGGGTCGCTCGAGCTCGGCGATCACGTGGTGCGAGCGGGCGATCGATCAGGCGAAGGAGACGGGCAACCACGAGGCTCTGTGGATGGCCTATCGCGTGCTCGACATGGCCAAGCTGACGATCGGCGAGTCGACCGGGGGGCAGCACTGCCTCCTCGGGCTCGAGGACGCCGAGAGGGCGGGCGATATCAAGCACCAGGCGTCGTTCCTGAACAGCCTCGGATTCATCGCCTACTACGAGGGCCGGTGGTCGGAAGCGCTCGACTTCAACGAGCGCGCGGCGACCATCTTCGAGGCCGTCGGCGACCCGATCAACCCCGAGTTGGAAGCGATGAACAACGCCGAGATCTACTTCGAGCGCGGGAACCTGGACGAGGCCGAGGCGAGGCTGCGCGACTCACTGCCGGTATGGCGGGCGTCGGGGTACGGGTACTTCCTGGCCATCTGCCTGGCGCTCCTCGGGCGGCTGACGGCTCGCGCGGGTCGGTTCGAGGAGTCCCTCGAGATGCTCGACGAAGCGCTCGGGATCTTCACGGATATCGGCGCGGAGGTGGAGGCCGTCGACGCCATGGCACGAAGAGCTGAGCGTTGCGTGCTCATGGGCGAACCGAACGAGGCGTTGACGCTGGTCGACGAGGTGTGGGCGAAGACGGAGGGCAGCGACGCGAGCGGTCCGTCCACCGCGCTCCTGCACCGAACACGGGGCTATGCGTTGGCCCAGCTCGGTCGGCTCGATGAGGCCCGTGCTGCCTTCGACGAGAGCCTCAGCTCCGCGCGGTCGCGCGGGCAAGACCTGGACGTGGCCCTGACGTTGCTCGCGATGTCACGGCCTTGCTTCTTGGGGGGCGCGAAGGCGTCACCGGACGTCGTGGCCGAGCGCGACGAGATCGTCGTGCGGCTGGGCATCGGGTCGGTGGCCGTCGTCCCGCTGTGACCGATCTTCGCTGAACACGGATCGAGCGGCCCCTCGCGGGGCCGCTCGATCGTTGAGGCGACTACTCGTTCGTGTCGTGGATCAGGTGCACTTACGGCACGCGGCCGCGTCACCGGTGAGGAGCGAGTACTCCTCGACCACCATGGCCTGGACGAAGTTGGGGTCCTGGTCGGTGCCGATGTTGACCGTGCCTTGGATGTGCGTGACCTGCTTGATGAGGCACCAGGTGTGCCCGTCGGGCATGGAGGCACCGTACGTCCCACCGTTCTCGGGCAGGTCCGCCGGAGCGTCGCTGAAGGTCCCTTCACACCAGACCTCGGGCTCTGACCCTGGGTCGCTCGGCGTGATCGGCGAGACGATCGTCGCTGGAACCGGGTTCAGGGCCTGTTCGGGTGCCCAGTTGTCCGAGTGGACGACGAACGTGGCGCCACCGGTGCCGTTCGAGAGGACCTCGATCTGACCACCGTTGTTGTTGACGTTGACCGAGACGTTCTTCGAACAACCGTCGCACACCACGGTGACGGTGACGTCCGTGCCGCCGCCGCTGCCGTCGATCGTCCCCCGGTCCCCAAGGCTTTGCTGCCAGACCGTGAACTCATCGCTCGGGTTGAACTGGGTCGCGGGAGCTGCCCCTGCGGCGTCCGCCACCAGCTGGTACTTGGTGGCGCTGTCCTTGTCGATGCTCAGGCCGGTGAATATCGCGATACCGGAGGTAGCCGTCGCTTGGCACGTGTTGGAAGCACAGGGCGTGCCTCCCATCGACAGGGTTGCCGCCGGGTCGCCGCCCGAGTAGGTGACATTCACGACGACGCCGGCGACGAGGTTCCCGTACTGATCCAAGGCGGCTACTCTCACGTCGCCGCTCGGATTGATCGATGTCCCCATGATCGTGTCGGTGGGTTGCACACCGCCGTCACCCGGGTCGAAGGAGAGGGACCGCACATCTCCGGGGCTGTTGACCACGGAAAGCGTGGACTGATCGTCCCCCGGCGAGGTCGGTGAGAGCCCTGTGATGCTCGCACTGATGGTGTAGTTCCCCGTCTTCGTTGCGGAGCAGCTCAGGTCCCCACCGACCGGTACTGGCTGGGTGCAGTTGAGGCCCGCAGGGATGACGAAGGAAGCAGCACTCGTTGCGTTCGGCAGTGGGTTCCCATCGATGTCGTACTCGGTCACGGTGAAGAGTTGTGCCTCACCGGGCTTCGCGACAGGGGCGGGCGGCGTGAGTTTGAACGCTACCGGGTCGCCGTAGTCGGCCACGACGAGCGATGAGGCACTCGAGGGTGCGTCACCGGCCGTGTTGTGGTACCAGACGCGATATTGGTTGCCGTTGAGTGGCTTGTGGGCCGTGAAGGTGAGCGATGAGTTGGTTTGGCCGGTGATCGTGTTCCACGTCGACCCGCCGTTCGTCGAAACCTCCCACCGGAGCACCGTGGGAGCGGGGGTGCCGGTTGCGCTGGAGTTGAACGGACGGTGGCACCCGGGCTTCACATTCGCCGAGCCCGGGTTGATCGACACGACCGGCGGCGTGTTGCAGGCCGCGACGACCGTCGTGGTCGGAACCCCGCCGACCAGCGTGAATCCGTTGTTCGAGAGATTGATGCCCTGCCACGCGGAAGGCTCCCACGGGACGGGGGCCGGGGTGACCGCGAGGGGCTTCGCCGTGAAGGTGAAGGTGATGGAGTCTCCGGGCAGCATCTCCTGCCCCGTCTTGGCCTTCAGGTAGATACCGTCGCTGTCGTTGTCCTGGGTCGCCGTCCAGTGCTTCCCGTCAGCCGAGTTGACGTTCGCGGATAGAAGCTCGCGGGCACGAGAGAAGCCGGTGGTGTGGTTGCTATCGAACTTCACCGAACCGAGCTTCTGCGTCGATTCCCGGCGACGTGTTCTTGATCGTGACCGTGAACGGAGCGACGACGCCCTTGGCGACGCACGCGGGGTTCACGAGGCTCGCGGTGAACGTCCGGGTCGGGGCCGCGGCGTCGGCGAATCCCGCTATCGCGAGCGTTCCGATCAAGACGAGGACCGTGGCCAATGGGACAGCGATTGCTCGACGGCGATGGATCCAGGCCATTCTCGTGCTCCTTCCGATGCGGCACAGGACGACTCGGTCGAGACGGGGGGTCTCCGTGGCCCGAGCCGAGTTAGCTTCCCTTCCTCGGCCTACTTCGTCAAGTCAATCGCTCGCCAGGGGACCTAGGCCGATGGTCGTTGATGTCCGTCGGTCGTCAGGGCGACTACAGGATCGGGAGATAGCGTTCGCGCTCGTACGGCGACACGTACGTCTTGTAGCCATCCCATTCCTGGAGCTTGTTCCTGATAAGGAACTCGTGGACATGCTCGCCGAGGGACCCACGGAGCACGTCTGAGCCTTCGGCCAGGCGGATCGCGTCGTGCAGGTCCTCGGGGAGCGAGTCGATCCCGGCGGTCCGCCGCTCCTCCGCGGACATCTCGTAGATGTTGTTCGACGCCTCGGGAGGAAGCTCGTACTCGCCCTCGACGCCGGCCAGTCCGGCGGCGAGCATGGCCGCGAACGCGAGGTACGGGTTGCAGGCGGGATCGGGCGAGCGGTACTCGATCCGCGTCGCGCCCTCCTTGCCCGGCTTGTACATCGGGACCCGGACGAGCGCCGACCGGTTCCGCCGCGCCCAGCACACGTAGACCGGCGCCTCGAACCCTGGCACCAGGCGTTTGTAGGAGTTCACCCACTGGTTCGTGACCAGCGTGATCTCGGGCGCGTGCCGCAGGATGCCTGCGATGTAGCCCTTCGCCGTCTTCGACAGGTGGTACTCATCGGTCGCGTCGAAGAACGCGTTGCGGTCGCCCTCGAACAAGGACTGGTGCGTGTGCATCCCACTGCCGTTGATGCCGACGATCGGCTTGGGCATGAACGTCGCGTAGATGCCGTACTCCTGTGCGACCTCTTTCACCGTGAGGCGGTATGCCATCACGTTGTCCGCCATCGTGAGCGCGTCGCTGTACCGCAGGTCGATCTCGTGCTGCGAGGGCGCGACCTCGTGATGCACGTACTCGACCGGGATGCCCATCGACTCCAGGTACAGCACGGTGCGCTTGCGGTAGTCGGTGGCGACGTCGAGCGGCGTCTCGTCGAAGTACCCGCCCTGATCGAGCGGCGTCGGGTCGTCCGCGCTCTTGAAGTAGAAGAACTCGAGTTCCGGTCCGACGTAGAACGTGAAGCCCAGGTCGGCGGCGCGTTGCAGCTGGCGTTTCAGGACCCCGCGCGGATCGCCGTCGAACGACGTGCCGTCGGGGTTGTAGACGTCGCAGAACATGCGCGCCACGGCCTGTTCGGTCTTCCAGGGGATCAGCTGGAACGTCGAGGGATCAGGGATCGCGATCATGTCCGACTCCTGGATCCGACTGAAGCCCTCGATCGACGATCCGTCGAAGCCCATGCCTTCGGCGAACGCGCCTTCGAGCTCCTGCGAGGTGATCGTGAACGACTTCAGGAACCCGAGGACATCGGTGAACCACAGGCGGATGAACCGGATGCCGCGCTCCTCGATCGTGCGCAGGACGTACTCGGCCTCGGCGCTGGGGGACATGGACCGAGGGTAGCCGCCGCCTCCCTGGCAACGGTTACGCAGGCGTTAACTCCCTTCCGGGCGGTACCGTCAGGGGATGGAGCGGCGGAACATCGCGAGCGGGTCTCCGTTCGAACCGGTGATCGGGTTCTCCCGGGCCGTCGTCGTCGGCGATCGCATCTTCGTCTCGGGGACGGCGCCGGTGATGCCTGGAGACGCCGAGCCGCCCGCGGATGCGTTCGGCCAGATGAAGCGATGCCTCGAGATCGTGCTGGAAGCGCTCCGCGAGGCGGGCGCGGGGCCTGAGCACGTCGTCCGCACCCGCACGTACCTGGTCGACGCGGCCGACTGGGAAGAGGTGGGACGCGCACACGGCGAGGTGTTCGGAGACGTGCGCCCGGCGAGCACGATGGTCGTCGTGAGCGCGCTCCTCGACCCTCGGTGGCGCGTCGAGGTCGAGGCCGACGCCGTCCGGTAGCTGACCCGCTACGGTTCCCCCGTGCGTGAGATGGGTTCCGAGGCCCTCGATCGAGCGCTCGACGACGCGCCCGACCCCGAGCTGGCACGGGTCGCGCTCTCCCGCGTCCGCCAAGATCCTGCCGCGCGTGAACAGCTCGAACGTCCCGAGCTCCTGACGGTCGCCGCCCGCCTCCTCGGCTTCTCGACCGCCGCGGCCGACTACCTGGTGCGCCATCCCGAGGACATGGGGACGCTCATCGATGTCGCACCTCGGACACGCGCGCAACTCGACGCCGAGCTCCGCGTCGACGTCGATCGCCGCGGCGCTCCGGACGGGCTCCGTGTGTTCCGCCGGCGCGCCATGCTCCGCGTGGCGGCCCGCGACCTGACCGGTGGAACGCTCGAGGACGTCGTCGCGGAGATCACCGCGATCGCGGAGTCCTGTTTGGAAGCGGCCTGTCGCGAGACGGCGGGTGCGCAACGTCTCGCCGTGATCGGTCTCGGCAAGCTCGGTGGCGGCGAGCTGAACTACGCGAGCGACGTGGATCTGATCTTCGTGCACGCGGAGGGCGGGCCGGAGCCGCAGGATGCGGCCGAACGCGAGGGAGCCACGTTGATCCAGCTGCTCGCGGAACCGACCGCGGAGGGGATCGCCCTGCGTGTCGACCCGGCGTTGCGACCGGGCGGCCGCAGCGGATCACTGTCGCGTGGGTTGGAGGCGACGCTCGAGTACTACGAGCGCCAGTCGGCCACCTGGGAGCGGCAGGCGATGATCAAGGCGCGCCCTGTCGCGGGCGATCCGTGGGTCGGCTCGGCGTTCGTGGACGGCGTGACGCCGTTCGTCTACCCGCAGGAGCTGGAGCCCCGCGCGATCGACGACGTCCGTCGGACCAAGGTCCGGTTGGAGGAGTACATCCGTCGCCGCGGGAAGGAGCTCACGGAGGTCAAGCGCGGTCGCGGCGGGATCCGCGACGTGGAGTTCGCGGTGCAGCTGTTGCAGATCGTGCACGGACGTCGCGATCCGCGGCTGCGCGAGCCGAACACGCTCCGAGCGCTCGCGACCTTGGCCGAGGAGGGCTACGTCGCGCAGGCGGACGCCGACGCGCTCGCCGACGCCTACCGGTTCCTGCGGCGGCTGGAGCATCGGCTCCAGATCGTGCGCGACCTGCAGACCCACGATCTGCCCGCGGATCCTCGCGCGCGCACCACGCTGGCGCGATCGCTCGGTCTCGTCGGCGCCGCCGAGCTCGCGCAGGAGTACGAACGCCAGACGGAGCGCGTCCGCGGGATCCACGAGCGACTCTTCTACCGGCCGCTGCTCGAGGCGTTCGCGGGGCGCCCGGCGCCCACGCCGGGCGTGGATCGGCCGGCGACCGAAGAGCTGCTCGCCGGCTTGGGGTTCGAGTCGCCCGCGCCGTCGTTCGAGGTCCTCCGGCGGCTCGTGGACCCGGCCACGCGGATGGGCAAGGTCCTGGCGCACGTGTTCCCCGTGATGGCGCCGGCGCTCGCGCTCGCCTCGAACCCCGATCAGGCCCTCGTGCGGCTGGAGCGGATCGCCGATGCGGTCGGCGACCGTCACGGTCCGGCGGACACGCTGGCGGGCGATCCGCAGCGCCGCGCAGCGGCTGGCGCACGTGGCGGCCGCGAGCTCGTTCGCCACGGACCTGCTGGTCGCGGTCCCCGAGCGCATGCTCGCGTTGGCCGATCGGGGCGCCGTCGTCGACGCGCAGGCCGCGCTCGTGGCAGCCGTCGGCCGCTACGCCTCGCGCGAGCTCCAACCGCGCGAGACCGGCGCCGCCATCGCCGACGTGGCAGACCGCGTCGTGCGCGAAGCGGTGGCGGCCGCCGAGCCGGACCTGCCGTTCGCGGTCGTCGGGATGGGCAAGCTGGGCGCGCGCGAGCTGAACTTCGCGTCGGATCTGGATCTGCTGTTCGTCTACGAGGGCGAGGGACCGGACGACGTGCGCCGCGCGGTCGGCACCGCGGAGCGTGTGATGCGCGGGATCCGTGACGCCGGCTGGGAGCCGGACGCGGATCTGCGGCCCGAGGGCCGGAACGGACCGCTCGCCCGCTCCATGGCCGGCTACCTCGAGTACTGGGAGCGGTACGCCGAGCTCTGGGAGTTCCAGGCGATGCTGCGCGCGCGCCACGTCGCCGGCGACGAACAGCTGGGTCGGCGGTTCGTGCTGAACGCGGCCGACTTCGCGTATCCGCCGGACGGCATCACGGTCGATCGGGTCGGCGAGATCCGCCGGATGCGCGAGCGCATCGAGCGCGAACGCGTGAAGCCGCCCGAGGCGGCGAAGTTCCACTTCAAGCTCGGGGTCGGGTCGCTCGCGGACGTGCAGTTCGCGGTCGAGGTCTCGCTCATGCGGTTCGGCGGCGCGGATCCGGAGCTCCGGACGAACCGGACGCTCGACGCGATCGAGCGGCTGGCCGAGCGCCGCCTCTGGGAGCAGAGCGTCGCGCGCGACCTGGGCGAGGCGTTCGTGTTCTGCTCGGACATCAAGAACGCGCTCGAGGTGGATCGGCGTCTGCACGCCGAGGCCGTGCCGGCATCACCCACCGAACAGACCGCGCTCGCCAGGCGGCTGGGGTACGAGGAGTACCCTCGGCAGCGGTTCATCGACGACTACCTGCGCGTGACGCGTCGAGCCCGCAGAGCCATGGAGCGCGTCTTCCACGAGGAGGCAACATGAGCGAGCGTCGAACCGCATTGATCACCGGCGCGTCGAGCGGGTTCGGGGCGGAGTTCGCGCGGCTGTTCGCCCGCGATGGCTTCGACCTGGTGCTGGTGGCGCGGAGCGGCGCCCCCATGGAGGAGCTCGCCCAGGTCCTGGACGGCCGGTTCGGCAGCACGACGATCGTGCTGCCCAAGGATCTGTCCCATCCGCACGCGGCCCGTGATCTGGTCGACAACCTCCACCAGCGGGGGATGAAGATCGACGCGCTCGTGAACAACGCCGGCTTCGCCCAATACGGGCCGTTCGTCGATGCCGAGCCGGCGGAGCTGGTCGACATGCTGCAGGTGAACGTCGTGGCGTTGACCGAGCTCACCCGAGCGCTCCTCCCCGGGATGGTCGAGCGTGGTTGGGGCCGGATCGTGAACCTCGGCTCCGTCGGATCGTTCGCGGCGGCGCCGATGACCGGCGCGTACGCGGCGTCGAAGGCGTTCGTGCTGTCGTTCTCGTTGGCGCTCGCCGAGGAACTGGCTGGAACGGGGGTCACCGTCACCGCGCTCTGTCCGGGTCCGACCGAAACCGGCTTCCAGGCGCGCGCGGAGATGGCGGACTCCAAGCTGATCGCCGGACGGCGTTTGGACTCGGCCGACGAGGTCGTGCGCGCCGGCTACGCGGCCATGAGGAAGGGCCGGCCGTTCCTGGTCACCGGGACCACGAGCCGGTTGTTCGCGTTCGGGAGTCGCTTCATCCCGCGCACGACGGCCGCGAAGATCGCCGGCAGGTCACAGGCGAAGATCTCGAGCTGATCGAGGCTCAACCGGCGATGGCCGACTTGCCGATAACGATCGGCATGAGGGTCTTGGCGTCGGCGGAAGCTCGATCCCATATCCGCGAACGTGGCGGCCTGCTGTTCGTGCGGGTCGTCCGGAGCGGAGGCGCGGTGCGCGGCGCCATCCGGTTGCTCCGGGTCTCCACGGAGCCGCCGCCCGACGCGCTCGAATGGCAGCGGGTCGAGACCAAAGGGTTCCTCGTGTTCCTGCCCCCGGGTCTGCGCGCGCCGAAGGAACTCCATATCGAGGTCCGCGGGTTCTTCCGGCGCCGCATCGAGGCGTTCTGGGACGGCTGCGCGTTCGTCGTGTAGATCCGCGTCGGTCGCTAGAGCTGGTCGATCGGGTGGATGTCGGCGCGCGGGCCGTACTTGGGCGCGCTGATGTTGCCGGCCTCCAGCAGCCGCTGGACGCGGCCACGCTGGCCACGGTAAGGCTCCAACAGCTCGAGCATCCGGACGTCCGTCCCGCGATCCTCGCCGGCCAACGCCCAGCACACCGTGTTCGGCAGGTGGTAGTCGCCGACCGAGATCGCGTCGGCATCACCGAGCGCCAGGCGGGCCACCTCGGCGACGGTCCAGGGTCCGATCCCTTGCAGCGCGCCGAGCCGCTCCTTCGCCATGTCGAGCGGGAGCGCCGCGGCGGCCTCGAGCCGCGCGGCTTGCGCGCACGCGGCTCGGACCGTCTCGGCTCGCCGCTGCTCCACACCCCATGGGTGGAAGGCGAAGTACGGCGTCTCGGCCATGAGATCGGGATCGGGTGGGAGGTAGAGGCCTTGGTCGCCGGGAGCCGGCGCGCTGGTGGACATCACCATCTGCCGGTACGCGCGCCGGGCCTCGTTGCCGGTGACCTTCTGCTCCAAGATCGTGGGGATCAACACCTGCATCACGCCACCGGTGCGGGTGATGCGGACACCCTTGTTGTCGCGCCAGAGCTGCGCGATCAGGTCGTCGTGCGGCTCGAACCCTTCGGCGTCGTCCGTGGCGCCGACCATCCCCGGCGCGTGATCGAGTGCCCAGTCGGCGCCCAGACCCCACGCCTCGGCCTTGATGTCGTAGCCGAACGACTGGACGTAGAGGGTCGCCGGACCGTCGGGCGTGCGCATGGCGCGCCAGGCCGCGGCCAGGCCGATCCGCATCGTCGGGTCCCCGGCACCACGACAGAGGGGGAAGAGGGTCGCCGCAAGGTCGATCGGGAAGTCGGTCGCGATCAGGCGCTGAGGCACTTCAGACAGCGTAGTCCCGGACCCCGACAGACCCCGGCAGGTTGGCCCAGATTGTTCGTCAAGTTCGACCGCACCGGTGTCAGTGCACGACGATCTTGCCGCACATCCCCTGGCAGTGGCCGTTCGTCAGGGTGGAGTGCAGGCTGCACCGGAACAGGTACGTGCCCGCCGCCCCGAATCGATGGGTCACCGAGGTGCCTTGAGGGAGGTCGTGGTTCAGGGTCCAGTTGCCGCCGTACGCGACGATGTGGTGATGGCCGGATGTGGCTACCCACTTCACCCGGTCGCCGTGGCTGATCGTCGCGTGCTTGGGTGACCAGTGCGGGCTGGTGTAGTAGTCGCTCAGCCCTCGGATCGTGGTGACCGTCCCTCGGGGAGCGGGGGCCGCCGTGGCCGTTCCGGCCAGGGCCGCCACCATCAGGGAGATAGCTGCCACGGCGATCAGGATGCGGGTGCGGGAACCGGACACGGTGCCTCCTCGTCGGTCGGACGTACGCGGGTACTACGCGCCAGCCTCCGGAACGGATGGCCGCAGGCGAGGAACGCCTCGATGTTCGGTCGCCCGTTCGAACGCGAACGCGTAGTCGATCAACACGGCCTCGCTGTTCGCGGGACCCAGGAACGAGATCCCCACCGGCAGCCCCGAGACGAACCCCATCGGCAGGCTGATCGTCGCGTAGCCGGAGACGGCGGCCGGTGAAGAGTTGCCGCCGATGTAGTGGTCGCCGTTCACGTGATCGGTGAGCCATGCGGGCGCGTTCGTCGGAGCGATGACGGCGTCGAGCCCGTGCTCGGCCAGCACGGCATCCAAGCCCTCGTCGCGCGAGAGGCGGCCGCACGTCGCGAGCGCCTCCAGGTACGCGGGGTCGGTGAGCGGACCCTTCTCGGCCGACCGCTCGAAGACCTCCTGACCGAAGAACGCGAGCTCCTGGTCGGCGTGAGACCCGTTGAACGCCATCAGCTCGGCCAGGGTGCGCGGAGCCTCGCCGCCGAGTGATGCCAGGTACGCCTCGATGTCCGTCTTGAACTCGAACGTGAGGACCTCCCACTCGGGCTGCTCCAGCTCGGTGGCGTGTGGGACGTCGGCCGGGTCGACGAGCTCGGCGCCCAGCGCGCGGAGGACCGCGAGCGCGTCTTCGAACAGCGTGTCGACGCGGTCATGGAAGCCCGCCATGTTCCGCGCGACGCCGATGCGCGCGCCTCGCAGGGCAGCGGGATCCAGCGTGGGTGCGACCGGTGTGTCGGTCATCGCGGCGAGCAACAGCGCCGCATCCGCGACGGTCCGCGCCATCGGCCCGGCCGTGTCCTGCGTGTGCGAGATCGGCACGATCCCCGCGCCGCTCACCGCGCCGATCGTCGGCTTGATCCCCACGATCCCGTTGATCGACGAGGGACAGACGATCGAGCCATCGGTCTCGGTCCCGACGGCCGCCACGCACAGGTTCGCCGACACCGCCGCGCCGGAACCCGAGCTCGATCCACAAGGATTGCGGTCCAGGGCATACGGGTTGCGGCATTGGCCGCCCCGTCCGCTCCAACCGCTCGACGCCTTCGTCGACCGGAAGTTCGCCCATTCCGAGAGGTTCGTCTTGCCCATGAGGACGACGCCCGCGTCACGCAGGCGCTGGATCACGGATGCGTCCTGCTTCGGCCGTGCGTCGACGAGCGCGAGCGAGCCGGCCGTCGTCTTCATGCCGTCGGCGGTGTCGATGTTGTCCTTCACCAGGATCGGCATGCCGTGCAGCGGGCCGCGCACGCGGCCGTCGCGCCGCTCCGCGTCCAACGCATCGGCGATCCCGAGCGCGTGGGGGTTGACCTCGATCACCGAACGGAGCTCGGGACCCGCGTGATCGATCCCCTCGATCCGCGCGATGTAGGCCTCGGTCAGCTCGCGCGCGGTGAGCTCGCCGCTCTCGAACCGGGACGTGAGGTTGGCGATCGTCGCCTCCTCGAACGCGAACGACGGTGTGTTGTCCATCGTCTTCAGCGGGCCGAGGTGTCGTCGAGGACGGTCTTCGCGAGCTCGCGGGCCTCATCGAGCCGCGTGCGATCCACGAAGAGCTCCACGCCCAGCTGCCAGATGCGGCTGAGCCCTCCGGGCTCCTTCGACCACCACACGATGCCGTGGGCTTCGAGCTGCTCGGCGATCTGGTCGGCGTGCTGCGCGTTGAACTCGCCGAGATGCACCGTGCGAACATCTGGCGGGACCTGCGGGAGTCCGGGCATGGGGGGGATTGTAGAGAGCTGGGCGGCGTACGCTGCAAGGATGGGCCAGGCGGAAGCCTTCGCGGTCCCCGACGGGATCGAACCGGTGGTGGGCTGGCGCGCCTGGGCGCTCGCGCGGACTTCGCGCGGGCGGCTCGAGCTCCGGCCGATCATCTACGCGGGGGAGACGTGGCCCGCGCGCGAGGTGGCTCGCGCGAAGTGCCCCCCGCACGCGCGAGACGGACATGTGCCGCCTGATCCTGAGTGCACGTGTGGGCTCTACGCGGTCGACGGGCTCGATCGCCTGCCAGCTGTAACGGGACGCGATGTGACCGTGATCGGCTCGGTGGCGGTGTGGGGCCGGTTGATCGAGCACGAGAGCGGGATCCGCGCGGAGTTCGCCTATCCGGAACGGCTGCGCCTGATCTGCGGCGCGTGTTGGGAGGCGGGAACGTTCACGCCGACGACGACCTGCATGGTGCAGACGGTCCGGGGAACGCTGCTCGCGCTCTGCGAACGCCACGCGCGCGGCCAGGTCGAGGTCAGGGCCGCCGCCGTCGGCGATCCAACGGGAGTTGCTCGACACCTACGCCGTGGATGGCCTGTCCGACCCGACCGTGCAGGCGGTTGCCGAGGTGTGGAGCCACCCGGCTCGCGGATCACGAGGTCCGCTGCTGAGCAAGGTGTCGCTCACTTCGGCGGCGATGGTCGTGCTGTTCTTCGGCACGTTCCTGGCGCTCGTGGCGCTCGCGGTGTCGGTGAGCCGTTGACCTTCAGATCGAGCGACGGATAGCATCGCGCGTCCGCGAGAAGGAGGACCTCCATGACGGGTGGGACGTTCAACATCACCATCCAAGCCCCGCCGGACAAGGTGTGGCCGTGGGTTGCCGATCTGGGGAAGCACGCCGAATGGTCGCCGAAGCCGTACTCGGTGGAGTGGACGTCAGGGGAGCCGAACGCGGTCGGGAGCCACTATCGATCCGTCGGCTGGATCCCCGGGGACAAGCACCACGTGAACGAGGGCGAGATCGTCGAGAGCCGGCCGCAGGAGCGGTTCGCGCTCCGGGCCGACGATCCGGACGGCCCGTTCTCCAACGTGTTCACCCTCGCTCCGAAGGGCGACGCGACGGAGGTTACGTTCGAACTCCAGTTCCCGAAGATGAAGGGATCGCACGCCGTGATGGCACCGCTGCTGTTCCCGGTGGTCGGCAAGCCAGACCTCCGCAAGCGGATGGAGATGCTGAAGAGCAAGGTCGAGGGCTCGGCCTGACGGTTATCCGGGCGGTGCCTCCGGGAGCAGGCCCAGTTGGCCCATCATGCCCATGATGTCGTAGACGCCGTAGTGCTCGGTCTGCATGCCGGCGTCGTCGAACGTCGTGACGTCGATCGCTCCCATGGCGAACGTCTTCCCCGTCGGCGGCATCCCAGGCATCGCACCCTTGGTGTCGGTGCCGGTCATCGTGCTGCGCACCACGACCTTGTTCCCGGTGGCGATGAGATCGTCGATCTCGATATGCATGTCCGGCGTCATGTCGCGCATCATGTTGAGCATCGCGATCGCGCCCGTCTTGTCGTCGTGCTGCCCGGCATCGGGTTGCGTTCGACGAACGACTCCGAAAGGACCTTCTCAGCGAAGCCGATGTCCCCTTCGTTCAAGACATGTTGGATGAACTCTCGGATGCTGTCGGCGTTCTCTTCAGGCGTGGTCATGACTCACATCCCTTCCGGGGCCGGCATGGCGCCGACCTGCATCATCATCTTCGCGATGTCCATCTGTGCCCAGGTCTCCTGGATGACGCCATCGTCCCCGTGCCGCGAGATCTGGATCCAGTCGATGTCGATCGGCTTGCCGTTCGCGGGGACACCCGCCCATGGGATGCCTCCGTCGTTCGTGCCGGTCATGCGGACGTGTGACATGACCCTGTCGCCCTCGCCGAAGATCTCGAGGATCTCGGTGCGAACGTCCGGGAAGAAGCTGATCGTTCCCTCGTTCGCGGCGATCGCGCCCTCGACACCGGCGGGCACCATCTCGTGGCCCGGCGTGTTGGCGATGAAGTCGGGCGCGAGGCTCGCCCGGACCGTGTCGTAGTCGCGCGCGCGATAGGCCTTCTCGAGCCGTTCGACCAGCGCGACGTTCCGTGCAGCGTCACTCATGGGACCTCCCCAGGTCGGTGGCTCCGACCGTACGTCCGACCCGGACGTAAGCGCAAGGTCGGGACCGAGGCGGGCAGGTGGCCGTTCGGCGTCCGGTGCGAACGAACCCGCAGCTCAAGGGGCTCGCGGCGCCTCCCGATGGGTTGATATCACCGGCTCGAAGGGTGGAGCTTCGTGGCAGGCAGGAACGTGCGTCGGTTCCCGACGCTCATGGCCCTCGCGGTCGTGCTCTTCACGGCGTGTACCAGCGCCTCGGCGACCGCCCCGCGGGCCGACGTCGCCGTGCGCCTGGTGGACTTCCAGATGCACGCCTCCACCACGACGGCGCCCGCAGGCCCCGTCACGTTCGGCATCCACAACGACGCTCCCGCAACCCACGAGTTCGTGGTGGTGCGGACCGACGATCCGGCCGATCAGCTCCCGCTCGCGTCGGATGGTCTGAGCGTGGACGAAGACGCGCTCACCTCGGCGGGCGAGCTCTCCGATGTCGGCGCCGGAACGATCGCATCGCTCACGCTCACGCTCGCGCCGGGCCACTACGTCTTCTTCTGCAACCTGGACGGCCACTACCTGGGCGGCATGCACGGGTCGCTGGATGTGACGGCCGATGGGTAAGCGCCGCCGCCTGCGATGGATCCTCGGTCCCTACCTCATCATCATCACGGCCATCGTCGGCTACAACGTGCGCGAGGTCGCCGACCAGCGGGGATCGGCGTTGAGCGTGAACGTCGCCGCCCGGCAGCGGGCGCTCGCCGAGCGGTACACGAAGGACGTGATCCTGCGGACGCAGGGCGACGCCGCGGATCCGCAGGACGATGCCACCCAACTCCTTACGAACGCCGACGCCCTCCTGAACGGTGGTGAGGTGCTCGCGGTGCAGGGCGCCGACGAGGACGTGCGGATCGACGCCTCCGATCACGACCCGCTGGTGGTCGACAAGCTCGTCGAAGAGCACCGGCTGATCGTGAAGCTGATCGCATCCGGCGACGTGTTGCTGACGATGGATCCCGCGGAGGCGGGGTACGGGGAACAGCTGCAGGACCTCCGCGTGAGCGCCGCGCAGGTGACGAGCATCTCGAACGACGCGGTCGGCCAGATGACGCGCGATGCCGAAGCCGCGTTCGGGCGGCTCGTGGCGGTGGGGATCGGGCTCGGCGTCCTCGGGATCATCGCCGCGATCACGATGGGGCTCCTGTTGCGCCGCACCGCGGCCCAGCAGGCGGCGCAGTTCCGATCGCTCGTGCACAACGCCACGGATCTGATCACCGTGATCGATCCGGCCGGCACGATCCGCTACCAGAGCCCGTCCGCCGACCGCCTGCTGGGCCAACGGTCCGAGACGCTGGTCGGCACCGACTACGTCGACCTGCTGGACGAGGGCGACCAGCAGTACGTGCGGGGCGCGTTGCGCGACCTGGCCCGCTCGCCATCGGCCGAGGCCACGCTCGAGTACCGCGTCCGTCACGCGGACGGATCCTTCCGATACGTCGAGAGCATCGCGAGCAACCTGCTGACGGATCGCAACGTGCGAGGTCTGGTGCTGAACAGCCGTGACGTCACGGAGCGCAAGGCCCTGCAGGACGAGCTGACGCACCAGGCGTTCCACGACTCGCTCACCGGCCTGTTCAACCGAGCGGTCTTCCGCGACCGCGTTGATCACGCGCTGGAGCGCGCGAAGCGTTCGGCGCTGAACATCGCCGTGCTCCTGCTCGATCTGGACGGCTTCAAGACGGTGAACGACAGCCTCGGACACGATGCCGGCGACGAGCTGTTGGTCGCGGTGGGTCAGCGCCTGGAAGAGGCCGGCCGTGCGAGCGACACCGTCGCGCGGATCGGCGGGGATGAGTTCGCGATCCTGCTGGAGGACCAAGCCGACGAGCTGTCGGCCCGATCGATGGCCGACCGGCTCCTCCACGAGCTGACCACCCCGTTCGAGGTGCGCGGCCGAGAGGTGTTCGTGCGCGCGAGCATCGGGATCGCGCTGGCCGCCAGTGGCGCCAGGACCGATGAATTGATCCGCAACGCGGACACCGCGATGTATGCCGCCAAGCGCGCGGGCAAGGCGCGCGCCGAGCTCTTCGAGCCACAGATGTACGAGCGCGCGGTCGCCCGGTTCGAGGTCCAGGCCGATCTGGAACGCGCGCTCGCGCGCGGGGAGTTCGAGCTGCACTACCAGCCGATCATCGACCTCGCGTCGGGCACGACGCACGGCGTGGAGGCGCTGGTCCGGTGGAACCATCCGACCCGCGGGTTCCTGCCGCCGATGGAGTTCATCCCCATCGCGGAGGAGACGGGGCTCATCGTCCCGTTGGGCACGTGGGTGCTCGGCGAGGCCTGTCGCACGACGGCCGCGTGGCGCCGCTCGGACCCGAGCCTCGCGGCGCTCTGGGTGAGCGTCAACCTGTCGACGCGGCAGCTCCTGGAGCCCGACCTGGTCGAGCGCGTGCTGCAGATGCTGAGCGAGAGTGGGCTCACGCCCAGCGGCCTGATGCTCGAGATCACCGAGGGCAGCCTGATGCAGGACATGGACGAGACCGTCGCGAAGCTCCGAGGCCTGAAGGAGCTTGGCGTGCGCCTGGCGATCGACGACTTCGGGACCGGCTCCTCGTCGCTCGCGTACCTGCGCCAGTTCCCGATCGACGTGCTGAAGATCGACAAGGCGTTCGTGGACGAGGTGGCGGGGTCGGACCGTCAGAGCCCGCCGCTCGTGCACGCGATCATCGACATGGCGCAACGGCTGGGCGTCGACACGATCGCCGAGGGCATCGAGGGACCCGACCAGCTCCGCGTGCTCCAGCTGGCAGGATGCCCGTCGGGACAGGGCTACCTGTTCGCGCGCCCACTCCCCGAGGCCGCCGTCCTTCCGTTCCTCAGCCGGTCGGTCGATTCGTGGGATAGCCCGTCGCCGAGTCCCATCACGTCATCCGGTTGAACCAGATCCCCCCGGGACCGGCCGTGAAGTCGGCGCCCTCGCCCCACACCGCCACCGCCTTGCCGGTGTTCGTGATGTCCATCGCGCCGTAGTCGCCGTACGGCGAGGAGAACCCAGCCGCCGTCTTGTACGTGGCGCCGGAATCTGCATCGGAGATGTCGGCCTCGGTGCTCCACGTCTGACCGCCGTCGGTGGAGCTGCGGTAGAAGGTGTTCCATGCCCCGCCGCGGTTGTCCGTGTAGAAGAGCCGGAACACGCCCGACGCGCCCGCGGCGATCGCCGGGAAGCTCGCGTTCGCTGCGCCGTTGTCGATCTCGATCGGCGCTCCCCACGTGACGCCCGAGTCGGTGGAACGCTGCGTCCACACGTGGCCGTTCCCGCCGAGCGCGACGGCCCCCGTGTAGAGCGCGACCAGGTTGCCTGCGGCGTCGCTCGCGAGCGTGGTGGTCGACGACGTCTGCCACGTCACGCCCGTGTAGGGACTGGCCAGGATCGTGCGGGTCCAGGATGTCCCACCGTTGGTCGTGCGCCAGATCTCGACGTTGACCTGACCCGTCTGCTTCTGGGCTCCCGGATAACTCGTTGCCGAGAGCAGGGCCGTACCGTTCGGCAGGACCTCGAGGCCGTTCGGGTACCGGTATCGACCGGTGTCGCTGTTGAGCTTCACCGCCGCCGCGAACGACGTGCCGCCGTTGTGCGAGGCCGCGACCCAGACATCGGAGGACGTCTCATACGCGACGTAGACGTCGGTGCCGCTCGGGCTCACGCCGATCCACGGCTTGTCGCCCCACGGCTTGCCCGAGACCTCGATCGGTGTGCTCCACGTCGCTGCGTGGTTCGTCGACTTGCTGAACATCATGTCGTTGCCGTTCATGAACGTGGCGTAGACGGCGCCGTTCGACGCGACCTTCAGCACCGGGTCGTACTGCCACTTCACGCCCGAGCACTGGCAGAGGTAGGTCTCAGGCCCCCAGCTGAGGCCGTTGTCCGCTGACACGCGGACGTACATCGGGGTGCCCGGGCACTTGTTGCACGCCTTCGGGCCGCCGAACCGGTTGTACATCACGTAGACGTACGCGGAGCTCGGGTCGGCAGCGATCGTCGGCTCCCAGGTGTCCTCGACGCCGAGCTTGATCTCACCGGCCCATCCGGGAGCCGTCAGGGCCGGCACCATCCCGCGAGCTTCCGCGGCGGTGATCGGGCCCTGCGCCGCCTTCGTGACGGGGATGCCCACATGGGCCTCCGCTTCGGCTTCCGGGTCGTCTCCCTCGGCGTCGCCGCCACGGGCGCCGGTCGCATCGCCCTCGGCGGTCGCGGCACGTGTCGGGGTCGACGACCCGTGTGGACGGAGGGCCACCACCGCGAACATCAGAACGACGATCCCCACGATCAGCGGAACGAACCAGGTCTTGCGCATCCCCCCACCCTCCCGGTCAACGTGCGCGAACCGTACGCCAGCGTCAGGGGTTCGGTCGAATCCGATCGTGGCGGATCACCCGCGTGATCAGCACGGAGATCCCGGTGATCAGCGCGAGGGGGACGGCGATGAGCAGGAGTGCCCCGAACGGGGTCACGATGTTGTGCAGGGTCGTGAGCAGCTCGATCCGATGACCCGCATTCGCGGCGTCGTACCCCGCGCCGCCGAGCGATTCCATGAGCGCCCCGAGCGCAGCCACCGCCAGGAGCATCAGGACGAACCCTCTGAAGCTCGCCGCCCCGCCGGGTCGTGGGTGCCAGAGGAACGCCAAGGCGGCGAAAAGCCCGAGGCACAACAGGCCGCTGAGGAGATGGAAGACCGCGTGCCCGCGCGCCTCGCCCTCGGCGACGACGAGCGCGACGAGGAACGCCACCAGCCCCAGGCCGGCAAGCCCGTACGCGACGTTGCGGGCGAGGCGTTCGCCGCGTTCCGGGTCATGCGGCGCGGACGGAGCAGCCTCGCCCTGCCTCGTGACCAGCGCCACGATGAGCGCGATCGAGCCAAGCACCGCGGCGACCACGGTCAGCCACGGTTCGGTCGTGGAGCCAACGATGAGGTTCCCGCCCGCCACCAGCAGGCAGATGGTCCCGGCGACGAGGAGCACCCGGCGATACCGCATGACTCATCCTCTCGCACGAGCGGACCGGGAGTGAGGGTGGAGGCAGGTATCCCGCCGAGGGTGGGAACACCGACGGTGCCTCGAAGAGGGAGAACGCGCGTGGGTCGTTGCTAGTGACCGCCGCACATGCAGCTACCGCCGCACGCACAGCCGCCGCCCGACGGCGCCGAGCTGCGGAAGCCGCCGCTCGACGTGGAGGCCGCGAACATCGAGATCCGGCGCATCACATGCTCGGACTCGCAGGTCGGGCACGCGGGCGCGTCATCGCTCATCGAACGGAGCCGTTCGAAGAGGTGTCCGCAGTTCCCGCACTCGTACTCGTACAGCGGCATGGGGGAAGTGTACGGGTCGGGTCGGACTTTCAGCTCCGATCGTGACTGATGTCACTGAGATCACGTGCCCTGATCGCTGAAGTCGCCTGTCGACATCCAGAGGGGGTCCTTGTGGAGCAGTCATGGGTACTTCTGATTACGCGCGAGCATCAGGTGCATATGCCACCAGAGCTCTACACGAACGTAGATCAAGCTCAAGATGAGGCGAGGCGTTGGTTGACGACCTTGTTCGCCTGGAAGCCGACCTCGCGACGCGCCTTGGCCGCGGGGTCCTTGAGGATCGGACAGCGGTACGTCCTTCATCTCATCCACTTCGACTTCCCGGACCCATGGCGAGCGGGCTCATTGTGGCTCGGAGCGGAATGGGGGAGTCGGTCCTTTCCTCGAATGCGAACCGAGCTTCTGCCCGTGGACGCGCACGGCGCCAACGATTGGGTATCGACTCGGTTGTCACGGCGGTTGGGGGTCGCAATGACCACTTCACCCTGGCTCCATGCTGGGCACTACAGCCTCGGCGATTCGGATCGACACGTGGTTTCGAGCCGCATTAAGCGTGTTTGCGGTCCGTGGTCCGGCGCTTGATTCCCAAGTCGCGGCGATTCTGAGTGACGAGACTTGGTCCTGGACCCCGAGCCAACCTGACTCTCAGGTACCTGACATGGCGCTAGCGTGTCGGGCCTGGCTCGATTCCAGTGGCAAGGTCGTTAAGGCGGTCCATGAACTCTATTGCTGTCTCGAGCGGTCTGAAGCCCGCAGCCAGGAGCGCCACCTCCGTAAGGTCAAATGCAGCTTCGGGAGGGAGGAACACAACGAGTCCGTCGCGCCCGCGCGTCAAGAGAACTCGGTAGGCATTGCGGAGCAGTTCCTCCGGATGTTGCTGCGTGTAACGCGCTCTTGCAGGTTTGAGTCTCCAGACCTTTCCGTCCCATACAAGGTCTTCGCCCCAGCAGAGAATTGGGAGGTCTAATTCGAGCCCCTGCACTTGGAACTCAGTGGCGGGTTGGCTAAACGAACAGCAGGACATCGGGTCATCCTTGGGGGCATTGAACCAGCGCCCGACCTTGAGTTTGCGCATCTCCATGTAGTGATTGTCGACCCCGTACTTTCGTGGCGTCTTTGCGTGAGCCGCGACGAGCAAGCCGAAACGAGCGTCAGGCTCTCCGACGTACCGCGCGATTGCGTAGCTCCTTGCTTCGTCGAGCGATCGGGTCACATACAACGGATACCGTTGGTCATCACGGTCTATTCGCGAGGCGACGCGAGCAGCAAAGGTCAGGTTGCCTGTGAGCAAGTAGTTCACCCACTCGTGCAGGTTGTCGGCGCGTCGCGACCTTAGCGATGTGGTGAGATCGAGTTCGTCGAGGGACGTAACTGCGAGGTCGGCGAAGTCATTTTGGAGGCTTGGCGGGCAGTAGACGGTCCATCTGCTTGGATCTGCGTGAGAGAGGATCGCGTCACGCCACTGACCAATGCCGCCCTCTTCGCCGGAGAAGATCTCTTGTCCTTGCCCAACGAGACCGACGAGCACACCCCACTCGGAAAGCTGCTCGGCAACGGAGGTCAACAGTTCTGGCTCCGACCGCTCGATGTTCCGCTTCTCCTTCATGAAGCCTGCGTCCCAGGCACGCTGAGCCTCGTCGAAGACGACGACGTGCTCGTTCGGAGCCCTCTCGCCGAATCCGTACGTCTTGATGAATGCGTGGAGATCTCTGACGAATACTTTGCTCTTGAGGGCGTCCTGTAGCACCTGAACGAGAGGTCCGTTTCCCGATAGGAAGATGGCGCGCCCTTGAAGGTCCGAGAGCTCGTAGACAAGTCTGAGTCCGACGAGTGTCTTGCCGGAGCCTGGGACCCCCGCGATGAGAACCAGGGCACAGTGCCGATCATGCTGAGTCTGGCGGATGACCTCACCGACGGACTCTAGAGTCTTCGGTATGCCGCTGCTGAGCGCCGATCGGACGTGCGGGAGGCTTTCTTCGCGGAAGATGCGCCGCGCGGCGGCCACCAGCGTGGGAAGTGGCTCGTAGGGCGAAGATAGCCAATGGGCAACATCAATCATCCCCGGAGAAGCAGTCACAATGAGGTAGTGCGAGAGTTCGCGCGGGCCAGTGATCACTGCTGGCTCAAAGTCGATGGCGATTTCACTTCCCGTCAGAACAAGCATTGGAGTCACATGGCGCCCGTGACTCGCGCCGTGATAGTCGCTCAGGTCTCGCGCATAGGCGACGACTTGATCGACCTGACCAGGCGAAGCTTTGGATCCAGTCTTGAACTCCAGGACAGCTATTGATCCACCAAGGAGCAGGACGGCATCTGGTCGACGCCCCCCTTCCATGGGCAGCTCATACTCGAGAACAATTGACCACTCGTTGGCTTCCGGTGCCGTAATGCTTGCTTGGCCCAGGGCGTCCTGAAGAACGTTGACCTCGTCGATCCACGCTGTAACCTGCGAGCCGGCTGCGGGCATCCCCATGGAGCCCACGTGGAATTGGCTAAGCGATTCGACGAGCTCACTCGCAGTCGACCCGAGGAACTCCCGAACAGATCCGGCCCAGGCCCACGCGGTTCTCGCCATTTGGGCGAACCTAGCGGCATCGGGTGGCCCCGATCAAGCTGACGACACTCGTCCAAACGTGGGCAATCGGCTCGGGTTGCCGCGATCGCTTATGCGCGACTACACCCAAATTAGAGCGACCGATGCCACAAGCAGCACCGCGAGCGTGATGCTCACACCTCGCCTCGATCGCTCGTCATCCAGGACCTCGGCCGAGCGCGACACCGCCGCCCGCCCAGATGGACGACGACCCGACCACGACGACCATCAACACACCGGTCAGCGAGTGCGATCGCCAGGACTCGGGGCAGACCCTCCGGCAGGAACGTCGCCACCGCCGCGACCGTGAACACCCAAGCCTTCGGGTTCAGGAACTGGAACCAGATGCCCTGCCACACGGTGAGCGGCGACGCGACCTCCTTCCGCGTCACCGACCCTCCTTGCAGCACCAGGTACGCGATGTACAGCAGGTAGATCGAGCCGGCGAGCTTGAGGACGACCTCGGCACCCGGCACAGCTGCCAGCAACGCGCCGATCCCGGCCGCGATGGCGATCGTGAGCGCGCCCATCCCGACCGCGGTTCCCAGGACGTGCGGCACGGTCCGTCGGAACCCGAAGTCGCAGTCCGGATGCCCAGAGCACGGCGTTGTTCGGGCCGGGGGAGACCGTGCCGACGAACGCGAACGCGAGGAAGCCTGCGAGTTCCTTCACGGGCACGATTCCAGCCGGTCGTGGCTGAGGGGTCTTGTACGATCGACGCATCGTGACCGCAGGGCAGGAGTGGGTCCGAGCCTGGAAGCCGGCGGTGCCGGGCATCCACGAGGTGTTCCACGCGCGGTTCATCGAGCACGCGTATCCGCGTCACACGCATGACACGTGGACCGTGTTCCTGGTCGATCAGGGCGCTATCCGGTACGACCTCGACGAGAAGCACCGGGGCGTCGCCGGCTCACGCGTCACCTTCCTGCCGCCGCATGTCGTGCACGACGGTCGGCCGGCGACGGGCGCCGGGTTCCGCAAGCGGGTCCTGTACGTGGGGACCGACGTGCTCGACGAGCGCCTGATCGGGCGGGCGGTCGACGCGCCCGACATCGAGGACCCCGTCACCGTGGGGCAGCTCGACCGGGTGCACCGCGCGCTCGAACATCCGGACGACGCGTTCGCGGCCGAGTCGCTGTTCGCCGTGGCCGCCAGACGGTTGAAGGATCACCTGGGGGAGGCGCCGGACGCGCGACCGGAACGGCCCGACGCGCAGATCGCGCGCGACCTGCGCGACCTCTTGGACGAGCGGCGGTTCGAACCGTTCACGCTCCGCGACGCGAGCGAGATCCTGCACGTCTCACCGGCGCACCTCGTGCGGTGCTTCACGCGCGCGTTCGGGATCGCGCCGCATCGCTACCTGCTCGGTCGGCGGATCGACGCCGCGCGCCGGGGGCTCCTGGACGGCCGGCCCGTCGCCGACGTCGCTGCGAGCGTCGGGTTCCACGACCAGGCGCACCTCACCCGGCACTTCAAGCGACACGTGGGGACGACACCCGCGCACTTCGCCGCGTCCGGGCGCACCTAGGACAGGATCTCGACGTACCCGTCCGTTCCATGCACGCGGATCCGTTGCCCATCTCGGATCAGCTCGGTGGCATGCTCCACGCCCACGACGGCCGGCAAGCCGTACTCCCGCGCGATCACCGCGCCATGGGTCATCAGGCCTCCCACCTCCGTCACCAGGCCCGTGATCGCGACGAACAGGGGCGTCCAGCTTGGGTCCGTGTAGGTCGTGACCAGGATGTCGCCCGCTTCGAGATCGGCCTCCGCCATGTCCAGGATGACGCGGGCCCGCCCCTCGATGGTCCCGGCGGAAACCGGCAGGCCGATCAGCGCACCGGCCGGCACGTCATCGCGTCGGTACACCCCGGCGACGGCCTCGCCATCGGATGTGAGCACCCGGGGTGGCGTGAGCGCTTCGTACGACCGGAACGCGTCCTTTCGCTGGGAGATGAGCTGGTCATCCGCTCGGTTCTCGCGCACGACGTCGCGGAGCTCCTCGAACGTGAGGAAGAAGATGTCTTCCTTCTCACGAAGAACGTCGGCGTGCACGAGGCGCTCGGCCTCTTGCAGCAACGCCTGCTTGTAGACGAAGTAGCGGCTGATCATGCCGTACTTCGGATACTCCCGGTACCCGATGAACGTTCGGACGCGGTCGATCTTCCGTTTCGCCTCGGTCGCCTTCTGCTCTCCGTCCGGCAAGGCTCGAAGGCGCTCCAGTACGTCCTGTTCCTTACTCTGCGCTTCCTGCAGCCCCTGCTCGAACCGGCGCTCCCCGACGCCCGGCTCGAAGTTCTTGATGTTGCCGAGGATCACGGGCACGAGCGTGGTGGGGCGTTCGCTCCAACGCGGCCTCGTGATGTCGATCTCGCCGACGCAGCGCATGCCGTACGTGTCGAGCCAGGCCGCGATGGCGTCCCGCGCCTCCCGCCCGCCGGCGATCTCGGCCAGCTCGTCCATGAAGCCCTCATCCTTGACGCCTTGCAGGAACGCCACGACCTCCGGATGCGGGCGGATCACGTCCGCGACGTCCAGGAGCGCCAGGCCCATCTCTGAGGTGACGTTGTGGGGGACGGACTGCGTGAGCGTGTCGGCCGCGTTCTTCTCTCCCAGCCACGCCTCCAGCTGCTCGTTGAGCCACCACGTGGCCTCCATCGCCGACATGAACACCTGATGGCTCTGTGGATCGAACAGGACCCGTTTCATCTCCGGGATGTCGCCAAGGATGAAGTCGAGCAGGGCCGATCCGGACAACGTCTGGATGTCGTGCTTCAACGCGGCGATGGAAGCCTGGCTGTGCGCGATGAGCTCGGTGACGATGGCCGGATCGGTCTCGATCGGCGCTGACCCGCTGCCGGGTGGCGTCCAGGCGGGACCCTCATCCGGGTGCGAATGGATGAAGCCGTCGCGTTCGAGGATGGTCTGCACCGCGTCCGTCATCAGCGGATCGGACTTCCCCATGAGCTCGAGGAGGCTGGCGCGGCTCGCGGGGGAGGCCAGGATCTGCGTGACGTCGACGAACGGTCGCCCGCCGGCCTCGGCCATGGGCCGAGGGGTCGTCAGTTGCCAGAACGAGAGCCCCAAGGGCTTCATGGCGTCGGTCATCATCTGCTGATGACCGACGGAGAGGTAGACGTGGTTCTCTCCATCGTCGGCCGCGGGGATGGGGAACAGCGTGGTGATCGCCCGGCTCTGGACGAACTGGAAGTCATCGTCGACCAGGCACCATTCGATGTCTTGGGGTCGGCCGAAGTGCGCTTCGATCCGCCGTCCCAGCTGCGCGAGTCGCACGGCCTGCGCATCCGTCAGCGCCGGCTGCTCGGTGGCGACCGTCTTGGCGACGACCTCGCCGTCCCGCACCGTGTAGGCGTCCGGGTTCACCAGGCCGGAGACCAGGGCCTCGCCGAGGCCGAAGCTGGCCTCCACGGAGACGACCTTCCGGTTGCCCGTGACGGGGTCGGCCGTGAACAGGACGCCGGCCGCATGCGGGAAGACCATCTGTTGTACGACCACGGCCATGTGGACCTTCCGGTGATCGAAGCCGTTCCGTAGGCGGTAGGTCACGGCGCGCTCGGTGAACAGCGACGCCCAGCACCGGCTGACGTGCTGGAGGATCGCCGCCGGTCCCACGATGTTCAGGTAGGTGTCCTGCTGGCCGGCGAAGGAGGCCGTCGGCAGGTCCTCGGCCGTCGCGCTGGATCGGACGGCGTACGCGTCGTGCTCGCCGAGCCGGGCGAGCGCGCGGGCGATCGCCTCCGCCAGATCGTCGGGGATCGCGATCCCTTCGATGGTCCGGCGGATCTCCGCGCCGAGCGTGCTGATCGCGTCCCGGTCGTCCGGGTTCAGCCGCGACAGGCGATCGAGCGGTTCGTCGATCGATGGCGCATCCGCCATGATCCGCCGGAAGGCGTCCGTCGTCACGCAGAAGCCAGCCGGCACGCGGATGCCTTCGATCCGCGAAAGCTCCCCCAGGCTCGCGGCCTTGCCGCCAACGACCGCAACCTGCGTCCCGTCGATCTCCTGGAACCCCAGCACGTAGCTACCCATCCGAGCCCCTAGCCCTCGTCGAAGTCGACCTTCACGCCGAGCAGTCGCACGTTCCGATCGAGCTCGAACCGCTCGAGCGCGGTCATGGCTCCCGCCTCGATCTCTTCGGCATCCGTGGTGGGCCCGGCGAGCTTCACGGCCTTCTGCTGCGTGAAGAACGGAGTGAACCGTACCTTCACGGTCACTCGGATCACGGCGCGCCCGTCCTTGCGGATGTCATCCATCAGCTCGGCGGTCAGCCGGCCGAGCTCGTGGCGGATCTCCTCTACGTCGTCCAGATCCTGCTGGAACGTACGCTCCCGGCTCACCCCTTTGGGTACCCACGGCTCGGCGCTCACGGTGGCGCTGCCCTCGCCGCGTCCGAGCTCGTGGAGCCACGGCCCCGTCTTCGGCCCGAACGCTGAAGCGAGCGCGTCGTCGTCGGTTGCCGCCAGCTCGGCGACGGTTGCGATCCCGAGCTCCGCCAACCTGCGCGCCGTCTTCGTGCCGATGCCCCACAGCGCGTCGGTGGGACGCGTACCCATGACCTCGTCCCAGTTCTCGCGCGTCAGTCGGAAGACGCCGCGCGGTTTGGCGAACCCGCTCCCGAGCTTCGCGCGGAGCTTCGTGTCGCCGATCCCGATCGAGCACCAGAGGTCGGTCCGCTCCAACACCGCGGCCTGGACGTTGCGGGCGAACGCCTCGGGATCGTCGGCCTCGGTCCCCATGAACGCCTCGTCCCAACCCCACACCTCGACGACGGCCGGGAACGACCGGAGCACGTCCATCACGCGCGCCGACGCCTCGTCGTACGCGGCCCGGTCCACGGGCAAGAACACCGCGTCCGGGTTGCGCTTGTACGCGGTCCGCAGCGGCATCCCCGAGCCGATGCCGAACCTCCGCGCCACGTAGTTCGCGGTCGAGACGACGCCGCGTTTCGTGGGATCGCCGTCACCGCCGACCACGACGGGCAGCTCGCGGAGCTCGGGCCGGCGGAGGATCTCGACCGCCGCGATGAACTCGTCCATGTCGACGTGGAGGACGGCATCCATCAGACGACAGTAGGCTCACGCGCACCCATCCGACCGGGATCGTCCCGAGGAGGTCCGTTGAAGTTCCGCGCCACCGTGCTGTTGGGAGGCAAGACCGCGACCGGGATCCGGGTCCCCGACGAGGTCGTCGAGAGCCTCGGGTCGGGCAAGCGTCCCGCGGTTCGCGTCACGATCGGCAAGCACACGTATCGCAGCACGATCGCCTCGATGGACGGCGTGTTCATGCTGCCGCTCAGCGCCGAGAACCGCGAGGCCGCCGGCGTCGCTGCCGGCGACCAGGTAGACGTCCGGATCGAGCTCGACACCGCGCCACGCGAGGTCACCGTCCCGAAGGATCTGGCGGCCGCGCTCAAGCGTGTGCCGTCCGCGAAGGCTGCCTTCGAGGCGTTGTCCTTCAGTCGCAAGAACGCGTACGTGGTGTCGATCGAGGGAGCCAAGACGCCGGAGACGCGACAGCGCCGCATCGACAAGGCGATCGCCGAGCTGCGCGAAGACTGACCGGCCGAGTTAGGCCGGGATGCTCCGCCGGGTCATGAGTTGCTTGGCCGCGACGTCGAACGGGGTCGAGGTTCCTTTGGCGAGCGCATCCGAGTACTCCTCGGGCTCGATCGTCTCGCGGATGCGGTCAAGCGCTTCGGCGGCCACATCCTTGATCGGTGTGTTGGCCGTGAGCGGTTGCTGGGCGCTCATGGGTTCGGCGAGGACCGTTGCCAGGATCTCGACCGCCTCCGCTGGGCGGCCCAAGGACGCACGGACCTTGGCGATCTTGGCCATCAACCCGAGCATGTCCCGGACCATGCCCATCTTGTCGGCCGTGGCCATGCCCTCGACGAACGCATCCTCGGCTGCTTCGAGACTGCCCGCGGCGATGTTGGCCTCGCCGAGGCCCTCGAGCGCGACCATCGTTCCGCGCATGTAGCCGATGTCGCGGCAGGTTTCGACCTGACGCGTGTGGAGGTCGATGGCATCTTGCGAGCGACCCTGCTGGGTCGCGATCATCGCCTGGAGCCACAGGTTCCAACACATGAAGTAGTGCTCGCCCATCGGCTCGAACACGGCGGATGCCTCGGGGAGGCGTTCCTCCGCGGTCGCGATGTCGCCCGACATGACGGCGCAGAACGAGCGCCAGTTCCGCATCCCTGCGGACCAGAACGGCTGGCGCGCGGCGTCCGCCACCTCCATCGCCGCGTCCATACACGCAGCCATGTCCTCCATCCGGCCCAGGTAGGCGAGCGAGATCGCCCAACACTGCGCGACCGTCATGTATCCGACGAGGTCCGGGGAACCGCGCAGGATCTCGTTGGCGATCCCGGCCGCTGCCTCACCGACGTCCGGCTGGCCCATGAGCGACAGGAAATAGCATCGGGCGGAATCGGCGAGGGCTCGCAGCCTCACCACATCGACCTGCTCGGACGCCTCGTCGAGCGCGTCGAGCACTTCACCGAAGAGGGCCATCCCCGCTGGATACCAACCGCGGGTTTCGTAGAGATAGAGCAGCCCTTCGACGAACGGCCGAGCACGCGCCGCTTCGCCTGCACCGAGGTAGTGGCGCCAGGCCGAGCGAACGTTGTCGATGTCGTTCTCGATCATGCCCAGCGCGCGCGGCTGGTCGCCGACGACGAACAGGGCGAGGCTCTCGACCATGCTCGCGGCGTAGAAGGCTGCATGCGCGTCGTCGACCTGCGCCGAGACCTCCGCATCGAGTCGTAGCTCGACCTCGCCGTATTGGCGGAGCAGCTCATGAACCGAATAGCGTGCCGTCTCCGGACTCGGTGTCACGAGCGACTTGTTGGCCAAGAGGGACAGGCCACGCAACGACGCTCCCGCGATCGCCTGGGCCGCATCGCGGGTGAAGCCCCCTCGGAAGACCGACAGCGCCAGGAAGGTCGTTCGCTCGTCCGGGCTCAAGCAGCGCCAACGAGTAGTCGAACACCGCTCGCAGGCTGCGGTGGCGGTCGGGAACATCGCCCATCTCCGTCTCGAGGAAGTCGAGGTTCTTGCCGATCTCGGCCGCGATCTCCGTGACCGGCAACATGTCGGTCCACGCCGCAGCGAGCAGGATCCCGAGGGGCAAGCCGGCGGTCAGGCGGAGGATCTCTTCGACGGCGTCGAGGTCCTCAGCTTCGAGCGCGAACCCGCGACGGGCCCGTGTCGCCGCGTCGACGAACAGCTGAACGCCGCTCGTCTGGAACGCCTCCTCCCGCGACCCCCAGGTGTCCCGAGGCCGGCCAAGGTGAAGGTCGTCTCTCCCGTCACGTTCAACTTCGTGCGCGATGTGACGAGCACCTTGACCTTCGATGCGGCGTGGAGGATAGCCGTGACGATCGACGCGCCGTCGATGAGATGTTCGAAGTTGTCGAAGACGAGCAGCTGGCACTTGTTGCTCAGGTACGTGAGCAGCTGCACTTCCATGCTCTCGTCCGAAGAGAGGGCGAGGCCGAGCGACTCGACGACCGTCTGGACGATCTCCTCGCTGGATCGGATGTCGGCGAGGCCGATGAAGAACACGCCGTCCGGGAAGTCGGCCGTGAGCTCGGCTGCGACCTGGATCGCGAGCCGTGTCTTGCCGGTCCCACCCGGCGCCAGGATCGTCATCAACCGGGTTCCGGCGAAGAGACGTTTCGCCTCCGCGAGCTCCGTCTGTCTCCCGATGAGCTCGGTCAACTGGATGGGGAGGTTGTTGGGGACGGCCCCGAGCGATGCCAGCGGAGGGAAGTCCTCCGGATGTCCAACGAGATCGACCTGATACACGTGTTCAGGAAGCGTGAGGTCCTTGAGGCCGTGCTCCCCCATATCGCGCAGCGAAACGCCATCGGGGACCCGATCGTGGACCAACTCCCAGGTCGACCGCGACAAGATGGTCTGCCCGCCGTGGGCGATCGCCCGCAGCCGTGCGGCCCGGTTGACGGCAGATCCGAAGTAGTCGCCTTGACGCAGTTCAGCGCTGCCGGTGTGGAGCGCCACCCTGACCCGTATCGGTTGGGCCGTCGCCCAGTCGGTGGCGGCGAGAAGGGTTTGGAACTCTGCGACCGCGCGAAGCGCGTCGCCCGGGTCGCCGAAGACGATGAACCGGCTGTCACCCTCTCCCCTCGGCTTCACGCAGACCCCATCGTGAGCCTCGACCGCCGTTTCGATGATCTCGTCGTGCTGTTCGAGCGCCCGCGACATCAGTTCAGGCGCTTCTTCCCACATGCGTGTGCTGCCTTCCACATCGGTGAAGACGAACGTGACGACGCCGTCGGGAAGCTCGGCCATGGAAGCCCATCCTAGGGCTGGATGGCGGTTGGGATGGTGCTCGCTCGGATCCTTGCCGACCGTGGCGTCGACCTGATCCGGCCGTTGTGGACCATGCTCCGTGCGTGAAAGACTCCCGCTGACCTGAGGAGGCCGGGGCTCACGTGGGCAGCATCTTGGTGATCGACGACGACCCGCTGAACCGTCGCCTGCTCACCGCCACCCTCGAGCGCCAAGGGCATCAGACGTCATCTGCGGCCGACGGCGCCACGGCGCTCGCGATGCTCGCCGAGGATGCTCCCGATGTCGTGCTGCTGGACCTCGTGATGCCGGGCATGGACGGCATCGAGGTGCTGGAGCGCATCAAGGCGGACGACGCGCTCCGCCACCTGCCGGTGATCGTGATCAGCGGCGTCGATGACACCGAGAGCATCGTGCGATGCATCGAGATGGGCGCCGAGGACTTCTTGCCCAAGCCCTTCGATGCCGTGATCCTCCAGGCGCGGGTGAACGCCGGACTGAACCGCAAGCGGCTGCACGATCTGGATCGCGAGCGGGTGCACAGCGTGTTCGCGCGGTTCCTGCCGGAATCGGTCGCGAGCGCGTTGCTCGATCGCACGGACGGCGACACCACGATCCCGGCGGAGTCGCTCACCGGCACCGTGCTCTTCGCCGACCTCCGGGGCTTCACGCCGTTCGCGGAAGCCCGGCCCGCGGATCAGGTGATCGAGGTGCTCAACCGATACCTCGGACTCATGACCGACGCGATCCTCGATCACGGCGGCACGATCGTCGACTACATGGGCGACGGGGTGATGGCCGCGTTCGGCGCGCCGGTGCCGACCGACGATCACGCCGACCAGGCCGTGGCGGCGGCCCGCTCGATGGCCACCGATCGGCTCGCCGAGTTCAATGGTTGGCTCGAGACGTCCGGGATCGGTGACGGCTTCCGGATGGGGATCGGCCTCAACTCAGGCCCGGTCATGTCCGGCAGCGTCGGCTCCGAGCGACGCATGGACTACGCGGTGATCGGCGACACCGTGAACACCGCCTCCCGGATCGAAGGACTCACGAAGCAGGTGCCGCACACGGTGCTGCTCGCCGAGGGGACGTACACCTCGCTTGGGAACGACCGACGGTCTCGTCTTCGTCGACGAGTTCGAGATCCGCGGACGCCGCTCCCGGATCAAGGTCTGGGGCCTCGACGAACCGGCGGCGAGCTGATGGGCGACAAGAAGAAGAAGGCGAAGGCCGGCGACGACAAGGGCCTGAAGCGTCGCGTCCACGAGCTCGAAGCCCAAGCGCACGTCGACGCCGCCCTGTACCGGATCGCGCAGGCGGCGAGCACCGTCACGGACATGCAGGAGTTCTACGCGGCGATGCACGGCATCGTCGGCGAGCTGATGGACGCCAGCAACTTCTACATCGCGCTCTACGACGACGAACGTCAGATGATCAACTTCCCGTACTTCGTGGATGAGGTCGACCCCGACATCCCCGACCCGAACGTGTGGGAGCCGTTCGGTGTCGGGAACGCGCGGGGGACGACCGCCTACCTCCTCCGTGCGGGAGAGCCGTTGCTCCTGGATGAGCGGGCCTTCGTGAGGTTGCAGGCCGCGGGCGAGTTGGAGCTCCTCGGTCCGTCCGGCCAGACGTGGCTGGGCGTCCCACTGAAGTCGGACGGGCGGACCCTCGGGGTCCTGGTGGTGCAGACGTACACAGCGGTCAAGCGCCTCACCGAGGCCGACCTGGGGATCCTGGCGGTCGTCGGAGAACACATCGCGACGGCGCTCGAACGCACCCGCCTGTTGAACGAGACGCGACAGCGCAGCGCCGAGCTCGCGCTGGTGAACGATGTCCAGCGAGGGCTCGCCGAACGGCTCGAGATGCAGGCGATGTACGACCTGGTCGGAGGCCGGATCCAGGAGATCTTCGACGCCCAGGTCGTCGACATCGGCATCCTCGACCCCGCCGGTGAGGAGTTCCATTTCCCGTACACGATCGAGCGGGGCGTGCGGTTCCCCGACGAAGCGCTGGGGGTGATCGGGTTCCGCAGGATCGCGCTCGAGACACGCGAGCCGTACGTGATCAACGAAGACATCGAGACGGTTGCGGAACAGGTGGGACAACCCTACGTGCTCAGCGGTGAACCGACGAAGTCCTGCCTGTTCGTCCCGCTGGTCATCGGCGACCGCGGGATCGGTGTGATCTCGCTGCAGAACCTGGACCGCGAGCACGCGTTCAGCGACGCTGACGTGCGCCTGCTGACCACGCTCGCCGGGAGCCTGAGCGTGGCGCTCGAGAACGCCCGGTTGTTCGAGGAGATCCGGCAGCGCAACAGCGAGCTCGCGTTGATCAACGACGTCCGCCGAGGCCTGGCCGAACGGCTCGAGATGCAGGCGATGTTCGACGTGATGGGCGACCGCATCCAGGAGATCTTCGACGCGCAGGTGGTCGACATCGGCGTCGTGGACGCGGACTCGGGGCAGATGGCCTTCCCGTACACGATCGAGCGGGGCGTACGGTTCGAGCATGACCCGATGGAAGTGATGGGGTTCCGGAAGATCGCGCTCGAGACGCGCGAGCCCGTCGTGATCAATGAGGACATCGAAGCCGCATCCGCGGCGATCGGTCAGCCCACCGTCCTCGTGGGGGAGCCCCCCAAGTCGACGGTGTTCGTGCCGCTGCTCGTCGGCGATCGCGGGGTCGGCGTGATCTCGCTCCAGAACCTCGACCGTGAGCATGCCTTCAGCGACGACGACGTCCGATTGTTGACCACGCTCGCCGGCAGCCTGACCGTCGCGCTCGAGAACGCGCGGCTGTTCGAGGAGACCCGCCAACGCAGCGCCGAACTCGCGCTCGTGAACGACGTCCAGCGGGAGCTTGCGGGGAACCTCGGGCTTCAGGCGGCCTACGATTTCGTTGGCGATCGTATCCAGGAGATCTTCGATGCACAGGTCGTCGACATCGGCATCCTCGACCGAGCCACGGGCCTCCTGCATTTCCCCTATTCGATCGAGCGCGGCGTCCACTATCCGGACGAGGTCTTCGACCTGCGAGCGGAGCGCAGCCTGACCCGCTACGTGATCGAGACCCGCGAGACCGTGATGATCAACGACCGCTGGCAGGAGCGGATCGGCGAGTACGGCGGGGGCCAGGTGGTCGGCTCCGGCGAGGCGCCGCAGTCACTGTTGTTCGTTCCGCTCGTCGTGGGCGGGGAAGCCACGGGCCGGATCTCGCTCCAGAACCTCGACCGTGAGCACGCGTTCACCGAGGCCGACGCCCGCCTCCTGAACACGCTCGCCGCGAGCCTGAGCGTCGCGCTCGAGAACGTTCGCCTGCTTCGACGAGGCGCAGCGCCGCGGGAGCGAGATGGCGGCGCTCGCCGAGCTGGGCCGTGAGGTGGGTGGTCTGCTCGACCTGGACGCGGTGATCCGACGGATCGGCGAACGGGCGAAGGATCTCCTGCGCGCCGACACGAGCGCGGTCTTCCTAGAGGAAGGACCGGGCGCTGACCGGTACCTCCCTCTGGTCGCGATCGGTCGACGTCGCCGACTTCCTCATGGCGGACGCGATCCGCATCGGCGAGGGGGTGATCGGCGACCTGGCGAGCCGGGGCGCGGCCGAGATCGTGAACGATATGGCCGGCGATCCGCGGGCGAGTGCCGATCCCGGGTTCGGAGGACGTCGACGAGGAACGCCTGATGGCCGCACCGCTCCTGGCTCGTGGGCGCGTCATCGGGATGATGACCGTCTGGCGGTCCGCCTCCGTCAGACCTCTTCACCGACGAGGATCTCAACTTCCTCGTCGGTCTCTCGCAGCAAGCGGCGATCGCGATCGAGACCGCGCGTCTGTTCCAGGAGATCGGCCGGCAGAAGCAGTACTTCGAGTCGCTCGTCGACATCAGCCCGGTCGCGGTCGTCACGATGGATCGCGACGAGATCGTGTCCGGCTGGAACCCGGCGGCCGAGCGCCTGTTCGGCTACTCGGCACAGGACGCGATGGGCCGCACGATCGACTCGCTGGTGATCAAGTCATCCGACTACGCCGACGAGGGTCAGGAGATCATCCGCGAGTCCATGGAACACGGCCGCGCGCACCGGCTGACCCGCCGGATGCGGGCCGACGGGAAGTTCGTCGAGGTCGAGATCGACATCGTGCCGCTCGTGGTCGACGGCGATCACCAGGGGTACTACGCGATCTACCACGACGTGACCGAGCTGCAGGAGGCGCGGCGCAGCGCCGACGCGGCGAACGAAGCGAAGAGCGCGTTCCTCGCGACGATGAGCCACGAGATCCGCACCCCGATGAACGCGATCATCGGCATGAGCGGCCTGTTGTTGGGAACGGACCTGAACGACGAGCAGCGCGAGTACGCGACGACGGTCACGTCCAGCGGCGAGGCGTTGCTGGCGATCATCAACGACATCCTGGACTTCTCGAAGATCGAGGCCGGCAAGTTGGATCTGGAGGAGACGCCGTTCGACGTCCGCGGCTGCATCGAGTCGGCCGTCGAGCTGATCGGTCCGACCGCGGCGAAGAAGGGCATCGAGGTCGCGTACTGGATGGAGCCCGGCACGGCGGAGGTGGCGGTGGGCGACGTCAGCCGTCTGCGCCAGATCCTGCTGAACCTGCTGAACAACGCGGTGAAGTTCACGGAACACGGTGAGGTCGCGGTGACGGTGTCGTCCGCGCCGGCCGCCGACGCCGGGAGGGTCGGGTTCGAGGTGACGGTCCGCGACACCGGGATCGGGATCCCGCCGGATCGGATCGATCGGCTGTTCCGCTCGTTCAGCCAGGCCGACGTTTCGACGAGCCGACGCTTCGGTGGGACCGGTCTGGGCCTGGCGATCAGCCGGCGGCTCGCGGAGCTGATGGACGGCACCGTGTGGGTCGAGAGCACCGGCGTGCCGGGCGAGGGCAGCACGTTCCACCTGACGTTCGAGGCCGGGGCCACGGACATGACGCCGACCGCCCTCCGCCGGGACGGATCGTTCTCCGGCCGCCGCGCGCTGGTCGTGGACGACAACGCGACGAACCGCCGGCTCATGACCGCGCTGCTCGGCGCATGGGGGATGGACGTGGTCGAGGCCTCGGGCGGCGACGAGGCGCTGGCGACGCTCGGGGACGGAACGGTGGACGTCGCGGTGCTCGACATGCTGATGCCGGGGACCGGACGGGCTGGACGTGGCGGCCCGCCTGCATGCGCGGACGCCCGACGTTCCCGTCGTCATCGCGTCGTCCGTCGGGCGTCGCGAGATCGAGGCCGATCCCCGGTGGGAGACCGCGGGGGTCGGTGCGTTCGTGACGAAGCCGATCAAGGCCTCCCCGCTGCAAGCGGCCTTGGCGTCGGTACTGGGTGTCGAGGCGACCGACCGAGCGGAGGACGCGATGTCGAACGCGATCGATCCGGACCTCGGGGTGAAGCACCCGCTCCGCATCTTGCTGGCCGAGGACAACGCCGTGAACCAGACGCTGGCGCTGCGGATGCTGGAGAAGCTCGGTTATCGCGCCGACGTCGCGGGGAACGGCATCGAGGCGCTCGAGGCGCTCGAGCGTCAGCCGTACGACCTGTTGCTGAGCGACGTGCAGATGCCGGAGATGGACGGCGTCGAAACGACGCGCCAGATCCTGGAGCGGTACGGGCCCGACGAGCGTCCGTGGATCGTCGCGATGACGGCGGAGGCGATGCAGGGCGACCGCGAGCGGTTCCTGGCGGCCGGCATGAACGACTACGTCGTGAAGCCGATCCGGATCGAGGACCTGGTGCGGGCGCTCGAGCGGGCACCGCGGCGGGGGGAGCACGAGGCGCCCGCGCAGGCCGTGTTCGATGAACGGGTCGTGCAGCGGCTCCTGGACAGCATGGGGAGCGACAAGGCGTTCGTCTCCGGCCTGATCGATCAGTTCGTCGCCGACGCCCCGGCGTTGGTCGAGTCGGCTCGGGCGGGTGTGGCGTCAGGAGACGCCGATGAAGTTCGGCGCGCGCTCCATACCCTCACGTCGAACGCGGCGACGTTCGGCGCGACGCACCTCGCGGTGTCGAGCCGTCAGCTCGAGGAGTTGGCGAAGGGTGGCTCGCTCGACGGCGTCGGGCCGAGGCTGGATGGGATCGCCGAGCAACTCGAACGGGTGAGCGACGCGCTCGCCGGCTCCCGGTTCCACATCCGGGAGGCGTGAAGGATTACTTCGGCTTGTCCTCGAGGTACTTCTTCAGCCCGAGGTACGGAAGGATGAACGCCGCCAGGAGCGACGCGACCCAGACGATCACCGTGGCCGCGATCCACGTCCCGATGCCGTCGATCGTGAGGCCATCGGAGATGAGGTCGGTGATGATCAACGCGATAAGCGTGGCGATCAGGGCGACGCCGCCGAGGGCCGAGGATTGGCGCTTGCGCAGCTGATTCGCCATGAACGGGGTCATCAACGCGAACGCGACGGTGAAGATGACGATCGCTTCGATGAACGACGTCGCATCGATCTTCATGCCGGTCAGGACGATCGCGGCGACGGCCAGACCAACGGCGTTCGCGAGGACCATGACCAACGTGCGAACCAGGAAGCGAACCATGACGCGCAGGATAGTGCACGCGGGGCAGGCTGTGCTCGCGCTTACGAGGTCTCGGCCGAGGCCGGCTGTTCGGCCATCGCCAGGCGTTCCAACAGCGGCTGCGCGCCCAGCTCGGTAAGGATCGTGCGTGCCCGATCGGTCGCCTCGATCGTCGCCGGGTCGCCCGGGAGCAACGTGAGTGCGTCGATCGCCGTGAACGCATAGTCGATCGGCATGTCCATCGAAGCCCAGGCGTCGAACGCCTCTCGGTACCCGGACGCAGCGTCCTCGCCCCGCCCCTCCAGGGCGGCGAGCCCGGCCCGCAACGTGGTCTTCACTCCCGCCGCCCACCGGCCTCGCAAGGGCGCCGTCGCGTTCAACGTCTCCTGCACTTTGGCGGCGTCACGCATCCAGATCGCGGCCCGCGCCGCGTCCCACACGGAGTTGGGAGTGTTCATCCCTGCGGGGTCCGCGTGCACGGCCTCCATGCCGTGTTCGAAGGCGAGCTCGAGGTTCCCACGGAGCAGCTCCACGAGCGAACGGGTACGCAAGTACCACGTGCGCGACGCGAGGTAGTCCGTCGTCTTCGCCGAGGCCGTCTCCTCGAGATGTTTGTCCGCGCTCGCGAAGTCCCCCCGGTACGCCGCCAGGATCGCGATGCTCAGCGACACTCCGTCGGCGAGGAACCCGCCGCTGAGCTCCATCCCGTCGAGCGCTGCCAGCGTAGCGTCGGCCTCGACCCATCTCCCACTGTCGACCGCGAACTCGGCTGCGTTCGCGAGCGCGATGGCTTCGATCGGTCGGCTGCCGGCCTTCCTCGCGGCCTCGACGGACTCAAGTTGGGCGCGCATGGCCGCCTGGGGATCGTCTTCGATGAGGAAGATGCCGAGCGACATCAACGCCTCCGCCCTGGCCCGGTGACTGCCGGCTTCCTGAGAGGACGCCAGGATGCCCTCGATCAACATGATGGCTTCCCGTCGACGTCCGAGCGCGAAGAGCGCCGCGGCCCTCATGCCGAGTGCGCCGTTGAACAGTTCGGAACGGTCGAGCTTCTCCGCGAGCGCAAGCGCCTTCTCCGCCCACTGCAGACTCAGCTCTGTGGCCCCGACGGCCCAGTGGCAAGTGGCGATGCTGGCACAGAGTTCGGCGCGAGCCAGCTCGTCCCCATCATCGTCCAGGTCGGCGAGGGCAGACTCCGATCTCTCGAGGGCTTCCGTGGTCCGATCAGATCCCCTCAACGGTCCCGTGAGCTTCGCCGTCGCCATCGCGGCGGCGGAGGGGTCCCCCAGTTCGCGGAACCGAGAGATCGCCTCGTCGAGGTAGGCGATCGCGCGTTCGATGTCCGCCGTATCCGCGGCCGCCTCCCCCGCCTGTTTGAGGAGGTCTGCCCGCTCGCGGCCTTCCGGCGTGATCGCCAGGGCCTGCTCCGCATAGGTCAGCGCCTGCTCGGGCGAGCCCAGGGAGAGCGCTCGATCGGCGGCCTGTGACAGCCAATCGCGAGCGCGGGCGGCGAGCGCCTCGGCGTCGGGACCCTCGGGGGTGGCGGTGAACGCCTCGACGTAGTGGGCGGCCACCACACCCGCGACTTCTTCGTCACCCGTCGATTCCAGGTGATGGGCCGTGGCCAGGTGCTTGGCCCTGCGGTCCGCCTTCGACAACGTCCCGTAGGCGACCTCGCGGATCAGGCTCTGGAGGAACGCGTACTGCCCGCGCTCGGGCGATCGCGGATCGCCCTCCTGGACCAAGAACTCCTTCTTGACCAGATCGCGGAGCCGTCGGCTCGAGCGTCTCGCGATCATGTCCGGCGATGGCGGCGAGCGCCTCGACGGGGAAGCTCTTCCCCAGGACGGACGCGTCCTGCAGGAGCGACCGATCTTCCGGAGCGAGCGAATCCAGCCGGGCCGCGATCAGCGCCTGCAACGTCCCGGGGATCTCGAGTGTGCCGATGTCGCCGACCAGCTCGAACGTGTCGTCGCCGACCATCAGGATGCCGCGGTCGGCGAGCATCCGCACGGTCTCGACGGCGTAGAGCGGGACGCCCTCCGCCCGCTCGACGATCCTGTCCACGCCTTCGGGCGGGAGGCCATGCACGAACCCCTCGATCAGTTCGGCCATCGCGTCGTCCGGCAGCGGCTCGAGCCGGATCGCGGTGAAGCTGCGCAGCTCAGCGCCCCAGTTGGGCCGCTTGTCCGCCAACTCCGGCCGCGCGAGCGTCACGATCAAGATCGGGTGGCTCTTCGACCACTCGAGCATCGACTCGATGAAGTCCAGGAGCCCGGGATCGGCCCACTGAAGGTCCTCGAACACCATCACGGTCGGCCCGCGGTCGGTGATCCGCTCGAAGAACGTCCGCCACGCGGAGAAGAGCTCGTCGCGCTCGCCGTGCGACCCTTCTTCCAAGCCCAACAGGTGTGCCAGCCGAGGTTCGATCCACCGGCGCTCTTCCGGGTCGCTGACGTACTCGTCGACGGTGGCCGAGAGCTTGCGCCGCGACTCCGCCCGATCGTCGGCCTCGGCGATGCGGGCACGCATCCGGACCATCTCGCCGAGCGCCCAGAACGTGATGCCCTCCCCGTATGCGGGGCTCCGCCCGTGGTGCCAGAAGACGTCTTCGGTGAGGCCGTCGATGTACTTCAGGAACTCCCAGGCGAGCCGGGACTTCCCGATCCCGCCGATCCCGATCACCGAGATGAGTCGCGCCTTGCGCTCGCGCTCGGTGGCGTGCAACAGGTCCTTGATCAGCCGGAGCTCCTCGGCCCTGCCGACGAACGGCGGCTCCAGGACGTCGGACCGTCCGGCGCCGCCTCGCTGGGCGAGGATCCTCACCGCCCGCCATGCCGGGACGGGCTCGTCCTTCCCCTTCAACGTGAGCGAGCCCACCTCCGCGAACGCGATCGCCCTGGCGGCCGCCTGTTGGGTGGCCTCGCCGACCAGGACGGTGCCCGGCTCGGCGGCCGATTGCAGCCGTGAGGCCGTGTTCACCAGGTCGCCGGTGACCATGCCCTGCGACGTGTCGCCGAGCATCGCTGCGGCCTCACCGGTCAGGACGCCGGCGCGGGCTCGCAGCTCGATACCGACGGACGCGCCGAGTGCCGCGACCCCGTCGACCAGTTCGAGCGCGGTTCGGACCGCGCGCTCCGCATCGTCCTCATGCGCGACCGGCGTGCCCCACACCGCCATCACCGCGTCGCCGATGAACTTCTCGACGAGTCCGCCGTGGCGCTCGATCGTCGCGCGCGCCGTATCGAAGTAGCGCGTGAGGAGCTCGCGAACGTCCTCGGCGTCGCGATGCTCGGAGAGCGTGGTGAATCCGACGAGGTCGGCGAAGAGGACGGAGACCAGCCGGCGTTCGGTCGACGGCGCCACGACGGGGCTCGTGGTCGACGGGGGAGCGGTCGCGGTCAGCGCCGATCCACACTCACCGCAGAACTTGCTGTCGCCGGAGTTCGCGGCGCCGCACGAAGGACAGGCGAGCGCCAGCGGCGTTCCGCATTCCTTGCAGAACTTCCGCGACGTCTCGTTCTCGGTTCCGCATGCCGAGCAGGTCATCCGGCCTCCTGTTGGACTCCGCCGGAAGGGTACTCCGCGGTCGCCGCGAGGGTCGCCTACGGGAGGAGTTCGAACGCCTCGACGTGAGCCGGACGGACGACCGAGAAATGCCGATGGTCGAGCGTCGCGATCTGCGTGATCCTCAATCGCTCCGCGAGCGCGACCACTGACGCGTCAACCGTCCCAAGGCGAAGATCCCGATACGTGGCGACGAGCTCGGCGATCCGCACCCAGTCGGTCTCTTGAAGGCCCGAAGCCTCGTACGTGCCGAGCACCAGGTCCGCGAGGAATCGGAGCTCAACCTGATGACCGGCTCGTTGCGCCAGTAGGTAGGTCACCTCTGTCACGACCAACACGGGGATGAAGAGCGGGCCGCGGTGGCCCTCGAGGAGTCGGAGGCAGGCAGCGTGGCTCGGATCTCCGCTGTCCATCGCGGCCACGAGCGGGCCGCTGTCGATGACGAGACCTACAGCGTCCCCTCTCGCCGCTTCTCTTCCAGGATCCCGCCGAAGATCTCGTCGACCCGGATCGAGAGGTCTCCCTTCTCGCTTCGGAACGCTCCGGCGCCTCGGATGACGCGACGCCGCCCGACGCCCAGATGCGTCTCGATCGCCTCGCGCGTGAGCTCGGACACGGTCATCCCGCGACGATCCGCCTCCGCGCGGAGCTTCGCGTCCAGATCCTCGGGCAGCTTCACGGTCGTCCTCTTCATGGTATGCCAGCATACTCCGCGTCAGCCTGGCACGGGGAGCGCGGCAGGGCCGTGAGCTTCGTCACGTTCAGCTGCGCCACCGGAGGATCGCTAGCACGACGACGCAGCTGATCCCGAAGCGTCGGTTGCGAGTCCGAGACGCTCGCCGATCTCCTCGATCTCGCGGCGTTCGTCGTCGGTCGCGCGTCCGATGCGCACCAGGGCGCGCCCGGCCTTCGCGATCCACCAGGGGGCGGGGATGCTTCGAGCGATGTCGAGCGCTGCTCGGGCCGGCTCCTCGGCGTCATCCGCGTCGGCGATGCGGATCCAGGCCTCGAGGAGATGGCCGGTGCAGATCCCGAGCCGCGCCGGGTCAGGTCCGCCCGCGGCGTCGAACCGCCGGAGCCACTCGCGCGCTGCGTCCGTCTCGCCGCGTTCGAGCCAGCTCCGGACGATGGTCTCGACCCCGCCGAGCCAACTCGGGAGTTCCTCCCGCTCCTCCTCGATCGAATCGTTCAACCAGGCCGGGGACGACGGGCCCACCGATCCCAGCCCCGCCCGTTCGAACGTGATCGATGCGGTGGCTCGGATCAACCGCCCGAACGGGCTGTCGGGGAAGATGTCCTCGTGCTGCGTGTACCAGCGGTGGGCGCGCTCGAGCGGTTCGACCTGCCCGGTCGCGTCGGCGATCAGCACCACGACCGCCCAGGTGCGGACCACGGCTCGGTGATAGGCGTTGCGGTCGCCAACCTCGATCGCCTGGAGTCCCGCCGCCGCTGCGGAGCCCCAATCGCCGTCGACCAGCGCACCCTCCGCGCGCAGATAGTCGGCCCACACCCCTGCCTCGGTCGATCCGCGGCTCCGAGCGATCTGCGTCACCCGGTCGGCCGCGCGTCGAGCCTCGGCCGGGTGATCGGGCAGTTGCAGCCCGGCCTGGACGCGGGCGGCCTTCAGGACGAGGTCCCAGCGCCCGCGCTCGCGCGCGACCCGCTCAAGGGTCTGGAAGTCCGACAGGTCGTCCGCGAGGGCGTCGAGCGCGTCGAGTTCGAGCTGGTGATCGCCTGTGGTCCTGGCGATCGCGAGGGCGCGCTCGACCTTCGGCCGCTCCCGCTGGCGGGCCATGTCGGAGGTCATCTCTTCTCCGGTAGCGTGCAGGAGAAGCATCCGGGCCGTGGCCGTGTCATCTCGGTCCCCGAGCTCACCCAAGACGCGATCGGCGAGATCGACCATCTCCCGGAACCGCAACTGCTGTCCGTAGATCCTGCCGACGATCGCCGCCGCGCCGGCGTAGCAGTCCCGGGCGGCGGTCCGATCCGCGTCCGACCCCTCGTCAGCCAGGGCAGCGAAGACGGCCATCGCCTCTTCCACGGAGCGCAGCCCTTCGTCCATATCCGCGGTGAACGCGGTCACCTCACCGAGCGCCTGGAGCCGACGGGCTCGGGCGAGCGAAGGTGTGTCCGGCGTGGCGGCGAGGGCGCGAGTCAACAGCTGTCGCGCCGCGCTGTGGGCGGCGATCGCCGTGGCCGCGATCGCCCCTTCCTCCAACCAGTGAGCGGCGAGGTCGGCAACCGCGTCCCGGCTGAGCCCTTCACCGACGTCGGCCGCGAGTGCTGAGGCGTTCGCCAACGCCTGCTCGTACTGGAGCCCGATGACCTCAGCGATCTCTGCCGGTCGGTCGGCGGTCCTGTCCTCCAGCCACCGCGCGAGCCGGAGATGCAGTCGCGCGCGATCCGCCCGCGCGAGGCTCGCGTATGCGGCGTCACGGAGCAAGGCGTGACGATACGAGTAGGTCTGACCGATCAGGGGATCGGGGTCGGGGCCGGTGATCAGCGCACGGACGGTGAGGATGTCGATCCCTGAACGATCCGGATCATTCGCATCGAGTGCGTTGAGCGCATCCGCGGGGAACCGCCGGCCTGCGACCGATGCCACCCGCGCGACCGCTCGCGCCTCACCGGGGAGGTCGTCGAGCTGCGCCGCGTAGATCGCCTGAACGGTGGCGGGGAGGCGGATGTCGAGCGCGCCGTCCTCGACCACCCATCGTCCCTCGCGGTGGACGAGCACGCCGGTGCCGACCCAGGTCCGGAAGAGCTCTTCGATGAACAACGCGTTGCCGTCCGATCGCTCCGCGATCGACGCGGCGAGCGCCGTCGGGATCGCCCCCTCTACGAGTCTGTCGATCAGCTCTTCCGCATCGGAAGGGGTGAGCTCGGCGAGCGGAAGCGTGGATGCCCCGTCGGCGTCGAGCCACGTCTGCGGCGGTCTCGAGGATCGACGGACGCGCGCTGCACAGGACGAGCCGGTCGCTCCCCTGCGTGCCCGCGAGGGCGAGGAAGTCGAGGAGATCCGCCCCGCCCCAGTGAACGTCTTCGACGATCCAGACCTGCGCCGCGTCGCTGAACGCGTCGAGCGCTTCGAGCCAGGCGGCGAACATCCCGGCGCGTCGCGCAACGGGATCGCTGTCGCGTGCGCGCTCGGGGGGACGATCGGTGGAGAGCACCGCGAGGACCTCGTCGGCGACCACCTGCGCGCGCGTCCCCTCGACCCCGCGGTTTCGCAGCGCGGATCGGAGCTGATCTGCGTGGCTCGTCCCTCCCTCGTTCAAGGCACTCAAGAGCAGTTGCGCCACACCGGAATACGGGGAAAGCGTGTCGGGACGCAGCTTGGCGCGCCTGATCGACGCGCCGAGCTCGTTGGGCGACGATGGCGAACTCGGTGAGCAACCTCGTCTTGCCGACCCCTGGAGGAGCCACGATCGTCCATCGCGCCGCTGGGCCGCCACGGGCACCCTCGAGAGCGGCCAGCAGCGTATCCATCTCCGCCTCCCGCCCGAGCATCGGCGCGTGGAGCTGTCCCATCGCGCGATCCCGTGACGGCTCAGGGAGCACATCGGTCGCGATCCACGCCGGGAGCGGCTCGGACTTCCCCTTCAGCGTGAGTGCCCCGACCGGGTTGAGCGCGAACCGATCGGCGACGCCGAGCGCCGTCGTGGGTCCGATCAGGACGGAGCCGGGGGCAGCGGCCGTTTGGAGCCTGGCCGCGACGTTGACCGCGTCGCCGGTCACCCGCCACTCCTCATTCACCGAGGCAGAGACAGCGATCTCTCCCGTGTTCACGCCAACCCGGACCTGGAGCGCACCGTCCTCGAGTCCCAATCCGGCGCCGATCTGGCCGATCGCCGAACAGATCGCGAGCCCGGCCCGCACCGCACGCTCCATGTCGTCGTCGTGCGCCTTCGGGATGCCGAACACGGCCATCGCCGCATCGCCGATGAACTTCTCCACCTGTCCGGCGTATCGCGCCACGGCGTCGCGGATCGCGGCGAAGTACGCCTCTTGCACCATCACGACATCCTCGGGATCGAGTCCTTCCGACAGGCTCGTGAAGCCGACGAGGTCTGCGAACAGGACCGTGAGGATCCGGCGTTCGACGCGATCCGGTGCTTCGCTCATGTTGAGGTTCGGTTATGGGATCAGGCCGAACACGGTCGATGGCGCGCCCGACCCTTGCGCGTTCCTCGGTCCGCCCCAGACGATCCATGCGCCGCTCGTCGGGAGCGCACCCAGGTTCGTCATGTTCTCGATCGTGAAGCGGTGATGGTGCAGCGTGAGCGACGTCTCTCGGTAGTGGAAGTCGCTCCCGGGGTCGGGGCCGAACGTGTCGGTTCCGAGCAAGCCGCGATCGCCGAGGACGCCTTGACCGATCAGCCATCTCACGGAAGCGAGCGAGAACCCAGGCTGATGGAAGCCGCCCTTGCCGCTCCCGCATGTGTAGTAGTTGACCGTTCCCGGGCCGCGGTCGGGTCCCCAGAACGCGTCGCACCCGGTCCACAGAAGCACGGCCGCGTCCGGCGGCATCGGTCCGTTCACGGCGACCCAATCCTTCAGGTCTTTCACGGTCACTCGGTAATCAACGTCAGCCTTCGTCTGATCGCGGATGTCGACGACAACGGCGGGAAGGATGAAGTCGCCGGGGTCGAGCGCGTCGGCGCAGAGTTGGTTCACGTGGAAATGGCATGGCGCGCTGTAGTGGGTTCCGGTGTGCTCGCCTTCCTTCACGTACTGCAGGTAGTAGCCGTCCTTCGCCACGGTGAAGGACGTGTGCAGCGAGAACGTCGGGTCGCCGGGGAAGCCCGGGATCACCGATGGGTCGTTCACGTGACTCAGGAACACGACCTTGCTGAAGCCGGGCAGCGTCGTGTCGGTCCCGTCACGCGTCGTGCCACGTGAGGATGCGGCTCCGGCCGCATAGGCAGCGGTCGCGACGATCGCCACGACCGAAATGAGCGAAAGCACCTTGCGCATAGCTGTCCCCTCCCGAGCGGATGACCGGCCGCTCCATCCTGAGGAGCCTTCGCTCGGGACGCAAACGGAAGAGGCCGGCCCGAAGGCCGGCCTCTTCGAAGGTGCGGATAGCTCACACGTCGTAGTAGAGATGGAACTCGTACGGGTGGGGGCGCAGCCGCACGGCGTCCAGCTCGTGAACGCGCTTGTACTCGATCCACGTGTCGATCACGTCCTGCGTGAACACGCCGCCTTCGAGCAACCACTGGTGGTCGTTCTCCAGGTTGTCGAGGACCTCTTCGAGCGAGCCCGGCACCTGCTTGACCATCGCCTTCTCCTCGGGCGGCAGGTCGTACAGGTCCTTGTCCATCGGCTCGGGCGGCTCGATCTTGTTCTTGATCCCGTCGAGGCCGGCCATGAGCATCGCGCTGAACGCGAAGTACGGGTTGCATGCCGGGTCCGGCGTGCGGAACTCCAGCCGCTTCTGCGCGGGGCTCTTCGAGATCACCGGGATCCGGATGCAGGCGCTCCGGTTCCGCTGCGAATACACCAGGTTGATCGGTGCCTCGTAGCCCGGCACCAGCCGACGGAACGAGTTCGTCGTGGGGTTGGTGAACGCCAGGAGCGAGGGAGCGTGTGCGAGCAGCCCACCGATGTACCAGCGACCCATGTCGCTGATACCCGGCGTAGCCGACCTCGTCCCAGAACAGGTTCTCGTCGCCGTTCCACAGGCTCTGGTGCGTGTGCATGCCCGAGCCGTTGTCCATGAAGAGCGGTTTCGGCATGAACGTGACGGTCTTGCCCGCTTTCCACGCGGTGTTCTTGACGACGTACTTGTACTTGAGGACGTTGTCCGCGGTCTTCAGGAGCGGCCCGTAGCGCATGTCGATCTCGGCCTGGCCGGCCGTGCCGACCTCGTGGTGATGGACCTCGATGTCGATCCCGACCTTCTCCAGGTTGATCACCATCTCGCTGCGGAGGTCCTGGTACTGGTCCATGGGGGGCAGGGGGAAGTAGCCCTCCTTGTAGCGCGGCCGGTACCCCAGGTTCTTGCCACCCATCTCGGCGCCCGAGTTCCAGACCCCTTCGGAGGCGTCCACGTGGTAGTAGCCCTCGTGCTGGTTCTGGTCGAACCGGATCGAGTCGAAGATGTAGAACTCGGCCTCGGGACCCCAGTAGCTGATGTCCGCGATGCCCGTCTGCTTCAGGTAGAGCTCGGCCTTGCGGGCCACGTAGCGCGGGTCACGGCTGTACATCTCGCCCGTGACCGGGTCCTTCACGAAGCAGTTGATGTTCAGCGTGGCGTGCTGCGTGAACGGATCCATGTACGCGGTGTCCGGGTCGGGCACCAGCAACATGTCCGATTCCTGGATCTCCTGGAACCCGCGGATCGACGACCCGTCGAACCCGATCCCATCTTCGAAGATCGAGTCGGTGAGCTCGTCCGCCGGTACCGAGAAGTGCTGCATCAGCCCTGGGAGGTCACAGAAGCGGAAATCGACGATCGCCGCGTCGTGCTCCTTCACCATGGCCAGGACGTCCTTGGGTGTCGCCACGTGCCCATCCCCCTTGCCGCTCGACGTTGCACCCAGCCTAGGGGTGGGTCGCGGCGCAGCGGTGTCGGACGCGTTAACTCTGCGTAACGAACGGGGAGACCGACGGCGGGCGGAGGTCCCCGTCCGAGGGGGGAGGTCCGAAGGGGACCTCCGCGCCGTTGGCTGGCCTACCGGCCCCGACCGGACACCCACCGATCGTCCCGAAGGACGGGGGCGAGCGCCGGCCAGGACCGGAGGATCGCGCACAAGACCGCAAGGCCGAGGGGGAGGGGACCCATCCAGAGGATGAAGTTCGCGGTCTTGAGCGCGTCGGCCATGTGCAGGTCATCGGCTGTCGCGGCCCTTGCAGCGCAGACTCACTTGGGAGCATTTCCTGCTGGGCCGGTACCCGCGTTCGGGTAGGACCTCCGCCCTTGGGCGGCTGCCGCCGTCTCAGTCCTCTGGCTCCGCCGCCCGGTAGCCGACGCTCCGCACGGTCTCGATCAGATGCTCGTGCTCGGGGCCGAGCTTGGCGCGGAGCCGCCGCACGTGCACGTCGACCGTGCGGGTCCCCCCGTAGAAGTCGTAGCCCCAGACCTCACGCAGGAGCGCCGGGCGCGTGAAGACGCGGCCGGCGTGGGAAGCCAGGAACCGCAGGAGCTCGAACTCCTTGAAGGTCAGGTCGAGCGGCCGGCCGCTCGCGGTCACCCGGTAGCTGTCGGTGTCGATCGAGAGCGGGCCGAGGCGGATGGTGGAGCCGTCTCCCGCGCCGGCGCGCCGCCGAAGGAGCGCTATGCGCAGCCCGATCTCGTCGGGCGGCGCGCCGGGGTACACGAACTCGTCGGCGACCTCCTGCCACGGGAACCGCTCGAGCTGATCGCGTTCGATGATCACGATCGTCGGGATCCGGGCATCCTGGGTGCGGAGCGCACCGAGCACCGACCAGGCCTGCCCGGGATGCTCTGCGGCGTCCACCAGAACGGCCTCCGGCTCCAATTCGCGCGCGTGTCCGAGCGACGTCACGGCGAGCGGCTCTACCTTGAGATCGGGGCGAAGCTCAGCGAGGGCGGGCAGGGCCGCCTCGGGTGCGCGATCGGTCAGCAGGACGAGCGGTGCCATCTGAGACTCCACGTTACCGGGTCGGCATGGGCGCCGGTACGCTTGACTTACGCGATGACGAACGTCCAACACGCGCTCTCGCATCACTGGAAGGTCCCCGCGTTCGCGTTCTCGCTCGTGACGAGCGACGGCGTGCGGATCGCCGGGACGCGCCTGGGAGATGCCGATGCATCGCGTCCGGCCCTCATCGCCGTCCACGGACTGATGGGATGGCACGCGAAGCCTCGCTTCGCGTCGTTCATCGAGCGGCTCTCGCCCTGGTCGACGGTCTATGCGTTCGACATGCGCGGGCACGGCGACTCGGAGGGGGTCTCGGATTTCGGCGGCGCCGAGATCCACGATGTGGAATCCGCCGTGACGCTCGCGCGCGCGGAGGGTCACGCGAGCGTCGTCACGATGGGGATGTCGCAGGGCGGCATCGCCGTGATCCGACACGCCGGCTTGATCGGCGGGGTCGACGCCGTGGTGGCGATCTCGTCGCTCGCGTCGTGGGACTGGCGGAGCAGCTCGGATCCCATCGCGCGCCGTCAGCTCGATGCGCGGATCGGGACCCGCTCCGGCCGGGCCGCGTTGCGGGCGTGGGGCGTGCACCTGCCCGACCACTGGGAGGAGCCGGAGTCGCCCGAGGAGGTCGTGAGCAAGATCGCCCCGACCCCGGTCGTGATCGTGCACGGGACCGACGATCGGCTGTTCGCGCCGGAGCACGCCCAACGGCTGTACGACGCGGCCGGCGAACCGAAACGGTTGCTCCTCGGCGAAGGGTTCGGGCATGCCGAGGATGGCCTGACGCCGGCGTTCGCGGAACGCCTCACGCGCGTGATCCACGAGAGCCTGGAGCAGCCATGGTCCGGGTGAGGTTGTTCGCCGCGCTCCGCGAGTTCGCGGACGCGTCCGAGGTGGAGGTCTCCGGCCGCAGCGTCGGCGAGGTGGTGGACGCCCTGAGCGCGCGTTTCGGCGAACGCTTCGCGTCAGTGGCCGGCGTGTCGTCGTTCGTCGTGAACGGCGAGCGGGCGGCCCGTTCGACGCCGATCGCCGAGGGAGACGAGGTGGCGCTGCTGCCGCCCGTCTCGGGCGGATCGATCACTTGACCCAGAGCTGATCGAGCAAGAGCGCCCACTGGGGATTGATCTGAACGTTCCCGACCCGTTCTGACACGAAGTAGAGGTCACTTGGGTTGGCGTAGGCGAGCCACGGGGAACGATCGGTGATCATCCGGTCGACATCCGCCCATGCCGCATTCGCCGCGGCCGGATCGCTCGCCTGGAGTACCAGGGCTCGATGCATCGCCCGCTCGACCGCCGCATTGCAGAAGTAGGACGTGTTCGTCGATGACCCGTGCGGCGGCACGTTCCCGCAAGAGAACAGCGGCTGCATGAAGCCGGACGGAGCCGGGAAGTCGGCACCCCAACCGCTGAATCCGACCTGGATCTGGTTGGACGGGTCGTAGAGGGCGTTGAAGTACGCGTTGAGGTCCGCGACGATGTGGAGCGACGATCTGTAGCCGAGGGTCGAAAGCTCCCGGGTCACCTCTCGAGCGGCGACCGCCGCGTTCGCCGGGGCCCAGACGGTTATAGACGCCCCTCGCGTGCCGGAGGCGGCAACCAGTCGGAGTGCCTCACCAAGATCTTGCCCGGACCACGTCCCCTTCGCATCCGGGTGACTCGTGTACGGGCAATAGGGACGGTGGGAGGGGAAATCCGGCGGCAGGACTTGGCACGTGAGGGCGAGAGGACGGACGATGGCTCCGGCGACCATCCGGGCTCGATCGACGGCGAACTGGACGGCCCTTCGGACCCGGATGTCATCGAATGGTGGCCGATCGACGTCGAATGCGAACCCCAAGGTGGACGTGGAGGACTCCTCGAAGATCTGGCTCGGGTACCGGGTGCGGATCTCGTGGAGATGTGGAAGAGGCGTATCGACCGCGTAATCGAGGTGACCGTCCTCGACCGCAGCGGTCTGCGCGTCCGGCGAGATCCCGAACCTCCACTCGATCCGATCCGTGTACCCGTCAGGCTTGGCGGCGCGGGACCACTCGTGGAATCGAGGGTTGCGCTCGAGCAGGATCGAACCGTGCTTGCCGAACTCGTATGACGTGATGCGGTAAGGCCCGGTCGCCGGGATCGGTGTGGTCGTGATGGGCGACTTCGGCGTGCCTTGGGGTACAGCGACCGCTGGAGGCAATGAAAGAGCGTAGAGCAGTTCGGGATCGGGCTCCGTGAGATGGAAGGTGACCGTTCCTGCCGCGTCGTTCGTCACGACGCCGTCCGACAAGTCGCAGGTCGCCGGGTCGTCGATACATGCTTGAGCGCCGACGAGCCTCGTGAAGTATTGGGCGAGGTCACCGCCTTGCGCGAACATGCGCTCCAGAGCGAGGCGGAAGTCGTCGGCCCGTACGAGGGTCCCGTCTGAATACCGGATGCCCGAACGAAGCTGGAACGTGTAGGTCTTGCCGCCATCGCTCGGGCGTGGGATCGAGGTGGCGAGGTCGGGGACGATCGCGGCACCCTGGGGCCCCCCAACGCGCTGGAACGCCACCAGGCCGTCGTTCGTCATCGAAAGGATCGACCACGACTCCGGGCTATAGGCGGTCGCCGGATCGATCGTGTCAAGCCCGTATTGGCTCGCCATCTGGAGGGTTCCGCCCAGATGGGCCGTGGGCGACGCGAGTGTCGCCACCCAAAGATCGTTTCGGGCGAAAGCCGAAGCGACGGGTTGGCCGGCGAGGGCGATGCGTTCCGCCTGCGCGTTGTGTGGATCGACCTTCGCGATCGAGCCTCCGTATCGGTTCGCAACCCAAAGCGACCTGTTCCCGTACGTGATCCCGGTAGGACCGTCGCCGACAGGGAGCGTCGTGCGCGATCGCCATCGTCCCCGGATCGATCTCGGAAAGCGTGCCGTCGAGGCTGTTCGTTACCCAGACGCCGGAGGACGTGATCGCGATGCCCTCGGGTCCGTTCCCCACCCTGACGGAACTGGTCGAACGACCGGACGCCTCCACGTGCGTGAGGAGACCGTCGTTGATCGATGTCACCCACGCACCGCCCGCGTCGGCCGCGATCGCCGTGGGCCCGTCGCCGACGGGGACCGCGGTCCCGACGACGGTCGAGGTCGACGGGTCGATATGGGTGACCGAGTCGTCGCTGAAGTTCGCTACCCACGCGGCATCGTCCGAGGCCGCGACCGCGCTCGGCCCGTTCCCGACCGTGATGTGTTCGACGATCGCCGTCCGTGGTCGGGTCGACGCGGTCGACCTCGCCCACATCGCTCGCGACCACCCAGACGCTCCCCGCGCCGAACGCGACGCTGCCCGCGCCACCGCCGATGGGGATCGTGTCGACCACGGCGTTCGTGTGCGGGTCGATCTTCAGGAGGGACCCGGCTTGGGTGTCCGTCACCCAGACGGATCCGGCGCCGGATGTGATCCCGCCCGGTGATCCATGGATAGCCAACGTGCCGGAGATCGCGTGGGACCTCGCGTCGAGGAGCTGAACACCGTTACCCGCGAGCGGCTCGACGCTCCCGTGATGACGGAGCACGGGGACGGCGATCGCGGCGACGAGCGCGACCGCGATGGCGGCGATCAACACCGCACGCCGCCCACCGCGCTTCCGCGGTTGCGTCTTGCCCGAGCCCGGTTGCGCCACCGGCTTCAGGAGGTCCGCCGGATCGTCTCCCTCCGGCACGACCTTGATCACTCGGACCGGTTCCTCGAGTCCCTTCAGTTGGACGGTGCCGCGATCGACGTAGACGACGCCGTCGATCTTCCGCGCGAGATGCACGACTTCCGCGCTCGCGAGGACCTCGCCGGGACCGGCTTGACCGCAGAGGCGGGCGGCCAGGTTCAGGGCACCGCCGCGGAAGCCGCCCGCGACCGCCACCGCTTCGCCCGCATCCAGGCCGATCCCCACCGGGAGTGGAAGCGAGGGGTCGGCGAGCGTCTCTTCCACGAACCGCGCCTGCAGGTCGAGCGCCGCGCGGATCGCTTGGCGAGCGGAGGAGAAGACGGCGAGAACTTCATCGCCACGGAGCTCGACCACCGAGCCCCCGCGCGCAGCGATCGTCTCCTCAGCCAGATCGGCGAACTTCGCTGCCAGCTTGGCCGCCGCCTCGTCGCCTCGTTCATGGGTGAACAGGGTCCAGCCCCGGACGTCCGCGATCAGGAACGTGCGGATCTGGGCGTCGTCGTCGCTCACGGTCGGAGTATCCCCCCCGGCCTGCATCGACGCGAGGCAAGGTTGGCGTGGGGCTAGTCCAGCCACCACGACTGACGCGTCGGGCGGAGGACGTCGTCCAGGTCTAGGACGATCGCGACGAGTCTGGCCCGTTCCTCCGCAGACACCGACTCGATCCGGCCCCGAACGGAAGCTGTGGCGTCGGCCGCGAGCTGGATCCGGCGTGTCCCGTCTGCCGTGATGATGGGGACGCGAACCCCTCCATCCGGAGGGAGAAGCTCGACGAGGCCGGCGCGGTCGAGCTTGCCGAGCAGCCGACTGGCGATCTGCCGTGAGACGTCGAGCCGGCGTGCCAGGGCCGCCGCATGCGCGTTGCGGTCGCGAGTGAGCAGTTCTAAGAGCTCGAACTGCGCGTAGGAGATGGCAAGTCCTTCGAGCGATGCATCGAGGGAGCCCTCGATCCTCCGCGCCAGGCGTCGGCTGGCATGGATCACCTGCCAGCCGTTCGGGGGAGGATCCGGCGAACCGAACCACTCCATCGGATGAGTTCTATCCCGACGAGGTGACATACCCACGCTGCGTGTCCACCCGTTGACACGAAGGGGTCCCACCGTCGGCTTCCAGCGGAAACAGGTTGACCGAGAACGCGCAGGTCAGATGGGTCAACCGGTTGACACTGTCAGGAGGTGGAAGGGCCCTCTCGTGTCAACCGGTTGACACACGATGCCCGGGCTGAGCGACCCCTGCCATACTCGTCGACAGGCCCCCATATGCGTTTCCAACGCCTCCTCCTCATCGTGAACCCCGTCGCGCGGACGGTGTCCAAGCCCACGCTCGCCGTGATCGAGAAGGCGCTGTCGGCGGACTTCAAGCTCGAGGTAGCGGAGACGAAGGAGCGTGGGCACGCGAACGAGCTCGCCGCCCAGGCGGTGGCCGACGGGGTCGACCTCGTCGTCATCTTCAGTGGAGACGGCACGATCAACGAGGCGGTGAACGCCCTCGCCGGCACCGAGACGGCGTTGGGTGTGATCCCCGGCGGCGCGACGAACATCCTCGTCCGGGCGCTCGACCTGCCGATCGATCCGGTCGAGGCCACCGGTGTCCTGATCACCAAGGCGCTGGACGACGAGACGTACCGCCTGAACCTGGGGCGGGCCGACGGGCGGTACTTCGCGGTGAACTGCGGCGCGGGAGTGGACGCGGCCGCCATGAAGCGCTTGGACGAGAAGTTCCCGGACACGAAAGCGAAGTTCGACCGCGCCGCGTTCCGGGCCGTCGCCTGGGAGCTGCTGACCGGCTACGCCGGGCGCTCGCCGGATCTGGAGGTGACGATCGACGACGGCGAACCGATCCCGAGCCTGTCGGTGATGCTCGGCCGGACCGATCCCTACACCTATTACAAGGGCCGCGGCTTGCGGATGACACCCGAGGCGTCGCTCGACGAGGGGCTCGACGTGCTCTCGGTTCGCAAGCTGGCGCGTCGGAGCGTGCCGCGGATCGCGTGGCAGGTCTTCGGCTCGGCGCGCCACGTGACCGGTCGCGACATCGACTACGTGCACGACGCACATCGCGTGTTGGTCACCGCGACCGATCCGTTCCCGGTGCAGGTGGACGGCGACTCGCTCGGCGAGCATCGCCGCCTCGAGGTCGAGCTTGCGCCCGAGGCGCTCTGGGTCGTCGCTTAGTCCGAGCTGGACGGCGACGCGGGATCGGGCACCGTCTGGATCCCGCACTCCCATTTCGAGAGGCCCGCCCACCGTCCCGCGCGCTCCGGCTCATCTTGGAGTCGCGCCCGTGTGCACGGCGCACATCCGATCGAGCTGTACCCCAGGTCGTAGAGCGGGTTGTGCGGCAGGTCGTTGTCCTTCAGGTAGCGCCAGACATCCTGGCTCTTCCACCCCGCCATCGGGTTGATCTTCACGATCCAACGCGCCGGCTCCAGCTCGTACTGCTGGATGAACGGCGCATTGGCTCGGGTCGGTGACGACTCCCGCCGGAACGCGGTGATCCAGGCGTCGAGCTCTCGGAGCGCGTGGAACATCGGCTGGACCTTGTTCAGGTCGCAGCACCGTTCGGGATCGCGCTCGAAGAGACGATGACCGAACGTCTCGGCCTGGCGTTGCACGGTGTACTGGCCGACGAGGTCGATCACGTTCAGCCCGAGGCGTTCGGCGAGCTGCTCCTTGAACGCGAGCGTCTCCGCGAACTGGTAGCCGGTCTCCAGGAACAGGATCGGGATGTCGGGCCGGATCTGCGTCGCCAGGTGCATCACGATCGTGCCTTCGGCCTGGAACGCGGAGGCGATCGCGATCCGCTCGAGGCCTGATCGCTCGAGCGACCAGGTCAGGATGTCTCGCGGGTGGGCACCCTCGAAGCGGCTGTTGAGCGCGACGAGCTCATCGGCTGGGAGGAGGGTCTGCACAGGGCCGGGAGTGTAGCCCAGGCCTGTTTCGTATGCTGACGACCCTCTGACCTCGACGAAAGGCTGATCTCGCATGTCCGAACACGCCCAGATCGCGCCGCACGGCGGCACCCTGATCGACCTTCTGGCGACCGGCTCCGAGGCCGACACCCTCCGCGCCGAAGCCGGGAACCTTCCCAAGGTGGTCGTCTCCGAGCGCGAGCTCGCCGACCTGGAGATGTTGGCCGTCGGTGCCCTGAGCCCGCTCACCGGCTTCCAGGGCGAAGCCGACTACCACTCGATCCTGGAGACGATGCACCTGAAGGACGGCCTGGCGTGGGCGATCCCCGTCACGCTGTCGACCGATGAGGACGGTTCGCACCGACTGGGCGGCGCGTCGTCGGTCGCGCTCTGCGCGACCGAGGGCGGCGAGCCGCTCGCGGTCCTGCGCGTCTCGGAGATCTACCGGCGTGACAAGGAGAAGGAGGCGCAGAGCGTCTACCGCACCGACGACCTTGAGCATCCGGGCGTGAAGGCGCTGTACGACGCTGGCGACTTCTGCGTCGCGGGGGAGTTGCGCGTCATCGCGCTGCCACCGCACGACGACTTCCTGACGTACCGTCTGACGCCGGCGCAGACGCGCGCGGCGTTCGCCGAGCGCGGATGGAACACCGTCGTCGGTTTCCAGACGCGCAACCCGATCCACCGCGCGCACGAGTACATCCAGAAGTGCGCGTTGGAGATCGTGGACGGACTGCTCGTCCATCCGCTCGTGGGCGCAACCAAGGGAGACGACGTCCCCGCCGACGTCCGGATGCGCTGCTACGAGGCGCTCTTCGAGGGCTACTACCCCAAGGATCGCGCGATGGTGAGCGTGTTCCCCGCGGCGATGCGCTACGCCGGTCCGCGCGAAGCGATCTGGCACGCGATCTGCCGTAAGAACTACGGCTGCACGCACTTCATCGTCGGCCGCGACCACGCGGGCGTCGGCACGTATTACGGCACGTACGACGCGCAGAAGATCTTCGAGGAGTTCGCGCCGGGCGAGCTCGGCATCCAGACGCTCAACTTCGAGCACTCGTTCTGGTGCAACCGCTGCGAGGGGATGGCGTCGCCGAAGACGTGTCCTCACGCCGAGGAGGACCGCGTGTCCCTGTCGGGCACGAAGGTGCGCGACATGCTCCGTGCCGGCGAGCGTCCGCCGCAGGAGTTCAGCCGTCCGGAGGTCGCCGACATCCTCATCGCGGCGATGCAGGGCACGGCGGGATAGCAGGCCCATGCCGAGGACGGTCGACGACCTGCTCGAGGCCGCTCGCCGCCGCCTGGACCGGATCGAGCCGGAGGAGGCCCTCACCGAGCTGGAGCGAGGGGTCCTCCTGGTGGACACCCGCACGCTTGAGCAGCGGTTGGCGCAGGGAGACATCCCCGGCTCGACGCTCATCGACCGAACGGTCTTCGAGTGGCGGTTGGATCCGGCGAGCCGGTGGAAGATCCCTCAGGTCGTCGACCACGACACGCGGATCATCGTCTTGTGTCGGGAGGGGTACAGCTCGAGCCTGGCCGCTGCGACGTTGCAGGAGCTCGGTCTGCACCGCGCCACGGATGTCATCGGCGGGTTCGAGGCGTGGCGCGAGGCCGATCTTCCGATCGAACCCTGCCGGACGACGCTCTAGTCCTCGACGTACTCCTCGGACAAGAGGCTCATGACGTAGGAGTCCACGAGCTCGCCGTTCACGAACTCGGCGCGTCGGCGTGTGCCCTCGGTTCGGAACCCGACCTTCTCGTAGGTGCGGAGCCCGCGCGGGTTGGTGGCGAACACATGCAGCTCGACGCGCTGCAGGTTCATGTGTTGGAAAGCGAACCGGCAGAGCGTGCGAACCGTGTCCGTCCCGAGCCCCTGGTTCCAATACGGCTTGGCCAGCCAGATGCCGAGCACGCCTGATCGATGGCTCGTCTCGATGTCGAAGAGCGAGCACCCGCCCACCGGCACGCGGTCGGCCAGGCGCTCGATCGTGAAGATCGCGGTCTTCGGGTCCTTGTCCGCGGACTCGATGAAGGCGCGGAACCCGGCGACCGGCTGCGGCATCACCGGTCCCAGGTGCTCGACGACCTCCGGGTCGTTGAACAGGTCGTTCAACGTGTCGGCGTCGGCCGGTTCGGGCTTGCGCAGCCGGATCAGGCTGCCTTCGAACGCGGGTCGATGCTCTTCCACGGCGAGGAGCATAGTTGGTAGCCTCGTCGGGACCGTCCGAGGGCCGTTGAGGTCCCCGACGAGGAGGCAGACGACCTGAGACAGGTCCCCCACCGCGTGTTCCTGCGGGCCACCATCGCGACGATCGCCCTGGCCGGGCGTGTTGATCGCCGTGCCCGCGAGCGCCGACACCAAGGGCGACCTGGAGGCCGCCAAGCAGGAGCTCGCCTCGAAGCAAGCCGAGCTCGATGCGCTCACGCTGCAGTGGCAGCAGACCGAGACGAAGTTCGCGCAAGCGCAGGACGCGGTCCGCCAGGCGCAGGCCGATATCGGCTCGCTGCAGGCTCAGCTGTCCCGGGTCCAGCAACAGCTCAACGCCCAGGTCCGTGCCGTCTACATGTCAGGCGGGAACGCGACGATCGGGGCGCTGCTCGGATCCGATTCGTTCGCCGACTTCGCGGACCGGCTGCGGTTCGCCACGAGCATCGCGCAGGGCGACGAGGACCTCGCGGTCTCGGTTTCCGTGCAGACGGAGCGCCTGCGGCGGACCCGCGCGCGCCTGGTGACCCAGGCGCAGGCGCAGGCCGACGCGGCCGCGGCCCTCGCCAGCCAGAAGACCGATCTAGACGCGAGGGTGAACGACCTGCAGGCGACGGTGAGCGATCTCTACCGGAAGTACAAGGATCAGCTCGCTGCCCAGCAGCAGATCGGGCTTCCTCCGTCGGGGAGCGGCGGGTCCTTCCCGCCGAGCTCGTCTGGCGCGATCTCGATCTGCCCCGTGCAGGGGCCGGTCTCGTTCGTCGACTCGTTCGGCTGGCCTCGGCCGGGCGGGCGGATCCACGAGGGGATCGACATGATCTCGCCCTACGGAACGCCGATCGTCGCGGTGCACAGCGGCAACGCCGTGCAGACGCCGAACTCGCTCGGGGGCAACGCGGTGATCGTGTATCACGACGACGGCGACTTCACGTACTACGCGCACATGAGCTCGTACGGCGCGACGGGTCATGTCACCGCGGGCGAGGTGATCGGCTACGTCGGATCGACCGGCGACACCAACGTGAACCACTGCCACTTCGAGTACCACCCGGGCGGCGGGGCTGCGGTCGATCCCTATCAGCTGCTGCTCGCCGTCTGCTGACCGGCGGGCGTTAGGATGTCCGGCGTGAGCGACCAGCCGACCACCGGCCACCGCCGGATCGACCGCATCCGCGACACCGCATACGTCGCCGGCCTGGGCGAGCTGTCGTTGATCGACCTGCGGGCTCGCCGCGACGAATGCCTGGCCGAGCGCGAGTACCTGTCGCTCCTGCGCCGCCTGGTCCAGGGTCGTGCCGAGATCCTCCGCGCGGAGCTGGACGCCCGCGGCTCAGACGAAGACCGCGGGCCACTCGTCGACCGTCTTTCCACGATCCTCGCCGGAGACGAGCGGCAGTCGGCCTCGCGCGGCGAGGCCGTTCGCGTAGGCGTCCCCGAGGAGGAGCTGCTGCTGGCCCGCCGACGGATCGAGCGGCTCGTGGCCGACGCCGGCATCTCAGACCCCGGCACGCTCGACGATGGACAGCTCGCCGCAGCCGTCGACCTGCTCGCTTCGGAGGAACGGGAGGTCTCCACCGCCCGGTCCGACGTGATCCGTGTCCTGGATACGTTGCAGGACGAACTGAAGCGCCGGTACCGGGAGGACCCGACGCTCGTCCTGAGCTGAGTCGTGGGTGCCGTTCCGCTCATCCGGGTCGTCCGCTCGGGACTCCTCGAATCGGTCCACGTCGGCCACATCGCGGTCTGCGACGTCGACGGCCGGCTGGTCGCATCGGCGGGCGACCCGAACCGCGTGGTGTTCGCACGCTCGTGCATGAAGCCGTTGCAAGCCGCCGTCTCGCTCCGCGCGATCGAGGAGCCGATGCCGGATCGCGAGGTCGCCGTCATGTGCGCGTCCCACAACGGCGAACCCGTGCATGTCGGGGCGGTCCAAGCGGTGTTGAAACGCGCGGGGCTCACGCCTGAAGCGCTGAAGAACCCAGCCGGCTGGCCACTCGATCCCGGGTCGATGGCTGCGTCGCGCCATCCCCAGCGGTTGCTCCAGAACTGCTCCGGGAAGCACGCCGGCATGCTGCTGGCGTGCGTCCGGGCCGGCTGGGATCCCGCGACCTACCTCCGGCCGGGACACCCCCTCCAACGGCGGATCCGTCGCGCGGTGTTGCGAGCAACGGATCTGGAGGACGTGAAGGTCGGCGTGGATGGGTGCGGCGTCCCCGTGCACGGGATGCCGTTGCGATCGATGGCGACGTTGTTCGCGCGCCTGAGCGCGCCGGAGCGTATGGGTGAGCTGGGGTCGAGCGCCGGGCGCGCGGTCGAGGCGATGCTGGCCGAGCCCTACCTGGTCGGAGGGCTCCACAGCTACGACACCGAGCTCATGCGTGTGTCGGGCGACGTGATGGCCAAGCGCGGCGCCGAGGCCCTGGAGTGCGCCGTGATCCTCCCGATGGGGCTGGGGGTCGCCGTCAAGATCGACGACGGCGGCAGCCGCGCCGGTGCGCCGGCGCTGATCGCCACGCTCCGGAACCTGGGGGCCATCTCGCCGGCCGACGTCCGGGAGCTGGCACCGTTCGCGCTGCCACGCGTCGCGGGGGGCGACCGGACCGTCGGGCACCTGGAGATCGCGTTCGATCTGCGATCGACGGGCAGACGACCGACGACCCGAAGGTTGCGACGCACGTAACATCGTGGTCATGACCTCCCCACGCGTGGCCGTCCTATCGGTCCACACCTCGCCCCTCGACCAGCCCGGCTCGGGCGATTCGGGCGGGATGAACGTGTATATCCGCGCGGTGGCCGAACGGCTGACGGACCACGGCATCGAGGTCGATGTGTTCACCCGGTGTCGTGGCGAGGGTCCCCAGACATTCGAGCTGTCGCCGGGCGCGCGGGTGGTGAGCGTGAAGGCCGGGCCGTGCGCCCCGGTCCCGAAGGCGGTGCTCCCGCGGTTCCTGCCCGAGTTCCTCGGAGGGGTCCTGCGGCAAGCGCGCCAGGACGGCCGTGGGTACGACATCTTCCACAGTCACTACTGGCTCTCCGGCTGGGTCGGCAGCTCGGCGAAGTCGTTCTTGGACGTTCCGCTCGTGGCGTCGTTCCACACGCTCGGCAAGGTGAAGAACTACTCGCTGGCGCGCGGCGAGCGGCCGGAGTCCCCGGCGCGCCTGCAGGGCGAGGAACGGGTGATCGCCGACGCGGATCGCATCCTGGCGCCGACCCCGGCCGAGGCCGCCCAGCTCGTGGGTCTGTACCGCGCGAACCCCGACCACATCCGGATCGTTCCGCCCGGTGTCGACCACACGATCTTCTTCCCTCGGTCCAGAGCCGACGCGCGGACGCGGCTCCACCTCACGGACATGTCCCTCGCCCTGTACGTCGGCCGGCTCCAAGCGCACAAGGGACCCGACGTCGCCGTGCGGACGTTGGCCGAAGCGGTCGCCCGCGAGCCGGAGCGGTGCCTGATGCTGGCGATCGTCGGAGGGCCGTCGGGCGACTCGCACAGCGGGGAGGTCGAGCGCCTCTTCGAGCTGGCCGCGGCGCTCGGCGTCGAGGACCGGCTCATCCTGTTCCCCCCGCAGCCACAGGGTCGGCTCGCCGATTTCTACGCGGCGGCCGACGTCGTGCTCGTGCCGTCCCGGTCCGAATCCTTCGGGCTCGTCGCTCTGGAGGCGCAGGCGTGCGGGACGCCGGTGGTGGCCGCCGCGGTCGGCGGCCTGCGTCACGTGGTCGAGGACGGCCGTTCCGGGTTCTTGGTGCCCGGACACGACCCCGCGGACCACGCCGACCGGCTCCTGGAGATCCTCCGGGACCCGCCGCTCGCCCGGAGGCTGGGCGAGGAGGCCGCGCGCGAGGCGCTCCGGTTCACCTGGGATGCGACGGCCGCGGAGCTCGCCGGCGTCTACCGCGAGCTGGTGGGGACCCGTTCGTGATCACGGGTGCGCGCGTCACGCTTCGACCCGTCGAGGAGCCCGACTATCCCTTGATCCAGGCCTGGCAGAACGACCCCGAGGTCTGGTGGCTGATGGACTACGAGATGCCGTTCTCACTCGCCGACATCGCCGCGAGCGAGCAACGAGCGCGCGAGGAAGGGTTCCCCTACATCATCGAGACCGAGGGGCGCCCGATCGGGCGCATCGGGCTGAACGGGATGCGCAGGCGGGATCGGATCTGCGCGCTCTACGTCTTCATCGGGGATCGCTCGGCGTGGTCCAACGGCCTGGGCACCGACGCGATCGACGCGATGATCGGGCACGCGTTCAAGCGGTTCGACCTGCATCAGATCGAGCTCTGGTCACTCGCCGACAACGAGCGCGCGATCCGCGCGTACCGACACTGCGGGTTCCGCGAAGAGGCGCGTCTGTCCGATCGCTCCTGGAAGGACGGCCGCTGGGTGGATCGCGTCGTCATGACCGTGACACGAGACGCGTTCTTCGCCGCGCGCGAGGCGTGTGACCAGGCATGACGCCGTTGCCGCCTAGGGTGGTCTATTTGTCACTCTTTGTCGCAAGCCCGTGACCTGCACATATAGCCTCTGACCTGCGGAAACACGAAGTTGACCGACGGCGGAGCCGCCGTTAGATTTCGCCTCGCTCCAAGCAGTCGAAGTGCCGGAGCGAGGAACCGGACGGAGTGCCAGAAAGGCCGCAAGGCGGATCGGGCGCTCCAGGCTCGGGAACGCCGAAAGGCCACGATCGAGCCGGCCGGGAAGGCCGCAAGGCCGGAACGGCGCCCCGGTCAGACGAACCGCAAGGGGAGTCAGGCGGGGGCACCGGCGCCGGGCAGGCCGCAAGGCAGGCCAGGGCGACGGGGCCGCTGGGAACGCCGCAAGGCGATCCCGCGGGGTCCGGGACCATGCGAAGGCATGGAGGTTGCTTGGAGCAACAGAGCCCGAGGGGCTGACGGTGGCTGAGAGCTTCGGTTCTCGGCGAGCCGGAGGTCCCTCGGGTTCTTCTTTTCCGCTACTGTCCCGACTGCCATGGCATCGGATGCGCGCACGAAGCGCGCCGCGGACGCGCAGGCGCGCCGCGAGCGGATCGTCGAGGTCGCGATGCGACACTTCGCCGAACATGGCTACCGCGGCGGACGCGTCGAGGACATCGCCAACGAGGTCGGCGTCGCCAAGGGCACGGTCTTCCTCGATTTCCAGAGCAAGGAAGGGCTCTTCCTCGCGACGTACCAGCGGGCGGTCTCGTTGTTGCCGGCCTGGCTCGACGCCCCCCAAGACGTGCTGGAGCAGGGCTTCTGGACCACGCTCGATTGGTGGCTGGAGCGGACCGAGGAGCTCGGCGAGCAGGACTGGGTTTCGAACCGCGTCGCGATGATCGGGCGCTATGACACGGGCTTGGGTCTGCGGCGTCCGATCGACCGGTTCATGCGGAGCGAAGACCCCTACGGCACGCTCGAGTTCGTGGAGTTCGGTGTTCGGCGCGGAGAGGTCCGCAGCGACGTCGACGTGGAGATGCTCGCGTCCATGCTCGACTGGGTTGCCGAGCGGTTCCAGGACGCGCTCGTGTCGGAGGATCTGGACCCGGGATTGATCCACCGCAGGCCGGAGCGCCGGTCGATGCGGATCAAGGAGTTCGTCGAGGTGCTGCGGGGCGGCATCGAGGCCCGCGCCGACGACTAGATGTTGCGACCGCTGATCCTTCGCCTGGCGGGAGCGCCGTGGTTCCGGCACGCTGGCGACCGCCACCCCGCCGGGACGCGCCGTAGCCACCCGCTTCGTGGCCGGGGAGTCGTTGGATGACGCGATGCGGGTCGCCGCGGAGCTCGACCGGATCCGGATCACGTCGATGCTCGATCACCTGGGCGAGAACGTGCGATCGACCGCGCAGGCAGACGATGCCCGCGCGGCCTACTTGACCGCGATCGAGACGATCGTGTTGGTGTCGACGCTGGATGTGGCGATCTCGATCAAGCTCACGCAGCTCGGCCTAGACAGCTCCGTCGACGACTGTCTCGCGAACCTACGGCCGATCGTTTCGGCTGCGGACGAAGCCGGCATCCGCGTCATGATCGACATGGAATCTCACGCGTACGTCGATCGTACGCTCGAGGTGGTGACCGCGATCCATGCCGACCACCCGCGGGTGGGGGTCGCGCTCCAGGCGTACCTGCGACGTACGGCGGCCGATGTCTTCTCGCTGCCGGCAGGGATGCGTGTGCGGCTCGTCAAAGGCTCGTACCTGGAGCCGCCGGAGGTCGTCTTCCCCGACAAGGCCGACGTGGACCAGGCGTTCGCGCACCTGTTCACCACGCTGTTGGCGCGCGGACACGCCGTCGACGTCGCGACCCACGATCCGCGACTCCTCGCCGGGGCTCGCAGGCTGGTCGATGCTACGGAGAACGGCTGGTCACGGGTGGAGTTCCAGATGCTGTACGGTGTTCGACGGGACCTGCAGGCGGATCTCTCGCGGCGGGGCTATCCGGTTCGGGTCTACATCCCGTACGGCACCGAGTGGTATCCGTACCTGACCCGACGGCTGGTCGAGCGCCCCGCGAACCTGTGGTTCTTCGCATCCAACGTGCTGAGGAGCGGACGATGACGGATCGGAACGTGGCTTTCCTGGGTGGCGGGAAGATGGGCGAGGCGCTCATCTCCGGTCTGATCCGCTCGGGCGGCCGGAACGTGGACGAGATCATGGTGACGTGCCGCCGCGAGGAGCGCGCGCGGGAGCTCGCCGGCAAGTACGGCGTGAGCGCGACGCTCGACAACGGGGAAGCCGCTCGCTGGGCCGACGTGCTGGTGCTGATGGCGAAGCCGCAGGACATGGAGGTCCTGCTCGAGCAGATCCGCGAGCATGTGACGTCCGACGACCTGATCGTGAGCTTCGCGGCCGGCCTGCGCACGTCGTTCGCCGAGAAGCACCTGCCCGACGGCGTGCCCGTCGTGCGCGTGATGTCCAACGTGCCGGTCATGGTCGACGAGGCGATGTCGGTGCTGGCGGCAGGCTCGCACGCGGACGACAAACACGTCGCGATCGTGGAGGAGTTGCTCGCGTACGTCGGACGGGTCCTGCGCCTCAAGGAAGTGCATATGGACGCCGTCACGGCGACGAGCGGGAGCGGCCCTGCGTACTTCTTCCTGCTGGCCGAGGCCATGATCGAGGCCTGTATCCTGCTGGGGCTGTCGCGCGACGTGGCGACCGAGCTGATCATCCAGACCATGGTCGGGTCGGCGAAGATGCTGCGCGACACCGGCAAGCACCCGGTAGAGCTTCGCGAGATGGTGACATCGCCCGGCGGAACCACGATCGCGGCGATCCGCATCTTGGAGGAGACCGGCGTGCGAGCCGCGTTCCTGAACGCGATCGACGCCGCCTGCAAGCGCGGCCAAGAGCTGTCGCAAGGCGGCGATGAGGATGAGGAGTAGGCAGCATGGGTAGAGGTGATCGCAACCGGGTGCGCTGGGCGCACGACCGCGAGCGCAGGAAGAAGGATCGCGAGGCACGTCAGGCCAAGGAGCGCGGCGCAGCCCGTAAGGCCGCGAAGAAGAAGTAGCCGTGTCCGAGGCGAACAAGGACCTCGTCCGTCGGCACTTCGACCAGATCTTCAACCGCAAGGACCTCGACGCGTGCGACGAGCTCATGGCGGAGGCCTTCGTCGAGAACGCCGTCGCTCCGTTCGGGACGTCCGCGCCGGGCGCGGTCAACGGCCCGGTCGCGATGCGCGCGACGGCGGAGTGGCTGATCGCGCAGTTCCCCGACATCCACATGGAGATCGAGGCGATCGTGGCCGAGGGTGATCTGGTGGCGTGCCGGATCCTCACCGAGGGCACGAACCTCGGACCGTTCAACGAGATGATCCCGGCAACGGGGAAGCGGTTCTCTGCGCGGCAGTCGCACTGGTTCCGGGTCGCCGACGGCAAGCTCGCCGAGCACTGGGCGACGCGCGAGGATCTGCCGGCCATGATCCAGCTCGGGATCGTCCGGCCTCGCCGGACCACCGCCCCCCTAGGGCAGGGTCTGGTTCAGCCACCGCACCAGCAGCCGTTCGTACGCCGGATCGACCTCCTCGGTTCCCTCCTCGATCGGCGCGTGTCCGCGCCCGGGCAGGATCTCGACCGTGATCGGCGCCGTTGACGAGCGCCAAACGTCCACGCTGGGCTCGACCGGCGTCCACTCGTCCTCAGAGCCGTAGACCAACAGGACCGGGCACAGGACGCGCCGGATGATCGGCGCCGGATCGAAGTCCATATCGGTCCAGGTCGCGTCCGCGGGGAGCTCGGTGGGGAGGTAGACGAGCGGGAACCACGCGCGATCCGTCGCGCGGGTGATCGCGGCTTGCGCAGCCTCGTGGGAAACGTCGCCGCGGAGGAAGCCCTCGAGGTTCATCCGGACGTCGCCGAGTTCGGCGATCGCACCCGGTCCGTAGCCGTTGCGGATGAGCTGCTCGATGGTCCCGTAGCGCATCTGCTCCGCGGGCGACACCCCGGGCGCCGCGACCAGGATCAGGAATCCGACATCTTCCGGCGCGTCCGCGGCCGCGAGCGTCGCGCCCCATGTCCCCTGGCTGTACCCCCAGATCCCGGTGGGCACGTCGCCGATGCGTTCGCGGAGCAGTGCCATGGCTGCGAGCGCGTCCGCGGCCTGTGTCGAGAACGGGATGTCATCTATCCCGTCGTTCGGGCGCCGGTCGTACCGCAGCACGGCGAACCCTTCGGGAACGAGCGTTGCCGCGACGTGTGTAAGCAGGAAGTAGTCACGGTCGCCCGACGCGGCCGGGTGCATCGTGATCACACCACGACGCACGTGCTCGGGAAGCGACAGCGTGGCGGGGAGTCGCACGTCGCCCGCATCGACGACGAGTTCGTGTTCGTTCATGCGGCCAGGACTAGGCCCGGGTCGCCAGGCGGTTCCGGAGCGTCCCGATCCCCTCGGCCGAGAGCTCGATCTCGGCGCCCGGCCACAGCCGTCGGGACGGATCGAGGTCGGCGCCGCCGAACGGACCGAGTGCGAACGCATCGCCGCGCTCCAGCACCGCGAACCGCGACGCCTCGCTGATGAGGCCGAACAGGCTCTCCGCCGCGCCGTTCAGGTTGCCCTTCGCGAGCTCGTCGCCGTCGACCTTCACCTGGACGACCATCGCCTGTGGATCGAGCTCGTCGGCGGTCACTACGCACGGTCCGATCGCGAGCGGGAGTCCCTCGGCCGTCGCGATCGGGTCGCCGCTCTCTCCATGGGCGGTCCAGTCGCTCACCAGGGTGTAGCCGAAGATGTTGGGGCGGATCTCGTCGATCGACGCCTGCGCGGTCTCGCGTCCCAGGACCGCCGCGACCTTCGGCTCGTAGTCGAGCCACGCGGCGCCGTCGGGCCACGGCACGTCCTGCTCGGGACCCACGATCCGGCGTTCCACGCCGAGCGCATCGGGGGTGAGGAGCGAGGTGGGGAACAGCGGCGTCAGGACGTGGGCCTGTTTGACGATGGCGTGTTTCACCTCGTCTCGCCGTTCGAGGGCGGCACGGGCGGCGTCCATCACGGTTCCGCCGCTGCTCGCTACCAGGGTCTCCAAGGTGGTGGGGAAGGCCGGATGTCCGACGACGTCGGGCAGGTCGACCACCTCACCCCCGAGGATCGCTCCCAGTCGCCGGTGCCCCCTCCGGTCGTAGGTCACGAGCCTCATCAGGGAGCCGAAGCATACGCCCGTCTACCTGCGTTTTCTCGGGTTCGAGTCGTGGATCTGTCCTCAGGCGATCCCGTACGCGATCGTGACCGCATCGCCCTGCGCATCACCAGCTTCCGCCCAGCCGGTCACGTAGAGCGTCTTCCCGTCCGGCGAGATCGCGAGCGCATACGCGGCGTCCGCGCGGTGCTGCGGATCGTCGAAGCGCTCGACCCACGCCCGGTGACCGTCCGAAGCTCGATAGGCGATGGTGACGTAGTCCCACCCGCCCGCATCTCCGTGGCTGTATCCCGTCACGAAGATCATCTGGGAGTCGGGTGAGGCGACCACCCCGGTGGCGAGGTTCCATCCGTCGTCGGCGGTGTACCTCGTGTGCCACACCTCGGTTCCATCTGCCGGTGCATAGGCCACCGTTCCGAGATGCGGTGACAGGAGGTTCCCGGTCTGGACCACCCTCGTGCCATCGGGCGTGAAGGCCACCCCGGTGGCTCCGGCCGTCGACGTCCAGTACTCACCCGTGGGACTCGTGTACCAAAGCGTCTCGCCGGAACGAGCGTCCACGGCGGCGGTCGCGTATCCGAGGAACGAGATGTTGCACCCCTCGTCTTGCTGACCGGTGACGACCAGGATGGTTCCGTCGGGCGATATCGCCAGCGATCGAGGCGTGGGATAGGAGCACGCCCATCCGATGGGCCGAGCGTCCCACGACCGTTGACCGTCCCACGCGCGGTAGGCGACGAGGTCGAACGAGAAGCCGCTCTCCCATCCATCCGGCGGCACGTACCCCTCACCGGCCACGAACACGGTGAGTCCGTCGGGTGATACGACCAGCGCGTCCGCGAGCTCCCGCGGATCCACCTCCGGATCGGGTCCGCCGTAGCTCGCGTGCCAGCGCGCTACACCGTTGGCGGCGACGTAGCCCACCGTGGTCATCGACCAAACCTGATCCGACGAGCCCGGCTTCGTCGTCGTCGTGGTCCCCGTGACGTACACGTCCGATCCGTCCGGCGCCACCCCGATCGCTGCAGCGGTGTCCTTCCCTTGCGCCCCATCGAAACGACTCGTCCATCGCACGTCCCCGGTCGCCGCGTCATAGGCGATCGTCACGTAGTCGCTGTGGGTATCGGGGTCGATGGTCGAGCCCACCACGAAGACGGTGCTCCCGTCCGGGGCGGCGACGATCCCGACAGCGACGTCGTTCCCGTGCGCCGATCCATCGAAACGGGCGGACCATCGGAGGGCGCCGGTGACGGCGTCGTAGGCGGCCGTCACGATGTCGCGACCATCCTCACCGCTGCTCGTCCCGGCGATCACGACGCTCGCTCCGTCCTGGGTGGCCACGACGCCGACGGGGGAGACGAACGACCGGGGCCATGAGGATCGCGCGAGCCACCGGACGGTGGGTCTTGGCACCGGCGGCACCCGGGCCGAGGCCGCCGCGGCGGGCACGATCACGCCCATCGCCAGGGCGATGGCGAGCACACAAGATCCGCGGCGTCGACGGTTCACGGCATCCTCCCTCCCGACGGATCGAGCCTAGTCCCTCGGCCCATCGCCACGGTATCGGCCGTCACCGTTGGGCGGTGATCAAGTCCCCTCGCTCGAACCGCCGCGGCGTTCGGGTTGGGCGGTGCCTCGACCCCTCGGCTACGATGGCGCGCGCACCGACCTGCGGTTCCAGCTACGCATCCGCGAAGGGGGATCACGTCCATGTCCACGAAGTTCCGCATCACCTACGCGACCCTGTCCGCCGACAACGAGGAGCTCCAGCAGGCGTACGACGACGCCGCCGAGCGCATGAAGTCGGAGCTCGGTAAGGAGTACCCGATCGTCGTGAACGGCGAGGAGCGCTGGCGGGAGGACCGCTACGTCGAGCCGGCGCCAGCTGACCATGACGTAGTGATCGGCAGCTTCTCCCAGGCGACCGCCGAGGATGTCGAGGACGCCGTCGCGGCCGCGAAGGCGTTCTCCTTGGAGTGGGATCGGACCGGGTGGAAGGAGCGCGTCCGGATCTTGCGCAACGTGGCCGACATCATGGAGGAGCGGTTGTTCGACCTCGCGGCGCTGATGGCGTACGAGGTCGGCAAGAGCCGCCTGGAGGCGCTCGGCGACGTGCAAGAGACCGCGGAGCTGATCCGCTGGAACTGCGACGAGATGGAGAAGCACGAGGGCTTCCGCGTTCCGATGAGCGGCCTCGGAGCCGCCGGCGACTACTACGACGTGCTCCGCCCCTACGGCGTGTGGGCCGTGATCAGCCCGTTCAACTTCCCGATGGCGCTCTCGGGCGGGCCCTCCTCTGGGGCGCTCGTCGCCGGGAACTGCGTGGTACTGAAGCCGTCGAACCAGGGCGCGCTGCTCGGCTACAAGCTGTACGAGTGCTACCGCGACGGTGGCGTCCCCGCCGGGGCGTTCCACCTGGTGATCGGACGGGGAGCCGTGGCCGGTGAGGCCCTCTGGAAGCACCCCGACATCGGCGGCATCACGTTCACCGGCTCGTACCAGGTGGGCATGAGCATCTATAAGGAGTTCGCGACCAAGGTCCCGAAGCCCGTCATCTGCGAGATGGGTGGGAAGAACCCGGCGATCGTGACGAAGAACGCCGACCTCGACGTGGCGACGGACGGTGTGTTGCGCTCGGCGTTCGGCTTCGGCGGGCAGAAGTGCTCCGCGTGCTCCCGCGTGTTCGTGGAGCGCGCGGTGTACGACGAGTTCCTATCGACCCTGAAGGAGAAGGTCCAGAAGATCACCGTCGGCGACCCGATCCGGCGCGACGTTTACATGGGCCCGATCATCAACGAGGCCGCGCTCGACACGTTCGAGGAGGCGGCGGCCGAGGCGAGCAAGAACGGCAACATCGTCACGGGCGGCGAGCGGATCACCGAGGGCGACCTCGCGCGTGGGCTGTTCGTCCAGCCGACGGTCGTCGAGGCGCCCGACGACAGCTGGATCTGGAAGAAGGAGCTGTTCGTCCCGTTCGTGGCCGTGGCGCCGTTCGACGATCTCAACGACGCGATCGAGAAGGCGAACGAGACCGAGTACGGCTTGACGGCCGGCTTCTTCAGCCAGGATCAAGCCGAGATCGACGAATGGCTCGACCGGATCCAGGCCGGGGTCGTGTACGTGAACCGGCGGGCGGGCGCCACCACGGGCGCGTGGCCCGGCGTGCAGCCGTTCGGGGGCTGGAAGGCCTCAGGCACGACCGGCAAGTCCGGTGGTGGCCCGTACTACGTGACGCTGTACCTCCGTGAGCAGTCCCGGACGGTGATCGCGGAGTGAGCCTGGAGGACATGGAGTTCGAGGGGCTGGCGAACGCGCCGGCGCCCCACCTGATCACGGAGGTCCCCGGCCCGAACGCCCAGGAGGTGCTGGACCGGGATGCGCGGGTGACGAGCCCGTCGTTGCCGCGCGCCTATCCGTTCGTACCGAAGCGCGGCGCGGGATCGGTCGTCGAGGACGTGGACGGCAACATCTTCCTTGACCTGAACGCGGGGATCGCGGTGACGTCCACCGGGCACTGCCATCCGAAGGTCGTCGAGGCGATCCAACGGCAGGCGGCCGAGTTGATCCACTACTCCGCCAGTGACTTCTTCTTGCCGATCTACTCCGAGGTCGCCGAGCGTCTTGACGAGATCGCGCCGATGTCCGAGCCCGTCCGCTCGTTCCTGACGAACTCCGGCACTGAGGCGGTCGAGGCGGGCATGAAGCTCGCGAGGTGGGCGACCGAGCGGCAGTACATCCTTGCGTTCTACGGCTCGTTCCACGGGCGCTCCTACGGGAGCGTCTCGCTCACCGCGTCGAAGGCGACGTACCGGGCGGGCTTCGGTCCGCTCCTGCCGGGCGTGATCCACGCGTACTACGGCGACGGCCGCGACATGCAGATGGCGCCGGGCTCGGCGGAGGACGGCTTCCCGACGATCGACTACATCGAGCACTTCCTGTTCAAGAAGATCGTCGGGGCACAGGAGGTCGCGGCGATCGTGGTGGAGCCGGTGTTGGGTGAAGGCGGCTACATCGTGCCCCCCGAGGGGTGGCTCCGAGCATTGCGCGAGCTCTGCGACCGCCACGGCATCTTCCTGATCTGCGATGAGGTGCAGTGCGGCATGGGACGCACCGGCAAGATGTGGGCGGTCGAGCACGAGGGCGTGGAGCCCGACATCCTCCTCGCCGGGAAGGGGATCGCGAGCGGCATGCCGCTCGGCGCGATGATCGCCAAAGATTCGAAGATGACCTGGACGATCGGGACCCACGGCTCGACGTACGGGGGGAACCCCGTGTCCTGCGCGGCCGCGCTCGCCACGCTCGACGTGATCGCCGAAGAGCATCTGCTCGAGAACGCGGACAAGGTCGGCGGTGTGATGATGCACGGTCTGCGCGACCTCCAGGAGCGGCACCGCAGCATCCGCGAGGTGCGCGGGTTGGCACTGATGATCGGCATCGAGTTCCCAGACCATGAGTTCGCGGCGGCCGTGGAGCACCGAGCGTTCGAGAAGGGGTTGCTGGCCCTGGGGTGCGGCGACAACGCGATGAGGATGTCGCCGCCACTGACGTTCCGGGAGGATCAAGCGCGCACTGCCCTCGAGCTGTTCGAGGAAACGGTGGCCGACGTCGAGAACGCCGGCTCGTAGGGGCGAGAACATGACGCTCTCGGTCGACACGCTCACGGTCGATTGCCACGACCTAAAGCTGGTCGCCGACTTCTGGTGCTCAGCGCTCGGCTACCGGCTGGACGAGATCGACGAGGACGGCGCCATCGTCAAACCGGCCGCCGGCTCCGGGTGGACGATCCTGTTCCAGACCGTCCCCGAGGAGAAGAGCGTGAAGAACCGCCTCCATCTGGACCTGCGCCCCAGCGGGTCCATGGCCGCCGAAGTGGCGCGGCTCGAGCAGATCGGCGCCACCGCGATCACCCGGGTGGACGAGGGCGGCAGTTTCTGGATCGTGATGGGCGATCCGGAGGGCAACGAGTTCTGCGTGCTTCGCGGCCCCGAAGACGGATGGTCGGTTGAGTCCTGACAAGGTCGCGACCATGCACGATGCGGTCGCCGAGCTGGTCCACGACGGCGACACGGTCGCGATCGAGGGATTCACGCATCTGATCTGTTTCGCGGCCGGCCACGAGATCATCCGTCAGCGCCGGCGCGATCTGACGCTCTGCCGTCTGACCCCCGACGTCGTCTACGACCAGATGATCGGGGCGGGTGTCGCGTCCAAACTCGTGTTCTCGTGGCTCGGCAATCCCGGCGTCGGGTCGCTGCACGCGATCCGTCGACGGATCGAGGACGACGACCCGGCTCCGCTCGAGATCGAGGAGTACTCGCACTTCGGCATGGTGTGCCGCTACGTCGCCGGCGCGTCGAACCTGCCGTTCTTCCCGATCCGCAGCTACTACGAGTCGGACATCCCCAAGGTGAATCCGAACATCCGCTCGATGACCTCGCCGTACGAGGATGCCACTGAGATCCACGTGGTGCCGCCGCTCAAGCCCGACGTCGCGATCGTGCATGCGCAACGCGCCGACGCGAGCGGCGACACCCAGATCTGGGGGCTGCTCGGCTGCCAGAAGGAGGCGGCGTTCGCCGCGGAGCGGGTGATCGTCGTCTGCGAGGAGCTCGTCGAGGAGTCCGTGATCCGGGCCGATCCGAACCGGACCGTGATCCCCGGCGTGATCGTGGACGCGGTGGTCGAGGAGCCGTTCGCGTGCCACCCGTCGTTCGCCCAGGGGTACTACGACCGAGACAACGCGTTCTACCTGCGGTGGGACGAGATCGCGCGCGACGCCGAGTCACTCGACGCGTGGCTGGACGAGTGGGTCTACGGACTGGCGAACCACGGTGAGTACGTGGAGAAGATGGGTGCCGCGCACTGGGACGGCCTACGTCCCGAGCCGGCGATGTCGGGCGAGGTCGACTACGGGCGGTACGCGTGAGTGACGCGGCCACCGACCTCGGCTACTCGAAGTCCGAGATCATGATCGCCGCGAGTGCGCGCCAGCTGGACGCCGTGACCAATTGCTTCGTCGGGGTCGGCTTGCCGAACATCGTCTGCAACCTTGCGCAGCGGACCGTCTCTCCGAACCTCCAGTTGGTCTACGAGTCGGGCGTGTTCGGCGCGCGACCCGAGCGGCTGCCCCTGTCGATCGGCGACCCGACGCTCGTCACCGGTGCGACGGCCGTCACCTCGATGTTCGAGCTCTTCGCGTACTACCTGCAGGCCGGGCTGATCGACGTGGCGTTCCTCGGCGCGGCGCAGATCGACCGGTTCGGGAACATCAACACGACCGTGATCGGCGATTACGCGAAGCCGAAGGTGCGACTGCCCGGCTCAGGTGGCGCCTGCGAGATCGCGATCAACGCCCGGCAGGTCATGGTGATCATGCGGCAGGGCAAGCGGTCCTTCGTCGACACGATCGACTTCCGAACGTCGCCCGGACACTCGGGGGACCCGGCGCACGATGCTGCGCGAGGCTGGTGGGGGAGCGGTCCCACCTCGGTCGTGACCGACCTTGGGACGTACGTGTTCGATGAGACGACCGGCGAGATGACGCTCACCACGCTCCACCCGGGCGTCACGCTCGAACAGGTCCGGGAGAACATGGGCTGGGAGCCGAAGGTCGCCGACGACCTCGGTGAGACCGCTCCGCCGTCCATCGAGGAGCTCCGAACGATCCGTGAGGAGCTCGACCCGCTCGGCGTCTACACGAAGTAGGTACCTTGTCCTTCATGCCGGAGCGCGACCGTCCGACCGAGCCGTCGCCGTGGGCGGACGACGGTGAGATGCGGGAGCCGGAGCCCGATTGGGCGAAGGAGATCCGTGCCCGCCGTTCGGCCCGAGCCGAGCAGCTCCGCAAGGTCTTCGAGGGGTTCGACGGGACGTTGTCGAAGGAACCACGGGATCCTCGGTGAGTCACGTCTTCCCTCGGGTCTTGAACCGCACGCTGCCCACCGCCGTCGCCGCGGAGGGCGCATGGATCGTGGACGCGGAGGGGAAGCGCTACCTGGATGGCGCGGGCGGAGCGATCGTGGTCGGCGTGGGACACGGCGACCGCGAGCTGATCGATGCTGCCACCGCGCAGCTGCATCGGACGCAGTACGTGCACGGGACGATGTTCACCACGGAGGCGCTCGAGTCCTACACGGACGCGTTGGCGCCGCTCCTGCCGATGGACGATGCTCGCATCTACCCGGTGTCGGGCGGGAGCGAAGCCGTCGAGACGGCGATCAAGCTGGCGCGTGCGTACCACCTGGCCCGCGGCGACGATGCACGCACCGCGATCATCGCCCGGCGGAGCTCGTACCACGGCAACACGCTGGGCGCGCTTGACGTGAGCGGGAAAGAGCCGATCCGTAAGCCGTACACGCCGTGGCTCGGCCGGTTCCTCCACGCGCCGGCGGCCTACGAGTACCGGTGCGGCAACCCGCTGCACCCCACGGGGTGTGGGGGCTGGCACGCGGCCGAGCTCGAGCGGATGATCTCGCTCGCCGGGGATGACAACGTGGCCGCGTTCGTGGCCGAGCCCATCGGCGGCGCCACGCTGGGTGCCGCCGTGCCGACCGACGATTACTGGCCCGCGATCGTCGAAGTCTGCCGTACCCACGGCATCCTGGTGATCGCGGACGAGGTCATGACCGGCTTCGGCCGCACCGGGCGTTGGTTCGGCGTGGACCACTGGGGCGTGCGACCCGACATCCTGACGGCCGGGAAGGGGACGACGAGCGGCTACGTCCCGTTCGGGTTCGCCGCTGCGAGCGGCGAGGTCTTCGACACCGTGTCGACGGGCGGATTCGTGCACGGGTTCACCTGGTCGCACAACGCGCTCGGCGCCGCGGTGGGCAGCGCCGTACTCCGGCGGCTGACGCGTGACGGTCTGATCGAGCGAAGCGCCTCACTCGGAGGGCGGCTGCTCGATGAGCTCCGTGACGCGCTGGCCGAGGTCGCGATCGTCGGCGACGTGCGAGGGCTCGGGATGATGATCGGCATCGAGCTCGTCCGCGAACGCGAGACCAAGGACCCGTTCCCCCGGGCGGAGGGGGTGACCGAGCGTGTCGTGGCCGCCGCGAAGACGGCCGGCCTCCTCCTCTACTCGAGCACCGGCCATGTGGACGGGGGGAACGGCGACCTGCTGATGCTGGGGCCGCCGTTCGTGCTGACCGACGAGGACACCGAAGTCCTCGTGGCGCGCACGGTCGACGCGATCCGATCGGTGATGTGAGCGCGTCCGTCGGGTTGATCGAGGTCCCACTCGCGCGGCTCTACGATCACGGGCCGCAGCACCCGCTCCGTCCGCAGCGTGTGCTGCTGACGTGGAGCCTGATCCGGGCGCTCGAGCTGGACGCTCGCCCGAACGTGTCCAGGATCACGAGTGAGCCGGCGGACGACGAGACGATCGAGCTCGTCCACACCGAGGCGTTCGTGGACGCGACCCGGCGCGCTGGGCTGGGCGAGGACGGCGACTGGAGCCGGTTCGGATACGGCCCGGGGGACAACCCCATCTTCGACCGGATGCATGAGGCGGCGGCGGCCGTGGTGGGCGGGTCGGTGGAGGCGGCCCGATCGGTCTGGACCGGCGCGGTCGATCATGCGTTCAATGCCGCGGGCGGCCTGCATCACGCCATGCCCGCGCAGGCGTCGGGGTTCTGCGTGTATGACGACCCGGCGGTCGCGATCGCTTGGCTCCTGGCCAACGGAGCCGAACGCGTGGCGTACGTCGACGTCGACGTGCACCACGGTGACGGCGTGCAATCCATCTTCTACGACGATCCTCGCGTGCTCACCTGTTCGATCCACGAGCTGGCGCGGATGTTCTTCCCGGGGACCGGCGCCCTCACCGAACGTGGAGGCCCGAACGCACCCGACAGCGCCGTCAACGTGCCGCTCCCGCCCGACACCGGTGACGACGGCTGGCTCGAGGCGTTCCGCGCGACGATCCCGCAGGCCGTCCGTTCGTTCCGACCGGACGTGCTCGTGACGCAGCTCGGGTGCGACACGCACGCGACCGATCCGCTCGCGGACCTGCGACTCACCACGCGCGCTTATCGCGAGACCGCGAAGGAACTCCATGCGCTCGCGCACGAGACGGCGGCCGGCCGGTGGATCGCGACCGGCGGGGGTGGCTACCAATGGGCACGCGTGGTCCCGCGCGCGTGGACGATCTACTTCGCGGAGATGGCCGAGGCCGAGCTCCCCGACGGTCTCCCGCCGACCTGGGTGGAGGACGCGTCCGCGCTGGCGGGCTCGGCGGTCCCCGAGACGTTCAGCGAGGCGTTCCCATGACCGGTGGCGTAGCATGAGGTCATGAGCTGGGCCCTCCAAGAGCCATGGTGGCGACAGGTGCTGCACCCGTTCAGACGGAGAACACGATGAGCGGACGTGGGGTCAATGCGATGCCGGGCCGGCCGGAGGGCGAAGGGTCGGCCAGGATCGAGAACGAAGAGCTGGATGAAGCTGCGCGCCATCACGAGATCGAGGAAGAGGCAAAGGCGCACCGGCACCGCGACCCGAGCTTCTTCTCCAAGCTCTTCAAGCGGCGCTCGTCACACTAGTCCGTGACGGACTAGTTGTTCCCGCTGAGGCCGGTCACGATCGCGTCGACCAGCCACGTCAGGTACCCGTAGAGGGCGAACGCGCCCGAGCGGGGATCGTCGCGGCGGGAAGTCCCGCTCCGTGGTCTCCTCGGTGATATCCAGGCGGGTTCCGAGCACCAGCCGAAGGTCGTTGCACACGCTGAGCCACGCGAGAACGTCGTCCTCGGTGAGTCGGTCCGCGTCGATCGTCGCCTCCATGCGATCGAGCGCCGCTAGGCGCCCCGCCGTGAGGTCGTCCCCGGCGAACCGTTCGTACTCCAGGTTCCGGATCGGGTCATCCGCGTACGCGGGTGGGAACAGCCGAGCCATCGCCGGGTCGCTCGACGGATCCTCGTGCTCGAGCAGGTCGCGGAGCTGTGCCGGCATGCCTCGCAAGACGTCTCTGTCGCGACGGTCCAACCGGATCTCGAACTCCCCGCGACGTGTCCGCCGCACCGGCCCACCGCGTGCCACGACGCTCAGACGTCCTTCTGCATCGTGGCCCACAGGCCATGCGCGTGGAGCCGCGAGACGTCGAACTCTGCCTTCTCGCGCGTCCCGCTCGAGACGACGGCCTTGCCTTTCGTGTGGACGTCCATCATCAGCTTCTCGGCTTTGGTGCGCGGATAACCGAAGAGCTTCTGGAAGACCCACGTCACGTACGACATCAGGTTCACGGGGTCGTTCCACACGATGACGATCCACGGGAGATCGGGTTCCGTGACCTCGCCGCCCTGGGGCCGATCGACCTCGGCCGGCGCGGTGATCGTCTCGGCGGCGATCGTCGTCACCGTGAGCGCCCCTTCACGTCGAAGTCTCGGACGCGACGCACACCCCAGCGGTAGACCGGCGGGGTCAGGACCCGGAACGCCTGGAACGGGGCGATCCAGCGCGGCACGGAGAACTCCGGCGCGATGCCGTCGTGCACGACCCGCACCACGGCATCGACCACGCGATCCATCGACAGGACGAACCGCGGATCCATCTCCTCCTGGGGGAACCCTTCGGTCGCGACGAAGCCCGGGTTCACGGATGTCACGAGCACGCCGTGGCGTTCGACCTCGAGATACAAGGACTCCGAGAACGCCACCACCGCGTGCTTGGAGGCGCCGTAGACCGCAGCTCCCGGCGTGGCGAACAGCCCTGCGAGCGAGGCGATGTTCACGATGTGTCCGCGGCCGCGCTTGATCATGCCGGGGACGAACGCCCGTGAGCCGTACATCACCCCCAGCACGTTGACGTTCACGACGCGCGCGATCTGCTCGTACGTCAGGTCGGCGAACGCTCCGCCCCCCGGCAGTCCGGCATTGTTGATCAGAACATCACAGGGTCCGAACGCCTCCTCGACCACCACCGGCAGGGAGGAGAGTTGGTTCGGATCGCTGACGTCGCATCGGATGGCAAGAGCCGTTCCCCCTGCGCGCTCGATCCGGTCCGCCAGTGCATCCAGCCGCTCCTTCCTGCGCGCGGTGACCACCACCTTCGCGCCCCGTTGGGCGAACGCGACGGCGACGGCCTCACCGATCCCCGATGAAGCCCCGGTCACGACCACCACCGCGCCCTTCGATCGCATCGTCGCTCCTCTACGCTTGATGGGTGGACGTTATCGAAGCGCATGCGCGCCGTCTGCCGGCGCTCGACCACCGGTGGAACCCCCGACCGTACACGCGCGATGAGCTCTCCGCCGCCCTGTACGCGGGCGGCGTGGCCGGGGTCGCCACGCACCCGCTCGACAACGTTCGCGGGAACATCGACGTTGCTGCTCGAAGGCGACCCCGACAAGCAGTTCGGACTGGTCGGGCTCCCGGGGTCGATGTCCTTCGCCGACGTCCTCGACCTGGTCGCGCGCGAGGCGGGCGTGCCGATCGATCCCGGCCGACGGGTCGGGGAGGTGCAGATCGATCCGGGGCCGATCCTCGACGCGAGCGTCACGCTCGGAACGCGTTTGGCTCGAGCGGCGGCGGACGGTGAGCGGGTCCTGATCGCCACCGGCCACCCGAACGGTCTGGTTCTGCTGTACCGCGAGCTCGAGCGCTTGCTCGCCAGGCACGGCGCCGGCGTCATCACGCCGGCGGACGGCGATCGGTGGCGCGATCCGGGCCTCGCTCACGATTGGTTCATCGCCTACCTCTCCGGCGTCGGGATGCTCACCGACGGTCTGACCCCGCGACACACGCACCGCCCCGACCCGATGGAGCGGATGCTCGAGGCCGAGCGGCCCGATCTGGTGCTCGCCGACCACGGGTTCGCGGGGGCGGCGATCCAGGCCGGGGTCGAGACCGTCTCCGTGGCCGACGTGAACGACCCGGCGCTGCTCGTTGCGAAGGCCCAGGGGCGGACCGAGGTCGTCATCGTGATGGACGATCACGTCGCTCCGGACGCCTACTGGCCGGTGTTCCAGGCGACCGCCGCCGCGTTCCCGCAGGTCAGCGACCCGGGACCAAAGTAGGGCTATCCCCGCGACCGACCCTTCCCCTACAATCCGCCCTCGTGAAGAAAGAACCCTTCACCGAGGCTCGGCTGTTGACCGTGAACGAGGTCGCAGACCTCTTGCGTGTATCCAGGATGACCGTCTACCGGCTGATCAAGACAGGAGAGATGTCCGCCTTCAGGGTGGGCCGGGGCTATCGCCTCCGCGAAGAAGACATCGATAGCTACCTGACCGAGCGCTATACCGAGGCTGGATAACCGGCAGAGCGCTCGATACGCGCACACGCGGCGCCGAACCTCCGTGATCCGATCGGAGGAGGTCCGTGAACGAGCACGACCGGCTCGTCGATCGAGCCGCGCGCGACGCGCACACCGTCCTGTTCGTGGGCGGCCTCGACGCTGGGAAGAGCACGCTCGCGCGCGCGGTCGCCGCGTATGCCTTGACGCTCGGCCGGACCGTGTCGTACCTGGACGGCGACCTCGGGCAGAAGACGGTCGGCCCGCCTGGCACGGTCGCGATCAAGCGACTGCACTCCCCGGATGATCTGACCTCCGAGCGCCTCGCGGTAGCCGACCACCTCGCGTTCGTCGGATCCACGTCCCCGCAGAGCCACCTCTTGCCGCTCGTGACCGGCATGGCGAGGCTGCACGTACGCGCCCGGGCCGAGGGGTCGGACCTCGTGGTCGTCGATACGAGCGGGATGGTCTCGGGGATCTACGGCCAGCTCGTGAAGTACCACAAGGTGGAGATGCTGCAACCGGATCTGGTCGTCGGCCTGCAGCGAGGGGAGGAACTCGATCCGCTCCTCGGTGTCCTCCAACGGTTCTTCTCCGTCGACGTCGTCTCGGTCGGCGTTCATCCGTCCGTGGTGCCCTCCACGGTGGAACAACGGGCCGAGCATCGCCAGCGGGCGATGGCGCGGTACTTCGACGGGCAGCTCAGTCGGTTCCGGGTCCGGCCGAGCGTGTTCATGCCGGCACTCCCTCCGCTCTTCGACCTGGCGCAGCTCGACCATCTCCTGGTCGGGCTCTCGGATGGTGAGGGCGGATACACCGGCGTCGGGTACCTGGAGCACCTGCCGGATGATGGTGCGCTCCGCTTGAACTCGCCGGTGGCAGATCCTCCCAAGGCCCTTAGACTGGGGTCCGTCCGTCTGGAGGAGAGCTACCGCTTCAAGCGCGTTGACCTCCGGAACCTGTTCGGAACCGAGTGAGAGTGAGGGCCGCTTGCCGTCGCTGATCAAGAAGCGCCGCAAGAAGATGAGGAAGAAGAAGCACAAGAAGCTTCTGAAGCGCACGCGTCATCAGCGGATGAAGCTCGGCAAGTAGCGCGCCCGAGGTTCGGTCCGTGCGCGTCGCCGCCCCGCGTTCGATCCTCCCCGTTCTATTGGTTTCAGCCGTCGCCGCCTCCGGATGCCACCAAGCCGAGAGGATCCGCACCCAAGCGATCGCGGACTCCCAGCCTGTCACGTTCTCGACCTCGGACGGGGTGCAGCTCGCGGGGCGCGTCTTCGGTCCCGCTGACGCTGCGGCCGGGGTGGTCCTCGCCCACATGCTCCCTGGAGACCAGGGTTCGTGGTTCGCGTTCGCGGACCGGTTGGGTGGCATGGGCTACCGCGCGCTGACGTTCGACTTCCGGGGAACCTGTCCGGGCGGCGTGGCCGGCTGCTCGGAAGGGTCGGCGTCGTCCTCCTCGGCCGAGCTGGACGTGGCGGCGGCCGTCCGCTACCTGAAGCACGCGGGGATCAAGCGGATCGGGCTGGTCGGCGCCAGCGCCGGGGGCACGGCGTCGCTGGTCGTCGCGGCCGGCTCGGATCAGGCGATCGACGCGGTCGTCACACTCTCGGCGCCGAACGCGGTCGGCGGATCGGTGGCCGGCCCCGACGTGCTCCAGGCGGTGACCGCTGCGAAGCTGTTCATCGCTGGCAACGGCGACGCGGTTGCCGCGCAGACCGCGCAGGCGTTCTACGACGAGAGTGCGCCGCCCAAGCGCGTCGAGATCCTCACGACGAGCGACCGTGGCACGGATCTTCTGGAAGGCAACCAAGCCGAGATCGCGGGGAACCTGATCGTCGGCTGGTTGAACCAGTACGTGGCGGTGCCATGACGAGGCCGATCGTCTTCCTAACGGACTACGGCCTCGCCGACGAGTTCATCGGCGTCTGCCACGGCGTCATGCTCGCGATCGCGCCCGACGCGCGGGTGATCGACCTGACGCACGCGATTCCTCGCCAAGACGTGATGCGCGGGGCTCTCACGCTCGGTCGTTCGTCGCGGTTCATGCCTGCCGATCCGGTCTACGTCGCCGTCGTGGACCCAGGCGTCGGCTCGGAGCGGCGATCGATCGGTGTCCGTGCCGGCTCGGGTGCGGTCCTCGTGGGTCCGGACAACGGACTGCTGTCGCTCGCATGGGAGGCGCTCGGGGGTGCGGTGTCGGCCGTGGAGATCACCGCCGATCACGTGGTGCTCCACCCGGTATCGCGAACCTTCCATGGGCGGGACGTGTTCGCCCCCGCCGCGGCCCACGTGGCCGCCGGGATGCCGCTCGAGGATCTCGGGCCGTCGATCCCGGTCGACGACCTGACCGTGTTGGAGCTGCCGGGCCCCATGGTCGCCGCCGGGGCGATCGGCGCTCGCGTGACCGGTGTGGACGGGTTCGGCAATGTCCAATTGAACGTCACGCCGGCGGATCTCGGGTCGGCCGGACTGGGCGCGATCCTCACCGTCCGCAGCCGCCCGGCGCCTCGTGTGGCGATCTTCTCGGAGCTTCCTCGCGGCGCGCTCGGCGCGATCGTGGACTCCGAGGGTCAGCTGGCGCTGGTCGTGAACCATGGCAATGCGGCCGAGCTGCTCGGTCTCGCGATCGGCAAGACGGTGGTGATCGAGTAGCTCAGGGTGTCGGGGACAGGCTCGGGAGCTGGCCCGGGCTCGTCGGTCCCTGCATCGTGGGATGGTCGCCGGACGCGATCGTGAACTGTGCCACCCCGGCCGCTACGAGCACCACGAACAGCACGATCAGCATGATCAGCGTGGGCCGACGCATCGGATCGAGGCTAGCAGGGGCCTAGTGGCTGGCGGGGGCGCGCCGAGGCGCGATCCGCTGCTCCAGGCGTTCGCGCATCTCGACCATCACCGAGCGCAGACGATCCGGATCCGTGAGGTGCCGGCGGAGGTCGACCTCCAGCGAGATCGACCGGTCATACCCGCTCGTGACGAGGTCGCGGAGGAACGCGTCCAGCGGAAGGACCCCCTCGCCCGGCGGCAGGTGCGAGTCCCATCCCTTGCCGGCGTTGTCCGACAGGTGTACATGGCGGACCCTGGCGTCCAGCCGGCGTCGGAGGGCGATCAGATCGTGGCCCGCCACCGCCGCATGGCTCGTATCGAGCACCAGGTCGTCGAGTCCTTCGAGCTCTTCGAGGTCTTGACCGGCGTGGAACGTCAGCGAACGCCGCGCCACACGGACCGGGAACATGTTCTCGACCGCGACCGTCACGCCCGCCCTCGCAGCGAGGCCGGGCATCTCCTCGTCCAGCCAGCGACGAGATGAGCCCTGCCATCGGTACGGTGGGTGGACCACGACGAGCGGTGCGCCGGCGTCGCTCGCGACCTCGATCGCGCGGCGGATCTTGCCCGCAGGATCCGTGCCCCAGACGCGGCGGGTGATCAGCAGGCACGGGGCATGGATCGCTCCGATCCGGAGGCCATGGGCGTCGGCCAGCCTCCGCATCTCCACGGGGTCTTGGCTCCCCGGATCCTTGGTCACCATCACTTCGACGCCCGTGTACCCCGTCTCCGCGAGCAGCTCGAACGTGTCACGGAGCGGACGCGCGAAGAAGGCAGCCGAGGAGAACAGGATCGGGGAAGACATCACCTGCATGATAGGCGGGAAGCCGTCTGACGACCCTGAGGGACCGATATCCTCTGCCGCATGTGGGTCTTCCCGCTCGTCGCTGCCGGCGTGGCGCTCGTCTTCGCCCTCGCGCTCGCCAGGCAGTTCCTGCAACGACGCCGCACCTACCAGTTGCTCTGGTCGATCGCGCTCTTGATGTACGCGATCGCGTCGCTCGCGGTCGCGATCGGAGCGTTCCACGGATGGAGCCGGACGGGGTTCGAGATCTACTGGCTGTTCGGCGCCGTGCTGAACGTGCCGTTCCTGGCGGCCGGCGAGCTCCAGCTCCTCATCCGGAACCGAACCGTGCACCTCGCGCTCGACATCCTGCTCGTGTTCCTCACCGCGTATGCCGTGGCCGTGATGCGCGACGCGACGTTCGATGCGCACGCGCTCGCCCAGCAGCTGCCCTCCGGCAAGCATGTGTTCGGTGATGGCACGCCCGCGCATCGGCTCCCACAGCTGATCTCGATACCGTCGTACCTGGTGCTGGTCGGCGGCGCGCTCTGGTCCGCCTGGCGGATGCGCGGGCGTCCAGAGCTGAAGGACCGCTTCGTCGGCACGCTCCTGATCGCGGTCGGAGCGACGATCATCGCGGGCTTCGGCTCGACGTTCGCAGCGCTCGGGAAGCTGCCGCTCTTCTCGGTCTCGCTGCTCGCGGGGATCTCCGTGATGTTCTGGGGGTTCCTCCGAGCCTCGCGTACGCCCGCGCCCGCGGCTCCGGCGGACGTCGCCGCGGCCCCCGGCACCCCGTAGCTCTGCGGCGGCTGCGGCTCTAGCTCGCCGTCTGCCACCGGGCACCCTGGGGCGCCGTAGGAGCCGAGTCGGCCGATTCCACCGAGATCACGATGCCGTCGTATCGGCTCGGGTCGACCTCGAGTGGCACCACGGTGAACCCCGGCACCGGCAGGAACTCCACCGCGAACGTGGCCCGGTCCCCGGAGATCAGCCACACCCGGTAGACCATGCCGTCCGGCGGCATCGGGATGTCGCGTCCGACCAAGTAGCACTCCTCGACCCCCGGATCCGAGATCTCGGTGATCGGATCCGTGTCCCCCGAGTTGCTGTTCACCGGCGTCATCGACGCGCCCTGCTGCCGCGCGAAATCGAACGCCTGAGCGATGTCGTTCGTCTGGGAACGCGCGTTGTTCGCGGCCATCCCCTGCGTCACGGTGAGGCCGGCCAACCCCACGACGGCCACGACGCTCGCCGCGACGGCGAACACCATCGGCCGGCGCCGCGCTCCCTGCGAACCGAGTTCTCGGTGGAGGCGGGGGAGCAGCGTCTCGGGCGGCGTCACGGGCTCGGCGTCGAGCGCCAGATCGGCCGTCACGGCTTGGAAGACGGCCAGGGAGTCGCGGCAGGCGGCGCAGGTGGGTACGTGCTCGGAGAGCAGATGGTCGGCCTGAGATGCGTCCTCACCGGAGAGGCTCCGCAACACGTAGCCGGCCAGCAACTCTTCGATCGCTTCGTGGCTCTCCGTCACTTCAGTCCTCTCGATACAGCACCCGGCGCAGCTTCCGCATGGCCGCGAGGGTCCTGGTCTTCACGGTACCGACGGGGATGCCGAGCTCCTCGGCGATCCTGACCTGCGTGTACCCCTGGAAGTACGCCATCTCCAACACCTGTCGTTGCTCAGGGGGGAGGGTCCCGAGGGCCTCCCGGACCTCTTTGCGTCGGACGCCGAGTGAGGCCTCGTCCACAACCGCCTCCGCTACGTCTTCGTCGGCAACCGGCTCGAGGTTCGCCGCACGCTCCGTCCGTTTCCGCAGCCGCTCCTCTCGGCGGACCGTATCGACCGCCCGATGGTGCACCAGGGACAGGAAGAACGTTCTGAACGCCCCCCGGGCGGGGTCATACGCCTCCGGGGCTCGCCAGAGGGCGAGGAACGCGTCGTGGACGGCGTCTTGGGCCAGGATCTGCTGTCCCGTCAGCCGGTAGGCGAGGCCGTAGGCGGAAGGTCCGTATCGGCGGTAGAGCTCGTCGAACGCCCCACGGTCACCCGCGGTCAGGCGTCGGTGGAGCTCCAGATCGTCGAGGTCGTTGGGCATGCCCCCAAGTTGTATCACCGGTCGGGAGCGCCTCGGACGCAGGTAGCATCGGACCGTGCAGGTCGTCCTCTACTCCCGTCCGGGATGTCACCTCTGCGACGCGGCGCGCGACGTCTTGCTGGCGGCCCGCTCTCGCGTGTCGTTCTCGTTCGAGGAGGTCGACATCGACGGAGACGACGACCTCGTTCGCGAATACGGGATCCGGATCCCCGTCGTGGCGATCGATGGCGAGGATCGGTTCGAGTACCAGGTGGACGTTCAGGCGTTCGAGCGGATCGTGGCGGGCGGTTGACCGCGTTCGACCGCTTGTGAACTTGAGAACGGCGGCGTGGCTCGGCTACGCTGCGCGCATGGGATCGGGGCGGCAGGAGCGCGGGTGAAGGGCCGCCCCATCCCGGAGGCGACGGTCGGCAGGCTCCCGATCTACCTGCGAGCCCTCGTGGATATCGCCGAGACCGGCGCGACGACCGTCTCGTCGGGTGACCTCGCGGAGGCGGCCGGCGTGAACTCCGCGAAGGTCCGCAAAGACCTGTCTCACCTCGGCTCGTACGGGACCAGGGGTGTCGGGTACGACGTCGCGTACCTGATCCACCAGATCCGCCGGGAGCTCGGACTGACCCAGGACTGGCCGATCGTGATCGTCGGGATCGGCAACCTCGGCCATGCACTGGCCAACTACCGAGGGTTCCCTGAGCGGGGCTTCAGCGTAGCGGCACTCGTGGACGTCGATACCCAGAAGGTCGGGCGATCCGTAGGAACGCTCCGCATCCATCACATCGACGATCTGTCCGCACTCGTGCGGGAGCACCGGATCGCGATCGGTGTGATCGCGACACCCGCGGGCGTCGTCCAAGACGTCGCGGATCTCCTGGTGCGATCGGGGATCCGGTCGATCCTGAACTTCGCGCCGGCGGTCATCACGGTGCCCGACGGCGTTTCGGTTCGCAAGGTGGACCTGGCGATCGAACTCCAGATCCTGACGTTCTACGAACAGCGGAAGGCGACGATGGCCGAGGTCAGGCGGCGTGGCCGAGCGGTGGCGGATCTGCCCCGCTGAGCTATTTCGCGATCGTCACCCAGAGCAGGAAGAGCACCGCAAGCACCATCACGCCGAAGAGCATGAATTGGATGCTTCCCTGATCTAGGAGGGGAACCGTCTGGGCGAACATGTGGTCGTCGTCCTTCCTTTCCCTACGCGGGCCCGTACCAAGCGGGCGCGCTGCCTCCCGTCAGGAAGGCCTTCCGTTTCTTCTCCGCTCGATCGAGGAGCGGTAGGAAGATCAGGAACATGATCACGGACGTGATCAGGAACATGATCGAGTATCTCGGAACACTCCCCGAGTCGTGGTAGAGCGAAAGCGTGATCATCGGTCCACCACCCACGTAGTGCGCTTGCACCACCGCGAGCGAGGTCTTCCCGTCCTCGGCAGGCGCGAACTTCACGCTGTCCACGACGAACTGGGTCCCGGTGATCGCGTCCGGGGCGAGCGGATCGCGTCCGAGTTGCTCGTTCGCCTGATCAGCGAGGAACGTCGTCGCGGCGCTGCTCACCGACTGGATCGATCCTTCCAGACCGGTGCCCGGCACGATCCATGGATGGTCGGGGTAGTCACCGAAGACCTTGTACTGGTCGGCACTCGTCTCCAATCCGCCGTCAAGGACGACCCAGGACGGCTCGCGGCCTCGCGGACCCTGGTTCGTCGGTGTTCCGGGCCCCTGGGCCCAGAAGCCGAAGTACCAGAGCGACGAGTGGATGATCAACCAGCCCGAGAAGCAGACCGCCAGCACCAGGAAGCCCATCCACTTCCCGAACACGAACGAGAGCATGAGGTAGACGCTCCCGAGGAACAGCGTGAACGCCATGATCACGACGCCGGCACCCTTGAACATGGTGCCGCAATCGATGTGGAACCCCAGGCACGTGGTCGCGGCCACCATCTACGACCCCGCCGATGCTGAAGCCGATGCCGAAGCCGAAGCCGACGCCGAAGCCGATGCCGTGCCTGCTGAAGCTGATGCTGAAGCCGAGGCCGAAGGAGACGCCGACGCCGAAGGAGACGCCGACGCGGACGCGGCCGCTTCAGGCGATGCGGCCGCCTTCGCCGCATCCGGGTTGAGGCAGACGTTCTGATCGAACGGCACGTTCTTCGAGCTCATGAACACGAGGTAGTTCACGATGTCGTTGATCTGCTGATCGTCGAGCGCCCCTTCGTACCGGATGCTCCACGACGGCATGCCCGCTGTCGTCCGCCCCTGTTCGACCGTCGTATAGATGTCGTCGAGCGAGAGGATCTTGGGGTGGCCCGTGTTCGGCCCGCCGCAGATGGTGGTCAGGTTGGGTGGATACACGTATCCCCCTTGGAACGGGATCACGCCGCCGCGCAGCTCCGGACCGTGGCACCGGACGCACCCCACGCCGAGCTGGTTCTCTTCGCTGAAGAGCTCGACGGAGCGCTTCCCGCGTTCGATCGCCTCGGTCTTCAACGCCTTCTCCTGCTTGAGGTTCGTCGAAGGCTCGATGATCCAGTTGTACGGGATCCAGATCACGAAGAACGTGACCAAGACCACGCCCCAACCCTGGAGCTTCTGCAGGAGCGGCGTCTCGAGGGCCGGGTCGGAGGGGCCGGGCTCCATGGCCGGCGGGATGTCGGGGGTGGGCTCGTGGGTGACCCGGCTCCGCAAGACGAGCGCGGCGACGGCGGCCACCACGAACACGCCGCCAAGGAGGAGGAGGATCACCCCCGCGGAATCGCTCAGCGCCAGCACCCTCGTCCGTTCCTCTCGCTATCCCGGGGCCACGCAGAAGGGGCCCTGCGGTGGCTCGTTGATCGTGTCGGTACCACGCGGCGGCCCGGGGTTCAGCGTGCCCGTGTCCACCAGGAGGTTGCCGCTGTCGATCGTCACGGGGAACCGCTGCAGACCGTTGGGCGCCGGCCCCAGCTCGTACTCGCCGGCAAGGTTGTACTTCGAGCCGTGGCAGGGACACTCGAACCACTTCGAGGACTGGCAGAACGGGACGCGGCATCCGAGGTGCGCACACCGTTGGTAGATCGCCATCATCCCGTCGGCCACGTATCCGGAGGCCTCGTAGTCGACACCGCTCGCGACGTCGACGCCTTTGTAGGCGGCGCCGTAGTCCCAGACGTAGAACCGGCCCGCGCCGTTGTAGTACGGCTGGTTCGTCGTCGTGATCGTGTTGCGGATGTCCGTGATCGCCCCCGCGTTGATCACCGAACCGAATCCGCCTTTGAGGTTCGGCCACAGGAACGCGAGTGTTGCTCCGCCGAACTGCGCCCCGAAGACCAGGAGCGAAGTCAGGAGCGACTTTCGGAAGAAATCGCGGCGCGACATGGATGCCACGGGCTTCTGCGGGGCAGGGGCGCCGTCGGCAGCGGCCTTCTGTTCTCTCGCGGCGCGCAGGAACGAGAGCCCGAACACGATGGCGAAGATGTCCAGCGCGATGAAGATGACCAGGACCGCGATCGTGCCGTCGGTGAGCGCGAGCGTCGTCATAGGTCGAAGAACACCCCTTGTGCCCACGGCCAGATCCAGTTGTAGCCGGGGCCGCGGAAGAAGCAGCCGATGATCGTGAGTGTTGCTCCGAAGCAGAAGAGGAACGTGAACATCGTGATCGCGATCTTGCGATCACCCGGCTTGACGCTCGGGTTCCGGTCGATGAAGGGAACCACGGCGAGCACCACCAGGATGAAGGTCGGGATCACGATCCCCGCGATCATCGGGTGGAAGTAGCGGAGCAGCTCCTGCAATCCGAGGAAGTACCAAGGGGCCTTCGAAGGGTTGGGTGTCAGGTTCGGGTTCGCCAGCTGCCGGAGCGGCGCGTTCAGGAACGTCGAGAAGACGAGCACCCCCGCCGTGAGGATCAACATGGCGACGAACTCTTCGATCAGCAGGTGCGGCATCACGTTCACGCGGTCGCCTTGTTCACGCTCGACCCGCTGGATGCCTTCGGGTGGAACGAGCGCAAGCAGACGGTGCTTGTCGTCGGCGCCTTTCTTCGGCGTGGGGATGTTCCCGGTCGGAAGGGGAGCCGTGCGCACCGGCGTCGAAGCCGTGCCGACCGCCATGGTGGCGACGGCGGCGGGAGCGCCCACCGCAGCCGCGACGGCGGCCGGGGCCGGCGTCGCCCCGCCGTTGCCGGCTGCTGCGGCCGCCGGAGCCGCAGGCCGATCGTGCACTTCTTCCGGGTGCGCCTTGCGGTACGTCGTGACCGCCGCGCGGCGCGCCCGACCCTCAGCGATCCGGCGGTCGACGCCCGACGCCACCTGCGCGTCCAGCGTCTGCTGGTACGCGTCCATGTCCTTCGGCGTTTCCTCCCAGGTCACGTCGTCTCCCTAGAGCGGTCCCGAGATGCCGCCGTCCTTGCGGATCCGCCAGAAGTGGACCGCGAGGAAGATCACCAACACGAAGGGCAGCGCGAGCACGTGCAGGACGTACCAGCGCAACAGCGTTTGCGGCCCGACCACCACACCACCCAGCAGCAGGAAGTTCGCCTGCTTCGCGATGAACGGTGCGTAGCCGCCCAGGCTCGTGCCGACCGTGACCGCCCAGATCGCGAGCTGGTCCCACGGCAACAGGTAGCCGGTGAACGAGAGACCGAGCGTCAGGAACAACAGGATCACGCCCACCACCCAGTTGAACTCGCGGGGCGGCTTGTACGCGCCCGTGTAGAACACGCGCGCCATGTGGAGTGTCACGGAGAAGACCATGAGGTGCGCGCCCCATCGGTGGAGGTTGCGGACCAGGTCCCCGAAGAACACCGAGGTGCGGATGTTCTGCATGTCGGCGTACGCCACGGCCCCGCCCAGGTCGGCCATGGGGCGGTAGAAGAACATCAGGAAGATGCCCGTGATCGTCAGCAGGATGAACAGGAAGAACGAGAGCCCGCCGAGGCAGAACGTGTAGGTCAGCTTCAGCCCGTGCCGCTTCACCTTCACGGGGTGGAGGTGGTACAGCACATTGTTCATCGTCGCGAGCGCGCGGTCCCGGGACGTGTCCTTATAGCCCTTCCGGAACAGCGACCCAGGCCGGAAGATCGACTTCCAGACCTCGGTCTCGCGGATGCGGTCACCGACCTCGCTCGGTGACGGCGGCTTCAGCTTCACCCCGCTATCTCTCCCCTCCGCTCGGCTGAGCTCACTCCGCGGCTGCCTGTGAGGTCGGGACCTCGGCCAGCGCGCGCGCGCCACTGCCTCCACCCTCCGGCAGGCGCGCATAGTACAGCGTGTCGGTGGGGCAGCGATCGACGCAGACGGAGCAGCGGGTGCACGCGTTGTCGTCGACCACGAAGATCGCGGTCGAGTACCCGACCTCGTTGCTCACCGACCGCTCGTCGGCTCCCGCGACGATCTCTGGGGACATCATGTAGATGCAGTTCCACGGGCAGACGTCTTCGCAAGCACGGCACAGGATGCAGTTGTCGGGATCGAGCATCAGATGCTTCGGCGACTTGACGCCTTGCGCGAGCCAGGCGGGATCCACCTCCTCCACGACGTAATCCTCGTGGATGTCGACCTCGGTCTTGGTGAACGGCATCCGCGACCCCTACCGGTACCCACCGGTCGGGCGGACATCGCCGCTCTGTCCACGGAGCTTCCGTCGCCAGTTCTGCATGATCGTGGCACCCACCAAGATCGCGATGATGGGAACGGTCACGAGTCCCATCGCCACCGCGTCGCGCAGCTCCTTCAGCCAGAAGCCGTTCGGGCCTGAGCCGTCCCACTTGAGCTTCTGGTTCGCGAAGTAGAGCCAGAACGAGGGGATCACCGACGTCGTGATCATGACCATGAAGGTGAGGGCCAACGAGAAGAGGACGGCCTTGGTCCAGTTCCATTCGAACGCCTTCAGGAAGACCTCCGCCCGCGACTTCAGGGCGGCGAGACGGGACGGCTTCGAGGACTCGACCTGGCTCATGCCGGCATCGTCTCCATGGGCGGGGCGATTATAGCCATGTGGGGTTGGGCCGGATCATCGGCGTGTGTCTTGTGAATCGCTTCACAAACCAGCACTATGCCGTCCTCCTGGGCCTATCGCAACCCAGCTGTCGGACCGGTCGATCGGCTTCGAGTCCATACACTGAACCCCCCGCGGATCGCTCGGAGTCCCATGATCGCCGACATCGTGCAGACAGGACTGACGTCGTGGTGGGCGCCGGCGCTCGCGTTCGCCGCGGGGCTCGTGTCCTTCGCATCTCCGTGCGTCTTCCCATTGGTGCCCGGCTACATCTCGTTCGTATCGGGCGAACGCGCGATCGACGGGGACACCCCCCGCCCGCTGCTGCCCATCCTGCTCTTCATCGCCGGGTTCACCCTGGTGTTCACCCTGCTGGGCGCGTTCGCCAGCACGTTCGTGCCGATCTTCAAGGACCAGACCGGGCAGCGGATCGCCGGGGTCGTCGTGGTGTTGATCGGGGTCTTCATGTTGGGGTTCGCCCTGCAGCGAGGGTCGCTGACGCTCTATGCGGAACGTCGGCCATTCCTCGCGAAGGTCAGGCCGGGATCGATCGGGGCGATGCCCCTCGGGATGGCGTTCGCGGCCGGATGGACACCATGCATCGGTCCGGCGCTGGCGGGGATCCTGGCGATCGCCGCGTCCGAGAGCACGCTCCGCGGGATCTTCCTCCTGATCGCGTACTCGCTGGGCCTGGGCGTGCCGTTCCTCCTGGTGGGCTTGGGCGTGCAGCGGTTCGTGGGGGCGTTCGGTTGGGTGCGGCGGCACTACGCCTGGATCGCCGGGGTCTCCGGTGCGCTGTTGATCGCGGTGGGCCTGCTGCTCATGACGGGAACGTTCACGCGCCTGTTCGCTCCGCTCGCGCGGTTCGCTCCCGGGCTCTAGCGGGTGGCCGGTCGGCCAGGCGGGATCGGCGACGACGACCGTAGGATAGGGCGAAGCCCCATGCCTCCCAGCCGCGTCACGCTCCGGCAGTCCCTCGCCCTGGTCTGGCGAACCCTGCGCTCCATGCGAACGGCGCTGATCCTCTTGCTGCTGCTCGCGCTCGCTTCGGTGGCCGGCTCGCTCGTTCCACAGTGGCCGAACTCGCCCGAGCGTGTCGTGCGCTACCAGTTGGATCACCCATTGGTCGGCGCGCTCTACCGCCGGCTGGGCCTCTTCGATGTCTACGGGTCGTGGTGGTTCGTCCTGATCACCACCTTGCTGTTCGTGTCGCTGGTGGCGTGTCTGATGCCGCGTACGCGAGCCATGATCCGAACGCTTCGCCAGAAGCCGGTGCAAGCCCGGGAGATCGATGCGTTCCGCCTGTACGAGGAGCGCGTCGTGCCGGCCGATCCCGCCCGCGCGATCGACGGATCCCGCCGGGTCCTGCGGCGGCGCTTCTTCCGGGTCGCCCGCGACGGCGATGGCCGGCCCGCGCTCGCCGCCGAGAAAGGGATGTTGCGCGAGGTGGGGAGCCTGATGTTCCACTGGGCGTTCCTGCTGCTCGTCGTGGGCGTGATCTACGGCAAGGGCACCGGCTTCACGGGCAAGGCGGTCGTGGTGGAGGGCAAGACGTGGGTCGATGCGCAGGCGAACTACGACGGCGAGATCCGGACCGGCCGGTTCTTCGACGGGGATTTCACCGGGATCGGGATCCATCTCCTCGGGTTCGAGGACACGTATCGCCGAACGGGACAGCCGATGGACTTCGTCTCGCACGTCGAACTCCTGGATCCCGAAGGTCGCCCAGCGCAACGCGCGGACGTCCGGGTGAACCATCCGGCTTCGATCGATGGACTGGACATCTATCAGTACGGGTTCGGCTGGGCGCCGGTCGTGGAGGTTCGTCAAGACGGGCAGCTGATCGCGTCCCAGCCGATCACGTTCGTCCAGGACACCGCTCCGGCAGGGGTGCCGCAGCTGGCCATGCCGTGGCACGGCGTGCTGAAGCTCACGTCGCTCTCGCCACAGATGGGGATCACGCTCGAGCTGTGGCCCGACAGCCGCGCGTTCCTGCAGCTTCAGGAGACCGGGCAACCCATCCCCATGCTGCGGGCGTTCCAACCGTTCATGCGGTTCTCGGTGTATCGCGGCACCATCGTCGACCCCTCGACGCTTTCCCTCGACACGATCGGACTCCGGGCCGGCGCGCGTGGGATCGTCGGCGCGGGGCAGACCGTCGATCTCGCGACCGGCCGGCCGGTGACGGGTAACGGGACGGCCAACCTCACGATCTCGTTCCCCCAGCTTCGGCAGTACAGCGTGTTCCAAGTGAGTCGCGACCGTGGGGTGCCCCTGGTCCTGTTGGCCGCTATCCTCGTCCTGCTCGGGCTGCTCCCCGCGCTCTACACCTCGCGACGCAAGGTGTGGGTCCGGGCAGAGCCCAACGGGACCGGCACCGTATTGAAGGTGGGAGGGTTCGCGCTGCAGCGGAAGACGCAGTTCGCGGAGGAGTTCGCCAAGCTGGTGGATGCCATGGAGCGAGCCGCCTCGGTGCCCGCCGATGAGCCGGATCGCCGGGAGCCCGAGCGGGTGGAGTCGCGATGACCGATCTCCAGTGGGGGCGTCTGTCCAACGACGCGTTCAACGTGGCGCTGTTCGCGTACGTCGCCGCCATGGTCATGTACTTCGCGTACCTCGCGTTCCGTCGTGACGGGATCTGGGTGGCCGCCCGGACGATCGCGTTCGTCGGTTTGGGCGCGAACGTGGTCGCCGTGGTTGCCCGCGCGTTCGCCGCCCACCGGGTGCCGTGGGGCAACATGTACGAGTACTCCATCTTGCTCGCCCTGCTGATCGTTGCGGGCTACCTGTTCATCGTGGAAGGGCATTACAAGGTCCGGACGCTCGGGGGGTTCGTGTTGATGTTCGCCATCTTCACGATGGCGATCGCGGTGTCCTTCCTCTACGTGGCCCCCGGACCGCTTGTCCCAGCGCTGAACTCCTACTGGATCAAGATCCACGTGGTGGCGGCGATCACCGGTTCATCGCTGTTCGCGCTCGGCGGTGGCGTGCTGACGACCCTGTTCTTGGTTCAAGACCGTCGTGAACGACGGCAGTTGGCATCGCTCCGCGCGCAGCAGCCTCCGCCGATCTTGGGCGGCTCGATCGACGTCGATGCGCCACCGGACTTCTCTCCGGAGGCTGACGAACCCTCGTCGGCTCCGGGCGGCTCGCGACGGGGGTTCCTGCCCCCGGCGGCCACGCTCGACCGGATGGCGTACCGGGTCATCGCGTTCGCGTTCCCGATCTGGACGTTCGCGGTGATCGCCGGAGCGATCTGGGCGCAGAAGGCATGGGGTCGGTACTGGGGCTGGGATCCGAAGGAAACCTGGTCGTTCATCACGTGGACGATCTACGCGGGGTACCTCCACGCCCGCTCCACCTCGGGGTGGAAGGGGCGGCCGGCGGCCATGATCGCGCTCGTCGGCTTCGTGTCGCTCCTGATCACGTACTACGCGGTGAACCTCTGGATCGTCGGGTTGCATTCGTACAAGGGCTTCTAGGGATGCGTTCCAGGCGCTCACCGGGAGGGTGGTACAGTGCGCGCGGCCCGGCGCCGGTCCCCGCGTCGGAGCGTCCTCACCGGGGAGGCATGCAAGCGTTGCGGAAGAGGCTGCTCTGGGTCTTGGCCCTGGTGCCTCTCGGCCTGCTGCTGGCCTCCTGCGCTCCGCACGCCAGCCAGGACACGCTGAAGCCCGCCGGTCCGTACGCGCAAGAGATCAAGAACCTGTTCGTTCCCGTGTTCTGGGTCGCCGTCGTCGTGTTCGTGATCGTCGAGGGCGGCATCGTCCTGATCGTCATCAAGTACCGCCACCGCAAGGGCCGCGACCGGATGCCGGCGCAGACGCACGGCAACACACGCCTCGAGGTCGGTTGGACGATCCTGCCGGCGGTCGTCCTCGCGTTCGTCACCGTTCCGACGGTGGCGACGATCTGGGACCTGGCCCGCAAGCCGCCCGCGGACGCACTCCACGTGACGGTGGAGGGACACCAGTGGTGGTGGGGGTTCGAGTACACCGACCCAGACTTCAAGACCGAATGGGGCGATCAGGAGCAGCTCCGCGTGGCCGACGTCATGGTGATCCCGACCGGACGCACCGTGTACCTCGATCTCTCATCGGTGGGCGGCTTGATCGGTGGCCAGACCGCCGCCGAGCGGGACTACGCCGTGATCCACTCGTTCTGGGTGCCGCAGCTGGCGGGCAAGCAAGACGTGGTTCCGCTTCGGACGAACCACATCCTGCTGGAGGCCGACAACCCCGGGACGTACTACGGACAGTGCGCGGAGTTCTGCGGTCTGCAGCACGCCAAGATGAAGTTCCGCGTGGTGGCGCTCTCGCCGAGCGACTTCGAAGCGTGGGCGGCGAACCAGAGGCAACCGGCGGTCGCGTCGCAGGATCAGCTGGCGCAGCAGGGCGCGGAGCTGTTCGCGAACGGCGTGAGCAGTGGCGGACAGTGCGTCGCCTGCCACACGATCGGCGGGGTGAACTCGGGCGTCAACGCGGGACCGAACCTGACGCACTACGCCGCCAACACCCATTCGTGCTTCGCGGGATGCGACTGGGATACGAGCGACACCGAGGCGTTGAAGGCCTGGCTCCGGGATCCGAACGCCGTGAAGCTCGGGGCCAAGATGCCCAACTACCACCTGACTGAGGACGAGATCAACGCCCTCGTTGCCTACCTACAAAGCCTGACGTGAGAGGGTCGACGACGTGGCGAGCGTGACGCTTCCAGGGGGCAGGGCGAAGGGGATCCCTCGCCCCGCCGCGCTGACCGGCTTCTGGAGCTGGTTCACGACGGTCGACCACAAGAAGATCGGTCTGCTCTACGGCCTTTCGTCGTTCGTGTTCTTCATCATCGGGGGATCCGAGGCGCTGCTGATCCGCGCGCAGCTCGCCCGCCCCGATCAGACCTTGGTGAACGCCGCGCAGTACAACCAGATCTTCACGATGCACGGACTCACCATGGTGTTCCTGTTCGTCATGCCGATGTCGGCAGCTTTCTTCAACTACTTCATCCCGTTGATGATCGGCGCGCGCGACGTGGCGTTCCCGCGCCTGAACGCGTTCAGCTTCTGGGTGTTCCTCTTGGGTGGGCTGTTCCTGTATTCGAGCTGGTTCCTCGGCGGCGCGCCCAACGGCGGATGGTTCGGGTACGCGCCCAACTCCACGACCGACCCCACGATCGGCATGACCTTCTATGCCCTGGGACTTGTTGATCACCGGCATCGCCAGCACCGCCGGCGCCGTGAACCTGGCCGTCACGGTGATCAACATGCGCGCGCCGGGGATGTCGTTCTTCCGGCTCCCGGTGTTCGTTTGGATGGGGCTCGTGGTGCAGCTGCTGTTGGCCTTCAGCCTTCCGATCATCACGGTGGGTCTGTTCGAGCTGCTGTTCGACCGCCGATGGGGAACGCACTTCTTCGATCCGACGGCGGGTGGTGACCCGATCCTTTGGCAGCACCTGTTCTGGTTGTTCGGACACCCCGAGGTGTACATCCTGATCCTGCCGGCGTTCGGGATCTTCTCCGAGGTGCTGCCGGTATTCAGCCGCAAGCCGCTGTTCGGCTACCAGTTCGTCGTCTTCTCGGGGATCGCGATCGGCTTCATCGGGTTCGGCGTGTGGGCCCATCACATGTTCGCGGCCGGCTTGGGTCCCGTGGCGAACACGGCGTTCGGCATCTCGACGGCGATCATCGCGGTGCCGACGGGCGTGAAGATCTTCAACTGGATGGCCACGATGTACGGAGGCGACCTGCGGTTCACCTCGGCCATGCTGTTCTCGGTCGGCGGCGTCGCGATGTTCGTGATCGGAGGGCTCTCGGGCGTCACGCATGCGATCGTGCCCGCCGACTACCAGCAGACCGACACGTATTACATCGTGGCCCACTTCCACTACGTGCTGTTCGGGGGCGCGATCTTCGGTCTGTTCTCCGGTATGTACTACTGGTGGCCGAAGGTGTTCGGCCGGCTGCTCTCCGAACGGCTGGGGAAGATCCACTTCGTGCTGATGATCGTGGGGTTCAACCTGGCGTTCGGGCCGATGCACATCCTCGGACTGCAGGGCATGATCCGTCGCGAGTACACGTATCCCGCGTCGCTCGGTCTCACCTTCTGGAACGAGGTTTCTTCGATCGGTGCGTTCACGATCGCGCTCTCGATCCTGATCTTCATCGTGAACGCCGTGAAGACGCAGCGGAAGCCTCCAGGTCTGGAGAACGACGACCCGTGGGATGCGCGGACGATCGAGTGGATGACCTCGTGTCCGCCCGCCGTGCACAATTTCGATGAGATCCCGCAGATCCACTCCCTGGACGAGTTCTGGCATCGCAAGTACGCCGAGGACAAGAGCGGCCGGCTGGTGCCGGTCCAGGCGGGCGCGGCGCCCGATGACGACGCCCACCACGGGGACGGAGCGGGACACGCGATCCATCTGCCGAGTCCCTCGTATTGGCCGCTCGTCGCAGCGACGGGCTTCCCGTTGATCGCCTTCGGCGTGCTCTACTCGTGGTGGCTGGTCGGCCTCGGCGCGCTGGTGATCCTGGTGGGTCTCTACGGCTGGGCCCTCGAGCCCTCGGTGGCGGAGTAGCTGATGGCAGACGCTGCGATCTCCAAAGGGCACGACGAGCACACGACCACCACCGGCCTGCCGCACACCAAGCTCGCGATGTGGTTGTTCCTCTCGTCGGAGTGTCTGCTCTTCGGTGCGCTGATCACCACCTACGTCCTCTACCGCGGCGCCAGCATCAAGGGCCCGTATCCGGCCGACATCTTCGACATCGGCTACACGTCGGTCTCGTCGTTCGTGCTGCTCGCGAGCTCGCTCACCATGGTGCTCGCGCTCGCCGCCGCGCAGCGGCGCGATTTCACCCGCATGCGACTGTGGTTGTTGACCACCGCCATGCTGGGTCTCACGTTCGTCGGCGGTCAGGTCTACGAGTTCACGAGCTTCTATCGGGAAGGGCTGTCTCTCACGACGAACCTCTTCGGAACGACGTTCTTCGTGCTCACAGGCTTCCACGGCGTCCACGTGACCGTCGGGATATTGATGCTGCTCTCGCTCACCGGGATGTCCTTCGCCGACCGGCTTCCCGAGGACCCCGCCTTCCCCGTCGAGATGGTCGGCCTCTACTGGCACTTCGTCGACATCGTCTGGATCATCATCTTCACGGTCGTGTACCTCATCCCCGTCGGAACCGCAGGGAAGTAGGAGCCGATGTCCGAGACCCAGATCGAGCATGGAGCCGGAGAGATCGAGGAGATCCATCGGGAGCACGCCCAGGCGCATGGGGCGCACCCCAGCTCCAAGGAGTACGTGCGGATCTTCCTGATCCTGGTCGCGATCACCGGCGTGGAGGTGGGTCTCTACTTCATCCGAGAGGATCTCGGCGGGTGGTTCCTGCCCATGCTGTTCACGCTGATGGGAGCGAAGTTCGTGCTCGTCGTGCTCTGGTTCATGCACCTGCGGTTCGACAACCGCCGCTACTCCCGGTTCTTCGTGATGGGGCTGGCGGGAGCGTTGACGCTTTACTCCATCGTCCTGATGACGTTCCGGGTGTTCCTGAGGTAGGACCGCGATGACGCTCCCTCCGTGGCACGCGCATACCGAGGTCTGGCTGCTGTTCGGTTCCATCGCGGCCGCCTACCTGATCGCGACCCGGCGCCACGCGCGCGATACGGGCGAGCCGGTCGAGTCGCGGAAGACCAAGTTCTTCCTCGCGGGGGTCGCGGTGCTGTGGGTGGGCGCGGACTGGCCGATCCACGACCTGGCGGAGCGCTACCTGTACAGCGTCCACATGGTCCAGCACCTGTTGTTCACGCTGGTCGCCGCACCGATGCTGCTCGCGGGGATGCCCGTATGGCTCCTCCGTCGGTACCTCCGTCCGCGAGCGGTCGCGGTGGCGTTCGGCTTCTTGTCGCGCCCCCTCGTCGCATTGATCCTGTTCAACGGCGCGCTGTTGTTCGTCCATTGGCCGGCGGTCGTCGAACTCTCGGTTCGATCGGGATGGGCGCATTTCTCCCTGCACGTCCTGCTGACGTCCACTGCGCTCCTGATGTGGTGGCCGGTGATGTCGCCCTTGCCCGAATACCCGGCGCTCCCCGCGCCAGGACAGATGGTCTACCTGTTCCTCCAGTCGTTGGCGCCGACGATCCCTGCATCCTTCCTCACCTTCGGGGATCACGTGCTGTATCCCGTGTACGCGACGTTCCCGCGCATCTGGGGCATCGACGCGCTCACCGATCAGTCGATGGCCGGCTTGATCATGAAGATCATCGGCGGTGCGATCCTGTGGGGGTTCATCGCGACGATCTTCTTCCGGTGGTACCGGCAGGAGCAACGCGAGGACTGGGATGCCTCGCGGTACCGTGATGTCGAACGAGACGTTCGGATCGGGATGGGTCGATGACCGACCAGCTGACCGACGAGAAGCCGACACCCGCGTCGGAGCCGGTGCCTCGCACCCGGCAGAGCCTGCTCCTCCCGATCGCGATCCCGGTCGTCAGCCTCGTGGTGATCGGACTCGTGCTGTTCGGGTTCTCTCGGGTGCTCCTGTCCACCTCCGCGCATGCGGCGACGCTGGTCGCGTTGATCGTCGCGACGTCGATCATGGTCGTGGCGGTCGTGACCGCCACGCGGCAACGACTCTCGAACGGCTCGCTGTTCTCGATGATCTTCGCTGTGGCCGGCATCGCGATGCTCGCCGGCGGCGTCGCGATCGTGGCGATCGGAACCGGCAAGGAGACGGGCCCTGCGCCGCTCGTCGTGGCCCTCACGGCCCCGAAGGGGGCGGCGGCGAGCGGGTTCACGCAGACCACGCTCCAGTTCGAGGCAGGCCGGCCGACCGATCTCGAGTTCGACAACCAGGACCCCGCGGTCCAGCACAACGTCGTGATCTTCGCGGAGGATCCGGCCAAGAACCCGCAGGCGGCCGCCGTGTTCACCGGAGCGCTCGAGACGGGAGTGACCAAGGCGACCTACAAGGTGCAGGCCCTCACGGCCGGCACCTACTACTTCCACTGCGAGGTCCATCCCACGACGATGCTCGGGACGATCGACGTCGGCGCCGGGCCGGGGACCGTGAACATCTTCGCCGAGGGTCTCGCGTTCAGCACGAAGGAGATCGACCTCACGGCCGGCCAGCCCACGAAGATCGCGTTCCAGAACAAGGACGTGGGGACGCTTCACAACATCGCGATCTACGACGACTCCTCGAAGTCGGTGACCCTGTTCCAAGGGGAGCAGTTCGCCGGGGCCGCCACGAAGATCTACGACGTGCCGGCGCTCGCCGAGGGGACCTACTACTTCCAGTGTGACGTGCACAACGTCATGAACGGCACGGTGGTCGTGGGTCCGGCAGGCGGCGCGCCGGCCGGGGCGTCGGGTTCCGCCTCGCCTCCCGCGAGCGCATCCCCCTCCGGCTGAGTCGTTCGCGCCGCCCCTGCTAGCGTGAGCGCGATGCCCCACCGCCTCCGCCGGTTCCTCACCGTCCTGCCGGTCGCGATCGCCGTGCTCTCGTCGGCATGCAACCATGCATCCTCGGGGAGCGATCCACTCGGTGCGAAGGCCACGAGCTCGCCGGCGCCGGCGCTTGCCGGAGAGACGCTCGACGGTTCGCACACGTCGCTCGCGGACCGGCGGGGGAGCGTCGTGGTCGTGAACTTCTGGGCTACCTGGTGCGGGCCCTGCCGCGCCGAGCAGCCGGACCTGGAGCGGATCCATCGCGCGTACCAAGATCGAGGCGTGGAGTTCCTGGGAGTGAACGAGCGTGACGACCCGGCGGCCGCACGCGCCTGGGTCGCGAAGTTCGAGGTGACGTACCCCAGTATCGTCGACGAAGCCGGAGCGTGGGCCGATGATTTCGCGCTGTTCGGCTATCCGGACACGTTCGTCGTCGACGCGGACGGCACGATCCGGTGGGTGATCTATGGTCAGACGGACGGACCGCAACTTCGCGCCGCGATCGACCAGGTCCTCACGTCCGCGTCATGACTGCACGACTGAAGGAGCTACTCTCGGCCGCGTAGAGCACCTCTACTGGGTCATGAGCTCGTAGCTAGCTCAGGGACCATGCGTTCATCCGGACGATGCGGGCCAGTTAGCTGTCGCGCCCTCGGGCGAGGGCGAAGATGCGGCCGTGGACATCCCGGTCACTCGCTATGCGAAGACCCTCGATGGTGGCTACATCGCCTACAAGGTCCTCGGTGATGGCGAGAACGAGATCGCCATCGTCGGCTCGATCGCCACCAACATCGAGCTCTTCTTCGAGTTCGAGCCTGAGGCCCGATCCTGATCGAGCTGGCTTCCTTCTCCCGGTTGAGCGTGCACGATCGGCGGGGGACGGCTGTCGGATGACATGGGTGGGCTTCCCGCCTCGAACGCCGCGGCCGATCTCCTCGCCTCCTGGACCGGCCGGGAAGGTCGTCCGACGTTGCTGGCATCCGGTACGGAGGCATGGTGTCCGCGCTCCTGGCGCCACGCACCCCGAGCGGGTGGCGGGGCTCGTGTGGTTCGGAGCACAAGCTCGCTCGGTAGCGGTGCCGGATGGCCGTTCGGCCGCCCTCCGCCGCGACCAACTCGCCCGCGTGGCCGAGGCGGGATGGGGCACGGAGGCGTTCGTGCGCCAGATGTATCCGAACGCCCCGATGCACGACGTCGTCCGATTGCTGCGCTGGTGCAGCGACAGGCGTGTGCCCGGGACCGCGGTCGGGTTCATCCGGCTGTTGCACGAGTACGACGTCCGCGAGGTCCTCCCGACGCTCCGGCTCCCCGTCCTGGTCCTCGCGACCGAGGGGCTCTCCGGGAACGGGATCGTCGAGCAGGCGGGGCGATCGCTCACCTGATCACGACGGGCCTTCCATCCCCTTCCGCCTACCGCGTCGAGGCTCTGGGATCCGCTGGTCGTCGGTGAGGCGCTCGCCTTCTGCGGGATCGAGCGCCCACCGTCGGAGCTCGACACTGTCCTGGCGACCGTCCTGTTCACCGACATCGTGGGGTCCACCGAGAAGCAAGCGGCGCTCGGCGATCACGGATGGAAGGAGCTGGTCGAGCGGCATCACGCGATCCTCCGTGGAGCCCTCGCCCGCTGGCGCGGTGTCGAGAACGACACGGCCGGCGACGGCTTCTACGCGACGTTCGATGGACCAGCGCGGGCGATCCGATGCGCCGAGGAGGTCGCTGGCCGCGTGCGTGATCTCGGGATCGAGATCCGCGCCGGCGTCCACACCGGCGAGTGTGAACTGATCGACGACAAGCCCGGCGGCATCGCCGTGTCGATCGGGGCTCGCGTGTCCGCGCTTGCCGGACCCTCTGAGGTCGTCGTCTCACAGACCGTGAAGGACCTCGTCGCGGGCTCCGGCCTCGCGTTCGAAGACGCCGGTGAGCATGAGCTGAAGGGCGTCCCCGACCGCTGGCACCTGTACCGCGTCGTCGCTAGACGCTCCGTCCGATCGGTTCCTGCCTCCCCTCAGCGACCGAACGGGATCAGGGAATCCAGGGCCACCGCTCCGAACAGCGCGGCGAGGTACACGATCGAGTACGTGAAGACCCCCCACGCGCGGTCGGCGCCGCCTTCACGCCACAGGCGGAGCGTTCGGTAAACGAACAGGCCACCGAGCACGATCGCGGTGCCCAGGTAGATCGGTCCCATGTGTCCGATCGGATACAGCAGCAACGTGGTGCCGAACAGGACCAGCGAATAGAGGAAGATCTGCCGACGTGTCTCGTCCTCACCTTTGACGACCGGGAGCATCGGCACGCCGGCGGCCGCATAGTCCCCGGAGAACCGCATCGAGAGCGCCCAGAAATGCGGCGGCGTCCAGACGAAGATGATCGCGAAGAGGATCCACGCCGGTGCGGCGAGGTTGCCGGTGACCGCGGCCCACCCGACCAGCGCCGGCACGGCTCCGGCCGCGCCGCCGATCACGATGTTCTGCGCGGTCGTTCGCTTCAGCCACATCGTGTAGACGAACACGTAGAAGGCGATCGCCGACAACGCCAGCGTGGCCGCCAGGACGTTCACGGTGATCGACAGGAAGAAGTACGAGATCGCGCCGAGCACGAAACCGAATCGCAGGGCGTCATCCGGCGTGATCGTGTGTGCGGGGAGCGGACGCATCCGCGTCCGCCGCATGATCTGGTCGATATCGCGATCGAGGTACATGTTGATCGCGTTCGCGGACCCGGCCGCGATCGTCCCTCCGAGCAAGGTCGCGAGCACGAGGCTGAGGGGTGGCATCCCCTGTGCGGCAAGCATCATCGCCGGAACCGTCGTGATGAGCAGCAACAGGATGATCCGCGGCTTGGTGAGGCGAACGTAGGCGGTGATCGTGTCGCGGAGCGAGCCCCCGGCCGCCGTTCCACCCGTATCGGTGCTCGATCCGCGCTCGGCCGCCGCGTCGTACGCGAGACGACGCGAGACGGTGGCGAGCGCGACGAGCGTTGCCCAGATCAGCACGGACAGGGCAACGTGCAGGACCACCGCCCACGGGCGCAGACGCGACCACACGTTCAACGCGCCGGAGAGGATCTGTCCGACGAACAACCCGAGCGCGAGCGTCGACAGGACCACCAGGTCCTGGGAGCGATCGGCCATCGTCCGGGCGCGGATCGCGACCCAGAGCACCACCACGAACACCCACGCCGCGAGGACCCGATGCACGAACATCGCGGTGGCGGCTCCACCGAGGGCGGGGACGAGCCGTCCGTCCATGAGCGGCCAGTCCGTGAAGACGAGGCCGGCCGACCGCGCCCGGACGTACGTCCCTACCAGCAACAACAGGGCGGTCATCACAGTCGTGACCAGCGCGAGGCGTGCGAACCTTCGATCTCCGCCACTCGGAACGGCCGCGTCTGCCGCGCGAGCGACCCTCACCGCGTAGAAGGCGTTGGTCGCCACCACGATCACGTCGGCGACGAACGCGAGTGCCACGGCGAAGTGCGCCGTGACCCACCACGGGTTGAGCTCCGTCCGGACCACGATCCCGCCGAGGACCGCCTGCCCGACGACCAGCGGAACCGCTGCGACCGCCGGCCACACGATCGACGGGACATCTCGGTACTGCCGCCATGCGACGACCGCGGTGGCGATCACCAACATGGTCACGACGAATACCAAGAACCGATGGGAGAACTCGATCAGTGAGTGGATCGTCCCCGCAGGGAACAGATGGCCGGGCTCGCAGACCGGCCATGCCGAACAGCCGAGGCCGGAGCCGGTCCCGCGCACGAGTCCGCCGACGGCGAACAACACGATGGTGGCGGCGGCGGTGGCGAGGGCGAGCTTCTGGAAGCGGTTCATGGGTATGGGGCCGAGCCCGGCTCATGATATCCGTCGAGCCTCTCCAGCGGGCTTGCGATACTGATGGGGTGAGCGCAGATCCGATCATCTCAGCGCCGGCCGGACTCACCGCGTTGCGCGACCGGGTCGACCGCACCCTCCGGGACTTCCTCGCGGACGTGCGCGGAGAGATCGTTGCCGCCGCGCCGGATGCAGCCCTACCGCTGGACGAGGTGGCGCGGATCGTCGGTGCCGGCGGCAAGCGTCTGCGCCCGGCCTTCTGCTACTGGGGCTTCCGCGCGGCCGGTGGAGGCGACGGCGACCCGATCGACCGCGCGGCCACCTCGCTCGAGCTGCTCCACACGATGGCGCTGATCCACGACGACCTGATGGACCGCGCGGTGGAGAGGCGGGGTGCGCCTTCCAGCGCAGCTCATCTGACGGTGGAAGCTCGCCTGCGAGGCGCGGCGGATCCGGAGCACATCGGGTGGTCGCTCGCACTCTTGGCGGGAGACCTCGCCGCCGTCCTCGCCGATCGGCTCCTCCTGTCTTCGGGATTCAGCCCCGATGTCCTGATGCCGGCGCTCGAGCGCTACCACCGGATGCGGACCGATATGGCCGCGGGCCAGTGCCTCGGCCTGCTCCCCTCGGGGAGCGTCGATCCCTCGGTCGTGGCGGCGCTGAAAGGCGGGGTCTACACGGTGGGTGGCCCGCTCTCGATCGGCGCCACGCTCGGTGGGGCTGATCCGCAGGTGCTCCATGCCCTGGAGGCCTACGGTGATCCCCTCGGGGTCGCGTTCCAGCTGCGTGACGATGAACGCGACGGCGACGTCCCGGTCACGCACGGCGAGGCCGCTCTTCTCGCCGCACGAGCGCGGGATGCGCTGGACGGGGCGCCGCTGGAACCGGCGGTCGTGGAGGCGTTGCGGTCGCTCGCCGAGTTGGTGATGACGGAGTGAGCGGGGATTTCGAGTTCGTCCGCACGACGTTCCGCGACGTCCCGAACTGCCGCCTGGCGACGGTGACGCCGAACGGCGGCCCCTACGTCGTCCCACGATGGTTCATCTGGACCGAGGATGCGCTCTTCGTCGCCACCCGCCGGGAGGACGCCAGTTGGCGACACGTCGCGCTCGACCCGCGGGTCTCGGTCCTGATCGACCGAGGCCGCGATTGGACGGATCTCGCCGGTGTCCGCCTGGAAGGGGCGGGCGAGGTGGTTCCCGCGGAGGAGCCCGAGCTCCGTGGGGTGATGTCCGCGTGGCACGAGAAGTACCGCTCGATGCTCGCGGGCGACGGGTTCGAGCGGCTGACGAGCGAGGTCTCGTCCCTCGGATTCGTCCGTGTGAAGATCGCCAGCGCGGAGGCATGGGATCACGGGGTCGGGTGAACCGTCGGGGCTTGCCCACGCCGAGCGGTGCGGCGTACGCTGCTTTGTGAAGCTGTTCACATGCCGGTAGTCTCCATTTGTGAAACATTTCACAAGCTTCTGAGGGGGAGCGCGTGAACAGGATCGACACGGACGTCCTGGTCGTCGGCGCGGGTCCGGGAGGCTCTGCGACGGCGTACCACTTGGCACGCCACGGTGTCGACGTCACGATCGTCGAGCGGTCGGCGTTCCCTCGCGAGAAGGTCTGCGGAGACGGCCTGACCCCCCGTGGCGTCGGCGCCATGCTCAAGATGGGGATCGAGCCCGACGATCCCCGGTTCGAGCGCGTGTTCGGGCTTCGCGTCTACTCCCGCGACGCGATGATCGAGCTGCCATGGCCGGAGTTGCAGACGTGGCCCGGGTACGGGCTCGTGATGACCAGGCTGGACTTCGACGCGCTGCTGGTGGAACGGGCACAGAAGGCCGGCGCGCGCCTGATGGAGCGGACGGAGGCGTTGCGGCCGTCGATCGTCGACGGCTGGGTCCGTGGCGCGACGATCCGATCCGCCGAGGACAAGGACGCGGAGCCGGTCGAGGTCCACGCGCGCTACGTTGTCGCCGCCGACGGAGCCGCATCGCGGTTCGCGAAGCCGGCCGGCGTGGTCCGTGACGACACCCGGCCGTTGGGGATCGCTGCGCGTCGGTACTACCGCACCGACTACCACCCCGGTCCCTGGCTCGAGTCTTGGCTCGATCTATGGGAAGGGGATCTGCTCCTGCCGGGCTACGGCTGGTTGTTCCCGGTGGCCGGCGGAACCATCAACCTGGGCGGTGGGCTCCTCAACACGTTCAAGAACTTCAAGGACGTTTCGGCGCAGCGGCTCTTCAACGCGTTCGCCACCATGCTCCCGCCATCGTTCGGCATCTCCGAGGAGACGGCGGAGGGTCGGCTCCTTTCGGGCCCGCTCCCGATGAGCATGAACCGCGTCCCGCAGGCGGTCCCAGGACTCCTGCTGGTCGGCGACGCTGCGGGCGCGGTGAATCCGTTCAACGGCGAGGGGATCGCCTACGCGATGGAGACCGGGGAGATCGCCGCGGACCTGATCCACGAGGCGCTCGTGTCGGATCGACCGGGCGTCGCGATGCAATATCCGGCGGTGCTGCGCGAGCGATACGGCCGGTATTTCTCGATCGGCCGAGGGTTCGCTCGCGCCGTCGGCAAGCCGTCGATCATGGGGCTCGCGACCCGCTTCATGCTGCCCAGGCCGACGGTCATGAACTTCGCTCTGCGCGTCATGGGCAACCTCACCGACGGCCGGGACGGCGATACGACCGATCGGCTCTTCCACCTGCTGGAACGTCTCGGCAAAGCGTCCTGATGAGCGTCGAAGTAGGATGCCGCCCGTGCTGAGCGAGTACCTGCCGATCCTCGTCCTGGCCGGCGTGGCGTTCCTCTTCGCGGTCGCCTCGCTCTACGCGTCGTCCAAGCTCCGGCCGAACCGACCGAACCCCGTGAAGCTCTCCGCCTACGAGTGCGGGAACGATCCGGTGCGACTCCCTCGCGGCGAGCGCTTCTCGGTGAAGTTCTACCTGGTCGCGATGCTCTTCATCATCTTCGACATCGAGACGATCTTCCTCTTCCCGTGGGCGGTCACGTTCCGGCAGCTCGGCATGTTCGGGCTGGGCGAGATGGCAGTGTTCATCGCGCTCGTCTTCGTCGCCTACATCTATGTCTGGCGCAAAGGCGGACTGGAGTGGTCCGGTGTCGTGGTGCCCCCGCCCGCCCCGGAGGTGTCGCTGATCGCCGCGGACGACGAGCCGAGGGAGGTCGTCGGTGCCCGTTGAGCGCCTCGAGGGCGTCCAGCTCGGTTCCACACCCGAGGAGATCGAGGAAGAGGTCAACCGCGGCATCCTGTTGACGAGCTTGGATCGCGCTGTCGGCTGGGCGCGGAAGCAATCCATGTGGCCGGCGACGTTCGGGCTGGCCTGCTGCGCGATCGAGATGATGTCGACCGGCGCGGGACAGTACGACCTCTCGCGGTGGGGGATGGAGCTCTTCCGCGCGTCGCCGCGGCAGGCAGACCTGATGATCGTGGCCGGCCGCGTCTCACAGAAGATGGCGCCGGTGCTGCGCCGGATCTACGACCAGATGCCCGAACCGCGCTGGGTGATCTCGATGGGCGTCTGCGCTTCCGCCGGCGGCATGTTCACGAACTACGCGATCGTGCAAGGGGTCGACACGATCGTGCCGGTCGATGTGTATGTCCCCGGATGTCCTCCCAAACCGGAGATGCTGATGTTCGGGATCTTGAAGCTGCAGGAGAAGGTCCGGACGTCGGAGACGTTCCGGTGAACCCGGCCGACCTGGCAGAACGGATCCGTGCGCGCGGATCCGACGTACTGCTCGCGCGCGACGAGGTCACCTGGGTCGTGGACCGGGAAGCACTCCTCGACGTGCTGGTCGGTCTCCGCGACGATCCCGATCTGTCGTTCGACTTCCTCTCGTGCGTGACGGCCACGGACCGGCCGAACACCGAGCCGCGGTTCTGGGTCGTCTACGAGCTTCGTTCGATGGCCGCGAACCATCGCCTCCGCGTCAAGGTTGGTGTGCCGGAGAACGATCCTCGTGTCCCGTCGGTCACCTCGCTGTTCCCGACGGCGAACTTCCAGGAGCGCGAGGTCTTCGACTTCTACGGGATCGGGTTCGACGGCCATCCCGACCTCACGCGGATCCTGCTACCCGACGGTTGGGAGGGTCATCCCCTCCGCAAGGACGAGGAGCTCGGCGGCGTGAACACCCGGTATCAAGGGGCGTTCATCCCTCCCGTCGATCGCCGGACGACCACCTAGCGGCCGATGCACGACATCCCCGCCGACGAGCTCCGGGTCGCACCCTCCGGCGAGCTTCGTCAGGAGACCATGATCATCAACATGGGCCCGCAGCATCCGTCGACCCATGGCGTCTTGCGACTCCTGCTGGAGCTCGACGGCGAGACGGTGATCACCTGCAAGCCCATCATCGGCTACCTCCACACGGGGATCGAGAAGAACACCGAGTACCGAACATGGATGCAGGGCGTTACCTACGTCACCCGGGCGGACTACCTCTCGCCGTTCTTCAACGAGCTCGGCTACTGCCTGGCGGTGGAGCGTCTACTGGGCATCGAAGCGCCGCCGCGCGCGCAGGTCATCCGGGTCATGTTCTGCGAGCTGAACCGCATCTCGTCGCATCTGGTGTGGCTCGCTACCTGCGGTCTGGAGCTCGGCGCCGTGAGCGTGATGCTGTACGGCTTCCGGGAGCGCGAGGTGTTGATGGACGTCTTCGAGTCCGTCACGGGCCTGCGGATGAACCACGCGTACATCCGGATCGGTGGCGTGATCATGGACGTGAACGAAGAAGGACTGGAGAAGATCCGTGACTTCCTCGAGGTGATGCCGAAGCGGATCGACGAGTTCGAGTCGATCCTTGACGACAATCCGATCTGGATCGAACGCAACCAGGGCGTCGGTGTGCTCACCGCCGAGGACGCGCTCTCCCTGGGCGTGACCGGGCCGATGTTGCGCGCGGCCGGCGTAGCCGCCGACCTCCGCAAGGACATGCCCTACTCCGGTTATGAGACCTATGAGTTCGACGTGCCGGTGCGGCAGGAAGCCGACTCATATGCGCGTTACATCGTTCGGCTCGCGGAGATGCGCGAGTCGATGCGGATCGTTGAGCAGTGTTTGGAGCGTCTGGAGGAGCCCGGACCCGTCATGGTCGAAGATCCGAAGGTCGCCTGGCCGGCCAAGCTCGAGGTCGGCCCCGACGGGATCGGCAACTCCACCGCCTACGTCCGCCACATCATGGAGGAGTCGATGGAGGCCCTGATCCATCACTTCAAGATGGTCACGCAAGGGGTGGAGGTGCCGGCGGGGGAGGTCTATCAGACGGTCGAGTCGCCCCGCGGTGAACTCGGGTTCTACGTCGTCTCCGACGGCGGCCACAAGCCGTACCGCGTGAAGATCCGCGACCCCTCGTTCGTGAACCTGCAGTCGACGGCGACGTTGGTGGAGGGACATCTGATCGCCGACGCGATCGCGTCGATCGCGAGCCTCGATCCCGTGATGGGGGGCGTGGATCGCTGATGGCCATCTTCGAGGGCGCGCGCATGGACGAGGCCCGCTCGATCGTCGCACGCTATCCGGTGGGCCGTGAGCGCTCGGCGGTGATGCCGCTGCTCTATCTGGCGCAGTCCGTGGAGGGTCGGGTGAGCCGCGAGGGACTCCGTGAGATCGCGAAGTTCCTCGGCCTCACGACCGCGGAGGTCGAGGCCGTAGCCACGTTCTACACGATGATCCGGCTCCGTCCGACGGGCCGGCACGTGATCTCGGTGTGCACGAACCTCTCTTGCGCGCTCCGCGGCGCGAACGATGTGTACGAGGCAGCGCATCACGCCGCAGGCATCCCGCACGGCGAGGAGCTCTCGGGCGACGAGGTCATCACGCTCCACGAAGAGGAGTGCCTCGGCGCCTGCGAGAAGGCGCCGGTCGTGTCGGTGGACTTCATGTATCACGACGACGTCACGCCCGAGCGCATGATGGAGCTGATCGATGCGCTCCGCCGAGGGGACGTGCCCACCCCGTCCCGCGGCGAGCCGGTACGGGACTTCCGGGCAGCATCACGCGTCCTCGCCGGTCTGGAGGTGGACGCATGAGCTTCGCGTTCGAGCGGGTGATCACGGCGAACTGGGGGGACGACTCCGTCCGCGCGCTCGAGGGATACGAGGCGAAGGGCGGATACCAAGGACTCCGGGCGGCGCTCGCGATGACGCCGGAGGACGTGATCCAGATCGTGAAGGACTCCGGGCTGCGCGGCCGGGGGGGAGCCGGCTTCCCCACCGGGATGAAGTGGTCGTTCGTCCCGCAGGACACGGGCAAGCCGACCTACGTCACCGTGAATTTCGACGAGTCGGAGCCGGGGACGTGCAACAACCGCGAGCTGATGGAGCGGGAGCCGCATCAGATGCTCGAAGGAGCGATGATCGCTGCGTACGCGATCCGCTGTCACACGGTGTTCGTGTACTGCCGCGGCGAGTTCTTGTGGCCCGGGACGGTCGTGCAACGGGCGATCGCGGAGCTCTACGCGAAGGGCTACGCCGGCAGCGGGATCTTCGGCTCTGACTATGACCTGGAGATCGTGCTCCACCGCGGCGCCGGCGCGTACATCTGCGGCGAGGAGACCGCGCTACTGTCCTCGCTCGAGGGCTTCCGCGGACAGCCGAGGCTGCGCCCGCCGTTCCCGGCGGTCGAAGGGCTCTACGCCTCACCCACCGTGATCAACAACGTCGAGACGCTCTGCAACGTCCCGCACATCGTCAAGAACGGGCCCGACTGGTTCAAGCGCCAAGGGACGGAGAAGGCGCCCGGCACGAAGATGTTCACGATCTCGGGGAAGGTCGAGCGCCCGGGGAACTACGAGCTCCCGCTCGGGACGCCGTTCCGGGTCCTGCTGGAGGAGATCGGCGGCGGGGTGCGGGGCGGCAAGGCACTGAAGGCGTGGACCCCCGGGGGATCCTCGACCCCGATGCTCACCGCCGACCACCTGGACGTTGGATTGGACTTCGAGTCGATCGCGGCTGCGGGCTCACTCCTGGGTACGGGCGCCGTGATGGTGATGGACGAGGACGACTGCGTGGTGGAGGCGGCGCGGCGCCTCTTGGAATTCTACGCCCACGAATCGTGCGGCAAGTGCACACCGTGTCGTGAAGGGACGTGGTGGGCCTCGCGCGTGCTCGAGCGGATCGAGGACGGCTATGGCCGCGAGCAGGACCTCCCGCTCCTCGGCGAGGTCGGGCAGAACATCTTGTTCCGCGCGTTCTGCGCGCTCGCTGACGGCGCGGTCTCGCCGATCTCGTCGACGCTCCAGCACTTCTCCGACGAGTACGAGGATCACATCCGGCTCGGACGCTGCCCCCTGAAGGATCGTGTCGAGGTGGCGCCGTGACCGATCGGCTCGTCTCGCTCACCGTCGACGGCACCGAGGTGACGGTGCCGGCCGGCACGCTCATCATCCGGGCCGCGGAGCAGGTCGGGATCCAGATCCCACGGTTCTGCGATCATCCGTTGCTCGAGCCGGTGGGGGCGTGCCGGCAGTGCTACGTGGAGATCGAGGGACAGCGGAAGCTGTTCACGTCCTGCACGACGACCGTCGCGCCCGGCATGGTCGTGATGACGCAGAACACGTCCACGCAGGTCCACGATGCCCAGGTCGCGAACCTCGAGTTCCTGCTGCTGAACCACCCCCTCGACTGTCCGATCTGCGATCGCGGCGGCGAGTGCCCGCTGCAGGATCAGGCGCTCGCGTTCGGCCCGGGGGAGAGCCGGTACACGGAGGCGAAGCGGACGTATCCGAAGCCGCTCGCGTTGTCGCCGCTCGTCGGGTTGGACCGCGAACGGTGCGTCTTATGTGCTCGCTGCACCCGGTTCTGCGACCAGATCTCGGGCGACCGGTTCATCGAGCTCTTCTCGCGCGGTGCGGGCGAACAGGTCGCGATCGCGCCGGGCGAGGACTTCCGCTCGCCGTTCAGCGGCAACACGGTGCAGATCTGCCCGGTGGGCGCGCTAACGGCCACGCCGTACCGGTTCGTCGCGCGGCCGTTCGACCTGTCGACCGTCGACACCGTGTGCCCGCACTGCAGCGCGGGCTGCAACATCAAACTGGACCTGCGTCGCGGCGAGGTCGTGCGGCAGCTCGCGCGCGACAACCTCGAGGTGAACGACGCATGGCTCTGCGACAAGGGACGGTTCGCGTTCCGGTTCCCGGACGCGCCCGACCGGGTGACGACGCCGTTGATCCGCGATCGCGGACTGGAGCCGGCGTCGTTCGGCGAGGTGTTGACCGCGGTCGCCGAACGCTGCGCGGGCAAGCGGGTGGCGTTCCTCACCGGGGGGCGGCTGATGGACGAGGACTACTACGCCCTGTCCAAGCTGGCGCGGACCGTCTTCGGGACCAACGACCTCGATCACCGGCGCGACGCCGGGGCCGGGTTCGCCGAGGCGATGATCGCGTCACGCGCGACTCGCGAGGACGCCGTGACCTACGACGACGTCGAACGGGCGAAGGTCATCATTGTCGCCGGACTCGACGCCGAGCAGGAAGTGCCGATCCTCCACCTGCGGCTCCGCAAGGCCGCCCGGGGGGGAGCGAAGATCTTCGTGCTCCATCCGCGCCGCACGCGTCTGTGGGACGTGGCGGAGCACATCTTGTGCCGTCCCGGTGAGGAGCAGGACGTCATCATGCGGCGCCGGCCGGACATCCTGGAGGCGCTCCGTGAAGCCGCGGCCGATGGGATCGTGCTCGCCGGACCCCGACTGGCCGATGCGGCGAACCACGTGTGGGCTACCGCAGAGATCGCCGGGATGGCCGGCTCGCGCTTCGCTTATGTGAACCGACGGGCGAACGACCGGGGGGCGCTCGTCGCCGGGGTCCACCCGTCCCTCCTGCCGGGTGGGCGTCGGTTCGACGTGGCGGAGGAGCGGACCGACGTCGAGAGCATCTGGGGGCCGATCATCGTCGGGGATCAAGGCCGGGACTGGCAGGGGATCCTCCAGGCCTGCGCTGACCGGGAGGTCGACGTCCTGTTCCTGATCGGCGTCGATCCGTTGCGCGACTACCCGGACGCCGCGCTCGCGTTGCGCGCGCTCGAGAACGTCCGTTTCAAGGTGGTGCAGTCGCTCGAGCTGGGGTCGCTGGAGCCATACGCGGACGCGTTCCTGCCGGCCGCCGCATTCCTGGAGAAGGACGGGCATGTGACGACGTGGGAGGGCCGGAACCAGCGGATCCGGCCGATCCGCGGTCCGGCGGGGATCTCGCTGCCGGACTGGGAGATCTTCGCGAGCCTGGCGCTTGCGTCCGGCGGCGACCTCGGGTTCGAGACGCTCGACGAGCTTCACGAAGAGATGGGCGGGCTGCTGGCACCGCGAGCGCTCGGCGCCCGCGCGATCGCCGGGAGCGCACCGGCTGCGCTCCCGATCCCCGAGGGCTCGCTCCAGCTCATCACGTACCCGCTCCTGGTCGATGAAGGCCGCCTCTCCGAGCGGTCCGACGAGCTCAAGGCCGCGCTCGGCGATGAGCCGTTCGTCGAGATCCACGTCGACGACGCGGCGACGAACGGCCTCGTGGACGGCGGACGCGCGCTCATCCGGACGGGCGTCGGTGAGGTCGAACTGCCGGTTCGGGTGACCGAGCACATCGCTCTCGGCACGGTGTTCGTTCCGTTCAACCAGCCGGGCTTCGCCGCGAACACGATCCTCGCGGGCTCATCCACGATCGTGGCCACGGTCGAGGCTGTGGCCCCGGCCGCCGGATCCGAACCCGTCGAGGCCGCGGTGGGGAGCGAGGCTTGATGGACTGGCTCGACTGGCTCCTGCTGCTCGTGCGGGTCGTGGTCGTCTTCTTCGGGCTGCTGATCGCCGTGATGCTCTACATCTGGATGGAGCGCAAGGTGATCGCAGACTTCCAAACGCGGAAGGGGCCGATGCGCGCCGGGCCTCGGGGCATCCTCATCACGCTCGCCGACGGCATCAAGCTCTTCTTCAAGGAGGGCATCACGCCCACGAACGCGGACCGGCCGGTGTTCGCGCTGGCTCCCGTCATCGCGATGGTGCCGGCGTTCCTCGCGTTCGCGGTGATCCCGTTCGGCACGCACGTAACGCTCTGGGGGCGGACGGTGCCCTTCCAGCTCGCCGACCTGAACATCGGCGTCCTATGGGTCCTCGCGATGACGTCGATCGGGGTCTATGCCGTGGTGCTCGCCGGCTGGTCCAGCGGCTCCAACTACCCGTTGCTCGGCTCGATCCGGTCGACCGCGCAGATGATCTCGTACGAGGTCGGGATGGGGCTGGCACTCGTCGCTGTGCTGATGTACGCAGGGCATCTGCGGATGTCCGAGATCGTCGCGGCACAGGACAAGGTGTGGAACGTGATCCCGCAGTTCCCGGCGTTCGTCGCGTACCTCATCTGCGGACTCGCCGAGACGAACCGGCCGCCGTTCGACCTGGCCGAGGCCGAATCGGAGCTCGTGGCGGGGTTCCACACGGAGTACTCAGGGATCAAGTTCGCGATGTTCTACCTGGGCGAGTACGTCTACACGGTCACGGTGGCGTCGATCGCCGTGACGCTCTTCCTGGGCGGCTGGCGAGGACCGCACCCGAGCTTCCTCCTGTGGCTCTGGCCGCTCCTGTGGTTCATCCTCAAGGTGACCGCGGTGATCTACATCTACATCCTGGTGCGCGCCACGCTGCCGCGGATGCGCTACGACCGGTTGATGGACTTCGGCTGGAAGGCGCTGATCCCGTTCGGCCTGGTGTGGGTCCTCATCACGGGCGCCGTCGTGGTGCTGCCGCAGGAGTACAGCCGGAAGGCGATCTTCACGGGAGGCGCAGTCATCTTCGGCGTCGTCCTGTTGCTCACACTCCTCGCCCCATTGTTCTCGTCCAAACCCGTGCAGGAGGAGGTCTCCTCATGACCCCTTCCGAACGACCAGAGCAGCCCCCCAAGGGCTTCGTCGACGGTGCCGTCGCGATCGCGAAGGGGATGGGCACCGTTTGGAAGCAGACGTTCCGCCGTGACAACACCGAGGAATACCCGAAGGAGATCGTTCCCACGCCGGAGCGATCGCACATCGGGCGGCACCTGCTGAACAAGCACGAGAACGGTCTGGAGAAGTGCATCGGCTGCGAGCTCTGCGCGTTCGCGTGCCCCGCCGACGCGATCTGGGTGGAAGGAGCGGACAACGACCCTGAGGCGCCGACGTCGCCCGGTGAGCGCTACGCGAAGGACTATCAGATCAACTACTTGCGCTGCATCATGTGCGGCCTCTGCGTCGAGGCCTGCCCGACTCGGGCCTTGACGCTCACCGACTACTACGAGCTGGCGTTCACGTCCCGCGAGGAAGCGATCTGGACGAAGGAGCAGCTGCTCGAACCACCGCCCGAGCTCGGCACCGATCCGATCGACCGGGAGGGCCGGTAGTGCACGCCGAAGACATCCTCTTCTGGGTCTTCGCGCCGCTCTCCGTGGCCAGCGGCATCGCGATGCTCGTCGCGAAGAACGCCGTGCACGCCGCGCTGTTCCTGATCGTGAACTTCTTCTGCTTGGCGATCTTCTATCTGATCCTCGGCGCCTCGTTCCTGTTCGCGGTCCAGATCATCGTGTACGCCGGCGCGATCATGGTGCTGTTCCTGTTCGTGATCATGTTGCTCGGCGTCGACCGGAGCGAGGATCTCCGCGAGCCTCGGCTGATCGCGCAGCGTCCGATCGCGATCATGCTGGGTGTCGGCCTCGTGCTCGAAGTGTTCTTCGCGGTTCGGGCCGGGATCGGGTTCTCCCGCCACGCGCCGGCTGGCTTCGATGCGGTCAACAAGGGCGGGAACACGCAGGCGCTCGCGCGGGTGCTGTTCCGTTCGTACTTCTTCCCGTTCGAGGTCACGTCGATCCTGCTGATCGTCGCCGCGATCGCGGCCATGGTGTTGGCGCAGCGCCACGTGCGGGCGATCACCCAGGCGGAGCTCGATCGAGAGGCTCGGGTCGCCGCTCCTGAGGTGGCATCGGAGGTGACCGGGTGAGCACGCCGATCGCGTACTTCCTCGTGCTGTCCGGGATCCTGTTCGCGATCGGAAGCGTCGGCGTATTGGTCCGACGGAACGCGCTGATCATCTTCATGTCCGTCGAACTTCAGCTGAACGCGGTGAACCTGACGTTGGTCGCGTTCTCCCGGATGCACCGCAGCTTGAACGGCCAGGTGCTCGCGTTCTTCTCGATGGTCGTGGCCGCGGCCGAGGTCGTCGTCGGACTCGCGATCATCGTGTCCGTCTACCGGCGGACCCGCTCGGTCAACGTGGATGACGTCGAGGCGCTCAAAGGATGAGCGGAACGTTCCGCCTCCTCTGGCTGATCCCGGCGCTGCCGCTCGCCGGTGCCGCCGTCAACCTGCTGATGGGTAAGCGTCTCGGCCGGTTCGCCGGCGTCTTCGCGACCGCGCTCGTTGCGGCGAGCTTCGTCGTCTCCCTCCTGGTCGTAGGAGGACTGCTGGACCTCGCCTCTGGGGACCGACTGGTCATCAAGCACCTCTACGAGTGGATCCACGTGGGCTCGTTCTCGGTCGGGATCGACCTGCGGTTGGATCCGCTGTCGGCCACGATGATCCTGGTGGTCACCGGGATCGGCTCGCTGATCCACCTCTACGCGATCGGCTACATGCGTGACGATCCGCGCTACGGGCGGTTCTTCGCCTACCTGAACCTGTTCGTGTTCTTCATGTTGATGCTGGTCCTGGGCCAGAACCTCCTGGTGCTCTACCTGGGCTGGGAGGGCGTCGGTCTCTGCTCGTACCTGTTGATCGGCTTCTGGTTCGAGAAGACGGAGAACGCCAACGCGGCGAAGAAGGCGTTCATCACCACGCGGATCGGCGACACGGCGATGCTGATCGGGTTGGCGCTGATCGTCACGAAGTTCGGCACCCTCGACTACACCGCGATCTTCGGCGCCGCCGGGAGCACGCTTACCAAGTCGGCGGCGACGGCGATCGCGCTGCTGCTGTTCGCGGGAGCGATCGGGAAGTCGGCCCAGGTCCCACTGCACGTCTGGCTCCCGGACGCGATGGCGGGTCCGACGCCGGTCTCGGCGCTGATCCACGCCGCGACGATGGTGACGGCCGGCGTCTACCTGGTGTTGCGGATGCACACGATCTTCGAGATCTCGGGCGTCGCGCTCACCGTGGTCGCGATCGTCGGCCTGGTCACGATGCTCTTCGCCGGCACGTGCGCGTTCGGACAGGATGACATCAAGCGGGTGCTGGCGTACTCCACGATCAGCCAGCTCGGGTACATGTTCATGGCTGCGGGGCTGCGCGCGTACTCGATCGCGCTGTTCATGCTCGTCGCCCATGCGTTCTACAAGGCCTTGATGTTCCTCGGGGCCGGCTCGGTGATGCACGGCATGCACGAGCACACGGACATGAAGAAGATGGGCGGGCTGCTCCGCAAGATGCCGGCGACGGGCGTGACGTTCATCATCGGCGCGCTGGCGCTCGCCGGCGTGTTCCCGCTCTCCGGGTTCTTCGCCAAGGACGAGATCCTTGAGGTCGCGAACAACACCGGGCATCCTTGGTACTACATCCTCGGCACGCTGGGCGCGCTCATCTCGGCGCTCTACATCGGCCGTCTGGTGTTCCTGACGTTCTTCGGGCACGCGCGCTCCGAGGAGGCGGAGCAAGCGCACGAGTCGCCGGCGATCATGACGATCCCGCTGATCGTGCTGGCGATCGGGGCGGCGGCCGTCGCGCTGCTCGACCTGAACGCCCACGGTCTCCTCTCGACGTTCCTGGAGCCGGTGCTCGGAGCGGTCCCCGAAGGCACCGCCGGGATCACCTACACGGTCCTCGTCGTGGTGTCCTCGACGATGGTCCTGATCGGCATCCTGACGACCTGGTTCGTCTACGGATCGGGCAAGATCGACTGGCTCGCCCTCCGGGTCCGGATGCAGCCGGCGCAGCGCGTCCTCGAGCATGGCTGGTACATCGACAACTACTACTCGGCGATCCTGGTCACGCCGGGCAAGGCCGTCGCCGCGTTCCTGGCGTACGTGTTCGATGCCCGCGTGATCGACGGCGCTGTGAACGGGATCGGCGCTTCCGTCCGGAGCTTGGCCCGGAGCGGACGACATCTGCAGACGGGCCTGGTCCGCACGTACGCCCTCGCGTTCTTGGCCGGCGCGATCGGCATCCTGGTCTTCGTGGGGTTCCGGTTGTGACCGACCACTTGCTCTCTATCGTGACGTTCCTGCCGCTCGTCGGAGCGATCGGGTTGCTCGCCTGGCGGCGGGCCTCCGACGACGCATCGCGCGCGACCGCGCTCTTCATGGCCGTCGCCACGTTCATCGTGTCCCTCGCGATCCTGGGTCGGTTCGAGCGCGGGTATCCCGGGTTCCAGATGGTGGAGCGGGCGACCTGGGTGAAGAGCGTCGGCCTCCAGTACCTTGTCGGCATCGACGGCGTGAGCCTGTGGATGGTCCTCCTCACGACGTTCTTGATGCCGCTCGCCGTGCTGGCATCGTGGCCCGTCACGAAGAACGTGCGGGCCTATATGGTTTCCATGCTCGTGTTGGAGACCGCCGTGGTCGGGTCGTTCATCTCGCTCGACCTGCTCTTGTTCTTCATCTTCTTCGAGGCGCTGCTCGTTCCGATGTACCTGATCATCGGCGGATGGGGTGGCGAGCGCCGGATCTACGCCGCGATCAAGTTCTTCCTGTACACGATGGCGGGATCGGCGTTCCTGCTGGTGGGCATCCTCTTCCTCTACTCGAAGTCGGCCGGCCCGCTCGGCCACGGGACCTTCGATATCCGTCAGCTCACGGCCGTCGCGAGTACGCTCGCGCCGAGCACCGCCCGCTGGTTGTTCCTGGCGTTCTTCGTCGCGTTCGCCGTGAAGGTCCCGCTGTTCCCGCTCCATACGTGGCTGCCCGACGCGCACACGGAGGCGCCGACCGCCGGATCCGTGCTCCTTGCGGGCGTGCTGTTGAAGGTCGGCGCGTACGGATTGATCCGCTTCAACCTCCTCCTGTTCCCCGAGGCGTCGAAGTACTTCGCGACGTTCGTCTCGATCCTCGCGGTGATCGGGATCATCTACGGGGCGGTCGTCGCGCTCATCCAGACGGATATCAAACGCCTGGTCGCCTACTCCTCGGTGTCCCACCTCGGGTTCGTGGTCCTGGGGATCTTCGCGTTCACGAGCCAGGGCGTGACGGGCGGCGTGCTCCAGATGGTGAACCATGGTCTCGCCACCGGTGCGCTCTTCCTGCTCGTCGGGATGGTCTACGAACGGACGCACACCCGCGACCTCGGCAAGATGGGTGGCCTGGCCGTGGTGATGCCGTGGCTCACGGGCGCGTTCCTGTTCGCCGTCTTCGCGTCGGTGGGATTGCCTGGTCTCAACAACTTCGTCGGCGAGTTCCTGGTGATCATCGGGTCGTTCGCGGTCAACAGATGGTTCGGCGTGCTGGCTGCGCTGGCCGTCATCCTGGCCGCCATCTACCTGTTGTGGTCGTACCAGCGGATGGCCTACGGCCCCATCCATGAGGAGCACCGCTCGCTGCCAGACGTGAGCCTCCGGGAGGTGCTCGTCCTGGCGCCGGTCCTGTCCCTGCTCCTGGTCTTCGGCGTCTATCCGAAGCTGCTCACCGACCGGATCGACCCGACCACGCAGGCGGTCATCGCGCACGTCGATCCGTCGCACCCGACGCAGGTCGGACCGGTGACCGTGGCGCTGCCGAACGGAGGGGGTCCGTGACCCCGAAGCTCGAGTTCGCGCCGATCCTGCCCGAGCTGTTCCTCTGCGGCGTGGCGATCGTCGGCCTCCTCTACGAGGCGCTTGTCCCGAGGTCCGAACGGATCTGGCACCTCGCGCTCGCGATGGCGGGGTTGGTGGCCGCGGCGCTCGCCACGTTCCCGCTGTGGCACTGGCCGGGTTCCGTCACGGTCATGGGGGGCATGGTGGCCGTCGACCGCTTCTCGGTCGTCGCGCGGTTGGTGCTGCTGTCGATCGCGGCGATGGGTCTGCTCCTGGGAACCCATTACTTCGCGCGATCGGGCGATGAGCTCCGCGGCGAGTTCTACCCGTTGGTCCTGTTCGCGACGGCCGGCATGACCCTGATCACGGCCGCCGCCGATCTGATCGTGGTGTTCCTGGCGCTCGAGATCCTCTCGCTCTCGCTCTACGTCCTGACCGGGATCACCGGCAGGCCGGCGTCGAGCGAAGCGGCGATGAAGTACTTCCTGCTCGGGGCGTTCTCCTCCGCGTTCTTCCTGTTCGGTGTCGCTTGGGCGTACGGGGCGACCGGCACCACTCGCATCACGGCGATCGCCAACGCGCTGGCCGGTCAGACGGGGAGCCAGGCTCTGGCGCTGCTGGCGTTCGCGTTCTTGGCGATCGGGTTCGCGTTCAAGGTGAGCGCGGTGCCGTTCCACATGTGGACGCCCGACGTCTACCAGGGCGCTCCGACGCCGATCACCGGCTACATGTCGGCGGCCACCAAGGTCGCCGCGTTCTTCGCGCTGATGCGGATCTTGAACGTGGCGTTCCAGCCGCTCACGCTGGATTGGACGCCGGTGATCTGGGTGCTCGCAGCGGCCTCCGTGGTGTTCGGGAGCGTGCTCGCGATCGCGCAATCCGACATCAAGCGCATGCTCGCCTACTCGAGCATCGCGCACGCGGGATTCATCCTGACCGGTCTGATGTCCCCGAACCAGATCGGGATCCGCGCCGCGATGTTCTACCTGGTCGCCTACGCCGTGATGACCGTCGGCGCGTTCGGGGTCGTGATGCTCGTCTCGGCCCGAGGAGAGGAGCAGACCTCGCTCAACGCGTACACCGGTCTCGCTAAGCGGAGCCCCTTGCTCGCGGGCCTGATGACCTTGTTCCTCCTGTCGCTCGCCGGGATCCCTCCCACCGTGGGGTTCGTGGCGAAGGTGGGCGTGTTCGTATCCGCGATCCGCGCGGGCGACTGGCCGCTCGCGGTCGTGGGCGTCGTGGCGAGCGTGGCGGCAGCGTTCTTCTATCTCCGCGTCATCGTCCTGATGTACATGCAGGACCCCAAGGGGGCGCAGGACGAGGATCGGTCGGTTCTTCCGCGGGTGGCGATCGCGATCCCGGCTATCCTCACCCTGGTCCTCGGCGTGTTCCCCGGCCTGATCACGGGGATCCTCGAGAAAGCCTCGATCCTCAGGTGGTGAGCGGATGAGTCGACGGGTGATCCCCGGGTTAGAGCCCCCCGATGCGGCCCTGGAGGCCGAGATCCGGGCACGCCTCGACCAGGTGGAGCAGGCGCTCGAGAAATCGGTTGACGTCGAGGCCTCGGGCCTGCTCTCCGAGACGTCGTCCTACCTGATCGCGGCCGGCGGGAAGCGGTTCCGAGCCATGCTCGTGCTGTTGTCGGGTTCGTTCGGCGACCCCTCGGATCCCCGGTTGATCCCGGGCTCCGTCTCGATCGAGCTGGTGCACCTGGCCACCCTGTACCACGACGACGTGATCGACGAGGCCGACGCCCGCCGTGGAGCACCCTCCGCGAACATGCGCTGGGACAACACCGTGGCGATCCTGACCGGCGATTTCTTATTCGCTCGTGCCTCGGAGATCTCGACCGAGCTCGGGACGGACGTGTGCCGGTTGCTCGCCCGGACGATCGCGATCCTGTGCGACGGGCAGATCCGTGAGGTGGACAGCTCGGCGAAGGTCGAACAGCCCGAGGAGAACTACCTGGAGATCATCCGGCGCAAGACCGCGTCGTTGATCGCGACCTCGTGCCGGCTGGGCGGCATGCTCTCCGACGCGACGCCCGAGCACACGGACATCCTGGAGGAGTTCGGCGACGCCCTCGGGATGGCCTTCCAGCTCTCGGACGACATCATGGACATCACCTCGTCGCAGCTCGAGCTGGGCAAGGAGCCCGGGTCCGACCTGCGGCTCGGCGTCTACACGGCGCCCGTGCTGCACGCGCTCGCCCACGACGAGCACCGGGAGGAGCTCGCCAGGATCCTCAGCCACGGCGCCCCGGACGGCGAGCTCCTCGACCGGACCCTCGAGATCGTGCGATCGGGAGGCTCGATCGATCATGCCCGTCGGGCCGTCACCGCCGAGGTCGGCAGGGCGATCGGCCTCGCCCAACGGCTGCCACAGAGCCCCGCCCAGCACGCGTTAGAGCAGCTCGCTCGATTCTTGGCGGTCCGTTGCGGAGCGGACCAGACGCCGTGAGTGATCCTGCTAGGATCCGCGCTCGGGAAACCGTTCACAAACGTGCCTGACTACTATCAGTCGTATGCGGTAGTGCTCGCGGTCGCCGTGGCCGGCGTCCTGCTCGTCGCTGTCGCGTTCGGGACGGCCCGCTTGATCGCCCCGAGCCGTCCCCTCCCCGCCAAGCTCACCACGTACGAATGCGGGATCGACCCCGTCGGCGAAGGCTGGGCTCAGAGCGAGGTCCGGTACTACATCTATGGGTTCCTCTTCGTGATCTTCGACGTGGAGAGCGTCTTCCTCTTCCCGTGGGCCCGAGTGTTCGTCTCCTTGGGGTACACGGCGGTCGCCGAGATGGGCGTATTCATCGGGATCCTCGGCGTCGGGCTGTTGTACGCCTGGCGGAAAGGGGTGCTGAAGTGGGCCTGATCACCGAGCGGACCCCGATCCCCAAGATCCAGCCGGTCAAGTTCATCCTCAACTGGGGACGTCGGTACTCCCTGTGGGTCATGAACTTCGGTCTGGCGTGCTGCGCGATCGAGCTGATCGCCACGTCGACCTCCAAGCACGACTTCATCCGCCTGGGCGTGATCCCGTTCGCGCACGGTCCGCGACAGGCCGACCTCTTGGTCGTGGCCGGCACCCTCACGGACAAGATGGCGCCGGCCCTCAAACGCGTGTACGACCAGATCCCCGACCCGAAGTACGTCATCTCCTTCGGGTCGTGCTCCAACTGCGGCGGCCCCTACTGGGACTCCTACTCCGTGACGAAGGGGGTCGACCAGATCCTCCCCGTCGATGTCTACGTACCAGGCTGCCCTCCGCGGCCCGAGGCGCTCCTGCACGGGATCGTGCGCCTGCAGGAGAAGATCAAGGACGAGAACATCCAGGAGAAGTTCAGTGGCAGGGACTCCGCGCCCGCTCTCTCCTGACGAGGCGGCTTCGCGTCTCCGAGCGCAGTTCGGGGACGACATCGTCGACACCGCCGACCAGCACGGTCATGCGGTGGCGACGGTTACCGTGGGGCGCTACCGCGACGTGTGCCGCTTCTTGCGCGACGAGCCCGAGTTCGCTTGCGACTTCTGCGATTTCACCGGAGGCGTCGACTTCGGTCCCGAAGGTGGCTTCGAGGTGGTGACGCACCTGTTCTCCACGACCCACCATCACAACGTCCGGGTCAAGGTGAAGCTCCCGCACGAGGAGCCTGTGTGCCCGACGGTGTCCGATCTGTTCCCCACGTCGAACTGGCACGAGCGTGAAACGCAGGAGATGTTCGGGATCACGTTCGAAGGCCATCCCCAGCAGGTCAAGCTACTGCTCGCCGAGCCGTTCGAAGGACATCCGCTCCGGAAAGACTTCCCGCTGATGAGCCGCGAGGCCAAGCCGTGGCCCGGCGCCGTCGAGGGCGAGGAGGACGAGGAGGAGTGACCGACTACCTCGCGCAAGCCGGCTCGTCCATCGTGAATCAGTGGTTCGACAACTTCTGGCTGATCGTGATCGTGAAGGCGGTCGCCGTCCTCCTGTTCTTCTTGGTCGTGCCACTCGTCGTCGGCTATATCGAGCACAAGGTGCTCGCGCACATGCAGTCCCGCGTAGGGCCGATGGAAGCCGGCATGTTCCATGGCTGGGCGCAGCTGGTGGCGGACGGTGTGAAGTTCGTCCAGAAGGAAGACGTGATCCCCGCGGCCGCCGACCGAGGCGTCTTCTCACTCGCGCCTGCCGTGGCGATGATCCCCTACATCATCATCCTGGTCGTCCTGCCCTTCAGCCCCAGCGTGTTCGCGCTCAACCTGGACATCGGGATCTTCTTCGTGATGGCGATGTCCTCGGTCTCGGTGATCGGCGTCTTGATGGCGGGCTGGTCGTCGGCCAACAAGTTCTCGCTGATCGGCGCGCTTCGGGCGGCCGCCCAGTTGATCGCCTACGAATTGCCGCTGGTCCTCGCCGCGGCCGCCATCGTGATGCAGGCGGGCACGCTCTCGATGGTCGGGATCGTCGAATCCCAGCGCCACCTGTGGAACGTCGCGCGGCCATGGCAGTTCGTCGGGTTCCTGATCTTCCTGGTGGCTTCGCTCGCGGAGCTGACTCGCCCGCCCTTCGACATGCCTGTGGCCGATTCCGAGATCATCTTCGGCGCGTACACCGAGTACACGGGTCTGAAATTCGCGTTCTTCCTGCTGGCGGAGTACGGGGGGATCGTCGCGCTCTCGGGGGTCGCGGCCGTCCTCTACCTCGGTGGGTACCTGGGGCTGCCGGGGATCCCGTTACCGGCTCCGCTCTGGATGATGGGGAAGATCATCGCGCTATCCTTCGTCGTCATCTGGCTGCGGGCGACGTATCCGCGGCTGCGAGAGGATCAGCTCCAGCGGTTCTCGTGGCTGGCGCTGATCCCGCTGTCGCTCGTGATGATCATGGTCACGGCCGTCGTCAAGGTCGCGGAGAAGTAGGGGGGCTCGCTCGGTGGCGTCGGATAACTCGGAGGCGTGGGAACAGCCGGAGTCCGGTATCGGGCTCGGCCTCCTGAAGGGGCTCGGTGTCACCCTCAAGACCATGCTGCGCCCCGCTATCACGCAGCAGTACCCGCGGGTGAAGCCCGACCTTCCACCTCGTACCCGAGGGGTGATCGCGCTGAAGCAGGAGAACTGCACCGTCTGCTACAAGTGCTCGCGCGAATGCCCCGATTGGTGCATCTACATCGATGCACACAAGGAATCTCACGACCCGGCCGGGGGAGGGCGGGCCCGCTCCGCCAAGATCTTGGACCGGTTCGCGATCGACTACGCGCTCTGCATGTACTGCGGGATCTGCGTTGAGGTCTGCCCGTTCGACGCGCTCTTCTGGAGCCCGGAGTTCGAGTACGCGGAGTACGAGATCGACCTGCTCACGCACGAGAAGGAGCGGCTCGAGGACTGGACGTACACCGTGCTTCCCCCACCCGCGCTCGAGGTCGGTGCCGAGCCCGTCGAGGACGCCAGCTGATGACGGCGCAGGAGTACGCGTTCGTGGTGCTCGCCATCATCGGCAGCGTGAGCGCGATCTCGGTCGTGCTGGCCCGCAACGTCGTCCACGCGGCGCTGTACCTCGTGGTGACGTTGCTCTCCGTCGGCGGGGTGTACCTGCTGCTCGGAGCCGAGTTCGTGGCCTGGGTCCAGATCCTGATCTACGTGGGCGCGATCGTGATCTTGTTCCTGTTCGGGCTGATGCTCACGAAGGCGCCGATCGGCCGGGACACGCTGGATCATCACAACCGCTGGATCGGTGGCGTCGTCGGCGGTGGGGTGTTCCTCGGCCTCGTCTTCCTGATCCAAGACGCGTTCAAGACACAGGACTCTGTTGCGCTGCCCGTCTTCCATACCGACACGGCTGCCGTCGGCGAGGTGTTGTTCCGGAGCTACGTGCTCCCGTTCGAGGCCGTGTCGTTCCTGCTGCTCGCGGCGCTGATCGGTGCGGTCGTCCTTGCGAGGAAGGACGAGCCCGAGTGATCCGGTTGCCGTTCGTCTTGTTCTTCGCGGCCCTGCTGTTCTCCGCCGGGGTGTACGGCGTGCTCGCTCGGCGGAACGCGGTCATGGTGCTCATGGCGATCGAGCTGATGCTGAACGCGGTGAACGTCAACCTGATCGGATTCGCGTCGCTGCTCCATCACGAGCTTACCGGGCAGATCTTCGCCCTGTTCGTGATCGCGGTCGCTGCGGCGGAGGTCGGTATCGGGCTCGCGATCGTGATCTTGCTGTTCCGCAACCGCGAGTCCATCAACGTGGACGAGGTGAACCTCCTCAAGTGGTAGCCCAGGTCACCACCGCCGCAGCCACCGGGATGATCCGCTACGCCTGGGTCATCGCACTCTTGCCGTTCCTGTCGGCGATCCTGACGCTCTTCTTCGGCAAGCGGACGCCGGGCCACGGGGCGGTCTACGGCATCCTCGCGATCGGGGCCGGGTTCGTGATGTCGCTCGCGGTCCTGTGGCACTTCGTGCAGGGTGGGGGGCCTTACCAGAGCAGCGTGTCGTGGTTCCAGATCGGGACGCTCCATATGGAGCTGGGGCAGTACATCGACGGCCTCACGGCGGTGATGCTGTTCGTCGTCACCTCGGTGTCGCTCTGCGTCCATGTCTACTCGCTCGGCTACATGCACGGCGACCAGCGGTTCACCTGGTTCTACGTGGTGCTCTCGTTGTTCACCGGCGCGATGCTCGACGTCGTGATCGCGAACAACCTCTTCCAGCTGTTGATCGGCTGGGAGGTCATGGGCGTCTGCTCCTACCTGCTGATCGGTCATTGGTACGAGGACAAGCAGAACTCGAACGCGGCGATCAAGGCGTTCCTCACGACGAGGACCGGCGATGTCCCGTTCATGTTCGGCATCTTCGCCTTGATCTTCGCGACCGGATTCGCCACCTCGAACATCCAGGTGATCGGCGACATGGCGGCGCACCACCAGGTGTCGGACGTGCTGCTGACGGCGGCGGCCCTGCTCCTCTTCGGCGGCACGATCGGCAAGTCGGCGCAGTTCCCACTGTACGTGTGGCTCCCCGATGCCATGGCCGGGCCGACGCCGGTCTCCGCTTTGATCCATGCGGCGACGATGGTCGCGGCGGGGATCTACATGGTCGCGCGCTTGTTCGACGTGTTCGTCCACGCCGATCCGTTCGTGCTGACGATCGTCTCGGCGGTGGGGGCGATCACGCTCTTGATGGCGGCCTTCCTCGCGATGATCCAAGACGACATCAAGAAGGTGCTGGCGTACTCGACCATCTCGCAGCTCGCCTACATGGTGGCCGCGCTCGGCATGGGGGAGCAGGGGTACCCGGCCGCGATGTTCCACCTGTTCACGCACGCGTTCTTCAAGGCCTTGCTCTTCTTAGGCGCCGGCTCGGTGATCCACGCGGTGCATTCGAACAACATGAGTGAGATGGGGGGTCTCCGGAAGAAGATGCCGATCACGTTCTGGACCTACCTGATCGGCGGATTGGCGCTCGCCGGCGTGCCTCCGCTCTCCGGGTTCTTCTCGAAGGACGAGATCATCCTGGTGGCCTACAAGTCACACACCTGGTGGCTGGCGGCCGCACTCCTCCTCGGCGCCGTGCTCACCGCGTTCTACACGATGCGGATGCTCCGGCTCACGTTCTTCGGTGAGTACCGAGGGACCGCACATCCACACGAATCGCCGGTCTCCATGACGGGGCCGCTCGTGTTCCTCGCGGGGATGACCATCTTCACGGGGTTCCTCGGCTTCTCGGGAACGGGGGCGCCGTTCCTCGACTGGGTCTACTTCGGGACGCCGGAGGCGCCGGAGTTCAGCCCCGTCGTAGCCGGCCTCTCGATCCTGATGGTCGCGATCGGGTTCATCGTGGGGTACCGGTTGTACCGCACCTACCGTGAGCGCGATCCGTTGCATGCGCTCGGAGGCGCCTACGGTCTGCTCGAGCACAAGTACTACCTGGACGATCTCTACCTGAACGGCATCGTCTACCCGATCCGCGACCGGGCCTCGGCGGCGGTGTATTGGTTCAACCAGACGGTCCTCGACGGCACCGTGAACGCGGTCGCGAAGGTCACCCGCGGGTTGTCACAGGCGGTGAACCTGTTCGATCGCGACGTGATCGACGGTGCCGTGAACGCCGCCGCCGGAACGGCCGGATTCTCCGGGGGCATCCTGAAGTACATCCAATCGGGCAACGTCCAGCGGTACATCGCGTTCCTGTTCGTCGGGGTGCTGGTGCTGGCGATCGTCTTCACGCGAGTGGTCTGACAAGGAGAGTGAGACTTCGATGAGCGGCTGGGACAGATCGGCGATCACGGTCACGACGTTGCTGCCGATCGCCGGCGCGCTCGTGATCATCTTCGTCCCGAAGGAGAAGGACCGTCTCGTGCGGGCTCTCGGGATCCTGGTCACCGGGATCGCGCTCGCCCTGTCCGTGTCGATCGCGATCGGGTTCGACTACGGACGGGCCGGCCTGCAATACGTGCTCGATGTCAGCTGGATCCCGGTGATCGGCGCCCGCTACCACGTCGGGATCGACGGGATCAGCATGCCGCTCTACGTCCTTACGTTCTTCCTCTCGTTCCTGTGCGCGATCTACACGTGGCGCTACGTGCCGGAACCTGGCCGCACCAAAGCCTTCATCGCCTTGATGCTGTTGCTCGAGACCGGGATGGCGGGAACGTTCATCTCGTTCGACCTGATCCTGTTCTTCGTCTTCTGGGAGATGGTCCTCGTCCCGATGTACTTCTTGATCGCGGTCTGGGGATCCGCGAACCGCCAGTACGCGTCGATCAAGTTCTTCCTGTACACCCTGTTCGGCTCGGTATTCATGTTGCTGGGGTTCCTCGCGATGTACTTCCAAGGCCCGGAGCCGCATACGTTCGACATGGTGCGGATCCAGGAGTTCGCGCTTCACGGTGGGTTCAGTCACAACTTCCAGTTGATCGTGTTCGGGGCGGTGGCGCTGGGGTTCGCGATCAAGGTCCCGATGTGGCCGTTCCACACGTGGCTCCCGGATGCCCATACGGAGGCCCCCACGATCGGCTCCGTCTTGCTGGCCGGGGTCATGCTGAAGATGGGCACGTACGGGTTCATCAGGATCGCGCTGCCGATGCTGCCGTACGGCGCAACGAAGTTCGCTCCGTGGATCGGACTCCTGGCGGTCATCGCGATCGTCTACGCGGCCCTCGCCTGTCTCGCGCAGAAGGACCTGAAGCGGTTGATCGCGTTCTCGTCCGTGGGCCACATGGGGTTCGTCATGCTCGGTATCGCTACGCTCACGGAGATCGGCATCCAAGCGGCCATCTTCGGGATGGTGGCGCACGGGATCATCACCGGCATGCTCTTCTTCTGCGTCGGCTCGATCTACGACCGCTACCACACGCGGCAGATCTCCGACATCGGTGGCGGTATGGCCGAGCAGATGCCGAAGCTCGCGGGGGTCTTCGCGTTCGTGGCGATCGCCTCTCTCGGCCTTCCAGGGCTCGCCGGGTTCTGGGGAGAGGTGATGGCGTTGCTCTCCTCGTTCAGCCCGAACACCGCGCTCGGATTGTCGACGTCGCTCTACCGCGGATTCATGATCGCGGGTGGGATCGGGACGATCCTCACGGCCGGCTACTTCCTGTGGATGCTGCAGCGCGTGAACCTCGGCACCATGCCTGAACGGTGGAAGGAGCACACGCTCCGCGACACGCTGACGGTGGAGTGGGTGGCCTGGATCCCGCTGCTGATCGGGATCGTGGTGCTCGGACTCTTCCCGCGCCTCCTCTTCGGGATCACGGACGACGCCGTCCACGGCTTGATGTCGTTCCTCGGGGTGCGATGAACCAGCTGATCGACTACCACGCGATCTTGCCGGAGCTGATCCTCTCCGGCACGATCCTGCTCGTTCTGGTGGTGGACGTGTTCCTGCCCGCGAAGCGCAAGTCCTGGTCCATGGGCGTCGCGTTGGTGGGCGTGGTGGCAGCGTTGATCGCGACCCTCACGTTGATCAGCCATCCACGCGTGACGTTCAGCGGGGCCTACGTGATCGACAACTTCGCGATCCTGTTCAAGATCTTCTTCCTCACGGTCGCGGTCGTGGTGCTTGCCATCTCGCTCCGCTACGTGAAGGAAGGCGGCTTCTACCAGGGCGAGTACTACTTCCTGCTCCTCACGTCGTTCTTGGGCTGCTTGATGATGCCCTCGTCGCGCGACCTGCTCCTGTTGTTCATCGCGCTCGAGCTCGTCTCGGCGCCGGGGTTCCTGATGGCAGCGTTCCGCAAACGGGACCCGAAGTCGAACGAAGCGGGGCTCAAGTTCTTCCTGATCGGGGTCCTGTCGACGGCCGTGATGCTGTACGGCATGAGCCTGATCTACGGGCTGACGGGGTCGACCCGGTTGGACGCGATCGCCCGCGGACTCGCTCACCTCACCGCGGGGGAGGAGACCCTGGCGCTCTCGGCGATCCTGTTCGTCGTCATCGGGTTCGCCTTCAAGGTCTCGGCGGTCCCGTTCCAGTTCTGGGCGCCGGACACGTACGAGGGCGCTCCTGTGCCCGTAGCGGCGTTCCTCGCGGTGGCTTCGAGCGCTGCGGGGTTCGCCGGGTTGCTGCAACTGATGTTCGTGGCGTTCATCCACGAGTACGCGTTCTGGGCTCCGATCTTCGCGGCGCTCTCGATCGCGACGATGACGCTCGGCAACCTCGTCGCTCTGAAACAGACGCAGGTGGTTCGCCTCCTGGCCTACTCGGGGATCGCACAGTCGGGGTACATCCTGCTGCCGTTCGCCTTGGTGTCGGCCGACGCGGCCGTCAACCATCAGGCGTTCTCTGCGTCCGTCACGTACATCCTGATCTACGGCGTGATGAACCTCGGAGCGTTCGCGGTGACGATCGCCGTCAGCCGACGGGAACCGTCCCTGTTGATCAGCGACTTCGCCGGGCTGGTTCGGCGGGCACCACTCTTGGCCGTCGGCATGACCGCGTTCATGATCTCGCTGGCCGGCGTGCCCCCCACCGGCGGGTTCTGGGCCAAGATCTTGATCTTCAAGGCCGCGATCGACCGGGGCGGGATCGGGGTCACGCTCGCGGTGATCATGCTCGTGAACTCGGTGATCAGCGTGGCGTACTACTTCGCGGTGCCCAAGCAGATGATCCTCGAGCCGGCCGCCGACGAGTCCGCGTTGCGGTCGTCGTGGCTCGTGAACGCGGTCGTCGCGTTCGCGCTCGTCGCGATCGTGGCGATCTTCGTGTTCCCGAACCCGATCGCGCGGGCGGCGGATCTCTCCACGCTGATCGGCGGCTGAGCGAACCCTGAGGATCGGCCGAGAGCCCGAACCCGACGAGGCGTCGTATCGAACCCTCCGTGAGAGCATGGCTCTCATAGGAGGGATGTGACGATGACCGCCGGTATCAATCGCTTGAAGACCTGGACCCTGATCGCCGCTCTCGGCGGGTTGTTCGTCCTCGTGGGTGCGTGGCTGGGCGGGTCGAGCGGCGCGGTCCTCGCGCTCGGGATCGCGCTCGTCTTCAACGCCTCGATGTACTGGTTCTCCGACCGGATCGCGATCGCGACGACGCACTCGAAGCCGGTGACGGAGCAGGAGTATCCGCAGCTCTACCGGGTCGTCCGCGAGCTGACCCAGCTGGAGCAGATGCCGATGCCCAGGATCTTCGTGTCGGACATGGCGCAGCCGAACGCATTCGCGACCGGCCGGAACCCGAACCACGCATCGGTCGCGGTCACGAAGGGCATCCTGCAGATCCTCGATGAGCGCGAGCTCCGGGGCGTCCTTGCGCACGAGCTCTCCCACGTGCGGAACCGCGACATCCTGATCGGGTCGGTCGCAGCGGCGATCGGCATGAGCATCACGTTCCTCGCGCGGTTCGCGCTGTTCTTCGGTGGTGGCGGCGATCGGCGCGGGGGCGGCTTCGGGGTCCTGTTCGCGTGGATCCTGGCGCCCATCGCAGCGGCGATCATCCAGATGGCCGTCTCCCGCTCGCGCGAGTACCAGGCCGACGAATCGGGCGCCTACCTGTCGCACGATCCCGCCGCGCTCGCGAGCGCGCTGCGTAAGCTCGAGGTGACGACCCGGCAGGTCCCGCCGCCGGCCAGCTTGAACCCGGCCGAGGCCCACCTGTTCATCATGAACCCGCTCACCGCTCGGCGTGGCTCCGGGTTCGGGAACCTGTTCTCGACGCACCCGCCCACGGAGCGCCGGATCGAGCGACTCGACGCGATCGCCCGTCAGCTCGGCGCGCCGACCGGTTAGGCGGCTAGGCCATCGCGGTGAACACCGCGCGCACGTGGTCCATCGTCGTCCGGGGGTTGATGAAGCACAGCCGCATGACCTTCTCGCCCTCCCAGGACGTCGGTTGCACGAACGCGATCTGCTCGTCCAGGAGTTGGCGCCAGCACGCCTCGTAGTCCTCCGAGGCCCAGTCGAGGCGGCGGAACAGGACGACGGACAGGTCCGGATCCATGATCAGCTCGAACACCGGATCCGCAGCGATCGCCGCGGCGGTCTCCTTCGTGAGCGCCAGGACCGTCTCGACGGCGTCCCGGTACGCGTCGGTGCCGTAGGTGGCGAGCGAGAACCATAGGGGCAGTCCGCGCGCGCGCCGTGACAGGTGATATGCGTAGTCGGCGGGGTTCCAGTCGGGCGCTGAGTGCGCGGTGTCCAGGTAGGAGGCGGTCTGGCGGTGCGCCGCCAGCGCGAGGTCCGGCTCTCGGTACAAGAGGCCGCACGCGTCGTACGGCGCGAAGAGCCACTTGTGAGGATCGACGATGTACGAATCGGCCCTCTCGATCCCGTCGTAGAGGTGGCGGACCGAGGGTGCGAGCAGACCACCGCCGCCGTACGCGCCGTCCACGTGGAACCACAGATCGTGGTCGGTCGCGACATCCGCGATGCCGGTGAGGTCGTCAACCGTTCCCGCGTTCGTCGCCCCAGCGCTCGCGACGACCGCGAAGACACCGTCGCCTCCGTCGCTCGCGAGCGAGTCACGCAACCTGTCTCCCGTGAGCCGGCCGCGCTCGTCATGCGGGACCGTCAGGATGTCGACGTCCATCACGCGGGCCGCGGCCGCCACGCTCGAGTGGACCGTGTCGCAGGCGGCGAAACGCCACCGTTCCGGGCGGCTGCCTCGCCGGACCGACGCCGTATGCCGTGCCGTGACCAATGCGGAGAGGTTCCCCGCGGAGCCGCCCGAGACGAAGACGCCTCCCGCCTCCGGCGGGAAGCCGGCGAGATCGGCGAGCCATCGGAGCGCTTGATTCTCGGCCCAGATCGCGCCGGCTCCGTCGATCCAACCCGCCGCGATCGTCGACGAGGCGCCGACGATCAGGTCGAAGAGCGCCGACGCCTTCGTCGGTGCTCCGGGGACGAACGCGAACGAGGCGGGGTGGTCGGTCGAGATCGTCGCGGGTGCGAGGACGTCGGCCCAGATCCGCAGTGCCTCCTGCCACCCGATCCCCGCGGACGAGATCGTGGCACCGGCGGCAGCATCCAGTTCTTCTGCCGACACGACCCGATCGAGCGGCTGCGGATCCGCGATCCGATCGCGCGCGTACGCCTCGATCGCGCGCGCCAGTTCGCCGGTCTCTTCCGTGTACGTGTGCAGGTCCACCCCGGCACCCTCCCGCCGACCCCGGACACGATGCGGGGCCGGCCTCGGCCGGCCCCGCTCGTGCTGCTCGTTGCTTCGTTAGCTGGCGAGCTCCGCGCAGAACTCCCCGAAGGCCTCGACGTAGGTCCGGACGTCGTCCTCGTCGTGCTGCACCGAGATCGTCCACTGTTCCTCGTCGCCCGGCGTCATGAAGATGCCGCGGTTGACCATCCAGGAGTAGGACGCGTAGAAGAACTCCGGCACCGTCTCCAAGAAGTCTCGGTAGTTCGTGAGGGGCTCCTTGCGGTACGACACGCAGCCCTTCGCTCCGAGGTCCATCGTGTGGCCCGGGATGTCGTTCTCGTCCATCGCCCGCTGGCAACCCTCGGCGAGCATCGTGCCGAGCTTGCCTAGCTGGTCGTAGGAGTCCTTGGTCAGCACCTTCGTCAGCGCCGCGAGGCCCGCGGCGACGGAGAGCGGGTTGCCGTTGAACGTTCCCTGCTGCGCGGCACCCTTCGTCACCCATTCCATGAGGCGCGCCTCACCGCCGAACGCCCCGATCGTGGCGCCGCCTCCGACCGCCTTCGCGTACGCCGCCATGTGCGGGCGCACACCGAAGCGCTCGGTGGTGCCGCCGTACGCGATCGTCCCACCGCACTTCACCTCGTCGTAGATCAGCACGGCGCCGTGCTTGTCGCACGCGTCGCGCAGCGCCTGGAGGTATCCGGCCTGGGGGACGACGAGGCCGATGTTCATCATCACCGGCTCGAGGATCACCGCAGCCACCTCGCCCGGATGATCCGCGAACGCCTCCTCGACCGCAGCGGCGTCGTTGAACGGCACCACGATCACCGTTTCCCACAGTTCGCGTGGGACGCCCTTCGACGTGGGTTCCGTCGTGTACCAGGCCTTGGTCCCGTGCTCCACGCCATGTCGGAGCCCGAGCACCTCCGCTTCGGGCACGACCGAGAAGAGCACCGAGTCGTGGTGACCGTGGTACGAGCCTTCCATCTTGATGATCTTGTCTCGCCCGGTGGCCGCGCGGGCGACCCGGAGGGCGTCCATCGTGGCCTCGGTCCCGGAGTTCACGAAGCGCATCTGCTCGAGTTGGAAGCGGGAGCAGATCTCTTCCGCGAGCGCCACCGTCGCCTCGGTCGTGACCGCGAAGTGGATCCCCTGATCGGCGACCTTGCGGATCGCCTCCACGATCACCGGATGCGCGTGGCCGACGACGTTCACCCCGAACCCACCGTGGAAGTCGGTGTACTCGGTCCCGTCGACATCCCAGACCCGAGAGCCCGACCCGCGCTGCAGGTACACGGGGTAGGGGTCGCCCGCCTGGAAGTTCGAGGCCACGCCGTTCGGCATGCTCTTGATCGCTCGTTCGTGCAGGGCCTTGGAGCCCGGCGTCCGTCCGAGCCACACATTCGATTCCTTCTCGGCGATCTCCGCCGCGCGTGCCTTGAGGCGTTCGAGGTCAGCCACGCGTATCACCTCCTGAGGCTGGTCAGCGTACCTGGAGGGCTACGCCGGAAGCAATCCGAGGGTTGTTCGCGCCGTGGCTACGGGCGGTAGTTCGTGAACTGCAGGGCGAGGCCGAAGTCGTGCTCCTTGACCGCCCGGATCGCACCCTGCAGGTCGTCCTTGCTCTTGCCGAGCACCCGAACCTGCTCCCCCTGGATCTGGGTCTGCACCTTCAGGCCGCTGCCCTTGAGGAACTTGGTGATCTCCTTCGTCTTCTCGTCGGAGATCCCCGTGATCACCGTGATGGCCTGGCGCACGTGTCCTTTGGCCGCAGGGTGGATCTCGCCTTCGGACAGTGCCTTCAGCGGGATGTTCCGCTTGATCGCTTTCTCCTTCAGGACCTGCAGCGCCGCCTTGAGGCGATCCTCGGTCGAGGAGCGCAGCTCGATCGTCGTAGCGTCCTGGGAGAGGCCGGTCTCGGTGCCTTTGAAATCGAACCGCTGCGAGATCTCGCGGCCCGCCTGATCCACCGCGTTGCGTACCTCCTGCATGTCGACCTCGGACACGATGTCGAACGAGAACTGGTCCTTCGCCATGCGGCTGAGGATACCGCCGACCGTCGGTCGGTGCCGTTCGCTACCATGTCGGCTCCCGGGAGGATGCCCGAGTGGCCAAAGGGAGCGGTCTGTAAAATCGCCGGCGTAGCCTACGGAGGTTCGAATCCTCCTCCTCCCACGACGACGGGGTGTTCTCAGGACTGAGGCACCTGACATCTCAGAACCTCGAAGCCTTCTCCGGACGTGGCGCGCACCTCGGTTCGTCGTGCGGCGGTCGCTCCACCGGCGGGACCGGATACCGTTCCAACATGAGTAACCCGACCGTCATGGAGCCTGCTGGGCGCGAGGATCATCCGATCGGAGCCGGTGACATCGTTGGGACGCGGATCGCTTGACGCGTAGGAGAGGCATCCGGCTACGCCGCGGGACGCTACGGGAGGACGCCGTGGCCGGGCTCGTGCTGGGCGTGCAGAGCGTGCCTGACGGGTTGGCGGCCGGCCTGCTCGCGGGCATCAGCCCGCTCGCCGGGCTATACGGCTACCTGGTGGGCACGATCGTCGGCGCAGTGGCAACGTCATCTGCCTTCATGGTCGTCCAAGGCACCGGCGCGATGGCGATCGTGATCGCGGACGTTCCCGTCGTGCACGCGTCCGAAGGCGGCGCTCGCGCACTGTTCACACTGGCGATCCTCACCGGGATCGTCATGCTCGCGGCCGGGCTCCTGAAGCTCGGTTCCCTGCTGCGGTTCGTCTCGAACGCGGTGATGGTCGGGTTCATCAACGCCGTCGGCGTCAACATCGTGCTCGGTCAACTCGCGAACTTGACCGGCTACGCAGCGGTCGGGCCGAACCGGGTCGTTCGGGCACTGAACACGTTGGTATCGCCGGGCCAGCTGCACTGGCAGAGCATGGCGATCGGGCTGTCGACGATAGCGCTGATCCTGCTGCTCGAGCGGACGCGCGTCGGCTCCCTCGGCCTCGTCGTGGCGGTCGTTGTGACCTCCGGCGCTGTGATAGCGCTCGGTTGGCGCGACGTTGCGACCCTGAACGACCTCGGCATCGCCGTCGGCGGTCTCCCGACTCCGGCATGGCCCCTGCTTGGCCAGATCCCCGTGCTGATCGTGCCCGCTCTATCGCTCGCCTTCGTCGGCCTCGTGCAGGGCGCCGGCATCTCCGCGAACTTCGTGAACCCCGACGGCTCCTACCCGGATCCGTCCCGCGACTTCACGGGGCAGGGTGTCGCCAACGTCGCATCCGGCTTCTTCCAGGGCATGCCGGTGGGCGGCTCGCTGTCGGCGTCCGCGTTGAACAAGACCGCCGGCGCCCGGTCGCGGCAGGCGGCGGTGCTCGCCGGGATCGTGATGGCCGTCGTCATGGTCGCGTTCGGTGGGTTGATCGGCAGCGTCGCGATGCCGGCCCTCGCCGGGCTACTGATCCTCGTGGGGGTCCGTACGATCAATCCGGGCGACCTGTCCTCCGTGTGGCGGATCGGGGCGGTGCAGAAGACCGTGCTCGTCGTCACCTTCGCGCTGACCATGCTGATCCCGCTGCAATTCGCGGTCCTGGTCGGCGTAGGACTCTCGGTCGTGCTGCACGTGATCCGGCAGTCGAACGAGGTGACGATCCGCCGGCGGATCTACGACGCGGACGGGTCGGTGATCGAGATCGACCCGCCTGCCGAGCTTCCCGGCTCGGAGGTCGTCGTGCTCCAGCCCTACGGGAGCTTGTTCTTCGCTGCGGCGCCCGTCTTCGAGGCCGGCCTGCCGGCCGTCGGGGAACTGTCACGCCGCTCGGTCGTGATCCTCCGGCTGCGAGGCCGATCCGACCTCGGCACCACGTTCATGGACGTCCTGCACCGGTACGCGCTCGCGCTCGCCGCTGTCGGCTCGAAACTCGTGATCGTGTCGGCGAACGAGCGGATCCAGGAACAGCTCGTCATCACGGGGATCGCCGACGTGATCGGTCCGGGGGGTGTCTACGCCGGCGATGAACGCGTAGGCGCGACCGTTCGCCGAGCCTACGACGACGCGATCGCGTGGGTGGAGAGCGGATCTTCCGCCGTCTGACGACGCGGTGGGATCGGGCGAGGTCCGTCGATCATTGGCGGGGCGCGGCCCGTGCGTCCGCTCGTTCCGCCGGGCGCCGGACGAACAGGTGGTGAGCGCTCCGGTTTGTCGGCCGAGCGACGCGGTCGAGAACATGACGAGCGTCGCGACACGGGTCGTGGAGACGGAAAGCGGCACGGCCGTGACGGTCCTGATCAGGGCGGTTGCACCAGGGTCGGGGATCTGGCCGCCGACCTCGATCAGCAGCGAGGGGGCGGCCAGTGACGGTGCGCCCGTGCCCCCGTGCCCCACCACACCACCCACTTGCACGTTCGGGGCGTTTCGAGGGTTCATACACCCGACATGAGCGAACGGATCTTTTCCTCGGACGGGGCGCTCGACGAGCTCGAGGCCTCTCGCACCTTCGAGGCCTTCTACGAGGCCGAGGCTCGCACCCTGTTCCGGCGGCTGTGGCTCGTGACCGGGAACCGCGCCGAGGCGGAGGAGCTGATGCAGGACGCGTTCCTCAGCGTGTGGGAGCGATGGGACCGCGTCGGCGGGATGGACGACCCACTCGGGTACCTCTATCGGACCGCGATGAACCTGTTCCGCAAGCGGTACCGGCGAACCTTGCTCGCGGTCCGCCGAACCGCAGGGCTCGCGCCATCGAACGACGACTTCTCCGACGCCGACGACCGGCAGGTCGTCCGGCATGTCCTCGCCACGCTCCCGTTGCGGCAACGCGCGGCGCTCGTGCTGACCGAGATGCTCGGGTTCACGTCCAAGGAAGCGGGGGATGCGCTCGGTGTCACCGACGCGACGATCCGCTCGTTGACGCGCCACGGCCGCGACGCGTTCCGCAGGGTGATGGAGGTAGACGATGCCTAGGATCGCGGACGCACTCGAACGCGAGAGCCGGACCGTCGACCTCGAACCGGGCGACTTCGAGCGGCTGGTCGGCCGACGTGAGCGCAAACAGCGCAACCGACGGATCCGTGCGGGCGCCGTCGGTGTCATCGTGGCGCTCGTGACTGCAGCGGTGCTGGTCCGCTCGCTGACGTCGCACACGATCCCGGCGGATCGCTCCGAGCCCCAGCCGGCGCCGGCGGCGTCGGGCGCGCTCGTCTACGCGTTGTTGGGCGGCGATATCTACCTCGCCCACCCGGACGGGACGAACGCGGTTGCGATCACCGACGCCTTCAACGGCGAGTGCCGCGGCGGGTACTGGTCCCCGTCGTGGTCGCCGGACGGGCGGTACCTCGCCTTCAGCGGCGGCACGGGGTGCTCCAGCCCGGGCAGCGTCGTGATCACGGACCCGCAGGGCAACGTCGTTGCGAACGCCCCGGTGCCGGGAGGGAGGTTCGCGTGGTCGCCCGATTCCACTCGCTTCGCGGTGTGGGACGAGAACTCCTACAACGAGGCCGGCGTGGGCACGTTCAAGATCGGCATCTACGGGATCGATGGCACCCATGAAACGCAGATCGCGTTGCCGCCCGGGAGCGACTCCGGTGGTCGCCTGGCCTGGACGCCGGACGGCAACTCGCTGATCGTGAACCACCTCGAGGTACCCGTCGACGGCGGTACCCCTCGGGACATCCCGTTCGTCGAAGCGTTCCGGTCCAGATCGGGAGGGATCTGGAACGCTGCGCTGGCCTACTCGCCTGACGGATCACAGGTCGCGTACGGGACGCACCACGCGCTGATGGTCGCTCGCAGCGACTGGTCCGAACCCCGTGAGGTGCTCGCGGAGGCCGCGCACACCGCAACGTGGTCTCCGACCGGTGGGCTGATCGCGGTCACCGCGGACGCCCCCGGCGACCCATGGGCCCCGAACCAACTCCGCGTCGTGGATCCGGCGACCGGGTCGGCGACCTTGCTGTTCGAAGGCGAGGCGGGAACGTGGCTCAACGTCATCGGATTCTCACCGGATGGCGACCGCATCCTGTTCGGCGAGCAGCGACCGGTGTCGGGGCAACCCGACGGGACCTCCGTTTACTCGCTGTGGAGCATCGGGGTCGATGGCACCGACGCCCGCCTCCTCGTCGCCGGGGCGATGGAAGGGGAGTGGCGCCCGCGCTGATCGCGCGGCGCGGGAGGACGAGTTCCTCGAGGTAGCGCGTCCCACCGTCTATGTCTCTTCCTGTAGCGGACGGGGCCCCGGGTGTCTATGCAGTCCTCATCGTGTCGTTCAGGGAGCGAGGGGATTCCACGGCCCCGACCCGGCGTAGCCGAACTCCTGAACGTTCCCGCCGTCGAGCGTCACGATCTCGAGCGTGCCGAGCTCGCATCCCGAGCAGCCGTTCTCGGTCACGCCGTTCCTTACCTGGTACGAGATGCGGGAGCCGTCCGGAGACCACGCGGCGTTCTCCCCGTAGGGGACCAACTCGGTGAGTCCGGAGCCGTCGACGCCGACGACGAGGAGCCCGCCTCCGTACTGGAGGGAGAACGCGAGCCGTGAGCCGTCCGGCGACCAAGCGAGTTCGTCGATGTGTCCGTAGTCGGCGCCGGTCAGCACCCGAACGTCGCTCCCGTCCGAGTTCATCACCCGGAGGCTATTGCCGTGGTCGCCGCTGCCGTCGAAGTACGCGATCTGCGATCCATCCGGCGAGAAGGCGGGTTCGTACGGGATCTCGACGTCATCCGTCACCAGTCGTGACGTGCCGCTCTCCACATCGACGACGTAGATGGCGTTCCCCGAGGTCCGCCACACCGCGTAGACGACCTCGGTTCCATCCGGAGAAAAGGAGCCGCCGGTGATGCCTCCGTGCGCATCCGTCAGGCGGTTCCAGGTGCCGTCGGCGTTCAGGACGAAAAGGTCACGGTGGGGGGAGGCGTCGCTCCCGCGTGGAACATCGCGCAGGACGAGCAGCTCCGAGCCATCAGGGGACCAAGCCGTCGGCTCCCCTCGATCCGAGCTCAGCTGGACCTGATCGCCTGGATCGCCCGGCTGCGCGGGATCCACCGCCCAGATCCCGGTCTTGTCACCGTACGTGACCCAACCGCCGACGCCCGCGAAGATGCCAGGAGGGCGAGGAGTCGGGCGGTCGGCGGGGATCGGGGCGCTGCGGATCGCGTCGACGACGGCGAACGTCGTCGCGGCGATGACCGCGACCATGATCGCCGTCACCATGCCGTTCACGAGGAGCCGTCGACGGGCTCGTCTAACCGCCGTCGGCGTATCGACCACCGTCACGGGGACCGCGTCCGCACGGCGCTGGAGCATCTCGCGAACGTCGTGCTCGTCGATCATCGTGGCATCCCTTCCAGCTCCTCGCGGAGCGTTTTCATCCCGCGTGAGACGAGCGATCGGACGGTTCCCGCCGGACAACCGAGGACGGCCGCCGTTTGCGCATCCGAGAGGTCCTCGTAGAACCGCAGGACGATTGCCGCACGCTGTCGCTGGGGCAGTCCGAGGAGGGCCCCGTGCATCGTCTCGTCCAGTTCGCCGTTGTCGTTCGTGTGGGCCATGGGAGCGGCGGCCAGTCGCTCGAGGTACGAGTGCTCGACCCGCCGGTGACGGAAGTGGCTGGTGGCGAGGTTCACGATCGTCCGGCGGAGGTACGCCCAGAAAGCGTTCGGCTCGCGCAGGTGCCGCAGGCGACCGACGAGTCGCACGAAGGCGTCCTGCACGAGGTCCTCGGCCAGCGCTCGGTCGCCGGTCAGGAGGAAGGCCAGGCGCAGGCCGTCTGGCGCGTAGGCGACGTAGAGCTCCGAGAGCGACCCGCGTTCGACGCTCTTCTCAGCCATCTCGCCCATCATCGTGCCGTCTGATCTTCCGCCCACGCAATAGAGACGCGGAGGTGCCGTCCGAACGCTGCGTCGGCTTCAGGTCACCGGCGGCTGCTTCAGCCAGCGGCTAGGGTTGAGGTCGTGAAGTACGGGATCCTCCTTCCCAATGTGGGCGAGTTCGCGAACCCTCACACGTTGATCGATCTCGCGGTGTCGGCCGAGGCAGATGGGTGGGATGGGGTCTTCCTGTGGGACATGCTCTCGCTGTCTTTCGACGAGACACCGTGGCCCGCCGCGGACCCCTGGATCGCCATGGCGGCGATCGCGCATCGGACCGAGCGCATCTCGTTCGGTCCGATGGTCACACCGTTAGCCCGGCGTCGCCCCGCCAAGGTCGCTCGCGAGACCGTCACCCTTGACCAACTCTCACGTGGCCGGCTCATCCTCGGCGTGGGCCTTGGAGGCGCGGAACGGGAGTTCGATGACTTCGGGGAAGACTCAGACCCCAAGGTGCGGGCGAGCAAGCTGGATGAATCCCTGGACGTCCTCGTGCGCCTTTGGTCGGGGGAGCCGGTCACCCACTCGGGGTCGAACTTCACGGTCGAGGATCGTGTCTTCCTGCCGACGCCGTTCGAGAGATCGCGTATCCCCGTGTGGGTGGGCGGGTATTGGCCGAACAAGGCGCCCGCGCGACGAGCGGCACGCTGGGACGGCATGTTCCTGATCAACGAGGACTGGCCGGACGCCTTCCTCCAGCCAGATGAGGTTGCTGCGGCCACGCTCTATGTTCGGGGGCAACGCGCCCCGGATGCAGGAGCGTTCGATGTCGTTGCGATGGGAACGCTCGACGGCCGCCAGCCGGGGTTCGACCCTGGAACGATGCGCGGTTACGAGGAAGCCGGAGCGACATGGTGGTTGGCACAGGCCGACGACGTCACAGGTGTCCGGAAGCTGATCGCCTCCGGGCCGCCGTAGCCAAACCCGTTCGGTCGTGCAGGTGTGGGTAACTCCCCCCTCTAAGCTTGTGGGTGCTCCGATGGACCGACCGACCGATCGACCGATGACGTGATCAAGTCTCGGCTTGACCTCACGAGGACGCAGGTCCTCTCGTTCCGGCGACGCGTCGGCGCACTCGACGAGCGGCTCCCGCCCGGACGACGCTCGCTCCGACGTGCGGCGTGGGCTGGCTTGCAGGACAGCATGCCCCGAGCCGCACTGCTGTCGATCCATGCGCGCGTCGAGGGGACCGAGCCCTCCGCGTGGGAAGACGCATCGCTCATCCAACTCTGGGGACCGCGCTACCACGCATACGTCGTCGCGGCGAGCGATCTCGGGGTCTTCTCGCTCGGGAGGCTGCCGGACGATGGCGCCACCCGTCGGACCGCGGATGAGTTGGCCGCTCGCCTGCACGCCCACCTCGACGGCCGAACGGTGAGATACGACGAAGCGGGGAGGGCGCTTGGCGAACCTCCGAACCGGCTCCGGTACGCGGCGTTGACCGGCACGGTCGTGATCCGGTGGGAAGGGGCTCGCTTGCCGACCGTTTGGACGGTGCCGCCACCCACGCTCGATCCACGCGACGCTCGACGCGAACTCGCGCGTCGGTACCTGCACATCTTCGGTCCCACCACGCCGGAAGCATTCGCTGAGTGGGCGGGGATCGCCTCGCGGCGAGGCAGCGAAACGTTCGACGAGCTCGGCAGATCGCTAACCCCGGTGCGAACGCCCGTAGGCGACGCGTGGATCCTCACCCGGGACGAGCCGACGTTCCGCACCGCTCCGGCGCCGGCGGCGTCCGCACGGCTCCTCCCGAGCGGCGACGCTTACTTCCTCCTCCAGGGAGCCGATCGAGAACTCCTGGTCCCTGACGCCGACCGTCGGCGCGCGCTCTGGACCTCTCGCGTCTGGCCGGGCGGACTCCTCGTCGGGGGCGAGATCGTCGGGACATGGCGACGCGCGAACACGGTGGTGAAGATCGAGACCTGGCGTCGTCTCTCGCGCGCGGCCCGCGACGCGGTCGAGGCAGAAGCGGAATCTTTGCCCCTGCCGGGTGCCGAGGGGACGATCGTGGTTCGCTGGAACGACTGACACGACGGGCTCATCGCTCGACCCTCGCCGCGGACATCGCCGGATGGATCACGGTCACGGATGGACAGATCCGATCGAAGCGGATCTACTACGACCGACCCGCTTCACCGATGCGTTCGGGCTGTGACGATCCGAAGGGGGAACAGATGAGCAAGTACGTCTTCATCCACCAGGGGTACGAGGAACCGACGCAGCAGGTGATGGACGCCTGGATGGCGTGGTTCGGTGAGATCTCCGATAGCGTCGTCGACATCGGCGCGCCGTTCGGACCCGGAAGGGAGGTCACATCGACCGGGGCGCGAGATCTTCCCATCGGGCCGGAGGCCGCGACGGGCTACACCATCCTCGAAGCGTCAGACATGGCGGCGGCAGAGAAGCTCCTCGAGCACTGTCCGATCATCACCAGCATCCGCATCTACGAAGCGATGCCGATGGGCGAGTAACGCGGCAACCGATCAGGATCCGCAGTGGGTCAGCGCATGTTGAACACCAGCCGCGCCGGGACCGTCCCGGACAGCACGTCGGCGAACGACTCGTTGACCTGCTCGAGTTCCCGTATCTCCAGCACGACCCGGGTTCGGCCGCCGGAATGCAGTTGGAAGACCTCAGCGAGGTCCTCGCGCGTGCCGACGAGCGATCCGATCACTTGGATCCCACGGAGCACCGTCTCGAAGATCGGCAGTGGGAACACGTTGTCCTCAGGCAGCCCGACCAGGACCAAACGCCCGGCGGGCCGGAGCGAGGCGAATGCCGCGGACAGAGGCTTAGGTGCGGGGGCCGTAGACACGATGGCGTCCGCACCGCCAAGCTTCTGCATCTCGGCCGCGACGTCCTGCCGCGCGGCGTTGATGATGTGGTCGGCGCCGAGCTCCTTCGCGAGGTCGAGCTTGGCATCGTCGATGTCGATCGCGACGGTGAACGCGCCGGCGATGTTGGCGTACTGCAGACCGAGGTGCCCCAGTCCGCCGATGCCCACGATGCCGACGAGGTCGGACGGACCAACCTTGGCGGCCTTGACCGCCTTGTAAGTGGTCACCCCGGCGCAGGATAGCGGCGCCGCCTCGAGCGGGTCGATGCCCTCCGGCACGATCCCGACGAAGTTGGCGTTGGCGATCGAGTACTCGCGATATCCGCCGTCGACCGTGTAGCCCGTGAACGTCGGGTTGAGGCAGTAGGTCTCGAGCCCTTTCACGCAGAACTCGCAGGTCCCGTCGGCTCCTCCCAGCCACGGGATCGCGACCCGTTGGCCGATGCTGACTCGCGTGACACCCTCTCCGAGCGCATCGACGAGGCCGACACCTTCATGGCCCGGGACGAGCGGGAGCGACGGCTTCACCGGCCAATCTCCTCGGGCGGCGTGGATGTCCGTGTGGCAGACACCCGATGCTTCGATATGAACACGTACCTCTCCGGGCCCAGGCTCGGGGACCGGTCGATCCTCGATGACGAGTGGTTCGCGGAACTCGTGAACGACTGCGGCACGCATCGCTGGCCTCCTGTCGTTGGCTACCGGTGCAAGCATGCGTGCATAGCCTGCGGATGCCCTGGGCCAAGGGTCCCTCGGTCGCAGGGACATCCGCTAAGTCAGGAGTTCGCCGAAGTTCCGCGCGAGAGCCGGATCTTCTCCGACGTCTCGATCTGCGTGATCTTCCCTTCGTGCATGACGATCACGACCGTTCCGAAGGCGATCTCGTCGATCAGGTCGCTCACCTGCAGGAGCAGCGCACGGCGTTCCTCCGGCAGCGATACCAACCGCAGTACGTCCGCGGGGATGTCCGTGGACCCCTCCGGAGACCGGATCCACTCGACAGCCTTGAGGCGAGGTCGCTCGTCGGTCATGGCCTACGCTGCGGTGGTCGGTCGCGCTGTCGCGCCCAGACGATGAGCCGCGCCGGGCAGGGTGGTCCTCGCCGGGCAGCTGTGCGGTGGGAGAACCGCGTCCGACGCGGGCTCGCTCACCCGGCGCGGCTGATCGTCTGGGAGCGGACCCACTCTCAGCTCACCCCTCCTCGCTGAGGGGAGCGGCGCTCCGTTCCTCCGCGCCTTCCCCTTCGAACACCTTGACGTTGCGGAGGTCCAGGAGGACCCGGTCGCCGGCCTCGAGGACCGGGAGGTCCTCGTTCGGGAGCTCTGCGACGAGCGGCTGACCATCGGCGAGCCGAACGCGCACCTTCGATGCCGGGCCGAGATCGTTCACGCGCTCAACGACGGCCGCGTAGGAGTGACCGTTGGCGACAGCGGGGTCCACCAATCGGATGTCCAGCGGCCGGATGTACGCGTGGGCTGCCACGCCGTCGTTCAGGTGCGTGGCGCCGGGGAGCCGGTGTGCACCGAAGACGAGGTGGCCGTCTCGGACTGACCCTTCGATCACGTTCGCGGCGCCGATGAATCCGGCCACGAACGGCGACGCCGGCTGGTTGTAGATCTCCGCGGGCGAACCGACCTGCTCGACCCTGCCGGCATGCATCACGATGACCTCGTTCGCCAGCTCGAGCGCCTCCTCCTGATCGTGCGTGACCAGCAGGCTCGTCACGTTCAGCTCCCGATGGAGGTCGTCCAGCCATCGGCGCAGCTCTTGCCGGACCCGCGCGTCCAGCGCGCCGAACGGCTCGTCGAGCAAGAGCACCTTCGGTCGGGGGGCGAGCGCACGTGCCAGGGCGACGCGCTGCCGCTGCCCGCCCGAGAGTTGGTCCGGGTAGCGATCGGCGTACGGTGCCAGTTGGACGAGTTCGAGCAGGTCCTCGACCCGAGCACGCGTCTCGGCCTTCGGCTCCTTACGGATCGACAACCCGAACGCCACGTTGTCCCGGACGGTCATGTGGCGGAAGAGCGCGTAGTGCTGGAAGACGAACCCGACCCGTCGCTCCTGGACGGGTGCGAACGTCTGCTCTTCTTCCGCGAGCGTGATCCGGCCGCTGTCCGGCGTCTCGAGCCCGGCGATCATACGCAGGACCGTGCTCTTGCCAGAGCCGCTCGGCCCCAAGATCGCCGTGATCTTCCCGTCCTGGGCCTCGAACGAAACATCTTGCACCGCGTCGAACGACCCGAACCGCTTGTTCAGGCCTTGCACCGTGATCCCGTTGTTCGTCATCTCGACCGCCTCGTCTCGCTCCGATGTTTGAAGAACTCGATGCCCGCGAGCAGCACGATCGACGCGAACGCGAGCGTGAGAGCCACGATGTACGCCTCCGCGTCATGGCTCTGATCGAACTGCCGCAGGATGTAGATGGGAGCCGTCTCCGTCTGACCGGTCGTCGAGCCGCTGACGACGAGGACGGCGCCGATCTCACCGATCGAGCGCGCCGCGGAGAGCGCTATCCCGTACAGCAGCGCCCAGCGGATGTTCGGCAACGTGACCCGCCGGAACGTCTGGAAGGCTGACCCGCCGAGGGTCTTGGCCGCCTCCTCCTCCTGTGTACCCAACTCCTGAAGGACCGGGGCAACCTCCCGGATGGTGAATGGCAAGCAGATGAAGAGGGTGACGAGGATCATCGATGGGAGGGCGAACAGGATCTGGATCCCGTGGGCCGAGAACCACGGCTGGAACCATCCACCGAGACCGAAGAGCAATACCGCCATCAGGCCGACGATCACCGGTGAAACGGCGAACGGCAGGTTCACGAGCGCGCTCACGACGCTCTTCCCCGGGAAGTGGTCACGGGTGAGCACGATGGCGACGATGACGCCGAACACGGTGGTCACGATGACCGTGATCACCGTGATGATCGCGGTCAACAGGTAGGCGTGCAGCGTGTCGGGTGCGGTGAGCGTCTCGCGCCACGTGGCCCACCCCGCCGAGATGGCCGCCCAAGCGATGCCGATGAGCGGCGCCAGGACGAGGGTGCCCACATAGAGGACAGCGACGGCGATCAAACCGCCGTGCACCAACCGGCGTCGCGTGAGCGGCGAGAGGGATGGCGTGCGGTCCACGCGGGCGCTCATGGCGTCACCGACCGACGGGTCAGGCGCTCGGTGATCAGGACGATCACGAATGACAGCGCGAACAACAGCGTGGCGAACGCAGCTGCGTCCTCGGTCTTGAACCCACCGATCAACTGGCTGATGAACACGGGAGCGGTAAGGGTGTGGTTCAGGATGTTCCCGGACACGACGACCACAGAGCCGAACTCGCCGAGAGAGCGGGCGAACGTCAACAGACCGCCCGCCGTGATGCCCGGCCGGATCGCCGGGAGGACGACCCGACGGAAGGTCGTCCATCGCGTTGCACCCAAGACGCGCGCCGCCTCCTCCTCCGCGAGGTCCAGCTCGAGCAGTACGGGCTGGACCGTGCGGACGACGAGGGGGAGCGTGACGAACAGGAGGGCGAGCAGGATCCCCGCTCGCTGGTACACGATGTGCACGCCGTGGCTGCTGAGCCAGCCACCGATCGGTGAGCTCGGTCCGTAGAGGGCGACGAGCATCACGCCGGTGACGAGCGTCGGGATCGCGAACGGGATGTCGACGAGGGTCGACAGCGCCGCGCGGCCGGGGAAGCGATAGCGCACGAGGACGTAGGCGATCGTCGTACCCATCACCACGTTGATCAGGGCCGTCAAGGCCGCGACCGCCAGCGTCAGGACAAGGGCGTTGCGCGCGCCCGGCTGGGCGAACGCGTCGCGGAGGGAGCCGAGTCCCGACGCGAACCCTCGCTGGACGACCGCGCGATCGTCGGCAGCACGATCAGGAGGCCGAGGTACAGCAGGGCAGTCCCGCGCAGCCCCCAGCGGCCTACCGCGGCGCGAGCCCGAAGAGCGAGGCGGGGCCCCCCGCTCGAGGCGTGCCTCGAGCGGGGGGTCGTGGTCCGCGGGATCGTCTCGACGCTCACGGCTATCCCTGGGCCGCCTGCTGGGCCTGCGTGAACGCTCCGTTGGGCCCGAACACCGTGTCGTTCAGCAGCTGGTCCCAGCCACCGAGGTCATCCGTGGTGAACAGGTCCTTCACGGGCTGGAACGTGGTCTCCACGCCCTTTCCGGCCTGCGCCTTCTTCAGGTCGACCGGCCGCTCGAACCCGACCGTGTCGAAGATCGCCGCGGCGTCGGGCGTGTGGAGGAATTCGACGAACGCGTTCGCGATGTCCTCGACGCAGTGCGCCTCGGCGTTCTTGTCCACGACCGCGACCGGCGTCTGGATCGCGACGGTCGAGGGTGGGATCACCATCTGGTCGGGGAGCCCGGCCGCTTGTGCGGCGAGCACCGCGTATTCGTACGTGAGCGCGACGTCGCCGTTGCCGGCCTGGAAGTTCTTGATCGAGTCGTTCGCGCTCTTGTCCATGACGGTGACGTTCTTGAAGATGCCCTCCAGGAGCTTCTCCGCGCCGGCCGCGTCACCCTTCGTATAGCCGGGGACCTGGCCGCGCATCGACGCGCCGTAGGCACCCACGATGTTCCACTTCGCGCCGCCGCTCTGGGCCGGGTCCGGGGTGAGGATCTGCAGTCCCGACTGGGTCAGGTCGTTCCAGTTCTCGATGTGCTTCGGGTTGCCGGGACGGACATCGAACACGACCGACGGAGCTCGCGACGATGCCCTTCTCCGCGTCGGCCTGCCAGTCATGCGTGATCAGACCGGCGTCCTGGATCAGCTGCACGTCGGGGTCGAGCGACAGCGCGACGATGTCGGCCGGATAGCCGTTCACGACGTTCTGCGCCTGGGTGGTGCTGCCGCCGAACGATGTCTGGAAGATCAGCGACTGACCGTTGTGCTTGTCCGCCCAATCCGACTGGAACGTCGAGATCAACTTGCCGTACGTGTCGTAGACGTTGCTGTACGCCGCGAGCGTGATCGTCGGTGTGTCGGCTGGTGTGCAGCTCGCACTGGAGCCGCTCGCGCTGGTGCTTGAACCGCCATCGCCGCTGTTCGAACTGCATGCCGCCAGGATGAACACGGCGAGCGTGGCGACGAAAAGGTGTGACCTCTTCCGGGAACGGATGGACATCCGAACTCCTCTCGATCGACCGGCGAGTGCCGGGGCCCGTAGGTGCTCGGCCTCCGGTGGTCCGGTCAACCGAAAGAAGATCTCTTCCGTTGGTGCTCGGGAGGGAGCGAACGAACGGCTCTCCCAAAACCCGTTCAGTCTGACGTCGATCTCCGGGGACTCCGGTCGATCGCGACGGGTACAGATGTACCGGCGGAATCGGAAAGGTGTCAAGGGCATCCGGCCGTGGTCGAAGGTCGTTCCGCCGGAACGTCACACCTTCGCAACAGCTCTAGGTCATGAGTATCGGTCGTACAGCTCGCTCGCCGGATCGAAGAAGCCACCGGCCGGCCGTGCGTGCGCGTGCCAGTGATCGGGGATCCTCCGGCGTTCGGGATCCACGTAGTAGCCGTCGTCACCGTAGCGAGCTGCCGCGATCCGTTCGAGGTGATCCAGCAGCCGCGCCTCGACCTTCGTGTCGGGCAAGCCGTGGACCCGCCAGACGACCATCGGCGTCCGGCAGACGACGCAATCCGCGACCCAGCACTCGTCGTCCTCGTGATGCCAATCACTTACCCGCTCCGCCGTACAGAGCAGGCACGGCACCTCAGGAGAGTTGGATCCGGTCACCGACATGCACCCCATGTTCGCTGAAGAACCCCTTGTTGACCTCGAGGGCGCCGACGTACGGCGCAGGCGGACCGTACGTGGGACATGGATCGGTCGCGCAGGGATCCATGTCGTAGATCGCGAGGATCCTGCCGTCGGTGCCCCAGAACGCGATCGACAGCGCGATCTCCGTGTCCTTCATCCAGAACCGATCCGTCACGGTGGCTCCTTCGTCCGCGAACAGGAACACCATGCCGGCGTCGGCCGGCAGCGCGGTTCGGCCCATCAGGCCGCGTTCGCGCTCAGCCGGCGAGTCGGCGGCCTCGACGTGGACGGTGACCGCACCCTGGCTCCCGGAGAGGGATGCGGTGGAGACGGGTCGGCCCGCGATCGACGGAGTCGCTCGGCCGCACGCGGCAAGCAGCACGAGCGCGAACGCGAGCCGGCGGGTCATCGGCATCTATCGTGCCAGGTCTCGGGCGCCTGAAGCGGATCACGCCGGGGACGCTTGCGGGTCCCGCTCTCGCCGGGAGACACTGCCGCCGTGGCTCCCGAGACGCGGTACGCGAAGGCTGCCGATGGTGTCTCGATCGCCTATCAGGTCGTGGGCGATGGCCCGAGGGATCTGGTGTGGGTGCCGGGATGGGTCTCGCACCTCGAGGCCGCGTGGGATGAGCCGTCGCTGGCCCGCTTCTTCGACCGGTTGGCGTCCTTCACCCGCCTGATCTTGTTCGACAAGCGGGGGACCGGCATGTCCGACCGGGTCCCGGAGTCCGAACTCCCAACCCTCGAGACCCGGATGAGCGACGTCCTGACGGTCTGCGATGCGGCTGGCTCAACCGAGGCGGCGCTCCTGGGCGTGTCCGAGGGTGCACCGATGTGCCTGTTGTTCGCGGCGACCCACCCTGAGCGGACGACCGCGATCGTCCTGTTCGGGGGCTATGCGAAGCGGCTCCAGGGTCCGGACTACGCCTGGGGGATCACGCAGGAGGCGCATGAGGCCTCCTTGGCGGAGATGGAGTCGGACTGGGGAGGACCGGTCGGCTTGGCGGTCCGTGCCCCGAGCAAGGTGGATGACGCGCGGTTCCGCGAGACGTGGGCGCGCTATCTCCGCCTGGGTGCGAGTCCCGGCGCGGTGCTCGCCCTCTCGCGGATGAACGCGGAGATCGACGTCCGCTCCGTGCTGGACGCGGTGCTCGTCCCGACGCTCGTCCTGCATCGGACGGGGGATCGTGCGGTCCCGTTCGATGCGGGCCGCAACGTGGCGGAGCAGGTTCGCGGTTCGACCTTCGTCGAACTGCCCGGCGATGACCACCTTCCGTGGGTCGGTAACTCGGAGATCGTGCTGGACGAGATCGAGGAGTTCCTCACGGGCGTCCGCAGCGGTTCGGCGCACGATCGGTTCCTCGCGACCGTCTTGTTCACCGACATCGTCGGGTCGACGGAACGTGCCGCCGAGCTCGGCGATCGCGAGTGGGGCGACCTCCTCGCCGCCCACCACGCGCGCGTCCGAGATCTGATCACGCGATTCGGGGGACGAGAGATCGACACGGCAGGCGACGGGTTCCTGGCCACGTTCGACGGTCCGGCTCGCGCCGTGCGATGCGCGGTCTCGATCGCCGAGGCTCTCAAGCCGCTCGGTCTGGAGGTACGCGCGGGCGCCCATACCGGTGAGATCGAGCTTGCAGGCGATGACGTCCGCGGGATCGCCGTGCATATCGGCGCCCGCGTGGCGGCGCTCGCCGGTCCGTCCGAGGTGTGGGTGAGCTCCACGGTCAAGGATCTGGTCGCGGGGAGCGGCTTAGCCTTCCAGGATCGAGGCCTCCATGCGCTGAAGGGCGTCCCCGACGAGTGGCATCTCTACTCGGTCGCCGAAGGGTGATCCGCCAGGCCTTCGCGCTGGATGTCCTTTAGTAGAGTGCTGCCCGCTGTACGGGCGCCGGAGTAGCTCAGTCGGCAGAGCGCCTCCATGGTAAGGAGGAGGTCCGGGGTTCGATTCCCCGCTCCGGCTCGGATCTGGTTCGCTTGCAGATGATGCCGAACGGCCATCGTCGCAGGTAGACTCGCTCCCCGAACACGGCGGCGTAGCTCAGAGGCAGAGCAAGCGGCTCATAATCGCTGTGTCGGTGGTTCGATTCCACCCGCCGCTACCAACACGGCCGTCGATCGAACGCGACCTCGGAGGAAGAGATGTCGAAGAAGAAGTTCGAGCGGACGAAGCCGCACGTGAACATCGGCACCATGGGCCACATCGACCATGGCAAGACCACGCTCACGGCGGCCATCACCAAGCGCCAGGCCGACAAGGGCATGGCCGAGTTCACCCCGTTCGATCAGATCGACAAGGCCCCCGAGGAGCGCGAGCGGGGCATCACGATCGCGATCGCCCACGTGGAGTACGAGACCGAGAACCGCCACTACGCCCACGTCGACATGCCCGGGCACGCCGACTACATCAAGAACATGATCACCGGTGCCGCCCAGATCGACGGCGCGATCCTGGTGGTGTCTGCGGCCGACGGCCCGATGCCCCAGACCCGCGAGCACGTGCTCTTGGCACGCCAGGTCGGCGTCCCCTACATCGTGGTCGCGCTCAACAAGTGCGACACGGTCGATGACCCCGAGCTCCTTGAGCTCGTGGAGCTCGAGGTTCGTGAGCTCCTCACCTCCTACGAGTTCCCCGGCGACGACACCCCCGTGATCCAGGTCTCGGCCCTGAAGGCCCTCGAGGGCGACGAGGCATGGATGGCCAAGATCGACGAGCTGATGGCCGCCTGCGACTCCTACATCGCCGAGCCGGTCCGCGACACCGACAAGCCGTTCCTCATGCCGATCGAAGACGTCTTCTCGATCACCGGCCGCGGGACCGTCGTTACCGGGCGGGTGGAGCAGGGCAAGCTCGCGAAGATGTCCGAGGTGGAGATCGTGGGGATCCACGAGACCCGCAAGACCGTCGCGACCGACCTCGAGATGTTCCGCAAGCTGCTCGACGAGGTCGTCGCAGGCGACAACGTCGGGATCTTGCTGCGAGGGATCGACAAGGAGGAGGTCGAGCGCGGTCAGGTGCTCGCCAAGCCCGGGTCGATCACCCCCCACACCGACTTCGAGGCCAAGGTCTACATCTTGAGCAAAGACGAAGGCGGCCGCCACACCCCGTTCTTCAACGGCTACCGTCCCCAGTTCTACTTCCGCACCACCGACGTCACCGGCACCGCGCACCTGGCCGAGGGCATCGAGATGGTGATGCCGGGCGACAACGTCGACATGACCGTCGAGATGATCGCCCCGATCGCCATGGAAGAGGGCCTGCGCTTCGCCATCCGTGAGGGTGGTCGCACCGTGGGTGCAGGCCGCGTCACCAAGATCATCAAGTGACCGAACACCGGCAACTCGAGGAGAACGTCTGATGGCTAAGGGCGACAACCGTCCGAAGATCACGCTCGCATGCACGGAGTGCAAACGGCGCAACTACAACACCGTGAAGAACCGTGTGAACGACCGCGATCGCATCGAGCTCAAGAAGTACTGCCGGTGGGATCGCAAGCACACGCTCCACCGCGAGACGCGATAGCGGTCAGCGTTCGTCGAGCTCGGGCGCCGGCGACTCGGCGCCTTCGGTGAGAGCGGTCGTACGCACCTTGCCGTGCCGGATCGCCACGACGATGGCGTCCAACTTCGAGTGCACGCCGAGCTTCATCAGCACGTTCTGCACGTGGGTTCGGAGCGTGTGACGGCTGAGGTCGAGGTCGCGTGCGATCTCGTCGGGCGAGTGTCCGTCGGCGAGCGATTGCAGGATCTCGAGCTCGCGAGGCGTCAGCCGATCGAGTCGGCGTTCCATGTCGCCGTCCCGGGTGCGGACCCGCCGGACGCGCTCCAGCGCCGCCGCGACCTCTTCCTCGGGGTTGAGGGGCTCCCCTCGGTGGACGCGACGGACCGCGTCGGCCACCTCCCCGATCGCGGCGGTCTTCTGGAGGAATCCTCGGGCTCCCGCTTCCACCGCCCGTCCGTGCGCGAGCGCGTCCTCGGAGCCGGTGAGGATGATGATCGAGGTGGCCTTCGAGGCCTCGTGGATCCGCGGAGAAGCTTCGAGGCCGCCCATCCCGGGCATCTCGAGGTCCAGGAGGACCACGTCGGGCCGGACGGTGGCGGCCACGTCGGCCGCAGAGGCACCATCGGTCTCCACGGCGACGACCTCGAGATCGCGCTCCTTATCGAGCGCGATCGCGAGCGCCTCGCCGAAGGCTCGATGGTCGTCGACGATCACGACGGTGATGCGGGCACGCGGCGTCATGCGCATCGAATCGTAGGCCAGATGGTGGACACGCGCACGCACATCCGTGTGCTTGCGGCCCGGGGGGTCCGCCGCTACCGTGCGCGGCGTGAACCCGGCGGCCGAAGGCAAGACGTACGGCCCGGTCGTGTTCGTGCTCCAGGAGGAGCGGGTTCGAGCGTTCCGGGATCTCTTCGGCGGACCCGCGGGTGTGCCGCCGACCTTCCTCACGGCTGCCGAGTTCGCTCTGTTCCCGCAGATCATGGGAGACCCGGCGCTCGCGCTCGACTTCCGTCGGGTGGTCCACGGGAGTCAGGAGTTCGAGTTCCTCAGACCCTTGCAGGTCGGAGAAGAGCTCGAGGTGAGCGCCCGGATCGCCTCCATCCGTCACAAGGGTGGCACCGGGTTCCTGAATGTCGAGATGACGATGCGCGGGGGCGACGGGCTGCCAGCGGCGGTCGCCCGATCCACGATGATCGAACGAGGTGCTGACTCGTGACGGCGAGGTCCTTGGGCAGCGTGCGTGTCGGCGATGAGGTTCCATCGGCCGCTCGAGTCGTCCGTCGCGACGATGTGCGGGCCTACGCCGACGTGAGCGGTGACCGGAATCCGCTGCATGACGACGACACGGTTGCTCGAGCGGCGGGCTTCCCGGGTGTCATCGCGCACGGCATGTTCACCATGGCGCATCTGGCTGCATGTGTGTCGGAGTGGGCGGGGGATCCAGCGGACGTGCTCCAACTCTCGGCCCAGTTCCGTGCACCCGTCTTCCTCGATGAGGAGATCGTCGCCGGCGGACGGGTTCGTGCGTTGGATGCGGCGTCGCGAACCGCCATCCTTGATCTGTGGGTCACGGTGGAGCGCGACGGGGGGACGGAGTACCCGATCCGCAAGGGCGAGGCGCTGATCCGCCTCGCGGACTAACCGGCTTCGCGCCGTCCGCGCCCTGACATCGCCTGGATGGCGTCGCTCATCCGGTCGATCACGATCTGGAGGTCGCCGCCGACACCCTCGTCAACGCGCACCGAGAGTCGGTCGATCTTCTCTCCGAGCACTTCGGCAACCTTCACCATCGCCTCGGTCGTGGACTGCGTTTCCTTGTGGAGCTGCTCGGACATCGTTTGGAATCGTCGGTCGACGGACCCGACGACATCCGCGCCCATCCCGGCCTGAAGCTCCTTCACGGCGCGCAGCGTTTGCCGAGCTGCGTCGGCGTCGGGGCCGGACCCGGTCCCGCCCGACATCCGCTCCGCCAGGATCTGGTTATCGGATCGGATGAGCTTGGCGAGCGCACCGAGGCCACCCTCCATCCGTTCGCTCAGACGCTCTTCGGTCTGTTGCTGGGCGCCGACGACGGTCTCGACCAGCGAGACCCCCATCGTGTCGATCGAAGCGATCGATGCGCCGAGCCGCTCCAGCGTCTGGTCGAACGTCGAGGCGACCGCGATGTCGGCAGCCTCCGCTGCCCGGAGCGCCACGGTCTCTGCCACGCCGCCCAGCTGCGACTCGATCCGTTCTGACAGCTGAGCCAGGTTCCGTTCGATGCTGGCGCTCACGGCCAAGGTCAGCGTGGACAGCCGCTCGTTCACGATCTCGCTCAGCCGCTCCTCCTGCGTCGCGGCGTTGCGGTCGATCAGCTCACGGAGGGCCTGGGAGTCCGACCGGGTGAGCTGTGCGAGGCCCATGACCCGGGTCTCGAGGAGGTTCTCCATCGCGATCTGGTGCTCCTGGCTGGTGCGGCCCTGGATCCCCACGCGCTCGCCGAGCATCTGGACCTGCTCCGCCATCTCTCGCGTCTCTTCCGCCACCGTGGAACGCAGTTTGTCGGCAAGCGTCTCGTCGTGGGCGGCGAACGCCGCTGCGTGCTGCTCGATCCGCTGCGCGAGCCGACCCATCGCCTCTGCGCCGCCCTGAACGTAGGCCTCCATCGCTTCGACGATCCGCGCCGTCTCGCGGGCGATCAAGTCACCGTGCTCGACGATCTTGTCTTGGATGGCTCCTGTGAGCGCGTGATCGCGCTCGTCCAGGTGCGTGAATGTGGCCGAGATGTGTTGTTCCACCTGCTCGAGTTGCGTGCGCACCATCTCCACGCCCTGCAACGTGGGGGAGTTGGCGATCTCGTGCACCGATCGAGCGGACAGCTGGATCGCCTCGCTCACGATCCGGCCGTTCTCAGCGAGCTCCGCGAGCGCGTCTTCGAGGCGCGCGGTCCGAACGGCGAGCGCCTGGAAGCGGTCGTCGCTGGAGGCGATCAGGCTACGGATCGCCTGGTCACGGGAGAGGAAGTTGAGGATGCGGTCCTGCTCGGCGCCGGTGTCGGAGCCGGAGGCGCGCCACATCTCGCCGGCGATCTCGCGCATCAGCGCCGCCGCCTGCTCCTCGATGGCGTGGAGCCCTTCTTCCAGTCGCTCCTCGACCGCTCGTTCGAGCGTCTCGGGCTCTGCGTACGATTCGGGACCGGACCGGCGAGCGAACAAGCCACGCCGGGGGACGCCGGGCCCTTCCGGCGTGTACGTGGTACCGGTATCCATGACGAAGCCTCGCGATCCGGGGCCGGCGCGATGCGTCGGGCGAAGCATAGGTCAGGGTGATGGCCCGGACACGCACATCCGAACGCGAAAAAGGGCGCTCGCCCAAGGCTCTCGGTTCGCTCCTTTGCCGAGCCAGGAGGCCGTACCTATACTGGGTGCTCCGACGTTCCCACGTACCTGGGCGACTGGAGCCGAGGGGCGTAGCTCAACTTGGTAGAGCACCGGTCTCCAAAACCGGCGGTTGGGGGTTCAAGTCCCTCCGCCCCTGCAAGGGAGTTCCATGAACCGGCAGATGAAGCGGATGCAGGAGCGCCAAGAGCGCAAGAAAGGCACGGTCGCCGAGCGGCGCGAAGCTGCCGCGACATCTGCCCGCCGAGGTGGGAGCGCTCCGGTGGCCACGCGCAGCGAGGGCGGGAAGAAGAAGCGCACCGGCACCCGGCAGTTCCTGAAAGAGGTCCGTCAGGAGCTGCACAAGGTCGATTGGCCGACACGGCGGGAGCTCGTCTCGTATACGGTCGTCGTGCTCGTCACGGTGATCGTGATGACGAGCCTCGTCTACGGCCTGGACTTCATCTTCGCCAAGGTCATCTTCAACGTACTCGCCAACTGATCCCCCACGAGGGAGCCCCGTGAACGACGATCCCACGACCACGACGACGGACGATGCGCTCGACGCCACAGCGCCGACCGGCGACTCCTCGACGACCGAGCCCGAGGCAGAGACGCCCGTCGCCGACGCCCTCGAGGAAGTGGCTGCCTTGCAGGGAGCCGTGGACGAGGTTGCCGAAGAGACCCTGGAAGCTGCCGTGATCGAGGCGACGGAGGTCGAGCTCGAAGCAGACCTGGTGGCCCAAGACATCCTCGAAGAGGCGGCCGAACAGGTCGAGGTGCTCGAAGAGGCCGGGGATGAGGACGCCGCTGAGGCCGTCGCGGCGCAAGCGATCGAAGACGCCGCGACCGTCGAGGCGATCGGCGAGGAGGTAGCGGCCGAGCTGCTCGCCGAGGCAGTCATCGAAGTCACCGTCATGGAGGAGGCCGCCGAAGAGGTGGAAGAGGAGGCTCTGGCCGTCGCGATCGCGAGCGAACCGGTCGACGCGACCCCTGCTCCGCGCCGCGCGGCCAAGGATGAGCCCGTGGTGGTCGATCCGAGCGATCCGTTCGGTGGGCCCGGCGACTGGTACGTGGTTCACACCTACGCGGGCTACGAGAACAAGGTCAAGACGAACCTCGAGTCGCGGATCCACACGATGCAGATGGAGGGCAAGATCTTCAACGTCCACATCCCGATGGAGGACGTGATGGAGATCAAGGGCGGCAAGAAGCAGGTCGTCCAGAAGAAGGTATTCCCGGGATATCTGCTAGTGAAGATGATCTACGACAACGACTCGTGGTACGTGGTGCGCAACACGCCCGGAGTCACGGGGTTCGTGTCGGCCGGCACGGGCTCAAAGCCAACGCCGCTCTCGCGCCGCGAGGTGGAGAAGATCCTCGTGGTGAAGAAGGAAGAGGTGAAGCCGCAGTTCCGGCTCGGCTTCGAAGAGAACGACGTCGTGCGGATCATCTCCGGCCCGTTCGCGGACTTCAACGGCACCATCAGCGAGATCAACGTGGACCAGAGCAAGTTGAAGGTGCTCGTCAACATCTTCGACCGGGAGACCCCGGTCGAGCTCGGCTTCGACCAGGTGTCGAAGGTCTGACCCCGACGATGCGGGAGGCCGCCTAGAGCGGCCGCTGGAACCGCAGGAGGTAGAGGAACGGATGGCGAAGAAGAAGACGCTCGCCGTCGTCAAGCTCCAGATCAAGGCCGGACAGGCCACGCCGGCGCCGCCGGTCGGCACGGCATTGGGGCAGCACGGCGTGAACATCATGGATTTCTGCCGGCAGTACAACGAGGCGACGCAGCAGTTCTCAGGCCAGGTCATCCCTGTCGAACTGACGATCTACGAGGACCGCTCGTTCTCGTTCGTGACGAAGCAGCCGCCCGCCGCTGAGCTGATCAAGTCGGCCGCCGGCATCGAGAAGGGCAGCGACATCCCGAACCGGAACAAGGTCGCGCATCTGTCGCAGGATCAGGTGCGGAAGATCGCAGAGCAGAAGATGGACGACCTCAACGCGAACGACGTAGAGATGGCCATGCGCATCATCGCCGGAACCGCTCGGAGCATGGGCGTGGAGGTGGACGCATGAGCGGCCACGGGAAGCGCTATCGCGAGGCGGAATCCAAGATCGATCGAGACCGCGAGTACGTGCCGCTCGAGGCGTTCGCCATCCTCAAGAGCCTGCCGGACGCCAAGTTCGACGAGACCGTGGAGGTTGCGTTCCGGTTGGGGATCGACACCCGCAAGGCCGACCAGATGGTCCGAGGCACCGTGTCACTTCCGAACGGCACAGGCCGCTCCGTCCGCGTCGGCGTGTTCGCGCAGGGCGACAAAGCTCGCGAGGCGACCGAGGCCGGGGCCGACGTCGTCGGTGGCGACGAGCTGGTGGAAGAGGTCATCAAGGGCAACATCGACTTCGACGCCGCGGTCGCGACCCCGGACATGATGGCCGCGGTCGGCAAGGCAGGGCGGGTACTCGGGCCGCGAGGGCTGATGCCGAATCCGAAGACCGGGACGGTCACCATGGACATCGCGAAGGCCGTCGCCGACATCAAAGGCGGCAAGGTCGAATACCGAGCCGACAAGACCGGCAACGTCCACGTCGTTCTCGGAAAGAAGTCGTTCGATGAGCACGCCCTGTTCGAGAATTACCTCTCGATCGTGGACGAGGTGCTCCGTGCGAAGCCGACGGGCGCCAAGGGCCGCTACATCAAGAGCCTGGCCGTCTCTACCACCATGGGTCCGAGCGTTCGGATCGATCCCGTCCATCCGAAGGGTGCCGAAACGATCGCCGTCTAGCGCAGGGTTTGTCGTTCCGGGGGAGGCGCCGGTAGGCTCCACCAGCCGCAGACAGCAGGGGCGCGTGAGCGCGTAATCCCTCCGGGGCACCTGCCGAGGCAACCGAAGACGTCGCGCCCACGCGCGTCTCCGCTGTCTGCGGAGGCGCGTGTTCTCGTTTCTCAACAGGAGGTGCGATGCCCAGAGCCGAGAAGGTCGAACGGGTCGGCGAGCTCAAGGATCGGATCGAAGGGTCCGACGCGTTGCTGCTCACCGAGTACCGCGGCCTCACGGTGTCCGACATCACCGAGCTTCGTCGATCCCTCGCTGAGGGCGGCGCTCGCTTCGCGGTGGTGAAGAACACCTTGATGCAGCGCGCAGCCGCGGACGCCTCGATCGAAGAGCTGGAGTCGTTGTTGGAAGGCCCGACGGCCGTGGCGTTCGTCTCGGGCGATCCGGTCGCGGCTGCGAAGAAGGTCGTAGACGCTGCGAAGAAGTTCCCCGCCTTGATCCTGAAGGGCGGGTACATGGACGGTCGCGTGCTCTCGGCCGACGAGGCCAAGAGCCTGGCGGACCTCGATCCCCGTGAGGTGATGCTGTCCAAGGTCGCAGGATTGCTGAAGGGTGAGATGTCCCGCGCGGCTGCGGTGTTCGTCGCGGCCCAGTCGCGGTTCCTCTCGCTGCTGGAGGCGTACAAAGAGAAGGTGCCACCGGGGGAGGAGGTCCTCGCAGAGGTCCCCGCGGAGCAAGAGATCCCTGCGGAGCAAGCCGACCCGCGAACCGACGATCAGGTCGTTGCGGACGAGACGATCGAGGCCGAGGCCTCCGAAGAACAAGAGGAACAAGGAGAGGAGTAACCCATGGCGAAGATGAACACGGACGAGTTGCTCGACCAGTTCAAGGAGATGACCCTCCTCGAACTATCGGCGTTCATCAAGCAGTTCGAAGAGGCGTTCGACGTGAAGGCAGCAGCCGCCGCGCCCGTGATGATGGCCGCCGCCGGCGGCGGTGGTGCAGGCGCGGAGGCCGAAGAGGAGCAGACGGAGTTCGACGTGATCCTCACCGGCGCCGGCGACAAGAAGATCCAGGTCATCAAGGAGGTGCGCGCGCTCACCAGCCTCGGTCTGAAGGAGGCCAAGGATCTGGTGGACAACGCTCCCAAGCCCGTCCTTGAGCGGGTCGCCAAAGAGGCGGCCGACAAGGCGAAAGAGACCCTCGAAGGCGCAGGCGCCACCGTCGAGATCAAGTAGTCGCGAGGTGCCCGGGGCCGGTTCCGAGCAGGCTCCCGCCCCGGGCGTCTGGCTATAAAGCTCTCTGAGGGCCTGTGCTATCGTGCGCGCCGGGGGAGGGGACTCCTTGGTTCTCGGTGGCCCGCGGATGGAGGAGTCGCGATGAACACGAGCGACGAGAAGCACTTCGGCAACAGGTTGCGGGAGGCCCGTATCCACGCCGGTCTCAGCCAATCAGAGCTCGAAGAGTTGTCCGGGATCCCGAAAGCCCGGCTCTCTCGATACGAGAACGGCCACGTCGAGCCGTCGATCCAAACGCTCGCTCGCCTCGCCAAGGCGCTGAATGTCTCGGAGGCGTCCCTCCTCGGCGACCAGCGCGCGATCCTCGAGGGATTCTTCGCGGTTCTGACCGACCGAGGGGTCAACGTCGAGACGCCAGAACAAGGTGCGCGGCTTGCCCACGCGGTCGCGGACATGGTGCAGGCGCTCGGCGGGATGGAGTCCTTCACCCCAGGCGATCTGCCGGCTCAGACGGGCTCGACCGAGCCGATGAGCACGTGGGTCGACGTGCCTGCCGGCGTCGAGCTCTCCTGACGGCGAACGACGACCGGGTCGAGTCGACGTCCACGTCGCCGGGTGCGGGGATCGAAGGCGTGGTCCTCGTCTCCCTCGAGTCCCGCGTTGACGATCGTGGTGCGTTCCTCGAGTTCTTCCGCGGCTCGTGGATCCCCGGCAGAACCCCTCCTCGTCAGGCCAACCTGTCGCGATCGCGCGCCGGCGTCCTGCGCGGACTCCACTTCCATCGACGTCAGTGGGACTACTGGCTGGCGGTGTCGGGAACCGCGTTCGTGGCGCTGCTGGACCTCCGGCCGGGCTCGCCGACGGAGCGGGGGGTGGCCACCTTGACGCTCACGGGATCCGAACCGGTCGGACTGTTCGTGCCTCCCGGTGTGGCCCATGGCTTCTACGCCACCACCGACTACACCATGGTGTACCTGGTCGACGCCTACTACGACCCGGCCGACGAGCTCGGGGTGGCCTGGAACGACCCCGTGTTAGGGATCGACTGGCCCGCAACGGATCCGATCCTCTCCGAGAGGGATCGGCAGAATCCGTTGCTCCAAGAGATCGGCGAGGATCTGCCTCGGTTCCACCCTTCGGTGGGTTGACCCCGCGCCCGACAAGGCGTAGCCTTCCGCCGTCCCTGCCGGGGGTTCCGCAGGTGCGGTTGACTGTGCCCACCTTCGTGCGTACACTACCCGTTTGCCGTGACGTCCACCGCGCTCCGCAGTGCGCCAGCTAGTAGCCCCGGGAGGGATCTCGTTTGCCTGAGCAGCTCGTCCCTGTCCGCGATCGTGTCAGTTTCGCCAAGCTCGACGAGGTCCTACCGCTTCCCGACCTCGTGGGCATCCAGAGAGAGTCGTTCGACTGGCTCCTCTCAGAAGGTCTGAAGGAGGTCCTCGAGGAGGTCTCTCCGATCGAGGACTTCACCGAACAGTTCCAGCTGTATTTCGGGAAGCATCAGTTCAAAGACGTCAAAGCCTCCGAAGAGGAGTGCCGCGACAAGGACATCACCTACAGCCAGCCGCTCTTCGTCGAGGCCACCTTCGTCAACAAGGTGACCGGCGAGATCAAGGAGCAGGAAGTCTTCATGGGGGACTTCCCGATCATGACCGGTCGGGGGACCTTCATCATCAACGGGACCGAGCGCGTCGTTGTCTCGCAGCTCGTCCGTTCGCCAGGGGTCTACTTCTCGCGAGAGCTCGATAAGACGACCGACAAGGACGTCTACATCGCGAAGATCATCCCCGGGCGCGGTGCTTGGCTCGAGTTCGACGTGGATAAGAAGGACACGGTCGGCGTGCGGATCGACCGCAAGCGTCGGCAGAACGTGACGGTTCTGTTGAAGGCCCTCGGGTGGACCGCCGACGAGATCCTCACGCTGTTCGGCAACGCGCCATCGATCCAGCTGACGCTCGAGAAGGACCACGTCGAGACGCAGGAAGAAGCCCTGGAGGACATCTACCGCAAGCTCCGTCCGGGCGAGCCGCCCACGGCCGAGTCGGCGAAGACCCTGCTCGAGAACCTCTTCTTCAATCCCAAGCGTTACGACCTCGCCCGTGTCGGCCGGCACAAGGTAGACAAGAAGCTCGGTGGCGCCGAGGGCGATCTCCTGAAGCAGCTCCGGGCGCATTCCAAGGCGCTGATGGAGCTGGACAACCCGGACAAGAAGGCGTGGGAGCAGTTCCGCTACCGCGTGTTCGCCGACCTCCAGAAGGAAGAGTCGGGCGCGGGGGCCCCCAAGTACAAGGCGGTTCTCACGTACGAGGACATCCTGAAGACCGTCCGTTACCTCGTGAAGCTGCACGCCGGCGAGGACGGCTACGACCAGGACGACATCGACCACTTCGGCAACCGTCGCCTCCGTAGCGTCGGTGAGTTGATCCAGAACCAGATCCGGATCGGACTCTCGCGTATGGAGCGCGTCGTCAAGGAACGGATGACGACTCAAGACGTCGAGGCGATCACGCCGCAGACGTTGATCAACATCCGCCCGGTCGTCGCCTCGATCAAGGAGTTCTTCGGGACGTCGCAGCTTTCGCAATTCATGGACCAGACGAACACCCTCGCCGGGCTCACGCACAAGCGGCGTCTCTCGGCGCTCGGACCTGGTGGGCTCTCACGCGAGCGCGCGGGGTTCGAGGTCCGCGACGTGCACCCATCGCACTACGGGCGCATGTGCCCGATCGAGACGCCTGAAGGTCCGAACATCGGTCTGATCGGATCCCTGTCGTCGTATGGGCGGATCAACGAGTTCGGGTTCATCGAAACGCCGTATCGCCGCGTTACCGCGGGCAAGGTCACCGACAAGATCGACTATCTGTCGGCTGACGAAGAGGACAAGCACGTCATCGCCCAGGCGAACGCGCCGATCGACAAGACGGGCAAGTTCACGGAGCCGACCGTGCTGGTTCGCCGCAAGGGCGGCGAGGTCGACTCGGTGCCGCCCGACGAGGTCGATTACATGGACGTGTCGCCCAAGCAGCTCGTGTCGGTCGCCGCGGCCCTGATCCCGTTCCTCGAGCACGACGACGCGAACCGGGCTCTGATGGGCGCCAACATGCAGCGTCAGGCCGTGCCGTTGCTCCGTTCCGAGGCGCCGCTCGTCGGCACCGGCGTGGAGTTCCGTGCCGCGGTCGACGCCGGCGACGTCGTGATCTCACGGGAAGCCGGCGTGGTCGAGGAGGTTTCGGCGGACGAGATCGTCGTCAAGGAGCGGACCGGCAGTCTGCGGAACTACAAGCTCCTCAAGTACCGCCGATCCAACCAGGGCACCTGTCAGAACCAGAAGCCGATCGTCGAAGCCGGCGACAAGGTCGTGAAGGGCCAGGTCATCGCGGATGGTCCATCGACCGAGGCCGGAGAGATCGCGCTGGGCAAGAACCTGGTCGTGGCCTACATGCCATGGGAGGGCCACAACTACGAGGACGCGATCATCCTGTCCGAGCGACTCGTCAAGGACGACGTGCTCACGTCGATCCACATCGAGGAGTACGAGGTCGACGCCCGAGACACGAAGCTGGGCGCCGAGGAGATCACGCGCGACATCCCGAACGTCTCGGAGGAGATCCTGAAGGATCTCGACGAGCGCGGGATCGTTCGGATCGGCGCTGAGGTCAACCCGGGCGACTACCTGGTCGGCAAGGTGACCCCGAAGGGCGAGACCGAGCTCACTCCCGAGGAGCGGCTGCTCCGCGCGATCTTCGGCGAGAAGGCGCGCGAGGTGCGCGACACGTCGCTGAAGGTCCCGCACGGTGAATCCGGAAAGGTGATCGGCGTCCGCGTATTCAGCCGTGACGACGGCGACGAGCTCCCGCCCGGTGTGAACCAACTGGTCCGGGTGTACGTCGCGACCAAGCGGAAGATCTCCGACGGGGACAAGCTTGCCGGTCGCCACGGGAACAAGGGCGTCATCTCGACGATCCTTCCCGAGGAAGACATGCCGTTCCTGGAGGACGGAACGCCCGTCGACATCATCCTGAACCCGCTCGGCGTGCCGTCGCGGATGAACCTGGGTCAGGTGCTCGAAGCGCATCTCGGCTACGCGGCCCTGGTCGGGTTCAAGAAGGATGGTGTCGACCACGTCGGTCCGGTCCATGTCGCGACACCCGTGTTCGACGGCGCGCGCGAAGGCGAGATCCTCGACGCGATCCGGAGCTCACACGCGAACGCCGACGGTGTGCGGTTGATCGACGACGTCGGCAAGTCCCGACTGTTCGACGGACGCTCCGGCGAGCCGTTCGAGGAGCCGGTGACGGTCGGCGTCGCCTACATCCTGAAGCTGCTCCACCTGGTCGACGACAAGATCCACGCTCGTTCGACCGGCCCGTACTCGATGATCACGCAGCAGCCCTTGGGCGGGAAGGCCCAGTTCGGCGGGCAGCGGTTCGGCGAGATGGAGGTCTGGGCCTTGGAGGCCTACGGTGCCGCCTATGCCCTGCAGGAGCTGCTCACGATCAAGTCGGACGACGTGCTTGGCCGCGTGAAGGTGTACGAGGCGATCGTGAAGGGCGAGAACATCCCCGAACCGGGGATCCCGGAGTCGTTCAAGGTCTTGATCAAGGAGATGCAGTCCCTCTGCTTGAACGTCGAGGTCCGTTCGAGTTCCGGCGAGGAGATCGAGCTCCGCGAGACCGACGAGGACGTGTTCCGTGCAGCCGAGGAGCTCGGCATCGACCTCTCCCGGCGCGAGCCGGCGGGGGCTGATTTCGACTGAGCGGGAACACGCGAGCGTTGAACAGGGTGAAGAGCGAGCCACGCGAGGAGGCGAGCGCTTAAGTGCTGGACGTCAACTACTTCGATGAACTCCGGATCGGTCTTGCGCAGGCCGATCAGATCCGCGCTTGGTCCAACGGCGAGGTGAAGAAGCCGGAGACCATCAACTACCGAACGCTGAAGCCCGAGAAAGACGGTCTGTTCTGTGAGCGGATCTTCGGTCCCACCCGGGACTGGGAGTGCCACTGCGGCAAGTACAAGCGCGTCCGCTTCAAGGGCATCATCTGCGAGCGCTGTGGCGTGGAGATCACGCGTTCCAAGGTCCGTCGCGACCGCATGGGCCACATCGAGCTCGCCGCGCCCGTCACCCACATCTGGTACTTCAAGGGCGTTCCGTCCCGCCTCGGATACCTGCTGGATCTGGCGCCCAAGGACCTCGAGCGGATCATCTACTTCGCGGCCTACGTCATCACACGGATCGACGTGGACCGTCGGCACAAGGAACTGCCCGAGATCGAGGCCGAGCTCGAGCAGGAGAAGAAGGACATCGAGGCCGACCGCGACGAGCAGGTCAAGCGGCGGCTGAACGAGCTCGAGGACCGGTTGAAGGAGCTCGAGGCCGAAGGGGCGAAGGGCGCACAGCTCTCCGCCGCCAAGCGGGAGGCCCAGCGCGACGTGGAGCGGATCCACGAGGCCGCGGGCCGCGAGACCCAGCACCTCGACGACGTCCTGTCCGCGTTCAAGGGCCTGTCGGTCAAGCAGCTGGTGGCCGACGACAGCGTCTACCGTTCCCTCCGCGAGCGGTTCGGCGATTACTTCGACGGCGGCATGGGCGCCGAGGCGATCAAGCGCCTGCTCTCCGACTACGACGTCGAGGCGGAATCCGCCGTGCTCCGCGACCAGATCGAGAACGGCAAAGGGACGCGTCGCCTGAAGGCGATCAAGCGGCTCAAGGTCGTCTCGAACTTCGTCGACGGGCGTTCGAACCCGATGGGGATGGTGCTCGACGCCATCCCGGTGATCCCGCCCGACCTGCGCCCGATGGTGCAGCTGGATGGTGGCCGCTTCGCCACCTCGGACCTGAACGACCTCTACCGCCGCGTCATCAACCGGAACAACCGGCTGAAGCGACTGCTCGACCTGCAGGCGCCGGAGATCATCGTCAACAACGAGAAGCGGATGCTGCAGGAGGCCGTCGACGCGCTGTTCGACAACGGTCGTCGCGGTCGTCCGGTCACGGGTCCCGGCAACCGCCCCCTGAAGTCGCTCTCGGACATGTTGAAGGGCAAGCAGGGCCGGTTCCGGCAGAACCTGCTGGGCAAGCGCGTCGACTACTCGGGCCGTTCGGTGATCGTGGTGGGTCCGGAGCTTCGCCTGCACCAGTGCGGACTTCCGAAGCAGATGGCCCTCGAGCTGTTCAAGCCGTTCGTGATGAAGCGGCTCGTCGACCAGGCGCTCGCGCAGAACATCAAGAGCGCCAAGCGCATGGTCGAGCGCGCCCGTCCGCAGGTCTGGGACGTGCTCGAGGAGGTCATCAGGGAGCACCCGGTCATGCTGAACCGCGCGCCTACGCTTCACCGCTTGGGTATCCAGGCGTTCGAGCCGGTGCTCGTCGAAGGCAAGGCCATCAAGATCCACCCGCTCGTGTGCGCGGCGTTCAACGCCGACTTCGACGGGGACCAGATGGCGGTGCACGTGCCGCTGTCCGCCGAGGCGCAAGCCGAAGCCCGGATCCTGATGCTCTCGGCGAACAACATCCTGTCGCCGGCGCACGGTCGTCCGATCGCGACCCCGACGCAGGACATGGTCCTGGGTCTGTACTACCTCACGCTCCCGATCGAAGAGGAGACGAAGGACGAGGACACGCCGGTGTTCGGCTCGGTCGCCGAGGCACTGCTGGCACTGGACTCGGGGTACTCGCTGCAGCGTCCTGTCCGGATCCGGCTCGACGGCAAGAAGCTTCCGGACGACATGCTGCCGGAAGGCTGGGACCGGAACGCGCAAGATGGCCGGACCCCGGTGGTGCGCACCACGATCGGTCGTGTGATCTTCAACCAGGCGTTCCCCGATGACTTCGAGTTCCGGAACCAGATCGTCGTGAAGAGCGACATCGCTCGGTTCGTCGACCAGACGGTGCACGACTACGACCGGGCGAAGGTCGAGGAGACGCTCGACAACCTGAAGAACCTTGGGTTCCACTACGCCACGCGCGCGGGTGTCACGGTGGGCGTCGAAGACGTCACCACGCCGCCCTCGAAGGCCAAGATCCTGGACGAGCACGAGAAGAGCGCCCAGAAGGTCGAGACCCAGTACCGCCGCGGCATCATCACGGACGACGAGCGCCGCCAGGAGCTGATCGAGATCTGGACCAAGGCGACCGACGAGGTCAAGGACGCCATGGAGTTGCAGTTCACCCCCACGAACCCGATCTTCATGATGGCGAACTCGGGAGCTCGCGGGACGCTCATGCAGATCCGGCAGCTGGCTGGGATGCGTGGCCTGGTCGCCAACCCGAAGGGCGAGATCATCCCCCGCCCGATCAAGTCGAACTTCCGCGAGGGACTGTCCGTCCTGGAGTACTTCATCTCCACGCACGGCGCGCGCAAGGGTCTGGCCGACACCGCGCTGCGGACCGCCGACTCGGGCTACCTGACCCGGCGGCTCGTGGATGTGGCCCAGGAACTGATCATCCGCGAGGACGACTGCGGTTCCGACCGGAGCGTGCCGGTTCAGGTGAACGTGGTCCGTCCCGACGGATCGGTCGTCCGGGCGGCGCACATCGAGACCAGCATCTTCGGACGCATCCTGGCCGAGGACGTCAAGGTCGGGAGCAAGAAGGTCGCATTGGCCGGCGACGAGTTGACCGACGAGTTGACCGAGGTCGTCGTCGCGTCCGGTGTCGAATCCGTGCGCGTGCGCTCGGTCATCACCTGCGAGGCGGAGGTCGGCGTCTGCCGCCTCTGCTACGGACGGAACCTGGCCTCAGGCCGGGTCGTCGACATCGGCGAGGCGGTCGGCATCATCGCCGCCCAGTCGATCGGTGAGCCGGGGACGCAGCTGACCATGCGGACGTTCCACACCGGTGGCGTCGCCGGTGAGGACATCACGCACGGCCTGCCACGTGTCGTCGAGCTGTTCGAGGCACGCAAGCCCAAGGGCGAGGCGCAGATCACCGAGCTCTCGGGCACCGTGTCGATCGATGACGACGAGGAGAAGCACGTCCGTCGGATCCGCGTCACGGACGAGACGGGCGACATGGTGGAGTACCCCGTGTCGTTCCGCGCTCGTCTCACGGTCTCCGATGGCGAGGCGGTCGAGGTCGGGCAGCGACTCACCGAGGGTTCGGTGAACCCTCACGAGAAGCTCCGCGTCGAGGGTGTCCAGGCGCTGCAGTTGCACATGGTGGAGGAAGTCCAGCAGGTCTACCGCAGCCAGGGCGTGACGATCCACGACAAGCACATCGAGCTGATCGTGCGGCAGATGCTCCGCAAGGTGCACATCATCGAGCCGGGAGACACGACGTTCCTGCCTGGCGACATGGTGGCGCGCCGCGTGTTCGAGGAGACGAACGCCGAGGTGGTCGAGGGCGGCGGGATGCCAGCTTCGGCCCGCCCGGTCCTACTCGGGATCACGAAGGCGTCGCTCGCGACGGACTCATGGTTGTCGGCGGCCTCCTTCCAGGAGACCACCCGGGTCCTGACCGACGCCGCGATCGGCGCGCGGTCGGATCCGTTGCTGGGTCTGAAGGAGAACGTGATCATCGGCAAGCTGATCCCGGCCGGTACGGGGATGCCTCGTTACCGGAACGCCCAGGTCCGGATCAAGCCCGAGGCGATCCCCGAGTACTGGCTCGCCCGTCAGCGCGAGATCCTCGAGGCCGTGGAGGCCGGCGGTTCCGAGCCGGCCCTGGTCGGGCTCACGCGCGAACAGGCGGAGGCGATGCTCGGAGGGGCGAGCCCGGCGGCCGACGAGTAACGCTGCCGCGGATCGTTCCGGGCTCGCGCGTAGGCGCTGAGGGCCGGGGGCGCGCCGCGAGGGGAAGGCGAAGCCCCTCGCGGCGACCCCCGGCCCTCTTCGTTCGGTTCATGCTTGCTGTTCCTGCTCGTAGCGGCTGACGCATACGCTGAGCATCGCCCCGGTGATCGACTCGAACACGGTCGGTTGGTACGTGCCTGACATCAGCTCCTTGGAAAGGGTTCTCACGGCGCCGGGGTGGTGCGCTTCGAGCCACTGGAGGAAGTGGGCGGTCGTTTGGTAGCCGGCCGTCGCTTCTCCGGGTCCGTAGTGGGCGAAGGTCCACGGCATGTCGTGGCCGAGCTCGTCTCGGACCCAGTCGGCGATACCTTCGATCAGCCAACGGGTGGTTCCGTCGTAGATCGGCGCGCGCATGATCGCGTGCGTGAACTCGTGGAGGCATCCGCCGGCGTCGTCGGGGTGTTGCGCGAACCAACGGGCGGAAAGCGTGACATCGGTGCCGCTCGTCCACGCGGCGCCGGAGCCCGACACGGAGACCACGATCCGGATCACCGGTGGGTGGTCGACGCCGACGAGGTCGCAGATCCTCGGTCCGTAGTCGGAATACAGATCCTCCGCCCAAGCCTGGAGCCGACGTCTCCTCATGGATCGGCGGTCAAGCGGCGCAGCTCCGTGTGGACCGACGGGTTGCCCGCCAGGATGTCACCGGACAGGTAGTTCGCCGAGCCGGTCCAGTCCGTGACGATGCCGCCCGCTTCCTCGATCAGGAGACCGCCCGCCGCCACGTCCCACGGCGAGAGCGCCAACTCGAAGAAGCCGTCGAACACGCCGGCCGCGACCCACGCGAGGTCGAGCGCCGCCGCGCCGGGCCGGCGGAGATCCTCGAACCGTTCGAGGGCGGCGGTCATCGCCCGGAGGTAGCGCGGCAAGACCTCTTTGTGCCGGAACGGGAATCCGGTGCCGACGACCGCCCGCTCCACCGGGCGTTCGCTGACGTGGAGCCGGCGCGCTGGTCGCCCCTCTCTCTCGATGCGAGCGCCTCGTCCACGGGCGGCGACGTAGCATTCCCGCAGGAACGGCGCGGCGACCGCTCCGGCGGTCGGGTGCCCTTCCTCGATCAATGCCACGGAAACCCCGACGATCGGGAAGCCGTGGACGAAGTTGGTGGTTCCGTCCAGCGGGTCGACGAGCCAGTACCGCTCGCGAGCGATCCCTCCGCGCTCCTCACCCACGAGCGGGATATCAGGGGTTGCCGTGGCGAGGAACGCGGCGATCGCGACCTCGCTTGCCTGGTCGACCTCGGTCACATAATCCCCGGCCCCTTTGTCCACGACGGGACCCTCGCGTCCGGCCTCCAGGATGGTGGTTCCGCCTATCCGGGCAGCCTGCGATGCGAGCGCCGCGAGATGATCGAGGTCCTCCATCGGGGCGGACGGTACCAAGGAAGGACGGTGGGTCGGCCCACGTGCGCCTCGGTGACCGGCTCCGGTTGACAGTTCGTGTGTACGACCTGTAGCTTTGTCGGTCGCGCCCCGGCTCGGCAGGTCTCCGGGCGCGTCTGCTTCCGGATCCCGGGAGGGGAACCCCGATGCGGCCCGTTCCACGCTGCACAAGGGCATATCGACCTGCGGATCAGGCCCTCGGTTTGGTCCCGGTGTTTGACAACGGAAGAGTGCAGACGAGAGACCTATGCCTACCATCCAACAGCTGGTACGGAAGGGGCGAGAGCGCCCCCGCACCAAGACGAAGAGCCCGGCGCTCAAGGGCTCTCCGCAACGTCGTGGCGTCTGCACCCGTGTCTACACGACCACCCCGAAGAAGCCGAACTCCGCGTTGCGGAAGGTGGCCCGGGTCCGGTTGACCTCCGGCATGGAGGTCACGGCCTACATCCCCGGCGTTGGTCACAACCTGCAGGAGCACTCGATCGTGCTCGTTCGTGGGGGTCGCGTGAAGGACCTCCCGGGCGTTCGTTACAAGATCGTGCGCGGGACGCTCGACACCGCCGGTGTGAAGGATCGCCGCCAGGCCCGCTCCCGCTACGGGGCCAAGAAGGGCGGCGAATAACCATGCCGCGCAAAGGCCCTGCCGTACGTCGCGAGGTCATGCCCGACCCCGTGTATCAGAACCCGCTGGTCACACAGTTGATCAACAAGGTGCTGCTGCACGGCAAGAAGACGGTCGCGGAGCACACCGTCTACAAGGCGCTCGAGATCATCTCGGAACGGACCGCGAACGACCCGGTCATCACGTTGAAGAAAGCGGTCGAGAACGTGCGCCCGATGCTCGAGGTCAAGTCGCGTCGCGTGGGTGGCGCGTCGTATCAGGTCCCGGTCGAGGTCAAGCCGCAACGTGGAACGACCCTGGCCCTGCGCTGGCTCGTGAACTACAGCCGCGCCCGCCGCGAGAACTCCATGGCCGAACGCCTCGTGGCCGAGATCATGGATGCGTCGAACGGCGCTGGGACGTCGGTCAAGCGCCGTGAGGACATGCACAAGATGGCCGAGGCGAACAAGGCATTCGCGCACTACCGATGGTGAGCGACGAGGGATGTCGGGCCGGCCTCCAGGGGCCGGTTTCTCATGACAGGGGGATCGTCTAGATGGCGAGCCCCGCGGAGCAGATGCAGGTGGCACAGACAGAGCAAGACGTCAAAGGGAAGGCCGGCAAGGTCTTGGACATCCGCGAATACCCGCTCGCCCGAACCCGGAACATCGGGATCATGGCCCACATCGACGCGGGCAAGACGACCACGACCGAGCGCATCCTGTACTACACCGGCAAGTCCTACAAGGTCGGCGAGGTCCACGAGGGCACCGCGCAGATGGACTGGATGGTCCAGGAGCGCGAGCGCGGGATCACGATCACATCCGCCGCCACCACGTGCCAGTGGAAGGGTCACTGGATCAACATCATCGACACACCGGGCCACGTGGACTTCACCGTCGAGGTCGAGCGCTCGCTGCGTGTCCTCGACGGTGCCGTCGCCGTCTTCGACGCCGTCGCGGGCGTAGAGCCACAGACCGAGACCGTCTGGCGTCAGGCGGATCGCTACAACGTTCCTCGGATCTGCTTCGTGAACAAGATGGACCGGACGGGCGCCGACTTCCAGCGGACCGTCGACATGATGGTCGACCGCCTCCAGGCGATCCCGCTCGTCCTGCAACTTCCATGGGGGACCGAGGCGGACTTCCAAGGGGTCATCGACCTCGTGGAGATGAAGGGTCACATCTGGGAAGGCGAGATGGGTGAGGAATGGAAGGACGTCCCGATCCCCGATGAGTACCGCGAGATCGCGGCCGCCGCCCACCACGACCTGTTCGAGCGCCTCGCGGACCATGACGAATCCCTCATGGAGAAGTTCGTCCACGAGGAGGAGCCCACGATCGACGAGCTTCGCCGAGCGATCCGCCGCGCCACGCTTGCCAACGAGGGTGTTCCGGTGCTCTGCGGCTCCGCCTTCAAGAACAAGGGTGTACAGCCGCTCCTCGATGCGATCGTTTGGTACCTCCCATCCCCGCTCGACGTACCGCCGCTCGTCGCGCACACGTTGAAGGGCGAAGACATCACGCGCGCGGCGAGCGACGACGAGCCGTTCTCGGCGCTCGCGTTCAAGATCATGTCCGACGCCTACGTCGGGCGGCTCACGTATCTGCGGGTCTACTCCGGCGTGCTGAAGTCGGGTTCGCATGTGATGAACTCGACGAAGGATCGCAAGGAGCGCATCGGCCGCATCCTGCAGATGCACGCGAACCACCGCGAGGACAAAGAGGCCGCGTACACCGGCGACATCGTGGCCGTCGTGGGGCTGAAGCACGCCACGACCGGTGACACGATCTGCGATCCGGAGAAGCCGGTCGTGCTGGAGAACATCACGTTCCCGATCCCCGTGATCTCGGTCGCCGTGGAGCCGAAGACCAAGGCGGACCAGGACAAGCTGGGCAACGGGCTGGCGAAGCTGTCCGACGAGGACCCGACGTTCGTCGTGAAGTTCGACGACGAGACCGGCCAGACCGTGATCTCGGGGATGGGCGAGCTCCACCTGGACATCCTGGTCGACCGGCTGAAGCGCGAGTTCAGCGTGGACGCGAACGTCGGCAAGCCGCAGGTGGCTTACCGCGAGACCATCCGCAAGGAGGTCCATAAGGTCGTCACGCGGTTCATCCGCCAGACCGGTGGTCGCGGCCAGTTCGCGCACGTCGTGCTCGATCTGGAGCCGACGGGCCCCGGCGGCGGCTACGAGTTCATCAACAAGATCACCGGTGGGTCGATCCCTCGCGAGTACATCCCCGCCGTCGACCAGGGCATCCAAGAGGCGCTCGACAACGGTGTGCTGGCGGGCTACCCGATGGTCGACGTCCGCGCCACCCTCACCGACGGCTCTTACCACGAGGTCGACTCGTCGGAGATGGCGTTCAAGATCGCGGGTTCGATGGGCCTCAAGGACGCGGCGCGCAAGGCGGATCCAGCGCTGCTCGAGCCGGTCATGGAGTTCGAGGTCTCGACCCCCGAGGAGTTCATGGGCGACGTGATGGGCGACGTCACCGCGCGCCGTGGCCGCATCGAGCGGATCGACGAGCGTGGGGGGATGAAGGCGATCCTGGTGTTGGTGCCACTCGCGGAGTTGTTCGGGTACGCGACCGAGCTGCGCTCCCGCACGCAGGGTCGCGCCGCCCACAGCCCGATGCAGCTGCACGCCTACAACGAGGTCCCGGCGCAGATCGCGAAGGAGATCATCGCCCGGGTCACCGGCGAGTAACGGCCAGAGAGAACGGCCAGAGAGAGCGGAAGGAACGAAGAGATGTCGAAGAAGAAGTTCGAGCGGACGAAGCCGCACGTGAACATCGGCACCATGGGCCACATCGACCATGGCAAGACCACGCTCACGGCGGCCATCACCAAGCGCCAGGCCGACAAGGGCATGGCCGAGTTCACCCCGTTCGATCAGATCGACAAGGCCCCCGAGGAGCGCGAGCGGGGCATCACGATCGCGATCGCCCACGTGGAGTACGAGACCGAGAACCGCCACTACGCCCACGTCGACATGCCCGGGCACGCCGACTACATCAAGAACATGATCACCGGTGCCGCCCAGATCGACGGCGCGATCCTGGTGGTGTCTGCGGCCGACGGCCCGATGCCCCAGACCCGCGAGCACGTGCTCTTGGCACGCCAGGTCGGCGTCCCCTACATCGTGGTCGCGCTCAACAAGTGCGACACGGTCGATGACCCCGAGCTCCTTGAGCTCGTGGAGCTCGAGGTTCGTGAGCTCCTCACCTCCTACGAGTTCCCCGGCGACGACACCCCCGTGATCCAGGTCTCGGCCCTGAAGGCCCTCGAGGGCGACGAGGCATGGATGGCCAAGATCGACGAGCTGATGGCCGCCTGCGACTCCTACATCGCCGAGCCGGTCCGCGACACCGACAAGCCGTTCCTCATGCCGATCGAAGACGTCTTCTCGATCACCGGCCGCGGGACCGTGGTCACCGGGCGGGTGGAGCAGGGCAAGCTCGCGAAGATGTCCGAGGTGGAGATCGTGGGGATCCACGAGACCCGCAAGACCGTCGCGACCGACCTCGAGATGTTCCGCAAGCTGCTCGACGAGGTCGTCGCAGGCGACAACGTCGGGATCTTGCTGCGAGGGATCGACAAGGAGGAGGTCGAGCGCGGTCAGGTGCTCGCCAAGCCCGGGTCGATCACCCCCCACACCGACTTCGAGGCCAAGGTCTACATCTTGAGCAAGGACGAAGGCGGCCGCCACACCCCGTTCTTCAACGGCTACCGTCCCCAGTTCTACTTCCGCACCACCGACGTCACCGGCACCGCGCACCTGGCCGAGGGCATCGAGATGGTGATGCCGGGCGACAACGTCGACATGACCGTCGAGATGATCGCCCCGATCGCCATGGAAGAGGGCCTGCGCTTCGCCATCCGTGAGGGTGGTCGCACCGTGGGTGCAGGCCGCGTCACCAAGATCATCAAGTAGTCCATCGGTAGTCTGAGACAGACTAGTAGAGAGGCACGAGCGACCGTGGCAGGACCGAAGATCCGGATCAAGCTCCGGGCCTACGACCACCGGATGCTGGACGTGGCGGCGCGCGACATCGTCGAACACGTCACGCGCACCGGTGCCAAGGTCGTGGGACCGGTGCCGCTGCCGACCGAGCGCACGATCTACACGGTCATCCGTTCTCCCCATAAGTACAAGGACTCGCGCGAGCACTTCCAGATGCTCACGCACAAGCGCCTCATCGACATCGTCGACGCGACGTCGAAGACGGTCCAGGAGCTTCAGCGCCTGAACCTCTCGGCGGGAGTGGATATCGAGATCAAGCTATGACGCAGACGAAAGGCATCCTGGGCGAGAAGCTGGGCATGACCCAGATCTTCGTCGAGACGCGGGCCGTGCCGGTGACGGTGATCAAAGCGGGCCCGTGCTTCGTCGCGCAGGTGAAGACGAAGGAGAGCGACGGCTACGACGCCGTCCAGCTCGCGTTCGCCGATGTCGCGCCGAACAAGCCGATGCAGGGTCACTACGACGCGCACGGCGGGAAGCCCGGTCGTCACCTGGTGGAGATCCGCACGGATGACGCCTCCAGTTACACGCCGGGGCAGGAGCTGCGCGCCGACGTGTTCACCGCTGGAGAGCTCGCAGACGTCGTCGGCGTGTCCCGCGGCAAGGGGTTCTCGGGCGTGATGCGTCGCCACGGGTTCGGTGGGCTAGGGGCGAGCCATGGGACGAAGCGCAAACATCGGTCCCCGGGCTCGATCGGGGCATGCGCCACGCCATCCCGCGTGTTCAAGGGCATGCGGATGGCCGGCCAGCACGGGAACCAGCGCATCACGGTGCTGAACCTCGAGGTCGTCCAGGCCGACCCGGAGCGGAACCTCCTGCTGATCAAGGGAGCCGTCCCTGGGCCGAACGGCGGCCTCGTGATGGTCCGCTCGGCCGTGAAGGTCCCGGTTGGGAAGGGTGCCTGATGGCTTCGGTCGAACTCCACGATGCGGCGGGGAAGAAGGTGGGTTCGCGTGACCTGCCCGCCGACCTGTTCGAGGCGAAGGTGAGCGTGCCGTTGATGCATCAAGTCGTGATCGCGGGGATGGCGGGGATCCGCGCGGGAACGCATTCGACGAAGACGCGGGGCGATGTCTCGGGCGGTGGGAAGAAGCCGTGGCGCCAGAAGGGCACTGGTCGTGCCCGCCAGGGTTCGATCCGTTCGCCCCAATGGGTGGGTGGTGGTATCTCCCACGGCCCGCAGTCGCATTCGCACGAGATGCGTGTGAACAAGAAGATGAAGCGTGGCGCGCTCCGATCGGCGCTGACCGACGCCCTACAGAGCGGGAAGCTCGCGGTCGTCGACCAGCTCGGGTTCACGGAGCCCAAGACGAAGGAAGCTGCCGGCCTGCTCGACGCGCTCTCGCTCGAGGGCAAGATCCTGCTGGTGCTCCCCGAGCCGGAAGAGATCGTCGAGAAGTCGTTCCGCAACCTGCCCACCGTGCGGATCGCGTATGCGAAGAGCCTGGGGACGTATGAAGTGCTCCGTGCCGACCGCGTGCTGTTCACCGACGCGGCCGTCAAGGTCCTTGAGTCGGCGGGGGAGGTTGCGCAGTGAAGTCCCCGCGCGACGTGATCATCCGCCCGATCGTCTCCGAGAAGTCCTACGCCGGTCTCGAGCTGAACACGTACACGTTCCTCGTCGATCCGCGGGCGAACAAGACCGAGATCAAAGAGGCCGTCCAGGTGATCTGGGAGGTGCGCGTGATCTCGGTGAACACGCTGAACCGTCGGGGCAAGACGAAGCGGCGCGGGTATACGACCGGCAAGCGCGCCGACGAGAAGCGCGCGATCGTGACCCTCGCCGAGGGCGACTCGATCGAGATCTTCGAAGGTGGGATGGGTTAGATGGCCGTTCGCAAGTACAAGCCGACGACGCCGGGACGCCGTGGCGCGAGCGTGTCCTCGTTCGAGGAGATCACGCGGTCGAAGCCCGAGAAGTCGCTGGTCGTCAAGGGTCGCAAGAAGGCGGGGCGCAACGTTCACGGTCGGATCACCGCGCGGCACCAGGGCGGCGGCAACAAGCGGCGCTATCGCGTGGTCGACTTCCGTCGCAACAAGGACGGGATCCCGGCCAAGGTCGCCCAGATCGAGTACGACCCGAACCGGAGCGCTCGGATCGCGCTGTTGCACTACGTGGACGGCGAGAAGCGATACATCCTTGCGCCGCAGGGTATCTCCGTGGGCGACATGCTGATGTCCGGCTCCGACGCTGAGATCCGCCCGGGCAACGCCTTGCCGCTTCGCAACATCCCGGTCGGCACGGTGATCCACGCGATCGAGCTGAAGCCGGGCGCCGGCGCCAAGATGGCGCGCTCCGCCGGGACCAGCGTGCAGCTGATGGCGAAGGAGGGTCGGTACGCCACCTTACGGCTCCCATCCGGTGAGACGCGCCTCGTCGACGCCACGTGCAAGGGCACGGTGGGCGTCGTGGGGAACCCCGAGCACGAACTGATCTCCCTCGGCAAGGCCGGTCGCAACCGATGGAAGAACAAGCGCCCGTCGGTCCGTGGCGTGGCCATGAACCCCGTCGACCACCCGCTGGGCGGAGGCGAGGGCAAGTCCTCGGGTGGACGACATCCGACATCGCCGTGGGGCAAGAAGGAAGGCCGCACGCGCAAGAAGAACAAGGCGTCGAGCAAGTACATCGTCCGTCGCCGTGGGAAGGGTCGTGGCTGATGCCGAGGTCCGTGAAGAAGGGTCCGTTCGTCGACGAGCACCTGATGGTCAAGGTCGACGAGATGAACAAGAAGGGCGACAAGCGCGTCGTGAAGACCTGGTCTCGCCGCAGCACGATCGTGCCGGACATGATCGGCCACACGATCGCGGTGCACGATGGCCGCAAGCATGTGCCGGTGTTCATCTCCGAGTCGATGGTGGGGCACAAGCTGGGCGAGTTCGCGCCCACACGCATGTTCCGCTCGCACGCGCGGGACGAGCGCAGGACGGGAGTGAGGTAGGGCGTTGGAGGCACGAGCCACCGTCAAGTACATCCGCACCTCGCCGCAGAAGATGCGGCGGGTCGTGGATCTGATCCGCGGGCAGCACGTGGAGGAAGCCCGCAGGATCCTGCGGTTCTCGCCGCTGGGGGCCACGCACGACGTGCAGAAGCTCCTGGATTCGGCGATCGCGAACGCCGAGCAGAAGCCCGGCGTGATCGCGGAGAACCTGATGGTGTCGAAGGTCTGGGTGGACGAAGGGCCGACGCTCAAGCGGTTCCGCCCGCGCGCGTACGGACGCGCGTCCAGGGTTCGCAAGCGCACGTCGCACGTGACCGTGGTCGTGCAGACGATCGGAGATGAAGGCTAGTGGGTCACAAGGTCAACCCGTACGGGTTCCGGCTCGGGGTCATCTACCCGTGGAAATCGAACTGGTACGCCCGCAAGGACTACGCGGACCAGCTGCACGAGGACGTGTGGATCCGCAAGCACATCCGCTCGCGCCTATCGCGTGCCGGGATCTCGAGCATCGACATCGAGCGCAAGGGCGACCAGATCTGGGTCTTCATCCGCACGGCCCGCCCCGGGATCGTGATCGGGCGCAAGGGCGCGGAGGTTGACCGTCTGCGCAAGGACATCGAGCGGTACACCAAGAAGCGTGTCGACGTGAAGGTCGAAGACATGAACCAGGCCGCGAGCGAGTCGCGTCCGGAGACCGACGCCGCGCTCTTGGCGCAAGGCGTCGCCGAGCAGCTGGTGGGCCGTGTGGCGTTCCGGCGCGCGATGCGTCGAGCCGTCCAGACCTCGATGCGCGCGGGGGCGCTGGGCGTGCGGGTCCAGGCCGCCGGCCGACTGGGCGGCACGGAGATGTCGCGCCGCGAGTGGTACCGCGAGGGCCGTGTGCCGCTGCATACGCTCCGCGCGAAGGTCGACTACGGCACCGCCGAAGCGAAGACCACGTTCGGTCAGATCGGTGTGAAGGTGTGGATCTACCACGGCGACCAGATCCCCTACCGGGAGCAGGAGACCGAGCGCGCGCTCGCCCGTGCCCGTGTGGGTGGTGGTCGCGGAGCCGCGGCACGCACCGCACCGACGCCGGCCCCCGTCACCCCGGCTGCCGCCCAGGCCCCGGCCCCCGCCGTCGCACCGGCTGCCGCCGTCGCGGTTGCCGAACCACCGACACCGGAGCCCGTGGTCGAGCTTGCCCCGGCGGCGGTCGAGACCCCGGCCGTCGAGGCCCCCGCGGTCGAGACCCCGGCCGTCGAGACCCCGGCCGTCGAGACCCCGGCCGTCGCGGCGCCTGCGGTAGAGACCGCCCCCGCTGCGCCGACCGAACCCGAGACGTCTTCTCCGGAGGGTGAGGCCTGATGCTCGCGCCGAAGAAGGTCAAGCACCGCAAGGTGCATCGCGGCCGACGTCGCGGCAAGGCGAAGGGTGGCACCGAGATCCAGTTCGGGGACTACGGCCTGGTCGCGCTCGAGCCCGCCTGGATCACGAACCGCCAGATCGAGGCCGCCCGTGTCGCGATCACGCGGCACATCCGCCGCGGCGGCAAGGTCTGGATCAACATCTTCCCCGACAAGCCGGTCACGAAGAAGCCCGCGGAGACCCGCATGGGCTCCGGCAAAGGCAACCCGGAAGGCTGGGTCGCCGTCGTGAAGCCGGGTCGTGTGATGTTCGAGCTGGCCGGAGTGCCGGAGTCTTTGGCCAAGGAAGCGATGAGCCGGGCACAGCACAAGCTGCCGATCAAGACGAAGTTCATCTCCCGGGTAGGGGGCGAGTAGGCGATGCCGAGCAAGGCCGCAGAGCTGCGTGAGCTGCCGGACGACGAGTTGCTCGCTCGGATCGACTCCGCCAAGGAGGAACTGTTCAACCTGCGGTTCCAGCTGGCGACCGGGCAGCTGGACAACCCCGCACGGATGAAGCAGGTCCGCCACGAGGTGGCGCGGATCGCCACCGTGCTCCGCGAACGTGAGATCGAGGAAGAGCTCGATGCGATCGTGGCCGATGTTGACGAGGAGAGCGAGCGGTGAGCGACGAGCAGCAGACGATCGAGCGCGGGCGTCGGAAGACCCGCACAGGCGTGGTCGTGTCCGACAAGATGGACAAGACGGTGCTGGTGCGGATCGACCGCCAGATGCGCCACGCGCTCTACGGCAAGATCGTGCGCCGCTCGTCGAAGCTGGCCGCGCACGATGAGACCAACGACGCGCACGTGGGCGACACCGTCCGCGTGATGGAGACCCGTCCGATGTCGAAGACCAAGCGCTGGCGTGTGGTCGAGATCGTCGAACGGGCGAAGTAGGAGCGTTCGGTGATCCAGCAAGAGACGCGCTGCAAGGTGGCGGACAACACCGGGGCCAAAGAGGTCCTGTGCATCCGCGTCCTTGGCGGGTCCGCCCGCAGGTACGCGGGCGTAGGCGACGTGATCGTCGGCACGGTGAAGGATGCCCTGCCCGGCGGTGCGGTCAAGAAGGGCGAGGTCGTCCGCGCCGTTGTCGTTCGCACCGCCAAGGAACGTCGTCGCCCGGACGGGTCCTACATCCGGTTCGACGACAACGCGGTCGTGATCATCAACGAGCAGAAGAACCCGCGCGGCACCCGCATCTTCGGGCCGGTCGCGCGAGAGCTACGGGAGAAGCGGTTCATGAAGATCATCTCGCTCGCCCCGGAGGTGCTGTAGATGCCGGGTGTGGACATCAAGAAGGACGACATGGTCAAGGTCCTGCAAGGCAAGGACCGTGGCAAGGAGGGCCGCGTGGTCCGCGTGCTGCCGCGTGAGGGCCGCGTCATGGTCGACGGCGTCGCGCTCGCCAAGAAGCATCAGCGTTCGAGCGGGAAGCGTTCGACCAGCGGCCAGCAGCTCCAGCAGGGCGGGATCATCGACGCGGAGATGTTCATCGACATCTCGAACGTCCAGATCGTCTGCAAGAGCTGCGGGAGGCCGACCCGCGTCGGCCACCGGATGGAGGGTGACGTGAAGATGCGGATCTGCCGCCACTGTGAGGCGGAGCTCTAGATGGCCGACTACACGCCACGGCTGAAGCAGCGGTTCAACGAGGAGCTCGTTCCGAAGCTCAAGGACGAGCTCGGCGTCGCGAACGTGATGCAGGTGCCACGCCTCGAGAAGGTCGCGCTCAACATGGGTGTCGGTGACGCGCTCAAGGACGGTCGTATGCTAGACGCCGCGCTTGCGGACCTCGAGGTCATCTCCGGTCAGAAGCCGGTGGTGACCAAGGCCCGTAAGTCGATCGCCGGGTTCAAGCTCCGGGAGGGCCAAGCGATCGGCGCGAAGGTCACCCTCCGGGGCGACCGCATGTGGGAGTTCATCGATCGCCTCGTCACGCTGGCGCTTCCGAGGATCCGCGACTTCCGCGGCCTGGATGTGAACGCGTTCGACGGACGCGGGAACTACACGCTCGGCGTGACCGAGCAACTGATCTTCCCGGAGATCGACTACGACAAGGTGCTGAAGGTCCGAGGCATGGACATCACCGTGGTGACCACGGCGCGGACCGACGACGAAGGACGCGCGCTGCTCGTGGCGCTCGGGTTCCCGTTCGCGGGGCTCGAGGCGGTCGCGCAGGCGAGCTAGAGGACGAGGGCATGGCGAAGAAAGCGCTGATCAACAAGCAACAGGGACATCCGAAGTACCGCGTGCGCGCGTACACACGCTGCCGCCGGTGCGGTCGGCCGCGTGCCGTCTACAAGAAGCTCCTGCTCTGTCGGATCTGCTTCCGGCAGCTGGCGCACGCGGGCGAGCTCCCGGGGGTGACGAAGGCCTCATGGTGAGAGCGAAGTTCTCCTCGAACATCTCCGACCCCGTTGCGGATCTGCTCACGCGCATCCGCAACGCGAACCTCGCCATGAAGGACGAGCTGATCGCGCCGGTGTCGAAACTGGCCGATTCGGTCCTGCGCATCCTCGAGCAGGAGGGGTACATCGACGGCTTCTCGGTCGAGGGCGAGGGCGTCGAGAAGGCGTTCCGCATCCGGCTGAAGTACAGCAAGTCTCGGCAGCGGACCATCACGGGTATCAAGCGGATCTCGACGCCGGGCCGGCGTGTGTACGCCGGTCGCGGCAAGCTCCCGCGCGTGCTGGGCGGGCTCGGCGTGGCGATCGTGTCTACGTCGCAGGGAGTCATGACGGACAAGGACGCGTCCAAGAAGGGGATCGGCGGGGAAGTCCTCGCCTACGTGTGGTGAGCCAGGGATGAGTCGGATCGGTAAGCAGCCCATCGAGATCCCCAGCGGTGTCGATGTCGACATCGCCGAGGGGAACGTGGTCACCGTCAAGGGGCCGCGCGGCAGCTTGACCCAGGGCATGCACCCGGATATGCGGATCGCGGTCGAAGCCAGCGCGGTCCTGGTCGAGCGCCCCGACGACGAAGCCTTCCATCGGAGCCTGCACGGGCTCACGCGTTCGCTGGTGGCGAACATGGTGGATGGCGTCACGAAGGGATTCGAGAAGCGGCTGCAGATCGTCGGTGTCGGGTACCGCGCGGCGATGAAGGGCTCCGATCTCGAGATCGCCGCCGGCTACTCCCATCCGGTGTTCGTCACGTGCCCTTCCGGTATCGAATTCGAGGTGCCGACGCCCACGCAGATCGTGGTGCGTGGCAACGACAAACAGCAGGTGGGCGAGATCGCCGCGAACATCCGGAAGATCCGCAAGCCGGAGCCCTACAAGGGCAAGGGCATCCGGTACGAGGGTGAGTACGTCCGCAAGAAGGCCGGCAAGGCCGCGAAGACGGGTGCCGCATGAGTGGCGCGAAGACGAAGCGCGAAGCGCGGGTCCGTCGGCACGCGCGGGTCCGCAAGAAGATCTCCGGCGATGCCTCACGTCCCCGTCTGGCCGTGTATCGCTCGAACCGGCACATCTATGTGCAGCTGATCGACGATCGGACGGCGGCCACGATCGCGCAGGCGTCCGACCGTGAGGTGAAGGTCGAAGGCAAGACGGCGAGCGCGAAAGCGGTCGGCGGGTTGATCGCGCAGCGCGCGAAGGATGCCGGGATCGAACGCGCGGTCTTCGATCGCGGTGGCCGGCTCTACCACGGCCGTGTCGCGGCCCTCGCCGAGGGTGCGCGCGAAGGAGGACTCAAGATCTGACATGAGGCGATACGACGCGAGTTCGCAGGACCGCAGCCCGTTCGAAGAACGGGTCATCTCGATCAACCGCGTGGCGAAGGTCGTCAAGGGCGGCCGGCGGTTCTCGTTCGCCGCGCTCGTGGTCGTGGGTGACGGCGCGGGCCGCGTCGGCGTGGGTTACGGCAAGGCCAAAGAGGTTCCCGCGGCGATCGCCAAGGGCGTCGAGGAGGCCAGACGCAGGATGTTCGAGGTGCCGATGATGGGCACCACCATCCCGCACACCGTGATCGGTCAGGCCGGAGCCGGTCGGGTGCTGCTGAAGCCGGCGGCGCCGGGGACCGGTGTCATCGCGGGCGGCGCCGTCCGCGCGCTGGTCGAGTGCGCCGGCATCAAGGACGTGCTCTCCAAGTCGATGGGCTCCTCGAATCAGATCAACATCGTGAAGGCCGCCGTGCAGGGGCTCCAGTCGCTCCGCCGTCCGGCCGAGGTCGCACGCCTGCGAGGGCGGGAGATGGTCGACATCGCACCGAAGCCGATGCTCGAGGCCGTGGCCGCCGCGGAGGCGCGGATGCAGGCAGCCCGGACCGCAGCCCTCGAAGAGGTCTACAGCGACGAGCCGCGTCAGCCTTCCGGACCGCGCGGAGGCCGGCGATGACCAAGCTCAAGGTGACGCAGCGCAGGAGCGTGATCGACCGGCCGAAGGACCAGAAGGACACGGTCCGCAGGTTGGGCTTGCACCGGATCAACGACTCCGTGCTCAAGGAAGATCGCCCGGACATCCGGGGCATGATCGCGAAGGTGCAGCACCTGGTCGAGGTGGAGGAGGTCGAAGGATGAAGCTCCATCATCTCCGCCCCGCCGACGGCGCCACGAAGGATCGCAAGCGGGTCGGTCGCGGACGGGCCGGGGCTGGCGGGAAGACCGCCGGCCGAGGCACCAAGGGAACCGGCGCACGCAAGAACGTCCCCGCCGGATTCGAGGGCGGGCAGATGCCGCTGCAACGGCGTGTTCCCAAGCTGAAGGGCTTCACGAACCCGAACCGGGTGGAGTTCGCCGTGGTGAACGTGGAGCTCCTGGCGAAGTACTACGCGGACGGCGAGGTCACCCCTGAAGGGCTCTACGCGCACGGCTTGGTGCGCAAGGGCAGGCCGGTGAAGGTGCTCGCCCGGGGCGAGATCGACCACGCGCTGGTCGTGAAGGCGCACGCCTTCTCCGACGCGGCGAGAGCGAAGATCGAGCAGGCCGGTGGCCGGGCCGAGGTTCTCGGCTAGGCCGGGGTACCATAGACCACCGTGCTGAAGGCCTTCCTTAACGCGTTCCGCGTTCCGGACCTCCGGAACAAGATCCTCTTCACCCTGTTCATCATCGCCGTCTACCGGTTCGGCTGTCACGTTCCGGTCCCGGTGGTGGACGTCTCGATCCTGCAGAAGCAGCTCGCCAACTCCGGCCAGACCGGGTTCCTGTCGTTCATCGACCTGTTCTCCGGTGGTGCCCTCGGGCGCATGGCGGTGTTCGGGCTCGGGATCATGCCGTACATCACCAGCTCGATCATCATGCAGCTCCTCACCGTGGTGATCCCGAAGCTCCAGCAGTGGCAGGATCAGGGCGAGGCCGGCACGAAGAAGATCAACCAGTGGACCCGCTACGTGACCGTGGTCCTGGCTCTGCTGCAGTCGACCGGTTTGGTCTTCCTCTTCCACAACGGAGGATCGAGCACCAGCAGCGTCGATGTCTTCCCGAGCGGCACGTTCACCACGCCGAACGTCGCGCTCATCATCCTGACGTTCACGGCGGGAACGGCGTGCGTGATGTGGCTCGGCGAACTGATCACGCAGCGAGGGATCGGCAACGGGATGTCGATCCTGATCTTCACGAGCATCATCTCGCGGTTGCCCGCCGAAGGACACGGGGTGCTGCTCCAGGGCGGGACCGGCAAGTTCATCGTGATGCTCTTCATCGGGCTGGCGATCATCGTCGGCGTCGTGTTCATGGATCAGGGTCAACGCCGTATCCCGATCCAGTACGCGAAACGCGTGGTCGGTCGGCGGATGACGTCGGGAGGCAGCACGTACCTGCCGCTGAAGGTCAACCAGGCCGGCGTGATCCCGATCATCTTCGCGACGTCGGTCCTGTACTTCCCGACGCTGCTCGCGAGCGTCTACCACGCCTCGTGGTTCCAGACGTTCGTCAACAACTACGTGAACAACCAGAAGAGCTTGGTGTACATGCTCCTGCTCACGCTGTTGATCATCTTCTTCGCGTACTTCTACACCGCGATCCAGTTCGATCCGGTCCGCACCGCCGATCAGATCCGCAAGCAGGGTGGGTTCATCCCCGGCATCCGTCCCGGACCACCCACCGCGAACTACCTCAACTACGTGCTGGTCCGCATCACGTTGCCGGGATCGATGTTCCTGGCCGCCATCGCGCTGCTACCTTCGATCGTGCTCGCCTACTGGGCGTTCAACCAGTTCCCGTTCGGTGGGACGTCGATCCTGATCACCGTGGGCGTCGCGCTCGAGACGATGAAGCAGATCGAGTCGCAGCTGATGATGCGGCACTACGAGGGCTTCCTGAAGTAACCATGCGCCTGGTGCTGCTTGGCCCACCGGGTGCTGGTAAAGGGACGCAGGCCGCGCGGCTGACCGACCGGTTCAGCATCCCGCAGATCTCCACCGGTGACATCCTGCGTGAGCACGTGCAGGAGAACACGATGCTCGGTGTTCGCGCCCGAACGTTCATGGACCGCGGCGAATACGTGCCGGACGAGCTCGTCGTCGAGATGGTCATGGAGCGTCTCCAGGAACCCGACGCGGAGAAGGGCTTCATCCTCGACGGGTTCCCGCGAACGGTTCCGCAGGCGCAGGCGCTCGAAGCGGCGCTCACCACCGCGGTTCGACCGCTCTCGGCCGTCCTCAAGTTCGCGATCGCGGACAACATGGCCGTGCGGCGACTCACGGCCCGCTGGACATGCCCCAATTGCAAACGCACCTACAACGTGGAGTTCAAACCACCGGCGGTGGAAGGTATCTGTGACTACTGCGGGCATGAGCTAGAACGCCGTGCCGACGACGGCGAGCTGACGGTGCGGCGCCGGATCGAGGTGTACCGGGAGCAGATGGCCCCACTCGAGCGGTTCTACCGCGAGCGCGGACTGCTCCGCGAGGTGGACGCGCAGGCGCCGGAGGCCGACGTGACGGAGCGGACGCTCGCCCTGCTCGCCGACATCGAGGAATGATCGCTGCATGATCATCTACAAGACGTCCGACGAGATCGCGAAGATGCGCACAGCCGGTCGTATCACGGGCGAAGCGATCAAGGCCATGCTCGACGCGGTGGCGCCCGGCGTCAGCACGTACGACCTGGATCAGATCGCCGAGCGTCATATCCGATCCGAGGGCGGGACCCCGTCGTTCCTCGGGTATGGCGGATCACGGAACGCACCCCCGTTCCCTGGGACGATCTGCGCGTCGATCGATGACGAGATCGTGCACGGCATCCCCTCACGCACCCGGATCCTCAAGACCGGCGACGTCTTGTCCCTCGACTGCGGAGCGATCTGGGATGGGTTCCAAGGGGACTCGGCCGTCACCGTGATCGTGGGGGGAGAGGCGCCGTCACCCGATGCCGAGAAGCTCGTCCGCGTGACCGAGGAGGCGCTCGACGCCGCGATCGGCGTGATCCGTCCGGGCGGCCGGCTCTCCGATATCGGTGCGGCGATCCAGCAGGTGGCCGAGGGCGCGGGCTTCACCTTGGTCCGTGAGTACGGAGGGCACGGGATCGGGCGCGCGATGCACGAGGATCCGTTCATCCAGAACTTCGGCGAGCCGGGCCGCGGGCCCGAGTTGAAGCCCGGTCTCGTGATCGCCGTCGAACCGATGGTGATGATCGGGAGCCACGAGACCCGCTTGATGCCGGACGAGTGGACGGTCGTCACCGACGACGGATCGCTGGCCGCGCATTTCGAGCACACGATCGCGGTGACCCCGAACGGGCATGAGGTGCTCACGGCGAGGAGCGCGTGAAGGTCCGTTCCCTTCGGTCCGATCTGGTCAGGTTCCTCGCGCGTGGACGTAGCTGGTGAGCTGCCCGTATACTAATCGTTCGCCCCGCCCGGCGGCGAGTTTCGGCTGGTCCGCGGGCCGGGGCATGACCCAAGAACAGACAGGAACACCTGGAGCGTGCCGAAGAAAGACGCTATCGAGGTCGAGGGAACGGTCGTCGAGCCGTTACCCAACGCCATGTTCCGGGTGAAGTTGGAGAACGATCACGTGGTGTTGGCCCACATCTCGGGGAAGATGCGGATGCACTACATCCGGATCCTCCCGGGGGATCGGGTCCTGGTGGAGCTCTCGCCATACGACCTCACCAGAGGTCGCGTGGTGTACCGGTATAAGTAGGAGCGGGCGATGAAGGTTAGGCCGTCGGTGAAGAAGATGTGCGACAAGTGTCGTGTCATCCGTCGCCGTGGTCGGATCCTCGTGATCTGCTCGAACCCGCGGCACAAGCAGCGGCAGGGCTAGGAGGCTACGTGGCACGGATCGCAGGCGTCGACCTTCCCCGCGACAAGCGGCTGGACATCGGTCTGCGCTACATCTACGGCATCGGTGAGACGAACGCGCGGAAGATCGTCGCGGGTTCCGGCGTCGACGGGGCCACTAAGGTGCGCGATCTCTCCGAAGACGAGGTCCTCAAGATCCGCGAGTACATCGACCGGAACTTCAAGGTCGAGGGTGACCTCCGCCGCGAGGTCGCGCAGGACATCAAGCGGAAGATCGAGATCGGGTGCTACCAGGGGATCCGGCACCGCCGAAGCCTCCCGGTGCGCGGTCAACGCACCCACACCAACGCTCGGACCCGCAAGGGCCCGAAGAAGGCCATCGCCGGCAAGAAGAAGGCCGCGCGGAAGAAGTAGCACCAGTAGCTGAGGAGCTCCTATGGCGAAGCCGAAAGCGAAGAAGGCACGCAAGCGCGAGAAGAAGAACGTCATCCACGGGCAGGCGCACATCAAGTCGACGTTCAACAACACGATCGTCACGATCACCGACCTGCAGGGCAACACGCTCAGCTGGGCGAGCGCAGGCAACGTGGGGTTCAAGGGCTCGCGCAAGTCCACGCCGTTCGCCGCGCAGCTCGCAGCCGAGAAGGCCGCTCGTCAAGCCCAGGAGCACGGCCTGCAGAAGGTCGACGTGTTCGTGAAGGGTCCGGGGTCGGGTCGCGAGACCGCGATCCGCTCGCTCGCCGCCGCCGGTCTGGAAGTGGCGGGCATCCAAGACGTGACGCCGGTGCCGCACAACGGCTGCCGGCCTCGCAAGCGTCGCCGCGTCTAGCGGGTGAACGCACCCGACGCCGAACAGGCGCCGGGACCAAGAGGGTGGGGTAGGAGTGGATGATCCCCCGCCGGAGGAGGCAGTCAGTTGTTCATCGTCGCAAGGCCACAGATCACCGAGGACGTCGTCTCTCCGACGCGTTCCAAGTTCACGATCGAGCCGCTCGAGCCGGGGTTCGGCTACACGGTCGGCAACTCGCTCCGACGGACGTTGCTTTCATCGATCCCGGGTGCCGCGATCTCGTCCGTCAGGATCGACGGCGTGCTCCACGAGTTCTCGACCGTTCCGAAGGTCACCGAGGATGTCACCGACATCATCCTGAACCTGAAGGCGCTCGTCGTGCGCTCGGACCTCGAGGAGCCAACCACCGTCTATCTCAAGGCGAAAGGCCCCGCCGAGGTCACCGCCGGTGACGTCGCGCCGCCGGCCGGCGTCGAGATCTTGAACCCCGACCTGCACATCGCTTCGCTCGGCAAGGGAGCGTCGCTCGAGATGGAGATGACCGTTGAGCGTGGTGTCGGCTACCGGATGGCGGACAAGAACAAGAAGCCCCGCGATCCGATCGGCGTGATCCCCGTCGACTCCATCTTCTCCCCCGTACGCAGGGTCTCCTATGCCGTGGAGAACACACGCGTCGAGCAGATGACCGACCGCGACCGGTTGATCCTGGACGTGGAGACGAACGGGTCGGTGACCGCGCGTGAGGCGGTCGCCTCCGCCGGCGGTGCCTTGCTCGAGCTGGTCAACCTGTTCGCCGAGCTGGCCGACGCCACGAGCGTCACGGTCGGCCCCGCAGAGGATGAGCAACTGCCGAGCGACTACCAGATCACGATCGAGGAGCTCAACCTCTCGGTCCGCTCGTACAACTGCCTGAAGCGCGAGGGCATCAACACGGTCGGCGACCTGGTGCAGAAGTCGGAGTCCGAGCTCATGGACATCCGCAACTTCGGTCAGAAGTCGATCGACGAGGTCAAGGCCAAGCTCGAGGAGCTCGGCCTAGGTCTGCGGGAGGAGTAGCAGGTGCCGAAGCCCAAGAAGGGACCGCGCCTGGGCTCCAACCCGGGGCATCAGCGCCTGATGCTGTCGACGCTCGCGTCGCAGCTGTTCGTCAACGAGGCGATCAACACCACGGAGGCGAAGGCGAAGATGCTCCGTCCCTACGCAGAGAAGCTGATCACGTCCGCCAAGCGCGGTGATCTTGCCGCGCGACGGCAGGTGTTGAAGGACATCCCTGACCGCGACGTGGTCGCTCGCCTGTTCCACGACATCGCACCGCGGTTCGCGGAGCGGCACGGTGGGTATACGCGGATCCTGAAGCTGGGACCGCGCGCCGGTGACGGGGCGCCGATGGCGCGGATCGAGCTGGTCGAGCGCGAGGCCTGAGTTCTCACGGGAGGGGCGCCGCGTCCTCCTGGCGGCCGAGCCGACGGGCGTCGGACACAGCGCGCCCCTCCCCGCAACCTCGACTCGCCGTTGTACACGGCATCCGTCGCTCCATACTCGCGGGCGTGCGGACGATCAGGCTGGACCTCGCCTATGACGGGACGGATTTCCGCGGGTGGGCTCGGCAGAGGGATCCGTTGGTGCGGACCGTGGAGGGGACGCTCGGGGAGGTGCTCTCGTTCGTCTTGCGGGAGGACGTTCGGTTCTCCGTCGCCGGGCGTACGGACGCCGGGGTGCACGCCCGAGGACAGGTGGCCTCGTTCCTCACCGCGAACGACCTCGCGACTGGTCGGATCCAGGAGGCGGTGAACGCCGCGCTGGCGCCCGAGGTCGTCGTGACCCGGGCCCGCGTGGCCTCGGACGGGTTCGACGCGCGGTTCTCCGCGTCCGCGCGGACGTATCGGTACGCGATCAACACCGCGGTGGTCGACGACCCGTTCACGGCCAGGTTCACGTGGCATCGGCCGGGTGACCTCGCGCTCACGTCGATGCGAGACGCGGCCCGCCGGCTGCTCGGCGAGCACGATTTCGCTTCGTTCTGTCGCAGACCTGGTCCCGGGCGGTCGACCGTCCGGGATCTTCGGCGACTGTCGATCCGCCTCGACGGGGACCGGGTGGAGCTCACCACCACGGCCAACGCGTTCTTGCATCAGATGGTGCGGAGCCTCGTCGGTACGCTGGTCACGGTGGGCGATGGTCGGATCGAGCCGAGCGCGATACTCACTATCCTCCGCGCTCGCGATCGCAGCGAGGCAGGCGAGCCAGCGCCCGCCGTCGGACTCACCCTCGAGCGGGTCACGTACGGCAGGAGGTCGAGGTGACCGGCTGGGACGCGACCGACCCGGGGGTCGTCGCATGGATCGAGCGTTCGGTTGGGGAGGGCGCACGTCTGCTCTCGGCCGAGCCGATGGCGACGTCATCCACTGAGAAACACGTGATCAGCGTCTCCTACGGCGGTTCCGAGATCGAGCTCGTCCTGCGTCGCTACCACGACCGCGAACGTCCGGTGACCGACTGCTACGACCCAGCGATCGAGGCGAGGGCGCTCCTGCTCTTGGAGCGCACCGAGGTCCCCGCGCCGCGCCTCCTCGCCGCGGACCTCGAGGCCGAGATCTGCGACGTGCCTGCGTTGCTCGAGACCCGCGTGCCCGGAGAGCAGGCGTGGCAGCCCGACGATCTCGACGCGTACCTGTCGAACGCGGCGGAGGTGCTGGTGGTGTTGCACGCAGTGGATCCCCATGCCGCCGCCGAACCGTTCCCTCCCTATCGCTCCTACGTCTCGGACGACTACCCGCCCCCCGGTCCGTCAGTGCCGGCGTGGTCCGAGCACCAGCGGATGTGGGAGCGCGTGTTCGCGATCGCGGCCTCCGCGCGGCCGGAGACCCCGATCCGCTTCATCCACCGGGACTATCACCCGGGCAACGCGCTTTGGGACGGCGCAGGTGTCAACGGGGTCGTGGATTGGGCGACGGCCGCATGTGGCCCTGCCGGTATCGACCTCGCCCGCATGCGACAGAACCTGGCCGGGTGGCACGGCACGGCGATCGCGGATGTCTTCACCGATCGCTACATCGAGGCAGGAGGCGACCCGACCGCGCGCGACCCGTTCTGGGATCTATTGGACGCTGTGGACTCGGTCGCGTACATGGACGAGCCTGACGCTCCCGGCGACGGCGACGTGGCGTTGTTCGAGGACTACGTCGCCCGAGTGCTCGCAGAACGTTGAGATAGCGGGGGTTCGGTTCGGGGCAACGCGAACGCGACCGAGCGACCTGAACGACCCCGACGGCGAGGGATCGCGCAGCGACACCTCTGCAGGTCAGAGCGCTGCTTGGCGCGTTCCGAGCACGACGCCATGGTTCAAGCGAGGTTCCCTTCCGGAGGAACGCCGGGGTCATCGCGAGGGCAGGTTGCGTAGCAAGGCATCTCAGCAGTCGTTGCGGACGCCGATTGGACCTGTACTCCAGAGGAACCGGGGCTCATCCCTTGATCCTGCCGTGGGCCGTCGCCGACGTCGCGGGGTGGCTGATCTACCGCCGTCACACACCGGTCACGATGGAGACACGGTCCCCGGATCGTTCGCGCAAGATGCCGTACCCCGTGGTGTTCCGGATCGTGACGCGCGGCGATCAGCCGGACACCGTCATCGCGACCGTGTGGTCCGTCGTGGAGTCGATGCAGGCGCGCCCGCTCTTCCGTTTCCGCGTGGAGATCGTGAGCGACATGCCGATCACCGGTCTCCCGGAGCACCGCGCCGTGCACGCGATCGTCGTGCCGGAGGACCAGACGATGAACGGCGCAACGCACAAGGCCCGAGCGCTCCACTACGCGCTCACCGTGTCGCCCGTCCCCGATGAAGCGTGGGTGTTCCATCTAGACGAGGAGTCCCATGTGACGGAAGGGGTGATCGTCGGGATCCGGCAAGCCGTGACCGAGGAAGAAGCCTCCGGCCTCCACCGGATCGGCCAGGGCCTTATCACCTATCACCGGGATCTGGCGACGAACCGCCTGTACTCCTTGGCGGATTCGATCCGGGTCGGCGACGACCTCGGTCGGTTCCATCTCCAGTACCGGCTCCACAAGATCCTGTTCGGGATGCACGGGTCGTTCCTGCTGGTGCGGTCGAACATCGAGAAGCAGGTGGACTTCGACTTCCCGCCGGAAGCGTGCACGACGGAGGACACCACGTGGGCGCTCCGCCAGATGGCGAAGGGCAACCGGTTCCGGTGGGTGGAGGGCACGGTGGTCGAGCAATCGCCTGGGAACTTCCGCGACTTCGTCCGGCAGCGTCGCCGCTGGTTCACCGGGATGTGGTGGGCGGCACGGATGACGCCCGTCCTTGCCAAGTACCGGCGGTCGCTCTGGTTCGCGATGTTCCTGTGGACCGTGGGCTGGACCGGGTTCGCGTACTCACTGCTGCACTTCTTCAGCGGGGTCGCGATCCCGCACAGCCTTGCGGTGATCGGGGACGCCATCTTCGCCGTGTACCTGACGAACTACCTCCTGGGCCTGTGGGTGAGCCTCTCGACCCGTGAGGGGATGCAGGTGTTCCGGCGAGCCGGATACTTCGTTCTCCAGGCGATCCTGATCCCCGTCTTCACGGTGATCGAAGGGTCGGCCGTCGTGTACAGCCTGGCGAAGCCCGAGCGCCGGTTCCATGTGGTGGACAAGCCGACCGTGGACGCCGATGCCGATCGCCAGGCGCGAGCGGGCGCGGAACGCGATCCTTCCTGGTTCCAGCCGAGCTGAGAACATCTCGCCATGATCCTTCAGCTTTGACGGGTTCACGTCCCCGCAGGTAGCATTGCGCGTCGGCCGGGAGGTCCCGGCCGATTTCCCACGTATGAAGACCTACTCTCCGAAGCCCGAGCACATCGTGCGCCACTGGTACGTCGTCGACGCCAGCGGCCATGTTCTCGGACGCCTTGCCTCGGAGGTCGCTGCGCTCCTCCGCGGCAAGCACAAGCCGATCTTCGCCCCCCACATGGACACCGGCGACAACGTGATCGTGATCAACGCTGAGAAGATCGAGCTCACCGGCGGCAAGGAGAGCAAGAAGATCTCCTACCGCCACTCCGGATACCCGGGCGGGATCAAAGGAACCAGGTACGACCGGTTGATGGCCGAGAAGCCCACGTTCGTGATCGAGAAGGCCGTGCGCGGCATGCTCCCCAAGAACAAGCTGGGGCGCGCCATGATCAAGAAGCTCCACGTGGTCGCCGGTCCCGAGCATCGCCATCAGGCGCAGCAGCCCACGGATTACACGCTCGGGCAACCTCCGATGTGGGAGGGCCTCCCCGCGCGGCAGCCCAAAGTGACCAAGGCATCGAAGGCTTCCTCGGCGCCGGCCGCGAAGCCCTCGGCCGAGAAGCCCGCCGCCAAGCCGCGTGCGACCGCGAAGACGACCGCGACCTCACCGGCGAAGAAGTCGGCCGCCAAGAAGTCCACCGCCGCGAAGTCGGCCGCGAAGAAGTCCACCGGCACCAAGACCACGGCTCGCAAGACCACCGCGAAGAAGACCGCGGCGAAGAAGCCGGCCGCCAAAGATCAGGGGGAGTAAGTGGCCGTCACCGCACCGAAGGTCCACACCGGGCGTCGCAAGGAGGCCGTGGCTCGCGTTCGCCTGATCCCGGGCTCGGGCAACTTCCAGATCAACGGCCGACCCCTCGAGGATTACTTCCCGACGCGTGTGCACCGGATGGTGTGCGCCGCACCTCTCAAGCTGGTGGGCCGCGAGAAGGACTTCGACGTGATCGCCACGATCCACGGTGGGGGTATCGCGGGGCAGGCCGGGGCGATCCGCCTCGGCATCGCTCGCGGGCTGATCGACCTCGACCCGGAGCTTCGGCCGCAGTTGAAGGCCGAGGGATTCCTCAGGCGTGATGCTCGCGAGAAGGAACGTCGCAAGTACGGTCTGAAGAAGGCTCGCAAGGCACCGCAGTACTCGAAGCGCTGAGCATCAGCGCAGAGGTTGCTCGTCGGGCACGCTCGGACCCTCGACCGCCTCGGCCTCCAGCTCCTCGTCGGTGATCGCGTACGAGCCGGCGGCGATCGCGTCGATGATCTCCCGAGCTCGGATCTCGTCGTCGCGAGCGACCCATAGGTACACGGGTCCAGCGTGGTACGGCCCCTCGCCCTCACCCTTCAGCATCACCGAGATGCCCTCGGCCTCCAGGCGCCCCTTCGTCAGCTTCCCGTCGAAGGCGTTACCGCTGGCCCACACGCGAACGAGTGAAGGTTCCATGGCGACTATCCTCCCACCGTTCGGCGCGTGACGTCCGGGCGATGAGCCCTCCGGTAGCCTTGCCCCGTGGGACGACTCTTCGGCACCGACGGGGTTCGTGGGCGCGCCGGCACCGACCTCACACGTGAACTGGCCTTCGGCCTCGGCCGAGCGGCGGTCGTGGTGCTCGGTCGACACGGCGCCGGTCGACCCACGTTCCTGATCGGGCGGGATACGCGTGACTCGGGCGAATGGCTCCAGGCGGCCCTCGTGGAAGGGATCTGCTCTGCGGGCGGCGACGCGCTCGTGGCCGGCGTCGAGCCGACGCCGGCGATCGCGTTCCTGACGACCGACCTCGGCGCGTCCTCCGGCGTCGTCATCTCCGCATCGCACAACCCTCCGGAGGACAACGGCATCAAGTTCTTCGGTGCGGATGGGATGAAGCTCTCGGATGCGCTCGAAGACGAGATCGAGTCTGTCCTGGTCGAAGCCGCGATACCCATATCCGATCCGGGCCGCGTCCGTGAACCCGAGGCCGGTCGCGAGCGATACCTGGAGCATCTGGTCGCATCCGCTGACACCCGCCTGGACGGGCTCACGATCGTCGTCGATTGCGCGAACGGCGCGGCCTCAGGGTTCGCCCCTGAGGTCCTGGAACGGCTCGGCGCGACCGTACGGCCGATCTTCGACCGTCCCGACGGTCACAACATCAACGTCGGGTGCGGCGCGCTCCATCCGGAGGTCGTAGCTGCCGAGGTGCTGCGCCTCGGTGCCACGGCCGGGGTCGCGCACGACGGCGACGCCGACCGTGCGCTCTTCGCCGACGAGTCGGGCAACGTGGTCGACGGTGATCAGGTGTTGGCGGCGTGCGCGATCGCGATGAAGGAGCGGGGGACGCTCGTCGGTGGCGTCGTCGTGACCACGGTGATGGCGAACCTGGGCTTCCACCACGCGATGCGTGAGGCGGGGATCGAGGTGATCGCGACCCGGGTCGGCGACCGGTATGTGTTGGAGGCGATGCTCGAGCGGGGCGCCATGCTCGGCGGGGAGCAGTCGGGGCACATCATCTTCCGCGAACGCGCCACCACCGGCGACGGCCTGCTCACCGCGGTGCGGTTCCTCTCGCTCGCGGCCGAGCGCGGGGTCAGCGTGCAGCAGCTGGCTGGGAGCATGCGGCGGTTCCCGCAGGTGCTCCAGAGCGTCCGGGTGCCGGAGCCGGAGCGGTTGGAGGAGGCCGTCGCGGTCTGGGCCGCGGTCCGCGATGCGGAGCGCGAGCTCGGTGACTCCGGGAGGGTCTTGGTCCGTTCCTCCGGCACCGAGCCGCTCGTGCGGGTGATGGTGGAGGCGGCGGAGGCGGACGACGCCTCTCGCCACGCCGAGGCATTGGTCAAGGTCGTCCGTTCCAGCCTCGGGGCCGCCTGAGCACTCGCTGCTAGGGTGGCCGCATGTGCGGCATCGTGGGCTACGTCGGGCCGGACGACGCGCTCCCGATCGTGATCGAAGGGCTCCGTCGGCTCGAGTACCGCGGGTACGACTCAGCGGGCGTCGTGACTGCGGGCGCGGATCTCTCCGTCGTCAAACGCGCCGGGAAGCTTGCGGTGCTCGAGCGCGCGCTCACCGAAGGAACCGCTGCTCCCTCCCACGCGGCGATCGGCCACACCCGCTGGGCGACGCACGGCGCTCCCACCGACCTCAACGCCCATCCGCACGTCGATTGTTCTGGCCGGGTCGCGGTGATCCACAACGGGATCATCGAGAACTTCCGGGAGCTGCGGGCGCGCCTCGAGAAGGACGGGCACGTGTTCGCTTCGGAGACCGACACCGAGTGCGTCGCCCATCTGATCGAGGAGCACCTCCGCGGCGACGCGTCGGTGGCGGATGCCGTTCGGGCCACGGTCCGCGAGCTGGAGGGGGCCTACGCGATCGTCGTGCTCTCGCTCGACGAGCCTGATCTGATCGTCGGCGCCAAGGTCTCGTCGCCGCTGATCGTCGGCGTCGGCGAGGGGGAAACGCTCCTGGCCTCGGACATCCCGGCGGTGCTCGACCGGACGACGACCGTGATCCCGGTGGAGGAAGGGCAGGTCGTCGAGGCCCGTCGTTCGGGCGTGCGCTTCACCGATTTCGATGGGAACCCGATCGTGCGCGAGGCGATCATCGTCGACTGGGACATCGCCCGCGCGCAGAAGAGCGGGTTCGACGACTTCATGCTGAAGGAGATCCACGAACAACCAGCCGCGATCCGCGATGCGCTGGCTGGCCGCGTCGTTGACGGCCGCATCGTGATGGACGAACTCCGCATCGACGACGACGTCTTGCGACAGATCAGCAAGGTGTTCGTCGTCGCGTGTGGGACGGCGTTCCACTCGGGTCTGGTGGCGAAGTACGCGATCGAGCACTGGACCCGCCTCCCGGTCGAGATCGAGATCGCGAGCGAGTTCCGCTACCGAGACCCGGTGCTCGGCCCCGACACGCTCACGCTCGCCGTGAGCCAATCCGGCGAGACGATCGACACGCTGCAGGCGGCTCGTCACGCGCGCCGGCAGGGCTCCCATGTCCTCGCCGTGACGAACACCGTCGGTTCGTCGCTCGCTCGCGAGGCCGACGCGGTCCTGTACATGCACGCCGGGCCCGAGATCGGCGTCGCCGCTACCAAGACGTTCGCCACGCAGATGGTGTCGCAGTACCTGGTCGCGCTCTACCTCGCGCAGGTGCGAGGCTCGATGTTCCCCGAGGAGATCGCCGAGGTCCTCGAACGGATGGATGAGCTCCCCGACAAGGTCCAGCGGGCGATCGGCTTGGATGGGGCCGTGCGCGCGCTCGCCGAGCGGTATCGCGACGCGCACGATGTCTACTTCATCGGTCGGCATACCGGGTATCCGGCCGCGCTCGAGGGCGCGCTCAAGCTGAAGGAGATCAGCTACGTGCATGCAGAGGGATATCCGGCAGGGGAGCTCAAACACGGGCCGATCGCGCTGATCGAACCCGGGGTCCCGGTGGTGGCGGTCGCGACGGAGTGCCACGTGTATCCCAAGATGCTGTCCAACATCCAGGAGGTGCGCGCGCGGGGCGCCGACGTGATCGCGGTGGCGACCGAGGGCGATCGAGCGATCCGGGAGCTTGCCGACCACGTCTTGGAGGTCCCAGCCACCCCCGAGCTCCTCTCGCCTGTGGTCGTGATCGTGCCGCTGCAGCTGTTCGCGTATCACGTGGCGAAGCTCCGCGGGTGCGACGTGGACCAGCCGAGGAACCTGGCGAAGAGCGTCACGGTCGAGTAAGGCGCCGGGGCCCAGCCCGCGCGGTTCGTCTAGCCTTGGGTCGTGGAGATCCTCGGCCTGGGCGTCGACATCTGCGAGATCGCCCGGATGGAACGCGCCATCGAACGCCACCCGACCCTCCGCGAACGGGTGTTCACGGCGGAGGAGCGTTCGTACTGCGACGGGAAGGCTCGGCCTTCCGAGTCCTACGCCGGTCGGTTCGCGGCGCGTGAGGCCACGATCAAGGCGCTCGGCGGGTACCGAGGCAAGCGCTGGCAGGACATCCACATCAGTCGTCATCCCAGCGGCGCGCCCTCGATCGTCCTGGAGGGCAGCGCCAAGCGCCGGGCCGACGCACTCGGCATCACCCAGGTCCTCATCACGTTCACGCATGAGAAGACCAACGCGGTGGCGTTCGCCGTGGCGGTGCGCACGTGAAACCGGTCCTCACCGCCGACCAGGCGGCCGTGCTCGACCGCGAGACCCAGGCGTTGGGTGTGTCGGCGAACACGTTGATGGAACGGGCCGGCCGGGCCGTCGCGCGCGGCGCCATCGACCTGCTCGGTGGCTCGTACGCACGGCGTGCCGTCGTCGTCTGTGGCAAAGGCAACAACGGCGGCGATGGCCTGGTCGCTGCTCGGCACTTGGCCCGTTCGGGGATGCGGGTCGCCGTGATCGCCCTCGAGTCGTTCGAAGATCTCCGTGAGCCGGCGGCGGCGAACGCCGCGCGACTCGACGAGTCGGCGGCGATCCGGATCCTTCCGTTCTCCGACCTGGCTCTGGACCGCGAGCTTCGCCGCGCGGACATCGCGGTCGACGCGATCTTCGGCACGGGGTTCCGCGGGATCCCCGAGGACACGTGGGCCGACGCGATCGCCGGCCTGAACGCCTCGCTCGTGCCGATCGTCGCGGTCGATATCCCGTCAGGCGTGAACGGGACGACCGGCGCGGTGGACGGTGCGGCGATCCAGGCCGATCTGACCGTCTCGTTCGGCGCCGTCAAGGTAGGGGCTGTGCTCCTGCCCGGAGCCGACTTCGCGGGTGCGGTCCGCGTCGTGGATATCGGCTTCCCGGACGAGCTGATGCACACCGATACGTTCCTCACGGAGCCGGTGGATGTCGCACGCGTGCTTCCGGAGCGGCCCGTCGACACGCACAAGCGGGCGAGCGGGGTGCTGGTGGTGGTGGCCGGCTCCCGCGACATGACCGGCGCGGTCCGCCTGATCGCGGAGGCGGCCGGTCGCGTTGGGGCCGGCCTGATCCAAGTGGCCGTTCCCGAAGGGATCCTTCCCATCGTCCAGACCGAGCTGGTCGAGTCGACCTTCATCCCGCTGCCCGAGACGGCTGCCGGCTCGATCGCGCTCTCGGCCCTCGGATCGGTGCTGGCACGACTGGAGGCGGCGGATGCGCTCGCGATCGGTCCCGCGCTCTCCACGGATGAGGAGACCGCTTCGTTCGTCCGCGAGCTCGTCCGGGCGTGTCCGGTTCCGTTCGTGTTGGATGCCGACGGCTTGAACGCCTTCGCCGGGCGCGCGGACGAGCTTGCGGACCGGAAGGTGGACGCCGTGCTCACGCCGCACGTCGGCGAATTCACACGGCTGTCCGAGGTGTCCTCGCACGAACTCGAGCAGGATCGGCTGGGCCACGCCCGCGCGCTCGCGGGAAGGACGGGCGCCGTGACGCTGCTCAAGGGCAGCCGCACGGTCGTCGTGGGTGCCGATGGCCTCGCCAGGATCAACCCCACCGGTGGCCCGGTCCTCGCGACCGCCGGATCGGGCGACGTCTTGACCGGCGCGATCGGTGGGTTCCTCGCGCGTGGGCTCGGCCCGATGGACGCCGCGACCGCCGGTGCCTACCTGCATGGACTGGCCGGGATCCTCGCCGGCCGACGGTTGGGGGAGGGGACGCTCGCGTCCGACGTGGCCGCGCATCTTCCGGAGGCGGTCGCCGCGGTGTCGAGGGACGCGTGACGCGCCTCCGCCCGACCTGGGTCGAGGTCGACCTCGAAGCGATCCGTCACAACGTCCGATCGCTCAAGCCCGCGAACGCGGAGCTCATGGCCGTCGTGAAGGCGAACGCGTACGGGCACGGCGCGGAGCCGGTCGCGCGTGCGGCCGTCGAAGCGGGTGCAACATGGATCGGGGTCGCGCTCGTGGAAGAAGGGTTGCGGCTGCGCGCCGCGGGGATCGAGGCACCGATCTTCGTCCTGTCGGAGTTCCCGCCGGGATCGGAGCGCGCGGCGTTGGAAGCGAGGCTGACGCCCTCCCTCTACACCACGGATGGGCTGAAGCGGCTCGCGGAAGCCGCCGCCGGGAGCGCCGTGGGCGTGCACGTCAAGGTGGACACCGGGATGCATCGCGTCGGCGTGTATCCGCCGGAGGCGACACCCGCGTTCCTCGACGAGGTCGTCCGGTCGGGTCTCATGCTCGAAGGGCTCTGGACGCACTTCGCCGGTTCGTCGGAGGACGCGGCGCTCACGCGGGTCCAGCTGGAGCTGTTCCTCGAGACCGTGGCACGGGCACGCGCGTCGGGCCATCGACCGAAGCTCCTCCACGCCGCGAACAGCGGCGCCACGATCCTTCACCCGGAAACGCATCTCGACCTTGTACGGTGCGGCATCGCGATCATCGGGCTGCCACCTGCGGCAGATCCCGATGTCGATCCGGGCCTCCATCCGGCGCTCACCTGGCGCTCGACCGTCGCGATGACCAAACGGCTCCCGTCCGGTGAGGCCGTCTCATACGGACATCGGTATCGATTGGAACGGAACGCGACGGTGGCGACCGTGCCGGTCGGCTATGCCGACGGCTACCCTCGGCTCCTGTCGTCGAGGGCTGATGTGCTGATCCGCGGACGTCGCTGCCGGGTCGCGGGCAGCGTGACGATGGACCAACTGATCGTGGACTGCGGGGCGCTCGAGGTGGAGGAGGGGGACGAGGTCGTGCTGTTGGGTCGGCAGGGCGATGAGGTCGTATCGGCGTGGGAGCTCGCGGGGTGCTCGGAGAGCATCGCGTACGAGATCGTCTCGCGGATCGGCGAGCGGGTCCCCAGGGGATACGTCGGGTGAGCAAGAAGCGGGCGGCGATCGTGACGGCGAGCGTCGCTGCGGGCGCGATCGCCGCGGGCGCGGCGGGTCGTGTCCTGGTCCGCCGCCGCCGGACGAACCTTCTCGACGGTGTCCCGGTCTTCGATCCGCCCCCCGAGGTGCTCGAGCCGGTCGTCTCGTTCGACGGCACCGAGATCACGGTCCGCGCTGCGGGCGAGACGGCGCTGCCGGTCCTGTTGTTCACCCACGGATTCAGCCTGGACATGTCCGTGTGGCACGAGCAGTGGGTGGATCTTGCGGACGACTTCCGCTGCGTGCTCATGGATCATCGCTCGCACGGGTCGAGCGGCAGGGCGGCCGGCGGCGACCTGTCCGTGCGGGCGATGGGCCGTGACATCGCGGCCGTGCTCGACGCGGCCGCTCCTGATCGGCCGGCGGTGGTGGTCGGACACAGCATGGGCGCGATGGCGATCCTGGCGCTGGCCGAGCAACGGCCCGAGCTATTCGGGCCGCGGATCGCCGGGGTCGTGTTGATCGGCGCCGCCTCTTCGGATCTGCTCCGCGGCGCCATGGGGTCGGTGACCGAACTGTTGCGTCCGCGCTTGGGCACGTTCGCCACGGCCGCCAAACGCGTCGACCGGCTGCGCCGCGCCGTGCTCGCGAGCCCGGCCGACCTCTCCGGCGTCGTCACGCGGGTATCCCAGTTCGGTCCGGAGGCCTCGCCGCACCTGGTGGACCATGTGGTCTCGCTCGCGGAGCGCGCGTCCTCTGAAGTTTGGACCGATGGGCTCTCCGGATTGATGGAGATGGACCTGCGGCATGCGCTGCCGCGTGTGCGGGTGCCCTCGCTCGTGGTCGTGGGGGAGCACGATCGGGTCACGCCGCCGGCGACCGCGGTCGAGCTCGTCGGCGGACTTCCGGACGCGCGGCTCGTGGTCGTCGAGCACGCCGGCCACATGGCACCGCTCGAGCGGCCCGCCGAGGTGAACCATGAGATCCGCGTCTTCGCCCGGGCCTGCCTCACACCCGAACCCGCGCGCCGACCGAGGAAGAAGGGGGCGACTTGATCACCGACGTCCCGGGCGTGCGCGTCGGGCACTGGACCGATCGCGAGGGCGTCACCGGGTGCACCGTGATCCTGTGCCCCGAGGGCTCGGTGGCGAGCGTCGACGTTCGCGGCGGAGCGCCCGGAACGATCGGAACCGACTCCCTCCAGCCCGGCACGCTCGTCCCCGGCGCACACGCGATCCTGTTGACCGGCGGCAGCGCGTTCGGCCTGGCGGCAGCGTCGGGCGTGACGCGCTGGCTCGATGAGCGCGCGATCGGGTTCGACGTCGGACCGGCGAAGGTGCCGATCGTCGCGGGCGCCGTCCTGTTCGACCTGGTGGTCGGCGACCCCACGGCGCGCCCCGACGCCGAAGCCGGGTATGCGGCGTGCGAGGCGGCGACCGACGGTCCGGTCATCGAGGGCAACGTCGGCGCGGGTACGGGCGCGACCGTCGCCAAGCTCCCCGAGCCGTCCTTCGGGATGAAGGGGGGCATCGGCTCGGCTTCGGCGAAACACGGTGAGCTGGTGGTCGGGGCGATCGCCGCCGTGAACGCCCTCGGCCGGATCGTCGAGCAGGACGGCTCCACGATCGCGGGCAACCGAGGCGATCCCGAGGCCGACGCGGAGATGTGGCCGATCGGCAACACGACGCTCGTCTGCGTGGCGACGAACGCTCATCTGACGAAGGCCACCGCGCAACGGCTCGCGTACCTGGCGCACGATGGGATCGCGCTCGCCGTGCGTCCGGCGCATACGCATTGGGACGGGGATACCGCGTTCACGTTCGGGACCGGAGAGGTCGAGGCCGATTGGCTCCGACTACCGGAGATGACCACGGAGGTGGTGGCCGAGGCGATCCGCCGCGGCGTCCGAGCGGGCGAGGGCGTCCCCGGGTTCCCGGCCGTGGGGGAGGCTCCGTGAGCCGGACCCTCGCGGAGGCCGCATCCGATGCTGCGGGATGCACCAAGTGTCGCTTGGCTGAGGGGCGCACACAGGTCGTGTTCGGTGTCGGCAACCCCGATGCCGAGCTCATGTTCATCGGTGAGGCGCCGGGGTTCCACGAGGACAAGCAAGGCGAACCGTTCGTGGGAGCCGCCGGTCAGCTGCTGACTCGGATGCTCAGCGAGATCGGTCTCGCACGCGAGGACGTGTACATCGGGAACATCCTGAAATGTCGTCCTCCGGGCAACCGCGATCCGTTGCCCGACGAGATCGAGTCGTGCACGCCGTGGCTCATCGAACAACTCTCGTTGATCCAGCCGACGCTCGTGGTGACGCTCGGGAACTTCGCGACGAAGTTCGTGCTGAACACGAAGACCGGCATCACGCGATTGCGGGGACAGACGTTCCCCTGGCACGGTCGCACCGTGATCCCGACGTTCCATCCGGCGGCGATCCTGCACGGCGGGGGCGAGGGGTCGCGGCAGTTCGAAGAGCTGCGCGAGGACTTCGCGACGATCCGCGACACTCTCACAGAGCTGCGGAACCCGTCCGCACCGACGGAGGATGTCTCGCAGCGTGCCGAGGGCGCCGCCGCCGAGGAGCAACTGGAGCTGTTCTGATGCGGATCGAGCTCCGAACCGGAACGGCGGACGAGACGCGAGCGGTCGGTGAGGCGATCGCCGCCTTCCTGCGAGCGCGCGACGCCGTGATCCTCACGGGTGAGCTCGGGGCGGGCAAGACGACGCTCGTGCAGGGTGTGGGACGGGGTCTGGAGGTGGATGGACCGGTGGTCTCGCCGACGTTCACGCTGATCCGCGAGTACCGAGGGCGGCTCGACGTTGCCCACGTGGACGTATACCGACTGGACCGGGTCCAAGATGTCGTGGACCTCGGCTTGGAAGATCTTGGCGGCGGCGAGGCGGTACTGCTCGTCGAGTGGGGGGATGCGGTGCAGGAGCTCTTGCCCGACGACCACCTCACGATCGAGCTCACGAGCGCGGTCGCCGACGAGGAACCCAGACGCATCGTGGTCACGCCCGGTGGGCGGACGTGGGTCGAACGCTGGGAGGGTCTGGAACACGCGTTGGCGCCGTGGACGGTGGACGGATGATCGTCGTCGGCATCGACACGTCCACGCCGCAGACGAGCGTGGCGATCGGCACCGAGGTTGAGGTGCTCGCGCGCGTCGCGATCGCCGGCAAGGCGCGACAGGAGGCGGTCACCCCCGCGCTCGAGCACCTGCTCTCCTGGGCAGACCTCGATCTGTCCCACGTCGGCGGGATCGCCGTGGGGGTCGGTCCCGGTCTGTTCACCGGACTCCGGGTGGGGATCGAGACGGCGAAGACCCTCGCCCAAGTGCTCATGATCCCGATCGTGGGTATCTGCAGCCTGGACGTGCTGGCGTTCAGCGTCCGGCACACCCACCGGCGGATCGCCGCGGTGATCGACGCTCGGCGGGGTGAGGTATTCGCCGCGATCTACCGGGCCGTGCCCGGCGGGGTCGTCCGTGAGGCCGACCACCTGGTCCTCAAGCCCGATCACCTGGTCGCCGAGCTACAGGCCCTTCCTGGGGAGGTGTTGTGCGTCGGGAACGGTGCCATCCTGTACCGGCATGAGATCGAGGAACTGGGGAGCCGGGTGGAGTTCGCCTCGCCCGCTGTGGCGCACCCCGACGCCGCAGCGCTGGTCGAGCTGGCCATCCCACGATTCGTGCGTGAGGATCACGACCGCCCGTTCGACGTCGTGCCGCTCTACCTGAGGAAGTCGGATGCGGAGATCGCTTGGGATCAGCGAGCCAGAGGCGCCCCGGGTTGAGGTGACTCGGATGCGCCGCCGCCACCTGCGCGGCGTCATGATGATCGAGCGCCAGGTGTATACGCGTCCTTGGAGCCCCAACCTGTTCCTGGCCGAGATGAGCGAGCCGAACAACCGTCGGTACCTGGTGGCGCGGATCGACAAGGACGTCGTCGGCTACGGCGGGCTGATCTGCTACGGCGAAGAGGCGCATGTCACGAACATCGCCGTCGACCCCCCGCATCATCGTCGCAAGGTGGCCACGCGCCTCCTGTATGAGCTGACCGTGAACGCGATCGAGATGGGTGCGCAGGCGGTCTCGCTGGAGGTCCGCGTCTCCAACTGGGGGGCGCAGCGCCTGTACGGGCGGTTCGGGTTCCATCCGGTCGGGATCCGCAGGAACTACTACCAGGAGCTGAACGAGGACGCGCTGATCATGTGGACCGACGACGTTCGGTCCAAGGCGTACGGCCGCCGACTCTCGGCGATCGCGGCCGACCTGCCGGAGGGCGTCCGCCCCACGTGATCACCCTCGGCATCGAGACCTCGTGCGACGAGACGGCCGTCGCGGTGGTGGAGGATGGCTTCACGGTTCGCGCCAACCTGATCGCGGCTCAGGTCCATCTGCACGAGCGGTTCGGTGGCGTCGTGCCGGAGGTAGCCGCTCGTGCTCATGTCGAGGCCCTGAACCCCCTGCTGTCCGAGGCATTGCAAGCAGCCGACGTGGGGTTCGGCGACCTCGACGGCATCGCGGTGACGGTTGGGCCGGGCTTGGTCGGGGCGCTCCTCGTTGGGATGGCGGCGGCCAAGGCCGTCTCCCTCGCGACCGGCGCCGATCTGATCGGCATCAACCACCTGGAGGGCCACATCTGGGCGAACTTCCTGACGAACGGTCCACCCGAGCCGCCGTATATCGCGCTCGTGGTGAGCGGCGGTCACACGATGATCGTCCACATGCCCGACGTCGATCGGTACGACGTGATGGGTCAGACGCTCGACGATGCGGCGGGGGAGGCGTTCGACAAGGTTGCGCGCATGATCGGACTCGGGTTCCCCGGGGGTCCTGCGCTCGACCGGATGGCCCGAGACGGGAACCCCGACGCGATCCGGTTCCCGAGGGCCATGCAGGACTCGGGCGACTATGACTTCTCGATGAGCGGACTCAAGACGGCGGTGCTCCGGCACGTGAAGGCCGAACGCGCCGCGGGCCACGACATCGATCTCCCCGATGTGGCGGCGAGCTTCCAGGAGGCGATCGTCGACGTTCAGGTACGCAAGACGATCGAGGCAGCGAAGCAGATGAGGGTCGGAACGGTGTTGCTCGGTGGCGGCGTGGTCGCGAACACGCGCCTCCGCGAACGGATGGAGCGTGACGGGGCGGCGGCGGGGCTCCGTGTGCTGTTCCCACCGCTCGAGCTGTGCACCGACAATGCCGCGATGATCGCGTGCGTGGGAGCAGCCAGACTCGTTCGTGGGGAACGGACGTCGCTCGACATCGGCGCCGATCCGAACTTAGGGTTAGCGTCGTGACGACCGTCCTGGTGACCGGGGGCGCCGGGTTCATCGGCTCGCATCTGGCCGATCGACTGCTGGCCGAGGGCTACCGCGTGATCAGCGTGGACGACCTCACCACCGGGCGGATCGCGAACCTGTCCGAGGCGCGCGGCTACGGCAAGGAGTTCACGTTCTTCAACATGGACGTGCGCGCCGACGGCCTCCAGCAACTCTTCGAACGGCACCATCCCGAGATCGTGTTCCACCTGGCGGCGCAGTCAGGGGTCCGGCCCTCGCTCGAGGATCCGCTCAAGGACGCGAGCATCAACATCATGGGTCTGCTGAACGTCCTCGAGTGCAGCGTGCGGACGGGCGTCGGCAAGGTGATCTACGCGGCGAGCGGCGGCACGATCTACGGCGAACCCAAGCGGGTGCCGGCGAAGGAGACGAGCGCCCAGGCCTCGCATCCTTCGTCGCCGTACGGGATCTCGAAGAAGGTATCGGTCGACTACCTTGGCTTCTACCAACGGTACCGGGGCCTGGATTACACGGCGCTTGCCCTGGGGAACGTGTACGGCCCGCGACAGGATCCCTACGGCGAGGCAGGGGTCATCGCGATCTTCACGGCCAAGATGCTGACCGGCGAGGCGCCCACGATCTACGGCGACGGCAACCAGACGCGGGACTACGTGTTCATCGATGACGTCGTCCACGCGTTCGTACAGGCGATGACGCGAGGGTCGGGCAAGCTCGTGAACATCGGTACGGGCCTGGAGTCCAGCGTGAATCACGTCTACCGGCTCCTCGCCGACATCATCGGCTTCACGGCCGAGCCGGGGCAGGGTCCGTTGCCCGCCGGCGAGCTCCGGCGGATCGCGCTCGACATCTCGGCGGCACCCAACGCCGTCGGATGGAAGCCGTGGACCCACCTCGAGGACGGGCTCGCGGAGACGGTCGCCTACCTCAAGGGGATCTAGGGCGGTCGCTTCGGGATCGGGCCGCCGCGGCCGATACCTGTTGGACGATGTCGCTTCCTCCACCTCCCCCGGGTACCACCACGCGATGGACGGACCTGGTCCCGAAGATCGGTCGTCCTCGCCGACCCGGCCTGGTCACGGCCGCGGCGATCTTCCTGATCCTGGGAGGGGTCATCTCGATCTGGGTCGGCTTCGGAGCGCTCGGGTTCGGTGATCGAGCCCAACTCACCGCCGAGTCACAACACGTGCTCTCCGTCATCGCAGCGGTCCTGTTGCTCGTCGGCGGACTACAGGTGGGTACCGGCATCCTGATCCTGGGTCAGCGCCGGCTCGGCCGAACGCTCGGGATCGTGTTGGCGGCGATCGGGATGGTCTCGTCGATCCTGCGGTTCGGTGTCTCACCGATCGCGGGTCTCGTGAGCATGGCGCTGAACGGCCTCGTGCTCTACGCGCTCACCGCGTACAAGGGCGCGTTCGGCCGCTGGGACTGAACAGCGCCGGGGAGCCGTCGGAAGATATCGCCCGCGGTCGACGTTAGAGCGTCCGTGACGAGGATCGAGGAAGATGCGACGCACGATGCCTGGGCCGAGGGGGATGCTCCGATGCCCGCGCTCTACCTGGGTCACGGCGCGCCACCCCTCCTCGACGATGAGCTCTGGACGTCTCAGCTCGCGGACTGGTCGAAGGATCTTCCCCGCCCTCGCGCGATCCTGATCGTCTCGGCGCACTGGGAATCCGCCCCGCTCACGCTCGGGGCGACCGAGACCGGCGTGCCGCTCACGTACGACTTCTACGGGTTCCCGCAGCGCTTCTACGACCTGACGTACCGGTCGCCCGGCGCGCCCGATCTGGCCGCGAAGGTCAGGGCATCGATGCCCGACACGGAGCCGGTGGCCGAGGAGCCCGGCTACGGGCTGGATCACGGTGCCTTCGTGCCGTTGATGGTGATGTACCCCGCGGCCGATGTCCCGGTGCTCCAGATGTCGATGCCATCGCTCGACCCCGAGCGGCTCTTCGACATCGGGAAGCGACTGCGACCGCTCCGCGACGAGGGCGTTCTCGTGATCGGCTCCGGGTTCCTCACCCACGGATTGCCGTTCCTGCGCGATCTCCGGCCCGACGCGCCCCCGCCCGGCTGGTCGCGCGACTTCGACCTGTGGGCGAAGGAGTCACTCGAACATGGCGCGATCGATGAGTTGATGGATTTCCGGCATCGCGCGCCGGGGATGCCGTACGCACACCCGACCGTGGAGCACTTCGCGCCGCTGTTCGTGGCCCTCGGCGCCGCGAGCGACCCCGAGGACGCCCCCGACACCACCGTCGAGGGCTACTTCCTGGGCCTCGCGAAGCGCTCGTTCCAGGTCGCGTAGCGCGACCGAGGACGCGGCGCGGGAAGGTGCACCTCCCCGCAGCCGCGTTCGTCCGCCTAGCAGCAGCCGGGCGGGCAGCAGTCAGGGCAGCACGGTTCGTCCCTGAGGTCCATGGCGCCTCCTTTCCATCGATGAGCATCGATACGTTGGCAAAGATATCGATGGGTGTCAATATGTCGTCATGAAGCTGGTCGGCGAGATCACGGAAGCCTGTTGCCCGCAGGTCTTTCGGAGCCCGATCGATGCCCAGGAGGCCGAGGAGATGGCCCAAGCCCTGCGGGTGATCGCCGACCCCACGCGACTGCGCGTGCTTTCGCTCCTGGCATCCGCAGAAGACCAAGAGGGGTGCGTGTGCGACCTGACCGAGCCGCTCGGCGTGGGTCAGCCGACGGTCAGCCACCACCTGAAGGTGCTGTCGGACGCGGGTCTCGTAACCCGCGAGCAGCGAGGGCGTTGGGCGTATTACCGCCTGTCGGCCGACCGGCTCGCCTTCATCAGGCGAGCCTTGTCTCCGTGAGCGACGTTCCCGAGGTTCTGTTCGTATGCGTGCACAACGCCGGACGGAGCCAGATGGCGGCGGCGCTGTTGGATCATCATGCGGCCGGCCGTGTCCTCGTCCGCTCGGCCGGCAGCACACCGGCGGACGAGATCAACCCGGCCGTCGTTTTGGCGATGGAGGAGGTCGGCCTCGATCTATCGAAGGAGCTCCCGAAGCCACTCACCACCGAGGCCGTCGAGGGCGCCGATGTCGTCGTGACCATGGGGTGCGGAGATGCCTGTCCGGTCTTCCCCGGGAAGCGCTACCTCGATTGGGAGCTGCCCGACCCGGCCGGGAAGTCGGTCGAGGAGGTACGACCGATCCGCGACGAGATCGATCGCAGGGTGCGGTCCCTCCTCGAGGAGCTTTCGGGCGCGTAGGCGCCTATCGTTCTTCCTCCGAGCTGTCGATTCCGGCATTCTCGTTCGTCTTATCGGCGACCATCGAACGAGGAGGACGTGGTGAAGTACCTGTTGATGATCCATCAGGGTGACTCCCCGACGCCGCGGTCGCCGGAAGCGTGGGCGACCCTTTCGGAGGACGAGCAGAACGCGGTCTACGCCGACTACCAGGCGATCAACCAGACCCCCGGGGTCACGCCGGGACTCGGACTCGATGTTCCCGAGACGGCAACCACCGTGCGGGTGCAGGACGGCAAGACGCTCGTCACCGATGGCCCGTTCGTCGAGATCAAGGAATCCATCGGCGGCTACCTCCTGTTCGAGGCGGACGACCTCGACGCGGCGATCGAGCTCGCCTCCCGGATCCCTGCGGCACGCCTGGGTGGCGCGATCGAGGTGCGCCCGATCGTGGAGTGGTAGGCGATCCTCGAGCAGACGTTCCGTGACGAGTGGGGGTACGTCCTCGCTGCGCTGATCAGCCTCCTCGGCGACTTCGATCTCGCCGAGGAGGCCGCGCAGGAGGCGTTCGCGATCGCCTCGGCTCGCTGGCCTCGAGACGGTGGTCCGACCAACCCTCGCACCTGGCTGGTGACGACGGCGCGCAACCGAGCCATCGACCGCATCCGTCGGGATCGCACGCTATCCGAGAAGATGCGCTTGCTCCACGTGCCGGAGACACCGGGGGCCACGATGGACGCGACGACGTTCCCCGACGAGCGACTCGAACTCATCTTCACGTGCTGCCATCCGGCGCTCGCCACGGATGCGCAGGTCGCGCTCACGCTGCGGACGCTCGGCGGCCTGACCACCGGGGAGATCGCTCGCGCGTTCCTCGTCCCCGAACCGACGATGGCGCAGCGGTTGGTGCGGGCGAAGCGCAAGATCAAGGCCGCGGGGATCCCGTTCCGGGTACCTGCCGGCTACCTGCTGCCCGATCGGCTCGCCGCCGTGCTCGCGGTCGTCTACCTGATCTTCAACGAGGGCTACGGAGGCAGGAACGAGCTGGCCGCCGAGGCGATCCGGCTCGGACGGGCGCTCGCCGAGCTCATGCCCGATGCGTCCGAGGTGCACGGTCTGCTCGCGATGATGTTGCTGCTCGACGCTCGGCGCGGAGCGCGTTTCCGGGATGGTGACCTGGTGTTGCTCGCCGACCAGGATCGCTCGCTCTGGGACATGGCGCAGATCGCCGAAGGCCGAGCGGTGCTCGACCGGGCGATCGCCCTCCGGGGGCGGGGTCCGTATGTGGTGCAGGCGGCGATCGCGTCCCTGCACGCCGACGAGCCGCGTGATTGGCCCGAGATCGCAGCCCTCTACGGCGAGCTTTCCCGCCTGACCGGATCGCCGGTCGTCGAGCTGAGCCGGGCCGTCGCGATCGCCCAGGCGGATGGTCCCGGGGCGGCGCTCGACATCGTGGACCGCCTCGAGCTCGGGGACTACCGATACCTGCAGTCCACGAGGGGTGAGCTCCTGCGGCGCCTCGGTCGCACCGAAGAAGCCCGCGACGCGTACCGTCGGGCGTTGGCGTTGGTCCACGATGATGCGGAGCGGCGTCTCCTCGAGCGGCGACTCGCGGAGCTCGACCACCGTGAGGACCCACCCAGCTGAACGGTCGATTCGATGCCGGCTCCCTCACCAGCCCGCGTTGACTGTCTGGCACTCTCCTGGCTATCCTGTTAGCACTCGTAGGGGAAGAGTGCTAACCAAGGAGGAGAAGCATGGCGAAGGACTTCAGCCTCAAGCCGCTCGATGACCGGATCGTCGTGAAGGCGAGCGAGGGCGAAGAGATGACCTCTTCGGGCCTCGTGATCCCGGACACCGCGAAGGAGAAGCCCCAGGAGGGCACCGTCGTGGCGATCGGCCCAGGGAAGTTCGAGGACGGCGTCCGCGTCCCGCTCGACGTATCGGTCGGCGACAAGGTCATCTACTCGAAGTACGGCGGCACGGAGGTCAAGGTGCAGGGCGAGGAGTACCTGATCCTGTCCGCCCGCGACGTCCTCGCGATCATCGGCAAGTAACCATCCAGGTTTCGGAGCGGGGGCTCGCGCGCGTCACGCGTGACGAGCCCCGTTCCATCTCTCGAACGAAGGAGGCAACGTGGCATCGAAGTTGCTGAGGTTCGGCGAGGAGGCCCGGCGCTCACTCGAGGCCGGTGTCGACAAGCTCGCCGACGCGGTCGCCATCACGCTCGGTCCCAAGGGCCAGAACGTGGTGCTCGACAAGAAGTGGGGAGCCCCCACGATCACGAACGACGGCGTGACGATCGCCAAGGAGATCGAGCTGGAGGACCCGTGGGAGAACATGGGCGCCCAGCTCTGCAAGGAGGTCGCCACCAAGACGAACGACGTCGCCGGTGACGGCACCACCACGGCCACCGTCCTTGCTCGCGCGATGGTCAAGGGCGGCATGAAGAACGTCGCCGCCGGCGCCAACCCGATGGCCTTGAAGCGCGGCATCGAGAAGGCCGTCGAGGCGGTCGTGAAGTCGATCGAGAAGCAGGCGAAGGACGTGGAGTCCAAGGAAGAGATCGCGCAGGTTGCTTCGATCTCAGCCGCCGACCCGGAGATCGGCGAGACGATCGCCGAGGCGCTCGACAAGGTCGGCAAGGATGGGGTCATCACGGTCGAGGAGTCGAACACGTTCGGCATGGAGCTCGAGTTCGTCGAGGGCATGCAGTTCGACAAGGGCTACATCTCGCCGTACTTCGTGACGGATCAGGAGCGGATGGAAGCGGTCCTCGAAGACCCGTACATCCTGCTCCTCAACAAGAAGGTATCCAGTGTGCAGGAGCTGGTCCCCGTGCTCGAGAAGGTCATGCAGGGCGGCAAGCCACTCGTGATCATCTCCGAGGACGTCGAGGGCGAAGCGCTCGCCACCTTGGTGGTCAACAAGATCCGCGGCACGTTCAACGCCGCCGCGGTGAAAGCGCCCGGCTTCGGCGATCGTCGCAAGGCGATGCTCGAGGACATGGCGATCCTCACCGGTGCTCAGGTGATCTCGGAAGAGGTCGGCCTGAAGCTCGAGAACGCGACGCTTGACCTGCTGGGTCAGGCTCGCAAGGTCGTCATCACGAAGGACGACACGACGATCGTCGAGGGCGCCGGCAAGGATGCCGACGTCAAGGGCCGGATCAATCAGATCAAGGCCGAGATCGAGAACACCGACTCCGATTGGGATCGCGAGAAGCTCCAGGAGCGCCTGGCGAAGCTCTCCGGCGGTGTCGCAGTGATCAAGGTCGGCGCGGCCACTGAGGTCGAGCTCAAGGAGAAGAAGCACCGCATCGAGGACGCCGTTTCGGCGACACGTGCGGCCGTCGAAGAGGGCATCGTGCCCGGCGGTGGCGTCACGTTGATCCGCGCGGAGTCCTCGCTCCTCAAGTTGAAGCTGAAGGACGACGAGGCGACGGGCGCGAACATCGTCCGTGACGCACTCAGCGAGCCGGCCCGGCGGATCGCCGCCAACGCCGGCTACGAAGGTGCGGTCGTCGTCAGCCAGCTCCGCGGCGAGGGCGACAGCGGGAACGGCTTCAACGCCGCCACCGGCGAGTGGGTCGACATGGTGAAGTCCGGGATCATCGACCCGGCCAAGGTCACCAGGTCGGCGCTGCAGAACGCGGCTTCGATCGCCGCGCTCGTGCTCACCACCGAGGCATCCGTGGTCGAGAAGCCCGAGGATGAGGAAGAAGCCGCCGCAGCTGGCGGACACATGCACTGAGCTGGTCCGTATCAGACCAGTAGTTCGGAAGAGGCAGGGCTCTGGCCCTGCCTCTTCCGCGTTGTCGATATAGACGGTGAGTTGGGTTCCCACCGTGGCCTAGACTCCGCCTCGATGTTCGAGGAGCTCATCCGCGGCTGGGATGGAGAGTTCGTCGCGACGCGGTTCGACGAACCGTCGTCGACCTGGATGTTCGTGGGCGTGCACTCGACCGTCCTCGGCCCCGGGTTCGGCGGAACCCGGATGAAGGTGTACGCCGAGCCTGGCGACGCGCTCCGCGACGTCCTCCGGTTGTCCGCGGCCATGACGTTCAAGAACGCGATGGCCGCTCTTCCGTTCGGCGGCGGTAAGTCCGTCCTCGCCGTGCCGGCGATCCCGGAGGGTGAGGCGCGTGCGGGGTTGCTCCATCGCTACGCCGACCTGGTCGCCGGCGTCGGCGGGAGCTACGTCACCGCCTGCGACATGAACACCACCGAGCACGACATGGATGTGATCGCTGAACGCTGTCCGCACGTGATGGGTAGGACCGTGGCGGCGGGCGGCTCGGGGACATCGGCGCCCGACACGGCGATCGGGGTGTTCCACGGGATCCGCGCCAGCCTGGGCCATGTGTTCGGTTCCGATGATCCTTCAGGCCGGACGATCGTCATCCAGGGGACCGGTGCGGTGGGAGGATATCTCGCCGGACTGTTGGTCGATGCCGGAGCGAAGCTGGTGGTCTCAGACATCGAGCGCGAACGTGCACGGAGGGTCGCCGATCGCGTGGGCGGAGGCACCGTCGACGCGGACGATGTGTTCGACGTCCCCTGCGACGTGTTCTCGCCATGTGCGACCGGCGCGGTGCTCAACACGCGAACGATCCCACGATTGCGGTGCCGGATCGTTGCCGGCGCTGCGAACAACCAGCTGGCGTCGGACGAGGATGCAGTTCGTCTGGCGACTGCGGGGATCCTGTACGCCCCCGACTTCGTCGTGAACGCGGGGGGGGTCCTCCACCTGGCCGGCTACGAGCGGCTCGGCTGGACGCCGGAGCAGGTGACCGCGCGGCTCGCGACCATCGGCGACACCTTGCGTGACGTGTTCGATACGGCGGACCGCGACGGTGTGACGCCGGAGGTCGCGGCCGCGAGCTTGGCGCGGTCGAGGATCGCCGGGCTCGGCGGCTAGTTCCGCTAGGTCTGCACGCGCTTGATGAACCCGGAGATGCCCCAAGACGCGAGCAGCGCGGTGAACAAGATCATGCCTCCGTAGATCCCCCAGAGCGGCATGTGCTCGACGTACGGCGTGAGCGAGACCCGCATGCCTTCGCTCATGTAGACGAGTGGGTTCAGGAGCACGACGGTCTTCAACCACGGGATCGGCGTCAGTGCGGCCCACGGGTAGTAGGTGGCACCCAGGAACGTGATCGGTATGACCACGAGGCCGAAGATCAACGGCACCTTGCGTGGGTCCGCCCGCGTCCCGATCGACAGACCGAGCGCGGCGCCGAGCACCGACGCGATCGGCAACATCGTGATCAATCGCCACCACACGACCTGCAGATGCACAGCCGTGATCGGGATCCAATGTGCGAGCGGGAAGACGACGGCCGCGGCGATCAATCCCTGTACGGCGCCTCCCAACAGCTTGCCACTCGCGACGGCCCAGACCGGCAGCGGTGCCATCACGCGATCCTCGATCTCGCGCGTGAACCCGAACTCCTGGACGAGCGGCAGCGCGACCGCTTGGATCCCCTGGAAGATGCAGGCGATCGCGATGACACCGGGAACGAGGATGCTCGAGAACTCGGCCTGCCCCGACTTGCCGCCGACGCCCTGGCCGATCTGCGGGAACACGTAGGTGAACACGAATACGAACAACAACGGTTGCATGACGGTGCGCAGGATGAACTCCACGAAGTTCTTCCTCAGCACCGTGAGATCACGGAGCATGAGCGCGCCGAACGCGATCATCGGCGTGCTCCGATAGGGCTCGACGGTGGGGAGTCCGACCGGGATATCCGTCGTCTGGGCGCTCATTCTCTCAGGTCCTTCCCGGTGAGGTTGATGAAGACCGTCTCGAGGGTCGGTTCGTCGATCGAGACATCGTGGACCGTGAACCCGCCGGCTTCGGCGGTGGCGATGACGCGGGGAAGCAGCCCTTCGGAGCCGCGCGCGGTGAGCTGGACGGTCTCACCGATCACGGTGGCGCTGGTGATGCCGTCCAGATCGTGCAGGTGCGCCGCCAAGGAGTCCGGCTCTGTGCCCGCCTTGATCCGTACGACCGAGTCGCCGCCGACGGAGCGTTTCAAGCCGTCGGGCGTGTCCAGCGCGAGCAGCTTGCCGTGATCCATGATCGCGACTCGTTCGCAGAGACGGTCGGCTTCTTCCATGTAGTGCGTGGTCAGCACGACCGTCTGTCCCTCGCGGTGGATCTGACCGATGATTTCCCACAGCGCGATGCGTGACTGCGGGTCCAGCCCGGACGTCGGTTCGTCCAGGAAGAGCGTTCGTGGCCGGTGGATGATGCTCCGCGCCACCATCAGTCGCTGCGCCATCCCGCCGGAGAGCGTCGCGACGTCGGCATCCGCGCGGTCGGCGAGTCGGAAGACCTCCAGCACCTGGGTGGACACCCGGCGGGATTCTTTCTTCCCCATCCCGAAGTACCGGCCGTGGAAGTAGAGGTTCTCCCAGACCGTGAGGCTGCGGTCGAGTGTGTTGGTCTGTGACACCACGCCCATGAGCGCCTTCGCCTCCGAGGGGTGCGTGACCACGTCGACCCCGGCGACCATCGCGCGTCCCTCGGTGGGGATCACCCGCGTCGTGAGCATGCCGACCGTGGTGGTCTTCCCGGCGCCGTTCGGTCCGAGGAGACCGAAGATCTCGCCTTCGTGGACCTCGAGGTTCAGCGCGTCGACGGCCTTGACCCCGGTGTCGTAGACCTTGGTGAGCCTTTCGGTGCGGATCACGACGCCGTCGCCGGCCGGAGCCGGAGCGTCACGCTGAACGTTCGTCTGCAACGTCGCCTCCCACGTTGGTCTGGATGCGCGCGAGGATCCGCCGGAGGGCGACCTCGTCATCCGCCGAGAGCCCCCGACACGCATCGGTTCCCGTCTTCTGGGCGATCGCTTCGAGCCGGCGATACAGCCCGCGTCCCTCGATGGTGAGTTCGACCTTGATCTGGCGCCGGTCGTCCGCGTCGCGCCGCCGAACGATCAACCCGTCCCGTTCCATGCGATCCAGGTGCCGGGTGAGGGTGGCCCCCTCGATCTTCAGATCCTTCGCGAGGTTCCGTTGGTTGTCCCAACGGCCGCGCTCGATCCCGTGCAGCACGACCCAGGTAGCCAGGGAAGCTCCCGCCTGGGTCAGGGCCTCCTCGAAGTACCCGCGGATCGCCTTACCCGTCAGGACGACGACGCGGGGGAGCGGTTCCTCGTGAGATGGTTGCATGGCTAATCGTTAGAACACTAACGGTCTTCCGGCGGTCCCGTCAAACGAACGGCTTCTCCTGGGCGGCGAGGCCGAGCCCGACCAACTCGAGCGTGCCGATCAGGCCATTCACCGCGGCCAGCGTCCACCACCACCACGCGGCGGCACCCGCAGGGAGGCCGAAGAGCGCGTGCAGCGCGAACACCGTGGCGGTCCCGGCCTCGAGCACGACGAACGCCCATGCCCACCACCAGACGTCTTCGAGCCGCTGGGCGACCAGGATCATCAAAAGCGCGAACACCACGGACATCACGCCGAGGGCGCGGAGCCAGGCATGGTCGACAGCCGGTTGACCGCCGACCGTTCCCGCGAGCCAGCCGGGCGCGATGGCCATCGCGACGCCGAACAGCCCCCAGAGGGCGGCTTGCACGTACAGGATGCGTCGCAGGAACGTCACGGGGCGCCTATCTCCGCAGCTGGGTCGGGGTTTCGGGCGGCTTGGTAGGATACGCGAACCGCGGAGGCATCCCGTGACCCGTCACGCCCGCTTCCGCCGTCCAGACCCCGGACCGCGAAGGAAGACAGGCATGCAACAGGGTCCCAGGGTCGCGGTGATCGGGCTCGATTGCGGCACCCCGCAGCTCTTGTTCCGCGACCTTGTCGGCGAGATCCCCAACATCCGCAAACTGATGGATGCGGGCATGCACGGGGACCTGGCGAGCATCACGCCCCCCATCACGGTTCCCGCGTGGGCCTGCGCGATGACGGGCAAGACGCCCGGCCAATTGGGCATCTATGGGTTCCGGAACCGCAAGGACCACACGTACGACGGCCTGTCGATCGCGCACTCGGGTTCCGTGAAAGAGCCGACCGTGTGGGACAAGCTAGGGGAGCAGGGTCTCCGGTCCCTCTTGATCGGCGTCCCACCGGGGTTCCCGCCCCCGAAGTCCTTCCCGGGGTGGCGTGTCGGATGTTTCCTCACCCCACCGTCGGCCGAGCATTTCGCGTATCCGCAGGAGCTCGAGGTGGAGATCGCGGAGGAGCTCGGAGGACCAGGCAACTACATCTTCGACATCCCGAACTTCCGCGAACAGGGCATGGCGTTCGTTCTCGACCAGGTCTTCAAGATGACCGAACGTCGGTTCCAGGTGGCGCGTCGTCTCGTGAAGAACAAGCCATGGGACTACTTCATGATGGTCGAGATGGGGCCCGACCGCCTCCACCACGTCTTCTGGCAGTACTACGACCCGAGGCATCCGCTCTACGAGCCGGGGAACGAGTTCGAAACCGCGTTCCAGGACTACTACCGTTACCTCGACGAGGAGGTGGGATCGCTCCTCGACGTGCTGCCGAACGACGCGATCACCATCGTGATGTCCGATCACGGCGCGCGTCCCATGATGGGTGGCCTCTGCTTCAACGACTGGCTCATGCAAGAGGGGTACCTCGCGATGACCGAGTCGCTCACCGAGCCCACGCCGATCGCGAAGGCGCCGATCGACTGGAGCCGCACGGTCGCCTGGGGAGACGGCGGGTACTACGGGCGCTGCTTCCTGAACGTTCGTGGGCGGGAGCCACAAGGCGTCGTCGATCCGGCGCGCTACGAGGAGGTCCGCGACGAGCTGATCGTGAAGCTCGAGGCGGCTCCGGGTCCTGACGGCCAACCGCTCGGCACGAAGGTCATCAAGCCGCAGGACGTCTACCCCGAGGTCCGGGGCGTCGCACCTGACCTGATCGTCTACTTCGGCGATCTGGAGTGGCGCTCGATGGGCTCGGTGGGCAACCCGAGCTTGTTCACGTATGAGAACGACACCGGCCCCGACGGGGCCAACCACGACCGGACGGGCATCTTCGCGTTGAAGGGTCTGCCCGGTCAGCCGATGGGTCGCGTCGACGGGATGAACCTCGTCGACGTCGGTCCGACCATCCTCAAGCTGTACGGCATCGAGGCGCCCGAGGGCGCCGTCGGAAGGAGCTTCCTGTGACGCAAGGAGAGAAGGGGTTCACCGTTTGGTTCACCGGCCTTTCGGGATCCGGCAAGTCGACGATCGCGGAGATGCTGTACCACGAGTTCCAGGCGCGCGGCCTGAAGACCGAGATCCTGGACGGCGACGAGGTGCGCAAGAATCTGTCGAAGGGACTGGGGTTCTCCAAGGAGGACCGCGACACGAACATCCTGCGGATCGGGTTCGTCGCCAACCTGCTGACGCGAAACGGCGTCGCGACGATCTGCTGCCCGATCAGCCCGTACAAGGAGACGCGCGACGCGTGCCGCGAGCTGATCGGCGCCGACAACTTCGTCGAGGTCTACGTGCACGCGACGGTCGACGAGATCGCGGCGCACCGTGACCCGAAGGGGCTCTACAAGAAGGCGCTGGCCGGGGAGATCACCGGCTTCACCGGGGTCGACGACCCGTACGAGGCGCCCGAGCACCCCGAGCTCATGCTGGACACGGAGTCTGAGGACCCCGAGGCCTCGCTCGGACACGTCCTCGACACGTTGCAGGAGCTGGGCCACATCGATGACGCCGCCCCCATGATCGAGGGCGACCGTCTTCACTCGGGGCTGACGGACCTGCGCGTCACCGACACGGGCCACGTCGCGAAAGAAGCCTGACCCAACGGGAGGCCGAACGCCATGGCGCGTCCAGGGATGGCCCGATGGGCTCCCGGCGTCGCCCTCCTCGGTTCCTACGAACGCCGATGGCTCCGGTCGGACGGTCTGTCTGCGCTGAGCGTCTGGGCCCTGCTCATCCCGCAGGGATTGGCGTACGCACAACTCGCGGGCATGCCGGCCGTCACGGGTCTGTACGTGGGAATGATCGGGATGCTCGCGTACGGCCTCTTCGGGACGAGTCGCTACTTGAGCGTCGGGCCCGAGTCGTCGGTCGCCATCCTGATCGCCTCGTCCCTCGTGGGCATGGCGGCGATCGGGACCGACCGGTATGTCGCCCTGGCGGCAACGCTGGCGCTGCTCGTGGGCGTGATGCTCCTGATCGGGTTCGTGCTGCGCCTCGGGGTCATCACCCGGCTGCTGTCCTCACCGGTCCTCACCGGCTACCTGGCCGGCTCGGCGATCGTGATGTCGGTCAGCCAGCTGACGAAGGTCTTCGGGTTCGAGGTCGACAAGGAGAAGTACCCGTACATCATCGGCGGCATCGTTCACGACCTGGGCAAGACGAACGTCTGGGCCATCGCGATCGCCGCGGGGACGATCGCGGTGATGGTGGGGGTGCGGTTGATCTCCAAGCGACTCCCTGCCGGGTTCATCGCGCTCGTCGTCGCCACCCTTGCCACGTCGATGACCACGCTCCACGAGAAGGTCTCCGTCGTAGGAACGATCCAGCGAGGACTCCCGCCGTTCGCCTTGCCGCTCTTCTCCCCGCGGGTGATCGTCCCCTTGTTGATCCCTGCGGCGAGTATCGCGCTCCTGGTGTTCAGCGGCGCGGTGTTGACGGGCCAGGCGCTCGCCGCTCGTGATCGCGAGGACCTGAACGCCAACCGGGAGTTCATCGGCCTGGCAGCGGGGAACATCGCCGTGTCCTTCTTCGGGGGATTCCCGGACACGGCGAGCGACTCGCGGAGCTTCATGGCCGCCACCGGTGGCGGCCGCTCGCAGATGGTGAGCTTCGTCGGCGCGGTCTTGGTGGGTGTGACGTTGCTGTTCCTCACTCCGCTCTTCCGCGATGTTCCACACGCGGCCCTCGGCGGCGTCGTCCTGGTGACGGCGGCGAACCTCCTGGATCTGAAGGCGATGCGGCACCTGTGGGCCGTTCGGCGCACCGACTTCCTGCTGATGCTCGTGACGTTCGTCGGCGTGGTGCTGTTCGGCGTGCTCGCCGGGATCGTGATCGGCGTCATCGCCTCGTTGGTCGAGATGGTGCGTCGCACGATCCAGCCCCGGACCGCCGTGCTCGGCCGGGTCGCGGGAAGTCCGACGTGGCGCGACGTGCGGACCGAGGGCGGCGAGACGATCCCGGGGCTCCTCGTCTACCGGTTCGATGCGCCGGTGTTCTTCGGCAACGCCGACGAGTTCCGCGACGAGATCCGCGACCTCGTGCGCGACGCCGACGCCCCGGTCCACGACGTGCTCGTCAACGCCGAGGCGATCACCGACCTGGATACCACCGGCGTCGAGGTTCTCTTCCGTCTGCTGGACGACCTCAACGCGGCCGGGGTGACGCTGTCGTTCGCGCGCGTCCGAAGCGCGGTCCGCGACATGATGCAACGGACCGGTCTCGAGGAGAAGATCGGCGTCGATCGGATCTACCTCCAGGTGGACCAAGCGGTGGTGGCCGTCCAACAGGGGTGGGAGCAACGCTCTGACGCCTGAGGTGGCGAAGATCCTCAGCTCCTCGCAGCAGACGCGATGGGCCGGCGGTTCAGGTGGTTTCGGCGGGGATGGAACCCATCTTGCCGGTCTGGTAGTCCTCGATCGCCTCGAGGATCTCGGCCTTCGTGTTCATCACGAATGGGCCGTACCACGCGATCGGCTCACCGATCGGACGGCCGCCCAACAGGAGGACCTCCATGCTCGGCGTGCGGGCGTCTTGGGCAACGTCGGCGCTCAGTTCCAGCCAGTCGCCATCGCCGTAGATCGCCAGGAGGCCTTCGCCGATCGTTCGGTCGTTGCCCTCGGGGCCGACGCGGCCAGTCCCGGCCAACACGTAGACCAGGGCGTTGAAGTCCGTTCGCCACGGGACGCGGAGGCGGGCACCCGGCGAGAGGGTCGCGTGGGCGTACGTGATGGGGGTTCGCGTGCCTCCCGGGCCGTCATGGCCGTCGATGGCTCCCGCGATCACCCGCACCACCGCGCCGCCATCGTCGGACGTGAGGAGCGCGACGTTGTTCGACCCGATGTCCTGATACCGCGGGGGACTCCACTTCTGCTCCTTCGGGAGGTTCACCCACAGCTGGACGCCGTGGAAGAGTCCGCCGCCGTCTAGGAGATCCTCGGTCGGCATCTCGGAGTGGACGATGCCCGCTCCGGCCGTCATCCACTGCGTTGCACCGTCGGTGATCACGCCTCCGCCGCCGTTCGAGTCGCGGTGCTTGATCTTTCCGTCGATCATGTAGGTCACGGTCTCGAACCCGCGATGTGGGTGGTCGGGGGCACCCTTGGCCTCGCCCGGCGCGTACTCCACGGCACCCATGTGATCCAACAGGAGGAACGGGTCGGCGAGGCGGAGGTCGATGCCCGCGAACGCGCGTCTGACCTCGAATCCTTCCCCCTCCAGGAACCGGGGTGCGTCGACCACGGCGACCGCCTCGCGGGAGACTCCCTGGACGGGACGCGAGATCCGGGGGAGAGCGAGCGGGTCGGCTGGGGTGACGGCTGGCATGTCGGTGACAACGGTATCGCGGTCGCGGACATTCCTCTCGGGTCCCCTGGTAGCCTGAGGCACATGAAGGTGTGACGCCCATCCGGCAACGGGTGGGCGTTCGGCGTTTCTGGGGCGCATCCGAGCGAGGCGGGGGTAGCGGGCATGGAGTACGAGATCGGCATCGGCAAGACGGGTCGGCGGGCGTACGGGCTCGACGAGGTCGCGATCGTTCCGTCGCGGCGGACGCGCGACCCCGACGATGTGGACATCAGCTGGGAGATCGACGCGTACACCTTCCCGCTGCCGATGATGGCCTCGGCGATGGACGCCTCGGTATCGCCGGCGACCGCGATCGAGATCGGCCGCCTGGGCGGTCTGGCCTGCTTGAACCTCGAGGGGCTCCAGACCCGGTACGAGGATCCAGAGCCGATCTTCGAGGAGATCGCGTCGCTCCCGGACGAGAAGGCCACGCGGCGCATGCAGGATCTGTACCGGGAGCCGGTCAAGCCCGAGCTGATCGTCCAGCGGATCCGTGAGATCAAGGAAGGCGGTGTGATCTCGAGCGCCTCGCTCACACCTCAACGGGTCACCGAGTACGCGCCGCTCGTGCTCGAGGCGGAGCTCGACATCCTGGTGATCCAGGGGACGGTCGTCTCCGCGGAACACGTCTCCACGCGGACCGAGCCGTTGAACCTCAAGCAGTTCATCGCCACGTTCGATCTGCCGGTGATCGTCGGAGGGTGCGCTTCGTATTCGACGGCGCTGCACCTGATGCGGACCGGCGCGGTCGGCGTGCTGGTCGGCGTGGGTCCGGGCAACGCGTGCACGACCCGCGGCGTGATCGGGGTCGGCGTGCCGCAAGCGACGGCGATCGCGGACGCAGCCGCCGCCCGCCGCGAGCATCAGCACGAGACCGGTCGCTACTGCCAGGTGATCGCCGACGGCGGCCTGCGGACCGGGGGCGACATCGCGAAGGCGATCGCCTGCGGAGCGGACGCCGTGATGATGGGTTCGCCGCTCACGCGGGCCTATGAGGCGCCGGGCAAGGGATACCACTGGGGGATGGCGACGTTCCATCCTTCGCTGCCTCGGGGCGCGCGCGTGAAGACGCAGCAGGTCGCGTCGCTCGAGGAGATCCTCATCGGTCCCGCCCACGAGAACGACGGCACGTTCAACCTCTTCGGCGCGCTCGCCACGAGCATGGCCACCACCGGCTATGCGAACGTCAAGGAGTTCCAGAAGGCCGAGCTCGTGATCGCGCCGGCGATCAAGACCGAGGGCAAGACGTACCAGACCCAACAGCGCGTGGGGATGGGCCACTGAGGAACGCCGCGGATCACGCGCCACGCCCCGTCCTGGTCGTCGACCTGGGGGCGCAGTACGCGCAGCTGATCGCCCGCCGTGTACGCGAGTGCCACGTCTACTCCGAGATCGTCGCGCACGACGCCCAGATCGGCGACCTCCGCGCATTGCGCCCGGCCGGCATCATCCTCTCGGGTGGTCCGGCCTCCGTCTACGAACCCGGTGCGCCGCAGGTCGACCCGCGGATCTTCGACCTGGGCGTGCCGGTGCTCGGGATCTGTTACGGGCATCAGCTGATGGCGCAGGTGCTCGGCGGTGAAGTGGCCGCGACGGGCCAACGCGAATACGGACGTACGACGCTCCTGGTCGACCAGCCGGGCATGCTCCTCGCGGACATGGACGCCACCGAGTCGGTGTGGATGAGCCATGGAGATGCGGTCGTGACGGCTCCCGAGGGGTTCCGGGTGAACGGGCACACCGACACGATCCCGATCGCCGCGATGGAAGATCCCGAGCGCGGCCTCTACGCCGTGCAGTTCCATCCGGAGGTCAGTCACACGCCTAAGGGCGTGGCCGTGATGAAACGGTTCCTCTACGAGGGCTGCCGTCTGCTGCCGGAGTGGACGCCGACCAACGTGATCGACCGGGCCGTCACGCAGATCCGCGACCAGGTGGGCGACGCTGAGGTGTTGTGCGCGCTCTCCGGCGGCGTCGACTCGTCCGTCGCGGCGTTGCTGGTCCATCGCGCGATCGGCGCGCAGCTGACCTGCGTATTCGTCGATCACGGGCTGAACCGGGAGGACGAACCCGAACAGGTCGAGGAGACGTTCGGGCGGCATTTCCAGGTGCCGCTCGTGCACGTGAAGGCGGCGGACCGGTTCCTGGCGAAGCTGGCGGGGGTCACCGATCCGGAGCGCAAGCGCAAGGCGATCGGCGAGGAGTTCATCCGCGTCTTCGAGGAGGTTGCGCGTGAGCACGAGGGTGCGCGCTACCTGGTGCAGGGCACGCTATACCCGGATGTGATCGAGTCGGGCTCCTCGACGGCCGCGAACATCAAGAGCCATCACAACGTGGGCGGTCTGCCGGAGGACATGGAGCTCGAGCTGATCGAGCCGCTCCGCGACCTGTTCAAGGACGAGGTCCGCGAGGTCGGCGCCGAGCTGGGTCTCCCCGAGGAGATCGTGTGGAGGCAGCCGTTCCCGGGTCCCGGTCTCGCGGTCCGGATCGTCGGCGAGGTGACGACCGACCGGCTGTCGATGCTCCGCGGCGCGGACCGGATCGTCCGCGACGAGATCCGCCGCGCCGGTTTGGAGCGGGACACATGGCAGGCGTTCGTCGTGTTGCTCGCCGACGTGCAGTCCGTCGGAGTGATGGGCGACGGACGGACCTACGAGCACCCCGTGATCCTCCGGGTCGTGACCAGCGAGGATGCGATGACCGCGGATTGGGCGCGACTGCCCCACGACCTGCTCGACCGGATCTCCTCCCGGATCGTCCGAGAGGTGCCAGGGGTGAACCGGGTGGCGTACGACATCACGTCGAAACCTCCCGGCACGATCGAGTGGGAGTGACGTGATGGATCGAGATCGGCTGGTGCTCGACCCGGTCGCCGACGACCCCGAGATCGGGCGCTGGCTCGCGGCGTTCGAGGAGGTCAGGCGCGACACGCTCGCCGTGCTGGCCGATATCCCCGATGCCGCGGTCGACCAGGATCCCGGGGACGGCGGTGACACGCTCGGGACCGTCCTGTATCACGTCGCGCTCATCGAGATCGATTGGCTCTTCACCGACGTGCTCGACCGTGAGGGTGACATCTCCCACGAGCTGTTCCCGTACGAAGACCGGGAGGATGATGGGCGGCTCACCCCCGTGCTCGGCGAGACGATCGCCGAGCACCTCGACCGGCTCGCGACGGTGCGCTCGATCGTCCTCGACGGGTTCCGATCGATGACGGCCGAGGACTACCACCTGGTGCGCGTGCGCGAGCGGAACGATGTCGCCGCCGACTGGGTCGTGTTCCACCTGATCGACCACGAGGTGGAGCATCGGGTGCGTGTCTCGGCGCTGCGGGACGCGTTCCGCGCCTCGATAGCCTAGGGTTGCCCGCGGAGAGGCTCGTACGTTGACATCCATGACGGGTCGCGCACGCACATCGCTCGCGGCGTTCGCGCTGCTCGTCACGCTCGTCGTGGCGACCCCTCCTGATCCGGCCGTCGGGGCGCCGCTCGTGAAACCCAACATCGTCTTCTTCCTGACGGACGATCAGACGATCGAGGCGATCCAGCACGTCCCAACCGCGATGCCCTACCTCAGCTCTCGTCTGGCGAACCCCGCCGATCACTGGATCTCGTTCGATCAGGCGTTCCTCAACACGCCGATCTGTTGCCCGACGCGGGCGACGCTGTTCACCGGGCTCTACTCGCACCACACCGGAGTGGAGACCAACGGGCAGGGTGCGGCCTTGCGAACGTTCGAATCGTCGACGATCGCGACGTGGCTGCATGGCGCCGGCTACTACACGGGTCTGATCGGCAAGTACATCAACAAGTACCCGTTCGGCTCGCCGTTCTACACGCCGCCCGGTTGGGATCGTTGGGTGGCGAACTTCAACGACTACTACAACTACACCAACGATGAGGACGGGACGCTCGTCCACTACGGCTCGACTCCGGCCGACTACTCTACGGACGTTCTGGCTCGCAAGGCGGTCGACTTCATCGCCACGGCACCGAAGGACCGACCCTTCTTCTTGTACGCGGCGCCGAAGGCGGGGCACGATCCCTACACCCCGGCACCCCGCGACATCGGCGCGTTCGCGGGGATGAAGCCGACGCGGTGGCCGGATTTCAACGAGGCGGACGTCTCGGACAAGCCCGCGTGGGTGCAGCGGCTGGGACTCATGGGGCCCGCGCTGATCCAACAGCAAGATCTCAACCGGCAGCACCAGTTCGAGTCGTTGCTCGCGGCCGACGACGCGGTCCGCGACATCTTCCAGGAGCTCCAGGCGGAAGGCGAGCTGGACAACACCGTGTTCATCTTCATGAGCGACAACGGGTTGGCGTTCGGCGAACACCGTTGGAAGACGAAGAAGTGTGAGTACGAGGAGTGCACCCGGACCCCGCTCCTGATCCGCTACCCGGGGGTGGCCTCGCGCACGGATCACTCGTTGGTGAGCTCCGTGGATATCGCTCCCACCCTCGCCGCGCTCGCCGGTACCGAACCGGCGAGCTGCGTCGACGGCCGGAGCCTGGTGCCGCTGATCCAGGGGAAGCAGGTCCCCTGGAGACGTGGGGTCCTGCTGCATGCGATCGACGATCTGTATCCCATGCCCGGCTACTGGGGCATCCACACGAAGAACTACCTCTACGTCGAGTTCACCACCGGAGAGAAGGAGCTCTACGATCTGACCGGAGCGCGTGGACCGGCCGATCCCTATGAGCTCACGAACCGCGCGGACCATCCGGCGTATGCCGCGGTTCAGGCGAACCTGGCGTCGCGGCTGCTCACGCTCGAAGCCAGCGGCTGCTCATAGGCCGGCCGCCGACCGCTCAGCCGACGCGGTCGGCGATCACGATCAACCGCTGGCTGGACGAGTAGCGCGGGTTGCACGTGGTGAGGACGAGCGTCGGCTCCGGGGTCTGCGTGAGCACGACCCCTGATCCCGTCTCCGGGACGACGAATACCCGGGTCACGACGTAGTCGAACGTGCCGTACTCCGTGCGCAAGGAGAGCGGGTCGCCGGGCTGCATCTCGTTCAGGTTGTAGAACGGGTGGAGGTACGTGGTGCGGTGTCCGGCGATCCCCACCCGGCCGGTCGCGTCCCACGGGTCGGCGGTATCCGGATAGTGGCCGGGCCCCTTCTTGAGCGACTCCTCGTCGGTGCCCTGCACCACGATCATGTCGAAATCGATCCGCGGGATGATCAGCTCACCGTAAGCGGAACCGCGGAGAGGGAGTCCGGCCGACCCCGGCTGGGGGGCCTGGGTGACGGGTTTCGTGTTGACCACGTGCTGGAATCCCTGACGGAGGTCGTGTTGCGCGGCCGTGGTCGTGAGACCGGTGCCCCAGAGCAGCCAGCCGATGTAGCCGCCGATCGTCGCCGCGGCCATCAGACAGGCGACGCCGAACCACTTCAGGATCAAGGCGCTGAGCGGTTTGCGGACGCGCGGAGCACGCTCCACCTGGGGTAGGGCGGTGTCGGAGGCCACGATGAACCAGCGTACCGCGCCCGACACGGGGAACCTCGCTGCCCGGCGACATCGCGGCGCGGCTCCCCGTCGAGCGGGAGCCGCGCCGCCTTCCGTGGTTCGGCTAGTCGTTCGGGCACGTGTGCGTGCCGGTCTTCGTCGAGGACGCCTTCGCGGAGGATGACGCCGACGAGGACTTGGACGGGGAGCTGGAAGCGGCGTGCGCCGCCACCGCACTCCCGCCGACGAGGATGCCGGTGAGCGTGATCGCCGCGAGGCCCTGTTTGAGTCGTGATCTCATGTCCGTTCACCTCCATTCTCTGCGTCGTCATCCCCTATCTGATCGCTCGCCCCTGAGGGATCCATGGGAGTCGGCCGAGAGGTGCCGCAGAGTTCGGGGTCCCATACGACCCCTACAATCCAGACGTGGACGCCGTCGTATCCCCCCTGCTCGACGGCCTGAACGACATCCAGACCGAGGCCGTCCTCCATACGGAGGGGCCCGTCCTGATCGTCGCGGGGGCCGGGTCGGGCAAGACGCGCGCCCTCACGCATCGGATCGCCTACCTGATCAGGGAGCAGGGTGTCTCGCCGGGCTCGATCCTGGCGATCACCTTCACGAACAAGGCTGCGCGCGAGATGGCCGACCGCGTCGAAGGGCTGCTCGGCGGCCGAGTGGCGAAGGGGATGTGGATCCTCACGTTCCACTCGACCTGCTCGCGGATCCTGCGACGTGAACACACGCATCTGGGCATCCCGAGCAGCTTCACGATCTATGACGACGGCGACACCGAGCGGCTGATCGGCGGCATCCTCAGAGACCTGGACCTCGATCCGAAACGGTTCCCGCCGAAAGCGATGGCCGCGGGGATCGGCCGGGCGAAGGACCAGGTGCAGTCGGCGGACGACTACGCACGCAACGCCGACAACTTCTACGAGGAGACGATCGCTCGCGTCTACACCGAGTACGAACGGCGGAAGCGCGCGGCCGGGGCACTGGACTTCGACGACCTGATCAGCGAGACGGTGCGCCTGTTCGACGATCATCCCGAAGTGCTTCAGCACTACCAGGAGCGGTTCCGCTACATCCTCGTCGACGAGTACCAAGACACGAACCGCGCGCAGTACCGCTTGGTCAACCAGCTGGCCGCGAAGTACCGGAACGTATGCGTCGTAGGCGATGCCGACCAAGGCGTCTACTCCTGGCGCGGCGCCACGATCAAGAACATCATGGACTTCGAGCGCGACTACCCCGATGCCGCCGTGTTCCTGATGGAGCAGAACTACCGTTCCACGCAGAACATCCTGGAGATCGCGAACGCGCTGATCGAACACAACGTCCAGCGCAAGCCGAAGAGCCTGTGGACGGAGGCCGGCAACGGCGAGCTCACGGTCCAGTACCGCGCGGAAGACGAGCACGACGAGGCGTTCTTCCTGGCCGATGAGATCGAGCGTCTCCGCGAGAGCGAGGGCTTCCGGTACCGCGACGTCGCGATCTTCTACCGCACGAACGCGCAGTCGCGGGTGATCGAGGACGTGCTCATGCGCGTGGGCAGTCCGTACCGGGTGTTCGGCGGGGTTCGCTTCTACCAACGACGAGAGATCAAGGACGTCCTCGGGTACCTCCGGCTGCTCCTGAACCCGCAGGACGTGATCTCGTTCCGGCGGGTGGTGAACATGCCCAAGCGTGGGATCGGGGACGCCACGGTGGCCACGCTCGAGGCGTACGCGCGCGACGAGGAGATCTCGGTGATCGACGCATGTCGGCGTGTCGACGAGATCGCGACGCTGCAATCCCGGGCGAAGGGCGCGGTGTTCGGGTTCGTCCAGGTGATGGACGCGCTCCAACGGCATCTGGACGACGGCGCCGGTCCCGCTCGGATGGTGGAGTTCGCGGGACAGGAGTCGGGGTACCTGAGCGAGCTCGAAGAGGATCGCACGGTCGAGGCGCAGGGCCGGATCGAGAACCTGCAGGAGCTGGCCGGCGTGGCGGCGGAGATCCTCGCGCGAGAGCCCGACACCGAGCTCGCCGGGTTCCTGGAGCAGGTTTCGCTCGTGGGCGACCAGGACGAGTACGACGAGGACGAATCCGTGATCACGTTGATGACGCTCCACATCGCGAAAGGGCTGGAGTTCCCCGTGGTGTTCATGGTGGGCATGGAGGACGGGATCTTCCCGCACTATCGGTCGATGACCGACACCGCGGCGCTCGAGGAAGAACGGCGCCTCGCCTACGTGGGGATCACGCGCGCGCAGAAGCGGCTGTATCTCTGCCACGCGTGGAGCCGGACGTTGTTCGGCCAGACCCAGTACAACCCCGCCTCGCGGTTCCTGAACGAGCTCCCGCAACATCTGATGGAGCTGAAGGAGCACGAATCGCGATCGCGCCCGCGGCGCGACGGTCGTCCGGCTGCGCGGACCACCCGTGAGCTCCGTAGTGGTGGAGGGCATTCGGTGATCGGGCTGCCGGGTGCGGAGGGTCGGGTCGACGTCACCGAAGGCTGGACGCCGCCGAAGCCGGCCGGCGTGGCGAAGCATCCCTCGATCGCGATCGATGCGGGCGACACCGTGGTCCACGACCGCTGGGGCGAGGGCGTGGTCCTTACGGTCAGCGGCATGGGCGACGACGCCGAGGCGACGATCACGTTCTCCGACGTGGGGGAGAAGCGGGTGCTGCTCGCCTACGCCCCGCTCAAGAAGGTCGGCTGAGCCCGCTCCCGTTCACTCGGGGTCCGGGATCTCGGTGCGCCGCAGTCCTTCCCGCTCCGTCCACGTGAGTGCGTGGCTCGTTCCCTCGCCGAACTTCAGGAAGGCCGCGGCCTCGATGTCGAGCGAGAACAGATGGAAGTGTGGCTCGCTCGGAGCCCAATCGATCCTCCTGCGCAGGGCTTCGCGGTAGCGCTCGCGGAACGCGGACTCGAGTTCCTCGATCGCACGACCCGTCAGCTTGATGTCCCCACCCGGGTTCAACCTGCCCTCCGGAACGCTGTGCGCCGTCAGGCGCGGGTCACGCTGCAGGTCGAGCGCCTTGTGGCTCTTCCACATCATCCCGAAGCACAGGCGTCCGTCGACCAGGTCGACCTCGCACGGGCTGATCCGGGGAGATCCGTCGGCTCGGAGCGTGCCGAGCACCATCAGCTCGTCTCGGCGGAAGCGCTCCTCGGCGAGGGTTGCGATCTCAGGACAGGCGGCCGCGAAGGCGTCCCAGCGCATCAGTGGTACAGCGCGAAGTACGCCGCGACGACGATCACCAGGCCCGCGACGATGGGCGCGATGACCCATGCGAGCCCCAGCCGGCCGCGATAAGGTCCGATCGTGCCGACCTTCGTGGTGGGCTTGAGGCCCGGCGGGCGGATCTGGAACCGTTTGGGCATCGACCAAGTATAGGAAGGGGACGGTAGGTGCCTCTGCTCGTTCGACGACTCGCGATCGTCCTGGCCGTGCTGCTCGTTGGTGCCGATCACCACGATGGTCTCCGGTGGAGCCAGCGCGAAGGCCTACATCCGGGTGAACCAAGTCGGGTACGTCATCGGCCGGGCGAAGCAGGCCTTCCTCCTCTCGACCGCCGACCATGCCGGCGGATCGTTCGACGTCGTGGGCGACGGCGGTGCCGTCGTGTTCAGCGGCGACGATCGGAGCCGACCGCGGCAGCTGGAACGACCGGTACGGTCACGTGAACGAGATCGATCTGGACGCCTTCGACTCCCCGGGTGTCTACACCTTGGAAGCCGCGGGGGCGACGTCGCCGGCGTTCCAGGTGGGGACGGGGTCTGCCCTGTACGCGCCGTTGATCGCCAACTCGCTCTTCTACTTCCTGGCACAACGCGACGGCGCCGATGTCGACCCCTCGATACTGCAGCGGGAACCCAGTCATCTGAACGACGCGAACGCGAAGGTCTACGAGACGCCCGACTACCACAACGGCTTCCTCGTTCACGATCTCGTCCCGACGGGGGATCGGACCGACACCGAGGGTGGCTGGTTCGACGCGGGCGACTACCTCAAGTTCGCGCACACGACGGCGTTCGTCTTGACGGTGATGCAGGAAGCGCTGCGCGACGATCCGTCGTTGTTCGCGAACGGCGGTCCCGACTTCTCGAGCGAGGCGAAGTTCGGTCTCGACTGGCTGCTGAAGCAGTGGGACGGCAAGCGCAAGATCCTCTACTACCAGGTCGGGATGGGCAACACGGGCCTCGGCTACACCTCGGATCACGACACGTGGCGGCTCCCTGAGGTGGACGACGGTCTGACCGGCCGGACGAACCGCTACTTGTCGCACCGCCCGGTGTTCCGCGTCGGCCCTCCCGGGACGCTGGTGCCGCCGTCGATCGCCGGGAGGATGGCGGCCGCGTTCGGTCTGTGTTCCCAGGTGTTCCAGGGATCGGCTCCGAAGCTCGCCGCCCGGTGTTTGCGCGCCGGGGAGGGCGTGTTCGACCTCGCGAAGACGAAGCACACGTCGAACCACACGACCGCCCCGAGCGGTTACTACCCCGAGGGTCCGATGTGGCGTGACGACCTGGAGCTGGGAGCGGTCGAGCTGCATCTTGCGCTCCGCGACGCGACCACCCTTCCGAGCGGGCTGGCGCACACCGATCCCGCGTTCTACCTGACGTCGGCCGCCCACTGGGCGGACGCGTACCTTCACCAGTCCGTCGAACAGCACGACACGTTCAACCTGTACGACGTGAGCGGCCTCGCCCAAGCGGAGCTCTATCGTTCGATCGTGGCGGCAGGGGATCCCCCGCTGGCGGTCACGGCCGACGACCTGCTAGCGGGCCTCCGGGTGCAGCTGGACGGTGCGGCCGAGGCGGCCGCGGGCGATCCGTTCAGCTTCGGATCAGGTCACGGCGATCCGTCGCCCCACGCGATGGGCTTGGTGGCAGAGGCCAACTGGTACGACCAGATCACCGGTACCGATCGGTATGCCTCGCTCATGGACGCGGAGGTGGGTTGGTCTTTAGGGGCGAACGCCTGGGGGTCGTCGTTCGTGATCGGTGCAGGGTCACGGTTCCCCGACTGTCCGCAACATCAGGTGGCGAACCTGGTGGGGTCGCTCGACGGGACCGGCGATATCTTGCTCGGCGGCGCCGTGGACGGTCCATCCGGCTACATCCCGACCGGCTTCTTCGGTCCGAACGAGGCTCCGCCGTGTCCGCCGGACGGGAAGAACCCGTTCCGTCCGTTCGATCAGGACGGGTGGCGCTACGTCGATCGCGTCGCGTCGTGGGCCACCGTGGAGCCAGCCAACGACTATTCCTCGCTGGCGTTCCTGGCCTTCGTCCAACTGGCGACCGGTTGACGGCGGCTCATCCGCCGCTCCACGGCACGGGGTGTCGCTGAGGGCTCGTCCCCGGCGGCCAGGGGTCCAGGATCATCGGCGGGATCGGCGTCTGCGTGAAGTCGAACTCCGTCGCGAGATCCCCGAGCCTTGCCACGTCCTCTCGGATGGTTGGGCGGGCGTCGGGCCAACCGTCGGTGCGTGGATCCAGCCGCTCCCCGTCCAAGAAGCGGTCCTCGATCAACTTGAGGTACGCGTCGAACGACAGCGTCTGGTGATCGATCAGCCCGGGGCGCACCCACGGACTGATCACGATGCCCGGCACCCGGATCCCGTAGCCGTTCGGATCGATGTGGATCGGCGGGACATGGTCGTAGAAGCCGCCCCAGTCGTCCCACGTCACGAAGATCGCGGTGTGGAGCCATTGGTCCTCTGGGCCGCTCATCACCGCGTTCACGACGCTCGTCACCCAGGCCTGGCCGTTCCAGATCGAGTCGGGTGGGTGCTCGCTGCTGCCGTACGAGGCCATGACCCACGATACGGAGGGGAGCCGCCCCGTCCGTGCGGCCTCGAAGAACCGGGCGTGTTGCTGGATGTTCGCGAACCCGTCCGTTGCCTTCACCGTCCGGAACCCCGGCAGCGGGTTCTGGATCGGGTTCGTGTTGGGTGGCTGGCGCGGCTGGCACGGTGGCAGCACGCAGGTACCGCGTCCGACGTAGTAGCCCCAGCTCACACCGGCGTTCGACAGCAACCAGGTGATGTCGGCCCACGCGTACGGGCGCGGCGCGCCCTCGGCCGGCGTCCAGGTCTTGCCGTTGCGGGCGACGTTGTGTCCGGGAAGCTTCAGGTCGGATCGGCAGCTCATCGGATCCGTCGGCCGCGGACAGGTCGCCGACCACGCTGAGACCAGATACAGATGTGAGGGAAGCGTCCAGGAGTCCGAGGGCGCGAACAGATGATCCTGGAGGCCGAACGTCTTCGCGTATGCCCAGTAGTTCTTCAGCTCCCGGCCGGTGTGGTAGCCCATGACGTCCGGCTGGCCCGCCGGCCCCCGGACCGCCTTCCGGCATGCTCGCCGGGGATGAACCTGGCAGGAGGTGGGGATCGACTGCAGCGCGCGGATCGCGCCGTCCATGCGACCCCCGTCCACCGTGATGTGCGATGCGGCCTCGTTATGCGGGCCACCTTGATCGAATGCGTTCCGGTCGTGGTACGGATGTTGACAGTGGCCGGCGCGTCGGTCTGGCACGCAGGCCTTGAACCCGCCGCTCGGCGTCCGTCGCAGACCGTCGGCCCCCGGGAACGTCCCGAAGTACGAGTCGAACGAACGGTTCTCCTGCACGATGAAGATCAGGTGATCCAGGTTCATGATGCCGGCACGAGCTCGCACGCTCGCGCGATCGGGTTCCGACGCGGCGACGGGTTGGGGAGATGACAGAGCGACCCCGACCAAGGCGAAGGCGATCGCGGTCGCGCCGGCGATCGTCCCTCGGATCCGCATCGGTTCCTATCTAGTCCACACCGGACTAGTTGGCCGCTACCGCATACAGGTGCCAGGGCTCGGGCACGCCCTTCAGGGCGTGGACACCGCGATCGGTGAACCGCAAGCCGGAACCCGCGACGAGATCCTTGACCGTGCTGGACACGAGGACCTCTCCCGCATCAGCCGCTGCCGCGACACGGGCCCCGATATGGACCGCGATGCCGCCGACCTTGTCACCGATCAGCTCGCACTCGCCGGTATGGAGGCCGGCGCGCACCTCGATGCCGAGGTCGCGGACGGAATCGCCCACCGCGCGGGCGCATCGGATCGCACGCGCAGGTCCATCGAACGTGGCGAAGAACCCGTCGCCGGCGGTGTCCACCTCGCGACCCCGATACCGCGTGAGTTGGCCACGCACCCGCTCGTGATGGGTCTCGATCAGCCGCCGCCAAGCGCGATCGCCGAGCTCGGCCGCCTTCTCCGTCGAGCCGACGATATCGGTGAACATCACGGTGGCGAGAACGCGATCGAGCTCGGCCTGTTCCTCGCGCACGTCATCGACGAACCGCGCGATCGCTCCCAGGATGTCCTCCTGGTTGCCGATCCACGGGATGTGGTCGGCTCCGGGGAGCTCGGCGAACGTGGCACCGGGGATGCGTTCCGCCATGTAACGCCCGACCTCGGGTCCGTCACCCTCGCGGTTCAGGACCAGGGTGGGAACGGCGATCGCCGGGAGTACGTGCCGCACGTCGATCTCGAAGTTCATCAAGCTGAGCGCGTTCGCCGCCCCGGGGCTCGCGGAGACGCGCGAATACGTCGCGAGCCACGACACGAACGTCTCGTCGTCGGCGACGCTCGGACCGCCCCACTCGCGGAGCAGCGTCTCCGTGCTCTCGATCGTTCCCCAGCCCTGCTGGACCTCGTCCATGTCCTTCCGCATCTCCTCCTCGGTGTATCCCCACGGGTAGTCGGGGGCCCACGCGTCGCGCGGCGTCGAACCGTAGACGACGAGCGCTATGGTCCGCTCCGGATACGTGGCGGCGAACAGGATGGACATCGGCCCGCCCTCGGAGACGCCGTAGATCACCGCCCGTTCGGAGCTGGCCGCGTCCATCACGGCGCGGACGTCGTCCATGCGGGTCTCGAGGGAGGGAGGTCGATCGTCGGGCACCCGGTCCGAGAGCCCGGTGCCGCGTTTGTCGAACATGATCAAGCGGGAGAACGTGGACAGGCGCCGGAGGTACGCGGCCGGCCACGGATGCTCCCACGCGAACTCCACGTTGGAGATCCAGCCAGGTACGGCGACGATGTCGACCGGCCCATCGCCCAAGACCTGATAGGCGATGTGCGTGCCGTCCTCGGTCGTCGCGTACCGGGTATCGGGTCTCACGGTCCGTATCCTCCGACGGTTCGGCTCCGCACGGCAAGCGACGGCGCCATCATGTGGACAGTCGATCCAGGACGTTCCGGGTGATCCGCTCCACCGTCGGATCGCCGTGCTTCAGGCCGAAGGTCCAGTCGATCACGCCGGCGTTGAAGACCGTGCCTCCGCCGGGTGACGAGAACGTGGCCATGACCGCGTGGTTGTCGGCGACGTTCGCCGTGTGCTCGGGCGACGCGTCGCCGAAGAGCGCGGTCGCGACGTGTTCCAGCTCTCCGGGCTCGTGCGCGTAGCGGGTCGGCTGCTCTTCCTGCGACCAGAGCCGTGCCGGTGCCGTGGCGAGGATCTGGAGGCTCTCGGGGGAGCCATCCTCGTGCGTGGGTTCGGGCAGCCCGTCGCGAACGGTGTAAGCGCAGCCGTCGACCTCGTACGCCACGATCGCATCGCGCTCGCCGAACGTATCCCCGGATCGAAGGTCGGTGCCGGCGAACGCCCAGTGGTCGGGCCGGGCGACCAAGTAGCCACCGGATGCACGCGGCGCACCCAGCCCGTATCGGGAGTAGCCGCCGCGCGTGAACGTGAGGCCGATCGTCGAGGTCTCGGGTCGGGCGACGCGCCGATCCGACCAGACGCCCGACAGGAACCGTTCGTCGGCGGTCCCCAGCACGGGGTCCTCCGGGTCCGCTCGGTACTTGAAGCAGGTCTGGGCACGACCATCGTCCTCGAACCGGATCTGCCAGAAGCTGGTGTTCCCGCTGAAGATCGCGGCGTTGCCGCCACCCGCGACGAACGCGTCGAGGGTGTCACGCATCGCCCACGACCAGTACTCGTCGTGACCCACGTGCAAGCTCAGCCGGCGTCCCTCGAGCACCTCGGGGTGGGCCTCGAGGTCGTAGGACGTGGCGATATCTACGCGGTAGCCGTTGGCCTCCGCCCATCGCAGGAACGGCCGCTCCCAGTTCCACCAACCGGCTCCGCCGCTCCAGTCGGAAAGACCGAGCGGCCGCGCCCAGTTGCGGTAGCCCATCGCCTCGCGATCGGGCGCCGTCTGCATCATCCGGCCGATCGGCTCCGGCTTCACCAGGAACCCCCTCGCGAACGGCCGCTCGAACGACACGCGTGTCCCGCCGGTGTAGAGCGACGGTCCGCCCCAGTCGTTGTAGGCGTTCCAGGTCGAGGTGGCGAGCACGAGCAGGACCGGCGCGGGATCGTCGGCTCCCGGACGAACCACGACGCAGGCATCGGCTCGCTCGTCTCGGGCCGTGACCGTCACGGCGTAGTACCCGGAACGCCAACCGTCCGTGGGGATCTCGATCGTGACCGGCCAGCCGCAGCCACCGGCGCTGGCATCGTCAGGAGTGGGACGGCGCTCGATCCTCACGTCGTCGATGCGCGCGACGAGGTCGGGCTCATGCCCGTCCCTCGCGATCGAGACCTGGCTGGTGCCGACATCACCCGAAAGGTGGAGCGACACGGGGTCGCCCGACGCGACCGACAGCGGGAAGCAGTACGCCTCGATCACGCGTCCACCACCCGGAACAGGTGCCAGCGGTCCGGGACACCCTTCAACTCATGCTCGCCGGCGTCCTCGAAGAGCAAGCCCGACCCCGGCGTGAGGTCCTTCACCGTGGCGGAGACCAGGATCTCCGAGGGACCGGCGAGTGCGGCGACCCTGGCCGCGACGTTCACCGTCACGCCCGTCACGTCGTCTCCCACCGTCTCGATCTCGCCCACGTGGACGCCGGCGCGGATCTCGAGCCCGGCTTCCTCGAGCGCATCGGCGATGGCCCGTGCGCAGCGGACCGCCTGCGCCGGTCCTTCGAACGTCGCCAGGACGCCGTCCCCGGTGCTCTTCACCAAGCGGCCGCCGTGTCGTTCGATCGCACGCCGCGACCGGTCATCGTGGAGCACGATCAACTCGCGCCACGCCTGGTCGCCGATGCGCGCCAGATGCTGCGTCGATCCGACGATGTCCGTGAACAGCACCGCGCGCAGGAGTGTGTGGGACGGCGCCGTGCCCGGCTCGGCGCCTACGAAGTCGCGGATCGCGTCGACCAGGTCGTCCTGTCGGCCGGCGAACGTCGCCCGATCTTCGCCCTCCAGCAAGATGAACGTCGAACCCTCGACCATCTCGCCGACCCGGCGATCGTCTTCATGTCCCGGCCACCGCCTCGCCAGGACTAAGGTCGGCACGTGGATCGCCGGCAGCACCGGGCGGATGTCGGTCTCCATCGCGCTGCGGATGAGGTCGGCGGCGACGTCCGGGGGGACGAAATGACGCTGGACCTTCGCGTACCATCGGAGGAACCCGCGGTCCGCGATCATCGACGGCGCCACCCGCGCCATGGCGGCAGCGGCCGACGCCTCGGTCCCCCACGTTCGGCCCAACAGATCCAGATCGCTCGGCTGGAACGCGTCCCCAGCCCACACGTAGAAGTCCCAGAGAACGAGCGCCCGGGTGCGGTCGGGATAGGTTGCCGCGAAGAGCGACGCGGCATGCGCCCCCGGTCCCGCGCCGAAGATCACCGTGGAGCGTGAGCCGACCGCGTCGAGGACGGCGACCGCGTCCTGCACCTGCGTCTCCAGGTTCGGCAACGCCGCAGCTCTGCTCGAAAGGCCGGTGGCTCGCATGTCGTGCCGGATCACTCGGGCGAACGTCGTGAGCTTGTTGGTGATCGAGCGCATGACTTCGTGTTCCCAGAGCACCTCGAGGCCGCCCATGAACGCGTGCAGCCACAGGAGGTCGATCGGTCCGTCGCCGACCGTGTGATACGCGATCGAGACGCCGTCGGCGGCCGTCGCGTACTTGGTTTCGGGCGCGTCCATGCGACGCATCTTGGGGCCACGCGGCGGGACGCTGCAAGCGGGCGCACGGCGTGTGGTCCATCCTGGCCGCATGAAGGAGCAGATCCGCTCGGTGGGGGAGGTCGTCAGGGACCCCCGGATGCTGCGGATCCAGCTGGCGTTCTTCGGATTCAACATGGCCGAGTACGGGACCTGGGTCGCGATCCTCGTCTATGCGTATCAGCGGGGAGGAGCCACCGCGGCGGGGGTCGTCGCGACGATCCAGCTCGTGCCGTCGGGCTTGGTCGCTCCGTTCGGGGCCTTCGCGGCCGATCGGTTCCGTCGCGACCGGGTGCTGTTCGTCAGCTACCTGGCACAGGGGGTCACGCTCGGGAGCGTCGCCGTCGCGCTGTTCGCCGCCGATTCGTTCGCAGTGATCCTCACGTTCGCGACGCTCGCCTCGGCGAGCCTCACGTTCACGAGACCGACGCAGGCGGCGCTCCTGCCGACCGTCTCGGAGAACCCGGTGGAGCTGACCGCGGGCAACGCGGTGTCGGCGTTCTCCGAGAGCGCCGGCGTCGTCGTCGGACCGCTCATCGCCGGTATCCTCCTCGCGCGTTGGGGACCGGCCCAGGTGTTCGCGTTCTTCTCGATCGTGACGTTCATCGAGGCCCTGCTCGTTGCGGATCTCGGGATCTCGGCCAAGGACGCCGAGCCGAAAGCGCGCATGGATGCTCGCGGCGTGCTGCGGGAGTCCGTCGGTGGATTCCGGTTCCTGTGGAAGGAGCGCCACGCCAGCCTGCTCATCTTCATCTTGTCGGGCGGCCTCGTCATGATGGGCGCGCTCGACGTGCTCTTCGTCGCGGTGGCGATCGATCTGCTGGGGAAGGGAGAGGGCTGGGCGGGCTTCTTGAGCTCGGCCTCCGGCCTCGGAGGACTCGTCGGAGCGATGCTCGCCGTCGCCCTGGTCGGCCGGCGCCGACTGGTCCCTGCGCTCGCCGCTGGGACGTTGGTTTCGGGGGCACCGGTGGCGATCATCGGGATGGCGCCGGCGGCGGCCAGCGCCCCCGCACTGTTCGGGGTGGCCGGTGCCGGAGGCAGCATCGCGTGGGTGGCCGGGAGCACGCTGTTGCAGCGGATCGCTCCCGACGAGATGCTCGGCCGCGTCTTCGGCATCCTCGAAGGGATGGGGTCGTTCGCCGGGGCGATCGGGTCGCTCGGAGCCTCCGCCCTGATCGCGGTCTTCGGGGTCAAGACCGGCCTCGTCGTGGCGGGGGTGGTGGCTCCAGTGGTGATGCTCGCACTGTGGATCCCGCTCTCGTCGATCGATCGCCGGGCGAAGGCGCCCGACGCCGAGACGCTCGCGTTCATCCGTCGGATGCCCATCTTCGCGCCGCTGCCGGCACCCGCGATCGAACGGATCTTGGCCGATCTGATCGCCGTGGATGTATCGGCCGGTGAGGTCCTGATGCGAGAGGGTGATGTGGGGGACCGTCTCGTCATGATCGTCGAGGGCACGGCCCAGGTGACCCGCGTCGGCGCGCACGTGACCACCCGGACCGTCGGCGATCACGTCGGCGAGATCGCACTCATTCGTGATGTGCCGAGGACGGCGACCGTCACGGCGGTGACGCCGATGAAGGTCCTCACGCTCGAGCGCGAGCCATTCCTCGAGGCCGTGACCGGCTACCCGCAGAGCCGCGAACGAGCGCAAGCGATCATCGACGAGCGGCTGCCGGACGAGCCCGACGATTAGTGGGCCAGCCGATAGGTTCGGCAAGCAGGGTCGCCGATCGACGTGCCATCCTCCGCGTATGAACGAGCGGATGCGGGCCGTGAGCCATGTCGCTCGCGATCCGCGGCTGCTCCGGATCGAGCTCGCGTTCTTCGGTTTCAACATGGCCGAGTTCGGGACGTGGGTGGCGATCCTCGTGTACGCGTATGACCGCGGCGGTGCATCCGCTGCGGGTGTCGTCGCTGCCATCCAGCTGATCCCGTCGGGACTGGTCGCTCCGTTCGGTGCGTTCGCAGGAGATCGGTTCCGTCGGGACCGCGTGTTGTTCTTCAGTTACGTGGCGCAAGCGGTCGCGCTCGCTCTGGTCGCGATCTCCCTGTTCGCCGGTGCGCCGTTCTCGGTGACGCTCGTGGTCGCGACGGTGGCGGCCGCGAGCCTCACCTTCACGCGCCCGACACAGGCGGCGCTGCTGCCCACCGTCTCTGACGGTCCCGAGGAGCTCACCGCAGCGAACGCCGTCTCTTCCTTCGTCGAGAACTCGGGCGTCGTCGTGGGACCGTTCATCGGCGGTCTGCTGCTGGCATGGTGGGGACCGGCTCAGGTGTTCGCTCTATTCGCCGTGGTGACGCTGGCCAGCGCCGCGCTCGTTTCCCGGCTCCGGATCTCCTCGAGCGATGCCGAACCGCGCGAGCCGATGAGTGCCCGTGACGTCGTGAAGGGATCCCTCGGCGGGTTCCGGTTCCTGTTCGGGGATCGCCGAGCGGGCCTGCTCGTGCTCGTGCTGTCGGGCGGCATCGTGGTGTGGGGAGCGCTCGACATCCTGTTCGTCGCGGTTGCGATCTCGCTGCTGGACAAGGGGCAGGGATGGGCCGGCTTCCTGAGCTCGGCCTCGGGCTTGGGCGGTCTGGTGGGGTCCGCCCTCGCCGTCGCACTCGTCGGCCGGCGACGGCTGGTGCCCGCCCTCGGGGGCGGCACGGTCGTCTTCGGAGGGCCGATCGTCGCGATCGGAGCGGCGCCGGCAGCGGCGACGGCCCCGGTGTTGTTCGGGGTCGCCGGTGCCGGCGCGAGCGTGGCGTGGGTGGCAGGGGAGACGCTGTTGCAGCGGATCGCCCCCGACGAGATGCTCGCGCGGGTGTTCGGGATCCTCGAGGGTCTCGGCGCGTTCGCTCTGGCGATCGGTTCGCTCGGGGCGTCAGGACTGATCGCGGCGCTCGGGGTGAAGGCCGCCCTGATCGTGGTCGGCGTCTTCGCACCGCTCGTGATGCTCGCCCTGTGGATCCCGCTCGCGTCGATCGATCGGACGGCGGAAGCGCCCGACCCCGAGACGCTCGCCTTCGTGCGTCGACTGCCGATCTTCGCCCCGCTGCCGCCGCCCGCGATCGAACGGATCATGGCCCGTGTGTCGAAACTCGACGTGCCCGCGGGCGAGGTCTTCATCCGCGAAGGGGCGGTGGGCGATCGCTTCTACATGATCGTCGAGGGGAAGGCCGAGGTGACCCGCGACGGTGAGCACCTCATCTATCGGGTTGCTGGGGAGCACGTCGGCGAGATCGCGCTGCTCCGTGAAGTACCGAGGACGGCCACCGTCACGGCGGTCACGCCGATGAAGCTCCTCGTGCTCGAACGAGAGGTGTTCCTGGAGGCGGTTACCGGGCATCCGCAGAGCCGCGAGCGAGTGGAGGCCATCGCCGAGGAGCGCCTGCCACGCGAACGCGGAGACGGGTAGCCCCAGCGACGCGTCCCTGTTTGCGGTGCGACCAGGGGCGACGCATGATGCCCAGCGTGAGCATCCCGGAGATCCGATGAACGAACGGCCGGAGACGCGGTTCGCGTGGAACGGTGACGTCGCGCTCGCATATCAGGCGTTCGGGGACGGTCCGGTCGATCTCGTCTACTACCAGGGCTATGTCTCGAACATCGACGTGAACTGGGAGAGTCCCCGGCTCGAACGGTTCATGCGCGGGCTCGCACGCCACGCCCGCGTGATCGTGACGGACCGTCGCGGCATGGGATGTTCGGACCGGTTCTCGCCCTCGGACGTCCCGCCGATGGAAGCGTTCGCCGACGACCTCATCGCGGTCATGGATGCGGTCGGTTCTGAACGCGCCGCGATCTTCGCCACGGTGGAATGTGGATTGGTGGCGCCACTGTTCGTCGCCACCCATCCGGATCGAGCAGCCGGCTTGATCCTGTGCGATGCCTGGGTCACGTTCCAGCGGACGGACGACACCCCGACGATGAACACCGCTGAGGAATGGGAAACGGTCTGCGACTTGCTCCACGACACATGGGGGACGCGCGCATGGGGTGAGGAGGAGTGGACCGAAGGCGAGCGCGAGCTCAACTGGTACACCCGTATGCAGCGGGCATCGATCGGGCCCGGCGCGAACATAGCCGAAGTCCGAAGGTTCCTCGAGACCGACCTCCGCCCGGTCCTTCCTTCGGTCCACGTTCCGACGCTCGTGTTCGCCGATCCGGATGACGACGACGTCCACACGGCTACCTACAGGCATAGCCTGTACTTCGCGAGCCACATCGCCGGTGCGCGGCTCGTGGAGCTCTCATCGGGCGGCGGGGGGTTCCACTGGTACGAACGCGCCGACGCCATCATCGAGGAGGTCGGCCGGTTCCTCGGCGAGATCGGGGACGAGGAGGCATCGCTCTCGAGGCAGCTCGCGACCGTGATGTTCACCGACATCGTCGACTCGACGGTGCGAGCCGTGGAGCTGGGGGACGCGAAGTGGCGCGAGCTGCTTTCTCGCCACGACGACGTCGTGAAGGCGATGCTGAGTCGCTATCGCGGAACGCTGGTGAAGCACACCGGTGACGGAGTGTTGGCAACCTTCGACGGGCCGGCCCGCGGCGTGAAGTGCGCGCAGGCGATCGCCGCAGCCATGGCACCGCTCGGGTTGGAGATCCGGGCCGGCCTGCATACCGGGGAGATCGAGCGCCGCGGCGATGATCTGGTCGGCGTTGCCGTGCACATCGGCGCTCGCGTGGGGGCACTCGCCAGTTCCTCCGAAGTGCTCGTGTCTCAGACGGTGAGGGACCTGGTCGCCGGCTCCGGCCTCGTCTTCGAAGACGCAGGCGAGCACGAGCTGAAGGGCGTCCCCGACACCTGGCACCTCTACCGGGTGGTGAGCGCATGAACGAACGACCGGAGACCAAGTACGCGTGGAACGGGGATGTCTCGATTGCCTATCAGGTGCTTGGTGACGGTCCGGTCGATCTCATCTACTACCAAGGCTATTGCTCGAACGTCGACGTGAATTGGGAGAGTCCGCGCCTCGCACGATTCATCAGGGGGCTTGCACGGCAGGCCCGTGTGATCGTGACGGACCGGCGAGGTTGGGGGTGTTCGGAGCGGTTCTCGCCATCGGACGTTCCGCCGATCGAAGCCTTCACCGATGACCTCGTCACGGTGATGGACACGGTCGGCTCAGATCGCGCGGCGATCCTCGCTACCTCGGAATGTGGGTTGGTGGCGCCGATGTTCGCAGCCACTCATCCGGACCGAGCGGCGGGCTTGATCCTGTGCGACGCCTGGGTCACGTTCCAGCAGACCGATGAGACCCCGTGGATGTACACGACCGCGGAATGGGAGGCGATCTGCGACGTCGTTCGAACGGCTTGGGGCTCGCGCGCTTGGGCGGAAGCGTGGGACGAGGGCGGCGGCATGGATGAGCGCGAGCTCGACTGGTTCGCTCGTTACCAGCGCTCGTCGGTCGCTCCCGGTTCGCTGATCGCCGAGACCTGGAGATTCGTCGATACCGATGTCCGCCCGATCCTTCGCTCTGTCCACGTTCCGACGCTCGTGTTCGGCGACCCTGACGACTCGCGACCCGCAGAGAACGGTCGGTATCTCGCGAACCATATCGCCGGTGCGCGGCTCGTGGAGACTCTCCCATCAGGCTCCGGGAGCTTCCACTGGTACGGACGCGCCGACGTGATCATCGAGGAGGTCGGCCGGTTCCTCGGCGAGATAGGGGATGAGGACGCGTCGCTCTCGCGCCAACTCGCGACGGTGATGTTCACCGACATCGTCGACTCGACGGTGCGAGCCGTGGAGCTGGGGGACGCGAAGTGGCGCGGGCTGCTTTCTCGCCATGATGACGTCGTGAAGGCCATGCTGAGTCGATACCGCGGAACGCTCGTGAAGCACACCGGTGACGGGGTGCTCGCGACGTTCGACGGTCCGGCCCGGGGCGTGAAGTGTGCGCAAGCGATCGCCGCAGCCATGGCACCGCTCGGGTTGGAGATCCGGGCCGGCCTGCATACCGGGGAGGTGGAACGACATGGCAACGATCTGGCCGGCGTGGCGGTTCACATCGGCGCTCGGGTGGGAGCTCTCGCTGGCTCTTCCGAGGTGCTGGTGTCCCAGACCGTGAGAGACCTCGTCGCGGGCTCCGGTCTCGTCTTCGAAGACGCCGGTGAGCATGAGCTGAAGGGCGTCCCTGATACGTGGCACCTCTATCGGGTGGTGAACGCGTGAACGAACGGCCCGAAACGAAGTACGCGTGGAACGGCGACGTCGCCCTCGCGTACCAAGTGTTCGGCGAGGGTTCGGTGGACCTTGTGTACATGCAAGGGTTCACTTCTCACGTCGACCTCAACTGGGAGAGCCCGTTCCTCGCTCGATTCCTGCGGGGGCTCGGCCAGCTGGCGCGCGTGATCCACACGGACCGGCGCGGCTTCGGGTGCTCGGACCGGTTCTCGCCCGGGGACGTCGCGCCCCTCGAGGTCCAAGTCGACGACCTCGTCGCGGTGATGGACGCGGCGGGCTCCGAGCGCGCCGTCATCTTCGGCTCGTTCGAGACGGGGTTGGCGGCGACGCTGTTCGCGGCGACGAACCCCGAGCGGACCGCCGGCCTCGTCCTGTGCGATCCCTTCGCGACGTACTGCGTATCGGAAGAGACGCCCTGGCAGTACTCGGAGGCACGCTGGGAGGAGCTGGGCGAGCAGGTTCGCGTGAGCTGGGGAACTCCCGGTTGGGACCGGGAGATGGAGGGATTCACCGATGATCGGGAGTTCCTCGACTGGTTCGTTCCGTGGACCCGGGCGAGCATCGCGCCCGGCGCCCTCGTCGCCGAGGGCCGAGCCTTCTACCACGCCGATGTGCGGACGATCCTTCCGTCCATCCATGTGCCCACCCTGGTCGTCGGCGTTCGGAGCGACGAGGGCTGGGACGAGGGCATGATCCAGAACCCCCGTTTCATCGCGGAGCGGATCGCCGGGGCGCGCCTCGTCGAGCCGGCGAACGGGGACACTGCGTGGTTCCACTGGTACGGACGGGCGTCGGCCATCCTCGAGGAGGTCGGGACGTTGCTGGCGGACGTTCGTGAGGAACAGTCGTCGTTCGACCGGGTGCTCGCGACGGTGCTATTCACCGACATCGTGGACTCGACCGCGACGGCGGCGACGATGGGTGACGCGAAGTGGCGCGCCTTGCTCGAAGAACACGACCGGATCGCGAAGGGCATCATCGGCCGGTTCCGCGGCACGTACGTCCGCGGCACCGGCGACGGGTTGCTCGCGACGTTCGACGGACCGGCGAGAGGGGTCCGATGCGCCGCGGCGCTCGTGGAGGCGGTGAAGCCACTCGGGATCGAGATCCGTGCAGGCCTCCACACCGGGGAGATCGAGCACGGTGGTCACGATCTCGCGGGCGTCGGCGTGCACATCGGGGCGCGCGTAGGTTCTATGGCCGGTACCTCCGAGGTGTGGGTTTCCTCGACCGTGAAGGACCTGGTCGTGGGATCTGGGCTCTCATTCGAAGACGCAGGCGAGCACGAGCTGAAGGGCGTTCCCGACACCTGGCATCTCTACCGGGTGGTGAACCCGTGACGGAGCAGCCGGAGACGAAGTTCGCGTGGAGCGGTGAGAACGCGCTGGCCTACCAGATCCTCGGCGAGGGTTCGCCGGACCTCCTCTACCTGCAGGGATACATCTCGAACATCGAGCTGAACTGGGATCACCCGACGATGGCCCGTTTCCTCCGCGGCCTGGCACGATCTCGGAGGCTGATCATGACCGACGCTCGAGGCAATGGGTGCTCCGAACGCTCGTCGCCCCACGGCGCCTGGCCGCTCGAAGCCATCATGGAGGACGTGGCCGTCGTGCTGGACGCGGCAGGTTCGGAGCGGGTGGCCATCCTCGCGAACGACCATCTCGGCTTCGTTGCGTGCATGTTCGCGGCTACGTACCCGGAGCGAACCGCCGGGGTGGTCCTGTACGAATCAACGGCGAACTTCTTGTGGTCGGAGGAGACGCCGTGGGAGGCGACCGAGGAGGAGTTCGAGGGATTCTCGGAGTGGACCAGGAACAACTGGGGAACCCGCGCCGGCGCGCTTGACCACATCCGTCGAAGGGATCCCTCGATGTTGGATGACTCCGGCTACCTGGAGTGGTGGCACCGTTACTGCCTGCTCTCGTGCGGTGTCGGCGATGCCGCGGCCACCGAGCTCATGTACATGCGTGCCGACATCCGACCGATCCTGGGGTCGATCCATGTCCCTGTTCTCGTGCTCAATCGGCGGGAAGCGTGGGTCGAGTCCGGCCGGTTCCTCGTCGATCACATCCCGGGAGCACGGTTCGAAGAGCTTCCCGGTCGAGACTCGTCCCTGTGGGTCGGCGATCAGAAGCCCGTCCATCGCGCGATCGATGCTTTCTTGGGCGACGTCGATCGGGAACAGTCAGAGTTGGAGAGCGTGCTCGCCACGGTCCTGTTCACCGACATCGTGGGATCGACGGAGAAGGCTTCCGAGCTCGGCGACCGGGCATGGCGGGAGCTCCTGGAGCGCCATCATGCCAGGGTGCGGGCGCTCCTCGAGCGCTACCGAGGCACAGAGGTCCACACGACCGGCGACGGATTCTTCGCCACGTTCGACGGACCCGTGCGCGCGATCCGTTGTGCCCGAGCGATCGTCGACGAGGTCCGCGGGCTCGGGATCGAGGTTCGTGCCGGCGTGCACACGGGCGAGTGCCAGGCGATCGACGGCGAGGTGGGCGGTATCGCCGTTCACATCGGCGCGCGCGTGGGAGCCCTGGCCGGCGCCTCGGAGGTCTGGGTTTCCTCGACAGTGAAGGACCTGGTCGTCGGCTCCGGCCTCACGTTCGAAGACGCCGGCGAACACGAGCTGAAGGGCGTCCCCGACACGTGGCACCTCTATCGCGTGCTTGGCTGACGACGACACGTCGGAGGTCGCTGCCCCGCACGGATGCACGACTCATCGGATCATCTCGCCTGGAGGTGCCCGCAGTGAATGCTGCTTCTTTCAGATCCCCGAGCACGTCAACGAGGCCGAGCTTCGCGTCGCCCCCTTCGAGCGGCTCGGTGACGATGTTCCTAGCCATCCTGAGCACGATGGTCATGGATCGCTCCCTCTCGCGATTTGCAGGCTAGACGTGACGAGCGACCTCGGTCCATGTAGTCCGACGCAGGAGGGGCGTGGCGTTAGACCAGAATGAGAGAAGGGCCGGCCCTTGCGGACCGGCCCTTCAGTTGATGCGCCGGCAGTTCGATCGGCTATCCGAACGTGTACTCCACACTCGTCGTACCGGTCATGTTGAGCACACAGGCGTTGGCGGTGCTCCCCGCATCGCATGCGGGGGCAGTGATGGTGGAAGTCGAGCTCGGCGTCAAGATCACCGTCGAGCCGCGCGGAACGTTGTAGTTGCATGTGTGCGAGGCGCCGCTGGACAGCTGGCAAGAGATCGTGGACACCCCGTCGACGGTTCCCGTGACGGTTCCGGTCGCGTACGAGAGCTGCCCAGTGAAGAGTCCGGTCATGTTGATCTGGAGCCCAACGGTCGGTAGGAGGCACGAGAACGTCACGCTGCCGTCGCCGCCGTAGGTGACGTGGAACACGCCGTTCGTCGTGCCGCATGGGAGCCCTTCGAGGTCGTCGATGTTCGCGATACCGGTCCCCGATGTTCCGGGAGGTCCCTGGGGACCTTTGAGTTCGTTCAGGAAGTCCTGTTCGGTTCCTGAGTTCCCTTGATCCAGCCAGATCTGGTACGCGGACTTGCCGTCATGGCCATCCTGGCCTGCAAGCCCTGGGGTACCCGGAGCGCCTGCGCTCGCGAGCAACGACCAGAAGGTGGAGTTCGGAGGTCCGTTCCCGATCTTGGGACAGGGCTGCTCGCGCGTCGGCGACGGCACGCAGGATGCGGGGACCGGCGCGATGGCGACGTAGGCAGAACCGCCGTTCTCGACCGCGTCGTTGATGTTGTACGCGACCGCTTGGTCGTAGTGACCCTTCCACACGAGGCCCTGGCCCATAGGGCCTTGAGGACCGGTCTGGCCGGGGGCACCCGGCGCTCCGTTCGTGCCGGCTGGCCCCGTCTGGTTCCAGCTGATCTTGGTCGCGTTCCCGCAGCTGCTCGACGGGCTCGTCCCGATCGCCACCCGGGTGATGAGACCGACCCCACCCAACCCCAGACAACCTGTGTAGGTGTTGCCAACCGTGTCGGCGTGCGCCATACCGACCCCGAAGGCGGCCAATGCGAGCACTGCTGTCGCGAGCAAGCCGATCACTCGTCGAGGTATGCGGCGTGATGAGCGTTCCATCCCCAGCTCCTCTCATCCACGAGCGCTGCGGATCAGTCACCGCAGCTGCTCGACCTGGGGACAAGGCTTGACCGTGCCCGGGAGCCGGTCCAGGCAGTACGACGCACCGCGGATGCGTCGTTCGACTCAGATCAGAAGGGAGAGGCGTGTCAGGTCGCGCGGGCGCGGAGCGCCGGCATGTTGCGCACCGTGATCGAACGGCGTCCGGTCTCGATCCAGCCCCTGGTCCGCATCGAGGTCAGCGCTTTCACGACGGACTCGCGAGAGGAGCCGATCCAGCCGGCGAGCTCCTGCTGAGAGAAGGGCAGGTCGATCGTGAGGCCGACGTCGCCCTCCGCGCCGTACTGGTCGGCGAGCTCCACGAGGCGCGCCGCCACACGACCGACCGTGTCTCGCCCCCCGAACTCGATCCGCTTGCGGTCGGCGTCGCGGAGCCGGCCGGTGAGCATCCGCAGCAGGTGCAACGCCACGTGCGGATGGGCGACCAGGAAGTCGAGGAATCCATCCGCTGAGATCACGAGCGCCTCGACGGGCTCCATTGCGGTGCACGTCGCCGAGTGCGGGTGGTTGTCGATCGCGGAGAGCTCGCCGATCAGGTCACCCGGCCCGCGGATCGCGAGCACGACCTCGTGACCCTCGGATCGGTCGGAGGAGACCTTCACCCGGCCCTTGATGAGGACGACGACCCGGCCCGACACGTCGCCCTCGCTGAACAGCGTCGCGTCCCGATTGAACCGAACCGTGCGGCCGAGCTTCAGGAGCGCGGCCTCCTCGGTCGGGTGCAAGGAGGCGACGAAGCCGGTGCCTCTTACGTGCGCTCCGCGTTCGGGCGGTTGCGTCAAGACTCGTTCACCACCCGATAGAGACGCCAGCGGTCGGGCACACCCTTCAGCTCGTGCTCGCCGGCGTCCTCGAACGAGAGACCGCTCCCGGCGACGAGGTCCTTGACGGTGGACGACACGAGCACCTCAGAGGGTCCGGCGAGGGCCGCCACACGCGCGCCGATATGCACGGCGAGCCCCTGGACGTCGTCGTCGACCAGCTCGATCTCGCCGGTGTGGCACCCGGCCCGGAGCTCTACCCCGAGATCACGAACCGAGTTCCCGATCGCCTGTGCGCACCGCACCGCACGGGCGGGTCCGTCGAACGTGGCGAGCAGGCCGTCCCCGGTCGTGTGGACGTAGCGTCCGTCGTGGCGTGCGATCTCAGCGCGAGCGCGCTCATCGTGCGCGGAAAGTAGTTGTTTCCACCGCGCGTCGCCGGTCTCCGCAGCCTTCTTCGTCGAGTCGACGATGTCGGTGAACAGCACGGTGGACAGGACCCGTCCGCTGTTCGATGCAGGGATCGCCAAACCGAGGAACGTGCGGATCGCGTCGTGCACCCGGTCGACGTACTCGGGTTGGAACTCATCCTCGCCGCGTATCCGAACCACCTGGGCGTTCGGCATGAGCGATGCGACGTAGTCGATCTGACCCCGGTCACCCACGTCGTGATCCATCAGGAGGGTGGGAACGCGCACGGCGGGAAGCACGCCGCGGACATCCGTCTCGTTCCAGATGCGATCCATCTCGAGCGCGACGTCGGGGGTGCCGGTGTATCGAGACAGCTTGCCCATCCCGATCGTTATCTCGGTCGGCACGACCTCACCCTCGAGGGCCCACAGCGCCGGGAAGAGCGTATCCGTTCCCCAGTGCTGTTCGATCACCCGCTCGGTACGTCCCAGGTCCTCGGTGCTTGCTCCCCAGGGGTAGTCGGGCGCCCACAGCGACCGGGCCTCCGGCCATTCCCATACGAGGGCGCGCACCCGCTCGTGCTCGGTCGCGGCGAACAGCGCGCTCGCCGCTCCTCCCTGCCGGTGGCCTCCGGCTACCACGACTTCCGAGCCCAACGCATCGAGGACCGAACGGAGGTCTCTGGCGCGAGTCTCCAGATCGGACGGCGGCACGTTCCGGCTCGACTGACCGGTTCCTCGCCGATCTAACAGGATCAGCCGTGAGAACTTCGCGAAGCCACCGAAGTAGTACGCCCAGAGCGGGTGCTCCCAGATGGCGTCGACGTTGCCGAAGTAGTCGAACTGCCAGACCATGTCGACCGGGCCATCGCCGACGACCTGGTACGCGATATAGACGCCGTCGGGCGTCTTCACGTACCGGGTGCGCGGGGTCTTCACCTCAGCTCACCACCCGGTAGAGGTGCCAGCGGTCGGGGACACCCTTCAGTTCGTGCTCGCCGGCGTCCTCGAACGAGAGGCCGGACCCGGCGACGAGTTCCTTCACGGTGGATGACACGAGGACTTCGGACGGGCCAGCGAGAGCGGAGACGCGGGCACCGACGTGGACCGCGAGTCCTTCCACGCCGTCGCCCGCGAGCTCCACCTCACCGGTGTGCAACCCGGCTCGCACCTCGATCCCCAGTCCGCGGACCGATGCCTGGATCGCTTGCGCGCACCGCACGGCGCGAGCGGGACCGTCGAAGGTGGCGAAGAACCCGTCACCTGTCGTGTCGACCGCGCGGCCGCGATGTCGGGCGATCTCAGCCCTAGTTCGCTCGTGGTGAGCGGCGAGGAGTTGCTTCCACTTCTGGTCCCCGATCTCGGCCGCCTTCTTGGTCGAGTCAACGATGTCGGTGAAGAGCACGGTCGCGAGGACCCGGTCGGCCTCGGGCACGGGGCGGACGCCAGTGAGAAACTCCTCGACTTCCTCGAGCAGGGCATCCGGCTCGTCGGACCACGGGAGGCAGTCGGCACCGGGAAGGGCGACGAGCTTGGCGCCTGGGATCTTCGACGCCAGCAGGGGGCCGTCCTCCGGAGCCTCGACCTTGTTGTCGGGTTTGTATAGCACGAGGGTTGAAACCCGTATGGCCGGAAGGATCGCACGCACGTCGGTCGACTGGTACTGAACCACTTCCGCCAGGGATCCGCCGACGCCGATCGTTCCGCGGGAAAGCTTAGTGAACCAGTCGATCGCCTCCGCGTCTCCGGCCAACGAAGGGGCGCACTCTTGGATCCACGCCTCCTCGAAGGCGCGCGTGCCGGCGCCGCGCCAGTAATCCACCGCTTCAAGCAGCTCGTCGTCGGTCCAGTTCCACGGCGTCTCCTCGGTCCGGAGGGAAGTTGCTCTTCCTTGGAACACGACGAGCGCCGCGAAGCGATCCGGGTGTGCCGCCGCAGCGATCATGGCCGCCCATGCGCCCTCGACGCCAGCGAACAGGGCCGACCGAGACGAGCCGACCGCATCGAGCACGGTGATGATGTCGTCGGCTGCCACCTCGAGCGGAGGGAAGGTTCCTGGCGTCACGCGATCGGAAAGTCCCCACCCTCGTCGATCGATGATGATCAGCCTCGAGAATGAGGCAAGCCGCTCCAAGAACCGGGCGTGGGGTTCGAACTCCCAGTGCCAGTCGAGGTTCGACACGATCGGCGGCAGGTAAACGAGGTCGATCGGGCCGTCCCCCACCACCTCGTAGGCGATCGCGACATCCCCGCTCCACGCGAACCGCACGTCGCTCCGCCGCATCAGCTCACCACCCGATAGAGATGCCAGCTGTCGGGGACACCCTTCAGCTCGCGCTCGCCGGCGTCCTCGAACGTGAGACCGGAGCCGGCGACGAGATCTTTGACCGTTTGGGAGACCAGCACTTCCGACGAGCCCGCCAGCGCACCCACGCGGGCACCGACGTGCACGGCGAGGCCCTGGATGTCATCACCCGACACGTCGATCTCTCCGGTGTGGAGTCCGGCGCGGATCTCGATCCCGAGCGGCTGCATGGCCTCCACGATCGCCTGGGCGCAGCGAACACCACGTGCAGGGCCGTCGAACGTCGCCAGGAATCCGTCGCCCGCAGTGTGGATCTCCTTGCCTCGGTAACGACCGATCATCGCGCGCACCGTCTGATGGTGTCGCTCGAGCAGCTCACGCCACGCGGTGTCCCCGAGTTCGGCCGCTCGTTGGGTCGAGCCCACGATGTCGGTGAACAAGACGGTCGCGAGCACCCGATCGAACGACGCTTCCTCCGCGCTGACCGATCGGATGAAGCGTTCGATCTCAGCGAGTAACAGCTGCGGGTTCGTGAGCATGATCCCGAAGTCGCGGCCTGGGAGTTCGACGTATCTCGAGCCGGGGATCCGGTCCGCGAGGTACCGCTCGCGGATCACGTCTCCCGTGTCCTTGGTCAAGTCGCCCATGCCGGGGACGGCGAGCACGAGCGTCGGCGCCTGCACGCTGCCGAGGATCGCGCGGACATCGATCGCGTACAACACGTCCTCGAACGCGACCGCGGCCGCAGGGGACGCACCGTGACGCAGGGCCTTCGCGAACCATTCGACGTACTTGGTGTCATGGGCGAGCGAGGGTACCTGCGCATCGGTCCACTCCTGCGCGAGCTCGATCGTGCCCCACCGTTCCTCCGTATCCTCGCGTTCTGCAAGGAAGTCCTCCTCCTTCTGACCGATCGGATAGTCGGGAGCCCATGCGCCTCGCGCATATGCCCCGAAGAGGACCAGCGCCTGGACCCGCTCGGGGTAGGTCGCCGCGAAGAACATCGCGAGGGCTCCTCCGCTGACCTCGCCCAGCAGGACCGCGCGGTCAGCTCCAACCGCGTCGAGCACCGCCCGAAGATCGTCGGCGCGCATCTCGAGATCCGGAGTCTGGGTTCGGTCGGAGAGCCCAGTGCCACGCTTGTCGAACAGGATCAATCGGGCGAAGGAGGCCAGTCCCGACAGATATGCGGCGTTGTGAGGTTCCTCGAGTTCCACTTCGAAGTTCGAGGTGTATCCAGTAACAAGGACAAGGTCGACAGGCCCGCTCCCACGCACCTGGTAGGCGATGTTCACGCCGTCGATCGTCTTCGCGTACCGGGTGCGGGGGGTTTCCAAGTCAGCTCACCACCCGGTAGAGGTGCCAGCGATCGGGGACACCCTTCAGCTCGTGCTCCCCGGCGTCCTCGAACGTGAGACCGGAGCCTGCGATCAGGTCCTTCACGGTCTGCGAGATGAGGACCTCCGACGGTCCGGCCTTCGCGCTCACCCGGGCCCCGATCGCCACGGTGAGTCCCGCGATGTCGTCCGCGTCGAGCTCGATCTCTCCGGTGTGGAGCCCTGCGCGGATCTCGATGCCGAGGCTCCGCACCTCTTCGGCGATCGCCCGCGCGCAGTGCACGCCGCGGGCCGGACCATCGAACGTCGCCAAGAACCCGTCGCCTGTGCGCTTGATTTCGCGACCACGGTGACGTTCGAGCTCGCTCCGCACGATCCGGTCGTGTCGTTCGTGCACGTCTTGCCACCCCTTGTCACCGAGCGCTGCGGCGCGTTTGGTGGAGTTGACGATGTCGGTGAACATCACCGTGGCGAGGACCGAATCGAGCCCGAGCGGCGCCCGCTCAGCCCCGATGAAGCGCCGGATCGCTCCGTGGATCGTGGCGAAGTCCTGGAGCCCGATGGCGGGGCCAGGGAAGGTCGCGGTCTCGGCATGCGGAGCACGCTCCACGATGGAGCCGGCGAGCTCCATGTCGCCGGGATCTTCGGATCGCACCAAGAGCATCGGCGCCCGGATCGCCGGAAGCACCCCGCGGACGTCCGTCTCGTACCACACCTGCATGAGCTCCTTCGCGACGTCGGGGGTGCAGGTCCTCCGGCTCGCCGTCGCGAGGAACCGGATGTACTCCTCGGTGGCCCACGGTCCACGCATCACCGTCGAGTTGAGATCGACGAACGCTCGAGCCCACGGCACGGTGCCCCATCCATCCACGATCTCGTACTCGCGTTCGACGTACTGGGGACTGACGCCCCACGGATAGTCTGACGCAGCCGTCGTCCGAGGGGTCGGTCCGACCCAGACGAGCGCCTGAACCCGCTCCGGGTACGTGGCGGCGAGCAACGTGTTCGGCGCGCCCGATTCCAGTATCCCTCCGAACACGGCGCGCTCGATCCCTAGGGCATCGAGGACAGCCAACGTATCCGCGACCTGCGTTTCGAGGTTCCCAGGCGCGACGTTGCGGCTCGAGAGGCCGATGCCTCGACGATCGTAGATGATCACCCGGGCGAACTCAGCCAAGCCCTCATGCCACGCCCGCTCCGGAGGCGAGTCCCAGAGCTGGTCAACCATGGCGAGGAACTCTTCCTGCCAGAAGATGTCGATCGGCCCACTCCCGAACGTCTGGAACGCGAGGTAGCTACCGTCTGCCGCCCTCGCGAACTCCACGTTGGGACGTTCCATCAGCTCACCACCCGGTAAAGCCGCCAGCGGTCGGGCACACCCTTCAGCTCGTGCTCGCCGGCGTCTTCGAACGTCAGGCCAGAGCCCGCGACGAGATCCTTCACCGTCTGCGGACACGAGCACCTCCGATGGCGCCAGCGATGGCAGCCACTCGGGCGCCGATGTGCGACGGCGATCCCTCCGACCTCTGTCGTCGATCGTCTCGATCTCGCCGGTGTGGCACGCCGGCGCGGATCTCGAGCCCCAGCGGTCGCACGGCCTCGCCGATCGCCCGAGCACAGCGGACGGCTCGCGCGGGCCCGTCGAACGTCGCGAGTACGCCGTCGCCGGCGGTGCTCCACGAACTCGTTCCGCCGTACCGGCCGATCATCCCCCGTCGTCATCCGCGTCGTGTCGCTCGAGGAGCTCGCGCCACGCCGTGTCCCCCCGGAGCGCCGAGCTTGCGCGGTCGAGCCCACGATGTCGGTGAACAGGACGGTCGCGAGCCGGCGATCGGCCCCGACCCCGGCTTGGCGCCCTCACCGACGAAGGCCTGGATCTCCGACAGGATCGCCTCGGAATCGCCGAGCCACGGGATGCCGTCGTCGCCAGGCAGCTCGACGAATCGGGCGCCGGGGATCTTCGAAGCGACGTAACGCCCGGCCTCGATCTCTTCGACCTGGTCGCCGGTCCGATGCAGGACGAGCGTCGGCGCCTGCACGGCAGGCAGGACGTCTCGGATATCGGTGTCCTTCGAGTTGCGCATCACGGCCTCAGGCCGAGGTCCGGGGATAGGTCGCGGCAAAGCCAGGTGAACGCGATCCATGCTCGAGCCCGACAGGATCGCCCGCTTCGATCCGGCCGCGTCCATCACCGCGCGGATGTCGTCCAGCGAGCGTCGAGCTCCTTCGCCCGGGCCTTGTCGGAGGAGTGATCGGACAGACCGGTGCCTCTACGGTCGAGCATGATCAGACGAGCGTGCTTGGCCAGGCTGCGGAAGAAGCCGGCCGCACGTGGCCAGCGCCAGATGTAGTCCAGGTTCGTGAGCCAACCGACCATCACCATGTCGGTCTGGCCCTCTCCCAAGACCTGATAGGCGATGTGGACGCCGTCGACCGTCTTGGCGTACTGGACCTCGGGCGTTTCCACGTCAGCTCACCACCCGGTAGAGATGCTGCATCTCGCGCAGATCATTCAGCGCGTGCCCACTGCGGTTCGTCCCAGCTCCGGGGGAGTCCTCCTTTACGGCGCCCAGCTCGCCCGGGCGACGAGACATCCGACCACAGCGCATACGTGATCAAAACGCGTTCGGGCCGGGCGCATCGCCGCGACAGAGCACGCGTGGTCTGCAGCCGTCCGCGCATACCGAAGACAATCGTGGTCCGCGGCGACCGACCTCATCCAGCACCGTGCTCGAAGTCCTCGGCGTGCGTCTCGATCGGCGGCGGTCGTCGGTGAGAGTCGATCTGAGAGGCCAGACGCCTCGCCGGTCGAGGACGATGACCCTGCCGAAGCTCCCCAGACGCCGGAGCCAGCGCCGTCATCACGGGTTCTCCCACGCATCTCGATGTCCAGCTGGTCAGCCGCCCCGCACGAGCAGGATGTCGAACCGACCGGTCGCCGAACACTGCCACGCGATCTAGACGTCGCCTGGAACGCGCGTAGTGGACCTCGGGCCTTCGATCATGCGTCGACCACCCGATACAGGTGCCAGCGGTCCGGAACACCCTTCAGCTCATGCTCACCGGCGTCTTCGAACGTCAGCCCGGAGCCGGCGACGAGATCCTTCACGGTCTGCGAGACGAGCACTTCGGACGGCGCGGCGAGGGCAGCCACCCGCGCTCCGATCGAGACCGAGATCCCCGCCATCTTGCCGTCGACCAGCTCGCACTCGCCGGTGTGGATCCCCGCGCGGACCTCGATCCCGAGCTCGTGCACGTTGCGGATCACCTGCAGCGCGCAGTGGATCGCGCGCGCCGGTCCATCGAACGTCGCGTAGAAGCCGTCGCCTGCCGTGTCGTTCTCGACCCCTCGCCACGTTCCGAGCGCGTCACGCACGATCGCATGGTGTCGGAGCACGAGGTCCTTCCATCCCGCGTCTCCCAGCGCGGCCTGCTTCTCCGTGGAACCGACGATGTCGGTGAACAGCACCGTCGCGAGGATCCGGTCGGGTATCGCCTGCTGGTTGGATCGGGTCCCGGTGAAGAACCCTTGGAGCTCGGCCGCGATCCGCTCGCGATCGCCGAACCAGCACGGGAGATCTCGGCCGGGCAGCTCTACGACCCGAGCGTTCGGGATCTCGGCGGCCGCTTCCTCCACGAGCCGCTTCGTCACGTAGGCAGGATGTGCCTGTGGCCGGAACAACAGCAACGTCTCGGCCTGAACCGCCGGATACACCCCCCGGATGTCCGTGAGGAACCAGCGCTCGGCTTCCGTGATCGCGGACTCCGGGCTCGCCGACGACCGGAGGTACTTCGCCCACCGGGCGATGGCGGCACCGTCTCCTGCGACCGACGGGACGAACATCTCGTATTCGGCGCGTGCCCACCCCGTGCCCCATGATCGGTCGAGCTCATCCCGCCAGGTCTCGGGGGCGAAGATGAGCGGGCGTTCCGATGGCGGGATGTCCTCCCAACCGGCCGACACCACACCCCACGGTGCGGGGAGGGGCGAGAAGAGCGCGAGCGCGCGCACCCGCGTCGGATGCGTGGCCGCGAGCGACACGGCGAGCGCCGTGGCGTTCTCGTAGGCGAACACGCACGCTTGATCCGCGTGGACGGCGTCCAGCACGCCGAGGATGTCGTCGACGTGGGTCTCGAGCGGTTCCGTCGAGCCCGGCGCCATCCGGTCGGACAGGCCGATGCCGCGCCGGTCGATCGCGATCACCCGCGCGAACGTTCCCAGCCTCTGGAGCAGGTCGGCGATCTCCGGGATGTCCCAATTCGCGTCGAGGTTCGAGTAGTAGCCCGGGAGATAGAGCAGGTCGATGTCCCCCGAACCGAACGTCTGGAACGCGATGTGTGCGCCGTCCGACGTCTTGGCGTATCGGGTATCCGGGATCTCGGCCATCGCGGGCATCTTGCGCTGCTGGTCGTTCGGGCCGCAACCTGGGGGTTCGTTAGACTGCCGCGATGGCTGAGGGGAAGTTCCGTGTCGTGGTGGCCAAGCCCGGGTTGGACGGGCACGACCGCGGCGCGAAGGTCGTCGCCCGGGCCCTCCGGGACGCCGGCTTCGAGGTGATCTACACGGGGCTGCGCCAGACGCCGGAGCAGATCGCGGAGGCCGCGATCCAGGAAGACGCCGACGCGGTCGGTCTCAGCTGCCACTCGGGAGCGCACATGACGCTGTTCCCTCGGGTGGTCGAGCAACTGAAGGAGCGCGGCGCGGGCGACGTCCTCGTGTTCGGCGGCGGGGTGATCCCGGCCGACGACATCCCGAAGCTCGAAGAGGCCGGTATCGAGAAGATCTTCACGCCGGGCGCCTCCACGGTGGACATCGCGGCCTGGCTCCGCGAACGGCTCGAGCGCGGGGCCGCCTGAGTGGACCTGTACGAGCACCAGGGCAAGGACGTCTTCCGCGCGCACGGCATCGCCACCCCGCGCGGCAGGGTCGCCACCACTCCTGAGGAGGCTGCGGACGCGACCCGCGAGCTCGGCGGCCGTTCCGTCGTGAAGGTCCAGGTCCAGATCGGCGGTCGCGGCAAAGGCGGTGGTGTAGTGCTGGTCGACTCGCCGGAGCGCGCGGCCGAAGAGGCGGAACGCATGCTCCGCGACGGGTTCAAGGACATGCCGGTCACGCGCGTGTTGGTCGAGGAACTGCTCCCGATCGCCAAGGAGTTCTACACGTCGTTCGTGCTCGATCGCTCCGCCGGCGACTACCTGGGGATGATGACCGCCGAAGGCGGCATGGACATCGAGGAGCTGGCCGCTACCCGCCCCGAGGCGATCCGGCGCGTTCACGTCGACCCGATGCTGGGTCTGCGGATGTACCACGTGCGCGAGTTGACCGGGACGCTGCCGCTCGAGGCCCGCGAAGGCGCGGCCGACGTCTTGCGGAAGCTCGCAGACATCCTCCGGGAGCGCGACGCCACGCTCGTCGAGGTGAACCCGCTCGTCCTTTTAGAGGACGGTCGCGTGTTGGCCCTCGACGCGAAGGTCACGATCGACGACAACGCGCTCTGGCGTCAGCCCGACATCGACGAGCTGAAGTCGTCGTTCCCGATCGACCCGGTCGAGGCGCGCGCGAAGGCCGCCGGGCTGCAGTACGTGAAGCTCGAGGGCGAGGTCGGGATCATCGGCAACGGCGCGGGCTTGGTGATGTCGACGCTCGACGTGGTCGCGCAGGCGGGCGCGAAGGCCGCGAACTTCCTCGACGTGGGCGGCGGAGCATCCGCCGACACCATGGCGACGTCGCTCGAGGTGATCCTGTCGGATCCCGCCGTCAAGGCCGTGCTGATCAACATCTTCGGGGGCATCACGCGCTGCGACCTGGTCGCCCAAGGCATCTTGGAGGCGCTCGCGCGGATCGATGCCACGGTGCCGATCGTCGTTCGCCTGGACGGGACGAACGCACGCTTGGGCCGCGAGATCCTGAAAGAGGCCGCACACCCGCGGATCGTGCCGGCGACCACCATGCTCGAGGCCGCGAAGGTCGCCGCCGACCTCGCCAAGGACGGTGCTGCGGCATGAGCGTGCTCGTCGGTGCGGAGACCAAGCTCGTCGTGCAAGGGATCACGGGTCGCGAGGGGACGTTCCACACGCTCCGCAACCGCGACTACGGGACGCACGTCGTCGCCGGCGTGACGCCGGGGAAGGCGGGCGCCGACGTCGAAGGGATCCCGGTCTTCGACACGGTCGTCGATGCGGTGCGCGAGGCGGGCGCCAACACGTCGATGATCTTCGTGCCGCCGCGGTTCGCCGCCGAGGCGATCCTGGAAGCAGCCGACGCCGGGGTCGCGTTGATCGTGTGCATCACCGAGGGCATCCCCGTTCGCGACATGGCGAACGTCCACAGCTATCTCAAGGGAGTGCCGACGACCCTGGTCGGTCCGAACTGCCCGGGGGTGATCTCGCCGGGCTCGGCGAACGTCGGGATCATCCCGGGGGAGATCTGCGCGCCCGGCCGCGTGGGGTTGGTGAGTCGTTCGGGAACGCTCGTCTATCAGATCGTCCACGAGCTCACGCAGCTCGGGCTGGGCCAGTCGACCTGTATCGGCATGGGCGGCGATCCCGTCCACGGGATCGGGTTCATCGGGTCGCTCGAGGCCTTCCAAGCCGACGACACCACCGACCTCGTCGTGATGGTCGGCGAGATCGGCGGCGACGACGAGGAACGCGCCGCCGCGTTCATCGGCGATCACGTGACCAAGCCGGTCGTCGGCTACATCGCCGGGTTCGAGGCTCCGCCCGGCAAGCGCATGGGCCACGCCGGCGCCATCGTCACGGGTTCGAAGGGCACGGCTTCGGCGAAGGCCGAGGCGCTCGAAGCCGCAGGGGTCCAGGTGGGCCGCACCCCGACCCAGGTCGCCGAGCTGGTGAAGGCGACGCTGGGATGACCCCGGCGAAGGTCGCGCTCCGGCGCGGCCTCGGCGCGTTCGCGGTGGTCGCGCTCGCCGGACAGCTGATCCCTGCCGTCGATCGACGCGTTCGGCGGCGGGCTCGCATTGTCGACCGCGCTGCGCCTCGGGTGGTTCTACACGCTGACGTTCCACCGGGTGGGGCTCGACATCACGACGGGAGATACGAGCTCGCGGTTGTCGATCGCCCTGTTGACGGGAACCGGTCTCGTCCTGTGGATGCTCTACCGTGCCGGTTGGGCGGCGGGTCGAGTGGCCGAACCCTCCTTGTGGGGTCGGACCCTGGCGGGGGTGATGATCGCTCCCGTCTACGCGGTGCCGATCGGGCTGTTCACGCTCGTCACGCATCTTTCGCTGCACGTTCCCGCGGCGTCGCCGCCCGACGTGGCTCGGATCCATGGCGTGGTCTGGCAGGCGTTCGTCATCCCCGCGGCGATCGCGGCCGTGGCGGGCGGGGTCGGCGGGATGTTGTCGGGCGAGCCGGAGGGGTCGCGCCTCCGCGACTGGCTCGTCGGTGGCTGGCGGATGCTGCTCCTCGCGCTCGGACTCGCGCTGATCGGGCTGCTCATCCTCTCGGCTGTTCGGCCCCAGGGCCTCCGGACCTACGTGCACGCCGTCGCGGCGAACGGTCCTCGTGGCGGCGCGTTGCTCCTCGGGCACCATGCCCTGCTGCTTCCGAACCAGTCCTTCATGGTGCTGGCCCCGTCGATGGGCGCGTGCGTCTCCTTAGAAGGACCGGCCGCGACCGTCCCCATTCTCTGCCCAGGGCGTCTCCCCGTGCTGGGTCGCGACGTGTCTCCGACGATCCTTGCCGCGTCGCGAGGAGCCGTGCCCCCGGCGCACCGGCCGATGCCCGCCGGCTACTGGTTGTTCCTCCTGGTGCCGGCGGGGGCGACGGTGCTCGGCGGCCGATGGGCCGCCGAGCACGCCCGCGGCCGCGAGCGATGGATCCGGAGCGCCGGTGCGGGCGTGGTGTTCGGCACCTTGGTGGGGTTCGGCGCCTGGGCCGCATGCATCGGGTTCCGGTCGTTCTCGTTCGGGCCGGTGCCGGTACCGACGGGTCTGCTCGGGCTCGTCTGGGGCGTGATCGGGGGGACGCTCGGCGGGCTGCTGCCTGCGACTCAGGACGGGCTGGGCACACCGGAGCCCGTGTTCCCGCCCAGCCCGACCTCGGTGTAGTGGGTCTCGAGCTGGGTGAACCGGCGCCACGCCGCAGCCCAGCCGGCGTCGTCGCGAGCGAACCGCTCCATCGGACGGCTCGGCAGCTGCCGATCCCAGATCCCGAAGAACGTTCGCCCGTATCCGAGCAGGTACCGCTGTCCGGAGTGCGTGTACTGCATCGCGTCGTTGTCGTTCGCGTCGGTGGGCGTGGCGCTCGCTGCGGCTTGCGATGGGTCGGGGACCGCCACGTGGTTCGGCTCTAGCGCGACGAACCGGGTCCACGCCTGCCGCCAGCCGTCGTCGTTGCGCGGGAAGCGCTCTGCGGGGGCGGTGGGGGTCTGGCGGTCCCAGATCCCGAAGTAGTCGGCGCCGAACCCGAGGACGTAGCGGTACCCGGAATGCGTGTATCGGACGGAGGCGTCGGACGCGGCAGGGGCCGCCGTGCTGGTGGCGACGGTCGGTGCCTCAGCGGTCGGTGCGTCAGCCGACGCGGGTGTGCTCGCCGGGGCCGGTGAGGCGTCGGGTTGCGCGGTCGGCGGGGGCACCGTCAGGTCGCTATGGCAGTACCGGCACTTGATCGCCTCGTCCTGGATCTCTTCCGCGCAATAGGGGCACTTCTTCACGGTTCACCCTTCCGTCCGGGTCGCATAAGGCTACCCGCCGCGGTCGGGGAACGACGGAGCCCGGCCGCACGAGGCGGCCGGGCTCCGGACGATCCGTCGAGCGATCAGGCGGTGAAGCCGCCGTCTCCTCCGGTCGCCGGGGGAGCAGCCGGAGCCGCACCCTCAGGCTCCTGGAACCGCATCCACGATCCGTAGGCGATCACGATCAACAGCACCAGGCCGATCCACGCGCCCAGCGCCGCATCGTTGGTCACAACGAGCACGAACTTCAAGAGGCCGAATGCAACCACCGCGAACCCCAAGTAGGCGCTTCCCTTGCTGGGCGTCACGCCGATCGACAGGTTCATCTGCATGTTGGAGAGCTGGACGACCTCCCAGATCAGCAGGACGATCAGCAGGATCCCCATCAGGAGTCCCGCGAAGCCGCCGCTCCCGCCCCACGCGGTGGCTTTCACGCAGAAGTTCGGGACCCCCGCCACGCTGCCCACGATGTCGGATACGCACACCTTCTGCCAGGCGAGGAAGCTGTCGACGAGGAGCAGGATCCCTCCGATCAAGATGATCTTGCTCGCCATCGACACGTTCGCGACGTCGAACCCCCCCGATGATTTCTCCATCCTTGCTCCTTTCGTGCACACGGCATACGACGCACACCGCGTGCGCAGCCTCATCGATTCAAGACCCTGCCCGGGGGCGAGTCAAACATGCGAGCGGAGAACGGCAGCCTCGCGGAACGCCGCTCGAACGACGGGGCAGGCACGGAGAGCAAGTTCGGCCGGATCCGCGCGTCAACGCAAGCTGCGGTTATGGCCCAGTGTCACGCTGCGGTTACCTCAACCGTCGTCGCCTCGGCCGCCTTCGCCTGAGCACCTCCCGCCGCGCGACGGGCGATGAGCTTGCCAAGCTCCCACAGGATGAACAGGACCACGGCAGGAAGGGCGCCGCCCAAGAGCCACTGCCGGCCGGTGAGGGCCTGGGTGCTGAGCAGCGATGTGAGGAACCCCCCCCGGGCGATCAAGATCGCAAGGACCACCTCGATCAGGATGGTGACGTTCACGACGTTGTTATCGAACGTCTCCACGCGGAGGATCGACCCCTTCTGGTCGCGGGATTCGAACGCCGCGATCACGAGCATCAGCGAGAAGGCCACTAGGCCCATCGTGCTCCCGATCGCGACGCTGCCGTAGTGGTCGCGCCCGAACACGATCACGAGGTCGATCGCGGCGGACATGAAGAGGCCGGCCAGCCCCACGGTCGTGATGACGGCACCGGACATGATCGAGGCTGAGCGGGGCCGCGGCTTGCGTTTCATGAGTCCCGGGGTCTCCTTGTCAAGACCCAGGGCGATGCCGACCGGAGCCGTGATCACGAAGTTGATCCACAGGATCTGGACGGCCGTGAAGGGCTGCCCCGCGGCGATGTTCAAGAGGCTCGCGACGAGGAATGTCACGATGTACGTGACGAGTGCCACCAGCATGAAGCGGATGTACTTGAGCATGTTGTCATAGAGCTTGCGGCCCTCAGAGACGGCCCGAACGATCGTGGCGAAGTTGTCGTCGGTGAGGATCATCTTTCCGGCGTTCTTGGCGACCTCGGTGCCGGTCCCCATCGCGATCCCGATGTCGGCTGCCTTGATCGCCGGGGCGTCATTGACGCCGTCGCCAGTCATGGCCACGACGTCGCCCTGCTTCTGCAGGGTGTCCACCATCAGTACCTTGTGCTCAGGTGCCACGCGGCCCACGACCCCGATGCCGTCGATGCGTGCCAGTCGCTCTTCCTCCGACAAGGCGGCGAATTCCGAGCCGAGGATGGCCTCACCCGGGATACCGAGCTGCTTGGCGATCGCCGCGCCGGTGACGACGTCGTCGCCGGTCACCATCCGCACGCGGATGTTGGCGGCCTGGGCGTTGCGGACCGCGTCCTTGGATTCGACCCTGGGCGGGTCGATCATGCCCACCATCGCGGTCATCTGCAGGTCCTGCACCTTGGAAAGCAGGTCGCCGTTCGGGTCGAAATCCGAGGGGTCGATGTCCCGCGTGGCCGCGACCATGATCCGCAAACCTTGCTCGCCGAGGCGGTCCATCTCCCGGTCGGCTCTCTCGTTCTGCTCGTCCCCCCAGGGAACGTTCGTGCCGTTCGCCAGGGCGGACGTGGCGCGCCCGATCACCGCCGGGCCGGCCCCCTTGACGAACATCCGAACGACGGCCTTCCCGGACGCGTCCTTGGCATCGGCGAAGACCGCCATGAGCTTGTACGTGGGATCGAACGGCAGCGTTGCGAGCCGGGCATGGGCGGCCTGCGTGCCCTCGACGTCCAGCTTTGCCTTGTGCCCGAGGACGAGCAGCGCCCCCTCGGTGGGATCGCCAACGACCTTGCCGTCGACGAGCTTGGCGTCGTTGGCGATCAAGAAGGGCATGATGGCATCCTCGATCGTGTTCGTGTTTCCTGCGGCGTGCTCGACATCGCCGTCGAGGCCGTAGCCCATCCCGGTGATCTTGAAGCGGTCCGTGGGGTCGATCAGCTCGACGACCGTCACCTGGTTCAGCGTCAGGGTCCCGGTCTTATCCGAGTTGATCGCCGAGGTCGAGCCCAGGGTCTCCACCGAGGCGAGGTTCTTCACGACGGCGCCGTGGGCCGCGAGGTTCGTGGAGCCCTTCGAAAGGATCACCTGAAGGACCGTGGGCATGGCCATCGGCACGGCGGCGAGGGCCAGCGCGATTGCGGTCGTGAAGATGGTCTGAGTCGACTGGTCGCGGGAGATCCCGAGGGCGAACATGATCACGATCGTCAAGCCTGCAGCACCGGCGATCCATAGCGTCAGCGTGTCGAGCTGCGCGGTCAACGGGGTCTTCAGGGTGGGCGTCGACTTCAACATCCCGGAGATACGGCCAACCTCGGTATCCGATCCCGTCCCAGTGACGATCATCACGCCACTCCCGTGGGTGACCGGCGAGTTCATGAACGCCATGTTCGCCTGATCCCCCACGCCGAGCTTCCTATCGGTGATCACGTCGGCGCTCTTGGACGCGGGAACACTCTCTCCGGTCAGCCCGGACTCGTCGATCTGCAACGACGCGGCTTGGATGATCCGCCCGTCGGCGCACACGTCGTCGCCGGCCGTGAGCAGCACGACGTCGCCGACCACCACCGCGTCGGCGCCGATCGCGATCTCAACCCCGTCTCGGCGCACCCGGGCGGATGTCTTGAGCATCGACTGCAATGCGTTCATGGCGCTCTCCGCCTTACCTTGCTGGCGCATCCCCCCGATCGCGTTCAGAGCCGTGATCGCCAAGACAGCGATCCCCGTCGTGACCTGGCCGATCAGGATCGAGGCGACGGCCGCCGCGACGAGGATGACCTGCATATAGCTCCGGTATTGCGCCAGGAACTGTTTCCAACCCGGCACGGTCGGCTCGGCCGGCAGTTCGTTAGGGCCGTTGTCGCGTAGCAGCTCCGCAGCCTTCGCCGCGCTCAGTCCCTTCGTGGGATCGACGTCGAGCCGCTGCTCCACGTCTTCCGGTGTCAGCGTGAACCAGGCGGTGCCAGATGCATCATCCCGGTTCATCTGGGTGTTCTCGGTCATGGTTGGTTCCTCTCTTGACCCCCAACGGAGCCTTGGCGCATCCCGCTCCTCATGCTTCGGATGGCACGGTCAGAACGGCGTCGGGATGTTGGGCCCCGACGATTCCGGCTCGACGTAGCCGTTGTGGCTCGGCGGCTTGGGCATCTTGACATCCATCGGTGCCGGCGGTTCGTACGGGATCTGACCGAGCAGGTGGGTGATGATGTTCAGCCGACCGCGCTTCTTGTCATCGTTGTCCACGATGTGCCAGGGCGCCCACCCCGTGCTGGTCTCGACGATCATCGCGTCACGGGCCTCGAGGTAGGCGTACCGACGGCTGTAGGACTTGAGGTCCGTGGGCGAGAGCTTCCAGATCTTCCTGGGGTCGTCGATCCGATTCTCGAGCCTGCGGGTCTGCTCGTCGCGGCCGACGTTGAGGAAGTACTTGATCAGGATGATCCCGTCATCGACCATCGCCTTCTCGACCTGCGGCACCATGTCCAGGAACCGCCTGGTTTCCTTGGGAGTGCAGTAGCCCATGACCGGCTCGACACCCGCGCGGTTGTACCAACTGCGGTCGAAGATCACGACCTCCCCCGCGGACGGGAAATGCGCCACGTAGCGTTGGATGTACATCTGCGACTTGACGCGCGCATCGGGTGCGGGCAGCGCGATGTGCTTGAACACCCGAGGGCTCGTCCGTTCGGTGATGCGCCGGATCGTGCCGCCCTTGCCCGCACTGTCGACGCCCTCGAAAACGACGCAGACCCTGGCGCCGGTGGTCTTGACCCATTCCTGCATCGCCACGAGCTCACCCTGGAGGATCCGCATCTCCCGCTCGTAGGCCTTCCGCTTCATCTTCTTGGAAGGGCCGGTTCCGATCCCGTCGGTTGCCGGACCCTCCGCTGCAGCCGCCTTCTGGTGATGATCTTTGCCGTGGCCCGACTTCTTGTTGGCCTTGCTCATCGCCTGTACCTCCGATCGATGATCCGATCCAAGCAGGTCATCATCCCGGTTCCCGCGCTGAGCCGTCGGCTGCGTCACCGCGTTCCTTCGTGGCTTCGAGATCAGCAAGCTCGCGTGTTTCCAGGTGAGCGGGGCGCCCGCGGAAGTTCGTGCTCTGTAGGAACAACGGCAGCCAACGCGTGTAGGACATCGACGCGTTCGACGAAAGCTTGACGCGATCGGGGAGCGGGCGATCGAGGAGCAGGTCGGCACAAGCCCGCAAGCTCAGCTCGAGCGTTTCCGATGCACCCGATGCTTCGAAGCCGAGCGTCCACCACACCTGGCCCTCTCCGACAACCTCGGTGAGCTCGAACGTGCAACCGGGCTCGACCGCCCCCAACACTGAGCGCTCCCTGATGCCGTCTGCGGTGAGCTCGAACGCACGCCTGCGGCGCGTCTTGTCGAGCGTGACCCAGCCCTCCGCGTTCTCGTCGGGGCTGGTCTCACCCAGGGGGAACGTCCACTTCTCCCACACCTCGAGCGGTCCGCCGCCGCCGTGAACGCTGAGGCGCCCTGGGCTCCCGCGGTAGGCCTTCAGGTCCAGCTGGACGGCCCCCCTGATCTTCACGCCCAACTCCGGGGTCCACGGGTCGACGAGGTAGCGGTCCGACCGCAGCTCGATCGGATCTCGGAACGGTCCGAACCGATCGATGACGGATGGCGGGAGTCGGCCACGGTGGATCCAACGCACTTCGAGCGAGCGTGAGCCCCCACCGAGGAGACCCGACACCGGTTCCCGGCCCGCGCGAGCCGACGATGATGGCTGGGTGTGCGTTCGGTTGCCGCTTGCTCGGCGCTTCTCCACGCTGAGATGAGCGATCTTCGTCACGGCCATGGGTTCACTCTACCTAGGCGGGTTCGTCCTGGTCTGGGCGATGCCCAAGGCTGCGTCGTCTGAAACGCGGCTCCGGCACGTCGGCGGTCTCTTCGAGCGGTGCGGCTTGATCGGCGATCCATCGTCCGTACCAGCGGGAGAACGGTGCCGCGGTGAGCCCGTGCAGGAAGACGGACAGTAGGATCGTCCACGTCGCGAGCTCGACGATCGTGTCCGTGGCGACGTCGGCGCGGCGGAGGGTCTGGATCGTAAGGATCGTGAACACCACGGATGCCAATCCGCGGGGACCGAACCAGCCAGCGAAGGCGATCGTCCTCGAGCGCAGTCCTTGGCCGATCCACGATATCGTCACGGGGACCATCCTGATCACGGTCAGGCTGAGCACCGCGTACGCGATCGGCGTGACGGCGATCCTCCGCGTGAGGACCGGCCCGACCAGGAGCGCGCCGAACAGCGTCCAGACGGCGAACGAAGAGAACAGGGCGAGCGTCTCGGTGAACTCCACAGGCTGGTGCATCCGGTCCTGAGTGATCCTGCCGAACAGGATGCCCGCGATGAAGGCCGAGACGAACCCGTTGCCGTCGATCGCGACCGCCCCACCGTAGGCCAGGAGCGCCAGCGCGAGGATCGCCAGCTGTTCCGACACGTGGGAGGTCCAGCCGCGACGATGCGCCGCGGCGAGGAGCCGGCCGCCCGCGATCCCGACCACGGCCGCTGTCACTACGGCGAGCCCGATCTGCTCGGTGGCCTTGAGCAACCACGATCCGTAGCCGCTGGTCCCTTCCTCCGATGCCAGGAGCGCCAGGAAGAGCGCCAGGAACGGCGTGGCGAGCCCGTCGTTCAGACCGCTCTCGACGTTCAGCGCTCGGCGGATGCGAACCGGCACGGCCGCGTTGGTGAAGACGGGGAGACCCAGCGAGGCATCGGTCGGTGCGAGGATCGTGGCGATGACCGCGGCCGACGCCCAGCCGGCCGCAGGGACCATCAGACCCGCGACGACCGCGCCGAGCGCGATCGAGAGCGGGAGCCCGATGAACAGGAGCCTGGCAGGGAGCTGGGTGTCGCCCTCGACCTCGCGGAGCCGGACGGTGGACGCGTCGGCGAACAGGAGCAACGCCAGCGTGAGCTCGACAGCCGTGAGGGCGGCCTCGTCGCCGATCCGGAACGGCAGGAGGTTGAGCACGTTGGGGCCGAGCAGGAAGCCGGTGGCGGCGAACACCATCGGCGCCGTGACGGACCAGCGGTCGAGTCTCGACGCGACGAGCGCATAGACGACGAACACCGCCGCCAGGATGGCCAGTCCGTCCATGTCGTCCGAAGGATACGGGTGAGGGCTACCCTGAGCCCCGTATCGCTCGCCGGCGCTCGATCAATGATCGTGGGCCATCCGCTGGAAGGAGACGTCGATGAAGGTCTCGGCGGTGCCCGGTATCCGGGTCCTCCGGACGTACGAGCGAGCTTGGCTCGGCAAAGACGTCGTGGCCGGGCTCATCCTCACGGCGTTGCTGGTGCCGCAGGGCATGGCCTACGCCGAGCTCGCCGGCCTCCCGCCGATCACCGGTCTGTACACGTCCATCCTCTGCCTGACCGCGTACGCCGTCGTGGGCCCTTCGAAGATCCTGGTCCTCGGACCAGATTCATCGCTCGGCCCGATGATCGCCGCGACGATCCTCCCGCTCGTCGGGGCGAACGGCGACCCGGTGAAGGCGGTCGCCCTCGCCTCGATGATGGCGCTGCTCGTCGGCGCGATCATGCTCCTGGCCGGCGTCGTGAAGCTCGGGTTCATCGCCGACCTCCTGTCCAAGCCGACGCAGATCGGCTACATGAACGGCCTCGCGCTCACGATCTTCGTCGGCCAGCTGCCGAAGCTGTTCGGGTTCTCGGTGGACGCGAACGGCTTCATCCCGGAGCTGAAGGCCTTCGTCCACGGGGTGATCGATGGCGAAACGGTGGCGGCAGCGTTGGCGGTGGGGGTGGGTGCGCTCGTCCTCATCCTCGTGCTTCAACGTGCGATGCCGAAGCTCCCGGCGGTCCTCGTCGCCGTCGTGCTGGCGATCCTCGCCGTGAACGCGTTCGATCTGACGGCGAAGGGCGTGTCCGTGATCGGACCCCTGCCGAGCGGGTTCCCGCCGTTCACGATCCCCCACGTGTCGCTGTCGGATCTGTCCCGCCTCCTCGCCGGGGCGTTGGGCATCGTGTTCGTCGCGCTCGCTGACACGATCTCCACCGCGTCGGCGTTCGCGGCCCGTGCGGGCGACCGCGTGCACGGGAACCAGGAGATGATCGGGATCGGCGCGGCGAACGTCGCGGCCGGGTTGTTCCAAGGGTTCCCCGTGAGCACGAGCGGCTCCCGGACCGCGGTCGCCGAGCAGGCGGGAGCGAAGACCCAGGTCGCGGGTCTGGTCGGGGCCGCCGCGATCGTCCTGCTCCTGGTCGCGTTCCCCGGGCTCCTGAAGGACCTGCCCCAGCCGGCCCTGGCGGCGATCGTGATCTCGGCATCGCTGTCCCTCGCCGACATCCCCGCGGTCGTTCGCCTCTGGAAGCAGCGGAAGACCGAGGCTTGGCTCTCCTTCGCGGCGTTCCTCGCGGTGACGCTCTTGGGTGTGCTTCCCGGGATCGCCATCGCGGTGGCGCTCTCGATCCTGAACGTGTTCCGCCGTGCCTGGTGGCCGTACCAGGCGATCCTTGGGGATACGCCCGACCTCCCCGGCTTCCACGACGTCGTCAACCACCCGGAAGCGGTGACGACACCGGGGCTCGTGCTGTTCCGGTTCGACGCGCCCTTGATCTTCGCGAACGCCAGGACCTTCCGAGAGCAGGTCACCGAGATCGTGGAGGGATCGGATGTTCGCTGGATCGTGATCGCCTCCGAGCCGATCACCGACGTGGACACGACCGCCGCCGACATGCTCGCGGATCTCGACGAGTGGCTGAACACCCGAGGCGTTTCCTTGGTCTTCGCCGAGATGAAGGACCCGGTGCGCGACAAGATCAAGCGATACGAGCTCACCCGCACGATCGATCCGACGCACTTCTACCCGACGATCCAAGCGGCGGTGGAGGCCTTCGACGCGACGCTATGACGTGAGTATCGGGGGTCGTCCGAGGGCCACCCTCCAGACGTTCCGCGTCGCCGCTCGCCATCCCATCGCGCGCGCCGCGGGCGAGTAGCCGATCGCATCGGTGGGCAGCCGGACGTTCAACGCTCTTGCTCTGATGGAGAACACGAGCGGTGGGTCCATCTCGAGTGTCTCGCCGTCGAGCCCGACGTCGATGGACGATCCCGATGACACCTCGAACGTCGGTGTCGCCCACCACCTGAGCCCTTCGAAGCGGTCGGGATGGCCGGTAGCCAGCGCAGCCAGGAAGGCCGCCGCCTCCTTGTCGCCTCGGATCTCGAGAGCGACGACGCCCAGGCGGCCGGTATCCAGCCGGGGACGGCTGCCGAACGTGGCGAGCGACGAACCGTACGGGTTGTTGGAGACCTGGATCACGTGAGCGCCACGGTGCGGCTCGCCGCTCGGCCCGGTGTACCGGAGATCGAACGGCTGGGTGTCGGGGGCGAGGACCGTAGGGAGCGTGGCGAGGGTGGTGTCGACCTTGGCGTCGCGGTACTCGGGCGAGCGCACGATCGCCGCGTACAGCCCGAGCGACACATTGTTGACGAAGATCCGGCCGTTCACCTCGGCAAGGTCCATCGGCTGCTGCCTCGCCTCCCCGAAGGCATCGAGCGCCCCGACGACGTCCTCGCGATCGAGTCCGAGGTCGAGCGCCAGATGGTTGCGCGTTCCGGCCGGGACGACCACCATCGGGACCCCTCGCTCGGCGGCGATGCTCGCGACGAGCGCTTGGGACCCATCACCTCCGGCCATGCCGATCACGTCGGCCCCCCGATCCACCGCCCCACGCGCCAGTTCGAGGAGGTCGTCGCCCGGTCGCAACACGACGGGTTCGATGCCTCGGTTGCGGCACTCGTCCTCCAGATGGAAACGTTCCGCCTTCCCGCCTCCGGACTTCAGGTTCATGATCAGCACCCCATGCGCCGCGGGAGGAACCGGGATCCCCGGTGTCTCGCTCTCCTTGAGCGCGCGCACGTTGCGCCCGAGCGCGAACCGCGAGAGGGCGACGGCTAGCAGCAGCGGCACGACACGGACGATGAGCGAGATCGGACCGCCGCCCTCCTCTGCGACCCCGACGAGCACGAACGCCGTGAGCGCAGCGAGGACGACGAGGACCGCGATCGCTCTCCGACGGCCCACGCGCGTGAGCCCGTACCAGGCGGCGAGCGCGGCGGCGGCGAGCAACGCGAGCTGAATCGCGAGGCGAGGGATGCTGTCGACGACGGCCACGAACGTCGCGACGATGACCAGGGCCACCAAGATGATCGCGCCCGCCGCGGCCAGCCGGTGCCTGACGTCGGGCTTCTCCAGCGGTCGGTTCATCGGGCGAGCCTAGAACGTTGGTGCGTGCGTTGTCAGACCGTTCGGTCCGCGGCTCCTCGCGCGGATGCGAGCGTGAGGAGTCCTACGCCTAGGCCGACGCTCAGGCCCTCGATGACATCCGTGAGCCAATGGACGAGCAGGTACGTGCGGCTCCACGCCATCGCGATCGCGAGTGCGGCGGCCAGGACCGCCGGAGCGACTCGCCGGCCGGTGGGAACCAGGAGGCCGACGAGCAGGACCGCCGTCACGGCCGCGAAGGCAGCGTGGCCCGACGGGAACGACGAACGCGAGGCCTCGAGGAGCGCCCCTGGCGGTCGAGGACGGTCGACGGCAGCCTTGATGAGGCTGTTGATCGCCCACGATGCCAGCTCGCCGACCACCAGGATGACGATCGCCAGGCGCCGCCCACCGCGCCAGAGCACCAGCCCGGCGACGGCGATGATCAACCAGCTGAGCGGGAACCGTCCGAGTGGGTTGAAGACATGCACGGCCACGAACGTCAGAGCGGTTCCGCGCATCGCCGTCATGGCGTCCGCCCACGCGCTGTCGATCCCGAACGGCGCGGGGTGGTTCGCCACGACGACCGCGCCGACGATCACGAGGACTAGCAGCGTCGCGCCGACCGCCGCCGCCCTTCTCGGATGCGTCAGTCCGTAGCGACCGGGGCCCGTCGGTCCGGGGGTCTCCGGAGGGGTCGACGCTGACATGGCGCGAGGATAGCCCGCGCCCGTGGTGATCCGACCTGTCTCAGACGGCGAGCTATTCGACGACGTCGCGGCCGTGCACCGTGAGCGCCCAGATGATGAAGATGCAGGTGGCGACGATCACGATCGAGAAGATCGGGTAGATCGGGATGAACGCGAAGTTCGTGATCCCGACGATCACGGCCATGATCACGCCGACGGTTCGTGCCCAGATCGCGCCGGAGAAGATCCCGAGGCCGGCGAGCAGGATGATCAGCCCGAGCAGCATGTGGATCCAGCCCCACGTCGAGGAGTTGAAGTGGAACACGTAGTTCGGGGTCACCGCGTAGAAGTCCTTCTTGAAGAGCGCGGCGAACCCTTCGATCATGTCGAAGATCCCGACCATGATCATCAGGAAGCCCGCGAAGAACGCGAACCCGACCGCCCATTCACTCCGGTTCTCCGACATCCGGTTCCCCTTCCTCTGTCGTGAAGATCCGTTCGCACCCAAGAGCATGTCATCCGGATCTGCGAGGTCAAGACGTCTCGTGTGAACCTTCCGGTTCGACCATCTGGGCTCGCACGGCCCGATCGATGTTGCCGTGGATCCTGTCCTCACCGATGCGGTCGATCACCCCATCGCTCGTGAGCAGGTCGCGAACCGCCGGCTTGAGTCGGGCCAGCCGCAGGGTGATCCCGGCTTTGTCCGTGAGTTCGAGGATCTCCCGCATCTTCGCCGATCCCTGCGAGTCGATGAAGTCCACCCCTCCACAGTCGAGCACCATCCCCGCGATACCGGGCGTCGATAGCGCGACCTCCCGCAGCCGGTCCTCCAATGCATCCGAGGTTGCGAAGAACAAGCCACCATCCAGCCGGATGACCACGACGCCGGGGAACTGCTCATCGTCGGGGTGCTCGTCGAGCTCCCTGAACGCTTGCGTGCCCGGTTGTCGAGCGAGCACGGGCATCCGGGGGCGCGTCGCAACCGACACGAGCCAGATCAACGAGAGAGCGATCCCGACCATCACGCCGGCGAGCACGCCGAACAACAGCGTCGCGGCGATCGCCGCCACGGCGATCCAGAAGTCGAAACGCGCCACCCTGGCGAGGCGGCGCATCTCGGGGATGTCGATCATCCCCATCACGACCGCCTCGATGATCAGGGCGGCCAGGACGGGCTTCGGCAGATCCGAGAACAGCGGGGCCAGCACCAGGAGGGTGAGCAGGACGATCACTCCGGACGTGAGCGATGCGATACCTGTGCGCGCGCCGGATTGATCGTTCAACGAGCTCGCCGAGAGACTGGTCGATACCGGCATCCCTTGGAACACACCCGCCCCGATGTTCGCCATGCCCTGAGCGACCGACTCCTGGTTGATGTCGATCCGATAGCCGTGTCTAGCAGCGAACGTCCGGGAGTCGCCGGCGGTCTGTGAGAAGCCGATGAGCACCAGCCCTACGGCCGCGAGCGCGATCGTGTTCACGTGATCCAGCATCAGGTGCGCGCTCGGGATCTGGAAGCTCGGCAGACCTCTGGGCACGTTGCCGACCAGGGCCACGCCATGGGCGCCGAGGTCGAACACCCAGGAAGCGGCGAGCCCACCGACCACCAAGACGAGTGCTCCGGGCACGCGCGGCGCGATCGACCTCAATCCGAAGATGACCACGAGCGAGACCACCCCGACGAGCACGGTCAGCAGATGCGCATCGCCGAGCGACGCGAACCACGACCGCAGTTCTTGAACGGGGTTCGAGCCGCTCACGTCCGTTCCAGTGAGCTTGGGGAGTTCGCCGATCACGACGTCGATCGCCGCGCCGAACAGGAAGCCGGTCACCACGGCTCGCGAGAGGAACTGTGCGATCCACCCCATCTTGAACACCGCGAGGAGCAGGAAGAGCGCGCCCGAGACCAATGTGATCGCGGCGACGAAGGATGCCGCGTTCTGTACCCCCGTGACTCCGGCAGCAAGGACGGCGCTCGCGGCGACGGCCGCCAATCCAGAACTCGGTCCCGTCGAGATCTGCTTGCTCGTGCCGAAGACCGCGTAGAGGATCGCCCCGGCGGCCGCGGCGTAAAGCCCGTTCTGCAGCGGGATACCCGCGATCCCGGCATAGCCCAGGTTCTTCGGAACGATGAGCGCGGCAACAGCGATACCGGCGATGAGGTCGCCTCGGAGCCAGCGACGGTCGTAGGAGCGGATCCATCCGACGATGGGAACCAAGCGCCATCGGTCCCGCTGTGGAGCCGTTGGGCTTCCTCGAGTCATCGAAGGGGACGATACCCGAGCGACCCCGTGTCGGTTTCCATTCCGCGCATCGTGAACCACCGCAGAAGTCCGGTTCATCGGAGGGCGCTTGGCTCACGGCTCGCTCTCACGATCTCGGGTACCGTGTCGTCAGTCGAAGGGCGTCCATCGAGCTAACGCATCGGACACGGGGGTCGAGGGATGCAAGACGGCGCGACCGACACGCCGGCGGAGCCGAAGTTCGATCAGCGGCTAGCCCTGCTGCTCGCCATGGCGATGTTCGTGCTGGTGTTCGACACATCGCTGATGAACGTGTCCATCTCGTCCGTGGTGCACGATCTCAAGACCACCGTGAGCAGCGTCCAAGCGGCGATCGCGCTCGAGGCGCTCGTCTCCGCCGCCTTCATCCTGATCGGCAGCAAGGTCGGCGATCTCATCGGCCGCAAGCGAGCCTACGTCCTCGGTCTCCTCGGGTACGCCGTCGGTGCGCTGGCGATGACGCTCGCTCAGAGCGTGACGGCGATCATCGTGTTCTGGGCCGTGGTCGGTGGGCTCGGCGCGTCGCTCATGATGCCCGCGATGCAGTCGTTGATCCACGGGAACTTCCAGGGAGCGGCACAGAAGAAGGTCTATGCATTGGTCGGCGCCTCAGCCGCGATCGCTGCCGCGATCGGTCCGCTGCTCGGTGGCTTCATCACGACGTTCCTGTCGTGGCGCGTCGGCTTCTTGCTCGAGGTGCTGATCATCATCGTCGTGCTCTCCGGCGTCGGGCGGGTTCGCGACGTGCCGTACACCGGTCCTCGACAGGTGGACGCGATCGGTGCGGTCCTCTCCGTCCTCGGCATGGGCGGGTTGGTGTTGGGCATCTTGGCGTGGCAGGAAGGCGGAGATGCCGTGGCTGAACTCCTGGCGGTCGGGGCGGTCGGACTCGGGTCCCTCGCCTATTGGCTCGTGCGCCGGAAGCGCGAGGAGAAGTCGATCCTGCTCGACCCGGACCTGTTCCGATCCAAGGTGTTCCGCTTCGGGATCTCGGGACAGATGCTGCAGAACATCGCATTGGGCGGGATGATGATCGCGCTGCCGATCTTCCTGCAGATGGTCCTCGAGTACAACGCGATGCAGACGGGCTTGTCCATCGCCCCGCTCTCGCTCACGATGTTCGGGGTCGCCGTGCTCGCCGGGAAGAAGATCGGGGACGCGGCGCCCGAGCAAGATCATCCGAGCCGGATTCGCGCTCCTATCGATCGGTGTGGCGCTGCTGATCGCGGTCGTGCCTCACGCCAACTCCGGCTGGTACCTGCTGGTCCCGCTGCTGCTTGCGGGTGCCGGGTTGGGCCTGATGGTCTCGCAGCTCAACAACTACACGCTCTCTCCGATCTCCGACGAGCGGGTCAGCGAGGCTGCCGGTGTGAACTCAGCCAGCGGGTCGTTCGGTCTGTCGTTCGGGCTCGCGTTCGCCGGCGCGATCATGCTGGCGACCCTTTCGATCACCTTCACCGACATGGCCAACAACAGCGCGGTGCTCTCGCCCACCGAGCAGCAGAAGGTCGCGACCACGCTCGACGACGACGCGGAAGTGATGAGCAACACGGCCCTCGAGGGGCTGCTCGTCGGCCAGCCCAAGGACGTTCAGGCCGAGATCATCCGCATCAATACGGAAGCACGACCGTTCGCGCTTCAGGTGGCGCTCCTCGTGCCGCTCCTGGCCGCGCTCGTCGGACTGGTCACCTCGCTCCGGATGATGCGTTTGCCCGACCCGGCGACTACGGGCGCGGCTGAAGGCTTAGCGTTGGGTTGACGTCAGGAGCGTCAGCTGACGGCGGCAGCCGGTCTCGATCGCGCGACGATCCCTGTCACCGCTGCTCCGATACCCGCTGCTAGGGCGATCCACGGCGCCAACGCCGGTTTCGTGAACGGAGGAGGGTTGAGGACGGCGAGGAGCGCCGCGGCCGCGATCGCCGTTCCTCCGACGATCGCCACGATCCGCGCGGCTCCGGGCCGTCTGCCCAACGCGAGCCAGAGTCCGAACGTGACGACCGAGACGACCGCCACGTCCATCGACCACCGAGCGTCCAGCGCCCACGCGCCGGCGAACGCGGACCCGGTGCTGAACCGCGTCCACGGAAGGAGCGTGGAAGCGGCTGCGATCGCGAGCAGCGAGCCGGCGATCCGGTCGACCGTCGACCGGACGGCGCGGCGTCTCCACGGTCCCGGCGGCTCCGTGGGGATCTCCTCGCCGAGGAGCTCCGGTAGGCATTCGATCCCGAGCACACGGCCGCGCACCGGGACGGCGCACTCGACGCAGAGCGGTCGCCCGCACACCTCGCATGTGCCGACCGTGGCGCGCGAGGGATGGTTCGCGCACCGTTCCGTGGTCTTGACCGAGCGGTCTTCGGGCGCCATGGCCGAAGCTTACGCCGCCGACCTCGAGCGTCAGGACGCGTGGTAGCGTCCGCCTCGATGGGCTCGCGCGTCGCGGTGTTGGTATCCGGCTCGGGGACGAACCTGCAAGCCCTCCTGGACGATCCGGCGATCCGACCGCACATCGCGCTCGTGCTCTGCGATCGCCCCGGCATCATCGCCCTCGATCGGGCGACCGCGGCAGGTGTCGAGTCGGTGGTGATCGATCCGGCCACGTTCTCCGAACGGGTGGACTTCGAGCTGGCGGTCCTGGCCGCGTTCGAGGATCGCGGGATCGACATCCTCGTGAGTGCCGGCTACATGCGCCTGCTCGGCAAGGTCGTGCTGGACGTCTACGGCGGACGCTGGCTCAACGTGCACCCGGCGCTCTTGCCCTCGTTCCCCGGGATGCACGGCGTGCGCGATGCGCTGGCGTACGGAGTGAAGGTCACCGGTGTCACCGTCTTCCTGGTCGACGAAGGGGTCGACACGGGGCCGGTGGTCCTGCAGGAGACGGTGGACGTACGCCCGGACGACGACCGGGATGCGCTCGAGGCGCGGATCCATGCGGTCGAACACCGGCTGCTCCCGCTCGCGGTCGGCGCGTTGATCGAGGGCCGTGTACGCGTGGACGGTCGCCGTGTGTCGATCACGGGGGCGAACGTTGGCTGAGGTGCGGCCGGTCCGGAGAGCGCTGCTGGCCGTCTACGACAAGACCGGTATCGTCGGCTTCGCACGGTCGCTGGTCGAGCTGGGCGCCACGCTCGTGTCGTCCGGCGGCACGGCGCAGGCGCTCCGCGACGCCGGCCTCGCGGTGACGTCGGTCGAGGAGGTCACCGGGTCGCCGGAGATGCTCGGTGGCCGAGTGAAGACGCTGCACCCGAAGATCCACGGCGGGCTGCTGGCGGACCGGCGCAACCCTGATCACGTCGATCAGCTCGCCGAGCACGGGATCGAGCCGTTCGACCTGCTGGTGTCCAACCTGTATCCGTTCCGCGAGACGGTCGCGTCCGGCGCGGGCTTCGAGGACGTGATCGAGAAGATCGACATCGGCGGTCCGGCCATGGTGCGAGCGGCCGCCAAGAACTTCGCGTCGGTCGGGGTCGTCGTGGATCCGGCGAGCTACGACGACATCATCGAAGAGCTTCGTCGAGAGGGCGGGCTCACGCTCGACTCGAGACGGAGGTTGGCCGCGGCCGCGTTCGCCCACACGGCGGCGTACGACGCCGCCGTGGCGGGATGGTTCGCGCAACAGCACGCGGAAGACACCCAAACACTGCCGGCGTTCGTCGGCTTGGCACTCGAGAAGACGGCCGATCTGCGGTACGGCGAGAACCCACACCAACGCGGGGCGCTCTATGCCGACGTCGCGGGGCCGGGCGTCTTCGGTGATGCCGAGGTCCTGCAGGGCAAGGAGATGTCGTTCAACAACTGGTTGGATGTCGACGCCGCGTACTCACTGGTGGCCGCGCTGGCACCCAACGCGGCGGTGATCGTGAAGCACAACAACCCGTGCGGGGCGGCGCTCGGCACGTCTCCAGCTGATGCGTACGCGAAGGCGTTCGCGTGCGACACCGTGTCGGCGTTCGGTGGGATCGTGGCGTTCCACGGCGTGTGCGACGGGGCAGCGGCTCAGGCGATGGCAGATGTCTTCACGGAGGTCGTCGTCGCCCCGTCCTTCACCGATGAGTCGCTCGCGCTCTTCGCGGCACGGCAGAACCTCCGCGTGGTGCGAGCGTCGCTCCCGACCGGGACCGGCCTCGACGTCCGGCCACTCCCCGGCGGTGCGCTGGTCCAGGACCGCGACCTGGTCACCGAGACGCCCGACGAGTGGAAGGTCGTCTCTTCGCGCGCCCCGACCGAGCGGGAGTTGCGCGACCTCGCGTTCGCGTGGATCGTCGCGTGGCGCGTCAAGTCCAACGCGATCGTCCTGGCGTTCGACGGCGCAACCGTCGGGATCGGCGCGGGTCAGATGTCCCGGGTCGATGCAGCGTGGATCGCCACGCGGAAGGCGGGAGAGCGAGCTCAGGGTGCCGTGGTGGCGAGCGACGCGTTCTTCCCGTTCCCGGACGCGCTCGAGGTGGCAGCGGACGCCGGCGTCACCGCGGTCGTGCATCCCGGCGGATCGAAGGGAGACGACGCGGTGCTCGCGGCCGCGGAGGCCCACGGCATGGCAGTCGTACTCACGGGCCGCCGGCACTTCCGTCATTGACGCTGCCCCGCAGGTAGGATTCCGCTCCGTGACGGCTCGCATCCTGGACGGGAAGGCGGTCGCCGGCCAGATCCGCATCGAGGTCGCCGATCGCGTACGCGCGCTCGCCGAGCGCGGGGTGACCCCCGGCCTGGCCGCCGTCCTGGTGGGCGACGATCAGGCCTCTCGCATCTACGTCGGGTCCAAGCACAAGGCCTGCGCCGATGTGGGGATCCGTTCGGAGCAGGTGGACATGCCGGTCTACGTCACCGAGGGCGAGCTCCACGCCACGATCCGCCGGTTGAACCGCGATCCCGAGATCCACGGCATCATCGTCCAGCTCCCGATGCCTCAGCACATCCACGAGCTCGAGGTCCAGCAGACGATCGACCCGGCGAAGGACGTCGACGGCCTGCATCCGTGGAACGTCGGCATGATGGTCCGCGGGGAGCCCACGTTCCCACCGGCGACGCCGTACGGGATCGTCGAGCTGCTGCTGCGCTCGGGGGTCGAGCTGGAAGGGGCCGAGGTGGTCGTCGTGGGGTACGGCGAGCTAGTCGGCGCCCCGCTCTCCATCATGCTCGCCCAGGACTCGATCCGAGGCAACGCCACCGTCACCTGCTGCCACGTGAAGACGTTGCGCTTGGCCGAGCACACGCGCAACGCCGACATCTTGGTGGCGGCTGCGGGCGTGCCCGAGCTGATCACCGGCGACATGATCAAACCCGGCGCGACCGTGGTCGACGTCGGCGTGCATCGGACCGCGAAGGGCCTGGTCGGCGACGTCCGCTACGACGAGGCGCTCGAGGTGGCCGGCGCCATCACGCCCGTCCCCGGCGGCGTCGGACCGATGACGGTCTCGATGCTCCTGGTGAACACGGTCGCCGCCGCCGAGGCGCAGGCGTTCAAGTCGTGACCGAGGGCGGGCGGCTCGCCGCCCTCCTCCAGACGCACACGTTCTGCGTCACCGGCGAGGTCGTGCCTCCTCGCTCCGCAGACGGCGCCGCCGTCACCGCGCTCGCCCGCGATCTCGTCGGATACGTCGACGCCGCGAACGTGACGGACAATCCCACCGCGAGCGCGCACATGTCGCCACTCGCGGGCGTTCGGTTCGTGGCGCAGGCCGGCGTGGAGCCCACGGTGCAGCTCACGTGTCGCGATCGCAACCGCCTCGCGTACACCGCGGACCTGTTGGGGGCCTGGGCGCTGGGAGCGCGCAACCTGCTCTGCCTCACCGGCGACCCGCTGATGATCGGTGATCACCCGGACGCGGTCGCGGTGAACGACCTCTCCGTGACGGACGCCGTATCGCTGGCGCGGCGGATGCGCGATGAGGGGATCACGCTCTCGGGGGCCGAGATCGCCGAGCCTCCCCGCTTCCTGATCGGCGTGGCCGACGTCCCGCTGGCAGATCCGTACGACCCCGCCCGCCTCGAGGTGAAGCTCGACGCCGGCGCCGACCTGGTCATGACCCAGATCGCCTACGACGTCGAGGCGTTGGCTGCATGGGCGGACACGATGCGAGCCCGCGGGTTGTTCGAACGGGCCCATGTGATCGTGGGGGTGATGCCGCTGCGGAGCGCGAAGGCCGCGAGGTTCATGGACGAGCATCTGCCCGGCGTGCACGTGCCGACGGGGGTGATGGCTGCGCTCGAGGGTGCCGGAGACGGGGCCGCTGACGTGGGCCTGAGCCTGACGATCGATGTCGTCCAAGGGATCCGCGGGATCGCGGGCGTGTCCGGCGTCCACCTGATGGGCATGGGCCACGGCGACGTGGTCGCGCGGGTCGTGGAAGGCGCAGGGCTGTTCCCTCGTCCGACCGGCGCCTAGTCTGAGGTGGACTAGCCGAACCGGGCCGAGCTGCTCCGGAACGCGACGATCAACAGCAGCGGCAAGAGCAGGCCGATGATCCCGAGGATCAACCCGGCCATCGCGCTGCCTTTCCCAGGACCGCCGGCGCGCGCGCGATCCAGCCCCACGCCGCCGAACACGATCGCGAGGATCGACATGATGAATCCCAGGAACCAGAAGAGCGCGATGCCCAAGATCCCGAGGACGAGGCTCGCGGTCGCGAGGCCGTTGGTGGGCTGCACCACCTGATAGACGATCGGCGGCGGTGGGAGCGATGGCGGGGGCGGGCTCGTCGAGAGATCGTCGGCCACGGGACCCTACCGTTCCTCGATGGGGGTGTACGTCCGGTCGCGCGGCCCGATGTACTCGGACGACGGTCGGATCACCTTGTTATCGGCGTACTGCTCGCGGATGTGCGCGGTCCAGCCGACCATGCGCGCCGCGGCGAAGATCGGCGTCATCAGGTCGGTGGGGATGCCCAGCGTGTGGTAGACGCTCGCCGCGTAGAAGTCGACGTTCGGCCAGAGCTGCTTCTGCTCGTACACGGTCTGTTGGATCGCCTCGGAGATCTCGTACCAACGCGTCTCGCCAGCCCGTTCGCCGACCTCGCGCGAGAGGCGCTTCAGGACCGTCGCACGCGGGTCCATCGTCCGGTAGATCGCGTGGCCGAACCCCATGATCTTCTCGTGCCGTTCGAGCCGGCCGCGGACGTAGGCCTCGGCGTTCTCGGGTGAGCCGATCTCCTCGAGCATCTTCATCGCCTCTTCGTTCGCGCCGCCGTGCAGCGGTCCCTTCAGCGCGGCGATGGCGCCGGTGGCCGCGCTGAACATGTCGGCGAGCGTCGATGCGATGATCCGGGCGGTGAACGTCGACGCGTTCATCGTGTGATCGCCGTAGAGCACGAGCGTGGTGTCCAGCGCGTCGGCGTCCTCAGGGTCGGGCTCCGTGCCGAGCAGCATCCACAAGAAGTTCGCGGCATGCGGGAGCTTGGGGTTCGGCGGGACGATCTCCTGGCCGGTGCGCAGCCGGTGGTAGTAGGCGATCAACGCCGGTGTCTTGGCGATCAGCCGGAGCGCCTTGCGGTACTGCGCGACCGACGTCTCGTCCCACCCATCGGGGTCGTACGTCGAGGCGGCGGAGATGCTCGTGCGGAGCATGGACATCGGCGAGGCCTGCTGCGCCAGCTCCGGCATCAGCTTCGTCAGGAACGGTGACGGCTCTCTCTCCTCGACGAGGAACTCGTTGAGCTCGTCGAGCTGCTCACGCGAAGGCAGCTCGAGGTGGTGGAGGAGGTAGACGATCTCCTCGTAGCTGGCGTTCTCCGCGAGATCGCCGATCTCGTAACCGACGTACCAGAGGCGCCCGAGCTGGCCATCGATATCGGAGATACGCGTTTCCGCGGCGACGACCTCGCGAAGCCCCTTCTCGGTCACGTCTGCCAGGATAGACGGCGCGGCGCCATGGGCCAAAGCTCGCTCCCATAGAGATGGAGGAGGATCGTTGTGACGCATCGCATCACGCTGATCCCGGGAGACGGCATCGGTCCCGAGGTGATCGAGGCGGCCCGTCGGGTCGTGGAGGCGACCGGCGTCGCCATCGACTGGGATCACCAGGAGATGGGCGCGGGCGCGTTCTCGCGCAGGGGTGATCCACTCCCGGACGCCACGCTCGCGTCGATCGAACGCAACGGCGTGGCGTTGAAAGGCCCGGTCGAGACCCCGGTGACCAGCGGACTCCGCAGCGTGAACCTGGCGATGCGTCGCGACCTGGACCTGTTCGCCTGTGTCCGCCCGTGTCGTCTCTATCCCGGGGTCCCGAGCGTCTACGACGCGGTCGATCTGATCGTGGTCCGCGAGAACACGGAGGACATGTACACCGGGATCGAGTTCGAAGTGGGAACACCGCAGACCCACGAGCTGATCAGATTCGTCGAAGAGCGCTCGAGTCGAACGATCCGGGAGGACACGGGGATCTCGGTGAAGACGATCTCCGAAGGTGGCAGCGAACGGATCGTGGAGTTCGCGTTCGCGCTCGCGACCGAACGCGGACGGAAGCTGGTCACCGCCGGCCACAAGGCGAACATCATGAAGTTCACCGACGGACTGTTCCTGGAGGTGGCGCGTCGCGTCGCGTCGCGACACCCCGATGTTGCCTTCGAGGATCGGATCATCGATGCCCTCTGCATGCAACTCGTCCAGGCGCCCGAGCGGTTCGATGTGCTGGTCCTACCCAACTTCTATGGCGACGTCGTCTGCGACGTCGCGGCGGGGTTGATCGGCGGGCTGGGCGTGGCGCCCGGCGGGCACTTCGGCGATCGCGCCGCGGTGTTCGAGGCGACGCACGGTACGGCCCCGCGGCTAGCCGGGACCAATAGCGCCGATCCGGTCGGGGCGATGCTCTCGGCCGTGATGATGCTCCAGCACATCGGGGAGGCTGATGCCGCTGGTCGGCTCGACGCGGCGATCGCGTCGGTGCTCGCGGACGGGGAGGCGCTGACCGCCGATCTGCGATGGTCCGGGGACGATCGGCCGGCGGCGACCACGATCGGCGTGGCGGATGCCGTGATCGCGGCGCTCTAGAGAAGGGACGAACGTCAGGACTTCGGACAGGCGCCGACCGATGCCGCCACCGCAGCGTGGTCGATGCCCGTTACCGGGAACGAGGTGCCATCCGCCGCGCACCACGCGTGCGACGTGAACACGTAGTCGGACCGCAACATGACGGGCATCCAGAGCAGCCCGAGCAGCGTGTTCTGCGCGTGGCTGCCTGAGCGCAGGGCGTCGCGGAACGTGGCGTCGAGCTGCCGGTAACCGGTCGAGCGATCGCTCACGCCCAACCCACCGGCGATCACGACGGGGAGATCTTCGTCGAGCGCTGCTGCCTGAAGGTGTTCGATATCCAACGGCGCTTGCAAGGCCGCCTGCAACGCGTCATCGACCCGGGCGCCGTACAGCACGAACGCGCCATCCGGCCGGTCGACCTCGACGCGGATCACGAGCGCCTTGGGGAGCGACTTCGGCAGCGGCAGCACCTTCACCGGATAGGCCGAAAGGACGATGAACGCCCCGCTCGTGGCGGAGGCATCGAACGTCTCCGCGTCCAACAACGCCGCGCGGTCCTTCTTCGCGGGCACAGCGAGGACCGCCACGTCGGCGTGCGCCTTCTGAAGAGCATCGAGCACGCTCTGCGCCTTCGGTCCTTCTGCCGGGATCGCGATGTCGGCCACGCGCACAGGATCCTGTGGAGCGCGTGCAGGTTCGGCACCCCGCGGACCCATCACCGTCACCCAGCCGAAGATCCCGATCGACATGGCAACCAAGACCGACGTCACCTTCTTCTCGTCGATCGCGGAGATGAGCACACCCAGGATCGATGCGGCGACCAACAGAGGCAGGGCGAGTGCGACGAGCTGCATCGCCGGACCCAGGTCCCGGATCAAGAACCAGGTCCAGGGAAGAGCGATGCCCAAGACGGCCCACTTGAGGCCGGCCACCTGCCTGCGGAGTCCCGACTTTCCGCCACCAGAAGGCTTCGACGCCTGCAGGGATTCCTTGGGGGGCAACGTGACAGACGCACGTTTCCGCGAAGCTGGACCCTCCGCCGGAGAGCCACCCGGCGTCCCCTCGCGCTCGGCGCCCGCGGGCACCCAGGTCTCGGGACGGGTGGTCGGTGGTGTGGACATCTCCTCGGGGTATCGGCATCTCGAGCCCTCCGGCACACCCCCGGAGGGCCGAAAGACCGGGGTGCTGGTCCACACGCTGGGTAGCATGGCCGCCGTCCAGCGATCGAGGAGTCGAACACCATGAAGGTCACCGTGGTCGGGAGCGGGTTCGTCGGACAGACGACCGCGATGCGCGTCTTGCAGAAGGGGTTGGCGGACCAGGTGGTCCTGACCGACATCGTCGAGGGCTTGCCGCAGGGACTGGCGCTCGATCTGAAGGAGTCGGCCCCCATCGAGCGGTTCGAGCCCAACATCATCGGCACGAACGACTACGCGGATACGGCGGGCTCCGACATCGTCGTGATCACCGCCGGGTTCCCGCGGCAGCCGGGGATGAGCCGGATGGACCTGCTCGGCAAGAACGCCGGCATCATGCGGGACGTCATCGGCCGGATCGCTCCGAGCTCACCCGATGCGATCGTGATCGTCGTGACGAACCCGCTCGACGAGATGACGTTCCTCGCGGCGGAGGCGAGCGGGTACCCGAAGCAGCGCGTCATGGGGATGGCGGGCGTCCTGGATTCCGCGCGACTGCGGTTCTTCATCGCAGAGGAGCTCGGTGTCTCGCCGCTCGTGGTCGAGGCCATGACGCTCGGATCGCACGGCGACGCGATGATCGCGCTGCCGCGGCACGCGACGGTCGACGGGAGGCCGCTCCCTGAGCTGGTGGACCAGGCGACGCTCGACCGGCTGTTCCAGCGCACCCGAGACGGCGGGGCCGAGATCGTCGCACTGCTGAAGAAGGGGAGTGCGTACTACGCACCGAGCGCGTCGATCACGCAGATGGTGGCCGCGATCTCGAACGACGCGAGCGACATGCTCCCGGTGTGTGCATGGGCCACCGGGCAGTACGGGATCAGTGACGTCTACGTCGGTGTCCCGGCGAGGCTGGGCCGAGGCGGCGTCGAGGAGATCGTCGAGCTCGACCTCAACGAGGAGGAGCTGACGGCGCTGCGCGGGGCGGCGGAGGGCATCCGCGCGAAATGCGCTGACCTGGCGAACGTCTAAACGCTGGACGGGTCGGCGGGCGCCGCATCTCGCGTGTCGGGGTCGATCGCCGCGCCGGCCTCCGCCTTCCGCCGGACCCAGAGCAGGTCGACGACGCCGCCGATCACCGCCAGCACGGCGCCGACCACCGTGATCCACAACCCGGGTCGCGCCTTGGCCTCGATGCCGAACCGATCGAGGAGTTGCTGGATGGCGTGCGTCGCCTGCGCCGCCGACATCCCGAGCTGCTCCGCGAGCTTCGTGGCGGCGGCGACCCCCGCGTCGCCGACGACCGACCCGAGCGATGTGACGCACCAGACGGAGAGGATGAGCGCGATCGACCCGAGTGCGATGAGCGCGATCGCGACCGCGGCGCGTCGTTCGGCGCTGACGAAGCGCAGGGCCAGGATCCCGACGATGATGAGCACCCCGAGGACGAGCGTCGCCTTGCCCTGCCAGACATCGATGCCGTTCGTCGGAACGGCGTTGACCACCGAGTGCCCGAGACTGATGGCGGCCCAGTTCGAGATCGAGCCGAACGCGAGCAGTGCACCGCCGAGGACGGTCAACAGGAATCCCCACAGGCGGAGCGGGCTGGGTTTCACGACGGCGAGCATCGAGCGAGTCTGGCATCCCATGCAGGTCGGGAGAAGCACCCGACGTGGTTCCTGACTCGGCGTAGCATGACGGCGTGCGTGACGACTCGTTCTGGGCGATCGCTCGCGAGCACGGCCGGAACTTCTTCACGAACTGGCGGTGTCTGACGCCTCGTTCCTCACGAAGGTCGGTCTCACGTTCCGCAATCGGCTCAAGGCGACGTTCTCGCGAGGGCAGTGTTGCGGCAACCACGGCCAACCGGGCTGTTGACGCCTCCCTGAGGACCTCGGTCGAGGTCCCGAAGGGCACAACCACCCACACGCCCACTAGCCGGTGGTCGCCTCGGCGATCGCGCGCGCGACCTGGTCGGTCGACGAGGTCCCTCCCAGATCCGGGGTCCGCACCGCACCGGCCTCCAAGACCTCATCGACGGCGCGCTCGACGCGTTCAGCGGCATCCCGCTCGCCGACGTGGCGCAGCATCATCGCGCCCGACAGGATCATCGCGATCGGATCAGCCAGGCCGCGGCCGGCGATGTCCGGAGCGCTCCCGTGGACCGGTTCGAACACCGCGTACTCCCAACCGATGTTGGCTCCGGGGATCAAGCCGAGCCCGCCGACGAGACCGGCGCAGAGGTCGGACAGGATGTCGCCGTACAGGTTCGGGAGCAACAGCACGTCGAACGCCTCCGGCTCCCATGCCAGGCGCATCGAGAGATGGTCGATCTGGCGTTCCTCGATCTCGATGTCGCCGCGGATCAGCGGATCCGAGGCGATCTCCAGGAACGTCTTCAGGAACAGACCGTCTGAATAGCGCATCACATTGGACTTGTGTCCCAACGTGATGCGGCGGCGGTCGTGCGACCGCGCATACTCGAACGCGAATCGCACGATCCGGCGGGTGCCGGTGACGGAGATCGGTTTGAGCGTGACCCCGGCGTCTTCGCGGACATCGAAGCCGGCAAGTCGACGCAGCTCTTCGCGGAGCTCCGCGGCCTCGGGGGAGCCGCGTTCGAACTCGATCCCCTGGTAGAGGTCCTCGGTGTTCTCGCGGATCACGACCAGGTCCGTCTCTGGGTGGCGGATCGGCACGCCCGGGAGCGCGCGAGCCGGCCGAACCGATGCGAACAGATCGAGCTCCTGCCGGAGGGCGACATTGACGCTCCGGAACCCGGTGCCGACCGGCGTGGTGATCGGGCCCTTCAGCGCGACCCGGCAGTCGCGGATCGCATCGAGCGTCTCCTCGGGGAGGAGGGCGCCGTGGGTGTCCAGCGCACCCGCCCCGGCAACCGCATCCACCCAATCGATGTCGCCGTGCGCGGCGTCCAACACCAGGCGGGCCGCGTCCGCGACCTCCGGCCCGATGCCGTCACCGGGGATGAGCGTGACCCTGTGTGCCATACGAGCGGGAACCTTAGCGGGCGCTCAGTGCGCCCGGACGACGGCGATGATGTGGGTCCCCGCGTCGATCGCGCCGGGCTGCGCGCAGCTCGCGATCTCCCACGCCAGGAACCGCTCCCACATCGCGGGATCCTGGAGCCAGCGCTCGGTGACCTCGTCGTTCCCGATCGACAGGAAGTTCGCGGCAGAGGCGACGACGATGTCGCAGTCGTGCCGTTGAAGGAGCGAGTCGAGTTCTGCCCACGAGAAGAGATGCACGGGCATCGCCAGGCTGGAGTGGTGCGGCGGGAGGTCTCCCGTCGCTTGGATCGCCTCCATCTCCTCGATCCCGTACTCCTCGATCTCGGCCGCAGCGCCCCCCAGGAACGCATGCAAGGACCCATGGATCGACATCACGCCGAGGAGGACGTAACCCCCACGCCTCGTGACGCGAAGGAGCTCCTCGAGTGCCTCGTCGGCGCGATCCATGACGTAGCTCAACGGCCCGCCGTAGCAGACGACCGCGTCGAACGATCCCTCGGGGTAGGACGAGAGATCGAGGATGTCGGCCGGCTCCCTCGCTTCGACCGAGTCTTCCAAACCGGCCTCGGCGACGTGGGTGGCATTCAGGTCGAGCTGCCCTTGCGAGATGTCGGTGGTCACGACCCGAGCGCCCAGCTCGGCGAGCTCCACGGTGAACCGGCCGGCCCCTGCACCGACCTCGAGCACGCGGTCGCCCCGCTCGATGAACCGCCGCAGGTAGTGACGGTGGATATGGAACGCCACCCGGTCGATCGGTGTCGTCTCGTGCCGGCCCCACTCCGTGTCGCCGTACGTGTCGTAGAGCGCGGCGACGTTCGCGCGATCGTAGGAGAGATCCACGGGGGGACGATACGCCAGGAGGCGAACCTCAGAAGCGGTCGAACAGGATGGAGCGCTTGACCTCCTGGATCGCCTTTGTCACCTGGATCCCGCGCGGGCAGGCATCGGTGCAGTTGAACGTGGTCCGGCAACGGAAGACCCCGGTCTTCTCCGAGAGGATCTTCAGACGTTCACGGCCGCCCTCGTCGCGCGAGTCGAAGATGAATCGGTGCGCGTTCACGATCGCGGCGGGTCCCACGTACTCCTCGTCTCCCCAGAAGATCGGGCACGACGTGGTGCACGCGGCGCAGAGGATGCACTTGGTGGTGTCGTCGAACCGCGCCCGCTCCTCGGGGGACTGACGCCGTTCCTTGTCGGGCTCGCCGCTGTCGTTCACCAGGAACGGCAGCACGCTCTTGTAGCCCTCGAAGAACGGGTCCATGTCGACGATCAGGTCCTTCAGGACGGTGAGACCCCGGATCGGCTCGACCGTGGCCTTCGGCGCGACGTCTTGCACCAGGACCTTGCACGCGAGCGCGTTCCGCCCATTGATCAGCATCGCGTCCGAGCCGCAGACGCCGTGGGCACAGGAACGCCGGAGAGCGAGCGTGCCGTCGAGGCGCCATTTCACCTCATGCAGCGCGTCGAGGAGCCGGTCGGTGGGTTCCATCTTGACCGTGAACTCGTCCCACCACGGCTCGTCCGAGATCTCCGGATTGAAGCGACGGATCTTCAGCGTGAGGGACACGCGGTCATCGGTCAGCCCGACACGTCGTGCGTCCGAGCCCTCCAACACATCGGCGGCGGTCGTCATCAGTACTTCCGCTCCATCGGGACGTAGGGGCCCATCTTCACCGGTTTGTAATCGAGCGCCACGGAGCCGTCCTCCCGCTTGGTCGCCAGGGAGTGCTTCATCCATTTCGCGTCGTCGCGGAGCGGATGATCGTCACGGTAGTGCGCGCCGCGGCTCTCCGTGCGCTCACGCGCGGCGGTGACCAGCGTCTCGGCGCAGTCCAGCAGGAAGCCGAGCTCGACGGTCTCCATCAGATCCGTGTTGTAGACGCTCCCCTTGTCCTGCACGCCGACCTCGGCGTAGCGCTCGTGCAGCCCCGCCAGCACGGACTCCATCTCCTTCAGCCCCTCTTCGTTCCGGACCACGAACGCCCGGTCGAACATCGCGTCCTGGAGCTCGGTTCTGATGTCGGCGGGGTTCAACGTTCGCTCGCGCGTCAGCAGGCCGTTCAACATCTCGAGCGTGCGCTTCGCCGGCTCGTCGGGGAGCGGCGCGAGTGGCTCTTCCTTGGCGAAGCGCGCCATGTGATCGCCACCACGCCGACCGAAGACGACGATGTCGAGGAGCGAGTTGGTGCCCAGGCGGTTCGCGCCGTGGACGCTCACGCATGCGCATTCGCCGGCGGCGTAGAGCCCCGGCACCGGGGTCTCCTCGGGCCCGGTCACGACCTGGGCATCGACGTTCGTGGGGATCCCACCCATCGCATAGTGCGCCGTCGGCTGGATCGGCACGAGCTCCTTCGTGGGCTCCACGCGCAAGTACACGCGCGCGAACTCTGTGATGTCGGGCAGCTTCTCCTCCAAGACCTTGGGATCGAGGTGGCGGAAGTCCAGGTAGACCATGTCGCCGTTCGGCCCGTCGCCGCGGCCCTCCTTGATCTCCTGGTAGATCGAGCGGCTCACGACGTCGCGCGGTGCGAGGTCCTTGATCGTGGGTGCGTAGCGCTCCATGAAGCGCTCGCCGTCCTTGTTCAACACGATCGCGCCCTCGCCGCGCGCCCCCTCGGAGAGCAGGATGCCGAGCTTGTACAGACCGGTCGGATGGAACTGGAAGAACTCCATGTCCTGCAGCGGGATCCCTCGCCGATAGACCACCGAGGGTCCGTCCCCGGTGAGCGCGTGGGCGTTCGACGAGACGCGGAACATCCGGCCGTAGCCGCCGGTGGCGAACATCACCGACTTCGCGCGGAAGATGTGGAGCTCGCCGGTCGCGAGCTCGTAGGCCACGATGCCGGCCGTGCGCCCTACATCGTCCCGCAACAGGTCCAAGCAATAGAACTCGTTGAAGAAGCGGACGTCGCGCTTCACGCACTGCTGGTAGAGCGTCTGCAGGATCATGTGGCCCGTGCGGTCGGCCGCGTAGCACGCACGCATCACCGGTCCTTCGCCGTGGTTGCGCGTATGTCCACCGAACCGTCGCTGCGCGATCTTCCCATCCGGCGTGCGGTTGAACGGCAGCCCCCAGTGTTCGAGCTGGTAGATGGCGTCGACCGCCTCGTTCGTCAGCAGCTCGGCGGCCGGCTGGTCGACCAGGTAGTCGCCGCCTTTCACCGTGTCGAACGCGTGCCACTCGGGATAGTCCTCCTCCATGTTCCCGAGCGCGGCGCAGACCCCACCCTGCGCGGCTCCGGTGTGGGAACGGGTGGGGTACAGCTTCGAGATCACGGCGGTGCGCACCTGATCCGAGGTCTCGATCGCCGCACGCAACCCCGCGCCACCGGCGCCGACGATCACCGCGTCGTACGTGTGCGTCGTCGTCATCGGCTCACGTGGTTCCCGGCCACTTCGAGGGGTCGAACGTGAATACGATCACGGACCCCAGCACGAAGAGCGTGAACCCGAGGACGTAGAAGAACATGTTCAGCGTCAGACGGATCCCCGGCTTCCGCACGTAGTCGAGCGTGATCACGCGGAGGCCGTTGATCCCGTGGATCAGCGCCAGCACCAAGAGCATCCAGTCCCACGTTCGCCACACGGGACTCTGCCAGCGGGCCGCGACGAATCCGAAGTTCACGCGGCCGACGCCGTCGTCGACCACGTGCATGATCAGCGTGTGCCCGACGGCGAGGACCAGGAGCACGAGCCCGGAGATCCGCATGAAGAGCCAGCTCCAGAGCTCGAACCCGCCGACCGGGCGTTCGCGTCCTCCGCGGAAGTCACGTTGAGTCGCGCGTTCGGGGGAGCCCGGTGCCTGGCGAGGTTCGGTCGCGGTCGCCATCTAGTTCCTGATCAGGTCCACGATCTGGCTACCCATGATCCAGGTGATCGGGATCATGGTGGCGACGAACAGCGCGACGGTCGCGATCCCGAGCGCGCGGATGTGCGGAACCAGGCGGGGGAAGAAGTCGAGCAGCATGATCTTGACCCCGTTGAGCGAGTGATACATCACGGCGGCGACCAGCCCGAGCTCCAGCAACCGGACGATCGGGTTCTCGTAGACGCTGACGACGCGGTTGTACGCCTCGGGTCCCCAGCCCACCACGGCGGTGTCGATCACGTGCGCGAACAGGAACAGGATGATCGCGACGCCGGTGATGCGGTGCAGGAGCCAGGAATACTGGCCCTCATGGCCCTTGTAGATCGGGCCGTAGTCGCTCTTCTGCTTACGCGCTCGGGTCGCCACGGGTGATCGCTCCCAGCCTATCTCGCGGAAACGGCTGTCCGTTGGACGGACCGGCCAACGGCCGCGCGGAGTCTACTCAGTTCGGGCGCAGGGTGGGTCTGGCTCACGCGATGCGGATCGCGACGACGACGCCGTCCCTGGTGGGGACGATCGTGGAGACGTACCGCTCGTCGTCGGCGATGAGCTGGTTGTGCTCCAGGATCGCCTGGGTCCGGTCGTCGGGGTCGGCGTCCAGCACCCTGCCCGACCAGAGCACGTTGTCGCAGACGTAGAGGCCGCCCACGCGGATGCGCTCTCGCGCCGCCCGCCAGGCGTCCGGGTAGCCCTCCTTGTCGATGTCGTCGTATACGACGTCGAACTCGCCGTCGAGCGCGTTCATCGACGTGACCGCATCCCCAACGTGGAACGTCACGCGGTCCCACAGGCCCGCGCGACCGAGGTACGCCGCGGCCTTGCGCTCGTTGTTCGGGTCGCCGTCCGTGAGATGGAGCTCACCGCCGGCCCCGACCGCGCGCGCATGCCAATAGCCGGAGTAGCCGTAACCGGAGCCGAGCTCCAGGATCCGCCGCGCCCCCACGGACCGGGCCAGCACCTCGAGCGTCACGCCGACGTTCCGTCGGACGATCGGGAAGTCGAGCTTCTCGGCTTCGGCCTCCATCTCGAGCAGCACCGGCTCGTCGTAGCGGGCGAGCCGTCCCTCCATGTACGCCTCGATGCCGTGGTCCACGATGTCCATAACGCGAACCCTACCGCGATGCATACGTTCTTGGTCCAGCGTTAGCGGAAGCCATCCGTACACTGTTCACATGGCTGGTGGTGCGTCAGATGCCCGCCGCACCGGGCTGGTGGCCATCCTTCGGCGCGAGCCGGAGCCGGTGACCGGTTCAGAGCTGTCGTCCCAGCTGGGCGTCAGTCGGCAGGCGATCGTGAACGATGTGGCGATCCTGCGCGCCTCCGGCGAGGAGATCGTCGGAAGTCCCCAGGGGTACTTCCTGGGCAAGCGTGACCCTGGACGCTTCGAGCCGAACGCGCTCGTCGCATGCGTCCACGATGACGAAGGGGCGCGCCGAGAGATGGAGATCCTCGTCGACCACGGGATCTCGGTACTGGACGTGGTCGTCGAGCACCCTGTCTACGGCGAGGTACGCGGGAACATGATGATCGCGTCGCGCGCCGACGTGGACCGGTATATGGAGCTCTTCCTGGAAGGGGGTGTCCCGGCGCTCTCGTCCTTGACCGCTGGCGTTCACCTCCACGGCGTGCACGCGCCGTCACCGGATGCTCTGGACGCGGCCAAGCGAGCGCTCCGCGCAGAGGGCCTGCTGCTCGAGGACTAGCTGCCCCGCGCGTCTACCGCTGAGCGGATCACCGCGGCCAGCGCGTCGGGCTCGTCGGTGGTGATCAGCAACCGACGTGCTCCCGACAGCTGGAGATCGACGGCCTCGGATCCGGATACGCGCCACAACTGACGCGTTCCGCCGAGCGACATGCGGATCCCGTATCCCACTGCCCACCATGGCAGACGTATCCGATCGACGGCTTGGACCTCTTCCAGCGGAACGGTCCTGCGGATCAGCCCAGGCCCCATCCGGAGCTGGATCCGCTCATCGTCCACGGTCACGGTCTGGGAGATGAAGAGCACCAGGCAGATGAGCAGCAACCCGGCGACGGCCTCCCCGACGATCGATGCGAACCCTCCGCTCGTGAACGTGAACCACCCCATGAAGACGAGGATCCCGCCGAGCAGGACGATCATCGCCCAGCCGATCTGCGTGTGGCGATAGGGCACGTCGCAAGCGTAACGAGCGGCGCTAGGCTTGCGTGGGATGGATCGCGACGATGAACGGCGCACCGATTCGGGGATCGAGTTGCGCCCGTTCTATACCGCCGACGACCTGATCGGGTTCGATCCGGCCAAGCAGCTCGGCGAACCGGGAGAGCCCCCGTACACCCGCGGTATCTATCCCGACATGTACCGCGGTCGTCTCTGGACGATGCGCCAGTACGCCGGCATGGGTTCGGCGTCGGAGACGAACCGTCGCTTCCGCTACCTGCTCGACCACGGACAGACCGGTCTGTCGGTGGCGTTCGACCTTCCGACGCAGATGGGACTGGACTCCGATCATCCGCGCGCGGAGGGTGAGGTCGGTAAGACCGGCGTGGCGATCGACTCGATCGACGATATGCGGCTGCTGTTCGACCGGATCCCGCTCGACCGGGTGACGACGTCGATGACGATCAACTCCACGGCGGCGGTCCTGCTGCTGCTGTACGAGTTGGTCGCCGAGGAGCAGGGTGTCGATCCGACGAAGATCGGCGGGACCGTCCAGAACGACCTGCTGAAGGAGTACGCGGCGCGCGGCACGTACATCTACCCGCCCAAGCCGTCGATGCGCATCATCACCGATCTGTTCGCGTATTGCGCGGAGCGGCTCCCGAGGTGGAACACCATCTCGATCAGCGGCTACCACATGCGCGAGGCAGGCTCGACGGCGGCGCAGGAGATCGCGTTCACGCTGGCGAACGGGATCGCGTACGTTCAAGCGGCGATCGATGCGGGCCTCGCCGTGGACGACTTCGCGCCGAGGCTTTCGTTCTTCTTCGCGTGCCACATGCACTTCTTCGAGGAGGTCGCGAAGTTCCGCGCAGCGCGCCGGATGTGGGGGCGCATCATGACCGAGCGGTTCGGCGCGGTCGATCCGAAGAGCGCGATGCTCCGGTTCCACACGCAGACGGGCGGGGCCACGCTCACCGCGCAGCAGCCGGAGAACAACATCGTCCGCACGGCGCTCGAGGCGATGGCCGCCGTGCTGGGAGGGACGCAGTCGCTGCACACGAACTCGTTCGACGAGGCGCTCGCGCTGCCCACCGAGCGCGCGGCGAAGATCGCACTCCGGACACAGCAGGTGATCGGGTACGAGACCGGTGTCGCAGGCGTCGCCGACCCGCTGGGTGGTTCGTACTACGTCGAGTCCCTCACGGATGAGCTCGAGCGGCTCGCCCAGGACTACCTGGACCGGATCGACGCGATGGGCGGCGCCGTAGCGGCGATCGAGGCCGGCTTCTACCAGGAGCAGATCCACGAGGCTGCGTTCCGGATCCAACTGGGGATCGAGTCCGGCGAACGCGTGGTGGTCGGGGTGAACCGGTTCATCGACCCCGAGGAAGGCTCCGTCGAGCTCCAGTCGATCTCCGAAGACGAGGTCCGCCAGCAGGTGCAGCGGCTGCGCGAGCTCCGCGCGACCCGCGACCCCGATCCGGTGGCGCGGGCGCTGTCCGCGGTCGGCGAGGCGGCGAAGGGGAGCGACAACCTCCTGCCGCCGATGAAAGAAGCGCTCCGGGCTCGGGCGACGCTCGGCGAAGTGTCCGACGTCCTGCGCGACGTGTACGGCGAGTACCGCCCGTCGTTCTAGGAGAGCGAGAGCACGGCGTGGCCGACCGCAACGATGCCGGCGGCGGCGAGCAGCACCGCTACCCAACGCATCCCCGACCGTCGCCACGTGCCCGCCGCGGCGACGAGGCAAGCGAGGCCGACCGCGATCTCGACGATCGCCTCGAGGGCGGTCAGCGGACCACCGAGCCGACCAGTTCGGCTGCGGCCTCCATGTCGTTGCCGAGGTAGGTGCCCGGTGCACCCTCTCGTGACCGAGGCGTCGCGAACGCGTTCCCTGAGTAGAAGACGTCGATCCCCGGTATGCGGTCGGCGGCTCGGATACTCTCGATCGCCCCGCGCCGGCCCACGCTCCGCTGCGCGGTCACGATCGCCCCTGCCGCTTTGGATGTCATGAGCGCCGCGATGAGCGCGTCCGTGGGGGTGACGGCACCGAGCATCCGGATCGACCATCCTCGTCTGCCGAGCAGGACGGCGAACGCCTCCAAGCCGATCGTGTGAAGCTCCGTTGGGCCGGTGGCGAGGACCAGCGGCCGCGGTCGGTAGGGCGGCGGCGTTGCCGCGCTCAGCCGAGCGAACCACTGTCGCACCACCGCGGTAGCCGCGTGTTCGGTCGCGACATCGCAGAGCCCGCTCTGCCAGCGATCGCCCAACTCCCGCATCCCCGGCATCGCGACGTCGGCGATCGCGCGCTCGACGCCGATCACCTCGGTGGCCTGGTCCAACGATCGCCGAACCCCTTCGGCATCGAGCATCTGAGCCGCCTCCGTGAAGCGGTCCAGGTACTCGCTCCGTGGGTCGCCGTGGCCACCCGAGCGGACGAGCTCCACCGCCTTGCGGGCGGGGTGGCCGCGCGTGATCTCATCCCGCAAGGACCGTAACCGGTCGACCTCGTCCGGCGTGTACCGACGATGCTTGCCCTCGGTTCGAGCGGGAGAGGGGAACCCATACCGCCGTTCCCAAGACCGGATGGTCGGCACGGGGACGCCGAGGAGCTCCGACACCTGCGAGATCGCCAGTTGTTCGTTGCCCGGACGTGTCGCCATGTCGGCAGGATACCTCTTCAATCTTCAGTCAAGCGGCCCGGTTCACGCATCGGTTCAGTCCTGAGAGTTTGCATAGATACGGGGCGGGAGCTATGCGTCTACATCCGCTATCTGTCTTGACGACCGTCGTGCCCAGCGTCGTGGTTGGGTGCGCCACTGGGTCGTGGAGCTCAGCGAGGTGCGGACATCATCGACCGGCTGTCCGCCGATGATCTCGCCGCTCGCCGGTCGAGGCCGCGTCGCTCGAGGACGATCTGGCTCACGTCCACGCGTCCGCTCCGGAATCCGCCTTCGCAATACGACAGGTAGTACTGCCACATCCGCTTGAACCGGTCGTCGAACCCGAGTTCCGCGATCTGGGGCCAGGCGGCGTCGAAGCGCGCCCGCCAAGCGGCGAGCGTTCTCGCGTAGGACAAGCCGAAGCCGTCCGCGGCGACCCACCCCAGGTCGGCCGCCTGCGCCTCTCTCGCCAACACTCCCGGGCTCGGCACCTGGCTCCCCGGGAACACGTACCGGCGGATGAAGTCAGGGTTCGCGTTCGAGGATCCCCAGTGCCGATCGGCGACGGTGATGATCTGCAATCCGGCTCGGCCGCCCGGCTCGAGTCGATCGTGCACGACGCGGAAGAACTCAGGCCAACGCGTCGGGGGGACCGACTCCAGCATCTCGATCGACACGACCGCGTCGAACGAACCGGTCGTGGCGAGGAAATCCTCCAGTCGAACCGTCACTCGATCGGTGAGCCCTCGCAGGGTGACGAGCCGATCCACCCACGCAGCCTGTTCCTTCGACACGGTGATCGTGGTGATCTGGCACCCGATCTCCTCGGCGGCGAACGCGGCGAACCCACCCCAACCCGAGCCGATCTCGAGGACCCGCATCCCGGGTTCGAGGCCGGTGACCGAGGCGAGCCGCCGGTACTTCGCCAGCTGCGCCTCCTCGAGCGTCATGTCGTGCCGTTCGAACACAGCGGAGGAGTACGTCATGGTCTCGTCGAGCCATTCTTCGAAGAATGGGTTCCCCAGGTCGTAGTGCTCCACCGTCGTACGGAGCGGACCTCTCGGAACTGCCCTCCGACCGAACGAGCGCCAAGCCGACCTCAACGCCCCCTCCATCGGGCCGGGGAGCCAGGGGCCGCTCTCGGGCTCGAACTGGAGCGCCAGGAGCTCGATCACGGACGCGAGATCTGGAGAGTCCAGCTCTCCGGCGATCCATCCGTCCGCCAGACCGATGGCTCCGGTCGCGATCAACCTGCGGATCAGGCGGAGATCGTGAACGGCGACCTCGGCGTGTGGACCTGGTCGCGCCCCATCGAAGCGGCGCGTCGTCCCGTCCGGCAATCGCACGGTCAAGCTCCCGCATCGCGCGCGGCTGCAGATGATCTCCATCGCGAACCGATCGATCGGGTTCATCGCGTCCCCACGGTCTGGCGCGCGGGTGCGCCCATCGTGACCAGCCGCTCCGGCGCCGCGCCGTGCCGGCGGAAGGGCGCTCCCTTCCGCCACAGCCGCAGCGCCTGCCAGTGGATGCCGCCGATCACCTTGAGCGTCATGAGCGGGTGCGTCGCGAACGCCCGCCACAGGGCCTTGCTCGTGAGCGCCCTGCGTTCGGCCACGAAGGTCGCCGTGAGCAGATGCCCTGACTGCAGATGCTCCTGGACGAGAAGCGCCACACGCTCGTCCGGCGGCCGCATCCGGAACTCGTAGGTCGCGTCCATGTCGATGAACGGTGACACGAACAGCTCCTTGTCGAACGAGTGTCGCGCGTTCCCGGCGGGGTCGAGTCCCGTGACTTCGTGGAGGTGGATGTGCCATTGCCCGAACGTGTTGGAGATCTCGTACAGGACCACCCGCAGGTCCCCGAGGGGGCCGTAGCCGCACCACACCGAGATCGGGTTGAACACGTACCCCAGGATCCTGGGCAGCGTGAGGATGCGGACGGCGCCACCCGCTAGGTCGATCCCGGCCTCCTCGAGGAGCGCGTCCAGCCATGGTCGGAGCGGGGCACCGTCACGCGGTCCGTGATCGCGATCGTGGAACGAGAACGGGGCGGCGCGGTTGTGGCCGAACCCGACCGCCGTTCGGTCGAGCGTCTCGAGCTCGGCGAGATCGAGCCACAGGTAGTAGACGCCGTACGAGAACCGATGCTCGATGGGCATGAACCGGCGGTGCATCACGGTCCCCGAGTAGATCGCGCTGTTCACGCCGTCCGCCTCCCGATGCCCGCCGGTATGGGCGCCACTTCCCAGGGAGCTGGAGCCCCGAGCGCCTCCGCCACCTCCAGCCCCGCGCGCAGCCCGTCCTCGTGGAAGCCGTAGCCGGACCACGCACCGGCGAACCACGTGCGCTGCCTGCCTTGGATCGAAGGCATCGCCTCCTGGGCGTCGATCGCCGTGCGATCGAACAGCGGGTGCGCGTAGTCGAACGTCGTGGATAGGCCCCGCGGCCGACGGAGCGGGTTCAAGGTCACGAACACGGGCCGACGCGTCCGGAGCCCTTGGAGCGCGTTCATCCAATAGGTAAGCGAGACAGGTCTGGATCGACCGTGCACGCCGCGTCCCTCGGCGACGTAGTTCCAGCTCGACCATGCGGCGCGTCGGCGGGGCATGAGGGTCGGGTCGCGGTGCAGGACGGCCTCGTTCCGCTGGAACCGGAAGGCCGAAAGCACGGTGCGCTCGGGCACGGTCGCGCCGCCTCCAAGGATTGAAAGCGTCGTGTCCGCGTGCGTCGCGAAGACCACCTGGTCGTAGCGATCGACGCCGCCATGCAGATCGCGGACGACGACCCCGTCGGCGCCACGCTCGACCGACGCCACCTGCGTTGAGGTCCGTATCCGATCGCGGAACCCCGTCGTCAACCGTGACACGTACTCACGGCTCCCGCCCGACACCGTCCGCCACTTCGGCCCCGAGCCGACCTGCAGCATCGAGTGGTTCGAGAGGAATCGCACGAGCGTGACGACCGGGAAAGCGAGCATCTCGTCGAGTCCGGCCGACCAGATCGCCGCCGTCATCGGCAGCAGCAGGTCGAGTCGGAACTCCCCCGAGTAACCGCTCCGATCGAGGTACGAGCCGAGGGACTCGCGGGAGCTCGAGGCGAGGATCTCCGGCGCCTCGCGACAGAACCGGCGAAAGTCGCGCATCATCCGCCACATGCCGGGCCGCGCCGCGTTCGTCGGCTGAGCCAGGATGCCCGCACCTCGGGTCCGGAACTCGAACCGGCCCTCGCCGATCGACACCGAGAACGACATGTCGCTCGGCTCGGTCGGCACGTCGAGCGCGTGGAACAGGCGGACGAGGTTCGGGTAGTTTGGTTCGTTGTAGACGATGAACCCAGTATCGACGGCCACTGAGCGGCCTTCGTCGTCCACGTCCACGGTGTTCGCGTGGCCGCCCAGGCGATCGGCCGCCTCGTAGAGCGTGATGTCGTGTGCACGGTCCAGCGCCCACGCCGCACCGAGCCCCGCGATGCCTGCGCCGATGATCGCTATCCGTTCCATGCAGAGACCGTAGTAGGGAATCGCACTCTTGCATCGTTTTCCGGGTTCTTTGCATAGGTTCAGCGGGCCGGTTCCGTCGAGAGGAGCGGAGGTCAGTCGGCAGGTCCCGAACCCTCGGCCGTGAGCCGTACGCAGGCATCCCACAGCCGTTCCGCGTCGCGGGGGGCGACCTTGGTTCCCGGGAGCCGATCGGTCGAGCGCGGTCGACGATCGAGCCAGAAACGACCGGTCGACCGGATAGCGTCGTCCGAGGCGGCGAGCCAGACGATCGTGTCGGCGCCCTCCTCGGGAGACCGCAGCCGAGGGCCGACCATGCTCCCGAAGCGGGGGAGCCCTGCGGCGATCCCTGGCGTGTTCGCCCATCCGGGGTGCATCGCGTGCACGACGATCCCGCGATCACGCCAGCGACGAGCCCACCGTTCGGTCAGGACGACCTGGGCCCGCTTCGCGCGCGCGTAGGCGACCGATCCCCGATAGCGTTCGCGCTCCATCTGGAGATCGTCCAGGTGAAGGGCTTGCGTGTACATCCCTCCGGACGACACGTTGATCACCCGCGTCGTCCCGTGCGCCGACGCCGTGCGCTCCAGGAGTCCGGCGAGATCCTCCGTCAGCACGAACGGTCCGAGGACCATCGTCGCGAACGTCAGCTCGAGACCGTCGACCGAGAGGCGTCGCTCGGGCAGCAGAGCGCCGGCGTTGTTCACGAGAACGTCGAGCCGAGGTTCTCGTTCGAGGATCTGCGCCGTCGCCGCGCGGACCGATCCGAGATCGCTGAGATCCGCCGTGTAGATCTCGACGTTCGCCGTAGGCGTCGAGGTGTGGATCTCTTCGAGCACGTGCTCGCCCTTGGTTCGATCGCGGACGAGCAGCCGCAACGTGCTCCCCATCTGCGCGAATCGCAGAGCGGCTGCGCGGCCCAGTCCCGACGAGGCGCCCGTGATCAGGATGACCCGACCGTCCAAGTGCAGGCGGTCCAGGTCCTGCCAATCGAACAGCCGGCGACGCACCATCGCTCCGATATCGGAGAAGCTGAGGACGATGCTGGCCTCGAGCACGCCGTCGATCGCGCGAGCCAGCGCTGGCCGGGAGGTATCAGGATGCATCGCTTCCTGACGCTAACAGCTCATCCGGGGTCCGTAGGATGAAGACGGAGGCTCGGAAATGGTCATGTTGCGCGAGGAGCTAGAGGTCGACGTTTCCGTCGACGACGCGTTCGCGTTCGTCGGCGACTTCGCCAACGCGGAGATCTGGGATCCAGGGGTGGAATCGTCGGACAACGTGAGCGGATCGCCGATCGGCGTTGGGACCCGCTACGACCTCATCGTCATCTTCGGTCAACGACGGCTCCCGATGACGTATGAGGTCACCGTGTTCGATCCGCCTCGCCGAGTCGTCCTGGAGGGGACCGGGGCGACCGTGACTGCGGTCGACGACATCCGCTTCGAAGCGGTAGCCGATGGGACGCGCATCCGATACACGGCGGATCTGCGTCTCAGAGGCATCGCGCGCATCGCCGAGCCGCTCCTGCGCGGGCGCTTCCATGAGACCGGTCGCCTTGCGAGCGCAGGGATAGCGACGGCCTTCGCGTCCGGATCAGCAGAACGCTGAATCCGTTACCGCGCCGCCAGCCAACCACGGATCCAGGCCAGGATCCCGTCGGTTTCGACCGATCCTCTGCATGACCCCTTGCGCTCACCCGCAGCTAAGGCCGGACTCGAACCTATGCAGTCTTGACTCAAACATGGACAGCAGCGCATGGGTTCGGGAGGATGCCTCGGTACGCATCGACGGTCTAGTAGAAGGAGGAAACGATGCGGAAACTGATCGGAGTGGTGGTCGCCTCGGCACTCGCCGTGGCGACCCTGGGCGGCGGTGCCGCGACCGCGAAGGCCGGGATGGCGACGCTGAACGTCGTGCACGGGATCCCCGGGCTCACGGTGGACGTGTGCGTCGACGGTGCGACGGCGATCCCGGACTTCGCGCCCGGTAGCGTCGTCACCGGTGTGAAGCTGCCCGCGGGTTCGCACGAGTTCAAGATCGTGGCCCAGAACGGTGACTGCGCCGGCGCGGGGATCCTCGTGGTCGTCGCGGGCCTCAAGGCCGACAAGAACTACACGGCGGTCGCGAACCTGAACGACGCGGGCGACCCGAACCTCAAGCTGTTCACGAACGACGTGAAGGCTGTCGCCAAGGGCATGTCTCGGCTGACCGTTCGCCACACGGCGGACGCTCCTGCCGTCAACGTGTGGGCCAACGGTGCTCCGCTGATCGCCGGCACCGACTTCACCTGGGGCAAGAGCGCGACGCTCGCCGTGCCGAAGGGCATCTATGCCGCGTGGGTTTCTCTCCCCGGTGACTACACGCCCGTGATCGGACCGGCCGTGCTGAGCCTCAAGGGCGGGTTCGCTTACCAGGTGTACGCCTGGGGCGACGCCGCCAACGGCTACGCGTTCGCGGTCGTCCCGATCAAGGTCGGCACGAACTAGCCCTCTCCCACCGACCACGCGCGGCCCCGCCGGCGTCCCCTCGCCGGCGGGGCCGCCGTCGGTCCGACACCCGGCAGTAAGCTCCGTCCGTGGATGTAGCGGTGATCGGTGGGACGGGCGAAGAGGGCTTCGGCCTCGCGCTGCGTCTGGCGCAGGCTGGTCACCATGTGACGATCGGCTCTCGGTCCGCCGAGCGCGGCGCGGCCTCGGCCGCTGAGGCTCGCGAGATCGTCGGCGATCGCGCGCAGATCGAGGGGACGACCAACGCCGAGGCCGCATCCGCCGCCGCGATCGTCGCCGTGACGGTGCCATACGCGGGTCAGGCCGAGATCTATCGCGACATCAAACCTACGATCCCCTCGGGCGCGATCGTGCTGGATGCGACGAGCCCGCTCGCGACGGCCGTCGGTGGTCGCCCCTGGCAGGTCCTGCGGCCGTGGCACGGCTCGGCGGCCGAGCAGGCCGACGCCCTCCTGTCGCAGGGCGTTCGGATGGTCGGCGCGTTCCACACGATCTCGGGCCACGCGCTCCAAGACCTCGACCGCACCCTGGACAGCGATGTCTTGGTCTGCGGCGACGACGCGGAGGCGAAGGCGGCTGTCGGGTCGCTGGTCGGCGACATCCCCGACCTCCGGTGGGTCGACTGCGGCCCGCTGTCGATGGCGCGGATCGTGGAAACGATGACGGCGTTGCTGATCTCGGTGAACCGCACGTACAAGGTGAAGGACGCCGGGTTCCGGATCTCCGGTCGCGAGGCCTGGGGCGATCCGCGGTCGTGACCTCGGAGGGCGGGCTCGTCGCGATCGACGACACCAGCTTGTTCGTCGTCGAGCGCGGGTCTGGATATCCGATCATCGTCCTGCACGGCGGACCGGGCCTCGACCATCACGAGTTCGCCGACTACCTGGATCCATTGACCGACACGTACCGGTTGCTGTTGGTCGACCAACGGGCGAACGGCCGCTCCGCGCGAGCTCCCGAGGAGACGTGGACGCTCGAACGGATGGCCCAGGACGTGATCATGCTGGCGCGCGCCCTCGCGTTGGAGCGGTACGCCGTGCTCGGTCACTCCTACGGCGCGCTCGTCGCGCTCCAGAACGCCGTTGACTACCCGGGGATGGCGACACAGACGATCGTGAGCGGCGGGTTCGCGTCGCTGAAGTACCTGGAAGGGCTCGAGGCCAGCCTCAACGCGTTCGAGCCGGTCGAGCTCCGCGAGCAGGTGATGGCCTCGTGGGCGCGCGAGCCGTCCGTGCGGACGCAGGAGGAGTTCGCGCAGCTGATGGCGGATCAGTTCCCGTTCCATTTCGCGGATCCACGCGACCCCCGGATCGCCGACTACCTGGATCGCACGAAGGACACGGTGTACTCGCCCGACATGCTCCGGATCCTCTCGGCGAGCGGGTACGGAGGCATCGAGGTCGAGGATCGGCTGGCCGAGATCACGCAGCCGGTGCTCGTCACCACCGGGCGTCATGACCGAACGTGCACGGTGGAGGCGGCGGAAGCGATCGCCGCGGGGATCCCGAACGCTGAGCTCGCGATCTTCGAGGAGAGCGGTCACATGACGTTCGTGGAGGAACCGGAGCGCTACCTCAGCGTGGTTCGCCACTTCCTCGAACGCACGACATGACCGGCGTCTTCATCGGGGCTTCATCGAACCGGCGTAGGCTCGGCGGGTGCGCATCCTGGTCGTGGAGGACTCGCGGAAGATGGCGGGGCTCCTCCGGCGTGGTCTCGAGGAGGAAGGGTTCGCGGTCGATGTCGCCGGCGACGGCGAGGACGCGATCTGGTTCGCGCGGGAGAACCCGTACGATGCCATCGTCCTCGACATCACGCTCGGTGGCCGGCCGTCGATGGACGGCTACGAGGTGTGCAGCAGGCTCCGGGACGAAGGTCGTTGGTCACCCGTCCTGATGCTCACCGCCCGTGACGCCGTCGAGGATCGGGTCCGCGGCCTAGACGTCGGGGCCGACGACTACCTGACGAAGCCGTTCTCGTTCGAGGAGCTCCTGGCGAGGGTCCGCGCGATGATCCGCCGCGGCAGCGAGCCCCGGCCGGCCGTCCTGCGTGTCGGCGACCTGGCGCTCGATCCGGCGGCGCATCGGGTGCTCCGAGGTGATCAGGCGATCGAGCTCACCGGCAAGGAGTTCGCGTTGCTCGAGTTCTTCATGCGGCACCCGGGCGAGCCTTTGAGCCGGACCATGCTCACGGAGCACGTGTGGGACTTCGCACACGAAGGGGACTCGAACGTGATCGACGTCCACATCCGCAACCTGCGGATGAAGATCGATCGCCCCTTCGGATGCGACTCGATCGAGACCGTCCGCCGGGTCGGCTACCGCCTCCGCGATGACGCGCTGGACGAAGCTCCCGCTTAGGCTGCGACTCACGCTCGTCTTCGCCGTGGGAACGGCGGTGACGCTCGGAGCCGTGAGCGTGTTCGTGTATCTGCGAACCGCCGCCGATCTACTCGATACGGTCGACGCGGGACTCCGGTCGCGGGCGGCGATCCTGATGGTCGACGCTCGCGCGCACGGCCTAGGGTCGGTGGACGTCGGGACCGGTCTGATCGAACGCGACGAGGCGTTCGCGCAGGTGGCCGACGGGACGGGGATCGTCGTCCGTTCGAACGACATCGTCCAAGGAACGGCGATGCTCGCACCCTCCGTGCTCCGGTCCCTCACCGGACCGACGTTCTTCGATCGGTCGATCCCTCGTATCGACAACCTCAGCCGGGTGTTCGCGGTGCCGGTACCAACCCCATCTGGCCGCGCGTTCGTTGTCGTTGGGGCGTCGCTGCAGGACCGCGAAGATCAGCTGCTGCAATTGGCCTTCACGCTCGGGGTCGGGGCACCGATCGCGCTGCTGCTGCTCTCCCTCGCCGGCTGGTGGCTCGCGGGCGCAGCGCTGGCGCCGGTCGAGCGGATGCGCCGAGAGGCGGCGGCGATCTCGTCATCGGACCCGGAGGGGCGCCTGACGCTCCCTCCAGCGAACGACGAGATCACGCGCCTCGGCGCGACGATGAACGAGATGCTCGATCGGATCCAAGCGTCGGTGCAAGCTGAGCGACGCTTCGTCGATGATGCGAGCCACGAGCTGCGCACACCAGTTTCGATCCTGAAGGCGGAGCTCGATCTGGCGCTCGCTCACGAACGGAGCCCTGAGGAGCTGCGGGCAGCGCTCCTCAGCGCGGCTGAAGAGACCGATCACCTCGTGCGGCTAGCGGATGATCTGCTGGTGCTCGCCCGCGCGTACGACGGCCGTCTCCCGATCCGTGGAAGGGTTACCGACCTCCGCGATCTCCTCAGCGGGATCACTGCCCGGCATCGGTCGCGAGCATCCGCTGCCGGGATCTCGGTTGAGGTCGATGCTCCTGTCGTACAGGTGTGCGTCGATGGCGAGCGCCTACGGCAGGCGATCGACGATCTCCTAGACAACGCCGTTCGATTCACGCCACGCGGCGGCACGATCGTCATCTCTGGCTCGGCCGGCGGAGGATCGATCGCGCTGGCCGTGACCGACAACGGTCCGGGATTCTCCGACCACGACCTGTCGCGCCCGTTCGAGCCGTTCGTCAGCGCGCTCCCCCGGGCGGGGATGATCGAGCTGGATCGGGACTGGGCCTTGCGATCGTTCGCGTGATCGCGACCGCGCACGGGGGCGGCGTCACGGCGGAGAACCTGCCTGGCGGGGGCGCGCGGGTCTCGATGATCGTGCGCGACCTCGGTTGATCCGGCGCTTCATCGGACCTTCATCGGCTGGATCGCATCCTAGCGCACGTCCTCGATCGGCAGGACCTCGGCAGGAAGGAGCAACGGATGAAGCGGATCGTCGCGATGTTGGGAGGGCCGGCCCTCCTCTTGGGGACGCTCGGCTGGTCAGCGGCAACCTTGGAGACGCGTGCGCTCGCGGAGACGCCGGAGGCGACGGCTACGGCTACGGCGTCGTGCACGATGCTCGACCCGGCGGGGTTCGTCGGCGTGATCGACAATCCGTACTACCCGTTGCCCGTCGGCAGGACGCTCGTGTACCGCGGTGTCAGGGACGGCCAGAAGCAGGTGGATAGGGTCTCGGTAACGAAGCGTTCGAAGGTCATCGATGGAGTGGCGGCCACGGTCGTCCGCGACATCGCCACGCACGGTCACACCCTGCTCGAAGTCACGACCGACTGGTTCGCACAAGATGTCGACGGGAACGTTTGTTACCTCGGCGAGAACACCAAGGCGTACCTCCCGAACGGCCAGATCGACACATCCGGATCGTGGCAGGCAGGCGTGAACGGGGCGATCGCCGGGGTCATCATGGAAGCAGACCCGCACATCCCGGACGCCTACCGTCAGGAGTACCTGAAAGGCGAGGCCGAGGACACGGCGTGGATCACCGGTCGCGGGGGTTCGTTGGATGTCCCCTACGGAACGGTTCACGACGTGCTCACGTCGCTCGAGCACACGGCACTCGAGCCCCATGTCGTCGATCAGAAGGTCTACGCGCCGGGGCTCGGCATCGTGGTGGAGCGAGCGCTCGCGGGCGGGCAGGAGGTCGCTAGGCTGGTGAAGGTCTCGGACCAGTCGGATGTGCTCGGATCCAGGATGCTCGCCGTCAGTCGATGACGGCGAGCACCTGACCGGTCTCGACGACCTGACCGGCGCGGATCGGCAGCTCGGTCACCTCGCCATCGCGCGTCGACGTGATGTGGTTCTCCATCTTCATCGCTTCGAGGATGCAGACGACCTCGCCCGCGCGGATCTCCTGTCCCTTCTCCACGAGCACCTTGAGGATCGTGCCCTGCATCGGCGCGCGGATCTCACCGTGGACGTGCTCCCCGTGATGCGCTCCGTGCGTCGCCGGCGATCGTGGGGCGAGCGTGCGGCGTTCGTCGAAGATCCGGACCGGCACGCGCCGTCCGTCGACCTCGACGAGGATGTCGGCCGGCCGGGCCGGGGGAGCACCGGGCGCGCTCGCCTGCAGGTCCACCTGCGACGGCAGGTCCACGTCCGCGAGGGCTCGCTCGAGCCAGGTCGTCGTGTGCGTCGCGTTGCGGAACTCCTTCGACGCGAGGATCCACTCGTGGACCGGGATCGTGGTGGGAACGCCCTCGACCCGGAACTCGGACAACGCGCGGAGCATCCGTGTGCGCGCACGCTCGCGATCCTCGGCCGAGACGATCAGCTTCGCGAACATCGAGTCGTAGTCGCCCGGCACGTCGCGACCCGCCGTGACGCCCGAGTCGACGCGGACGAACGGTCCGCTGGGTTCTTCGTAGTGGGTGATGCGGCCCGGCCCCGGGAGGAAGTTGCGCCCCGGATCTTCGGCGTTGATCCGGCACTGGATCGCCGCGCCGCGCGGCGCCGGATCCAGCGCCAGCTTCTCGCCCATCGCGACCTGCAGTTGCAGCGAGACGAGGTCGTAGCCAGTGACCATCTCGGTGACGGTGTGCTCCACCTGCAGGCGGGTGTTCATCTCCAGGAAGTAGAACGAGCCGTCCTCATCCACGATGCATTCGATCGTGCCGGCGTTCGTGTAGCCGGACTCCTTCGTGAGCGAGATCGCGGCCTCCGCGAACCGCGTGCGCAGTGCATCGTCCATGACGGGCGACGGCGTCTCCTCGATCAGCTTCTGGTGGCGCCGCTGCACCGAGCAGTCGCGCTCGCCGAGGAAGAACGCGTTGCCCCGCGTGTCGGCGATCACCTGCGCCTCCACGTGGTGCGCGCGGTCCACGTAGCGCTCCAGGAACACCTCCGGCCGGCCGAAGTACGACTGCGCTTCGCGTGCCGCCCGGCGGAGGGCCTCCTCCAGATGGTCGGCGTCGCGGACGACGTGCATGCCCTTCCCGCCGCCGCCGAACGCCGCCTTCACCAACAGCGGGAACCCGATCCGCGCGGCTTGCTTCTTGGCTTGCCGCACGTCGACGGGCTCGGGCGTGCCCGGCACGATCGGGACGCCGCTGCGATCCGCGACCCGGCGCGCGGCCGCCTTGTCCCCCATGAGTTCGATCGCCTGCGGAGACGGGCCGATGAACGTGAACCCGGCCTCCTCAACGGCTTGAGCGAAGTGCGCGCGTTCGGCGAGGAACCCGTAACCGGGGTGGACCATCGTGGCGCGTGACTTCCGCGCCGCTTCCAGGATCGCGCCGATCGACAGGTAGGAGTCCGATGCCAACGCCGGTCCGATCCGATGCGCCTGGTCCGCGAGCTCGACGTGCAAGGCGTCCCGGTCCGCGTCGGAGTACACGGCCACGGTCGAGATCCCGAGGTCGCGGCAGGTCCGGATGATGCGAACGGCGATCTCGCCGCGGTTCGCGATCAGGACCCTCGGTTTCGTCGCCACCGCTCACCTACGATGGTCGCGGATCCCGTGGAGGGAGCCGGGCCCATGCTCTCGACATCCGAACTCGAACGCGCGCTCGCGGCCGCCGGCCTGCACGCCCCCGTGCGCTTCGAGGAGGTTACCGGCTCCACGAACGCGACGGCGCTGGCGCTGGCCGACCAGGGGGCCGTTGAATGGACGCTCGTCGCGGCCGGCCACCAGACCGCCGGACGCGGACGGATGGGGCGCACCTGGGTCGACCGGCCCGGCGAGGCGCTGATGTGCTCGTTCGTGTTGCGACCCGCCACGCTCGATCCCGCGGCCGCCGGGCTGATCCCGTTGCTCGCGGGGGCGGCGATGGCTGAAGCCGCCGCCGAGGTATCCGGCGCGGACGTTCGTTGCACCTGGCCGAACGATCTGCTGCTGGCCGGCGGCAAGGTGGGCGGCATCCTCGTCGAGTCGGCGGTCGAGGACGGCCGACTCCGCCATGTCGTGGTGGGGGCGGGCGTCAACCTGAGCGCTCCGCCCGACGTGCCGGATGCGACCGACCTCGGCGGCGTGGACCCCGCCGTCCTGCTGACGGCCTTCCTGCGCGCGTTCCGAGACGGCTACGTCCCGGACCATCCCGGGTTCGCCGAGCGTGTTCGTGCCCGCTGGCGCGAACGATCGGCGACGCTCGACACCGACGTCGAGGCGATCGACCACGACGGATCTGCGATCCGCGGACGCGCGGTCGACGTCGACGAGCGCGGCGCGCTCGTGATCGAGACCGACCGCGGGGTGGTCGTCGTCACGTCGGGTGAGGTGCGACACCTTCGTCGGTCATGACCGGTCGTCGTGCGGTGTCCTAGTTGCCCGGCTAGGTGTCGCGCGGTACCGTCCGCGCATGGCGTTCCCGCGGCGGTTGTTGGTCGACGGCGAGGAGCTCGTCCTCGAGCTCCGGCCCCACTGGATCGCTCTGGCGCTCCCGGGGCTCATGACGCTCGGCGTGGTCGTGTTCGGGTTCTGGCTGATCTCCAAGTTCGACGGGACCGTGAACTGGGTGATCCTTGCCGCGATGGCGATCGCCCTGATCGTCTACCCGGTCCGCAAGCTGGTCTGGTGGTTCACCTCCTACTTCATCGTGACGAGCGACCGGTTGATCCATCGCGAAGGCTGGATCGCGAAGCATTCGATGGAGATCCCGCTCGAGGCGATCAACGACGTCCGGTTCCGCCAGACGGTCTTCGAGCGGATCATCAAGGCCGGCACGCTGATCGTGCAGTCGGCGAGCGAGTCGGGCCGGGAGGAGTTCCGGGCGATCCGCAACCCGGAAGAGGTCCAGAGGACGATCTATCACCAGGGTGAGATGAACCAGAAGCGGATGTACCAGCCGGGGACCGGGGCTCCCGCCGCCATGGCGGCGCCCACGACCCCGCCGATGGCTCCTTCGACGACGACGGAGCTCGAGCGGCTGGCCGACCTCCGAGCCAGGGGAGTCCTGACGGAGGCCGAGTTCCAGGCGCAGAAGGCCAAGATCCTCGGCCAGGGCTAGCCGGGTCGCGTCGGCGCGGTCCGTATCCTGAGGTCTCGTGAGCCAAACCACCTGTCCTCGATGCGGCGAGCCGCTGCCGCCCGACGCGAACTTCTGCCCGAACTGCGGCGCGCCCGTGACCATCTCCTCCGCGTCGGAACGACGGCTGGTCACGGTCGTGTTCACCGACCTGATGGGCTCCACGGAGCTGGCGTCCCGCCTGGATGCCGAGCGGTTCCGCGAAGTGCTGGCCGCGTTCCACGGGATGGTTTCGGACGAGGTCGGGTGGCTCCGCGGTCGCACGGAGGTCTTCATCGGCGACGCGGTCCTCGGTGTCTTCGGCGTCCCGACGTCGCACGACGACGATGCCACCCGCGCGATCCGCGCTGCGCTCTCGATCGTGGATCGCGCCGAACGGCTCGGCCGCGATCTCGGTCTGCCCATGCCGATGCAGGTCCACGTCGGGATCAACACGGGTCAGGTGGCGCTGGGCACGGCCACCGACCGCGGCATCGTGATCGGCGCGGATGTGAACATCGGCGCGCGGCTCCAGCAGGCTGCCGGCGCGGGCGAGGTCCTGGTCGGTCCTACGACGCACCAACTGGTGAAGGACGCGGTCGAGTTCGGTGAGCGGCGCCTGATCCACGCGAAAGGGCTGGACACGGATCTCGAGGCCTGGCCGGTCGTCCGTTTGGCCCCGCGTTCGACGCGATCGACGATCCCGTTCGTCGACCGTCGCCGCGAGCTCGCGCTGCTGAACGACGCGTTCGAACGGATGCAAGAGCGCGGGCGGGCGCACGTCGTCACGCTGCTCGGTGAGCCCGGGATCGGGAAGAGCCGGCTGGTGGACGAATTCCTGGACGCCGTGCCGGACGGTGTGACCGTTCTGACGGGCAGTCCGAGCCCGTTCGAGGAACAGGTCACGTTCTGGCCGCTCGCCCACATGATCGCGCACGCGATCGACGACGACGGCGACGTGCCCACCGAGGAGCTGCTCGAGCGACTGCGCATCGCCGCGATCGCCTGGGTCGGCGAGGATGAGGCCGACCGCGTGGCGCATCGACTGGCGCTCGCGTTCGGGCTGGGCGAGGCGGGCAGCGACGAGAACCGCTATCACAGCGCAGAGGTGAAGCGCGGATTCCTCGCGATGCTGGAGGGGCTCGCCACGCGCGGTCCCGTCGTGCTCGTCTTCGAGGATCTCCAGGCTGCCGAGCCGCTCCTGCTCGACCTGATCGAGGGGATCCCACGCGACGGCCGTCGGCTGCCGATCCTCGTGGTCTGCGTCGCGCGATGGGAGTTCCTGGCCGATCGTCCCGGCTGGGCCGGTGGGCTCGCCGACGCGGTCACGTTGTGGGTGGAGCCGCTCGCGGCGGACGACGCCGTGCAGCTCGCCATCGAGGCCGGCGATCTCCACCACGACGACGCCGTCCGCGTCGCCCAGCACGCGGGCGGGAATCCGCTGTTCATCGTGGAGATCACCGGGATGTTGATGCGCGAGGAGACGTCGCTCCCGCCGGCGGCCGCCGCGCCGTCGGTCCGCCTGCTCCCGCCGACCGTGCAGGCGGTGATCGCGGCCCGGATCGACGGCCTGTCTCCCGCGGCGCGCGATCTGATCCGCAAGGCTTCGATCTTCGCGCGCGGGGTGTTCGACGTCTCCGAGCTCACGCTCGTCGCCGACCCGCGCCGCGACGTCCTCGCCGAGCTGGAGGACGCCGAGTTCCTGGTGCGCGAGGAAGGCCGCGACGCCTGGCGGTTCCGGAGCGACGTCCTGCGCGACGTGGCCTACGAGAGCCTGGCCAAACGCGAACGACAGCGCCTCCATCTCCGTCTCGCGAACCGGCTCTCCGAGCCCGACACCGCCGGGCGCTATCCACGGGCGATCGCGTACCACCTGGAACAGGCCGCCGTGGCCGCGCTCGATCTGAACCCGCGCGACCGCACGCTCGCGGACCGTGCGATCGATGCCCTCGCCCATGCCGGGGACATCGCGCGCCGAAGGATCGAGTCGCGTTCGGCGAGCGAGCTCTTCTCCCACGCGCTCGCGCTCGCCGGTCCTGAGGAGGAGTGGGGCGTCCGCGAGGCGTCCATCCTGTCGCGTCTCGGCGAGGCGCTCTACTGGCTGGGGGAATTCGACCAGGCCGAGCGCACGCTGCAGCGCGCCCTGGACGTCGGCGGCGATCGGAGCGACACGGTGTGCGCGCACGCCTCGCGATTCCTGGCCGATCTGGTGACGCGCGAAGATCGCCCGCGCGCGACCATCCTGTTCGAACGGGCGTTGGAGGCCTCACGACGGCTGAAGAATCCATCGGTACTGGCCCGCACGCTGCTGATGGCGGGCTGGGTTCCGTTCCACGAAGACGACCTCGACGGCGCCCGCGTGATGTTCCAAGAGGCGCTCGACTCAGCCCGCTCGGATCCCGACCATCCGGACCGGTGGTCCGAGGTCCGAGCGCTGGTCAGCCTCGCGTCGGTCGTGTCTGAGGTGGGGGACGAGACCGACGCCCTGGCTCTGGCGGAGGAGGGGCTCGTGCTGGGGAACGCATCGGGCCTCGAGTTCCCGACGGCGACGGCCGAGGAGAAGGTCTCGCTCTCGTTGCGGCACATGCTCCGGCTGGACGAGGCGTTGGAGCATGCCGACCGCGCGATCGGGACCTACCGCGATCTGGGTGCTCGATGGGAACTCGCCAGCACGATGGGGGACCGAGCCGTGATCCACCGGCTGTCGGGGCGCCTCGAGGAGGCCCGGCACGAGCTGGAGGATGCGTTCTCCCTCTGCCGAGAGCTCAACGAACGCGAGTTGGTCACGTGGACGACGTCGGAGCTGATCAAGGTCCAGGCGTTGCTCGGCGACACGGCGGCCGCCCGGCGGACCGCGGAGGACCCCGCCGCCCGCCTCGTGGAGGTGGAGTCGGGGACCTACTCGCCGCTGTTGATCGCCGGATCGGTGCAGGCGCTCGTGGCCGGTGACCCCGACACCGCGAGACAGCACGCGCTCGCCGCGATCGCGAACGAGGAGCGATACGCGGAAGGGCTGGAACGTCCATGCAGCCCACGTGTGGTTCGCTGCGCGGGTCTTCGGGGTCGACGTGGTCGGGGGCGACGAGGTCGCCGAGCAGGCACGGAGCACGCTCGAGTCCCATCACTGGCGACAGGCCCTGATCGAGCCGGAGCTGCTGCTCGAACGGGTCGCGGCGAAGGAGCCTTCGGCCTAGCGGGTGGTTGCATCCGGTCGGTCCGCCGGTCACGCTGCTCCGGAGCCGCCGGTTGTCGTTCTTCCCCGACGTCCGGTAGGTCTAAGGGATCGGATGATCAACCGGCTGAAGCGCTTCCCCGCATCGCTCCGCTTCGTGGCCGTCACGCTCGCGCTGGTCGCGACGACGAGCCTCGTGACCACGGCTGCCGCGGATCCGCCCAGCGCACAGCAGGTCCAGGCGGCGAACGACCGCGTGGCGCAACTCGCCCGCGAGGTCCGCGCCGCCCAGCGACAGCTCGACGCGATCAGCATCCGGGCCGATGCGGTCGCCACGGCCTACGACCGCGAGCTGGGCAAGCTCGAGAAGCTGAACGCGGCCCTCCTCGAGACCCAGACGTCGTTGGCACAGGCGCGCGCCACCTACGAGTCGATCGTCACCCAGCTGAACGAGCGCGCGCGCGCTGCCTTCATCCAAGGGCCCGGCTCGAACTTCGAGTTCCTGCTGGGGGCGACCTCGATGCTCGATCTATCCGACCGGTTGGAGTACATGGATGTGGTCGCGACGAGCGACACCGATCTGGCCACCCAGGTCCAGAACACGAAGAACGTCCTGTCCACCAAAGAGCACAACCTGTCCACGCTGCAGGCCGCACAGCGAGCGGTGGTCGCGAAGGTTCAGGCTAAGCAGCAGGAGGTCCAGGACCTGTTGTCGCAGGCGCAGTCCACGTTCGCCTCGATCCAGTCGAAGAAGGCCGAGGCGCAGCATCTGGCGAAGCAGCTGTCGGCGAAGCGACAAGCGTGGCTGCGTTCGCAGTTCACGGGCGGCGGGCAACTCCACGCCTCCGTGGCGATGCCGCCCGGTTGGGCGGGGACGTTCCGGGTCTGTCCCGTCGGTCAGCCCCGCGCGTACGGGGATGGGTTCGGGGCGCCGCGATACGCGGGCGGCTACCACCTGCACGCCGGCGTGGACATCCTGGCTCCGGAGGGAACGCCGATCTATGCGACGTTCGACGGCTACACGACGGAGGACCCGAACGGGCTCGGTGGGCTCGCGGTCGAGGTGCATGGCTCGGTGGGATACACCTACAACGCCCACCTCTCCGCGTACTCGGATCACTCGACGGGCACCGTGCACGCGGGAGACATCATCGGGTACGTGGGAAACACGGGTGACGCCGCGGGCGGGCCGACGCACGACCATTTCGAGTTCCATCCCAACACGTTCCCGTCGAGCTGGCCGGTGAGCTACTACGGCTACACCGTGATCGGGAGCGCGCTGAACCCGTATCCGCTGTTGGTCGACGCCTGCGGCTAGTCTGCTTCAGACTAGCGGCGCCCGCGCACCAGCAGGCCGATACCGACCAGGCCCACGCAGGCCGCGGCCACGATGAGGATGATCGTGGCCGATCGGTTGCCGCCGGATCCGGACGGGGCAGGCGTGATCGGCGTCGCGTCCTTCTTCCCCGCGACCACCGCGTAGCCGAGGGCCGGCAACGGCCCTTCGGCTTGTTGCTGGGCGAGCGAGTCGGAGCCCGCCTGCTTCTCCCACGCGGTCCCGTCCGGAGACGCGAAGATCGTGTGGGTCGAGGAGTGCAGGTTCGTCGTTACCGGGTAGAGGAGCACCACGTCGAGCGGCGTAGCCAGCGGTGCGGCATCGCCGGACGGCTCGTACGTCGCCAGGATCCGATAGGCGTTGCCGAAGACCGAGAGACCCTTCCCGGGCGCCGAGAGCGTCGCGGGATCGATCGGGTCGACCTTCATGACGACCTCGATCTGCCCCGCCTTCAGGTCGAACGATCCCGCCGGCACGATGACGGTCGCTTGGTTGTCGGATGTCACGAAGACCTCCGCTCGTGACCCGTTCGGGTCGAGCGGCACGTGGAACACACCCGAGGAGGGCGGCACGTTCGTCGCCGCGAGGTCGGGAGGTGGACTCACCCACCGATACGCCTGCGGTGGGCCGATGCCGTCCAGGAGCGGCCCCCGCGCGAGCGGCGAGAGCCGGCCCGATAAGCCGGCGAGGGCTGCGTACGCCGCGACGGCGACGAGGCCGAACGCGAGCGCGCGGCGCCTGGTCACCAGGCGTCCGACGTGCTCGGGTCGATCGGCGCGGTCGCGAACGCCGGAGGCCAGATCACGGCCGCCTCACCGGGCGAGACCCACTCCCAGATCACGCTCGCCGCGGCCAGGTTGTCGCCTGCGTTCGGTGTGCCGGGCGCGCCGAACCGCAATCCGCTGCCGTTCGGCAGGCTGCCGCGCGGGAGGTCGATCGAGCGCGCCGCCGCGGCCACGTCGGTCGGGGACAGGGACGACGCCTTCGGGAGCACGTCGGTGAACAGCGCCCATGCGCCCGAGAACCCGGCGAGCGCGGCGGGGCTCATGTCCTCGTGCCACCGTGCGCGGTACGCGTCGTTCGCGCGTTGGAGGAGCGTGCGCGTGTTGACGGGCAGGCCCGACGGGTTGATCGAGGATGCCGAGGGCTTGTCCGAGGCGTAGACGCCGACGGCCTGCTTCCCGAGCGTCGCGCCGAACGCCGGCATGCAGTAGCTGGACGACGTGCCGATGTTCGCGACGAGCTTCACGTGTTGCGCGACGAGCTGGCGTCGGAGCGCGATCGCGTCCTCCAGGTACGCCGACACGAACAGCACATCGGGCTTGGCGGCCGCGATCCGGTGGACGAGCTTCGTCATGTCGACGGTCCGGAAGTCGTAGCCGAACGTGCCCACGTCCGTGAGTCCCCGGGCCCGGAGCTCCGCCTCGGCGCCGGACTCGACGGAGCGACCGTACACGTCGTCCACGTAGGAGATCGCGTAGCGGAGCGATGTCGGATCGCGATGGTGCTCGGGCGCCACGTGATCGGCGATGAACGCGATCGCGGCCCGGCCGAGGACCTCGCCGGTCGGCGGCACCCGGAACGTCAGCCCGCCACGGTCGGACGCGGGCGGAAGCATCCCGACGGCGCCCGTCTCCCAGAACAGCATGCCCTTGGACGCGGCCTCGGACGATGCCGGACCGGAGATCGTGCTGCCATAGCTGCCGAGGACCAGGTCGACGCCGGCTGCACCCAGCTCGTCGACCGCAGCCGCGGCTGCGTCGGATCCCGGCGTGTCCACCGATCGGATGTCGATGAGACGTCCTCCCACGCCGCCGTCCTGGTTAGCCAGGTCGGCGGCGAGCAGGATCCCCCGGTGCTCGTCGATCCCGCCCGGCCCCTGCGAGCCGGACAGTGGATAGACCGCACCGATCGTGATCGGCGCCGGCGATCCGTCAGACGTGCAACCGGCGGCGACCACCGCGAGACCGAGCAGGGCGAGCCAGACCTTCTTCATCACCGCATCACCACCGCGAGCAGGTTGGCCGCGGCGTGCGTCGCCGCGGGAACGGTCCATGTGCCGGCAGCCCAGCGCTGCCAGGAGAAGAGGAGCCCGGCACCCAGGTCGACCGGGAACGCCGCCATGCCGTAGAGCGGGATATGGATCGCCGCGAACAGGAGCGCCGAACCGAAGATGGCGGCCACGGGACCCCAACGTTCGAGCCACCCGTACACGGCGCGGCGGAACAGGGCCTCTTCCGCGACCGCCGCGAGCACCGAGAGGACGAGCGCGGCCACGCCGACCGACGCGGCGACCGGTCGACCGGCGGCGACGGCGGCGAGTCCGACGGCGCAGAGGCCGAGGGCGAGCGTGAGGCGCGGATCGAGGCGTGCACGATCGCGTGGAACGGGCACGAGGAGCCCCGCGACGAGGATGGTGCCGTAGACCGATGTCAACAGGAGCGTCCGCACGCCGCTCGCCGTCTGCAGGATCCAGAGGCGGAGCAGGAGGGCGCCGATGCCGAGCAGCACCGGGACGGCGACGACGCCCGGACCACGGGCGATCGTGCGTACACGGGTACCGCTCACGCCTTGACCTCGAACGCGACCGCGGCGATCACGCGGGGATCGAACGGGAAGTGATCCGACGCGACGAACTCGACCTTCAGCAGGTGCTGGCCCGGGGTGAGGTCCCCGATGATCTGCGACGTGTCGCCGGTCATCGAGATGAGCCGGTCGTCCAGGATCACGTGGAGGTGCCCCTCGTCGGGCTGGATGTTCGTGGTCGACGCCGGGACGATCTTCGCGTCCTTCAGGGATACCTGCAGGGGGACCGTGGTTCCGTGAACCACCTGGCCGTTCGTCGGGGAGATGATCGAAAGCTTCGCGGTGCTGGCCGGCCGAGCGGCCGTCGTGGTCGGCGGTGCTGAGGTCGCGCTCGAGGATCCGCCGCCGCCGCAGGCGGCGGCGGAGAGCGTCAGTACGAGGCACGCGGGAACCGCCCACGCCCGGCTCGATCGCTGCACCGTGTTCGCTCCCATCAGATCGATTGCCCGAAGGATGCCACCAGGACGCTGCCGTCGCGCGCTTGGGCGCGGACGAAGAACATCCAATGTCCCGCCGCGAGGGTCGTATCGCCGACGAAATGGCCCGCCGAGAACCGGCGGGTCGGGATCTCCACCGCGGTCCCGTCCGGGCCGATCGCGGTCATGGTGACCGCTTTGAGCGGAAGCTCGGTCCCGCTCGCGTCGAACGCCGTCACATGGACCTCGTCGGTTCCGGGCTTCCCTGGATCGATGTAGGTCTGCAGCTGCGACCCGTTCGTCATCGTGAACGTGGAGAGATCGGGCTGTCCGGGGGAGCGGCTGACCGACACCTGTTGCGCAGGCAGGCGGGTCATGATCGTGAACGGGACGCTCGCCGAGGTCGACCCGGTCTGGACCACCGCGGTGATGTTCCACACGCCCGCGAGCGAGAGGTTCGTGCCGGTCGCCGTCCACCGGCCGGCTCCTGCCTCCGTCATCGGGAGCGAGCTGCTCCCGACCGAGCCGTTCCCGACGGGGTCGAACGTGAGCGTGACCCCGGTCGCATCGAGCGGCGCGCCGGTGTCGAAGTCGGTCACCGTCGCGGCGAACCCGTTCGCTCCCGGCGTCCCAGGGGTGATGGTGAGCGTCACCTTCATCGTGGTCGCGAAGTCGCTGCCTGAAGCCATCACGTGCGCGGCGGGCTCCGGGGTGGTGGCCTTCGAGGGTTGCGGCGGAAGCCCTGTGAGGACGCCGGTCAGGCCGAAGACGCCGAGCGCGCCTACCAGCTCGATCGCCATCATGCGACGGAGGAGGCGGCCCGCGTCGGTCTCCATGCGGGGGAGTGATCGGTACCGGTTGAACGCGCCGATCGCGATCAGCACGAGCACGACCGAGGCCTTCAGGGCCACGGTGATCCCGTACGAGCTCGAGAGGATCGAACCGATCGCGGAGAGCCCGCCCAGCTCGTTCAACGCGCGGAGCACTCCGGTCACGACGACGACCGCCAAGGCGTAGCCGGCGATCTGTGAGAACCGGTGCACTTCCACGATCGGGGGGTCCGCATCCCGGCGCTCGCGCAGCAACAGGAGGCTGAGGCCGATCCCACCGATCCAGGCGCCCGCGGCCATGAAGTGGAACCACTGGAGGCCGACCTCGAACGTGGGCATGGTGGTGGAGGCGCTCGCGTGTCCTCCTCGAACGTGGACGAGCATCGTGGCGGACGCGGCGGCGAGGAGCAGTGCCAGTGCCCACCGCTCGGGTCGCATGATGGCGATGATCACGCTCACGCCGGTGACCCCGATCGCGACCAGGAGCCAGACGTAGTCGCGGCCTGCCGTGGACGCGAGGAGGTCGCTCATGCTCACGCCAACCGCCGCACGCTCCGCGAGCAACATCACGATGCCGCCCACGGCGGTCGAGATCCATGCGGCGATCAGCAGGACCCGCCGGAACGGAACCGTTCCGCCGAACGCGAACAACCCCATCGCGCCGGCCGCGAACAGCACGGCCAGCCCGACGTAGAGGAAGACCTTCCCGACCACGCTGGCGGCCGACGGGGGCGGTGTGGTCGCAGCCGATCCACCCTCGGTCCCGCCGCCCGCCGGTGGGGCTACGCCGACCCCGAACGCGAACGCGCCACCCGTGACGTGCCCGTCCTGCTCCGAGACCGTCCGCCAGTTCACGGTGAAGACCCCGTCGGGCAGGTCTGCCGGCAGCGGTACGGTCAGTGCTTTGGGGTTGCTGGCGACCGCCGCGGCCGGCCCGGAGGCGACGTTCGTCCCGTTCGTGTCGAGCACCTGGACGAACGAGAGCGTGGGATCCGGGTCTTCGGTGAAGACCAGGAGGACCTGCGTCGGCGCCGAGGGGAGCGTGCTGCCCGCCCGAGGATCCGAGTGATCGAGCTCTGCGTGCGCGCTCGCGACCGGTGCCCCGACCCAACCCGCGACCGTGATCGCGATCGCCGACGCGATGACGAACGCGATGCCCCGCCTCACGACGACGCCTTCGTGAACGTCACCGTCGCCGTCACCCGGGGATCGAACGGCCCGTGATCGGCCGCGACGAACTCCGCCTCGAGCGTATGGGGACCGGGCGCGAGCGCCGATATGTCGACGAGCTGCACCAGGCCATACGTCATCGAGACCAATCGCCCATCGAGCGAGAGGTGGATGTGCCCGGTGTCCGGCGTCAGCGCGGTCGTCGACGTATCGATGATCTTCCCGCCCGGCAGCGACATCACGACCTCGAGCTCCTTCCCGGTGGCGGTCGCCCCCGGTTTCGGCGTATCGATCGATAGCGTGACCGTTGAGGCCGGGCGCGCCCCCGATGGCGGGGACGCCGCGACGCTCGGTCGCATGAACTGGCGGGGCAGGATCAGCCCCGAGACGATGATCACCGCTCCGACGATCGCCAACGCCCACGCGGCGCCGATCGGCACGCGCGGGAACCCCCGTCCGCGGATCCGGGACAGGCCGGCCCAGCCGACCCAGAGCCCGACGACGACGATGAACAGCGCCACCTGCTCATCGGGGGTGCCCGCGTGCGCCAGCATGGGTGCCTACGCAGCCTTGAGCTTCCGCGTGTTGGCGAGCGCCACCGCACCGATCCCCACGCCGATCACGCCGATCAGGACGCCGAGGATGCCGATCGTCCGGGCCGTCGAGGCCGCGCTGTTGGCATCGGAAGCCTGTGTGGTAGCCGACGCGACAGCCGCCTGGTTGCGCGTGGCGTCCTGCTGGATCCGCGCCGCCAGCTCGTTGTTCGCGGGGAACTCCACCTTCGGGAAGGTGACCGAAGACAGGTCTTGGACGGTCGCGAACGTCTTCGGCCCGCTGGTGGCGGTCTCGTCGATCTTGGTGCCGTCGACGGTTCCCGTGACGTGGAAGGTGTAGGCACCCGCCTGCGTCGGGACGAACCACGCGCGGTAGTCGCCCGGCTCACCGTCGCCGCCGACCTCGAAGTTCGGTTCGAGGGCGAACGCATCGGTGGATTGCTCGCCGAACGAGACCGTGACCTTCAACGAGTCGGTGACGTCCACGATGGGTTTGCCGTTCTGTTGCGAGAGGATCACCTGGACGCTGTTCGGCTGCCCCACGTACGCGGGTTCCGTCCCGAACCCCACCTCCATGTGGACCGGGCCGATGTCGAACTCTTGGTGCGCGCTCGCGAGGCCGGGCAGGAACAGGATCGCTCCGAGGGCGGTCACGACGACGAGCGCGATCTTCGCGCGCAAGGTGCGCATGATCGGGACTCCTTCCGTCACATCTGTCGTTCGCGCCGGAGGACGCGAACGCTTGCGTTCCAGATCAGAGGTGAGCGGGAGGCCCGCGAACGCCGACCGCCGCGACCATCAGGCGGGAGGGCACGAGGGGTTCGGCGTGAAGGATCGCCGCGACGACGCCGCGCGGCGCGACCGGGTGCGGGTTGCCGAGGAGGTCGCCAGCGCGATCCGCGGCGTGGAGCAGCGCGCGGATCAGCCGGGCGCCCGCGAGGGCGACCACGCACTGAGCGACGATGCCGATGGGCAGGATCCAGCCGTGGAACAGCGGCCCGAGCGGGTCGCCGGCTGTGATGCGTTCGAGCAACTCCATCGTCAGGAACGCGCTCGACTGGAACATCACGAGCCGCCGGGCGATCCCCGCGGGCTCCTCCGCGTCGCCGGTCAGCCGCCCGAGGAAGATCGACGCGATGGCCGCTAGCGCGAGCACGAGCCCGGCGTCGTTGGCGAACCCCAGATAGGCGTGCCCGGAGCTCTGCAGGAGGTGGGTGCGCGTGGATCCGCCGGGTGACACCAGCACATAGGTGACCCAGTGCGCGGCCAGCACACCGCCCACGGCCACGCCGAGCGTCGCCACGCGACGTCGAGCATCCACGTCGACGATTGTAGGCTTGCGGCCGGACAGAGGCTGGAGGCCACAGGACCATGGATCCGCATGACGTTCGCCAGGTGGGGGTCGTGGGCTGTGGCCTGATGGGGTCAGGCATCGTCGAGGTGGTCGCCCGGTCCGGCGCCCAGGTCACGTTCGTCGAGGGGAACGACGAGCTCGTGGCTCGTGGCCGCGCAGCCGTCGAGCGTTCGGTCGGAAAGGCGGTCGAGCGCGGGAAGCTGGAGACGGCCGACGCCGGGGCGTTGCTCGGCCGGGTTCGTGGCGTCACCGAGCTCGCCGGCCTGGACGGCTCGGACCTCGTGATCGAGGCGGCCACCGAGGACCTCGACGCCAAGCTCGCGATCTTCCGGACGCTCGGCGAGGTCACACGCTCCGACGTGGTGCTGGCCTCGAACACGTCTTCGATCCCGATCGTAGAGCTCGCGATCGCATCCGGCCGTCCCGATCTGGTCGTCGGGATGCACTTCTTCAACCCACCGCCGGTGATGGCGCTCCTGGAGCTGACGCCGGCGGTGACCACGTCCGACGGAACGCTCGCCTTCGTCCGCGCGTACGGCACCGACGTGCTCGGCAAGACGTGCGTGCAGGCGAAGGATCACGCGGGGTTCATCGTGAACCGACTGCTGGTGCCGTACCTGTTCGATGCGGTGCGGTTGTACGACGAGGACTTCGCGTCGGCCGAGGACATCGACACCGCGATCAGGCTGGGTCTGGCGCACCCGATGGGTCCACTGGCGCTGATGGACCTGATCGGGCTGGACACCATGCTGCACGTGGGCGAGGTGTTGTTCGCGGAGTTCCGCGACGCCCGCTACGCGCCACCGCCGCTCCTGCGCCGCATGGTCGCCGCCGGCCGCCTGGGCCGGAAGTCGGGTGGCGGGTTCTACCCGGCCTGAGCTGCTCGAACGATCGAACCGTCGCTATCCTTGAAGCGTGAAGGCTCGCGCGTCGTTCCTCATCTCGATCCCGGTGGCGTTGGCCGGATCGCTGCTCGCGCACCAGGTCGCCTACTCGCTCCGCTCCCCGTCCGAGGCCGCGCTGGCGCGGCTCCTGGCCGTGACGGGACACGGGTACCTCCGGCACGTCGGGCCGTTCCTCGCTTCTCTCGCCGCCGTCGCGATCGTCGGGCTCGTCCGCGAGGCCGTCGTCCACTGGCGCGGGGGTGCGCGACGGGCCCTCATGTGGCCGGTCGCGCTCATCCCGCCGGTGGCGTTCGTCGTGCAGGAGCACCTCGAGCGTGTGCTCCACGGCGGCGGGTTCCCGTGGCACCTCGCCGCGGAGCCCTCGTTCCTCTTCGGCCTCGCGCTGCAGATCCCGTTCGCGCTCCTCGCGTTGGGGCTGGCCACGACCGTCGCCGGCACGGTCCGGCGGGCCGTCGACACCCTCCGCGATCGGGCGCGGTCAGCCGCGCTGGCACGCCCGCTCCTCGGTTCGCGCGCGACGGCCGGTCCACGCGCGTTGCGGGTCTTCCTCGGCACCTCCGAGTCGCTCCGAGCACCTCCCTCCCTCCTCGCCTGAGAGGTCCAGGACCTTCGTCCGTGTTCGACAGGGCGGGATGGACCTATCCGGTCGCCACACCGATGGGTTGATATCGGAAGACATCGAGGTGAGAGATGACGAACAGGACCGCACAGAAGAAGAAGGCGACCAGCTCGAAGCCCAAGCCACAACGGGGCGGATCCACCAGATCCGGGCCCTCGAGCTCGAAACGGGGCAGCTCCGGCCGAGCCCCGATGTTCGCGATCGGCGCGGTCGTGGCCATCGTGGTCGCGATGGTCGGACTGAGCGTCTACAACCACGTTCGGACCCCGGCGACACCCGGGAACAGCGCATCGGCGAACGTGATCGACGCGGTGACCGGTGTCCCGGTCGCAGCGCTCGACGCCGTGGGAGCGGGCCAGGGGATCAACCCGCCGGCGGCGATCCCCGCGGGGGTGCCGCCGCTGACGACCGGTGGGAAGCCCGAGGTCCTGTACATCGGCGCCGAGTACTGCCCGTACTGTGCCGCCGAGCGGTGGCCCATGGTGATCGCGCTCTCGCGGTTCGGCACGTTCTCGGGCCTCGGGCTCACGACGTCGTCCGCGACCGACGTCTTCCCCAGCACGCCGACGCTCACGTTCCACGGGTCGACGTACACGAGCGACGTGATCTCGTTCTCGGGCGTGGAGACGAACACGAACCAGCTCTCGGCCACGGGAACGAGCTACGAGACGCTGGACAGCCTGACGCCCGAGCAACAACACCTCCTCCAGACCTTCGACGCTGCCCCGTACACGCCGCAGTCAGGGAGCATCCCGTTCGTCCTGATCGGAGACCGTTTCGTGATCAGCGGTTCGAGCTATCACCCGGATGTCTTGCAGGGGAAGACGTGGCAGCAGATCGCATCGGCTCTGTCGGACCCCTCGAGCCCGGTCGCGAAGCAGGTCCTCGCGTCCGCCAATATGTTGACCGCGGCGATCTGTCAGCTCACGGGCGGCCAGCCGGCGAACGTATGCACGGCGCCCGGCGTGACGGCCGCCGCGGCGACGCTCCCTTCGGCATGAGCCGACCGTCGTGGGTGGTGCCCGCAAGCTTCGCGATGGCGATCGCGGGCACGGCGGTGGCCAGCTATCTGACGATCGCGCACTACACCTCGCCGAAGATCCTCGCGTGCGCTTCGACCGGGGTCGTGAACTGCGAGCGGGTCACGACGAGCGCGCAGTCGCAGGTGGCCGGCATCCCGGTGGCACTGCTCGGGCTGCTGTGGTTCCTGGTGATGACCGGGCTCTGCTCGCCTTGGGCCTGGCGGTCGTCCGCACCGTGGATCCGGATGGCTCGCCAGGTCGCGGTGTGGACCGGGATGGTGTTCGTCCTGTGGCTCGTCTACTCGGAACTGTTCACGATCCGAGCGATCTGCTTGTGGTGCACGGCCGTGCACCTGCTCGCGTTCGCGTTGTTCGTGATCGTCGTGCTCTACGGCTCGGAGGTCGCGGCCCCCGAGCCGTGATGGGGCACTCACCCCTTCGCGCGGTCGGCCAGTCCGGCCGCGTAGCCGGCGATCTTCGCGGTGTCGATCCAGCCCATCATGGCCGGGACGACGATCGTGGCGGCAGCCCGCTGGGCGGTATCCGGCAGCCGTCGCCAGGCCCGTCGCACGGGCCCGCTCGCGTAGGCGGCAGCGGCGCCCGCGGCCAGTACCTTCGGCCATCGCCGTTGGGAGGCGGCCGCGACGGCGAGCGCCGTGTACGCGCCGAACCGCACCGCGTGCCGCTCCGGATGCATCCCCGCCTGACCGTCACCCCTCGCGTAGCGGAAGTACTGCGTCCACGTGGCGCGCATCGTCGATCGCAGCGGCCAGCGGACGACGGCGTCGGGCACGAACCGCATGTCGAGCCCGCGCTCGCGCCAGCGGTGGTTCACCCACATGTCCTCGCCGATGTCGAGCCACCCTGGATACCCGCCGACGTCCTCGATCGCCCAGCGCCGGAACGCCACGGAACGGGCGCTCGGCATGAACGAATCGGGGTCGACCTCCGCGACGTCGGGCAGGTTCACCGCGGCCATGCACGCCTGCGAGAACCCGTCGGCGATGGGCTCGTAGAAACCCATCGCGACGTCGGCGCCGGCATCGATCGGCTCGAGGATGCCGTTCGAGCCACGTGGGATCGAGGACGCAGTCGGCGTCCGTGACCGCGATCACGTCGTGCGCGGCGGCGGCGATCGCCCGGTTGCGTCCTCGCGCGATGTTGGCGCCCGGCTCCTCGATCAGCGTGATGCCGTGCGTCGTGCGGAGGTGTTCGAGCGTGCCGTCCGTCGATCCGCCGTCCACGACGATCACCTCGTCGGGAGCCCGGCTCTGCGCGGCGACGGATGCCAGGAACGCGTCGACGTGCTCGACCGCGTCCTTCACCGTCGAGATCAGCGAGACCTTCACGACACCCCAGTCACCTGTCGGTAGACATCGAGGGTAGCGCGCGCGGTCGCCTGCCAGGTGAACGAAGCAGCACGCACATGTCCGCGCCGGCGGAGATCGTCGGCGAGCGATCCGTCCGTGAGGACGCGGCGCAACCCGTCGGCGATCGCCGATTCGTCCGTCGGATCGACGAGCACCGCGGCGTCGCCGGCCACCTCGGGGATCGACGACGTGTTCGAAGCGACGACCGGCGCTCCGAGTCCCATCGCCTCGATCACCGGAAGCCCGAACCCTTCGTACAGCGAGACGTAGGCGACGGCGGCGGCGTCCGCATAGGCGCAGCGGAGGTCGATCCCACCGGTCACGATCACGCCCTCGTTCCCACCCCGCGCGAGCTCGGCGCGGAGTTCCTCCGCCCCTCCGCCTTGCGGCCCGGCGAGGACGAGCGTGTGCGGGAGTCCCTCGGCGCGGAGGGTCCGGAACGCCTTGACCAGGCGGACGAGGTTCTTCCGCGGCTCGATCGTTCCCACCGCCAGGATGTAGGGAGGGCGGACGCCGAGGCCGTCGAGGTCCGCTCGCATCTCGGGGAGCTCTTCGGGGGTCGGTGCCTCGAGCGAGGATGCGAGCGGCGTGACGTGGACCCGCCCCGGATCGGCGTGGAGCTCATCGACGAGGTCGCGCTTGGTGCGCTCGGACGGCACGAGGATGGCGTCCGCCCGGTCGACCGCCGCCCTCGTGCCCCAGCGATACAGGCGGAGCCAGGTGCGTGGGAACAGATCCGGGAACCGTTCGAACGCGAGGTCGTGGACGGTCACCACGAGGCGTTGGCGATCGCGGACGGGCGGGACGGCGGCGTGGTTCGTGGCGTGCACGATGTCGCAGTCATCGAGCGAGGCCGGCAGGTGCGGGCGGCCGAAGCGGTCCCACGAGGGATAGAGCCGCCGGATCGACCCAGCCAGCTCGATCCCGAGCTTGCCGTCGGCGGTCGTCGGTATCGGTCCCTGGGGGGCCCTTGCCCAACGCGCATGGAACGGCGTCAGCTGGAGGCCGGGGTCCTCACGCTGGAGCCCTCCGAACGCGAGTTCGCGGACGTAGGTGCCGATCCCGCCCGGCGCGTCGAACCACAACTGGTCGATGTGGAACGCGACCTTCACCGCGAGGCCTCGATGCATCGGCAGCCGTCCGGCCCGACGGTGGCGGCGTGCTCGGTTCCGGGCTCGAGGTCCAGCCGGTCGCCGGACGTGAGCTCCACGTCACCGTCTCGCAGGTGGAAGACGATCGAGCCGTTCAGGCAGAACAGCACCTTGTGGAAGGCGTGGTCGTGGGATCCGTAGGCGTCTCCTGGGCCGTTCCCCCACGCACGGGGGTCGGAGCACCCCTCAGCGGCGAACGCCGCCTCCGCGTCGGCCCGCGTCGCCGAACCGGGCGTCTTGGTGGCCGCCATCCGTGGAGCTACCGGACGTCACCGCGGCCGTGCATCGGCGGGACGCCGCGCCGGGTGAACGCCGCGGTCTGTCCGTGCCACGGTTCGTGGGCGTAGCGACGGACCTGCAGCCCGCCCAGACCGATGGAGTCGATCCGTCCCTGCAGCACCCACGGCGAGGGCTTCGGGCTCTCCTGCATCAGGTAGCGCTCGAGCGCGGTGAGGATGGCGCGCTCCTCCGCGGGAGACAACCCGTCGGGGAGCTCGAACGTCCGGTCGCCGTCCATCGTTAGAGGGGGATGTTCCCGTGCTTGCGGGCGGGCACGCTCTCTCGCTTCGTGGAGAGCATCCGGAGCGACTGGATCAGGCGCTTCCGCGTCTCGGCGGGTTCGATCACGTCGTCGATGAATCCACGCTCGGCCGCCGCGTACGGCGTCGAGAACTTGCTGCGGTACTCGTCGATCAGCTGCTCGCGCTTCTTCGCGGGGTCGCTCGCGTGCTCGATGTCCCGGCGCGACACGATGTTGACCGCGCCCTCGGCTCCCATCACGGCGATCTCGGCGGTGGGCCAGGCGAACGACACGTCGGCGCGCAGGTGCTTCGAGTTCATGACGACGTACGCGCCGCCGTAGGCCTTCCGGGTGATGACGGTCATCCGCGGCACGGTCGCCTCCGCGAACGCGTAGAGGAGCTTCGCGCCGTGCCGGATGATCCCGCCGTACTCCTGCTGCTTGCCCGGGAGGAATCCCGGGACGTCGACGAACGTGAGGAGCGGGATGTTGAACGCGTCGCAGAACCGGACGAACCGCGACGCCTTCTCGCTGGCGTCGATGTCGAGCGTCCCGCCCAAGCACCTTCGGCTGGTTCGCGACGATGCCGATCGAGTGCCCGTCCAGCCGCGCTAAGCCGATCACCATGTTCATCGCCCAGAACGGGAAGATCTCGAGGAACTCGCCGTCGTCCACCACGCGGCGGATCACCTCGTGCATGTCGTACGGCTCCTTCGCGCGGTCCGGGATGATGTGCGTCAGGCCCTCGTCCAGGCGATCGGGATCGTCGGTGGTCGCGTACGCGGGCGGGTCCTCCAGGTTGTTCGACGGCAGGAACGACAGCAGGTAGCGCACGCGCTGGAGCACGTCCTCGTCGTCCTCGCCGATGAACGACGCCACGCCGGAGATGCTCGCGTGCGTCATCGCGCCGCCCAGCTCTTCGAACGTGACCTCCTCGCCCGTGACGGTCTTGATCACGTCGGGGCCGGTGATGAACATGTTCGCGGTCTCTTTCACCATGAACGTGAAGTCCGTGATCGCGGGGGAGTACACGGCGCCGCCCGCGCACGGACCCATGATCACGCTGATCTGCGGGATCACGCCGCTCGAGCGGACGTTGCGCTCGAAGATGTGGCCGTACCCCGCGAGCGAGGCCGCGCCCTCCTGGATCCGGGCGCCGCCCGAATCGTTGATCTGGATGAACGGCGCGCCCGTCTGCGTCGCCAGGTCCATCACCTTGCAGACCTTCTGCGCCATCACCTCGCCCATCGAGCCGCCGAACACCGTGAAGTCCTGCGACGCGACGAACACCTTGCGGCCGTCGATCGTCCCGAACCCGGTCACGATGCCGTCGCCGGGTGGACGCTTGCGATCCATGCCGAAGTCGTGGGCGCGATGGACGGCGAACGGATCGGTCTCCACGAACGAGCCCTTGTCCATCAGCGTGTCCAGCCGCTCTCGCGCGGTCAGCTTGCCGCGGTCGTGCTGCTTCTTGGCTGAGTCGCGCCCGCCGGGGCTGAGGGTGGCCTTCTTCCGCTTGCGGAGATCCTCGATCCGATCCTCGACCGTCGGGACGTGGTCCGGTTCCTCGTCGGAGGTCGAACGGTTCTTGTCGGTCGCCACCATCAGCGCAGTCTAGCCCTGGCCGTCACGTCGTCGGCGGGCTCAGCAGCCGGCGCCCGACCAGGGACCCCAGCCGTCGGCGTTCACCATCCGCATCGTGACGATGGCGTTCGTGCGGCCGTTCAGCGCACTCTGTTTGAGTCCCCACACCGGCCGGGTCCATTCGGTGTAGCGATCGGGCCAAGCGGCTGCACTGTGCTGGAACAGCCCGAGGTACTCGCCGGTCGCCGAGCTCGCAGCCGGGTTCAGTCCGCTCTCTCGTTGCGCGATACAGAGCGCCTTGTCGGCTCCGCCGGGAACCGGCCACTTGTCAGCCGCACACTGGATGATGCGGGTCGCGAAGCCCTGGATCGTCTCGCCGTCGTTCCGGGTGAGCGCGCACGGCCCCACGGTTCGAGGGAGCGAACGGGAACCCGCCGGGCTCGCGAGCGCGGGGGTCGCGAACAACGACGCCACTATGGCGCCGCCGAGCGCGACTGCAGCCGCGGTGCGGATCATCCGGTTCTGTCCCATCGGTCCCTGCTCCGGTCGCGAGACGACGCAACGCGAGCCGAAGGGAAGAGGGAGGGCCGCGTCGCGGTCGCGTGACCGTAGCATCGACTCCCGGGATCCGTCGACTTGAGCCCGAACGGACGTTCGGTCTGGTTCGAAGATGCCAGCAAGCGTGAACTGAAGGGTGTCCCCGATATCTGGCATCTCTACCGCGTAGCGAGCTAGTTCAGCGGAGCTTGATGACGTTCCCGGTGATGAGTCGCGCCTCGTCGGAGGCGAGGAACGCGATCACGCGAGCGACGTCGTCGGGCGACGCGATGTGGAACATGTCCTCGCTCGTGCGCACCATCTCCTCCACATCGGGCGTCACCCAGCCCGTGTCGGTAACGGGCGGGTGGACGACGTTGGCGGTGATGCCGTGCTCCGCGAGCTCAGCGGCCGCCGACATCGTGTAGTTCTCGAGAGCCGCCTTCGCGGCGCCGTACGACACTTCCTCCGGGAACCCGAGCGCCCCTCCCGACGTGAGCCCGATGATCCGGCCCCAGGAAGCGCCGCGTCGCACATGACGCCGGGCGAACTCGGCGATCAACAGGGCCGATCCGCGGGCATCGACCGCGAACACGTGATCGATCGACTCCGCAGAGACCGTGCGGATTCTTCGACCGAGACGGCCTTCCTCCTCGCCTTTGAAGGAGTCCGCGAGCCACCCGCTCGCGTTGTTGACGAGGATGTCGACCGGACCGAACGAATCCTCGGCGAGGTCGAACAGGACCTGAGGGCTGTGAGGATCGGCGAGATCGGCCTCGAGAGCGACGGCTGAGCCTCCTTGGTCACGGATGGCGTCGACCGATCCTTCTGCGCCTCGTGCGCGATCTTCCGCGTACGCCTCGGGCAGACTCGCGTCGCTGCTGTCGGGCAGCGCGAGATAGGACAGCACGACCGCCGACCCGCACTCGGCTAACGCGCGAGCGGTCGCCGCTCCGATACCGTGGTTCGCGCCGGTCACCAGTGCGACGTGCCCCCGAAGGTCGAACGGCAGACGATCGCTCATCCAAGCTCCTTCCCGTCGACGTCGACGCGGCCTCCCGTTCGCCAGTAGATACCGTGCTCCCGATCGAGGAACCCCTCGTCGACGAGGTAACGGCGTAACGCCGCGAAGTCGTTGAAGAACCGTCCGACGATCGCGTTCACCTCGCGCTCCTCGTAGCGCACACCCGGCTCGAACTCGATCGCGATGCGCTCGAGGATGATGCGGCGCTTCGATTCCTTAGCCGGGATCTCGGTGAGTCGCCCGTCGCGGAAGAACGTCCGCAGGACGATCTCCTCGTCCTCGTTCGCGGCGCCGAGGGGCAGACCTGCATCGCGCGGCGGTCCGACCTGCTCGGCGGCCCACCGCAGGGTCTCGGGATCCAGGCGGTACGTCCGCCGGTCGGACTCGAGCCGGACCACTCCGGTGGCCGTGAGCCGGTTGATGTGCTTGCGGACCCGGGCGATCGGCAAGCCGAGCTCCTCGGCGAGCGCCGACGAGGACCGAGGTTGCCGAGCCAGGCTGCCCGCGATCGCCAACCGTTCGGGGTCGGCCAGCGCGCGCAGGATGTCGTCGGGGGTCTCGGCCATGTCGGTTCCTATCCCTACCATGCACGGGTGCAGCTCACCGACCCCCAGCGCCGAACGCTCGACCAGCTGATCGGCACGGGTCCCCGGCCCACGTTCCCGGCAGACCTCTCCCAGCGGCTCCGCGACCGGATCGAGGACGCCGTCCGCGAGCTCGACATCCCCGACACGCTCTGGATCGGCAAGGAGCGGCTGACGGACCACGGGCGTTGCGAGGGGAAGTTCCTCGCCGGTATCTCGGGTGAGGCGCCACCGTTCGAACACTCGGCCAAGAGCGCGGCGGGGGTCCTCTCCCACAAGGCCGTCGAGGTGGAGGTCGGAGCCCGCGAGGACATCGACGCGCACACGATCGCGGAGATCGCCGCCGACCGGCTGGTCGAGCGGGAGGATCGCTTCGCCGAATACTGGCGGGGGTTGGCGCCGGTCGAGCGCGACGACGTGCTGATGGAGGTCGTCCGCCGGATCACGATGTTCCAGGCGTCCTTCCCGCCGCTGCGTGAGCTGCGTCGCGAGCTCACGCCGATCGCGGAGATGCCGGTGAAGGGAGAGTTGCTCGGCGGCGCGTTGATCCTCTCCGGTCGGATCGACCTGGTGCTGGGGTCGGCCGACCGCCTGGACCCGAACCGTGCGGAGCGGCTGGCGATCGACCTGAAGACCGGCGGCGCCTACCCGGAGTACCCGGAGGATCTGCGCTTCTACGCGTTGCTGATGACGCTCCGGTTCGGGGTACCGCCGTACCGCGTCGCGTCGTTGTTCCTCGAGAGCGGCGAATGGCAGGCGGAGGACATCGCCGAGCCCGCGCTGACGCACGCCGCCGACCGGGTGATCGCGGCCGCACGCGCTGCGGCGGCGTTGTGGAACGGCCGGGAGCCCCAGCTCACCCCCGGGAATTACTGCGGTTGGTGTCCTCGGGCGGACACCTGTCCGGTCGCCCAGGTCGCGCCGGGGTAGCGGTATCCACGTTCGATCCCGTCGGGGCTAGTTCTCGGGCATTCGTCTGACTCATTTCGTCCGCGCACGGGTCATCTTCACACGGCATCCGCCATTTCTGAGGAGTCGCTGTACCCACCGGCGTCGGGTGTCGAATACCCTCGTGACAGCATCGTCTCGAACGGAGGACACGATGGGTTCGGTCTCACGAGGGTTCCGGCTCGCGAGGGCGAGTTGGACGGTCGTCAAGGAAGATCGCGAGCTCCTCTGGCTCCCGGTCATCTCGTTCTTCTGCTCGCTGGCCGTGATGGTCGTCTTCGGGCTGGGGATGTGGGGGATCGGGCTGCCGGCGCAGGGCGAGTCGGCGAGCCCCGGGATCTACGTCCTCGGCTTCGTTATGTACGTCGCGCTCGCGTTCGTCACGATCTTCTTCAACGCCGCGGTGATCGGCACCGCGATGAAGCGCCTCCAAGGCGAGGACGCGAAGATCTCCGACGGCCTCGCGCTCGCGCGGCAGCACATCGGCAAGATCTTCGTCTGGGCCGTGGTCACCGCCACCGTCGGCATGATCATCCGGACCATCCAGGAGCGCTCCGGGCTCATCGGCCGCATCGTGCTCGGCATCGTGGGGATCGCCTGGAGCGTGCTCACGTTCTTCGTCGTGCCGGTGCTGCTCTACGAGTCCGAGGGTGTCGGCGGCTCGATCAAGCGATCGGCCTCGATCTTCCGAGAGCGTTGGGGTGAGCAGTTCATCGGTCAGGCGACGATCGGTCTCGCGTTCTTCCTGCTGTCCATCCCCATCATGGTGATCGGCGCGCTCGTCGCGGCGGCGGTCCCGATCCTCGGGGTACCGCTCCTGATCATCGCCGTCGGCGCGTTGATGGCGGTCGCGGCAGCGTGCTCCGGTGTGTTCAACGCCGCGCTGTACCGGTACGCGACGACGGGCGAGGCTTCGGGCGCGTTCAGCCTCGAGGACATGAACTCATCGTTCCGGCCGCGTAAGGGTGGCATGGGCACGGGACCCGCTGGGTTCACCGGCCAGGGCTTCGGCGGCGGTGCCACGCTCCCACCCGGCCCCGACGAGGCGCCGGATCGGCCCGACCTGTAACGCTCGCTCCCGCCCCTGTAGGGTTCACCCGATCGTCCGAACGACGCGAAGGGTGATACCCCATGGGTAAGGAGCTGTACGGGATCGGCGAGCTGCCGCCGGTCGGCGAGGTCCCCGCGAAGATGCACGCGCAGCTGGTGCGACCCGACCGGTACGGCGAGCCGGCCGAGGCGATCCAGGACGAGGTGGTCGACGTCCCCGAGCTCGGGCCGCACGACGCGCTCGTCATGGTGATGGCCGGTGGCGTGAACTTCAATAACGTTTGGGCCGCAAGAGGTTTGCCCGTCGACGTGACGAAGACGCAGGCGCGATGGGGTGAGCCGACGGACTTCCACATCGTGGGATCAGACGCCAGCGGCGTGGTCTACGCCGTCGGCGATCAGGTCACGAACGTGAAGGTCGGCGACCGCGTCGTGGTGCATGCCGGACAGTGGGATCCGGACGATCCGAAGGTGCTCGCGGGCGGCGACCCGGGGCTCGCGGATTCGTTCCGCGTCTGGGGGTACGACACGTGCTGGGGGTCGTTCGCGCAGTTCTGCAAGGTGCAGGCGCACCAATGTCTCCCGAAAGCCGAGCACCTCACGTGGGAGGAGGCCGCGGCGCCGACGCTCACGGGCGCGACGGCGTACCGCATGCTGTTCGGCTGGCCGCCGAACACCGTGCAGCCGGGCGACGTCGTGCTGGTGTGGGGTGGATCGGGCGGGCTCGGCTCGCTGGGGATCCAGCTCGTCGCGAACGCCGGCGGCCGTGCGGTGGCCGTCGTGAGCAGCGACGAGAAGGCGGAGTACTGCAAGACGCTCGGCGCCGTCGGCTCCATCAACCGCAAGGACTTCTCGCACTGGGGCGTTCCGCCGGCATGGGACTCGCCGGATTGGAAGACCTGGTTCGACGGTGCGAAGGCGTTCGGCAAGGCGATCTGGGACGTCCTCGGCGAACGCAAGAGCCCGCAGATCGTGTTCGAGCATCCGGGGCAGGACACGATCCCGACATCGAACTTCGTGTGCGATCGCGGCGGGATGATCGTGATCTGCGCGGGGACCACCGGGTACGACACGATGATCGACGTCCGGTACCTCTGGTACATGCAGAAGCGCTACCAGGGCTCGCATCTGTTCAACGATGAGCAGGCCGCCGCGTTCAACCAGATGGTGATCGACCGTGAGGTGACGACGACGCTCGGCGAGACGTACCGCTACGACCAGGTCGGCCACGTCCACCAGCTGATGGGCGATGGCAAGCTCCCGGAAGGCAACGTCGCCGTGCTGGTCCAGGCACCGTCTCCCGGTCTCAAGGACCTCTGAGCAACTCGAGCAGACCCTCGGGGTACAGCGGCTCCTCCCCGAACGAGTCGAGGTCTCGCCAGCCGGAGGTCTCCCACTCGGGAGCATCCCCGATGAATGTTTCGAGCCCGTACGTCGCCGGATCCGTGAACCGGCCCTCGTAGACGAACACGATCTGATGGAACGGCTCGCCGTCATGCGTGAAGACGTTCTCGAGCACCTCGAGCCGGCGGAGGTCCGTAAGATCGGCGCCGAGCTCCTCCCGCACCTCTCGTCGCACGGCCTCCTCCGTCGTCTCCCCGAACTCGACGCCTCCGCCTGGCAGGAACCAGAACCGAAGGTTCCGCGCGGGATCGGATGCGCGCGCCACGAGGATCTGTTCTCCGCGGCGGAAGACACAGGTCGCGTTCACGCGGATCTTCCCGGTCCATGACCGCCACTCTGCGTAGCTGTCGCTCACCGCTGCTGAACCAATTCCACCAGCACGCCACCCATCGACGCGGGATGGACGAACGCGATCAGGGTTCCGCGTGAACCCGGCCGAGGTGTCTCGTCGATCAGCCGCGCGCCGTCTGCGCGCAGGGCCTCGAGCGATGCGGCGACGTCGTCCACCCGGTACGCGACGTGGTGCATCCCCGGCCCGCGCTTCGCGAGGGAGCGACCGACCGGAGTCTCCGGTCCCAGCGCGCCCAGGAGCTGGACGTACGACTCGCCGACCGCGAACAGCACTTCCTCGACGCCTTGATCCTCGACCCGTTCCCGATGGGTCGGTTCCACGCCGAACATCCATCGGTATCGGTCGACGGCCTCGTCCAGGTCCTCGACCGCGATGCCGATGTGATCGATCGCGGTGAGCGCGATCACGACTTCCCTTTCGGGTCGGGCTGCATCCGCGCGATCAGCGCGGTCGCCTGGGTGATGTGATACGCGGGGAGTGCGAGCGCCCGGGTGACGGCGGCCACACCGAGCGCGCGGAGGTCGTCCTCCGGCTTGGCGCCCGGAGCGTCCGCGATCGGCGCTTTCAACACGTAGAACTCCACCAGCTCCAGGAACTGGGGGAGCGACGGCACCAGTCCGCCACCCTCGCGCTCGTACGCGTAGATCGTCTGTCGCGAGGCAGGGCATCCCTTCGTCGAGGCGGCGGATTCGACCGAGCGGTAGCCCGCCGCGCGCCGGACGTCGCGCAGCAGCCCGCCGATCACCCGGCGGTCCGCTCCGTCGATCTTCGGCCTGCTCGTGCGTGCCATCGGTCCCCGTCGTCGCTGGTCGGAACACCCTAGCGGCTCGGGCGTCCTGCATCCGCCAGCAGCCGTTCGGTCCCCCGGCTGGTGCCGAACGACCGATATCGGGGGATGACCCTTCGGTGTAGCGTGGCCGAGTGTCCCCCAGGCTGCCACGGGGGAGAGGGAGCCCGCGGTGAACGAGAAGCAGCAGGCGAGCGTCGCCACACAATTGGAGGGTTCGTCCCTGCTGCATCGTGGTCGGGCCGACGTCTTCCGGCAGCGTGAGCGCACCCGCCGGCGGAAGGTCCTGCGCTTGCTGTTCATCGTGGCCGCGATCGACGTCTACCTGACGTACCGCGTGTCGTCCCACAACCCGATCCGCCTCCCTGGGATGCCGCAGGACCTCGTGATGTTCTTGCTGCCGCTGATGTTGCTCGCGGCGGTTGGTCTGATGGTGGCGATGCCGCTCCTGAACGGGCGTTCGCCGCACATCACGGTGCACCCCGAACAGGTCGAGGTCGGCCTCACCGAGATCAGCGGCCTCGACGGGCAGGTCGACGAGGTCCTCCGGACGCTCGACGTCTTCCTCGGCTACGCGACGTTCCGCGACGAGCTCGGAGGCACGCCTCGACGTGGCATGTTGTTCGAGGGACCGCCCGGCACAGGCAAGACCTACCTGGCGAAGGCCATGGCGAAGCAGGCAGGGGTCCCGTTCCTGTTCATCTCCGCGACGGCGCTCCAGTCGATGTGGTTCGGCATGACCGCGTCGCGGATCCGCTCGTTCTTCAAGGCACTCCGGAAGGCGGCGCGCAAGGAAGGGGGCGCGATCGGCTTCATCGAGGAGATCGATGCCATCGGTGGGAACCGCGACACGATGGCCATGTCCCCGATGCCAGGGAACCTGAACGCCGACGGTCTGTCGCGCACCGTTTCCCGGTCGATCTCCGGGGGCACGGGCGGCATGGTGAACGAGCTGTTGATCCAGATGCAGTCGTTCGATCAACCGCCGTGGCGGGTCCGCATGCGCGGGCGGATGATCGCCTGGGTCAACACCTATCTCCCGCCCGAGCGGCGATTCAAGGCCGGCAAGCCGGCGTACAACAACATCCTGCTGATCGCGGCGACGAACCGCGCGGACTCGCTGGATCCCGCGCTGCTCCGCCCCGGTCGGTTCGATCGGCGGCTCTACTTCGACCTCCCGACGAAGCAGGGCCGGGAGGAGCTGATCGACTTCTTCCTGCTGCGCAAGTCGCACGACCTCGAGATGGACGATCCCTCGGTCCGTGCGCGCCTCGCGCACGACACGTTCGGTTACACCCCCGTGATGCTCGAGCACCTCTTCGACGAATCGCTCCTGCTGGCGTTGCGTGACGGCCGGAAGTCGATGCAGCTCGACGACGTGTACGAGGCGAAGCTCACCGACGAGATCGGGATCAAGCAGCCGGTCGTCTACACGGACGCCGACCGCGAAGCGGTCGCGACCCACGAGGCGGGGCACGCGACGGTGGCCTACTTCCTCGGCCGCGGCCGGCGCCTCGAGGTGCTCTCGATCATCAAGCGGCGTGGCTCGCTCGGGCTCCTCGCCCACGGCGACGAGGAGGAGCGGTTCACGCGCACGCGCTCGGAGGTCGAGGCCGGCATCGCGATCGCGCTCGGCGGGCTGGTCGCCGAGGAGCTCTGCCTCGGCGAGAGCGGCACCGGCCCGGCCTCCGATCTGGCCACGGCGACGGGTATGGCCGCGCAGATGGTGGGGTCGTTCGGCATGGCCGGTTCGCTGATCAGTTTCGACGCCGTCGCCGAGGGCGCGGTCAGTCGTACCAACCTGGTCGCCAAGGTATTGGGTGACAGCGATTCGAAGCAACGCGTCGAGGACATCCTCGAGGCGCAGCGGGCTCGGGTCCGCGAGGTCCTCGAGCTGAACCAGGACGTGCACGCCGCGCTCCGCGACGCGCTGATCGAACGCGACGAGCTGGTGCGAGACGAGATCCTCGAGGTCATCGAGAAGTCCCTCGCGAACCGCCCCTGACCGAACCCCGACCGTCCCTACACTCCCGGTCATGACGGTGGTGATCGAGCGACTTCCCGAGGATGGCCTCGCACGGATCGCGGAGATCGACCGTTCCGAGGTGGTTCGAGCGCGCTACCGGCAGGCCGGGGAGCGTCTCGACATCGAGGCGGTCGATGAGCGGGTGCCGGACTTCTCGGCCGACGGCGACTTCCACAGCGTGCGAGCGCTGATCGAAGAGTGGCAGCCGGTCGTCGATGCAGGCGGCGTGATCATCGGCGCGACCCGCGGCGAGAGCCTGGCCGGAATCGCGATGCTCGGGCTGGAGCTCGCACCCGGGATCCAGGAGCTCGCACTCCTGTTCGTCGATCGCGATCATCGACGCCACGGTGTCGCGAGCGCCCTGCTCGACGAGATCGAGCGCCTGGCCCGCCACCGGCGTGCGCAGGCGCTCTACGTCTCATCGGTGCCGAGCGACTCGGCCGTCGGGTTCTACCGGTCGCGCGGGTTCGCGCCGACCGAGCCCTTGCCGGAGCCGTACGCGAAGGAGCCCGAGGACATCCACATGCGGTTGCCGCTCATCCCGTAAGCGGAGGCGAGCCCGACGGTAGACTCGAGCCATGACGACCTCGGTCATCGTGGCCGGCGCCCGAACGCCGATCGGCAAGCTGCAAGGGTCGCTCGCGCGGTTCACCGCGGTGGAGCTCGGCGGCATCGCGATCCGCACCGCGCTCGAACGCGCCGGTATCGCAGCGGACCAGCCCGAGTACGTGATCATGGGCCACGTGCTGCAGGCTGGTGCGGGCCAGATCACCGCCCGCCAGGCGTCGATCGCCGCGGGGATGCCGGTCGAGATCCCGGCGATCACGGTCAACAAGGTGTGCCTGTCCGGGCTCTCCGCGATCGCGATGGCCGACCAGATGATCCGCGCCGGTGAGATCGAGATCGCGGTCGCCGGCGGGATGGAATCCATGACCAACGCCCCGTACGTGATCCCGAAGGCGCGGGAGGGTTCGCGGCTCGGCGACGCCCCGATGCTCGACGCGATGATCCACGACGGGCTGTGGTCCACGTTCATGGAGCACCACATGGGCGAAGGAACCGACGACGTCAGCCGCGACCTCGGGATCGGCCGCGAGGAACAGGACGCGTGGGCGGCGCGATCCAACCGACGAGCTGCGGCCGCGTGGGACGAGGGCCGGCTGACCGAGGAGGTCGTGCCGGTCGAGGTCCCGCAGCGGAAGGGAGAACCGGTGGTGTTCGATCGCGACGAGGGCATCCGCGCCGACTCCACACCGGAGGGTCTCGCGAAGCTCAGGCCCGCGTTCTCCGCCGATGGGACGGTGACCGCCGGCAATGCCTCCCAGATCTCCGACGGTGCGGCGGCCACGATCGTGATGAGCGCGGAACGCGCGGCCGCGCTGGGCCTCACGCCGATCGCCGAGATCGTCGCGTACGGGATGTCGGCCGATCACTACCCGAACCTGCACACGGTTCCGGCCCTCGCGATCCAGCGGGCGCTGAAGCGGGCCGGCCTCGACGCGCACGACCTGGATCTGGTCGAGATCAACGAGGCGTTCGCGGCGGTGCCGCTGCACTCCACCCGGATGCTCGGCGTGGACGAAGACATCGTGAACGTGAACGGCGGCGCCGTCGCGCTCGGCCATCCGATCGGCGCGAGCGGAGCCCGACTGGTGCTCACGCTCGCGCTGGAGCTCCGTCGCCGGGGCGCTTCGCTCGGCGCGGCCGCCCTCTGTGGCGGCGGTGGCCAGGGCGACGCCCTCCTCCTCCGGTCGGTAGTCTGAGACAGACTAGACGCGATGGACGATCGACGGTTCGAGCTGCCGGCCGAGTTAGAGGAGTTCCGGGCGCTCGTTCGCCAGATCGCCGAGGAGAAGATCGCTCCCCGGGCCGCTGAGATCGACGAGACCGATGAGTGGCCCGAGGACGTCTACGGGATCCTCGTCGAGAACGAGCTGATGGCCGTCGGCTACCCCGAGGCCGACGGAGGGTCCGGCGGGGGAGCGCTCGCGTTCGGCGTCTTGATCGAGGAGCTGTCGCGCGTGTCTGCCGGCGTGTCGCTCACCCCGATCGTGTCGAAGCTCGGCGTGATCCCGCTGATGCTCGCCGGGACCGATGAACAGCGGCGCGCCATGACCGGTGGCATCTGTCGTGGTGACGTGCTGATGTCGTACGCGCTCACCGAGGCCGGTGCCGGTTCCGATGCTGCCGCGATGACCACACGGTACGTGCGCGACGACGATGGGTTCGTGCTCGACGGGACGAAGCGATTCATCACCGGTGCCGGCGTGTCGAACGCCTACGTCGTGTTCGCGACGAGCGATCCCGCGCTACGGAGCAAGGGCGTGTCGGCGTTCCTGGTGATGCGCGACGATCCCGGCGTCTCGTTCGGCAAGCCGGAGAAGAAGATGGGGATCAAGGGGTCTCCCACGCGCGAGGTGATCCTGCAGGATTGCCGGATCCCTGCGGATCGGCTGGTCGGCGCCGAGGGCGAGGGATTCTCGATCGCGATGCGGACGCTGGACCATTCACGCCCGGTGATCGCGGCGCAGGCGGTGGGCATCGCGCAGGGCGCGCTCGACCTGGCCGTGAGCTACGGAAGCGAACGCGAGCAGTTCGGGGAGCGGATCGTCGACTTCGAGGGGATCCGGTTCATGCTCGCCGACATGGCGATGAGGCTCGAGGCCGGGCGCGTGTTGACGTACCGTGCGCTCGCCGCGTGCGACGCGAACGACCCGCGGATGTCCTTCCATTCCAGCGTGGCCAAGTGCGTCGCCTCCGATGCCGCGATGGCGATCACCACCGATGCCGTGCAGGTCCTGGGCGGCTACGGCTACGTCAAGGAATACCCGGCCGAGCGGTTCATGCGCGACGCGAAGATCACGCAGATCTACGAAGGGACGAACCAGATCCAACGGCTGGTGATCGCGCGGGAGCTGTTGAAGCAGCTCAGCTGAGCGGGCTCAGTCCTCGGCGTGGAGCCGGTGCAGCTCCTGCACGAGCAGCTGCTCTTCGGACTCGCCCCAGGTCTCCGTCGTCCCGGCCTCGTCCTCGCCCGGCTCGGCGACCACGATCTGGAGCGTGCCCTTCGGCGACGGTGTTTGGTCGTCGTCGGCTCCGCCGGCGACCTCGTCCAGCGCCGGGGGCGCCACCGGACCGTCACCCGTCGGGCCGCCGTCGGGCAGGAACACCCGGAACGCCACGCCACCACCGTCGCGACCCTCCACGCGTGCCCAGCCGCCCTGCATCTCGGCGAACCGCTGGGTCACCACGGACATGGCGCCGTCGGACGCCGGCTCGGGATCCTCGACCGAGAGCAAGGCGCCGCCCTCGACGTTCGCGACCCGAACCGTGATCGCCTTGCCCGGCGGGGTCCGGTCGCCGCTCGCGCGTAGCAGCCCGGCGAGCACCTGTTCGACGCGCAGCGCGTCGACGGCGACGACCACCGCGTGGCTATCGATCCGGACATCGTGATCCGTGCCCACGCCTGAGTCCTCGACGACCCGCTTCACCAGGGACTCCAGGTCGGTGCGCTTGAGCGTGAGCTCGACGTCCCCGTGCGCGAGCGCATCGGCCTCGGCGATGTCCGTGACCGTATGGTCCAGTCGACGGGCCGCGGCGGTCAGCTGCTTGATCAGCTGCGCCTGGTCCTTCGAGTCCTTCTTGAACTTCATGATCTGCGTGAGCCCCAAGATGTGCGAGAGCGTCTTCTTCGCGTCGAGCGAGAGCTCCTTCGCGAACGGCGTGGACGCCCGCCGGTCATCGGGGTGCTCGGCTGCCACGACGCCGACCTCCACGCCCTCCGTCTCGGAGGCCGGACGCTCGGTCTGCAGCTCGTGCAGCGCCTTCTCCATCTGGAGGTGCCGGAGCTCGCCCTCGACCTCCTCGAGCCGCACGATCGTGTCGGCCAGTTGCCGCTCGGCACCGTGCGCGCGCTCTTCGACCTCGATCAGCTTCTCGGTCTGGCTGGCCAGGCGCTCTTGGCTCGCGCGGAGCACCTCTTCGGACTCCGGGTCGAGCGCCGCCGCGGCCGCCGCCAGCTCGGAAGCGTGCAACGCCTCCTTCTCGGCGATCGAGCGCGTCAACGTGTCCCGCTCGGCGACGATCCGTTCCAGCTCGAGCTGCACGGCGGCGCCGGCCTCCCGTGCCGCTCGGACCTCCTGCTCCGCCCGCTCGGCGCGCTCGGAGAGCTCCACGCCGCGGCCGAGCTCCGTCTGCACCTCCGCACTCGCCGAGACCAGCTCTCGCTGAACCTCCTCGCGCTCCGCGGCCGCCTGCGCGCGGTCGCGCTCGGCCTGCTCACGCTGGCGTTCCGCCTCTGCCAACTCCTGTTGCAGCGTCTCGATCTCGGTGCGCGAACGCATGAGCTCCTCGTTCGCCTTGGCGAGCTGCTCGTGACGCGATGACCCGTCGTGGCTGGCAGCTGAGATCTCATCGCGCGCGGCCTGCAGCGCGCTCCGTGTTTCGTCGAGATCCGCCTTCGCCGTCTCGAACTCTGCCCGCAACGCCTTGGCCGCCGCCTTGGTCTCGGAGAGCTGGCCCGTCAGCTCGTCCTCGCGCTGAGCGAGCCGTTGTTCGAGCGACGTGGCCTGCTGCGACATCTCCTCCTGCAGCGTCGCTTCGCGCTCGGCGAGCCGGTGCTGCAGCTCGGCCTCTCGCGCCGTCGCCTCAGCCTGGAGCGTTGCGACCCGCGAGGCTGCCTCCTGCGTGATCCTGGCCTCGCGCGCCGCCGCCTCGGCCGTCAACGAGGCCTCCCGCTCGCTCAGCTGCTTCTCGACCGTCGCCTCGCGCTCGCTCAGCTGCCGCTTGGCCTGGGACTCCAGATCGGCGACCTGCGACTGGAACTCCTCGCGCGTCCGACGGACACGATCCTCCAGATCGGCCTCCCGTTCCACGAGCTCCGCCCGGTGCGACGCCTTCAGGCTGTCGAGCTCCGCCCGGGCTGCGCGAAGCTCTTCCCCAAGGACGAGCGCCTTCTGCTCCTCGGCGCGGAGCGCGCGCATCTCGTTGCGGACGTCCTCCAGCTCTCCGTTCGCGCGCGCAAGCTCAGCTTGCGATGCCTCGAGCGACTCCCGGGTGTGCAGCGCGTCGACGTGCGCGGCGTCCAGGTCCTCGTGCATGTCCTGGGCCCGCGCGGCCTCCGACTTCAACGCCTCGAGCTCCCGCCGCGTGAGCGACAGCTCGGTGTGTGCGCCCTCGAGCTCGGCGCGGAGGCCGATCGCCTCCTGCTCCGCCTGCTTGGTGCGGCGGTCCGAGTCCGTGTCGTTCTCCGTCCGGTTCTTCGCCTGGTCGGCGATGTGGCGCGCGAGCTTGTCGCGCTCGCCGCTCATCGCCTTCAGCTGTCCCTCCAGGAGCCGGACCTGTCCCTCGGCCTTCAACAGCCGGCCCTCGGTGGCGGGGTCGGGCGCGCCCGGCTGGGGACGTTCTTGGATCAGCCGCTGCGTGACGTGGAGCTCCTCCAGGGTCTTGCGGTACTGCTCCTGGATCACGGTGAGTCGTTGCTCGGCCGCGGACGCGCGGTCTTCGGCCTTCCGCCTGGCCTCGCCCTCTTCCCGGAACCCCGACCCTTGGAGCTCGAGGCGCGCGAGCGCCGGGTTGATCGGTGCGGGAGCCACGCGAGCGGCCGCCGGGACGAACCCGGCGTTCGAGCCCGACGACGTGAGGCGCATCACCTGGTACAGAAGCGCCATCGCGATCAAGGCGCCGATCACCATGAGGATGGCGCCGAACTTCCACGGCCGGCCGGCTGCCACGATCGGATCGTCGGGGCGCGCGAGTTGCACCGCCGCGCTGATCACGTTGTCGCGGAGGCGGAGGGGGACGAGCACGGAGAACATCCCGTCGTGCTGCTCGGAGGTGACGGTGCCCTTGGTGGTGGCGTCGTGGACGGCGGTCCGGGCCTCCTCCGGACGCTGGCCGATGAGCTGTTGGTCCGTGGCGTAGACGATCGTGCCGTCGGTCGACCAGATCGCCACGTCGTCGAAGGCTGTGGGGTCCATCACGACGGGCGTGATGTTCATCGTGATGTCGTCGGCGTGAGCGGCGGTGACGGGGGAGGCGACGTCGGATGGGGCCAGGACGATCGGCAAGGAGTTCTCGACGATCGACTTCGCCTGCGCGGTGGCCGCCTGCTTCGCCTGGTTGGTGGCGTGGATGCCCAGGAACACGGAGCCGATGGCGCCGACGGCGAGTAGCGCCGCCAACGCGAGCAGCAGTGTCCGAGCGAGACGGTAAACGCTCTTCTGGCCGGCCATCGTTCCCCTTGATGCGTCCGGTGGTGCTCTGGTCCCTGGTTCGTTATCGGCGGGTTGGGCGGGTGACCGTAGTCGGTCAGCGGGTGGATATGGTCGGAAACAGGTAGGTCCTCCGATGTACCCCACCCGGCGGCGGCCGGGGCCGAAGGACGGCTTGACGCAGCCGTTGGGCGCGAACTAGGCCGCGGGGCCGACGCCGGACCGCACGACCGTATCTCCGGTCACATCGTCCTTGTCCAGCACGATCAGGTCTTCGATCGCCTCGCGCATCTCCGCCACGTGGCTGACGACCACGACCAGGCGGCGGTCGTCGGCTGACACGAGCCGGCCGATCCCATCCATCGCCCGGTCCAGGTGCTCGGGATCCAGGCTGCCGAACCCTTCGTCCAGGAAGAAGGAGTCCAGGCGTCCGCCCCCTCGGGCGACCATCTCGGCCAGCGCCAAGGCGAGCGCCAGGGAGGCCAGGAACGTCTCGCCGCCGGAGAGGCTCTCGGCCTTCCGCTTACGGTCCGCCGCGTTCAGATCCAGGATGTCGAACCGGTCGTCCTCGGAGAACCGGAACGCTCCGTCGGTCAGCTGCTCGAAGTGCTCGCTCCCCAGTTCGGCGAGCTCGGCGCGCTCCTCCTCTAAGAGGAATCCGAGGAATCGCGATGGTTGCAGATCGTCGGCCAACCGTTTCGCGACGCCGCGCCGCGTCTCCAGATCGAGCACCTCACGCTCCAGATCGCCGGCGGACGCGATCTGTTCTTCCAACTCGGCTGCACGTCCGACGGCGGCGCCGTGCAGGACGCCCGCCTCGGCCAAGACATGACGGAAATCGTCCCCGGGCGCGAGGTCGAGGCTCGAAAGCAGGGACGCGCGCTCGGAGGCCGCGTCCCGCGCCCGGGTCGTGGCCACCTCGCGGTCCGCCGAGGCGTCCTCGTGCCGGATGACGATCGCCTCGCGGATCTCGACGAACGCCAGCTCCACCGTTTCGCCTTCGGCGAGCACGTCGCGATCCTCGTCGAGCCGGCCCCAGAGTCCTGCTAGTCGGTTCGCGAGCATGGCCACCTGTGAGGTCGATCGCTCCGCGAGCTGCTTCGCCTCATCGAGGGTCGCGCGCGCACCGTCCACGGCGGCACGCGCCTCGACCACGTCGCGTTCGGCCGCGGTCAACTCGGCCTCCCGGGCCTCGAACAACAGACGTGGGTCACCCTCCTCGCCGAGCCACTCGACCAGCTGGCTCTTGGTGGCGACGAGCACGGCCTCGGTGGCCGCGAGCACGTCAGCCGCCTGGCTCCCTTCGGCCTCCGCGCGCGCGGCCATCCCGGTCGCCTCCGCGACCGCTGCGTTCGCCGCGGTCTCCACGACGGCGCATCGATCCTTGCGGTCCCGCGTGGCGATTTCGGCTTTCACCGCCTTGTCGAGCGCCTTCTCCGCGGCCGCCACCTTCGGAGCGGCCCCGGCTCTCGGGACCGTGTGCACCTCCTGCCGGCACACCGGACACGGTTCGCCAGCGGCGAGTGCGCCACGCAGCTCGTGCGCCATCTCCGCATGCTTCGCGTCCATCAGCGCGGCCCGCGCATCCTCCACGGCCCCGACGGCGCTCGAGAGCGCGTCCTCCGCGGAGCTGCGTTCGCCCTCCGCCTCGACGGCCGCGTTCGTTCGCGCGGCTAACTCGGCCGATGCCTCCGCGAGCGAGGACCCGGCCCGCTGGATGGTCAGCTGCGCGATCTGGACGTCCTCGACCTGGCGTTCGTGCGTCTGCACGAGCTGTTCGAACGAACGGAACCGTTCGCGATCCCCGTGCCGGGACGCCACCTCGGCGAGCTCGGCCTCACGCGCCGCGCGCGCCTCCTCGGCACCGTCGAGCGCCGCCTTCGCGACGGCGACCCGCGAGTCGGCGTCGCGCGCGTCGCCGCACGTCGCGTGCACGTCGACCTCGTCGGGCAGCGCCCCAGCGATCTCGGTGAGGGTGGTGCTCCGGGCGGCGGCCGACGCTACGTCGTCCTCCGCCGCGTCGCGTTCCTTGTCCAGGCGCTCGACCTCCGGGCCGGCGGACTCGAGCGCCTGCAGACGGGCGCGCGTGGCTGCGGCTCGGTCTCGTGCTTCCTCCAACCCGGCCCGCGCGTCCGCGATCCGCTCGCGCTCCTTGGCCAAGGCAGCCAGCTCCAGGTCGATCCGTTCCACGCGCGACTTCGCCACGCGTAACGCGTCGTCCAGTCGCTCGAACCCGAAGACCCCCTTCAGGACCGCGTCCCGCTGGGCGGGTGTTGCCTTCAGGAACTCCGAGAACCGGTTCTGCGCGAGGAGCACCGAGCGGCAGAACGTCTTGAAGTCCATCCCGAGGAGCTGCTCGACGCGTTCGGTCATCGCCGCTTCGAGCGTCACCGTCTCCACGACCGCCGCGTCCGGCCCGTCGCTCGTCAGCAGCTCCAGCTGGTGGCCCGAGGCTCCCTTCCGGCGCATCGACCGCACGGCCCGCCACACCTGGCCGTCGACCTGGAACCGGAGCTCCACGTGCGACTGGTCGGCCAGCTGATGGATCAAGGTCTTCGTCGCGCCTTCGACCTGCGGGGTCTTCCCGTACAGCGCGAACGCGATCGCGTCCAGGATCGACGACTTGCCCGCGCCGATCGGCCCGACGATCCCCACCAATCGGCGCCCGCGCCAGTCGAACGTCGTGCGTTCGCGGTACGAACGGAAGCCCTCGACCGTGAGCTCAAGCGGGCGCATCGGCCGCCTCCTCGAGCACGGCGCGGAAGAGTGCGCGGAGGTCGTCGGGCGCGTCCTCGTCGTGCTCGCGCCGGTAGTACTCGGCGTAGAGCTCCTCCCACGAGCGGTGTCCCTTCGTGAAGCGGTCGCCGCCGGAGCCGATCGGACGTTGAGCGCGCACGTGCACCAGGAACGGGAACCGTTCGTGCGCGCGTTCGGCTAGGGTCGTGTCGGTGCCGGTCGTCTTAACGGTGAGATCGAGGAACACGTCGTGGAGCTCGTCCGCGCGCGACTCGATCGCGTCCCACGTGTCGGCGACGCGGACGAGCGGGCGGCCGCTCCGGAGCGGGACGCTCTCCGCCACCGCGAGCTGCCCGGGCTCCGCGTCGACGATCACGACGCGCTTCTTCTCGCCTGCCTCGCCGAAGTCGAGCGCGAGCAGCGAGCCCGCGTACTCGGCCGGCACCGGTGTGCCCGGCACGGTCTGGGGGGCGTGGATGTGTCCCATCGCCACGTACTGCGGCCCGGCCGGTATCGCCTGGGCGGTCGCGGCGTAGGCGTCTCCCATGTGGAGTTCGCGTTCGCCGCGTGGGGCATCTCGGTCGATCTTCACGCCGCTCACCAGGAAGTGCGCGACGAGGATCGGCACCAGGTCCGCGCCCGCGCGCTGGACGAGCACCTCGTTGTACCGGCTCGTGATCGCCGCGACCCGCTCGGCGTACCCGCGGTACCACTCTCCGGCGTCCTCCATGAAGTCGACGACCCGCCCCTCCCGCAGGAACGGGAAGCAGGCCACCACGACGGGCAGGCCGCCGAGCTCGTCCGGTCCGAGCAGCGCCCCTTCGTCGGGGCGCTTGACCGTGCCGACCAGATGCACGCCCTGCGGCGCGAGGAGCGGAGCCAGGCCTCGAACAGATCCGGCGAATCGTGGTTGCCGGCGACCGCGATCACCGGACGACCATGCGCGAGACGGATGAGTGTCTGGAGCCCGAGGCCCAGCGCATCCGGTGGCGGGATCGGCCGGTCCCAGATGTCGCCGGAGACGATCACCAGGTCGACGGCGCGCTCGTCGGCGATGCGTTCGACCTCGGCCAAGACGTCGCGGAACTCGTCCATGCGGTCGTGGCGGCCGAGCCGCTTGCCGATGTGCCAGTCCGAGGTGTGGAGGATCCGCATGTCCGGGGGGAGGCGGTGCGGCGCTACAGGCCCGCGAACGGGTCGCCGTCGGCGTCCGTCGCCACCTCCTCCTTCCGCGTGGCCCACGGTGGGAAGGGGAACGTCACGACGAGCGGCACGGGGATCGCGGGCTGCGAGACCACCATCGTGCCCGGCTTCAACAGGCGCGCCCGCGCGCGCGTGGACGGGAGCATCCATCCGTACTCGGCCCGCTCGGCCTCGGCCGCGTCCAGGCGGCCGCTCACCCGGATCGCGGCGTTCTCCAGCACCTCGGTGCGCAACGCGCGACGCCGTCTGCTGCGCGCCGACCAACAGCACGCCGAGCGACCGCCCGCGCTGCGCGATGTCGATCAGCATGTCCTTCAGTGGACCCGTTCCGTCGCGGGGCGCGTACTTGTTGAGCTCGTCCAGCACGATGACCGAGAGCGGCAGCCGCTGACCGGACTCCTCCTTCTCGCGGAACGTCTCGTTCAGCAGGGCGCCCACCACGAACCGCTGCGCCTGATCGTGCAACGACTGGATCGCGACGACCGTGACGCTCGCGCGCGATCGGTCGATCCGGCGGCTGTCGCCTGCCTTCACGAGCTGGCCCATCCGGGCGGCTCCGGCGTGCAGCCGTCGCATGAACGCCGAGACGGTGCCGGCCTGAACGCGGCCGCTCCACGCGAGGTCGGGCTCGTCCCCGTCGTCCGGTTCCAGGAACTCGCCGAGCGCGTTCACGAGCGACGGCAGGTCCGTGATGATCCGCTCGGTGGGTTGCGCCTGAACCTGCTGGCCGCGCCAGCTCCCCTCGCGCCGCATCGCGCGGGTCGCGCAGCACGATCGCGCCCGGCATCCCGGTCACGTCGACCGCGAACCGACGCAGCTGGGTCTGCACGCGCTCGCGGATGAACGGGAGTCTGGTTGCGCTGGTCGTTCGCGTCGGTGAAGCAGGAACTGCAGCAGCTCCTCGTCGACGAACTCGCGCGGCGTCCAGCAGAAGACGTCGACGCCCTCCTGGCGGCCGCCGGTGTCGGGGACGACGACGTCGCCGGAACGAGCGCCGAGGCGGCGCCCAGAACCGGACCGACGGGAACGGACCGGGCTCGACGCCGAGCTTCGCCCAACCGGCCGCCGCGGCGTCATCGAAGAACCGGTTCGGCTTGTCCAGCCAGAGCAGATCCTCGCCCTTCACGTTGAAGACCAGCACGCGCAGGTTCGCGGCGCCTTCGCCGAGCACGGCCGGGTTCGCGCGGTCAGCATCCGCAGGAAGAACAGCGCGAACGACGTCTTGGTAGCGACACCGCTGATCCCGCTGATCGACATGTGCCCGCCCTTGCGCCCGTCGAAGAAGTCGAGATCGACGTGCACCGGCTCGCCGTCGCGACCGATGCCCGATCGGGAGCGGCCGGCCCATCTCGTCCAGGTAGAGCGCCTTCGCGCGCTCGTCACCGGTCGCGCGCTCGACCACCTCGCCCGGGTCGGGGGAGACCCAGACCTCGGGGTCGACGCGCGTGACCGCGACGCGCGCGGAGCGGACCTTCGCGGCCGGCATGATCCCGAGCTCGGCGACACGATGCGTGTCGGACTCGTAGGAGGCGCCCTCGTAGACGGCCTCGGCCTCGGTCACGACGCCGTACGTGCTTCACCTCGCCGGCCTTCGGCACCTGCGTGCGCACGACCACCAGATCGTCGAGCTGGAGGTAGTCGTCGTCGTCGAGCACCACGCGGAACTCGGCTGTCGTGGAGTGCTCCGAGCCGAGGACGCGCCCGACGCGCGTCGCCGGTCACGAGGCCTCCCGACGCATCACGGCGGCCCGAGCGCTCGGTACACCAAGCCGGGATCGCCCATCCGGTGGCGGAGCTCCCGTTCGAGCGCGCCGATCGGAACGAGGTTCTGGGGCGCCCGCGGATCGAGATGCGGTCTCGGAAGCCACGATCGGCAGGAGCGCGGCGGTGCGGTCGGCGATCCGCTTCACGTCGTCCTTCGGCAGGCGGCCCGAGGCCTCGCATCGGACGATCCCCGTCCACGAGTGACCCCCCGCCAGCATCGCTAGGCGCACGTACCAGGAGTACCGGCAGACGTCGGGCCGGTCGGCCGCGATCGTGAACAGCGGCGTGCGCTGTCCGCGCGCGAGCTCGGCGACCACGGCGTTCTGCTCGGGGGGGAGATACGTCACGCGGTGCGTCTTGATGTAGCCCACGACCGGGAGCGGCGCGAGCGGCTTGTTCAGCGGCCCGTCGGCCACGACGAACGCGTCGGCGGCGAGTTGCGTCGCGAGCTCGCCCTCGGCGCGGCGCATCCGCGTGTGGAGCTCCGAGATCAGATGTGACGGGTCGTCGAGACGCCGTGGTCGTCGAACGGTAGGGCGGCTCGAGGTCGACGGCGGGGAGCTCATCGGCATGACCGCCGGCGAGGACGGCCCACCGCTCCACCCGGACGCCGGTGACCTCGGACCAGCGTTCGGCCCGATGCCATACGGGTCGCACCCACGGCGAACGTTCCGCAGATCCCCGGGATCGGCCCGGCGGCGGGATCGTCCAGCAGCAGGCGGGCGTCGACCCGGCGCACGCCGTCGACGAACGCGACTTGGTCGTAGCCGTCGTCGTCGCCTTCGAGGGGCTCCCAGTCCGTCAGTCTCGACGGTGGGGTCGATCGTCCCGTCAGCCGGCGCGAGCGCTTCGTCCGGATCGAAGGGTGCGCCGTACTCGGGAGCCCAGCCCTCGACGAACATCCGCGCCATGGCGCACATGGTAGCCCGGCCCCCCGACGCGACCGGTGAAGCCACCGGATTGCCACCTCGCCGAGATGGGAGCAGTATCCGAGGTCACGTAGTTCCGTAGACGGATCGGGGGGAGAGCCATGAGTAGCGTCCTCGAAGGGCCCTGCGAACACCCGGGATGCGCGTGCGACACGGGCTCGAAGTTCTGCAGCGACTACTGCAAGGGGCACGGGTCTCACCACGACGAGGGTCATGAGGACCACCCGTGCGAGTGTGGGCACAAGGGCTGCCCCGCAACCCCTGGCTTGCCGTAAGGGGATCGCCCCGACCGCAGCAAGCTCACGAGGGCTGTTCGACGGTCGAGTCGACCGTCCAATCCGATCCGTCGCGGACCAGGATCGAGGTCCGCATCGAGCTCGGGCAGCAATGGGAGTCGCCGGGCGCGAACACCGCTTCACGCACCTCGAGCCCGACGGGGTCGGTCGAGAAGCTGATCGTCGTGTCGCAGGTCTTCCGCGTGAAGACCTCTGAGTTCGCGGCGAGGTCGAGCACGCGCCATGTCCCGCACACGCCTGAGCCCCCGGTGTCCTCGAACGTGAGCGCGTCCGGCGAGCCGTCGCCGGTCGCGTCGCCGATGACCGCATGGATCTCCACGACGCCACGCCGCGCGGGATCCACGAATCCGAACACAGGGCGCCACGGCGGCGACTGCCCGGGGAACCGGCGCCAGACGACCAGTCCTCGTGGTGTCCGCAGCGGGTCGGCCCCCGGCTGCACGTAGGCCACCAGGATCGAGGATCCCGACGCCGTCTCCGCGACCCAGGCGTCGGTGACGGACGCTCCCGCGGGAACGAGCGTGTCGGGTGGGACCGCGGATGCCTCGACGTCCGAGTCGTAGGACGGCGGGGTGCCATCGGGGATCCCGACCGACGCGACTGACGCGCCGCGGGAGCTCGAGGCGGTCGCCGGCGCGCTGCTCACGCTGCAAGCTGCCGCGAGCACGACGAGCGCCATCATTCCGATCGCGCGCCGCATGTCGGGCAGCCTATCTGCGCCGACGTAGGATGCCGCGATGGCCGAACCCGATCTCCCGTCGAAGCCCGCGTCCGACTCCCACGTCACGCTCACCCAGATGATGGAGGTCACCGACGCGAACATCGCCGGGAACGTCCACGGCGGTGTGGTCATGCGCCTGGTCGACACGGCCGCCGCGCTCGCCGCGATCCGCCACGCGGGCGGCCTCGCCGTCACGGTCTCGCTGGACGAGATGACGTTCCTGGAGCCGGTGCACATCGGCGACGTCGTCACGTTGAAGGCGGCCGTCAACGACGTGGGGACGACGTCGATGGAATGCGGCGTGCGGGTCGAGGCCGAGGATCCGATCACCGGCAGGCGCGTCCACGCGGCCAGCGCGTACCTGGTCTTCGTCGCGATCGACGACGAGGGGCATCCGCGTCCTGTGCCTCCGCTCGCCCCCGAGAGCGAGAACGAGCAACGTCGTCAACGCGAGGCCAAGCTCCGTCGCCAGACGCGGATGGCCCACAAGGAAGCGCTCAAGGCCGCCCGCGCTCACGGCTGAGGCTCGGCTATGGAACGAGGCGGCAGGGAGGCGCTCGATCGTTCGAGCCTGGCGCCGATGAGCGAGGTGTTCGCGGAGCTCGACTCGGGGCCTGACGGTCTCACCACCGACGAAGCGCAGGTTCGCCTGCATCAGGTCGGCCCGAACGTGATCCCCGGGGCGCACGGTCCCGGACCAGCCCGTCAGCTCGTGGCGCAGATGGTGCACCGCTTCGCCCTGATGCTGTGGATCGCAGCCATCCTGGCGTTCGTCGGCGGGATGCCGCAGCTCGGCTGGGCGATCATCGCGGTCGTCCTGATCAACGGCGCGTTCAGCTTCGCGCAGGAGTATCGCGCCGAACGCGCGACGCGGGCGCTTTCCGCGCTCTTGCCCGAGATGACGACCGTGATCCGCGACGGACGCCGGTCCTCGATCCCTGCCGCCGAGCTCGTTCCCGGCGACGTGGTGCTCCTCCGAGAAGGCGATCGCATCTCATCGGATGCGCGCGTGATCCGTTCGACGGGGATGCAGGTCGACAACTCGACGCTGACCGGCGAATCCGAGGCGCTCGCGCGCACGGACGAGCCGGGCCCCCCGGCCGATCTCATGGACCGCCGGAACGTCGTCTTCGCGGGCACGTTCGTGGCCTCGGGATCAGGGCTCGTGCTGGTGGTGTCCACAGGCACGGACACGCTCCTGGGTGGACTCGCGCGCCTGACTGGCGGGGTGGTGCGCGGTCACACGCGGCTCCGCGTCGAGCTCGATCGGGCCGTCAAGGTGATCGCGGCCTTCGCCGTGGCAGCCGGTGTGCTCTTCTTCGGCGTCTCGCTCGCGCTCGGAACGCCTGCGCGCGATGGGTTCCTGTTCGCGATCGGGGTGATCGTCGCGCTGGTGCCGGAGGGCCTGCTCCCCACGCTCACGCTCTCGCTCGCGATGAGCGCATCCCGGATGGCCGAGCGCGGCGCGCTCGTCCGACACCTGGAGGCCGTCGAGACGCTCGGTTCGACCACCGTGATCTGCTCCGACAAGACGGGCACGATCACCGCGAACCAGATGACGGCACGGGCCGTGGCCGTGCCGATCGGCCGTCTCGATGTGTCGGGGACCGGCTACGACCCGGCGGGGACCCTCCTGTTGAACGGCCGCCCGCTGACCGAGGCTGAGTCGACGTCGGTGCAGCCGCTCTTCCGCGCAGCGGCGCTCTGCAACGACGCTCGCATGGACCACCGAGACGGTCGATGGGTGACCGTCGGCGATCCGACGGAAGGGTCGCTCTTGGTCTTGGCGCGCAAGGGCGGCGTGGGTCAAGAGGAGGCCGAGCGGGCGGCGCCGCGGGCGGTGGAGTTCCCGTTCGATTCGGTGCGGAGGCGGATGACGACCGTGAACCGGCTGGCGACGGGAGGCTCCGTGGTGCTAACGAAGGGGTCTCCGGAGGCGGTGCTGGCCGTCTGTTCGACCCTCGCAGAGGCAAGCGGGACGACGCCGATCTCGGACGGCGCCCGCGCGCGTGTCATGGCGAACGTCGACGAGCTCGCCGCCGAGGGGCTGCGGGTCCTTGCGTTCGCGAGCAAGACGGTCGAGGTCGGGCTTCCCGAGACCGTTCAAGAGGCCGAGCACGATCTCTCGCTCCTCGGTCTGGTCGGGATGGCCGACCCGGTGCGGCCCGAGGTGCCCGAGGCGATCGCGCGATGCCGGCGCGCGGGGATCCGCGTCGTGATGGTGACGGGCGATCATCCGTCGACGGCCGCGGCGGTGGCGTCGAAGGCTGGTCTGGCGGCCGGCCCCGTCGTCCTCGGCGCCGATCTTCCGTCCGACGACGAGGCGCTGCGGGTGCTCCTGGCCGACCCCGCCGTGTCGGTGCTCGCCCGGGTCGCGCCCGAGCAGAAGCTCTTCATCGCGCGCGCGTTCCAGGCGCTCGGCGAGGTCGTGGCGATGACCGGCGACGGCGTGAACGACGGACCCGCGCTTCGCCAGGCTGATATCGGCGTCGCCATGGGGATGGTCGGGACCGATGTCGCCCGGGGTGCGGCCGACATCGTGCTGCTGGACGACAACTTCGCGCACATCGTGGAGGCGGTCGAAGAGGGTCGGGCGGCGTTCGACAACATCCGGCGCTTCCTCACGTACCACCTGACCGACAACGTGGCGGAGCTCGCGCCGTTCGTGATCTGGGCGTTGAGCGGAGGATCGATCCCGCTGCTGCTGTCCGTGTTGCAGATCCTGGCCCTCGACATCGGGACCGACCTGCTGCCGGCGCTCGCCCTGGGCGCCGAGCGCCCGGAGGCCGGGACGATGGGTCGCCCCCCGCGTGGACGAGACGCGCGGCTGCTGGATCGCCGGGTGCTTGGGCGCGCGTTCGGGTTCCTGGGCCCGATCGAGGCCGTGGTCTCGATTTCGCTGCTGCCGATCGGCGCCGCGCTGTTCTTCGGCTGGCACGCCGGTTCCCCGTTCCCGGACGCGGGGGCGTCGCTCGCGACGATCTCCACGATGGTCTTCGCCTCGATCGTCGCGATGCAGATGGCCAACGCGTTCGAATGTCGGAGCACGCCCGCGTCGCTCTTCTCGATCGGACCGTTGTCGAACCGCCTGCTGGTGGGGGCGGTCGCGGTCGAGGCCGTGATCCTCCTGTGCTTCATCCTGATCCCGCCGCTCGCGGGGGTCCTGGGGATGCGTGCGTTGACCCCCGCGCAGTGGGTCCCGGTGCTCGTCGCACCCTGCGTCCTGCTGGGCGCGGAAGAGACCCGCAAGGCGATCGTCCGGCTCCGCTCCCGAAGGTGACCCAAGGCGGGCGGGCCGGAAGACCCGTGCCTCCGCACGGCGCCTGTGCCAGCGTGAGACGAGGAGGTGATCACGATGGAAGAGATCAACAACGACGAAGAGCTGCGTCGTATGGCGATCGAGCGGATCCGCAAGCGTTCGGAGTTCAAGGCCCATCTGCTCGCCTACGTGTTGGTGAACGCGTTCCTGGTGGCGATCTGGGCCGTGACCGGAGCGGACTTCTTCTGGCCGATCTTCCCGATCCTGGGATGGGGCATCGGCCTCGCGTTCCACGCTTGGGATGTCTACCGGCGGCCGTACCCGACCGAGGCACAGATCCAGCACGAGATCCACGCGCTCAGCGAACCGCGCGGCTGAAAAGGTCCCAGATCCGCGGTCGACCGGCGTGGGAGGATGGAGGTCCACGACCGGAAAGGCACCGACCTCCATGAACCATGGATCTTCCGACGCCCGCGACCGGCTACGCACCGCCGACGGCGACGTCGACATCTACCGACTGAACGCCGGCGATCGGCTTCCCAAGACCGTCATGATCTTGCTCGAGAACCTGGTGCGACGCGCCGGTTCGCGCGACGTGTCCCACGCCGACGTGGCCGCGCTCGCCGCGTGGCCCGGTCCGGCCGGCGACATCGCGTTCATGCCGGGTCGGGTCCTGATGCAGGACCTCACCGGTGTGCCGGCGATCGTGGACCTCGCCGCGATGCGCTCGGCGATGGCGCGCAACGGCGACGATCCCGCGAAGGTCGACCCGCTCGTGCCGGCCGATCTCATCATCGACCACTCCGTGCAGGTCGACCTGTTCCGGTCGCACGAGGCCTACGAGGCGAACATCGGATTCGAATACGGGCGGAACGGCGAGCGGTACGCGCTCCTGCGATGGGCCCAGCAGGCGTTCGACGGCCTCCGCGTGGTCCCGCCGGGCGCCGGGATCTGTCATCAGGTCAACCTGGAGCACCTGGGCCAGGTCGTGACCGTTCGCGACCGGGTCGCGTTCCCGGACACGCTCGTCGGGACCGACTCGCACACGACGATGATCAACGGGCTGGGCGTCCTCGGATGGGGCGTCGGCGGGATCGAGGCGGAGGCCGCGATGCTCGGCCAGCCGATGTTCCTGCCGCAGCCGCTGGTGGTCGGGATCCGCACGATCGGGGCACTTCCGGCCGGCTGCACGGCGACCGACCTGGTGCTCACGCTGACCGAGAGGCTCCGAGCGCACGGCGTGGTCGGCCGGTTCGTCGAATTCTTCGGCGACGGGCTCTCGACGCTTTCGATCGCGGACCGCGCGACGCTTTCGAACATGTGTCCCGAGTACGGCGCTACGTCCTCGTACTTCCCGGTCGACGCCGAGACGCTCCGGTACCTCACGTTCACGGGACGCGGCGACCGGGTCGACCTGGTGGAGCGCTACACGAAGGAGCAGGGCCTGTTCCGCACGGACGGCGATGAGGATCCGGTCTTCAGCGAGACCCTCGAGCTCGACCTGTCCTCGGTCGTGCCCTCGCTCGCCGGTCCCAAACGGCCGCAGGACCGCGTCGCCCTGAACGATGTGTGGGGGTCGTTCCTCGCCGCGTACCGCAACGGCACGGAGCCCGATCCGAAGGCGGTCGAGGTCGGGAGGTTCGTCGACGAAGGGGGCAACCCCCGTCAAGAGACGCTGCCTGGCGGCGACCATCTGATCGACGTCGAGGGCGCGAACGACGGCGACGTCCGCGACGGATCGGTCGTGATCGCCGCGATCACGAGCTGCACGAACACGTCGAACCCCTCGGTGATGCTCGCCGCCGGGCTGCTCGCCAAGAAGGCGGTCGAGGCGGGGCTGGCCACGAAGCCGTGGGTGAAGACGAGCCTGGCGCCGGGATCGCGGGTGGTGACCGACTATCTAGATCGTGCGGGCCTCACGCCGTACCTGGACAAGCTCGGGTTCGCGTTGGTCGGCTACGGCTGCACGACCTGCATCGGCAACTCGGGGCCGTTGCCCGACGACGTGGCCCGTATCGTCGAGGAACGCGAACTGAACGTCGTCGCCGTCCTGTCGGGGAACCGCAACTTCGAGGGGCGCATCCACCCGCAGGTGCGCGCGAGCTACCTCGCGTCGCCGCCACTGTGCGTCGCGTACGCCCTCGCCGGCAGCGTGCGCCCGGACCTCACGACCGAGCCGATCGGGCAAGGGTCGGACGGGCCGGTGTTCCTGGCGGACATCTGGCCCTCACCGCAGGAGGTCACCGACGCGATCGCGACCGCGGTCGAACCCGAGCAGTTCGAGCGCGAGTACGGGCGGATCTGGGATGGGGACGAGCACTGGGCGAGCTTGCCGTCGCCCGCCGGCCCGATGTACGCGTGGGACCCCGATTCGACCTACGTCCGCGAGCCTCCGTTCGTCGAGGGCGACGCGCCGGTGACGGCGGGAGACATCGAGGGCGCCCGCGTCCTGGTCAAGGTGGGTGACTCGATCACGACCGACCACATCTCTCCGGCGGGCTCGATCAAGGCGGACTCCCCGGCGGGGGAGTACCTGCGCGCCCACGGCGTGGAGCCGCGCGACTTCAACAGCTACGGAGCCCGCCGTGGCAACCACGAGGTGATGATGCGTGGCACGTTCGCGAACATCCGGCTGCGCAACGATCTCGCGCCGGGCACCGAGGGACCATGGACCACGTTCTTCCCGACCAGCGAGACGATGTGGGTGTTCGACGCGGCCGGTCGATACCGGGACGCGGGGACGCCGCTCGGCGTGATCGCCGGCAAGGAGTACGGCTCGGGATCCTCCCGCGACTGGGCCGCCAAGGGACCAGCGCTGTTGGGTGTGCGGTTCGTGCTGGCGGAGTCGTACGAGCGGATCCACCGGTCGAACCTGGTCGGGATGGGCATCTTGCCGCTGCAGTTCGCGGCGGGCGAGTCGGCGGCGTCGCTCGGTCTCACCGGGCGCGAGACGTTCGCCGTGCGCGGCCTGACCCACGGCGTGACGCCGGGGCAGGATGTGACCGTGGTCGCGACCGATGACCGGAGCGAGACGACGTTCACGGCCACGGTGCGGATCGATGGGGCCGCGGAGGTGGAGACGTTCGCGAGCGGCGGGTTGCTCCGGATGGTCCTGAAGCAGCTGGCGGCGGGAACCACATAAGGAACGGGGCCCGTGAGGGCCCCGTTCCCTTGCTCGCCCGAGGTGGGTCAGACGAGCTGGTGCTCGGCCGTCGCCTCGTCGTGCTGGAACGCCGTCCCCTTGTGCCAAGGGGTGCCCAGCGCTGGGAGCACGTACCGGTCGACTCCGTAGTAGCCCGCGTTCCTCCAGGCGAGGATCAGCATGATCTCGATCAGGAAGAACACCGGGTTCACACCAGCGACGCCGGCGAGCCCGAAGGACACGGTCAGCATCCCTGCGAAGAACGCTGCGATCCCGACGAACAGACCGATGATCAGCGCGATCCCGATCGCGACCTCACCGAGGGCGATCAGCTTCGAGAAGAACGCCGCGGGACCGGGGTGCGCCATCCAGTTGAGGAAGCTGGCGTACCACCCGTAGTTGACGGCGCTGTGCGGGCCCTGTCCGGCCCCCGTCACCGCGTATCCGAGGAAGCCCTGCAGCGGCTTGGCCGACCGCAGCCAGGAACCGTCCGTGTAGCCGAAGTGCCAGGTCCAGAACCCACCTTCGGTCCCGGTGACCTTCTCGAACCCTGCGTGGAGCCACTCGTAGCCCAGGTATAGGCGCGCCACGAGCCAGATCACCGCTGCGCCGTGCGAGTTGAAGAGCCACTTCGCGAATCCCGGCTCTTCGAGTTCCATCTCGTTCTGCTTCTGCATCGTTCCCACCTCCTTGAGCACTAGCGATAGCGTCGTCGTTCGGGAGGCGCCTGGGATCTGCCGGGGGTCCCGGTCCGGCCGGGACCTCTGGACGCGAGGGTTCAGCCGTCCCGGGTGCGGCTGGCGAGCGCGACGTCGCCGTGGGGGAGCTGCAGACGGATGCGGCAATCCACCACCCGCACCCCGTGAGGGAGCACCATCACGGGGTTGCAGTCCATCTCCGCGATCTCGGGATGAGCGTCGGCGAGCACGCTCACGCGCAGGATCGTGTCTCGAAGCGCGGTTGTATCGGCGGGGACGGCTCCGCGGAACCCGTCGAGCAGCGGGAACGAGGCCAGGGATCGCATCATCTCGTCGGCGTCCAGATCCGTGATCGGCGCGACGCGGATCGCGACATCGCGCTGGAGCTCGACGGTCACGCCGCCCCCGCCGCACGCGACGACGGGTCCGAACACGGGATCCGTGACGACACCGATCAGCATCTCGACGCCTCCGTCGATCTGCTCCTGGATCGCGAAGCCGATGAGCGTCTCGCCCGCAGCCTCCACACGATCACGCATCGCGCGCGCCTCACCGAGCACGTCGCCGGCGTCGAGTCCCAGCCGAACCGCACCCGACTCCGTCTTGTGCAGCGGTCCCGCGCCCTTCAGCACCATCCGCCCACCGAACGTCTCGGCAAGCTCGGCGATGGCCTCAGGCTCCGCCGCTCGCGCGACGCGGGCCACACCGATCCCGTAACAGGCGAGGAGTTGCTCAGACTCCTCCGTCGTCATCCACCCCTCGCCACGCGCCAGTGCGGCAGCGATCACGCCCATGGCCTCGTCGTCGCGAACGTCGTCGAACGCGGGCACCACGCCTTCCGGCCGATCGCGCCATGACCGGTACCGCACCGCGCGCGCCAAGGCGATCGCCGCCTGCTCCGGATACCGGAAGGACGGGATGCCGACGCCGGGGGCCCGGAGCGACTCGGGCATGCCACGGGCCGACATGAAGCAGGAGAGAACCGGGATGGGATCGTCGAGCGCCCCGATGGCGGCGACGAGCTGCCGCGCGACCTCGGGAGCCGACGCCTCGAGGGGAGGGATGTAGATCACGATCAGCGCGTCGATGCCGGGGTCCGCCGCCACGGCGCCGATCGCGCGACCGTAGTCCTCGGCCCCGGCCGACGCGATCATGTCGATGGGGTTGTTCACGGAGGACGCGGGCGGGAGGAACGAGCGCAACTCGTCGACGGTCGCTGTGTCGAGCTCGGGGACGACCAGACCGTTCGCCTCGCATGTGTCGGCGCAGAGGATCCCCAAGCCACCGGCATTCGTCAGGATCGCGACGCGGTTGCCCGCGGGAAGTGGCTGGCCCGCCAGGAGCGTGGCGACGTCCAGCATCTCCTCCAACGTGTCCGTGCGGATCACGCCGTTCTGCCGGAAGAGCGCGTCGACGGTGGCGTCGGATGCAGCAAGCAGCGCGCCCGTGTGCGACGAGGCGGCCCGCCGGCCGGCGGGACTGCGCCCAGCTTTGACCGCGACGATCGGCTTGCGCGCGCCCACGCGACGGGCGAGTCGGCCGAAGCGCCGAGGGTCGCCGAACGATTCGAGGTAGAGGAGCAGGACGTCCGTGTTGGGGTCTTCGTCCCAGTAGCTGAGGAGGTCGTTGCCGGAGACGTCGCCCTTGTTGCCGACGGAGACGAACGTCGACAGGCCGAGTCCCAGCTCGGCCGCCTGGCTCATCACGGCGATGCCGAGCGCTCCGCTCTGCGAGAGGAAGCCGACGCGGCCCGCTGGGGGCCACGCCGTCGAGAACGTCCCGTTCAACCGGATCGCGGGGTCCGTGTTGACCACGCCCATGCAGTTGGGGCCGACCAGCCGCATCCCGGACACGCGACAGACCCCGACAAGCTCCCGCTGCAGCGCGAGACCGTCCAGGCCCGTCTCGCCGAACCCCGACGAGATCACGACGAGCCCGCGAACACCTTTGGCTCCGCAGGTACGGGCGACGTCGATCACACCGGCGGCCGGCACGCAGATGAACGCCACGTCGACCTCCCCGGGCACGTCGGCGATGCTCGGATACGACGGGATCCCTTGCACCGCCTCGGTGTTGGGGTTCACCGCGTAGACCACACCCGCGAACGGCTGGGCGAGCAGGTTGTGCAGGAGACGGCCCCCGATCGAATCGCGATCGCGCGAGGCGCCGACCACGGCCACCGAACGCGGCTGCAGGATCGAACGCACCGCGTTCGCCGCCGCGATCCGTTCCCGGTCGGCGAACGCGCGAAGCGTCTCCTCCGTGATCTCCGTCGGGAACTCGATATCCACGGCCCCGGGGATCGCGCGCAGGTGGATCGGGAACCCGCTCCCACGGAACACGTTGACCATGCGGTGGTTCTCGGGCAGGACGAGCGCGTGGAACCACGCCACGCCAGCCTCGTCCGCGGCCTCGGCGAGGTGCGCGATCAGGATCGAACCGAGTCCGTGTCCCTGCAGCTCGTCGGCGACGCTCACGCTCACCTCAGCGCGGGCCGCGTCGGGTTCGCGGATGTACTGCGCGCCTCCGACCACTCGCCCTTCCTCCCCTTGCGCGAACGCGAGCAACGTCAGGTGATCGACGAAGTCGGTCTCGGTTGCGCGTCGCGCGATGTCGCTGACGTCTACGGAGGCTCCCCAGAACCGGAGGTAACGGCTCTCATCCGAGAGGCCCAACAGGTAATCCTCGACCCGCTCGCGGTCGTCCGGTCGCGCCGGGCGCACGAGTAACGTGGTGCCGTCGCGGAGCACGACGTCAACCACCCGCTGGGCCGGGTAGCCGGGGGGAGGTTCGCTCATCGCGTCCGGGCGGCTACTCGTTCGTGCCGGGGGTCGTGGTGTGACGGGCGAGGTAGGCCGCGGCCTCGGCCCGACGGGCGACCTCGAGCTTGGACAAGATGCTCGAGACGTAGTTCTTGACGGTCTTCTCCGCCAGGTTCAGCTCGTCGCCGATCTCGCGGTTCGTCCGTCCGTCTGCGACGAGCGTCAAGATGCGTTCCTCCTGCGGCGACAGACGCGCGAGCTTCTCGTCCTTCATCAGGTGCTTGCCCCTGCGCAACCGATCGAGCACCGCGGTCGTCACGGCGGGATCGAGCAGGCTCTCGCCGGCGCCAACCGCACGGATCGCGCGGAGGAGGTCGTTCGACCGGACCTGCTTCAGGACGTAGCCCGATGCCCCCGCCATGATCGACGCGAACAGCGCCTCGTCGTCGGCGAACGAGGTGAGCATCAGCACCTGCGTCTTCGGATGCTTCGCACGGATCTCGCGGGTGGCCTCGATGCCACTGCCGTCGACCAGCCGAACGTCCATCACGACGACGTCGGGACGTGTGCGGTCGGCCTCGTCGATCGCCTCGCGAACGGAGCCGGCCTCGGCGGTGACGACGATGTCGTCCTGTGACTGGAGCATGGCTCGGATCCCGTCGCGGACGATCTCATGGTCGTCGACGAGCATCACCCTGAGCGGTACCGGTTTCGCTGTCATGAGGTGATGCTATCGCCGTGGGCGGTTGCCTCCGCGGCGCGCGCGTCCGCGATCAGCGCCTGAGCGACCCGGTCCAGGAAGTCCTTCAGCGTCGCCTCCGCCACGCGGAAGAGCACCGTCCGGTCGATCGCCCGCCCGATCGGGCCGAACGGCGGTTCGTACCTCGCGCTCATCGCCAATTGCGATCGGTCCGCGCCGAGCGGAGCGACCTCCAGATCGGCTTCCAGCGCGGGGAACAACCCCGAGGCGCCGGTGGCGGTCCAGCGGATCGGGAGGATCAGCTTCGAGGCCGCCCGAACGGGTGTGGCGAACTCGATCTCGACCGTGCGGGCGACGCGCACGTCGTCCCCGAAGCCCACCTCGGCGAGCAGCGTGTCTCCTCGATGGTTCGCCTGCTCGGCGAGAACCGGCACCCAGGTCTCCGGGGCGCGCTCGAGCGCACGCTCCACGTCCGCAGGCGCGATCGGCAGCTCGACGAAGTACCGCGCGAACATATCGCCAGTCTCGACGTCAACGCGGCCGGTCCGCAGGGCCGGAGGTCCCGTCCGAGTCGGGTCCCTCGTCACCGTCAGCGTGAGCCCACGGCGACGACACTCGCTGGGATATGCGCGGAAGGAGCGGAGCGATGCGTCGTTCGAGGATGAGGTGGGCGTTCGGAGCGGTGATCGGGGTGGTGGTGTTGATCGCCGCGGCGTGCAGCGGCGGGTCGGGAGGCGTCTCCGGGGCCGGTGGTGGAGAGCAGGCCGCGGCGGCTCCGGCGACGGCCGAGGTGATGCTCTCGGAGTTCTCGATCGACCCGCCGTCGATCTCGGTGCCCGCGGGGCAGCCGATCACGTTCACCGTGATGAACCACGGCCAGGCGCAGCATTCGTTCGCCGTCGATGTGAACGGCAAGACGTACGCCACGGATCTGATCGATCCGAACACCACCGCGACGCTTCCTGTGCCTGCCCTCGCCGCCGGGGCGTACACCGCGTATTGCACGGTCCCCGGTCACAAGGATCTCGGGATGATCGCCACGGTGCTCGCGGGCTCGGACACGACGTCGGCCGGGACCGACGCTTCCGGATCGATGTCCGCGAACATGTCCGCGCAGCAGATGGCCGACATGCACAAGGCGGGGGTCGACGCGTTCCTCGCCGGGAACCAGACCGATACGCAAGGCAACCAGCTCCTCGAGCCGACGATGGATGGCAAGACCAAGGTGTTCAACCTGACCGCTCAGGACATCAAGTGGGAAGTGTCGAAGGGGCAGTTCGTCGACGCGATGGCGTACAACGGGCAGATCCCCGGGCCGCAGATCGACGTCAGCTACGGCGATCACATCCGGATCGTCCTGCAGAACCAGCTGGATCAGCCGACCGTGCTGCACTTCCACGGGATGACGGTCCCGAACAGCCAGGACGGCGTCCCCTACATCACCCAGGATCCGATCATGCCCGGCCAGTACTGGACGTACGAGTTCACGGTGAAGGACCCACCCGGCATGTACGTCTACCACTCGCACTTCAACTCGACCGAGCAGGTCGGTTCCGGTCTCTACGGCGCGCTGATGATCGAACCGCCGGGCGGCCACTGGCCGTACCGCGCGCTCAACGTGAACGACCGGACGGGCTTCTCGACGCTCGGCGGGCCGGTCACCGTGGACGAGGAGACCACGCTCTTCCTAGGGGACGGGCCGCTCGGCTACGTGTTGAACGGGAAGTCGTTCCCCGCGACGTCGCCGATCGTGGTCAACAAGGGCGACTGGCTCCTGATCCACATGGCGAACGACGGTTCGATGCTGCACCCGATGCACCTGCACGGCTACCACTTCGAGGTGGTCGGGCAGGACGGGTTCCCGCTGGAGCAACCGTACATGGCCGATACGCTCGTGATCGCGCCGGGACAGCGCTTCGACGTCCTGGTCCACGCGATCTACCCCGGCGCGTGGGCGTTCCACTGCCACATCCTGCCGCACGTCGAAGGGCCGCAAGGGATGTACGGCATGGTGACGGCGCTCGTCGTGAAGTAAGGAAGTCTGGGACGGACTAGAGGGGCAGCGTCGCGCGAACGGTCGTGCCGTCGCCGGCGATGCCCTCGACGCCGAACGATCCGCCCAGCGACGTGACCCGTTCGCGGAGGTTCACGAGTCCCATGCCGGGGGGTTGGGTATCGGTCTGGAACCCACGTCCGTCGTCGTCGATCTCCAGGATCGCCGAACCGTCGTCGCGGTGGAGCGACACCCGACAGGTCGTTGCATCCGCATGCCGGCCGACGTTGGATAACGCCTCGCGGGTGACCTGAACGACATCCGCGGCGACCGAGGCGAGCTCCGCCGCGACCGTCGGATCCACGTCCACCACGGTGATGACCCCCGAGCGCGTCTCGAACTCCGCTCCCAACTCGCGGAGCGCTTGGTCGAGCTGCCGGTCGGCGAGGATCCCCGGCCGCAAGCCGAAGATGTAGTTGCGCAGGTCGCGGATCGCGCGGTCGATGTCCTCGACGGCCCCTTCGATCCGCGACGTGATGCCCGGATCGTCGGCGATGGCCGCGGCGCCCTGCAGGCTCATCCCCACCGCGAACAAGGACTGGATCACCCCGTCGTGCAGCTCCTTCGCGATCCGCTCACGCTCGTCCAGGACCTCGAGACGGCGAAGCTCCATCTGCGCCCGCTGGGTCTCCTCGTAGAGGCGGGCGTTCTCGACAGCGACCCCTGCCTGGGTGGCCAGCACGAGCAGCGCGCGCTCGTCGTCGTCGGTGAACGACGATGCTTGCTGCTTCTCGGTGACGTAGATGTTGCCGAAGACCTGTCCTCGCGCGACGACGGGCACCCCCAGCAGCGATCGCATCGGTGGGTGATGAGCCGGGAAGCCGACGGATCGGGGGTCGCTCGCGATGTCGTCGAGGCGCAACGGCCGGCCCTCGGCGATGATCAGGCCGAGGATCCCGTGGCCCGTCGGGAGATCCCCGATCGCGGCGCGCTCCTCGGGCGAGATCCCCTCGGTGATGAACCCCTGGATCCCTCCGTCTTCGCCGACGACGCCGATAGCCCCGTACCGGGCCCCCGTGATCGCGACGGCGAGTTCGACGATCCGCTGCAGCACCGCGTCGAGCGACAGCTCAGATGAGAGAGCGAGGCCGGCCTCGATCAGCAGGTCGGCGCGGTCGCCGACGGTTGGATCGGTCATGGCCAGAGCCTAACGCGGCGAGGGAAGGGGTCTCGCCCCTTCCCTCGCCGCCCGTCCCGCGGCGATCGACCGGTGTTACCTGGCCGCGTGGACGGGCTCGACCGGCCGCGGCTCAGGGGCCGCGGTGGGCAGCGCCACGAGCTCGGTCCGCATCGGGATCCGCTCGCGCTGGCTACGCCAGCGCATGTAGAGGTAGACCGGGATCCCGAACATCAACAGCAGGTATCCCTTCGCGATCGACTCGGAGCCGGTCGCGTACATCGCCCAGATCGAGTATCCGAAGCCGAGCACCGCGATCACGATGTTGCGGCCGAACTTCCGACCCGTGAACCGCTCGGGCTCCTTGACGAAGAGCGCGATCTGCGCCGCGGCCGCGAACGCGTACGGCACGACCGTGGTGAGGGTTGCCAACAGGATCATGAATCCGAACTGGTCGACCAGGGACTTCGTGTAGTTCATGAAGATCAACCCGGTGACCAGGACCGCGGAGGCGACCAACCCGAAGACCGGCGTGCGGCGTGTGCCGCTCAACCGAGCGAAGGGCTTGGGGAACAATCCGTCCCCGGCCGCAGCCAGCGACACGCGTGCCGTCAGCAGCGTCCACCCGTTCAGGCAGCCGAACGTCGCGATCATGCCGATGATGGCGACCGTCTTGCCCCATGCTCCACCGAAGATCTGCGTCGCCGCAGCAGCGAACGGGGCAGCCGAGTTCTGCAGCGTCGCGAGCGGGATGACCCCCATCACGGCCACGGTCGCGACGATGTACACCAACGCCGTGACCGCCGTGCCGATGTAGGTGGCCCGCGGGATCGTTCGCTCGGGGTCCTTGACCTCTTCGGCCGGCACGGTCGCCGACTCGAGGCCGATGAACGCCCACAGCGTGTATCCGATCGCCAGGGTCACGCCCTCGAGCAACGTGAGTCCATGGCGCCCGAACCCGCCCGTCGCCTGCAGGAACGGCGTGAAGTGGTCGGCTTTGAAGTAGAACAGGCCGATGATGCCGATCAAGGCGAGCGGGACGAACTTGAGGATCGTCGTCACGAGTTGGACGAGGCCGCCCTCACGGACGCCCAAACTGTTGACCAGCGTGAGCAGCCAGATCGCCGCGATGGCGAGGAACGCCATGGCGAGCGGGCTCGCCGCCAATCCGGGCCAGACGATCGTCGTGAAGCCGACGAACGCGACCGCGATGGCGGCGTTCCCGACCCACGCCGCGATCCAGTAGCCCCAGGCCGTCCAGGACGCCGCGACCGAGGTGCGCAACGACACGATCGCCGCGCTCGAGTCGGTCGGGATCCAGATCGAGTACCACCACCACGAGGTCGCCCCGTCGCAGCACGAGATCGACATGCGTTACGACGACGCGCTCGCGATGGCCGACAAGACGATGACCTACCGCATCATCGTCAAGGAGGTCGCAGCCTGGCACGGCTACTACGCGACGTTCATGCCAAAGCCTCTCTTCGGCGAGAACGGCTCCGGGATGCACACGCACATGTCGCTCTTCAAGGGCGGCCGCAACCAGTTCTTCGACCCGAAGGACCCGAACCACCTGTCGCCGACCGCCAAGGCCTTCATCGCCGGGCTGCTTCGGCACGCACGCGAGCTGTCTGCCGTCCTCGCGCAGTGGGTCAACTCGTACAAGCGACTCGTGCCCGGTTACGAGGCGCCTGTGTACGTTGCCTGGTCGCAGCGGAACCGCTCGGCGCTGATCCGGATCCCGCTCTACAAGCCCGGGGCCGAGCAGGCCACCAGGGCCGAGATCCGGTGCCCCGATCCGGCCTGCAATCCATACCTCGCGTTCGCGGCGCTCCTCCACGCCGGCCTCGAGGGGATCGAGCGGGGGTACAAGCTCCCGGACGAGATGACGACGAACCTCTACCGGCTGACGCCCGAGGAGCGGACGAAGAGCGGGATCGAGTCTCTTCCCGGCTCGCTCGGCGAAGCGGTGGAGGAGCTCGCGTCCTCGACGCTGCTCGAGAAGGCCCTCGGCGACCACATCTTCTCGCGCTACGTCGAGTTGAAGCGGCGCGAGTGGGACGAGTACCGGGTGCAGGTGTCCGAGTGGGAGCTCGAGCGGTATCTCGCTGCGCTGTAGCAACCAGGAGCCTGTGAGGGGGTTGGCCTTCGAGCCGACCCCCTCACAGTGTGCGTACCGCACTGTGTCGGTTATCACTGGACAGCAGGCGGCGAATAGCGGATCATGCACGGTGCAGGGGTCGCGGCTAGGCGAGTCGACGCCTCTGTGTCTGACGGCCGATCGCGGGTCCCTGGTTGGGGGCCCGTGGTCGTTGTGGATCGTTGCGGGCCGCCGCATGCCCGGCCGCGCCCAGCGGCTTGGGGAGCCGACCGGATCGTGACGACCGCCCTCCGCATCGTCCACCTGCTTTCCGCGACCGTCTGGGTCGGTGGCACCGTCGCGCTCGTCGTCGTCGGTGTGCCGGCGATCAGGAAGCTCGAGGGCGAGCCACGCGCGGTTGCGATGCGGGCGCTTGGACGGCGCTGGCGTCCGCTCGGCTGGAGTGCGATGGGGGTTGCGATCCTCTCGGGACTGTGGCTCACCGACCGCCACGGGGGGTTCGAGAGCGCCGCTCTGAGCAGCGACTTCGACACGACCCTGATCGTCAAGTCCGCCCTTGTCGTCGCGCTGTGCGTCGGCGCGCTGATCCACGACTACGTTCTCGGTCCCCGCCTCCAACGGGAGCTCAAAGCCGGGGCCGAGGCGGCGCCGCGCACGCGCCGCCGGCTTGTGGCCGTCGGCTACCTCAATCTCACGCTGACGATCACCGTCCCGATCCTCGGAGTCGTCGCGCTCGGGTACCTCACGTGAGCGACGTGCCGCTCGAGACCGAGGACCAGGCGGGCCGCCACCTCCGGCTGCTCACCGAGACGATCGAGGTGGTCAACTCGTCGCTCGACCTGCAGGAGGTGCTGGAGCTCGTTGCGCGCAAGGTGCCCGACGCGATCGAGGCGGACGCCTGCTTCGTCTACCTCTACGACGACGCGGCGGACGAGCTCGTCCTGCGCGCGACCCACGGCGGCGCTGTCGACGAGTTCACGCGCCGCCCCAGGATGCGGATGGACGAGGGAATCACAGGCGCGGCCGCAGCCGCGCGCGCCCCGATCTGGATCGCGGCTCAAGCTCATCTCGACCCGCGCTTCAAGCGCTTCCCGAACGTTCCAGAAGACGAGTACCAGTCGATTCTCGCGGTGCCGATCCTCGCGACGAGGCCGCTCGGCTCGGGCACCGGCCCCGCAGTCGATTCGGCCGGCGCGCCCACTGAAGCGCTCGAGGGGGCGCTCAACGTCCGCACGCGAGTCTCGCGTAACTACGAGCAGGGCGAGATCGACTTGCTGGTGGCGATCGCGCACCAGGTCGCGCAGACGATCCAGCACGCGAGGCTCTACGAGGCCGCACAACGTCGCGTGCACGAGCTCGAGGCGCTCGCGCACATCTCGGAGACGGTGTCGGAGTCGCTCTACCTCGAGGAGTCGCTCCAGGCGATCGTCCGGACGACGGTCGACTCGCTCAGCGCCACCGGGGCTGCGCTCGTGCTCGAGGACGGCGAGATCGCCTGGCCCGAAGGACGGCCGGGAGCCTACGCAGTACGACTGCCCCTGCGCTGGAAGCGCCGCCAGATCGGTGAGCTCGTCTGCGATCGGGACACGCCGTTCAGCGACGATGACCGGGCGCTGCTCGAGGCGATCGCCCATCATGCGGCCGTCGCCCTCGAGCACGGCCGGGCCGTCATGCGTGGCGTGCTGGCCCAGGAGATCCACCATCGGGTCAAGAACAACCTTCAGACCGTCGCCTCGCTCCTGCGGCTCCAGGCTCGAGCCGACAACGTCGATCCGCAGAAGGCGCTCAGCGACTCGGTCAACCGGATCCTCGCAATCGCGGCCGTTCACGAGGTGCTCACCGAGCAGCGCGAGGACGACGTCGAGCTCGACGAGCTGATCGACCGGCTGCGACGAATGCTCGTGCAAGGGCTCGTGGGCGGGAAGGAGGTCGACGCCGAGCTCGGCTCCGTATCACTCGCCGGACAACGTGCAACTGCACTTGCGCTCGTCTTCAGCGAGCTCTTCGGAAACGCCCTCGAGCACGGCGGCACCCGCGTCTCGATTACGCTATCGGAGCGCGGCGACGATGTCGTGCTCGCGATCGCCGACGACGGCGCCGGCATGCAGGCGGCCGTCGACGGGACGGGCCTCTCGATCGTTCGAGCGCTCGTGCGCGACGAGCTCGGCGGGACGCTCTCCCTGATCCACGACGACGGCTTGCGTGCCGAGGTCGTGTTCCCGGCGTGACTCACGCCGATGTGCAGAGAGGCGGTAAGGCCATGAGAATTCTGATCGCAGAGGACGAGACGATCATCCGGCTCGATCTTCGGGAGCTGCTCGAGAAATCCGGCTTCGACGTGTGTGCCGAGGCGCGCGACGGAGAGGAGGCGGTGCAGCTCGCCCGTACGATCGAGCCCGATCTCGCGCTGCTCGACGTGAAGATGCCGAAGCTCGACGGCATCGAGGCGGCGCGCAAGATCCTCGAAGAGCGACCGATCCCGATCGTAATGGTGACCGCGTACGGCGAGCAGGAGCTCGTGTCGCGCGCGGTTGAGGCGGGTGTGTTCGGCTACCTGGTAAAGCCGTTCCGCGAGACCGATCTGCTGCCGGCGATCCAGACGGCGAAGGCCCGCCACGAGGAGCTGTCGGCGCTCCGGGAGGAGGCTTCCTCGCTCGCGGACGCGCTCGCCGCACGTAAGGCGATCGAGCGCGCCAAGGGCCTTCTGATGGAGCGGGAAGGGCTCACGGAGCAGGACGCTTTCGCGCGGCTGCGGAAAGCCAGCCAAATCTCCGGACGACCCCTGAAGATCGTTGCGGAGGCCCTGATCGCGACACTCGACGTCAAGGCCTCGTGAGCGCTACGGCTCGCTCCTGCTCCTGACCGACGAGCGTGCCGATGACACTGATCGTGCCTGTTCGGACACAGGCACGATCGGTGTCGGGCTTTATGCCAGCAAGCGCTCGTTCGAGCGCCGTCGCAGCGTCCGGGCCAGAAGCCAGGCGCCACCTGCGAGGAGCACGAGCGGTCCGGCGACGACGAGGAGGTACAACACGCCGGTTGCCTCCCATACGAGGATCCTGCCGGCGTCGTCGAGCGAGCGGTCGAATCGCGACGGCGCAGCCGGGACGACGCTCTGGCCGGCCGGAGTCGAGAGTGTGAGCTGGATCGTCGCAAGGGCCGCCTCGCCGGCCGTAGCCGCGCGCTGAGCTCGGAGCTCTGCGAGTTGCCGGCGGGCGGCCGAGCGTCGGGCCTCGAGCGTCGCACGCGCCTCGTCGTCGAGTGTCGTCGACTGAAGTCGTGCGCTGATGCGCGCGATCTGCTCCCGGAGCGTCGCGATCCTCTTGTCGGTCTCGTCGAGAGTGCCCTGCAGGTCGTCGATCTGCACCTGCTGGGAGACGATCTCGTCCGAGGCCGGACAGGCTCACGATCGCGTCCTGAACCCGCGCGGTGGGCACGCGAAGGGTCATCTGCGCCTGCCCGCTCTCACCGCTGGCGTACGAGACCGAGACGACGTAGCCGCCGAGAGCGCGCGCCGTCGCGAGCGCCTTCTGCGTGGCGTTGGAGAGCGCATCCGCGTCCTTCACCTCGATCGAGAGCTGCGCCTGGTACCGCTGCGCTCGGCCCGGCGTCGGCCCGGGGCCGGAGGATGCCGCACCGCTCGTGGAGGGTGCGAGGGCGCGTGCCTTGGCAGTCGCCGGGCTTACTTGCAGCGTCGCTCCGCCGGATGCCGCGTCCTCCAGCGCGATCGGCGTGGCCTGTTGCCCCGTCGGCGTGCGGGACAACCCGACCACCCCAGCTACGGCAGCGACGGCGACGGCGGTCGCGGGGAGCGCGAGCAGCATCCTGCGGCGTACCCGGAAGCGGCTCGTGCGCGACGACGCGCGGCTCACTCGGCGCGGCGGCGATCTCGCGCACCCGCTCGCGCAGCACGTCTGGCGCTGCCGGCCGCGAGGCCTGGAGCTCTCGCACGATGTCACTGGTCATCTGTCGTCATCCTCTCCTCGAGGCGCGCCAAGGCGCGACTGAGCCGTGTCGAGACGGCGGTGGGGCTGATACCGAGCACGCGAGCGGCCTGGTCGCCGTCGAGCTCGAGCACGATGCGAAGGGCGAGAACCTCACGCTCACCCGCGCTCAGCGTCGACAGAGCCGTCTGGAGGAGGGGCGAGAGCCCCTCGACGAACTCGGCCTCGTGGGCTTCGGGCAGGGCTGCGGCCTCCTCGCGCTTCCTTCGCCGCGACTCGGAGCGAAACCAGTCGAGCGCCGTCGTACGGGCGATGCCGAGCAGCCATGTGCGCGCGCTTCCTCGTCCTGGGTCGAAGCGAGGCCAGAGCCTGAGCGCTTTCTCGAACGTCGAGCTGCTGAGGTCGTCGGCGAGGCTTCGGTTGCGGGTGAGGTACAGCAGGTAGCCGAAGACGTCATCGAGATGTTGCTCCGCCGCCTCCGCGAACGAGCGTGGCGCGGCGAAAGACGCGGTCGGTCGCGTGAGGGTCATGGCGTGCACACTCTCTCTACGCCGCCGGATCGCTTCTCGTCACACGAGCTGCCTGGCCGCCGAGCGACGGTCTGCAGCCAAGTAACAGTCTGTTACTTGGCTGCGCTCGTCCTACGGAGCGGATTGTGCGGCCTCGAACAGCTCCTCCCATTCCGCGAGGAGGCGCTGGAGCTCGCTCCGGGCTGCGCGATGGGCGGCAAGGACGTCCATGTCCGTCCAGTCCTCTGCGAGCTTCGCCTCGAGCGTCGCTACCTGGCGCTCGAGGTCGGCGATGCGCATCTCGGTGCGCTCGAGCTCGGTTGCAGCCCGGCGGGACTGGCGGACCGGCTTCGGCTTTGCCGCCTTCGGCTCCGCGACGCTTGCGACTGCGGCGGTCGAGAGCTCGCGGGCCCGAACGAGGTCGGCCCAGCCGCCATCGTAGGAGCGCAACTCGCCCTCCTCGATCGCGACAGTGCGCTCCGCGACGGCGTCGAGCAGCGCCCGGTCGTGCGAGACGAGCAGAACGGTGCCGGGGAAGGCCTCGAGGGCTGCCTCCAGCGCCTCGCGGCTCTCGACGTCGAGGTGGTTCGTCGGCTCGTCGAGCACCAGCAGGTTCGCTCCGGAGGCGACGACGACGGCGAGCGACAGCCGCCGCCGCTCGCCACCCGACAGGGTCGCGACCGCCTTCTCCTGCTCGCGGTAGCCCGAGAAGAGAAACCGGCCGAGCAGAGCCTGAGCCTGCGACCGCTGGAGACCGGTCATCGCCGTCGCGCACTCGAGCACGCTGCCGCGCTCGTCCAGCTCGACGTCATGCTGCGAGAAGTACGCCGGAATCACGCCGTGACCGAGGCGCACTGACCCGCCCTCAGGCGCGCGGTTCCCGAGCAGCGTCTCGAGCAACGTCGTCTTGCCCGAGCCGTTCGGACCGACGAGCGCAACGTGCTCCGCGCGCTCGAGCACGAGCTCGGCTCCGTCGAGAAGCTCCTTCTTGCCGGCAGCGAGGTGAAGCCCGGTCGCCTCCAGCACGATGCGGCCGGTACGCGCGGGCTTGAGGAACTCGAAGCCGAGCCGGCGGCGGCGGCTTGAAAGCTCGCCGAGCGCTGCCGCCGCCTCCGTGCGCTCCTTCTCCAGGCGACCGATCTGCGTCAGCTTTGCCTGCGCTTGCCGTGCCTTCGACTTCTTGGCGCGAAAGCGCGTGACGAAGCGCTCGAGGCGCTCGATGTCGCCACCCACCCGCTCCACCGTCTTCGCGGCGGCGGCTGCGCGCGCCGCACGTTCGAGCCGCCACTGGTGCCAGGGCCCCGCGAAGAACTGTGCGCGTCCTCCCTCCAACTCGAGCACCGCTGTTGTGACGGACTCGAGGAACCAGCGGTCGTGCGCGACGAGCACGACGGCCGCGTCGAGCTCTTGCAACTCGCGCTCGAGCCATTCCAGGCTGTCGACGTCGAGGTGGTTCGTCGGCTCGTCGAGCAGGAGCAGATCGGGACCACCTGCGAGCGCGCGAGCCAGCGACGCGCGGGTGAGCTCGCCGCCGGAAAACGTATCCAGCTGGCGGTCGAGATCGTGATCGGCGAAGCCGAGACCGCGCAGCACCGATGCGGCATGGTCGCGCCAGCCCCAGCCGCCACCGTGCTCGAGCCTCGCCTGCGCGTCCGCGTAGGCGCGCATCGTCTTCGCGTCGTGGGCCCCGCCGGCCATCGCCTGCTCGAGCCGGCGCAGATCACCCTCGATCGCCACGAGATCCGCGGCTCCCGAGAGGGCGTACTCGCGCAACGACAGCCCGCGGTTCCTGGGCGGCCGCTGGTCGTGCAGCGCAACACGAGCGCCCTTCTGGAGCGCGAGCTCGCCACCCTGAAGGGAGGTCTCGCCGACGAGTGCGCGCAGCAGCGTCGTCTTGCCCGAGCCGTTCTGGCCCGAAAGTGCGAGGCGGTCGCGCCGCTCCAGCGTAAACGAGACGCCGTCGAAGAGCGGGTCGCCGCCAAGCTCCTTGCGCAGACCGGACGCGATCAGGACAGCCATGACGCCAAGCGTAGTTGTCGCCGCCCGGCGTCCATTCCGGTGTCGAGCGGGCGGGCGGCCTCGTCGGTGCGTCTGCTCTAGCGGACAGCGACTATGGTTGTGCGCATGACACCCGGCGTCGAGAAGCTCACGATCGACACGATTCGCGCGCTCGCGATGGATGCCGTCCAGCAGGCGAATGCGGGGCATCCGGGTACCGCGATGGCGCTCGCGCCGATCGCGTACACGTTGTACGCGAAGACGATGTGGCACAACCCTGCGAATCCGACGTGGCCGGGCCGCGACCGCTTCGTCCTTTCTGCCGGGCACGCCTGCGTCCTCCAGTACGCCGCCCTTCATCTTTCCGGCTACGACGTCACGCTCGACGACCTCCGGTCGTTTCGGCAGTGGGGCTCACGGACGCCCGGGCACCCGGAATACGGGCACACGGCGGGCATCGAGACAACCACGGGGCCGCTTGGCCAGGGCTTCGCCAACGGCGTCGGCATGGCGATCGCCGAGCGGTTTCTCGCCGAGCGCTACAACCGCCCGCGGCACCAGCTGATCGACTACCGCATCTACGCGATCTGCTCCGACGGCGACCTGATGGAGGGCGTCTCCCAGGAGGCCGCGTCGATCGCGGGACACCTCAAGCTCGGCAAGCTCGTCTACTTCTACGACGACAACCACATCACGATCGACGGCTCGACGGCCGTCTCGTTCACGACCGAGGACAAGGCGAAGCGCTTCGAGGCGTACGGCTGGCACGTCCAGCGTGTGACGGACTCCGAGGATCTGACTGCCATCGAGGCTGCGATCGAGGCAGCACACGCCGACGAGCGTCCCTCGCTGATCGTGGTGCGCAGTCACATCGCCTATCCGGCACCACACGCGGTCGACACGTCCAAGGCGCACGGGGCGCCGCTCGGGGAGAGCGAAGTGCGTGCTGCTAAGGAGGCAATGGGCTTCGACCCTGAGGCGACCTTCGCGGTCGACGATGCGGTGCGCGCACACATGGCGGCGCTCGTAACGCGCGGCGCAGAGCTCGAGGCCGGCTGGAGCGACAGGTTCGAGCGCTGGGCGACGGCGTTCCCGGAGCTCCGCGCAGACTGGGACCTCGACCGCACGGGTGCTCCGCGAGGCGGCTGGCTCGACGCGCTTCCGGTCTTTCCCGCGGGCGAGGAGGTCGCGACGCGTGATGCCGGCAAGACCGTGATGCAGGCGCTCAAGCCGTTCACGCCGACGATGGTCGGCGGCGCCGCGGATCTCGTCGAGTCGACGAAGACCGAGTTCGAGGGTGCCGGCGTCTTTGCGGCGACCCATGCCGGCCGCAACATCGCCTTCGGCATCCGGGAGCACGCGATGGGAGCAATCGTCAACGGCATCGCTCTCGAGCCGGCGATGCTCAAGCCCTACGGCTCGACTTTCCTCATCTTCTCCGACTACATGCGACCCGCGGTCCGGCTCTCCGCCCTCGTCGGGCTGCCGTCGGTGTGGGTATGGACGCACGATTCGATCGGAGTAGGCGAGGACGGCCCGACACATCAGCCGGTCGAGCACCATATGGCGCTTCGCGCTATTCCGAATCTCTGGTACGTCCGTCCCGGAGACGCGAACGAGACGGTCCTCGCGTGGCGCATCGCGCTCGAGCGCCAGGGCGGCCCGGTTGCGCTTGCGCTGAGCCGCCAGAAGCTGCCCGTGCTCGATCGCGACGAGGTCGCGAGCGCCGAGGGCGTCCTGCGCGGCGGCTACACGCTCTGGCAGCGGGCCGAGGGCATGCCGGAGGCGATCGTCCTCGCTACCGGCTCGGAGCTCGCGCTCGCGCTCGCCGGGGCCCGGGCCGTAGACGCGAACGTCCGGGTCGTGTCGCTTCCCTGCTGGGAGCTCTTCGCCGAGCAGCCACAGTCCTATCGCGACGAGGTACTGCCCCCGGCCGTCACGTCACGACTGTCGGTCGAGGCGGGGATCACCTTCGGCTGGGAGCGCTGGATCGGGAGCCATGGGGAGGCGATCGGGGTCGACCGCTACGGTGCCTCGGCACCCGCAGGTCGGATCTTCGAGGAGCTCGGCCTCACGGCGGCCAACGTCACCGGGCGCTTGACCGCCCTGCTCGGGGAACGGTGAGATGCGGGTCGCGGTCGCGTTCGACCACCGCGGCGTCAAGCTTCGCGACACGGTCCTCGCCACTCTCGGAGCGGCCGGACACGAGCTGATCGACCTCGGCGTCGATAGCTCAGAGCACGCCGTCGACTATCCGGACAAGGCAGCCGAGGTCGGCGACGCAATCCAGGCGGGCGACGCAGATCGTGGCGTGCTCGTCTGCGGATCGGGCGTCGGGGCGTCGGTTGCCGCCTGCAAGCTCGACGGCATTCGCGCGGCGATCTGCCACGATGTGTACTCGGCGCATCAGGGCGTCGAGCACGACGACATGAACGTGTTGTGCCTCGGATCGGAGATCGTCGGGGCCGAGCTCGCCGCCGAGCTCGTGCGGACGTTCGTTGGTGCCGAGTTCGGCGGGGGAGAGCGGTATCGGCGCCGCCTCCGAAAAATCGAGGAATTGGAGAGGCGAGGTCATGGCTAGGTCGAGGTTGCACGAGTTGAGCGAGCACGGCGTGAGCGTCTGGATCGATTCTCTTTCGCGGGAGCTGCTCGAGAGCGGTGAGCTCGCTCGACTGATGCGGGACGACGCCGTCGTCGGCGTCACGTCGAATCCGACGATCTTCCAGAAGGCGCTCGCGGAAGGAGACCTCTACGACCGCCAGCTCGGAGAGGTCGCGGCGCGGACCGACGACGCGACGGAGATCTTCTTTGCGCTCGCGATCGAGGACATCACGGCCGCCTGCGATCTGATGCGCCCAGCTTGGGACGCGTCGGGCGGGGTCGATGGCTACGTGTCGCTCGAGGTCGACCCACGCCTCGCCTACGACCGCGAGAGGACATTCGAGCAAGCGGCCGACCTTCGGAAGCGGGTCGACCGGCCGAACCTCTACGTCAAGATCCCCGCGACGCGCAGCGGGCTCGGTGCCATCGAGGACTGCATCGCGAAAGGCGTCTCGATCAACGTCACGCTGATCTTCTCGCTCGATCGGTACAAGGCCGTCGTCGAGGCCTACCTCCGGGGGCTCGAGCGACTCGTCGCTGCCGGCGGCGATCCTGCGGCCGTCCTCTCTGTCGCAAGCTTCTTCGTCTCGCGCGTCGACACGGAAGCCGATCGCCGGCTCGAGGAGCTTGGGCACGCCGAGCTCGCGGGAAGGCTCGCGATCGCCAATGCCAAGCTCGCCTACCGGCACTTCCAGGCTGCGTTCTCGGACGAGCGCTGGCGCTACCTCGCAGGGAAGGGCGCCAGGCCCCAGCGCTGCCTTTGGGCGTCGACCTCGACGAAGAACCCGGCCTACCGCGACGTCCTCTATGTCGAGGAGCTGATCGGCGCCGACACCGTCAACACGATGCCCGCGGAGACCGTGGTCGCCTTCCAGGATCACGGTGAGGTGCGCGACACGCTCACGCAGGACGCCGCCGCCGCGGAGGCGTTGCTCGCCGAGCTTGCCGCGGTGGGGCTCGACTACGACGACGTCGTCGAGACCCTCGAGGCGGAGGGTGTCCAGAAGTTCACCGACTCGTTCGAGGAGCTTCTCGAGGGGGTCCTCGCAAAGCGGGCGCTTCTGCCCGCGTGACAGACTCCGCCAACCCCCTCCTCGAAGGCCTGCGGCTTCGCCGGCGGCCCGAACCGTGCGCGCTGGTCATCTTCGGGGCCTCCGGCGACCTCACGAGGCGGAAGCTGTTCCCGGCGCTCTACGCGCTTGCGTATCGCCGATTGCTCCCCGAGCGCTTTGCGCTAGTCGGCGTTGCGCGCACCGAGCAGACGACGCGGCAGTTCCTGGCGGGGATGAAAGCAGGCGTCAAGCAGTTCGCGCGCGATCCCTTCAAGGAGGACGTCTGGGAGTGGCTGTGCGAGGGCGCGCGCTACGTGACCACGGACTTCGCGAGCAACGAGGGAGAAGATGCGGTCCGCTCGGCGCTCGACGAGATCGACGTCGCGCAGGGCACCAACGGCAACCGCCTCTACTACCTCGCCATCCCGCCCGCGGCGTTCGAGGTCGTCGTCCAGAAGATCGGCGAGCGGCGCGAGCGCGAGGGGTGGACGCGCGTGATCGTCGAGAAGCCGTTTGGCCGCGACCTCGACTCCGCGCGCGACCTGAATGCCCTCCTGCACCGCTGGTTCAGCGAGCAGGAGATCTTCCGGATCGATCACTACCTCGGCAAGGAGACTGTCCAGAACATGCTGGCGCTCCGCTTCGCGAACGGGATCTTCGAGCCGATCTGGAACCGCCAGTTCATCGACCACGTCCAGATCACCGTCGCCGAGTCGATGGGCATCGAGGGTCGCGCCGGCTTCTACGAGCAGGCGGGCGTGATCCGCGACATCTTCCAGAACCATCTGCTCCAACTCGTCGCGCTCACCGCGATGGAGCCCCCCAGCGACTTCACCGCAGATGCCGTGCGCAACGAGAAGGTGAAGGTACTCCGCTCGCTGCATACTCCCGGACCGAAGTCGGTCATCCGCGGCCAGTACGGCCGGGGGCTCGTCGAGGGCCTGGAGGTCGGCGGCTATCGAGAGGAAGCGGGCGTCGCGCCGAGCTCGTCTACAGAGACGTTCATCGCGGCCAAGCTCTACGTCGACAACTGGCGCTGGGCAGGCACGCCGTTCTACGTGCGCGCCGGCAAGCGGCTCGCGCGCCGGGAGACGACGATCGCGATCCAGTTCCAGCGCGCGCCCCACCCGCCGTTCGAGGATATGGGGGGAGAGGGGTTGCGACCGAACGTGCTCCTGATTCACGTGCAGCCCGACGAGGGGGTCTCGCTCGCGATCGGCGCGAAGGTGCCCGGCCAGGGCATGTCGATCCGCACCGTGCACATGGACTTCCTGTACGGCGGAGCCTTCCGCACGGGACTCCCCGAGGCCTACGAGCGGCTGGTGCTCGACGCGATGCTCGGCGACGCGACGCTCTTCACGCGCGAGGACGAGGTCGACGAGCAGTGGAAGCTCGTCGACGCGATCGTGGGCGCGTGGGAGCGCGACCGGCCGAGCTTCCCGAACTACGAGGCCGGAACGTGGGGGCCGCACGCCGCCGACGAGCTGCTCCACCGCGACGGCCGCTCCTGGCGTAGGCACTGATGAGGTACGCAGGCTAGCCGTGGGCGTCGTCGCGGAGATCGAGCGGCAGCTCGCGACGGAGCGCGCGCGGGACGAGACGGACGGCATGTCCGAGCTGCGCACGAGCACGATGACTCATCTCGTTTGGGCGCCGCCGCGCTGGCTCGAGCGGGCGCGGACGACGCTCGCAGGCCTCGCCGAGCGGCATCCTGCTCGCACGATCCTGCTCGTGCCCGAGCCGGGCCGCCGCGATGCGGTGGAGGCGACCGCCTCGCGACTCGAGTTCGCGCTTGCGGGGGTGGCGCACGAGGTCGTCGCCGAGGTCGTCGAGATCAGGTTGAGAGGAAACCCACGCAAGCATCCAGCGTCCGTCGTGCTGCCGCTCCTACGCTCCGATCTACCCGTCTTCTGTCGCTGGCGCGGCGAGCCCGCCTGGGGCGCGAGCGAGCTCGAGCAGCTCGTCGAGCTCTGCGACCGCTTCGTCGTCGACTCGAGCGAGTGGAGGCGCCTGCCTGCAGCATACGGCGAGCTTGACGGCCTTTTCGCCGACACGGCCGTCTCCGATATCGCATTCGCCCGCTCGCTGCCCTGGCGTGTGCGCCTCGCGGAGCGTTGGCCCGGGATCGCTGCGATCGAGCGGGTCAGGATCGAGGGCCCTCGCGCCGACAGCCTGCTGATCGCGGGGTGGCTGCGCTCCAGGCTCGACCGCCACGTCGTCCTGACGAGGCGGGATGCGCCGTCTCTGCGGGCCGTCGCCGTCGACGGCAAGCCTCTCGCCGAGCCGTTCGGCATGACGTTGACTGGGAGCGAGTTGCTCTCGGCCGAGCTCGATGTCTTCTCCCGCGACCGTGTGTACGAAGCTGCGGTCCGCGCCGCCTCTTGACCTACCGCTCACCGCTGCCAACATCGATGAAGTGAAGTTTGACAAGACATATGTAAGCCACATATGATATCACCATGCACGGAGGCCATCATAGGCGAGGCCCGCGCTCACGGAACCGTCGCCTTGTCGCTCCCGGAGTGTTCGAGGTGCGAACGCGAATCGAGCGACTGGGAGAGGCGGCGCTCCTCCTCTTGCTCTCGGAGCGCCCCACCCACGGCTACGAGCTGCTCGACGCGCTGCCGAAGCTGACGCGCGAGGAGCGCGTCGACGTCGGCAATCTCTACCGGGTCCTACGCGCACTCGAGGACGAGGGTCTCGTCCGCTCCGAGTGGAGCTCGGAGCTACCAGGCCCCGCCAAGCGCACCTACTGGGTCACTGATGTCGGTCGGGCAGCGCTCGCAGCATGGCTCGAAGCGCTCGTGACCCTCCGCGCAGATCTCGACCTGTTTCTCGAGCGAGCGAAAGGAGGTGAAGAACATGCACGGACCTAGACACCGTTCACGTGGGCGGCGAGGAGGCCTCTTCGGCGCCCGCATCCCGAGTCGCGCACAATTGCTCGAGTTGCTCATGGAGCGTCAGCGAGATCTCGAACAGGAGATCGCCGACATCCACGACCTGATCGCGCGGCTCAGCGACCCGGGGGACAGCCCGGCAACCCGGCCGCAGCCCGCCGTATAACCCCACGTACGTGCGCTCGACGGGGCCAGGCTCGAGCCTGGCCCTCTCGGCCCTCGCCGCTAGAGCGCTGCCGCAGTCAGGAGCTCGTCGTGGAGGTGGCCGTTCGACGAGACGGCGCTCCCGCTCTCGATGCTACGCATGCCCTCCCGGTCGGTGAATCGCCCGCCGGCTTCCTCGACGATCACCTGTACCGCCGCGAGATCCCAGATCTTCACGCCGATCGCGTCGATCGCACCGTCGATGGCGCCCTCGGCTACGAGCATGTGCGCCCAGAAGTCGCCGTAGCCCCGGGCATGCCAGGCGCGCGTTGCGAGTGCGGGCACCGGATGCTCCAGCGGAAACGAGAGGACGGCGTCTTCGATGCGGCGGATCGCAGAGACGCGAACGCGATTGTCACCTGCCCAGGCGCCGCTGCCGCGCTCGGCAAACCAACGGCGATGAAGAGCGGGCGCCGAGACGACTCCGATCACGACTTCGCCGTCGCGCTCGAGGGCGATCAGGGTCGCCCAGACCGGGATGCCGCGCGAGTAGTTCCGCGTGCCGTCGAGCGGGTCGATGATCCAGCGACGCCCCGCTCTGTCGATGGTTCCGAGCTCCTCGCCGGTGATCCCGTCGTCGGGTCGCTCACGTGCGAGGATAGCGCGGAGTTCGTGCTCGACAGCGCGATCAGCCTCCGTGACCGGGGTTCGGTCGGGCTTCGTCTCTACGACGAGGTCCTGCGCACGAAAGCGGCCGAGCGAGATGGCGTCTGCCGCGTCTGCGAGCCGAAGAGCGAGCGTAAGGTCGGGGCCCATCGGCCCCGACCCTAGACGATCGCGATCACTGTCGCGCGACGACCACCGTGCGACAGAACTACCGTGCGATCGTGAACTTCGGTGCGGCGACCTGGATGCGAAGCGGCGTCGACCAGGTCATCAGCTTGGCCGTGCCGGGCAGGAAGTCGGCGACACCGCGGACGCGGTACCACCACGTACCCGGTGTCAGCGGGAGCGAGGCGGCCGTTGCGGTCGTCTGCGCGCTGCCGGCCTTCTTCCACGGATACTGTGACTTCGACCACTCGACCTGGTACTGCGTTGCGATCCCGACGGGTTTCCAGGCCACGAGCGGGGACCCGTAGAAGGTGGGCGTCGCGCTGACCGCGGCGGTGAGGCGACCCGTGGTCGAGAGCCCCGAGGCGAATGGCGATCCCGTCGAGGCCACCACCGGAGTCGTCTCTCGCCCGAAGGTGAGGACGCGACCGGACTGGCAGGCATCCTGTGGCTGCTCGAGATCCTGCGCGATGATCTTCTCGTCCGGGGTCATGAAGACCGTAACCGGGACGACCGTCCAGTAGTAGCGACCCGTCGGCCAGCCGCTCTCCCATAGATCGACGAGAGGGTCTGCCGGCTGATCGTTCGTCGAGCTGCCGCTGCCGCTCGCTGCGCCGGAGCCAGACGCCGCGGGCGCGCTCGCCGAGGCAGCCGGGTCGGCTGTCGCGGTGAGCGAGGCGGCAGAGAGGAACTCGCTGGGTGTGAAGACGGTTCCGTCGGCCATGCGGTTCTCTTCTGGCTTGCCCCACTTGGCAACGCCATTCTCTACGACCATGATCGGATCCGCGCCGGCGATACGTGGCGCCGATGCGGGGCTCGCGTCGATCGACCCGGCATACACGGTGTTGACGCAGTCCTCGTCGGTCGAGATGTAGGTCCTGAAGAACTGAGAAGGCTGATAGCCCGAGTAGGTCAGGCCGGGCGTGAGGTCGTGGCTCAGGGCCTTCGCGGCAGTGCTCTGGGCGTCGCTCGTGACCGAGGAGATGACGGAGAATGCGCCGGCCGCGAGTTGACTGTCATTCGACGTGTAGGTCGGGCTCCAGGGACCGTAGCTCGCGCGCGGAACGCCGTTCGGAACGGTGCCGTAGAGGATTCGCTCGGCGCGGACGCGCCAGCGGATCGCACCGGACGGCACGCCGGAAGCCACGGAGAACTTTCCGTTGCTGTTGTCCAGGTAGTACTCCCGATGGTCGACCGAGTCGGTGCGCGTCCGGATGCCCGTCTTGACGCCAACGAACCACACCTGGTACCCGGTGGCACCGGGAACCTGCGACCAGCGCGACAGTCCCGGAAGATCCGGTAGCTGCTGGGGCAGATTGGACCAGCGGAGGTTGAAACCAAATGGTGCGCTCCATCCCGTTGGGCTGCTGCCTCTGACCGCTCGCACGCGCACGTACGCGGCGTACGGGAAGCCGGTCATCCAGGGCAGGGCGAGTGGCGAAGCCAGCGTCGGGGTCTTCGCCGATCCCGACCAGAAGACCGACTGATCCGAGAACGCTCGCCGACTTTGCAAGCTGAACCTCGTACGACGTCGCCCCGCGGACAGGCGTCCACGAGAACGACGGCGTCTGGGAGAAGCGTGTGTGACGGCCTCGTCTGACGTGAGCACGAAGCCCTTGAGGCCGGACGGGGCGGAGCCGGACGCCTGGTCTCCGGCGAGTGCGACGCTGCAGACGACGGTCGCGGCGACAGCAGCGACGGAAACGACGAGAGCGGGAAAGATACGCATGACTCCCCCTATGTCGGCATGTGCGATGTCGCGGGCGTCCCTCGTTCGGGGGATGCCGCAGATGTTCCGGCGGTCGAAAGCCGCGTCGCCGGCAGCCCCGGAGCGAGCTCGCGCCGAGCGGAGCGGGTTACATGAGGAGCGGATCCACGGCTGCTGCGATGAACAGCACCGCAAGATAGGCCAGCGAGTAGTGGAACAGGATCGCGGCCCGTCGCTGCGACATGTCCCGTCGAAGCTGCCAGGCAAGCGCGAGGAACGCGGCGCCAAGCACGACCGCGGCCGCGCTATAGACGGGGCCCAGCGAGACGCCGACTGCCACCGTGAACCCGACCATCACGATCGAGTAGAGCAGGATCTGACGGGTCGTCTCGCGGTCGCCCCGGATGTTCGGCAGCATCGGTATCCTCGCCGCTGCGTAGTGCTGCTTGATCATCAGCGCGAGGGCCCAGAAGTGCGGCGGCGTCCACAGGAAGACGATCAGGAAGAGCCAGAGGGCCGGTAGGGCGAGGCTTCCGGTTGCGGCCGCGTAGCCGACGAGCGGTGGGACGGCGCCGGCTGCACCGCCGATCACGATGTTCTGTGGCGTCGAGCGCTTGAGATACCCCGTGTAAACGATCACGTAGAACAGATTTCCGGCGAGTGCGAGGACGGCCGTGAGAACGTTCACGGCGCTCGCGAGAATTGCGAACGAGAGGGCGCCGAGGACGAGCCCGTACTCGAGAGCTCGCGGCACCGGCACGCGTCCTGCCGCGACCGGTCTCTGCGCCGTGCGGTCTCCCATGAGACGGTCGATGTCTGCATCCATGACGTGGTTGAGGGCGCTCGCCCCGCCGCACGCGAGCGCGAGGCCGAGCATCGTCACGACGAAGAGCCAGGGCGGGGGCGCCCCTTCCTCGCCGACGAACATGCCGGCCGCGCCGGTCAGGAGCAGGAGCGACATCACGCGGGGCTTTGTCAGCGCGAGGTAATCGCGCCAGGGGCCCAGCGGGACGGATTCGCCGCGAAAGCCGACGGTGAGCGCTACGAGCGTGGCGGCGAACGTCGATCCCGCCAGCAGAATGTGGACGGCACGGGCCCAGCTCGCGTCGTCGGCGAGCGCGACGAGACCGCCGCTCGCGATCGCGCCGAGCATGAGCACGACCGCCGTTGTCGACGCTGGGACGAGCTGCGGGTAGGCGAGGCGGGCGGTCACGGCAACCGCCACGAGCAGAGGCAGCGCGACGAGCGTCAGCATCCAGTGCCCGCGCTGCAGCGACAGTGCCGCGCTTGCGAGGACGACGGCCGTTGTCGCAGCCGCGACCGCGACCGTCGCTCTCAGGACCGGCCCGGGAGCTGTCGGCCCTCTAGAGGGCACGCTGCTGCCGGAGCGAGCGACGCAGGTCGTCGAGCGGCCGCGGGCTCGTCACGGGCGGAACGGAGTCGAAGTTATGGCGCGGCGGAGGCGAGCTCGTGTACCACTCGAGGGTTCCACCCTCCCACGGATCGTTGCCCGTGCGCTTCCCCTTGAGTCCCTTGGCGACGGCAAGTAGCAGGAGCCCGAGCCCGACCGCCCCGACGCACGCCGCGATCAGCGCGACCAGGCCGTAGGCAGACCAGCGCCCGCCCTCCGTATACGAGTCCGCATAGCGGCCGAGACCGAGGTCGCCCAGCAGGTAAAGCATCAGGTAGAGCACGACGTAGCCGGGGAAGAGCAGCCAGAAGCCGGCGCTCGTGATGCGCGCGCCAAGGAGTCGGCCGAAGAGCTTTGGCCACCAGTAGACGAGGCCACCGATCAGCGTGAAGAGCGCGGGCCCGAACAGGAGCGTGTACTGGTACGCGGTGTCGACGGTCGTGCCGTGCAGGTTGCGGTCGTTGCCGAAAATAGCGAGATACAACGCGAACAGGACGCCGGCCACGAGGAGAGCGAGCGCGCCGAGCGCGTAGAGGAGCGGCACGGCGAAGCTGGTCTCGCGACGACCCTGCCAGAGTGTCAGAAGCAGCACTGCGAGGACGATCACGAGAGGGACGACGAAGAGCAACCCGAGGATGATCAGCGCTGTCCCCGGCTCCTCTGCGAGTCCTGCGGTGTGCGCATCGACCAGCCAGAGGACGACGAGCAGGGCGCCGAGACCGACGAGCGCGTCCGCGGCGAGCCTCGCGTTCGCGAGCGGCCGGCGGGTGAAGACGGGGATGATCTCGGCGATCACGCCGAGCACTGGAACGAGCAGGATGTAGGCGACCGGTTGCCCGAAGAGCCAGAAGAATCCTTCCTTGAGCGTACGGCTGTCACCTGAGCCGGTGAGGAAGAAATCGAACGTGCCCGGATATTCCCGGTCGAGCAACACGACGACATAGCCGGTTGCGGCGAACGGGAGCACGAGAAGCGAGAGCCAGGCGTAGACATTCACCGACCACACGAAGAGCGGCGTGTTGCGCCAAGTCATCCCGTCGGCCCGGTAGGCCGTGATTGTCACGATCAGGTTGACCGCGGTGACGATCAGCGAGAGCGAGAGAAGCACGAGCGACATCAGCCAGAGGTCCTGGCCGTTCCCTGAACCGGCGAGCGACGCGGGCGGGTACGCCTCAAGGCCTGAGCGGGCGCTGCCACCCTTCGCAAACGCAGAGAGCGCGAGCGTCAGGCCCGCGAACGCGTAGAGCCAGAACGCAAGGGCGTTCGCGCGCGGGTATGCGATGTCGCGGGCGCCGATCATCAGCGGGACGATCGCGACGGCGAGGCCGGTGATGAGGGGCACGATCACGAAGAACACGCTGAAGGTCTCCTGCATCGTGACGACGCCCGTGTACGCGTTCCCGGTGATGAACGACATACCGGAGTCGGCGAGCTGGATCCGGCCGAGGAGAGCGAGGATTCCCGCGATCGAGAGGAAGACGGCTGCGCTACCCGCGTAGAGCGCGCCGATCCGCCTGTGGTCGGACGTGACGAGCCAGCTCGCGACGAGACCGCGGTGCCAGGCCGGTACGTTGGTCGTCTGGGTGCTCATGCCGGCGCTCCGGCAACGATGGATGCGTGTGCGCTGCGCACGGCTGTCATTCTATGAGTGTGGAGGACGCGCCGCACAGTGGAACCGCCGTCCGGCTACCCGCCGACGTGACGCGCCCCTTCGAGGTCTACCGCAACGGCGTCCAGCAGCACGAGGGGACGGACTTCGCGATCGAGGGCGGACCGCCTCGTCTTCGAGCTGGAGCTGAAAAGCGAGGGGCGGCTCGGCTTTTGGCGTTGGCTCTCGATCTTCATCGGCGTAGCCGGGACGTACAGGCAGAACGACGCCGTCGACGTCGTCTACACCCGCGGCGGACGGAGCGTCGTCGCTTCCAAGCTTCCGATCGAGAGTTGACGCTCTGCCTGGCGACGAGCCGGTAGCCCTACGTGCGTCCTGCCTCCACGCTCGCCGACCTCAGGCGCCTGGCGTGAGCCGACGTTAGCTGCCCGCGCTCGAGCTGCCACCGCCAGTTGCCCTCAAGGGTGCCGGGCCGGTTGAAACGCGCCTCGTTCCCGAGCCCGAGGACGTCCTGCACCGGCACCATCGCGAGCGTCGCCGGTGAGCCGAGTGCGAGCTCCACGAGCTCCCACGAGTCGTGGTCCGGGAAGTGCCCGGCAAGGGTCTCGGTATCGTGGGTGCTCGTGTAGACGACCTGGGTCTCGACGTGGTTGTCGAGGCGGTGCATGTTGTCGTCAGGCCCGCCGAGCGCCCAGAGCATCACAGCCATCCCGGGATAGCCGAGCTCTCTCCGGAGTTCCTCGACGTCGGGAGTGATCACGCCGAGGTTCTCGGCGATCACGGGCAGTGAGCCGAGCTCCGCCTCCGCCGCCCGAAACAGCGCAGCGCCCGGGCCGGCGACCCAGGAGCCGCCGCGCGCGGTCGGCTCGCCGTCCGGAACCGCCCAGAACGCGGCGAAGCCGCGAAAATGGTCGATCCGGAACGCGTCGACGAGCCTGAGCTCGTGACGCATTCGCTCGATCCACCAGCGGTAGCCAGCGTCGGCGAGTGCGTCCCAGTCGTAGAGCGGGTTGCCCCAGTGTTGCCCCTCGGGGTTGATGTCGTCGGGGGGAGCACCCGCCACGCCGTCGCGCAGGAAGAGCTCAGGGTGCGCGCGGTGCTCGCAGCTCTGCTGGGCGACGTAGATCGGCACGTCGCCGACGATTCCGACGCCGCGCTCGCTCGCATAGGTGCGAAGGGCAGCCCACTCGCGCTGGAACCGAACTTCGTCCTCGGCCGCTCCGGGCCCGGCGAACCGCTCCCAGTCCGGGAGCCAGTAGCTCGCACGCGACCGCAGATCGGCGATCTCGTCCGCCGTGACAGGGGCGTCGGGGTCGGCGAGGAGCAGGCGCGAGCCCGCGAACGCCGACGATGACGAGTACGGCGAGCGATGCCGGTCCGGCGGATGCAGCGGCAGCACCTGCCACCAGCCGACGCCGGCGGCCTCGAGCCAGTCGACGAAACCGTATGCGCTCTCGCCTAGCCGCCCGTCCGGAAGGGAGGTCGGGTGGAGGACGACGCCGAGTGAACGTGTTGTCCACACGCCGTTGTGTTTACCGTGTGTCGTCGATGCCCTCTCCGAGGATCCTCCTCCTGGACGTCACTCCGCAGGTCGACTGCGGCCGGTTCCCTGCGAAGGCATGCGTCGGCGAGAGGGTGGCGGTTGGCGTTACCGTCGTCCGCGACGGTCACCTCGTGCTGGGCGCGGCGGTGCGCTACAGGCGGGTCGGGGCGCCGGCGTGGCGCGAGGAGCCACTTGTCGTCTGCCGGGAACGACCGCTTCGCCGGCGGCTTCCTCGCCGATGCTCTCGGGCGCTGGGAGTTCGAGGTCGAGGCGTGGGTAGACCGGCAGGCGACCTGGATCGACGAGTACGACCGCAAGGTCGCTGCAGGCCAGGTCGATCTCACAGGTGAGCTCTCCGAGGGCGCGCTCGTCTTTGGCCCGGGAACGCCCGAGGAATGGCGCGCGCGCGCGGCACTCGGTCAGGGCGAGCGCGCTGGTAGCGTCTCGACCCGGGCCCTCGAGGTCGACGTCGAGCGCGAGCGAGCGCGCTTCGGTGCCTGGTACGAGCTCTTTCCGCGCTCCTTTGGCGGTTTCACGGGTGTTGCGGCGGTCCTCCCACAACTCGCCGAGCTCGGCTTCGACGTCGTCTACCTGCCGCCGATCCATCCGATCGGGGTCACCAATCGCAAGGGGCGTGACAACACGGAGGTCGCGGAACCGGGCGACCCCGGGAGCCCGTGGGCGATCGGCGGCGCGGCCGGCGGGCACGACGCGATCGATCCGGAGCTCGGGACCGAGGACGACTTCGTAGCACTCGTCGAGCGGGCGCGAGAGCTCGGGATGGAGATCGCGCTCGACTTCGCGCTGCAGTGCTCGCCCGACCACCCGTGGCTGCTCGACCATCCCGAATGGTTCGAGCGACGGCCCGACGGCACGATCGCGTACGCCGAGAACCCGCCGAAGCGCTATCAGGACATCCACAACTTCAACTGGGACACCCCGCGTCGCAAGGAGCTCTGGCATGCCCTGCGCGACATCGTGCTCGGCTGGTGCGCGCGTGGCGTGCGCATCTTCCGGGTCGACAATCCTCACACGAAGCCGCTGCCGTTCTGGGCCTGGCTGATCGCCAAGGTTCGTGCCGCGTACCCGGACACCGTTTTCCTCGCGGAGGCGTTTACCCGCCCGGCGCTGATGTCCGCACTCGCGAAGGTCGGCTTCAGCCAGTCGTACACATACTTCACGTGGAAGAACACGAAATCCGAGTTGACAGAGTTCGTCGAGCAGATCCGCGGCTGGTCGGCGTTCTTCCGGCCGAACATGTGGCCGAACACACCGGACATCCTCCATGCCTATCTGCAGGAAGGCGGGCCGCCGGCCTTCGAGGCTCGGCTCGCGCTCGCGGCGACACTATCGCCGAGCTACGGGATCTACTCGGGCTACGAGGCGTGCGAGAGCGTTCCACTACGAGCGGGTAGCGAGGAGTACCTCCATTCCGAGAAGTACGAGCTGCGGGAGCGACGAATCGAGGGGCGGCTGCTCCCGCTGATCCAGCGCCTCAACGAGATCAGGCGAGCGCACCCGGCACTCCAGCGGTTCGAGACGCTCCGCTGGCTCGAGACGACACCCGACGAGATCGTCGCCTTTGCGAAGTCCGACGGCACCAACACGCTGCTCGTCGCGGTCAACCTCGATCCGCGCGGCGAGCGCGAAGGCGTCTGCGACGTTCCGACAAAGCTCGGCCTACCGAGCCGCTTACCCGTAACAGACCTTCTCACCGGTGCGCCACACACGTGGCGGACGGGGTCTAACTACGTCCGCCTGCGCCCCGGCGGCGCCCACATCATGCGGCTCGATGTCTAGTCAGGAGAGCTGGTTCGAGCACGAGCCGCTGTGGTTCAAGACTGCAGTCTTCTACGAGATCCACATTCGTGCGTTCTTCGACTCGAGCGACGACGGCTCCGGTGACCTCAACGGGCTGGCGCAGAAGCTCGACTACCTTCAGTGGCTTGGCGTCGACTGCATCTGGCTGCTCCCGTTCTATCCGTCGCCGCTGCGGGATGGCGGTTACGACATAGCGGACTTCTATGACGTCCATCCCGACTACGGGACGCTCGAGGACATGCGAGCGTTCGTCGCGGCCGCGCACGAGCGCGGAATTCGCGTGATCGCCGATCTTGTGATGAACCACACGTCGTCCGATCACGCGTGGTTCCAGGAGTCTCGCGCATCGCGAGACTCGCCGAAGCGCGACTGGTACGTGTGGTCAGACGATCCCGGGCGGTACGCAGACGCGCGGATCATCTTCGTCGATAGCGAGACTTCGAACTGGACGTGGGACACGGCTGCGAGCCAGTACTACTGGCACCGCTTCTTCCACCATCAACCCGATCTCAACTACGAGAACCCCGAGGTGCAGGACGCGATGCTCGACGTCCTGCGGTTCTGGCTCGACCTCGGTCTCGACGGCTTCCGGCTCGACGCAGTCCCCTATCTGTTCGAAGAGGAGGGCACGAGCTGCGAAAACTTGCCGCGCACGCATGAGTTCCTGCGGCGGGTACGCGCCGAGATCGACGCGAACTATCCCGACCGCGTCATGCTCGCGGAGGCGAACCAGTGGCCGGAGGACGTCGTCGACTACTTCGGTGAGGGCGACGAGTGCCACATGGCGTTCCATTTTCCGGTCATGCCGCGCATGTTCATGGCGGTGCGTCGGGAGGAAGCCCGACCGATCGTCGAGATCCTCGATCGAACTCCCACGATCCCGGCCGGGGCGCAGTGGGGGCTCTTTCTCCGCAATCACGACGAGCTCACGCTCGAGATGGTCACCGACGACGAGCGCGACTACATGTACGCCGAATACGCGCGCGACCCACGGATGAAGCTGAATCTCGGCATCCGTCGTCGACTCGCACCCCTACTCGACGGGGGGCGCGACGAGCTCGAGTTGATGCACGCGATCCTCTTCTCGCTGCCGGGCTCGCCCGTCCTCTACTACGGCGACGAGATCGGGATGGGGGACAACGTCTACCTCGGTGATCGAGATGGAGTGCGCACCCCGATGCAGTGGACGGCGGATCGTAACGGCGGCTTCTCCCGCGCCGACTTCGCTCAGCTCTACCTGCCGCCGCTGATGGACCCGGTCTTCGGCTTCGCCTCGGTCAACGTCGAGGCGCAGCTCAGGTCACCAACGTCGCTGCTCCGCTGGATGCGGCGGTTCGTCGAGTTGCGCAAGGAGCATCCTGTGTTCGGACTGGGTACGTATGAGCCGTTGCAGCCCGACAACCCACGCATCTTCGCCCATGTTCGCCGGCACGCAGCGGATGTCGTCCTCTGCGTCCACAACCTCGCCCGCTCTGCGCAAGCCGTACAGCTCGATCTGCGGGCCTACGCGGGGAGCACACCGGTCGAGATGCTGGGACGGACGCCGTTTCCCCGGATCGGGGAGCTGCCGTACCTGCTCACTTTCGGCCCACGAGGCTTCTTCTGGTTTCAGCTCGAGGTGGGAGGTGACGATGGCTGAGCTTCCCGCATGGCTCGGCGAGCTCACCGGCTCCGAGCTCCAGGCGATCGTCACCGGCACGCGTTGGCTCGGCATGCCGGACCTCGCGCCGGAGCAACTCGCGATCGTCGGCGCAACGGAGCTTCCAGGTGACGGGCCAGCGGCGATCGTGATTGTGTCGATCGCCTCGCCGACCGGTACGCACGCCCTCTGCGCGCTCGCCCTTGCCGTCGTAGACGGCAGGGTTGTCGAGGCGTTCGAGCACCCGTTCTTCGCGCGGCGGCTGGCAGCACGGGCCGGAGTGCGGACGCCTGGAGACAACATCCGTCCGATCGGGACCGAGCAAACGAACTCGAGCGTCGTCATCGATGAGCGCCACGTCCTCAAGCTCTACCGCCGGCTCGAGCCCGGCCCGAATCCCGAGCTCGAGATGCTGCGCGTGCTCGCCCTCCAGGGCTACGCGCACGCACCGCTCCTCGAGGGCTGGGTCGACCACTCGGGACCGCCGCTCGAGACGACGCTTGCCCTCGTGACCGGATTCGTGCCGGCGCGCGGTGACGGCTGGCAGCTGGCCCTCGCGTCGCTCGCGAGCGAGCCGGATTGGCTGCCGGAGCGGTCGGCACGGCTCGGCGAGGTGACCGCCGGCCTTCACTCGGCGCTCGCCGCCGAGTCGGGTAACTCTCACTTTGAGCCCGAGCAGCCGAGCGGCGAGGCGATCGCGCTGCTCGCTGCATCGCTCGACGAGGAGATCGAGCGCGTGTTCGCCGAGCTTCCCGATCATCCAGACCTGGACGCGATCGCGGGCCGGGGCGAAGACCTCCGTGACTTCGTCGGCGAGCTTGCGCCGATTGGGCCCGCCGGGCTCTTCATCCGGGTACATGGTGATTACCACCTCGGGCAGGTGCTGTGGAGCCACGAGGAGGATTGGATCGTGATCGACTTCGAGGGCGAGCCGCGGCGGCCGGTGCCGGAGCGGCGCCGTCGCCATTCGCCGCTCCGCGATGTCGCGGGCATGGTCAGGTCGTTCTCGTACGCAGCCGATGCGGCAGCGCTCGGCGTGAGCGATACTCCGGCGCCACCAGGCTGGGAAGGGCTCTGCCGCGACCGGTTCCTCGACGCCTATCGCGCGACCGTCAATCCGGAGCTCCTTCCCGCGAGCAGCCCCGGTGCCGATCGCTTGCTCGCTCTCTTCGAGGTCGAGAAGCTCCTGTACGAGCTGCGCTACGAGCTCGAGCACCGCGTCGACTGGGTCGGGATCCCTGCGGCCGGGTTCGTGCGCCTGCTCGAGGGGCGTTCGTGAGCGGCCTCGGCGACGTCGATCTCTACCTTGTAGGCGAGGGACGCCATGAGCTGATCTACGAGCGGCTCGGCGCGCACGTCGAAAACGGCGGCGTGCGCTTCGCCGTCTGGGCGCCGAACGCCCGTGGCGTCTCGGTCGTCGGCGACTGGAACTCCTGGGATGCACGTCGCGACGCACTCGTGCCCGTCGGCGTCTCCGGCATCTGGGAGGGCGTCGTCCCCGCAGGCGAAGGGCAGCGCTACAAGTACGCGGTCGCTGGAATCGACGGGATCGTGCGGGAGAAGGCCGACCCGTTCGGCGCATATGCGGAGGTTCCTCCGGCCAACGCCTCGATCGTCTACCGCTCGCGCTACGAGTGGGGGGACGACGCGTGGCTCGCGCGTCGTCGCGGCTCCTTCCCTCTGCGCGGCCCGATCTCAATCTACGAAGTGCATCCCGGCTCTTGGCGTCGCGGCCTCGGTTGGCGCGCGCTCGGCACCGAGCTTGCCGGGTACGTCGCGGACGCGGGCTACACCCACGTCGAGCTGCTTCCGGTCATGCAGCATCCGTTCTCGGGCTCGTGGGGCTACCAGGTGACCGGGTTCTACGCTCCGCAGTCGACCTTTGGCACGCCGGACGACTTCCGCGCGTTCGTCGACGTCATGCACGAGCACGACCTCGGCGTCATTCTCGACTGGGTTCCGGCGCACTTCCCCAGGGACGAATGGGCGCTTGCGCGTTTTGATGGAACGGCGCTGTACGAGCACGAGGACCCCCGGCGCGGCGCGCACCCGGACTGGGGCACGCTCATCTTCAACCTGTCGCGCCATGAGGTCCGTAACTTCCTCCTCGCGAACGCGCTCTACTGGCTGCGGGAGTTCCACATCGACGGCCTGAGGGTCGATGCCGTTGCCTCGATGCTCTACCTCGACTACTCGCGTGGCCCCGGAGAGTGGCTCCCGAACGAGCACGGCGGACGCGAGAACCTCGAAGCGGTCGGCTTTCTGCGCGAGTTGAACGAGCTCGTGCACGCGCGTGAGCCCGGCGTGATCGTCGCGGCCGAGGAGTCGACCGCTTGGCCCGGGGTCTCCCGCCCGACGTGGGCAGGCGGGCTCGGCTTCGGCCTCAAATGGAACATGGGCTGGATGCACGACACGCTCGGCTACTTCGCCTACGAGCCCGTGCACCGCCGCTATCACCACAACGAGCTGACGTTCTCGATGATCTACGCCTGGGACGAGAACTTCGTCCTGCCGCTCTCCCACGACGAGGTGGTGCACGGAAAGGGCTCGCTGCTGATGCGGATGCCAGGCGACCGCTGGCAGCAGTTCGCAAATCTCCGTGCATTGTACGGCTACCTGTTCGCCCATCCCGGCAAGAAGCTCCTCTTCATGGGCTCGGAGCTCGCGCAGGGGGGCGAGTGGCACGAAGGAGGCGAGCTCGACTGGTGGCTTCTCGACGACGCGGGGCATGCCGGCATGCAGGCGCTCGTGCGCGATCTCAACCACGCCTATCGGGACGAGCCGGCGCTGTGGGAGGTCGACTTCAGCTCCGAGGGCTTCCGCTGGCTCGAGGCGGGACGTGCCGACGAGAACACGATTGCCTTCGCGCGTCTCTCGGAGGGCGCCGAGCGGTGCCTGGTCTGCGTTTGCAACCTCTCGCCCGTGGTGCGCGACGGCTGGCGGGTCGGCGTTCCGCGCGCGGGAAGCTGGCGCGAGCTCGTGAACACTGATTCGGATCTCTATGGCGGGTCGAACGTCGGGAACGGCGCCGGTCTCGAGGCAGACCCGATCCCTTGGAGCGGTCAGGAGCAATCGGTTGTACTCACGCTGCCGCCGCTCAGTGTGCTCTGGCTCGTGCCGGTAGGGGCCGCGCGGCCGAGTGATCGTCCTTGATGCGCCAGGTCTGGCCGGGTCACGCTTTCCCGCTCGGCTCGCGGTGGGACGGGCACGGAACGAACTTCTCGCTCTTCTCCGAGCGCGCAGAGCGCGTCGAGCTCTGCTTCTTCGACGCCGCCGATCGTGAGACTCGGCACGAGCTCGTCGAGCGCACCGCGTTCAACTGGCATGGCTACGTCCCCGGTGTCGGGCCCGGCCAGCGCTATGGCTACAGGGTGCACGGACCCTGGGATCCGGAGCGTGGCCTGCGGTTCAATGCTCACAAGCTGCTGATCGACCCGTACGCGAAGGCGATCGAGGGCGACGTGCGCTGGGAGCTCGGCCGGACGCTGCCGTACGCGCCCGGCGGCGAGGACGCCGACCTCGTGCTCGACGCGACCGACGACGCCGCGGCGATCCCGAAGTGCGTCGTGATCGATCAGTCCTTCGACTGGGAAGGCGACGAGCTCCTGCGCACGCCGTGGGCGGACACCGTCATCTACGAAACACACGTCAAGGGTTTCACAAAGCGTATGCCGGGCGTCCGCGACGATCTCCGGGGAACGTATGCCGGCCTGGCGTCCGAGCCGGCGATCGAGCACCTCGTCGCGCTCGGAGTCACAGCTGTGGAGCTGCTGCCCGTCCACCACATCGCTGACGAGCACCACCTGGTCGAACGAGGTCTGACGAACTACTGGGGCTACAGCTCGATCGGCTACCTCGCGCCTCATGCGTCGTACGCGGCGACGGGTTCGAGCGGCGAGCAGGTGCGCGAGTTCAAGGGGATGGTCAAGGCGCTCCACCGCGCCGGGATCGAGGTGATTCTCGACGTCGTCTACAACCACACGGCCGAGGGCAATCACCTCGGCCCGATGCTGTCGTTCCGCGGTGTCGACAACGTCTCCTACTACCGCACGATGGCCGAGTCCCCCCGCTTTTACATGGACTACACGGGGACCGGCAACTCGCTCAATCCGGCCCATCCATCGGTGTTGCGGCTGATCATGGACTCATTGCGGTACTTCGTGGTCGAGTGCCACGTCGACGGCTTCCGCTTCGACCTTGCCTCGGCGCTCGCGCGGGAGCTGCACGAGGTCGATCGGCTCTCGGCCTTCTTCGACATCATCCATCAGGACCCGATCCTCTCCCAGGTGAAGCTGATCGCCGAGCCTTGGGATGTCGGCGAGGGTGGGTACCAGGTCGGCAACTTCCCTGTGCTCTGGACGGAGTGGAACGGCCTTTACCGCGACACCATGCGCGACTTCTGGCGGGGAGCGGCCGGGGTCGGGGCGTTCGCGCAGCGGTTCACGGGCTCGAGCGACCTGTACCAGTCGGATGGTCGCCGGCCGTTCGCCTCGATCAACTTCGTCACTGCGCACGACGGCTTTACGCTGCGCGACCTCGTCACCTACAACGACAAGCACAACGAGGCCAACCTTGAGGACAATCGCGACGGGACGACCGACAACCGCAGCTGGAACTGCGGTACGGAGGGAGCGACCGACGATCCGGAGGTGACGGCATTGCGCGACCGGCAGGGGCGGAACTTCCTCGCGACCCTCTTCCTCTCGCAGGGCGTGCCGATGCTGGTGTCCGGCGACGAGCTCGGGCGGACGCAAGGTGGTAACAACAACGCCTACTGTCAGGACAACGAGATCTCGTGGCTCGACTGGGAGCTCGACGAGCGGGGCGATCGCCTGCTCGACTTCACCCGGCGGCTGATCGATCTTCGTCGCGAGCATCCCGTGTTCCGGCGCGCCGACTTCCTGCGTGGCGAGGAGACGATGGGCTCGGGCTCCCCCGATGTCTGGTGGTTCCGGCCGGACGGTCGGGCGATGACGCAGCGCAACTGGCAGCGCGGTGACGCGCTCTCGCTCGGCGTGTTCCTGAACGGCGCCGAGATCAGCGCGTACTCCGCAGAGGGAATCCCGGTGATCGACGATACGTTCCTGATCCTCTTCAACGCCTACCACGAGTCGATCGAGTTCCGGCTGCCGCCGTCTGCGTACGGTCGCCGCTGGGCGTACGAGATCGGGACAGTGAATGCGGAACTGCCTCCGCATGCGCGGGTCTATTCGGCTCGTGACACGCTCGCCGTCGAGGGACGGTCGCTGCTCGTCCTGCGCAGGGCGGCGTAGCGGCCGTCGTACGAGCGCGCGCCAGCCGGAACATGTCGACACCCTCGCCCGTGGAGGTCAGTCGAGCGGCCCGGCGTCCAGGTGCATGAACGGCTCCGGGTTGGGCCGGACCTTGGTCTTGAGTCGATACAGCGCATTCGAGCCGGTGACGAAGAGCCAGCTCCAGTCCGGGCCGCCCCAGTGCAGGTTGAGCGGTCGGTCGGGGACAGCGAGCCCCCCAAGCCGCTTGCCGTCCGGGGTGTAGACCCAGATCGCATGCGGTCCCGTCACCCAGACGTTCCCGTGCTCGTCGCACCGCATCCCGTCGACGGTGCCGAGCTCGGCCGACCCGATGCCACTCGCGAAGACCCGCCGGTTGGAGGTCACGCCACCAGGCCCGAGGTCGAATGCGAGGATCCGCTGGTTCGCCGTCTCGTTGACGTAGAGGGTCGACTCGCCTGGTGACAGGCAGAGCCCGTTCGGGAACTCGAACTTGCCGACAAGCTCGAGCTCGCCACCGCCCGGCGGGTAGCGGAAGACACCCGTGAAGTCGAGCTCCGGCTCTCGCTCGATACCCCATTTGGCGGTTCGCCCTCCCGGCGGATCGGTGAAGTAGATTGCGCCGTCGGAGGCCACCACCACGTCGTTCGGGCTGTTGAGCTCGAGGCTCTGGTAGTGCGACGCGAGCACCTCGCGACCGGCCCCGGTACCGTCGGCGCTCATCCGGACGAGTGCGTGGGTGATGTGCTCGCAGACGATCAGGTTGCCGTCGGCGTCGCGGGTCATTCCATTTGCCTTCTGCGTCGGCTCGGCAACGATCTGCAAGCCGCGCTGCTCGTCCCAGCGGCAGCGGCGGTTGTGCTGGATGTCCGAGAAAAGCAGACACCCCTCCTCGGCGATCCAGATCGGGCCCTCCGATGAGAGGAGGCCGTCGGCGAGCTGCTCCCACTCGACGTCGGCTCCGACCAGGTCGACGAGCCGGTCGTCGAGGATCTCGAGGACGCTCATCGCTGGCGCTCGATCTCGAGCAAGTCCAGTTCGATCCGCTTGGCGTACCAGTGGGCGTCGATCCACTCGCTGAGCATGCTGTCGTCCGGTCGGTGGCGACGCTCCTCGATCACGCCCGCGGAATCTCCGGGCTCCCGCCCGCTTAGTCGCGAACCGTCGATACGGCTGACATGGCCGCGTACTCGGGCGCGATCTCGGGGATGGGCAGTCCGAGCATGCGGGCGATCATCTGCGTGAAGGGGTTGCCGAGGTGCATCGTCGTCGACGGTGAGGCACCCCCGTACTCGACCTGGAGCGCGACGAATCGTGTCGTGATCAGCGCGAACGTGAGGTAGGCGAGGAGGATGTAGTAGTCGATGTCACGGACGGCGTGCCCCGTGAGTTGCTCGTACGCAGCCAGGGTCTCCGCTTGCGAAGGGACGCCTGAGAGACGGGCGACGCCGAGCGCCTCCGTCGACCATTCCTCGAACATCAGCCACCAGCCCACGTCGATCTCGGGTGGCCCGATCGTCGCCATCTCCCAGTCGATGACGGCGCGCACGCTCATATCCGATCCAAAGATCATGTTGCCTGGCCGGGCGTCACCCCAGTTCAGGCAGAGCGTGTCGTCGCGCGGGCGCTCCCTCACGACGTACGCGAGGCCGTCGTCGATCACTCCAAGCTTGCGGCCGGCAGCGGCCCAGTTGTGCCAGCGCTCCATGTGAGCCAGATGGCGATCGAGGCCTGTCTCGCTCACTCCAGACGACTCGTGCATGAAGCCGAGCTCTTCACGCCACGGAACCGAATGCACCGTTGCGAGTGCGTCAAGGGCGTTTCGATGCAACAGCGACCTCTGTTCTGCCGACAGCTCGGTCACCCATCCGGCCTGGTGGTAGCTCGGAACCGTGCTCGGTGTCATCCCCTCGACGAAATCGGTCACTACGAATGGCGCGCCGAGCACCGCTGAGTCGGTCACCTGCCAGTGGCAGGCCGGCACCGGGAGCCCGTGGCGTCCCGCCTCGGACATGATCCGGGTGTCCTTCATCACGTCGGGATCGAGGAACAGGAGCGGCGTCTTCGCCTGTACTCGGCAGACGATCGATCGGTCGTGCTCGCCCGCTTCGTCGTGCCAGAGCGCTCGCGCGAGAATGATGTCTCCGGACGCTCCCTCGTTTGGGAACCGGAGGTCGACGATGTCGGCGCGAGGATCGCCAACGGCGTCGGCAAGCCATCGCTTCAGGGCGGTTGCAGCTTCGGTGCGATCGCGAATCTCAGCGGCTGGCACGAACGACCTCCTCGTAGCCGGGCAGCATGACGCTTTGTACGATCGCAAGCGTTCTTACCACAGGGACCTATGACTAAGAAACTCCGTCGCGACGCTCGTCTCCTCGGAGCGCGTACACCCTGCCGGGACGGTCTCCCGAACCTTCTGCCCGCCGATCGAGCGCTTGCGCAACCACCCGCGTGTCCGATCAGGCGAGGCTCTGCAGATCCCGCGGGTCGTCGCCCGGCAGGTCGCCGGAGATAGTGGCGGCGACGTGGCTCTCGAGGAGGTTCACCGTGCCTCCGTAGACGCTCAGGAACGCGGTGTCTGCCGCGTCGCGTCCGGTCGAGATGCGGAGCATCGCGCTTCTTGGGGCGAGCAGAGTCGAGTCGACGACGCGCCAGGCTGTATCGACGTAGGCCTCGGCCACCGCGTGGAAGTCCATCGGCGCGAGTCCCGGTGCATAGACGGCCGCGGCGCGGGCAGGGACGTCCATGGCCCTGAGCAGAGCGACTACGAGGTGCGCGTAGTCTCGGCAGACGCCCCGTCCCGCCAGCAGCGTGGTGACGGCCCCGTCCATCGATCGGCTGCTGCCCGGAACGTACTCGAGTCGTCCACCGACCCACGACGAGACTCCCGCCAGCAGATCGGCCGGGTCGAGGCCCGCGAACTCCGCCACGGCCGTCGCTGCGAGCAGATCCGACTCCGCGTACCTGCTCGGTCTCAGATAGGTGAGGATCTCGAGCTCCTCGCTCGGCGCGGACGTATCCCGACCCGTGACGGTCGCCGAGTAGTCGACCACGAGTCGCCCGGGCCCCGACTCGAGGATGTGGATCCGCCCGCCACGAGCGTCCACCAGCTCTCGGGGGAATGCGACGTCGCCGTCGAGCCGGATGTCGAGGGTTTCGTCGAGCCGACGCTCGGGACCGGGAGGATCCGCGTTCGCGCTCACTGCGACCTGCAGAGCGAGCTGGGCTGGGCCGAGGACGTCGAGCTCGAGGCGCGCCGAGACCTCGCGCCGGGTCGCGTTCAGCATTGAGCAATGCTCAGCAGGCGGGCCTCTTCACTGCCATGAAGGTAGCCGAGGCAGCGCAGCGAGGCTCCGCGGCGTGCGTGCCGTCGGTGCGTGACGGCGCCGACCTGGTCCCCGGTCGTCAGCCGCCGCCGCGCTCCGCCGCGCGAAAGCGGCGATAGAGGCGAGCCAGGTGGAAGCGCCGGTCCTCCGCGAACGACGCGCTGTTGATGTCGAGCCATGCTCGAGGTTGTGCGGGTGCTTCGCGAGCGAGGCCGAGACGTGCGGTGATCTCGGCCACGGCCGGCTTGGCGCTTCCGTCCGCTCGCCAGAGCCCAAACGTCCTCTCATGGACTGCGTCGTCGAACGGCGGTAGGGCGTGAAGCGCCTGCAAGTAGTCCGAGAAGCACCAGATGACAGCACCGATGCAGCCGGAGCGCCGGAGGCCGTCGAGGGCGCGGCCGGTATATGCGGCGGCGGCGGCTTCGCTCACGCACACGCTGCCGTGTGCGGGTGTGGGTGCGGTCGGAAGGCCGAACTCCTCGAACAGGATGGGCGCGCCACCTGCGAGCCAGCACGTGATCTCAGCGAGGAACGGGAGCAGGAGGTCGTCGGTCGGTCCGGCGGACCAGCTCGCATAGATCGGATAGCCGTGCATCGAGACGATGTCGCACCAGCGAGCGGTCTCGAGCGGACCGATCCCGCGATCCTCTTCGAGGTCCTCCATGTGAATGCCGATCGTGATCGGGCGGCCTGGATCGCCGACCCTGATCGCCGTGCTCATTCGCTCGAGCCAGGCCTCGCCGGCAGCCGGGTCTGGCGGCACGGTGCAGTTCGAGTTCTCGTTCCCGAGATCCCAGGCCCATACGCCCGGATGGCCGGCTAGGGCTGCGGCTGCTGCTGCGGCGAGCCGCTCCTGTGCGGCAACGAGCTCTGGATCGGCATACCAGTTGCGCAGAGCTCGGTTCGGAACGACGCGCCCGTTGGAGATCACGCGGAAACGGCTGTCGCAATCCACGCCGCCCGTCGCCCAGGCAGGTATCCAGTTGGCACCGCTCATGTGCCCGACGAACAGCGTCACGATCAAGGCGACGCCAGCCTCCGCGGCGGCATCGGCGACGTCGACGAGGCGACCGAGCGTCGCCGCATCGATGGTCGACGGAGTGGGCTGCGCGTCCTCCCACCGCAGGAAGACGCGAACGTTGTCGAGACCCGCGCCCGCGATCCGGTCGAAGTCGCGTCTTGTGACGGAGGGGTCGTATGCCTGGAGCCAGCCCATCGCGGTCTCGGCGGGCCAGTAGTTGACGCCGAGTCTGAACGTCTCAGGATCGAGCACGGAGCACAGCCCGATAGGCGTCGAGATAGGCGTCGATCATCCGCTCCTTGCCGAACCGGGCCACCGCCGAGGCGCGGATCGACGGGCGATGGAGCGCGTCCGCAAGCTCGACCCCAGCGACGGCCCCGTCGATGTCGTCGACGATGAAGCCTGTCGCACCGGTGGTGATCAGCTCGGGCATCGAGCCACGTCTGTACGCGATCACAGGTGTGCCGCAAGCCATCGCCTCGACCACGCTGTAGCCGAATGGCTCTTCGAACCCGATCAGGTGCAGCAGCGCGTCCGCGCCGCCGAGGAGCTCGGACCGCTCCTGTGGGCCAACGGGGCCGATGTACCGCACCCGTTCCTGGTCGAGCCTCGGCCTGACGAGCTCGTCGAAGTACTGCGCGTCCTGCACGATCCCCGCCAGCACGAGCGGCCGCCCGCAGCGCTCCGCAACCTCGATTGCCTCCACCGCGCCCTTGTCGGGATGGATCCTGCCGAAGAAGAGCAGATAGCCCCCCGGCTCGGCATGGAGTGCAAACGCGTCGGTATCGATCCCGTGATGGATTGTCGCGAGGTACTCGAGGTCCGGATGCCGGTCGGCGTCGGAGATCGCAACGTACGCACTGCTTGCGTTGTACCGCTGGTAGACGGGGAGAATCCGCGGAGACGAAAAGCCGTGGATGGTAGTGAGCACGGGCGTCGTGACAAGGCGGCTGTATGTGAGCGGGAGGAAGTCGAAGCTGTTGTGGATCAGGTCGAACTCGGCAGCTCGCTCGAACACGTGCGCGATATGGAGGCACTCGACGACCTTCGGCTCGACGTCGCTGTCCTCCGAGTAACCCCGCGCAACGACCGACGCGAGGCGGCCGGCCGTCAGCGAGTCGGCGCTTGCGAAGAGCGTGACGTCAACGCCCCGCTCGACCAGCCCTTCCGCGAGGAGCGAGGCGAACTGCTCCCACGGGCCGTAGTGGCGCGGCGGCGTGCGCCACGAGACCGGAGCCAGCACGGCGACCCGGAGCGCAGTCACCGGGAGCGACGCGCAGGCGAGTGGCGGGGCGCTGGCAGGTACGTGATGAGCGGCGCCCGTCTCATGGCGAGGGCCCGGGCCGGTCGATTGATCTCACGCGAGTCGATATCCGATGGTCTCAGCCTAGATGACGCGCGCAGCGGCAACGGGCCGGGGAGAAGGAAGGAGGCGGCGGCCGGCCTATCCGCGCTCTTCAGAGCGCTGTCCTATTGCAGGTCGCGCGAGGCTGGCCGGGATTCCTGGCCAAAGGAATCGGCGACGAGCTCGTACGAGCGGTGGTGAGCTTCATGGTCATAGGTCAGCGTCAGCAACATCAGCCCGCCGGCTCCTTGTTCCGGGTCCCGCGAATGTGAGGTTTCGTCCTTGTGTACCCGGCGAACGATGCCGATACGAAGATCGTGGCCGGAGATCAAGCCAGCGTGATCGCGGAGATCGCTCGACTCACCGCCGAGGAGGCGGCCGTCAGCGAACAGCGCCATCGTCTGCACCTGCGACTCGAGCGATTGCATCTCGACCTGCCGCACAGCACCGAGGACGAGGCGTTGCTCCGAGAGCTCACCGAGGCGGAGCTCTGGATTAGCCGCACGCGGGCCCATCTGCATCGACGGATCAACGCGCTGAGGGAGGAGATCGGCCTGCCGGCCGTCTTCCCGGCCAGCGATAGCGCCGCCGCCTGAGCTCTGCCACCGCGCGCCCCGCACATTCGGGCGCCCAGACAGGACCCCGTCGGCGCGTCCCCGAGGAGCATCGTGTGGGTGAAGCCTCGAGCGCTCGCCGAAGAGGCTCAGCCCGCGTGCGATCAGCTCCGGTAGGTTCCGCTGCCGATTTGTCACAGAGCCGTGCGAGGCGACGCGGCTCCGCTCAGACGTCCACGTAGACGGTCACGAGATCGGTGTAGAACTCGATGGCGGCCCGACCTTGCTCGTGCGGGCCGAAGCCGCTTCCCTTGATGCCGCCGAATGGCACGTGCACCTCGGCACCCGGGGTCTGCGAGTTGACGTGGATCAGCCCGGCCTCGATCTGCCGGGTGAACTGGTCTGCGGCGGCGAGGCCCGACGTGAAGATCGCTGCCGAGAGCCCGAGGTCGACCGCGTTTGCGCGAGCGATCGCCTCGTCCAGGCTGGCGAACCTGTAAAGCGACACGACGGGCCCGAACACCTCGTCACACGAGAGGAAGGCGGCGTCGGCAACGTCTTCGAACACGGTTGGCGCGATCACGTACCCCTCATCGCCCAGACGCTCTCCGCCGGTCAGTATCGAGCCGCCTTCGGCGCGCCCGCGCTCGATCGCCTGTAGCACGTCGTCGAACTGCGACTCGTTCACGAGCGGCCCGATCTCGACCTCCGGATCGGCGGGGTCGCCGATCCGAGCGCGTGCGATGCGCTCGAGGAAGCCCTCCCTGAACGCGTCGTAGGCGGCGTCCTCGACGTAGATCCTCCGGGTGGCCGTGCACTTCTGACCGGCCGACCAGAACGCTCCGGCGTAGGCAGCCTCGATCGCTCGCTCGAGATCGGCGTCTGCCAGGACGATCATCGGGTTCTGCCCGCCGAGCTCGAGTTGAACGCGCTTGCCGAGCCGCGTGGCCTCGTCGCGCACGAACGTGCCAGTCGCCACGGACCCCGTGAACGAGATCGCGCGAACGCGCGGATCCCGGATCAACGCGGGACCGACGTTCGAGCCACGGCCCAGGACGACGTTCAGGACGCCGGGAGGTAGACCGGCCTCGTCGAAGCACTCTGCGAGATGGAGGCCGCAGAGCGGAGACTCGTACGCAACTTTCAGAACGACCGTATTGCCGTAGATGAGCGCCGGCGCAAGCTTCCACGTCGGGATCGCGCAGGGGAAGTTCCACGGCGTTATCAGGCCCACGACGCCGAGTGGGCGTCGGCGAGTCGAGACCTGCGCTCCCGTAGCCGACTGCTCGAAGTGCTCCCCGACTGAGCGGAACGCTTCACTGGCGAAGAAACGCAATACCTGGGCGGAGCGAGCGACCTCTCCGCGCGACTCCCGCACCGGCTTGCCCATCTCGGCGGTCATGTCCTGCGCGACGCGCTCCGAGCGCGCGTCGAGCGCTGACGCAGCAGCTAGTAAGAAGTCTGCACGTCGCACCATCGACAATGACGCCCACGCAGCATGAGCCTCCGCGGCTGCCTTGATTGCCCGCTCGACGTCCGCCGGCCCCGACTCCGGGACGACGGCAACCACCTCCGCGGGATGCATCGGGTTGCGCTTCTCGTAGGTCTCAGCCCCTTCGGCTTCGTTCCACGTGCCGCCGATGAAGTTGAGTCCTACGCGCAGCGCCGGGGTGTCAGCAAGCTCGGCCACAGCCACACTCTCCCTTCGAAAATTGCGTGGCGCCCGCTCATGATCTGTCAGTGAGGCGCATACCACGATGATAATGTCATGCCAAAGTACGCGTTGGAGACCAGCTCCTGACGCACTCGACACCGTTTCCGAGGAGGAGGACCGGGTTGACCACCACCACCGCCGCGCTGTTCACCGCTCTTGGCTCACCATTCGAGATCGCGGAGGTCGAGCTCGAGGAGCCGCATGCGAACGATGTTCTCATCTCACTCACTGCATGCGGGATTTGCGGAACGGACCTCCACATCGTGCGCGGCGAATGGACGAGGCCTGTACCCATGATTCTCGGGCACGAGTGCGCCGGAGTGATCGAGGCTGTGGGGGACGACGTCGCCGGCCTTGCGGTCGGCGACCGGGTTGTCGTCTCGTGGGCGTCGTCCTGCGGCAGGTGTTCGGCGTGCGCGAAGGCGCGGCCGGCCACGTGTCGCGAGCTTCGGGCCGCAATCGGCGGGGGGACGCTTGTCGACGGGACGACCAGGCTCTCGCGCGGCGGCGAGCCGGTATACCGGATGACGACGGTGGGCGGCTTTGCGCGACATGTCGTCATGCCTGCATCGAGTGTCCTGCCGCTACCCGACGATGTACCGCTCGAGCATGCCGCCATCCTCGGCTGTGCGGCGTTGACGGGGGTTGGGGCAGCGGTCAACGCATCGCCGCTTGCCGAGGGGATGAGCGCACTTGTGGTCGGTGGAGGCGGTATCGGCCAGTTCGTCCTCCAGGGCGCGCGGATTGCCGGAGCCTCGGAGGTCGTGGTCGTCGACCCGCTCGAGACGCGGCGATCGCTCGCGCTCGACCTCGGAGCGACGCACGCAGTGGCGCCAGACGAGCTCGACGACCTCGTTGGCGACCTCTTCCCCGACGGATTCGACTGTACATTCGACGCCGTAGGTGGCTCGCAGACCACCGAGCTCGCCATTCGCCATGCCGCCATAGCCGGCTCGGCAATAATCGTCGGCTTGCCGGCGGCCGGCGGACGTGCAGAGCTCGACCTCGCTGACCTCGTCGTCAGCGAAAAGGTCGTCCTGGGCACGATCTACGGCTCCACGAGCCCGGCCAACCTGCTCCCCGATCTGTTCACGTGGTTACGCGACGGGCGGCTCCAGCTTGCGCCGCTCCTGGGCGGTTCGTTCCCGCTCGAGGAGATCGATGCTGCTGTCTCGGCCAGTCTCGAGGGCTCGTCCGGCCGTGTTCTCGTCACGCTCTGACGATCGTCTGCGGGGCTCGCCGGGCCGTCGCGAGGGAGCTCTTAGGTAGTTCGAGGGCGATTGTGTTGCGAAGCACGCCGACGTCCCCGACGTCGACCTCGACGATGTTGCCTGGAGCTACGGCCCGTTGCTGCCCCGCTCGATCACAGTTGCAGCGAGCGTTCAGCCTGGATCTATGTCGTCTGCGACGAGCGTCATGAACCGTGAGCGGTCCCACCGGTTGGCAGTCGTGAGAGGGCGACCCAACGTGGTCAGCTCGCCGGGTGAAGTGCGCGCACCAGCGCCCGCTCCTGATCCGCGAGCGAGTCGGCGCTGATCCTGGCGTGCGGCGCGACGTTCTCGAAGTTGTGAATCGCACCGGCGTGGAGATGGAATTCCGTCCGTACGCCGCTCTCGATCAACCGGCGTGCATACTCGAGGTTCTCGTCGCGAACAAGGTCGAGTTGGCCGACCGCAAGGTACGCCGGCGGCAGGCCCGCCAGATCGGTCGCGCGGCCTGCGGCCGCGTACGGCGAAACGGCATCGCCGGCCGAGTCGCCGAGATACGCACCCCACATCGCGAGCGCCGCTTGGCGATGCAACGTCCGGCGGTCGACGATCTCATGGCTCGATGCCGTCTCGAGGCGGTCGTCGAGACACGCTCGAAGCGGCATCTGGAAGGCGAGCTGCACCTCACCGCGATCCCGGGCGAGCAGTGCGAGCGCCGCCGCGAGCCCCCCACCTGAGCTCTCGCCGACGACGGCGACCCGCGCGGGGTCGACGCCGAGCTCGCTCGCCGACGAGAAGAGCCATCGAAGTGCCGCGTAGCAGTCCTCGATGCCGGCCGGGAACGGATGTTCGGGCGGCAACCGATACTCCGCTGAGACGACGACAGCATTGACGCCGACGACGAGCCTCTCGCACGAGAAGTCCCACCCTTCGATTCCGCCCGCAACGAAGCCACCACCATGGATGAACAGGATTCCCGGAAGGGGCGAGTCGACCCCGCTGGTGGGCTCGTAGACCCGCACGGGAACCTCGGGAACATCCAGACCGGCCGGGACCAGCGTGTCGGTCCGAGCCACGTCGGGCCTAGGACTACCCGCCGCCTGGTTGAACCGGGCGAGACGTGTTTTCGAGCCCGCTCGCAACGCCGCCACGTCGAAGTCGAAGCGGTCCGGCTGAGGGGCTGCGGCAAAGACGGCAAGCAGCTCAGGATCCATCCCGTCGGTTATCGCCACGGGTTCGCCCCCTTTCTTCGGGCCTCTGCGCGCGAGCGATTGCGCGGCGGCCACAGGACTGCGACTGCAGTCGGGTCTACGGACTCGACGGCGGTACGCAGCAGAATAGGATCGTGTCGTGGATCCAGCGAGGTGATTACGCGCTGGGCCGTTCTGCCGTAGTGGATCGCGATGGAGCGGGCAGTTGCTTGGGGATCGCCCGCGGCAGCCGCATCGATGATCGCTCGATGCTCCGCACGACGCTCAGGGTACGCCTCCTCCGGGCTCCGGGCAGCGGCGCCGGCAGCTAGGCGGTAACGCTCGGCGTGGTCGAAGAGCGGAGCGATCGCCGAGGTGAGCCGTGACCCTGCGGCGGACACGAAGCGGGCATGAAAGGCGCGGTGAGGAGTATCGAGACGCTCGATGTCACCCGTCCGGACATAGTGGTCCATCTGGGCCATGAGGCCCTCGAGCTCGGCGAAGTCCTCGGGTGTCAACTTCGGTACCGTCATCCGCGCCGCCACGTTCTCAAGTGCAACGCGCGTCGCGTACAACCCTTCGGCATCCGCGATCGAGAAGTCGGCGATTCTTATCCGGCGGTTGGGCACGGCATCGACCAGGCCCTCGTGCTCCAGGAGGCGGACGGCCTCGCGGAGCGGCGTGCGGCTGATACCGAGCTCGCGCGCGAGCCCCACTTGAGTCATCTCCCGGCCCGGGGGGATGGCGCCGTTCATGATCGCGCTCCGGAGCTGAGTGTGTGCGAACGCCACGCTCTGGCCGTTGCGCCCCCCGCCAGTGCTGCGACTCGCGCCCTCGAATCTCGACTCGCTCATGACCGAGACCTCGTTCTGTGGCTTCGTCACGCGTCGTGTCCCTGCGCTGCCGGCATCACGTGTTGCCCCAGCTGCTCGGAGACGCAGCGGTTGCGCTGGCGGCCGAGCCCAGTGATCTCGGCTTCGATCACGTCACCTTCCCGGAGAAAGCGTCCGTGGTGGCCGCCGTTGCCGTGCGGTGAGCCGGTGAGGATCAGGTCTCCGGGTCGAAGCTCGAGAATCGACGAGACGTACTCGATCAAACGCGCGACGTCGAAAATCATGTCGGCGGGGCTGGCGTCCTGCATCGTCTGCCCATTTAGCCGGAGCGTCATGCGAAGCTCTGCCGGCTTGCCGACGTGGATTGCCGGCACGATGTACGGGCCGATCGGAAAGAAGGTTGGAGCATTCTTGCCCTCGAGCCAATCGGTGCCGATACCCGGAATGTCCGGGCGCTTGATCCTGTCACGGGTCGACAGATCGTTCGCGACGGTATAACCGGCCACGACCTCGTAGGCATGGTCGCGCGGAACATGGCGCGCGCGCCGGCCGATCACGACTGCGAGCTCGAGCTCCCAATCGTGCAATTCGCCACGGTTGGGAAGCACGATATCGTCGAACGCCCCCGATGTCGCATTCGCAGACGCGACCCACACGTAGGGACGTCCGCTCCGTTGACGCTCGTCCATCGCCTCGAGCACGGCCTGGTGGTCGCCGGGCCCCGATCCGCCGGTATCGGTGTCCATCGACCTGAGCATCTGCGCCACGTGCTCGCGATAGTTTGCGCCCGCGCAGAAGAGCTGCCCGGGCGGCTGCACCGGCGGCAGCGGCCGAAGCTCGCCTAGCGGCAGAGACTCCGGCCCGTCGGGCGCGATCTCGTTTGCCAGATCCTGCAGCAGCGGGAAGCTTCGCTCCCAGTCCTCGAGCAGGTCACGCACGGTCGTACCGATCTCGAGCGGGTTGACACGGTCACCGACGACGAGCCCGGCAAAGACCTCGCCGGTGCGCTCCTCGAACGTCCCGACCCCGAATGGGCGCGCAGCCGCGCTCACGTCATCCTTGCTTCGCACGCTGCGGGCGAGCGCCTCTCGTGACGCACGCTTCGGGAACGCATTGCGCTCAGCACGGCCGGGTCGGCAGCGCGACGCGGACGATTGCGGCCTCTGAAACCGACCCGGGAAACATGCGTGCATTCAACAGTGTGTTCGACCAGCGGTCAACTGCATGCAAACGCGCAAGAGCGTACTATCGTCTCGTACGGGATCGGAGCAGCGAGTGCGAGACTCCGATGGGAGGTCGGTCGATCTCAACCGATGCGATCAACGGGAGGGCCCCGATGCTGGTTGACATGCATGCACACGCCTTTACCAGCGCCTACCTTGGCTTGCTCGAGGATGCTGGCTACCCCGGCGCGCGCCTACTCGCCGGCCGGGGGGTCGGTACCAGCGACGATGAGCTTGAAGCACGCTTCGCGCTGATGGATCGAGGGGGAGCAGGCATACAGGTGCTCTCCGCCGGACCGGCGCTGCCGTATTTCGACGACACGGCCGCGGCGGTGGCCTGCGCCCAGGCGCACAACGACGAGCTCGAGGAGCTCGCGGCACGCTTTCCGGGAAGGTTCGCCGTGTTGGCGACCGTCCCGATGCCTGACATCGACGCGGCTCTCGCGGAGATCGAGCGCATCCTCGATCGTCCGGCCTTCTGTGGGATCAGTCTCACGACGTCACTCGGCAACAGACCGCTGACGCACGCGGCCTTCGCGCCGCTGTTCGAGGAGCTCGACCGGCGTGGCACCGCTGTGCTGCTTCACCCGCTCGGCCGTGCGGGTGACTGGTCACACATCGGCGACTTCGGGCGGCCCGATCTTCCGCACGGGCTCACCTGGCTGATCGGGGCTCCGATCGAGGATACGGTCGCCGCAATTCAACTTGCGACGAGCGGATTCCTCACTGACTATCCCAACCTGAAGATCGTCAACTCCCATCTGGGTGGGATGGCGTCGATCGTCATGCGTCGTCTCGACAATCTCGCGCCCATGCTGGCCCCGAAACTGGAGGAAAAGCCGAGCAATTTGCTGCGCAGGATGTGGTACGACACCGTTGGGCACGGACATTTGCCGGCGCTGCGGTGCGCCGTCGACTCCTTCGGTTCGGGTCGGCTGCTGTTCGGCACGGACTTCCCTTACGAGGGCGGCGATGTCTACCTTGCGAGCATCGAGGAGGTCGGCCAGCTCGGCCTGCCCGAGGCTGAGGTTGCCGGCATTCGCGGCACCTACGCAAAGGAGCTGCTTGGGCTCTGACCTCGCGCTTGCCGGCGGCCGTCGTGTCGCCAAGGTCGGTGAGGGACGGCTCGAGCACAAGCTCGAGCGCGCTGGTCTCGTGATGAGGTGCTCCACTTGCTGGGTGTCAACTTTGGCGCGCTGCCGGCCTCTTGGTGCGTTGGCAGGTGCCTGACATTGGGAAGGCAGGCACACCGGCAAGCCTCTAGTTTGGGCGCTAAGGGATACGGAACTCGCCGCGGGCTACGGTGACGGCCTGTCCGCCGACCTCGACGCGATCGATCAGACCGTCGTTTCCGTAGGCGCGCGCATAGAGCGTCGAGGGGCGGCCGATCTCGACCCCTTGCGAGATCAGGATCTCCTCGCCCCAAGCGATCCGCCCGTGGCGGGCGAGGTGACAGGCGAGCGGTCCGGCCGCCGATCCGGTCGCCGCGTCCTCACCGACACCGGCCGCCGGCGAGAAGACCCGGGTCTTCCACCGCTCGCCTGAGCCGGCGAAGCAGTTGACGCCCATCGCATCGACGTGTGCGAGGGCGGCCATGTTGGGGGCCAGCGCAGCGACCTCCTCCTCGGTGTCGAGGGCGACGAAGATGTGCGGACAGCCGTTGTCGTACTGCTCGACCGGCAGCGCCGAGCCATCCACGCCGAGCGCTGCGAACAGCCCGGTGGCATCTGGCACCCCGACGATCGTCGGTATCGGCTGCGACATCCGGCCGAAGACGATCCGGCCGCTCTCGTCCCGCTCGAGCTCGACGGGGACGAGGCCGCCGCCGGTCTCGACGTCTATCACCTGGCGCTGGAGCGGGGTGCCGAGCACGAATGCGGTGCCGAGCGTCGGATGCCCGGCGAACGGTAGCTCCGAGCTTGGTGTGAAGATGCGAATCCGTACCGTCCCGCCGTGCTCGGGAGGAAAGACGAACACCGTCTCGCTGAAACCGATCTCGAGGGCGAGCGCCTGCAGCCGCTGCTCGGGGATCGAGCGCGCATCCGTGAAGACCGCGAGTTGGTTGCCCTGCAGAGGCGTGTCGGTGAACACGTCGACCACGACGTATCGGTACCCGGCCACGGCGCCACTCTACTCACCCGGAGCGCCTATTCTCGGACGATGCGTCTGTTCGTCGTCCGCCACGCGAAGGCCCGCCCGGGCGACCCCGACGAGCTACGGCCGCTCACGAAGGAGGGTGAGCGACAGGCGCGGGCTCTGGGCTTGCGACTTGCGGCCCACCCGACCCCCCCTGTCGTCGTCGTCACGAGCCCGCTCCTACGGGCGCGCCAGACTGCACAGGCGATCGCCCGTGCAGCAGGGGCCGAGCTCCGTGTCGACGACCGCCTCGCACCAGGGGCCGACGCGGAGGCAGTTATCGCGATCGTCGCCGCAGTAGGCGCACAGCCCGTCGCGACGGTTGGCCATCAGCCTGACTGCTCGGAGATCGCGCTCGCGCTGACGGGGCAGGATCCGGGCTTCTCGCCTGGCGGCGTGGCCGAGATCACGCTCGACATCTGACGGGAGATCGTCCGAGGCAACGCCCATCTCTGGTAGACCGCGAGCGCATGCCTGCGATCCTGGTCACCGACCTAAGCAAGAGCTACGGCGATGTTCGTGCACTCCGTGGCATCTCGTTCTCCGTCGAGCACGGAGAAGTCTTCGGGCTGCTCGGCCCGAACGGGGCCGGTAAGACGACGACGGTCGAGATCCTCGAGGGCTACCGCGATCGCGACGGCGGAAGGGTTGAGGTGCTAGGTCACGATCCCTGGCGCGCCGGCGCTGGTCTCCGCGAGCGGATCGGGGTCGTACTCCAGCACTCCGAGCTTCCAGCCGCGCTCACCGTCCGCGAGGTGCACCGCGTCTTCGCGGGCTACTACGCGAAGCCGCGCGACATCGACGAGGTGATCTCGATCGTCGGGCTCGAGGAGAAGGCTGGCGCGCGAATCAAGACGCTCTCGGGCGGACAGAAGCGGCGACTCGACCTCGGTCTCGCGCTCGTCGGCGATCCGGAGATCGTCTTCCTCGACGAGCCGACGACCGGATTCGACCCCGCGGCGCGGCGGGCGGCCTGGGAGATGGTGCGGGAGCTGAGGTCGATGGGGAAAACGATCCTACTTACGACCCACTACCTCGACGAAGCTCAGCAGCTCGCGGACCGCGTTGCCGTGATCCGCAACGGGCTCGTCGCGCAGATCGGAACGACGGCCGAGCTGATCGGAAGCGCTCCCAAGGTAGAGATCCGCTACCGGGAGAATGGCGAGGACGTCGTCGTGACGACCGACGAGCCGACCCGCCTGCTCGCGGAGATCACAGGAGCCGCAGCGGCCGAGGGACGGGAGCTCGAAGGGCTCGAGGTACGCCGGCCGACGCTCGAGGACATCTACCTCGAGCTCGTCGACGCCGAGGGCGACGGCCCATGAGCGGGCGATCGGGCCAGGCGAGGCTCTTCGTGCACGAGCTGCGCACCCAGCAGCTCCTCTTCTGGCGGAACCGTGAGTCGGCGGGCTTCGTCTTCGTCTTCCCGCCGCTGCTCTACCTCCTGCTCGCAGCCGTGTACACGGGTCGCGTCGATGGCTTCCGCGCCGCCGATGCGCTGCTCGTCGGCCTCCTCGGCTACGGCTGTGCGAATACAGCCTTCGCCGGTCTTGCGATCACGCTCGTGATCCGCCGGGAGAACGGACTGCTCAAGCGGGTGCGCGCGACACCGATCACTCCCGGCGCCTACCTCGCGGCGATGACGACGAGCACGCTGATCGTGTTCCTGCTCCAGATGCTCGTCACGCTTGCGCTCGGACTTGCGTTCTTCGACGCCCACGGACCAAAGCGCTGGCCCGACTTCCTGCTTGCGCTCCTGCTTGGCGTCGTAGCTTTCGCGGGCATGGGTTTCGGGACGGCGTCGCTGATCCGCTCCTCCGAGGGAGCGTCGGCCGTCGTGAACCTCCTGTTGCTGCCGATGGCGTTTCTCTCCGGCTCGTTCGGCCCAACCCGCGGATATCCGGAGGTGCTTCAGGCAATCGCCGACGTGCTGCCGCTGACCTATCTGATCGACATTCTCAAGGACGTCTACCTGCGCGACGAGTCGATTTCGACCGACCCTGGCGCGATTGCGATTCTCGCGGCCTGGGGCATTGCCGGCGCGCTCGTGGCGACACGGAGGTTCAGCTGGTCGCCGCGCGAGCGGTGACGCCCGGGGGGCGCCCTAGAATTCCGCAGTCTGATGCTGGGGGCAACGAGTGGACGGGTGACGAGTCGCGCCGCGAGCAGCGCCTGTTGCTGCATCGTGCTTCTGACGCTCATCGGCGCCGCGCCGGCTGCGGCCGCCCCTTCGCCCGACCCGGCGCCCGACCCCGCCCCCGCGGGTGCGTCGCCACCGGCGCCTCCCGCGCCCTCGCCGCCGCCGAGTGCGCCGGCTCCGCTAGCGGGAGCGACGACGAGCGGAGCTGCCCGAGGCGCAACCGCAGGGGTCGCGACTGCTGAGCCCCCGGTCGCTGCGAGCATCGTCGACGCCGTCCCCGTCTCGTCCCGCACGTCGGATCGGATCGCCGGCGGCTCCGGGGCGACGACGGCTCAGAACCTCGGCCTCCTGCTGAGCCTGGTCTTGCTCGGGATCGCCTTCCTGCCAGGCTCGATGCTGCTGAGAGCCGGCACAGCGGGGACGGTCATCGCGACCCGGCGCCCGTTGATCGCCATCGTCGGGCTCGCCATCGCTGTCGGCGCACTGGTCAACGTCCTGCTCGGGAGCACCTCCTGAGGTCCCGAGGACTCCGACCGGCGTTCGTATTAGTGGCTGTGCTCGCCTCTTTCGCAATCGCGGCAGTCGCGCAGGCGGCGTCACCGACCGTGTCGCTTACGGGGATTCCGGGGGCCGAGAGCGCCTCGTCCCGCGCCACGTTCACGTTCCTTCCGTCGTCGACGAGCAGTACCGTCGAGTGCCGCACCGACGACGGTGTCTTCACGTCGTGCCTCTCGCCTGTGACGCTCACCGGGCTGTCGATCGGCCGTCATGTCTTCGAGGTGCGGGCCGTCGATGCGGTTGAGGGACCCGGGACGGTTGCCGCCTTCACGTGGACGGTCCTGGCGCCGCCGGTCACCGTCGCGTCGTTGCGGCCGCCGCCATCTCCCAAGCGCGTTCGCGTAATGGCGGGCGATCGACTCGTCCGGCTCACGTGGCAGGAGCCTGCCGCAAGCGGGAGCGAAGTGATCGTAAGGGCCGCCGCCGGGAGGACGTCTCCACGTGTGGTGTTCCGCGGAGTAGGCACGGGAACGACGCTGCTCGGCCTGCGCAACGGCGTCAGTGTCCACCTCTCGCTCACGACGGTCGACGAGATCGGCAACGTGTCCCGCGAGATCCTGCTCGACGCAACGCCGATGCCGCCGTTCGTCGGCTCGCCGGCGAACGGGGCCCGTGTGAAGGTGCCGCCGCTCCTGCGCTGGAGTCGCTTTAGCGATGCCAGCTATTTCAACGTCCAGCTCTATCGCGGATCGCGCAAGGTGCTCTCGGCCTGGCCGGTCTCGACACAGCTCCAGATCGCGCGAGGCTGGATCTATGAGGGTGACTGGCAGACGCTCCGCCCAGGCGTCTACACCTGGTACGTCTGGCCCGGCCTGCGAAAGCGCTCCGACGCGCAGTACGCTCCGCTGCTCGGCAAGCAGACGTTCGTGGTTTCCTGATCGACGTTTGCGCGGCTAAACATCGGCACGAGCCCCGAGCTCGTGCGCGAGGCTGTCGAGCTGGTGGCGACAGGATTCCGAAAGGAGCTCTTACAAGGTGCTCATAGGGCGCCGCTAGCGTGATGTCCAATGGAGATGCGATCGTCGACTTCGCACCGTAAAGCGTGGATCAGGCGCGCATTCCGCGCCCTGGCGACCATTACGGCGATGGGGTGCCTCGCCGGGGCGGCAAATGCGCAGCCCTTGACGGGCATCGACGTCTCGAACTGGCAGCACCAGATCGACTGGCTCTCGGTCGCGGGATCCGGGCACTCCTTCGTGTTCGCGAAGGCAAGCGAGAGCACGACGTTCTCGGATGTCACGTATCCCCTCAACCGCGAGGGCGCGCGCGGGATCGGGCTGCGCTTCGGCGCGTACCACTTCGCGCAGCCGTCCGGCACGTCCGACGCAGCGGCCGTCGCAAGCGCAGTGGCACAGGCCGACTATTTTCTCTCGGTCGCCCAGCCTGCCGCCGGCGACCTGACGCCCGTACTCGACCTCGAGCGCACGGGCGGGCTTTCGGTCGCACGGCTGACCCTGTGGGCCCAGGCTTGGGTCGACGAGGTCGAGGCGCGCACCGGTCTCGACTCGACGATCTACGTGTCGCCCAGCTTCTGGAAGGAGCGGCTGGGCGACACGTCGACCTTCGCGACGAACGGCAACCGCCTCTGGATCGCCCACTGGACAAAGGAGACGCTGCCGATCCTGCCTGGCGGTAGCTGGGCAGCGCTTGGTTGGACATTCTGGCAGTGGACGAGCTGTGCGCGGATTCCGGGAATTGCGGGTTGCGTGGACGCAAACCGTTTCAACGGGCCGACCCTCGCCCCGGTGCTGATCCCGCCGTATCCGCAGGGCTCGCCCATCTCGACGTCGAGACCGACGGTCGTCGGTACTCCCCAACGAGGGACGCTGCTCGCGGTGCGGCCTGGCCGCTGGACGGGCGCCAAGCCGGTCTCGTTTGCCTACCAGTGGCAGCGCTGCGACGCGGTCGGCGCGGCGTGCGCTCCGATCCCAGGCGCGACGGGGGCCACCTACCGGCCCGTCGCCGCCGACGTGGGACGCGCGATCGCCGTCACGACGACCGCACAAGGAACGACGGGTGTCGCCTTGGCTGCGGCGTCGTTGCCGACGCTCGCTGTCGCAGCTGGGGGCGCGCCGGCCGGCACGGCGCCGGTCGCACGGGTGCTCCCGGCAGTGCAAGGTACGACGGTCGTAGGACAGACGCTCACCGGCCTTGCCGGTGCGTGGACGGGCGCGCCGACGACGTTCGGCTACCAGTGGCGGCGCTGCCTGACCCCGAACGTGTGCGAGGCAATCGCAGGCGCAGGCGGCACGACCTACATACTCACGCCGGGCGATCTCGGTGCCTCGATCCAGCTCGTCGTCACCGCCACAGGGCGGGGCGGAACGCAGTCTGCGTCGTCGGCCGCGACTGCGGCGATCGCGTCGGCGGCGATCCCGGCGGCAGCAGTTGGCTCGCTCGCTGCACAAGCTGGTCAGGCGGGTGCTGTGACGACACCGCTCACGACGGCGACCGCCGTGTGGCAGCCGGGAGCCGTGCCCGTAAGTCAGACGGTGACGCTCGCGGACTCGGTCAGTCGGTTGGCCGTTCGCGGGACGGCCGTTTCATTGACAACCGGCGGGTCGAGCCCGCTCGAGTGGCCGATCGATGTGCAATACGCGCCGCGCGGCGACGACGTCGTCGCCGGCTTTCTGCCGGTGTCGGGAACCTGGCGTCCGCTCGCGGAGCTCCAGGCTCCAGCGCTGCCGGCAGACCAGAGCTCAGGTGTCTATCGCGACCCCGCAGGCGGCATGCACGTCCTCACGCGCGTTGCGGGCCGCGTAGCACTCTTCGCCGCGCACAAGTGGGGCGACCCGCGCTTCGTCGCCGCGACCCGTCCGCGCCTGACGCTCGTAACAGAGATCAGCGCGTCCGCTCGCTCCGACCGACACGTAGTCGTGCTGGGCCGGTTCGCGATCGATACGCAGGCGCACCTCTACGCGAGCATCACGACGCCGAGCGGGGTCCGCATCGCCGTCACGCCCAAGGGCAGCCGCCTAGGCTGGTGGGTGAAGGGGTTGCCCACGAAGACGATCCAGGCGCTCCAGCTGCAGCCGGGCGCTCTCCCGGTGCGCCTGCGCGTCCCCGACCGCACGCTCCGGGGGACGGGCCGCTACACGCTTAAGATCATCGCGATCGACCCCTACGGCCGGAAGTCGAGCCTCACCGCGCACTTCCGGGCGCCGCGCGGCTAGCCTCCGCCCGCGCCGCCCGCCCGCACCAGGGCGCTACGCTTGGCCGGCCCGCCCCCGTAGCTCAGTGGATAGAGCAGTGGTTTCCTAAACCGCGTGCGCATGTTCGATTCATGCCGGGGGCACTTGTCGCAAACCGCTTGGGAAAGGCGTTTGTGACCAGTCGGATTCGCTCGCAGGCGCGCGGAAACAGGGCTTCCGTCTACCAGCCGTCTACCACGAGGTCGAGAGCCATGACTACGGCCGTCTGCCCTCGACCCATTACGCGAACAAGGCGACGGAGCATCCGAAGGAGGCGAAGACATTCATCAACTTCGTCGCCCGGCCGGCGCAGAACGCGCTTTGGGCCAAGGTCGCGAATGCGATCGCTCCCGAGGACATGCGCAAGGGCAACCTGCCGCCTGAGTTAACTAGCCAGGCGAAGCTGATCACGTCAGGCAAGGCGCAGATCACGCTCCCGACCTCCTGGCCTCGCCCGGACAAGGGCATGTACATCCCGCAGTTCATCCAACAGATCCCGGGTCTCTTCACCGGGCAGAAGTCCGTGAACGACATCCTCACGTTCATGGATCAACTCTGGGACCGCCCCTAGCGGAAGCTTATGACGTGGAGGGGCTTCGAAGCCCCTCCACGTCATAAGGTGACGTCGTGACGTCCACGACCGCGGCGGCTCGAGGCGCCGATCATCCGGCAGCCGTGGTCTGGTTGGCGAGCGCCTCCTCGACGATCGCCTGCTCGACGCCTCGAGCACCTGAACCACCGCAGAGCGACTCGCTCGGCCTTCGGCGAACCCGTCTCCGCGTAGAGCGCCACGAGCCCGAGTGCGCCCTCGAGAGTGAGCCGGGGTAGTTCGCGGGTGGCGAGCTAGGCATGCACAGCCGCCGAGCGACATCATGCGCCTCAGGGCAAATTCTTGTTGGGCGACAGCAGGAAGCCGAACTCTTGCGCCCTCGGCACACGGTTCGATCTACCTACGGCGCTTGCGTGTCGTCGGTTCCCGTCAGCTGAATCGTTGATCTGGTCCGGGCCGGAGCGAACGCCCACAGTACATGCCACAGGCAACTACTGGCGTCGTTCCCACTCGGAGATGTCGAGTTCGTCCGCAAGTGGCAACACGAGCGCACGTACGTCGTCGAGCACGGTTGTGACATGGCCTTCTCCGGTCATGTCGTCCGCCAACCGAATCTCGCCCGGTCCGAACACACGGGTCTCGTGAGCGCATTCGATGATGCACGTGCCGGAGAGATTGACCACGAGCTGACGCCGCGGCGCATTGTGCCGGCCGACCTCGGCCTCCTTCTCGGTCTCGAGGAGTAGGGCCGTGCGAACAGGAAGCGTCGCCGCGAAGAACGCGGGCGGGTAGCTGGACGTCGACGGCACGCAGAGATCCTCGAAGTGCGAGCGTCCATCGTCGCCCGTATAAATCCGCGTCACATACACCTCACGCCAAGCATATAAACGATTGCTCGATTGTTGAGAACCCGGCCAGCGTGGCCCACGAGGTTGAGTACCTCTGTCCTGGTGGTGTTCGCGGTTGTAGAAGACTTCGACGTCGTGGACCTCGGTGCGGAGTTCGGCCTTCGTCGGCCAGGAGCGGTGGTTGATCAGCCCCTTCTTCAGGGTCGCTCTCAGTTGTGATTGCGCCCTTAGATTTCAGCGACCAGGCCAATTCAGCGACGAGGCCAAGAGCGTTACCGTCCCGATTCCCGATCTCAGAAGGAGAAAAAAACGACTGCGGGTCTCCGAAGCCTGCGAACGGCTTCGTTCACACCCCCTCCGGATACACGGCGTTTTGCCGGTAGCGAGTCACGGGTCTTCTGGTTCCACGGCCCAAATCCCGAAGGCTGCGAGCGAAAGAGCACACAGAGGGTCGAGCGACCCGTCCGCCACTAGCGCACGAGCGGCGGCCGCCCGCAACTGGATCGGCAAGTTGCAGAGATCGGCGCGGGCCTCCTCGAGGCTGGGCATCCGCCCCGTCCTGCTGTAGCGGCTGACATACCCTTTCGTCCAATCGGACGCGTCGCCCATAGTCTTAGCTCGGCATCCATTGGCATGTTTGCCGCACGGTGATCTGTGAGACGTGAGAAGTGCATCACAGTTGGCCGCCAGAATGGGCTTGCGCCGCTGCGGCGACCTTCAGAAACAAGACGTGCTCGTAACCAAGACGTGTGCGCACGGAAACCGCTCTCCTCCAGAGCTCACCCGCCGGTAGCAACGATGCGGTTCTCAGACGTTTCGGGAGAGGTCATTGGCCCAGGAACAGGCGCCATGCTCGGCTCCAGTTCGACGATGCGCAACTTGGTCGTGTTGGTGCGGATCTCACCTACCCGGAAGTGGAACGGGTGCTCCAGGTTCTCCAAGAACTTGGAGCAGACCTCGATCTAATCTGGAAACCAGGGAAGCCAGCGCGGCGTAGACCCAATCGGACGTCTGGGCTGGAGCGGGCCAGCAACTGCGCCTGGGCAAGCAGCGCGGTGAGTGGGTTACGGGGCGTTTGGGCTAGAGCGGAGCGCGATAGACTCGCCGCGCGATGACGTTGAGATGCACGTTCTGAAACGGCTGCTCCTTGTCTCGCTGTTGGTCGCCGCTGGCTCCCTGGCTGGGGGCCTGATTGGTTTATTGATCGGCCTGTTTCACGACGAGCACTGCAGTGTGCGGTGCGACGAATCCTGGGACGATTAGTTCACCAACTGGGCCATTATCACCGGTCTGCTCGTAGGAGCCGTCGGCGTAGGACTCGCGGCCGCTCGCGGTCGACGCGGCCCGCGGAGCCCTAGCGGGCGACCAACCGACCAGACTCCACCGCAGTGAGAGGAATCCTGTCGGCACAGCCGACCAGTGTGCGGTGGACGTTCGGGATCGGCCTGTTCATCCTATTCGGGTCGATCGCGACCCTCCTAACCTCAGCTCTGATGAACGACCCACACCAGCATCGGTTATCTGGCGACGCTGATCTTGTTATGGGTGTGGCTAGCCGTCCTCGGAATGCTTGTCTGCCCAGTCTTGGGCCTGTTCGGGATCGTGTTCAACTGGCGTCAGAAAGTGTCCGTGCCCATCGCTCACTGCTCGCCAATTGCTCAACTTACCTCGGAGCCGATCCTCTGGCAGGGCCAGCGCGATGGTGGCGGCAGGATGTCTCCCAAACCGCCACCATGCGCGTGGAAGAACGTCAACTCGCGTGCGTTGTGTCGCCCTCGATGTCTGCGGGCGCGCTGTTGACTGCGAGCTGGATTCGCCTGGGCTTTGGCTCCTCGGGCTTAGGGACGTGCACTTCGAGGACGCCATTGGCGTAGCTAGCGGCGATCTTAGCGTCGTCCGCACCTTGCGGCAGTCCTACCGCGCGGCTGATCGTGCCGTGCCGGCGCTCTGAACGGATGTACCCATCATCGTCGCCGTTGGGCTTTCCACGCTCAGCCGTCACGGTCAGTGTGTCGTCCTGAACCTCTAGGGAGATTGCGTCCTCAGGAACGCCTGGCAGGTCGAAGGCGTAGACGAACTCGCCAGCGGTTTCCCAGACATCGAGCGGTGGAGCCCAGTTCTGAGCCCCGCGTGGCGAACCTTCAACGCCATTCCAAAACCGGCTGAGCTCGCCCTGTAGAGACGCAAGCTCCCGGAACGGCTCCCAACGTACAAGAGTGGCCATGTCGGCTCCCTCCTTGTCAATCGACTATATTCGTAATACACTATCATAAAATCTTAGTCGCTTTATATCATGTCGGCCTGAGCCTAGGAAATGCGCCGAGTTTGGAAGTCTCACGGTGCGGGTATGTTGGGTGCGTGATTACATTCCGGCTGATTGAGCTAGATCCAGCTACCTACGACAGCCAGGAATGGACATGGCAGATCAAGCTTGGCGACGTAATCATTGCCATTGCCCCAAGTACCCACCACACACTCGCAGAGTGTCACGGTGAGGTAACCGCACTCGTGACCCATCTGGGGCCATGGTGCGCATCAGCGGGTCATCCAGCCTTCGGGTGTGGGGCGTGCACTCGTCACCCGCGCTGCTAGCGCGTCTGAACCAGCCTTCCCTGTGCCTCAATGACGCTCACACAGCGGGGTCGACGCTCCGACCGTGATCCATCTCGACATCCAGGCCGGTCTGCAGCACCTGTCGCGTCAGCTCCGTCAACAGCCTGCCGTCACCGGTCAAACACCGTCCTCACGCGCCCGCTCCACCAGCAGTTCCGCCCAGGCAGTTCCGCCCAGCCCCAAAGCTCCTCCGGATCTCTCCTCGGCATATCTCACCGCCAACGCGCTCCGCCTCGTCTCGTGCCATCGCCTGTGCTCCCTTCCTGCCGGCCCACCGGCCGGATAAGACTGCGTTGTCGATGGGAGCGGTAGACGAGCCCGCAAGCCCATCAGCGTGCCATTGGCAGCTCGCCCGGCGCCGCTCGCGAAGGTCAGAAGCCCGGGCCGTCCGGGTCGGCGAGGACGAAGTCGCCATGGGCTTGACCAGGCGAGAAGAGCAGGTAGTACGTCGCGCCGTTCTCGGTGTACAGCTCGTGCCAGGTCCCTGGCGGTACATGCGCAACCTCGCCGGGTCCGAGCGTGCGCTTCTCATCGCCGACAGTGAAGTCGACCTCGCCTTCGGTGACGAGGAGAATCTCCTCGGTTCGCTCGTGGAGGTGTCGCGGGCCAGAGCGGCCTGGGGCGGCGTCCTCGCGGTATATCCCGAGGCGCTCGCCAGCCACGCCGTACACCTTGAGAACATCCCCGTTGGTATAGACGAGCTCCCAGTCTGGGAATCCCGAGATAGTGGTCTCACTCATGCTCATGCCCTCCCCTGGATCGGGTCTTGATACACCTTGATTGTCCGATTGTTGCAGGTTGCAAGGCTGTAGACCCAACGACTTCAGACGCCGCCCAGCACGGTCGGGCGACGGCGGAAGTCGCGACTACCGTGGTGCTCTGGTCGCTGCTCTCGACGGCTTTGGTCCGACATCGTGGACGGCATCGCGCTCGCGGCGAGTGCGTCACCGGGCCGGGCGGCAGCGTGCAGTTCGCTGCCAACACCACGAACTGCCGGACTCGCCACGGGGCGAGTGGGGCGTACGGGCGTCCCTAACGGCGCTCCGGCCTCGAGGAGGCCGTCCGTCGTTTCGCAGTGCGGATCGCTGGGACCCTAATTGGTCGTGCGCAGTTGCGGAGGATAGCCTGCCCGTAGGTGAAGGCGCGAGCGCCGGAAGGAGCCAGGATGGCCCGCGAGAGTGCTGGAGTGTTGCTGTTTCGGGTCGTGGACGGCCGGCTGGAAGTGTTCCTCGTGCATCCGGGTGGCCCCCTGTGGGCTGCGAGGGATCTGGGAGCTTGGTCTGTGCCCAAGGGGGAAGTCGAGTTGGGGGAAGTGCCGGTTGAGGTTGCCGTCCGCGAGCTCGAGGAGGAGACCGGGATCGTGCTTGGCTCGGCCGAGCGTGCCGGGTTGGTCGAATTGGGTGCAGTTCGGCAGCGCGGCGGCAAGGTCGTGCATGCCTGGGCCGTTGCCGCCAACGTGGACGCAGCCGCGATTCGGAGCAACACGTTCGTGCTCGAGTGGCCGCCTCGTTCTGGCGAAATGCGCGAGTTTCCGGAGGTGGATCGTGCGGGCTGGTTCGACGCCGAAACCGCGTGCGAGAAGGTCAATCCGGCCCAGCGCGAGCTCGTCGACCGGTTGCGACACCACGTCTCCGGTCAGCCCGTCGCTGTTGACAGCCGTTTCGCGTCCCTGCCGCCCGGGAATCATCGCCTGTGACTCCGGGCAAGCTTCGGGAGTACGAGCGCAAGAGGGACCGGGGCCGTACGCCCGAGCCGTTCGCGGGCGGCGAGGCGGAGGCGGGCACCCGAAGGTTTGTCGTTCAGCGCCATCAGGCTCGTAGCCTCCACTACGACTTCAGGCTGGAGCGCGACGGAGTGCTCGTCTCATGGGCTGTCCCCAAGGGCGTTCCCATGGAGCCGGGTCTCCGCCATCTAGCCGTTCACGTAGAGGATCATCCAGTTGAGTACGCGCGCTTCGAGGGTGAGATCCCGAAGGGGAGTTACGGTGCGGGAACCGTCGAGATCTGGGACAACGGCACGTACGAGCTTGTCGAGGAGAAGCGCGATGGCGGCTTGACGGTGCGGCTCCATGGAGAGCGCCTGGACGGTATCTGGGCGTTGGTGCCCGCGAGGCTGTCCGGAGAGGAGAAGAATTGGCTCCTGATGCGCAAGCGCGACGATTCGAATCCTACGACCGGTGAGCGTCGCGAGCATTCGCCAATGCTCGCGACGCTCGCCCGCGACCTGCCCGAGGGCGCAGGGTGGCGCTACGAAGTCAAGTGGGATGGCTACCGCGCCCTCGGCTACGTGCGCGGCGGGGAGGCGCAACTGGTCAGCCGGAACCAGAACGACCTGACGCAGCGCTTTCCAGGGGTTGCCCGCGCGCTTTTCAATGCGGTTCGCGGGACGGACTGCGTTGTAGACGGGGAGGTCTGCGCGCTCGACGAGCAGGGCCGGCCGAGCTTCTCCGCTCTCCAGCAGGGCAAGCCCGCAAGTGCTCTGATCTACGCCGTCTTCGACGTTCTCGAGGTCGACGGCGAGCTACTGACCGGTCGGCCACTGATCGAGCGCCGTTCTCGGCTTGACGAACTGCTCGTCAAGGCAGGTCGGATTGTTCGTCTCTCGGAGAGCTTCGACGACGGCCGCGCACTTCTCGCGGCGGTGCGCGAGCAGATGCTCGAGGGCGTGATCGCCAAGCGTGATTCATCGTCGTATGCGGAGGGGAAGCGAAGCCGCGACTGGCTCAAGGTGAAGACACACGATCGGCAGGAGTTCGTCATCTGCGGCTGGACGAGGGGGAGCGGGCGACGCGCCGGCCGCTTCGGCGCGCTTGTCCTTGGCGTCCACCGGGACGGTGAGCTCGCCTACGTCGGCAATTGCGGCACCGGCTTCACAGACTCAGCGATCGATGAGCTTCTCGCGAAGCTCCGTACCCTGGAGAGACCCAATTCTCCGTTTGCGTCGGTACCGAAGATGCCGAAGGTGCGCAAGTCTGACGTCAGCTGGGTCGAGCCGGAACTGGTCTGCGAGGTCGAGTTCGTCGAGTGGACACATGACGGTCGGCTGCGGGCACCGTCCTTTCAAGGTCTACGCGCCGACAAGCCGGCGGAGCAGGTGCAGCCGGAGGTTCCAATCGACGCAGCCCTTCCCGCTGAGCTCAGACGCGGGCGGCGCGTGGTCAAGCTGTCCAACCTCGACAAGCTGTTCTGGCCCGACGAGCAGATCACCAAGGGCGACCTGCTCACCTACTACCGCGAGGTTGCGCCCGTGCTGCTTCCGCACCTGCGCAACCGGCCCTTTACGATGCGTCGCTATCCAGATGGGGCTTTTGGCAAGGCGTTCTTCCAGAAGGACGCGCCCAAGCACATGCCGGCCTGGATACCTCGGCATCGCGTCCAGGTGACAACTCGCGAATCTCGACGCGAACAGCGATGGATCGAGGCGCCGCTCGTGAACGAAGAGCTTGCTCTGCTTTGGGTCGTGAACATGGGCTGCATCGACATGAATGCCTGGTACTCGCGCATCGACCGTCCCGCGAGACCAGACTTCGTCCTGTTCGACCTGGATCCGTCCCCTGACGTTGGTTGGGCCGAAACCGTGGAGGTCGCTCGTCTAGTCGGCGACGCCCTCGACGCACTCGGGCTTGCGTCCTTCGCAAAGACGAGTGGCTCGGACGGCATGCACGTGCTCGTCCCGATCGAGAGGCGCGCGAGCTTCGAGGACACGCGGCGCTTCGCGGAGATCGTCGCAGGTGCCCTGGAACGCACGAATCCCGGGCTCGTCACGACACAGTGGGCGAAATCGAAGCGACAGGGTGTGCTGATCGACGTCAACCAGAACGGGGCCGGCAAGACTATCGCCTCGGCCTACTCGGTACGACCCAAGGCGGGCGCGCCGGTCTCGACTCCTTTGGCGTGGTCGGAGGTGAGCAAGGAGCTCGACCCCGCGGCCTTCACGATGACGACGGTGCTCGAACGGGTCCGCCGCGATGGCGACCTGTTCGAAGGTGTGCTCACAACTCGCCAGCGACTCGACCGGGCGCTGGCGGCACTCGAGTGACCCGGTAGGCCGCCGTCGAAGATTGAGACCTACCGTTTGCCTGGACGGACTCGTCGTAGCGGGCTGAGCGGACGCGCTCTCCGTTCGGCGGGTGGTGCCTGGCTGAAGCCAGGCACGTGTTGGCCGGCCGTCCGTAGGCTTGCGCTTTGGTGGGGTCGGGGGGGACGGCCGAGCTGCTGGGCCTGGAACGCTTCAGCCAGGCACAAAGGCGCCGAGTTCGTGCCTGGCTTCAGCGGCACTATGCGCATCGTCTTTTGCAGACTTGGCGGTATGTGAGCCTTGTGGGTTGTCTACCAGGACGCGACGATCGAGCGTGGCGCGCCTCCCTTCCTCGTGCACTCGCGAAGCGGGACGCGTTGCGGGAAGTTGTCCGGAGCGCCGCCTTGGGCGCGCGGCCGGTGGTGCCTGGCTGAAGCCAGGCACGGGTTGGCGTGGACGTAGGCGTGTGCGGCCTGGCTAAGCGTCCAAGCACGTGAAGCTCGCGCTGCTCGTGCCTGACCCTGGGGCGTCCGGCTATCGCTCGCCTCGGTTGACTTCTTGCAGGACCCACGTGTTGCCATCGGGATCGCTGAAGTCGGCGAAGGAGCCGTAGTTGCGTCGTTCCGGGTCGGGGCCAGGTTTCCATCCGCTTGGCCCCAGGTGCCGGACCTCGCTCACCTCGACGCTGCGTGCAACCTCGATGTCTGTGACGACGAGGTGGGTGCCGCGATACGAACCGGGTGGCGCGTCGGTGATCCCGAGGCCGATGGTGAACGAGCAGCGCGTGCCGTTCAGCCGAGTGTGCTCGCGACCTGATCGAGGAGGCGCATCGCGTCCTGCATGCCGTCCTCCATGCCGGAGTTGATGTGTGCGTCGCGACCCTCTTTGGTCGGGTGCTCGACGAGGACGGTCAGGGTCGTCCGCCCGCCTTCCTCTGTGAGCGTGAGCGTGTTCAGCGCGGCGTGCTCTTCGGCGTTCGGGATGCCCTCGTAGACCTCTGTGGAGACGATCCGCTCGTTTGGCACGATCTCGTGGTACTGGCCGTGGAAGGCAACTTCGAATCCATCGTTCGTCACCATGACGTATCGCCACTTTCCCCCAACCTGTAGGTCGATCTCGACGACCGTCGCCTCGCCGCGGTCGGCGTGCCACCAGCGCTTGACCAGAGCGGGCGTCGTCCACGCCTCGTAGACCAGATGCCTGGGTGCGTCGAACTCCCTCGTGATGAGGATCTGCTCGTCTGTCGGGAGCGTCACGGTCGCCGTCCTGCTAGTTGCCACTGCCATCACCCTCCATCTGTTTGAGCTCCTCCAGCACGGCGTCCAGCTGCTCGAACCGCTCCGCCCAAGAACGCTCGTACCCCTTCACCCAGTCGTGGATCGGCTTGAGCGCGCGGCCGTTCAATCGGTACAACCGCTGCCGGCCTTCCTCGCGCACGTGAACCGCCCCCACCTCCCGCAGCACCCGAAGGTGCTTCGAGACCTGTGGTTGAGCCACGCCGAGCAGGCGCACGAGATCGTTGACGGGGCGCTCCCCACCGGTGAGGGCGTCCAGTATCTGTCGCCTTCGCGGCTCAGCCACGGCGTTGAATGCATCGGCTGTCGTCGCCGCTCGCGCCATCTCCCCAATAATATTCCTATATCAGTATATGTCAACGGTGCGATGCATTGCTGGCCCGAGGCCACGTACCGGAACTCACCGCAGTTGCGGCTATTCGCGAGCCTGTCCGGTGGCGCGTCCATGCTGGCGGACGATGGCCGAGGGTCGCGCATCAGCAGACTCCACGTCGGGCTCGACCGATCCGGACCGTATTCTCTTGGCAGTCCGGGAGGCGCGGGACGAGGCGGCACCGTTCGCGCTCGTCGCCGGCGGTGTCCTCGTTCTGCTGGCGCTGGCAAGCCGCCACGCCAACTGGGAGCTGCTCGAGCGGCAGCTGTGGTGGATCTGGCTGGTCGCAGCTGTCCCGTATCTCGTTCTTTCACTGACACTGCTCCTCGGCCTGGGCCGGCTCGTGCGGCACAATCGCCGGCGCGAGATCGTGATCGCGCTGCTCACGGTCGTCTGGATCGTCAACGTTCTAGGTGTGCTCGTGCTCGTCGCTTCGCTAGTCGCTGAATCGGGCGGGCAGATCACGGGGCGGCAGCTGCTCGTCAGCGGTGGAGTGATCTGGTTTACCGACGTCGTCGCGTTCGGACTCGCGTTCTGGGAGCTCGACTGCGGTGGCCCCGTAGCTCGCGCGCTCGAGCAAGGACCTCGCCAGCCCGACTTCCAGTTCCCACAGGACGAGAATGCCGAGCTGGCACGGGAGGGGTGGGCACCTCGTCTCTGGGATTACTTCTACGTGTCGTTTACGAACTCGATCGCGTTCAGCCCGACCGACGCGATGCCACTCACCCGCCCCGCCAAAGCACTGATGACCGCCGAATCGACGCTCTCGGCGATCACCGTTCTCCTTGTCGCCGCGCGCGCCGTCAACATCCTCTCCTAGGCCAAGGTCGCTCGAGGTCCTCGGCGTGCGGTAGCGACGAGCGAGCCGCCAGCTCCGGCTTTTGCGCTGCAAGTCCTCCCACGTGAGCCGACCTCGATCTGGACGACGAGCAGCGCGCGCGATCTCATTGCAACGCTCACTGCCCCTGCCTGGTCGGTGGTTGGGCGGCCTGTCCGCTCTGCCGGTAAGCGATGGTCGTTAAGGCGTGGTGTGCTCGGGGTCGATAGCTCAGTTGAGCGATCAGCTGAGGACATTTGGTTACCGAATCGACACAACGGTGGGAGGGCCGGCCGGTGCAGGCGGCGCTCGTTCGCGTGCTCGTGTTTGTCGCTCCGATCGCCGGTTCGATCGTCTTCGTGCATTTCGCAAGCTGCGTGGTCGCGGTGCCGACCGGGTCGTTCGCTCTCTTCATCTCGTGGTGGGTGTTGATGAGCGCGGCAGCGACGCTTGTCCTGATCGCAATCGAGCGAAGCACGCGACGTCTGTTGCCGTTGGCGACGCTCTACAAGCTGTCGCTCGTGTTTCCAGATGCTGCGCCGTCGCGGTTTCGAATGGCGCTCAAGACCGGCACGACAGCGTCGTTGCAGGAGCGGATCGCAGCGTCCGCGGCGCACGGCGACTCGACTTCGGTCGGCGCCGCGCAGAGGCTTCTGGCGCTCGCAAGGGAGCTCGACGGGCACGACAGCCTGACGCGGGGTCATTCCGAGCGTGTCCGCGCATACGCCCAGATGATCGGGCGCGAGCTGCATCTCGGCTCCGACGAGCTCGATCTCCTCAACTGGGCGGCTCTGCTCCACGACGTTGGAAAGCTCGGAGTGCCGGCGCCGATCCTGACCAAGCCGGGCCGTCCCACCGACGAGGAGTGGCAGGTCTTGCGCGGGCATCCGGAGATCGGTGAGTCGTTGGTCGTGCCGCTCCGCGACTGGCTGTCGGACTGGGCCGACGCGGTCGGTCAGCATCATGAGCGCTGGGACGGGCAGGGCTACCCGCGCGGCCTCGCGGGCGAGGAGATCAGCCTGGCAGCGCGGATCGTCGCGGTCGCGGACACCTTCGACGTGATCACGTCCGTGCGCTCGTACAAGTCCGGGTTTGCCTCCACTGCCGCCCGCGAGGAGATCGCAGCCTGTGCTGGCGCTCAGTTCGACCCACGCGTCGTGCGCGCGTTCCTCAACATCTCGCTTGGCCGACTGCGCCTGGTGATGGGCCCTCTCTCGTGGCTCTCGCACGCACCGATCCTGGGGCGCTTCCCGCTCACGCCGGCAATTGGAACGATTGCGGGGACGCTCGCAACCGTCGCCGTTGCCGTCTCCGCTGGCGCAATCGCAACACCGCCCGAACCCGCTTTGGCATCGGTGACGCAAGCCACTCGACGCGCGACGATCACCGCGGATCTGATCCGGAAGCAGATCCGTGCCAACGAGACCACCACCGTGGTGATCGGAGACAGGCTCCGGCCGTCCGGTAACCCGCTGACGCTAACACTCACGAGCAAGCCCAGCACAGGTCGGGCCGCAATCCTCGACAAAGGCCGAATCTCGTACACCCCGCCGCGGGGCTACACCGGCGTCGTCGAGATCGGCTATCTCGCATGCGGCCCCACCCGCTGCATCCGGGGCTCCGTGCTCATCACCGTACTCCCAGCCAGCGCGGTGACAGTCACCACCGCCGTCGGCCGGCCTCGATCTCCGAAACCGGCCACTGCACCGTCTCCGGCCGCACCTCCCGCCGCACCGCCGGCGGATCCGGCAAACCATCCGCCGGCAGCGGTCGACGACCCCGTCTCGGTGCCCGAGGGAGGTACGGTCACTCTGAACGTGCTCGCGAACGACAGCGATCCGGACGGCGACCAGCTTACCCTTGAATCCGTAGGCGATCCAGCGCTCGGCCGGGCCTCGATCGTCGGAGGCGACGTGCGATTCGAAGCCCCTAGCGACTACGGAGGGAACGTGACCGTTCCGTACGCGGTCACCGACAAGTCCACCACCGTCTCGGCGGAGATGGTTGTCGACGTTCAGCCGTTGAACGACGCTCCCACGTTTGCCAACGGACCGAACCAAGCTGTGCTCGAGGACTCCGGCGGCCAGATAGTCCCCGGCTGGGCCACCAACATCCGCCCAGGCCCGCCAGGAGAGTCCGCCCAACGCGTCGATTTCCTCGTCGCCAACAGCAACCCCGGTCTCTTCAGCGCCGACGGACAACCCGCGCTCTCAGAGCGAGGCACGCTCAGCTACACACCCGCCCCCGACGCAGCCGGCAGCGCCACCGTGACCGTGCAAGCACGAGACGACGGCGGCAACACACTAGGAGGCATCGACTCGAGCCCACCACGCACGCTCACGATCACCGTCACACCGGTCAACGACGCGCCCTCGTTTGCCGGTGGCGCAGATCAAACGGCAGTCGAGGACGCCGGCGGCCAGATAGTCTCCGGCTGGGCCACCAACATCCGCCCAGGCCCGCCAGGAGAGTCCGCCCAACGCGTCGATTTCCTCGTCGCCAACAGCAACCCCGGTCTCTTCAGCGCCGACGGACAACCCGCGCTCTCAGAGCGAGGCACGCTCAGCTACACACCCGCCCCCGACGCAGCCGGCAGCGCCACCGTGACCGTGCAAGCACGAGACGACGGCGGCAACACACTAGGAGGCATCGACTCGAGCCCACCACGCACGCTCACGATCACCGTCACACCGGTCAACGACGCGCCCATCGCGAGGCCAGACAACGTAACGGTGGCCGAGGACGACGTGACGGGCGTAGTCTTCGACGTACTCGCGAACGACAGCGACCTCGACGGCGACACCACGCTTTCGCTCTCCTCGTACGACGGCTCGACGATCGCGAGCGGCGCCCTGGGAGACAACGGTGCGGGTCGCTTTACCTACCTCCCCGATCCGGGCTTCTTCGGCACGGACAGCTTCACCTACGTCGTCAGCGACGGGAACGGCGGCACCGCTACGGCGACCGTCACGATCACCGTTACGTCCATCCCGCACGCCCCGCTGGCGGCGGACGACGCGTACACAACGGACCAGGACACGGCGTTGAGCATGGCCGCACCCGGCCTGCTCGCAAACGACGGCGACCAGGACGGCGACCAGCTCACCGTAGACGGAACGCCGCTCAGCGGGCCGAGCAACGGCGCACTCACGCTCGCGAGCGACGGATCGTTCGACTACACGCCCAGTCCCGGCTTCACCGGCAGCGACGGCTTCACGTACACGATCCGCGACAGCAGCGGCAGAACGGCGACAGCGGCCGCGACGATCACCGTCAACTCCACCGTCTCCCAGCTGGTGCTCAATTTCCAACCGACGGGTCCGACGTTCGGAACATTCGATCTACTCACCGGCGCGCCGCCTGCCGCACCCCCCTTCGCCGATCTCGGCGGCGACGGCTCGCCCGGCCTTACCCTCAAGAAAAGCAACGGCAGCCAAGCGACCACCGACCCGACCAAGGTATTCACGTGGACATATGTCGTGCCTGCCTCACCGCCGCTCACGCTCAGCGGGCCAGTGACACTTCAGCTCTGGAGCGCGATCGGCCCATTCGGAGTGCTCGCATCAGGACGTATTTACGCCTATCTCTACGACTGCGCAGCCGGTGGAACACCCTGCATCCAGTTGGCGTCGACGAATGTCTTCGCCAACCCCTGGAACACTTCGGTGCTCACGTGGAGCTTCCGGACGATCACCGTCGGAACCGTCACCAGCACGCTCGCACCCACACACGAGCTCCAGATCAAGATCCTCTTCGCAGGCAACGACCTTTGGCTGACGACGACCGCTGCCTTCCCCTCCAGCGTCAATCTCACCGTCGGATGAGCACGAACCCCATCACCCCCGAGCTCGCGCTCGTCGACCCGGATCACGCTCGCATCGCGCGCCAGCTGCTTCCCGACCGCAGCTACCGAACCGCCACCCCTGCACGACCGGCCATCCTCGAACCCGCGGCGGACGTTCCGGCGGCGGCGAGGTCTAACGCGCCCCAACACCGCCTCCGACTCAAGGCCGCCCTTACCGGTGCCCTTTTCGCCACGCTGATCGGGGCCACGGCCAGCTGCCTGGTCGCAGTCTCCCTGGTGCTCCACACCGACGAGCAGCCCGGAGCCGCACGTGTCGACGCGCCGCTCGAAGGGTCCCCAACGAACCAGCTTCGAGAGGCCCCGCAGACGAGCTGGCCCGCGATCCCCGGTGCACGCAGCTACCACATCATGCTCACGCGAAACGGCACGCTCATCTACGACACCACCACGCAACACGCCAAAGTCGCGCTCCCTGTACGACTCCGCCTGGCACCGGGTCGCTACACGTGGACGGTTACGCCCAACCCCGGCAATCAAGCAGAGATCTCGCGCCCGCTCGTCATGACGACATTCCAGATTCCCACCCAGTAGCCGCCTGCCTGGGCTTCGTCATCACGACGTGCAGCGCCTCGGAAAGGTACAGCCGGTCGTATCCCAGAGCACCGGCACTCACCGTCCCCGAGGCCAGCCGGAGCGCCGTTCGCCCGAAGGGACGACTGGCGAGCTCTGACTGCGCAGCAGCGCCACGGGCGAAGCAAGGGCACGATCGCGTTCTGGCAACGCCGAAGGTGCGTCCGGTTGTCTGGAGGTTTGCCTCAGTTCAAGCTGACGAGCATCTCCTGGGGCGCAGTCTCGCCCATCTGACCGTCGTAGCGTGGCTGCCAGTTCGGATCGGCGAAGTCCATGTTCGGGTGCCTCGTCATGAACGTCCGCAAGCTGGTGGCGATCACCCTCCGCGCGAGGATCGCGCCGGCGCAGAAATGAGATCCGGCGCCGAAGACCATCACGTGCTTCGGGATCACGGTCGATCTTGAACTCGAGCGGATCGGGATAGGCGACGGGATCGAGATCGGCGGCGGCGACACAGACGTGGAGCGGCATACCCTCGAAGAGTGCGGTTCCGCCGACCTCGGTGTCCTCGGTCACGAAGCGCGGGAAGATGAAGAGCCCCGCGGGATGCAGTCGTAGCGCTTCCTCGATCGCCTGCGGCATCAGCTCGGGCCGCTCCCGCAGGATCTCGAACTCGTCCCGGTGCGTCATCCAGCACCACAGCGTCACCGCCGTCTCGGTCGTGGTCGTCGTCAGCGCAGCGGCGCAGATAGCGAACACCTGAGCGGCGATCTCGTCGTTCGTGATCGGCTCGTCGCCCGACTCGCGCCCGGCGACGAGACCGCCGATGAAGTCCGTTGGACTTGGCTGCCGCTCGCGCTCGGCGATGATCTCGTCAATCGCGACGCGGGACGCGTTGAACCACTCGACGTAGTCGGCGGGGTAGCCTCCGACCTTCGCGACGCTCTCGAGCTCCTTGTTCATGCGGATGAAGAGCTGGCCTGCCGCTCCTCGCTGAGGCCGAACATCGTGCCGAGCATGATTCTGGGAATGAGCTGACGCGAGTAGTCCCAGATCAGATCCACTTGCTCGCCGCGCGCCTGCTTCGCCTCGAGCGCGTCGACCAGCTCGTTCACGTGACGCTCGATCTCCCCCTCCAGCTTCCTGACGCCGCCCGCTCCGAACCACGGCTGCAGGATCCGACGGATCCGGTCGTGTGCAGGCCCATTGAGGACGCCGAGATGCGTCAGGCCCATAAACGCGTCGAAGTGGGCGCTGGCGGCGGCTGGCGGCGTCGACGTGAAGCGCTTCGCGTCCAGGAGCACCTCCTTCACGTCCTTGTTGCGCGCCACCACAGCCTGCGGAATGTCGTGGTTGATCACGTAGAACGGCGTGCTCTTGGCCCACTCGGTTGCGAACTCGAACCAGTTCTGACGCGTCTCTTCGGAAAAGACGTCGATATCGACGATCTTGCTTGCATCAAGCTTCGGGGTATCAGCAGCTGTTGCCATCTGACTCACCTCCAGTGTTGTCCGGGGCTTTCAAGAAGTTCGCCTCTCGTCGTACGGTCACTCGCCCGACCACCCCCCGTCGACCGGCAGCACCTGACCGTTGATCATCCCGGCGTCATCGGAGCAGAGCCAGAGGATCGCCGCCCTGCTCCGGAGCCAACGCAAAGAACGTCGACCTCGCGGTCCCAGCTCACGCAGCTCCTCTCCAAGTGCCTTTGATGCGCTCGGTGCTCATGATGGGCGATCGGGGCGATGCTACATCAGATGCGTTGAATGTCGCAAGCGCGCGATCACCGCTGACCTAGACTGCGCACGTGTCCTCAACGTCTCGCGTAAACGACGCCGCGATTCTGGATGCAACGCTCGCTGCGGTCCAACGCCTCGGCGTACGCAAGCTGGGGCTGGTCGACGTTGCTGCAGAGGCCGGCGTATCGCGTCACACCATCTACCGTCGATTCGGGGGCAAGGACGAGCTTCTGGCAGCGATGGGCAACCACCTCGTCCAGCGCTTCTACGACGATCTACTCGCCGCCGTAGAAGCAGACCCGAGCCCGGATGACCGCGTGGTCGTCGTCGTCGGCACCGTGCTGCGCCTCACTCGCGAGTTCCGTCTCGGCAGGTTGATCGAAACCGAGCCGACGTTCTACCGCCGCTTCGTCACGCGCAATTTCGGTGAATGGTCCAACGTCGTCAGCACGATGCTCGTCTGGCCCCAGCCACTTCCGCGGGATCGACAGCGGAAGAAAGAGCTTGCGATCGCCGCAGACGCAGTTCTCCGGCATGCGATCTCGCTCCATTTCCTCGAGCCAAGTGACTGGCAGCGCGAGCAGTCGTCGCTGACGACCATGATGGACGCCCTCCTCAACTCGGGGGCAGCGTCGCCGCCCGCCCGCCCAAGTCGACTGCCGCCGACACGACCTCGGCGGCGGGGCGAACAGTAGCTGTCTCAGCAGGCAACGGAAATCGGCCGGCGCTTGGCCGAGCACACGCCCTCGCTTAGCGTGCCTGGCTTCAGCCAGGCACAACCCGCTTGACGAGACACGGCGGCGTCAGGTGCGGCGCTGGTCGCACGTTCTGTGCCGTTCGGACAGGATGAGGCCGGTTGTGCCTGACTTAAGTCAGGCACAAAGGTTTTCCGCCCCCCGGCTTGACGACCATGCCCATGAGCCTCCGGGCGCTCGGCGGCGCACCGGGCGAACTCCAAGTATGGTCACGCTGCATGGCGCAGCGCATCCTCATTCTCGGCGCAGGGTTCGGCGGGCTCGAGCTGGCAGCGACGCTGTCGGAGACCCTCGGCGCCGAGGTCGAGGTCACGCTGATCGACAAGAACGACGCATTCGTCTTCGGCTATTCGAAGCTCGACGTCATGTTCGGGCGAACGACGCCGGAAGCCGTTCGCCTGCCGTATCGCGAGATCGCGAAGGTAGGCGTCCGCGTCGTCCAGGAAACGGTCGTCGCGATCGACCCTGACGCTCGTCGCGTCGAGACCGACGCCGGCCTGCACGAGGCAGATGTTCTGGTCGTGGCGCTCGGCGCCGACTACGACCTCGATGCCACTCCCGGGCTCGCTGAGGGCGGCAACGAGTTCTACTCGCTCGCTGGGGCAACCGAACTGCGCGATGTGCTGCCGACATTCTCAGGTGGCCGGGTCGTGGTCGGGGTCTGCGGCGCACCGTTCAAGTGCCCACCCGCGCCAAGCGAGTGCGCGCTCATGCTCCACGATCATCTTGTGAAGCGCGACATCCGTGACGCCTGCGACCTCAAGATCGTGATCCCCTTCGGCAGCCCCGTCCCTCCGTCGCCCGACACGTCGCGGGCGCTCGTCGAGGCGTTTGCCGAGCGGAGCATCGACTTCGTTGCGAGCCGCCGTGTGCTGTCGATCGACCCGACGCGCAAGGTGGCGGTGCTCGACGACGCGAGCGAGCTACCGTTCGACCTCTTCCTCGGAGTGCCAAAGCACCGGGCACCCGACGTCGTGATCGCAAGCGGGATGACCGAGGACGGCTACATCCCGGTCGATTCGCGGACGCTCGCGACGCGGTACGCGGGTGTGTACGCCGTCGGCGACGTGGCCACCGTCGGGGTGCCGAAAGCGGGTGTGTTCGCGGAGGGGGCGGCACGGGTCGTGGCCCGCCAACTGATCGCAGCAGCACGGGGCAGCGGACAACCTGAGGGTTACGACGGGCGCGGCTCCTGCTACATCGAATTCGGCAGTGGTCGCGTGGGCCGGGTCGACGTGGACTTCCTTTCCGGCCCGAAGCCGACCGGCGAGTTCCAGGAGCCGTCGAGCGCCCTCGTCGCGGAGAAGTCGCTCTTCGGCTCGAGCCGAAGAGCACGCTGGTTCGGATTGACCTGACTCGGACCTGACGGCAACTCCGGCAGGTCAGCCGCGAGCCATCAGCTCGCTGACCCGGCGGTATGTCCCGAGCTTGTCGGCGCGGCCGGGCAGAGGGACGAAGAACGTGGATACCCGCGCCCGGCCAGACCGTCGAGGGTCGCGGCTACGTCGTAGCGGTCGTTCTCATTCTGACGAGCAGTAGCCATCGGGGAACCGCCGTCACGATGGGGCTGCCGCAGGCGCGGAGACCTCGATCTCGAGCAACTTCAATGCGTTGCCGCTCATGATCTTCTCGCTGTCTTCGCGCGAAAGCTCAAGGGCCGTAACGAGGTTCTCCCGGATCGTGTCTCAGCCTCCTCGTTCCTCCGGACACCTCGTTGTCCGCGCGGCGTAGCGTCGAGACGATCTTCCCGTCCTACTGCTGTGCTCTGCAGGGAGCCGAGGTCGTCGACCGGCACCCGGCACTCCGGAGCTTTACGCTCAGGAGCAGCGGCTGAGATGGCCGGAACCGGTGGAGGAGCTCGACGTTCGTACGATCGCGCCGGGCCACGGTTGTCCTATCCTCGATCCGACGCTGATCGCAATCGACGATGAAAGGACGTATCCCGTGGATAGGCTGCTAGAAGGAAGGATCGCGCTGATCAGCGGTACCGGCGGAGGTCAGGGGCGCGCCGCCGCCCTGGCGTTCGCGGCCGAGGGCGCAACCGTCGTAGGCTGCGACCTCAAGGTCGCCGGCAACGAGGAGACGGTCAGGCTCGTCGAGGCGGCAGGCGGAACGATGACGAGCGCCGAGCCGGTCGATCTCACCGACCCCGAGCAGGCAAAACGCTGGATCGACTCGGCCGCGGAGCGCCACGGAGGCATCGACGTGATCTACAACAACGCGGCCAACTCGCGCTTCGCGCCGATCGCCGAGATGACGGTCGAGGACTGGCAGCACACTCTCCGCAACGAGGTTGACACCGTCTTCTTCGGGACGAAGTTCGCCTGGCCACACCTGGCCGCCAGAGGAGGGGGCGTCATCATCAACACGGCGTCCGTGGCCGGAATGCTCGGCGCGAAGAGCGCACCGATGGGCGCGCATGCGGCTGGCAAGGGCGCGGTCATCGCGTTCACGCGCCAGACCGCAGTGGAGGGCGCAGAGGTGGGGATTCGCGCCGTTTCGATCAGCCCCGGGCCGATTGAGTCGCCTGCCACCGCCGCACATTTCAAGGAGCATCCCGAGTTGAGGCAGATGATCGCCGATCGGACGCTGCTCAAGCGCTGGGGGCTGGCGGAGGAGATCGCGAACCTCGCCGTGTTCCTCGCGTCCGACAAGGCCGCCTTCGTCACCGGCGTGAACTGGGCCGTAGACGGGGGAACGACCGCGTTTTGATCCGCGTTGTTTGGCGCGGCCTTGGCGTAGATCCAGGCGTTGTCAGTCCCACAGCCTCGACGGATGGGCCGGATAGACCTCAGCCGTTCACAACGTGTTTGGCACGTCAGCTAGCCCTTGAGCGCGAGGAGCTTCAGCTCGGTCATCTCCTCGATCGCGTAGCGCAGTCCCTCGCGGCCAAAGCCGGAGGCCTTCGTTCCTCCGTAGGGCATGTGGTCGATCCGGTAGGTCGCGACGTCGTTGACGATCAGGCCGCCGACCTCGAGCCGGTCGAAGGCGGCGTCGATCACGCGCGTGTCGTGTGTGAAGATCCCGGCCTGGAGGCCGAACTCGCTGCGCCCGGCCGCGTCGAGCGCTGCGTCGAGGTCGCCGTAGCGCTCGAGCCCGATGAAGGGGCCAAAGACCTCCTCGCACGACATCCGCATCGTGGCGCGCAGGTTTCCGAGCACGGTGGGCTGCCAGAGGTTGCCGTCGCGCTCACCGCCCGCGAGGACGACGGCGCCGCCCGCGAGCGATTCCTGCAGCCACGCGTCGAGTCGCTCGGCCGATGCCGTATCAATCACGGGGCCGACGTCGGTGTCCTCGTCGAGTGGATCGCCCACCTTGAGATCGCCACTGCGAGCGAGCAGATCCGCGCTGAAGCCGTCGTACAAGACGTCGTGTGCGTACACGCGTTGCACCGAGACACAGGTCTGTCCCGAGTAGGCGAACCCGCCCCACGTCACACGCTCGGCGGCCCAGGCTGAATCGGCGTCCTCATGGACGATCACTGCAGCGTTTCCGCCGAGCTCGAGGGTAACCCGCTTACGACCGGAGCGGGCCTTCAGCTCCCAGCCGACAGCGGGACTACCGGTGAAGGTCAGGTGCCGGATCCGGGGTCCTCGACAAGCGGGCGCGCGACGTCGGTCGCGCATGGCAGCACGGCGAGCGCATCCTCGGGCCAGCCTGCCTCGAGCACGATCTCGGCCAGCTTGAGCGCGCTGATCGGAGTCTGGGAGGCCGGGCGCAACAGCATCGGGTTTCCGGCGGCGAGCGCCGGGGCGACCTTGTGAGCAACGAGATTGAGCGGGAAGTTGAACGGGGAGATCCCCGCCACGAGACCGTGCGGCACGCGGCGGACGAGGCCCGTGCGCCCCTCGTTGCCGGGCAACCAATCGAGGGGAACGATTTCGCCGTAGATTCGCTTGGCCTCCTCCGCCGCGACCTTGAAGGTGAACGCGGCGCGGTCGACCTCGACTCTCGCAGCCTTGATCGGCTTTCCGGCTTCGAGGGCGATCGTGCGAGCGAGCTCGTCCCGTCGCTCCGTTAGCCGACGCGAGACGCCCTCGAGCACCTCCTCGCGCTTCCACGATGGCAGTCGACGGGTGCTGTCGAAGCTCGCAGCGGCAGCCGTAATCGCCGCCTCGACGTCGCGCGCACCGGCTCGATGGACCACGGCGACGACCTCGCCGTCGAATGGGTTGCGGATCTCCAGCGGATCGCCGGCCTCGATCGGGCGGCCCCCCACGATTGCGTGGAACTCTCCTAGCTCTCGCTGCACGACGGCCATGGTCCCTCCTTATTGGGTTGCGGCGAGTCGGATGCTCGCAATGAACGCCGTTCCGCGATGGTGACCATCCAGCAGGGACGCTAGCACCCGGAGGATCGCAGCCAATCGAAGAATCCCCCGAACGTTGCCTGACACAGGAGCGATCGGGTGTCCTTTCTCCAGCCGGCGTAGGTACTGTGGCCGGGATTGAGTGACACCGGTGCGTTGCCTTCTGGTTCGGTGGCTCATCACCCGTGGAGGAGCCCGGGCACCGGAAGTACGATCCGTCGATCGCGAAGCCAAAGGATCCGGCATGACGCACGTAGAGCCGCTGGAGAGACCGGAGAGATTGGGGCACAGGCGCAGAGCTCCGCGATCGGGTCGACGAGGTACAGGAGTGGTACCTTGCGGCGAACATCGGCGTCGGCGAGGACTGAGTTGCGACGTGACAGCCATCAGCGCTCGACCGGCGTGATCCGAACGAGGGTACTGCGGGTCGGGGCATGACCAACGAGCTGCGCGACGCACGGCGACTCGGCGGCTACATCCTGCCCGGCGGCGTCTCCGACCCCCGCCCGGCAATCGAGCAGGCCCGCGCCGCCGACGAGCTCGGCCTCGGGACGATCTGGCTTAGCGAGCGCTGGGGGGCCAAAGACGTGCCAGTGATCTTCGGCGCATTGAGCCAGACGACGAGGTCGGTGCGACTCGGTGCCGGGACGATGCATTTTCAGGACAGGCATCCGCTCGTGCTCGCATCGACGGCGGCTGCGCTCCAGTCCTTCTCGGACGGTCGCTTCCTCATGGGCGTCGGGAAGCTCATACCCCGTATGTGGGCCGCCGCAGGCGTCCCCGATGCCACAAACGCCGTGCTCGCCGACACTGCCGACATCGTTCGGCGCCTCCTCCGCGGCGAGACAGTCTCGTACGACGGTCCTGCCGGCCACTTTCCCGAGCTGCGGCTGATGGGCGCGCTGGACGTACCGCCCCCGCCGATACTGATCACCGCCATCGGGCCAAAGACACTCGCTGTAGCCGGGAGCCGCTTCGACGGGGCCATCCTGCACGCCTTCCTGACCCCGGACGCGGTGAGGCGGTCGGTCGAGCATGTTCGAGCCGCAGCGGCCGACGCGGGTCGCAATCCCGACGACGTCCGCATCTACGGGATGGTCGTCGTCGCGTCTGACCTCCCAGCCGAGCAGGAGTCGCGGATCGTCGCCGCCCGCGCCGTAACGTACTTCGACTCCGACCCGCTCGGATCGGTCATCTTCGAGGCAAACGGCTGGGACAAAGCTCCGCTCATGGCACTACGCTCGCACCCACTCGTCGCGGCGTCTCGGAGGACAGCCCGCCGACTTCGGGCTAACACCCGATCAACGCGTAGAGGTCGGCAAGACGATCCCCGAGGAGTGGCTGCGCGAGACGTCGGCAATTGGCACACCGAAGGAGTGCGCAGCCCGACTCCACGAGTTCCTCGATGCGGGCGCGGACGAGCTCATCCTCCACGGCAGCACTCCGGACATGCTCCGCCCGGTCGTCGAGCGTTCGTGGCAGCCCGCCGTTAAGGAGCTCTCCGGCGCTACCTCGAGAAACGACGAGCCCATTCGGCCGCAAGCGCCATGCAGCGTGACGTACCGCCTAGCGGGAAGGCTCAGCGAGGTAGGCGGGCCCCTCGAGCGTCCCCGCAGCGGCGGCATACGCGAGCAGCGCGTTCGTCGTACTGACGATGTTCGCGCCGCCGCCCGTGTCCACCACCTGCCCGTTCACATGCCTGGCATCGTCCGACGCAAGGAACGCGACGACGGCAGCCTGATCCTCCGGCTCGGCGAGCTCGGGCACCTGAATCGCGTGCTCGACGACCTCGAGCGCGGATGCTGACATCGATCGTGCTGCTATTGCAGAGAGCGTGATGCCGGGCGCGATCGCGTTGCAGCGGATGCCCTGCTTGCCGTACTGGACGGCGATCGAGCGCGTGAGGCTCTCGAGGCCGGCCTTGGACGCTCCGTATGCCGCTCTACCGTTCGGAAAGCCTCCACTGGCCGCGCCCGACGATGTGTTGACGATGGCACCCCCACCGTTCGCAAGCATTCGCGGAATTGCGTGCTTGGCCCCGAGCATGGGGCCGAGCAAGTTGATCTCGAGGGTGCGCAGGAAGAATGCGCCGTCGAGCTCGGCAACCGGCAGATCCTGCGCTCCGTGCTGCGGCGACGTTGCTGCAGCATTGTTGTGCAACACGTCGAGCCTGCCCCAATCAGAGACGGCCCGACCGATCGCCTCGATGATCTGCAGCTCCTGCGTGACGTCGACGGTGTGGGCGCGCGCAGTGCCGCCGGCGTCTCGGATCTCCGAGGCGACACGCTCGGCAGCGTCCCCGGCGATGTCTGTGACGAGCACGGCGGCACCCTCGAGCGCAAGTCGCTTTGCCGACGCCTCACCGATCCCTGCACCCGCGCCCGTAACGACGGCGACCTTTCCGCTAAAGCGATCCACGCGCATGCTCACGACCCCTCAGCCCACGGGCGCTTGCTGTCTGCTGATGAAGTCGGATCCGAGTCGCCCAACGCACGCGTCACGCCCCGAACCACCCTTCCGCGACCGCCCCCGCACCGGCTGAGGATCGTTTTCGGCGGGGACTTAGTACGCACATTTGAGTGCGTGCGGGGCTGAAAAGCTCTCGTAGCACGGCTCGATAGTGCCACTCTCAAGCACATTGTGGCAACACTGGGGGCGGCCTTTTGTTAGGGGCGTCGCGTTGGACGATGCGGTTCGCAAGCGTTCCGATGCCATCGAGCAAGGTTTCGCGGACGCGCTCGCGAATGAGCGCCGCGGGCGGCATCGGCCATCGAGGAGCGCGCACGGATCCGGCGCGATTCTGCAACAGCCTGTGCGCTGCGGGTCGTCGATCGACCTGCGGCCCTACGAAGTACTCGCTCCAGCGGTTCTCCCGAGACACACACGCGTCCGCGCTAGGTACGCCAGACCGAGGGAACCGTACCTGACTTCAATCAGGCACAAACGACTGATCCTGCCCGCGCGGCAGACGAGCGCGTGATCAGCGCCTTCGGCCCTCGCGTCAGCTTCGGTCGCTGCTCGCGCTGCCGAGCGCGCCAGCGCGACGACTGACGTTCGTGTTCATCAAGCCCTGACCCCATGAGAACCAGTCGTAGGGCTTGACGAGCGCCGGCCGGCTTGCGTCCGTGAGGCGCTCCAGCGCCTCGGCCGGAAGTGGAGTGTCGGCGGCACCGAGCGTGTCGTCGAGCTGGGCTGCGTTGCGGGCGCCGAGCAGTACGGCACCGACACCGGGACGGCTGAGTAGCCAACCGACGGCGACCTGGGCCGGCGAGCGGCCCAACTCCTCTGCGACTTCGCGCACGGCGCCGAGAACAGCCCAGTTGCGATCGGTTGCCTTTTCGAGCGCCGGCGGGGTGAACGCGGCGGTGACCTGCATGCGCGAGCCGGCCGGCGACACGCCTGGCTCGTGCTTGCCCGAGAGCAGGCCGCCGCCCAACGGTCCCCAGGCGACGATATCGATGCCCAACTCGGCGCACATGGCAGGAAACTCGAGCTCGAGCCCGCGCTCCACGAGCGAGTACTCGAGTTGCACCGCGCAGATCGGCAGTCGCCCGCGCCATTCGGCAAGCGTATGCGCCCTCGCCGCGTACCACGCGGGCACGTCCGACAGCGCGACGTAGCGAACCTTCCCCTGCGACACCAGATCCTGGAGGCCCCCCGTTACCTCGTCGACCGGCGTCATGCCGTCCCAGGCGTGCATGTAGTAGAGGTCGAGATAGTCGGTGCGCAAGCGCCGCAGCGACGCTTCGAGTGAGGCCACCATCGACTTTCGCCCGTTCCCCCCGCTGTTGGGGTCGCCGGGTTTTGCGCCAAGGCTGAACTTCGTCGCGAGCACGACCTGATCGCGCAGGCCGCGCTCGGCGAGATGTTCACCTACGATCTCCTCGCTCGCCCCATCGGCATAGCGATCGGCAGTGTCGATGAAGTTCCCGCCCCACTCGAGATAGCGGTCGATCAGGGCGCGCGACGCGTCTCGGTCGCAGCCCCAACCCTCCTGCCCGAACGTCATCGTGCCGAGCGCCAGCGGAGAGACCCGCAACCCGGAACGGCCGAGCAGCCCGTAGGCCCCGGAGCTCATGCGCGGGAACCCTGCGGTGGCGTCCCTATCTCGCTCGACCGACTGCTCAAACTCAACTCAGATCCTCTCCCGGTCCGTTGCAGCAGACGTTGCTCGGGTCAGTGGTACGACCGTGGCCTACATGTTGCGAACGAGGAGACCCGCAAGCACGACGACGATCAGCAGACACACGAGGAGCCAGAGCCACGCTCGGGCGCTCGTCGGTCGTCGCCGCTTGCGCCCGGGTTCCAGGATCGCCATGTAACGACACTACGTGCAGTCATACACGAGCGAGCCGACAACCGTCGCCGCGCCTCGTTGGCGATGCCGACCACCCGAGCGCGGCGACCGTGTGCGAGCGGGTGACGGCTCCGTGATTCGGGGAACGGGCGGACCAAGCCGGTCGACCGCCCAGGCAGCGAGATCGTCGCCGACGTCGCGCCAACCGCCCTCCGCCCGAAAAAGGACAGCGTGCGGCCGTGGGTGAAATCGGGCTGTTAGCCTGGCCGGGCTCGTGGTCCGAGAAGAGGAGCAACCTATGAAACGCGCAGACCTGACGGAGAAGATCCTCGACATCAAGCGCGAGAACGGCTGGAGTTGGAGACAGATCTGCGACGAGATCGGTGGACACTCCGAGATACTCGTCGTCGCCGCCCTCCTCGGGCAGATGAGGTTGAACGAGGCCCAGGCCGCCAGGGCGGGAGACCTCCTTGGCCTCAGCAAGGCCGAGCGCGCGCTGCTGACGGAGGTGCCGACGCGCGGTGAGGGAAACCCGATGCCGCCGACCGACCCGTTGATCTACCGGTTCTACGAGCTGGTGCTCGTCAACGGCCCGGCGTGGAAGGCGTTGATCGAGGAGGAGTTCGGCGACGGCATCATGTCCGCGATCGACTTCGACATGTCGCTTGAGCGGCTACCGGACCCGAGCGGCGACCGCGTGAAGATCACGATGTCCGGCAAGTTCCTGCCGTACAAGTACTACGGCTCGACACGCGCCCCGACGAACGGGCCACAGCAGGAGTAAGGATCCGCGCGACGCGCCACACTGACGAACGCCGCCGCTCCGCGCTCAGACGACTGGCACGAGATCGATGCGGGACGGATACGCTGGTGCGGAACCACGCGATTGGCAACCACGGCCGACGGACTGAAGGGAATGAGGGAAATGCGGGCATTGACGTTCGCCGAGTACGGTCCGGCGTCTGTTCTGGAGGTAACTACGGTGCCCGACCCGCACGCCGGCCCGGGCCAGGTGCGGATCGCTGTGCGTGCAGCGGGCGTGAACCCGATCGACTGGAAGGTTCGCGCAGGGCACGTGAAGGAGTTCATGCCGGTCGAGTTCCCGGCGATTCCGGGTCTCGATGCTGCGGGCGTTGTCGACGAGGTCGGCGAGGGCGTGAGTAGCGTCACCGTCGGTGACGAGGTCTTTGGCCTGGGTAACAACGTTACCGCCGAATTTGCTGTCCTCGACCAGTTCGAGCGCAAGCCTGCGTCGCTCAGCTGGGAGCAGGCTGCCGGCATCGGCGCCGTCGCCGAGACCGCGCAGCGCACGCTTGATGCGCTCGCTCTAACACCTGGCCAGACACTTCTGATCGAGGGTGCGGCCGGGGGAGTGGGAAGCACAGCCGCCCAGCTCGCCGTTGCAAGCGGGCTTGCTGTCATCGGCACAGCTAGCAGCTCGAACCACGAATACCTCCGTTCCCTCGGCGTCATGCCTACGACCTACGGCCCAGGCCTAGCGGAGCGGGTGGCCGAGCTCGCACCCAACGGCGTCGACGGCGTACTCGACACCGCCGGCAGCGGCTCTCTTCCCGAGCTCATCCGGATCTCGCAGGCGCCGGAGAACGTGATCTCGATCGTCGACTTCACCGCCCCTGAGTACGGAGCACGAACAAGCAGCGGCATTGGCGAGGAGTCACGTGGTTACCACGGCTTCGCGACAGTCGCTCGACTTGCCGACGAGGGGAGATTCACCGTGGCAATCGACTCGACCTACCCGCTTGAGGACGCGGCAAGAGCGCACGAGCGCAGCGAGACCGGGCACGTGCGCGGCAAAGTCGTGATCACCGTCGCGCAAGACTGAGCGCGCGTTTTCCGAAGCGGCTAGGCGTTCGATGGTGCCGCAGCGACTCGGCGCTTGGGCGTGGCCGGGACGAGGGACTTGAACGAGAGCGCCGCGCCAATCCCGCAGACGGCGATGATGACGGCCATCGGCAGGGCGGTGTCGTTGCCGCCGACGCCGGCGAGCGGTGCGGCGACGGCCGCGAATGCGAACTGGCTCACGCCGAGCAGCCCGGCCGCGGTGCCGGCCAGGTGAGGGTGATCGGTGAGGGCGAGGGCCAGGCAGTTGGACTGGATGAAGATCCAGCTGAACATCAGGAGGGAAAGCGGCAGCATCACAGCGGCGATCCCGAGGCCCGGGAACTGCACGATCACCATGAGTCCGATACCTGCGACGACCATCGCGCCCAAGCCGAATCGCAGCTGCCGCCGCGACGATCTCGTGCGCAGCATGTGTGCGTTCACCTGCGCGCCTAGCACCAGGAAGATCGCGCCGATCCCGAACAACACGCCGTACAGCTGCGGAGAGGCACCGTAGATGTCTTCGAGCACGAACGACGATCCCGCGACGTAGCTCGTCATGGCGGCACCGCCGAAGCCCACGATGAGGACGAACCCGACGAAGCTTCGGTCGACGAGCAGTGACCCGAACGATCTGACCGTCACTCCAAGCCCCGGGTCTCGACGGTCGGCATGCGACAGCGTCTCCGGCAGCGAGCGGGCGGCCATCAGAGTCAGGACGACCCCCAGTAAAGCAACTGCGACGAACACGCCGCGCCAGGAGGTGAAGCGGAGGATCTGACCGCCGACGAGTGGTGCAAGAATCGGCCCGAGGCCGACGATCAGCATCAGCCGCGACAGATAGCGGGCGGCTGCGGCGCCCGAGTGCAGATCGCGGACGACGGCGCGCCCGATGGCCATCCCGGCGGCTGCCGTCGCCCCCTGCACAAAGCGCAGTAGCGCCAGCGCGGGGAGGCTCGGGGCAAGTGCGCACAGAAGGGACGCCACGCTGAAAAGGGCCATCCCGGCCACCAGCGGCCGGCGGCGCCCGTGGACGTCGCTGAGGGGTCCCGCCAGCAGCTGACCGAGCGCGAGGCCAAGCAGGAACGTCGTCAACGTCACCTGAGCAGCGGATGGACTCACGCCGAAGTCGCGTGCCAACTCGGGCAACCCCGGCAGGTAGCTGTCCATCGACGCCGGGCCGATCACCGACACGCACCCAAGCACGACGAACAGGCGCAGGCCGGCCTTCGCCCTACCCTCCGCGTGTTCTCGACGGCGGATCGTCAGCAGAGCTGCCCGGCTCGGGCACGGCCGAACCGCTCGACCGGAGCCTCACTCCTCGACGCAGACCGGTCTATCGTCGGAGCTGGCACGGTCAACAGTCTACGAACGGGTGACGTTGCGTAGGCCCCGGCGCGGACAACGCTACGCACAGTGCCTGCCGGAATCCATGCGAGAACGCCTGACCTCCGAGCGGTTCACGACGAGACCCACCATCGTCGATGCGTTCGGATCAGACGCTGTAGCCACCATCGACGTTGAGGATCTGACCCGTGATGAAGCGCGCGGAATCGGAGGCGAGGAAGCAGACGGCCTCGGCAACGTCGTCCGCCGTGCCAAAGTGCCGCAGCGGGATGCTCGCGGTGGCTGCGGCGACCCCCGCAGCCCCGAGTTGGCCGCTTTCGATCAGCTCTGCGGCCATGCCCACCGACGTCATTCCGACGCCAACCATGTTCAGCCGGACGCCGAATCTACCCTCCTCGAGCGCGAGTGTTCGCACCACGCCTTCGACCGCGCCCTTCGGTCCGGCGGAGAGCCCGTCGCGTGCGATCGCACGCGACGTTGCCGCGGTCGCGAGAGCGACGACGTTGCCGCACGTCTCGCGGAGGTGCTCGATGGCCGGCTGGACGAGGTTGAAGAACGCGATCGTGTCCGCATCCACCTGCTCCTTGAAGCGCTGCGGGCTGATGCTGCTCAGATAGTGCAACGGCACGAACGGCCCGGCTGCGTACACGAGCGTGTGAATGGCGCCAAACCTCACCTTGACTTCAGCGAGCATCGCCGCGGTCGCGTCTGCATCACCGAGGTCGACCGGCCACGCCTCGGCCTCGACAGCCCCGGCCTCGAGCTCGGCCCTCAGCCGCGCGGCAGCATCGGCATTGCTTCGATACGTAAAGGCAAGCCTGCTGCCCCGCTCACCGAGCAACCTCGCCACCGCCCCACCAAGAGCACCGCTCCCTCCTGCCACGAGCGCCACCCCGAGCCTATTCTCGAACTCACGTCGCATTCAGCACCGGCGTTACGGCTCGCGCCAGACGTTCCACGCCTCGGGGATCTCACAGTCGAAGTCCATGTCAACCTCGCGCATGATGGAGACGTGCGAGGCCGGACCGTCTGCGGACGCGCCGTGCATGTGCGGCACGTTCGCGGGCAGCAGGACGAACTCGCCAGCCTGCACGAGTTGATCTTCCTCGCCGTCGACGGCAACGACACCCGTGCCGCTGATGTAGTGAAGCACCTGGTCGTACCCATGGGTGTGCGGGCGCGACCGCGTGCCCGCGGGAAAATGGACGACGTAGGCCTTGACCTGGTCGGTTCCCAGCACTGGTGTGACGCGCCGGAGGTCCGGCGGTGAGCCAATCCAGCGGGCTGGGTCTTGCTCTCCGGTCTCGACGTCGTTCGGGTCGACGATCTGTGCCTTCAACGGGATCTCCTCTCAATGAACATGTTGGCGAGCTCCTTGCCGCAAGGCTGCGCCGAGCTAGGGTACGGCGACGGTGCGCCCGTTGTCCACGACAAGCGTCTGGCCGGTGACGAACGACGCGTCGTCGCTCGCGAGCCAGAGATGCGCGTGGGCCAGCTCGCGCGGATCGCCCGGGCGTGCGTATGACAGCTCGGCGGCTCCGGGAATCCCGGCCGGTGGCGCGAAGGGCTTGCCGGTCTCTTCGACGTTGTGCTGGGCGATCTCCGTTGCGACGGTACCGGGGGCGACGGCGTTGACACGGATCTCCGGACCGAGGTCGATGGCAAGAGATCGGACGAGCGCCGTGACGGCGCCCTTCGATGCACAGTAGGCAGGGAACTTCGGGTAGCCGCGAATCGCAGCGATCGAAGCCGTTGCGGTCATCGACCCGCCGCCCGAGCGCTGGATCACGGGGATCGCATGTTTGAAGCTCCACAGGACGCCCCAGAAGTTGACGTCGATGATCTGCTTCAGCTCCTCTTCGGTGATGTCGACGAGCGACTTGTTGTGGCCGCGGCCGAGAATCCCCGCATTCGCCGTCATCACGTGCACCGCCCCGAAATGTGAGTCGGCAGCACTGACGAGCTCCTGCACCTCGGCTGAGCGACTGACGTCGGTACGGACGAAGATCGCGTCACCGCCCGCATCGACGATGGCCTTCGTCGTCGCCGCGCCGTCCTCGGGACGGATATCGGCGACAACGACCTTGGCGCCTTCCTCCGCGTAGAGCAGAGCCGTCTGCCTGCCGATTCCGGTGCCGCCGCCTGTGAGGACTGCGACCTTCCCACTCAAGCGTCCCATCCTGCTCCTCTCACCGATCCGGTTGCTGACACGAGGATCATCTCAACTAACCGGGCTCCGCACCTCCAGAGGACACCCTTGCGCGACGGACAAGCGCACGACCAGCGGGGTTTAGACTCACGTGCTTGCGGATAGGTTGAGGCGTGAGCGCGTACACGAAACGGAATCTCAGGAGCGACGTCGAAAACGCGGCCCCGAGCTTTGGCATGCCTGCGGAGCTCGAGGCTCGCTTCGCACGTACCGCGCTTGGTGGCGAGACGCTCGGACTCAGCCTGATGACGCTTGCGCCCGGCTTCCGGATTCCCTTCGGGCATAAGCACGCAGGTCAGGAAGAGGTCTACGTCGTGCTGCGCGGCACAGCGCGAATCAAGGTCGAGGATGAGATCGTCGAGCTCGCCGAACTGGACGCGATCCGCTTCGACAAGAACACGATGCGGGCCGTGGAAGCGGGTCCCGAGGGCGTCGAGTATCTCGCGTTCGGGGCCGGAGACGACCCCAGTGACGCCGAGCTGGTCGACGGTTGGTGGAGCGACTCCCTCTAGACACACCACGCTGCCGGCGCTTTCAGAATGAAGCTTGTGCCCGCTGGAACGAGTTTTGAGCGCAGGCGCATCAGGCACCACTGAGCTCGAACTCCCCGTCTGCCCGGCCTCAGGCTACTTCGGCGGCGGCCTGGGCGCCGACGACCTCGACCGTGTCGGCAGGAGCGTTCTGTCGCCTCGAGAGGGCGAGGAACGGCAGAGCGAGCGCCGAGATCCCAGCGCCCATGAGGTACGAGGGAGCGTAGCCCCACACGTCGGCCGCGCGACCGAGCACCGGTTGGGTCCATACTCCGCCGCTCGAGCCCATGAGCGAGTCGAACGAGAGGATCGTCGCCCGCTGCCGCGACGGGATGAGCGCGTTCAGGTAGGTCTGACGAATCGGCCTGGCGGCCGCGGACAGCAGACCCCAGACGACGATCAGCCCGAGCACGGCCCAGAAGCTCTCGATCAAGCCGATCAGGCCGAGTGTGAACACCGAGAGCGCCGTTGTCGCGATCAGCGCCGAGGTGCGACGGCGAAAGAGCCTTCGGATCCGCGGCGCCGCCACCCCACCGAGAATCTGCGCTCCGGCCACGATCGCCGCGACCAGCCCGGCAATCTGGTACGCCTCTGGATTACCGTAGAGCTCCAGCAGATACGGCTGGAGCGCGTAGAAGGCGTAGATGCCGACGCCGCCGGTGAACAGCGCTTCGACCATCAGCCACTTGACCGCCGGCACGCGCCAGCCGTACTCGATCGAGGCCGACGCGATCTTCTGCATCTCGGTTACCGGGCCGGCCGACTTGTCGGGAGTGAACCCGACGTCGTGCATCAGCATGAACGCGACCAAGAACATCGCGATCAGGACGATCCCGCGGAGAACGAAGGGCACGCCTAGGCTGGTCTGCTCCGCAATGAACCCCCCCGCAACCGAGCCGACGAGCATCGCCGCACCCCCAACGACCTGGCCGCGCGCGAACACCGAGTCCAACGCGCCCGTGAAGCCGGTCGCGGTCAGTGCGTCGACGAGCCACGCCTCGACGGCGCCGGAGAAGAATGTGAACCCAAGACCGATCAGGATCGAGACGACGGCCCATTCCCAGAACGGCGCCTCGAGCCGCCACAGCAGCACGTAGAGCAACGTCGAGAGAGACAGCGTCACCGTGCCGAGCAGATATGACGCCCGACGCCCGACGGTGTCGGCCACGATGCCGGTTGGCACCTCGAACAGCACCATCCCCAGCGTGAAGAATGCGTTCGCCGCGAAAGCCTCCAGGTTCGAGAGCCCCGCATCGAGCAGGAAGATCGTGTTGATTCCCCAGATCAAGGAGGCCGCCAGCGTGTTTCCAAGCACGAGCAGAAAGTAGGTTCGCTGAATGACTCGCGGGGTCGGCATCAAGGCCCACCCACGATAGGGTCTACGCGGCGGCTACGGCTGTCAGATCGTCTTCTCCGCCGGTCGCAAAACGCCGCCGCGAGTGATCGGGAGCCTGCGCGCCCAGAGGGCGGCAACGCCGATCGTGACGAAGCCGGTCACGCCGGCGACGACGAATGCGAGCTCGGTTCCTCCCACGTCGCAGAGCCATCCCGCAACGAGGGCCCCGGCCGGTGCCAGCCCGGCGAGGGCGAAGACGTAGAGACTGACAACGCGGCCCCGCAGACGGTCGGGCGCCAACAGCTGCAGAACCGACTGCGTGTTGGCGGCCCAGCACGAGAAGCTCAGCCCGACGAAGAAGAGAAGGACCGTTGCGACGGCCACATTGTGAACGGGTGCCAGCAGCAGCAGCGCCGCGTTGAAGCCGAGCGCCCCGGTGACGATGCCGCGCCAGCTCGCCCGACCCCGCGTCGCGATCACGAGCGCTCCCGCCACCGAGCCCGCGCCGAACGCTGCGCAGAGGAGGCCGAAGACAGTGGAGCCCGACTGCAATGTTCTCTCGGCGAGGATCGGGAGGAGCACGCGGAAGTTGAAGCCCGCGAGGCTGATCAATGCCACGATCAGGAGAACGAGCCTCGTTTGCTGCGAATGCCATGCGTAGTCGAGCCCTTCCTTGATCGCTGCAAGCGTCCCGATCTGAGACGCCCCCCGGTCGATCGGGAACAGCTCGCGTACGCGAATGAGGACGAGGCAGATGAGAAATACGAGGAACGACGCGGCGTTGAGAGTGAAGCACCAGCCTGCACCGACCACGGCGATGAGCACTCCGCCGATAGCGGGGCCGAGCACTCGACCCGCGTTGAAGACCCCTGAGTTCAGAGCGACTGCATTGGGCAGGTCGTCGCGACCGACGAGCTGGTAGGTCAAGGCCTGCCGACTGGGAGCGTCGAGGACCGTCCCAGCACCCGCAATCGCACCGAGCAGGAAGAACGGCCACGCCTGGTCGGTAGAGAATGCGAGAGCGGCGAGCGCGGCCGTCGCAACGAGCTGCCCGGCCTGTGTCCAGATGAGCAGGCGGCGATTGTCGAATCGGTCGGCCATCACGCCCGAAAAGAGACCGAGTGTGAGAAACGGCAGGTAGCGGCAGAAGACGAGCAGCCCGACCTGCGTCGGCGAGCCCGTCAGCTGGAGGACGAGCCACGGGAGTGTAGCGTCCTGCATCCACGACCCCGTCGCGGAGACGGCCTGTCCGCTGAGATAGAGCCGGTAGTTCCGGTACTTGCGCAGGCTCGCGAACGTCCGCCCCCGCTGTTCCCCGACAGTCAGCCGTCCTCCCCCACGAGCTTGAGGAGGGGCTCGATCGCCGCTTCGATCGCCCGCAGCTCCTCATCGGTCAGGCTGTTCACGCGAGCCGCAAGCCACGCCGTTCGTCGCGAACGCAGCGAGTGGACCGTGCGACTGCCCTTCGCCGTCAGCACGAGCCTGACGCGCCGTCCGTCGGCGACGTCGCGCCGGCGTTTGAGGTAGCCGGCTGCCTCGAGGCGATCGAGATAGCGGGACATCGCCGGCGCGGAGATGCTCTCACGCGCGGCCATCTCGCGAACGCCAAGCTCCGGATGCATCTTGATCGCCGCGAGCAGCGTGGCCTGACCGCCGGTAATCCCAAGCTCGTGCGCTTCCTTGCGAAGGGCGCGGCTGAGCCGCAAGAGCACCGGCCGAAGCCGATTGGCGACGTCGAGCGAGTTGGTAGTTGCCATAGGCATACATACCTAGGGTAACAAACGTGAATTCGAAGGTCTGTGCTCCGTTGTCTCTTGAACGCAGCTTGCAGGGCACTATGATGGGACGGTGCTGTGGCGGTGCGACGAAGCCGACTATGAGTCGCGCGTCTCGCGGGGAATCACGCGTCTGCCGACGTGAGTCGCGTCGTCGACATCCATGCGCACGTCCGGAGCGACGGCTTCGACGAGTGGCTCCTTGCACGGGGCACAACTCCCAGCCCGCGCTACGGCGTCGGCGCCGGCACGAGCGACAGTGATCTCGAGGCGCGCCTCGCGGTGATGGATGAGGCCGGAGTCGACGTCCAGGTGGTCTCGATCGGGAACGCCCTTCCGTACTTCGAGGACGGCGCCGCCGCGATCGAGGCTGCGCAGTTGATCAACGACGAGTTTTACGACTTGTGCGCACGTGCCGACGAGCGCCTGATCGCGGTCGCGACCGTTCCCATGCCGGACGTCACAGCAGCTTTGAGCGAGCTGCATCGAGCTGTGGACGAGCTGGGCTGCCGCGCCGTCGGCCTCACGACGACGATCGGCGGGCTTCCGCTCAGCGACCCCTCGTTCGCGCCGTTGCTGGAGGAGTTCGACCGGCGCAGGCTCACACTCCTGCTCCACCCGTGCGGTGAGTCGGCGACATGGCCGCCGATCGGCGGGTTCGGCATGGGCTTGACCGCGACGCTCGGCATGCTGGTGGAGGACAGCGCTGCGGTCGGTCACGTCATCCTCAGCGGGCTCCAGGCGCGGTACCCGGGCATCAAGATCGTCAACCCGCACCTCGGGGGGATGTCGACGATGATCCCACGTCGCTACGACAACCTCTGCGAGACGCTTGGCATCGAGCTGGTCGAGCCGCCGAGCGTGACGATGAGGCGCATGTGGTACGACACCGTCGCCCACGCGCACCTGCCCGCGCTCTGTTGTGCCCTGGACACGCTCGGCGCGGACCGACTGCTGTTCGGCACGGACTTCCCGTTCGAGAGCGCCGAGGTCATGGTCGAGAGCCTCGCTCAGACCCGCTCGCTCGGGTTGACGCAGACGGAGCTCGAAGGGATCGAGGGTGGCACAGCCCTGGCGCTGCTCGACAGCGGCTAGAGGTCGAACGGCGTAGCTCCCTGCTGGTCAGGGTCGCGCCCCACTCAGTTGCTCTCGCGCGACGGACGTTACGAGCGAAAACTGCCGACGGGCACGAATCAGAGGACGAGCTCGGCGAGCACGCGCAACGCTTCCGGCTGCGGAGAGCTCACGATCAGCGTAGTCGTAGGGGTTGTCCGCCAGGCCTCGAGTCGGTCACGGATTCTCTCCTTCGGGCCGACGAGTGCAAGCGAGTCTACGAGGGCGTCCGGGACGGCCTCGATCGCATCTCGCCGCCGGCCGGAGAGGTAGAGGTCCTGTATGCGCCCGGCCTGCTCCTCCCACCCATAGCGACGGACGAGCGCGTTGTAGAAGTTCTGGCCCTTCGACCCCATCGCTCCGATGTAGAGCGCGAAATGGGGCTTGAGACTGTCCCGAAGACGCTCGACGTCGTTTCCGACAAGGATGTTGACGGTTGGCGCCACAGCGAACCCAGGAGGCGCACCAAGGAGGCTTGGGCCGAACACCTCCGTGAAGCGCTCGGGATCGACGAGCAGCGGCAGCCAGCCGTCGGCGATCTCGGCTGCGAGCGCGACGCTTCGCGGCCCGATCGCACCCAGATAGATCGGAACGTCGGAGCGCAGCGGTCGCATCATCAGCCGCAGGGGCTTGCCGAGCCCTGTCGCGCCACTGCCGTCGTACGGGATGCGGTAGTGCCGACCGCCGTGCACGACGGGCTCGCGCCGTAGCGCCAAGCGCACGATCTCGACGTATTCCCGCGTCTTTTCCAGTGGCCTCCCCCACGGCTGCCCGTGCCAGCCCTCGACGACCTGAGGCCCGGACGTACCGAGGCCGAGGATGAAGCGGCCACCTGTCATGAGATCAAGGGTTGCCGCAGTCATGGCGGCGTTCGCCGGCGTCCGGCCGGGAATCTGCATGATCGTGGACCCGAGCAAAATCCGACTGGTCGCGGCGCCGAGCCAGCCGAGAACGCTGACCGCATCCGTGCCCCAAGCCTCCGCCACCCACGCAGAGTCGTAGCCCAACCGCTCCGCCTCCTGCACCTGGGAGACGAACGCTGCCGGGCTCGCCTCGAGGTCAAGGCTGATGCCCAATTTCACGCGGCCATCCTATACAGGTCGGCTCCGCAGGTCGGCTCCGTTCAGACGGTCGGCAACGTAGATCAGAAGACCCGGCTTCCCCATCTCACCGTCGCTCACGATGTCGCTCCGGCCTAGCGACTCGGTTGCCCTCATTTGGTACGGCCAAATCGGCCTGCTGGACATGACCCTAGTCTGCTGTCAATGTCAGTGGAAGAGCTTCGCTTCCGGACGGTGCTTGGATTTAGAGCGGTTGCGGAGCGCCGGCGGAGATCCCGGCTGCACGTCCGCGCCGGACGACGCTTTCGGCCATCTTCCGTGTCGCCTCGTCGACCATCGCGCCCTCGAGCCGCACAGCTCCTTGGCGGGACGCCGCGTAACTCGCGAGGATCGCCTCTGCACGCTCGAGCTCCTCCCCCGTCGGCGTGAACGTCTCGTTGACTATGGCGATCTGCTCGGGATGCACGACCCACTTGCCCTCGAAACCGAAGGCCCGGGCCCGTCGGGCAGATGCCCGCAGGCCATCCGGGTCGCCCAACCGACCCCATGGCCCGTCGATCGGTACGAGTCCGTAGGCGCGCGCCGCGGCGGCGATGCGCGCGAGAGCATAGTCGAGTGCGCCCTCGCCGATCGCAAGCGCAGGGAGCCCGAGGGATGCCGCGAAGTCGCCCGGCCCGAAGACGAGCGCGGTGAGAGGAGGGCCGGCCGCGGCGATGCGCTCGCATTCGACGAGTCCGCGGGCAGTCTCGATCTGGGCCTCGATCGCGATCCCGGGCGGCAGCTTCGCCGCGACGAGCGCAATGTCTTCTGTTGACTCGACCTTGGGCACGACGACAGCCGCCGGGAGGGCATCGACGGCAGCAGCGAGATCGTCTTGCCACCAGATGGTCCGCACGTCGTTGATCCGGATTGCGACCTCTCCAAGCGCGCCACCGCGCACTGCAGCGACTGCGGACGACCGCGTGGCGTCGTTCTTTGCATCCGGAGCAACGGCGTCCTCCAGATCGATCACGATCTCGTCGGCACGCAACGTCGCCGCCTTCGCCAGCATCCTCTCGCTGGTGGCGGGCACTGTGAGGCACGTGCGTCGCGGGCCTTGGACATCCCGCTCGAGCGCGGTCACACGCGTGCCCTCCACGGTCCCGGAGCGTGAGCTCGACCACATGCCGGGCACGCTTGCGCCGTTGCAGCTGTTCCAGGTCCGCTGACTCCCATGTGCCCTCCTGGACTCGGCGATACTCGCGTGCTCCCGACCGATGCGAAAATACAGTCAGCGACAACACTGTGCGTGATCGACGCGGCATTTGGCAGTCCGTATGGCGGCACCCAGATAGTGGACAAGCGCGTCTCTCGAAGCCTCATTCGAGTTTTGGAGCGGATCTTTTGTGTGTGTATTGTTCGTACAAAGGTTCGTACAAAGTTTCGATCCCGTCCATCTAGAGCGTCAAATCTTGGTACACGCCACCAGCGCACAGACATCCGCGGCACGTCAGATCGCTGCGTTCGCCACCACGTCGACGCGCGAGCGCATGCCCGCCGAGGTGACCGCGATGGCAAAGCTCCACGTCCTCGATGCCCTTGGCTGTGGCCTCGCCGCGTCCGGGCTCGGACTGGGCTTGGAGGGACGGAGCGTGGCGAGCGCGATGGGCGGGACCGAGGAGGCGACCGTGATCGGCGACGGTTGCCGGCTCCCGGCTCCGGGGGCTGCGCTCGCGAACGGCATGCTGATCCACGCGCTCGACTTCGACGACACGCATTCAGACTCGATTGCGCATGTGTCCGCGGTAGTTGTGCCGGCGGCGATCGCCGTCTCGGAGGCCGTCGAGGCAAGCGGTCATGACTTCCTGAGTGCCGTCGTGATCGGTAACGAGGTCGTCAGTCGGATTGGCATGGCAGCGTCGAGCGAGTTCCACGCGCGCGGCTTCCACCCGACGTCGGTCGCAGGCGTCTTCGGCGCGACGGCTGCAGCCGCGTATCTCATGAACGCCGACGAGGATACGACGACGAGCGCGCTTGGAATAGCCGGCTCGCTCGCCTCGGGACTCTTCGCGTACCTCGAAGATGGGACGCCCACGAAGCCGATCCACGCCGGTTGGGCCGCACATGCCGGCCTCCTCGCGATGCGTCTCGCTCAGGCTGGAGCGCTTGGACCGGAGCACGTGCTGGAAGGGCGCCACGGCCTCTACGACGCGTTCGTTGGACGCCGTGTCGACATCAGCGGTGAGCTCGCCGACCTCGGCTCACGCTGGGAAACGCTGCGGATCGCGTTCAAGGCCTTCCCCTCGTGTCATTACATGCATGGGGTTCTCTGCGCAGCAGAGACGCTGAGCCTTGCCGCGGAGGATATCGTGGAGGTGATCGCGGTGGTGCCCGCGGCGGCCGTGGCGCTTGTCTGCGAGCCGCAGGAGGCGAAGATCGCCCCACGAACCAGCTACGAGGCGAAATTCAGCGTGCAGTTCTCCATCGCGGCTTTTCTATTGCAGGGCTGCGTCGGGCTACCCACCTACACACCTGCGGCGATTGCCGATGCGGAGATCCTCAACCTCGCGCGTCGCGTGCGGTATGAAGTTGCGGACTTCCCCACATACCCGGCTGCGTTTCCCGGCGCCGTCCGTGTCATCCTGCGGAGCGGCGAGGTGATCGAGGCGACGTGTCCGTTCCAGCGGGGAGGCCTCGAGAATCCCATGACGTCCGAGGACGTCCGCCGAAAATTCCGTGAGAACGCGGGGCTCGCGCTCGACCAAGCCCAGGTTGACGAGCTGGAAGCGGCTGTTCTGTCGCTCGAGCAGTGGGCTGCGGCGGACGTCTTCCCGCTTCTCTCCGCCGCCCGTACCGTGGTAGCCGGCTGAGGTCGGGGTGGACTTCTCGACGCCATCTGAGCTGGACGAGATTCGCGCGGGGGTGCGAGACCTGTGCTTGCGCTTTCCTGGTGAGTACTGGCGCGAACTCGAGCCGAGCACCTATCCATCCGAGTTCGTGGAGGCCCTCACACGTGACGGCTGGCTGTCCGCCCTGATCCCGCCGGAGTACGGCGGCGCCGGCCTGAGTCTTACAGCCGCCTGCGTGATCATGGAGGAGATCAACGCCTCCGGTTGCAACTCGGGCGCATGCCACGCCCAGATGTACACGATGGGAACCGTTCTACGCCACGGCACCGAAGAGCAGAAGAGCTATTACTTGCCGAGGATCGCCTCCGGCGAATTGCGACTCCAGGCGTTCGGAGTCACCGAGCCCACGGCGGGCTCTGACACGACCCGCATCCAGACGACTGCTGAGCGCACGGCCTCAGGCTACGTCGTGCGCGGTCAGAAGATCTGGACGTCGCGAGCCGAGCATTCCGACCTAATGCTCCTCCTTGCTCGTACGACCCGAAGCGAAGAGGTGGAGCGTCGCACCGACGGGCTCTCGACGTTCCTGGTCGACATGAAAGCGGCGCTCGCGGCAGGAACGATGACGATCAGGCCGATCAAGACGCTGATGAACCATGCGACGACCGAGGTCTTCCTCGACGGCGTCGAACTCCCCGCCGACGCACTCGTCGGCGAGGAGGGTCGCGGCTTCCGCTACATCCTCGACGGCATGAACGCCGAGCGGATTCTGATCGCCTCCGAATGCATCGGCGACGGCCGGTGGTTCATCGAGAAAGCGAGCGCCTATGCCGGTGAGCGCGTCGTGTTCGGGCGACCGATCGGCGCGAACCAGGGCGTGCAGTTTCCGATTGCACGGGCGCACGCCGCGATCGAAGCAGCGACGCTCATGCGCTACAAGGCGGCCTGGCTGTTCGAGCAGGGCACTCCGTGTGGAGCCGAGGCGAATACGGCGAAGCTGCTTGCCTCCGAGGCATCGTGGCAAGCGGCCAATGCATGCCTGGACACCTTCGGCGGATACGGATTCGCAGAGGAATACGACGTCGAGCGCAAGTTCCGCGAGACCCGTCTCTACACCGTCGCGCCTGTCTCCAACAACCTGGTGCTCGCGTTCATTGGTCAAAACGTGCTTGGCATGCCCCGCTCGTACTGACAGGTTCTACGGGTCTCCAGCACGCCCCAGCGCATGGGCAGATCCGCACGTGCGACCGACAGTCGCGTCCGCGTCCGCGCCCGTCTAGAGCATGAAGGAGAGGTCTGGTTCCTCTTCCAGGCTGAACTCGCCGGCCATAGCCCGTTCGAACAACTCCGTCGGAGTCGCCCCGGCCTCCCGCGCCGCGATCATCAGCTCGAAATCCACCGAGCCGGCGCCGCGCGGGAGCTTGACGGGGCCTTTGCCGACGTTACGTAGGAACTCGCTCGACTTGTCCCAGTCCCCAAAGTTGTCGACCCGCAACTCGACAACGTTACGGTCGGGATCGAGCAAATACATGTTCGTGCTCGGCCCGTGCGCCTCGCAGGTCTCCGGCTCGATTCCGATCCGCTTCAGCCGCCTGTACGTCTGGAAAAGCGCATCGAACGAGTCGAACTCGAACGCAATGTGCTGCCCTGACCGGGCGAGGCCCTGTCTGCCAACGTCCTCGAGCTCCGGATAGGTAACGAGCGTGATCCGGTGGTTCGCCCGATCATTCGTCAGGAAGCCGACCTTCATCGTCTCCTCGCTGCCATTTCCGAGCGGCGTCTCGATGGTCAGGACCGGTGTCATCCCCACGACTTTGTTGTAGAAGTCAAGCATCTCGTCCCAACGCGTCGTCGAGATGCCGACGTGGTGGAGCGTGGGACAGATGATCTCGTCCTCGCCCAAGACGTCGGTGTCCTTCTTCTCTTGGATCTGGCTCACGGGTTCTCCTTTCGGGGTGATCGTTGTATGCCTTGCATCACGGCGCGACAGCAACCGCCACACGGCGACATTGCGCTGTCCGCCCATGTTGAACTCGGCGACAACAGATGCAAGCGGGCCCCATCAGAACGGGCATGAGCCGTGCAGAGGCATGCTCCCAAAACTATCGCACGCCTGGAGAAGAGGTGTCAATCCTTTGGCGTTCTGTGTACTGTTGGCAAGTCTCCGACACCCTCGACGAACGTCATCTGGGGCAGCGGATCGTTCGTTTCGTCTGCGCCACGATCTTCAGCCCGAGGATACCTCGTGGTACCACTCGGCGATCTCTGCTTTGCGCGTCGTCGCGGAGACGAAATGGTCAGGGACCCGGCGCAGGAGCGGACGCCCGGAAGCATTTGCTGCCATGCTCTGGGTGAGCTATAGAGGATATTCGACCGCTCGTTTCTCGGGTTTAGCGGAACGCCTGTCAATCGGGGCAAAGGACGAAGTCGTCGGTGGGCAGGCGCGGCGAGAGCAATAGGTGGAATGTCGCTCCCCCTAGCGAATGCGACGTGTGAACGACGCCGCGAGGCACCACGGCGACATCGCCCGGTCCGAGCATTCGCGTCTCGTCGCCGACGGTTACTTCGATCTCCCCCTCGACCACGATCATGATCTCCTCGGTGCGTTCATGGAGATGACGCGTCCCGACGAAACCTGGTGCTGCGACCTCGCGCGTGGCGGCAATGCCAGGGCCTTCGACGTAGCCCACGCGAAGAAGGCTCTCTTCATGCACAACCTGCCACTCGCGGAAAGCCGATTCGGACAACGTAGTGCCTCCCTTGCATTTGGATTCGTGCCGCCGGCCGGTGCCGACGACTAGAACGTCTCCGGGCCGTTCGACCTGGCTACGCTCAGCCCTCGGCTCGGGCCTTTTGCACGCCCGGAAAGTGCGACGCCAGCGCGAGCGAAACGCCCTCGCGCCAGCCGATCCGGCAGTCGCCGATCAACTGTCTGCGGAGCGTGTTGTCGACGAGGGTTTGCGTGCGCAGCGGTGCCTCGCTCTCCTCGAGTTTCGCTTCCACACCCGTGATCTCGGTGATGTAGGAGAACAACTCGCGCTCCCCCACGCTTTCGTCGCCCGCCCAGTTGACAATCGTGCCGGGCACGGTCGCGACGTCCAGGAGCAGCGGCACCTGACGCGCGATGTCATCCGTGTGGATCGGCTGCATCCGGTTCTCGTGTCCCTCGCTCCCGATCTTGATCGTCTCGCCTGCCTGCATCATGCGGAAGTACCGGACGGCTGTTCCCCCCCAGCCCAGGGGGCCGTGGACGACACCGAGCCGGCCGATAGTGACCGGAAGCCCAAGTGTCGTCGAGAACGCACGTACCGTCGCCTCCGTGGCAACCTTCGAAACGCCATAGACGGGCAGCCAGGGCGTATGCCCGCCGATCGGATCGCTCTCGGCGTAGATATGGTCAGGACTCTGAGGGCTGTAAACGGCCGTAAACGACACGAAGAGAAACGCCTCGGCGCCGCGACAGTGGCTCATCAACATTCCGGTGCCGGTCGCGTTGACGTCGATCACGTGCTGCCAACTGGGTTCGCCGAGCCCTGTATTCGCGGTGGTGTGAACGACGTGCGTGAAGTCCCGTCGCAGGCCGTCCAGATCGGTGACGCCAAGCTGCCACGGCACTGTCTGCACGCCGAGCGCCTCGAGCGCCACTTTTGCCCCTTCGTCGTTGAAGCGAGCAAGGCACCAGACCTCATTCTCGGCCGCAAGAGCCTGGGCAATTGGGCCACCCACCATCCCCGTGCCACCGGTCACGAGGATCCTTGCTCCCCTCACGCGTCGATTCTTGCGCACCCCTTTTCGCCTGTCAACAGGGTGGTTCGGAGTAATCGGGATTTGGCAGTACATTTGGCGAAGCGCAAGAATCACGTATCTAGGCCGTCGCACCCCTCCAACTTCGCGACAACGGGCAAAGAGCTCAGACGATCATGTTCGTGAGCGTTCCGATCCCCTCGATGGTGCATTCGATGCGGTCTCCAGCTTCCAAAAAGGGCCGTCCGACGGCGTCGACGGGACGCTTGCCTCCGAGTTGCGGATCCATGCCCCAGCCCGTGCCGCCTCCTGTGCCGGTCGAGATCACGAAACCGGGCTGCAGCGTCACGAATCGGGAGAAGTACGAGACGTACTCGGCGACCGTGTCGATCATGTTGCTGGTGTGGTCGGACTGGCGAGCAACACCATTGAGCCGGCTACTGATAGCAAGCCTCTGCGGGTCGGGAATCTCGTCGCTCGTCACGACGCCCGGGCCGAGTGGCGCGGCCCCGTCGAAGTTCTTGGTCACGCCGACCGAGTGAACGACGACTCCATCGGGCCGGAAGATGACTTGCCGATCGCGCAGCGTCAGATCGTTGAGAATCGTGTAGCCGAAGACGTGCTCGAGTGCTCGCTCCGGTGGAATCTCGAAGCCAGCTCTGCCGATGACGGCGGCAAGTTCGACCTCGAAGTCGAGCTTGGCGGTCACTCCGGCGGGATATCGAATCGGCTCGTCCGGCCCCACGACCGTCTGAGGCAGCTTCATGAACGTCGACGGACCGCCTCGCTGCGCCCTCGTCAGCGGCGGCGGAGGCATCTCGTCGAGGTGGTCGGCGTAGTTCTGTCCTCCGCACAGGATCGCCGTTGGGCGAAGCGGAGCCCGCAGAGTCACCGAGCCGAGCGGTCTGAGGGCGAGTTCCTGCGGTGCTTCGGAGGCGAGCCTTGTCAACGTTGCGAGGGCGCCACGCGTCTGATTCCACTTCTCGATCACGGGTAGCCAGCCACCACCGTGCTCGAGGCAGCCAGCGATCGTGTTGCCTGCAGCGCCGAGCGCAGCGAGGCTCGCTGCGATGTCGAGCACGTTCGCACCGGACACATCCTCGACCAGCAGTCCGAGCAGGTCGTCGTCGAAGCGAACGAGCTTCATGCGTCGAGCCTACTTGACCGAAACCCCGATTCTGCTAGCTTGCGGCCAGAGGCGGTGACGCGAAAATACATCGCACATTTGCGACGGCGCGCGGCGGACCGACATGACTGTTTCGTCATCCCGACGCGAAGAGAGCGTCCCGCAGCCGAGCGCGTTGGACGTGATCAGCCGTGCAAAGGCCATGGTCCCGACGTTGCGCGCGAGAGGCGCCCGCTGTGAGGAGCTTCGCCGGGTCCCGCCGGAAACGGTCGACGAGTTCGTGGCTGCAGGGTTTCATCTGATCACGAAGCCGAAGCGCTTCGGTGGGATGGGACTCGACATCGACACAGTGTCCGAGGTCGCGATGGAGATCGGTCGTGGCTGCGGGTCAAGCGGGTGGATGGCGAGCTTCTGGGGAGGGCACAGCTTCGAGATCGGGTGGTTTAGCGAACAGGCTCAGGAGGAGTACTGGGAGAACCCGGATGCTCTGTCGTCGACCGTGTCTGCGATTGTTACGCTCGATCGACAGCCAGCGTCGAACGGCGTGCGGCTCACGGCGCGCATGAAGTTCTCGAGCGGCATCGACTACGCCGACTGGATTCTGCTGCAGACCCCCCAGGAGATCTGTCTCGTCCCCAAGTCTGACTACTCGATCGAGGACGACTGGTTCGTCTCGGGTCTTCGTGGAACCGGCAGCAAGTCGATCGCGCTGGAGGACGTCTTCGTGCCGGAGCACCGCGTCGTCGCCAACGAGGACGTTTGGGTGGGCAGGACAACTGGCGCGCGGATCTACACGTCGCCGTTCTATCGGCTGCCGCGTCTCCAGGTCCAGACGTGGGGGATCGTGGCACCGGTTGTAGGGATGGCCCAGGGCGTCGTCGACGTCTTCGACGAGCGTGTGCGCACGCGGCGCGATCCGGCGACACAGCAGCCCGCGTTCGAGCGGCCCGGGAATCAGCTTCGATTCGCTGAATCGAGCGCGGAGGTCGATCTGGCCCGGGAGATCCTGCGCAGGAACCAGCGCGAGCTTGCCGAGGTCGGGCGAGCCGGCGACGAGCTCTCCCTCGAGGAGCGCGCCCGGGTACGGAGGGACCAGGCGTACGTCGCCCGGCTCTGCACTACCGCCGTCGACCGCCTTGTCTCGGCGGGCGACTCGAGTGCTCTCTACGAGGTCAACCAGCTGCACCGGCTTGCCCGCGACACCCGGGCCGGCGCCCTTCAGTTTGCGCTCGCGTGGGACGAGAACTCGATGCAGTATTCCCGCGTTCGCTGGGGCCTCGAGCCGCAGACGCCGCTGATCTGAGACATCGTGGCTCCGTTGCCGAACAGGAGGACGTCGTGACGGGTCTGGACGTGAAGCCAACTTCCGCCACAGCCCCCGGGCAGCCGAGTCTCGAGGACGTGATCGCGCGCGCCGTGGAGTTGATCCCCATCCTCCGCGAGCGCAGCGCCCGCTGCGAGGAGCTCCGCCGAATCCCACCCGAGACGATCGCTGACCTCCACGCGTCGGGCATCCTCCGCTGCTCTCAGCCTGCTCGCTTCGGCGGGATGGGCCTCCCGGCCAATGCGGTCGCCGAGGTCGCGATGCAGATCGGTCGCGGCTGCGGCTCCAGCGGCTGGATGGTAGGACAGTGGTCCGGGCACAACTGGATGCTCGGGTGGTTCAGCGAGCGAGCCCAGGAGGAGTACTGGGCGGACTCCCCGGATGTCCTCTCCTCGACCGCCTCGGGCCTCGTCCGCTTCCAGGAGGAGCCCACCAAGGGCGGCAAGCGCATGACGGGCCAGTTCAAGTTCTCGAGCGGCATCGACGAGGCCCACTGGGTGATCCTCCACGCGCCGGATGAGACCTGCCTGATTCCGCGCTCCGACTTCGAGATCCTGGACGACTGGTTCGTCGCCGGTCTGAGAGGCTCCGGCAGCAAGTCGATCGTATTCGAGAACGTCTTCGTGCCCGAGCACCGAATGGTGCCGAACGAGCGGTTCGTCACCCCACCATTCGCCGGCTCAGAGCACTATGACGATCCCTTCTACGCGCTGCACAACAGCCCCGGCTTCGTCCTACCGACCATGATCACCGGCCAGACGATCGGCATGGCACAAGGCGTCGTCGATGTGTTCGACGAACGCGTCCGGGCGCGGCGTGAGCCTCACACCAAGGAACCGGCACACGAGCGACCTTCGAACCAGCTCGACTTCGGAGAGTCGACCGCCGAGGTCGATGGGGCCCGGACACTTATTCGCAAGGTCCTGGAAGACGAGCTCGCGATCAGCGCCGCAGGCGGCGTCGCGCCGATCGAGGAGCGCGCGCGGATCCGGCGCGACATCGCATATGCCAACAAACTGTGCGTGCGCGCCGTCGACCGACTTGTCTCCTCCGGCGACTCGAGCGCCCTCTACGAAGTCAACTCGCTCCACCGGCTCTCCCGAGACACACACGCATCGGCTCTGCAGTTCGCGGTGCAATGGGGCGAGACCGCCACCCAATACTCCCGTGTCCTCTGGGGTCTCCCGCCTCAGACGATGCTCATCTAGCCGGTGCCGCTTCTCGTGGGAGACGGCGCGAGATCACCCTCCTGCGAGTACGGTTCGTGGTTGACGCACAATGTACGGCCATATAGCCTGGCTGCCGGTGGCCGAATACGCATCGTATCGAGACGAGTCACTCCTCTTGCTCGCTGACGCCGGGAAGCCTAATGTTCAGGCGTACTTTCTCCATATCCGTGGTGACAGCCTCGCCGCAGCATCCGGGGAAACGTTCACGATCGACGATCTCACGACTGGAGATCGCGAGATCGAAAGCGACACGCCGCGTGGCCTTGCCGCCGGCGTTTGGACGCGCCATGTGAAGCGTGCACATCGAGTGGCGCGAAAGCTCAGAGCAGGCACGGTCTGGATCAATCCCTATCGCGCTCTCACGTATAACTCCCCATTGCGCGGCTCCAAGGAGAGCGGCATCGGCCGTGCCAACGGCCGGACCGCGATCGGCGCGAACCTCCAGACGAAGAGCGTCTGGTGCGAACTGAGCGAGGAAGTCCAGGACCCGTTCGTCTTGAGGATCTAATCCATGGAGCCAACCCAAGCCCTTTCTGAGCCCGAACGTGAGACAGCGCAACCACTCGCATGGCAGCAAGCGATCGCCGACGCGATCGTGGCGGCCGGAATCGAAGCGGCGGCATATGTTCCCGATGCGCGCCTGCGCGGAATCATCGCCGCATTGCAGACTGCTGGATTACCACTGCGCACCCTGACGCGGGAAGAGGAGTGCGTGGGCTACGCGGCCGGCTTCGGTGCGGCCGGCGGACGCGCGGTTGTACTGATGCAGTGCTCCGGCCTTGGTAACTCGGTGAACGCTCTCGGCTCGTTTGCCCCGTACGGCGTCGGGCTCCCGCTTGTGCTCTCGATGCGCGGAACGCTCGGCGAGACAAACCCTGTTCAGGTCGCCATGGGACGCGCGACGAAGCCGGTTCTGGATGCGCTCGCGATCCAGCACTTCTCGATCGGCCGGCCCGAGGACGCAGGGTCATTCACCGCCGGGATGCTCGACCTCGCGTTCGGCACCGGCTCCGCCGCCGCCGTGATCCTTGAGCCGGAGCTTGGAGGTCAGCGTGAAAGCAACTGACGTCGTAGCTGCCGCACTCGAAGCGGCACCCGATGCGCTGTTCGTGTCCTCGCTCGGCACGGCAACATCTGCGCTGCGCAAGGCCTCCGACGACGGTCCACACCTGTATCTCGGAGGCGCTATGGGTTGCGGGCTCGCCACCGCTCTCGGCGTCGCTGACCGGTGCCCGGAGCGCAGCGTGATCGCGGTCGTCGGGGACGGCGACCTCCTGATGGGGGCAGGCTCGCTCTGGTCTCTCAGCGGACTACGGCAAGCGAACATGCTCGCCCTCGTGCTGAGCGACGGTCACTTTACGATCACGGGCGGCCAGCCGCTCGTAGCACCAACCGTCCTGGCCTCGGTAGCCGCCGGGTTTCCCGGACTCGAGGTCGTCGAGGCCGAAACTCCTGCCGCGGTCGGCGGCGCCGTGCGCACCCTTCGGCGACCCGCCCTCTGCGCGGCTCTGGTCGACGAGCGCGTGTTCCCGGGGCCGAGTCCGTTCGTCGACCCGCCGGCCGTGCGCGCCCGCTTCGCAGAGCACGCCGCTCGTTCAGCGTGACGCTTCCGCTCGACGACCTGCGGGTCCTGGCTCTCGAGCAGTTCGGAGCAGGGCCGTGGGGAACCATGCAACTCGCCGACCTCGGCGCGGAGGTGATCAAGATCGAAGACCCGTCGGTCGGCGGCGATGTTGCTCGCTACGTGCCGCCGTACCAGGAAGGCGAGAGCTCGCTCTTCTTCGAGAGCTTCAACCGGAACAAGCAGAGCGTCACCCTAGACCTCCGCCATCCGCGTGGACGTGAGGTCTTCGAGGACCTGGTGCGCCACGCAGACGTCGTCTTCTCCAACCTGCGCGGGGACCAGCCCGAGAAGTTGCGACTCCGGTACAGCGACCTGCGGCACGTGAACCCGGCGATCGTGTGCGTCTCGCTTTCGGGGTTTGGCACGTCCGGGCCACGAGGGCGCGAGGGCGGCTACGACTACACGATGCAGGCGATCTCCGGCTGGATGGCGGTTACGGGCGGCCCGGAGGAGCCGCCCACGAAGAGCGGACTCTCGCTCGTCGACTTCTCCGCCGGCTACGTCGCCGGGCTCGCGAGCCTCGCCGCTGTTTGGCAGGCACGCCGCACCGGCCGCGGCTGCGACGTCGATCTTTCTCTGTTCGAAACGGCCCTCCATCTCCTCACCTATATGGGCACGTGGACGGCGTCGCGTGGGTGGCAGGCGCGGCGTCTCGCCGACTCCGCACACCAGTCGATGGTTCCGTTTCAGGCATTCACTGCGGCAGATGGCTGGCTCGTTGTTGCCTGTCCCAAGCAGAGCCTCTGGCTCAAGCTCTGCCACGCGATCGACCGGCCCGAGCTCGCCACGGACGAGCGCTTCCTCGACTTCGCCGCACGGGACGGAAACCGCGACCAGCTCATCCCTCTCCTCAAGCAATCGTTCTCGGAGCGGCCGGTTGACGAGTGGCTGGCCATCCTCCAGGCGGAAGGGGTGCCGTGCGCAAGGGTGAACGACATCGCCGAGGCACTAGCGGATCCCCAGGCCGTCTATCGCGACGCGCTTGTCTCATACGATCATCCCGTGCTCGGCGAGGTGCGACAGGTGGCAAGCCCGTTCAGGCTCTCGGGAGACGAGCCGCTTCCTCTCCGCCGCGGACCGTTCCTCGGCGAGCAGACAGCCGGCGTGCTCTCGCGGGTCTGCGGCTACTCGAGCGAGCTGGTGCTCGAGCTCGAGGAGGCTGGCGTGCTCGGATCTCGGACGAAGGCGAACGAGCCAGTATGACGAGCGAGTACCGCGGCCGGTTTTACGAGGACTTCGCAGTCGGTGATGTGTATCGAAGCTGGCTCGGACGCACCGTGACAGAGACCGAGAACATCTGGTTCACGAACATGACGATGAACACGAACCAGATGCATTTCAATCGCGTCTGGGCAGAACGCACCGAGTTCGGTCAGCCGCTCGTCGTCTCGACCTTCACGCTCGCGCTGGTACTCGGCTTGGCGGTACGCGACACCTCCGAGAACGCCGCGGCCAATCTCGGCTGGGGCGACATCAAGCTCCCCAATCCCGTCTTCGCCGGTGACACCCTGTGGGCCGAAAGCGAGGTGCTCGAGGTACGGGCGTCGCGCAGTCGTCCCTCGTGCGGCATCGTCGGGATCCGTACCCGAGGCGTCAACCAACGGAGCGAGGTCGTGATCGAGTTCACGCGAACGTTCATGGTCTTCAAGCGCGATGCGCCGGAGTTACGCGACGTGGTTCCACGGACGGCCACACCCTGGTCTGACTCCTAGCGTCTCTGCCTACCGTAGACGGCTTGTCTCTGTGAGAACGTGGGGAGTTGATTGGCGTTATGGACGCAGCCTCGCTACATCGGCAACCGATTGTGATTGGCCGTCCATTTAGGGTGGCGCTCGGCGCACGATCGCATCCACTCTGTACTCTCCAGAAACGCTCCACCGGCGAGCGATCATCGAGGAAGGCAGAGCGTGGCGGAGACGACCAGGCCTAACCATCAACGCGGCGCCGAGCCCGCGTACCAGGTTCTCGCCGGAGAACTGCGCGAGCAGATACTCGAGGGCGCCTTCCCCCCTACCAGGCGCTTGCCCACCGACGCCGAGTTGAGCGCTGCACACGGGGTGAGCCGGCAAACGGTGCGTCACGCTTTCGACGAGCTCGTAGGAGAGGGTCTCGTTTACCGTGTGCGTGGCCGCGGCAGCTTTGCGGTCGGTTCCCCGAGCCGTTCACAGTATCTCCGCTCTCTGGGCTCGATCGACGACTTGCTGGCCCTGGCAGACGACACCGACCTCGAGGTGATCGAGCCGTTGGCAGAAACGATCGACGTCGCGGCGGCAGGACGTCTACGGCTGGCGAGCGATGCGGTCTATGCCGGAACCTACCGGCGCCTACACGGTGGGATGCCGCTCGGACTCACCCGAGTGTACTTGCCCCCGAAGCTCGGCCAGACGATCGCGGCCGACCCACGGGCGGGTAAGGCTGGAACAGTCAGCGCGAGCACGATCATCGCGCTCGTCGACAAACACAACGACAGCCCGATCGTCCACGCCCACCAGAGCATCAGCGCTGCCATCGTCGACTCGGGTATGGGGGCGCTGATCGATTGTCCGGCCGGCTCGCCGGCCCTCCTGATCGACCGGCTCTATCTCGACGCCCAGGGCTCGGCCGTCGAACTCGCGATCAGCACGTTCAACGTACAGCGATACTCATACCGCCTCGAGCTTCGCCGCAGCGTTCGTTGACATGTGACGCCGACGAGCTCGCTGACCTGCTCCCGGAGGTCCGCAGATCACGTCTCCCGCTCGAGGTCGGCTGAGCGAGTCGAGCGAAGCGAGCCGCCTCGCCGACGCTGGAGGAGGTTGCGCTCCGCGGCATTCGCCGCGAGGCCGATCGCAGTGTCGTAGGCTGCCATCGCCTCGCGATGGCGCACGAGTCGTGCAAGCAGGTTGGCCCGGGTGGCGTGGTAGCGGTGATACGCCTCGAGTCCGGCCTCCCGCGAGGCCAAACACCGGGATTTGAGCCCGCGGCCGCCCGAGATTGCCGGTCATTACGCCATGATCGCCGCATCCAAAGAGTTCGCTCGGGCGTACTGGCCAGTGGCAGCGGCACATACTTGCATCTACTTGTATGTATAGGTAGCGTCGCACCAGGCTCGTAACCTCGGGCCGTTGAGCGACGGCAGGGGGTGCTGACTTGAAGTTCGGGTTCTTCTCCCTGGGTGAACATCTCCCGGATCCCGTTTCTGGCAAGCAAATCTCGCAGGAGCAGCGCGTCAACCAGATCATCGACGCATGCGTCCTCGCCGAGAGGGCTGGCTTCTCATTCTTCGTCACCGGCGAGCACCACGGACCGATCTTCGTCGGTACGACGCCGCCTGTGCTCCTGACCGCCGTCGCCGCCCGTACGACGACGCTCAGGCTTCGCTCCGGCACGACACTGATTCCCACCCTCGACCCGGTGCGCGTCGCCGAGGACTACTCGATGCTCGACGTCATCTCGGGTGGTCGCGTCGACATCGTCGCCGGCAAGGGTGGGTATATCGAGCCGTTCCACCTCTTCGACCGAAAGTGGGACGACGCAGGCGCAGCGTACTGGGAGGGCGTCGACCTGTTGCTGCGGCTGCTCTCCGAAACGGAGGTGACCTGGGAGGGTCGCTTTCGCACGCCGCTCGTCAAGCACACCACTGAGCCGAGGCCGCTGCAGGACCCGCTACCGATCTGGATCAGCCTCGGGCGCAGCCTCGAGTCGCCCGAAGGGGCGGCAAGGAGAGGGCTCGGGGTCATGCTCGGTAATGCGTTCGGGCCGCCGAGTGGTGCCCTCCCACTGATCGACCGCTACCGCGAGGTCTGGGCCGAAGTGGGCCGCGATCCGGCAGCGGCTCGCATCGGTGCCGGCTGTCAGTGCCACGTGGCGCGTACCTCGCAGGAGGCACGTCGGCGGCTAGAGCCCTATGCGCGTCACTACTACGCCGAGGTGCCGGCCCGATCCGTCGTTCCCAACCTGCCGATCTACGACTTCGACGAGCAAGTGGGATCCGAGGGGTCGGTGATCTGCGGCAGCCCGGACGAGGTCGTCGAGCGGATTCTCACGAGGCACGAGCTCCTCGGGCACGACGAGCAGTTCTTCCAGCTCGACACGGGCGGCCTGCCGTGGGAGCTGCTCGCGGAGTCGATCGAGCTGCTCGGCGCCGAGGTGATCCCGGTCGTTCAGAAGGAGCTCGCCAGCGTGACGACGTAGCACTTCGATCCCGCTGTTGCTCTACGCCGGCGGGTCGAACAGCACGTGCAGCGGCCGGTACGACCGGAGCAGGAACCCCTGCAGCGTCGGCGGCTCGGCGTCCGGGTCGAGCCGCAAGTTTGGAAGCCGCGCGAGTAGCCGCGCGACGGACTCCTGTACCTCTGCGCGCGCAAGCGCTGCGCCCGCGCAGGTCCGGGGCCCGATGCTGAAGCCGAGGTGCTCGCGCCAGCCGTCGCGGGTGAGATCGACCTCGTTCGGATGCTCGAAGCGCGCCGAGTCGCGGTTCGCCGCCGGGTTGAGCATGAAGAGGCGGTCGTTCTTCTTGATCTGGGCGCCGTCCAACTCGAAGTCCTCGTTGGCTAGGCGGCGGGTAAAATGAACCGAGGGGTAGAGGCGCAGGATCTCCTCCGCGAAGCGCTCGACCGCCTCCTCGTCACCCGCCTCGAGCTGCTCGCGCAGGCCAGGGGTGTTGAGCATGATGTAAACCGCGTTCTGGATCGCGTGGGTTGTCGTGTCGGTCCCGGCGAAGAACGTGGTCGCGATCCACGCCTGCATGTCCTCGAGGCCCCAATCGGGCATGATCGTTGGTCCTTCCGCCCAGAGCAGGGCGAGGATGTCGTCCTCGCGCGGTTCTCGCTCCTTGGCTGCGAGGACGTAAGGCAGGAGCAGCTCGTTTGTCTCCTCGATGGCGTCGAGCGCGCTCTGCTCGATCTCGGGGGTGAGGCGGGCGCTGTAGACGTCGAGATAGCGCTGCTTCCTGTCGAGTAGCGACTTGCAGTGCGCCATCCAGTCGTCGTCCTCCCAGGGGAGGCCGATCACGGCGGAGATGACGCGGATCGAATACCGGTCAGAGTAGTCGGTGAGGATCTCGATCTGGCCTCGGTCGACAACGTCGTCCAGAAGCCGGTTTGCAATCGGTCGCAGGAGCGTCTCTCGCCACTGGTCGACGAGCGAGTACGTGAAACGGCGCACGAACCAGCGGTGGTGGCGGCTGTGCTCCTCGCCGTGCAGCATCAGCCGGCTGCGCTTGCCGCCCGAGATCATGTGCAGGTTGGGATCCGGAACCGAGGCAGTCGCATGGCGAACGAGCCGCTTGTCCTCGCGCATCACCTGGCGCAACGCGGAGTAGGACGTTACGAGCCACGCTTCGACGCCCTCGTCCCAGACGACCCCGGCCTCGCGTGCGCGGTCATAGAAACCGTATGGATCGGTGTCTGCCGTTGACACATACGACGGCAAGGATGAGGTCCGTGGCGTCACAGCCATCCAGACCGGACTATACGCGACTTGGACCACGTGCTCGGTCGTCAGGTGTCAGGTGTGCGTTGCGGACGCGGTTCGCTGAGGCGAAGGTGTCGGAGTGGTATGGCCTCCGGAAACGAGGAGAGCATAGGCGTCCGCGAAGCGTACGGCATGCTGGTCAGTCTGTGGCACTCGTTGAGACCGGCGAGCGCCCCCTCGATCTCGAGGGGGCGCAAACCGCCGTCAGCGCTTGGACTCGTCCTGCTCTTTCGGGACGTCGTGGGTGGGGCCGCCCTCTGGCGGGCTGAACTCGCCGGCGTACGCGCGCTCGTGCAGCTCCTCCAGCGACATGCCCGCGCGGCGTGCTTCGAGCAGCTTGCCGGGGTCGACCGCGGTTCCGGGGGGATTGGCGCGCAACTCGTCGGAGGTGAGCTGGTACTCCATCGACCTCTCATGATCGCCCCACGCATCGGTCAGGAGCTCGACGAGGTTGCCGTCGGGGTCCCGGTAGTAGAAGGCGAACGTGGTCCCGTGGTCGACGGTAAACACTGGCTTGATAGCCAGCGCCTGCAAGCGCTCCCAAGACTCGAGCAGGTCGTCGATCGTCTCGTACTCCCATGCCGTGTGCAAGACGCCGACGTTCGAGGGCTTCACGGCGTCGTCGAGGCCGGGAACGCTGAAGAAGCCCATGCGGTGATGCATATGATCGTTCGTCACCCACGTCGACACGAACGGCGTCGCGGGGGGCTCGGCGTGCAGGGTCGCCTGCTGGCCGAGCACGTTCCGGTACCACGCAAGCATCTCCTCCCGGCGTGGCGTCGCGTTGCCGGTGTGATTCAGGGTCGGGCAGACGACCCGGTTCCCGTTGTCGTCGACGACCTCAGTTGCGAGCTGTGTCTGAGCCATACTGTCCTCCTCGTAGAGGGCGCCGGCGCATCTCGCCGGCCTGTGTTTTGCCGGTGACTCGTCATCACGGGTCGACGTACACCATGACAATATCGGGATACACGCGATTGCTGCACGGCCTTGCTCGTGCGTGCCAAAGCCGCTACCCCTTAACCCTCCGAAGGGCACGTGCGGATGGATTGTCATGCGGCGTGCCTGTACAGCGTCGGCTGTTCATGCGAATCGTTAGACGACCTATGGTTTAGGATCCGCCAAATGTGCCGAGCGCGATTGCGCTGCCGGTGTTGCAGTTGTGACGTTCCATGACGAGGTCAGGAGGGTCCAGGTGAGGATTGTTCGATTCGAGGCGAGCGGCGAAGCGCGTGTCGGCCTCCTTCAAGGCAAGAGCGACATCGTTGACGTGCACGAGGCGCTCGGCGATGCCGATGGCGCCGGTGCCGACGTGACCGCGCTCATCGCCTCCGGTGACAAGGGCCGCGCGCTCCTCGAGCGCGCCGCATCGAGCGGCCGCGGTACACGACCGCTCGACAGCGTGACGCTGCTCGCACCGCTCGTGCCGCCGACCATCCTGTGCACCGGTCAGAACTACGCCGATCACATCCAGGAGAAGCCCGGCATGTCGTTCGACTGGGGCGGGCCGGCGCACTTCGTCAAGCTTCCGCAGTGCGTAGTCGGTCCCGGTGCAACGGTTCGTCATCCGGGCGGGGTGTCGGACAAGCTCGACTACGAGAGCGAGCTCGCCCTCGTGATCGGCAAGCCGGGCAAGGACATCAGTCCCGAGAATGCCTTCGACCACGTGTACGGCTACACCGTCATCAACGACATGGCACTTCGGGACTGGCAGGTCCGGAACTTCGCCGACGGCACAGGGCTGTCGCTCCTCGGGGTGAGCAAGAACTTCGACTGCGCGGCGCCACTCGGCCCCGCGATCGTAACGAAGGACGAGGTCAGCGATCCGCACGCGCTGCGCGTGCAGTGCCTCGTGAACGGCATCGTGCGCCAGGACAACAACACCGCGAACCTTGTGCACGACATCCCGCGGATCATCGAGTTCTTCTCGCGCTTCCTGACGCTGCAGCCCGGCACTGTGATCGCGACCGGGGCGTGCGCGGGCACAGCGTGGGGGATGGATCCCGAGCTCGCCGGCGTGTGGCCGAAACCGGAGGGGGTCGACGATCCGTACCTGCATCCCGGCGACCGCGTCGATTGCATCGTCGAGGGTGTCGGGACGCTCTCGAACACCGTCGTTTAGACCAGAAGAGGGAGGAACAACAGTGCTCATCAATCTTCATGCGCACGAACTGACCTACGGCATGTTCGACCACGACCCGCACTGGGGGCCTTCGATCATCGAGGGCAACCGGCTGAAGGTGGGCAACTGGGTCCTCGGCGACAAGGTCGAGGGCCGTCCCCATCCGGCCGAGATGTTCTCTCGTGAGAACCAGCTGAAGCGGATGGAGGAGCGGGGGATCGACAAGCTGGTCGTCTGCCAGCCGGCGCACATGTACATGTACTGGGCGGGCGACTACGGCACCGAGTTCGCGCGGATCGTGAACGACGAGCTGGCGAAGTGGTGTGCGCAGGAGCCGGACAAGTTCTTTTTCTGGGCGTTGGTGCCGATGGGGGATCCGGATGCGGCTCCGGCGGAGCTGGAGCGGGCGGTGAAGGAGCTGGGTGCGGTCGGCATGATGATGGGCGGCACGAATCTGGGCGGGCATGAGGTGCATCACGAGTGCTACGAGCCGTTGTGGGCGAAGCTGCAGGAGTTGGGGGTGCCGGGGTTCATCCATGGTTACAACCAGTCGGCTGCGCTGGACTGGCACGAGGACGCGTTCGATCTGACGTCGATCGTGGGCATGAACTACGACGAGACGGCCTGCATCTGGAACCTGATCAACGGTGGTGTGTTCGACCGGTATCCCGAGCTGCGCTTCTACGTGACCCACGCGGGTGGCTTCTTTCCGTATCATCTCGGCCGTTTCAACCAGACGAACCTGACGATGGCGCCGGATTCGGTGAACGAGAAGCCGGTCAAGGAGTACCTGCACCACTTCTACTTCGACCCCGACGTGCATGAGCCGATCATGCGCAAGGCTCTGGTCGAGCTGATCGGCGTCGACAGCTTCGTCTACGGCGACAATCTCGGCGGCTCCGACAACTTCCACGGTGACCTGACCGACGGGATCGGGCTCTCCGAGCAGGATCGCGAGAAGATCCGCAGCGGAAACGCGCTCAAGCTCCTCCCGCGCCTTTCGCAAGCGATCGCGGCCGTCTAGTACGGGCTCACCCGGGGCGCCGCCGCCGGCGCCCCGGGTGAAACTGCGACCGCCGGACTCCTGGCCCGCGTGTGCGGGTGGTTGGTGTGTCCGCATGGCGCAATGTGCCTGGCTGAAGCCAGGCACATTGGTGGGGGCTCGGCTTCGTGAACTCCGTGCCTGACTTTAGTCAGGCACTACACGCCTGGTGTGCGCAGCTCGATGGCTTTGCGGCTGCGTGTAGTGGTTCGCGTGGTGCCTGGCTGAAGGCGCGGGTTGGCGCGGACGCGAGGTGGGTGGTGCCTGGCTTAAGCCAGGCACGGGTTGGCGTGGCCGTCGGTCGCGCCCTCGCTTTGCCGCCCGCATGTTCGAGCGAGGCGGGTGGTGCCTGGCTGAAGCACGGGGGCGTGCCGCCTGCGCCGGGACGGTGCGTCTCCGCTACATCCTCTCGATCATCGCGCGCCCGAACGCCGAGCATGAGACTTCGCTTGCGCCTTCCATCAGGCGCGCGAAGTCGTACGTGACCTGCTTGTCGAGGATCGTAGCCTCGAGCGATGAGATGATGAGGTCGGCCGCCTCGATCCAGCCGAGGTGCCGCAGCATCATCTCCGCGGAGAGGATCAGGGACCCTGGGTTCACCTTGTCCTGCCCCGCGTATTTCGGTGCGGTTCCGTGCGTCGCTTCGAACATCGCGACATCGTCCGAGAGGTTTGCGCCCGGTGCGATACCGATCCCGCCCACCTGAGCCGCGAGCGCGTCGGAGACGTAGTCGCCGTTCAGGTTGAGCGTGGCGATCACGTCGTAGTCGCCGGGTCGCAGCAAGATCTGCTGGAGGAAGGCATCCGCAATCACGTCTTTTACCGTGATCTCGCGTCCGGTCTTCGGGTTCGAAAACGTCGTCCACGGGCCTCCGTCGAGCGGCGTCGCGCCAAACTCGGCGGCGGCGAGCTCGTAGCCCCAGTCCCGGAACGCGCCCTCGGTGAACTTCATGATGTTGCCCTTGTGCACGAGCGTCACCGAGCGGCGGTCGTTGTCGATCGCGTACTGGATCGCCTTGCGGACGAGACGCTCCGTTCCTTCGCGTGAGACCGGCTTGATGCCGATCCCCGAGGTCGCGGGGAATCGGATCTTGCGCACGTTCATCTCATCCTGGAGGAATGTGATGAGCTTGCGTGCGCCGTCCGACTCCGCCTCCCATTCGATGCCGGCGTAGATGTCCTCCGTGTTCTCACGAAAAATCACCATGTCGGTCTTCGAGGGATCCTTCATCGGGCTCGGAACTCCCTTGAACCAGCGAACCGGGCGAAGACAGGTGTAGAGGTCGAGCTCCTGCCGTAACGCCACGTTCAAGGACCGGATCCCGCCGCCGACCGGGGTCGTCATCGGGCCCTTGATTGATACGACGAACTCGCGCACGGCCTCGAGCGTCTCCTCGGGAAGCCATACGTCGGCGCCGTACACGCGCGTCGACTTCTCGCCTGCGTACACCTCCATCCAGTGGATGGCCTTTGAGCCGCCGTACGCCTTGTCCACCGCGGCGTCGACCACGTTCTTCATCACGGGCGTGACGTCGATGCCGATGCCGTCTCCCTCGATGAACGGGATGATCGGGTTGTCGGGGACCGGTTCGCCGGGCGCGATCCGCGTGCCGTCGGCCGGGACGTTGATCAGTGACAGCGTGCTCATGGCTTCCTCTCGTGATGGCTCGTAGCGCTGCAACACAGGCTAGATGATCGTGGAGCGATCCCGGGGCGTCGACCTGCGAGCGGGTGGTGCCTGACTGAAGTCAGGCACGGCCGTTGTCCACACGCTCATGCTCGTGGAGGCGGAGGCAGCGGGCGGATACGACGCGACGTTGTCGGCATTCGGCGCTCGACTACGCTGAGCGTGATGGCAATCCACATTGCCCCCACGCGGAACGAGCTCGCCAAGCGGATTGCGGACGTGCTGATCGAGGGGTTCGACAAGCATTACAAGCTGTTCCGTGCGACGAGCAGCCGTGCCAAGCAGCGCTTCGAGGCGGAGGACTGGGTCGACGTCCAGCGCTCGGTGAAGGAGCGGATCCGGTTCTACGACGACCGGGTCGCCGAGTGCGTGGATCGCCTGCGAGCCGAGATCGTGGATGACGAGATCGACGCTGCCACCTGGCAGGAGGCGAAGCTGCTCTACATCGGCCTCCTCGTCGATCACAAGCGGCCGGAGCTCGCCGAGACGTTCTTCAACTCGGTCCTCACGCGGATCCTCCACCGCACGTACGCCCACAACGACGTGATCTTCGTCCGTGCCGCGATCTCGACCGAGAACATCGAATCCGATCCGCCGATCTACCGGAGCTACTACCCGGCCGAGGGTGGTCTGCGCGCGACCTTCACCCGCCTGCTCGAGGACTACGGCTGGAGCCGGCCGTTTGCGGACCTGGCGGGCGACGTCGACAGCGTCATGCGAGCGATCCTCGAGTACATCGGCGGTGTCTGGCCGGCGCCCGAGCCGAACAACCAGGTGCAGGTCCTCGACTCGGCCTTTTACCGGAACAAGGCTGCCTACGTCGTCGGAAAGCTGCTCAACGGTAACGACGAGGTGCCGTTCGTGATCCCGGTGCTCCATGCCGGCGACGGGCGGCTCGTCCTCGACACTATCCTCCTCGAGCCCGGCGACGTCCGCGTTCTCTTCTCGCTCTCGCGCGCGTACTTCATGGTCGAGATGGACGTGCCGTCCGGCTACGTCGAGTTCCTGCGGACGATGATGCCGAAGAAGCCGCGCTCCGAGATCTACACGGGTCTCGGCCTCGGCAAGCAGGGGAAGACGCTCTTCTACCGAGACCTCCTACACCACCTCCATCACTCGCTGGACACGTTCGTCGAGGCGCCGGGTACCCGCGGGCAGGTGATGCACGTCTTCCACCTGCCCTCGTTCCCGTTCGTCTTCAAGCTGATCAAGGACGTGTTCGGACCGTCGAAGAACACCGATCGCGAGACCGTGAAGTCGAAGTTCGTGATGGTCAAGCAGGTCGACCGCGTCGGTCGTATGGCCGACGCCATCGAGTTCACGAATCTCGCGCTCCCGCGTGCCCGCTTCGCACAGCGGTTGCTCGACCAGCTGTTCGAGCTCGCCCCGTCGATCATCGAGAGCGACGGCGAGAACCTCGTCGTCAAGCACTGCTACGTCGAGCGTCGCATGACTCCGCTCAACATTTATCTCGAGACGGCGACGCCCGAGCAAGTCGACTGGGCTGTGCGCGAGTACGGAAATGCGATCAGGGAGCTTGCGATCGCGAACGTATTCCCGGGCGACATGCTCTGGCGCAACTTCGGAGTGACCCGGCACGGCCGCGTCGTCTTCTACGACTACGACGAGATCGAGTACCTCACCGACTGCGTGTTCCGCTCGATCCCGCCTGCGCCGAATCCGGAGGCGGAGCTTTCCGGCGAGGTCTGGTACCCGGTCGGACGCTTCGACGTGTTCCCGGAGGAGTTCGACTCATTCCTGCTCGGCAGCCCCAAGGTGCGCGACGCGTTTTTACGGCATCATGCGGAGTTGCTCACACCTGCGTTTTGGCAGGCGTGTCAGGAGCAGGTCGCCCGTGGCGAGATCGTCGACTTCTTCCCCTACCCGGAGGCGATGCGCTTCCGGCGAGGCTGAGCGCGATGTGACGGCTGACCCATCGGCGCTCGTCCTGCGGCACTCCAGGTAGCATCGGCAGCGTGAGCGTCCCCGCTGCCGTCGGAGAGAAGGTCGCGCCCTTCACGCTTGTGCGGGCCGTGGGCGACACCGTCTCGTCCGAGGATCTCTTCGCGGCCGGTCCGACACTCGTCCATTTCTTCCCATTCGCCTTTACGGGGAGCGTTGAGAAGGGAGCGGGCTGCGAGGCGCAGGTGTGTGGCTTCGGTGCCCGCCTTGGCGAGTTCGCGGAGGTCGGCACGCAGGTAGTCGCCGTGAGCCACGACTCGCCGTTCGTCCTGAAGATCTGGCATGACCAGCTCGCTCAGGAGTACCCTTTCCTCAGCGACTGGGAGTGGGGCGCGGCGAAGGCCTTCGGCACCTACGTGGACGAGGCGCTCGATACGTTCAAGGGGTTCACCACGCGCGGGGCCTTCCTCGTCGACCGCGACGGGATCCTGCGGTACGCATTCGTGGCCGAGAGCCCAGCGCAGCTCCCGCCGATCGACGAGGCGCTCGCGGCGGCACGCGAGCTCGCCGCCTGACTCAGGCTCCACCGCCGACGCCGTAACGTAAGGGGATCACAGGGCGGGATCCGCCCGTTGGTATGCGGGTCGGGCTTTGAGGCGATTGAGATAGCGCTCGGCGTCACGTCGCCTGACAGCTCGAAAGCGTGCGCGTCAAGGATCCGGTCATAGTGACGGTGGCGGCGGGACGGAGCTACCCGTCGAATGCGATGGAGAGGAGCGCCTCGTGCCCGGTCAGATCGTACATTTCGAGATTCCGGCAGACGACACCGCGAAAAGCCGTGAGTTCTGGGGCTCGCTCTTCGGGTGGCAGTTCGAGGCCTTCCCCGGCCCGTCCGAGTATCACATGACGCGGATCGGCGATCAGACGGGCGGTGCGATCACCAACATGGAGCCCGGTAAGCGCGGCGCGCGCGCCTACTTCGACGTCGACGACATCGCCGCGGGCGCGGCACGCGTGAGCGAGCTTGGCGGCGAGGCGGGTGAGCCGATGCCGGTGCCCGGCATGGGGTGGTTCGTGACGTGCAAGGATCCGCATGGCAACGAGTTCGGCCTCTGGCAGAGCGATCCGTCGGCTGCGGTGCCAAGCACCTAACGGGTGGTGTCTACCTGACGGCGGGGCACACGAGCCTGGAGGAAGCCAAGCTGTGTGGTGCGTGCCCACCCCGACGCGCACCCACTTTCAGATCAAGCCTCTAGCAACGGGCTGCGGTCTCTCGTGCCTGCCTTCAGGCAGGCACTATCCGCTGGCCGTTAGCTCACGATCGTGCGAGCGCCGGCAGGGAGCGACCCTGCTGCTACCTGGCGGACGGGAGGCACAGCGAGGCGGATCTGGCAGTCCAGCTCAAGCGAGGTAGTAGACGAGAAACACGATCGTCACAACGACGGCGAACACCGCAATGATGAAGAGCGCGACACCGGTCGTCGCGAGTAGCGGTGTGGACGCGCTCTCCCCCCGAGCGGCGACACCTTCGAGGCGCTTGATCTCCGAGCCTGGATGATGGACGAGTCGTCCGACCTCCTCCCGAAGCTCCTGCCCGAGCAACTCGCTGCCCTCGGGGCCCTCAGGGCTAGACCCGCCCTCGTGTGAGCTGGCGGCGCGTGGTGGCGTCATCCCCCACCCGCCCGCGCCTCGCTCGCTCCTTCGAGCTGCGACAGGATCTCGCGCTCTGCTCTAAGCCAGTTCTCTTCGGGAGTTCCCCCGAACTCGCTTTCTGAGAGCGCGTATGCCCGCTCCGCGACACGTCTCTGCAGCTCCTCGTCGAGTCGTCCGCCCGGCCGATCGTCGAGTCCCCATGACGACTCGAGTCCCTCTGGCGACTGTTCGCCGCGTGACTCACGGTTGAGACCGGTCACTACCCACCCCTTCCATCCTCGCGACGGCATGCCAGGGATATGTTCCCGCGGAATGGCGCGGCCAAACAGGAGGACGTGAGCCGGTAGGACTGCACCCTCTCGGCCAACAATGAAGTGGATTGATACCTCGGCGGATGGGGTATCGAGAGCCCATGGGCAAGCACGTACTCGTCGTCAGTACCGTCGAGCATCCCGAAGGGGTCCTGTGCGCTCAGATCGGTGAGGCGGATACGGTGCGTGTGATCGTGCCGATCGTCCGACAGAGCGTTCTCGATTGGTTCGCCAACGATCAACGGGCGTTTGCGCACGCTGCGGAGGTGGCTCGTCGCATCGCTGAGGGTCTTCCGGGTGAGGCGGTGGCTGCTGCTGGTGGCGAGGACGACGTCGGGCTTGCCATCCGGGATGCGCTCGCGACGTTTCCTGCGGACGAGATCGTCGTTGCCGTACGTCCGAGCGAGCAAGAGGGAACGATCGAGTCGAAAGCAACCGACACGGCCCCGATGAGCAGCGTGGAGGGCATACCTGTTCGCTACGTCGTGATCTCAGAGTAGGCCGAACCAGTCGCGGCAACTGCGCGATGTTACCGGCTCTCGGCTGCTCCTCCCAGCGTCGTCCTGGCTCGTAATACGCAGGCGGATCGGACTGCCCGTAGGATGAGCGACTCAGACCAGGGTCGTCGGGACGGTGGCGAGTCCCAAAGACGGATCAGCAAGAGTCTTGAGACTGACCGGCAGAGGAGAGCACCTCGTTGGAAGAGCCGTCGCCCAGCTATCCCGTCCGCATCGAGGGTGGACTCGACCCCGAGTTGAGCCGCTGGCTGTGGCTCGTCAAGTGGCTCTTGGCGATCCCGCACTACATCGTACTCTTCTTTCTCTGGGTCGCTTTCTTCGTGCTGACCGCGGTTGCGTTCTTCGCGATCCTGTTCACCGGTCGCTATCCGAAAGGCATCTTCGAGTTCAATGTCGGCGTCCTGCGCTGGACGTGGCGGGTGGCCTTTTATTCGTACGCCGGGCTCGGAACCGACCGCTACCCCCCGTTCACCCTGCACGATGAACCCGACTATCCAGCCACGCTCTCTGTCGAGTATCCCGAGCACCTGTCACGGGGCCTCGTGCTCGTGAAGTGGTGGCTGCTCGCCATCCCTCAGTATGCGATCGTCGGCATCCTCATCGGCGGCGGAACGTATTCCATCTGGAACGACGATCGGTGGGCATGGGGCTTCGGCGGTGGGCTGATCGGGCTGCTCGTCCTCCTCGCGGGCGTGGCGTTGCTCTTCACCGCCCGCTATCCGCGCGGCATCTTCGATTTCGTGCTCGGGCTCGACCGCTGGGTGGCCAGAGTCGTTGTCTACGCGGGGCTCATGACCGACACCTACCCGCCCTTCCGCCTCGACCAAGGTGGAGCGGAATCGATCGGAGCGACGTCGGGTATCCAACCGCTCGAACCCACTGCCGCCGCGGCCCCTCCGCCCACGCGAACGCGAGGAACGATGGGACGGATTGTGCTGGTCATCGTCGGCGCCATCGCGGCGCTGCTCGCGTTCGCAGCGCTCGTCGGCGGAGGTGCGATCGTCGCGATCGACCAAACGCAGCGCGATGGCGACGGGTTTCTGATGTCACCAGGCGAGAACTTCTCGACATCGACCTACGCGATCGCGTCAGAGAGCGCCGATGTCGACATCGGCGGGGCCGAATGGGCGGTGAAGGGCTTCCTCGGCACGATCCGCATCCGCAGCGAGAGCGACCGACCGGTCTTCGTCGGTATCGCCCGCGATGCTGATGCGTCGAGATATCTGGACGGCGTCGAGCACGTCGTCGTCACCGAGCTCGGTCACCATGATCCTCGCTACTCCCGACGCCCCGGAGGTACTCCCGCGGGGCCACCAGTCGACCAGACGTTTTGGGTCGCCTCGGCAAGCGGCTCCAGTGAGCAGACGCTTGACTGGGAGCCGGAGGACGGCAATTGGACCGTGGTCGTGATGAACGTCGACGCTACGCGCGGCGTTGCCGCCGAGCTGAGCATCGGGGCCGAGCTCGACTCGGTGATCTGGATCGGTATCGGTCTGCTCATCGCTGGAGTGCTCCTTGCCGCCGGCGCGGCTCTCGCCATAACCGCCGGCGCGGACCGCCGCCGCTAGAGCGCACGAGCAAGTCGCATTCGCGAGGCGGCTCTCGTGCTCCTGCGAGATGCTCCGCTGATCCTGACGCCAGAGAAGGGGCATCAAAGGTTCCCCACGAACGAATGGGCGGTGACGGCTCCCCGCCGACCCACTCGGTGTAAAGCACGATGACGGAATGGCTGCGACACCTCGCAACGCCGCATGGATAGTGGGGTCGCGGTGTTCCGGCGTAACGCAGGGCTTGTGTCGGCTCGGTTGGATTCAGGCTGATTCCGGCGGATTCGGGCACCAGAGTCGCGCTTGATGCCTAAACGATCAAAGATCCGCAGCGCCGAAGAAGTCGATCGAGTGAACGAAACGCAAAACCCTCACTGGTGTCGCTTCAACCGACCGCCTGGGAGCGCGCAGCCGCTTACCTGTCTTGGAGTGCGTCTAGTGCAATGGCGAAGGCGACCACCAGGCGCCGGTCGACCGTCGCGGCTCCCGGTTTCAACTCGAGCACATACCGATCTCGGAGCTGTCCAAGCACGCGCCGGTAGAAGCCAATCTCCTGCTCGTCCTTGCGCAGCACGAAGTTGAACGGGACGTACTCGAGCGCCCAGCCGACATAAGGGATCAGGTCGCCGAATCGGCGCACAATCGCGACCAGAAGGTTGCTCTCCTGCGACTCGAAAAGCCGATCCCCAGAGGCATCAGTTATAACCCAATGGCTTCGAAAGAGTGACTTGCCGAAGCTCTTCGAGAGCGTCCCGATGACAGTACCCGCATCATCGAGTACCTCGTGTCGACCACGAAACTCGTAGACGGTCTTCGACTTGATCATGAAAAGGTGCTCTTCGCGGTCAGGGTCGAGACGGAAGCGGATGTCCTCTTTGATCGTCAGCTTCTTCTGCTTGACGAAGAGAAGCGGCCTGCCCTCCTCGCTGGAACCTGAAGTTGGGACGCTGATGCGGTATTCGTTCGCGATCGGCTTGAACACCTGCTGAACAAGGATCCTGTCGGCCGCCTCAAGCGTCGCGAGAACCTCTTCGCTGGGCACCGGCGGACTGCTCACACTTTTATCATGCCCTTTTTTCGCCGCGTTGTTCGCTCCAGATCCGCAGGCCGATGCTCGCCCGAACCTTGTCGATGTGGGCGTGAAGCCCCCGTCGCTCGCGGCGGACTCCTCCTCCATTCGAACAGACGGAGTAGCGCCGCTTTCTCGTCGTTGAGAGGCGCTTGCAGGTAGAGGCCGTCGATGCGCCGGTAGCTGCGCCGAGAACCCTTGGCGCACAAAGGCACAAATCACACCTCAGAACTGCCTACGGCCACCAATCTGGCAACGATCAGGTAGCAGATCGGCTTAAACAGGCGCTTGATCCGCATGGGCGGTGACGGGCTCGAACCGCCGACCCCCTCGGTGTAAACGAGGTGCTCTACCAGCTGAGCTAACCGCCCGCGCCGCCTAGAGTAGCCGTTCTCCGCGGGAGCTCCTCATGGTGCGCGTGGCACGGCCTCCCGGCGGATAATCTGGGACCCCTAGGCGACGCAAGGGGTTGCCGTGCTCGACCATGACGGGCTCAACGTGCGGGATTACGCAGCGAGCCTTGCCTTCTATGAGCAGGCCCTGGCGCCGCTCGGTCAGGGCGCCATCATCGCATTCGAGGGGCGGAAAGCGGCTGGGACTGCGCCGACGGGAAGCCCTTCTTCTGGCCGACCGAACGCGAGCCCTACGGAACGGGCACACACATCGCCTTCTCGTGTGTAGACCGCGCCACGGTCGACGCGTTGTACGAGGCGGCGATCGCGACCGGGGGCGTCGACCACGGGACGCCGGGCCTCCGCCCCCAGGACGGTCCCACTACTACGGCGCGCTGGTGCTCGACCCCAACGGGAACAATGTCGAGGCCGTCCGTCACCGGGGGTAGGCGGGGTCGGCTACCTGCGGGTGCCGGCCTGCTCGACGATCCGCGCAAGCAGGCGACCCGACGCAAGCACGTGCTCGCGGGCGAGAGCCCGCGCGCCCGCCGTGCTGCGCGCCCGCAGCGCGCCGATGATCGCGCTGTGCTGCGCCTCGTTGATCCGGTAGAGCTCGTCGAGCTCCGTCGCATCGGCGGGCGCCCAGACCGCCGAGCCGGAGAAGCGGGCGCTCTTCGCCATGCGCTCGACGAGCGAGACGGCTGCGACGCGGTAGATGATGTCGTGGAACGCATGGTTCGCGCGCACCCACTCGGCTACGAGCTGCGCGCGGTCGGTGGCGGGGAACGACCGGTGCCGGAGCTCGTCCGTCAGGCTCGCGAAGCGGTGCTCCGCCTCCTCGAGCTCGCCAAGGTCACGCTCCGTGATGAGCGGGACGGCGAGCTCGGTTGCAAGGCTTTCGAGCTCGGCGCGAACGAGGAACGCCTCGCGCATCTCCTCGAGCGACGGAGTGCGAACGCGCGCGCCGCGGTTGGGCTCGAACGTCACGAGGCCGAGCGCGGCCAGCCGGCGCAACGCCTCACGTACCGGAGTACGGCTCACGGCGAACCGGTCCGAGAGCTGCTCCTGCCGCAGTACGGTTCCCGCGCTCAGTTCCCCCGAGACGATCGCCTGCTCGAGCTCGAGCGCGATCTCGTCGGCTTTCGTGCTGGCAAGCTCTGCCACGGGCTGCAGTCTACGGTGCGTCCGGAGCGCAGGTTCGTGCGGCCGCACGTCGTGCCTGCAGCTCGTACGGGTTGTTCCAGTACCCGAACAGGTAGGTGAGCGGCATCCGGATTGGCCGATGCTGCTGTTGCCAGATATGGCAGAGCTCGTGGGTGACGAGATCGTCGGTAGCCGCGGCGTCGCGGATCAGGATCGTTCGCCTCAGGGCGTAGCCGTCGAAACGCCGAAACGAGGCAATCTGGAAGAACCACGGTGCGACGATGATCCGTACCCCGCGGATGTCCACCGGACGGGGGTACCAGTCCAGCGTGTCCAGGCGCGTCTTCGCGCGGATCAGGCGAGCGTCAGCTATTGACCGGTCAGCTGTCGAAGGATCAGCTGGCGGCCGGGAGCTGGTCGAGAATGAGGAGGGCGCTCCCGTCCTGGGCATTCTGGTAGCTCGAGTTGTACAGGCGGTTGAGCGTAACGTTGTCGATCACCTTCGCCTCGCGCGACGGGACCGCGCCGAGCCTGGGAGTGAGCGGCGCGAGCGAGGTGTTGAGCGGTTTTGCGAGCTGGTCGGCGACGTCCTTGCGCTGGAGGAAGACCCACAAGCCTGGCGCCTGGCCATCCTTCCGGGGCGGCAGCGCGACGGTCACGGATGAGATCTCGGGGACGTACTTGAAGGTGTAGAGCGAGAGCTCGAGCGCCTGGCGCCGCAGGAGCTGGGCGCGCGCAGCGGAGGGCTTTCCTTCCGCTATCGCGCAGTTCTGGCCGAGCCCGCACAGCGCGTACTCGATGCTCGTGCCTGCATTGAAGATCTTGTAGTCGGTTGTCTCCGCCTGGCCTTTGGTCGCGTCGGGCCGGACGACGATCGCGCTGATCGGCACCGTCAGGACATCGGTGCCCGACGTCAGCGTTGCCTGAGGTGGATTCGCGAGCGCTGCCGCAAGCTGCTTGCCACTCTTGAGGCGATAGGAGCGAGAGACGCGATCGGCGATCTGCTTCGTCTTGGCCTCGGCACTGCCCGACGGCTTCCATGCCGACCACGCTTGCGCCGGCGGCGGATCGGACCTCGACAGCGCATATCCGAGCCCGACGAGCCCGGCGACGAGTCCGAGCCCGAGCAGAGCGTAGACGATCGCGAACTGCCTGCTGTATTTATGGCGAGCAGCGCTCGATTTGCCTGGCGAGCCCTCGATAGGCCGAGCCGGCGGCGCATCTACGACCTGAATCTCCGAGGTCGTATCGCTCATCGAGCACCCTCTGGGAGGGGAAGGGCCGGCGGCCGCGAGACGGGTGCGAGAGCGAAGAACGGCGCCGGCCAGACCGACTCGTCGTTGTAGTCGACCGTCGGAATCTGAATGTTCTGCAGATCGAGGAGACGGACGAGATCGTCGCCGAAGAGCTCCTTGCGGTCGTAGAGGGCGGTGGCGACGGCGTCGACGGCACCACGATTTTGTGTCATGAGCACATGTGCGGCAACGTACGCCTGGCCGAGGATCTGTGCCGCTGCCCGCCGTTTCGAGGGGTTCCCGAGTATCGCTCCGATCGGGTCGCTCTCGAACGGCCCGCCGCCGGCGCCGTTGACGATCTGGAGGCCGATCCGCTCGAACCGGTCGAGAACGCGCCCGCGGGCCTCCTCCGCCGATTCGCCTTCGCGCGGCTCGACGTCGAAGGGTTGGGGGCCCATCGCCGAGTAGCCGACCATGCGCGCCGCGGTTGCGGTCCCCATCTGGACATCGCCGCCCACCCCGTTCGAGTTCTCGTTGTAGAAGACCCGCTCGGCGGCCATCGCGCCGAGAACCCAGACGAGGCGCGCGAACATGTCGCTCTGGAAGCGGCTGAAGCGCTCTTCCTTCTCCCGCGACTGGTGATGTCCGAGCGAGCCGTCGCTGCGCATCCGGATCGACAGCCGCGTCGATTCGCTGTCCTTCATGTACGCATGTGCGGCCACGGCATGCCCCGCCTCGTGAACCGCCGTCGCGCGGCTCTCCGCGGGAAGGACGTCGACGTTGACGGCCGCGCCGGACTCGAGCGTGGTGATCGACTCGACGAGATCCTCCCACCCGAACGATTCCCGCCCCGAATGGTGGGCCACCGTCAGCGCCATCGAGGTGACCTGCTCGAGCATCGCAGGGGAGTAGCCGTTCGTGATCCGGGCTATCTCGTCACGACGCTCGGGGCTGTCGAGTTCCGGATCGTGCGCCACCTTGCCGACGTAGAGATCGAGGATGTCCAGCCGGTCCTGCTTGGTGGGTGTCCGGAAGAAGACATGTCGTCCCATCCGACCCGGCCTGATCAGTGCGGGATCGAGCCTGTCGAGCGGAACGTTGGTTGCGCCGACGAAGTAGATCTGCTCGCGGCGCGGTCCCGGCGCCGGGAGCCGGAAGTGAAGGCGCCCGAGGTGCCTCGGCACGATGTAGATCGCGTCGAGCAGCGTGTTCGTCCGGTTCGTGACGACGCGACGGCTGAACGGCGGGTTGTCGATCCCGTCCATCACCACCAGGAGCTGGTTGAGCGCGAGCGAGCCGCCGCCACCACCCATGCCCCCCGGGAACATGAAGCCCGCCTTGCTCATCAGCCAGGCCTGGAAGCTGTTGATGCCCTGGTAGGGCGTCGAGCGCTGGGCGAAGAGGTGCTCGCGCCAGGTGCGAGTTTCGAGGATCAGGTCGCCCGAGGGATTGAGGGCGCCCCATTGACCGTAGAACGTCGCATTGTCCTCGGCGGGCCAGATCGATCCTGCCGGCGTCGGGTTGAACCCTGTGCCAAGCGCCTGCCGCCGCATCCCGACCGCGTCGATCTCGTCGATGAACACGATGCACTGGCCGCCCCATTTCCGCGCCAGCCGCTTGGCCTTCCAGGCGACATAGCGCACGACGATCGCGTCGATACCGATGAACGTCGCGGCAAAGCCAGAGCCCGGGATCGAGATGAACGGGGAGTTGAACCCGGTCGCAATCGCCTTCGCGAGCATCGTCTTGCCGGTGCCGGGAGCACCGTGGAAGAGAACGCCTCGTTCGCGCTTGCCGCCTGCCTGCTCGAAGTGCTCACCGGACTGCCAGATAGCGACGACCCGGCGAACCTCTTCCTTCGCCTCCGCCTGCCCGCGGACATCCTCGAGCCTGACGCCCCACTTCGCGTCACCCGGCTCGAATGCCCGGACCTGCGAGAGGTTCATCATGAGCATGGGGCCCATCAAGATCGCGAAGTTCGCGAAGAAGAGGAAGAACACGAAGACGACCTGAACCCACAGCTGCGAGTTGGTGAGGACGTTGCCGATCCCACTGAAGATCGACCCGGCCGCATCGGTCCAGCTGTCGCCCTGGAACAGCCAGACGATCGTGACGATGATCGCGAAGGTCACGCCGATACGCAGCCAGAAGCGCCAGAACCATGCACGCCGTCGATTGACGATGTCCTCCTCGCGGAGGCTCGGGTTCTCGACCCCGAAGAGGCTCGGCCAGGGGATGATGCGGCGGAACAGCAAGTCCGCGAGACCCCGGAAGACGATGACGATTCCGAGGGCTCCGAGCAGTGCCTCCCACCAGGCCCAGCCGTTCTGTTGCGTGAACCAGACGTAGAGCGCCGGCGCCGACATCACAGCAACGACCGTGGCGATGCGCGTGAGCTTGCGCCAGCCCTGTGCGAGCTCCTGTGACTCCTCGCTCTGAACCATCGCGCTTCCGCCTATGGGCTCAGCGATCGTCATCGACTCAGTGTACGCATGGAGGCCCGATTCGTCGTCCCGACGCCGTTAAAAGATCCTGAGAACGCCCTTGCTACGGTGCCGGCATGACACAAGCCACCCTCCACACGAGCCAGGGGCCGATCGAGATCGAGCTGTATCCGACCGACGCCCCCAAGACCGTCGAGAACTTCGTCAAGCTCGCCTCCGACGGGTTCTACGACGGCCTCACGTTCCATCGCGTGATCCCGGACTTCATGGTGCAGGCCGGGTGCCCTCGCGGCGACGGCACCGGCGACCCCGGCTACAAGTTCGAGGACGAGTTCAACGCTAACAAGGTCGATCGCGGCGCGCTCGCGATGGCGAACTCGGGTCCCAACACGAACGGCAGCCAGTTCTTCATCGTCACCGCCGACGCCTGCCCGTGGCTCGACGGCAAGCACACCGTGTTCGGCCGCGTCGTCGCCGGTCAGGACATCGTCGACGGCATCTCGCATCTCGACCGCGACGGTCGCGACCGTCCTACGACGCCCGTGACGATCGACAGCATCGTCTTCGTGTCGTAGAGCGAACGCCCACGTCACGGAGTGACACGCCGCCCTAAGCGGGGTTCGTGCGTGCTCGGAGGCCGCGCTGCAGCACGCCGCGGTCGGTGAGCAGGCTCTGGTCGGCGCGCTCGAGGAGCCCGGCGCCGGACGTCGTGTCGTCCTCGAGCGTCGCAACGCCGATCGCGACGCGAGCGCCGATCTCGGCCGGAAGTCGCTCTGCGATCGCCCGCGCGCCTTCCGCGTTCGTGCGAGTCAGGATCACCGCGAAGGAGTCTCCGCCGATCCTGGCGGCGATGTCGGTGACTCGAAGTCGTGTGAGCAGTGTCTCCGCCACTTTCCGGAGGAGCTCGTCGCCTGCGTCGAACCCCTCGAGCTCGTTTAGGTGCTTGAGGTCGTCGAGATCGATCAGAAGGAGCGAGAGGCTGTCGCGGTAACGTCGTGCCGATGCGAATTCGCGAGCGAGATCCTCGAAGAACTGGCGACGGTTGCGTAGGCCGGTGAGCGGGTCGCTGCTCGCGAGCTGCTCCACTTCCTGCTTGAGCTCCGCGTTCTCGATCGCAAGCGACTCCCAGTCGCGCGGCACGAGCTCCTCGAGTGCATCGGCGATTCTGCCGAGCAGCATCGACGCCGTCTCTTCGGGGAGTGCGTCCCGCACCACAGCGGCGATCCGCGCATGCGGGTCGAGGTCCTCGAGCGGGAGCCCGGACATCAGGGTCGGCAGGTTCGTCGTCGTCATCGCTGTACCGATTCTCGGCGCGCTGGATCGGCCTGGCATCCCTCTATCGGGGTAGCGACGCATGTGGTCAGTGGGACGTGGCCGAGAGCCAAACGGTTAGCGGGACCCGATCGGCGCGTAGTCTGCAAGACGATGATCAGCCGCCTGGGGTCGCCGTACGACCGGGAGATCCTGAGGCTAGCTGTACCTGCTCTCGGCGCGCTCGCGGCCGAGCCGTTGTACGTGCTCGTCGACACGGCGATCGTGGGTCATCTCGGACGTCCGCAGCTCGCAGCGCTCGGGATCGCGGCAACCGCCCTGTCGGTGCTCGTGACGTTCAACTTCCTGCAGTACTCCACGACCGCGCAGGTCGCGCGAGCGCTCGGCGCGGGTCAAGGGGAAACGGCCGCGCGACTCGGGGCCCAGGCTCTCTGGCTCTCGCTCGCCATCGGCCTCGGCCTGACGCTGGTCATGCTGGCACTTGCACCGGTGATCGTCTCGGCGATCGGGGGCGAGGACGACGCGGCCGGTTACGCGGTCACGTACATCCGCATCGTCGCGCTCGGGCTGCCGGCGGTCTTCCTCACGCTAGGCGGACAGGGGTTCCTGCGCGGCGTTTCCGACCTCGGATCTCCGCTCGTCGTCGTCATAGCGGGGAATGTCCTCAACGTCGCCCTCGAATTGCTGTTCGTCTACGGCCTCCACTGGGGTGTCGCCGGGTCCGCGGCCGGGACGGCGATCGCACAGCTGGGTATGGGCCTCGCCATGGCGGCGCTCGCGCTGCGCCGGATCGGCCGGCGGAACGTCGGGGTGAGTGTCGCCCTCGGACGCAGGCTCCTATCGGTGGGCAAGTTCATCTTCGTTCGAACCGCCGCCTTGATCAGCGCGTTTATCCTTGCCGGCGCCGTCGTGGCTCGCTTCGGCGACGCCGCCCTCGGCGCATATCAAATCTCGTTCCAGCTGTTCGTCTTTCTCGCGCTCGTGCTCGACGCCATCGCGATCGCCGGTCAGATCATCGTCGGTCGCGAGCTCGGTGGGGATCGCGCGAGCCATGCATACGCTGCGGGTCGGCGAATGATCGTGCTGTCGGTCGCGACCGGAGCGTTGTTCACGCTGCTCCTGCTCGGGCTCGGCGAGGTGCTGCCAAGGGTTTTCTCGTCCGACCCGGCCGTGATCGCGCAGTGCGCGCTGCTCTGGCCGCTCTTCGCGCTCACGCAACCGGTCGCCGGCGCGGTGTTCGCTCTGGACGGCATCCTCATCGGCGCCAGCGACGGCCCATACCTGGCGGCGTCCATGGTCGTGGCGTTCCTCGCGTGCGCCCTCATCCTCGGTGTCACTCTCGTCGAGGACTGGGGGGTGCGCGGCGCCTGGGCGGCGCTTGCCGCGCTCGTCGCCGTGCGCTTCCTCACCCTCGGATTGCGCTTCCGTCGCGGTCGCTGGCTCGTGACTGGCTGGAGCACGTAGCCCGTTGCGCCATGTGCCTGACTTCAGTCAGGCACTACTCGCCGACCGCGACGCCATCGCCTGGGCTGTAAGCAGAACGTGAGCGGCGCGCGCCACGGATTCGCAGACGCGAACGCGGGCCGGTAGGCTCGCGCCGGTGACCCAGGTTCCGGAAAACGTGCTCGGGGAGCCGCTCGAGCCATGTTGCTTCGAGCCGGTGACGGGCTTCCATCGCGACGGCTTCTGTCGAACCGGCGCGAACGACGTCGGCATGCACATCGTCTGCGCGGAGATGACCGCCGAGTTCCTCGCGTTCAGCGTCGAGCGTGGCAACGACCTTGTCACCCCCGTCCCTCAGTTCGGCTTCCCCGGGCTTGTGCCGGGAGACCGTTGGTGCCTCTGTGCGGAGCGCTGGACGGAGGCGCTCGAGGCCGGAGTCGCACCGAAGGTGGCATTGCGCTCGACGCACGCCTCGGCGCTCGAGTTCGCGGCGCTCGCGGATCTCGAGGCCCACGCGGCAGAGGACTCGGCGTAGGAAAAACGAGCGGGAGGTCTCAGCTGATGGGCGACGGGAACGGCACTACTGGAATCCCACCGCTTGCCGGTCTCGCGACGTACCGGGAAGCCGCGCGGACGGGCGCTACAGTCGACGACGCCGTACGGATGCTTCGCCGCCTCGGACGGATCGAGAAGCGCATGCTGCTCGTCCTCGCTGCCCACATCCCCGCCGTGCCCGAGTGGGAGGTCAAGTGTGCGCTCGCGCTGCATCTGTGGCAGGACGCTGAGCACGCGGCCGCGATGCGTCATCGGGTCACCGAGATGCGAAAGCCGCCGCATTTCTTCGACCGTGTGGACGACTCCGCTCTCGAGGACTTCTTCGAGGAGCTTCTCCGCTCGCGCTCGACCCGTGAGTTGCTGACGGGTGTCTACTCGGTGCTGAAGCCCGGGCTCGTCGAAGCTGCCGAGGACTACATGTCCGAGGCGAGCCCGCTCGCCGATCAGCCGACCTTCCGGGTGCTCAAGCTGGCCCTCGTCGAGGAGCGCGAGCAGATCGCGTGGGGCGAGCAGGCGCTTGCGGCGCTCGGTGGGCCCGATGAGGATTGGCGTGAGCACCTCCAGGCGTACATGTCTGCAGGGGGCGGCGCCGGGGGTAAGGGCGAGCGCGAGGTGTCGTTGCCCGAGCCACGGGGCACGGAGCCGTTCGAGCTCGTCAGAGTGCCGCACCGCGACGACCGCTTCACTCGGATCTGGAACTCGCGCGGCGAGTCGCCGACACTCGAGTCGTCGACGGACGAGCTTGTCTGGCGCATGTTCTACGTCCGCCTAGGCGAGATGGAGCTCACCGAGTTGCTGGCGCTGACGCTCTACGAGTGGCCCGATCTGTCCTTCGAAATGCTTCGGGAGATCGCGCGCCACCTCTGGGACGAGACGCGCCATTCGATGCTCGGCGAGACGGCCTTCGTCGACCGAGGCGCCGACTGGCACACGGTTCCCTTCCCGATCAGCCTTGCGTCGTTCCCGAACACCGAGCTCGAGCCTCGTGAGCGGTATGCGCTCGTCTGGGGCATCGAACATCCTTTGATGCGGCGCGCGTCCGCGTCGCAGACCACGGCCGGGGTGATTGCAAGCAAGCCGGGTCAGTACGATCTGGCCGCCGCGTCCGGCGATCCGCTTTCCGCCCTGATCCAGGACTTCGACTGGGCAGACGAGGTGCTCCACGTCCAGATCGGCCGCCGGGTCCTCGAGCAGGCCTTCGCGACCCACGAGGAGCGGGACGCCGCCGCGAGCGACGCCAACGACCGTTGGCAGGCCCTGCTCCGGGAGGACATGGCGCTCGAGCGCTCCGCCTGGTGGGACGAGTTCTACGCGACAGTGCGTCAGTAGCCCGTGCTGGCTCCACGTGACATCTGCGGCCGCGGGCCCTGGCGATGATGATGTCGGCTGGACGCTCCCCGGTCGTCACGGAAGGCGGCAGCGGCAGCGGCCGTGCGACGGTGCTCCGCCTGGCCGACGTGGGTGCCCGCGTTGCAGTGCTGGATGTGGACGAGGTAGCGGCAGCGCGTGTCGTCGACGAGGTGCGCGCCGCGGCGGGAGAGGCGATCGCAGCGCGATGCGATGTGCTCCAAGCACGTCGTGCATGCGCTGAAGTCCGGGCAGAGTGGGGCGATCGTCAACCTCGCCTCGGTCGCCGGCCTCTACGGCATCCGTTCGTCCACCTGCGGGTAGCGGGCCTCAGCCTTTCCGACCCAGCCAGTTCGCGGTCACTGCGGTCTCCTCGAATCCGGCCCGGACGAGGTTGCGGTACGAGTCCGACGGCGACCCTTCCCGTCTCTCTCCGGTCTCGGTTGTGAGGACGTTGCAGCCGAGCTCCGCGGCGCGGCGGATACGTTCTGCGAGAAGCGCGCTCTGCGCCCCGCGGCCGCGGTGCTCTGGCAGCGTCGCGGCCAAACCGAGGTAGCCGACGCCTTCGGCGGCATAGAGCGCGGCTGCGGCGACCGGCTCGTCGCCGTCGTGGGCGAGCAGGCACTCCCAGCGGGTGGCGAACGCCCGTCGGACGGCTGCCTCCGCCTCCTCGGGCAGCCCGTAGCCGATGCGGACGATCCGCGCAAATGCGGTCTCCGCGGCGCTGCCGCTCGCGATCGAGATGGTGAGTTGCGTGCGTCTTTCCGGGACCGCGGCGAGACCACGGCGGAATCCCATCCAGCCCCAGCCGGGCTCCAGGCCGCGGGACGCAAGCCAGGTCGCGAGTGCGGAGGGTCTTGCGTGCGCTGCGACCGCGACGTAGAAGTTCGTGCCTGCCGGAACCAGAGCGAGCGCTGCATCGAGCTCGCGTTCGCTCGTGGGACGGGTCGTCCCCAGCCCGACGATCCTGTTGAGCATCGGCGATTCCGGTGCCTCGGGCACGAGCAGGACGAGTGAGTGGCCGAGGTCTTGACTCGTGCCGAGTCCCGAGTACGCGGCGGCTGCGACCCGCTCCTCACGCTGCGTAGACGCCGCGCCCATCGTCTCAGCCGGCGGCGTTCATCCGCTCGCGGCGCTTGCGCCAGTAGCGCTCGAGCCCGTAGAAGCAGTGGTCGAGCGGGGCGGCGAGGACGTACTCCTCCGGGATCTGCGGATCGGACGTCAGGATGTCGGCGTGGGCGGCTGCGACGAACGTGTCCATGTCCATCCCGTGCCCCACCCGATCGCTCCATTCGCGGAGCGTGTGTCGGAGTCGGGCCAGATGCGCTGCGACGTCGTCGAACACGCCGAAATGCGGCAGCGCGAGCCGCGCGGGCTCCCGCCGCTCGATCTCGTCGAGCGAGCGCTCCCAGAGCTCGAGGTCGATATCCGGTGGCGGAGTGGGAGGGAGGACGAAGCTACCGCTCTGGATCCGCACGCCGGTGACGTCGCCGGTGAACATCGTTCCGCCGGGGGTGAGGTACGTCATGTGGTGGCTCGCGTGCCCGGGGGTCGGGAAGCAGTCGAGCCCGAGAACCGATTCAGCCACGACGTGGACGTTCTCCTCAGGGACCGGGGCGAGCTCGCCCCACAGCGTGTCGAACGCCTCGCCGTAGAGCCGACGCGCGCTCGCGTCGAGACGGCTCGGGTCGAGGACGTGCGGCGCTCCCACCGACGAGACATGTACCTGGAGCTCTGGCTGCTCCCGGACGAGCACGCCGGCGGCGCCGGCGTGGTCGAGATGGATGTGCGTGAGAAGCAGATGCCTGATATCGGCAAGCTCCAGATCGTGCTCGCCGAGTCCCTCGCGCAGCCGTGGCAGGCAGCTCGTCGGGCCGCAATCGACGAGCGCAAGCCCGTCGTCGGTCTCCGTGACGTAGGAGCCGACCACGCACGCCATTCCCCTCAGTCCGAGATCGATCGGTCCGATCAACCCGGTCACGGGCCGAGCGCCGCGTCGAGGTCGGCGACCAGGTCGGCGACCGACTCGATCCCGACCGAGAGGCGCACGAGCGTGCCCGGCGTCGCAAAGGGACCCTCGGCCGTCGATGCGTGGGTCATCCGCGCGGGATGCTCGATCAGGCTCTCTACCCCGCCGAGGCTCTCGGCGAGAGCGAAGAGCTTGGTGCGTCCGACCATCGCCACGGCCTCGTCCTCGCTCGGCATCAGGAACGAGACCATCCCGCCGAAGTCGTCCATCTGCTGGGCAGCGAGCTCGTGGTGGGGGTGTGACGACAGGCCGGGGTAGAGCACGCGCTCAACGCGGGGGTGCGCGTCGAGAAAGGCAGTAACGGCGCGCGCATTCGCGCAATGCTTCTCCATCCGAAGCGCGAGTGTCTTCAGCCCGCGCAGCACGAGCCACGCGTCGAACGGCCCCGGGACGGCCCCGAGCGAATTCTGCAGAAAGCGCAGCTGCTCGGCGATCCCGGCGTCGTTCGTAGCGGCGAACCCGCCGACGACGTCGGAGTGCCCGCCCAGGTACTTCGTCGTGGAATGGGCGACGATGTCCGCGCCGAGCTCGAGTGGGCGCTGGAGGTACGGCGTCGCGAACGTGTTGTCGACGACCACGCGGGCTCCGACGGCGTGCGCGGCGACCGCGACCGCGCGGATGTCGATGATGTTGAGCAGGGGGTTCGTAGGCGTCTCGAGCCAGACGAGCGCGACATCCTCGTCGAGGTGGTCTGCGAGGCTCGCGGAGAGCACGTCGGGCGCGAGAAACGTAAACCTGTAGCCCTTCGGCTCATAGACACGCGAGAACATCCGGTAGATGCCGCCGTACACGTCGTTGACGCAGACGACGCGCTGACCAGGGTCGACGAGATGCATGATCGTGGTCGAGGCGCCGAGGCCCGCCGAGTACGCGTACCCGAACGACGCGCCCTCGAGCGAGGCGAGACACCGCTCGAGCGCCGTGCGCGTCGGGTTCCCCGAGCGCGCGTAATCGTAGCCCCGGTGGACGCCGACGGATTCCTGCACGAACGTCGACGTCTGGTAGATCGGGGTCGTCACGGCGCCCGTGGCGGAATCGGGCTCCTGGCCGACATGGATAGCGCGCGTCTCGAACTCCATGCGGCCATCGTAGAGTGCCGGTGCTAGGCCCGCCTGACGGTGTCGAGGCCGGCGGTGCGACGCAGCCGGTCGAGAGCACGGTCGAGCGCGTCGTCAAGTGCCGCAGAGGCCTTGACCCCGCTTTCGAGATGAAACGCGTTGACCCGTAGGGTGCCACTCGCCCGGTCCGACTTGAGGTCGGCGCGGCCGGCGATCCGGTCGCGCCAGAGGAATGGGAGTACGTAGTACCCGTAGCGCCGCTCCTGCGCAGGCTTGTACACCTCGATCAGGTGGTCGAACCCGAGCACGCGTCGCGCGAAGGGTCGGTCCCAGAGCAGGTTGTCGAACGGCGAGAGCAGCGTCGAGGCCGTGGGACGGGGCTGGTCGACGAGCTCGGCGTCTGCGATCACGAGCACGGGCGCGAGCCCGTCATCGACGCCGATTCGCTCGATCAGTCCCGCGCGGATCGCGTCCTCGACCGCCGGCCGGATCGCCTTGACGCCTCCTTGCAGGCGCCAGTGCTCGACGATGCCGGCCTCGGTGAGCGCGCCGCGAGCACGCACGGCCCGAACGGCCAGCTCGCGGAGACGATCTCCAGCGGCCGGAACGGGTGCATCGAGCACCTCGGGGGGCAGGATCCGTTCTGGGAGGTCGTAGAGCCGCTGGAAGCCCTGGCGCCCGGCGATTACGAGGTCGCCACGGTTCCAGAGTCGGTCGAGCATCGCCTTCGCCGGTTTCCAATTCCACATCCCGCCCGAGCCCGATCCTTCGAAGTGGCGGGAGCCGAGCGGCCCGCGTGTCCGGATCTCGGCCAGGATCTCGTCTGCGAGGTGAGGGTGGGTACGTTCCACCTCCTGGAACCACCGGCGACCTCCCTCGCTCATCGGCTGGCGGAAGAGCGGCCAGAACGACACCGGCAGCAGGCATGCCTCGTGGGCCCAGTACTCGAAGACGCGTCCCTGTCCGAGCAGTCTCGAGACCGTGCCCTTGGGGTAGATCCCGACGCGGCCGGCAAGCGTGATCCTGTGGCTGCGCTCGACCGTCGAGATCGAGTCGAGCTGAACGCCCGCAAGACGCACGATCGCTGTCTCGACCTCGCTCGCCGTGCCGCGTCTCCCGCGGGACGCGTAGCCCTGCGCGCCGATCACGATCCGGCGCAGTCCCGTCACGGAGATCGAACGCATCCCCACCATGAGATCACGTCGCAGGTACGGCAGTCCGGGGAGGCGCTCCGACAGACGCACGTAGCCGTGCGCGCGGCACCGGCAACTGGTTCTCGCTACGGTCGTCGTATGGATCAGGACGAGCTGCGCAAGAAGCGCGATCGCGAGCTGATCGAGCTCCTGAACGAGCTGCGCCTCGCACTCCCGGGGGCTCAGGTGATGTTCGCCTTCCTGCTGATTGCGCCCTTCAGCTCGCGATTTCCGGGCGGCGACTACGAGCAGTCCGTATATCTCGTCGCCCTGGGCGCCACGACGATCGCCACAGCGCTCCTGATCGCCCCGAGCGCGTATCACCGGCTCCGCTGGCGCGAACGTAACAAGGAGCGGATGCTCCACATCTCGAATCGCCTGGCAATCGCGGGCCTTGCGTTCCTCGCTGTCGCGATGAGCGCGTCGGTCGTCCTCGTCACGACCGTGACGGTCGGGCACACCACAGGCATCGCCTTCGGCCTGGTTGCACTCGCATTCCTCCTCGGGGCGTGGTTCCTGATGCCGCTTCGTCAGCCGTACGACCGCTGGGACGACCCGCCGGGCGATCCCGAGGGCAGCTAGCCGGGAGGATTCCACGCGGAAGTGCGCGCGGCGGAGGGAGAGCTTTGCGCTGTCGCGGGTAGGCGGTCTCCCGCGCCATCTGTCATGACCGCTCGGCACGGAGCCGGTCCGCCCTCGTCGGTCGCCTGGGGCGCCAAGTAACAGACTGTTACTTGGCGCTGCCCGGCTGCGGGCTCGCGCGCTCGGTCGTCGTGCGCAGCTCCTTCCGCCAGACGAGCCGGAGCCCGGACCACGTTGCGTCGACGGCGCAGACCTTCGTGTCCACGAGCCCGAGCGGCAGGGCGACCTCGCGGACGACGTTTTCGGTCATGTCGGTCGTCACCCCCGACGCCTTCTTGGGCCATGCGATCCACAGCATGCGGTCGGGGAAGATCGCCTTGCCGAGTGCCGGAACCCGGGCGGCGAGCTCATCCCGGGAGGTCGTGAAGGCGATCACGACGTCCGCCTGATCGGGCGGGCCGCCGACCCGTGCTCCGTCCGGCAGCGGGGAGAGAAGTGCCAAAGCGTGGCCTGGGTCGTTGAGGATCGCGACCGTCGACCCCTCCTTGATCCCCAGCTTTCTCGGGAGCGGTGTGCCCGAGTATCCGCTCGTGCTCACTAGACCAATCTAGCGCGCTTCGGTTTGCATCTCGCGGTGCCGGCATGCGATCCTTCGTCCGTGGACCATCGAGTGTGGAAATCGGAGCCGGTCGAGCAGCTGGGGCCCCTGATCGGTCGGCAGGTCATCCATGGCACGTCGATGACCGTCGGACGCATCATTCTCGGCGCGGGAGCGCTGGTACCGATGCACGAGCACGAGCAGGAGCAGACGGCGAACGTGCTTGCAGGACGACTGCGCTTCACGATCGGGTCGGACGTGGTCGAGATCGCCGGCGGGGAGAGCGTCCTCATCGAGAGCGGGGTGCCACACGAGGTCGAGGCGCTCGAGGACTCGATCGTGCTCGACATCTTCGCCCCGCGTCGCGAGGACTGGGTCCGCGGCGACGACGCATACCTGCGCGGCTGAGATCTCCAGGGCCGAGAGGCCGGCCCCTTGTCGGACGCGGCTTGGCTCAGGACGAGCTGCTTGGCTGACACCGGTGCCAGGCACCGAAACAACGGGCAGCATTCGAGGATCGAGGATCGAGGATCGAGGATCGAGGATCGAGGATCGAGGGTCATCCCCTCGTCAGGAGGGGGCGTCTGCGATCTCTCTGTGGACGCGTGCCGGGCTGCCCACGGCGATGACGCCGGCCGGGAGGTCGCGGGTGACGACGGCGCCCGCGCCGACGACTGTGTTGTCGCCGATCCCGACACCGGGGCAGACGATAGAGCCGCCGCCCAGCCACACGTTGTCGCCGATTGTGATCGGACGACCGGATTCCCAGCCGGCACGTCTCAGCTCGGGGTCGATCGGATGTGTCGCCGTCACGAGCTGGACGCGGGGGGCGATTTGGCAGGAGGCGCCGATCTGGATCGGCGCCACGTCGAGGAACACGCAGTCGTAGTTCACGAACGTCCCCGCCCCGATCGTGACGTGCGCGCCGTAGTCGCAGCGAAACGTCGGCCTGACCACAACACCCTCGCCAACCCCGCCGAGCAGGAGTCTCAGAAGGCGCGTTCGCTCTTCCTGTTCGGTGTGGCGCGTCGCGTTGAAGCGCTCGAGCAGCTCCTGGGCGTGCGCGAAGTCTGCCGCAAGCTCGGGATCGTCAGCGAGATACAACTCACCGCGCAACATCCGCTCCTTCATCCCGGCCACGAGCGTCACAGTGTCGTCGAAGTCGCGGCCGCCCGCTGCGGCGATCGTCACTTCACCACGCGAGACTTGACGTACGTCACCTGCGACTCGATCCCTACATGACTCAAGCGCGATCGAGCTGGCGTCGAGGTCGGGGACGAGGCCGACACCCACGGGCCCACCTAACGGCGGGTTGTCTCCCCGCCAGCCGTCGGCCCTCGGATCGGTGTCCCATGGGCCGGCGCCGCCCCGCCTGAACATGCTCCTCCCCAGCACGTTGGCACCCGTCGCTTCGACGTACTCCCGAAGAAGCTCGTCGACAGCGTTTCTGATCCGCCCGTGAGGCTCTGACGTTGGCGCCAGCGCTCCAGACCGAAGATCCACCCTGGAGCCGCTCGCCGCCGTCGCCGAGCGGTCGCTCCACCGTCCGGTTCGGTCCTACGATAACCCATCGAGTGACATCGAAATGTCGAGTAGCCGCTGTGTCATCTACATCGCTGTGAAGCCCAGCAGCTCCGGACTGCTCGTGCCAGGCACCGGGCCAACTAGCACGGTGCCTGGCCGAGGAGACGCGAGCGGCCATGAGCGTCACTGGGCGCATCGGTGTGCCTTCGTCAGGAGAGCGCGTCGACAACGATGTAGGCGACGAACCACACGACGATGACGCCGCCGAGAACGATCCCGGCAAGCGCTAGGCGGCCCTCGGGCTCGCGTGCCCGCCGGGCGGCGACTCCGAGGACGACCGCGACCGCGCCGAGCGCGGCAGCGACGAGCCACGAGATCCCCCCGAGTGTGAAGCCGACTCCGACGAAGACAAGCACTGCGAGGACTCCACTTGCGAACGCCGCACGTGACCGGCGCTGCCTCGCCAGCCGATCGATAGCTACCTGGGACATCAGTTCCTCCGTATCGCGTCGGGGATGGAAGCCGGGCGGCCCCTGTGTCCAACGCTAGACGCATGGTGCGCGCGCTCCATCGTCGCCACCATGGAGATGCCTCTCGGTGACAGCCCTGATCACACGGGGGCTCCGGTGCGCGAGAATGAGCAGCATGGGCCGCGCGCAGGTCACCTCATGGTCGGCGGCGACGATGGCATTCGCCGCGGCGGTTGCCGCCGTCGTGGTAAATACGCGCAGCGCGGCGAACATGGGCTGGGGGGAGCTCGCCACGCTGATCGCGATCGCTCTTGGGATCGTTGCGGTCGGCCTATTCCTCGTGGTGCGCGCAGGCGCGGCCGTTGTCGGGTCGCTCCTCCTCGCTCTGGGCACATTCCTCGCATTCGACACGCTCATCGACGCGGCGGCCGAGGAGTGGCTTTCCGATCCTGGTGCGACGAGCTGGTTCCAGCGACTTCTCGTCTCTGTGTCCTCGTCTGACTGGATCGTCGTCTTCGGTCTGCTCGCGGCGCTTGCGCTCGTCTTCCCGGACGGCAGGCCGCTCGGCGGCCGCTGGCGGATCGCGTTTGGAACATCGGTCGGCGTATTTGCACTGACGTTCGTCGCAAACCTGCTGCCTGAACGGCCGAACGAGGGGGCTTTTGCACCCATTCCGGGCGCGTTCGGCATCTCGGACTGGCTCTCCGGCGCTTTGATGGTGCTGCTCCTGCCGCTCTGCCTCGTCGCTCTCGTCGGAGCAGCGGCAGCCGTCGTCGTTCGCTACCAGGGCTCGGTTGGGATCGAGCGGCGCCAGCTCATGTGGCTCGCGTGGTCGGTGGGAGTCGTCCCGCTGACTCTTGTGATCTGCGTGCTCACGGCACTCGTCGCGCCACGGCTCCAGGAGGCCGCCGTCACCCTCTTGTTCGTCCTGACGCTGGTGCTGCCGACGCTTTCGGTTGCCGTTGCGGTCACGCGCTACCGGCTGTATGCGATCGACCGAATCGTTAATCGGACACTTGTCTACGCGATCCTCACGGTGGCTCTGGGAGCTATCTGGCTCGGCTTCGTGGTGGTCGGCGGCGTTTTGGTGGGCCAAGGCTCGGAGTGGGCGACCGCCCTGGGGACGCTGCTTGTAGCTCTCGCGTTCAACCCCGCTCGGCGGCGTGTTCAGAACGCGGTCGACCGACGCTTCGACCGCGCACGTCTGGATGGCGTGGGACGCGTTCGAGCGTTCGAGGAAGCCGTGCGGGCTGGGACACGCGAGCCCGAGGACGTCGGCTCTGTCCTCCGCGAGGCATTACGCGATCCCACAGCCGAGCTCCTGTTCAGCTTGCAGGCCAGCGACCACTACGTTGACGTGCATGGCGAGCTGTCGGCCGATACAACGGATCGACGGGCACGCACGCCGGTGGTGCGGAGCGGGCACGAAGTTGGCCTCGTCTTGCACGATCCCGCGCTGTTGGAGCGGCCGGGTCTGCTCGAGAGCGTGCTTTCGGCTGCGGCGCTCACCGTGGAGATCGCGCGGTTGCGGATCGAGGTGCGCGTCCAGCTCGCGGAGGTCGAGCGCTCACGCGCCCGGATCGTCCGTGCCGGGTACGAGGAGCGCAGGAGGCTCGAACGCGATCTCCACGACGGCGCACAGCAGCGTCTCGTCTCGCTCGGCATCGTGCTGCGACGACTGGAGCGCTCGCTGCCGAACGAGGCGCAGGTTCTGCGGCCGGCACTCGACGGGGCGGTGGATGAGATCGGTAGGGCTATCGCCGATCTCCGGACGATTGCGGCCGGACTACGGCCGGCGCGGCTCGACGAGGGGCTCGGCGCCGCCCTTGCCGACCTCGCCCGTACGGCGCCGATCCCAGTCGATGTCGAGGTATCCACCGCACGGCTGCCGGCCCCCGTCGAGGAGACGGCCTATTTCGTCGCGTGCGAAGCGCTCACGAACGCGGTCAAGCACGCGTCGCCGTCGCATGTGGAGATGCGCGCAGCGCGGGCGAACGGCACTTTGCGCCTCTCGATCTCAGACGACGGCGTCGGTGGGGCGCGTGTCGGTGTGGGCAGCGGGCTCGTGGGTCTCGTCGATCGCGTGCACGCCCACGGGGGCGAGCTCCGAATCAACAGCCCAGAGGGTGCTGGAACCCGGGTCGAGGTCGAGCTCCCGTGCGCATAGTCATCGCCGAGGACACAGTGCTCCTCCGGGAAGGCCTCGCGGGGTTGCTCGAGGACGCAGGACACGAAGTAGTGGCTCGTGTTGGCGACGGTGAGGCGCTCGTCGCGGTCGTCTCGGAGCACCAGCCCGACCTGGCGCTCGTCGACGTGCGCATGCCTCCTGACTATGACGACGAGGGAATGCGCGCGGCCGCGACGATCAGAGCCGACTATCCGGAGACGGCGGTGCTCGTGCTCTCGCAGCACATCGAGACGCGCCACGCGGTCGATCTCGTCAGTCGCGGCGGCGGATTCGGCTACCTCCTCAAGGATCGTGTCCTCGACGTCGACGACTTCCTCGAGGCGGCGGAGCGCGTGGCTGCGGGCGGGACGGCGCTCGATCCTCAAGTCGTCACTACTCTCATCGCGCCGGCCCGCGACGACCCTCTCGACGTCCTGACACCACGCGAGCGCGAAGTGCTTGGGCTAATGGCGGAGGGCAGGACGAACGCGGGAATCGCAAAGTGCCTGTGGCTGACCGAGAAGACCGTCGAAACGCACATCCGCTCGATCCTCGCGAAGCTCGGACTGACGGCGAATGCGGACGACCACCGGCGCGTTCTCGCTGTCGTGGCATATCTGCGGGCCTCGGCGGAGCGGTAAGTCGACTCTCGCGTCCGCTACCCGAGACATGTCTGCTCCAAGATTCGTTCCGGTGCCAGGCACTGACGGCTATTGACAGCGGTGCCTGGCACGAGCGGCGATCGTCGTTACGCGGCAGGCGGGATTTCGTGGCTGGCTCGGATCGGAGGAGCTACATGTCGGTCGCGGCCAGGGTCTAGCCACGGCCCGCCTCGCCTCTTGCTCGCCGTGAGCAAGACGCGACCGCGGAGCTCTGCCGCGGCATGCGCCGTTTCGTCCGTGAGCGATGCCCTTGTCTTGCAGTCGGGCCGCCCTCGCGGACGGCCCGACTGCAGCAGACATGGAGCTTCCTGGTGCGCGCAACGCGCGCGGGCTCCTACGAGCAGCCGGTGTTCGTCCCACAGTCGCGGCAGGTGTAGCAGCTCCCCGTGCGGATCATGCTGCCGCCGCAGCGGGCGCACTCGACCGCGTCCTCCCAGCTGTTGAAGAGAGCGGTCTGGCCGGGTGGCGGGCCCTCGATCGCCACAGGCTCGCGGCCATCGGCGAGCGCAGTGTACGCCTCGGCGAGACGATCCCTCACTGCCTGGGTGAGGATGCCGGCCTCCTCCTGCTGGTCGGTCGTGAGGAACTTCTTGCCCATCCAGCGGAAGATGTAGTCGACGAGCGACTTCGCCGCGCGGATGTCCGGGTCGTTCGTCATTCCGCTCGGCTCGAAGCGCATGTGGCTGAACTTCGAGACGTACACCTCGAGCGGCACCCCGTACTGGAGACCGAGCGACACGGAGATCATGAACGAGTTCATCAGGCCCGCGAGTGTCGTCCCCTCCTTCGCGATGTCGACGAAGATGTCGCCGGGCGTCCCGTCCTCGAACAGGCCGACGTGGATGTAGCCCTCGTACTCGCCGACCCGGAACTTGCGGCCGACCTCGGTGCGGTCATCCGGCAGGCGCCGTCGCTTGGGGTGCGCCACGGCGCCAACGCCGGAAAGCAGCGTGGCAGTCGCACCGTCCTCCTTGCCGGAGAGCGGCTGGGCGACCTTGCAGTTGTCGCGGTAGATCGCGATCGCCTTCACTCCGAGCTGCCACGCCTCGACCAGCAGCTGGCCGACCTCGTCGATCGTCGCCGACTCCGGCAGGTTCACCGTCTTCGAGATCGCACCCGAGATGAACGGCTGCACGGCGCCCATCATCTTCACGTGGCCCATGTAGTGGATCGCTCGATCGCCGATGGCGCAGTCGAAGATCGGGAAGTGCTCGCTCTTCACGCTCGGCGCGCCGACGACCGAGTTCCGCTCGTCGATGTATGCCACGATCTCCTCGACCTGCGGTGGTGCGTAGCCGAGCTTGTCGAGCGCCATCGGCACGGTCTTGTTCACGATCGTGATCTCGCCGCCGCCGACGAGCTTCTTCGACTTCACGAGCGAGAAGTCCGGCTCGACCCCGGTCGTGTCGCAATCCATCATGAAGCTGATCGTCCCGGTCGGGGCGAGCACCGTAGCCTGCGCGTTGCGGAAGCCGTTCACCTCGCCAAGATCGAGCGCGTCGTCCCAGGCACGCCGCGCCGCGCCGAGCAGGTCGCCGGGAACCGCGTCGGGGTGCTGGATGTTCCCCACCGCCGCCCGGTGCTTCGCGATCACGCCGATCATCGCGGCCGCGTTCGGCTGGTAGCCGGCGAACGATCCCATCCGTCTCGCGATCTCGGCCGACTTGCGGTACGCCCGACCGGTCATGAGCGCGGTGATCGCCGCCGCGTAGGCGCGGCCTTCGTCGGAGTCGTACGGCAGGCCGTCGGCCATCAGGAGAGCGCCGAGGTTCGCGTAGCCGAGACCGAGCTGGCGGAACGCCAGGGCGTTGCGGCCGATCTCGGGGGTCGGGTACGACGAGTAGCCCACGATGATCTCCTGCGCGAGGAACATGACGTCGACTGTGTGCTCGAACGCCTCGATGTCGAACGCGCCGTCTTCGCGCCGGAACTTCATCAGGTTGAGCGATGCGAGGTTGCACGCGCTGTCGTCGATGCTCATGTACTCGGAGCACGGGTTCGACGCATTGATCCGGCCGGTGTTCGGGAGCGTGTGCCACGAGTTGATCGTCGTGTCGTACTGGACGCCCGGGTCGGCGCACTGCCAGGCCGCCTCGGCCAGGTCGCGGAGGAGCTTCCGGGCCTCGCGCGTCTCGACGACCGTTCCGTCGCTGCGGGCTGTGAGGTTCCACTCCTTGCCTTCGACGACTGCCTCCATGAACGCGTCTGTCACACGCACTGAGTTGTTCGCGTTCTGATACTGGATCGAGGCCCAGTCCGGCGAGTCGAGCGTCATGTCGTAGCCCGCTTGCTCGAGGACGCGCGCCTTGCGCTCCTCCTTGGCCTTGCACCAGATGAACTCCTCGATATCTGGGTGGTCGATGTCGAGCACGACCATCTTCGCTGCACGCCGCGTCTTGCCGCCCGACTTGATCGTTCCCGCCGAGGCGTCGGCGCCGCGCATGAACGAGACCGGGCCCGACGCGTAGCCGCCCTTCGAGAGCTGCTCTCGAGACGAGCGAACACGTGAGAGATTGATGCCCGAGCCCGAGCCGCCGCGGAAGATGATGCCCTCCCGCCTGATCCAGTCGAGGATCGACTCCATCGAGTCCTCGATCGAGAGGATGAAGCACGCCGAGCACTGTGGCTTCTCCTCGAAGCCCACGTTGAACCACACCGGCGAGTTGAACGATGCGATCTGGTTGACGAGGATCGCCTTCAGCTCCGCCTCGAACGTATCTGCCTCATCGTCGGACGCGAAGTAGCCGCCCTGGCGTCCCCAGCCGCCGATCGTGTCGGCGACGCGGCCGATCATCTGCTTCACGGAGCGCTCGCGCTCCGGCGAGCTCATGCGTCCACGAAAGTACTTCTGGCTGACGATGTTCGTCGCGGTCTGCGACCAGAACTTCGGAAACTCCACGTTTCGTTGCTCGAATGCCGGGCCGTCCCGACCGGGAATGACCGCGTCCCGAAGCTCCCATTCGATCTCGTCGAACGGGTCGCGGCCGGGGATGGTGAAGTAGCGCCGGGGCGCGACACCAGCCTTCTCGTCGATTACGACGTTGACGATCTCCTCCGTCACCACTGGTGCCTGCAGCGCTTCCTTCGCCGATGCCATCTCATCCCTCCGAGCAGGTTCTTCCGGACATGTCGCCCGCCGTAGCTCACGAGCGGGGGTCGCTCAGAGTAGGGCGCGCGTCGGACGACATCCCTCCCTGCTCCCAGGGCGCCGTCCAGTCCTCTCGCCCCCGCATATTTCTTACGGAATTTGCAGGAATTAACGGTCCCCCACGACCACCTTCATTGTACCGGTGCGCGAGCTGGCCGGAGCGGCCTTTTTTCGAATGCGGGCTAGGCCGGAGGCGGGGGATCGTCGCGGCGCGACTGCGATCGGCGCGAGATGTAGCCGGCGGAACCGAGTGCGAGCAGGAGCAGCGCGAGCCCACCGAGCACGATCAGCGGCAGCGGCACCGACGACGGGCTGTCCGAATCGGTGTTGCCGGCCGCGAGGACCGTCTCCGTCGTGTCGGTACCACCTGTGTCGGTGCCACCCGGCGTGTCGGTGCTGCCATTGATCGTCGGCTGCTCGGCACCCGTTGTGGTTGCGGGCGGCGAGGCCGATGGTGGGCTGCTACTCGGGCCCCCGGGGTCGACCGTCGCGATCTGGAGTGCCCGCTGGATGTCGTCCGCGGCCTGTCCGTACTGCTTCAGGTCCTCCGGCAGTCCCTTGATCGCCTCGCGATAGCAATTGAGGGGATAGGTCTTGTCCACCCTCGTGTTATCCCACCAGTCGTTCAGCACCTGCTGGCCACACTTGGTCATCGCCGAGGCGGGGGCCGAGAGCACGAGGGCTGCGAACGCCGCAAGCGCGGCGACGACGAGCAGCGTACGGACGGGTCTGTTCGGGAGCTTCGCTTTGGTCACGATGAGCGGTGCGATGGGAGGGTTGCGGCTGGGCGGTGCTGTCCAGTGTCCCGACCAGTCATGTGCCTCCGGTGAAAGCAGGGTAAGCGATTTGTAAATGAGCGTGCACTGGGACGCCGCTGACCCCGAGGTGCATAGTAGATGATTCGCGCGAGTGTGATCGCGACTCCGTCAGCTGCCGAGGGTGCCTCGCGATCGTCGTCGCGGGGGCGCGAGCTACTCGCGGCGATCGTCGTAGCCTCCGTGATCGTTGCCGCTGTCTTTGCAGGAGACGGCTCGGGCAACGGCGCGACCTTTCCTCTCGGCGCAGCGTGCATCATCCTGGTCGTTCTCGCTCTCGTGCTGGCTTCCTGCGGCGTCGTCGCCATTCCGCGGCTTGACCCGGTGTCGGTCGCCGCAGTGGCTGCAGCGACCGCGCTCACGCTCTGGCTCGGGCTCACGATCGTCTGGTCGGTCGCGCCGGACCTCTCCTGGGGAGCGTTCAACAAGGGGCTTGTCTATCTTGTCGCCCTGCTCCTTGGAATCGTCGTCGCGGGGACAGGCCCGCGAGCCTGCCGCGTCGTGGCGCTTGCGGTCGCTGGGGCGCTCGCGATCGCGTTGATCTGGGCGCTGGCCGGCAAGGCGATTCCCTCGCTCTTCGCGGACGCCGGGCGCGAGGCACGGCTGCGAGATCCGGTCGGCTACTGGAACGCGCTTGCGCTGATCGCCGACGCAGCGATCCCACTCGGGCTCTGGATCGCGACCAAAGGAGGGCATCGACTCTGGCGCGCCGCCGGCGGCGCGCTCGTCTACATAGCGGCGCTTTCACTCCTGCTCACACTGTCGCGGGCCGGTGTCGTTGCCGGCGTCGCCGGCCTCGTGCTGTGGGCGGCCCTGTCGCGAGCGCGGGTGGCCGGGCTGCTTGTCGCCGTGCTCGGTGGCGTTCCCGCGATCGCGGTCGCGACGTGGGCCTTCACGCGCCCGGCACTCGTCGACAACGGCGCCTCGTACGCAGCCCGGGTCGACGATGGCGCCGTTTTTGGCGCGCTCGCGCTGATCGGTGCCGTCGCGGCGACCTGCCTCGTCGTCCTCGTCCCGGTCGACCGGTTGGTGGCCGTGCACCGGCGCGAGGTCGTGCGAGGACTCGCTTGGGCCGGCGCAGCGTTGCTCGCGGCCGGGGTGATCGGTCTCGTTGCGGCCGTGGGGAATCCCGTGCGCTGGGCGGGAGACCAGCTTGATGGTGGGGGGGCTTCCGTGGAACAGGGCCCTGGACGGCTCACCGAGGCGGGTGCGAACAATCGGCTGCAGTGGTGGGGAGAGGCGATCGACGTCTTTCGCGCGCATCCGGTGCGTGGCGCTGGAGTGGGGACGTTCCGGGTGGCCCGCACGCCGTTCCGCGACGATGGCACGCCGGTCGGCGAGCCGCACAGCGTGCCGCTCCAGCTTCTCGCGGGCGGCGGGATCGTCGCGCTCCTGCTGCTCGTGGCCCTCGTCGGTGTGGCCGCTGTCGGCGTCACGCGTGGGCTGAGCCGGCTGCACGGCCACGAGCGCGAGGCGGCTGTTGCCCTGACCGCGCTGCCACTCGTCTACGTCGTCCATGCGCTCGTCGACTATGACCTCGACCTCGTTGCCGTAACGGTGCCGATGCTCGTCGTGGTCGGCGTGCTGCTCGGCGCGGGGCGCCCGCTCCTTGCTCGCGCAACATGGCTTGTGCCCGCCGCCGCGGCAGTTGTCGGCTGCGCGATCGCGGTCTCCCTCGCCGCCCCGTGGGCCTCGGACAGAGCTGTGACCCGCTCGTCGATCCTGATCGTCAGCGGGGACCTGTCAGCGGCGGCCGAGCGAGCCGAGAGAGCACGAAGGCTGAATCCGCTCTCGGTCGATGCCGTCTATCAGAGCGCCTATGTCGCGACGACGGCGCAGGACTTTGCGGGCGCGACGCGCTGGTACGAGAAGGCCACGTCGATGCAACCGGAGAACGCCGAGACGTGGCTCTCGCTCGGCACCTTTCTCTACGCGCTGTACGAGAGAAGCGGGCGGCCGGCGGACGCGTGCGCAGCCTACGGGGCGCTCAACCACGCCTACACGCTCGATCCCAGAGGCCGCCAGTGGATTGCGGGCGGCTCGCTCGACATCGTCCGCGACGCCGTGAACAACGGCGCGTGCGAACCCGCGGGGTAGACACGTGTGCCTGCCCTCAGGCGGGCACCACCGGCTTGGCAAGCACCAACCTTCACACGACCGCGCGCGAGCGAAGGAACGGGTGGTGCCTGCCTAAAGGCAGGCACAGAGCAGCGGAAGGGGCGCTCAGGCGCCCACGATGAGGACGACGTTCGCGCCGTGCAGCTCTCTTCCGCGCATACCGTCGAGCGGGCCGACGATCTTGATGCCCATGTCCCGGGCAAGGCGCGTGGCCTCACCGGCGAAGCCCTGCCTGTACATGACGAGGCTGCGCGTGAAATCGGTGCTCGCCGCGTTTGCGACTGCCTTGATGCGGTAGCCGCGCCCGCGCACGCGCTGGGCGGCGGTCGCCGCTGCGCCCGTGCGGCCGTTGCCGTTGAGGACGAGGACCGACACCTTCGTGCGCGGCAGGTCTGCGACGGCCACGGCCGAGCCCGATCGCGGCACTGCCGCGTGAGACTTGCTTGCAACAGCGCTCCTGGCCGTGCGCGCTGAAGCGGCAGGTCGCGTCGGGGAGGAGTCGGGCTTCGAGAAGAGCGCGCCGCCGACGACCACGAGCAGCACCAACTCGACCGCCGCGACGGCTGCTGCGACCAGCGTGGCCGTGCGCCATGGCCGGACGGCCGTCTCGATGGGGGAGAAGGAATGCTCCACGCAGCTCGTCAGTTCCGCCGCGCTCGCCAGAATCCTTCAAGCTTCTAAGCGGGTTGCGACCTGGCGCGCGAGGCGACGAGCCACTCCCAGGTCGAGCGTAGCCCTTCCTCGAGGGTTGTCGTCGCGCGCACGCCGAGCTCGCGCGCGAGCAGATCGGCGTCGAGCACGCTGCGTTGGAGCTCGCCCGGGCGGGCGGACTCGAACGTCGCGGGAGCAGCGGAGTTGGCCACCCCGCGGCAGACCTCGTAGAGGTCGACCACGGAGACAGCCTCTCCGCGCCCGACGTTGAAGATTCCCGGCGCCACATGCCCGAGTGCCGCGAGCACCGCGCCAACGACGTCGCCGACGTAGACGTAGTCACGCGTCTGGAGGCCGTCCCCGAAGATGGCGCACGGTACGCCGTCGAGCAGGCGCCCGAGAAAGATGGCGACGACGCCGGCCTCGCCGTGTGGATCCTGGCGCGGCCCGTACACGTTGCCGAAGCGGAGCGACACATGATGCGCTCCGTGGAGCCGCGCGAACGACGCGAGGTACCCCTCGCCTGCGAGCTTCGCCGCGCCGTACGGCGAGAGCGGCTCGCACGGATCGTCCTCGCGCGCGGGTCTCTCGCACTCGCCGTAGATGGCGCCGCCGGTCGACGCGAAGACCACGGGAGCGCCGACCCGGCGCGCGGCTTCGAGCACGTTGACGGTGCCGACGACGTTTACCGAGGCGTCGAACGAAGGTTCGGCAACCGACACGCGGACGTCTGCCTGGGCGGCAAGATGGACGATCGCATCAGGAGCGATTCGGCCGACGAGCTCACAAAGGTCATTGCGGATGTCGACCTCGTGGAGCGTCGTCTCGGGCCCGAGATTCTCGCGCTTTCCGGTCGCAAGGCTATCGACGACGTGCGTCTCGTCGCCGCGGGCGACGAGCGCGGCGACGACGTGCGAGCCGATGAAGCCCGCCCCTCCGGTCACGATCGCGCGCACGGGCCTAAGCTACCTGCCGATGTTCGTCTCGTTCGAGGGAATCGACGGCTCCGGCAAATCGACCCAGGCGGAGCTGCTCGCGCGCCGCCTCGAGCGTGACGGCCTCGAGGTCGTTCTCACCCGCGAGCCCGGCGGAACCGAGCTCGGAGAGGGCATCCGCAGCCTCTTGCTCGACGCGGCAGCGGTCGCTCCATGGACGGAGGCCGCGCTGTTCGCGGCCGCGCGCGCCCAGCTCGTCGCCGAGTTGATCCGACCGGCCCTGGCCCGCGGCGCCGTCGTCGTCTGCGACCGCTTCCTCGACTCCTCGCTTGCCTATCAGGGAATCGCGCGCGGGCTCGGTCTCAACGCGGTGCTCGCGCTGAACGAGCACGCGGTGGACGGCATTCTCCCGGACATCACCGTACTTCTCGATCTCGATGCCGTCGGTGGCGATGAGCGGCTCGGAGGCAGTCGCGACCGGATCGAGCGGGAGGGTGTCGCGTTTCGGACAGAGGTCGAGGTGGCCTACCGCGAGCTGGCCGAGCGGTTCGCGGGTCGCTTCGTCGTGATCGATGCAACCGAATCCGTGGAGGGGATCGCCGAGCGTGTCTACGCGCATGTTCGAGAACGTTCCGGCCCAGCCTGAGACGACGCGGCTGCTTGCCGCCGCGCTCGAGGACGGTGCAGCACACGCCTATCTCTTCCACGGGCCGAAGGGCGTCGGCAAGCGCTCGACAGCGGTTGCGCTGGCGGGTGCGCTGCTTGGTGACGAGCATCGGGTTCGCATCGGCTCGCACCCCGATCTGTACGTCGTGGAGGCACTCGGCGACATGATCCGCATCGACGCGATCCGCGAGCTTCGGCACGACCTGCACATGCGGCCGTTCGAGGGTGATCGTCGCGTGTATCTCATCCTCGACGCGGACCGGATGAACGCGGAGGCTGCCGACGCGCTGCTCAAGGATCTCGAGGAGCCGCCGGACTACGCCACGATCATCCTGGTGGCGGACGAGCTCGGACCGCTACCCGAGACGATCCGTTCCCGCTGTCAGCTCGTGCCTTTCCGGCGACTATCGGAGGCGGTCGTGCGCACGTGGATCGAGGAGCGTGCAGCGAAGCTGTCGCCCGAGCAGGTCACGGCCCTGACGCGAGCGTCGGCGGGCCGGCTCGATCGAGCGGCGCGCGTGCTCGACCCGGCGGCTTCGACGCGGCGAGACGCGCTGATCGCCGCTGGACGATCCGTCTACCTCGACGACGCCTTCGATGCGACGGCGGCGGTCGAGGTACCTGCTCGCGGCGACGACGGTTAGCGGTGCCGCTGCGAAGGAGAGCGAGTCCGAGTTGGTCGAGGGGCTGACGCTCCCGGCCAAGGAGGCGGAGCAACGCGTGCGTCGTGCACAGCGCGGCGCCGAGCGTGAAGAGCTCCTCGCCTCGCTCGAGGAGCTCGCCGCCTGGTACCGGGACCTCGTCGTCGTGGCTGTGGGCGCGGAGAGCGCCGTCGTGAACGCCGACCGGGTCGAACTCCTGCGCGCCGACGCAACCGCAGATCGCGCGCACCCCGCGGAGCAGGCGGCCGAGCTCGTGCGCGACGTGTGGCGGGTCGCGCGGGAGTTCAACGTCAACGCCTCGCTCGCGCTCGAAGCGCTCTTCATCGGCTTGCACCGGGAGTTTCGCGCTCCGTAGCGCCCGACGCAGGACATCGACTTGTGCCTGACTTCAGTCAGGCACCACGCGCCCGTCCCCTGTCACGGGTTCGGCGCAAGCGTGAACGCGAGAGCTAGATCGCGCCCGAGAGGCTGATCCGGTACTCGTTGAGCGCCTGGCCCTTCGCCTTGAGCGGAGTGACCAAGAGCATGCCGAGCGCGCCGACGAAGCGGCCCGTGCCGGAGACCACGGGAATCAGGATCGTTCCGTCCGAGCGTATCTCGATGTGACCGGCGAGCTGGAGCGTTCCGCCCGGGAGCCGCGTCGTGATCTTCGCGACCGCAGTCGCGCCGCCCACGACCCGGATCGTGCCCTGGTCCTTGCCGACGACCGCGCCCTTCGCCTTCCCGAACTGCTTGACTGCGTTCAGCAACCGGCTCGAGCTCGTCTCCGTGTCGCCCACGCTCGGTCCCTTCGGCGGCTTGTCCAGGAACGCGTCGCTGGTCGTGATCGAGACGAGGCTGATCACCGTCGTGCCGTTGGCGGCCGAGGCGGACTGTCCAATTGCCACGGCGAGGGTTGCCGCTGCAAGCGCCGTCGCTGCCCAGCGGGTGTGCTTTCGAGTCACGTTCTCACTGTAGAGCAGGGGCTCAGGCTGTGGAAAACCTGTAAGGGCTCTGGAAGGGATCGGCGCGTTGCCCTCCGAGGGGTGTTAAGGTCCCGCGCGCTGCACCCGATATCGGTACTCGACCGCCGGTATCCCCTTCCCGTGATCCACGTTCGGTTGACACCCGTACGCCGCATCCTTGCGGCTCTCGTCATCGCACTCGCGGTGTGCGCAGCGACGGTTGCACCAGCTTCCGCCGCTGTGAACTGCACGCCGGGGTCGGACTGGGGCACGAACCGAGCGGATCTGGCGGCGCAGGTGCTCACGCTCGTCAATCAGCATCGCGCGAGCCTCGGGCTCGTGCAGCTCTCGACGTCGGCTCCGCTGACGGACGCTGCGACGTGGAAGTCGCTGCACATGGCCAAGTACAACTACTTCGCCCACGACGATCCCGCGCCGCCCATCGCGCGGTCCGCGTTTACTCGGATCAGCGATTGCGGCTACTCGGGCGGCGGGGCCGGCGAGAACATCGCCTACGGCTACGGGAGTGCGCAGTCGGTGATGGACGGGTGGTTGAACTCGCCGGGCCACCGGGCGAACATCGAGAACGTCTCGTATCGCTCGATCGGCATCGGCGTCGCTGCGAACGGCTCCGGGAGCCTCTACTGGACGCAGGACTTCGGGACGAGCGGTGGCGGCAGCTCTCCACCACCGCCTCCACCACCGCCTCCACCACCGCCTCCCCCCCCCGCCACCGTCTCCTCCGCCATCGTCACCTCCAGCCTCGCCTCCTGCGTCTCCACCGGCTTCGCCGCCGGCCTCTCCGCCGCCGTCGCCGTCCTCGAGCTCCCCCGCCGGCACCGTCTGCGTCGTCCCCGTTGAAGACCGTGACGGCGTCGCCTCCCGCCCCGCAGTCGTCGGGTGAGAGCGCGGCCGCCGTCGAGGCCGTGGGCCAGCTCGGCGCGATGCGCGTCGCCACGACGCCCGTCGTCTCAGGCTCCCGCACAACAGCGAAGGTCGCGATCCTGAGCCTCGCAACGAAGCGCCGCGTCACAGCAGGCAGCGTCCACTGTCGCGCAGAGGTTGACGGCAGGCGGTTGCGAGTGCTCGCAAACGTGTTCGACGAGGGTCTCGCGACCTGCGCCTGGCGGGTGCCGCGCGCCGCGAAGGGCAAGGTTCTGCGTGGCGCGATCGGCGTTCAGGTTGGCGACACGAACGCCTTGCGCCTGTTCAGCCGCCCGATCCGCTAGTCGGGCAATCGCCCCAGTCGTCGACTACCATTCGACGACGCGCGGCCGCGGCCGCGCGGGTTCGCCGACGTAGCTCAGCTGGTAGAGCACATCACTCGTAATGATGGGGTCAGCGGTTCGAATCCGCTCGTCGGCTTCCTGAATAAGCGGGATTGCGGCCTCTTCGGAGGCCGCTTCTGCGTCGTGGGGCAACGCATGGGGCAACGCATGGGGCAACGACCCTATAGCGACGGGAACAGAACGCATCACCGGTCACGTTGCCCTAGGGCGAAAGTCGCGAACGCGAAGCTTCCCGGCCTTCCCACAAACATTTGACAACTGGCGCCGTTCTTTTTGACAATTGGTGCGGTCTCTTTGTAGATTCGAGTTCCCTCAGAATTTCGGAGCGGGTTCGACGAAGGCGGAGGCAAGGTGATGATCAGGAAGGTGCTCTTGATCGCGATGGGAGTAGCTGCCGCCTTGGTTCTCGGAGTGGCCGCGACTGCTGCACCACGGGAAACAACCACCCTGAAGATCCTCCTCGGGACGGAGAATCGGGCGCAGTGGGATGCGATGATCGGGAACTTCGAGCGTCAGTTCCCGAACGTCCACATCGAGGCGAGTTACGTTCCGGGCGCCTCCTACGGGGCGCTGCTCCTCACCCAGTTCCAGTCCGGGAGCGCCCCCGACCTGATCACGATACAGACTGGAGCGTCCACGAACTTCAGCGTGTACGCGCTCGGCTCGCAGGGCAAGCTGCTCGCTCTTGACGGCAGCCCCTGGATCAAGCGCATCTATTCCACCGCGCGCAAGTTGGTCGCGGTCAGGAATCACGTCTACGGGTTTCCCGCCGGTTACAACCTCCTGGGCCTCCTCTACAACCCGGCGGTGCTGAGTCGTTTGGGTCTCAAGGTTCCCACCACCTTCTCGGCGCTGCTCGCCGCCTGCCAGAGTGCGGCCACGCAGGGCACGGCGCTGATCTCGCTCGGCATGGCCACCCCGGCCACCGCTATCCAGCTCGCGGGGGCCATGATGGATACCTTCGTCTACCAGCAAGATCCTCAGTGGACGCTGAAGCGAAACCAGCGCAAGGTGACCTTCGCCACCTCGCCGCTGTGGCGGCGAATGCTTCAGGGGATCGTCGACATGAAGGACGCGAAGTGCTTCCAGCCGAGTCCTGCCGGAGTGTCGCGTCCGGCTGCCCAGGCGATGTTCGCGAACGGGCAAGTGGCGATGACTCCCGGCGCGACCGGCGACTATGGGGTGATCAAGTCGATCAATCCGAACGTCGACATGCAGGTGATCGCCTTTCCGGCTGACAGCGCGAAGGACTCCAACCCGAGCATCACCAACGGGCAACTCGTGATCGCGGTCAACAAGAGCACGACGTACCCGAAGGAGGCGAGGCAGTTCGTCGACTTCATCGCGCGTCCAAAGCAGAACAGCTTGTTTTGTAAGGTCGGCGGCTGTGTGGCCGGCGATGATCTGCGCAAGGGCATCATCCCGGACTACGCGAAGGCGACGATCTCGGCCGTGAGGTCTGGAAAGGCGAACTACAACGCCGCCGCGGGGTGGCCACGAATCGACAAGGGACTGTTCATCCCGAACTTCATCGGCCAGGTGCCGGGCCTCTTCACCGGCCAACGGACGGTCGACCAGATCCTCGCCTTCATGGACGAGCTGTGGGACAAGCCTTAGTGGTCGGGGATCGGATGGACGGGGTGGCGGCGGCCGAGTGCTGCGGCCACACGATGCTGGCCGCCTTCGCCGAGGCCGAGGGAGCAACGATCGGCTCGCGCTCCGCAACGTCGACCGGGTCGACCGTCGCGCTCTCGCCGTCGCGTCAGCCGGAGCCGGCGCCTGCGGCTGGGGCAGAGGCCAGTGTCGTTCTCCTCGGCGTCGCCGGCGGGCCGCCACCGGTCGCCGGCCAAGCCGGGATCGCCAGCGCGGTTGTCGCCGGCGATGGCGTCTACCTCGTCGACGCCGGCCGCGGGGCCCTGAACCAGTTCATGAACGCTGGTCTCAGCATGGCGTCCCTGAAGGGGATCTTCCTCACCCACATGCACCAGGACCACACGGCGAACTACTTCGAGATTCTCCTGCTCGGGAATCGGATCCGCGGGATCTACGACGTTGGCTTCGAGTCGCTTTCCGTCTACGGTCCGCGTCCCGGCGGGCCCCCGCCGTTTCTGCCGCCGTTGGAGACCCCCTATGCGGCCGACGACCCCTACCCTGGCGTCATCGGCTTGACCGAAGCGTCGTACCGCGCGCAGGCGAACGCGCTGAACAACTTCCTCGCCGTCGGCGCACCGGATTTGCGGGAGGTGGTGAAGCTGTACGAGCTGCCCCCGGCCGAGATTCAAGGATCCCCGGAGAACCCGGCACCGCCGATCACTCCCTTCCCCGTGTTCGAGGACGGCAACGTCAGGGTGACGGCGACACTCGTGCCGCACGGGATCTATCCGTCGCTCGGCTTTCGCTTCGACACCGACGCGGGCTCGATCGTGTTCTCCGGCGATACGAAGCAGTGCCGGGACAACCTGGTCGAGATCGCAAGAGGCGCCGACGTCCTGGTGCATGAGGTTTACGACCGCGAGGGCATGGTCGAACAAGGGTTCCCGTCCCGACTCGTGGACACATTCCGGGGCGGCCACACAGAGGCCGAAGAGGTCGGGATCGTCGCCCAGGACGCCGGCGTGGAACGGCTCGTCCTCAACCACCTCATACCCGCCGGACGACACATCGTCCCCGACGAGCGCTGGATCCAGAAGGCCCAGCAAGGTTACGGCGGACACGTCATTCTCGGCGACGACCTGATGCGAGTCGACCTAGCTCACACGTAGCAGATGGTCATCTCGATGCGGTCAGTCGTCGCGACCGAGCGCTGCGGCCACACGATGCTGGCCGCCATGGCTGAGGCGACGATCGGCTCGCCGGCCCCCGTCGAGCGTCGAGATCTCGGCGTGGCGTCAGCCGGAGCCGGAACCTGCGACAGAAGAAATACACCGGGGGTCTCCGTTGCGAGATGTTGCCGTTCTGCACGAGTGCTGCCGTCTCGGGTTCGTCGCGAAGAACGATGGTCCGGGTGGCGTGAGTTATTGCGCGGCGCATCTGCTGCGCACGCTGTTCGTCGAGTTTGATCCGGTCAACTCCCGTCGAGCTGTTCATGGAGTCGGACCTCGCAGTTGTGGACACGGTAGTCGCCAACGAAAAAGGGGCGCATCTCATCAGAGATCTGTGCAAATACATCGCTTCCTACCCACCCGGACACGGCCTCGTCGCTGTCCCATAGGCTGACCGAGAAGCCGCGGTTTTCGTCGTCCCGGTCCCGCAACAGCCAGCGCTCGTGGAGACCTCGTGGCTGCTCAACCTCGACCAGCCGCCTGTACACCTTCTCGTAGTCGTCCCAGGTGCCGGGCTTGATGTGTCCGTCGCCGATCCGAAGAATCATGACCGCTTCTCCTTTGACCGCGGTGATGTCGTGGTGACCTGCGCCAGCAGTATTAGCTCCACTGTGGATTGCGTCAACGCAACTGAACCCTCTCCTCTCCCCTTAAAGGAAAGCCGATCCGCGAGAAGTACCTGTACCGAGTGGATCGGCGATGATCGCAGCTTTCCTCATCAGCGCGGTGGTGGGTCTCGGCGCGCATCACGCCGACGCACAGAAGCTGGTCAAGACCAACGGCGTCGTGTGCAGCAAACCTGTGCTGACCGTTACCCGAGAGGGCTACCTGACGTCGTCCATGCGCTGCTGGAAAGCACGGAGATAGGCAGGCGTAAGAGCGATCGAACTCGACGAGAAACGCGGTGTCGATGACGCCGTCCTCGACAACCTCGGTCAGTTGAGGTGTCATCGGGTTGTCCCGCACAAGCAAATAACTCGCCTCGGGTACGACGACCGCGTCGCGTGGAGCCGAGTCGCAGCCTGCGTGAGGCTGAACTCGTCGGCGACGATGACGAAGTCCTTCAGGCGTCGGAGTTCCATGGGCCGCCCAGATTCGTATGCCGTCTCCGCCCGTGAACCCTAGGAGCAGGCAGTGAAAAGTAACGCGAGGTTGACGAGACGCCTTCGCCTCCGTAGGTTGGCCGGAAACCAGGGAGGCGGCGCTCGATGACGACGATGGAGACAACTCCGGCAGCACCTGATCGGGGACCGGTAGGGCACACGCGCTCAGTCGGTCTCTGCATCCTGTGGGCGATCCTCACGCTCGGGATCTACACGTTCATCTGGACGTACAAGACCCAGGAGGAGGTCAAGCGCTACTCCGGCAACGGCGTCGGAGGTGTGGTCGGCCTCGTCATCTACATCCTGATCTCGCCGGTGACGTACTTCATCGTCCCGTCCGAGGTGCGGTACATGCACGAAGACCTCGACGGAGGTTCGAGCCCGGTTCGCGGCATCACGGGTCTCTGGATCCTCTTGCCGCTCGTCGGCAACATCATCTGGTTCGTCAAAGTGCAGGGGACGCTCAACCGCTACTGGGAGAGCAAGGGCGCACCGCGGCCGTAGCCCGCGCCTGGGGAACGCGGGCGCTCGCAGAGCGTGAGACGCGCGGCCAGAACTACCTGTTGACGACCTTCCGCGATGCGGCTCAGCAGGAGCGCGGCGCACGCCTGCTGCCTCGCCTCGCCTGATTCGCCTGGCTCGGAGGCGAGTGCCACACCGAGTGCGTGGGTAGAGGGAGCTCTTGCACGGGGATGCGGCGGCGTCGCCCAGCACCTATTCTGGGTGGCGCGCCGCAGGCAAGCCCTGACGCTGCCAGACGCGGAGCGTCGACACGGCGGACGTCTGCTGCTACCGTGCTCCTCAGCTAGAGCGAGTTCGGTCTGCGCGTGTGCGCCTTCCCAATGCGTTCGTGAATAAGCAAGGGAGGTGTATTTCTATGGCAGAAGGAACCGTTAAGTGGTTCAACGATGCGAAAGGGTTCGGTTTCATCGAGCCCGCCGAGGGGTCGAAGGATCTCTTCGTGCATCACAGCAACATCGCGGGCGATGGCTTCAAGTCGCTCCCTGAGGGGGCGAAAGTGACGTTCGAGTCCCGCGAAGGAGCAAAAGGCCCGGAGGCGACGAACGTCACCGTGGTCTCGTAGTCCGGTTGCCGGCAGCCCGTGGTCGCCTCGGCGCCCACGGGCGCCGCGCCCACGTTCGACTCGGACGAAGGAGATGCGCCATGGCTGTCAAGGAGCCGCCCGACAGAGCCCAAGAGCTCCGCGCCGAGCTCGCCCGGCTGTTCTCGCAGTACGGGGCGACGCTCACCGACGGTGAGCGCGACGACCTGCTGCAGCTGGAGCAGCGCTGCGGCTGGCGGCCGGGCAGCAGGCCGACACGGCCGGAGCCGAAGGTCAGCGCCTTCCTCAACCTGTTCGATCGGGCAGAGCAGGAAGAGCTCACGGATCGCACCCTCGCCCCCGGCTCGATGGATGAGCTCCGACAGGCGTTCCGCGAGCACCTCTCCGCCGACAGGTAGTTCCTTCGACCTTCAGGGCCGACCGGCGAGCTACGAGTCGGCTCGATCGTGCGTGTCGCCGGTGATCAGCCGCGCACCGCGCCCGTGCGTCAGGAAGCTCACGGTCCAGCGGATGAAGACGATGACGCGATTCTGGAGGCCGTTGAGGTAGAGGATATGGAGCAGGAGCCAGAAGAGCCACGCTGGAGTGCCGCTGAGCTGAAGCCCCTTGATCTCTGCAACCGCCTTGAGGCGCCCGATCGTCGCGAGATTGCCCTTGTCCACGTAGACGAACGGGCGCGGCGGGCGACTTTCCAGTCGCGCTGCGATCAGCCGGGCGACGTAGCGTCCCTGCTGCATCGCCGTGGGGGCAACGCCGGGCAGTGGCAGCGCGTTCCCGTCCGCGTCGTGCACCCGCACCATGTCGCCGATAGCGATCACGGCGGGCTGGCCCGGGAGCGTGAGATAGGGCCCGACGGCGACCCTGCCCGCACGGTCGACAGCGGCGCCCGTCGCGCTTCCGAGCGCAGCGGCGAGCGGTGACGCCTCCACGCCCGCCGCCCAGATGACGGTGCGCGCCGGTACGCGCTCAGTTGCTCCTGCGTCAGCCTGGATCGTCGCCGACTCCGCGTCGAGCGCGACGACCGTGCGACCGAGCGTCGGTGTGACGCCCAGGCGCTCGAGCCCCTGGGCGGCCCTCCTGGACAACCGCTCCGGGAAGGTGGTGAGCAGGCGCTCGTTCGCCTCGACGAGCAGGATGCGCGCGTTCCGCGGGTCGATCGAGCGGAAGTTCCGCGCCAACGTATCTCGCGCGATCTCCGCGATCTGGCCCGCCAACTCGACCCCCGTCGGGCCACCGCCCACCACGACGAACGTAAGCCACGCCCGCTGACGCGCCGGGTCGGCCTCGACCTCGGCGGCTTCGAAGGCAGCCAGGATCCGGTGGCGGATCTCGAACGCGTCCTCGACCGACTTCAGGCCGGGCGCGTGCTCCTGCCACTCGTCGTGACCGAAGTAGGCGTGGCTCGCGCCCGTAGCGACGACGAGCGTGTCGTAGCCGATCGCTGCTCCCTCCTTGCCGTTCGGCAGGTCGGCTAGCACCGTCCGGCCGACGAGGTCAAAGCCGGTGACCTGACCGAGCAGAACATGCGCGTTTCGCTGGCGCTTGAGGATTCCGCGCAGCGGGGAGGCGATCTCCCCCGGCGAGAGCGCCCCTGTCGCCACCTGGTAGAGAAGCGGTTGGAAGAGGTGGAAGTTGCGTCGGTCGATCAGCGTGACGTCCGCCGGTGCGTGCCGCAGTCCGCGTACCACCTGGAGGCCGCCGAAGCCGCCGCCGACGACCACCACTCGATGCGGGGCGTCCGTGTGGGCTCGATCGGTCATTCGTCTCCGGCAGCCTGCCACGCGAGGCCGCCAGCCGCCGTACCTGGCAGTGTGTCGCGCGACCAGTGAACTCGAATCTCAGGAGGCTCAGGTGCCGGGCAAGTTCATCGTGAAAAAGGGGACGACCGGGAAGTTCCGCTTCTCGCTCCTCTCCACCAACGGGCAGGTCGTCGCCTCGAGCGAGGCGTATGAGACGAAGAGGGCCGCGATGAACGGGATCGCCTCCGTGCGCAAGCTTGCCGCCGACGCGGTGCTCGTCGACTCGACGGTCGCGGTCGCGGCGCCCGCCAAGCAGGCGGCGAAGAAGCCCGTCGCCAGAAAGCCCGCGGCCAAGAAGCCCGCTGCGAGAAAGGTCGCGGCGCGGAAGAAGTAGGCAGACTCGGTGGGAGGCGGGCGAGCGCCTCGTGCCGCGCAGGCTTCATCCGATCGGCGATATGAGCGAGCACACGGCAGGCGAGCCCGCGTCGCAGCGCGTCGCTGAGGCGTGGGACAACCCGCTCGAGCGGCTGCATCTGCTCGCGGGCGATGAGGATGCGATCGCTGGCTTCCTCGACGAGATCGACGTCCATAGCCCACGCGAGCGCGAAATGCTGGCCGAGCTTGCTCGCCCCGCCCCGCTCGCCCGTCCCGAGCGGTTCGACGCCGATCATCGGCGCGCGGTCGAAGCGCTCGAGAGCCTCCGGCGCCACGGCAACTTCGGTTCGCGGGCCGCCAGCAGCATTGGCCCACCGAAGCTCGTCGTCCGCTGGCTGATCGAGCTCGTAGCCCGCTACATCGTCGTCTCGTACGTGAAGTCCGTCGTCGTCGCGATGCGCAACCTCTACTGGCTCCGTGAATTGGAGGCCGAGGCCAACTCGCGCGAGCTCAAGCTGCTCCGCCCGGCACGGTTCGACGCACAGGCCCTCGTCACGATCATGCGCTCGCGTGAGATCGGGGTCCCGTCGTTCGTCTTCGCCGGCCTCCTCATCCCGCTCGCTGCGTCGATCTGGCGGCTCGGCAGCGGCTTCACTTTCGACAGCTGGTGGCTCGCGGCCATGGTCGGTCTCCTCAGCATCGCCTTCGGTGTCGGGCTCTCGTGGATCATCCTGCGCGGCACCGCGATGGCGAGCCGGAGGATCAGGCTCGCCGCGCACGACCCCCTCGAGACGCTCTGGGACTCCGTCGGCTGGTGCGGCCGCCCCCCAAAGAGTCAGGCACGCAAGTTCGCCATCGTCGCGATCGTGCTGATGGTCGGCGTCTGGATCGTTCTGCCGGCGCTCGTCGCGATCACGCTCGCTACCTAGGGTCGCGGCGAGGTCCGGCTCCGGCCCGCGGCGCGTATATCACAAGATCGAATTGTCGCCGGCGGCAGATCCGTGAGCGTGCGGTGTCAGACACTGTCAGATGGCAGGGTGTCTGACACCGGTGTTCGAAGTCCGGAGCAAATCGTCGCGCGGGGCGTCGGTGTCATCGTCCTGATACTGGCGACATCGGGCTCTTTCCCGCATCTCCGGCCTAGCCGCCGCGCAAGTGGTGCCTGCGCCAATACGTGGGCGTGCAGTGTCAGGCGCTGTCAGATGGCAGTGTCTGACACCGGCGTGCGGGCGCCCGCACGCGCGAGAGCTCAGGCGCTATTGACTCAGGCGCTATTAGCGGGTGCTGTGCCGGCCGGTATGAAGCGGACGACGGGGTGCTTCGTCGCCTTGACCTCGTCGAGGCGGCGGACGGGGCGGTGGTGCGGGGCGTTGCGGACGGCGGCGGGATTTTCGGCGGCCTCGCGCGCGATCGTCCTCATCGCGTCGACGAACGCATCGAGGCGCTCCTTGGTCTCCGTCTCGGTCGGCTCGATCATCAAAGCCTCCGGCACGACGAGAGGGAAATACACCGTCGGGGGATGCATGCCGAAGTCCATCAACCGCTTGGCGACGTCGAGTGCCGTGATGCCATGCTCCCGCTTCAGGCTGCGTGCGGACACGACGAGCTCGTGCATGCAGTGGCGGTCATACGGGAGCTCGAAATCGTCCCTGAGACCGGCGAGCACGTAGTTCGCGTTCAGCACCGCCGCTTCCGACATCGCGCGCAGGTCGGGGCCGTATGCGCGCATGAAGGCGTACGCGCGAACGAACACGCCAAACGGCCCTGCAAAGCCACGGACACGACCGATCGACTTCGGCCGGTCGCTCTCGAGTCGGAACGCGTCGCCATCACGTACGACCTGCGGCGACGGGAGGAACGGCTCGAGCGAGGCTCGCACGGCAACCGGCCCGCCACCCGGCCCGCCTCCGCCGTGCGGCTGCGAGAACGTCTTGTGAAGGTTGTAGTGGACGATGTCGAACCCCATGTCGCCGGGCCGCGATCTGCCGACGACGGCATTCAGATTCGCACCGTCGTAATAGAGCAGGGAGCCCTGGGCGTGGAAGATCCGCGCGACCTCCTCGATACCCTCGTCGAAGAGCCCCAGGGTCGACGGGTTCGTGAGCATCAACCCGGCGGTGCGCTCGTTCACCTTGGCGCGGAGGTCGTCGAGATCGAGATTGCCGCGGGCGTCGGTCGCCACCTTGGCGAGCTTGTAGCCCGCCATTGTGACGCTCGCGGGGTTTGTGCCGTGCGCGGTGTCCGCCGTGACGATCGTGTCGCGCTCGCGCTCGCCGCGGTCGGCGAAGTACGCGCGCATCAGCATCAGACCCGTCAGCTCGCCCTGCGACCCGGCGGCCGGCTGGAGTGTGACCGAAGGCAAGCCCGCGACCTCGGCAAGCATCTCCTGTAGCCGCCACATAAGCTCGAGCGCTCCCTGCGAGCCCTCGTCCTCCTGGAGGGGATGCAGGTCCCGGAAGCCCGGCATGGCTGCGGCGCGCTCGTTTACGCGGGGGTTGTGCTTCATCGTGCACGAGCCGAGGGGGTAGAAGCCCGTGTCGATCCCGAACGTCCGGTCGGCGAGCTGCGTGAAATGACGGACGATCTCGTTCTCCGGCACCTCGGGCAGCCTGGGCGGCTCCGCGCGGCGGAGCTCGGCCGGAAGCTCTGCGGCGGGAAGGTCGTAGCGGGGAGGGCGTCCCGCGCGCCGGCCTGCGCGCGACTTCTCGTAGATCAACTCCATTAGCGACAGACCTCGTCGAGCACCTCGGCGAGCAACTCGACGTCGGCGGGAGTGCGCTTCTCGGTGAAGGCGACGAGCAAGACGTCCTCGAGTCCCGGCAAGTCTCGACCAATTGCGTAGCCCGGATGGACGCCGAGCGCCCTCGCGCGACGGACGACCTCCGTCGCGGGTAGCGGCGTACGGAGCGCGATCTCCTTGAAGAACGGGCGGTCGAAAGCGAGGGGCAGGTCGATCGTCTCGGCGCCGTAGCGGGCGAGAGCTGCACATGTCTCGCCCGTCTCGCGGAGTCCCTCGGGCCCAAGCCAGCAGAGCGTCACGAGCCCGCCGAGCGCGAGGAGCGTCTGGTTCGTCGTGATGTTCGAGGTCGCCTTCTCACGGCGGATGTGCTGCTCGCGGGTCTGAAGCGCGAGAACGAAGCCGCGCTCGCCGTCGAGGTCCGTCGTCTCACCGACGATGCGCCCGGGCATCCGCCGAATCAGTTCCTGCTTCGCTGCGAGAAAGCCGAAGTGGGGGCCGCCGTAGCTCTGGTAGCACCCGATCGACTGACCCTCCCCGATCGTCATCGCGCAGCCGTAGTTGCCGGGGGCCTCGAGCAGGCCGAGCGAGAGGAGATCGACGTGGGCGACGGGAAGCGCTCCTGAAGCCGCCGCAGCGGCGGCGAGGTCGGGCGCGGGCTCGAGCACCCCGAAGACGTTCGGTTGCGGGAAGATCGCGAGCGCTGCGCCCTCACAGGCCGCGGCGAGTCGCGCAGGATCCGTCGTCCCGTTGTCGTGTGCGACCTCGACGACCTCCATCCCGAAGCCCGGTGCGTACGTCCGCACGGTCTGCCGAACCTGAGGGTTGAGTGTCTCGGTGAGCACGACCTTGTCACGTCCCGTCTGGCCCTTCGCGACGAAGCAGGCGTCGGCGGCTACCGCGCACCCGTCATACCCGGACGCATTCGAGACGTCCATCCCGGTTAGCTCACAGATCGCCGTCTGGTACTCGAAGATCGCCTGGAGCACGCCCTGGCTCATCTCCGGCTGGTAGGGCGTGTACGCGGTCAGGAACTCGCCACGCTGGAGCACGTAATCGACGATCGCCGGGACGTAGTGGTCGTATACGCCCCCCCCAAGAAACGAGAGCTCGGTCCCAGTGTGGTCGTTGCGTGACGCCAGCTCCTCGAGATGACGGACGAGCTCCGCCTCGCCGAGCGGAGGAGGCAGGTCGAGCGGACGGCCAAGCCGTACGCCTGAGGGTATCTGCGCGAAGAGGTCGTCGATCGAGGCGACGCCGATCGCCTCGAGCATCGCCGCCCGATCCTCCTCGGTGAGCGAGAGGTAGCCGGCGCTCACTGCTCGGCGACGTGTGTCCGGTAGGTCTCGGGGTGGAGCAGGCTCTCGAGCCTCGCTCGGGTCGCTCAACTTGATCCGCGCGAGCCAGCCCCGCCCGTAGGGATCCTCGTTGACGGTCTCGGGCTCGGCGATCACCTGCTCGTTGACCTCGAGCACCTCGCCCGAGAGAGGCGCGATCACGTCCGAGACGGCCTTGACGGACTCGATCTCGGCGTAGGCCTCGTCCCGCACGACCGTCGCACCCACCATCGGTGGCTCGAAGTGCACGAGCTCGCCCAGAGCGTCCTGAGCGTGCCAGCTGATCCCGAGCACGGCCTCGTCCCCTTCCACGCGGGCCCAATCGTGGTCGGGGTGGTAGAGCAGATCGTCGGGGTAGGTCTCGGGGGCACTCACGTGTGCTCCTCTCGTTGATAGATCGGTTTCTTCACGACGCGTGCGCGACGTTCCTTGCCGCGCACGTCGACGATGATCTCAGTCCCCGGGCTTGCAGCGTCGGAGGGTACGTACGCCATCCCGATCCCGAGATCGAGCAGCGGCGAGTGCGTTCCCGACGTGACGACACCACCACCCACCACCGGCATGCCCTGTCGGGGCACAGCCTTCTCCTCCATCACGAACGCGACGAGACGGCAGGCGGGGCCGGCCGCCTTGATCCGGCGGAGCGCCTCGGCGCCGGTGAAATCCTTGCCGCGCGCGACGTCGAGCGCGCACACCCAGCCGAGCCCGGCCGAGATCGCGTCGGTCTCGGGGCCGATGTCGTTTCCGTGCAACGGATAGCAGACCTCGAGGCGCAGCGTGTCGCGCGCCCCGAGCCCGCAGGGCACGACGCCCCGGTCCACGATCGCGTCCCAGAGCGCGGGCGCATCGTCGGGGGCGCAGAGGAGCTCGACTCCCCGCTCGCCCGTGTAGCCCGTCCTGCAGACCATCGCGTCGATCCCGGCGACTACACCCCGTGCGTGCGTGAACGCGGGTGCGTCGACAAGACCGAGGCGCCGAAGCGCGTTGGGACCCTGGACCGCCAGCAGGGCGTGCGCCGCGGAGACATCACGGATCTCGCACCCGATGGGAGCGCGAGTCGTCAACCAGTCGACCACGGCTGCACGGTTCGAGGCGTTGACGACGAGCAGATAGAGATCGCGAGCCGCCGTGAGCCTGTAGGCGATCAGATCGTCGACGATGCCGCCGCTCTCGTTCGTGAGGAGCGTGTACTGGGCGCCGTGCTCCTCGACGCGCCCGAGGTCGTTCGAGAGCAGCTGCTGGAGGAACGTGTGCGCTCCGCTGCCCTCGATCTCGATCTGCCCCATGTGCGACACGTCGAACACCCCGGCATCCGCGCGAACGGCTCGATGCTCCTGGCCCACGCCCTCGTAGGAGACCGGCATCTCCCAACCGGCGAACTCGACGAGGCGCGCACCGGCGGCGAGGTGGCGTTCGTACAGTGGTGTCCGCGCGAGCATGCGCCCAAGTCTCCCAGTTCGTGCAGAGCTTCGCGCAGCGGTGCCGCCCGCACGAGCGAGTAGAATCCGCTCGTGCCGACCAAGGCCGCCCCGCCTGAGCCGGAGGCGCCAAAGCGGCGCCTCGAGCGCGCGTCTCGAGCGACCGACGTTCGCTCGTCTCGCCTCTACCTCTTCTCCCGTGGACCGATCGTGGGTCTCGTCCGTCGTGCGCTCGGGGTGTGTCTGCTCGTTGCGCTCGATATCGCAGGTCTCGCGCTCGGGCTCTATGTCGCACTCGTGTTGCGCCAGCTCATCTACGGCGAGACGGACATACTCTGGAACCTGCTCTGGCGGGAAGGCCCCGCCGAGTGGCTGCCGTTCATCGCCCCGATCACGATCCTCGTCTTCCTCCAAGCAGGCCTGTACGCTCGCCGCGAGCGGCGAGCGGGAATGGGCCGCGTCGTCTCGTCGCTGATCCTCGTCGCACTGATCGTGCTCGCGTTCGGGATCGGTACCGACTACGACTTCACCACCACCGGACTGATCCCGACGGCCGTCGTCACGTGCGCCATCTCGATTGCGCTGCTCCGCGCCGCCTACGCGTCTCTCTCGCTCGAGCTCCTTCGCATTGCGGGGATCCGCCGACGGGTGGTCCTCGTCGGGGACGGTGAGAGCCTCGCTCGGCTCCACCGAACGCTCGCCGCGAGCCGGGGTGGGCTCACCTACGAGTTCGTCGGAACGGTCTCCCGCGGAGAGGTTGGGCTACCCGTGCTCGGGACGTCTGCCGATGACCTGCCACGCGTGCTCGAGACGATCCGGCCCGACGAGGTGATCCTCAGCGAGGCCGGCCTCGCTGAGTCGGCCGTCCTCGAGATCGTCGATCGTGCCCACCGCGCTGGGGTTCAGGTGCGGCTTGCCCCGAACACGACCGACCTCCTCGTCCACGAAGGCGAATACGTCCCGGGTCAGGGTGCCCCGCTCTTCGAGCTGCGGCCGCCGGTTCTGACCGGTGCGGATTGGGCGCTCAAGCGCGCGTTCGACATCGTCCTCAGCGCACTGATCATCGTGATCGGGCTGCCTTTCTGGCTGCTCATCGCAGCCGCAATACGACTCGATTCGCGTGGTCCGGTCTTCTACGTCGACCGCCGCGTCGGCGTCGGTGAGCGAGAGTTCGGGATGTTCAAGCTCCGGACGATGGTTGTCGACGCCGCCGCGCGCCAGTCCGAGCTCGAGCGAGAGAACGAAGCGACCGGAGCACTTTTCAAGATCCGCGACGACCCGCGCGTGACGCGGGTCGGACGCCTGCTCCGCAGGCTGTCACTCGACGAGTTGCCGCAGGTGCTGAACGTGCTTCGCGGTGAGATGAGCCTCGTCGGCCCGCGGCCGCTGCCGCTCCGGGACTACACGCTGCTCGAGGACTGGCACCGAAAGCGCTACCGCGTCCTGCCCGGGATGACAGGGCTCTGGCAGATCTCGGGGCGCTCCGGGCTTTCGTTCGACGACCTCGTACGGCTCGACTTCACGTACCTCGAGAACTGGTCGATCTGGCTCGACATCACGATCCTCGCGAAGACCCTGCCTGCCGTGCTGTCGCGCAAGGGCGCCTACTAGCGACCCAGTGCCTCGTGCGGAGGTGTCCGACCGGGGCGACAATAGACTCTTGCGTGTGCGCGCCCCTCGCGTTCTCGCCATAGCGTCCGCCGTCGATCTCGACTTTCGCTACGGCTGCACGCCCGCGTGGTGGCAGCTCTGGAAGGGGATGTACGAGAGCGGCATCGATCTCATCGTCTCTCCCTACCGGGGTCGGCCCGTCGAGTCGCCCTGGTGGCGTACGGCGCCGAACCCGACCTACCGCGAGGGCGAGACGTATGCGGCGTTGCGCACGGCTCTTGCCCGTGCGAAGGGCGATCGCTACCTCCGACGCGACGAAGAGAGCCCCGATGAGGGTGCGCTCGACAGGCTCACCCGGGAGACGATCTGGCGCGTCGTGACCCCGCGCTGGCGCCGTCACCTCGAGCGGCTCGTCGAGCGCGAGCAGCCGGACGCAGTTGTCGTATTCACGGTACCGATGGCGCACTTCCGCGGCATCCCGACTGCGCTGCGCGATCGGTTCGGCATCCCCGTCGTGTTCTATGACGGCGACGTCCCGATGAGCCTGCCCGAGTTCGGCGGCATGGATACGGGCTTCAACTACTACCACGGAGCCGACCCGTCCGAGTACGACCTCGTGCTCTCGAACTCCGAGGGCGGGCTCCCTCGCCTCCTCGAGCTTGGCGCACGCCGCGCGGAGGCCGTCTTCTGGGGTGCCGATCCCACCTTCTTCGCACCTCAGCCGGTCGACAAGGAGATGGACGTCTTCTTCTACGGCTACGGCGACAAGTTCCGGCAGGAGTGGACGGCAGCCCTCGTGGGTGAGCCGAGTCGGGCGGCGCCCGCGATCGACTTCGCGCTAGGGGGGCGCGACTTCCGTGGTGATACCGGGAGCGCTCGCCTCCTCGGCGACATCCCCTTCAACGTCTTCGCCCGCGCGATCTCCTCCGCACGGATCAACCTCAACGTGACGCGACGCTCTCATGCGACGGTGACCGGCTCGTCCACGTGCCGGCCGTTCGAGCTCGCCGCGGCCGGGGCCGCGATCGTGTCGAGCCCGCACGCGGGCATCGAGCGATGGCTCGAGCCTGGCAAGGAGCTGATCCTGGTCGAAGACGGTCAGCAGGCGCTCGCGGCCTACCACGAACTGCTCGGCGACCCTGCGCAAGCCGAGGCGATGGGTGCGCGTGCACGTGAGCGCGTCCTCGACGAGCACACCTACGTGCATCGCGCGCGCCGCGTGCTCGAGCTGATCGGGCTCGACGCGCCGCTGGTGCGCGCATGAGCAGGGGTCGTGGCATCGCGATCGTACCGGCCCACAACGAGGAACGGGCGATCGGCGCCGTCGTCGAGGAGATCCGTGCGTTCGACCCAACGCTCGACGTCGTAGTCGTCGACGACGGCTCAATCGACGGAACCGCTGCCGCCGCGGGGGCGCAGGGCGCTGCCGTCGTTAGGCTGCCCTTCAACCTGGGGATCGGCGCAGCCGTTCAGACGGGATTCATGTACGCGCGCGACCGCGGCTACGACTTCGCGGTCAGGCTCGACGGCGACGGACAACACGACCCGGCCGAGCTGCCGCTCCTCCTCGGGCCGCTCCACGCGGGCACGGCCGATGTCGTCGTCGGCTCGCGGTTCGCCGACGGCGAGAGCGGCTACCGGCCGCCGCTCGCGCGCCGCGTCGGGATCGCCTTCTTTGCACGCCTCGTCTCGCTGCTCGCCCGACAAAAGGTGAGTGACACGACATCCGGCTTCCAGGCGATCAACCGGATCGGCATCGAGTTGTTCGCGGCGGACTACCCACATGACTACCCCGAGGTCGAGGCGACGCTCGTCGTGATCAAGAGCCGCCTTCGCCTCTTGCAGGTGCAGGTACAGATGCGCGAGCGCGAGCACGGCACCTCGTCGATCACCGCCCTCCGGTCGGTCTACTACATGCTCAAGGTAATGCTCGCCGTTTCGATCACGATGATCCGGAAGTACCCGGCGCTGCGAGAGGACGCATGACACCGGTACGCATCTCGATCGTCGCGTCGATCGCCTCGATCGTCCTCATTCTCGTTGTGCTCGAGCTGATCCGCGGTCGGCGGTTGAAGGAGCGCTACGCGCTGTTGTGGCTCGCGACCGGTGTCGTGCTGCTCGTGCTTTCCGCGTGGCGCGGCGGGCTCAACACCGTCGCCGGCTGGGTCGGCGTCACGGGGTATCCCCCGGCGGTGCTTTTTGCGGTCGCGACGCTCTTCATCCTCGTAGTCCTGCTCCATTACTCGACCGTGCTCTCGCGGCTCGACGACCAGAACGTCCTGCTCGCGCAGCGGATCGCGCTCCTCGAGCAGCGGCTTCCTGTCGCCGACGCCGCGTCTGGCGAGGCCCTCGACCCTATGGACGGGAAAGGCTGACGGCAGCGACGAGTGGCAGGAGGCCGAGGAGGACGAGCGTCACGGCCAGAGCGCCGGCACCCGGGTCGTAGCGCATCGGAACCGGGTCGAGACGGCGTCCGAGCCTGGCCTGCAGGGTGGGAACGAGCAGGGGGATCGCGGCAGCGAGCACGAGGTAGGGCGGCAGGGCGGGCAGGAACGATACGAAGAAGGCACCACCGTCGAACGACGATGCAGCACTCGACGATGCCGCGGTCGTCACGACGAAGGCCCCGACCCAACCGGCGAGCAGCGCAGCGCCGGGGATGAACAGCCGGACAAGCGCGATCGTGCCGGCGACCGGGAGGAACTGGAGCAGACGATTGCTCCAGACGTACTCGCGAAGCGAAGCCATAGTGTCGCCGAGCGCGTTCCAGCCGACAGGGCCGAGCGAGACGGTGATCGTGCCCAGCTCGCGCTGCCGGCAGACCGCGAGGGCTGCGAGGCCCGGGATCAGCGCGGCCGAGAACGCAGCGAGACCGTGCCAGCGGCGTGCGAGCGCAAGCGCTGCCGCGGCCGCTAGCGCAAAGCCGAGCGCCGGCGCCATGATCAACCCGGCGAAGGCCGCGGCCGCGCCTGCAAGAGCCGCCGTGACCCAGTCGACGCGTCGGGTTGCGCGGAGAGCTAGCGCCCCGGCGAGCCCTAGCGCTACGGCTGCCGGATACGTGGGGGTGGCGGTGAGCCCGACGATCGCGGGAGCCACCGCGTTCTGCGCCGTGTCGCGGTAGCCAGGGAGGACGAGGGGTAGCGATGCGAGCGGCGCTGCGATCCACACGCCCGCGGCCACGGTGCCGCCGAGTCGCCCACCGAGGCGTGTCCCGATCTCGAAGATGGCCGCGATCAGCAACGGCCCCAGCACGAGGATGTTCACGCCGACGATCGCGGGCAACGCAGAATCAAGGCTCGTCCCGGTGATCCGCACGATCGGCGCGAGAACGAGAGACCACCCGAGATCCGCGCCGCCGGGGGGAAGGTCGCCGTGCCCGACAGCGTTCGCGCTGCCTACGATGCGCGCTGCGCTCCCGGGGTCGCCGTAGAGCCATCCCGAATGATCCGCCAGTGCGGCGACGACGACGGCGACGAGCCACTGCAAGCCGACGAGCGCAAGCAGCAGTGGATCAACGCGAAGAAGTCTCACGCACGGTGTCCCGGTACCACGTGACGGTCTCGGCGAGCCCCTCGCGGAGACCGACCTGGGCGGTGAACCCGAAGAGCGCCTCTGCGCGCGAGGTGTCCAGCTTGCGTCGTGGCTGACCGTTCGGCCTCGACGTGTCCCAGCGAATCGACCCGTCGAAGCCACTGAGCTCGGCAATCAGCTCCGCCAGCTCGCGAATCGAGATCTCCTCGCCCGTCCCGACGTTGACGGGGTCGGCCCCGTCGTAGCGCTCGGCTGCGAGCAGGAGCGCGCGGGCGCAGTCGCGCACGTGCACGAACTCGCGGGTCGGCGACCCGTCTCCCCACAGCTCGATCTCGCTCTCCCCCCGCTGCTGCGCCTCGAGCATCTTGCGGATCAGGGCGGGAATCACATGCGACGTCTCCAGGTCGAAGTTGTCGCGGGGCCCGTAGAGATTGACGGGAAGCAGGTAGACGGCGTCGAGCCCGTATTGCTCCCGGTAGCTCTGAGCGCCGACGAGCAGAGCCTTCTTCGCGACGCCGTAGGGAGCGTTTGTCTCCTCTGGGTAGCCGTTCCAAAGGTCGTCCTCAGAGAACGGAATCGGGGCGAACTTGGGATACGAGCAGATCGTGCCGGCGACAACGAGCTTGCGCGTCCCATGCAGCCGCGCCTGTTCGAGCACGTGCACGCCCATCATCAAGTTCGCGAACCAGTAGCGGCCCGGGTTGGCGCGGTTCGCGCCGATGCCGCCGACCTCCGCCGCGAGGTGGAAGACGAGCTCAGCCTTCGCCTCGTCGAACAGCCGTGCGGTGTCGGCCATCGAGGTGAGGTCGTAGTCGCTGCGGCGCGGGACGACCACCTCGTGCCCCCTGCTCTGTATGTCCTCGACAAGATGCGAGCCAAGGAACCCGGCGCCGCCTGTTACGAGGACCCGGCTCACGACTGAGACGCTCCTGCCATGAGGCTCGCTCGAGGGCCGGAGGCTGGCTTGGCCGGCCGGGAGGCCGTGCTGCGGTTGTGCTGCGTCACGGCGCCGAGGAGGGGGTTCGTGGGGGAACCATGGGTTCCCCCACGCCAGCGAGCGGCGCGCCCGTCGACATCCAGTCGACGCGTCCGATCCAGCGATCTCTGCTCGCTGCAAACCACCGGATCGTCTCGAGCACCCCTTCCTCCCAGCTGACCTTCGGCATCCAGCCGGTCTCGCTTGTCAGCTTCTCGTGGCCGACGCGCAACGCCATCACGTCGGTTGCTCCAGGGCGGAGGCGCGCCGGAGTCGTGAGCACGTGACGGCTGTCGGGCCAGAAGCCGTGCTCGACGCCAAGCCGCAGGATCAGCTCCGACCAGTCTCGCATCGAGATGTTCTCGCCCTGCCCATACACGTAGACGTCGCCCGGGCGGCCGTGCGCGGCGACGGTGAGATGGCCCCGCACACCGTCGGTGCAGTAACAGAAATCACGAAGCGGCTCGAGCGCGCCGAGCTCGACGTTGTCACGCACGAGCGCTTGCGTGACGATCGTCCCGGTCACGTACCGCGGGTTCTGGCGGGGGCCGTAGTTGTTGAACATCCGCGTCACGACACCGGGAAGCCCGAACGCGTCGAAGTAGTTCATCGTCAGGAAGTCGGCCGCGACCTTGGCAGTTGCATAGATCGACTTTGGATTAATGGGTGAGCGCTCGTGGAGGATCAGGCCACCCACGTCGTCGAAGTCGTGCTGATGCGCGAACGTCTTCGCTGAGATTGCCGTATTCCTCCGAGGTTCCCGCCGTGTCGAACTTCTCGAGCTCGAGGCCCCAGTCGACGACGGACTGCAGGAGGTTCAACGTCCCGATCGTGTTCGCCATCACCGTCTCGTACGGCCGGTGCCAGGACTCGCCGACATGCGCCTGGGCGCCGAGATGGAAGATGAACGGGCGGTCGGGTGCGCCGCAGAGCTCCTTGATCAGGTAGTCGACCGACGTGCGGTCGGTGAGGTCCGCGAAATGCACCTTCAGGCGGCTGCGCAGGTGCCCGATGTTGTTGAGCGCTCCGCTCGAGGTTGCGCGGACGAACGCGTGGACGTTGGCTCCGAGCTCGACCAGAGCGTCCGTTAGGTGGGAGCCCATGAAGCCGTCGGCCCCGGTCACCAGGACCGTTCGTCCGTCGTAGATCTCGCGGAAGTCCTTGCGGAGCTCGGCGAGCGTTCCCTCGCTCCACGCGGAATAAGCCGTCACGGGGGAGAAGCCTATCGTTCGGCTCGGCCTCCGTCGGCCGCTACGAGGTACGGTCCAGGCCGTGCCTGCGGGTCGCAGCCTGAGTCGTCCCTCGCGGGTCGGTGTTCTGACGGCGCTCGAACGTGCCGCCGCCGGTCTGCGTCGGATCGGGCTCGGTCGCGCCGTCGAACCCGTTGCCCGTCGCTTCGCTCCGACGCTCGGGACCTTCGACGTGGACGTCGACGGCCTCCGGCTCCACGGCAGCCACATCGGCCAGCTCTACTACGTGCGCGAGCTCCTCGAGGACGATCGGGAAGGGTTGTTCCTGGAGCTGCTCCGCTCCGCGATCGCGCCCGGCGCAACCGTTGTCGAGGCCGGAGCGCACATCGGCTACGTGACGCTCCAGGCGGCGCGTGCGACCGGCCCCTCCGGGCGCGTGATCGCATTCGAGCCGAACCCGCAGACGGCGCCGCTCGTCGAGCTGAATGCGAAGCAGAACGGCTTTGCCGACCGGGTCACCGTGGTACGGCTTGCACTTGGGAGCGCGGCGGGGCGCGCCGTCTTCCACCTGAGCGGCGGGGGGGATACCAGCAGCCTGCACGAGCCCGAGAGCGCAAGCGAGCAGGTGCACGTCGAGGTGGCAAGGCTCGACGACTGGCTCGACCCTTCGCTTCGGGTCGACGTCGTCAAGCTCGACGTAGAGGGCGGGGAGGTCGACGCGCTCAGGGGAATGCAGGCGACGCTCGAGCGCGCCGCCGACGAGCTCGTGGTGTTCGCGGAGTGCAATCCGGGGATGCTCGCCCGGGCCGGCAGCTCGGCTGCGGAGCTCGTCTCTCTGCTCGAGGAGCATGCGCTCGACGTACGTTGGATCGATGAGGTCGAGCACGTCACGCGACCCTTCTCCGAGGTCGATTGGACGCACGGCTATGTCAATCTCTACTGCCGGCGCTCCCCTGCTCCGTAAAATGCGCCGGTAAGCGGCCGGTCAGGCGCAACAGCAGCAGCCCGTATTGGCGGCCGAGTGCCGTGGACAGCCGCACGGTTGCGAGCTCGACCGGCGCGGGGAGAGCCGCAGCAGCGTGACCGGCGCGCGTCCCACGCACGCGGGCGCGAATCGGCCCGGTCTCGCGCCGTACTACCAGGTGCACCAGGAGAACGGGCCAGTCGAGGAGGGCGATGCGGAGCCGCGTCAGAGCGCCGCGCCGGGCGACCCGGTACTTCGCGAGCACGTAGGCACGGCCGAACGCCTCGAGCTTGCGCTGCATCGGCGATGCGGCGCCGAGCGTTGCGCTGTGCGCATGCACGGCACGGGCGGCGTCCGCTCGCACGCATTCCCAGCCCGCAAGGCGCAGCCGCAGAGCGAGGTCGACGTCCTCCCAGTAGGCGAAGAGCGTCTCGTCGAACCCGCCGGCATCCGAGAAGGCGTTCGCGCGATAGGCGGCGGCACCGCCGCAGGGTCCGACCGGAGGAGGTGCGCCCCCGATCTCGGCTGCCGGGCGGTTCCACAGAATGTCCCACGACCGCAGTGTCCGGTCGAGCTCGATGCCCGCCGTATCGACGAGCTCGGGCGCCGATCCCTGGAGCAGAACGCCTGCCACCATCCCGATCCGCTCGTCCGCGAAAGGCGCAAGGATCTCCGCTACGAAGTCGGGGCTGCAGACGGCGTCGTTGTTCACGAGTACGATCACGTCGGCGTCGGGCGCGGCCGCCGCGCCGCGATTGATCGCCCGCCCGAACCCGAGGTTCCGCGTATTGCGAACCACCGACACCTCGGGGAACCGGGCAGCGAGCAGCTCCGACGTGCCGTCGCTTGATGCGTTGTCGACCACGACGATGTCGACCGGCGTCGTCTGCACGAGCAGGCTGGCGAGCGTCTCCGCTAGCCGATCTCGCCCATTGAGCGTCGGGATGACGACGACGGCACGCACGCGCTTCAGCCGGATGCAGCCAGAGTCTCACGCGGCGGCTGCGCGATCCAGGCGTGCCGGGCCGCTTCCGCGCCGTCACTCATCTCTAGGCACGATACGCGAATGCCGAGCGTCCTTCTGTGGTCGACCGACCCGGTCGGGGAGCGAATGGCAGGCCCGGGAATCCGCTACCACCAGCTCGCGATCGAGCTGGCGAAGCGATTCGACGTCACGCTCGTCGCGCCCGGTGAAGGGATCGCCGAGGTGCCCTATGCCTTTCGCACCGCGGGGGGCGTGCGATCGGCTGGCGATCTCGACGCGGACGTCGTCGTCGCTCAGGGGCTCCCACTCGGCCTGGCGCGCGGGCTCCGCCGGCGGGGAGCACGGCTCGTCTTCGACCTCTACGTTCCCGTTCTCGTCGAGGCGGCTGCCCACCTGTCGGAGGAAGCAGCTGCAGCTCGTCCGCAGAGCGTTCGCTACGAGGAAGTGGTCGCGACGACTCGCGTGGCACTCCTGCTCGGCGATGCGTTCCTCTGCGCCAGCGAGCGCCAGAGAGACCACTGGCTTGGTTCTCTCGCCGCGCTCGGGCGCGTGACGCCGGCGACCTACGCCGCCGACCCCTCTCTGCGCTCTCTCATCGCCGTCGTGCCGTTCGGCCTCGACCCGGGAGCACATCGCCCGGGAGGCAGTGCCGCCAAGGGAGTCGTGCCGGGGATCCGGGCTACCGATCGTCTCCTCCTCTGGGGTGGAGGCATCTGGAACTGGTTCGACCCCTTGACCGTGATCCGCGCGGTTGGTCGGCTCACTGCAAGCCGCGACGACGTCAAGCTGCTCTTCCTGGGCATGGCGCACCCGAGCGCTGCGGTCGGCGATACGCACATGGCAGACCGGGCCCTGGCGCTTGCAACCGACCTCGGCCTCTACGACCGTGCCGTCTTCTTCAATCGCGCCTGGGTGCCGTACGCCGAGCGGGGCGACTGGTTCGCCGAAGCCGATCTCGGAGTCAGCGCCCACCTCGAGTCGGGCGAGGCGAGATTCGCCTTCCGCACGAGGCTGCTCGATCACATCGCAGCCGGCACGCCGCTCGTCGTCAGCCGCGGTGACGTCCTCGCCGACCTGGTCGAGGCCCGCGGGCTGGGACGCACCGTCGAGCCGGGTGATGTCGCAGGTTGGGCCGCTGCGCTTGCGGCGCTGCTCGACGACCCCGTGCTCTATGCGGCTGCGCGTGAGCGCACGATCGCGGCCCAGGACGATCTCACCTGGGTACGAGCGAGCGAGCCGCTGATCGAGCTGATCGACCGGCTTGCGTCGTCGCCCGAGCGCAATGTCGGCACCAACGCCGTCGTTCTGCGTGCCGCCTTGACGCTGGCGCGATCGTCGGTCGAGCGCCGCGGGCTCCGAGCGACCGCGGCGGCGGCCGGGCGCGCGGTTTCCCCCCGCGGGCGACGCTAGGGTTCCCTCCATGGCGAGCGAGGGGGCAGCGGGCCCCGTATCGGTGCGAGGAGGCAGTTACGACCTCAAGGACGCCTCGTACTTCGCGATGGCGCGAGCGGATTACGTCGCCGCCCTGCCGCCGAGCCCCGACGCAGCGATTCTCGAGGTTGGATGCTCCAACGGAGCGACAGGAGCACTCGCACTGGCCGAGGATAAGTGCGGGCGCTATTGCGGGGTCGAGTTGTTCGAGGGCCCCGCGGCCATCGCGCGGGAACGTCTCACGGAAGTCGTCGTCGGCGATGTCGAGCAGCTCGAGCTGCCGTGGCCGCCAGACTCGTTCGACGCCCTCATCCTCAGTGAGGTGCTGGAGCATCTCCGCGACCCGTGGGCTGTCCTCGCTCGCTTGCGACCGCTGCTCAGGCCCGGCGCTCTCGTCTTCGCGAGCACGCCCAATGTCGCGCACCGCGACTTCGTCGTGATGCTGCTTCGCGGTCGTTGGGAGTTGCAGAGCTACGGGCCGTTCGATGCCACGCACCTGCGGTGGTTCACGCCCGGAAGCCTGCGCGAGGCGTTCGAGGGTGCCGGATTCGCCGTCGACTCGGTTGGGTCGCTCGGCCCTCTCGGTCGCGGCAGCGCAGCTGTCGATCGAGTGCTCCGCGGGCGTGGGCGCCACCTGTGGCATCGTCAGATCGATCTTCGCGCCCACGTGCCCGAGACGTGGCGCTAGCGGACGAGCCGGCGCTCGAGGCGGTCGCTGCCGCGGACGGATCGTCGGCGAGCGATCTCCTGCGAGCGCCCGAGGCTGGCGGGCGTGTCATCAGGGGCGGTGCGGTTCGCGGCGTCGGTTTCGGCATCAGTACCGTTCTCGGGCTGGCGACGGCGGCAATCCTGCTCAACTACCTGAACGTCGACGACTTCGGACGCTACGCGACCGTGACAGCGCTGCTCGGTATCGTCGCCGGGATCACGGACGCAGGGTTGACCGCGGTCGGCAGTCGCGAGATCTCGGTCTCCCGGCGGGCTTCGGAGCGAGCCGAGCTCCTCAACAACCTGCTCGTGCTCCGACTCCTCGGAGCAAGCCTGGGGGTGCTCGCGGCAATCGGCTTCAGCATCGTCGCCGGTTACCCCGCCGTAGTCGTTGCAGGCACGGCCATCGGCGGGCTCGGGGTCATCCTCCTGAGCGCTCAGGCGATGCTGACCGTGCCGATCTGGGTCGAGCTGCGGATCGTCTCGCTGACCGCGCTCGAGGTGCTCCGCAACCTCCTGACACTCGTCGCCATCGGAGCGCTTGCCCTGGCGGGCGCAGGCCTGGTGGCGTTCTTCGGCATCCAGATCGCCGTGGCGGTCGTCCTCATTCCGGTGACCCTGCTCGTGGCGCGCGTCGGCGTGCGCCTGACACGCGGCGTTCGCCGCGACCTCGTCCTGCGGCTCCTGCGCGAGACGCTGCCACTCGCGGTCGCGTTCGCGTTGAGCGTCATCTACTTCCGCGTGCTCGTCGTGATCGTCTCGCTCGTCTCGACGGAGCTCCAGACGGGGCTCTTCGGCACGTCGTTCAGGGTCTTCGAGATGCTGCTGGCCCTGCCTGCCCTGATCCTCTCGGTTGCCCTCCCCTTGCTCTCCGTTGCCGGAGACGAGGACGACGAGCGTCTGCGGCATGTGCTCCAGAACATGACGGAGGCGTCGCTTCTGATCGCGGGCCTGCTCGTCATCGGCGTCGCCATCCTCGCCGGCCCCGCGATCGACCTGATCGCGACGAGCGAGTACAGCGGCGCCGCGTCGGTGTTGCGCATCCAGGCGATTGCCCTGATCCCGCTCTTCCTCACCCAGACGTTCCAGCTCGGGTTGATCGCAGGACGGGCTCAGCGTGCGATGGCGATCGCGAACGGCCTTGCGCTTGTTCTCGTGATCGTGCTGGGCCTCGTCTTCGTGCCAGGAGGCGGTGCCAAGGCTGCGGCCTGGGTTGCGGTGGCCGCCGAGGGAGCACTGGCGCTGTTTCTGTGGGTCTCACTCCGCCGCATGCGTCCGGGTGGCGCCCCACGGTTCGCGTTCGCATGGAAGATCGTCGTGGCGATGGCGCTTGGCGGCGCCGCCGGCTATCTCCTCCGCGACATCCCGCTCGTCGCCGCTGCGGCTGCGGTGGCCGTGTACTCCGCCGCCGCGTTCGTGACACGCGCAGTTCCCGCCGACGCGTATCACGCGCTGGGGCTGATGCGCTCCAAGGAGGCGGCGTGACCGGCCGCCCGCGCGTCGTCATCCTGCGTGGACATCACGCGAATCTCGCCGAGCTGCGGTCCTGGGAGCTGCTCCGCGACCGGTTCGACCTCGAGGTCGTCACCACGGCGAGAGCGGACCAGAGCATCGAGGGGCTGGAGATCCCGTGGGCGGTTGCCGCGACCAGACGCGCGCGGCTACCTCGTGGGCGGCTTGGCGGCCTTGCCACGAACGTCGTCGGCGACCGCTATCTCGACCTCGAGCCGATTCTTCGCGGTGCGAGCATCGTTCATACCGCCGAGCTCGGCCCCTGGTTTGCCGGGCAGCCTGCCCGTTTGCGACACGAGCTCGGATACCGGCTCGTCGCGACCGTGTGGGAGACGATCCCGTTTCTCTCGGTCTTCCGCACCGCGAGAGCCGTACGGAATCGTGCAGCGATGCTGCGCGCAACCGACCTGTTTCTCCCGACGACGGTGCGTGCCCAGCGCTGCCTGCAGCTCGAGGGTGTCGCGGAGGAGCGAACACAGGTCGTCGAGCCCGGCATCGACGTCGAGCGGTTCGCCGGCGGGACATCCCTCCCGACCGCGGAGCACGTGATCGTCTCTCCCGGTCGGCTCGTCTGGGAGAAGGGCCACTACGACGTGATGCGGGCGCTCGCGACGCTGGGCGGCGACGCCCGTCTCGTGATCGCGGGCGCAGGGCCCGAGCGCGAACGGCTGCTTCGCTACGCCGCGGAGCTCGGCGTCGGCCCCCGCGTCGAGATCCGGGCCGTGCCATACGACGAGATGCCGTCTCTCTTCGCCTCTGCGTCGTGCGTTGTCCTCGCGAGCCTCCCGCTCCCGACCTGGGAGGAGCAGTTTGGGCTCGTGCTCGCGGAGGCGCTGGCTGCCGGCGCGCGCATCGTCGCGAGCTCGTCCGGTGCGATACCGGAGGTCCTCGCCGGGTCGGGGACGCCGCTCTTCGCTTCGGGGGACTGGCGCGAGCTCGCGCGACTGCTCCAGGTGGGGCCACTCGCGGAGGTTGCCGGCGCGCGTGTCGCCTACCCCCGCGAGGTTGTCGCTCGCTACTCGACCGCCGCGGCCGCCGAGCGGCTCGCGAGCGCGTACGAGCGCGTCCTCGCGCTGCCGTAAACGGTTGGGTCGGTCGCGACGGGTTGGGTCAGTCGCGATCGCGTCGGAAGACGCTCCTGCGTCGCCACCGCGCGCTGTCGGCGAGGAGCGCTGCATTGTCGCCCGGCCGGGCTCGCGCGACCGCAACGATGTGAAACGGGAGTGCGGGCTCGACCGTGACGATCTCGCAGCCTGCGCGGTCGAGAACCTGTACGACCAGATCCGTGTCGAAGACGTGATGATGAACGGTCCGGTTCTCGACCTGTGCTCCGGTGCGCTCGTCGAAGGCCGCGCGCGTGAGGCGCTCGGGAACCCGCTCGAGGTCGCAGAGCTCCATGAACTCCGCGACGTGAGTCGTGTCGTCCTCCGTCGTGGCCGACGCGTAGTCGGCCTCGATGTGCGCGAGGGACGTCACCGGGCGTCTGTGATCGAAGCTGTTCTGGACGTGAGGGACGACGAGCACGAGATGCCCATCCTCGCCGACCGCACGCTTCCATTCGTCGAGGGCGCGGAGCGGATTTGCGATGTGCTCGAGGGTGTGCGACGAGAGGAGTACGTCGTAGGCTCCGTCCTCGATCCCCGTCAGGGCCGTTGCGTCGCGAACGTAGCGCGTGCCCGGCCCGCGATCAGCGTCGTACACGAATGGGCTGCCGTCGACGGCGTCGCCGTGCCAGATCGTCGCGGCCGCGAAGTCGCAGTTGTCGAGCCGCTCGAGCAGCGGGTAGAGCGGCAGGATGCCGGAGCGGCTGAACAGCTCACTCGGCCCACCGATCTCGAGGCCACGGGCGCCCGTCACGACCGGGCGGCAGAGCTCGAGCGCAACGAGGTGGCGGTGGAGCCGGTTGCGCAAAGTGAGTGCAGCCATTCCGCGGAGGCCGATCGTCGAGAGCTGGATGCGAAGGTCGCGCGTATCCATCATCCCACCGGCAGGAGAGAGCGATAGACGTCCTCATGTGCGTTTGCGGACGCCGCCCACGAGAACGAGGCGACTCGCTCGAGCCCGCGTCGGCCGAGCTCGTCCGCACGGTTGAGGGCGGAGGTGACACCGGCGGCAATCGCACCCGGGTCGTAGGGATCGAAGAGCACGGCTGCGTCGCCGCACACCTCCGGTAGCGCCGCGACATTCGCCACTGCTACCGGGCAACCGGAAGCCATCGCCTCGAGCGGGGGAAGGCCGAAGCCCTCGTAGAGACTCGGGAAGACGAGGCAGGCCGCGCGACGGTAGAGCCCGGCAAGCTCATCGCTCGTCACGTTCCCATACACCTCGACCCCCGGTGGAACGGGTCGGCCCTCGTGTCCTTCCCCTGTGAGCACGAGCCGCAGGTCGGGGTCCGCTCGTCGGAGGATCGCGAAGGCCTCGAACAGCCGCTCGTGGTTCTTGTGCGGCCACGGTCGCGCCGGGTAGAGGAGCATGCGCTCGCGCGGCTCGGCCCCCGGCCGAAAGCGGGCGAGATCGACACCGGAGGGGATCGCGACGACCCGGTCGCCGTCGAGCCCGAGGCGCTCGATCGCACGTTGCCTCACGAACTCGCTGAGCACGATCACTCGATCGGCCTTGCGGGCGGCTGCGTCGTACGCGACGCGCCGGAACGCCCGCTCCGACCTCGAGAAGAGCTGTGGCAGGTCGAGATGCTGGAGATCGTGGAGCGTGACAACGTGAGGCAACTGCGCTCGGGGGAGGGTGACGGTGAGTGGGTAATGGATGACCTCGGCCTCGGTGAGATGGTGACGGAGCGGCCCCGGCCGCAGCGCGGCAAGCGCCATCGCCGTGATGCGACCACCCGTCGAGGTCGCTGCACGGTACTCCGGGACGACCGTTGACGGCAGCGCTCCGCCGCTGCCTGGGGCCACGGATGGCTCGAGAACGCGGTACTCCATGCTGCCAGCTGTTGCGAGCGCACGAGTCAACTCGCGGGAGTAGGTCTCGCTTCCGCCGACTACGCCAGGGACGAGAGTCAGCAGCGAGATAGCAATCATCCTGCAAACCGTTGCATATCCGGGTGTATACGCGTAGGGTCCGCCCTCAGTAGTAAAGGAACTTTCGGCTCGAGATCAGTAATTTGTAAGGGGCACAGGGGGAGCTGTGGAAAGACAATGATCGGTCGCCCGAATGCGGCTCGGGCGCTCAACGAGGTGGGACCGTCCATCCCCGGACGTTCTGCTCTAGCGCCAAGCGATGCGACGTGCCACGGCGACTGGCCGGGGTTCGCCATGGAATCGGAGGATCGGGCCGCTCCCGCGGCCAGCGGTCTGCTGTCGGTGTGCTGCATGAGCGGCGGACATAGCCCTGCTCGGCTTGCGTCGATCCTGGGGCAGCTCCGCGATGTGGCAGACGAAATCGTCCTCGCCGTCGAGGAGCCGCGCGCTTTGGCCACCCACGCCGCGGTTGCGCACGTCGCCGACCGCGTGCTGTCGTTTCCACCGACTAGTCCTGCCGATCGGCCGATCCCTTGGCTCTTCGGCGCCTGTTCGGGCCGATGGATTCTCAACATCGACGACGACGAAGTGCCGTCTCCCGAATTGATCGAGCTACTGCCCGAGATCGTCTCGCGGCGCGATATCACCCATGGCTGGATCGCACGGCGCTGGCTCTACCCGACGACGGACACCTACCTCGCGCAGGCCCCGTGGAGCACGGAGTTCCAGCTACGCCTCGTTCTCCGCGACGATCGCTTCGTCCAGTTCTCGGACGTCTTCCACAGGCCGGTGATCGCGCATGGCCCCGGGGTGTTCATCGAGGCGCCGCTGTGGCATCTCGACACCGCCGTGAACTCCGTTGAACGGCGACGACTCAAGGCGGACGCATACGAGCTTGCCCGTCCGGGCATGAGGATCGCGGGCCGCGCGCACAACCACGCGCTGTACGTTCCGGAGTTCGTCCCGGATGCAGCACTGGCTGCAGTCCACTGCAGGGACAAGGCCGTGATCGACACCGCCCTCGCAGGCGACTGGGTTGACACAGGGAGGGCGCGGGCGTCGCTTGCCTACGCGTCCAGCGACGACGTCGACCGCGCCTGGCCCGGGGCACCGTACGCCGGCTCGCTGCACCGTGGCAGGATTGCCGTCGTGACGATGCCGGCCTCGCTGCGAGCGGGCGTGCAGGAGACAATCGATGCGTACGTCACGAACGAGAGCGAGGAGACGTGGCGTTGGGGCAAGGACGCGCGGCCTGAGATTCGACTCGGCTATCGCTGGAGACTCGACGGTGAGCCGGCTCACGAGCCGATGGAGCTCCGGACGCCGCTGCCGGCAGACCTCAGTCCGGGGACGACCCAGCTCGTGCCCGTGCACGTAGTCCCGCCGAAGCAGCCGGGGAGCTACCTATTCCAACTCGATCTCGTCCACGAGCATTTCGGTTGTTTCGGATCCAGCGCGGCGGTTCAGCTCGAGGTGCGCCAGCGAGAGCTGCTTGCGGTCGTCGGGCTACCGGCGCCGGTGGCCCGGGCATTGGCCACTCTCGCCCGAGTGCCCGAGGTCGAGCCGGTCGTCGTGCTCGGGAACGACAGCGACCGTTCCACCTACGGCGACTATCCCTCGGTCTCCGGCCTGCGCCTGCCGCTCCTCGCGGGGCTGGAGCGTTCCGGGCGGCTAGCTCGGAGCTACCGATTGCTGTCGCGTTCGCTCGGCCTCATTCGGAGCGCTCGCCGCTACCGGCGGACAGAGCTCACGCAGGAAGCGCGTCTCGCCGAGCTCTTCGACCTGCTCGCTCATTCCGAGGCGCTGGTCGTTGCGGGCACGGACTGGCCCACGAACGCTGCGGCCGGCCGCGAATGGTGGCGCGTCGTAACGACGATGCTTGTTGCCCGAACCTTCAACGTGCCGGTTCTCGTCTCGGAGGAGGCCGTTCCACGCGGCGGCGGGGGACGCGACGCCATGCTCAGATGGCTCATCGCTCGCCTCAGCAGCCCGATCGAAGCTGGAGCACCCGTGGGGCCGCCTCCGCCAGCGCTCCGTCCGCAAGTAATAGCCAGCGAGCCGACAGAAGAGGTCGGCGCCGCCTCGATCTGACCGCCGCTCTCGCGCCGGCTGAGATTCCCGACTGCGCGGGCGTAGGTCGCGGTGTCGGGCAGGTCGGCGCTTGAGCTCTGCGCTTGTCGCGCGTCGCCACCGTAAGCTGCGGCGTGGCCATGGCAACACCATTCGACGATGTCGACTATCCGAGCTGGCTCAGAGGGTCACGCGAGTCGGCAGCTGTTGTCGTGCCGCTCTTGCTGGACGAGATCGCGCCCCGCAGCGTCGTGGACGTGGGGTGCGGGCTCGGCGCCTGGCTCGGGGTATTCGTGGAGCGTGGCGTGTCCGACGTCCTCGGGCTCGACGGGCCCTGGGTCGATCAGACGCTGCTCGAGATTCCTGCCGCGGCGTTCCGGGTGGCCGACCTGCGCGAGCCTCTTCGCGTCGGGCGACGGTTCGACCTTGCCCTCTCCCTCGAGGTAGCCCATCTGCTCGAGCCGGCGCTCGCCGAGCAGCTTGTCCTCTCGTTGACCTCGCTCTCCGACGTCGTCGTCTTTTCGGCGGCGATCCCGGGACAAGGGGGAATCGGACATCTCAACGAGCAGTGGCCGGGGTTCTGGGCGGAGTTGTTTGCGGCGCGCTCGTTCGCCGCAACCGATCCGTTCAGGCTCCGGCTCTGGGAAGAGCCCGATGTGAAGTGGTGGTTCGCTCAGAACACGGTCTGTTTCGTAGCGGCGCCCGCGCTTGCCAGGCTCGCGTCCCTCGGGCGGCACGCCTGCGTCAACGGCTCTCCTCTGCGCTTGGTGCATCCGGGTTGTCTCGCCGCGCTCGTCGACACGACGCGTGCGCCGGCGCCACACGCCCGGCCGTCGCGCTTCCGGTGGCGTAAGCGTTGATCTCTCGCCGGGCGAGCCGTCGTCTGGAAGCCCGGCATCTTGGTCGAAGGCGCTCCGCGTCACCGATCAGACGCCCTAGGTTGGGGTTTCGGCCTGTCCGATCGGCCGATTGAGCGCAGTAGAATGCCACGGTGTCGGACGCAACCGAGAAACGCCTCGTCGCGACAGGCGATACCGGTGTAACCGGAGCAACCGGGATCGATGTCGGTGCGCTCATCGAGCAGCTCCGCGCCGAGGTCAGGCGCTCGGGTGCAGATCCCGGGGCAGCGAGCGGCGACCCCGCCGACCGTCGCGCCGCACGTGCAGAGGCCGAGCGCCTCTGGCCGGTCTCAGCCGATCGCTCGCTCCGGCTGCGCCCAGGAGTGCGCGGCGGGATCGGTACCCCCGTCAAGGCTGTCCTGCGAAAGTTGATGCGCTGGTACGTGGAGCCCCTCGCCTACGATCAGCGCTCCTTCAACGCCGCAGCACTGCGGTTGATCGACGATCTGCAAGAGCAGGTGGACCGGCTCGAGGCGCAGGTCGAGCAGCTGCGCTCGAACCGGTGAGGATCGCTGTCTGCCGCCCGCAGGTGCCGTTCGCGCGCGGCGGGGCGGAGATCTTCACCGACGCGCTCGTCACCGAGCTGCGAGCGCGCGGCCACGACGCCGACCTCGTGAGCGTTCCCTTCAAGTGGTACCCGGGCACGCAGGTACTCACCCAGGCGTTCCTCTGGCGGATGCTCGACCTGGACGAGGCCGACGGTAGCCCCATCGACCTCGTGATCGCGACCAAGTTCCCCTCGTACGTCGTCCGGCATCGTGAGAAGCGCGTGTGGCTGATCCATCAGTTCCGCCAGGCCTATGAGCTCGACGGCACCGACCTCGGGCAGTTTGGGGAGGGTCCCTCCGACCGCGCCCTGCGGCGGCAGGTGCAGGATCTCGACCGGGTAGGCCTCGGTGAGGCGTCGCGGCTCTTCGCGACGTCGCGCAACGTGGCAGGGCGGCTCGAGCGCTCGACAGGCCTCGTCGCCGAGGTTCTCCCGCATCCCCCACAGGATCTCGCATACCGCTGTGACGGCTACGGGGACTTCGTCCTGTCGGCGAGCCGGCTCGACCGCGCCAAGCGGATCGAGCTCCTCCTCGAAGCGGCTGCCCTCGACCAGTCGCTGCACGTCGTCGTGGCAAGCGACGGGCCCGACCGCGGCCGGCTCGAGGAGGTCGCGCGCTCGCACGGGCTCGACGGTCGTGTCACGTTCGCCGGGCGGGTATCGGCCGACGAGCTCGCCGATCTCTACGCGCGTTGCCTTGCCGTCTTCTACGCGCCCGTCGACGAGGACTTCGGCATGGGCCCCTACGAGTCGTTCCTCGCGGAGAAGCCAGTCATCACGACGACCGACGCCGGCGGTCCGCTCGAGATCGTCGCCGATCGATCAACAGGGCTCGTCGTTGCGCCCGAGGCGGGTGCGATCGCCGCCGCCGCCGCGTGGCTACGCGACCATCAGGACGACGCTGCGGCGTTCGGGCGGGCCGGTAAGGCCGTTGCGGTCGAGGTGACCTGGGATCGCGCCCTCGACCGGTTGCTCTCATGAGAGTCGGGCTCTTCTCGCCGATGCCGCCCGAGCGCTCGGGCATCGCCGACTACACGGCCCTGCTGCTGCCGGCGCTTCGCCGTCAGCTCGACGTCCACGTCGTACGGCGTGGGAAGCGCGCGGCGCCGCGGGGCGTCGATCTCTGCCTCTACCATGTGGGCAACAATCCCGATGCGCACGGGTGGATCGTCGAGGCCCTCCGCCGCCGACGTGGGCTCGTCGTACTGCACGACTTCGTCCTCCATCATCTCGTCGCCGGTCTGACGATTGGTCGGAGGGACGGGCACGGCTACCTCGATGCGATGGAGCGCGAGGGAGGCGTGGTCGGTCGGCTGCTCGCGCACGGAGTGCTCGACAAGCGCATTCCGCCGCTCTGGGAGAACCGACCGGAGGACTACCATCTTGCGGGCGAGGTGCTCGCGCTTGCGGACGGCCTGATCGTCCACTCGCACTACGTCGAGGCGCGGGCGCGCGCGGCGGGCTTCGACGGTCCGATCTACGTGATTCCGCACCCCGCCTGGCCGGCTCGGTCGATCGCTCCGGACCCGCTCGCGGGTGCGCCGCTGATCGGTTCCTTCGGCAACGTCAACGCGAGCAAGCGCATCCCGCAGCTCCTCGAGGCGTTCGCCCGGATCAAGCCCCGTCATCCAGACGCTCGGCTCCTGCTCGTCGGCGCGACCTCGCCTGGCTTCGATCTCGCGCGGCGCATGCAGCGGCTCGGGCTCGACGGCGATGGCATCGTCCGGATCGACTACGTCGGCGAGGAGCGCCTATGGGCCCTGATGGCAGCCTGCGACGTTCACGTGAGCCTGCGCTCCCCGACGATGGGCGAGACCTCGGGTACCGCGATCCGCGGTCTCGGCCTCGGCAAGCCGCTGGTCGTGAGCGACGTCGGCTGGTTCTCCGAGCTTCCCGACGCCGTGGCGCTCAAGGTGCCGGTCGACGACGACGAGGTGGAGCTCCTCGCAGCCGCGCTCGAGCTCCTCGCCTCGAGGGAGGATCTGCGCGGGGCGATGGGCGAAGCGGCCCGCGAGCTCGCAGAGCACGAGCACGATCTCGCGCGCGTCGCGGACCAGTACGCGGCGGCCTGCGAGCAGCTCCTCGGCGGTGCCGCGAACACCGAGGCGGTTCTCGGCGACGTCGCGCAAGCGGCGGCCGAGATCGGGATCGAGCCCGGGTCGGACGAGGCGGACGAAATCGGACGCCGCCTCTCCGAGGTCGAGCTGAATGGCTGATCGGATCCGGGCCGTCCCAGCCTGGGTGTGGCTCGCGCTGATCGTCCTTCTCTCGTTCGTGCTGCGCGCCTGGCTCGCGAGGCGGATGGTCGCGCCGTTCATCATGGTCGACGAGCTGATCTACTCCGAGCTCGCGCGCAGCTTCGCGGCGGATGGGCAGTTCTCGGTCCGCGGGGTGCCGACGGGAGGCTACGGCGTCCTCTACCCGCTCCTCATCAGTCCGGCGTACCGGCTCTTCACGTCACTGCCGGACGCGTACACCGCCGTCAAGACCATCAACGCGTTCGTCATGTCGCTTGCTGCAGTACCGGCGTATTTGATCGCGCGGCGCATGCTCCCAGTCGGGCTGTCGCTCATGTGCGCGGTGCTCTCGGTCGCGATTCCCTCGATGGTCTACACGGGCACTGTGATGACCGAAAATCTTTTCTATCCACTTGTGCTCGCGACGGTGCTAGCGCTCGTGCTCGTGCTCGAGCGCCCGACGTTGGCACGCCAGCTGCTTCTGCTCGCGTTCCTGCTCGCGAGCTTCGCGACACGCGTGCAGGCGCTCGCGTTCGTGCCCGCGATCGTCGTCGCCCCTCTCCTCCTCGCGTTCTTCGAGCGCAGGGGGCTCGGGAGCGCGTTGCGGCCGTACCGATGGACGATCGGGCTCGTCGTGGGCGGCGTAGCAGCGGTCGCGCTCGTCAAGGCCGCCCGCGGTCAGTCGGTTACGGAGATCCTCGGCGCCTATGCGACCGTCGGCGACGCGAGCTACGACCTTGGCTCCGTGCTCCGGTACACCCTCTGGCATGCCGAGGAGCTGACCCTCTACCTCGGCATCGTGCCCGTCGCTGCGGCGATCGTCCTCGTCGCACTGGTACGTCGCCAACCCCGTGCGATCCAGGCGTTCGTCGCAGCCTCTCTCCCCGTCATCGTCCTCTTCACCCTCGAGGTCGGCACGTTCGCCTCGCACTTCATCCCGCGCATCCAGGAGCGCAACCTGTTCCCCGTCGCCCCGCTTGTGCTCATCGCGTTCGTGGTCTGGATCTACCGAGGGGCGCCGCGGCCGCTGCAGATCGCCCTCCCGGCGATCGCTCTCTCCTGCGCGCTCGCACTCGCATTCCCGTACACGCGGTTCATCGAGACAGGCGCGATCTCCGACACGCTCGCGCTCCTGCCGGTCTGGACCCTCTACGGGAGCCTTCTGTTCTCGTCGATCCTCTGGACGGTCTTCGCCGGCGCCCTTGTCGCGGCGGCGCTCTTCCTGGGGGTTCCCGCGCGCTACGGGATCGTTCTCCCGTGTGCGATCCTCGTCTGGTTCGCCCTGATCTCCAAGCCGATCTGGTCGGGTCCTCACGGATTCGTGCAGGCGTCTCGCGGCGCTCTCTACCAGGGGATTCGCGAGGCGCCGCGGGACTGGATCGACCGGGCCGCACCGGCAGGCAGTACGGTCGCAATCGTGTGGACGGCGCTGCCCGATCGCTTTGCGGTCAACCAGAACGAGTTCTTCAGCAGGCGCGTTGGCCCCATCTACTACACCGCCTATCCGACGCCGGGTGGCCTGGCTGAGACGAAGCTGGACTTCGACTCCGTCAGCGGCAAGGTCACGTATCCGGACGGGCGGCCGTTTCGCGCACCGCTCGTCGTCGTCGACAGCTCGATCGACCCGGCAGGGATACCACTCGGGCGCGATCCTGGGCTCGGCCTCACCCTCTGGCGCCTCCACGGGCCGCTCATCTCCGTCTCGCGCGTCACGGGCCTCTATTCGAACGACACCTGGTCGGGGAAGACGGTGACGTATACGCGCCGTGAGTGCGAGAGCGCCACGCTCGCGGTCGGCGTTGCCAGCGACCCGAGCCTCACACCCGAGCCGCCGACCGTGACCGCGACCTCGAACGGTCGTGTAGTCGGGCGCATGAGGCCTGCTGCAAACGGTCGCCGCACCGTCTTCAGGGTTCCGCTCGAACCCCAGAGCGGGCGTTGCCGCATCGTCTACACGGTCTCGCCGACGACCGTGCCGAGCGAGGTCAACGGCACCGCAGACGACCGCGAGCTCGGCGCACATTTCGACGGGTTCACCGTCGAGCGATGAGGATCGCGTTCGACGTCTCTCCGCTCTCGCATCCGCGTACCGGCATCGGCAACTACCTCCGCGGGTCGCTCGCCGGGCTCGTCGAGTCGGCCGGGACGAGGCACGAGATCGTCGCGTTCGCTCCCACGTCGATCACGGGACCGAAGGCGATCAGAGCGGCGCTCGACGGCATCGATGTCGAGATTCGGCTCTGGCCGCTGCCATACTCACATGCCGTGCGAACGGCGTGGAGCCGGCTCGGTCATCCTGCCGCCGAGCGCTTCCTCGGCCCAGTCGACGTGCTCCACTTCACCGACTGGATGTACCCCCCGCAGCTCGGCGGGATTCGGGCCACCACGGTCCACGACCTGATTCCGCTCCGGTTTCGCGACTGGGTTACACCTCGTACGTTCTCCATGCACTCGAACAAGTACGCGAACGCGGCAAGGACGTGTGACGTGATCTTCGCGAACTCGGCCTTCACCGCGCGAGACGTCGTCGGCGTCCTCGGGGTCGCCTCCGACCGCGTGCGGGTAGCTCGGCCAGGCCTTGAGGCGGGGCTCGGGCCCGACGGCGAGGCGTATCCATGGCCGAGGCCGTTCGTTCTCGGGATCGGGACGCTCGAACCGCGCAAGAACGTCGAGGCGCTCGTCGCGGCCTGGCGGTTGCTCGGGGGCGAGTACGACCTCGTTATCGCCGGAGCCGAGGGCTGGGGCGAACGGCCGGATCTCGCCGATGCCAGGATCTTCCCGCTCGGCTACGTGGTAGACGAACAGGTCGCAGCCCTCTACCGCGCGGCGGCCTGCTTCGTGTTTCCTTCGCGCTTCGAGGGCTTCGGGATGCCCGTGATCGAGGCCATGGCCTGCGGAACGCCGGTCGTCGCGTCGAGGCACGAGTCGCTGGACGAGGCCTGCGGTGACGCCGCGATACGCGTCGACCCGAGCGATCCGGCAGAGATCGCGGCCGGAATCCGAACGGCGCTCGCCGACCACGACGCGCTCGCAGGGCGTGGGCTCCGTCATGCCGCCGGCTTCAGCTGGCGCGCGACCGGTGCGAGCATCCTGCGCGGCTACGAGGAGGTGCTCGCCCGGTGAGGGTCGGCTTCGACGTTGCGCCACTGACGCAGACCCAGGCGGGGACGGCGCGGTGGATCAACGGGCTGCTCTCCGTCCTCGAGTCGCGTGCCGACCCCGAGATCGTTCGCCTCTCCTGGGGCGGTGCGGGGCGCTGGACCGCGCTGGCACGCGACATCGCGTGGTACCCGCTGCTGCTTCCGCGCGCTGCACGCCGCGCCCGGCTCGACCTCGTACACACGACGATCTACCGCGGTCCCCTCAGTTCACGCGTCCCCGTCGTCGTCACGGTGCACGATCTCGCCGTGCTGCGCTACCCGCGGGCGTTCCCGGCCTGGACCCGTCTCCATGGCCGTTTCACGCTCGCGCGGACGCTCGAGGCGGCGAGGAGGGTGATCGCCGTGTCGGAGTTCACGAGGCGCGACATCGCGGATCTTGTCGGGATCCCCCTCGAGCGGATCGATGTCGTCCCGAACGGCGTCGATCCGGTCTTCACGGCGGAGGGCGCGAAGGCCGAGGGAGACTACGCGCTCGCTGTCGGCACGCTCGAGCCCCGCAAGAACCTTGCGTGCGCGATCGAGGGGGCGGCGCTCGCCGGAGTGGAGCTTCGCGTCGTCGGTGCCGCCGGCTGGGGTGGGATCGCCGCGGCTGGAGACGGCGTGCGTTGGCTCGGTCGACTCCCTGACGACGAACTCGCCGCGCTCTATCGTGGCGCGCGCTGCCTCGTCTACCCATCGCTCTACGAAGGATTCGGAATTCCGGTTGTGGAGGCAATGGCTTGCGGAACGCCCGTGGTCACGAGCCGCGACAGCGCGATGGCCGACGTCGTCGGACCGGCCGCCGTCCTCGTCGATCCGCACGATGCGAGCTCGGTCGCAGACGGGATCGCGGAGGCAGCGCGGCGTCGGGGGGAGCTGGCCCAAGCGGGCCGCGAGCGCGCCCTGCTCTACACCTGGGAGAAGGCAGGCGAGGCGGCGGTTGCCGCATATGCGAGGGCGCTGACGTGACCGCGGTGTCAGACACTGTCAAATGACAGCAGAGGAGCGGCGGAGGCTCGTGGTCGTGGACGCCGACGTGCTCGGGCGCGAGCGCACCGGCGACGAGACGTACGTCCTCAACCTCCTGCGTGAGCTTCCCGCGCCTGCAGCGGCTGTGGGCCTGGAGCTGGCAGCGGCAACGCGTCATCCGGAGCTCGTGCCAAACGGAGTTACGCCACTCCGGCTTTCTGCCCGCGCACAGGAGCTCCGGATGGCCATCGGTCTGCCGCGTCTGCTGAGACAGGTCGGCGCGGCCCTGGTGCACACGCAATACGCGCTGCCCCTCCGCTGCCCTTGCCCGGCCGTCGTGACGATCCACGACGTCTCCTTCGAGCGCGAGCCCGGACTGATGGGACGGCGGGAGCGGATGATCTTCAAGCGGGTCGTTCGCCGAGCCGCGCACCGGTCGGCGCGGGTCCTCACCGTGTCGGAGAGATCGCGCACCGATATCACGGAGCTCTACGGCGTAGCCTCCGAGAAGGTTGTGGTCACGCCAAACGGTGTCGACCCGGCGTTCTCGCCCGGTGTCGGCCGGCACGACTATGTGCTCACCGTCGGCGCCGTCCAGCAACGCAAGAACCAGGCCGCGGTCCTCGCGGCCTCCCGGGAACTCGGCCTGCCGCTCGTCGTCGTCGGCCCCAGGAAGGATCGGGAGCTGGCACGAGAGCTCGAGCTCGGAGGCGCTCGGCTCGAGGGCTATGTCTCGGTCGAGCGCCTCGTGGAGCTATACCGTGGGGCCGCCTGCCTCGTCCAGGCGTCACGGTTCGAGGGGTTCGGGTTGCCCCTCGTGGAGGCGATGGCGAGTGGCACGCCGGTCGTCAGCGTCCGCGAGAAGGCGCTCCTCGAGGTGGGTGGGGAGGCGGTTGTCTATGCGGACGAAGGACTGCTCGCTGGCGGCATTCGCGAGGCGCTGCGACGCCGCGACGAGCTTGTGCGGCTCGGCCTTGCGCGTGCGGCGCTCTTCTCGTGGCGCGCGGCGGCGGAGCGCACCGTAACCGTGTATCTCGAGGCTCTGGAGGGTTGACATGAGATGGGTATTCGCGCTTGGGAGCCTGTACCGGCCGGTCGCGGCGAACGAGTCGCCGATGCTCCTCGCCGCATGCGCTCCCCGACGCACGAGCAGCGCCGCGCGGGCAGGGTGTCGCTCCGGGGTCAGACCTCATGACATGTGCGTTGCGGCCACGTCGGGATGGAGGGAGTGGGTCGCCGCGGGTGTCGCTCCGGGGTCAGACCTCATGACATGTGCGTTGCGGCCACGTCCGGATGGAAGGAGTGCGGCCTCGTGACGGTCTCCGCCGTCGTCGTCTCGCACGGGCACGAGGCCGAGGTCGAGCGGCTCGCCCCGATCCTCGGAGCCCAGGTCGACGAGCTCGTCGTCGTTGCGAATCTCCCCGGGAGCGTCGGCGCCCTTCCGGCCGACGTGCGCGTAATCGAGAACGCGCGTCCGCTCTCGTTCGCCGCGAACGTCAACCACGGCATCGAGCACACGGTCGGCGAGTACGTCCTCGTCGCGAACCCGGATGCCTTGCCGCACGATGGAGCGGTGGGCGCTCTCGTCGCGTTCGCCGAGCGCCACCCGCGCTGCGGGATCGCCGGCCCGCAGATGCTCTGGCCCGACGGCACCTGGCAGCCGTCCCGCCGGCGGTTCCCCACTGTCTTCGGGACGATCGCGCGCCGAACCCCGATCCGGTTTCTGCGCCGCCCCTACGACACCCAGCGGGAGCACTACCTGAGCGACGAGCGACCTTCGCGGCCCGTGCCGGCCGACTGGCTCCTCGGCGCCTTCCTCCTCCAGCGCCGGACGATGCTCGACGAGATCGGAGGCTGGGACGCCGGCTACCGCCATTACGTCGAGGACATCGACGTCTGCTACCGAGCCGCGCGAGCGGGCTGGGAGCGCTGGTACGTACCGGAGGCGGTGGTCACGCACGCGTACGCGGCCGTGATCGACGAGCGCTTCCTCAGCCTCCATACGGTCTGGCATCTCCGTGGGATGGCGCGCTTCATCCGCAAGCACCCCGAGCGACTCAGGGCCTTCTAGCGCTCGTACGCGAAGGCGACGACAGCACCGAGTTCGCGGGCGTCCGGCTGCGTGGGGTCGAGCTCACGCGGGACGAACGTGGGCGAGATGGTCACCTCCAGCCGCCAAGGGCCCCCCGGCGCCTGCAGGGCGTAGCTGAGGGTCTCACAGGAGTTGATCACGTCGTGCACGGTCTTCGTGACTCGTCCGATCGCTGGTTGGTCATGTTCGTCGATGCCGACGGTTCCGAGCTTCACCGTCACTCTCCCGGGCGGGTTGACCCCACACGCTCCCTGGCGGGAGAGGGAAAGGCGCACAGTGCCCCGTTCCGTGCGCGGGACGTTGTACCGCGTGTAGGTCGCGAAGCCGCCCATCCAGTTGTCGGGATAGACGCCCGTCTGCCCACCCGTGAGACGGATCGGGCCGCTGAGTGGAACGAGCCGGAAGACCCCGGTCGGCTCGACGGCCTCGCCACCGGCGACCTGGACTCCCGGGGTCACGACAACCCAGCCGGTCTCGGGATCGGGATCGAGGGTCCCGTCGGGTCGTGCCAGGTTCGGCGTCACGACTCGCCCCGTGTTCACGGGCGCGGAGCTGTCGAGGCTCCAGACTCCCCGCAACGAGCGGTTCCAGAACTCCAGCTCCGAGATCCCGTTCGGATCGGCGGAGAGCTGCTGGCCGAGCAGCACGGCGCTGCCGTCGTTCGTTGCGCGGTCGAGCCAGTTCGGTGGCTTCGGCAGCGTCGCGTAGAGGGAGTCGGAAAACCTACGCTCGCCGTTCGCGGCGTAGATCTCACCAGTGATGCCCCAGGCGAGCACGAACCCAGCGAGCAGGACGGTCGTAGCCAGGACGAGCCCCTGCCGGGCGCGCTGCAGCACGATCGCACACAACGCGACCGCGCCGACGATCGTGATCACGACGAGGCCATGCTCGATCCTGGTGTCGTCCCAGATCAGGATTCTGTTTGCGAGCGCAAGGATTGCGAGTCCGTGCGCCTCGTAGTAGGGGTAGGTTGCGAGCTCGTACGGCGTCGTCGTCACGAGATAGAGGGTCACTGCCGTGGCGGCTGCGATCGCCCACCAGCGCCCGGCGCGCCGCCTGAGGAAGAGCGCGGTCCCGGTCAGGAGGATGGGCACGAGATAGATGAGGTTGCGCTCGGCGACGACGATTGCGAAGTGGTGCGCGAGGTAGGCGGTCTTGAGCGCGGCATAGAAGCCGAAGCCGGCGATCGCCGCGACCCCGACGGTGGTGAAGGCCCGCTCGCCCGTGCTGAGCTCGTGGCCCCGAACCGGGACGAAAGCCGCTAGGCAGGCGATGAGCGGCACGAGCCCGACGCCGATCGCCAGCGCCCCACCTGCCCAGACGCCGTACTCAAGCATGTCGTGCTTGTAGAAGGTGGTCGACTCGTACCAGGTCACCGAGCGGTGACCGATGAGCGCAGAAGCCATGATGGCCGCGCCGACGACGAGCACGCTTGCGCCGATCCAGTCGCCACGGCGCCAGGTCGAGCGCCATGCGCGCATCCGCTCGGTGCGCCAACCGACGGCGAGCAAAGAAACCGCGAGGACGACGAAGAGGACTGCGAGCTGCGCGCGCGAGGCGACGCCGAGAATGCATGCGCCGAGCGCGATACCGAGGGAAGAGAAGGTCGGGCGCGCGACGTACCGCATGATCAGCCAGAGCGCGAGTGCCGACACGGGATAGGCCAGAGGCTCCTTCACGAGGATCGGCGAATACGAGAGGGCGGGTGCCGCGCCGACTCCGGCTGCGACGAAGAGCGCCCACGGCCTCGTGACGACCATTCGCGCCATCGCGTACGCCGGGAAGATCGACGCTGTCATGACGAGCACTCCGATCAACTTGATCGCCGCGTACGCGCTTGGCACGCTGCCGAGCCACCAGGCAGGAGCGAGCAGATAGGCGTAGAGGCCGGGGTAGCCGGCCGGAGCACCGCGCTGGAGCGCATGGCCGGATTCGGCGATCGAGCGGGAGATCTGAGCGAGGGCCAGCTCATCGCTGAAGATGGTTGGCGTAACGTGGACCGACGCCTGCCAGCTGTAAAGCGCGGCCAGCCCGAGGTAGACGATCGCAAGCGGCAGCGCGCGCTCGAGCGCGCGACGTGTCCTGCCCTGGGTCACTTCGCGTGGGCGCCGAGCAGAGATGGGGTTCCGATGTCGGTCTGGCGGCGCACGATCGTGTACGGGATGCCCGCAAGTTCGCAGGACTTCGACACATAGACGAGCCGATCGGCCGGTGCGTTAGGGATCGTCACGATCACCTCGTCTGGCGAGGAGCTTGCGATCAGCGCTGCCATCTCGTCGAGCTCGCCGAGGACGGTGACCCCGCCGATCCTTCGCCGCCGCACCGCGCGGTTGTCGTCGACGAACCCGACCGGACGCATGCCCGGCGTCTCGCGCAACTCGTGTGCGAGGCTGCGGCCCGAGCGTCCGGCGCCGACGATCAGGATCCGGCGGCTCGTCGGGGTCGAGCGCGCCGCGTGCGAGCGAAGAGCGAGCTGGACGACAAGCCTCGAGCCTCCCACGAGAACCGTGCAGAGGAGCGCATCGACGACGAAGATCGACACCGGGAAGTCGCGCAGCGTCCGCGTTCGCTCGACGACGAGCAACGCCACGGCGCCCGATGCGACGCAGGCCACGGCGATCGCGATCGCGTCGCGGCTCCCCGCGAACCGCCAGACGCGCCGGTAGACACCTGCGATCACGAAGCTGACGTAGCGTGCGAGCAGGAGCACCGGGATGGCCGCGAGGAAGATCGCGCGCTGATAGGGCGATCCGAGCCCTCCGATCACGAGCGCGTAGGAGGCGAGGAACGAGACGCAGATGAGTACGAAGTCGACGAGGATCTCGCCGAGGCGCTTCGGCTCGAGCAGTGCCCGGACGAGGGACGGCCGAGCGGTGTCGCCGCGACGTGCGCCTTCCTCGAGCTCCGTCAGGAAGCTCGCGAACTGGACGAGCAGGACGACGGTGATCAGAACGCCGGCAACCGTAACGCGTGCGTCGTTGAGCGCGTTGTATGCGAGGCTCGTCGCGCCGATCGCGATTGCGAGAGTTGCGAGAAGCGCCACGGCTCGCTGCTCGGACAACCCGTAGTAGACAAGCCGGTGCGAGGTGTGGTCTTTGCCCCCCTGCGTCACGGGACGCCGCTCGAAGAGGCGTACGACGGTCACGAGCGTGGTGTCGACGATCGGGATAGCGAGTACGAGCAGCGGCAGGATGACCGTTGCCACGGTGCCTCCGGCCACCGTCCAGCTGGCCGCGAGCCCGAGGCATGCGAGCGCGAAGCCGATCACCTGGCTGCCCGAGTCACCCATGAACACGGCGGCGCGTCTTCCGTGTCGCAGGTTGAACGGCAGGAAGCCGAGGCACGCGAACCCTAGTGAGAGGGAGAGGATGAGGACGAGTCGGTTCGAATGGGCGCCGGCAGCGTCGATCGCAAAGCAGGCGCACGCAACGGTGGCGAGTGTCGCGGCGAGACCGTCCATGTTGTCGAGCAGGTTGAACGCGTTCGTGATGCCGACGAGCCAGACGAAGGCGACGACAGTCGCGACGACGTCATTCCCGATCAGCTCGACGTGGAGCCCGCTCGCGATCGCGATCCCGGCAGCCGTGAACTGCGCCGCAAGCTTCGCTGCCGGCTTGATCGGATGGAGGTCGTCGACGAGACCGGCGGCGAACAGCACGGCACAGCCGGCGAGGATCCCGACCAACTCGCTCCTGCCGTCGATCGCTCCACCGACGATGGCAAGAGCGACTCCGGCGACCAGTCCGGCAAAGATGCCGACACCGCCGAAGGTGGGCGTCGGCCGGTCGTGCCAGCGCTCGCTGCTCGGCACGGCGACGAGACGGTCGCCGAGCGGTGACCGGAGCAGGCCCCAGAGGACGAGAGCAGAGACGGGTAGAGCGGCGAGTGTGAGAGCCGCGCTCACAGCGTGAAGCGTAGTAGACGACCTGGCGGATCGTGCGGGCGCGCACCCTCTCGCTCCCGTTCGGGCCTGTCCCGGGTCCTTGCCCCTAGACTCCCCGCGTGGGCGTGTATGCGGATCTCCTCCACTACCGCGAGCTCTTTACGAGCCTCTTCCGTCGCGACCTCCGGGCCAAGTACAAGGGCTCGCTCCTCGGCGTCGGCTGGTCGCTCGCGCTCCCCATCACGCTCATGCTCGTCTACCTCGTCGTCTTCTCCGTGCTCTGGAGGGCAGCGGCGACCGATTTCGACAACTACTGGCTGTTCCTGCTCTGCGGCCTCCCTGTCTGGGTCTTTTTCGCGACGTCGTTGCAGACGGCGTCGCGAAGCCTGATCGAGAACGCGAACCTGATCCGGAAGGTGCGGTTCCCACGCCAGCTCGTGCCGCTCTCGATCGTCGCGACACAGGTCGTCTCCTACGCCGTGATGCTCGTGCTCGTGCTCGTCCTCTCGCTCGCCTTCCAGCCCGATGCACGGTCTACGGCGCTGCTCGCCGTTCCGCTCTCGGTCGTCTTCGTCCTGTTCGTCGCTGGCGCCTCGCTCGTGGTCGCCTCGGCGAACGCCGTCTATCGGGACGTCGAGCACGTGATCGCTGCGCTGCTCCTGCCGTGGTTCTTCCTCACGCCGGTCCTGTATCGGTTGCAGGACGTCCCGGGAGCCGAAGCGCACCCGTGGCTCGAGAAGCTCATTCACTGGGGCAATCCGCTGACCCCACCGGTCGAGGCGATCCGAACCCCTCTCTTCTTCGGCACCGCGCCGTCGGCCGGCGACGTCGTCTACGTCCTCGTCGAGGCGGCGGTCGCCCTTGCGCTCGGGGCGTACGTGTTCACGCGCGTCGACGATCGGATCGCTGTCGAAGTCTGACGGCGACCCGGCCGTCGAAGAGGCCCTCGGCCCCACTGTACGACGGAAGCCCTTGGTGGCGGTCGGGCTCGAGGTCGGCGAGGAGCGACGGCAGCAGGAGCGGTGCGCCGAAGCGGGGATTGCGACCTGCCGGAGCCCACGGACCGAGCCGTCGGCGCGTTGGGCGATCGGTCGGGAGCAGGGCGGGGCCGACCGCCGCGAAGCCCTCGGCGTGCGCGTCGAGCATGCGCCGCGACCAGTCGGGCGGCGGGATCGCACCCGCGACGAGGTATGCAACCGCGACCGCAGCCTCGTGCACGAGCGGCTCCTCCTGGCCAGCGAGCGCGGAGGTCGTCTCCTCGTCGTCGTCGCCGTGGACGACGACGGCGAGACGGCGCTCCGCGATCCGGGGAGCAACCGCTACGGGAACGTCGAGCGGTAGGTTGCCGATCTCGGCGAACCAGAAGTTGTGCTCGTCGAGTAGGTCGAAGGCCAGGCGGTAGCGGCCCGGCGGGCGCGGCACGCGAGCCTGTACCGTCAGCTCGACGGTCTCGCCGGGGCCGACGGGGTGGGGAAGCGGGTTGCGGATCCCGTCCCAGACGATTGCGTTGCCGAGCTCGTCGAGCCAGTGGGACGAGACCTGGATGCCGAGCGCGCCGCGGGAGCGCCAGACAGCGGAGCCCGCGTTCTCGACGACGACGCGGGCAACGCACAGTGTCCCCGCGCGGGCGACCGCAAGCGAGTAGGCGCGCCAGCGCGCGGCGAGTGGTCCGATCGGGACAGCATGTTCACCGACGCGCTCCATCGGGCGAGTCTAGAGCGGGGTGCGCCAGGCTCGAGCCGGACCCCCGACTATGCCTCGCTTGCGACCTGGCAGTCGCCGCACTCACCGTGCAGCACGACCTCATGGCCGGCGATGGCGTAGCCCACCTTGCCCTCGACGTCGTGCAGCACCCGCTCGAGCGTCGGGTCGGTAAACGCCTCGACGCGACCGCAATCGTCGCAAACGACGTGGTGGTGGTGCTCGCCGCTGCGGTGTTGAGGCTCGTAGCGGACGTGGCCGCCGCCGACGTCGACACGCTGGACGAAGCGATGCTCGACGAGTAGGTCGAGCACACGATAGATGCTTGCGATGCCGACGCTCGTTCCTTCGGAGCGAAGCAGGTCGAAGATCTCGATCGCGCTCAGGCAGCAGGGCTGACGTCCGAGCAGCTCGACGATCCCCCGTCGCGCGGCGCCGTTGCGGTAGCCCTTCTCGCCGAGTCCCGCGAGCGTCTCGTCGACCCATGTCGCTGGGAGAGTGGGCATCACGAAGATGATAGCGGCTCTCACTCCCATACTCGACGAGAATGAGTATCGTTACGTCTTCTGTCTCCCGAGAAAGCCGGGTCGTTGCTCGAGCCCTTCCAGTACGCCTTCGTCCAGCGGGGCCTAATCGAGATCCTTCTGCTCTCGGTCGGAGCTGGCCTGCTCGGGACGTGGATCGTGTTGCGCGGGCTCTCCTTCTACACCCATGCCGTAGGGACCGCGGCGTTCCCCGGACTGGTACTCGCGGACGGCCTCGCGTTCTCCCCCTTTCTCGGAGCGCTCGGCGCTGCGGCGCTGTTCATGGTGGGTGTCGAGCGGCTCGCACGCGCGCGTCGTGGAGGCTACGACAGCCTGACGGCGCTCGTGCTCGTGGGCGCGCTCGCGCTGGGTGTGATCCTGGCGAGCGACGTCTTCCATTCGGGGTCGAACATCGAGACGCTGCTCTTCGGCAGCTTGCTACTCCTCGGAACGCAGGATCTCGTGATCGCCGGGGGCGCGAGCGCAGCCGCTCTCGTCGCGTCCGTCGTCGTAGGCCGCCGCTGGCTCGCGATCGGGTTCGACGGCGACGGAGCGCGCTCGGTCGGCGTCCGTTCGGCCGCTTGGGACGCCGTACTGCTCGCTCTCGTCGCGTTGAGCGTGGTTTCGGCTCTCTCGGCAGTGGGTGCGCTCCTCGCGACGGCGCTCTTCGTCGTGCCCGCGGCGACCGCTCGCCTGTGGACGCGCCGTCTTCGGCGGTGGCAGGTGCTCTCCGTGGCTCTCGCTGCGCTCGAGGGAACGGTCGGTCTCTGGATCTCGGTGAAGGCGAACGTTCCACCCGGTCCCGCCATCGCGGTGCTTGGCGGCGGAGTCTTCGCGTTGGCGGCTGCCGGGAGGTGGCTCCGTCCCGGAGTCGCCGGACAGCGTCTCGTCGCGGCAGGGTCGTTCGTCCTGCTCGGGCTGTTCGCGGCTGGCTGCGGCGGCGGCGACCGGGCGGCGCCGGGCTCCCCGCTCGCGGTGATCGCGACGACCACACAGGTGGCCGACTGGGTGCGCGAGGTGGGAGGGAACGCGGTGGAGGTGCACCAGATCCTCCAGCCGAATACCGATCCCCACGGCTACGAGCCGCGCCCGGCCGATGTCGAGGCAACGAGCAGGGCGGCAATCGTCTTCGAGAGTGGCGACAGTCTGGACGCCTGGATGGACGAGGTTGTGACGCAGTCCGGGGGCGACCCCGCGGTCGTCGTCCTCGGAGACGGCGTTCCCGTGAGGATCGTCGGCGAGAGCGAAGGAGCGGAGGCGTCCCGCTTCGATCCGCACTGGTGGCACGATCCCCGGAACGCCGAGGCCGCCGTCGAGGCGATCCGCACCACGCTCGCCAAGGCCGAGCCCCGTCTGGCCGTGACCTTCGAGCGGAACGCGAGCGAGTACGTCTCGCGGATCCGTGCCCTCGACGCCGCAATCGCAGCATGCATCGAGAAGATCCCGGTGAGCGACCGCAAGCTCGTCACCGATCACGACGCCTTCGGCTACTTGGCAGCGCGATATGGGCTCGCGGTCGTGGGCGCGGTGATCCCCTCGCAGACGACCCAGGCGCAGCCCTCGGCAGGAGAGACTGCCGACTTGATCGATCTGATCGAGCGTGAAGGCGTGCGAGCCGTCTTCCCGGAGAGCTCGCTCAGCCCCAAGCTCGCCAGAACGATCTCGGAGGAATCGGGCGCAAGTGCCGACCACACGCTCTACGGCGACACGCTCGGCTCCGAGGGCTCGAGCGGCGCAACGTACCTCGCGATGGAGCAAGCGAACGCGGACTCGATCACACGCGGGCTGAGCGGGGAGAAGGCCACGTGCCCGACCAGTTAGGGGCGCTCGTGAGCATCGAAGGCCTCGCCGCGAGCTACGGCGGCCCGCTCGTCCTCGACGGCGTGAGCTTCGACCTCCGTGCAGGTGAGCGGATCGGGGTGCTCGGCCCGAATGGCGGAGGCAAGTCGACCCTGTTCAAAGTCATGCTCGGCGAGCTTGCGGTCGCGGCTGGCACGGTCGAGCTCGCGGGTCGCTGTGGAACCGTCCCGCAGACGGAGCGCTCGCGACTCGACTACCCGGTGAGCGCCCTCGACGTCGCTCTGATGGGCACGCTCTCGCGGATCCCCTGGTGGCGACCCGTGGGCCGGCGCGAGCGCCCCGCGGCACTCGATGCGCTCGACCGGGTCGGGCTCCGGGAGCTTGCCGACCACCACTTCGGCGAGCTCTCGGGCGGTCAGCGCCAGCGGGTGCTCATTGCGCGAGCGCTCGTCCAGGAGGCGAGGGTGCTGCTCCTCGACGAGCCGTTCACCGGTCTCGATCATCCGAGCATCGATCGTCTCGAGCTGCTGCTCGCCGACCTTGCCGCGGAAGGACGGGGCGTCCTGATCGCCACACACGACGTCGATCAGGCGCGACGCTGGGATCGCGTGCTCTGCCTCAACCGCCGACAGATCGCATTCGGCCTCCCCGCGGAGGTGATCACCCGTGAGGTGCTCGAGCAGACGTACGGGGGCTCGATCGTCACGATCAGCGACGCCGACGGCGTCACGACGGGCATCCTGCCGCCCCACCACCACTAGATGATTCACGCATTGCTCGACCCCTGGGCGCACGGGTTCATGCAGCGGGCGTTCGCCGAGCTCGTGCTGATCGGGATCGTCGGCGGTGTCCTCGGCTGCTGGGTGGTCTTCTACGAGCTGTCCTACAGCGCCGAGTCGCTCGCGCACGCGCTCTTTCCCGGCCTCGTCGTCGCCGCACTCGCCGGTCTGCCGTTGCTCCTCGGTGGCGCCGTCGGCGTGCTTGGTGCGGCTGCGGCGGTCGCGGTCTTCGGGCGTGCGCCCGAGATCGGGCGCGACACCGCTGTCGCGGTCGTGATCACGGGTCTGTTCGGCCTCGGCGCGGTCCTTGCGCTCTCGCCCGACTCGCCCCCGGGTATCGGTGGGCTTCTGTTCGGCGACCTGCTGGGGGTCTCCGGAACCGACCTCGGGCTCGCAGCTGCGCTCGCGCTCGCCGCGCTGGCCGCGCTCGCCGTGATGCACCGGCTCCTGCTCGCCGTGGGCTTCGATCGTTCGACCGCCCGGATGTTCGGGGCGTCGACGTTGCTCGCGGATCTCGGCCTACTCGGGCTCCTCGGTGTGGCGATCGTGATCGGCGTGCAAGGTCTCGGCAACCTCCTCGTCGTTGCCGTGATCGTCGGGCCTGCGGCCACTGCGCGCCTGCACGCCCGGCGGATGGGCCCCATGATGGCGCTCGCGGCGGCAATTGCAGTCGCGGCGGCAGTGGTGGGGCTCTACCTCTCGTACTACGCCGACACCGCGGCAGGCGCATCGGTCGCGGCGGTGATCGTCAGCTTCTACGCGATCGGTCTCATTGTCCGCGCCGCGACGGGAGCTGTGCCGAAGCCGGGGTCTGCGGTGCGGCACGCTTAGGGCTCGCCGCGAAACGGTGGGGCTCTCGTTCGCTTCGCGGCGAGCCGCTGCCAGCTCAGCCCGTCACCACGTTCAGATCGAGAGCCCCGACGTGCAGCGCGACGATCTTGGCGTCTCCGACCCGAACGTTGCTTGCAGGAGGCGTCTGGATCTTCAGCACGGCACTGCCGGCCGCCGTGAGATCGACAGGCAGGATCAGCGAGCACGCCGCGCCGCCGCCGGCGACTACGCCGGGTACCCCCACGGTCTCCTGATCGGTGGCGCCACCCGCCTCCAGCTTGCACGTCACGTTGCGAGGCGCGCCCGAGACGTCATCGAAGTCGACGCGAGCGATGATCACGTATTTGCCGACCGCGAGTCCGCCGCGCGTCGCGATCGTCGTCGTCGCGTTCGCTGCGAGCGCAGGCGGGGAGACACCGTTCCGGGTCGCTGCAGATGCGTCGCTCGGCCCCGTGTCGCCCTTGTCACCCTTATCGCCCTTCGGCCCTGTCTGGCCCTTGAGCGCCGTCACGGCGGCGCTCGCGAGGTCGGCGGTGCCGAGAGACTTGTTCTTGATGTCTGCGCCGGTGAGGCTGCCGTCCTTCACCTGGCTGCTCGAGGTGATCAGTATCGTCGCCGCAGTGCCGGTTCCCGCCGCCGCGACGAGCAAGGCCAGGGAGGCGACCACCAGCGCGGGAGAGGGAAGTCGAAGTCTGCGGCTGCTCGATTCGGTCATTGCATTCTCCAATCGGTCCCGTCGCACGGTGTACGACTGACTGTAGTGAGCTCTCCTGCTCGACGCCTCCTGTCAATCGGGGCGCGAGCCGGAGGCGAGCGGACACGCGTGGTGCGTCGGTCGCGACCACATGATCCGACGTCCGCCGGACGTCCCTGCGCAGCCGTCGCCAGCAGGACGCGAGATCGTTGTCGGACATCGATCGTCTACCCTGTTCGTCATGGCGGCACCGCTCCTCGTTCGCGCTGCCCGCTGCGAGCCCGTCGAGCGTACTCCGGTGTGGTTCATGCGCCAGGCGGGACGCTCGCTCCCCGAGTATCGGGCTGTGCGAGAGCAGCACGGCTTCTTCGAGGTTGCACACACCCCTGAGCTCTGCGCCGAGGTCACGCTGCAGCCGGTCCGTCGCCACGACGTGGACGCGGCCGTGATGTTCGCCGACATCATGACGCCGGTGCTCGGAATGGGTATCGACGTCGAGCTCGTGGATGGTGTGGGGCCTGTGCTCGACCGCCCGCTCAGGACGATCGCCGACGTCGAGCGCCTGCAGATCCCCGATCCCGAGGAGGCGTTCGCGTCGGTGCTCGAGGCTGTGCGGATCGTCCGCCGCGAGCTCGATCCAGGTAAGGCCGTCGTCGGCTTTTGCGGCGGTCCCTTCACCGTTGCGGGCTACCTGGTCGAGGGGCGCTCGAGCCGCGAGTTCACGGCGACGAAGCACCTCATGCTGAGCGAGCCCGCCGTCTGGCACACGCTGATGGAGAAGCTGGCGGCGGTATTTGCCGCATACGTGGCTGCGAAAGCGCACGCGGGTGCCGACGTCATCCAGGTCTTCGACTCGTGGGTGGGAACGCTCTCTCCGGCGCACTACCGGGAGCATGTGGCGCCGTATTCGGCGCGCATACTCGCGGCAGTGGAGGTCCCGACCATCCATTTCGGAACCGGGGCGTCGACGCTGCTGGAGGAGATGGCTGCGGCGGGCGGTGACGTGATCGGCCTCGACTGGCGCATCCCGCTCGACCGCGGAGCTGCGGCTGTGCCGGGCCGCGCCGTGCAGGGCAATCTTGACCCGGCCGTCCTGCTGGCCCCCTGGGATCGCGTCGAGCGTGAAGCGCAGGACGTCCTCGATCGCGCAGTCGGGCTTCCGGGGCACATCTTCAACCTCGGCCACGGCGTCCTGCCGCCGACCGACCCGGGCGTGATCACGCGGCTCGCCGCGCTCGTGCGCGAGCGTACCGAGGCGGGGGTTCCCGCATGAGGCCGGCGACCGTCCTCATGGCATACGGCTCGCCCGATCGTCTCAGCGACGTTCCCGCCTACTACGCCGACATCCGAGGCGGGCGCCCGATCAGGCCGGAGCTACTGGACGACCTCGTCGAGCGCTACCGGCGGCTCGGCGTCGACGACGGCGCAGGGCCCTCGCCGCTGAACGCGATCACGGAGAAGACGCGCGCCGCGCTCGAGAGCGTCAGCGGGGTCCCGGTATATACCGGGATGCGCCACTGGGAGCCGAGAATCGCGAACGCGGTCGACCGGGCGATCGCCGACGGCCACGATCTCCTCGTCGGCCTCGTCCTCGCCCCGCACTGGTCGACGATGTCGATTGCGAAGTACGAGCGGCTGTTCGTCGACGCAGTCGACGGTCGTGTCGACGCCCGCTTCGTGCGGGAGTGGGGAAGCGAGCCGGGGTTCGTCGAGCTGCTGGCCGGACGGATCCTGGGGACGGGCGCGCACGTGGTGTTCACGGCGCACTCCCTCCCCGAGCGCATCCTCGACGAGGGCGACACCTACCGCGACAAGTTGCTCGAGACCGCGGAGCTCGTCGCGGAGCGGGCGGGAGTCGACAACTGGTCGTTCTCGTTCCAGAGCGAGTCGCCGACCGGCGAGCCGTGGCTCGGCCCGGACATCCTCGATCATCTCGGGGCGCTAAGAGACGAGGGCGTCGACGACGTCCTGGTCTGTCCCGTCGGCTTCGTCTCGGATCACCTTGAGATCCGCTGGGACATCGACCACGAGGCGAAGGAGCGTGCCGCAGAGCTCGGCGTCCGCCTCGAGCGGATCGAGATGCCGAACGCCGACCCCGCCTTCGTCGGCGTGCTCGACGGGCTCGTGCGGCGCGAGCTCGCGATGCCCACCGCAGCAGGCTAGATGAGTCGTTCCTCGGCCTCGCGGTTCGGTTGCGCGATCACCACGCGCCCTTGCATGCCTGGCTCAGGCCCCCACCTCCACGAGTCCGTGGAATCATCCGTCTAGTGGCCGGCGTGACGATGAGCGCCCGTCCGGGGGAAATCGACGCGAACGACGTCTCTCGCACGTTTCGCGTCCACGCTCGCGAGACCCGCACGCTCAAGGAGCTCGTGATCGCGCGTGGGCGTGCGGAAGGATACGACGTCGAGGCGTTGACCGGGGTCTCGCTTCACGTCGATCCGGGCGAGGCGGTCGGGCTCGTCGGTCGCAACGGGTCAGGCAAGTCCACGCTGCTTCGCGTGCTCGCCGGCATCATCCGCCCGAGCTCCGGCTCGGTTGCCGTCGGCGGCCGAATCGGGTCGCTCCTCGAACTCGGCGCCGGCTTCCACCCCGACTTCACGGGCCGTGAGAACGTCTTTCTCAACGGTTCGATCCAGGGTCTGCGTCAGAGGCAGATCCGCGAGCGGTTCGATGAGATCGTCGCCTTCGCGGAGATCGAGCACGCGATCGACCGCCCCGTGCGGACGTACTCGTCGGGCATGTACATGCGGCTCGGCTTCGCGATCGCGGCTCACCTCGACGCGGACATCCTGCTGCTCGACGAGGTGTTCGCGGTCGGTGACGAAGCGTTTCAGCGCAAATGCTTCGGGCGGATCTCGGAGTTCAAGCAGCGTGGCGGCACGATCCTGTTCGTCTCGCACGACGCTGCGGCAGTCGAGCGGATCTGTGACCGCGCCCTCCTGCTCTCCGACGGGCACGTCGTCGTCGACGGGCGGACGCGCGAGGCGATCAGCCGCTACCGGGTTGCGCTTGCGCAGGACACAGACCCTGCTGAGCGCCGCGCGGGCCTGCGCGAATGGGGTACGGGCGAGGCGACGATCACCCGGGCACGCCTGGCAGGGGTGGAAGGCGCAGACAGGGAGCAGTTTCTCGCGGGAGAGCCCCTGCTGCTCGAGCTGGAGATCGAGCTCAACGGGCATAGTGAGCTACAAGCGCCGCAGGTGCAGATGGAGCTGCGCGACGACGGCGGCCTCTTGATCGCGTCCGACCTAGTCGACACGGCTGAGCTCGGTTGGGACGAGCGACTCGTCTCGTCCGTGCGCTTGCGCCTCGATGTCCCCTCACTACCCCTCGCATTCGGACGCTTCCATCTCCGGCTCGCGCTTGCAGCCTCGGACGGGAGTCGCATCCTCCACTCGCTCGAGGACGCGCTCGTCTTCAGGGTCTATCCCGACGGCGCCGAGCGCGGACTCGTACGCCTCGGAGGAACCTGGTCGAGCGACGAGAACTCGGACCCCCGATGAGCTACAAGACCTGTCCGGACTGGCCGGCGTTGATGGAGATCGCGCCCGAGCTCCAGTTCAAGCATATGAGCGCAGCCGACGCCCAGCTTCCCGTGGACGTTCTCACGCAGATCAGCCATCAGTCCCTCGGGGAGGTCGAGCTGTGCTGCGATCTCGATCGCCACGTGTTCTACGACGAGCACACCGACAGCGAGCTCGCCGACGCCCTTCGCGCCTCCCACTGGTATGAGCTCAAGGACTGGGCGAGCTCGGGTCAGGGCGGGCCGGCGCCCGCCGCTTAGGTTCCTTCTCCGGACAGGCAGTGCCCGACTGAAGTTCGGCAGGGGACCGAGGTGCTGCCACGGCTCCTTCCTCGACCGGAGCGCCCCCACGGCCAAACCGAGACGCCTAGCCGGCGGAGGGGCCTGCGAACTCGGGCCGGCGCTTCTCGAGGAAGGCGGACATGCCCTCGGTCTGGTCGTAGGTGTCGAAGAGCAGAGGGAACGCCATCGCCTCGTGTGCGAGCTGCGCCACGTGGTCGCCCTGAAGCGCCTGGTTGGTCAGCGCTTTTGCCAGCGCTAGAGACGTCGCACCTTTGGCAGCGAGTGCTCGGGCGATCTCGAGCGTTTGCGGAAGCAGTTCGTCGGGCTCGAAGATCCCGTTGACGAGGCCGCGACGCTCCGCCTCGGCGGCGTCGACGAGCCGACCCGTGAAGACGAGGTCCTTCGCGAAGCCGAGCCCGCAGACACGTGCGAGCCGCTGCGTCCCCCCCCAGCCCGGGATGATCCCGAGGTTGATCTCCGGCTGTCCCAGCTTCGCCTTGCTCGACGCATAGCGGAGGTCGCATGCGAGTGCCAACTCGCAGCCTCCGCCGAGGGCGAACCCGTTGACCGCGGCGATCGTCGGCTTCGGCATCCTCTCAAGTAGGTTGGCGCAGGCCTGGCCGAGCTCTCCCCACGCCTTCGCGGCAGTCGGGCCGAGATCACGCATGTACGCGACGTCGGCGCCGGCGATAAACGCCTTCTCGCCCGCTCCCGTCAGGACGACGGCGCGCACCGCCGTGTCGCTCGCCACGACGTCGAGCGCGTCCCGTAGGCCCTCTGTGGTTGCGAGGTCCAGCGCATTCAGTGCGTCGGGACGATCGATCGTGACGATCGCGACAGCGCCGTCGCGTGCGACGGCGACGCTCATCCGACGGGGATGCGCTCGCGGAGCACGTCGACGATGGTCGAGGTCGGCGCGCCAGGAGTGAAGACCTCGCTCACGCCGAGCGCCTTCAGTGCATCGCTGTCCTCGGTCGGGATCGTCCCGCCGACGACGACGACGACGTCGGCGGCGTCGCTCGCCTTGAGCAGGTCGAGGATTCGTGGCACGAGCGTCATATGCGCGCCCGAGAGGATCGAGATCCCGACGGCGTCGGCATCCTCCTGGATCACGGTCTCGACGATCTGCTCCGGCGTCTGGTGCAGACCCGTGTAGATCACTTCCATGCCGGCGTCGCGCAGCGCCCGCGCGATGATCTTCGCTCCGCGATCGTGACCGTCGAGGCCCGGCTTCGCGATCACGACACGGATGCGCGCTGCGGTAGGGCGGGCGCTCATGGCCGCTCGAAGATAGCAGCCAGTCCCTGGCCGCCGCCGATGCACATCGTGACGATGCCGCGCTTGCCGCCGGTTCGCTCGAGGGCGTGCATCAGCTTCACGGTGAGAATCGCACCAGTCGCGCCGACCGGGTGACCGAGCGCGATCGCCCCTCCGAACGGATTGACCTTCTCCTCCGGGATCCCCACGTCGCGCGACACCGCGACGGCCTGCGACGCGAACGCCTCGTTCAGCTCGACGATGTCGATGTCGTCGAGCGTGAGTCCGGCCCGCTCGAGCACCTTCGGGATCGTGAGCGCTGGGCCATACCCCATCACCTCGGGCTCGATGCCGGTCACCGCCCAGTCGACGAACCGCAACCTCGGCGTGATGCCGCGACGGGTCGCCTCGGATTCCCGCATCAGAACGACCGCCGCTGCGCCGTCGTTGATGCCCGAAGCGTTTCCGGCCGTGACGGTGCCGCCGTCGGCGAACGCAGCACGAAGTCCACCGAGCTGCTCGAGCGTCGTCGCGCGCGGGTGCTCGTCGACCGTGAACGCCTCCTTCGCCCTGGGCGGGGTGATCGGAACGATCTCGTCCGCGAAGTCGCCCCGGGCGATCGCGGCGGCCGCGAGCTCCTGGCTGCGGAGCGCAAAGCGATCCTGGTCCTCGCGGGCGACGTCGTAGCGCTCGGCGACCTTCTCTGCGGTCACTCCCATCGAGTAGCGGCCGAAAGGGTCGGTGACGAGCGAGAGCGTCCCGTCGATGCTCTCTCGTGGGCCGAGCTTCCAGCCGTCACGGGCCGTGTACTCGAGGAACGGCTGGCGGCTCATCGACTCGTCGCCGCCCGCCACGACGATGTCCGCGCAGTCGAGCAGCAGCTGCTGGGCGCCGGTGACGATCGCCTGGAGACCGGACGAGCAGAGCCGGTTCACGTTCATCGCGGTGGCGCTCGTCGGGATGCCGGCCACGACGGCGCAGCGGCGGGCGTTATAGGCATCGGGGCCGACCTGGCCGACCTGGCCCATCACAACCTCGTCCACGTCTTCCTTGGCGACGCCGGCGCGGTCGAGCGCGGCACTGATACAGGCGGCACCGAGCTCATGCGCGTCAACGTCCTTGAGCGTCCCGCCGAAGCGGCCGATCGCCGTGCGAGCGCCGCCGACGAGGACAACCGAATCCTGTGTGCTCATGAGCCTTCCTTGCCGTAGGAGTAGAAGCCGCGGCCACTCTTGCGACCGAGGTGTCCTGCGTCGACCATCCGGACGACGCGAGCCGGGGGGGCGTAGCGGGGGTCGCGGAATGCCTGCCAGAGCGCCTCGCAGACGTGCACCCACACGTCGAGGCCGATCAGGTCGATCAGTGCCAGGGGGCCGATCGGCCAGCCGGTTCCGAGCTTCATGCCGAGGTCGATGTCCTCGGGGCTCGCGGTCCCCTCCTCGAGCACATTGACGGCGTCGTTGAGGACGGGAATGAGGATTCTGTTGACCACGAACCCGGGCGTATCGCGACAGGCGATCGGCTGTTTGCCGATCGCCTGTGCGAACGCGAACGCCTGGTCGAATGCCTCGTCGGCCGTCAACTCCCCGCGAACGACCTCAACGAGCTGGACGACGGGCGGGGGGTTGAAGAAGTGGAGCCCGACGACCCGCTCGGGCGTCCCGATCGACGCGGCGATCTGCGTCACCGAGAGGGCGCTCGTGTTCGTCGCGAGGATCGCCGTCGGCCGCACGAGCGCTTCGAGCGCCTGAAAGAGCTCCCGTTTGAGCCCGATCTCCTCGACCACGGCCTCGATCACGATGTCGCAGAGGGCGAGCGCCGAGAGGTCGTGGGTGACGCTGAGCCGGGCAACCGTCGCGTCGCGCTCGGCCGCATCGAGCCGGCCCTTCTCGACAGCCTTGCCGAGCTGTCCGACGATGCCGTTGCGGCCGCGCTCGGCGAGCTCCGAGGTGATCTCGCGCGCGACTACCTCGAACCCGGCCTGGGCGCATACCTGTGCGATCCCAGCCCCCATCGTCCCGAGCCCGACCACCCCGACCGTGCGTATCTGATCGCTCATTCGACTCCTTCCGAGATCACCTGGCAGATGAGCTGGCCGGCGCGTACGGCGTCGCCTTCGCTCAGCGAGAGCCCTGCGATCGTGCCCGCGTGCGGAGCGACGATCTCGTTCTCCATCTTCATCGCCTCGACGACGCAGAGCACCTGCCCAGCCTCGACGCCGTCGCCCTCGGCGACGCGCACGGCGAGCACCGTCCCCTGCATGGGGCTCTCCACCGCACCATCGCTCTCACCTGCTCCGCTGCTGGTGCGCGCCTTCCGCCGTCGCGCCAGCTCGGCCCACGGTGGCTCGGGAACGAACGTCGTCACCTGCCGGCGCTCTCCGTCGACCTCGATCGTCTCCACGCGCTCGCGCTGAGCGGTCGGCGTGGCGCCGTCCCCGGTCGGGAAGGCACCGGGCCGGATGCCATCGAGCTGCGCGGCGAGCTCGGCCAGCTCGGACGACTCGACCAGGCCGTGACACGTGCCGCCGTCGATGAACTCCTGTCGGGAGAGGAGCGCGCGATGGAAGCCGAGCAGTGTCGGCGTGCCCTCGATCACGAACTCGTCAAGGGCACGAAGCATGCGCATCCGGGCGTGCTCGCGATCCTGGCCGTGGACGATCAGCTTCGCGATCATCGGGTCGTAGAGCGGTGAGATCTCCGTGCCCGCCACGACGCCCGAGTCAACGCGCACCCCAGGGCCGCTCGGCTCGCGGTAGCGGGTCAGCAGGCCCGGCGCGGGGAGGAAGCCCTTCGCGACGTCCTCGGCGTTGATCCGGCACTCGAACGCGTGGCCGCTCAGTCGCACCGCCTCCTGCGTCACCGACATCGGCTCGCCGGCGGCAATCAGGATCTGCTCGCGGACGAGATCGAGGCCCGTCACCATCTCGGTCACGGTGTGCTCCACCTGGATGCGCGTGTTCATCTCGAGGAAGAAGTACTCGCCCTCGCGGGAAAGGAGCCCCTCGATCGTCCCGGCCGACCGGTAGCCGACTGCGCGCGCCGCGTCGACGGCGATCTGGCCGATGCGCGCGCGCAAAGCGTCGTCGACAGCGGGCGACGGAGATTCCTCGATCAGCTTCTGGTGGCGGCGCTGGATCGTGCAGTCGCGCTCGCCAAGATGGATGACATTGCCGTGAGCGTCTGCGAGCACCTGCACCTCGACGTGCCGCGGATCCTCGATGTAGCGCTCGATGTAGACCGTGGCGTCGGCGAAGTACGCCTCGCCCTCCCGCTTTGCGGACTCGAGCGCACGCTCGGCCTCCTCGGGCCCGTCGACCACCTTGAGGCCCTTCCCGCCTCCTCCTGCGGATGCCTTGATCGCGAGGGGCCAGCCGATCTCGTCGCCGAGCCGCAGCAGGGTCTCGACGGAGTCGAGCGGCTCGGTCGTGCCGGGAACAATCGGAACGCCGGCCGCCTTCATCCGTTCACGCGCGGCGATCTTCGAGCCCATCGCCTCGATCGCCTCGGGTGGCGGCCCGATCCACGTGATCCCGGCATCGGCGCATGCGCGCGCGAAGCCCGCGTTCTCGGCCAGGAAGCCGTAGCCGGGGTGGATCGCCTCGGCGCCGGCGCTGAGCGCTGTCTCGATCAGCTTCGGCACGTTGAGGTAGCTCGCGCTCGGCGCTCCCGCGCCGAGCAGATAGGCGCGGTCGGCGACGACGACGTGCGCGGAGGCCCGGTCGGCCTCAGAGTAGACCGCGATCGGCGAGATGCCGAGCTCGCGGCAGGCGCGCGCAACGCGGATCGCGATCTCACCTCGGTTGGCGATCAGGACTGTCGAGAAGACGGCCATCTAGTAGTACGCCATCTCGTTGCGTTGGGCCTCAGGCCGCGTTGAACCGACCAGCGTGCGGTGACTGGCTGAAGTCAGGCACATGCTTGTCTGCCCCACACCGTGCCTACCTTCAGGCAGGCACCACCCGTGCGGGCGGGCGGGCAGTCTTGGGTGCACCGCGACGAGACCAGCCATCTAGAGCGGGATGTTCCCGTGCTTCCGCTGTGGTCTCGGCTCGTTCTTCGTCCGTGCGGTCTCGAGCGCGGCGATCAGGACGGGACGCGTCCGCCTTGGCTCGATCACGTCGTCGACGTAGCCGCGCTCGGCTGCGATATATGGATTGGCGAACCGCTCCTTGTACTCCGCCGTCAGCTCCGCGCGCCGCGCTTCTGGATCCTTGGCCCTCGCGATCTCGTCGCGGAAGATGATGTTGACCGCGCCGTCTGCGCCCATCACGGCGATCTCGCCGCTCGGCCAGGCCACGTTGAAGTCCGCGCGGATGTGCTTCGAGCTCATGACGTCGTACGCGCCGCCGTAGGCCTTGCGCGTGATCACGGTGAGCTTCGGAACCGTCGCCTCGGCGTAGGCGTAGAGGAGCTTTGCGCCGTGGCGGATGATCCCGCCCCACTCCTGGGCAGTGCCGGGGAGGAACCCGGGCACGTCGACGAAGGTGACGATCGGGATGTTGAACGCGTCGCACGTACGGACGAACCGGGCCGCTTTCGTCGACGAGTCGATATCGAGCACGCCTGCGAGCGCTTGCGGCTGGTTGCCGACGACGCCGATCACATGTCCGCCGAGCCGCGCGAAGCCGGTGACGATGTTCTCGGCGTAGAGCGGCTGCACCTCGAGGAACTCGCCGTCATCGACCACCTTCTCGATCACCCGCTTCATGTCATAGGGCTTGTTCGGATGGTCGGGGATCAGCGTGTCGAGCTCGACGGATTCGCGGTCGGGCGGGTCGGAGGGCTCGTACCACGCGGGCGCTTGCGTGTTGTTCTGCGGGAGGTACGAAAGGAGGTAGCGGGCATCCTCGAGGCACGTCTCCTCGCTCGGGCTCGTGAAGTGCGCGACGCCCGAGCGCGACGCATGTGTCACGGCGCCGCCGAGCTCCTCGAAGCTGACCTCCTCACCCGTCACGGTCTTCACCACGTCCGGGCCCGTGATGAACATGTACGAGGTTCCCTCGACCATCATCGTGAAGTCGGTCATCGCCGGCGAGTACACGGCTCCGCCCGCGCACGGCCCCATCACGAGGCTGATCTGGGGGATGACGCCGGACGCCTGGACGTTCCGCCAGAAGATCTCCGCGTAGCCCGCGAGCGACACGACGCCCTCCTGAATCCGGGCGCCACCCGAGTCGTTGATGCCGATCAGCGGGCAGCCGTACTTGACCGCGAGATCCATCACCTTGCAGATCTTCTCGGCGAAGACCTCGGAGAGCGAGCCGCCGAAGACGGTGAAGTCCTGCGAGAAGACGAACACGGGACGGCCGAAGACTGTACCGCGGCCGGTGACGACAGCGTCGCCCCACGGCCGGTTCTCGAGCGAGTCGAAGTCCGGATTGCGGTGGCGAACGTAACGATCCAGCTCGACGAACGAGCCCGGGTCGAGCAGAAGCTCGATGCGCTCGCGCGCGAGGAGCTTCCCGCGCTCGTGCTGGCGGGTGGCCGCTCGTTCGCCTCCGGCGTGGAGCGCCTCGTCCCGGAGCTCGAGGAGGTGCTGGAGCTTCGCCTCCGTCGTCTCTCCGTTGGACGCCCACGGCGTCGCCTTCGCGCCCCGCTCGTCTGCGCCGATCGTCATCGCGTCACCTCTGGATCGTGTGTTCGGTCGTTTGGGTGCGAGCTGCCGGATACGTGCATCAGCCGTGTCCGATCATCGCGTCGTATGTGCCCCACTCGTCACGGAGCTCGTTGCAGATCTCGCCTATGGTGCAGTGCGCGCGAAGCGCCTCGCGCATCGGCAGGAGCAGGTTGTCGCCGCCGCGGGCAACCCGCCGAACCTCGGCGATCGCCTTCGCAGCGGCATCTGCGTTCCGGTGTGCGCGAAGCTCGCGGGTTCGGTCGACCTGTCGCTGCTCGATCGCCGGGTCGAGGCGGTGGATCGCGATCTCGGCGTCGTCCGGCTCGATGAACTCGTTGACACCGACGATCACGCGTGCGCCGGACTCGACGTCACGCTGCCAGCGGAACGCGGCCTCCTCGATCTCGCGCTGCACGATGCCCTGCTCGGTCGCCTCGACCGCACCGCCTGCGTCGTCGATGCGCTCGACGAGCTCGAGTGCGAGCCGCTCGAGCTCGTCGGTGAGCGATTCGATCAGGTACGAGCCGGCAAGCGGGTCGGCTGTATCGGTCGCCCCCGTCTCCGCGGCGATGATCTGCTGCGTGCGCAAAGCGATCTTCGCCGCGTGCTCGGTCGGAAGCGCTAGCGCCTCGTCGAACCCGTTCGTGTGGAGCGACTGCGTGCCACCGCAGACGGCCGAGAGCGCCTGGATCGCCACGCGCACGATGTTGTTCTCCGGCTGCTGTGCCGTGAGCGTGGAGCCGCCGGTCTGCGCGTGGAAGCGGAGCGCGAGCGCCTTCGGGTTCGTCACGCCGAAGCGCTCGGAGAGGAGCGTGGCCCACATCCGACGAGCGGCACGGAACTTCGCGACCTCCTGGAAGAAGTGGTTGTGCGCGTTGAAGAAGAAGGAGAGGCGCTCCCCGAAGACGTTGGGGTCGAGGCCGGCGTCGATGGCGGCCTGGCAGTACGCAAGTCCGTTCGCAAGCGTGAACGCGATCTCCTGCGCGGCGCTCGAGCCTGCCTCGCGGATGTGGTAGCCGGAGATCGAGATCGTGTTCCAACTGGGGATCCGCTCAGCGCAGTAGGCGAACAGGTCGGTGGTGAGCCGCATCGAGGGCTTCGGCGGGAAGATGTAGTTCCCGCGGGCGGCGTACTCCTTGAGGATGTCGTTCTGGACGGTGCCGCGCAGCCTGTCGCCGCTCACCCCCTGGCTCTCCGCCACGAGTTCGTAGAGGAGGAGCAGCAGGCTTGCGGGTGCGTTGATCGTCATCGAGGTCGATACCTTGTCGAGCGGGATCTCGCGGAGCAGGCGCGCCATGTCGGGCAGCGAGTCGATCGCGACTCCCGTCCGACCGACCTCGCCGAGAACGCGCGGGTCGTCGGAGTCGTACCCGAGCTGGGTCGGCAGGTCGAACGCGACCGAGAGGCCCGTCTGGCCCTTGCCGAGCAAATAGCGGAAGCGCTCGTTCGTCTCCTCGGCCGAGCCGAAGCCCGCGTACTGGCGCATCGTCCACGGGCGCCCGCGATACATGTCGCGATAGGGGCCCCGGGTGAAGGGGAACTCCCCGGGTGCGTCAGCCGTCGGCGCCGGCACGTCGGCGATCGTGTAAAGCGGCTTGATCGCGATCCCCGAGTCTGTCTCTCGTTGCGTGTCTGTCGTCACGCCGCTAATCCTCGCCGACCGAGCGGCAACTTGTGGCCCGTGCCGTTGCTCCGCCGCGTCGCGGGGACGCGTCGTCGTCCGAACGCAGCTTGCGGGCGGCTGGCGGCATCTCCGCCGTATTCTGTACCCGTCAGAGTCGAGGAGCTTGGCGAAAGGGCCCGCGAGCTCCCAGCGCTTTCCTGGCCGTTGCAGCAACGATCCATCTGCTGAAACGTAGCCGGTCGGGGTCTCCGCGGTAGCGGTAGCCGGTGGCGCGGTTGTCGCGACGGCTCTAGCTGGCTCGCTTCCATCGATCCCAGGGCCTCGATGGGGTGATTCCCAGGCGGGTCCAAGCTTCAGGTGCTTAGCTGTAGGCACCTCTCGAGCCAAAGGAGCCTCACGTGAACGAGCCGGACGCCGTCCCCGTTCCAACCCCGCTCGAGGCCAGGGATCGCCTCGAGCAGGCGCTGTTCGAGATCCGGCGCGTGATCGCCGGCCAGGACGCAATGCTCGAGCGCGTTCTGATCAGCCTTCTCGCCCAGGGGCACCTGCTGATCGAGGGAGTGCCGGGGCTCGCGAAAACGCTGACGATCAAGACGACGGCCGGCGTTCTGGGCGGCTCGTTCGCTCGTGTGCAGTTCACGCCCGACCTCGTACCGTCTGATCTCATTGGAACACGGGTCTACCGTCCCGGCGAGGGGTCGTTCGACACCGAGCTAGGCCCGGTCTTCTGCAACTTCCTCCTCGCGGACGAGATCAACCGCGCACCGGCGAAGGTGCAGTCCGCCTTGCTCGAGGTGATGCAGGAGCGGCAGGTGACGATCGGGAAGACGACGTTCCCGGTGCCGAGCCCGTTCCTCGTGATGGCGACGCAGAACCCGATCGAGTCCGAGGGCACCTATCCACTGCCCGAGGCGCAGGTCGACCGCTTCATGCTGAAGATCCTGATCGACTACCCGGCGCGGGACGAGGAATTCACGATTGTTCAACGCCAGCTCGTCGATGCACCCGAAATCCGCGAGACCCTGACGCTCAACGACCTCATCGGCCTGCAGCGCGCGGCGCGCTCGATCTACGTCGATCCGTCGCTCGTGAGCTATGCAGTGACGCTCGCGAGCGCAACCAGGGCACCGGCCGAGCGTGGGCTCCCCGAGCTCGCAAGCTACGTCTCGTTCGGCGCGAGCCCGCGGGGGCCTATCAGCCTGATCCAGGCCGCGCGCAGCCTTGCGCTCGTCCGCGGCCGCGAGTTCGTCCTCGCCGAGGACGTGCAGGCGCTCGTCAAGGACGCTTTCCGCCATCGGCTCGTGCTCAGCTACCAGGCACTCGCCGAGGAGGTGAGCCCCGACAGCATCCTCGACGCAGTGATTGCGAAGATCCCGGTTCCCGAAATCGACCTGGCGCGGACAACGACGGCGGCGTGAGCTCGCAGCCACTCATCGTCGCGCCGAATGCGCCCGAGCGCCCGGGGCCAGGCCCGCTGCCGGATGCGGTCATTCGTGCCCTGGACGTGCAGATCGGTCGGCGGATGACAGGGCTGCTCGCGGGCGACTTCCGCTCCGCGGTGCACGGCGACGGGAGCGATCTCGCGCAGATCCGCCCGTATGCGCCCGGCGACGACGTCCGGCGCATCGACTGGAACGTGACGGCGCGGACGGGAGAGACGCACGTTCGCGCGACGTTCGCCGAGCGGGTGCTCGTCACGTGGCTCGCGCTCGACGTCTCCCCGTCGATGCTGTTCGGGACAGCCGATCGTCGCAAGGCCGATGTCGCCGAGGGAGTCGCAATAGCCGTCGGGCATTTCGCGACCCGGCGCGGCAATCGGCTCGGTGTGACGACGTTCGGCGATGCTGCGCCGCAGGTCAGGCCTCCCCGCCAGGGCCGTCTGGGCCTGCTCGGCTTGCTCGAGTCGTTCCGCGACGAACGACCGGCCGACCGTACCGGTGCGACCTCGCTCGGCGAGGCGCTTACCCGTACGGGCGCCCTGGCGCGGCAGCGGTCGCTCGTCGTCATCGTGACGGATTTCCGGGGACCGCTCGACTGGCGCCAACCGCTCCTGCAGCTTGCGGGACGCCACGACGTGATCGCAGTCGAGATCCGTGACGCGCGCGAGCAGGAGCTGCCGGACGCCGGCGAGTTGTGGCTCGTCGACCCTGAGACCGGTCGGCAGCTCCGCGTCGACACGCGCGACCGCAAGCTGAGGAATCGGTTCGCAACTGCGGCGGCCGAAGAGCGCGGGCGGCTCGCGACCACGCTTGCCTCCGCCGGTGTGCGCCACGTCGTCCTCGCGACCTCCGGCGACTGGCTGCGCGCGCTCGCGATCTTCCTCCGGCGGTCCCGGCTATGAGCTTCCAGACCCCACTTGCGCTCGTAGGGCTGATCGTTGTCCCGCTGCTCGTGGGCCTCTACGTGTGGCGAGACCGCGGTCGGCGCGCGTTCTCCGCGCGCTTCGGGAACCCCGCCCTAATGCCGAACGTCGTGGATCGCGCTCCAGGGCGTCGTCGTCACATTCCCATCGCAGTGCTGCTCGTCGCTCTCGCGGCGATGATCGTCGGCGTCGCGAGACCGCACGCGACGCTCACCGTCAAGCGCGAGGAGGCAACAGTTGTGCTCGCGATCGACACGTCTCGGTCGATGAAGGCAGCCGACGTTGCGCCGACTCGCCTGGGGGCTGCCCGCGGTGCCGCCGAGGAGTTCGTCGACGAGGTTCCAGAGAGGTTCAAGATCGGCGTCGTCGGGTTTGCGAGCAGAGCGGGCGTCGCTGTGCCGCCCACGGCGGACCGGACGCTCGTGAAGACGGCGCTCGACTCCCTGAAGCCTGGTGAGGGAACGGCGCTCGGTGATGCGATCGTCCTCTCGACCAGCCTTGGCCAGCGGCAGCGCACCGCGGATGGCGAGTCGATCCCACCGACGTCGGTCCTGCTTATCTCCGACGGCACCCAGGACGGCGGCGAGACGTCTCTGCAGGACGCAGTTGCAAAGGCCAAGGAGCTGGGAGTCCCGGTTTACACCGTCCTCGTAGGCACGGCTGCGGGTGTCGTCGAGGAAACGCTCACGGGCGGCTACAAGCGGACAATTCAGGTGCCACCCACGCCCGCTGCGCTGAAGCAGATCGCGGCCGGAACCGGCGGCGAGTTCTACACTGCGACGGACGCAAAGACGCTCAGCGCCGTGTACGACAACCTCGGCTCGCGGCTCGGCAAGAAGCGTGAGTCCCGCGAGATCACGAACGTGGTGGCTGCGGGTGCGGCGCTGTTCTTGCTCGCTGGCTTCGCGCTCTCCGCACTCTGGTTCCGGAGGGCGGCGTGAGACGGGGACGCCGCGTGCTGGCTGCTGGCTGTCAGCTCCGTGGTCGCGGCTGTGGCTGTCGGCCAGGCTGGCGCCGCCACTCACGAGTGCGACGGGCTTCAGGTGTGCGTTCAGGTCGCAGGGCCGTGGGTGGTCGTGCCCGTCGGCTCGGGCGTGCCACGCCCACGCGTCGAGTTCCAGCTCTCGTGTCCTGATGGGCATGTCGTCGGCGGTATCGACGTGGAGGTGAGCGACCCTGCCGTCGATGTCGCGTTTCTCGGCAGGTCGGGCAGTCCGGTCAATCCCGGCGTCACGACGGCGCGCGCCGTCGTCTTCGTCGCGTCGTACGTCGGCGCGTCTTCGCCGGCTCCTTCGTTCCGCCCCCATCTCGGCTGCATCCCGGGAAGCGGCGGCGAACGCATCCCCACAGCGGTCGCCGCGGTATTTCCCGTCGGTGCGCCAACCGTGCGGCGCGTGACCGACGTACGGCTCAGACCTGCCCAAACGCGAACGATCACGCAACGCTGTGCGCGGGGCGAGCAGCTGGTCGGCAGCTCGCATGCGCTCGGGTTCTTCACCCCACAGCCGCCGGCGACGGCGCTTGCCGCCGCCGTTTCGGCCCGGCTCGTCGTGACGCAGGCGGCTGCAGCAGCCGTCGTTCGCACCGGAGCGCTGGGGAGCGCGCGGGTCATAGTCCAGGTCGGCGCTGTCTGCGCCAAGGGAGTCTGAGGCAATGAGCTTCGCTCGACCGCTGTTCCTGATCGCGTTGCTCGCCGTCCCGATCGCGGTCGGCATCTACGTGCTCACCGAGCGGCGCAAGATGCGCTATTCGCTCGCGTTCACGAACATCGACGTGCTTGCTTCGGTGGTCGGCCGTGCGAGCCTCTGGCGGCGGTACGCACCTCTCGGGCTCGTACTCCTCGCGCTCACCGCGACCACGCTGGCGCTCGCTCGCCCCGGTGTGCGCACGCTGATTCCCCGCGAGGAGGCGACGGTTGTGCTCGTGATCGACGTCTCGGGATCGATGTACGCAGAAGACGTCAAGCCGTCGCGTCTCGGCGCCGCTCAGACGGCGGTACGCACATTCCTCGACAAGGTGCCGAAGCGCGTGCGCGTCGGTCTTATCGTCTTCGCGGCCGAGCCGCAGGTCGCGACGCCGCCGACGACCGACCGCGATCTCGTCCGACAGGCCGTGGACACGCTCGGGGGATTCTCGTCGACCGGACGCGGGACGGCGATCGGTGATGCTCTCGCAGCTGCCGTCGAGCTCGGCCAGCAGGCGGTCGGCACGATCGGAGGCGGCAACGGGCCGGCACAGACGATTGCGTACACGACTGTTGCCGACGCGACCGAAGGAACGCTAGGCCCGGTCTCGATCCTGTTCCTCTCCGACGGCTCTCAGACACGCGGCGTCCTGCAGCCGCTCGAGGGGGCGGATCGCGCCAAGGTGGCGGGCATCCCCGTCTTCACAGTTGCTCTCGGCACCCCGGAAGGGACGATCGACCGTGGGATCGGAGGCTTCGGCTTCAGCGATCCGATTCCGGTGCCACCGGACCCAGTAACGCTGAAGGCAATCGCCGATCGCACCGGTGGCACGTTCTTCGAGGCGCAATCGGCGCAGGCGGTCGAGTCGGCCTACTCCCGTCTCGGGTCGAGCCTCGGTCGGGTGCCGGGGACACGGGAGGTCACCGCGATGTTTCTTGGCGTCGCGGCGATCCTGCTCGTTGGCGCGGGCGTGCTGTCCGCGCTGTGGTCTCCGCGGCTCCCGTAGGCTGCTCGTCTATGAGCGTGCAGGAAGCCACGATCGGCGCGGTGTGGGAGGACGGCAACGTCGCGCGCGGGATGGAGCGCCAGCTCGCGCGAAGGCAGTACCTCCTGGACGGCGGCCTGCAGATGCTGGGCTGGAAGGTCGGGTTCACGAGCCCTGCGCTGCTCGAGGCTGTCGGGGTGTGTGCGCCGGTGGTCGGCTTCATCCCCGCCGGATCGGTGCGGGCGAGCGGCTCGGTCGTCTCGCTCGCCGGTTGGGCGAAGCCGATGCTCGAACCGGAGATCGCCCTTCGTTTGGGCTCGCGGCTGGCGCCCGGCGCAGCGCCGGCGCAGGTGGCGGCTGCCGTCGCCGCCGTCGCGCCAGCAATCGAGCTGATCGACATCGACAGGCCATTCGTCGAGCTCGAGGAGATCGTCGCCGAGGGCGTCTTCCTTCGGCACGTGCTGTTCGGGCCCTGGGTTGACGCGGATGCTGTCAGCCTCGCGCGGCTTCGTGGTCGGGTCTCGGTCGACGGCGTCGAGAGTCACGCAATCGCTCACCCAGCCAATGCGGTCGGCGAGTTGACGGACATCGTCCTTCACGTCGTCGAGTGTCTCGCGGCGGCCGGTGCGGCCCTCGACGAAGGGGACATTGTGATCACCGGCTCGATCGTCCCTGCGATCTCGGTCGAGCCGGGTCGAGCTCAGCGATTCGAGCTCGCTCCCGTCGGCTCGGTCGAGGTGGAGTTCGCGGGATAGAGGCGTGGTGGGCGGTTCGATCACGCTGCTCTGCGGTGGTGTAGGCGGCGCGAAGCTCGCGGTCGGCCTGCAAGGCGTCGTCTCGCCGGGCGAGCTGACGGTAATCGGCAACGTCGGTGACGACGAGGAGATTCTCGGTCTCCATGTCTCACCCGATCTCGACAGCGTCCTCTACGCGCTTGCCGGTCTGAGCGACACAGAGCGCGGCTGGGGTCGCGCGGGCGAGAGCTGGCGGGCCCTCGAGTCGGCGCGAGCCTGGGGCGGAGAAGCATGGTTCGCGCTCGGTGACCTCGACATCGGTCTCCATCTCGTGCGATCGGCCGCGCTGCGAGTGGGCAACCCTCTCTCGGCGGTGACCGCGCGCCTCTCCGAGCAGGCGGGCGTGCCCTCCCGGCTCCTGCCGGTGACCGATGACCCGGTGCGCACCCGCGTGCTCGCCGAGAAGATCGGCTGGCTCTCCTTCCAGGAGTGGTTCGTCGCACGTGGCCATCGCGACGACGTGAGCGCCCTCGAGTACCGCGGGGCAGCCGAGGCGGCGCCGGCCGCCGGGGTCGTCGAGGCGATTCGCACTGCCGAGACGCTCGTGCTCGCCCCGAGCAATCCCTATCTCAGCATCCTTCCGATCCTCGCCGTACCGGGAGTTAGGGACGCAGTTGCGGCACGCTCGGCTCCGCTGATCGCCGTCAGCCCTCTCGTCGGCGGTAGGGCGGTGAAGGGGCCGCTCGACCGGATGCTCGAGCGTCTGGCGGGAGGAACGACCCCGCGCCATGTAACAGACTGTTACAAGGGGCTCGTCGACATTCTCGTGGTCGATCACGCGGACGCAGGGTGCGACGCCGGCACCCCCCTGGTCGTTGCCGAGACGTTGATGACGGACCGTGCCGCTGCAGAGCGGCTTGCCTTCATGGTGCTGGAGGCGGCACGGTGAGGCCGGTCGACGAAGTGCGCGTGATCCCACTCCGTGGGGTGCCGCTCCTCCGCGAGGGGGACGACCTTGGGCTCTTGCTCCATTCGGCCGCCGGCGCTGCCGGTGGACTCGTCGACGGTGACGTTCTGGTCGTAGCGCAGAAGGCGGTATCGAAGGTCGAGGGGCGGATCGTGCGCCTTGCGGATGTCGTCCCGAGCGCTCGGGCGATCGAGCTCGCAGGGCCGGACGGTGATCCGCGCCAGGTCGAGGTGATCCTGCGCGAGAGCCGCGAGGTCGTGCGCTCCCGTCCTCCGCTCGTCATCGCCGAGACACACCACGGGTTCGTTTGCGCGTCGGCCGGAGTCGACGCGTCCAATGCACCTGAGGACGGGTCTGTCGTACTGCTTCCGATCGATCCCGACGCGTCCGCTGTGCGCCTCCGCAGCCGTGTGATGGGTCTGGCGGGCGTGGACGTCGGCGTGATCGTGAGCGATACCTTCGGCCGCCCGTTCCGCGAGGGCCAGGCCGAGGTGGCAATCGGCGTGGCGGGCGCGGTCTCAGTGCTCGATCTCAGGGGGGAAACGGACGCGCTCGGTCGCGAGCTCCAGGCGACGCAGATCGCAGTCGCCGACCATCTCGCGAGCGCGGCGGGCCTCGTGATGGGCAAGGCTGCCCTCGTTCCGGCGGCGATCGTGCGTGGAGCCGACGTCCGTGGCTCCGGGACTGCGCTGGAGCTCGTGATGCCTCGGGAGCGCGATCTCTTCCGCTAACCGGGGGTAGACTTCCGCCCATGCACAAGTACTCGATCTGGGGAACAGCCACCTCGCCCTCACACGAGGCGTGGGTTGAGTCGGTGGCTGCCGAGTTCGAACGCGACGGGTTCGGGCGCGTGGACGACGTGGCAGATGCCGATTTCGTGCTCAACATGTTCGGTGCGGAGAACCCGAAAGCGTTTCGTCGTGCGTCGCGGGGGACGTACTCGGCCTCGTTCTACGAGCTCGACGCGGCGCCCGACGACGTGCTCAGGACCAGCTACCCGATGCTCGTGCGCACGCTCGCGAACGTCGTCGTGCTGCATGTTCCGGGAGAAGGCGTGTGGTTCACGACAATGGAGCGGGGCACCTACAAGATCTCCGACGACCCGGCCGAGGTCTTCGAACGGCTCGCTCCGCTAGCGAAATCGAAGCTCGTCATCGACAACGAGTTCGTCACCGATCTCGAGCCCGAGCTCTGGGCCGGAGACGAGATCACTGCCGACATCCGTGCTGCAGGGAAGCGAATGGGCGAGCTCGACCTGTTGCCAGCCCCGTTCCCCGTGCACGAGTTCCTCGACGAGCGGGACCTTCGCCATGTGATGAGGCTGTATCAGGTCGGGGGGCTGTCGTACGGCAACCTCTCTGCCCGGAAGGATGCGACGCGATTCTGGATGAGTGCGAGCGGCGTCGACAAGACCCAGCTCGACGTCGCGGGGAGGGACATCCTGATGGTGACCGGCTACGACGAGCCGAACGCGAAGATGATCATCAGCGTTCCGCCCGCGATCGAGCCGCGCCGGGTGTCGGTCGACGCGATCGAGCACTGGATGATCTACCAGGCGCATCCCGACGTGGGAGCGATCCTGCATGTCCACGCGTGGATGGAAGGCATTCCCGCGACCGACGTGAACTATCCGTGCGGGACGCAGGAGCTCGCTGAGAGCGTGGCCGAGCTGATCGATCGAGAGCCGGATCCGGCCCATGCAGTGATCGGCCTGCGGAACCACGGCATCACGGCGACGGGCGACACTCTGGCGGAGATCCTCGACCTGATCACGCCAAAGGTGCTGCGCCAGGTGCCGATGACCTAGCACTTTCGGCCCCACGACCTTGAAGCCGGGTGCGCGCCACGATGTTCGCTCGCGCAACGTCGAGCGATAGACCGGGCGCTCATGCGGTGGCACTAACGACGCTTCTAGCGCGATCACGAGGTGAAACACCCCGGAGGTAGGTTTTGCGCGCCAGCGCTAACTCGCAGCTGCGAGGCGAGCGGCGGGCTCCACCTCCTGGCCCCCGCCCTGGTCAGAGAGTGCCCTTGAGTGCCTTACGAACGCGTGAGGCTCGACTCGCGACGTAGGAACACATGTTCTCACGGGTTGGAAATAGTGTTTCGACGATGAGCGTCTCGCAGCCCGTTCCGTGTCGGTCAGCCAAGCGGCGCGTGGCCGGTGGTCGGAGCGCCGGTCGCAATCGTCACCGCCGCTGTCTCGTTTGCCATGCTCGCTCTCGAGTAGTGGGCGCGGGGTGATCCTCTGGGACATTTCGGAGCGGCTCCGCATGCGGCGACTCCTGACGCGGCTCTACCGCGTCGATCTGCGTGGCGCCGAGCATGTGCCCCTAGCTCGGTCCACTGCATCCTCGTCGCGAATCACGAGTCGCTGATCGATCCATGGTTTCTCTGCATCGCAACCCCTAGGCGGGTCCCGGTTCATGGCCAAGGCCGAGCTCTGGCGTTACCCGGGCATTCGCTGGGCGATGGAGGCCTACGGCACCTTCCCGGTCGCCCGCGGGAACGGCGATACGGGCGCGATCGAGCCGAGCAGGCGAGTTGCTGATGGCGGGCGAGGTGCTCGGCATGTTCCCGCGCGGGACATCGAAGCCTGCTGGCAATCGCGTCTGGATGCGTGGCGCCGCGAGGCTCGCGCTTGCACACGGCGTGCCGCTCATTCCGATCCGGCTGGTAGCCACGCGTCAGCTCTGGCCGCGACGGCCGATGCGAGTGCTCGTCGGCAACGCAATCGCAGTGAACCCGCAGAGGCCGACGATCGCCGCCGCGCGAGCCTTGACCGCGCGAGCTGAGGCTGCGGTGGAGGCACTCGCCTGACGTTCACCAAGGGACGCGGACTCCGATCGGTCGCGCACCGCCCATACGTCGAGTGCCCGGAGGGACGTAGACGACGAATCCGCCCGCCTCGATTCGCGTGTAGCCGGTGCGCCGTAAGAGCGCACTGACCCGTGGCTCGGCATCTCCGCCGGCGAGAAAGACGTGGGCTGCGTTCGGGTCGCTCCTGACGCGTCGGTAGAAGGGTGGGTAGCGACCGAGGTACGCGTCGTTCGGATCGACGCGCCGGTCACGGGTGACGGCGACATTTTCGTTCGTCGTTGCCCCTATGATGCGCTCCCTCGTCTCGTAGGTGAGCCGCCAGGCCAGCCAATAGCCGTCAGGATGATGCCGAGGCCCGCGCCAAAATAGCCGCCATAGATCGAGGCGAGAAAGATCATAATGACCGCAAGCACATGGTTTTCGCCGGTGTGACCCGCTTTGGCGGCGTGCTGCACAAGCCATTTGCGGATGATGTTTTGAAAGGCGAGCAGCCCCGTGGCGAGCAGGATGAGGTAGGGGACAATCTGGCTAAAGACCTTTTCGTTGGTGCGCAACAGCAGCACGCCGCCGACCAGACCGCCGACGATGCCCACCGGCACAAGCAGCCGCACGCGCGACTGTTGATCCTTGAGGGCGTCCGCTTGGGCCAGCGTTGCGCCAAAATAGCCGGGGCAAAGGGCGACGGTGTTGGTGATGTTGGCGACAACCTTGCTGATGCCCATCGCCGAGAGGGTGGGGAAGGTGATGAGCGTTCCACCGCCGGCGAGGGCGTTGACAATCCCGGCGGCGAGGGCAGCCAGGGCGATCAGCAAATACTGTAGGGGTGTGAGGTCGAAGGTCACGGGTGGTTCTTTCTGGGCTAACCGCCAGCGCTGTTAGAGAGGCGTGAAAGCATTTGCAGGGAGGATGATTGATCATCATTGGTTAAAGTATGCGTAAGAGCATAACTTTCTTGCGCTTTGATCGCAACGTGCTGTGCCCGTTGACACCGCCTAGGGCGATAGTGGGTGACTGGCACTCCCAAAAGTGCCTGTCACCTCTCTGCCCTTTGCCCCACCCCCATCAACAAAAATAGGGCATTTACCCTATATCCCCCACCCCGTCCCCCGCCCTATACTTGGGGCAGCAAGCAGCTTCATCAACCCACAACTCTTGCACACAAAAATAGGAGAACTTACCATGTCTAGCACACTCAAAGCCGCAACCAGCAACGCAGCAACCATCGTCCATGAAGGTCAATCGCGCAAGCTCAACGTCCTCGGCCATGACTTCTTTGTTATCCTCGGCGGCGCCGAAACCGCCGGCAATGCCTATATCTTTGAGGTGGTGACGCCCCCCGGCATGTTTGTGCCGCCCCACCGCCAGGAGCAAGAAGATGAGTACGGCTACATCATCGAAGGCGAGTTTGAGGTCTATGTCGATGGGCAAATCTACCCGGCGCAGAGTGGGTCAGTGATCTACTTCCCTGCGGAACGACACACGGTTTGCGCAATATCGGCGCCACCGCGCAGCAAAATGGTCTGGCTCTCCACCCCCGCCGCTAACGTCGAAGCCTCTTTTCAAGAGCTTGCCGCCATGCCTGTGGGTGGCCCGCCCGACATGGGCAAGCTTGTGGCCCTCTTTGCCAAGTACCACACGCAACTCTTCCCGCCCCCGGCCTCGTGGCTGTAGGCTCCCAAAGGGGATAGAAGAGAATCGCGCCCGGAGGCGCAGAGGCCCAGGGGGGAGAGGGGCAGAGAGACTGGCAACCTTGAAGACAGAAGAAGCCGAGCTAAGACGCTTGCGGCGGGAAGTACGAAATCCTGCGGCAAGAACGAGATATCTTAAAAAAAGCCATGGTCATCTTTTCACAAGGGCCGAAATGAAGTTTGCCTTTATGAAAAGCCGAAAGCAGCGACCTATCCCTTATGGCAATGTTGTGTCGAGCGTTGGGTGTGTCGGTGAGCGGGTACTACTGCTGGCATCAACAGCAAAGTGTAACAACACCACGCCAACTCGAGAATCAGCAGTTGAGTCAGGCGATAGACCGCGTGCATCGGACAAGTCACGGCACCTATGGCAGTCCGCGCATCCATGCCCAGTTGCGAGCTGAAGGCTGGAAATGTTGCAAGCAGCGGGTAGAACGGTTAATGCACTTGGCCGGAGCTGCGAGGCAAATGCAAGCGACGCCAACGTCTGCAGACGACTCACAGTCAACACAGCTTACCTGTCGCCGAAAATCTGCTCAACCAAGCAGTTTTCAGCAACACGACCGAACCAGAAGTGGGCAGGCGACATCACCTACATTCCGACTGCACAAGGTTGGCTCTATCCCCTGCGGGGTGACAGACCAAGTGAGTATGTCATGCCGTAGGCATCTCTCTGTCTTTCCCCCTGGGTCTCTGGGCGCGATTCTCTCCTCTCCGCCTCTGCTCCCCCCGAAACTGAGCTTGCGCGCATCATTTATTGAGCGCGATAATGGCCCCAGTTTCTGATCGCGAAATACATCACGAAACAGGTGAGGGGTTCCCATTGGCGAGCAACGAATATCACTTCATCACCCACTGGCGCATCCAGGCGCAGATGGCCGAGGTCGCGGCGATTATTGAGGACGCCGCAAGTTTGGCGCGTCGGTGGCCTTCGGTCTATTTGGCGGTGAATGTGCTGGCACAGGGCGATGCGCAGGGGCTTGGCAAACGTGTGTCACTCTATACCAAAGGCTGGCTGCCCTATACCTTGCGCTGGCAATTCGAGGTAACAGAGCTATCGGCCACCGGCTTCACCCTGGTGGCGCAGGGGGATTTTGTCGGGCGCGGCATCTGGACATTTGCCCAAGAGGGCGAGTGGGTGAGCATGACCTATGACTGGAAGATTGAGGCCAACAAGCCCCTTTTGAAGAACTTCTCTTTCATCTTCAAGCCCATCTTCGCCGCCAACCATGAGTGGGCCATGCGCCAGGGCGAGCGCAGCCTGATGCTGGAGGTGCAGCGTCGCCATGCCCAAAGCGGCGCGGCGATTCCGCCACCACCGGCGGGGACACCTAACCAGCTTCTCCCCTGGCTCGGCTATGCCATCAGCCACCGGCGTTCGTTGCAAAGCCCTTGACAGCCCACCAGAGATGACCGTCACCATGCCCGCCACCACCTTTCAATTTGACCCCACCGCCGTCGCCCATACCGAAGTGGAGGGGTGGAAAGCCTATTATGACCACGCTTGGCTGCGGCTCTTGCGCTTGATTGTGCAATTGGGCGAGGCGCAATTTCGCATTCCCTTTCCGCAATCGTGGACAGCGGCCTATCACATTGCCCGCGGATCAGCGGCCTGGGTTCCCAAAGAGCATGACATGGCCGCCGTCCAGCGCCATCTGGCCGCCTTTTATAGCCTAGCCCTTCGCTCATCCGGGCTGCGCTATGATCCAGAGGAGGTCGCCGCGCTGGAATTGCGCGATCTCGGCAGGAGCATCGCCGTCTCTCCGGCCTGCCCGATAAGACGAGCTTTATCGAGGCGGTGACGGCCTTGCACGCCGCCCTCTTTGACCTGCCGCCGCAAGCGGTGCGCCATTCCGCCGCAGTGCGCGTCGCTGCCAACACCATTTTGGACACCATCACCAGTCACACTTCCGCCGACCCTGCCGGCGATCTTGGCCGCGCTGTGAGGAGTTGTTGTGCGAGAGGCTATGAGTCGATTCAGAGCGCGTCCTGGCGGCTGACCGTGCAGCGCCAGGGCATAGGCGAGAATTCCCCCCTATGCCCCATGTAACTTACCCTCTTGTACTTCTGCTTATTGCCCGCTAGTCGTGTCAGTCATAGCCCACGTGTCGGCGAGGTCGGGCAAGCGGCTCAAGATCGTCGCACTGAGCGTGCGATTTTCGTCGCCGCTGCCTCCGAGATCGGTGATTTCGGTGACGATGGCAAAGGGGCCATCGGTTTCGGCGGCGCTGACGATAAAGTTGTCAGTACCCTCTCCCGTTGAGCCGTCGGGCAAGGTGTTGAACAAAATGGACGGTTCCCATGCCCTCGCTGGTGACCGTATATTCGCCGGTGTCCTCAATCGTGATCGTCTGCATCGCACCCTTTTCGTCGGCAAAGGCGGCGGTAAAGGTACAGGTAAAGCTGCCCATGCCATCCATATTGCAGACCCCCGCCACTGCCGGCCCAACCGGCGCGGTCAGGGCATAGACGCCATCGACGCTGGCATTGGAGTAGCCGCCATCGACGTTGCCCATATCCGGCAGCCGCTTCAGCACACCATGATCGGCGCTGCCATCTTTGCGGGCTGAACCGCTGTCGAGTTGGGTCGCCAGCAGGTTGTGACCGATGGCGCTGGCATGGGTGACGGCGAAGAGATTGCTGCCGCTGCTGGTCGAGCCGTCGGGGGCCGTTTGCACACCAGACGCTATGCCGACGCCGCTGGCGGTCAGCGTATAAGTTCCCGTCGAGGTCAACGGCACGACCAGGCGATCCTTCTTCTGCCCAGGCACGTTGGCGATCGAGGTACAGGTATACCCCCCCTCGCCGTCCATGTTACAAATGCCAATCGCCCCCACATCAGCCGTTATGGCGATCTCGGCATAGGTTCCAACCAGGCTGGCGTTGGAAAAGCCCGCCGCCTCCTCTGGGGTCATGGGCGGCGGCAATGCCACTGCCCATCAACATCATCGACAAACTCAAAACAGCCACATACATCCACTTACGTTGCATGGTTCGTTGCTCTTTCGGTTGTAAATATCGGTTGTAAATAGATTGGAAGGGTAGGCACAGGGGGTGACAGTCACTCAAGCTGGCTCGTCACCCCGTCCGCCCTCGTGGGTATCTACTGTGTATCTACTGCTTATTGACTGCTGGTGGTGTCAGTCATATTCTCAGTGCTGCTCATATCCGACGTGTCAGCCAGGTCGGGCAAGCGGTGCAAAATCCTCACATTCAGCCCTCCATTCTGACCGGGGTCGCGGCCGAGGATCGGTCAATTCGGTGACAACGGCAAAGGGGCCTTCGGTTTCGGCGGCGCTGACAACAAAGTCGTCATAGCCCTCTTGGGTGGTGCCGTCCGGGCGCTGTGTTGACATAATGGACGGAACCCATGCCCTCGCTGGTGACCGTATATTCGCCGCTGTTGGTGATCGTCACCATTGGGATCGACCCTTTTCGTCTGGAACGGTGACGGTGAAACCACAAGCAAAGCTGCCTGCGCCATCCATGTGGCAGACGCTGGCTATGCCTGGTCCAAAGGGCGACGATTAGCGAATAGACGCCATCGACGCTCGCATCAGAGAAGCCGCCTTCGACATTGCCCATATCAGGCAACCGCTTGAGGACGCTATGACTCGTGCCACCGCTGCCATCGGGCGAGGAACTATCGATTTGCGTCGCCAGCAGGTTGTGGCCGACGACGTTGGCCCCGCTGACGATAAGAAATTGACCAGATTGGTCGTCGGGCCGTCCGGCCCTTTTGCTCCTCCGGCGCCGAGGCCGATGCCTGCTGTGGTCAGCGAATAAGTTCCGCTGCTGGAGATCGGGAAGACCATACGGTCCTTCTTCTCCCCAGGCGCATTGACCGTGACGTTGCAGGTAAAAGCGTCCGTGTCGTCAAAGTCACATAGCCCAATCGCCCCAACGTTAGGATCTGCGAGATGACCGCATAAGTTCCAACGACGCCACCGTTGGAAAAACCCGCCCCCACATCAGGATCATGGGCCGCCGCCACGCCAGCGGTAGCAAGAAACAGACACAAACTCAAAACAGCCACATACATCCACTTACGTTGCATGGTTCGTTTCTCCTTCGGTTGTGTAATGCTTGGTGCACGCGAGCAGAATTGGGCGTCAGCCCCGTTAACGGTATGACAGACGGTATCACATGGGGAGGTCATGATGTGATACAATCGATTATACAGCTACTGATATTTTCCTGTCCAGTGCGGTGACTGTCACTGTCTCAACACACTCCACCTACCCATCCACTCCACAGACAGTGACTGTCACCGCTCTTTAGGCGCAACCATGTGAGTCGCGCGGGCCGTGCGCCCCAGAAGGGTGACAGTCACCCAGAGGTCGAATGACACTGCTGAGATTTAAGGAGAACTTAAACTCTCTTCGCAAGTTCTTAACCATTGGGCCTGGCAAAGGGTGTAGACTGCTGCCAGATATGAAATATATAGAGTGGCGCAAGCCAGTAAACGGAGATTTGGTAT
>CAVZMG010000004.1:0-15998 GCA_963776425.1 uncultured Actinomycetes bacterium | reverse complement strand
AACTCCTGCAGCACGCCACTCAAAGTGCCAGGTCTCGCAAGCGTTGTGGCGATCTCCGCAGGCGGCCACTCGATGGCGCTGCGATCTGACGGGACCGTGTGGGCGTGGGGGGATAATCGGTTCGGTCAGATCGGCACCAACACATGCTCCCCATCTTGCTTCGCGCCGGTGCTCGTGGAGGGGATCGGCAGCGTTACCGCTATCTCCGCTGGTGGAATAGCCTCATTCGCCTTGCGGTCGGACGGTACCGTATGGGCTTGGGGAAGCGACTCGGCAGGCGAGCTCGGCGATGGCCTCGTCGTTGACCATCACTCGCCAGCACAGGTTCAGGGTCTGACGAGCGTCGATCAGCTAAGCGCCGCCGCGAGCTACGCCCTCGCGGTGCGCGCTGACGGGACCGTCTGGGGTTGGGGAGTCAACGGTTGGGGAGTACTGGGAAACGCTCCGTGCTACACCTGCACGACACCCACGCGGATCGAGGGTCTTGCTGACGTCACCGCAGTGTCTTCGGGGTTCTCGTTCTCCCTCGCCCTCCGCTCGGATGGCACTGCGTGGGCATGGGGGTTGAACACGTCGGGCCAGCTAGGTCTCGGCTATAGCACGGGGTCGGTGACATCGACTCCGGAGAGGGTCGTCGGGATCAGTAGCGTAGATGCCGTGTCCGCCGGGGGTGGTCATAGTCTCGCGATCGCGAACACGATCGAGCCCATCGGAGAGACCGTTTCCGCCAACGTCTCACCGGGCGACCCGCCCGTGACCACCGATGTCGAGGATGACGGAGCCACTCCGACCGATCCAGTCGAGACTGCCATCGCCTCCCCACAAGGCGGCTTCATCACCATCGAGGACGGACCGAGCGACGTCACGTCGCCGCCCGCCTACAGCTTCGTCGGGCAGCAGGTCGACATCACAGCGCCGCCGGCCACGATCACCGAGCCGCTGATCATCGCATTCCGGCTCGACGCTTCCCTAATCCCTGCGGGACAGTCCATTCAGACGCTGGCGGTGTTCCGCGATGGCGCCTACATCCTGTCCTGCACAGGCGGGTCGGGCATCGCTGCTCCTGATCCCTGCGTTTCGGATCGCCAGACACTTGCAGACGGGGATGGTCAGATCACGGTACTGACTTCGCACGCCAGTCGTTGGAACCTGGGGTTCCCTGCGCCGGTGGCCGAGGCCGGCGGCCCCTACACGGTCCAGGAAGGGTCGACCGTGCGGCTCGATGCCACCGGTTCCACGGGTATCGATCCCTTTGCGTACCAGTGGTTCCCGGGCACCTCGCTCGACGACGCGACGCTCGCGCGTCCCACCTACATGGGACGCGACGACGGTTCCGAACAGCTGACGCTTACGGTCACTGACGCGACCGGTCTCTCTGCCACTGACGTTACGACCGTCACCGTGACGAATGCGAACCCATCGGTAGGGGCGTTCTCGATCACGCCGCCCAGGGTCGGACAGACGCTCAACGTGAGCGCGCCGTTCACCGATCCCGGGACGTTCGACACGCACACCGCGGTCATCGACTGGGGCGATGGCACGACCTCACAAGGCACGGTGACGGAGCAGAACGGGTCGGGCACGGTCACGGGTTCGCACGCCTACGCCCAGACCGGTCCCTATCAGGTGAAGGTCGCCGTCACGGACGATGACAGCGGCATCGGCCAGCGCACGTCGGCCTCGTTCACCGTCGCACCGACGTTGCCGACGATCAACATCGGGACGGTGACGCCCGTCAAGGAGACGAACTCGGGGACCACAATGGTCAGGATACCGGTCACGCTCTCGAAGGCAGGCACGCAGCCGATCGATGTGCATTGGTCGACCGGGGGCGGCAGTGCAACCGCAGGGTCCGACTACGTGTCGGCTTCCGGCACCATCCATTGGAACGCGGGCTCAAGCTCCGCGAGGCAGATCAGCGTCTCGGTCAAGGGCGACACCGTCGATGAGCCGGATCAGACGTTCATCGTCACGCTCTCGGCCCCCGTGAATGCGACGATCGGTACGGCTGCCTCGACCGTGACGATCGCCGACGATGATCCGGCGCCGCGGATCTCGATCGCCGATGCCGTGAAGCTCGAAGGTGCGAGTGGCACATCTCAGATGACCTTCGTGGTGACGCTGGACCGGAAGAGCGAGCTCCCGGTGACGGTGAGCTACACGACCGTGGATGGGACGGCGATGGCCCCGCAGGACTACACGATGAGCTCCGGTTCACTTACCTTCTCCGCGGGCGTCACATCGCTCCCGATCATGATCACGATCCAGGGCGATCGGGTGCGCGAGCTGAACGAGCGGTTCACCTTGAAGTTGTCGGCTCCGACCAACTCGTCGATCCTTCGGGGCACGGCGACGGGGACGATCCTGAACGACGACTAGATGTTGCGGCGGATGGAGCAAGCGATCCTAGCCGCCGCGTGGTCCAGCCGATGTTCGCGAGCGACATGTCTCATCCGGTCGACGTCTGCTCCAGGCCGTTCCAACCCCAGCGAGGCATCGGCAACTCGGCCGGGACCTGTGCGCCGGGGGGCGAGAGCGCCAGGACCTCGCCTACCGCCCACTCCATGTACGCGCGCAGGGCGGTGCGGAAGTCCGGATCGTCGGGGAGGCTCGCATCGTCGGCCGCCTGCACGAAGCAGGTGACGAAGCGCGATCCCAGGTCGTCATCGGCGCCCTGTCCGACGTGGATCCCGAGCATCCCCGGATGGCCGCCGAACGACCCCGAGTAGCGGGCTGGACCGCCGAATACCTCCGCCCAGTAGTAGGCCAGCCGTTCGATGTGCTCGGGGTTGCCGGGATGCGAGAACGGGTGGCTGAGGACCGGATCATCGAGGCAGCGCTGATGGTGCGCAGCGGCAAGCGCGAGGAACGCCGGCTCCCCACCGGCGAACTCGAACAAGGTCGGTCGCGACATGAAGGGAGTGTCGTGCATCGCCGGCCCCGGTGGAAGCGACGGCTCGGCTGAGGTTGCCGCTGCAGGATCTCTCGTAGGCTGTCGAGCGCCTCACCCTCCCGACGAAAGGTCAAGACCTTGAGTTCGTTCCTCTATCGGCTCGGCCAAGCGGCGGCGCGCCACCGCTGGCGCACGCTCGGGATCTGGATCGCCGCCGTGGTCGCGATCTTCGCCATCGGCAGCGCGCTCGGCGGCACGTTCAGCGACGACTTCAAGCTGCCGAACTCCGAGTCGCAGCAGGCCTACACGCTGTTGGCGGAGCGGTATCCCGCCGCCTCCGGCACCTCGGCGTACATCGTCTTCCACGCGACCGACGGGCCGCTCAAGGACCAAGCCGACGCCGTGAACGGCGCGTTGGACGCGATCGCGGCTCAGCCGCACGTCGTCGCCGTCTCGAAGCCGTTCGAGACGCCCGGCGCCCTGTCGCCCGACGGCACGATCGGCTACGCGCAGGTCGCCTACGACCAGCCAGCCGTCGATCTGGGCGTCGCACCGTTCGACGCGCTCCAGGCAGCCCTTGACGATGTCCGCTCGCCCGCGCTGGAGGCGGAGATCGGCGGCGAGTACGCGTCGTGGGGGACGCAGCCGAGCACCGGATCGTCCGAGCTGATCGGCCTGCTCGCCGCGATGATCATCCTGCTGATCGCGTTCGGCTCTGTGGTCGCGATGGGTCTACCGATCGGGACCGCGGTGATCGGCCTGGCCACGGGGACCGGCCTCACCCTGATCCTGGCGTCGTTCGCGAGCGTGCCGCAGTTCGCCACGATCCTGTCGTCGATGATCGGCCTGGGCGTCGGGATCGACTACGCCCTGTTCATCGTCACGCGCTACCGGCAGAACCTGCACGACGGCATGGAGCCGTTGCACGCGATCGGCGTCTCGAGCTCGACGGCGGGGCAGGCCGTCGTGTTCTCCGGCATGATGGTCTCGATAGCCCTCCTGGGCTTATGGATCTCCGGGATCGCGTTCGTCGGCATGATGGCGACGGCCGCGGCGATCGTGGTCCTGGTGGCGGTCGTCGCCGCGGTGACGCTGCTGCCCGCACTGCTTGGCTTCGCGGGGAACGCGATCGACAAGCTGAGCGTGCACCGGCGCCGCACGACCGAGCGTCGAGCTCGAGCGCAAGGAGACCATGTGGTCCCGGTGGGGCCACGAGGTGGAGCGGCATCCCTGGCGGTACTTCGTGGGGGCGGCCACGGTCCTGCTCGTCCTCGCGATCCCGTTCTTCTCGATGAAGCTCGGGTTCCCCGATGACGGGACGGCCCCGAAGTCCGAGACGCGTCGTCTGGCGTACGACCTCCTCGCCGAGGGGTTCGGACCGGGGTTCAACGGCCCGCTCCTGCTCGCGGTCGAGATCGACGACCCGGCCGCGCTGCCACAGCTGGATCAGCTGACGAAGGCGATCGCGGCGACGCCGGGTGTGGCGGCCGTCACGCCGCCCCAGCCGAACGAGGCCGGCGACGCCGCGATCATCCAGGTGATCCCGACCACGTCGCCGCAGGACCAGGCCACGACCGACCTGGTGCGGCGCCTCCGCGCCGACGTGATCCCAGGCGCCACGCCCGACGGTGCGGTGGTCTACGTCGGCGGCGGCACGGCGACGTTCATCGATCTCTCCGATCGCATCACGAACGCACTGCCCTGGTTCATCGGCGCGGTCGTGCTGCTGTCGTTCTTGCTGCTGATGGTCGTGTTCCGCTCGATCTTGGTGCCACTGAAGGCCGCCGTGCTGAACCTGCTGTCGATCGGCGCCGCGTACGGCGTGATCGTCGCGATCTTCCAGTGGGGATGGGGGCGCAGCCTGCTCGGCATCGACCAGCTGATCCCGATCGTCAGCTTCGTGCCGATGATGATGTTCGCCGTCCTGTTCGGGCTCTCGATGGACTACGAGGTCTTCCTGCTCTCACGGATCCGCGAGGAGTACCTGAAGACCGGGAAGAACGTGGAAAGCGTGGTCAGTGGCATCTCCACCACGGCCCGCGTGATCACGAGCGCCGCGCTCATCATGATCGCGGTGTTCCTGAGCTTCGTGAGCCAGCCCGACCCGGTCGCGAAGATGTTCGGCATCGGTCTCGCGGTCGCGGTGCTCATCGACGCGACGGTCGTCCGGATCGTGCTCGTGCCGGCCACGATGGTGCTCCTCGGCGACGCGAACTGGTGGCTCCCCGGCTGGCTCGACCGCATCCTGCCGAAGATGAGCCTGGAGACCGCCTCGGACCCCGAGGCGGTCGAAGAGGAGCCGGTCCCGGTCGGCTAGGGCCCCTCGTTGACCTAGCCGGTCCCCGATTCGAGTCCGGCGATCAGGTCTAACAGGCCATCGGCTTCCCACGCTCGATTCCTCCGCGACTCCCCGAGCGGCGCGAGGATCCCGGCGCCGGCCAGCTCATCGACCGCGTTCGTGATCGCGGGCTTCGTGCGCCCCGTCGCCGCGACCCCGACCGAAACCGTGATCACCGGGTGCGCAGGAAGCACATCGATGATCGCCCACGCCGCTGCGTCCGCCCGTGGGGCGGAGCCCGCGCGCAGACGCTCGCGCCACGAGTCCTGGAGCTGGACGACCCGAGTGGCGTAGCGTTCCGCGAGCTGAGCGGCCTGCGCGGCGGCAACCGCGAAGATCTCTATCCACGCGTCCATCCGGTCTTCCCGGAAATCGATGAGACCACGGACGTATCGTTCCTTGTCGCGGGCGAGCACCACGCTGATCGGGGGGACGAACGTCGGTGCGAGGCCTCGCCGACGAAGGAGGACGTGGATGAGCGCCCTTCCCGTCCGACCGTTCCCATCGCCGAACGGGTGGATCGTCTCGAACTGCGCATGGGCGATCGCCGCGTGGACGATCGGCGGGAGCGCGTCGTCATCGCAGAACCGGCTGAGGTCTTCGACCAACGGGCCGAGCTCGTCCGGCGGCGGGGGGACGAAGTCCGCGCCGCACGGGTTGTAGTCGTTCCCGCCGATCCAGTTCTGCGAGGTTCGGTACTGACCGGCTGTGACGGCATCTGGCGCGCGCGTCATCAGCACGCGGTGGATCGCCGCGAGGTCATCCGGCGCGATCGCGTCCGCGACCGCCGTCCGTTCGATCGCGAACTGCATCGCGTCGATGTTGGCGATGATCTCGGCTTGCTCGGATCCGATCGACCGGCCGGTCTCCTGGGCGACCTCGGCCCGAGCCAGGGAGCGAGCGTCGACCTGCATCCCCTCGATCTTGGACGAGGCGACCGATTCCGATCGGAGCAGGAGCCGAGCGAGCGGGGCCATGAGCGGTTGGGCACCCGCGTTGAGGCTGGCGATGGCGGCCTCAGCTTCCGAGACGATCCCCGCCGTGACACCGGCGAGTGCAAGATCCAGATCGGCGAGCAGGTCGGGGACGAACGCCTGGTACCCGCACGCACGCCGATATCTCGGCGGGGCATAGAGCGCCGGGTCGTGGGCCCATGTCCGCTCGACGAGTCGACCTCTCAAGTGCCGGCCCTCTCCGTTAGTAAAGATTACGCCCTTATCCTTTACTACTCGTGGGAAGATGGCAAGCTTGTCTGCGGTGAAGACCCACGCGCCCGGGTTCGCGGACCTACGGGGGGTCGCGGTCCCCATCCCCGTCGGCTCGACCGACGCCGCGCAATGCCCACCAAGCCACCAGCGCCCCGACCGACGCGGCGGCGGCCGCACCCGCGAACAGCGTCGGTGGACCCAGCGTGACGTAGACCCACCCACCGATCGCCGGTCCCACGATCGGGCCCATCGACCACTGCGCCAGCTGCGTCAGGGTCTGGCCCGTGTTCCGGAGGTGACGCGCGACCAGCCGGTCGGTCACCACGACGAGCGCCCCGTACCTCAGCCCGAACCCCGCTCCCGAGAGCGTCCGGAAGACCGCGACCTGCGCCGGCGACCGAGAGAGCGAGTAGCCGATCAGCGTCACGATGGAGACGCCCGCCCCCGCCAGGAAGAGGTTCCGCATCCCGAACCGCGAGCCGAGCGGCGCCGACCAGGTGAAGAACGGGATCTCGATCACTGCCGCGAGCCCGGCGGCGACCCCGATCAGGAACGGGCCCCCGTGTGCCCCGAGCATCTGCAAGGGGACGAAGCCGTCGGTCGCCGAGGTCGCCATGGAGAGCAGCAGCAACCCACCGAGGAACGGCACCAGCCGAGGGGACTCGCGGAAGGCTTCGCCGATCGCGCCGAGCCTGCCGGGGTGCTCGCCCCCATCGCGCCGGACCGCCCTCGTCGAGGGGAAACGGCGCGCGTACACGGCATAGATCAGGAGGGTCCCCGCATACAGAGGAAGGGCGGGCCAGAGTCCGACCGCCTGGAACAGGGCGCCGAACGCGACCACCGCCACGGCCCAGCCCAGGCTCGCGAAGCGCCGGATCCGGCCGTAATCGTTGGCCCGGTCCGGACCGAGGACCGACAGCGCGAGTGCGTTCCCGAGGGCCGTTCCCGGCGCCGTCGCGGCAGCCATCAGTACGGCGGCCACGGCGATCGACCATCCGTTCGATCCCGTCGGGATCATCAGCAGCGCGCACCCGGCGGTCGCGAGCGTCGAGGCGACGAGCGCCCGAGCGGTTCCGAGACGCGTGTCGGCCTCGTGGCTCCACAGCGGGGCCGCGACGACGCTCGCGAGCGCCATCGCGGACAGGACGAGTCCGATGCGATCGGGGGTGAGACCCCGGGAGCGGAGCAGCGGGCTGAAGAACGGGAGCAGCGCGGCCGTCGATACGCCGCCGAGGACGAACAGCCAGCGTACGTCGCGGTCGAGCCGCGCGTTCATCTCGGGCTGGGTCTGGCTCGCGGCATCACTCACGTGGGCGACCTCACGAGCGTCAGCTTCCCAGGACGGACTAGTGGAACGGTACGGTCACTGGACTTGGGAGGCGCGCGTAGATGGCGAAGAAGTCGCGGTCGTCGGGGACGAGGTAGCGGGTCGCGGGCTGCTGGTAGTTGGGCACCACCTTGACCGGTTGCAGACCCTGCTGGTGCCGATAGGTGATCAGGGTCGGCCACTCCGGGTTGATATCCAGTTGCATCGCGTTGACGGCGCCGGCGCGTCGCAGGATCTGCGCTAGCGAGGTCACGGTCTGGGAGTCGGCGGCGGCGTAGATCAGGTTGCCGCGGCGGTCGATCCCGATACCCGTGCGCCAGACGCGGATCGCGTTGCCCAGCGTGTACCCCCAAACCGTGGAGTTGTCCAGCGCCGGGTTGAGCTGTCCGTCCTTCACGATCAACGGCAGGCTCTGACGGGCGAAGATGACCCCCGGCCCGGCGTTCGGCCCACCGGTCCACGTCTGGAGCGCGATCCGCCCATCGCGGTAGCCGATCACGGTCGCCAGACCGTCCTGCAGCGGCTCGTTGGTACGACCGTTCACCGACGATCCGTTGTTGCCGTCCTGGTGGGTGAACCCGCCGTTGAAGGTGGCCAGCAGATCCCAGCGCTGGCTGTCGGGCACCATCATCGGACCGCGCACGGGCGCGTTCGGAGGCTCGTAGCGTCCCGGGTACCAGGAGAGTGAGGTCAAGGTGTGGTCGAACCAGGCGACGTAGGCGACGATGCTCGGATAGTCGTGCTCGCTGCGGAAGGTCGTGACGAGCACCGGCTGATGCCCGTCGACCGGCGGGCCGGTCCGGTGCCAGACGCCCTCGCCGGGCAGCGGGTTGGCGAAGACCGGCTCGATCGGCGGCGGCCAGGCGGCGGGAGGTTGCACCGAGGCCGACGGTCCGGTGGAAGGAGCCTCCCCGACCGTCGGCAACGCCGTCAGCTGCGGGCCACCCGGCTTGGGAGCTTTCCAGCCGTAATAGAAGTGCTCGATCGTGTCGACCAGCCAATTGCCGTGGTGGTCCCTCAGCCACTCGACGCTTCGAACACCCAGCGGCAGGCTCGAAGGCCGAAGCATCGTCGTCGTGTACGAGAAGATCGCCGGTGTCAGCAGCAGCAGGACGACGGCCAGGACCAGCCAGCGCCCGCTGGACCGGCGTCGAGGCGCGGCATGGCGAGGTCGTTCGTCTTGCTGCGGGTGATCGTTCGACACCTACTCGCTCCACGGCGGTCGCTGGGGATGGCCGTCTCGCTCGAGGATATCTGCGCGCTTGCCGCCAACGGACGGACCGTCTCCCGTTAGCTTGATAACGCAACAACCGCTCCGACCATGGATGGATCCTTGTTCCTTCGCGGATGCCCCGAACACGGAAGCCGGGTGTTAGCGTCCGGTTCTTGGGAGGAGCAGCCAACGATGCGACTCGAGCCACTCTGCAAACTGTCGATGCGATATGCCGACGGAGCCTGGATGCATCCGTTCGGTACGGCGGAAGCCGCAGGGTTCGGCTGGGGGGAGGGCACGGTCTCGGGCGACGTGATCCAGGGAAGCGCGCGATGGGCCAACTACCCGCGTCGGCGAGAGGACGGTGTCTGGACGCCGAACCTCCGTGGAGTGATCAGGACCGAAGATGGCGCAGGAGATCCTGATCTCGTTCCACGGGCAGAGCGTCCAGGAGGATCCGCCGGACGCCGCCCGCCGCGCGATCCTCACCAGGGTGGAGTTGTTGAGCGACCATGAGCGCTACCGATGGTTGAACACGGCCTTCGTCGTCGGAGAGGGGGAGATGGACGAACAGACGCAGGAGTGGTGGCTGCAGTCGTTCGTCTGCGTGAACGAGGTGGTCCAGCTTCCTCCCGCGATCGGAGCAACGCCACCGCCCGCGTTCCGGCAAGCCCACCACTAGCCAGCCGGTGTCTCACCAGCCCCAGAGGTCCATCTGCGGCAGGCCGGCGTTCCCGAGGATCTCGTTCAGCTCGGTTGCGTGGGAGACGTCATGCGCGAAGACCCGCTGGATGATCGAGCCACGCGTATACACCCACCGCGGACCCCAATCGGGGTGTCGTACCTCCTCGGTGAGCATGTCGAGGGTCCATCCGTCGAGCCGGTCCTCGACGATGCGGAAGGTCGAATCGAGCGCTGCGGCGAGCTGCTCCGGGCCGAGCACGTGATCGAGGTCGTCGTCCCCTGGGCAGTCGTTCCCGGCGTTCGTGAACGGTGTCGTCTCCGCGCCCGGCTCATCGGCCGCGTCGCAGAGCCAGAAGACGCGCTGACACGCGAGGTGGCCGATCGTCGCCCACATCGGCCAGCGCTCCGGCGACGGAGCCGTCGCGAGGTTCTCGTCCGTGAGTCCCGCGACCATGTCGCGTAGCTGATCGTTGAAATACGGCCACATGCTGAACGCGGGGCGGATCGTCAGGGTGGTCATCCACCCACGCTACCGAACCGAACCACTTGTCAGGTCGCCGGGAACCGCACGACGCCGGACCAGCTCGCGCCGCCGTCGGTGCTCGCCATCAACCGCGAGGACCCGTTGCCCCGTTCCACGATCGTGAACCCGTTCGTGTCGGAGATGAACCACACGTCGGCGACGTAGCCGTTGCCGATCGAACCGAGGTCGTTCCAGGTGGCTCCGCCGTCGGTCGTGCGGAAGAGGTCGGCGAAGTTGTAGTGCCAGCGCCATCCGTATCCGTCGTCGAGGAAGCGGTAGCCGACGGCCCCCGGCGCGACGGCATGGGACTCGCGCGTCCACGTGGTGCCACCGTCGGTCGTTCGCCAGACCACCTGCAGCAGCGAGCCGGCGCCGGGGTTGCCGCCACACACGACCCACCCATCGTCGGTCGTCGCGCGGGTGACGAACAACGGGGTCTTCGCTCCTCGCCGGCACGGAGCGGGGCTCGCGGTCCACGTGGCCCCTCCGTCCGAGGTCGCGACGACGGCCGTCGATGCGGCGGTCCGGCGGATCGCCCACCCGGACATCGCGTCGGCGAAGCTCGGATCGGAGACGCCGGATCGGGGGAGGATCGACCAGGTCGTGCCGCCGTCCCCGCTGTGTGTGAGGCGCTTCCCGACCAAGGCCCATGCGTCGGTGCCACCGAGCACGACCGTCGCGCCGCTCGCGACCGCTGGTCCGAACGTGACCGGTGCGCTCCAGGTGTGGCCTCCGTCCGCCGTGGTGGAGATCGCGGCCGTCCGACGCTTCGCGCATGTATGGCAGACGATCGTGCCTGTCACGATGCCGTGATCGGCGTCGAAGAACGCGACCGAGCGCGCGCGGAACCCGTCGGCGACCGGGTTCGAGGGCGGAGCGGGGATCCGCGCGGCCGCGAGCGAGCCTCCCATCGCGACCAGGCAGAGCGCGATCGTCGTCACGAGCACGGAGCGGCGTGGCAGGTGCATCGTCGAGCCTCCTGGCAGTTGGTGTCGTTGACCATTCGACGGGAACGGCCGGTGGGTTCCCGGTCGAGTCGTCGCTGACGCAGTTCCCCGAGGTCGGGCCGAGTGGAACACTCAACGGATATGGGTTCCAGGTCGGTCTGGGGTCGGACGCCACGAGAGAGCATCGAAGCGGAGTGCGCCCGCCGCGGCCAGGATGCGGTCGTCCAGGGCTGCGTCGAGCTGATCCGTGGTCGGGCCGTCGACCCGGCGCTCCTCATGGCGCTCGGGGGCCCCGCGGCATCGAAGTTCCTCGACGGTGAGCCGCACGAGGACGGGTACTGGCTGCGGGTGTGGGGGGCACGAGGATTGCTCTGGGCCTGGGACGACTCGGCCAGAGCGCGCTCGAGGTGGCCCTGCACGATGAGGCATGGCGGGTGCGGGAGATGGCGCTCAGGGTGATCCGTCGGCATCTCCTCGGAGACCTCCTCGGATCCGCCGCCCTGCTGCGGGACGACCCGGTGGCTCGGGTCCGACAGGCGGCGGGCCGAGCGGTCGTCGTGCTGACCGCCGCCGGCGCGTGAGCGCTTGACGGGTCGCCGAGAACGCCGCACCGTCTGGCAGCACGACGACGACGCGAGGAGGACCGATGAGCGAGACGATCAAGCCGGCGCGGTTCCACGAGTTCGACTGGCGGGTCATCAGGGACGAGGCGGCGACGCACTTCCGCACCGGGTCGTTCGCGAAGGGCCTCGCGCTGGTGGACGCGATCGGCGAGCTGGCCGAGGCCGCGAACCATCACCCGGATATCGACTTCCGGTACGGCGGCGTGACGGTGCGTCTGAAGACGCACAGCGAGGGGGAGCTAACCGAGCGCGACGTCGCGTTGGCCCGGCAGATCTCCGCCGTGGCGCGCGAGCAGGGGATCCCGATCGACCTGACCGGCCTGCAGACGATCCAGATCGCGATCGACGCGCTCGTCATCCCCGACGTGCTGCCGTTCTGGCGCGCCGTGCTCGGCTACAAGGACGAGGATGAGGAGGATCTGTGGAATCCCCGTCGGCAGGGGCCGCCGTTCTGGTTCCAACAGATGGACGCGCCGCGCCCGCAGCGCAACCGGATCCACATCGACGTCTACGTGCCGCACGACCAGGCGGAGGCGCGCGTCGCGGCGGCGCTCGCCGCGGGTGGTCACCTGGTCAGCGACGAGAACGCACCCGGGTGGTGGACGCTCGCCGACGCCGAGGGCAACGAGGTCGACGTCGCTCCGTGGCCGGACCGCGACTGAGGTGTCGATCTGGGACCTGCGCCTGACTGGTTGGCCTTGACCCTCGGACCCGACACTGGTTAGAATCCTGACCAGTCATGACGGAAACCATCGCGTTCACCGAGGCGAAGGCGCACCTGTCGGAGCTCGTCGACCGGACCTCGCGGGAGCACGAGCGTTTCATCTTGACGCGCAACGGTGTTCCGGCTGCCGTCCTCGTGTCTCCCGACGACCTGAGGCGCTCGAAGAGACCGTCAGCATCCTGGAGGACAAAGCGCTGCTCGAGTCGATCCGAACTTCGAGGCGTGAGGCATCCGAGGGAAAGCGACTCCCTCTGAAGGACCACATCTAGATCGTGTACGAGGTCGAGATCACGCCGGAAGGGCTCCGGCATCTCGACCGGTTGCCGGCGAAGGTCCGAGCAGCGGTCCAGAGACGATCTTCGGCTCGATCGCGGAGAACCCGCAGCGAGCGGGCAAGCCCTTGCGAGGCGAACTCGAAGGGCTTCACTCGGCCAGGCGCGGTGAGTTCCGAGTCATCTACGAGATCGATGAAGATGCTCGCACCGTTCTCGTCCATCGAGCGCAACATCGGCGACGCGCATACCGGAACCGATGATCATGATCTCCGATGGTCCTTGACTGGTCTCTAATTGGTCCGATACCGTCGGCGCGATGGCGTCGACCCGCTTCCCTCGGCGACGATCGGCCCGGTCGAGCAACCCCGCTACCTCCAACTCGCGCAGGCTGATGCGCGACGACATCGACCGGGGTGTGCTCCAGGTCAGTGACCGGTTGCCCGGGGAACGCGAGATCTGTCGCCGGTTCGGCGTCAGCCGCACGACCGTGCGCCGCGCGCTCGAGGAGCTCGAGCGGCACGGCTACGTCCGTGCCGACGGGACGCGGGGCTGGTTCGTGACCCAGCTCGTCGAGCCGAACGCGTTGCTCGGGTTCACCGATCTCGCCGCCGAGCGCGGGCTCGAGGCGACCTCGCGCGTCCTCGCCTGTACCGCCCGGGAGGCGACCCTCGCGGAGGCTGACGAGCTGGGCGCCCCACCCGGTGCCCGGTGCTCGAGCTCGAGCGCGTGCGGCTGCTGGGCGGCGTGCCCGTCGGGTGGCAGCGCGCGGTAGCGGCGGCGTGGCTCGCGCCCGAGCTCGTAGTCGCAGGACTACGCGACCGACTCCCTGTACGGGGCTTCCGAGCGGATGGGATCGTGCCGGCCCGTGCCGACTACGACGTGCGGGCGGGCACCGCGAACCAGCGCCAAGCGAAGCTCCTCGACGTCCCGCTCGGCGCGAGCGTCCTGCTGATCAAGGCCACGACCTGGGACGAGGAGGGTCGTCGGATCGAGGTCTCCGACGGCGCCTTCGCCGGTGAGCGGTACCGGTTCCGGGCCTCCGTCACGCGAGCGCCGGACCCGAAGCGGGGCCGCGTTGAGCACGTCGAAGCCCGCGGCGGTCCAGCCGACGTCGCCCGCCGCGCATCGCGAAGACGGCGCATCCCGTCCGCGACCTGCTGATCCAGCGCACGCTGCTGGGGTTCCTGACGCTGTTCTTCGTGTCGATGATCGTGTTCGCCGCGACGCAGGTGCTGCCGGGCAACGCGGCGTACGCCGTGCTCGGCCAGACCGCCACGCCCGCATCGTTCGCCTCGCTCGAGCACCGGACTGGGTCTGGATCGTCCCGCGCTCGAGCAGTACTGGGATTGGCTCGAGCGGGCTGCTGCGCGGCGACCTCGGGACGAGCCTCGTCGGCCAGCAGCGGCCGGTCGGGCAGATCGGTCTGGCCGCGCGTGCGTGAACTCGGCGGTGCTCGTGTTCCTGGCGGGCGTGATCGGGTCGGTCGTGGGGGTGCTGCTCGGTTCTGTTCGCCGCGCTGCGTCGCGATCGGGCCGTCGGACCACGTGATGTCGGTCGTGTCGCTCGGCGGTGACGTCGCTGCCGGAGTTCGCGGTCGCGATCGCGCTCGTGTTCGTGTTCGCGACGAACGTGCTCCACCTCTTCCCGGCGGTCTCGCCGATCCCGCCGGGGGAGACAGCCGTGGGACGAGCCGCAGATGCTGGTGCTGCCGGTGCTCACGCTCGTGATCGTGGTCGTGCCGTACATCTTCCGGATGATGCGCGCGGCGAGCATCGAGGCGCTCGAGAGCGACTACGTCGAGATGGCGCGGCTCAAAGGGCCTCCCGAGGCGAACCGTGCTGCTGCGCCACGCGCTGCCCAACGCGCTGCCGGCGACGATCCAGGCGATCGGCCTGACGTTCCTGTACCTCGCGGGCGGGATCGTGCTGGTCGAGTTCGTCTTCGCCTACCCGGGGGTCGGGCGCCGAGCTCGTGAGCGCGGTGACGGACAAGGACATCCCGGTGATCCAGTTCATCGTGATCCTGCTCGCCGCCTTCTACGTGTTCGTCAACATCCCGGCCGACGTCGTGTCGCTGCTGGCGAGTCCGCGTCGGCGGGTGCCTCGATGAACCGAGAGTCCCGGTGGAGCACGCCGTCCCGCGCGTGCGCCGGTCGGAGTTCGGGCACGTGCTCGCCGACACGATGCGGACGGCGCGAGGCCGCGCGGGATCGATCCTCACCGCTGTTCGTGCTCGTCGTGGCGTTCGTCGGTCCGTTCATCGCGCCGTACGACCCGAACGCGTACGTGACCGTCGCCGTTCGCCAAGCCGTCTCGGCGATCGCGCGTCTCGGCGGCGACGTGCTGGGCCGCGACGTCGTACAGCCGGGTGCTGGCGGCGGCTGGCGGCTGCTGATCCTGGCGGCAGCGGCGACGCTGCTCGGCGTGGCGCTGGGGCGCTCTCGCGGGATCTACGCCGGCTACCGGCGCGGGGCGCCCGACACGATCGTGATGCGCGCGGTCGACGTGCTTGCTGGCGTTCCCCCAGCTCGTGTTCGTCCTGCTGCTCGTGTCGGTGGTCGGCCCGAGCGACTGGCTGCTCGTGGTGGCCGTCGGCCTGTCGCACGCGCCGCAGGTCGCGCGCGTGCTCCGAGCGACGACGCTCGACGTATCCGAGCGCGACTTCGTCAAGGCCGTCGAGATCACGGGCGTATCGCGCCGCGCGCGTGATGCTCGGCGAGATCCTGCCGAACCTCATCACGCCGCTGATGGTCGAGGTCGGGCTGCGCATGACCTACTCGATCGTGATCATGGCGGGCCTGTCGTTCATCGGGTTCGGGCTGCCGCCGCCCGATCCGAACTGGGGCACCATGATCAACGAGAACCGGATCGGTCTCACGCTGAACGCGTGGGCCGACGATCGCGCCCGCGGTGATGATCGCGGTCCTCACGATCGGCCTCAACACGTTCACCGACGCGATCTCGCGGGTCGCGATCGGCGTGGACCGGCGCGAGGTCGACCCCCCCGCCGTCGCCTCGGCGCAGGTGCGTGGCGTCGATGCGTCGCGGGTCGGCGGCGGAGGAGCGTCCCGATGACCGCCCGCGCCTCCAGGTCGCCGGGCTGCCGGTCGAGGCCGACGATCGCCTCAGCGGGGCGCGAGATCCTGCAGGACGTCTCGCTCGAGGTCGTCGCCGGGCGAGGTGCTCGGCCTCGTCGGCGAGTCGGGGTCCGGGAAGACGACGCTCGGGCTCGCGATGATCGGCT
>CAVZMG010000003.1:0-5928 GCA_963776425.1 uncultured Actinomycetes bacterium | reverse complement strand
AGGTGCGGAACCCCTCATCGAACTCCGGTGACCAGTCGAGGCCCAGGAACTCGAGGATCTGCCCGATCCGCTCGCGAGGTGCGGCCACCACGTCCTCGTAGCGGACCTCCAGCCACTGCTCGGCCGATACCTGGGCGCGGGCCATCTCGAACGCCTCGATCAGGATCCGCCATTCGAGTCCGGCCAGGACCGCGAACGACCGGTTCGCGTCCTCCCAGATCTGCTCGTACTCCTCGGGGAGCGGACCCCAGCCCCACTCCGAGGGTCCCCGGTAGCCCTTCCACCACGGCATCTGGAGGAACGAGTTCGCGACCGCGCGGCCATCACGGATCACGTGGACGAACCGGGCATCGGGCAGGATCCGCCGGAGGTAGCCGGATCGCGGCCATCCGGTGAACTTGTGCAGGAACAGCGGCTTGCCCTGGATCCGGGCACGTTCGGTGAAGAACGCGCGCGTCCGAGCCTCCAACCAAGGGGTCACGTCCTCGGCCACGAGATCGCGCGAAGGCGTCGACAGGATCGGTGAGACCTGTCGATCGAGCAGGTGATACGCCTCCGACGGCGCGAACCGAAGCCGGCCCTTCTGGGTGAACCGCGCGGGCACGCGCCGGTACATCTCGTTGTTCCAGCGGCCCGCCCACGCCGGCAAGGGGAGTCGGTCCTCCACGTTCGTCACGAATCCCACATCGGGATGCCGCGCCACGATCTCGTGGACCAGCGTCGAACCGCAGCGGCCGGTACCCAGGACGAACGCGAACTCAGACGACATACCCGAGCCCCTCCAGTCGGTCGGCCTGGATCGCGTTGATCTTCGCGATCGCCGAGGGGTCCAGCTTCGTGCGCCAAGCCTCGTTCCGGTTCGGGAACCCGAGTTCCGACACCGCTCGCGTCCACCCGTCATCGCCGGGGAGACCGGCGAACGTCGCGATCCGCTCCAGCGTCCCGAGCGGTTCGTCGACGAACCCCTCATACGTCAAGCGCAAGACCTGATCGTCCGGGACCGTCGCGAGTCCTCGGTCGATGGCGTCGAGCTCCTCCACCCAGTTCCTGGCGCAGAGCTCCCACGGATCGCGGCCCTCCGCGGACCAGTCGGCCGGCGTGCCGCCGTACCACCAGACGTGACTCGAGGGCCACCAGTCGACCTGCGAGAGCGACAGCGCCACGGCTCGGCCATCGCGGGAGAGTGCCACGAACCGTGCGTCCGGGAACGCCGCCGACAGGAACGGGATCCGGAGGTTGTTCGCGATCCGCTTGTTCACGAAGACCGATCCGCCGGATGCAGCGGTGATCGCGGAGACCGACCGGCGGAGCGCGCGACCTTGTTCCCACAGACCCTCGGCACCGATCTCCTGATCCTGCGGGACCTGGCAGGCCGCGTAGACCGGCTCGCCCTCGACCGGCATCGGGAAGGATCGATCACGGAGCGGCCGTCGTGCTCCGTACACGTACGCGTTCGAATCCTCACCGAACCAGACGCGTCGCCGTTTCGCCGGTCGCGCGCGAGCCCACCGGTCGAGCATCGCCAAGCGCGAGAACCCGGGATAGCGCGCGACCCAGTTGGAGATGTACGCCGCCTCGGGGTGCAGGCAGAGCACCTTGTAGAGCAGGCTGGTTCCGGAACGCGCCGGACCCACGAGGAACACGGGCGCACTCGGTCGGATCGGATCTGGAGCGTTGGCTTCCCGGCGACCGGACACCTGTTGCACGCCTCGACCTCGGCGTGCGATCAGTAGGCCCCGCGGCCGGTGATCACGGCGGGCAGGGTCTTGGCCAGCAGCTTGAGATCCAGCCGCAGGTTCCAGGTTTCGATGTACTCGAGGTCCATGTCGACCCACGTGTGGAAGTCGAGATCGGAGCGTCCGCTGACCTGCCAGATGCAGGTCACACCCGGCTTCACGAGCAGCCGCTGGCGCTCACGCTCGGTGTAGTCCAGGAACTCCTCGGGCAGCGGCGGCCGAGGACCGACCAGGCTCATGTCGCCCTTCAAGACGTTGAACAGTTGCGGCAGCTCGTCGATCGACAGTCGGCGGATCACGCGGCCGACCGAGGTCACGCGCGGATCGTCACGGATCTTGAAGATCGGGCCCTCGTGGATGTTGTCGTCGACGTGCTCGCCCCGGCGATCATGCGCGTCCAGGTACATGGAACGGAACTTGACCATGCGGAACGGCATCCCGCCGCGACCGACGCGATGCTGGACGTAGAAGATCGGTCCGCGCGACGTGGCCTTCACGAGGATGGCGACGGCCAGGAGCAGCGGCGCGAGGATCAGGATGGCGAGGGCGCTGACGACGATGTCCATCGCCCGCTTGACCCCGGCCTGCCACCACGCGGCCCCCAGCAAACCACGCTCGGGAAGGACCCCTGCCTCCACCGACGCGTACTGCACCACGTCGGGTTCGGCGCTCGACAGTTCGAGGAGGAACTCCTCGGATGCCGGGTCTAGCTGGATCTCTTGTTCCATCGTCTCCTCGAAGCACGTTCAGCGGGCGGAGCCACGAGGAGCTGCGATGCGGTTGTCCACACGCGGACCCCTCGTTATGGGGATTGTGTTCGCTAACCGGGGGATGCGCTTCCCCCATACGGAGGGATTGCGACTAGTTCCTTCGGCCTAATCACTGCCTGACGATTCATACCCCCCGGCCGACCTATCCCGCAACCCCTCACACGTTACGTTCACGATACGTGTCGTCAAGCCGCTCCTCCAACTGTTGACACAGCTCGGCGATCTGGGGATCGACGTCGAACGGGGCCGGCTCCCGCCGGGCGCGGGCGTCCACGTGGGCCACCAGCTCGGTGTGGAACGGGAACCCGAGCCATCCGCAGAGCGCCCGCATCGCGGCCTCGGGTCCCTCCACCATCGCGCCGTACGACGCCAGATACACGTCCTCACGGCGGTCGAGGCCCAGGTCGAAGAAGAGCGAGTTCCGCAGGTACCAGAAGAGCGCGGCGGCGCTCTCCGGGGTCATCCGGTCGTAGTCGAACCGGCCCACCAGCTCGAGCTGGCCCTGCCCCAAGCCCCCCGCCTGCCACAGATCCCGCTCGCCGGCGGCGATCCGGCGGAGCGCTTGCAGGTTGGCCGGACCGAACTTCTGCACCGCGGATCGCACACGACCCTGGGCATCGCGGAACGCCCAGATCGCCCGGCCGGCGCTCGGCGCGCCGAGATCGTCGAGCAGCGGCCCGATCCGATGAGAGTCGCAGAGCGGCTTGAACAAGACGTAGGCATGCCCGCTGTGTTCCACGACATCGCGGATCACCGCGTCCGGACGCAGGAGATAGCGATCGAACGCCTGACGGTCGTTCTCGTTGCGCACCTCGAACTCCGGGGAGCGCTCGAGACCGCGCACCAACATGTTGGTCCCCGATCGTTGCACGCCAACGACGAACACCGGAACGGCGTTCGGCGCGACGTGGTGCGCGCGACGCCACCGCGCCTTCCGAACGGCGAGCGGCACGCGTTCGAACGGGTTGAGCTGGTCTTCCTCGATCAGCCGGCCGACGCCTTGATCGCGCGCCCAGTGGAGGTGTCGCGTGATGCGCCCGAACAGGCGCCGCCCTCGTGGTTGATCCTGCAGCGGTGTGGACACGCGGATCAGGCGGGCCGCTCGACCTCGACCAAGCCGCTCCGAAGGGCGAACGACACCGCCTCGAGCTTGGAATGGACACCGAGCTTCGCGAGGATGCTCTTCACATGGCTCCGCACGGTGAGCGGGCTGATGTGCAGGGCAGCGGCCGTCTCGCTCGTCGAGCGACCGATCGCGAGGAGCGAAAGGATCTCCGCCTCACGCGTGGTCAACCGAGCGAACGATCTGCGCGCTTCGCTCTCCCGCTGGCGCGATCGCTGCATCCGCCCGAGCACGCTCGGGACGTCCGAGATCGTGAGCACCATCTCGCCGGCCGCCGCTTGGCGGATGATGGCGACCAACTCGTCCACGGCGCGGGTCTTGAGCACGTACCCCTTGGCGCCCGCTCGGATCGCGGCCGCGATCGCGGCGGGATCGTCGCGGTCGGTCACGACGACCACGGCGCAGCTCGCGAGCTCGCGCCTGAGGGCGCGGATGCCTTCGACGCCCGCCATGTCTGCCAACCGCAGGTCGACCAGCACCACGTCGGGTGGGGACGGACGGCACGCTCGGAGGGCTTCCTCGATGCTCGCTGCGCTGCCCACGGGCTCGAGATCGGGTTCGGTCGCGAGCAACCGCGACAGGGCCTCCGTGAACATCTGCTGGCCGTCGACCAGGAACACGGAGATGACCCTCGGGGTAGGGAAGGTGGACATCCACGAGCAGTCTGCCGGAACGCCCGCTCGCCAGTCAATGGTGCAGGTCCGACCACTCGATCGCACGCGGATGCGTCGCCCGAACGGTCTGCCGCTTGACAGACATCATGTAAGACGTCATAGTGACGTCACTTCGCACCATCATCGACGGCAGACGGAAAGGAGCGACGCGACATGACACCCGCGATCCATCAGGAGCTCTCGCACCTTCGGACCGAAGATCTGATCCGCGACGCGGATCGACGCTCGACCCACCGCGAGCGCACCTCCACACGCCGCCCCGACCCACGGGTCGGCGCAGAGGAGCGCTAGACCCATGGATCTCACGCCCTACGTGCAAGCGGTCCGAGCCGATCTCGAGACCGTGGCCGGCTCCGACGAAGCGTCGCTGGCGATCGCCGACCGCATCGGACGCGCCCTCGAGCCGTCCCTCCAACTCCGTCTGCTCGACGCGCTCGGCCAGGCGGCGCAGGAGCTGAACGAGCAGCTCCCGACCGGCCGGATCGATGTCCGGCTGGCCGGCCGAGACGTCCAACTCGCCTTCGCGGGTGACGAACCCGCGCCCGAGGCGCCTGCGACCGACGACGACTCGGGAACCTCCCGGATCACGTTGCGCATGGCTGATGCCCTCAAGGCTCGCGTGGAGGAGCAGGCCGGACGCGACGGGGTCTCCGTCAACACGTGGCTCGTTCGCGCCGTCTCGCGCGCGCTCGAGCCCCGGCGACGCTCCGGCCGCCGCATCACCGGTATGGCACAGAGCTGACCGGAACCCGACCACCAGGAAGGAAGGAAGACGACCGATGGAACCCATGACCTTCGACACGCCGAACGGACTTCGGCTCGAGCTGACGATCCCTGCAGGAGAGATCGTGGTGAAGCCGGCCGACACGAAGGAGACCCGACTCGAGGTGCGCAACGAGCGCGACCCGGAAGATCTGCGGATCAGTTGTGATCCGCTCCACTCCGGCGGACACCGGCTGACGGTGGATCATCGCGAACGTGGCAAGCGGTTCGGATGGGGGGGCAGCGAGCTCCGGGTCGAGGTCACGGTCCCGATCGGGACGGACGTCGAGTGTCAGACCGGATCCGCCGACCTCGAGTTGACGGGGTCGATCGGCGAACTCGCGTTCAAGACCGGCTCAGGCGATTGCCGGTTCGATCGCGTGGATCACGCGGTCACGATCAAGACGGCGAGCGGTGATCTCTCAGGCACCAGCGTGGGCGGCGCGTTCACGTTCTACTCGGCCTCCGGAGACGCGCAGGTCCGCGCGGTGATGGGTGATGTCGTCGGGCGGAGCGCATCCGGCGACCTCGCGCTCGGAGTGGTCGGAGGCTCGGTGGAGGTGACGACGGTGTCGGGCGACGTCGCCGTGGCGTCGGTGGCGGTCGGCCACACCTCGGTCAAGGCGGTCTCGGGCGACGTCGAGGTCGGAGTAGCCCAAGGAACCCGGGTCTACCTCGATCTCAGCTCGACCTCCGGCGAGACCGTCACCGAGCTCGACATGTCGGACGGAGCTACGGGAGACGGCCCGGCCGACCTGGAGCTCCACGTGGGAACGGTGAGCGGCGACGTCCGGATCTACCGCGCGGCCGACGCCGCGTCGATGCGCTAGGCCGAGGCTCAGGCCGCGGCGGTCTCCATCTCG
>CAVZMG010000002.1:0-1443516 GCA_963776425.1 uncultured Actinomycetes bacterium | reverse complement strand
CTGAGCACCCGCCGTGTCGCGACCCTGCCCGGTCCGGGTCTGCAGGTCGCGCTCTCCAACGTGGTGGGTGCGTGGGCAGAGAACTATGGCGTGACCGACCTCGCCCATGTGGCCGCGATGTTCGATCGCGACGGCGGCCTGAAGGTGGATCTTCCCGATCCGGGTCCGGTCGGCAACGACGTCCTCGGACCCGGTGCCGTCACGATGACCGGCCAGCAGGTCGCCGCGTACCTCGGGGCGGAGGGGCAGAACACGTTCACTCGGTGGGAGATCGTCTCCCGGGGATGCTCGCCGCACCACCCGGGTTGAAGGCCGGCGACCTCATCGAGACCCGACAGCCTCGCCGGGGTGCAGGCGGCGCTCGACGGGGCGGAGGGCGGGCAGCTCGAGACGCTCCCGGTGAAGGTCGCCGCGGCCACGACCGCGTGCCGGACTACGACGAGGTGGACCAGTTGATGGCGGATCGGTTCGGTGTGGAGCGGGTGCCCATCCCCGTCATCGTGCAGAACGCGGTCGGCACGGCCGGCGTGGGTGAGGAGGTCGGGCGGTTGCTGATCCCCAAGGGTTTCCGCGTGACCCTCTCGCAGAACGCGGTGGACTTCGGGCAGGTGGTCACGAAGATCGCGGCGCTCGGCGAGGACAACCTGCGCAGCGCCCGGCGGGTGCGGGGTGCGCTCGGGGTGGGCCGTATCGCGGTGTCCCCGCAGCATCGGGGGATCGGCGACGTGCAGATCGTGGTGGGGAAGGACTTCACGGCTTGACGGCAAGCGAAGGAACGGCGACGGGCGCGAAGCGCGATGCGCTCCCGAGCCGTGAAGCGGCCATCGCGGCCGCCAGGGCCGCCGCCGACAAGCAGGCCACCGACATCGTCATCTTGGACGTGCACGAGCTGATCGTGATCACCGACTACTTCGTGATCTGCTCCGCGTCGACCAAACGACAGGTGAAGACGGTGATCGAGGAGATCGAGCGTCCATCCGCGAGTTGGGAGAAAAGCCGATCCGCCGCGAGGGTGAGGAAGATGGCGGCTGGTGGTTGCTCGACTACTTCGATGTTGTCGTGCATGTGTTCGGCGACGAAGAGCGTGCGTACTACGACCTGGAACGGCTGTGGCGCGATGCCCCGCGGTTGGAGTGGGAGGAGCCCGAGGCCGCCTCCTCCCGATAGACTCGAACGCTCGAGGGGCCCATAGCTCAGCTGGTAGAGCGCTTGGCTGGCAGCCAAGAGGTCCGGGGTTCGAGTCCCCGTGGGTCCACGTGGAGGCGCTGCCGAGCGACATCGTGGCGCTCGCCGACTGGCGTCGAACGATTTCCGAGCTCTACGTCGCGATCCGTCGGGAGGATGACCCGCGAATCGCCTGGGATCGGTGGTGCGGAGCGCGCCGCCGGCTGTTCTCATCGCATCCGCAGTCGCCCATCCCGGAGGCGGAGCGGGGCCGATACGTCGGCCCGTTCGTGTTTCCGTACGATCCGGCCGCACGGGTCCTGGCGAGCCTCGAACCGCTCGATAGCTCCTCTGCGATCGATGTCCTGACGAGTGACGGCCACGAGATCAGGATGCTCCATGCCGCGCGGGCAAGGTTCGAGCTGTTCGGACACGGAACGTCACTCGATGTCTTCTGGCTCGATCAGTACGGTGGCGGGATGTACCTGGCGTTCCGCGACGCCACCAACGGTGCGTCCACGTACGGCGGTGGCCGATACCTGTTCGACACGGTGAAGGGCGCGGACCTCGGGTTCCGGGGAGCTGACGTGGTCCTCGACTTCAACTTCGCCTACCAGCCGTCGTGCTCGTACGATCCGCGATGGTCGTGCCCGCTGCCACCGCCGGAGAACACGCTTCCCATCGACGTGGCGGCCGGGGAACGGCTCACGGCTCCCCAGATGGGCGAGCCGCGCTGGTACCCGACCAATATCGAACTTCCATCTGGGACCACGCTCATCTTCGGTGGCCAGAAGACCTCCGGGGTTTATTCGAATTCCGTGGAGTCCTACGACCCGATCGCCGGCAGTGTCACTACGCTGCCGGCGAGCGCAACCTTGCAATTGCCCCTATACCCGCGGATGTTCCTTATGCCCTCGGGTCAACTGTTCGAGGCTGGACCGAACAGGAACACTCGCATGTTCGACCCCGCGACGAGCAGTTGGCGGCAGGTAGCGAACACGACGGCGTCGGTGCGCAACGCAGGCACGGCGGTGCTCCTCCCGGGTCTCACCAAGGTTCTGGCGATCGGTGGGTTCGCGGGAACGACGACTCTGAGCAGCGCAGAGATCATCGACCTGTCCGCCCCCAACCCTTCGTGGCGGGCGACGGCTCCGATGCATTTCCCTCGTCGTCATCTGAACGCAACGTTGCTTCCCGACGGCACGGTCTTGGTCGTGGGGGGTGGGAACACGGGGAATTTCGGCGACCCGGTCACGACGGCCGAGCTGTTCGACCCCACAACCGAGACGTGGACCACGATGGCCGCTCAAACAGCGGGACGTATGTATCACTCCACTTCGATCCTGCTCCCCGATGGGCGGATCCTCTCCGCGGGGCAGAACTTCGGTGCCTATGCGAAGACCGGAAGATCTACTCGCCGCCGTATCTGTTCAAGGGATCTCGGCCGACGATCAGCGCCGCCCCAGGGAGCATCGGATATGGCCAGTCGTTCGCGGTTGAAACGCCCGACGCGTCCTCGATCCAGCGGGTCGCCCTCATGCGGCCCGGGTCGGTCACGCATTCGGTGAACATGGAACAGCGATACGTAGGCGCAGATTTCTCCATCGACGGAACGACCCTTACCGTCACCGGCCCCGATTCGGCGGATACCGCACCGCCGGGGTGGTACATGCTCTTCATCGTCAGCCAGAGCGGCGTTCCCTCCGTCGCTTCATGGATCCACGTCGCCTGACGATCGCCTGATACCCACCGGTGCAGTCACCTCGAGTCGATACACTCCGCCCGATGAGGGTTCTGGTGATCGGTGCGGGCGGCGTCGGATCCGCGTTCGCGCCGATCGCGGCGCGTCGGGATTTCTACGAGCACATCGTGTTCGCCGACATCGACGAAGGCGAAAGCCCGGTCGATCGTGGACCGCTACGACCGGGGCGAGAGGTTCTCCGCCGCATCGATCGACGCAACCGACGCCATGCAGGTCGCCGATTGCGCAAGGGCGAACGACTGCGACGCGATCCTGAACGCCGCCGATCCGCGGTTCGTGATGCCGGTCTTCACCGGTGCGCTTGAGGTCGGGGCGACGTACCTGGACATGGCGATGTCGCTCTCGGAGCGCATCCGGACTCGCCCTACGAGCTCACCGGGAAGAAGCTCGGTGACGACCAGTTCGCGATCGGCGGACGTGTGGGAGCGCGCGGGCAGCTCGCGCTCGTCGGCGTCGGGATCGAGCCGGGAGCGGCGGACGTGTTCGCGCGCTACGCGGCCGACGAGCTGTTCAGCCAGATCGACGAGGTGGGGGTCCGTGACGGTGCGAACATCCAGGTCGAGGGCTACACGTTCGCGCCGACGTTCTCGATCTGGACGACGATCGAGGAATGTCTGAACCCGCCCGTGATCTGGGAGAAGGATCGGCGGTTGGTTCACGACGGCGCCGTTCAGCGAGCCGGAGACGTTCGTGTTCCCCGAAGGGATCGGGCCGGTGGGATGCGTGAACGTCGAGCACGAAGAGGTGCTGCTCGTGCCGCGCTGGATCGACTGCCGCCGCGTCACCTTCAAGTACGGCTTGGGCGACGAGGTCATCGAGGTCCTCCAGACGCTCCACAAGCTCGGGCTGGACCGCACGGCACCGGTGCGGGTCCGAGGGGGTGAGGTCTCGCCGCGCGACGTCGTCGCGGCGTGTCTCCCGGACCCCGCACGGCTCGGTGATCGGATGACGGGCGCGACGTGCGCGGGTACCTGGGTGACGGGAACCGGCAAGGACGGCGGGCCGTCGGGAGGTCTACCTCTACCACGTGGTCGACACCGACGAGACCTGGTCCCGCGACGGTGCGCAGGCGGTCGTGTGGCAGACGGCGATCAACCCGGTGATCGCGCTCGAGCTGATCGCGAACGGCTCGTGGTCGGGCGCCGGCGTGCTGGGCCCGGAGGCGTTCCCGCCGCAGCCGTTCCTGGACCTGCTGACCGACTACGGCTCCCCATGGGGGATGGAGGAGCGAACGCCGCCCTCGGCCTAGCTCTCGTCGGCCGTCGGTTGGAACAGCTCCACCGGGTTGCCAGCCGGATCTTCGATGCACGACCTGCTTGCCCCCGGGTCCCGTCACGACCTCGCTACGGAACCGAACGCCCGCGCCGCGCAGCCGGGCAACCTCGGCGTCGATGTCGTCGACCTCGAGCACGAACCGGTTCCAGCCTCCAGGCACGGGCCGAGTGCCGTCGGGCATCGGCCTGGCCGCGGAGCTCCCGGGGCCGGTCACCCAGAGGCGGAGATCTCCCCGAGCGAGCAGCCGAAGGGGGCGCCCCAGTCCTCGGCTTCCGTGAACCCGAGGTGCGTCAGGTAGAACCCGGCCGCCGCGTCCACCTCGTCCACCACGTATCGAACCTCGACGGTCATGGGCGCTGAGCCTACCGCTCAGGTGCCCGGGGTTGCCGGTCGATGTCTTGGGGGAAGCCTCAGGTGAGAGGTGTCAGCAGGCATGTCATCGGAGATCGAGGAGTTCGCGCGTCCGGAGGACGCGGCGCGCGCCCGGCTGTCCCGCATGATCGAGCCGGGCTCGCTGCTGGAGGCGACCCCGGAGTGCCTCGTGGTGGCCGCAGTCCGACGGTCGGATCGTGTTCGCGAACCGTCACGTCGAGCCGCTGACCGGGTTCGCTCCGCAGGAGCTCGTCGGCAGGCCCGTCGACCTGCTTGATCGCGAGCGAGCTGCTCGACCATGGGAGCGGGGCCCGCCGTGGAGACCGTGTGCACCGATCACGCCACGGGGCGAGCGATCCCGGTCGAGGTGCACGTCGGGACGATCGAAGGCCCGGAGCGGTTCCTCGTGGTCACGCTCCGAGACATCGACCGAGCTCCAAGCCGGTCGCGAGGCCCGGTTCGAGGCGGAGGCGAAGTACCGAGCGCTCGTCGAGCAGATCTCCGCGGTCGTCTACCGTGGGCCTGGCGGCGATGAGAACTTCGTCGATTACGTGAGCCCGCAGGTCGACCGAGCTGCTCGGGCTACACGCGCGACGAGTGGCTCGGCGACCCGTACTGCTGGTCGCGTCGTCCACCCCGAGGATCGTCGACCGCGTCTCGCCGAGAACGAGCGCCTGCGAGTCGTCAACGACCACGCCGTATTGAACCACGAGTACCGGATGCTGCACGAGGACGGCGACCGTGCGATCTGGGTGCTGGAGCCGGCCTACCCGTCAAGGACGAGGACGGACGGCCACCGTGGCTGATCCAAGGCGTGATCTTCGACATCACGGAGCGCAAGAACGCCGAGCAGCAGATCGCGTTCCTGGCGTATCACGACAAGCTGACCGAGCTCCCGAACCGAGCGCTGTTCGAAGAGATGCTCGATAGGCGCCTCGCGCGGGCGCGCCGCCACGACCTGGGCGTCGGCGTCCTCTTCCTGGACCTCGACAACTTCAAGCTCGTGAACGACTCGCTGGGTCACCACGCCGGCGACCTACTGCTGCGTGAGCTGGCCGAACGGCTGCGCATCTGCACGCGTGAGACCGACCTGGTCGCGCGTCAGGGCGGTGACGAGTTCCTCCTGCTGCTCTCGGACCTCGAGCGCGGGACGGCGGGTCCAACACCGATGCCGACGCCGCGTCGCTCGTCGCGGAGGTCGTGGCGAACCGGGTCCGCGACGCGATGGCCGAACCGTTCGACCTGGACGGGACCGGAGTTCTTCGCGATCGGCGTCGATCGGGATCAGCCTGTTCCCGCAGGACGCGCACGACGCGTCCGACCTGCTGAAGAACGCCGACGCCGCGATGTACCAGGTCGAAGAAGATCGAGCCCGGCGGCTACCGCGTCTTCGCGACCCGCGACGAGGATCCGCTCCGCAGCCTCTCGCTCTCCTCGCGGCTGCGTCACGCCGTGGCGCTACCAGAACTGGGTGCTGCACTACCAGCCGATCGTCGACCTGGGCGACGGCCGCATCGATTCGCGTGGAGGCGTTGATCCGCTGGCAGCAGCCGAACGGCGGCATCGTCGCGCCCGGGCGAGTTCATCCCGCTCGCCGAGGAGATGGGGCTCATCGAGGCGATCGGCGAGTGGGTGTTCGACGAGCTGGCCTGGCAGCAGCGCGAATGGCGCGACGACGGGCGTGACGCGTCGAGATCGCTCAACCTCTCGCCGCGCCAGATGTGGACTGCGCACCTGGCCGAGAAGCTCGTGGGCAAGCTCGCGACGTCGACGTCGACGCCGCGCCGCGATGGTGGTCGAGATCACCGAGTCCACCGCCATGGCCGATCCCGACCGCACCCAGAAGATCCTGACGCGAGCTGCACGCGTGCGGCTTCACGCTGGCGATCGACGACTTCGGCACCGGGTACTCGTCGCTCGCTCGCCTGAAGCACATGCCGGTCGACATCCTGAAGATCGACCAGACGTTCGTGCGCGATGTCGACACGACCGCGGACTGGCGGGCATGGTGCGCGCCATGATCCAGCTGGCGCAGAGCCTGAGCATGGTGCCGCTCGCCGAGGGTATCGAGACCCACGGCGAGTTCGAGTTCCTGCGGGCGAACGGCTGCCGCCTGGCGCAGGGGTTCCACTTCTCGCGTATCCGGTTCCGGCCGCGCGAGATCCCGGCGCTCGCCGCCGTGAGGGCGGTCTGTTCACCCCACCGCCTCGCGTCGTAGATCGTCCCGGTGCACGCGTTCGCCGGGGCTCCGAGCGGCCGTTCGTTACCATGCTCGGACCATGAGCGCAGATACGACGCGTCCGAGATCGAGCCCAAGTGGCAGCGGGTCTGGGAGGAGGAGGGCCTCTACCGGGCCTCCGATGACCCCGACGATCCGCGGCCGCCGTTCTACGCGCTCGACATGTTCCCCTACCCCTCCGGCGACCTGCACATGGGCCACGCGGAGGCGTTCAGCGGCGGCGACGCCGTCGCGCGGTTCAAGGCGATGACAGGGCACAACGTGCTGCACCCGATCGGGTGGGACGCGTTCGGCCTGAACGCGGAGAACGCCGCGATCAAGCGCGGGCATCGCATCCCAAGGTCTGGACCTACGAGAACATCGAGCAGCAGGCGGCGTCGTTCAAGCGGATGGGGATGTCGTTCGACTGGGTCGCGCGTGGTGCGCACGTGCGACCCCGAGTACTACCGGTGGACCCAGTGGCTGTTCCTGCGGTTCTTCGAGCGGGGACTCGCGTACCGCAAGAACGCGCCGGTCAACTGGTGCCCGAACGACCAGACGGTCCTGGCGAACGAGCAGGTGATCCAGGGCGCGTGCGAGCGCTGCGGCACCATGGTCGAGCGACGCGACCTGACGCAGTGGTTCTTCAAGATCACCGACTACGCGCAGCGACTGCTGGACGACATGGACACGCTCGTCGAATGGCCCGAGCGCGTGCTCACGATGCAGCGCAACTGGATCGGGCGGAGCGAGGGCGCCGACGTGACGTTCACGATCGACGAGACCGGCGACGAGGTCCGAGGTCTTCACCACCCGCCCCGACACGCTGTGGGGCGTCTCGTTCTTCGTGTTCGCCGTCGAGCACCCGCTCGTCCAGAAGCTGGCCGAGCTGGGCGGCGCACTGGGACGCGGTGCAGCCGCTGTCGAGCAGGTCCGCAACACGCCGCTGAACTACCGCGAGGAGGCCGACACGCAAGGAGGGCGTCGCGCTCGGCGTGCACGCCGTGAACCCGGTGAACGGCGAGAAGGTGCCGTGCTTCGTCGCGCCGTACGTGCTGATGGAGTACGGGACCGGCGCGATCATGGCGGTGCCCGCACACGACGAGCGCGACTTCGCCTTCGCGCGGTCAGCACGAGCTTCCCGTGCGCGTCGTGATCCAGCCGCCGGGCGGCGACACGCTGGACGGCGACACCATGACCAGAGGCCTACGCCGGCGAGGGGCGTCATGGTGAACTCCGGGCCGTTCGACGGCGAGCGCACACCCGATTCCATCGTCGAAGGTGGCCGCCTGGCTGCGCGACGGAAGGCCGCGGCGAGGCCGCCGTCACGTTCCGGCTGCGCGACTGGCTGCTCAGCCGCCAGCGGTACTGGGGCGCCCCGATCCCCATCGTGCACTGCCCGACGTGCGGCGAGGTCCCCGTCCCCGACGACGAGCTGCCGGTCCTGCTGCCCGACGACGTCGACTTCCAGCCCGGCGGCGAGTCCCCGCTGGCGCGCCACCCCTCGTGGACGCACGTGGCGTGCCCGCGGTGCGGTGGCGAGGCCGTGCGCGACACGGACACCATGGACACGTTCGTCGACTCCTCTTGGTACTTCTTCCGCTACTGCTCGCCGGGCGACGACGAGATGGTCCGTTCCGGCCCGAGGACGTGGAGCGGTGGATGCCGGTGGGGCAGTACACGGGCGGCGTGGAGCACGCGATCCTGCACCTGATGTACTCGCGCTTCTTCACGAAGGTCCTCTACGACATGGGCATGGTCGGGTTCATCGGAGCCGTTCCCGCGGCTGATGAACCAGGGCCAGGTGATCTACGGCGGCGCCGCCATGTCGCAAGACCAAGGGCAACATCGTCGAGCCGATGCCGATCGTGCGAGCGGTGGGGCGCCGACTCGATGCGCCTGATCATGCTGTTCGCCGGTCCGTTCGAGGACGACATCGACTGGAAGCTGATCGCGCGGCGAGCTGGACCGCCGGCCCGGGCGTGCACTCGTGGCTCGGCCGCGTGTTCGCGGTGGTCGGAGAGGCGGTCGCGCGGGGCGACGTCGAAGAGCCCGAGGCGCTGCGTCGGCTCACGCACCGGACGATCAAGGGCGTCACCGAGGACCTCGAGCGGTTCCGGTTCAACACCGCCATCTCCAAGCTGCAGGTCCTGACGAACGAGATGCGGACCGCGCTGGACGCCGGCGGGGGAGCGCTCGCGGCCGCGCGGGCGCTGACCGCAGATGCTGGCGCCGTTCGCGCCGTACGCCGCCGAGGAGCTGTGGCGGGTCGAGTCCTCGGCGAGGCGTCGTCCGTTCACGCGTCGGCGTGGCCCGTCGTACGACCCGGCGCTGGTCGTCGACGAGACCGTCACGCTGGTCGTGCAGGTCGACGGCAAGGTGCGCGACAAGATCGAGGTGGCGGCGTCGTCGTCGGAGGACGACTGCCCTGGCGCTCGGCACGTGGCGTCCGGGGGGGCGAGCGCGCGCTGGATCGGCCGCACGCGGTGGCCAAGGAGATCGTTCGCGCTCCGAAGCTCGTGAACTTCGTCACGGAACGCTGAATCGCCTTCCAATCCGTGACGGCGGTCACGGTCGCACGTCGACCGTTCGCTAGCGTCCGCGCATGGGGTTCCGGGAACGCCTGGATGCGCTGTCTCGAGGCGAGCTGGCCGGATCTGATCGCTGGTCGTGGTCGTCACCCTGGCCGGCGCGGGGTCTCTGGTACGCGCGCTCGCTGCCGCGACCGGTTGACGTCGTCGCGCCCGTCGGCTGCTTCGTCGCCCGTCGTGGTCGGCGAGCCTGGTCTCCCGGTCGGGCTCCCCGTCGCGCGTCGCGATCATCGTCGACGTGGCCGGGTGGGTGCGTCGGCCCGGCGTGTACGAGTTCGCGACCGGGGACCGCGTGATCGACGCCGTGAACCGGGCCGGCGGCGCCGCGTGAGGGCGCCGACCTCACCGCGCTCAACCTCGCCGCGCCGCTCACCGACGGCACGCAGATCGTCGTGCCGCAAGGACGGGTGCCGTCGCCGGGTGGAACCGCGGGCCTCCGGCGACGGGGACGTCCGCCGGCACGGCGCTCATCGTGAACATCAACACGGCGAGCGAGACCGAGCTCGAGACCCTCATCGGGGTCGGACCGGTCACGGCCGCCGCCATCATCGACTACCGCACCGCAGAACGGGCCGTTCGCGACGGTCGACGACCTGATCGACGTGAGCGGCATCGGGCCGGCCACCCTCGAGCAGATCCGGCCGTTCGTCACGGTGTAGGCAGTGAACGCCTGGGCGCTCCCGGCGGCAGCGGTGGCGTTCTGGGCCGGGCTGCTCCTCTCGGAGGTTAGGCCCGCGTGGGCATCGCGGCGTGGATGGCGCTTGCCCTCGGCGTCGCCGCTCTCGTCGGCGCCTGGCTCGCGGTCCCTCGAGCGGAGGAGGTGCGGCATCCGCTCGAGTCGGCCGGCCTGGTCGACGCGTCCGCCGCAGCCACAGCGGCCGTGTCCGGGCCCCGGCCGTCGCCTCGTGGTTCACCGGCCGTCGCGTTGATGCTCCTGTGCGTGGGTCTGGTTGTGGTCGGGGTGGGATGGGCTGCCGCGCACGACGCCTGGCTCGAGGGGTCGCTCCTGTCTCGGCTGGCTCCACGCCGGGTGACGGTCGTCGGCACGCTGCACACGGATCCCTCGCCCGGCGCGTTCGGTTGGTATGCGACGCTCGACGTCTCCCGTGTCGAGTGGCCGGGCGCCGCAGCCACGCTCCGGGCTTCGTTGTGGCTGAGCGCAGACGCCGATCCGCCGGACCTGGTTCGCGGCGACCTCATCCGGGCGGAGGGCGTGATCCGCAGGCCCGACGACCCTGGTTTCGCAACCTCCTTGGCTCACGAAGGGATGTCGGTCGAGCTGAACGCCGACCAGGTCGAGCGCCTCGGGCCAGCCCCGAACCCGTTCGTGCGCGTCGCTCAGGTGTTCCGGGCGTTCGTCGGACGCTCGATCGATCGACTCTTCCCCGGACGCGAAGCTGGATTGTTGCTCGGCTTGGTGCTCGGCGATGCCTCCCAGCTGGATGCGGGGATGATGCGGGACTTCCAGGCGACCGGCCTGGGGCATCTGCTCGTCGTCTCCGGGGAGAACGTCGCCATGGTGCTCGCCCCGATCCTGGGGCTGGCGTCGTTGCTCCACCTCACGCGGTGGCCGCGCTTCTTCCTGTGCGTCGGGGTGGTGGTGTTCTTCGTCGTGATGACCGGTGCCGAACCCTCGGTGATGCGTGCGGGCGTGATGGCGACGCTCGCACTCGTGGGCGTGTTGATCGGGCGCCCCCGCGCGACCGGGTCGATCCTGGCGGGGGCCGTGCTGGTGCTCCTCATCCTTGACCCGTGGTTGGTCTGGTCGATCGGGTTCCAGCTCTCGGTCGCCGCGACCGCCGGGATGGTCGCGCTCGCGTCCCCGATCGGCGAACGCCTCCGTCGGTTCCTCCCCGCGCCCGTGGCGCTGGCGGCGGGCACCACGCTCGCGGCGCAGTTCGGAGTGACGCCGATCCTGCTGTTCCATTTCCATGAGGTGCCCGGCGTCACGGTGGTTGCCAACCTCGCCGCGTTCCCCGCGGTCTCACCCGCACTGCTGCTGGGTCTGGCCGCGGCGGCGGTCGGTCTCGTCTCGGTGTCGATCGGGCATGTGATCGCTGCGGTTGCGCTGGTGCCGATGCGCTATCTGGAGTGGATCGCCGATCGTCTCGCGAAGGCGCCGATCGGCCACATCACCTCTGGTGGAGGGCCGGGTGTGTTGATCGTCGGCGGGGCGATCGTCGTCGCGGTCGCGTGGGCGATGCATCGGCGGTGGCGGCCTCCGCGACCGGTCGTGCTAGCCACCGTGGCGTTGTTCCCGTTGCTCGTCTGGTCGACGGCGCTCGGCGTGGGTGCGCCGTCCGCTCTGCAGGTGCGGTTCTTCGACGTGGGACAGGGGGACTCGGCGCTCGTGTCGACACCGGCCGGCGTTCACATCTTGGTGGACGGCGGACCCGATGAGGAGCTGGTCGCGACCGATCTGGCGGCGCTCGGCGTGAAGCGGTTGGACGTGGTGGTCGCCACCCACCCGCACGCGGATCACATCATCGGATTGCCGACGGTCCTCGGGCGGGTTCCCGTCGGCGTGGTGCTCGAACCTGGGTGTCCCGACACGTCGTCGATCCAAGCCGACCTGGATACCGCGATCGTGGAGGAGCACATCCCGGTGCGGTATCCGCGGGCGGGCGACGAGATCGATGTCGGAGACGTGCGACTGGACGTGCTGTCGCCCGATCGCTGCTGGGCCGGCACGAACTCCGACCCGAACAACGATTCGCTCGTCATCTTGCTCCAGCACGGATCGGACACGGTCCTGCTCGGCGGCGAGCCGGAGCAGCCCGCCCAGCAGGTGCTGCTGGACGAACACGCGCCGCTGCATGCTGAGCTGCTGAAGGTTCCGCATCACGGTGCCGCCACGTCGCTCCCCGAGTTCTTCCAGGCGGTCGACGCCGAGATCGCGGTGATCTCGGTCGGCCCCAACGACTACGGGCATCCCGTTCCCTCGACGGTGCAAGCGATCCGGGCGACCGGCGCCCAGGTCTGGCGCACCGATCAGCACGGCGACATCGTGGTGACGTTCGGAGGTCAGGGGATCTCGGTACGATCCGATCGATGACGACGGCGACCACCTCGATCTACCTCCTGTGGGGTGAAGACGAGTTCCTGCTTCGTGAGCGGGCGTTCGAGCTCCTCGGTGACCTGCGGCCGACCGAGGTCGCCGCCGCCGAGTGGCAGGGCGGTGAGCTGCAGGATCTGGCGACCCCTTCGCTGTTCGGGGAGCGTCGCGCACTGCTCATCACCGATGCCAAGAACCTGCCGAAGGAGGCGGTCGGGGAGCTGGCCGACTACCTGTCAGCCCCCGATCCGGATACGCCATTGGTGCTCTGCGCGCAGGTCGGCGATCGGGCGAAGGTCCCCGCTGCGCTCGACAAGCTGGTCAAGCCCGTCGGCCGGGTGGTCGAGGTGAAGGTCGTGCGGAAGGAGCTCGAGCCGTGGTTGATCGGCCGGGCGAAGCGTGACGGGATCGATGTGACGCCGCAGGCCATCCACGCGCTCGTGGAGAAGTTGGGCGAGGAACCGGGTGAGCTGGCGGCGGCGCTCCGCCAGCTGGGCGAGGCATTCTCCGGCGAACGGATCACGCCGCAGCTCGTCGCGCGGCAGTTCCGCGGGCTTGGGGAGCAGAAGGTCTGGGATCTCTGCGACAAGGCGTTCACGAAGGATCTGCCGGGCGCGATCCGTTCGCTCCGCTCTATCGAGGAGGCGGGCGACGAACCGCTGATGATCCTGGGCGGGATCGCGAGCCGCCTGCGCGATCTCCTGAAGGTCCGCGCGCTCCCCGACCGCATGCCGCCCGCCGACGTGGCGCGAGCGGCCGGGTTGCGGTTCGACTGGCAGGCTCGGCGCTATCAGCAGCAGGCGCGGAACTACTCGATGGGGCAGCTGATCACGCTGCACGAGCGCCTGGTGGAAGCCGATCGCGCGATGAAATCCGGCGCGAGTGGAGACATCGTGATGCCGGTGCTGGTCGCGGCGATCGCCTCGAGCTGACGCTGCGGGAAGGATCCGGTCTCGGCGGCTAGGCCGAGGCGCCGACCTTGTTCGCGGCCTTCGCGAGGCGCGACTTGCGACGCGCCGCGGTCCGCTTGTGCACGATCCCGCGCGAGGCAGCCTTGTCGAGCGCTCGGGCCGTCTCGCGCTGATGCGTGACGGCCGCCTCGGCGTCGCCCTCGGCGACGGCGGTGCGGACCTTCTTCGTCGAGGTCTTCAGCGAGGTGCGCACGGCCTTGTTGCGCTCGGCCGCTTGGCGTTCGGACGGTTCCGCTTGATCTGTGACTTGATGTTCGCCATAAGAGTCAGCGAGTCTACCAGCCGACCTGGGGCGATCCCGGCGCCTCTATCCAGGCGACCCGTACCATGGGAGGCGTTGTGACCGACACCTCCCACATCCGCAACTTCTGCATCGTGGCGCACATCGACCACGGCAAGTCGACGCTGGCCGACCGCCTGCTCGAGGTCACGCACACCGTCGAGGGCCGCGACATGCGGGCGCAGTACCTGGACAAGATGGACCTGGAGCGCGAGCGCGGCATCACGATCAAGGCGCAGTCGGTCCGGCTGCGCACGAGGGGTTCGAGCTGAACCTGATCGACACGCCCGGCCACGTGGACTTCACGTACGAGGTCTCGCGTTCCCTCGCGGCGTGCGAGGGGGCGATCCTGCTGGTGGACGCCGCCCAGGGCCTGGAGGCGCAGACGCTCGCGAACTACCACCTGGCGCGCGACGCCGGTCTGGTGATCGTGCCTGCCGTGAACAAGATCGACCTGCCGGCCGCCGAGCCCGAGCAGCGGGCGAAGGAGCTCGCCACGCTCCTGGATTGCGAACGAGGACGAGATCCTGCGGATCTCGGCGAAGACGGGCGAAGGGGTCCCGGAGCTGCTCCGCGCGGTGATCGACCGGGTGCCGCCGCCGGTCGGGCGACGCCGCCGCGCCGCTGCAGGCGCTGATCTTCGACTCGATGTTCGACGCGTACCGCGGCGTCATCACGTACATCCGCGTGCAGGAAGGCGATCTTGCCCTCGAACGCGCGGATCAAGATGTTCGCGACGAACGTGGAGTCGGAGGCCGAGGAGACCGGCGTGAACGCGCCCGAGCCGACGCCGGTTCCACAGCTCGACCGCCGGCGAGGTGGGCTACCTGGTCACCGGGCTGAAGGACGTGCACCAGGCGAAGGTCGGCGACACGATCACGCTGGCCGGCAAGGGCGGCGCGAAGGAGCCGCTCCCCGGCTACCGCGAGCCGAAGCCCATGGTGTGGTCCGGCCTGTTCCCCGCCGAGGGTGGCGACTACGCCGAGCTGCGCGAGGCGCTCGACAAGCTGAAGCTCTCCGACTCCGCGCTCGTCTACGAGCCCGAGTCCTCGATGGCGCTCGGGTTCGGGTTCCGCGTGCGGGTTCCTGGGCCTGCTGCACATGGACATCGTCAAGGAGCGTCTGGAGCGCGAGTTCGAGCTGGAGCTGATCGCGACCGCGCCCAACGTGGAGTTCCACGTGTTCAAGGGCGACGAGATGATCGTCGTGCACAACCCGGCCGAGATGCCGCCCGGGGGCGTCACGACCGCGTCGAGGAGCCGATCGTCTACGCCACCATCATCACGCCGGCCGACCACCTCGGCGCGGTGCTCGAGCTGTGCCAGTCGCGCCGCGGCGAGCTGGTGGACATGAGCTACATCACCCCCGAGCGCGTGGAGGTCCACTACATCCTGCCGCTCGCGGAGATCGTCTTCGACTTCTTCGATCAGCTGAAGTCCCGGACGCGCGGGTACGCGTCGCTCGACTACGAGCCGTGGGGCTACCAGGAGGCGAGGCTCGTCCGCGTCGACGTGCTGCTGCACGGCGAGCCGGTCGACGCGTTCAGCTCGGTCGTCCACCGCGACAAGGCGTACGTGTACGGCAAGCAGATGACGGAGCGCCTGCGGGACCTGATCCCGCGGCAGCTGTTCGACGTGGCGATCCAGGCCGCGATCGGCTCGAAGGTGATCGCGCGCGAGACCGTGAAGGCCAAGCGCAAGGACGTCCTCGCCAAGTGCTACGGCGGCGACATCACGCGCAAGCGCAAGCTGCTCGAGAAGCAGAAGAAGGGCAAGGCGCGGATGCGGCGCGTGGGGCGCGTGGACGTCCCGCAGGAGGCGTTCATCGCGGCGCTCCGCGTGGACGAGGACGGCCGCGAAGGAGAAGAAGAAGTGAGTCGGACGCGACGGGCATCTACGTGCACGTCCCGTTCTGTCTGACGCGGTGCGGGTACTGCGACTTCAACGCCTACGCCGGTCTCGACGAGCTGCGCGCCGCGGTACGTGCGTGCGCTGCTCTCGCGAAGCCGACGCTCGCGGCGCCGGCCTGGGACGGCGACGAGGTCGTGTCGATCTTCCTGGGTGGCGGGACGCCGACCACGCTGGATGTCGCCGACCTCGAAGGGGCTGCTCGCGCATCTCGCGGGACCGGTTCGACGTGACCGGCCGACGCCGAGGTCACCACCGAGGCGAACCCGGACACGGTGGACGAGGCGTACCTCGCCGCGTCTGCTGGCAGCCGGCTTCGCCCGGTTGTCGATGGGCGCGCAGTCGTTCGATCCGCGGCGTGCTCGCGGCGCTCGAGCGGGTGCATTAGCCGGACGTCGGTGCGGGCCGCGTTCGCGGCCGCGCGGCGGCCGGCTACGACGAACGTGAACCTGGACCTGATCTACGGCGCGGACGGCGAGACGCCTGGACTCGTGGGAGCGCACGCTGCAGGAGACCGTCGACCTGGCGCCCGAGCACGTCAGCGCGTACGCGCTGACGATCGAGCCGGCGACCGCGCTCGGCCGCAAGGTGCAGAGCGGCGAGGTGCCGCCTCCCGACCCCGACCTGCAGGCGGACATGTTCGCCGTCGCCTGCGAGTGTGCTCGGCTCGGCGCGGCTATCGCCACTACGAGGTGTCGAACTGGGCGAAGCCCGGGTTCGAGTGCCGCCACAACCTCGGCTACTGGGAACGTCGGCCGTACCTGGGACTCGGCGCCGGTGCGCACTCGTACCGCGACGATCGTCGTTGGTGGAACGTCCGTCCGCCCGAGGAGTACATGGACCGGGTAGAAACGGGCGCGCTGCCGACGGGCGGCGAGGAGCGGCTGGAGCCTTCCGACGCCTACCTCGAAGAGGTGTTCCTGCGGCTGCGGATCCTGCAGGGCATCCCGTCATCGTGGGTCGAGCCCGAGCGCGCGCTGCCGTTCCTGCGAAAGCGGTCTGCTCCAGGAGGACGACGGCTCGCTCGTACCGACCGAGCGCGGCATGCTGTTGCTGAACGAGCTCGTCCTCGCGCTCGCCGGGACCTAGTTTCGCGTCCGCCTAGGTCGACGCGGGAGCACCACACATCGTCGCTCCGCCGCCGTCGGGGAACACCGTCTCTTCACCCGGCACGGTGTACGTGTCGTTGAACGCGGACCGGAGCGTCGTGTCGATCACGTGGTAGCCGTGCTCGGCCACGCTGAAGCTGCTCGTGCCGGTTGGTGTTGCCTGCCAGGCAATGACCAAGGGTGGGGTGATCCGCGAGGTGCAGGACACGCCGGAGATCAAGCCTGTGCTATCGGTGCCCCATATGAACGTCGATGGATCGCCTACCGGATCCGTGAACGGGATGATCGTCGCGGTGCCTGCTGCGTCGATCGTGACGCGGAACAGCTCGATCCGTCGCGTGCCATCGGCCAAGTTCTCGACGCTGAGGGCGAGATCGGGGTGACCGTCAGCGTCGAGGTCGGGAGCCGCGAACGGTTCACATCCGGACGGGCACGACAGGGGACCGCCGACACCGTCCGCCTTGCCGTCGCCGTTGAGGTCGATCGCTACGACCTCGGTCGTGGTGCCACGGGCGGGACACCCGGCTGCGTCGCTCATCTTCGTGGCGACGGTCACGGCGTCAAGGGTTCCGTTCCCGTCCATGTCCGCGAGCATCGTGCGAGGATCACAGACCGGGAACCCCATGCCCATGTCGATCGGCCCGGCCGGTGTCGGCGACGGGACCGGCGACCCTGTCGCTTCGGCCGGCGTGGGCTGCCAGGCGGGATCGGTGGCGTTCTTCGCCACCAGCGTGAGATCGGATCCATCGGGACGCATCGTGTACACATCGGCACCGGTCGTCGAGGTCCGATCGAAAAGGATGCGGGTCCCATCCGGAGACCAGGATGGATCCTGGTCGAGGTTCGATCCATCCGTCAGCGGGACCGGCGTCGCATCCGGGTCGGGAGCGATCGTCATCAACTCCGTGCCGGCCTCCTTGGACCGGGCGAACAGGATCCGACTCCCGTCCGGCGACCACGAGGGGGACGTCGCGCTTCCCTCCGTCGTGGCGGTGATATTCACCTGCGTGAACCCGTGGATGTCGGTGATCCACAGGTCGTCGATCGGCGTTGCCGCCGTCGCGTCGCCGGGTGCCGCGTACGCGATATGAGAGCCGTCGGGAGACCAGGTGAGGCCGGATGCGGTGCCCGCGACGTCGGTGACGACCTTGCTGTGCGATCCGTCCGGGTACATCGTCCAGATCGCGCTCCCCGAACCGCCTGGACCCACGAAGGCGATCTCGGTTCCGTCCGGTGACCACGCGGGGCCCGACGACGGGCCGTCGAAGCGACCGAGCTGTCGCAACCCCGAACCGTCGATCCCGATCGACCACACCGCGGTGTAGCCCGTGGCGTCGATGCGCGTGAACGCCACGGTGGTGCCGTCCGGCGACACGGACGGTTCGGAGTCGCTGACGCCCTGGTCCGTCGTCAGCTGGCGGGGTTGGGTGCCGTTGGGGTTCGTGACCCAAAGGTGCTCGCCGGCGTTCCGCACCTGCGCGTACACGATCGCGCCGTTCTCGTCGGTGGCCGCGCCGATCACGTCGCCTCGCTCACGGAACGCGTTCGACAGGAAGGTGAACCCGGCCACCGTACCGGTGAGCACCACTGCGATCAGCGCACCCGAACGGATCTTGCGCATCCTGCGCCGGCGGCGGTGGCGTTCGCTCACCTGCTCGAACGCCCCGGCCGGATCCGCCGGACGAGCGGCGTGCTCCAGCTCTCGGGTCAGTCGGTCATCAAGACGCGACATGGTCGTTCGCCTCCTCAGCGGGTTCGCCGAGCACCACGGCCAACGCCGCCCGTGCACGGAACAACGTGGTCTTAACCGTTCCCTCGTTCAACTCGAGCGTCTGCGCGATCTCGGCGACGTTGAGACCGACGTAGTAGCGGAGCACCGTCGTCTCGCGCTGGCGGCGGGGGAGATCCGCCAGCGCTCGACCGATGTCGATCCGAGAGACTGCCCCGTCGGCACCGTCGGCGCGATCGCGGGGCGCGAGCGCGTCGCGATGCTTGGCCTCGACCTTCATCCGGCGGAGCCGGCTCTTCGATAGGTTCATCGCCACCCTCGTCACCCATGCGGGGAGGGAATCGATCTGCTCGCCGCGCTCCGAGCGTTCCCAGGCGCGCGCGAGGGCCTCTTGAACCGCGTCCTCCGCGGTGGCCCGGCTGCCGGTGATCAGCGCCATCCCCGCCACGAGGCGCGGGTACGTCGTCACCAGGAACTCCCGGATCGTGGCCTCGTCGAGCAGCTCGCGTGCCTCCTTCTCGGTGGGATGACGCCTCAAGCGTCCCAAAGGTTGACCGGGAGACGTGTTAGCACTCGACCTTCGTGAGTGCTACGTATCATGGGGTCATGGTCGATCGCGCCGAGCTGGGTCCTCGCAAGTCCGCCGTGTTGCATGCGGTGGTCGAGGAGTACGTCCGATCCGGCGAGCCGGTGGGGAGCGAGACGATCGCCGAGCGCGCGGGGATCGGGGTTTCGAGCGCGACGATCCGCAACGAGATGGCGGCGCTCGAGGAGCTCGGCTACCTGAAGCATCCGCACACGAGCGCCGGCCGGATCCCGACCGACATCGGCTATCGCCACTACGTGGATTCGTTGCCCGCCGGGGGACGCCTCCGCGACGCGCAGCGCCGCGCCATCGCGGGGTACTTCGCTGAGGCCATCCTGGACCTGGAGGAAGTGCTGAAGGGGAGCGTGCAGTTGCTCTCACGCCTGACCCAGTACGCGGGCCTCGCGGTCCCGCCGTCGGCGGCCGAGGAGCCGCTCGTGCGTCTGGAGATCATCGACATGGGTCCGACGCTCATGGTGCTCGCGGTCGGACAGCACGGACGGGTCGACAAGCGGATCTTGGATCGTCCGGAATGGCTCGATCAGCACGCCCTCGAGGAGGCGGAGCGACGCCTCAACGGGTTGCGCGGTCTGACCTACATCGAGGCGCAAGCGCAACTCCTCAAGCTGGCCGCCGAGGACGCCCGCGATCAGCATGACCTCCTGCTGAACGTCGCGGAAACACTGCGGACCGCACAACAGGCGGAAGGCGGTGCGCACGTCGTGGTTGGCGGGGTCTCCAACCTGGCCGATGAGGCGCAGGCTTGGCGCCGCGAGACCCTCCGCCGTCTCTTCGAGACCCTCGAACGCGAGACGGAGATCATGCATGTCCTCCAGGACGTGAGCGCGGGCCCCGGTGAGCTCGCGGTCACGATCGGCACCGAGCACCCCAGCACCGGGGAGTGGGACGCCTCGCTCGTCACCGCGCCGTTCAAGGCCGGCGACATGACGTTGGGAACCATCGGCGTCGTCGGACCGACGCGGATGGACTACCTGTCGGCGATGGCCTCGGTTCGGGCCGTCGCCCGGCGCCTGTCGGAGCTGGCCACGGAGCTCGACCAGTAACCGATGGCTGCCGTTCGCGATCTCTACGACATCTTGGGTGTGGCTCGCGACGCGTCGCCGGATGACATCAAGCGGGCGTACCGCAAGCTCGCACGGGAGCACCACCCGGACGTGAACGCGGCGCCCGAGGCCGAAGAGCGATTCAAAGAGATCGCCGGGGCGTACGAGATCCTGTCGGATCCGGAGAAGCGTCAGCGATACGACGCGTTCGGCTCGGCGAACGGCCCCGGCGGTCCGCAGTTCAACGACATCCAGGACATCTTCGACATGTTCTTCGGCGGCGGGTTCGGCGGGATGTCCTCGGGCCGCGCGCGGCGGCAGAGCAGGACCCGCCGCGGCGAAGACCTGCAGACGGTGATCCAGCTCTCGTTCATCGAGGCGGCGTTCGGCGTTCGCAAGGATCTGGAGCGCGAGCGCCTGGTCGTCTGCGAACGGTGTCTCGGCAACGGCGCGGAGCCGGGGACCGCGCCCGTCGCGTGTCGTACGTGCGGCGGCACCGGGCAGCTCCAACAGATGCGGCGGAGCATCTTCGGCACGGTGATGACCGCGACCCCGTGTTCGACGTGCGAGGGCTCGGGCCAGGAGATCACCGATAGGTGTGCGTCGTGCTTCGGCGAGGGGCGGCAGCGAGAATCCGGGACGGTCGCCGTCGAGGTTCCGGCCGGCGTCGCGGACGGGATGGAGCTCCGTGTCGGCGGCGCCGGGAACGCCGGCCGCGCGAACGGGCCGGCCGGCGATCTCTACGTGGGGATCCGCGTCGAGCCTTCGCGGTCGTTCGACCGACGGGGACAGGACCTGTTCGCGATCTTGGATCTGTCGATGAGCCAGGTGACGCTCGGCGCCGACGTGGAGATCGAGACGCTCGACGGCGTGGAGCACCTACGGATCGAGCCGGGTACGGAGTCCGGGCAGGTCACGCGGCTGAAGGGGAAGGGCGTCCCGAACGTGAACCGACGCGGACGCGGCGATCTCTACGTCACGATCCACGTCGTCACGCCGACCGATCTCTCCCGCGAACAACGCAAGCTCTTCGAACAGCTCGCCGATCTCCGAGGAGAGACGACCTCCAAGAAGGAGCCGGCGCACCGCGAGCTCCGGCGGCCCGACGCCTGAGCGCGCTAGGCTTCAACCGTGTCCGATCTGGCGTTCGACAGCAGCTGCATCTTCTGCAGGATCGCCGCGCGGGAGATACCGGCCGAGATCGTCCACGAGTCCGACACGGTGGTGGCGTTCCGCGATCTGAGCCCGCAGGCGCCCGTCCATCTGTTGTTGATCCCGAAGGAGCACATCGTCTCCATAGCCGACATCGAGGACCGCCACGGCGGCGTGCTCGCCGATCTGATCCAGGCGGCGACGCACCTCGCGAAGGCCGAGGGGGTCGCCGACAGCGGCTGGCGACTGGTCTCGAACGTTGGCGAGGATGGCGGTCAGACGGTCTTCCATCTGCACTTCCACCTGTTGGGCGGCCGGCCCATGACCTGGCCGCCCGGCTAGGAGCCGCTATGATGACGAAGGCCGTCCGTGGACGGCCGTTACTCGTCACAGGAGGGAACGGGGCTCCACCCCGAGAGACGCGCACGTGGCGAACGCCACCACGAATCAAGTGAAGATCCTCGTCCCCGGTCACCAATCGATGGTGGCCCTCCTCGGGCAGCGCGACGCGTTCCTGAAGCTGATCGAATCCGCGTTCGGCGCCGAGATCCTGGTCCGTGGGAACGAGATCACGATCACCGGGCCCCCCGACGAGGCCGAACGTGTCAGCCGCATGTTCGAGGAGCTGCTCACGTTGCTCGAACGCGGGAACGAGCTCACCGACGCTTCCGTCGGCGAGGCGATCAACCTGGTGAAGGGAGAGGGCGCGGACGGTGGCACGCCGATGCGGGCGAGCGAGGTCTTGGGCGACCGGTTGCTGACCGCGCGCGGGAAGGGCATCACGCCCAAGACGATCGGGCAGAAGCGGTACGTGGACGCGATCCGCGCCTCGACCGTGACGTTCGCGATCGGACCGGCTGGAACCGGCAAGACGTACCTCGCCGTCGCGACGGCCGTCCGCGCGCTCCAGGAGCACCAGGTGTCGCGGCTCATCCTCACGCGGCCCGCCGTGGAGGCGGGGGAGCGTCTCGGGTTCCTGCCGGGAACGCTCTACGAGAAGATCGATCCGTACATGCGGCCGTTGTACGACGCGATGTTCGAGATGACCGGCGCCGACACGCTCAGCCGGCTGATGGAGCGCGGAACCGTGGAGGTCGCGCCGCTCGCGTTCATGCGCGGCCGTTCCTTGAACGACGCATTCATCATCTTGGACGAGGCGCAGAACACGACGCCGGAGCAGATGAAGATGTTCCTCACGCGGCTCGGGTTCGGATCGAAGGCGGTCGTCAACGGAGACGCGACGCAGACCGACCTGCAATCGGGCCAGCTGTCGGGCCTCGCGGCGGTGGAGGAGATCCTGACCGGGATCGAGGGCATCTCGTTCTGCCACCTGAGCGCCCGCGACGTGGTTCGCCACAAGATCGTGCAGGACATCGTGGAGGCCTATCGCGTGTTCGGCGAGCAGCGCGACTCGGCATCCGAGCGCCCATGAGCGACGACGGCCATCCGACGATCCTGATCTCGAACCGGCAGACGATCCCCGTGGACGAAGACGGCTTACGCACGCTGGCCCGCGAGTCGCTCGAAGGGGAGGGCCATCGCAGGGTCGAGCTCTCCGTGTCGTTCGTGGATGAAGAGGAGATGGCCGACCTGCACCTGCGGTACATGGATGAGCCCGGATCCACGGATGTGTTGTCGTTCCCGCTCGACGATGTGGACGAGCGAGGCGTTCGCCTGCTCGGCGACGTCGTGATCGCGCCGTCGGTCGCCGCGAGGAACAACCCATCCCATCCCGAGGCGGAGGTGCGCCTGCTCCTCGTTCACGGGATACTGCATGTCCTGGGGTACGACCACGAGGAGGACGACGAGCGCACCGAGATGTGGGCGCGTCAGGAGCGATACAGCGGGGTGAAGATCCCGTGAGCGGGAGCGATTGGCTGGAGGTCGCGATCGTGATCCTGCTGATCGGCGTGGTCGCGTTCAACGCCGCCACCGAGATCGCGATCACGCGCACGAACCGGGTCCGCGCGCTCCGGTTGATGGAGGAGAACCGCCGCGGGTCAGCCGCGCTCTCGCGGATCGCCGAGAACCCGGCTCCCTACCTGAACGTCGTCCTGCTGCTCACGCTGCTCGCGACGATCGGCGGCACGACGCTTGCCACCTTGATCGCGGTGCGCCACTTCGAACGCGCGGGCGAGATCATCTCCACGATCGTGATGACGATCGTCTTGTTCGTGTTCGCGGAGGTGACGCCGAAGACGTTCGCGATCCAACAGACGGATCGCGTCGGTCTCTGGACCGCGCCGATCCTGGTGTTCATCACGCGCCTCGTGGGACCGTTCGCGAAGGGGTTGCTCAGGCTCGCGAACGTGATCATGCCGGGCAAGGGCCTGAAGCAGGGCCCGTACATCACGGAGCAGGAGCTCCGCGCGTCGGCCGAGGTCGCGTCGGAGGAAGGCGAGATCGAGGACGAAGAGAAGGAGCTGATCCACTCCATCTTCGAGTTCGGCGACACGATCGTGCGCGAGGTGATGGTGCCGCGTCCGGACATCATCTCTATCGAGGATGACAAGACGCTCCGCGACGTCCAAGGGGTCGTGCTGGAGCACGGCACATCGCGGATCCCGGTGTACGACGCCGACGAGGATCTGGACGACGTGATCGGGATCGTGTTCGCGAAGGACGTCCTGAAGGCGCTCCACCAAGGGAAAGCCGACATGCCGCTCGCCGAGATCGTCCGAGAGGCGCGCTACGTCCCCGAGACGAAGAAGGTCGCGGAGCTGCTCCGCGAGATGCAGCGGGAGAAGTTCCATCTGGCCCTCGTGACCGATGAGTACGGGTCGGTGTCAGGGCTCGTGTCGCTCGAGGACCTGCTCGAGGAGCTCGTCGGCGAGATCACCGACGAGTACGACCAGGACGAGGAGGAGATCGAGCGTGTCGGAGGCGGCGTCTTCCGCGTGTCCGGCGGTGCCTCGATCGACGATGTGAACGACGTGATCGGCGTCGAGCTGCCGGACGAGGAGTGGGACACGATCGCCGGGTTCGTCCTGGACCTGTTCGGGAAGATCCCTCGCCAGGGCGAGGAGGTCGAGTTCCAGGGGCTGCGCTTCCGGGCCGAGGAGGTCCAGGGCCGTCGCATCGCCAGGGTGATGATCGAGCCGGTGGCCGAGGACGGACCGGATCCCGGTCACGAAGACGAGGAGGAGACGGTCGGTGGCTGATGCACCTGATCTGGAGGCATTGCTCGAGGCCGCGCGACACGTGCGCGAGCATGCGTACGCCCCGTACAGCCGGTTCCTGGTCGGGGCCGCGATCTCGGCCGGCGGACGGACGTTCATCGGCGCGAACTTCGAGAACGCGTCCTATGGAGTCTCGATCTGCGCGGAGCGGAGCGCGGTGGCGGCGATGGTCGCCTCTGGCGAACGGACGATCGACGCGGTGGCCGTGGTCGCGGGCGGAGAAGGTCCGCCCGCGTCGCCGTGCGGCGCGTGCCGTCAGGTGCTCTCGGAGTTCGCGGCTCCAGAGGTCCCCGTGACCTCCCAGCACGTCGACGGACGCCGGGCGGAGTGGACGATGGGCGAGTTGCTCCCCGCGGCGTTCTCGCTCGATCCCGACCGATGACCGCGTTCCGCTCGGGCATCGTGGCCGTGGTCGGTCGCCCCAACGTGGGGAAGTCCACGTTGGTGAACGCGCTGGTGGGCCGCAAGATCGCGATCGTCTCCGACAAACCTCAGACGACGCGCCGCCACATCCGCGCGATCTTGAACAGCGAGGACGCGCAGGTCGTGTTCACCGATACGCCGGGGTTCCACAAGCCGAAGACCTTGCTCGGGACCCGGCTGAACAACCTGGTGCGGGACGCAGTGGAGGGTGTGGACGCCGTCGTCCTGGTGGTGGACGCGGAGGCCGGCGTCGGCAGGGGGGACGCCTACGTCTACGAGCGACAGGTCGCGCCGATCGCCGGGCTGAAGGTCTGCGCCGTCAACAAGGTGGACCGGGTCCGGCACCACGACATGGTCCCGCAGCTGACGGCGGTGGACGCGATCGGGCCGTTCGACGAGATCGTGCCGATCTCCGCGCGCGATGGGAAAGGGGTGGGGGTGCTCCGAGAGCTGATCATGGCGCACATCCCGGAAGGCCCCGCGCTTTACCCGATGAACGAGGACACGGATCAGCCGCTCGAGATCACGCTGGCCGAGTTGGTGCGCGAGCAGGCGCTGCACGTCACGCGCCAAGAGGTCCCGCACTCGATCGCGGTGGTCGTGGAAGAGCTCGATCGTGAAGGAGATCTCACCCGCGTACACATGACGCTCGTCGTCGAGCGCGATTCGCAGAAGGGCATCGTGATCGGCAAAGGCGGGGAGACGCTGAAGGCGATCGGGACCGCCGCGCGATTGGAGATGGAGCGCGTGCTCGGGACGCGTGTGTTCCTGGATCTTCGGGTCAAGGTCGTCAAGGAGTGGCAGCGCGACGCCAAGGCGATGGACCGGCTGGGTCTCTAGCCCTATTGCGAGACGATGAACGTCCCCGTGATCTGGGGATGGATCGTGCAGTGGAACTGATACGTCGCCGGTGCCAGGCTGGCGTTCGCCACGGTCTTGGACTGGCCGCCCTCGATCAGCACGTCGACCCCGGTGTTGATCACGGTGAACGTGTGCGTGACGCTGTCCTGGTTGTCGATCGTGATCGTGGAGCCGTTCTTCGCGCTGAAGCATGCGGGGTGGTATGCGAAGTCCTTGATCGTGAGCGTGAACGAGCTCTGTCCTGTGAAGTCCGTCGCACTGGCCGCGGTGCAACCGGATGCAGCCGCCGAGGAGCTGCCGGTCGACGAGCCTCCACCTCCGCTGCTGCAGGACGCCCCGAAGAGCGCCGTGATCGCCACCAGCGTGAGTAGCACCTTCCGCATGCAGCCTCCTGTTCCGGGTCCCGTGGAGCATAGCCCGCCGTCCGGGCGACGTGGCAGGGACCCTCGGCTACGATGGTTGGTCATGGCTCAGGCCGCGTCCATCCAGCCCAGCGACCGCCGCCCGGTGCTGTCGGGCGGGGCCGAAGCACAGCGGCTGATGCTCCGCACCGTCGGCGTCGACGCCGTGGGGCTGGAGGAGCGAGCGGCCTCGCTCGCGAAACGTTCGATCAAGAAGTCATCGAAGCGATGGGCGCTCGATCTGGCGATCCGCTGCATCGACCTGACCACGCTCGAGGGCACGGACACGGCCGGCAAGATCGTGGCGCTCTGTTCGAAGGCGATCCGTCCGGACCCACTCGACGGGTCCATCCCGTCGGTCGCGGCCGTCTGCCTGTACCCGCAGCTGGTGCCCGTCGCCGCGGAGCAGCTCGCCGGGACCGGCGTCCACGTCGCCAGCGTCGCCGGCGCGTTCCCGGCCGGCCTCGGGCCGCTCGACAGCCGGCTCCGGGAGATCGCCGAGGTGGTGGAGCTCGGCGCCGACGAGGTGGACATCGTCTTGAACCGCTCCCTGTTCCTCGGCGGACGCTACGCGCAGGCCTACGAGGAGCTCGTGGCGGCCCGCGAGGCGGCGGGGAACGCGCACCTGAAGGTGATCCTGGAGACCGGGGAGCTCGGGAGCTACGACCGCGTCCGCCAGGCATCGATGCTGGCGATGGCCGCGGGCGCGGACTTCATCAAGACGTCGACGGGCAAGATCGGGACGGGTGCCACGCTGCCGTCTGCGCTCTGCATGCTGGAGGCCGCGCGGGACTTCTTCCAGCAGACGGGTGTCGAGGTCGGCGTGAAGGTGGCGGGAGGCGTTCGGACGTCGAAGAACGCGATCCAGTACTTCACGCTCGTTCACGAGACGCTCGGGATGGCCTGGATGACGCCGGAGCGGTTCCGGATCGGGGCGTCCACGTTGCTGAATGACGTGCTGATGCAGATCGACAAGGAACGGACCGGCCGGTACCAGGGCCGCGACTACTTCACGATCGACTGACGGGGACCCAGATGAGCGACGCGATCGAGCGAACCACCGACTGGGAGTACGCGCCCGCTCCCGAGTCCACGGACATCGTGCGTCTCGAGGACCGCTACGGCCTCTTCGTGAACGGGGAGTTCGTCGAGCCGAAGTCGGGCCGTTGGTTCACGACGATCAGCCCGGCAACCGAGGAACCGCTCGCCGAGATCGCCGAGGGCGGTTCGGAGGATGTCGGGCTCGCCGTCGACGCCGCCCGTGACGCTGCGGAGGGTTGGCGCGCTCTATCGGGCGCGCAGCGGGCGAAGTACCTCTATCGGATCGCACGACAGTTGCAGGAGCGCGCGCGGGAGTTCGCGGTCCTGGAGTCGATGAACGGCGGGAAGCCGATCAAGGAATCCCGCGACATCGACACTCCTCTCGCGGCCGCCCACTTCTTCTACTACGCGGGGTGGGCGGACAAGCTCGAGTACGCGTTCCCCGGGCGATCGCCGTCCCCGATCGGCGTGGCGGGACAGATCATCCCGTGGAACTTCCCGCTGCTGATGGCCGCGTGGAAGTTGGCGCCGGCGCTCGCGACCGGGAACACCGCGGTGCTGAAGCCGGCCGAGACGACACCGCTCACGGCGCTCCTGCTGGCGCAGGTGATCCAGGAGGCCGAACTGCCGCCGGGCGTCGTGAACATCGTGACGGGCGCGGGCGAGACCGGGGCGGCGCTCGTGAGCGCGCCGGTCGACAAGATCGCATTCACGGGTTCGACCGAGGTCGGCAAGATCATCCGCCGTTCGATCGCCGGCAGCGGCAAGCGCTTGACGCTCGAGCTGGGCGGGAAGGCCGCGAACATCGTGTTCGAGGACGCGCCGCTGGACCAGGCGGTCGAGGGTGTCGTGAACGGCATCTTCTTCAACCAAGGACACGTGTGCTGCGCGGGTTCCCGCCTGTTGGTCCAGGAGCCGGTCTTCGAGCCGCTGCTCGAGAAGCTCAAAGCGAGGCTGCAGACCCTTCGGGTCGGCGACCCGCTCGACAAGAACACCGACGTCGGCGCGATCAACTCGCGGGCGCAGCTCGCCAAGATCGAGGAGCTGGTCGCGAGCGGGGTCGAGGAGGGCGCGGAGATGTACCAGCCCGAGTGCGTCCTGCCCGAACGCGGGTTCTGGTTCCGCCCGACGCTGTTCACCGGCGTCTCGCAATCCCATCGCATCGCGCGCGAGGAGATCTTCGGTCCGGTGCTTTCGATCCTGACGTTCCGGACACCGGAGGAGGCGGTCGAGAAGGCGAACAACTCCCCGTACGGTCTGTCGGCGGGCGTCTGGACCGAGAAAGGGTCGCGGATCCTGTGGATGGCCCAACGTCTGCGGGCCGGTGTCGTGTGGGCGAACACGTTCAACCGCTTCGACCCGGCGTCGCCGTTCGGCGGATATAAGGAGAGCGGCTTCGGACGCGAGGGTGGTCTGCACGGGCTCGAGCCGTACCTCTCCTTGGACGGTGCCCGATGACGTCGGACGCACGGCTCCCCGTGAAGCGCACCGCGAAGCTCTTCATCGGCGGGAAGTTCCCGCGAAGCGAATCGGGACGGACCTACGAGGTGTTCGCCGAGGACGGCCGGCCCCTCGCGTGGGCCGCGCGCGCGTCCCGGAAGGACCTCCGCGACGCGGTGGTCGCGGCGCGCGCCGCCCAGCCCGGCTGGGCCGGGCTCACCGCGTACAACCGGGGACAGATCCTCTACCGCGTGGCGGAGTTGATGGAGGGCCGCCGCGCGCAGTTCGTGCAGGAGCTCGCGGACGGCGGGGCGGCGGACCCGGAGCGCGGCGTCGACGCCTCGATCGACCGCTGGGTCTGGTACGCGGGATGGTGCGACAAGATCCATCAGGCACTGGGCGCGACGAACCCGGTCGCCGGCCCGTACTTCAACTTCACGCTCCCCGAGCCCACCGGTGTGGTCGGTGTGGCGGCGCCGGAAGACCAGCCGCTCCTAGGGCTCGTCTCGCGGCTCGCTCCGGCGATCGTCTCCGGCAACACCGTGGTCGCGATCGCGTCCGAGCACGCGCCGTTGCCGGCCGTCTCACTCGGTGAGGTCTTCGCGACGTCCGACGTTCCGGGTGGCGTGGTGAACCTACTCACGGGCAACGTGCGCGAGCTCGCGCCGTGGCTCGCTGGTCACATGGACGTGAACGCGATCGACGTGACCGGCGTGCCCGACGACCTCCTGGTGGAGGTCGAGGAGCTCTCGGCGGAGAACGTGAAGCGGATCCACCGCGCACCGGCCGGCGATCCGTTCGACGATGACGCGCAGAGCCCGTACGAGATCACAGCGCTCATGGAGTTCAAGACCGTCTGGCACCCGATCGGGGCGTGAGGGTCGACCGGCACACGCGGAACCGCCGGATCGCTCCGCGATCCGGCGGCTCCTGCAGCGATCCCGCTACGACGTTCCGGCCGTCACCAGCCGGTACACGAGCGCCCGCCGCTCTCCGTCCGTCAGCCGCTGCCCGACCGCCCCGAACGACTCGCGCCGTGCGCGGAGGGCGGTCATCGCCTGGAAGACCTCGGCGCGCCGCGCCGCATCCGTGGAATCGGTGCCCACGAGCGTGATCGGCGTGGCGAGCGCTCCGACCGCCGTGTAGACCTCGGCCCGCCGGACGGCGTCCGCGGAGTTCGTTCCCGTCAGTGCGATCGCCGCGGCCGGTCGAACCGCTGAGGCGGTCTGTGACCTCGTTGCGGTCTCGCGCCCGATCACGGCGCCGACCGTCAGCGCTGCGGCCACCGCGAGGATCACGGTGGTCCGTCGCACGGCGGGAGGAGCGGTCGCCGTCTGTGCCATCTGCATCCCCTGCGTTGCCATCGTCCCCACCACCCCTTCTTGTCGTCCGAAGTTCGTGAGGCGACGGTATCCGGGCTAGTCAGGGGGGGTCGGTGCCTCGGATTACCGGTCAGCGGTGCTCTCCATCACCCTTTCGCACGAGGACGGGTACTACCGCAACGGAATCGTCACACGTCGAACAGGGGTTCCGTCACAGGCCGGGAAGTACGATTCGCCATATGCCCGCCTATAAGGAACAGGGTGTCGTCCTCCGGTCGATCAAGCTCGGCGAAGCCGACAAGATCGTCACGGTGATGACCCAAGGATCCGGCAAGGTGCGGGCGGTGGCGAAGGGGATCCGCAAGACGACCAGCCGCTTCGGGGCACGCTTGGAACCCTTCACCCACGTGTCGCTGATGCTCTATCACGGTCGCGGGCAGCTGGACACGATCACGCAGGCCGAGATCATCGCGCCGCACATGGCGATCCGCCAAGACCTGGGATTGTTCGCTGCCGGCGAAACGATGCTTGAGGCGGTCGACAAAGTGGCCGAGGAACAGGAGAGGAACGTTCGGCTGGTCCTGCTGTTGTTGGCCGGGATGCGTGCGTTGGAGACGGGTCCGGCTGATCCTGTCGCGGTCGCGGAGTCGTTCATGTTGAAGCTGCTCTCCCTCTCGGGGTTCCATCCGAGCCTCACCGCGTGCGCCGTGTGCGGCGCGCGCGACCCGCAGCTGTTCTCGGCGGGGATGGGCGGCGCCGTGTGCGCCGGCTGTGCCGAGGGCGGCGTCGCGCCGGTCTCGCGATCCGCGCTCGACTACCTGCACCACCTCGCCACCGTCGACCTCATCGAGGCGGGAGACACGCAGGCGCCCGAGCCCCGCGTCCGCAAGGAATCTCGCGGCCTCCTCTACGGGTTCGCGGAGTACCACTTGGAGCGCCGGCTGAAGTCGCTCCCCATGCTCGCGAGGACCGCGCTATGAGCAGCTTCCTTCCCGACATCGACCCGGAACGGGTGCCGGCCCACGTCGCGATCGTGATGGATGGGAACGGTCGCTGGGCGACGCAGCGCGGGCTGCAGCGCACGGACGGCCACGCAGCCGGGGAAGAGGCGCTCGCCGACACCGTCGAGGGCGGCGTCGAGGTCGGACTGAAGTGGCTGACCGTCTTCGCGTTCTCCACCGAGAACTGGCGCCGGCCAGCGCCCGAGGTCTTGTACCTGATGAACTTCAATCGGAGGCTGCTCCGCAGCCGGCGCGATCGGTTCCATGAGCTCAACGTCCGGATCCGGTTCATCGGCCGCCGTGATTGGCGGGTTCCTCGATCGGTGATGAAGGAGATCGTCGCGGCGGAGGAGATGACGAAGGACAACACCGGCATGACGCTCACGATCGCGTTCAACTACGGCGGGCGCGCCGAGATCGTCGACGCCGTGAAGCAGATCGTGCGCGACCACGACGCCGGGAAGTTGCGTACCGAAAAGATCTCGCTCGACTCGATCAGCGAACGTCTCTACTACCCGGACATGCCGGACCCGGACCTGTTGATCCGGACGAGCGGCGAGCAGCGCATCTCGAACTTCTTGTTGTGGGAGGCGGCCTACGCCGAGCTCTGGTTCACGCCGGTGTTCTGGCCAGACTTCGACCGCGAGCATCTCTACGAGGCGATCCGCGACTTCCAGAAGCGATCGCGGCGGTTCGGCAACGTGCCCGACGACGACTAGTCTGTATCAGACTAGATAGCGTCAAGCCACGCGTTCGCGCTTCCACACCTTGCTGAGCAGATACACGCCGGCGGGCAGCGCGATGACGGCGTACATGATCATGAAGCCCACGCCTGGGACATCCATCCCGCCGAACGCGAAGATCAATCCCCGGAGCAGCGGGTAGCACGCGGCCAGCAGCAAGAAGACCCCGAACGTGAGCAGGATCCGCCCTGTGGGACCGAAGCTCGTCGCGCCACCGTGCCAGCGGGAGAACTCCGTGTGGGTCTCCAGGCGCGGCGCCGAGGTCCCCGAGCGGACCCAGAGTGGACGCTCGTCGGAGGAGGCGGGGGCAGCGGCCGGCGTGGGTGTTGGGGCCGGCGCGGCGACGGGGCGTGCGAGGGCCGCGTAGCACTGGTTACACCACTCCAGATCCTCGGCGACGTGAGCGCCGCAGTTCGGACATGTCTGCATGCCTGCCACTCCTTCCCTCCGAGATATCGGACGGCTCCGGCAGGGGCTTGACGCCCTGTGGAGGTTGTGTGACCTGGGGTTCTTCGTGGCTGGCCGCCGGTAGCATGGGTGTCACGCCAGCGGTCGCTGCCAGCGGCCGGGAGAGGAGTCACCGCACATGACCGACCTCATGGAGGCCGTCACCTCCCTCGCGAAACGCCGAGGGATCGCGTTCCAGTCATCCGAGATCTACGGCGGGCTGCGCTCGTCGTGGGACTACGGCCCGCTCGGGGTGGAGCTCCGCCGCAACGTCCGCAACGCCTGGTGGCGTTCGATGGTGCAGCTCCGCGACGAGATCGTGGGTCTCGAGGCTGCCATCATCATGTCGCCCAAGGTGTGGGAGGCCTCCGGCCACGTCGAAGGCTTCCATGACCCGCTGATCGAGTGCGAGAGCTGTCACAAGCGGTTCCGCGCCGATCATCTCGACGATCCGCCGGTCTGCCCGAACTGCGCCGGCACGACGTTCAGCGAGCCGAAGCAGTTCAACCTGATGTTCAAGACGCACATGGGGCCGGTGGAGGACGACGCGGGCATCACCTACCTTCGCCCCGAGACCGCCCAGGGCATGTTCGTGGACTTCTCCCAGGTGCAGCAGGTCGCGCGGAAGAAGCTGCCGTTCGGGATCGCGCAGATCGGCAAGTCGTTCCGCAACGAGATCACGCCCGGGAACTTCATCTTCCGCACGCGGGAGTTCGAGCAGATGGAGATGGAGTACTTCGTGGAGCCCGGCACCGACGACGAGTGGTTCGCGTACTGGGTCGACGCTCGCCTCCAGTGGTACCTGGACCTCGGCGTGGCGAAGGAGAAGCTCCGGCTGCGGCCGCATGATCCCGACGAGCTGGCGCACTACGCGAAGGCCGCGACCGACATCGAGTACGAGTTCCCGTTCGGCTGGTCCGAGCTCGAGGGGATCGCGAACCGCACGGACTTCGACCTGAAGGCGCACCAGGAGGCGAGCGGCGAGGACCTCACGTACTTCGATCAGGAGAAGGACGAGCGGTACCTGCCGTACGTCGTCGAGCCGGCCGTGGGCGTTGATCGCGCGCTGCTGACGTTCCTGCTCGACGCGTACACCGTGGATGAGGCGCCCACCGCGAAGGGCGACATCGGAGAAGCGCACGGTCCTGCGTCTGCACCGTGACCTGGCGCCGGTCAAGGTCGCGGTGCTCCCGCTGTCACGCAACGAACGGCTCGTCCCCGAGGCGCGCGGTGTGTTCGACCTGGTCAAGACCGAGTGGATGTGTCAGTACGACGACGCCGGCGCGATCGGGCGGCGGTACCGCCGGCAGGACGAGGTCGGGACCCCGTTCTGCGTGACCGTGGACTTCGACTCGCTCGAGGACCGGCAGGTCACGGTCCGCGAGCGCGACTCGATGGCTCAGGAGCGCCTGCCGATCGACGGCTTGGTCGCGTACCTGCGGGAACGCGTGTGACGGACGCCGCGCCGCCCCGACCGCGCGGCTCGCTCGTGCTCTACCTCGTCGCGTTCGCGCTGATGTTGGTGGCCGGGGTGGCGCTGGTCGCATCCGCGAAGGGCTTCCTGGAGTCGACCCGGTTGCTCTGGGTCTCGTCCGCGCTCTCGGCGGCGGCGATCGTCGTCGCGTTCGTCGGGTTGTTCCTCCCGCGCCGCCGATGACCGCACGCCGTTGGTCCGTCGCGGCGTCGATGGCGCTCGCTCTCTGCATGACGGCGTGCACGATCACGTTCGGCTCGGATACGGGCGGTCCGCGTTCGCCGGATCCGTCACCGTCGCCGGTGCCGACGGGACCCGGCTCCGCTGCCGCGGCGATGGCGAAGCTGTGTCAGGCTCCCAAGGGCGGCGGTGGTTCCGCCGTCGCACCCGAGGGACCGACGCCACCTTCGATCGCGGCCGTGGAGCGCGAGGTCGAGGCGGTGCGCGGGTTGAAGTACACATCCCATGTCGAAGTGAAGCCCATCACCCAGGAACAGATGGACCGTCGCCTCACGAAGAACTTCGACAAGACCGAGCCGGCCGACCAGTTGGCGCGCCGTTCACAGGCCTGGGCGACGATCGGCGTGATCCCCGCCGGAACCAGCATCCGAGCCGCGCTGCTGAAGTTCCAGATCGGCCAGGTCGTGGGGTTCTACAACCCCGAGAACAAGACGCTCGTCTACCTCGGCGATCAGGAGCTCAGCCTCGATGAGCGGTTCATCCTGGCGCACGAGCTGACGCACGCGATCGACGATCAGCACTTCGGGCTGTCCCGATTGGACCCGATCGGCGCACGTTGCGACGATGAGGCCTTCAGCGCTGCGCTCGGTGCGATCGAAGGGAGCGCGCAGTTCTTCGCGACCCAGGTGATCACGCGGTTCCCGCAGACCCCGAGCGGTGGCAGCAACGACACCGGCGGATCGCTCGACGGCGTGCCGCCGTTCATCGTGAACCAGGAGCTGTGGCCGTACAGCGCCGGTCTCGCGTTCATCCAGCGGTTGGACGAGGAGGGCGGGACGGCCCTCGTGAACGAGGCGTTGACGACGTTCCCGGTGTCGACGGAGCAGATCATGCATCCTGAGCGCTGGCCGAACGACACGCCACAGCCGCTGGACATCCCCGACCTGGGACCGGCGCTGGGTGAAGGGTGGACGGACCTGGACGTGATGACGATCGGCGAGCTCTGGCTCCAGCAGCTGTTACTGCTCAGGCTGGGGGAGTCGCAGGCCGACGCGGCCGCCGCCGGTTGGGACGGCGGGATCTATCGCGCCTGGTCGAATGGGTCGCAGACCGCCATCGTCCTGCGGACCGTGTGGGATACCCCCGGCGACGCGCAGGCGTTCGCCGATGCGATGACGACGTGGGTGGGCGACGGGACCGCCTCGGTCCGTGACCCGGTCGGGACTCACGTGGACGTGCTGTTCGCGAGCGATCGAACGACGCTTTCTGCACTGGAGGAGGCATCTGGATGAACGAGCGACCGACGAACGAGGACGTTCGAGCGACGTGGGATGCGATCGCCCCGTATTGGGACGAGCAGATGGAGGCAGGGAACACGATGCAGCGGCCGCTGATCCAGCCGGCGGTCGAGCGGCTGTTGGCGCTTCGGGCCGGCGAGCGCGTCCTGGAGATCGCGTGCGGCAACGGCGAGTTCTCGCGGCGCATGATGGAGGCGGGCGGGCAGGTCCTCGCGACCGACTTCAGCGAGGCGATGCTCGAGCGCGCCCGCGCCCACGGGGGTGACGTCGAGTACCGGCAGGTCGACGCGACCGACGAGGCAGCGCTCCGCGCCCTCGGCGATCACGCGTTCGATGCGATCGTGTGCAACCAGGCGATCATGGACATGGCCGACATCGAACCGATGGCGTCCGCGCTCCCCGCGCTGCTCGCGCCCGGGGGACGCCTCGTGTTCTCGACGATGCACCCGGCGTTCAACAGCAACGACGCGACGCGGGTCATCGAGCAAGCCGAGGATGACTCCGGTGTGGTCCGCACGTACAGCGTCAAGGTGTCCGGGTACGCCACTCCGTCGGCCGCGAAGGGCGTGGCCATCGAGGGACAACCGGTCGCGCACTGGTACTTCCACCGGTCGATCGCCGACCTGCTTCGGCCGTTCTTCATGAGTGGCCTCGTGCTCGACGGTGTGGAGGAGCCTCTGATCGATCCGGAGGGGATCCGGCCGGGCTCGATGAGCATGATCTTCACCGAGATCCCGCTGGTGCTGGTCGCGCGCATGCGGGTCATCACGTAACCCCATCTCGCCTCCCGTCGGTAGGCGATCCGCGCTGGAGCGACGAGGGGCATGGAGCTCTGGGTCGTGAACCTCGATGGGATCGACCTGCGTCAGACCAAGCCGGACCTGGTGATGCGTCAAGATGGTCCCTTCGTTGTAGGCGATCCGGGTCCGCCGGAGGTTGAGTCCAGATGAGCGAGCCCATCCATCTCGTTCGGGAGGATGAGGCCGCCGATGCCTCCGTCAGCTTCGAGGAGTTCTTCGAGCGGGAGAGGGCCGGACTGTACGGGGCGCTCTGCTTGGTGACCCGGAACCGCCATGAAGCGGAGGAGCTCGCCCAGGACGCCTTCGTCCGCGTCCTCGAACGATGGGAGCGCGTCTCCGGCATGGACGATCCTCGCGGCTACCTCTACCGAACAGCCATGAACGCGTTCCGCTCGCGGTACCGACGGACGCTGCTCGCCGCGAAGCGAACCGTCGGCGTGACGCGCCCCGACGACGCGATGGCTCGGGTGGATGCCCTCGACGCGACCGTGCGGGCGCTCGCGACCCTGTCACCGCGGCAGCGGGCCGCGGTCGTGTTGACCGACCTGTTGGGATATCCATCCGAGGAGGCAGCCCAGATGCTCGGGATCCGTGCGTCCACCGTTCGCATGCACGCATCGCGGGCGCATGCCGCCTTGAAGGAAACGATGCGCGATGACTGACTACCGACCCAACCTCGAGCGTGCCCGCGATCGATTCACGACCCCGGGTCTGTCGCTCGAAGGCGTCTACCGGCGTCGCGACCGGCACCGGAGGAACCAGCGTCTCGGAGCGGGTGCGTTGGGGATCGCGATCGCGATCCTCGGGATCGCGATCGGCCATAGCATCCTTACGTCGAGCCACACGGTGCCGGCCCACCGCGGGCCGGCGCCGACCGATCAGGAGCGGCTCCGGACCGCCGTGTTCGGCCTCGACGGGTCGTTGCGACAGGAGGTCTACGGGCTCCCCGCAGACGCGTTCGGCACGCAGGCGTCTGCGGACGGAACGTCGGTGGCGTTCATCACCCGGGACTCGACGTTCGCCTCATGCCAGACCTGCAGAGGGACCAAACCGAGGCTCGCCACGATGCGCCTCGACGGGAGCGACCCTCGAGTCGTCGCCGGGCGTTGGCGGTGGCTCAGCACCCCGGCGTGGTCTCCCGACGGCTCGCGGTTGGCGTTCGCGGCGACGCGGCGTGACGGGAACCGGGACATCTTCGTCGTCGACGCGGACGGCTCCAACCTGCGACGGCTCACGACCGATCCGGCGAACGACTCGTACCCGAGTTGGTCGCCGGACGGCACGACGATCATCTATGACAACGCGGGAGGCGTACCGCTGGATCCGATGAACCTTTCTCGAACGCAAGAGCTGTGGACGGTGACGGCGGCCGGCGGCGCACCGACACGCCTGACCCATGACCACATCGGTGAGAAGCAGGCCGTGTATTCACCTGATGGATCGCAGATCGCCGTGAGCCGCGGGCCGAACGGCATCTGGGTGATGGACGCGGACGGCACCAACCTCCGCCGTGTGCCGGGCATCCCAACGTACCCGACCGCGAGCTTCGGTCCTCGATGGTCGCCGGATGGGACGAAGTTGGCCTTCCTGATCTACATCTCGGACTTGCGTCCCCTCGTCCTGGATCCCCGCTCGGGGCATATCGGCGCCGTTTCGTCGCTGCCGCTCCTGGAACTCAACGTCGTTGACCTCGCGACCCACGAGCTGACGTCGCTCCGGGTGAGAACCGGGAGCGATGTGAACACTCCGTCGTGGCTCCCGAACGGCGACGCGATCTTGATCGACCGGTTCGCCACCAGGTAGGCGGATCCCTCCGCTCACGGGTTGACCCTCCATGAGCGCGAGGTCGACCGCATCGGCGATGTTCATGGTCGTGGTGCTCGGCGCCTGCGTAGCGGAGCCGTCGGGTCCCAGGGCGACGTCTTCCGCACCCGTGAGCGCGTCCGCATCTGCGGTTGCGACCTGGCAGGTGCCGGAGGTCGCGCGCGAGGAACTCCTGCAGGGCGGCCGGATCGTTGGATTCGGCACGACCTGGGGGCTGATGACGTACCTCCCGGGCCGGGACCGATGGGAGCGCGCCCTCCGTTGCCAAGGGCAGTGCACCGTGATCCCCGACGCGACGTGGTCCTTGGATGGATCGCGTTTGGCGTTCTCCGCCGTCTGTGCCGGTGCCTGCGGCACCGCGGGCGATCCGTATCACGGGATCCACGTCGTGGATCTCGCGTCGGGGACCGATCTCCTCGTCGTGGCCGGCGACGACGTCACGGAGCTCGCGCTGTCCCCGGATGGCTCGCGGCTGGCCTACATCGAACGGGATCGACTGCTGGTCACGGATCTCGATGGTTCGGCTCCGGTGGCGCTCACGGATGGGATGCTGCAGGCAGGCTCGCCTTCGTGGTCCGCCGACGGTCGCCACCTCGCGTACACGTTGCCCGGTGATGGGTATATCCACGTGGTCGACCCCCAACGTCCTCGGCCGACCGCGCTGGTCGAGGGGAGCCGGCCGTCCTGGTCGCCCGATGGAACGAAGATCGCGTTCGCACGCGATTGCGCGGTCTGGACCGCGTCGGTGGACGGCACGGATGTGACCAGGGTCGTCGGTTCGGATCGGCTCGGAACCCGGTGGTGCCGGCAGCGTGGCTGGTGGTGGCGTGCTCGCATCGGGCCCGTCTGGTCGCCGGACGGCTCGTCCCTCGCCGTGAAAGGGCCGAACCACATCTACGTGATCTCGGTCGACGGGTCCCGCGTTCAGGTGTTGAGTGGCCGGCAAGGCCTCCGCAACATCTTGGGGATCACGTGGGAACCGAGGGCATGACGTAGGCGATCCCACCCGATCGCGGGTTGAGCATCCATGAAGAAGGGAAGCATGCTCACCTCCCTCGCCCTGCTGCCAGCCATCCTCGTAGCGTGTTCGGCCAACGGCGCCTCGCACGCTGCCTCGTCACCGGCATCGCAGCCCGCGACGACCTCCGCCGCCCCCGTGACGCTGTTGCGGAACGGACCGATCGCGATCTTCGCGTTCGAACACGGCCTCGTTGCCGTTAACCCGCGTACCGGTCACCGCGGGAGGGTCCTCGTTGGGTGCCCCCATTCGTGCGGTGGAGAGATCATGGATGCGGACTGGTCGCCCGACGGCTCGCGCGTGGCCCTGGTGTGGACCTGCGAGGGCGCATGTCGTCCGACACCCGACCGATACGGCTTGTACGTCGCAGATCGCTCGACCGGTGAGATGGTGCGCATCGCGAACGGTCTGTCCATCGACGCCGTCGACTGGTCGGCCGATGGGAGCCGGATCGCATACCTGACCGGCGGCAGCATCATCATCGTGGACCCCGACGGGACGGACCCGGTCCAGCTCACGAACCATCCCGGCTTGGAGGGTGACTCGCTGTCATGGTCACCCGATGGCACGCAGATCGCGGTCGGGGATGGGATGGGCGGCGTCTACGTCGTCCACGTCGACGGTTCGGCGCCTCAACTCCTCGCCGAAGACGCGAGGTTCCCGGCGTGGTCACCGGATGGGAGCACGATCGCGGTGCGGATCGATTGCAAGCTCGTGCTCATGCCGGCCGATGGCGGAGCGGCGACGGCGACCATCGACCTCAGCGCACTTGCCGGTGGGACGAGGTCGCGCCGATGCGGTGACAACAGCATGCTCGCGCCGACCCCGAAGCCCGTCTGGTCCCCCGACGGATCCTCGTTGGTCATCCCGGTCTCAGCGAACGCGATCGCGGTCGTCAGGGCGGATGGCTCAGACCCCACCGTGCTCCGTCCGTTCCATGAACGAGCGATCTGGGGCACGCTCTCGTGGCCAGCGGCGTGAGATCGACCCTGGACTCCTACAGCTTCTGACCGTTTGACGCGTTGAACGTGCGAGATGGGTGAGGTGGCTCGGCTCGAAGGGAAGTGGGAGGCTCCGGCGGAGCCGATGCCTGCCCACTACACGTTCGACGAGTTCTTCGAGGCCGAGAAGGACAGGCTGCTCCGCGTCCTGAGCGTCATCACCGGGAGTCGCGCGGAGGCCGAAGACCTCGCCCAGGAGGCGTTCACCCGGGTCTTCGAGCGGTGGGACACGGTGGCGGCGATGGAGGATCCCGCGGGATACCTGCATCGCACGGCGATGAACCTGTTCCGGAGCCAGTACCGCCGGGCCCTGCGCGGGCTGAAGCGGACGATCGGACGTGCGTACGAGCCCGACGTCTTCAAGTCCATCGAGGATCGTGACCTTGCGGCCAAGGCCCTCGCAGACCTGACGCCGCGGCAGCGGGCGGCGCTCGTGCTGACCGAGGCGCTCGGGTACTCGGGCGAAGAGACCGGCGAACTGCTCGGGATCCGTGCTTCGACCGTGTACGCGCTCACGCACCAAGCGCGCGCTGCGTTGCGTGCGAGCCAGGAGGCGACCGATGTCTGATCTCCGTCCGACGGTCGAACGCGAACTCGAGCGCGTGAAGCTCCGTCCGTTCACGCTCGACGCGTTCAACCGGCGCCGTGAGCTGCGCCGTCGCAACCAACGCATCGCCGCCGGTGCGGTCGGGGTTGCGGTTGCGCTGATCGCTGTACTCGTCGGCACGAGCATCGTGAGGTCGAGTCCCGTCCCCGCGAACCCGCATCCGAGCCCGCCGATCTCGCGCGGTGCCCAACTGACGTACGAGACGGACGCAGGGATCGTGGCCATCGACACGCAGACCGGTCGACGGAGCGTGATCGTCTCGGACATCCAGACCGCCAAGATCGCGTGGTCGCCGGATGGAACGCAACTCGTCTACGAGGCCCATAGGTCGGCAACCCAGCCGTGTGCGGTGCTCGTGCGAACGATCGCGACGGGACGGGAGCGCGTCCTAGCGAACTGTGGGTCGGCGGATCCCAACAAGAGTCTCGATTGGTCCGCGGACGGCAACTGGATCGCCTTCCAGGGGTCGTCGAACGGCGGTCCTCCCGGCGAGCAGAGCCAGCCGATCACGATGATCCACCCCGACGGGACGGGGGAGAAGGTCTTGACCGACCCTGGTGGCTTCCCGATCTCCGGCGGACCGTTCTCACTTTCGCCGGATGGCAACCAGATCGTCTTCCAGAGCGGGTTCCAGATCTCCACGATGAACGTCGATGGCTCGGGGCGCCGGCCTTTGACCCGTGGCATGTGGCCCGAGTGGTCCGCCGACGGGAGGATCGCCTTCATCCGTGATGACAACCCGCCCGGAGGAGACACCAACGGAGATCCGTTCGTCGCGCAGCTCTGGACCATCCACTCCGACGGGGGCGCCGCCACGAAGCTGTATTCGTGGCAGCACTGTTGCATCGGCGGGGTGCTGACCGGACCGGCGTGGTCCCCGGACGGCTCCGAGCTCGCGCTCTTCGTCTTGGGTCGGTTGCGGATCGTGGAGGCGGACGGGAGCGGGCGACGCACGCTTCCCTTCAGGACATCGTTGTTCTACCAGGGTCTTGTCTGGCGGCCGATGCCATGATGGGGATACCCATCCCGCGAGAGCGATCTGCCTCGTCGGCAGCGGCCGCCCTCGTCACGCTGAGTCTCCTCCTGGGCGGATGTGGCGGTGGTAGCCCCGCACCGCACCCGGCGGCAAGCACCAGCCCCTCGGCGTCGCCAACGCCGACGGAAGTTTCGATCGACTGCACCGACACCGACCCATGCACGCTCGCGCCCGGCACGTACGACACAGGCACCGCCGACATGACGTTCCACCCCGGCATGACGCTCACGCTTCCCACCACGTGGGGCAGCCACTCGCTGGACAAGTACGAGTTCAGCCTCTATCCGGCCGATCATCCCGACGACCGGCTGTTCTTCTGGGAGGACATGGTCGCCGTGAAGAGCTCAGGCCCGGGCCACGGCACCACGATCCTGAAGAACGTGGGCACGTCTGCGAAGGTCATGATGGCGTGGATCACCGGCGATCCGGACTTCCACATCGTCGCAGGGCCCACCCGGGTGACGAGCGCGGGCGGGATCAAGGCGACGCGGGTCGTTCTCGTGGTCTCACACACGGCTCGATTCGGCGACCCGACGTGCCCGACCAATCCGCGGTGTGCGGCCCTGTTCACGCGGCGCGACGCCGGCGAGTACTACGCCATCGGTGGTCGCGAGCAGATCCGCCTGGACATCGCGGACATCAAGATCGACGGGAGTCCGCACACGCTCTTCATCGTGCTCGATGCACCCGATCACGCGAAGTTGCAGCAGCTCGCCGCATTGGCGCAACCGGTCATCGACAGCGTGCGCCTGCACGCGGGAGTCACCGCGTGACCGGCCGACTCACGTCCGTGTCATCGAGGTCGGCCCGAGTGACAAGGAGGCTCGCCTTCGGCGCGGTGGCGCTCACGTCGACCATGGTCGCGTGCAGCGATGCGCCCGTCTCTCAGTCGAGCCAGACAACACCGTCGCCGATCCCGGTGCCAGCCTCGGCGACGCCCTCGTCGGATCCACTCGCGTCGGTCACGCACGACATGACGGATCTCGGTGACCGGCTGGTCGCCACCGTGAAGGTGGGCGGAGAGCCGGAGTGGGTGGCGACCGGCTACGGCGCCGTGTGGGTGACGAACCGCGCTCTCAACCTCGTCCAGCGCGTCGACCCGAAGACGAACGGAGTCGTCGCGAAGATCCCGGTGACGGAGCCGTGTAACGGGTTCGCGGTGGGGTTCGGTTCGATCTGGACGGCGAGCTGTCACGGAGCCATCATCCGGATCGATCCGACGACCGACCGGGTCACCGCGAAGATCCCCACGAAGATCGCGAGCGACGGCGAGGGACAGGTCACGGCCGGCGCCGGGGCCGTCTGGTTCGCGGACGGGAACGAGAAGCTGGAGCGCCTCGATCCGTCGACGAACTCGATCGTCGCAACGATCGCCATCCCGACGGGCTCCTCGGCCGTCGCGTTCGGCTACGGATCGGTGTGGGTCACCGATCCGTACTTCGACACGGTGACGCAGGTCGATCCTCGAAAGGACAAGATCGTTGCGACCGTCTCCGTCGGCCCACATCCTCAGTTCCTGGCGCTCGGAGCGCATGCGCTCTGGACCCTTGACCAAGGCGACGGCACCGTGTCTCGCGTCGATCTGGGGGATCGGAGCGTCACCTCGATCGACGCCGAATCACCCGGCGACGGCGGGTGCATCGCGCAGGGACTCGGCGCAGTTTGGGTGACGATCCCCGGGATCCCGCTCACACGGATCGACGCCTCGACCGATGACGTCACCGAGCGGTGGGTGGGTCCGGGTGGAGATTGCGTCACCACTGGTCTCGGCTCGGTCTGGCTCGTGAACAACGCCCTGGGGAACGTCTACCGCATCGCCGCTCCGTAGCCTCGCCGCCTTGGCGCGACCGGTCATCGACAGCGTGCGCCTGCACGCGGGAGTCACCGCGGGCAGACCGGCCGACGTTGGCGGAACGTGAAGGTTCGCCTTGCCAGCCCCCGAGCCCAAGCCGGATGATGCGTTCTTCGTCGTTCGGGGGTTCATGACTTGAGATGAACGTCCCTCTGCCCAGCCTGTCGTCAACGCGAGCGCTCCCTGAGCTGGAAGCCCTGACGTTCGAGTCGCTCGTGGAAGCGGAGCACGCCGGCCTGTTCAAGGCCCTGTATCTCGTGTCGGGCAACCGAGCGGAGGCGGAGGAGTTGATGCAGGACGCGTTCCTCGCCGTGTGGGAGCGGTGGGACCGGGTGCGGGTGATGGACGATCCCACGGGCTACCTGTTCAAGACGGCGATGAACCTGTTCCGCAAGCGTCGGCGCCGAGCGTCGGTCGCGATCCGCAAGGTCTTCTCGCCGGCGCTCCACGAGGATGCGTTCGATTCGGTCCTCGATCGTGCGGTCGTGTTCCAGGCACTCGAACAGCTGACCCCGGCGGAGCGCGCGGCGATCGTCGTCACGGCGCTGCTCGGCTACTCGAGCGAGGAGGCTGCCCGGATGCTCGGCACGACCGCAGGCACGATCCGCGTGCGCACCTCGCGCGCGCGAGCTCAGATGCAACGGACGGCAGGTGAGACCGGATGAGCGACGAGACGACGATGCTCGAACGTGCGGCGGCGTTGGTCGACGCGCCGGAACACGTCATGGATGGGTTGATCCGCCGCCGGGATCGCAAGCGTCGGAACCAGCGGCTCGCGGCCGGTGCCCTGGCGCTGATCGTGGCCCTAGCCGCCACCGGCCTCGTGCTGCGCGCGTTCGGCGCAGGCCGGAAGGAACAGCCCGCCAACCCGGTGCCCGTGCACCCCGGATCGATCGCGTTCGTCGGAAGGAAGTCGGGACCCGGCACCGGGTTGTTCGTCTTCGATCCCTCCACCCGGCGCACCTCGATCCTCGTTGACTTCCGCTGTTCGAACGATCCGGCCGGTGTTCGCTCCTGCCCCCCCGAGCGCATCAACGGGGTCGACTGGTCTCCGGATGGGACCCGGATCGCCTACTCGGTCCAGAGTGACCGCTGCTGCTACGGGGACACGGAACCCACGTGGGCACCCGCGAAGGTCGCCGACGGGATCTACGTGTTGGATCCTCCGGACGGGACAGACCCAGCGTCTGGGTTGTGGCGCTGACTGCTCGTACGAGGGTGGCATCCATTGGTCGCCGGACGGCTCGACGATCGCCTCCGCGGCGTCGGTACGAGGCGGGCCTATGTGGATCCGGACGATGAATGCGGACGGATCCGGGCAGGAACGGGTGGACACGGGATCGCTCGCGGCCTGGAACCCCTCGTGGTCGCCCGACGGCAGCGAGATCGCCTTCGACGGGGTGACCGACGGCGCCGTGGACAACGGGCTGTACGCGGTCGCGTCCGGCGGTGGGACCCCGCAGGCGATCGACACCGGTTCCGGACCCGCGCCCGGCGACCTTTGGTATCCGGCGTGGTCGCCGGACGGCACCCAGATCGCGTTCATCGAGCGGACGTGCGGTCCTACAGGGCTGCCGTGGGTGTACCGGTTCGGCGATGCCGCGCCTCGGCAACTGCCGATCGGGACGAAGTGCCAAGGCGTCATGGAGACCGCTCCCGCCTGGTCGCCCGACGGCAGCGAGATCGCCGTCACCGCGGACGGTTGGCTTTACACGGTCCGCCCCGACGGAACCGGCGTGACCAAGCTCACGCGTGCGTGGGCCGCCCCTGCGTGGTACCCGGGCACGAACGAGGGGGGTTGATGAGACCGTCAGGTTCATCGATCGCTCGCGTCGCCGGCGTGCTCATCGCGCTCGTGATCGTGTCGTCGGCATGCAGCCGGGGTTCGTCATCGGTTCCGGCGTCGACCGCGGGGTCGGCAACGTCAACCATCGGCGACATCGTCTTCATGGACGATGGATCGGCCTCCCAGCGGGATCAGATCTATATCGAGCGGGCCGATGGCTCTGGTGTCCGTCATCTCGTCGATTCGGCGTTCAACGATGTCGAGCCGTCCATCTCCCCCGATGGGACGACGGTGATCTTCACACGCCGGGACGATCCGCATCCGGACCGGATCTACGTCGTGGGCGTCGACGGTTCGGAACCTCACCGACTCATCCCCAGTGGTTGTCCGGACGGCGACCGATGCGGGGATGCGGTGGAAGGTCATCCGTGGTCGCCCGACGGCCGTCGGATCGTCTTCACCCGCGCGATCTATCGCGGGGCCGGACCGGTGCCGTCGAACGTCGGCATCTGGATCATGAACGCCGACGGTAGCGGGGGGCATCAGATCACAAGGACCGGCGTCTTCTGTCCCGACCCCTGTTCGAGCGGCGCGCAGGACGGCAACGCGGGGTGGTCGCCGGACGGCACCCGGCTCGTCTTCCGACGCTGGACGTACGCGGCGCCGGATCGCTTCGAGATCTTCACGATCGCGACGGACGGGTCCGACCTTCGGCGCGTGACGCCGAGATCCCTCGTCGCCGATGATCCGGCATGGTCGCCGGACGGGAGCGTGATCGTCTTCCAATCACCGCCGGATCCGTATGTGGCCGGCTGGGGCGACCAGTCGCTCTATGCGATCCACCCGGACGGAACCGGGTTGACGACGCTCACGACGGATCTGGACGGTCCCGCCTCGAATCACCCTTCGTGGTCGCCCGACGGCTCGCAGATCGTGTTCTCGCACGCGGGAGAAGGCGCGACCGCGGATCTGTGGGTGATGGACCCCGACGGGCGCCACCTCCACGTCCTCGAGGCGACCCCGTTGAACGAGAACTCCCCGTCCTGGGGTGCCGCAACACCCTCGTGAGGACCCGGGCTTCCGTACACTGACGGCTTCCGAGTCGATCGAGCCGTCCGGAGGCATGGGGTGACCAAGTACGTCTACGACTTCTCCGAAGGCAACAAGGACATGAAGGACCTCCTCGGCGGGAAGGGGGCCAACCTCGCCGAGATGACGAACATGGGACTGCCGGTGCCGCCCGGCTTCACGATCACCACGGAGGCCTGCCTGACGTTCCTCGAGCAAGGACGGCGCGCCGCCGGAGATGCTGCAGGAGGCCGGCGAGCACCTCGTCCGCCTGCAGGAGCGTCGATGGGCAAGAACCTCGGCGACCCGGAGGACCCGCTGCTCGTGTCGGTCCGCTCCGGCGCGAAGTTCTCGATGCCCGGGATGATGGACACCGTCCTCAACCTGGGGCTGAACGACGACGTCGGTGAACGGCCTCGCGCAGCAGACCGGCGGCGACGTCCGCTTCGCGCGCGACGCCTACCGCCGCTTCATCCAGATGTTCGGCAAGATCGTGATGGACGTGCCGGCCGATGCGTTCGAGCACGCGCTGGACGAGGCGAAGGAGAGCAAGGGCTCCGGCACCCAGGACACCGACCTCGACTGCGGACGACCTCGCCGCCCTGATCGAACGCTTCCGAGCATCTACCGCGAGCACACCGGGCGGACTTCCCGCAGGACCCGCAGGATCAGCTCCGCCTGGCGATCGATGCCGTGTTCCAGTCGTGGAACGGCAAGCGCGCGATCGACTATCGCCGGCAGAACAAGATCAGCGACGACCTGGGCACGGCCGTGAACATCGTCGCGATGGTGTTCGGCAACCGCGGCGAGGACTCGGGGACCGGCGTGGCGTTCACGCGCGATCCCGTCCACGGGCGAGAAGGTTCCGTACGGCGACTACCTCTCGAACGCGCAGGGCGAGGACGTCGTCGCGGGCATCCGCAACACCCTGCCGCTCGCCGAGCTGGAGCGGCTGGACCCCGCGTCGTACGAATCGCTGCGCGAGGCGATGGACACGCTCGAGGGTCACTACCGCGACATGTGCGACATCGAGTTCACGATCGAGCAAGGGACGTTCTGGCTCCTGCAGACGCGGATCGGCAAGCGCACCGCGTTCGGCGAATGGGTCATGGCCCACGACATGCTGAACGAGGGGCTGATCTCTGCGGACGAGGCGCTCCTGCGGGTCGACGCGAACCGGTTGGAGGAGCTCTTCAAGCGTCGGGTCCGTCCCGACGGCGCGGCGCGCCGATCGCCAAAGGGCTGAACGCGTCGCCCGGCGCCGCGACCGGCAAGGTCGTGTTCTCGGCCGACGAGGCGCAGGAGTGGGGGAGCCGCGGCGAGCCCGTGATCCTGGTCCGTCGCGAGACGACGCCCGACGACTACCACGGGATGATCGCGTCGCAGGGCATCCTCACCAGTGCGGGCGGGACCAACTCACACGCCGCGGTCGTCGCCCGCGGCGAGGGGATCCCCGCCGTGTGCGGTGCCGACGCGATCAAACTCGACATGGAGGCGAAGACGTTCTCCGCGAACGGGACCAAGGTCGCGGAGGGCGACGTCATCACGATCGACGGGTTCACCGGGAACGTGTACGTCGGCGAGCTCCCGATGGAGGAGTCGGTCCTGGAGCTGGCGCGATCGGGCGACGACGCCGCGCGCGAGCAGAAGATCTGGCAGGCGTTCGAGACGCTGATGGCCCACGCGGACGAACGCCGGCGCTTACGCGTCCGCGCGAACGCCGACACGCCGGACCAGTCGACGAACGCGCGTGAGCGCGGCGCGGAAGGGATCGGTCTGTGCCGGACCGAGCACATGTTCCTCGGCACGGAGCGGGTCGTGGCCGTGCAACAGATGATCTTCGCCGAGACCGACGAGGAGGAGCAGGCCGCGTACGACGTGCTGCTGCCACTGCAGCGTGGCGACTTCGTCGGGATCTTCACGGCGATGAGCGGGTTGCCGGTGACGGTGCGGCTGCTCGATCCGCCGTTGCACGAGTTCCTGCCGGACCAGGTGGAGCTGGCCGTGGAGGTCGCGCTCGGCGAGTCACGCGGTGACGACGTGACGGAGCAGAGGAAGATCCTGCAGAAGGTCAACGAGCTCCACGAGATGAACCCGATGCTCGGGCTCCGCGGCGTGCGGCTGGGCATCGTGAAGCCCGGTCTCTACGCGATGCAGGTGCGTGCGATCTGCGAGGCTGCGGCGCGCGTGAAGAAGGACGGGGGCGACCCGCAGGTCGAGATCATGATCCCGCTCGTCGCCACCGCTCCGGAGCTGACGCAGATGCGCGACGAGCTGGAGCCGGTGGCGGATGCCGTGCTCGCGAGCGAGGGCGTCGAGCTCTCCCACCTGGAGTTCGGGACGATGATCGAGCTGCCACGTGCGGCCGTCACCGCCGGGGAGATCGCCGCGTCGGCGGACTTCTTCTCGTTCGGCACGAACGACCTGACCCAGACCGCGTTCGGGTTCAGCCGCGACGACATCGGCAAGTTCGTCGGCATGTACGAGGAACGCAAGCTGGTGCCGGCGAACCCGTTCGTGACGATCGATCGGCCGGGCGTCGGACGCCTGATGGCGATCGCGTGCCAGGAGGGCAAGGCGGCGAATCCCGCCCTGCACCTGGGGATCTGCGGCGAGCACGGCGGCGATCCAGCGAGCGTCGTGTTCTGCCACCAGATCGGCCTGGACTACGTGAGCTGCTCGCCGTTCCGGGTGGAGACGGCGCGTCTCGCCGCCGGCCAAGCGGCGATCGGAGACCCCGAGTCCGCTTCGAAGTAACGTGTTGAGCGATCGCTGAGCCCCGTTGGAGGGGCTGCTGAGCGGACCCGTTCAGGGTCCGGCTCATGAACACACAGCGCACCACCTCACCCCGGGTCCGAGGGCGCGGGCTGGTCACCCTGGTGGTCGGTCTCGTGCTCGCGGGATCCGGTCTGGCGCCTCAGGCGCTCGCCACACCCCACGTCCCTGAACCAGGACGAGGGACCGTGTATCACCTGACGGTCGCGCAGCTGCGGCGCGAAGCCGCGGCCGATCGCGCCCAGCACCTTCGGTGGATGGGCGGCTCCGTCCGCTAGGCACGTCCGCGGACGCCTCGGCTCGGAGGGTACCCCCCTTCTCCGAGGCGTCCGCGGCGCCTCCCGTGACTTCGGTCACGCGGAATCCTCCGATCGACCCTGAAGCCACCCGGTCTCGGCGATGTACGCAGCGACCTCTTCAACGTAGGGTCGTGTTCCTCCCACCTCCCCCCAGGCGTCGTCGGAGGTGGTCATGGGTTCGGGACTCGAACCTCGCTCGTGGGCCGATCGGGCTCGAAGGCTCCTCGTCATCTTGATCGCGACCGCTATTCCGGCCGCGGTTACCGCGCCGCTCGCGGCTCGCGCCGTGTTGCCGACCGGGTGGACCCACGATCACTCGGCGGCCGGCATCCCGGCCCGGCCGAGCGGCTACAACGGACTGGTCGCGAAGTTCGGGCAGCCGTGCAGCAGCGCGGCGAACGCCGCGAGATCGTCCTGGCCCTCGGTATCAACGCCCGGTGTCGACGGATACATCAACTACCACCCCTACATCGACCGCGATGTCAGCTGGAACATCCGCAATCACATCAGTGCGGACAACAAGGAGCGCGCCCTCTATCCGGGGATCGGTGGCTACAACTGCCGGACGATCGAGGGATCGACCAGCTGGTCCGTCCACGCGTTCGGCGCCGCGATCGACATCAACTGGCAACGGAACCCTCGGGGCGCGACCACGTGGAACGGCGTCGGCGCCGACGGCGTGAACTACAAGCGGTACCTCCCCAACCTATGGAAGGGCGCCTATCCGGGACACAACTTCTATTGGGGACTGAACTTCAGCACGATCCCGGACCCCATGCACTTCCAATACGTCACGGGCTACTGAGGAGGCATCGATGGGTCATCGAACAACGCTCGTTCCGCTCGCGCTCGCCGCGAGCGTGGTCGGGGTTCTCACCGGCGTGGGGTTCGGACGCGCATCGGGCGTCGAAGCCTGCGGCGCCACTCGAGGAAGTTCCCTCGGTGCAGCGATCGCGATCTCACACGGACTCGGTCTTCCCGCCGTCGTGGGTTCGGACGCTCTGGTCGACGTGGCCGCGGATCACCAACGCTTCGCGGAAGTGGCGCCGTCGGTCGGCTCTGGCATCGTGCGACATGTCGCGGCGGGGTCGAGGTTCGGGACCGCGTACGTCGTCGATCGTCGGGGAGCGGACCGGGTGGTCATCGTGACCCCCGCCCGGACGATCACGCTCGAGCAGCCCGGCGAGGCGACCCATCCGTCGTGGTCGGCGGACGGGCGCCTCGTCTGGTCGCTCGGGTCGCGGCTCCGGGTGTGGTCCCCGGACATGCCCACGTTCGACATCGCAGCCCCGGCGGGGACGCTCGGGCTGTTCTCGCCGGTGTTCGCCGCTCCGGACGCCATCGTCGCCGTAGTGGCGGAGCCCGAGCCGGGGTCTCTCGGTGCCGAGGGGGAGGGCATCGACAACCTGTGGCGCTACGACCTGGCCGACCGGCACTGGGACCGGCTCACGCGGTTCCACGCGCACGGCGACCGATGGGTGGCGATCAGGACACCGGTCCTGCGGAGCGACGGGTCGCTCGAGTTCGTGCGGATGCGGGGGATCAGCACGCGGACCGGGCTCCCGTCGTTCGCGCTCTGGCGATCGACCCTCGATGGCGCGGCTTCGCAGATACGCCGACTCCCGCAGGAGATGTACCTCGCCGGCATCCTGGCCGGCAAGCGCGTGTGGAACATCTACGACCAAGCGAGCGGCGAGTGGAGGCTCTACTCGGAGCGGACCCGGTCGACGTTCGAAGATCTCGGATGCGGTGCGGTCATGGTGGATCCTCGCTCGGTCGACGATCCCGATCGGACGCCGCCAGATCGGGAGCCGTCGCCGACACCCACCTCGACACCCACCTCGACACCGACACCCACCCCGACGCCCACGCCCACGCGACACCCACCCCGACGCCCACGCCCACCCGACGCCCACGCGCGACACCCGATCCGAACGACGGGTACCTCTCCGGCGTCCTGGTGGGCGACTTCGCGAACGTCGAGGCCGCCACCGCGGCCGCGTCAACCATCCGGGATGCGTTCGGTGAGACGGCGCAGGTCGAGGTCATCGACAGCCAGACCGCGCCGAACATCGTCCGACCGGGTGTGTGGGCGGCGGTCCTGCTGGTCCCACCCGGAACGGACCCGCTCGTGACGCTCACGGACCTTCGGTCGCGGCTGCCTCAGTACCAGGGATGGAGCTGGGTGGTGTCGGTATGAATCGGCGGTTCGGGGCGACGACGGCGGTCCTGGTCACGGCCGTCGTCGCCCTGGCCGCATGCTCGTCCGGCGAGGGAAGGACGGTCACGCTTGGATCGCCCTCGAGCACTTCGGACTCGGGGACCGGGTCGGTCACCCAGTGGATCGCGATCTTCCGGACCGCGGTCGATCCAGGAGCGCTCGCCGACGACACGTCGAAGGTGAAGGCCGTCGTCGACGGCTCGATCGTCGTGTCGCCCGCGGCTTGCTTCGACGGACTCCCTTCATCGATCCGACCCGATGCGTACGTCCTGGGCGTGGTGGCCCCGTCCGAGCACGAGGTCGATGCCCTCGTTGCCGAGGTCGACCGACCCGTGTCGTTCGAGGGGCAGGTTCGAACGATGTGTCTCGACTGAATGTCGATCGGGTTCGGTGGCGCCGTTGCTAGCCTCTACCGGTGACCCTCCTCCGTCGGCATCCTGTCTTCAGCGTGCTCGCGCTCGTCCTGGTCATCGTCCTGGCGATGGTCGCGGCGAGCGCGATGGTGGTGTGGCGCGCCGCCCACACGGACGACGCCAGTCACGTCGAGAAGGCGGACGTGATCATCGTCCTCGGGGCAGCGCAATACGACGGCACACCGTCGCCGGTGTTCCAGGGCCGACTCGATCACGCCGTGCTGCTGTACCAACAGGGGCGTGCCGACCAGGTGATGGTCGTGGGCTCGAAGGAACCCGGCGACACGACGACCGAGGCGCAGGCGGGGGCGGACTACCTGGTGTCCCAAGGCGTCCCCGCGGGGGCGGCGATCGCCGAGCCGGTCGGGCGCACCACCTACGAGAGTCTGGTCGGTGCAGCGAACTACATGCAGCAGCACGACATGCAAAGCGCCTTCCTGGTATCCGACCCGTGGCACAACGCCCGGATCAAGCGGATGGCGTCGGATCTGGGGTTCCAGGGCTACGCGTCCGCCACGTGGACGTCGGCCGCGAAGAGCGAAGACACGCGGTTCACGGGCTACGCGCGGGAGACCCTCGCCTACCTCTACTACCGCGTGTTCGGCCGCTAGGACCTGTCGGTCACTTGACGACGAGCGTCCCCTGCATGCCGAGCGAGCGGTGGAACCGGCAGTAGAACGTGTAGGTCCCCGGCTTCAGGTCGACCGTGACATCTTGGGACTGCTGCGGGGTGTTCGACACGTCGATGTCCGTGCCGTCGATCGTGAACGTGTGCGGCGTGCTCGGGTTCGTGTCGCTCACGGTGATCGTGTCGCCCTGGTGGACCGTGAACTTCGCGGGCGAGAACTGGTAGTTGGCCTGCGTGACCGTGAGCACGCTGGCACCGCCTGTCGAGCCGCCGGAGCTCACCGAGCCGCCGGTTCCCCCCGAGCCCGACGCGCTCGCGGCAGGGCTCGGACTCGACGTGGCGCCCCCTCCACCGTAGGCGCCGCCTCCGCTTCCGCTCGAGCTCCCACATGCGGCGGCGAGCAGCCCGACCACGATCGCCGCGACGGCGGCGCGTTGCTTCATCCGATCCATGCGAACACCTCCTGCGTCCGTCGGGTATACGGCCGAGCGCCCCATCCGGCCTGTCTCCGGTCGCCGGTAGCATGGCGAGGTGACGACGCCGCGTGAACGGACCGAGGAGATCGAGCGCGAGACGCTCTCGCCGCGCGCCGTCTTGGCCGCGTCGTCCAAGGGACGCGAACGGGACGAGCCGCAGGATCCGATCCGCACGGTCTTCCAGCGGGATCGCGACCGGATCGTCCACGCGAAGTCGTTCCGCCGGCTCAAGCACAAGACCCAGGTCTTCCTGGCGCCCGAGGGCGATCACTACCGCGTTCGCCTCACGCACACGCTCGACGTCAGCCAGATCGCGCGGACCGTCGCCCGTGCGCTCCGCCTGAACGAGGACCTGACCGAGGCGATCGCGCTCGGACACGACCTGGGGCACACGCCGTTCGGGCATCTGGGCGAGCAGGCGCTGACGCCGTTCCTGGGACGGCCGTTCCGTCACAGCGAGCAGAGCCTGCGGGTCGTCGATCACCTCGAGAACGACGGCGAGGGGTTGAACCTCACGTGGGAGGTCCGCGACGGGATCGTGCATCACCCGTGGTCGATGCCGCCGCCGTCCACGCTGGAGGCGCAGATCGTCCGGTTCGCCGACCGGATCGCCTACATCAACCACGATGTGGACGACGCGGTTCGCGCGGGGGTCTTGCAAGAGGCCGAGCTCCCGCGGCCGGCGCTCGACGTGCTCGGCCATTCGCATGGCGAACGGATCAACACGCTCGTCACCGACCTGGTGACCCAGAGCGACGACCAGCCGGAGATCCGGCTCTCCCAGGCCGTCTTCACCGCGCTCGACGCCCTGCGCGACTTCATGTTCGACCAGGTCTACCTGCGGGAAGGTGCGCGCGATCAGAACGAGAAGGCCGTGCGGCTGATCCGGGACCTGTTCGCCTACTACCTGGAGCACCCGGAGGAGATGCCGCCCGAGTACCATCACGCCCCGGGGGACCTCCCGACCCGCGTCGCCGACTTCATCGCCGGCATGACGGACCGGTACGCCCTCCGGACCTACGAGCGGCTCTTCCTTCCCCAAGGGTGGCTCTTCGAGCGCTAGCACGGGACGAGGCGGAGTGGCCGGCAGGATCAGGCAGGACGACGTCGAGGCGGTCCGGGACCGGACCGACATCGTCAAGCTCGTCTCCCAGTACCTCACGCTGAAGAAGGCCGGCGGCGACAACATGACGGGCCTCTGCCCGTTCCATCAGGAGAAGACGGCATCGTTCAGCGTCTCGCCGGCCAAGCAGCTCTACTACTGCCACGGATGCGGGCAAGGCGGCGACGCGATCGGCTTCCTCCGTGAGCTGGAGCACCTGTCGTTCACCGAGGCGGTCGAGCGGCTGGCCCAGCAGGCAGGGATCACGCTCCGCTACGAGGGCGACTCGCCCGAGGAGCGGCGTGCCGCCGCCCGCCGGATGGCGCTGATCCGGGCGAACGAAGAGGCCGCGAGCCTGTTCGCGACGATGCTCGCCGAGGGGCGCGAGGCCGAGGAGGCGCGCGCCTACGTCGCCGGCAGAGGGATCGGGCCGGAGTCGATCGAACGCTTCGGGATCGGCTACGCGCCCACGTATCCGGACTTCCTGCTCCGGCGGATGAGCCGGGAGTACTCGCCCGAGATCTTGCTCGAGGCGGGATTGGCCACGCGCGGCGACGACGGCAGCGCGGTCCGCGACCGGTTCCGTGGTCGCATCACGTTCCCGATCCACGATCTGCAGGGACGCGGCATCGGGTTCGGCGCCCGGATCCTTCCGACCGATCCTCGTGCCGGCGAGCAGGCGAAGTACCTCAACACCGCCGAGACGCCCATCTACAAGAAGAACGAGGTGCTCTTCAACCTCGCGGCGGCCCGTGCGTCGATCTCGCGCGCGAGCGAGGTCTACGTGGTCGAGGGCTACACGGACGTGATCGGGCTGGTGCAAGCGGGGATCGAGAACGCCGTCGCCACGTGCGGCACGGCGTTGGGGGAGGGACACTTCCGGCTTGCTCAGCCGCTTCGCGCAGCGCGCGATCCTCGCGTTCGACTCGGATGAAGCCGGAGCGAGGGCGGCCGAGCGCGCGTATCAGTTCCAGGAGACGTTCCCGGTGCAGGCCGTCGTGATGATCATGCCGCAGGGACTGGACCCCGCGGACTTCGTCGCGAAGCATGGCGCCGACGCGGTGCGCGAGGCTGCGAAGACGGCACGGCCGCTGGTCGAGTACATGGTGCGTCGGACCGTCGCGCGTCACGACCTCTCCACGGTCGAGGGTCAGTCGGCGGCCGTCGCCGACGTGCTCCCGATCCTGGAAGGCCTCACGGACCCGGTGCGCCGCAGCGAATACGGTCATCTGCTCGCGGACCTGGCCGGGGTCTCCGAGTCGAGCGTGATCCGAAGCGCTCGAGCGGCGCTTGCGGCGGTCATCCGCAGGAGATCGCGAAGACGATGAAGCGCGTCTCCGCGCAGGACAAGGTGGAGCGGGAGATGCTGAAGCTCCTCGTGCGCGACGAGGACACCTATCGCGCGCTACGTCGGAAAGCTCGAGCCCGATCACTTCCGCAACCCATCGCACCGTCGGTTGTTCGAGGCGATGCGTCGAGGCGAACGGCGACGTCGGTACGGTCGCGGCCGGCGACGACCCGAAGCTCGCGAGCGGTGTCGCCGCGCTCACGGTCGAGCCGCTCGACGGAGAGCTCGAACCGGGTTACGTCCACAGCGTGTGGTCCCGTCTGCAGGAGTTCCTGCTGAAGGGGCGGAGCGACGCGATGCGGATGCGAGCTGCAGAAGCTGAACCCGACGACCGATCCGGAGTACGACGATCTCTTCCGGGAACTCGTCGCCGTGGACGGTGCTCTCCGGCAGCTCCGTCACGGCGATCCGGGTGTCGACTGAGTATGCAACAGCGCTCATGAGCCCCATGGGTCACACCGCCATCCCGTTTCGTACACTCGTGCCACCGATGCATCGTTCGCTGAGGACACCCATTGGCTGAGCGCGGCCCGCGACGAAGTGCCGATGAGTCTGGACGAGGTCAAGGAAGCCATCACCGCCAAGGGGCGGGAGCGTGGCTTCGTCACGTCGGAGGACCTCCTCGAAGCCGTCCCTGTCGACGACTTCACCCCCGAGCAGGTCGAGGAGTTCCTGACCCAGATCCAGGAGCACCTCACGGCCGAGTGCATCGAGGTCATCGAGGTCCCCGGCGAGGACGACCGACGCCGCCACCCAGGTCCGCATCGAGGTCGACCTGCTGAAGGCGCCGACGAACGACCCGGTCCGCATGTACCTCAAGGAGATCGGGAAGGTCCCGCTCCTGAACGCCGCGCAGGAAGTGGACCTGGCGCGGCGGATCGAGGCGGGGGAGTTCTCCACGGCCCTGCAGCGCACGATCGACGCGACGAGGAGAAGCCCGACCCAAGCAGTTCGCGCATCGTGCGTCGATGAAGGTCTGGGAGATCCGCGACCACCAGCTGACCGCGTTCGGCAAGGTCGAGGGCATCGGTCGCGAGAAGATCGCGAAGTCCTACCGGCCGAAGACCGACGAAGAGATGATCGATTGGCTCCACCGCGTGGAGCGCGACGGCCAGCTCGCCAAGAAGAAGCTGATCGAGGCGAACCTGCGCCTGGTGGTCTCGATCGCGAAGCGCTACGTGGGCCGCGGCATGCTGTTCCTCGACCTGATCCAGGAAGGGAACCTGGGTCTGATCCGCGCGGTCGAGAAGTTCGACTACTCGAAGGGCTACAAGTTCTCGACGTACGCCACGTGGTGGATCCGTCAGGCCATCACGCGCGCGATCGCCGACCAGGCGCGCACGATCCGCATCCCCGTGCACATGGTCGAGACGATCAACAAGCTCGTCCGCGTGCAACGGCAGCTGCTGCAGGACCTGGGCCGCGAGCCCACGCCCGACGAGATCGGCAAGGTCATGGGGATCGGCGCCGACAAGGTGCGCGAGATCCAGAAGGTGTCGCAGGAGCCGGTGTCACTCGAGACGCCGATCGGCGAGGAAGAGGACTCCCACCTCGGCGACTTCATCGAGGACTCCGACGCCGTCGTGCCCGTGGACGCCGCGTCGTTCATCCTGCTGCAGGAGCAGTTCGAGTCGGTCCTGCACACGCTCAGCGAACGCGAGAAGAAGGTCATCCAGCTGCGGTTCGGCCTGGTCGACGGTCACCCGCGCACGCTGGAAGAGGTGGGACGCGAGTTCGGCGTCACGCGCGAGCGGATCCGGCAGATCGAGTCCAAGACGCTGTCGAAGCTCCGCCACCCCAGCCGGTCGCAGAAGCTCCGCGACTACCTGGAGTAGTCCGTCTCAGACTAGTTCCAGACGGCGTCGTCCGTCTCGTAGTCCCCGATGCGATCGCGCAGTGAGCCGCGTGCCTTCTTGATCGCCTGCAGGCTCTTGGTGGTGGCCTGGTCGGCCAGACGCTGTGCCTGGGCGGACACGGTGCGCACGGTGCGGCTCCCGCTCGGACCCGCGACGCGGGCCGCGTCACCACGTTCGGGTCGTCCTCGCGCATCTTGGCGGCGATCCGGTAGCCGATCGCGATCCCGATCACGAGCACGATGAGGTTCCGGAGCTTCATTCGAGGCACCCCCTGGCGGTTGGACCGCTCAGCCTACCGCGCAGCCCAGTCGGGCGTAAGGCCGCTGCTAGACTCCCCACCGTTCCTTCCGGGGTAGCTCAATCGGCAGAGCGGCGGACTGTTAATCCGTAGGTTGTGGGTTCGAGTCCCACCCCCGGAGCTTCCTATCTACTCGCGTTCCGGTTCGGGCTCTCGTACGGGGATCTCGCCGCGCACGGTCGTTCCCTGTCCGGGTGCGCTTTCGATCTGCAGCGAGCCGCCGAGGGCGTCGAGACGATCGGCCATCCCCTGGACGCCCGTGCCGTAGTCCGTGTTCGAAGGATCGAACCCGTGTCCGTCGTCCTGGAGCGCGAACGTGAGTCGGTCGTCCCGCTCACCAAGATCGAGCGTCACGTGATCCGCGTGGGCGTACTTGGCGACGTTCTGCATCGCCTCCAGCACGCAGAAGTACACCGCCGCCTCTACCTCCTGCGGGTAGCGCCCGATCCCGTTCGATCCGATCGTCGTGGGCACCGTGGCCTTGCGGGCCTGGGCCTCGAGCGCGACGGCGAGACCCTTGTCGGCCAGCAACGGGGGATAGATCCCGCGCGCGAGGTCGCGGAGTTCGTCGAGTGCATCGTGTATCCCTCCCTGGAGCTGCGTCACCATCGCTTGCACGCGGGCGGGGTCATCCGCGAGGCGCTCGAGCAGGCCGAGCTGCACGCTCAGCGCGACGAGTCGTTGCTGCGCGCCGTCGTGCAGGTTGCGCTCGATCTTGCGGCGTTCCTCGTCCTGCGCGCCCACCAGTCGTCGCCTCGACGCGCGAAGCTTCTCGATCGTCGTCTGCAACTCGGCGGTCAGACGCGCGTTGCGGAGCACGAGCCCGGCTTGCGACGCCAGATCCTGGACGAGGTGATCCTCGGTGGTCGTCAACGGCTCGTTGGGAGGCTTCTCGATCGTAAGCGCGCCTAGGAGATCGCCTCGATGCCGGACCTCGGCAGTGTGCGCGGTCGATCCGTCGAGGGCGGCCAGCGGGCCATCGTCGTCGACGACGACCGGCTCGCGAGGTTCGGCCTCGATCGGCCAACGCGCGGCCGAACGCATCACGGATCCGACGCGGAGCCAGACATCGACGCGGATCGCCCCCGTCCCTTCGGCGAGCACCGAGGCCATCCGCTGGAGCACGTCGTCGACGTCGTAGGAGCCGGCCATCCGCTCTGCGAAGTCCGACAGCACCTGATACGGGGTCGAGCGCTCCCCGTACACGAGCCGGTTGGCGAGACGCTGCGCGCGGCGGCGGACCGGCTGGAACAGCAGGGCGATCGCGACCGCCGAGACCACCGTGAGGATCGGACTGGTCCTGCCCCCGACCACCGTGCCGATCCCGACCACGACGCCGACGTACACGAGGCTGACCATCGCCGCGAGCGACCCGTACACGACGGACCGATTGATGATGACGTCGATCTCATAGAGTCGGTACCTGAGGATGGCGATCGCGAGCGCGGCTGGTACGCCGACCAGGACGACCACCGCGATGGCGAGGCCGAATACGATCGCGATCGGTGAGTCGCCGACGCCGCACCCGCATGCGAAGAGCGTGAAGGACAAGCCGAGCTGGAGCGCGATGGCCGATGCCCCCGCGAACGCGATCCACTTGATCTGCTGTTTGACCTCGGCCGCGCCGCGACGGTACCGGTGCACGAGCGACAGGAACGCTCCGGCGATCGAGAGCGCGAGCACCAAGACGATGCCGATGAGGGCTCCGGAGATCGCGCCTCCCCATCGCTCGATCCCCAGCGAGTTCGGGAGCAGGAGCGAGAGGCCGCCCGGCGCGGGCAGGCCGACGGGGCTCGGGTTCACCAGGAATCCCAGGGTGGCGCCAACCGCCGCTACTACCCCGGCGATCGCCACGGGCCGCCAGCGCTGCGAGGGCAGCCTGCCGTCGGGGAAGAGGAAGAGCATGAGGCCCAGCGTCGAGACGGTCATCACGAAGAAGGGCTCCGCGAGCGAGCCCACCACGGGAGCAGACGGGAGCGAACCGGGACTGGTGAGGATCCCCACGATCGCGTACGCCGACGTGAAGGACACGCCCGCCAGGCCGAGCCCGACCACGTGCAGCAGCCAGCCGATGGGGTTGCGTCCCCGCCGGACGATGAGCGATCCCAGGCATGCGTAGACGAGGCTCGACGCCGCCGTCGTGATATTGGGGACCGAGTCCACCGCGACGAGATCCGACCACGCGATCAGCGTCAAGGCCAACGCGGCGATCGCGACCAGAACGGTGATCAGAAGGACCGCCGAGTCGGCGACCAACACGCGTCGATCGAGGGCACCTTCCACGGCGCCATGATGACTGAACCCCCGATGCCCGGAGAGGTGGCCTCCTCTACCTTGTAGCGGGTGCTGGCCCCACCCAGCGCCCGAACGTCCTTGGCTACAGTGGGAACCGTGGAGCGCTACGAGTTCGCCGAGGCTGCCCAGCGAGCTGGCACCAGCACTGATGAGCTCCGCGATCTAGCGACGACCCAGTTCAGCCGATCTCGAGGAACCGCTCGACCGCGTTGCTGCTCAGGAATCGTCCGCCGGTCAGGAGCGAGCAGGTCGCGCTGATCGACGAGACCAGACCGAACACGTGGTATCGCTCTTCGACGGAGAGTTCGCGGACTGTGCCGCCGGCGTCGACGTACCGCTGGAGCGATGCGATGTCCTTGATGCACCCCTCGACAGGGAACCCGGACGAGGCGATCAAGAGCTTCAGGTAGGCGACGGAGCCGGGGGCCTCGGTTCGCGCGATGTCGAGGATGACCGGAGCCAACTCCTCGGATGGCTTCCCGTCCAGGACGGCGCAACGCTTCCCCTTGACCCGATCGGCGAGCGCCTGTCCAGCTGGCGCCAGTTTCACGAGGACGGCTTGGTATTCCAGCAGCGTGGCATCGGCGAAGTCGAAGCGATCCACGACATCTTCGATGTCCTTGAGGTACATCGTGAAGGCATCCACGCACGTCTGCTCCTCGTCGCTGAGGATCGGTGTAGTGGTGGGGCTGGCCTCGGTGGTCCCCTGAGGCGTGGTCGAGGCAGTGGAAGCATCGCTGGTACTGACCCCCGAGGAGGCGGCGTCCGTGGGCCCCGTCCCGGTGCCACCGCCACCGCAGGCAACCATCACCACGGTCAGCACCGCCGCCGCGGTGGCATGTCGCAAGGCCCCATCCATGGTGGCGATGGTAGTCGTCGTTCCCTCGACCGCGTCGTCGGCGTTCTGCGCAGACGCGATGGCGCCATCCGGGCATGCGTTGCTGCAGGCGAATCGCGCCTACAGTGGGAACCGTGGAGCGCTACGAGTTCGCTGAGGCCGCCCGGCGAGCAGGCATCAGCCCCGATGAGCTCCGCGATCTGGTCGACCTCGGGATCATCGAGCCCGACGCCGAAGGGCGATTCACAGCGGGCCACGTGCGGCGGACCGGGTTGGTCGAGAGCATCACCGCTGCCGGCATCCCGCCAGACGGTTTGGGCATCGCCATACGAAGTGGACAGGTCTCGCTCGACTTCCTCGATGAGCCGGTCTTCGAGCGGTTCTCGGCGCTCAGCGGCGACACGTTCGCTCGGTTCGCCGAGCGGAGCGGCGTACCGGTCCAACTGCTGATGGTCATCCGCGAGGCTGCCGGCTCGCCCGCCCCGCTCCCCGACGACTGGATCCGTGAGGAAGAGCTGCCCTACGCGGAGTTCATCGCCGCCCAGGTCGAGGCGGGGTTCAGCCCGGCCGCCACCGAGCAACTGCTGCGTGTCCAAGGAGACGGTCTGCGCCGGATGGCGGAAACGGAAACGGCTTGGTGGAAAGCGGGGGTGATCGTTCCGGCGGCCGAGGCGGGGAAGCGACCCGACGAGATCCTCGCCGACGACTCCGCTCACCGGATGAGCGTGCTCGCCGAACAGGCTTTGATCGGGATGTACCACCTTCAGCAGAAGCAGGCCTGGACCACCACCATCATCGAGGGTCTGGAGATGCAGTTGGCTGCGGCCGGACTGCACAGCCGTCTCGCGCATCCCCCGGCGATGTGTTTCCTCGACATCACCGGCTACACCCGTCTGACCCAGGAGCGGGGCGACGCCGCGGCAGCCGATCTCGCGACCAAGCTGGCGAGGTTGGTTGAGCGCACGTCGATGCGCCATGGTGGCCGACCGGTCAAGTGGCTCGGCGACGGCGTCATGTTCCACTTCAAGGACCCCGGTCCGGGCGTGGTGGCCGCCCTGGAGATGGTGGCGGGCGTCGACGAGGCTGGGCTGCCGCCGGCGCACGTCGGATTGCACGCAGGGCCGGTGATCTTCCAGGAGGGTGACTACTACGGCCAGACGGTGAACGTCGCCTCGCGGATCGCAGATTACGCGCGACCCGGCGAGGTGCTGGTCAGCCAGGAGGTGGTCGACGCCTCGAGCGGAGCGGAGGTCGCCTTCCGGGAGATCGGGCCCGTGGACCTCAAAGGCGTCTCGGGTGCCATGCGCTTGCATGCTGCCGCGGGGCTCGGTTGAGCGAGTGGACGGGTCTCTCGTTCGGCGGCTACCCGGTCTTCGTCGCCTTCCAGGTGCCCTTCGCGTTCGCGCAGGTCGCCGAGGCCGCGTAGGTCCCTGACATCGTGTCGCCGGCTGCCGAGCCGGTGTAGCGAACGCTCGACGCACCTTGGACGGCACCGAAGCTGATGTTCCCGCCGTCTAACGCGGCAACGATCTTGGCGTTCGCGACGCATCCGGCACCGGAGACCACGATCGTGCCAACGAGCGCGTCCGAGCCCTTCGCCGTCCACTGGATCTGGAACGCTCCGGCCGCGGGGGCCGGGAACGTGTTGTTCCACGTCCCCGACCACGTGCCGGCCATGGCGTCCGCCGCACCGCCCGCGGCGGGGGAGGGGACGGGCGAGGCGGCCACCGACGCGGAGGCGACGGGACTGACATCGCTGACGGCCGCGCTCGTACCGGTCGGGCTCGCGTCGTTCCCGGAGCTCGACGACGAGCATCCGGCGGCGATCGACGCGAGACAGGCGATCGCGATCGCGAACCGCACCGTCGCCCCAGCGGTCATCCGCCCCTTGTGTCGCAGCATGTCTTCCCCTTTCGTCGAGAGGCACGGACGGGATCCGATCTGTCCCACGCCGAGGTCTAGCTGCGCCGAGATCACGCAGCTCGCGTCAGAGATCGCGTCGATCGAGACAACCTCCGCGAGGACACAGAGCCGGGGATCGAGCCGTCGTGCGTCGCAAGATATCCGCAACTCGGCGCCGAGCCGAGCGGTCCTGGCGGTCCCACCGGCCACGTGGCCTCGTCCGCCTGCCTCCTTCACCTCCTCATGATGGGGATCACTCGGGAGGACGATCAGCGTACCCCCGGGCCGAGCTCGGATGGAAGTCCTGATCCAGTGTCGGCACCACTGCCTCCGGGTCGCATCCGATCGCACTCGAGACCGCTGGAGGCGAGATGCGAAGATGCCCTGGTGGTGGCGTGATGGAGGTTCGCCCGGCCGTGCGGGAAGACCTGGGCGCGCTCGGCGTCGCGTTCCCCCATCGGTCTCCGGCGCTTCACGCAGAGCGTGTCCTCCACCAAGAGGAAGGGCACGGCCCGTACCTGATCGCCTGGTTGGAGGACGAACCGGTGGGGCATGTCCAACTCCAGTTGCCCGACGAGCGCGACCTGGATTCGATGGTGGAGGGTCGCGGGGCCGCCTGGGGGGAAGATCTGTGGGTGAAGCCGTCTGCGCGCGGGCGGTGGATCGGGCCCGCCCTGATGCGGGGACTGGAGCGGGAGGCGCGGCGTGCGGGCGTGACAGGGATCGTCTTCTTCGTCGGGGTCGGTCCTCACTACGCGGCTGCGCGGGCGATCTACAGATGGATGGGTTGGCGCGAGCGGCTCTCGGAGCCGTTCATCGAGTCGGCAACGCTACCGCGTGATGACGGGGGGAGTGACGTGTACGTCGAGATACTCACGATGTGGCAGAAGGACGTGACGTGACGGAGGTCCGTGCTACGAGAGCGCAACGACCTCGAGCCTTGCGGGGTCGGGCCGTTCACCATCGAACGCCCGGCGGAACCCCACCGGTGTGCGACGTTCGAATCGAGCTCGGGTCACCACGTCGGCGTGGGCGAAGCAGAGGTGATCGTTGTTGTAGACGGACAAGACCGTCGTGCAGTCGGGCGCTGAGCACCGACGTCCGGGATCGCGCTTCATCGCTGTGGCCATGGCGTCCCAACCTAGATCGCATGGGCGGCGAATCACAGGGGCTGTCGGCCATTTCGGGTCGGCAGACGTCGCAGGTCCATCAGCCGAAAGTCTCGCGACCTGTGCGGCGACGCTCCACGGCCGTCGCTCCGGGACGCCCTGCGGATGGCAGGATGCGATGTGTGGCGGCGCGGAAGACGTACTGGGTGATGCAACGACTCGGTGTATGGATCGTCCGTGAGGATGACGTCGAGATCGCGAGTCTTCCCAGCCGGACGCACGCGGTCGCCGTGGCGGTGCAGCGCGCACAGGTCGATCAACCGAGCGAGATCCTCGTCCTCGGGCCGGCCGGCGCGATCGAGGAGCGCAGGGCGTACGGAGAAGATCCTTCCTAGCGTTCGCGGAGGCGATCGGCGTGTCCTGCGGCAGAGGCTGCTTTAGCATCCACCCGTGAGCGACCGATCGACGGGCGGCCGCAGGTGGCGGCCGGCCCGGATCAATCCACTCTGGGTGCGGGCACCCAGCGTGCTGCTGCGGTTCCCGGGCCTCTTCGCGGCCCTCGCCGGCGGTGCACTCCTGCTGGCGGTCGCCGCCGCCGCGTTCCCGCTGTTCCTCTCCGCGAGCCAAAGCTCCTTGTTGCGGGCCGGGATCGCCGATCCCAACGTGTCCCGCTACGGCGCCGGGATCTTCGTGAGTCGGACGAATATCGAGCTCAGCGCCGAGGGTCCGAACGGACAGCCGCTCTACGACGAGATGGACGCGGGATTCCGGCGATTGGCGAAGGGGAACGGTCTCCTCGGGCCGACGGTCCCCTACATCTTCGGCGCGGAGGCGTCGGTGACCGAACCCAGCGGCACCGAGCCGGCGAGCGGCCCCGTCTCAGGAACGGTCGTCTACGCGGCCGGGGCGCTGGATCACGTGCAGGTGATCTCCGGCACGGATGGCGATGGTGTGTGGATCCCCGACCTGATCGCGAACGCCGTCGGCGCTGGTCCCGGAGATCGGATCCGCCTGGCGCACGGGGGCCGATCGGTCGACGTGACGGTCGATGGCGTGTACCAGAGTCTCTACGCGCAACCGCGCTCACCGTTCTGGCTCCGATGGTCCCTAAGGATCTACCTGGATCCTCGGTGCCCCGACTGCGGAGCGCCGCCGCAGCCGATCCTCGCCGACCGGGCGCAAGCGCTCGCGTTGACGAAGGCGCTCGGTCCACCGCGCGCGACGTTCGGTTGGGACGCGCCGCTCGCTGATCCGTCCGCGCTCACGATCGACGGTGCGCGTGCACTGTCGACGTTCTCCGCGACGGCGGAGGCGCGCGTCACCGACCCCGGTGATCACCTCGGCCGACTGTTCCGGTGCTGCGGGACGGACTACAACCTCTCGTGCTGCACCTTCCAGTCGCAGTCGGTCTGGGCGGGTTCCCTACCCGAGGTCGTGTTGGGCGTGGACCAGCGAACCACCGCGATGGCGACGGCGGGTCGGCTGCTGCAGGGCGCGGCGATCGTCGTAGCGTTGATCGTGCTCGCTGCGGCGGGCGCGTTCGTGCAGGCGGCGCGGCGGACCGAGGCCGGCCTGTTGTACGCGCAAGGCGTCGGCTGGCCCTCGGTCGCCGTTCGCTCCGGTCTGGAGTCGCTCCTCCCGTGCGCACTCGGCGGTGTCTTCGGGCTGGTCCTCGGCGCGTCGTTGGTCCGCGTGCTCGGGCCCGACGGTCCCGTGGCCCGATCCGCCGACGCACGAGCCCTCCGCGACACGATCGCGGCGATCGTCGGCGCGCTCCTGTTCCTCGGAGCCGTCTCCGCCGTGAGCTACCTGCGCCACTCCGAGCACCACCGGACGCGGTTCGGGGCGCTCGCGCGGCTCCCGTGGGAGCTCGGACTGGCGGCGATCGCGATCTGGCTGTTCGCGCGGATCCACGATGGGGGCGCGTTCAGCGGCGATCGTCTGACCGATCCCGGAACGCAAGCCAGCGGCCTCCTGCTGATCTTCCCGGTCGTGTTCATCGCCGCGTTCGGCGCGATCGCGGGCCGACTGTTCGCCGTGGCGGTCCGGTGGATCCGCGCTCGGAGCGAGCGCTTCTCACCCTCGCCGTACCTCGCGATCCGTCGCCTCGGCGGCGCGCCGGACCTGACGCGCATCCTGATCGCGGCGTCGGCGCTCTGCCTCGGCATCTTCGTGCAATCCCAGGTGATGGTCGGCTCCCTGCGCGCCACCGTCGACGCGAAGGCCAAGGTCTATGTCGGGAGCGACGTGCAAGGACGGATCGCCTTCACGACGCCCGTGCCCGCGCGGCTCGGGATGCCGTTCACGAAGGTGGCGCGGATCCTGGACGCCGGTGCGCTTCCGGGCGGCGCGGCGTTCGACATGCTCGCGATCGATCCCACGACGTTCGGGTCCGCTGCGTTCTGGCGCGGCGGATTCGCGGACGTGTCACTCGACGCGTTGCTGCGGAGGCTCACCGCGACATCTGACGCCGGGCGTCTGTCGGCGATCGTGGTGGCCGCGCCGGGGATCGCGAGCGGCGAGACGCTGCAGATGGAGGAGCACGACCTGAAGCTCGATGTCGTAGGTCGCGCCGACGCGTTCCCGGGGATGACGTCGCTCCGGCCGCTCATCGTCGTGAACGAACGCGCGCTGGAGGCCGCGTTCGCCGATGGATCGAACCCGCTCAACGTGACGAGCGCAAGCAACGAGCTGTGGGTTCGAGGCGACCAGGCTGAAGCGGCAGCCGCGCTCGCCGCTCTCCGGTACCCGCCGTACCTGATCCTCACCGCCGACGAAGTGGAGGACATCCCGGTGATCACGACCGTGATCCAGACGTTCCTCGTCCTGAACGCCTTGGGCTTGGCGGCGGCGCTGTTGGTGATGGCCGGGATGCTGATGTACCTGCAGGCTCGAGAGCGGTCTCAGGTGGTCTCGTACGGTCTTTCGCTGCGCATGGGGATGACCGAGCGAGGGCATCGGCGGGCGCTCGCGCTGGAGCTCGGCGCGATGCTCGGTGCCGCATTCCTGGCTGGAGCGGTGCTGGCGTTGATCGCCGTGTCGTTGGTGATCCGCCTGCTCGATCCGCTCTCGACGATCCCGCCGGGACCCTTGTTCGTGGCGCCGATCGCGCGGATCGTGATGACGGGAGCCGGGGTGCTCGCGTTGGCGTGGCTCGGGGGATGGATCACCAGCCTGCGGACCCGTCGGGTCGACCTGGGTGAGGTGATGCGGCTTGCGAACTGAACCGATACCTGTGGCGGCCAGCTGCACCGACCTGGTCAAGGTCTACCGAACGAGCACGGGCGAGGTCCGCGCGCTCCGAGGTGTGACGGCTTCGTTCGCGGCGAGCGCGCTCTCGGTCGTCGCCGGCCCCTCGGGGAGCGGCAAGTCCTCCCTGCTCCGGATCCTCGCGGGGTTGGATCGGCCGACATCCGGTGCGGCGAGGATCGGCGGCATGGCCCTGGCCGGCGCGCGCTCCCGCTCGCTTCGCTCGGCGCGGCGTCACGTGGTCGGCTACGTCTTCCAACGTCCGTCGGACAACTTCTTCCCGCAGCTCACGGTGGGCCAGCATCTGCGGCTCGCGATGGAGCGTGCACCGGGGTTCGGTCGCGCGCGCGCCGCTCACTCGAACCTGGCGCCGGACGAGGTGGTTGACCTCCTAGGGATCGCGGACCGGCTCGATCACCACCCGGCAGAGCTCTCCGGCGGCGAACAGCAACGTGCCGCCTTCGCGCAGGTCCTGTTCACCGGCGCACGCATCGTGGTGGCCGACGAGCCCACGGCAGAGCTCGACGGGGTCTCCGCCTCCCACATGTTGGATGCGATCGACGCCTTGGTCGGCGAGGGCGTCTCGTTCATCGTCGCGAGCCACGACGCCGACGTGATGCGGCGGGCACATGAGGTGCTCCGCATCGAGGACGGCATCGCGGCTGGGGCTGGGGCGGGCGCGGGTCGGGACCCGGGAGCGAAGCGGCCTGCCTGGGAGGCGTCCGGTTCGTTCCGCGACGTCGCGACCGCTCCGCCGGTCGTCGAGGAGCGACCGGTCGTGGTGGAAGCACGCGGCCTCGTCAAGACGTATCACCGCGGCGGCGAGGCGATCCACGCCGTCCGGGACGTCGACCTGCGGCTCCTCGAGGGCGAACTGGTGGGACTGTTCGGCCGGTCGGGGAGCGGCAAGACGACCCTCCTCAACGTGATCGCCGGATGGGAGCGGGCCGACGCCGGCACCGTCGAGCTCGGCGACGGCCGGCGCGTCGATCCTCGAACGCCATGGAGCGAACTGGCCGTCCTTCCCCAGAAGCTCGGGCTCATCGAAGAGTTCACGATCCGGGAGAACATCGAGTACCCAGCCCGGCTCGGCCGGGTGCTCGCCGAAGTCGCCTGGCTGACCGACGAGCTGATCGACGATCTTGGTCTTCGGCAGCTGGAGCATCGGTACCCACGCGAGACGTCGGTGGGGGAGCAGCAGCGGGCGGCGCTCGCGCGTGGACTGGTCCTGTCGCCCACGCTCGTCCTTGCCGACGAGCCGACGAGCCACCAGGACCTGCAGCGGACCCAAGATGTCCTGTCCGCGGTCAGGCGAGCCGTCGCGCGCGGCACCGCGTGTCTCGCGGCGACCCACAATGAAGCGCTGGTGCGCCACCTGGACCGGGTGCTCGCGATGGACGATGGTCGGCTGTCGGAACGGGCGGGTTCGATCCGCCGAGTCCTACCAGTCGGCGAAGAACGAGTGCTCGTCCAGCTTCGGGAGCACGATCGTCTCGGCGTGGTGTGCGAAGGAAGGGTCCTGGCGGAGGCACGTACGACAGATCGGCGTGCTGCATACGCATCGGTCGCAGGACGCGCACTCCGCCATGAAGCCGTCACACACCAGGCAGTTCATGCTCCTATCCTCGGCCCGCGTCGACCTCCCGGCCATCCCACGGAGGCGGCATCTTGCCCTGCCGTGTATCCGGTAACGCTCCATGGCAGCAACGCGCAACCTTCGAGCAAGACTCCGACATCCCTGGGCACGGAACCGAAATCCCAGTCCTGGACGCGCTGCCGTAGGCGTCGGTAGGGATCGGTGCATCCGTCGCCGTCCCCGGAGGAGGACGAGATGCCGAGGAGAGGGATCCTCTTGACGCTCGCCGTGGTCGTGGCTCTGCTCGGCACCGCCTGCGGTGGGGGCGGATCTGGCTCGACGGCCCCGCCGGCGTCATCGGCGGGGAGCGAACCTGCCACCGGCGGAACGTTGAAGGTCGCATTGATCAGCGACGTCCAGGACGCGTTCGACCCGCAGAAGGAGTACTCGGCCGTCACCTGGGAGTACTACCGGTGTTGCCTGCTCCGGACGCTGCTCTCGTACAACGGACAGACCACGGATCAAGGCGGGAGCGAGCTTCGGCCGGATCTGGCGGCGGCGCTTCCCAGCGTGTCCGACGACGGACTCACGTGGACGTTCACGCTGAAGCACGGGATCCACTACGCGCCACCGATGCAGGACACGGTCGTCACGTCGCACGACTTCGTCCGCGCGATGGAGCGAGAGGCATGCGGCCCGTGCAACGTGGGGGGGTACTCGTTCTACTACTCGGCCATCGAGGGCTTCGACGACTTCGCTGCGGGGAACGCCGACAGCATCTCCGGGCTGGCGACGCCGGACGACTCCACGTTGGTCGTGACGCTGAACGACCCGACCGGTGACCTCGGGTATCGGTTGGCCATGCCGGCGTCGGCGCCGATCCCGCCGCTGCCGGGCGATCCCGCGGCGGAGCTGGGGGCCGCGACCGGGCACGATGCGGATTACGGGCAGTTCCTGGTGGCGACCGGGCCGTACATGTTCGAGGGTTCGGACCAGCTGGACTTCTCGCGACCCGCGAAGGACCAGCAGCCCGTGACCGGCTATGCACCCGGCCGTTCGATCGTCCTGGTGCGCAACCCGTCCTGGGATGCGTCGACCGACGATCTGCGCCCGGCATACCCCGACCGGATCGAGACCACGATCGGCGGGACGAACGAGGACATCGCGCTGAAGATCGACTCCGGCGACATCGACCTCGGCTTGGACGCGGTCCCGCCCGCCAACCAGGTTCAGCAGTACACGACCAACCCGGACCTCAAGGGTCGGATCCATGCCGACCCGTCGGACGCCGTCCGGTTCCTCGAGATGAACCTGGCGAACCCGCCGTTCGACGACATACACATCCGGAGGGCGCTCAACTGGGCCCTCGACAAACAGGGGTACCTCCAGCTGCGCGGCGGCCCGATCTTCGGAGAGATCGCGGGCCACATCATGGTGAACAGCCTGGAGAACAACCTGCTCCAGGACTACGACCCGTACGCGACGCCCGACGACGCCGGCGACCTGGCGAAAGCCAAAGCGGAGATCGCGCAGTCGAAGTACGACACGAACCAGGACGGTGTCTGCGACGCACCCGAGTGCAAGAACGTCCTGACGATCAGCGAGGTGGCGGATCCGTACCCGAAGCAACTCGCGTTGCTTCGGCAGATCCTGGAGCCGCTCGGGATCACGCTCAGTACGCGGTCGCTCGAGGCGTCGACGATGTACGCGCGCTGTGAGGACCCGAACTCGCACTGGGCGCTCTGCGCCGCCACGGCATGGGGCAAGGACTACCCGGACGGGTTCACGTTCGCGCCGCCGCTGTTCTCGCGGAGCGCGATCGGGCCCGACTCTTGCTGCAACGACACGATGGTGGGCGCGACGCCGGCGATGCTGACGGATCGCGGCTACGCCGTGACCGACGTTCCCAGCGCGGAGACGCAGATCGATACGTGCATCCCGCTCACGGGAGACCAACGGCTCCAGTGCTGGGCGAACCTGGACAAATACCTGATGGAAGACGTCGTCCCGTGGGTCCCGTACCTGTTCGACAACGACGTCGTGGTGCTGTCGGCCAACGTGACGAACTACTCGTTCGATCAGTTCGCGGGGTTGCCCGCGCTCGACCACTTGGCGGTGGAGACCGGGTGATCGACCTCGCAAGAAGTCGTACGTCCGCGCTGGCTACAGGCTCATGCGCTTGTTGGGCTGATGCACCAGGCTGTCGGTGATCGGGCCGAAGCGGAACGCTTCCTGCTCCCAGTCGCGACGGCGACGGTAGCCGGACGGGCTGACGCCGGTGTGCTGGCGGAACGTCGTCGTGAAATGGCTGAGTGAGTTGAACCCGACGCGATGACAGATCTGCGTGACCGTGTACTCGGACTCCCGGAGCAGTTCCTTCGCTCGGTCGATGCGCAGACCGATCAGGTAGCGGTACGGGGGGACGCCGACGTAGGCGGTGAACTGGCGGGTGAAGTAATAGGGGCTGAGCGCGGCCTCGTGAGCGATCGCGCGTAGGTCGACGTCGCGATCGAGGTTGTCTTGGAGGAAGACCTGCACCTCGCGGATCCTCCGCTGGAGGTGTGGGCTCGGCGCTACACCTTCGGACAGGGTCAACGGAACCCCCTCTCTCCCTAGGAATGGTACGCGCGAGGAGGGCCGCTGGCTTTCGGAATCGTGCCGACTCGCCTCGAACGCTGAACGGCCATTCAAGGATCCGTGCGCTAGACCATGTCCTCCGGCCGCACGGCGGCGTCGAACCCGTCGGCGGTCAGGTAACCGAGCGCGAGCGCCGCTTCTTTCAACGTCGTCCCCTCGTGGTGCGCCTTCTTCGCGATCTCCGCGGCCTTGTCGTACCCGAGGCTGGGGCTGAGCGCCGTGACCAACATCAGCGAACGGTTCACGAGTTCCCCGATCCGTTCCCGGTCGAGCTGGAGTCCTTCGATGCAGAACTCGCGGAAGGTTCGGCACGAATCGGCCAGGAGCTTGGTCGAGTGGAGCAGGTTCCGGATCATCACCGGCTTGAACACGTTCAGCTCGAAGTTCCCCTGGGAGCCGGCGATCTTGACCGTGGTGTCGTTCCCGAAGACCTGCACGGCGACCATCGTCAACGCCTCGGACTGCGTCGGGTTCACCTTGCCGGGCATGATCGACGAGCCGGGCTCGTTCTCGGGCAGCACCAGCTCGCCGAGACCGCTGCGGGGACCCGAGCCCAACCAGCGGATGTCGTTCGCGATCTTCATGAGGGACGCGGCGAGCGTGGCGAGCGTGCCCGACGTGAACACGAGCGCGTCGTGCGCGGCGAGCGCGGCGAACGTGTTCGGCGCCTGGACGAACGGCAGGCCGGTCAGCTCGGCGATCCGCGCGGCGGTCGCTTCACCGAAGCCGGGCGGGGCGTTCAACCCGGTCCCGACCGCCGTCCCGCCGATCGCCAGCTCGTACAGACCCGGCAGCGTCATCTCGATCCGGTCGATGTCCGCGTCCAGCTGCGCGACGTAGCCGCTGAACTCCTGTCCGAACGTGAGCGGTACCGCATCTTGCAGGTGCGTGCGGCCGATCTTGACGACATCCTCGAACTCCACGGCTCGCGCGGCGAGCGCGTCGCGGAGCGCGCGAACGCTCGGGAGCAGCCGCTGCACGATGGTCTGCGCCGCCGCCACGTGCATCGCGGTCGGGAACGTGTCGTTCGACGACTGCGACATGTTCACGTGATCGTTCGGGTGGACCGGGCGCTTGGACCCGAGTTCGCCGCCGGCCATCTCGATCGCGCGGTTCGAGATGACCTCGTTCGCGTTCATGTTGGTCTGCGTGCCGGAGCCCGTCTGCCAGACGTAGAGAGGGAAGTGGTCGTCGAGCGAGCCGTCGAGCACTTCGTCGGCGGCTGCGACGATCAGATCGCCGATGGCCGGGTCGAGGTGCCCACCGTCCATGTTCGCCTGCGCCGCGGCCTTCTTCAGCACGCCCATCGCGTGGATCACCTCGAGCGGCATGCGCTCGGAGGCGGCGTCACCGATCGCGAAATGGTGGAGGGAGCGCTCGGTCTGCGCGCCCCAGTAACGGGACGCGTCGACCGGGATCTCACCGATGCTGTCGGACTCGCTGCGGGTGCCGCTCACCCCGCCATCCTCCCAAATCGACGCGCGCGCCGCTGTGTTCAGGCCTGGGAGTGGACCGCCGTCGTCTGGGGGTCGCGCGATCCCTGAGCTTGGGCGATCGGGAGTCGGAACGAGAACGTGCACCCCGCACCGGGGCCCGACTCCAGCTCGATCTGGCTCCCCATCGCCTCCACCAGGCGCTTGCAGATGAATAGACCGAGTCCGACCCCACCGACCTCCTGCCGCAGTCCCGTTCGCGTGCGGTAGAAGCGGTCGAACACGTACGGCTGATCGGCGGGCGCGATGCCTTCCCCTTCGTTGTGGACATCGATGACGACCTGGTTCGCGTCGATGGTCACGGAGATGGCCACCGGGGGATCGGCGGGGGAGTACTTGAAGGCGTTCGAGAGGAGGTTCGTGACGACCTGGTCCACGCGGAAGGGATCCGCGTACACCATCAAGGGACCGTCGGGGTGTTGGAACTCGACGCTGCGCCCCACGAACTCGGTCCGCATCTGACGGAGGCAACCGTCGATGAGCTCGACGATCGCGAACGGCTTGGATTCCAGTTCTAGCTTGCCCGCCTCGACGCGGGACACATCCAGGAGGTCGCTGATCAGTCGCTCGAGCCGCTCGACGGCGCGCCACATGATCTCGTAGTACTCGTGCCGCGCTTCGGGCGAGTCTTCCACGAGGTCGTCGCGGAGCGCTCGCACGAAGCCCTTCAGCGGTGTGAGCGGCGAGCGCAGCTCATGCGAGACGGTCGCGACGAAGTCACTCTTCAACTTCTCCGTCTCGAGCTCCGATGTGACGTCGCGGGCCACGATCACGAACGCCTTCGAGACGCCCTCCCGGCTCGGCATCGGGTTGCTCGTGTAGCGGATCCAACGCTCCGATCCGTCCGTCCGCGTCAGCAGGACATCCTGCGCGCCTCGCTCCTCGAACCGGAGCGGGACCGGGAGGCTTCCGCCGGGCCCGTCGTCCTCGAGGTGCAGGCCGAGGACCTCGTCGCACGGCCGGCCGTTCGCGCGGGCCGCCGCGATGCCGGTGATGCGCTCCATCGCCGGGTTCCACGAGAGCAGTTCGCGATCCGATGACACGACGAAGATGCCATCGGAGGTGTTGCCGATCACGTCCGAAAGGTGGCTCCGCTGCTCCACCGTCTCGTGGAACAACAGCTCGTTCTCATGCCGGACCTTCAACTGCGACGCGAGCGCTTCCACGAGCGAGCTCCTCCGCGGCCGAGAGGGGGACGGCGCGATGCACGGCGAGCACGCCGGATGCCTCCGACGCATCGCCGATCGGCGTCGTGAATGTCGCGATGCCCGGCCGCGAGCTCACCAGCTGATCGGCGGAGGACGGACGCTCCTCGGGCGGGATGGTCAACATCAGCCCCACCTCCGACGTGTACACGCGCGTGTCGTCGCCCGTCATCACCAGTTCGACCGCCGAGGCGTCTAGCATCCTGCGGACGAGCGTCAAGAACGGTTTGAAGTCGTAGCCGACGTCGATCGGTCCTGAAAGCTCTCGGCCGGCCTCGTACAGCGTCCGCATCCGTTCGCGTTCCTTGGATTGCTCCTCCTCGCGCTGCGCGTGGAGCCACCCGCGATACGCGAGGAACACCAGGACCATCGGCGCGATCAGCAGCGGGATGCCTACCGGGCCGGTGCTCCAGACGAGCGCGGCGAGCAGGCCGATCGTCAGGTTCCCAGCTGCGTGCAGCAGGTTGAGACCGTCGGGAAGCACCAGCAGCTTCCGGAGGGGTTCTCCTTCGACGAGCGAGATGATGAATGCGATGAACAGCTCGTTCAGGGAGAAATAGGCGAGCATCGCGAGGGATGCCGCGAGCCATACCATCAGGCTGAGCGAGTCCGGCAGGTGGAAGAGGCTGAAGACGATCTCGGCGACGGTGATCGAGATGACGAACTGCGCAACGTTGTAGGCGACCTTGTACCAACGCCAGTGCCGAGCCATCTGCCCGAGGGCGACGCCCGTGAGCACGGCGAACGTGAGCACGCTCGGCTTAGCGAAGATCAACGCCGGGACCCAGATCGCGTCGGTGAGCGAGTAGTTCTCCGCCTCGGGTCCGTGGGACATCCGAACCGTGAACTGCTCGAGGATCGCGGCCACCACGCTCAACGCGAGCCAGGCCGCGGCGTCGCGCGCGTTCCAGCCGCTGATGGCCGCCGCGTTGATGGCGACGAGGACGAGCGCGGTCAGCCAGACGGCCACGATCCACACACGCGCACGCCGCGGAAGTTCGAGGAATCCGCTCATCGCTCCGACACCCAACGTTGTCTCGTCTCTTCCGAGTGTCGGTCGATGCGGGGCTCGCTTGAGCCGAACCGGGAAGGCCGAAGGTCTTACGCCTTCTCGTGCGTCCGGCTCAGACCGAAGACCGCGCATCGGCGCAACGGCGTCCCCCGAGGGCATCCCCCGCGCAGGGCAAGATTCCCAACGTCTGACCGGTGTGCCCGTAGCCCGCTTGACCCATAGTCGGGTAGGTCGTGCAAGTGACACCCGAACCGTCGGAGATCCCCCCGAGCGATCCCATCCGAAGGAGCGACGATATGAACGGTTCCACGGCGCGATCCTGGACCGATCGACCGGAGAGCGGGTTGCCTCGCGGCCCGTTCACGCGAACGCTGGTCATCGCTTTGACCGTGGGGATGTGCCTCGTTCCGGGAGCCGTGTCTGCAGCGACCCGCGCCCACGATCGGACCAGGTCCGTCATCGTCGTCGCGACGCCCGGTGCTGCGTCTCGGGTCGAGCGCGATGTCGTCACGCTCGGAGGAACCGTGGATGCGCGCCTGCGGATCGTCCACGGGTTCTCGGCAACCATGACCCGTTCGGCGCTGGCTGCCCTGCGAACCGATCCCGGCGTCCTCTCGGTCTCGCTCGACTCCCACATCGCTCCGCAATCCGACACCTACGACCCGGGCTCGGACGTGAACTCGATGGCATCGACGACCGACTACCTCGGGGCCGACGATTGGTGGAACGCCGGTTACACCGGCGCGGGGGTCGATGTCGCCGTGATCGACTCCGGCGTCTCCCCGGTCGAGGGTCTGGACGGCGCGGAGAAGGTGTACTACGGGCCCGACCTCTCGCTCGAATCGCAGGCCGCGAACCTCACCAACCTCGACTCGTTCGGCCACGGCACGTTCATGGCCGGCCTCATCGCCGGTGACGACCCGTCGCCGGCGTCCGGCGATCCCTCGTACGAGGGCGTGGCGCCGGGCGCGCGGATCATCTCGATCAAGGTGGCGACGGCCGACGGCGGCACCGATGTCTCGCAGGTGATCGCGGCGATCGGATGGGTCGTTCAGCACGCGCATGACCCCGGATTCAACATGCGGGTCATCAACCTCTCCTACGGGACGAACTCCACGCAGTCGTACCGGTACGATCCGCTCACGTACGCGGCGGAGCAGGCCTGGCGCCACGGGATCGTCGTCGTGGCGGCGGCCGGCAACCGGGGCGCCGACGTCAGCTCGGGGGGCGCGCTCACCGATCCTGCGACGGACCCGTTCATCATCGCGGCCGGGGCGTCAGACTCGATGGGGACGGCGACGCAGGCCGACGACACGGTCCCGGCGTTCTCGTCCGTCGCGAAGTACTGGTGGGGGCGTGGTCCTGACTTCGTGGCTCCCGGTGCTCACCTGCAAGGGCTGCGGGTGCCGGATTCCTACATCGACGTGAACCACCCGACGGCCAGGATCGGCGATCGGTACTTCCGCGGGAGCGGTACCTCGCAGGCCGCGGCGATCACCTCCGGCGCGGTGGCGCTCATCCTGCAGAAGTACCCGGACATCACGCCCGATCAGGTGAAGGCGTTGCTGAAGGGCTCCGCAACCTACCTCCCAGCGGTGGCGAACAGCAGGAAGATGGGCTCCGGAGAGCTGCAGCTCACGACCGCGCTCTCCAGGTCGGTCTCGTCCACGACACAGAACTATCAACCTGCCCTCGGGACCGGGACGCTGGAGCTCTCCCGCGGCACCGACCACCTCACGCGCGACGGTGTGACCCTCACCGGCGAACAGGACATCATGGGATCGCCGTTCTCTGCTTCGTCGATGGCCCAGTTGGAGTCGCAAGGGAAGTCGTGGTCGGGCGGGACGTGGAACGGGAAGTCGTGGTCGGGGGAGGCGTGGCTCGGCAAATCGTGGAGCGGCGTCTCGTGGTCCGGCAACTCGTGGAGCGGCGTCTCCTGGAGCGCGGCTTCGTGGTCGGGCAACTCCTGGTCCGGGAAGTCTTGGAGCGGCACCGACTGGTCCGGCAACTCCTGGTCCGGCAACTCGTGGTCCGGCACCGACTGGGCTGACGGGTGCTGGTGTTGACCGCCGACGTGCGGGACCCGCGGGCGTGCTGCGCCCGATCCTGGTCCATCTCGTTCCGATAGGGTCCGCGCCGAAGGTCCGTCTCCCTCCGGGCCGTTCAGACCTAGGGACGCCTCCGCTCCGATCGCCATCATGGCCGAACGGAACCGGTCGAAAAGGAGGCGTCGATGGTTCCCGAGACGCCCGCGAACGATGGCGAAGCACGTCAGCGGTTGCCTCGCAGGATCCGACGTGTCCTCTGGCTCCTGCTCGCGGCATTCGCGCTGATCCAAGTGATCCCGTATGGACACGACCACACCAACCCTCCGATCACGGGCGAGCCTGCGTGGGACAGCGCGACGACCCGAGCCCTGGTCGGGACGGCCTGTTTCGACTGCCACAGCAACGAGACGCAGTGGTACTGGTACACCAACATCGCGCCGTTCTCCTGGTTGGTCCAGCGAGATGTCCAGGACGGGCGCACAGCCCTCAACTTCAGTGAATGGAACCGGCCGCAAGATGGGGCGGGCGACGTTGCCGACGTGATCAGGAATGGATCGATGCCGCCCTGGTACTACTGGGCGGTCCACTGGGCGGCGAAGCTCTCGCCGAACGAGAAGACGCAATTGATCGCCGGACTGCAGAAGACGTTCCAGACGTCGCCGCCGATCGGTGGAGGGTGAGCGGCGCAACGGTAGGCTGCCCGTCATCATGGAGACGTTCGACATCGGGATCGTCGGCGCCGGTGTGCACGGCGCGTCGGTCGCGTTCCATCTGACGGCGCGCGGCGCGAGGCCCGTGATCTTCGAACGCTGGACGCCGGCAGGCGGTCCGACCGGGAGGTCGAGCGCCGTGTGTCGCGCGTACTACACGAACCCCTTCCTGGCACGCGCCGCGCGCGACAGCATCGCGATGATGGAGCGGTTCCATGAGCTCACCGGCGTGGATGCCGGATTCCACCGGACCGGTCTGCTGTTCCTGCACCCTCCGGAGGACAGCGCATCGGTTCGTGCGTCGGCGGCCCGTCTGAACGAGCTGGGGATCGTCACCGAACTGCTCGACGGCGAACCGCTCTCTTCGGCGTATCCCGCGTTCGACCTCGAGGGGATCGGTGTCGGCGCCCTCGAGCGCGACGCGGGCTACTCGGATCCCGCACGCCGTCACCGACGGGTTGTTCCGCAGGGCCGTCGAACGAGGTGCGACGCCGCGGCTGGGGACGACGGTCGTGAGGCTGGACGCCTCCGATGCGGGCGTGACGGTGACGAGCGACGACGGATCGACCGTGTCGTGCGGCCGCGTGCTGATCGCCGCGGGGCCGTGGACCAGACCGCTCGCCGCGCAGGTCGGCGCGGATCTCCCGCTCACCGTCGAACGGCATGTGGTGGCGACGTTCCGCTGGGCGGGGGCGGAGCCGGCCGCGGCGCACGGGGATCTGGTCGGTGGCTACTACTTCCGACCCGAGGGCGAGGACCTGTACCTGGTGGGGCCGGTGCACCCGGCGCCGCAGGTGGATCCGGACGCGTTCGATCGCGAGATCCGCGAGGACGAGGTGCGAGTGCTCGCCGAGGCGGTCGTGCGACGCGTCCCCCATCTGGCGGCGTCCGAGTTCCACGGCGGGTGGGCGAGCCTCTACGACGTGAGCCCCGACTGGCAGCCGATGATCGGCCGGATCGCCCCGAACGTCTACGTCGATGCGGGGACGAGCGGGCACGGGTTCAAGCTCGCTCCGGCGCTCGGCGAGCATGTCGCAGCGATGGTGCTCGAGGCGCCAGACATCGATCCCGCTCTCGCCGAGTTCGATCCGTTCCGCTTCGAACGGGGCACCGCGCTTGCCGCTGGCTACCGCGACGCACGCATCCTCGGCTGAGTACCAGCCGGGAAGCGACCAGGCGCGCGCCACGTGCGCTCGCGAACACATCGCGCTGACCCTAGACGCTATACCTCGAAGCGTCGGTCTCTAGCATCCTGATCGCAACGGACCACTTCTAAAGCGATCAGATGATCCTGGTGACCGCGACGACGACGGCCGCCGTGAACAGCGCCCACAGTCCGAAGATGGCGACGAACACGGGCAGGCTGCCCAACCGGCGGCTCCATCGGCCACGTTCCTGGGGGGAAGTTGCCATGTGTGCATCCTCGGGGGTCGGTGAGGATCGTGGACAGTCGGTCGAACGTCTGACTTACGAAGACGCCTCGGCATCCGAAGCTGATGCTTGCGATCCGTTCGAGAACGCGCGTTTCGAGGGCTTCCGTTGGAGGCGTAGGCAGCCGCTACACTGCCCGCGACCAGCAACGATCCACGTATGGGGCGGTAGCTCAGTCGGTCAGAGCAGCGGACTCATAATCCGTCGGTCGGAGGTTCGAGCCCTCCCCGCCCCACCAGGAAAGCGCAGGTCAGAGGCGTTCCACAAGAGACACCACCTCCGCCGCCGTCTCAGGAATCCGCACAGAATCCGCGGGAGTCCGCGCCTTGAGTCCGTCGAGGGCTGACGAGAGCGCGTCCAGGTCATCCGCGAACAGGTGTGAGTAGGTGTCCAACGTGAGCGTTGCGGACCGGTGGCCGAGCTGGCGTTGTACGAGCTTCACGGAGGCGCCTGACGCGATTGAGAGGCTCGCGGCCGTGTGTCGGAGGTCATTCACGCGCAGCGACGGGGGAGTATGTCCTCACCCGTCCCGACGCCGATCGCGCCGCGCTGATCGGACGACTCCACCAGCGGGCCGATGCGGAGTGGCTTGCCGAGGTGTTGATCGATCTTGAGCAGGACGAACCGGCGCGTTTGCGGTTGATCGCGGCGCTGCAAGAGGTTGAGAGCAGCCCCCCTCACGCAGGGACCTACGCCTCTGGCCCGGTTCCGGTGTCCTTCCTAGCGTGATGCATAGAGCAGGTCGTTGAGCCTGCGTGGATCGGGAGGGATAGCCATGAACTCGCCGCATCGAGCTGGACCCAGGAAACGCCTCGGCTCGGCACTCGCGATCGTGCTCCTCGCCGCTGCGTTCGCGGTCGCCGCGCCTTCAGCGCCGGCTATCGCGGCGCCGATCGCGAACAACGTCGTCGGATGGGGTGACAACAGCAACGGGCGGGCCGCGCCCCCTCCCGGGCTCACCGACGTGGTAGCGATCGCCGCCGGCGGCCAGCACAGCCTTGCGCTACGCGGGGACGGGACGGTCGTCGGCTGGGGTTACAACGGTTACAGCCAGGCGACGTCGCCTCCCGGGCTCACGGACGTGATCGCGATCGCGGCAGGAGACAACCACAGCCTTGCCTTGCGTGGGGACGGGACGGTCGTGAGTTGGGGCTACAACTCCTACGGGCAGGCGACGACGCCACCCGGGCTCACCGACGTGATCGCGATCGCGGCAGGTGACTGGCACAGCCTCGCGCTGCGCGGGGACGGGACGGTTGTCGGCTGGGGATATAACCGCTACGGGCAGGCGACACCTCCTACCGGGCTCACGGACGTGATAGCGATCGCAGCTGGTGGCCACCAGAGCCTTGCACTTCTCGCGGACGGAACGGTAGTCGGCTGGGGGGCTTCGCCGCCGCAACCGGCCGGGCTCAAGGACGTGGTCGCGATCGCAGCTGGCTTCACCCAATGCTTGGCGCTGCGAAGCGACGGAACGGTTGTCGGCTGGGCGAGTAGCGCAGCGACACCACCCGCCGGCCTCACCAACGTCACCGCGATCACCGCAGGCTACGGCCACAACCTAGCGCTCCGTGAGGACGGAACGGTCGTCGGCTGGGGTCTCAACGCCTTCGGGGAGGCGACGCCCCCGGCGGGTCTCACCAACGCGACCGCAATCGCGGGGGGTGACGATTACAGCCTGGCCATCGTCTCAGGTGTTGTGGAGCGAGATGGCCTCGACTTCGACGTCTTCGCCGGCCCGGCAGCAGACCGAACCCTCATGTACGACGGTGCCCCCTCCACTCTCACCTCCGGCGATTACTTCATCGACCCGGCCACGGGACACGTCACGTCCATCACGGGCACCGGCACGATTCTCGGTCTCTACGTAGGTTCCGCGACGGTGACGTTCAAGGTGACCTACAACCCGGCCACGCTCAAGTACGCGGGGACCTTCGATATCTCCGATCCCGGAATGGCGTTCACCGCGCATATCCCCGTCCACGCTGGCCGCTGGGACATCAGCCAGAACGGTGACACGGTCAAAGGCATTCTCTACGGCATCAAGGCGCAGAGCACTCCGAAGAAGTGCTTCATGATCGTGTTTGACATAGAGGACTTGGCCTGACCTCGGGATCGACGACTAGCCCGAGAGATCCTCTGCCCCTAAGGGGGTAGGGGATCACCTCTTGTTGATCTGACTTGCGGCTTCTCAACAGGTGACCAGGTACATAGGCGCACGCTCGCGCAGCCGAGCGCGCGTCCCCGTCGCCCAGAACCTTGATCGGCTCTTGCTCGCCGCTCATGTGACCTTGACAGTAGATGAGGTCACCGAGCTCCGGCTCTCCGTTCCGGAGGCGGGTAAGCGCCTCCCCCCTCCCGATCGCTGCCATTCATGGGGTCCGCAGAGAATCCGCGAGAGGGTGCGAAACGACGCGAAGCGATGGGAAGGGACGAGTAGCTATCTTCGCAGGTCAGAGGCCAGTTCGGACGATCAGCGCAGGTCAGGGATTCGACCCTTGCGGACTCATAATCCGTCGGTCGGAGGTTCGAGCCCTCCCCGCCCCACCAGGAAAGCGCAGGTCAGATGGTGCTCCGGGGTCCGGTCTTCTCATATCGCTGAGCCTACGGCTCCGGTTGCCGCGGCTACTCCGCGGGGCGGTCGCCCGTTGAGATCACCTGGAAGCCGAGCCACAACACCAGGGGAGTCATCCCGATCGCCATCAAGGTCGCGACCGCTACCAGCAGCTGAAGCACCGCCGGCAGCCCCAACATCCACTCGCTGAACGTTGCCAACATGCCGGCATTGTAGCTGGGTCCTTTGCGGAGCCGTTCGTCCTCTGATCTAGTCCGCATCAGACCAGGCGACCCAACGCTCGGGCGTGAGCACCAGGATGACGGAGCCGGTGTACGCGCTCCGATCGAACGCCTCTGTGCTCTGTCTTCCGTAACGCCCGTCGAACGCTGCCGTCGACCGTGGTCTCAGCGCACAGGGTGGCGCGGCCGGTCCTTTGCGCGTTGCGGCTCTTCGCCGAATCCCGTTCGGTCAGGACGATCAGCTCGTGGCCGCGTCGTAGGAAGTGGACGGGCACCGAATGGATCCTCCCGGCGGAGGTCAACGACGACCAGATGGCGGTGAGGGGCAGGTCGAGCAGCCGGTCCCGCTCTTCGTCGGTGAGTTGACGTCGGCCGAACTCGTCCCGATCCACGGAGCCCATGAGCAGACCAGGATAGAGGTCCACCACGTCGCACCATATGAGGTACGTATCATGGCGCTTCCCGGGCGGAAGGACTCCGATGGACATCTCGGCAGCCAAAGACGGTGCGTTCCAACGAGGAGACGAGGCTCGATTCACCGGTGAAGTCTGGCTCCGTGGAACGGTGACCATCGAGGACGGCACGAACATCGGGATCGTCCACTTCTCGCCGCACGCGCGGACACGTTGGCATCAGCATCCGGGCGGGCAGTTCCTGTACGGCGTGTCAGGACGCGGCCGCGTTCGCACGCGCGGCGAGGCGGGACACGTCCTCGAGCCCGGCGACGTGATCCATGTAGGTCCGGGCGAGTGGCACTTCCACGGCGGCACGCCGGAGACACCGCTCGTGCATGTCGCGGTGAACGGTGGCGGTGCCCCCGAGTGGGGCGAGCCGGTCACCGACGACGAATACGGCGAGGGGTTCGGCGAGCACTAGGAGGTGCGAGACTCACGCGAGCATGCTGCTGCGAGTCGTTCTGATCCTGAGCGAGAACTGGACGCTCACGCCTCCGCGGGATCTCCGCGCCCTCGTTCGGTTCGCGCTGGAAGCCGAGGCTGCCGGTGTCGACGCCGTCATGGTGAGCGAGCACGTCGTCCTCGGACCGAGCGCCGATGCGGACGGTGTGCCGTCCAACCCCCGCGAGTACGCCTTGCCGGGCAACCAGGATCCCTCGACGCCGTGGCCCGACTCCCTGACCCTGCTCTCGGCGATCGCCGGTGCGACGTCGCGGATCCGGCTCGTCGCCGGCGCCGTGATCCCGCCGCTGCGACATCCGTTGTTGATCGCCAAGCAGCTGGCGACACTCGATCTGCTCTCTGAGGGTCGCCTCGTCGTCCAGCCGACCGTCAGTTGGCACCGCGACGAGTACGACGCGCTCGGGGTGCCGTTCCGCGAGCGAGGCGCCATGCTCGACGAGCATCTCGCGGCGTGGCAGACGCTCTGGCGGGAGACACCTGCCACGTTCGACGGTGCCCACTACGCGTTCCGCGAAGTCTTCTTCGAACCGAAGCCGTTCCGTTCGGAAGGCCCAACGCTGTGGTTCGGCGGTAGCAGCCTGCATCCGCGGTTGATCGCGCGGATCGTGGCGCACGGGAGCGGTTTCAACCCGCTCGGTCGCCCGCGGTCCGCGGAGCTCGAGCGATTGGCGCGAGCGATGGTGGCTGCGGGCCGTGACGTCTCGGAGCTCGAGATGGTCGGAGGCACGCGCCCAGTGTTCCCGGACGCGACGAGCGTCGCCGAGATCGGGCCGGCCCTCGACACGATCCCGGACCAGATCGCAGCGGGGTTCACCACGTTCTGCGTCAAGCCGTCGCAGTTCTTGGATGATCCGTCGCGGATCGGACCATGGTGTCGCGACGTCGTCGACCGGGTGTCCGCGCTCGCGGAGGGCTAGCCCAGCACCTCGACGTCGTCGCCAACCTTGACCCGGCCCGGGTGTTCCACCTCGGCGTACATCCCGAACGGGATCCCCTCGCGGTTGGCCATCAGCCCACGGTAGGCGGTGATCACCTTGAGCGTGTCGAAGTCCTTGATGCCGGTCGCGGGGTCCTGGGTCGTGATCACGCACCGGGGCACCTGGCCGTAGACCCGCAGGAGGGCCTCGCCCATCCGCACCCGCCGGGCCGCCCACGAGTCCTCTTCGTGGGGAGCGCACCCATCGAGCTCGAACGTCATCCGGAAGCGGCGGCCGTCGAGCTCACCCTCGTGCCCACCTCGAGCCGCCAGCTCGCCGACCGAGGCACGTGACATCAGCGTCAGGTGATAGACATCGCTCCCATCGCCCGGCTGGTCGCAACGAGCCAATCGCACCGGTGTGCCGACGAACGTCGAGAGCGCGTCGGCCCATGGTCCGCGGACGACGTGGGCGCGGACGGGACGGCCGTAGAAGTCCGTGACCAGCGGTTCCGCCAACTCACCGGCGGCGCCGTCGACCACCGTGCCGTCCGGGAACGAGAGCGCCAGCGAGTCCGCGGCCAGGTCGAACGCCGGCCGGATGGTCTGCATCGGGCCGTACCGTTCGGCGGTGAACATACGGCCGTTCTCGTCCACGAGGTAGAAGAGGCGGTTCTCCGGCACCCCGATCGCCTCGACGGAGACCTCCTCGGGGTGGATCAAGGCCATGGACTTCACGGGCGTGACCCCGATGCGTGCGACGGTCGGCATGCGGGCTAGCCTAATCGAGGCTCGGGCGGGTGCCGCTCGCTGCAGACTTGCCGGGCGTCGCCGCCTGCGAATACCATCCGCGCCGGCGGACCGGGGCCGTTTCGAGGAACATCCGAAGGGGGATGGATGAACGGAGAGCGGGCCCACGACGAGGTCCTGAACGACCTCGGTGAGATGCAAGCCCGGTTGCGCGGCGAAGAGCCCGCACCGGCCGACACCACCGAGACCCTGACCGTGATCGAAGGCGACGTGCAGGTGCGCGTGGCCGGCATCGCGGATCGGCTGACCCGCCTGGAACAGGACCTGGCACGTGTGAGCGCACGGATCGATCAGGTGGCGCCCGAGCGTCACCGCGTGATGGAGTGGCGGCATCTCCCCGAATTCAACCTCTGCCCCCCGACGTTCCAGCTGACGCTTGACGACCAGATCGCCCTGCTCCAAGGCACGATCGCTGAACGGCTCGACCGCTCGGACTAGCCGCCGGCCCTTCCGACGGTCCCACGGAATACGCGTGGTAGCGTCGGTCCATGGGACCGGCGTTGCACCCCGACGTTGGATCGCTGGCGTTCCTCCTGGGCACGTGGCACGGCGCCGGGACCGGCGGGTATCCCACGATCGATCCCTTCGACTACGAAGAAGAGATGCGGTTCGAGCACGTCGGCGACGCGTTCCTGCTCTATGCGCAGCGGAGCTGGTCGCCGGCAGACGGCGCACCGATCCACTTCGAGCGCGGGTTCCTGCGGCCGGGCAACGATGGCCTGATCGAACTCACGCTCGCCCATCCGCTCGGGCTCACGGAGGTCTCGGAGGGACCGCTCGAAGGTACGGGGCTCATGCTGACTTCGAGTGCGATCGGTCGGACCACGACCGGCATGGATGTGGTCGGCGTCGTGCGCCGGTATCACGTGGACGGTGATCGGCTCGGCTACGAGACGGACATGGCGACCGAGCGGACGCCCATGACCCTGCACCTGACTGCGGAGCTGCGCCGGGTGGACGGATGAACGGCGTGCCCCGCGCATCACGTGACCTGACGTTGGTCTGGCTCGCGATCTCGGTCGTCGGCATCGTGGCCGGGGCGATCCTCTACTGGACGGGATCGCACGATGCCGCGCGCGTCGCGTGGGCCGCGACGACCGCGATCGGCCTGATCCCGCTGACCTGGGAGACGCTTGTCGGGCTGTGGCGGCACGAGACCGGGGTGGATCTGATCGCGCTGCTCGCCATGGCCGGATCGCTCGCGTTGGCTCAGTACCTGGCGGGCGCGATCATCGCGTTGATGCTCGCGAGTGGGCAGGCGCTCGAGCGCTACGCCGACCGGCGGGCGCACCGGGAGCTCTCGGCGTTGCTCGACCGGGCGCCGCAGATGGTGACCCGCTACGAGGACGACGGCCTGGTCGAGCGCGGGATCGACGACGTCAGCCCGGGAGATCGGCTGCTGGTGAAGGAGGGCGAGGTCGTCCCGGTTGACGGCGTGCTGCTCACGGACGCGGTCTTCGACGAATCTGCTTTGACCGGCGAGTCACGTCCGGTCGAGCGTCTCCAGGGCGACATGGTGCGCTCCGGCGCGGTGAACGCCTCTGCCGCGGTGGATCTTCGGGCGACCGCGACGGCCGCCGAGAGCACGTACGCCGGGATCGTCCGGTTGGTGCAAGAGGCCGAGGCGCAGAAAGCTCCTTCGGTCCGTCTTGCGGACCGGTACGCCGTCATCTTCATCCCCGTGACGCTCACGATCGCGGCCGTCGCGTGGATCGCGAGCGGCGATCCCGTCCGAGCGCTCTCGGTGTTGGTCGTGGCGACGCCGTGTCCGCTGATCCTGGCGGTGCCCATCGCCGTCGTCGCCGGGATCTCCCGCGCAGCACGCCGCGGCATCATCGTGAAGGGGGGCGGCGCGCTCGAGACGCTCGCGAAAGGCACCGTCCTCCTCTTCGATAAGACCGGGACGCTGACCTCCGGCGTGCCGCAGGTGAGCGACGTCGAGACCTTCGAGGCGCTCGGTTCCGACGAGACCCTCCGGTTGGCCGCATCGCTCGACCAGGTGTCGCCGCACGTCCTCGCGGCGTCGATCGTGCGCGCCGCGCGCGAGCGACGTCTGGAGCTCACGTTCCCGACCGATGTCGTTGAGCGACACGGGTCGGGCATCGAGGGCAAGGTCGACGGCCACCACGTGGCGCTCGGGAAGACGAGCTACGTGGCCGGGGGGGGCGTCCTGCCGTACCGGGCACGCGAGGTCCGGCGGCGTACCGCGCTGGACGGCTCGTCGTGCGTCTTCGTCTCGATCGATGGCGCGATCGCCGCCGCCATCGTGATCGACGATCCCATCCGGCCGGACTCTCCACGGGTGATCCGCACGCTCCGACGCGCCGGGATCAAGCGCGTCGTCATGGTCACGGGCGATCACCCCGACGTGGCCGAATCGGTGGGGGCTGCCCTCGGCGTGGACCGGGTCCTGTCCGAGCGAGACCCGTCGGAGAAGGTCGACGCGGTCGAGACCGAACGCGAAGAGGGCGTGACGATCTTCGTCGGCGACGGCCTGAACGACGCGCCGGCGCTCGCGGCGGCAGACGTCGGCGTCGCGATGGGGGCGCGCGGGGCGACGGCGTCCTCCGAAGCTGCCGACGTGGTGCTCGTGGTCGACCGGCTCGACCGCATCGCCGACGCCATCGCGATCTCCCGACGGTCCCGAAAGATCGCCGAGCAGAGCGTGGTCGTAGGGATGGGGCTCGCGTTCGGCGCGATGTTCCTGGGTGCGTTCGGCCTCCTCGCTCCGATCGCGGGCGCGATCGTTCAGGAATGCATCGACGTGTTCGCGATCCTCAACGCGTTGCGCGCGCTCCGCGGCGACCCGCAGCAGCGGCGGCAGCCGCCGGGCACCGACGTAGGGGCTCGGTTCCTCGTCGAACATCGGGAGTTCGTCCCGGAGATGCAGCGGATCCGCTCGACCGCGGACCGGCTCGGCGTGATGTCGCCCGCCGAAACGCGGGTCGAGCTCGAGGCTGTTCGCAGCTTCATCATGGACCGCCTGCCGGCGCACGAGGAGGAAGAGGAGGCGGTCGTCTACCCGGTCGTGGCACTGGCGATGGGGGGCGAAGACCCTCTGTCCAGCATGCATCGAGCGCATCTCGAGATCGCGCACCTGGGACGGCTGTACCAACAGCTGATCGACGAGCTCCCGGAGAGCGGCCCGACCGCCGACGACCTCATGGACCTGCGGCGCATCCTCTACGGGCTCTACGCGATCCTCCGCCTGCACTTCGCGCAGGAGGAGGAGGCCTACGCCTGGCTCGCCTCCGGTGCGGACGTGCCGGTCGCCGTACCCGGCTGACCCAGCTCGTCGTCCTCGACCGGTTGCGGCTCGGGCTGATACCCGGCCGGGCGCGACGGGAGGAATACCCGGAACGACGCGCCACCACCCACGCGTTCCTCGACCCAGGAGGAGCCGTCGTGGAGCTCCGCGAAGCGGGCCACCAGCGCGAGCCCCACGCCTACCCCCGGCGCGTGAGGCGACGCGGTCTCCCCTTGGAGGAACGGCTCGAAGATGCGTTCGCGCTGGTCGACCGGCACGCCGGGGCCGTCGTCCTCGACCACGATCAACGCACCGCCCTCCCACGGCAGGACGCGCACCCAGATGCGCGCGGCCGCCGGGGTGTGCTTGACGGTGTTGCCGAGGAGGTTCTCGACGATCCGTTCCACCTTGGCTGCGTCGCAGGCGATCACGACGGAGTCGGTCTTGAGCTCGACGTCGCGGTCGGCGATCAGGTCCGACCCGTCGACCAGCTCCCACACGAGCGCCCCCACGTCGGTGAGGCGGAACAGCGGCTCGACGATGCCCCGTGAGAGACGATCCAGGTCGAGCAGGTCCGTCACGAGCCGGTCGAGCTTCCGGGCGTTGCGTGCGATCCGCATCGCGAGGTCACGTGTCTCGTGCTCGTCGAGCACGACATCCTCCCGAGTCATGGTGATCGCGAGTCCGAGGATCACGGCGAGCGGCGTGCGGAGGTCGTGGGAGACCGCCTGGAGGAACGTGTTCTTCATCTCATCCAGGACGCGGAGGCGACGGGCCGTGTCCCGTTCCTGCTCCAGATCGCGTTCGAGCTCACTGGTGCGATGATGCTCCGTCGTGTCCACCAGCACGCCCTGCCAGTACTTCGGCGTGCCCTCCTCGTCGACGATCAAGCGGGCTTGGTCATGGACCCAAACCTCGCGGCCGTCCTTGGCGATCATCCGGTAGGTCGCGTCGTGGACGCCCTGCGGACTCGGGCGCGTGCGCCGCGCGCTCCGCATCGTCCGGATGGACGATCTTGTCCAAGAGGTCGTCGTCGTCGTACCAATCCTGCGGCGTGTAGCCCAGGATCGTCGTCGACTGCGGGCTCATGTAGAGGGTGTACGGCGGGCCTTCGACCGCGTCGATGTAGGTGATCGTCGGCGTCTGCTCGATCAGCGCGCGGTAGCGAGCCTCCGCCTCTGAGCGTTGCGACTCCGCCTCCTTGCGCTCGGTGACGTCGCTCATCACCCCTTGCCAGTAGGCGGGGGCCCCGTCGGCATCGCGCACGAGGACGGCCTCATCGGCGATCCAGACGAGCCGCCCGTCGCGCGCGGACATGCGGTATTCCACGCTGAACGGTTCGCCGGTGTGATCCGACTCGTGGTTCGCGGCCTCCACGAGGGGGCGATCGTCCGGGTGGATCCGGTCGAGCCAGTGGCGCGCAGGATCCGCCATCCATTCCTCGGGCGTCACGCCTAGGATCTCGATCACGCGCGGGTTGATGTAGGTGATGCCGAGCGCGTCGCCGGCGATCGCCTCCGAGTACACGATCACCGGGAGCTGTTCGACGAGGGCCCGGTACCGGGTCTCGCTCTCCTTGGCCCGAACCTCGCTCTCACGATGCTCCGTGATGTCGTACATGATGCCCTGCCAGAACGCGGGCCGGGTCTGCTCATCACGGACCAGGACCGCCTCGTCGCGGAACCACACCGTTCGACCGTCCCTGGTGGTCATCCGATACTCCGCGCTGAGCGGCTCGCCCGTCACCTCTCCGCGTCGGTAGAGACCGCGCACCCGGTCCAGATCCTCCGGGTCGATCGCCGCGGTCCGTGCCGCCGGATCGTTCGTCCACTCATGGGGCCGGACGCCCAGGATCGCCTCGACGTGAGGGCTCACGTACAGGAGCGGCCTCGTTCCGTCCTTCGGGTTCTCGACCGCCTCCAGGTAGACGATCGCGGGCAGTCGTTCGACGACCGCGCGGAACCGCTCCTCGGCGCTGCGTCGTTCCTCCTCGGCGGCGCGTTGTCTCGTGACATCCACCATGAGTCCACGCACGAGCGTCGGACGGTCCTCCGGATCTCGGACCACGTGCGCCCGGTCACGGAACCACACGGTCGAGCCGTCCCGGGCGAGGAACCGGTACTCGGCGTCGAAGCTCCATCCGGCGGTCGCCGCCCGGACGAACTGGGCGGTCATCCGTTCGCGATCCTCCGGATGGACGTGGTCGGCCCAGAACGTGGGCTGAGCGAGCCATTCGCCAGGCGTGTAGCCCAGGATCGGCGTCGAGCCATCGCTCACGAACGTGAAGACCATGGTCCGCGCGTCGGCTTCCCACACGATGCCGTCGAGGTCGGACAGCAGGCTCCGCACCCGGCGGAGGTCGCCGCCAGGGCTCGTCATCGGGGGGTGATGGGCCATGTGTGCCACGGAGTGTGCCGGTTCCGCGGTCAGGACGCCAACGCGCCGCCGTCCGCGCGCGGATCCGATCCCGCCGTCATCGTGCCGTCCGGTTGCGCGAGGATCAGGTGGGCGTGGCCGACCGCCTCGTCGAGGTCGTCCAGACGTTCGATGCGGAAGCCGGCGGCTCGGAGGCGGTCGGTCGTCTGCGGGGGCACGAGCCCTTCCGCCCAAGCGAGGGGCCCGTCCTCGGTCTCCCACACGGTCCACCGAGGAGCGGCGACGGCCTCGTCCGGGCGCATCCCCAGATCGAACGCGCGGATGAGGTTGAGCGCGTTGATCTGCGGTTGCTGCGCGCCCCCCATGCTCCCGGACACCGCGGCCAATCGCCCGTCCCGGTGCACGAGCGCCGGCATCAGCGTGTGCGCCGGCCGTTTCCCGGGAGCGATGACGTTCGGGTGATCGGGATCCAGCGTGAAGCAGGCGCCCCGGTCCTGCGCGACGATCCCGGTCTCTGGCTCGAGGATCCCCGCGCCGAAGCTGTCGTACAGGCTCTGGATCAACGAGACGGCCCATCCCTCGGCGTCGGCCGTCGCGAGCGCGATCGTGTCGCCCGTCCCGTGATGCGTGGCCGTCGGCGGTGTGACCTGACCTTCGCGGACCTCGTCCGCCAGTCCCCCGAGATGCCCCTCTTCCACCAGGCTCGCCGGATGCGTCCGCATCGACCTCGGGTCGGCGAGGTGACGATCGCGGTCGCGGTTCACGGCCGAGAACACCCGCGCCAGCGTTCCGGCGTCCGGACCGAACGGATCCGGGTCGATGCCCAGTCGCTCCACGAGCGCCAGCATCTGCAGGAGCGCGAACCCCGGGCTGTTCGGTGGCACGACGCGGACGTCCACGTCCCGGTAACGGCCCACGAGCGGCGGCTCCAGCTCCGCGGTGTGGGCGGCGAGGTCCTCGCCCGTGATCGGCGAGCCGACGGCTCGCAGACCGCGCGTGTAGCGGTCGCCGACGCCGCCGCCGTAGAGCGCGGCCGGCCCCTCTTGCACCAGCGTTGCCAAGGTGGCGCCGAGGGCCGGCTGTCGGAAGAGCGCGCCGCGCGCCAACGGCTTGCCGTCCGCGAAGAACACCGCGGCCAATCCGGGATCCGCCGCGAACCGGGTCGAACCCCACGCGAGCGCGCCCTCGAGCGAACGCGACACGGTCACGCCGTCGCGCGCCAGCGCGATCGCTGCATCGAACGCGTCGCTCCAGGGGAGGCGGGCGCCTTCACGGTGCAGCGTCCACCAGCCACTCACGGCGCCTGGCACCGTCACGGGCGCGGGTCCTTGTTCGGGGAGATCGATCCCGTACGTCGCGCGGAGCGCCGCGGGATCCACCCCCGCGGGTGCGCGTCCGCTCGCATTCAGAGCGATCGCTTGACCGTCCGGGCGCTGGATCAACGCGAACAGATCTCCGCCGACCCCGCAGTTGTGCGGGTAGCTCACCGCGAGCGTCACCGCCGCCCAGAGCGCCGCGTCGATCGCGTTGCCTCCGCGCTCGAACGCCGCCGCGCCGACCTCGGTGGCGAGCGTGTGCGGGGTCGAGATCGCCCAGGACGTACCGCTCGCGTGCCGTTCCACGGCGCGAGTCTGTCAGGTCGGGGCGGTCAGGAACGCATCGACGACCTCCGAGAAACTGGCCGGGTCCCTTCGCATCGCCGAGTGTTGCTGGCCGTGGAGGATCCGTATGGTGCAGTTCGGGATCCCCGCCGCGATGCCTTCGGCTCCGTCGCGCATCCGACGCGGGCTCGTCTGGCCGATCAGCATCAGGGTGGGCACGCGCACACGACGGAGGGCTCCCGGCGCTGGGTCGAACCCGCGCTGGATGCGCGCGTCGTAGGCGACCGTGTGCGCGAGGCCCACCCGGGACGCCCAGGAAGGATCCGCCCGCATCGCCTCGACTTGCTCCTCGGAGACTCGCGGTCCCTCCCGAAGGAAGACCTCGAGCGCAGCATCTCGGTCACCCGCCGCCAGCAAGGCGTCGAGTCGTTCCGGGAGATCGGGTGGGACGCGGTCATCGTCGGCGAAGTACACCGGTGGCTCGTATAGCACCAGCCGTCGAAGCTCCGACGGCGCTCCCTGAGCCACCTGCACGGCGAGGAGCGCGCCCGACGAGTGGCCGAGCAGGTCGGTCGGTTCACCGAGCGTCCGCAGGAAGGCGAGCACATCCTCGACTTCGCGCTCCGCGGCGTACTCGGGCGCGTCTCCGCTCCCGCCGCGGCCGCGCCGGTCGAGCACGAGAACCGTCCGCCCGGTCGAGAGGAGCCGCGCCGAGGTCTCCCACGCGCCTGCGGTGGAGAGCGCGCCGGGGACCACGATGAGGCCGGGCGAGCCCTCGCCGAGGGCTTCCGCGTGGATCGGGACGCCGTCGAGGGACCGGACGATCATGTCAGGCGCGGACGGTCAGGCCGCGGTAGCCGTCGGCGAACCCCGCAGCGCGCAGCCGATCGGCGAACGGGGCGTCGCCGGCCGGCGCGCCGTCGATCCGGATCAGCTCGATCCGTCGGAGCCGGCCGTCCTTCGAGAGCGACGCCAACGCGTCGACCCATGCGTCGGGCTCGATCCCGAACGTCAGCAAGCTCCGCCCCCCGCGTTCGAGGTATGCGGCGAGCTCGCCGCCGACGAGGATCGTGAACGCCCCGGCCTGTCGCGCAGGGCGACCCGGCCCCTCGGGCCACGCGAGCGTGGCACCGTAGGGCTGGGCGGGATCGGTGGCCGCGAGCACCAGCGCGACCGGGTCTCGCGGCTCGTCGCGCTCTGCCCGCAGACGGTCTACGGCACCGGGGAGCGCGAACTGCGCCGCTCCCAATCCGGCCACGAAATAGCCGCGCCGCACCTTCCCCGACTCCTCGAGCGCCTTGAGGACGCCGTAGACCCCGGCGAACCCGCCCGGTGTTCCCTCGGCGAGAACGGCCTCCCGGGTCACCACCCCGTACCGCTCCAGGAGCTGCATCGCACGGGCGTGCGCGATCTCCGTGGACGTCGCAGGGGGGCGGAGCAGCTCGGCGACCAGCGACCACCGGCCGGCTCCGGCAGGTGGACCGACCCGGCGCAACGCGCCGGGTCGGGGCTTGGACCCCGCGCGCGGCGATCGCGATCGCCGCGCGCTCAACGCCCGCAGGGGAGCGAGCGTGTCGTTCGTGACCTCGCCCGACCACACCAGGTCCCAAAGGGATCCCAGCACGACGCGCTCCTCGGCCGTTCCCGCGGCGGCCACCAGGTCGGGCCAGAACGAGGCGCCGCGCTGCTCGAGATGTTCGCGGAGCGCCGCATGGATGGAGCCGTCCGGGAGCTCGTCCGCCGACGGCGGGGCGAGCAGCCGGACGTGGTCGCGGAAGCAGAGCATCACCCGACCATCGTCCGCGCCGAGCGAGCCGGCTCCGATCCAGACCAGGTCGCCGCTCGCGCAGAGGGCGTCGAGGTCGGCGGTGCGGTAGCCGCGGACCCGGCTCGGGAGGACGTCGTGTTCCAGGATCGAGCCCGGGATCGCCGCTCCCTGGAGGCGGCCGATCGCATCCGTGAGCGCGGATACCCCCGCTGACGGCGTGACGACGCCCTGCCAGACCGGGAGGAACCGTCCGATCGTGGCGGCGTCCACGGGTTCGACCTCTCGGCGGAGCGCGGCGAGGGAGCGACGTCGGAGCCGGCGCAGCACGTCGACGTCGCACCATTCCCGTTCGACCCCGTCGGGCCGGAACTCGCCGTGCGTGACGCGTCCGGCGGCCTCCAGTGCGATCAGCGCGGCGCGCACCCGGTCGGGAGCAGCGCCGAGCCGTGTCGCGACCTGGCTCGCGAGGAACGGTGCGTGCGTCCGGGCGTAGCGGGCGACCAGGCGTTCGAGGGGACGCTCGCTCGGTTCCGTGAACACGGCCGGGAGGCCGAGCGGAAGCGAGACGCCGAGCGCGTCCCGGAGTGCCGCGGCATCTTCGACCGCCGCGAAGCGCTCGTCGCCGGCGACGCGGACCGGGAGCGCACGACCGTCATCGATCAGCTGATCGATCCACGGGGTCGGATCACGCGCGGAGCGCCCTGCGATCTCCGTAACGGTCAGGTCGCCGACGCTGCGGAGCAGGTCGTGGAGATCGTCCGCGTGCCGCGCGCCCCGGCCCTCGGCCAGCCCCTGCAGCTCGAGTTCTAGCTCGTCGAGGGCGGCGGGATCCAGCAGCTCGCGGAGCTCTTCCTCACCCAGCAGCTCGCGGAGCAGGTCCCGGTCGAGCGCGAGCGCCGCGGCACGGCGCTCGGCGAGCGGCGCGTCGCCCTCGTACATGTAGATGGCGACCCAACGGAACAGGAGCGACTGCGCGAATGGCGAGGCTTTGTCCGTGTCGACCGCAACCAGCTTCGTCTTCCGGGACCGGAGGTCGCGCATCACCTCACGGAGCGCCGGCACGTCGAAGACGTCGCGCAGGCATTCACGCATCGTCTCGAGCAACATCGGGAACGTCGGGTGCTGCGCCGCAGCCGCGAGGAGATCGGCCGATCGCTGGCGTTGCTGCCACAGCGCGGTGCGCTGGCCGGGTCGCCGCCGGGGGAGCAGGAGCGCGCGAGCCGATGCCTCTCGGAACACGCTCGCGAACAGCGCCGTGCCCGGCAGCACCCGGATCACGTCTTCCTCGATCCCGTCGGGGTCGAACAGCAGATCGTCGAGCGGGATCCGGTCCTCGGCCTCGGGCAGGCGGATCACGATGCCGTCGTCGCTCCACAGGACCTGCGCCCCGGGACCGATCCGCTCCGCCAAGCGAGCCTGGATCGCGAGCCCCCACGGGGCATGGACCCGCTGCCCGAACGGGGAGAGCACGCAGATGCGCCAATCGCCCAGCTCGTCGCGGAACCGCTCGACGACGACCGTTCGATCGTCGGGCAATGCGCCGGTGGCGTCGCGCTGGTCGTCGAGGTACTTGACGAGATTCTCGGCCGCCCACGCGTCGAGTCCGACCTCGTCGCGGAGGCGGGCGAGCGCCTCGGATCGCGGCGCGGCCGCCAGCTCGCGCGTGAACGCGCCGAGCGCGCGGCCGAGCTCGAGCGGGCGGCCGGGCTTATCGCCCTTCCAGAACGGCATCTTGCCGGGTTCGCCGGGAGCGGGGGACACGATCACGCGGTCTCGGGTGATGTCCTCGATCCGCCACGAGCTGGCGCCGAGCAGGAACACCTCGCCACGCCGACTCTCGTAGACCATCTCCTCGTCCAGTTCGCCGACGCGGGAGCCGTCGGGTAGGAACACCCCGAAGAGGCCGCGATCCGGGATCGTGCCTCCGCTCGTGATGGCCAAGCTCCCGGCGCCGTCGCGCGCCCGGACCGTGTCGGTCGTTCGGTCCCAGACGATCCGGGGACGAAGCTCCGCGAACGCGTCGCTCGGGTAGCGACCCGAAAGCAGGTCGAGCACGGCGGTGAACACATCGTCCGAGAGGTCCGCGAAGTTCGCTGCTTGTCTGATGACCATCGCCAGCTCGCCGACCGACCACTCCTCGACCGCACTCATCGCCACGATCTGTTGGGCGAGGACGTCGAGCGGGTCGCGCGGATACCGGGTCTCTTCGATCAACCCTTCGCGCATCCGCTGCGTGACCACGGCAGCCTCGAGGAGATCCCCACGGAACTTCGGGAAGATCTTGCCTCGGCTGGGCTCGCCGACCTGATGCCCCGCCCGCCCGATCCGCTGCAGCCCGCTCGCGACCGATCCCGGCGACTCCACCTGGATCACCAGGTCGACGGCGCCCATGTCGATCCCGAGCTCGAGCGACGAGGTCGCGACGATCGCGTGGAGCCGTCCCTCCTTCAACGCGTCCTCGACCTCGGTCCGCTGCTCCCGCGCGAGCGAGCCGTGGTGCGCGCGGACCAGGTCCTCTCCGGCGAGCTCGTTCAGCCGGGCGGCGAGCCGTTCCGCGAGCCGCCGCGCGTTGACGAACACGATCGTCGAACGGTGCGCGCGGATCAGCTCGAGGAGCTGCGGATGGATCGCCGGCCAGATCGAGGCGGGCGCGGGGCCGGGCAGCTCGGTTGGCCGCGAGGGCTCATGGACCGGTGCGCCCAGCTCGCCCATGTCCTCGACGGGGACGATGACCTCGATCTCCATCGGCTTGCGGTGCCCCGCATCGACGATCGTCACCGGGCGAGGACCCGCCGCCGTCTGTCCGCCGAGGAACCGGGCGATCTCCTCCAGCGGGCGTTGGGTCGCTGACAACCCGATCCGCTGGGGTGGTGACGCCGTCAGGCGCTCCAGACGTTCGAGCGAGAGCGCCAGGTGCGCACCGCGCTTCGAGGCGGCCATCGCGTGGATCTCATCCACGATCACCCACCGGACGCTGCGGAGCGTCTCGCGGGCCGACGAGGTGAGCATCAGGTAGAGGGACTCGGGCGTCGTGATCAAGATATCCGGGGGATGCTTCAGCAGCCGGCGGCGCTCGTTCGCGGAAGTGTCACCGGTGCGGATCCCGACCTCCGGCCGATGCGGGAGCTCGTCTCCGGTTCGGGCCGCAGCGTGCTCCATGCCCGCCAGGGGCGCACGCAGGTTCTTCTCGACGTCGACGGCGAGCGCGCGGAGCGGAGAGATGTAGAGGACGCGTGTGCGCTCCGGTGGGGGAGGCGGCGGTTCGGCACCGAGCCGATCGATCGCCCACAGGAACGCCGCGAGCGTCTTCCCGGAGCCGGTCGGCGCCAGGATCAGCGTGTGGTCTCCACGGGCGATGGCCGACCAGCCCTCGCGTTGCGCGGGCGTCGGCTCGTCGAACGTGGCCTCGAACCACGCCCGGACCGCGGGGGAGAAGACGTCGAGCGTCACCTCGACACCGTACCCGCACGAGCCGACGCGCGGAGGGCCGCCGATAGGATGCGGGCGTGAGCGGTTCCGTCGGAAGGCATCGGGTGGGGAGGACGGTCACGGCGACCGTGCTGGCCGTGACCGCCGTGCTCGGGATCGCATCTGCGGCCCTCGCCGCGTCGGCCTCGCCGGGTGCCTCACCGGGGAGCGCGGGGAACCAGGTCGTGCTGTCGGGCCGCGTCGTCGTCCCGCGTGGGCAGTCGGCCGGCGAGGTCGTGGTCTTCTCGGGACGGGTGGTTGTGGCGGGGGTCGTCCGCGGCGACGTCGTGGTGGTGAACGGCCCGATCGTGGTGTCCGGTCAGGTGAGCGGGAGCGTCATCGCCCTGTCCGGCTCGGTCCGGCTGCTCCCGGGCGCCCAGGTGACCGGCGACGTTCTCGCGCGCGACCGCGCGATCGTCGCGGACGGCGCGCAGGTGACCGGACGCGTTCGCGAGGGGATGTCGTTCACGCTGAGCGGTCCGTTGCGCGCGATCGCCGCGTTCGTGTCGTGGCTCGCGGTGGCGATCTCGACGCTCCTGCTCGGCATGCTGTTCGTCGCGATCGCGCCGCGCGCCATGGACGCGGCCGGACGCGCCGGGCGGACCGCGCCGTTCGCGTCCGCGGGATGGGGCCTGGGGTTCGCCATCCTCGTCCCGGCACTCTCGGTCGTGGCCGTCGCGCTCGTGGTCGTGCTCCCGCTCGGTCTCGCGCTGCTGCTCGCGCTGTTCCTGCTCGCGCTGTTCGGAGCGGTCGTCGCCGCGCACACCCTGGGACGGGTCGTGCTCGGTGACGGGCGCGCGCCAGCGCTCGCCTACCTTGCGGGATGGGGGATCGCGGCGGCGGTCGGGCTGATCCCGTTCGTGAGCGGCGTCGTGTTCATGCTCTCCGCGGTCTTCGGCGTGGGTGCGCTCATCGTGGCGGTCTGGCGAACCCGGAGTTCCACGCGTGTGGGCCGACACCGGCGCGGCGCGGCGACCGCGACGCTGCTCGGCGACGCCACGGCGCCGGGGGTGGACCCGCGGCCGTCGTGAGTCCGGCGTTCTCGGACGTCAGCGTGCGCGGCCGAACGTCGCGTCGCCCGTGAACCGGACCACGCTCAACAGATCGGCGTTCGCGTACGCGTTCCACCAGGAGAAGATGCGGTGCTGCTCGGCGACGCAGGGCGGTCCGACGCGGCTCGAGCCACCGCACGCGGGGAGCTGGCCGACCGTCGTGCCGGTGCTCCCGCTCCGGTACATGACCTTGAACCCGTCCCACCCGTACGGGATCACGGACCAGTTGTCGAGGAACGCGGCCGCGATCGGGTTCGACGCGTCGTAGCCACCCGGAACCGTGATCGTCACCAGCCTGCCGAACACGCCCTTGTAGACGGGGAACATCGTGCCGTTCGCCGACTGGCGGGTCAGGCACGAGAACGGCGCGGCGCACGGGCCCTCCGTGATCGTCACGGGGCCACCCGGGCCGCCGCCGGGGATGCCCACGAACGCCACGGTCGGATCGGCGATCGTCGCGACCGGGTCGCCGTGCGACCACTGCGTCGCATCCGTGATCCAGGTCGTCTGCGACGACGCGGGGACGTAGCCGGCGGCCCAATCCGTCCGACGGGGGCGCACGGTGGTCGTGACATCGCGCGCGTCGTTGCCGTGCTTGGAGTCCTCCGGTGCCGAGACCAGGAAGCCGTCGTGGATCGTGGTCTCGGCCGTAACGGTGGGCGTCTTCGTCACGATCAAGAGCGCGGCATTGGCACCGCTCGCCAACGCACCGAGGGAACACGTCACGAGCGTGGCGGTGGCCGTGCATCGGGGATCCGAGCCCGGGCCGACGAACGACTCTCCGGCGGCGAGCGCGTCGGTCAGGGTCACCTTCGTTGCGCCTCCGGGACCGAGGTTCGTCACCGTCGCGGTGTAGCCGAGGTCGTATCCACCGGTCACCGGGTTCGGCGCGTTGGTCACGGACGACACCGTGAGGTCGGCGCCCTGGTTCGGTTGGATCGCGGTGGAGACAGGCGCCGACGTGTCGTTCGACGGGTCGTCGTCGGTGCGATCGGATGAGACCGAGGCGGTGTTGACCACGGTCAGCGGCCCGTTGCCGGCCAAGGGCGACGCCTTCACCTGCACGTCGATCGTCGCGTGAGGCCCGCTGGCGATGTTGCCGAGGGTGCAGGTCACGACCCCCGCCGCTTGGCCGCAGGTTCCCTGGCTCGGCGCGGCGCTGACGAACGTCACGCCGGCGGGAAGGCTGTCCGTGACGACCACCGCGTGCGCGGCGTTGGGACCGGTGTTCCACGCGTCGATCGCGTAGTCGAACGTCTGTCCCTCGGTGACCGACGCTGGCCCCGACTTCGTGACGTGCATGTTCACATGCCGCGCGGACAGCGTGGTGCTGATCGTCACGGCGTCGTTCGAGTGGTCGGGGTCGTCCGCGGACCCGGTCACGCTCGCCTGATCGTCGAGCGGGAGCTGACCGCCGATGTCCTGAGCGGTCGCGACGATCGTGACGGTGACGTTGTGCGCGTCGCCCGGGTCGACCGAGCCGAGGTTGCACGTGACCGTGAACGTCACCGCGATGCATGACGGGTCCATCGAGTCGAGGTTGAGCCCGGCCGGGAGCACGTTCGTGAGGACGACGTCGCTCGCCGTGTCGGGACCCGCGTTGTGAACCACGAGCGTGTAGGTGAGGACATCGCCTCCCGCGGGGGAGGTTGGTACGACCGAGCCAGCCACGGACAGGTCGGCGGACGCCGCGCTCGATCCCTGGACGACCGGCACGCAGGTGGAAAGCTCGGACGTGTTGCCGAGGCCCGCGGCATCGGTCGCGGTGGCGGTGATCACGTCGCCGACGTTGGTGGAGTCGAGGCCGTTCGCGGTGAACGTGAGCGTGCCCGGCCCAGGCGTCGTCGACGCGGGGAATGAGATCGATCCGATCGGCATCGCCCCCTCGCCCGAACCCCCGGGTGCCGGGAGCGTGTCGCACGAGGGGCTGTCGAAGAATTCGAGGATGTACTGTCCCGCCGCGATCTGCGCGGCACTGACGGGGAGCGAGCCCGACACGGTGGTGTCGTTGGCGCCGCCCGCTGCGGAGCTGAGGGCGGGTGCGGGTTGGAGGTCGTTGCCGCCCGCGTTCGCGCGACCGCCGAGACCGCCGCTGCCTCCGATGAGGTCGATCCCCAAGCCGCCGTTCCCGAAGATACGGTTGCCACGGATCGCGACGAGCCGCGCGTTCGTGTCGACCACGACGCCGGCGCCACCGTTGTTCATGATGATGTTCGCGTCGACGAGCGACGGGGTCGTCCCGGATCCGCGGACCGAGATCCCGGCTCCACCGTTGCCTTGAACCGCGGTTCCCGGGGCGTTCGTGCCGATCGCGTTGCACGTGATATGGGTGCCGGACGCGGAGCCGCCCACCGCGACGCCATCGCCGGGGAAGTGGCGGATCACGAAGCCGTCGATCACCGTGCCGGTGCCTCCGGCCACCGTGAAGCGCAGGGGCGCCCGCCCCGGCACCCGAACCCTCCAGCCGCAGCATCAGCGTCGGCGGCCAGGTCGCGCATCCGGACGAGCCCGGTTGCGACAGGCCGTCGATCGTGACGCCTTCGGTGATCGCAGGTAGGGGAGTGAGCGGGGAAAGCGTCTGAGATGTCCCGGGGATCGCGAACGTGATCGTGTCCGCACCGGGGTTGGCGTTGGCGTCGGTGATCGCTTGTCGGAGCGTTCCCACCCCGGTGTCGGCGCCGCTCGTCACGACGAAGCTCGCCGCGCTCGCCGACGTGGCGGGCAGCAGCAGGAGTCCGGCGATGAGTGCGAGGCAGAGCACACCGCTCCACGCGCGAGTGCGCGGGAGCGTACGTCCGACGGTGGGACGGCCGGCAGCGGATGACAAGTCTCTCAACTCCCTCCGTTCCCCCTCGGTTCGAGGTATCGGCGGCGGAGGGTGCATTCCTGGAGGCGTTGCAGACCAACGGGGACGAAACGCGACGTCGGTCCTAGGCTGGCTCAGCCGTTCGCAGACCCCGTGCGGGCGACGAGGTCAGCGGGTCGTCAGCGCTTGTGACCGTGCGCCACCCAGGATCGAAGGTTCTCGACGTGCGATCGCGGCTCGACACCGTGCGGCGCACGTCATGGGGTCCTCGCAGGGCGGGTTCCCTTCCATCGTGAAGAAGTTGAAGCGGCAGTTCGGGCAGTACACGTCGAGCTCCTCAGGCAGGTACGGGCACTCGCCCCACGCGCACGAGCGCTCACCCTCGCCGGTCGCGATGTCCAGGCCGCAACCGGGGCACTGCTGGAAGCCTTCCCACCTCGCCATGAGCCTCGCCTCCTGAAGGCAAGGCATACCGTGCGGCGGCTGCCGGAGCGAGGGTCGAACGGCCCGTCCCAGGCGGGTCCTGTCGACACGAGCGCTCAGCGGTGGGCGTATCCTGGCTGGCCGTGAGGCCGACGGACGAGCCGCTCGAGCCGGATGGCCGGCCGGGGTGCTCCCTCTGCGGTCGCCCCACGTTCGACCCCGACAAGCGAGGACGGCCGTGGGTGCGAGCGGTGGCGGGCGGACGGCAGGTGCTGATCTGCCCGATGTGCCAGGTCGACCGGCCGGACTGGGCCGAGGGGCTGGACCGGTGCGCGTCGTGCGGAGGGACGCGCCTGTCGGCGATGCTCGGCGAGGTGGTGTGCCGGGCGTGTGGTCACACGCAACCCGCGAACGCGGGCGCTTAGCTCAGTTGGAAGAGCGTCGCCCTTACAAGGCGAAGGTCGGGGGTTCGAGCCCCTCAGCGCCCACCGGTCGTGCTCCAGCCCGACGGGAAGATCATCGCCGCAGGATGGACCGTCACAGCGAGCGACCGTGGCGACTTCGCGCTCGCCCGCTACAACGCTGACGGGACGCTAGATACCAGCTTCGGCGCGGGCGGGAAGGTCACCACGGACTTCACTGACGCCCCCGATCGCACTGATTTGGCCAGCGCGGTCGCTCTCCAGCCCGACGGGAAGATCGTGGTCGCGGGGACCGGCGGAGTCAACGAGCCCGCTGGTTCGATCGAGCTGGCCCGATACGACACGGGCGGGGCGCTTGACACCACGTTCGGTACCGGGGGGATGGTCACGACCTGCTTCGGGAACCATCGCGTGTACGCCGATGCTCTCCTCACCCAGCCTGACGGAAGGCTCGTCGTCGTGGGGAGCCGTACGACCGCCGGCAGTGAGCGGATGTCATGGATCCTCGTCCGCTATGAGCCCGATGGATCCCTAGATCGCTCCTTCGGGAAGAACGGTGTCGTTGCGACATACGTCGGCAACGGATACCCGACCACTGCTGCCTTGCAGCCCGACGGGAAGATCGTCGTCTCCGGACTCGCCGACAAGGTCCCCGGTGAACGACGCAGGGCTTCCGCGCTCGTGCGGTACGAGCCCGACGGCACGCTGGATGCAACGTTCGGCGCAGGCGGTAGGGTCTTCGAACCCTCCTTGACGCAAGGCTATTGGGCGATCGCCCTCCAACCCGATGGCAAGATCGTGGTCGCGGCGGACGTTGCGGTTGGTCTTGCGATTGCGCGATATACCGACCGCGGAGCGCTCGACCCTTCATTCGGGACGAAGGGCATCCGACGGACCGCGCTCTTCTCGCCCGGCTTCCGAGGCTTCGAGATGCCCGAGTCCATCCTGGTGCAGCCGGATGGGGAACTCGTCGTGGTCGGATCAGCGGCCGGGGGGCGCGTCGTCTTCGTCCGATATCAAGCCGACGGGTCGCTCGACCAGGGTTTCGGCGAGAACGGCAAGGTCATCGCCGTCCAAGGCGAAGGTCGGGGGTTCGAGCCCCTCAGCGCCCACGAGTGAAAAGCATGACGAAGCAGCAAGGTCGGTAGCAGTGACCTCCGGAGCAGTGACCTCGGATCTCGCACATCCCCTCCGGTGAGCGAGGGGTGGCACCTGGATCTAGGAGCAGCCCTTCTTCTTCTCGGCCCGGCAGATGTCGCGGCCGGCACCGCCGATCGCGGTGTCCTTGCCTTGCTGACCGATCAGCCGGTCATCGCCGGCCTGCCCGCGCATCAGGTCGTTGCCGCTTCCACCCCGGATCGAGTCGCCTCCGGGTCCGCCGTTCGCGACGTCCTTGCCCGGTCCGAGGCAGATCAGGTCGTTGCCACCTCCGCCGTCCGCGCGGTCGTTCCCCCCGAGAGCGGCGATCACGTCGTTGCCAGGGGTGCCCGCGAGCGTATCCGGACCGGATGTCCCCACGATCGTGGCTTCATCCCCGAAGCACGTCGGGGTCGGAGTTGGGGAGGGGGTCGGGGCGGAAGGGATCGTCTGCCATGACGGCGATACGTCGATCGCGGCGTTGATCGTGAGATCGGTCTGGAGCGTACCGTTCGCATTCATCACGTAGACCTCGTAGCTCCCACCGCGCAAGGACGTGAACGCGATCTTCGTGCCGTCCGGGGACCACGACGGATAGCTGTCGTCGGCCGCGTTGTTCGTGAGGTTCGCCTGCCCCGTGCCGTCGGCGTTCATCACGTAGATCTCGTTGTTGGAGTCGCGGTCGGTGTCGAACGCGATCTTCGTGCCGTCCGGGGACCACGAGGGGTCGTTGTCGCCGGCCGCGTTGTTCGTGACATCCGCCTGCCCGGACCCGTTCGGGTTCATCACGTAGACCTCGAAGTTCCCATCGCGGTGGGTCGTGAACGCGATCTTCGTGCCGTCCGGGGACCACGAGGGCCCGTAGTCGGGAGCCGTGTTGTTCGTGAGGTTCGTCTGCCCCGAGCCATCGGCGTTCATCACGTAGATCTCGTTGTTCCCGTCGCGGTAGGACTCGAACGCGATCTTGTTCCCGTCAGGGGACCATGAGGGGTTGACGTCATCGCCTGTGTTGTTCGTGAGGTCCACCGGGCTTGACCCGTCGGCGTTCATCACGTAGACCTCGGCATTCCCGTCGCGGTACGTCGCGAACGCGATCTTCGTACCGTCGGGTGACCACGAGGGGGCGTTGTCGATAGCCGCGTTGTTCGTGAGGTTCGTCTGCCCCGAGCCATCGGCGTTCATCACGTAGATCTCGTTGTTCCCGTCGCGATCGGTCGTGAACGCGACCTTGCCGTTCTCCCCGGGGAACGTAGCTTGCGAGGGCGAGACGATGATCATGGCGAGCAGGCTCATCGCGAACATGATCGAGATCTTCCAGACCCACCGCATCCGTTCCCCTCCGCCGCGGTCGAGCGCTACCGACCACCTCGAACCTGGGCGCATGGTAGGCGCTCGCCTTACAGCCGTAAAGCAGCAGGCCTCACACGGGGTGCCGAACAGAGGAACGGGGTCCCACAGGGGAACCCGCTCCCGCCATAACATCCGCGCAACAACTCAGATGGCACCGCACGTACTCAGATGTACTCAGACGACAACCGAACTTGCAGGTCAAGCCCCTGACCAGCACTTCCTCTCCGCCCTTACAAGGCGAAGGTCGGGGTTCGAGCCCCTCAGCGCCCACCAAGATCAGTGCAGACGCCATATGGAGATCGTCCAGAGATACTCTCGTTCATGACGATCATCTCGGGCTGGCATCTCCACCGGAAGTCGGAGTGACTGACACACCACCGGTTCAGTACGCGAACACCCCCGACGGGCTCGACATCGCGTTCATGACACACGGGGACGGGCCGATCGACCTGGTCGTCATCCCTGCGTACGTCTCGAACCTCGATTTCTGGTGGGAGCGGCCCGAGCACGCTCGCTTCGCGGATCGTCTCGCCGCGTTCGCCCGAGTGATCCTGTTCGACAAGCGCGGCACTGGACTCTCGAGCCGCCTCACCGGAACGCCCGACCTCGAGACCAGGATGAGCGACCTTCGGACCGTCCTCGACGCGTGCGGTGCCCGCCGGGTGGTGCTGCAGGCCCACGTGCTGGACGGGACCGCGCTCGCAGCGATGTTCGCCGCCGCTCATCCGGAGCGAACGGATTCCCTGATCCTATGGTGCCCCGCCGCCAAAGGCCGGTGGGCGGCCGACTACCCCTGGGGCGAATCACTCGACGAGTTCGAGGAGCGGATGAAGTTCACGTTGGAGCACTGGGGCCGTGACTCGATGGTCCCGGCGTGGAACCTCGAAGAGAACGCCCCGATGTGGGCCGAGGATCGCCAGGTCGCGCATTGGATGGTTCGATACTTCCGGAACGCGGCGACGCCGGGAGAGGCTGCTGCGTTGGCTCGCCTCCTGTTCGACCTTGACGTCCGTACGCTGCTCTCTTCGGTGGCCGCGTCGACGCTGGTCATGTATCGCGATGGCTGGGGTGATGAGGAAGCGGAGCACATGCGACATGTGGCGGCTTTGCTGCCGAACGCCCGCGTCGCGGCGCTGGACGGTGTCGATCGCCCGATGTGGCTGGGGGATCAAGAGGCTGTCGTCGCCGAGATCCAGGAGTTCCTCACCGGCGTGCGGCCGATGCCCACACCCGATCGCGTCCTCGCTACCGTGTTGTTCACGGACATCGTCGGGTCGACGGAGCGTGCTGCGGAACTGGGCGACGCGCGCTGGCGCGAGGTGCTCTCTCGGCACGACGACCTCGTCCGCGCAGAGGTCGAGCGGGCCGGAGGGCGGCTGATCAAGACGACCGGCGATGGCGTCCTTGCAACCTTCGACGGTCCTGCGCGCGCGGTGCGCTGCGCGGTCGCGATCGGCGAAGCGACTCAGTCGCTCAGGCTCGAAGTGCGTGCGGGCGTGCATACCGGGGAGATCGAGTTGATCGGGGACGATGTCGGCGGGGTGGCCGTCGCGATCGGGGCGCGCGTAGCGGCCTCAGCCGGAGCCAACCAAGTCTGGACCTCCTCGACCGTGAAGGATCTGACCGCGGGAAGTGGCCTCACCTTCGAGGACGTCGGCGAGCACGAACTCAAAGGAGTCCCCGAACGCTGGCGCCTCTACCGCGTCGTACCCGAAGGGGATTACGCGACGCCACCGATGGGCGGTCCTGCGTAACACTTTGCGTAACAAATCAGTATCACTCGAACTCCTGCTACATCGTCGTTGGGGGTGTCCCATGGGTGCTGCCGACCGGGGAGGTACGACTCGATAGCACTCGAGGTCGCACCAGCGTACGGTCGTTCCACATGCGTGGGAGATCTCCAACACGTATCCTGTCGTCGGTCGGATGCTTGCTCATGCGAGCATGTGGCAGACATCCCGAAGCGCGGTGGGACGTTGGTGGGATGGCAGGAATGAACGTTGGCGAGGACCCGAGGTCGGCTCCCTCTCTGCCTGCGAAAAGCGGTGTCCGGCGGGGGTCGGCATACGTCCGACGCGCTTGGCAAGTGGGCGTGTTGGCGATCACCTACTACGTCGCCGCACGCGTGGGGCTCCGACTAGCCCTGGTCGACAAGAACGTCACTCCGCTCTGGCCCCCAACGGGAATCGCGGTTGTCGCTTTGCTCTTGTTCGGCCGACGCCTATGGCCCGGTGTGGCATTGGGGGCGTTCTTCGTGAACCTCCCCATCAGCGCCGGCCCCCTCGCGGCAGCGGCCACGGCCGCGGGTAATACGCTCGCGCCGCTGGTCGCGGCTGCACTCCTCGATCGCGTTGGGTTTCACCGTGAACTCGATCGACAGCGCGACGCGGTGGCGATCGTGTTCCTCGGCGCGTTGCTGAGCATGACGATCAGCGCCTCGATCGGAGCTCTGACCTTATTGGCGTCAGGTGCGATCCCCTCGTCGCAGCTCCCGACCGCCTGGGCTGTTTGGTGGGCGGGCGATGCGATGGGGGTGCTGGTCGTTGCGCCGTTCCTGCTCAGCCTCCGCCTTCCACGCAACGTACCGTTCTCTTGGGTCCGCCTCAGCGAGGGAGCCGCGCTTTTCGGGTCCATCGTGCTCTCGCTCTGGGTGGTACGGACCCAATCGAGCTTGCTGTTCTTGGAGATCCCACTCATCGGGTGGGCCGCTTGGCGGTTCCAGCTCCGCGGTGCCGCCCCCGCGGCTCTCGTGGTGACCGGACTAGCGACATGGGCCAGCGTCCATGCGCTCGGGCCGTTCAGTCAACGTCTCCTCTGGCAGAGGATGTTCACCCTGCAGGCCTTCAACGCGACCGTCGCCTTCTCCTCCTTCGTCTTCGCGGCGGTGGTCACGGAGCGGCTCCGAGCCAAGGCTGCGCTGGAGGAGGCGCTCGCCGTCGAACGGGCGAGCGCCTACCGACTGCGTGAACTCGATGAGATGAGGTCGAGGTTCCTCTCGGCCGCTTCACATGAGCTCAAGACGCCCATCACCATCAGTCGAGGCCACCTCGAAGTTCTGGAGCCAGCGGCAGGTGAGCGAGAGATGCGCGACGCGATCACGCTGGTCCTTGATGAGCTGGACAGGATGAGCCGTATCCTCAACGACCTGATGGCCCTTGTCCGCCGAGAGGACGCGGAATTCCTCCGCCTCGAGGATGTTGACCTGACTCGCTTGATCTCCGACGTGGCGGCCAAGGCCGAACCCATTCTTGGTCAACGTCTATGTGTCCGAACGCTGACGAGGCAAGCGATTACGCAGGCTGATCCGCAGCGGCTCACCCAAGCACTCCTCAACATGATCCAAAACGCTTCGATGCACGCGCCCTCCGCCAGCCGAGTGGAGCTCGGCTTGTGGCCTGAACCGGCTCGATGGAGGTTGGATGTCGCGGACGACGGCGACGGACTAGCCCTCGGAGCCGAGGAGAAGATCTTCGAGCCCTTCCAGAAGGATCCGTATTCGGCCGGAAGCGGCCTCGGCTTGGCCATCGTGCGAGCAGTGGCCGAGGCACACGGCGGGACGGCTGGTGTCGATAGCCAGCCGGGGCGGGGGGCACGCTTCTGGATCGGTCTACCGCGATGAAGATCCTCGTGGTAGAGGACGAGGAACGCATCGCGTCGTTCCTGGACAAGGGCCTCTCCGCCAACGGCTACGTCGTTGAGCGGCGCGTTAACGGCACGGATGCTCTCGCCGTGGTGCCGGACTTCGACCTCGCGATCCTCGATCTTGGTCTGCCCGACATCGACGGCCTCGACGTCTTGCGGAGATGGCGGGATCGCGGAGTCACAGCGCCTGTCGTGATCTTGACGGCTCGGGATGGGGTCGATGACCGGGTCGACGGCTTGAACCTCGGAGCGGATGACTATCTCCCGAAACCGTTCGCCTTCAACGAGCTCCTCGCGCGCGTTCGCGCCCGTCTGAAGCCCTCAGGCGGCGGGTCGGCGACCGTCCTCCGAACAGGACGTCTCTCGCTCGACCTCCTCACCCGCCGAGTCTCGGCCGATGATCGGGTAGTCGAACTCACAGCACGCGAATTCGCGCTGCTCGAGGAGTTCATGCGCCACCCGAGCCACGTCCTCACGAGAGAACATCTCCTGTCTCGGGTCTGGGGTCTCGATTTCGATTCTCGCTCGAACCTCGTTGATGTCTACGTGGGGTACCTGCGGCGCAGGCTCGGGAGAGACGTGTTCGAGACGGTACGTGGCGCGGGTTATCGCCTCAGGGGGTAGCCGGTGTTTCGCGCCCAGCGGGCGAGGCGAAAGAGCCCGTCGCTAAGAGGGCTCTCATGTTCGTCTCACGGTCTTCCCACTCACGTCACCTAGCGTTGTCGGACGTGAGCGCATGCCTGAGGCCCTTCCTCCTTCGGGATCCGCCGGGAGCAACGCCGCGCCGAACCGCCGGTCGCCCCGCGGATGCGGCACGCTCGGCGGCGTCCCTCGATCGCCTCGCCGGACGATCGCAGACAGCGAAGGTGGACCGTCTGACCGAGGAGGCGTCGATGCATGTATTCGTCCTGGATCGCCGTGAGCCGGTACATATCTGGGCGGAAGTCTCTCTGCCTTCGATCGTCTGGGAGAGTATCCGCAACCGCGACTTCGACCTCAACTCATTGGAGGACGTCCCGAGCAACGGTCACTCAATGGCTCTCTCGGTAGAACAACTTCTCAAGCGGCCAGACGGCGATCGCATCCTCAAAGCTTGGCGGCGTGGCGATCGAAGTGCCCAAGATCTCGTGGAGCGCCAGAGCAGGGGGGCATACGCGCTCGGAGAGGTCGCGCAACTGGCAGCCGACGGATGCCCGGATGCACGCACACTCCTTTCAGCTCCTTGGGATGAAGAAGTCGCTTGGACCTTCGTGCTCAACCACATCTGCAACCATGAGTTGGGTCCGCGATCCATTGAAGGCTCCGGACCCAACCGCCTGGCTCGGTGAAGCCGCCATGAGCGAGCCAGTGCCGGATCTGACCAGCCGCGAGCACGAGGTCCTGGCTTGTCTTGCTGACGGTCTGATGAACGTCGAGATCGCTCGCCGGCTCCACGTCGCCCCCAGCACGGTGAAGGCCCACCTGCGTTCGTTGTTCCCGAAGCTCGGCGTCTCCAACCGCACGCAGGCCGCGGTGGCCTACCTGAGGATGCGAAGTGGCGCCGCGTATCGAGCCTGACGTGGGTCACTTGAGACGGTGCGCAGGGATCGCCAAGATCGACGAACTGCTGGCGACGATCTCCGCCCCGAAAGACGGTTCTGGGTAACACCTTGCGTAACAACTCTGCCGATCGCTTACGGCGGGAGTCGTCACCAAAGGGTTCGCGCGCTTCGGCCGGGGGAGGCTCTTGGTCGGCCCTGGCGACTGCGGCCGGCACGCCGAAGACCCGACGACCGCATCCCCGATGACTTCTCGACGACCCCGCCTTGGCGCTCGATCTGGCTGCGCGCCATCGCGAAGTAGCTGGCGAGCATCTTGTCGAGGTCCTCAGGGTCCGCGAACTCGGAGATGGCGGTGAACCCCACGAGGTCGCAGAAGAGCGGTGACGACCTTGTGTTCCTTGGCGGCCGAACGGGCGAACGCACGAGCGGCGTGGCGCACTCGTTGCAGAACTTCGACCCGTCAAGGTTGTCCGTGCCGCGGGAGGGGCAAGCCACCGCCATCGCCGGAGCCTAGACACACCCACGGGACTTTCACTCAAGCCTCTCCACGGTCGCCGCTTGACCATCGATATTCCCGAGAGGTAAGACAGCGGCCGGCGATGAAGGGAGACGCGGCGATGCGGAAACTCCTTGCCGCAACCTGCACGGCATCGATCATCTTTGCCATCATCGGTACCACTCCGGCTCAGGGGACGGTCCCTGGCGAGAACGGGCGGATCGCGTTCCGTCGCTACTTCGATACGGACCATACGTGGGGAGCGATCTTCACGATGAACCCCGACGGCTCGGCGGTCCGTGAGATCACGCATCCCGCGCGAGGGCACCTCACGACCGAGCCGGAATGGTCGCCGGACGGGAGTTGGATCGCGTTCTGGACCGGAAACGAGGACACGGGCCGCATCTGGAAGATCCGCGCCGACGGGTCCGACCGCACGTATCTCTCGAGCACCTGCACCGATGCCTGCCACGCCGACCTCGGGCCGTCCTTCTCACCTGACGGAACGCAGATCGTCTTCAGCCGTGCAATCGGGTGCGGGGAACCCCGGGTCGGTTGCCTTGTTTCCTTATACGTGATGGCCGCGGACGGGACCGACGTGCGGCAGATCACGCAGCTAGGGGCCTCCACCGACAAGCACAACCGGTTCGAGGACAACTGGCCACAATGGTTGCCGGACGGTAGCGGCTTCGTGTTCGAGCGCCGCGACAACCGACAGCACGACAACAGGTTCTTTCGCCACGCGATCTTCACCACACCATCCGATGGGTCAAGCGTCACCAGGTTGACCCCGTGGCTGCTGGATGCGGCACAACCCGACGTATCGCCGGACGGGCAGTGGATCCTCTTCCGGTCCCACGAGACGGTGGATCACCAGAACAACCTGTATCTCGTGCATCCAGACGGGTCGGACCTCCACCGGATCACCGACGACCTGGGGGGTACCTATGTGTGGGGGTCGTACTCCTTCTCCCCAGACGGGACGATGATCACTGCGTCTCGATCGCCCGGTGACGGGGGTGCGGGCTATGCCGACATCTACGTGATGAACGTCGACGGCTCCAACATGCACGACATCACGAACTCACAGATCTGGGACAGCGCTCCCGACTGGGGGCCTGCGCCCTCCAGCTAGGCAGGGACAGGCTTCCGAACCCCTGCCCCGACCTCCAAGTTCACGGTGCGGTAGCCAGAGATGTCGAGGATGGGGGTCAGCTCGATCTGCCCGGCGTCGTCGCTCGTGAAGGTCTGGAAGTACTTGAGTACCTGAGGCGAAGGTGGCGTGTAGGGAGGCTCTTCGCTCGCAGACGTGGCGATGGGCTGGGAAGAAGCACTCGCTGCCGCCGAACCGTTCCCGTTGGTGACGCTGCACGCGCCGAGCATGAAAGCAGTTGCGACGAGAGCGGCTCGCCCCGCGGATACGCGGGGAGTCCCTTGTTGAGGAGGCGGGTGCGCCATTGCCGTTCATCCAACCGGGAAGCGCGGTCGGGCGCAAGTCGTCCTGACAAGCGTTCTCTTTCACCGTTACAAGGAGAGGTCGGCGGTTCGAGACAATCAGCGCCACCGTCTCCGCACGTCAAAGGCCATGTCCGATGAAGGCATCGAGCGTCAAGGTCGCCCTGCGTCACATCGCACGAACATCGTGCTTGGCGCATTCATCGACGTCGGCGCGGTCGCTCTGCTTCTTGGCCTCGAGTCGGCGGGAGTCTTCGAGCGGGCAATGACCCGAAGTTCCCCGGCAGCTCTCCCTTGCGAGGCGACCCGAAGCGTGTCGCAACTCTTTAGAATCGCCGGGATGCATCTTCGTTCCCCGTTCATCGTGCTCGCACTGACCCTGCTCGCGACTGCCTGCGGCGGATCGAACTCGGGGGGCTCGAACCTCACACTCAACACCGGGCCGGCTCCCTGGCCGAACCCCGACAACGTCGCGGACCGCATCGACGCCGCGGGGTTGTCCTCCTCGTCCACCGAGTCGCTGACCGTGCACTACCACTCACACGTCGACATCTTCGTGAACGGGAAGTCCGAGCCCGTCGCCTCTAGCATCGGGCGGGAGGACCAGAGCCTGTTCTCGCCGCTCCACACGCATGCCACCAGCGGGCTGATCCACATCGAGGCGCCGGGGGACCAGCACTTCACGGTCGAGATGCTGTTCACGGAGTGGGGCGTGCGGCTGACGAACGGATGCATCGGCGGCTACTGCAGCCCGGACACGAAGCTCAAGGCCTACGTGGACGGCACGACGTACACGCAACCGATCTCGACCATCGTCCTGAAGAAGGGCGAGGAGATAGCGATCGTGATCGGCTCGCCGCCCGCGACTATCCCCTCGAGCTGGGACTGTTTGGCCAACATCGACCCTGCGATCGAGAACCCGGCGCAGTGCGCAGACTTCGGCCAGCAGGTCCCTGCGTGAACCGGAGCAGCGCGTCTCGGCCTGCTTGACTTTGAACCGGGGGAACCCTCCGGGACCGAGGCGCCAGGCAACCTGGCTGCGGCAGGTCGTCATGGACGGTCCAATTCCTGATCCGCCGATGCGCCTGGCACATGCTCGACCACGCGTGGGAGATGGAGGACCGGGACCTGTCCTGAGGGGTCGGAGTCCCCGACAACAGCACTTCGTTTCGCCTTCACAAGGCGAAGGTCGGGGGCCGCTTGCCCCGTCTAGCCGACGCACCTACGCTGCCTGCAGTGAAAGCAACGCCCCTACACCTGTTGTCGTTCATCGCGCTGGTGTCTCTAACTCTGAGCAGCAGCGCCACCATCGGTGTGACTCCCACAGCCCAAGGGATCGCTTGCGACGACTCATGGTCGGTTGCACCCGTGAAGACCACGGGGCTCGGGGGGCTGAGCGCGGCCGCTGCCTCCTCACCGACCGACGCTTGGGTCGTGAACGGAGGTGACTTCCCCCGGCCTATCGGCGTGGGTCCCCCAGCCATGCAACATTGGGACGGGTTCACTTGGACCGTCACACAGTCGATGTCGGTCGGCGACCACGTCATCCTTGGGATCGACAATCTAGACCCTGCCGACGCGTGGGCCGTCGGCTACCTCCATCGCTCCGCTCATAGCCTCGTCGCTCTGATCGGTCATTGGGATGGAGTCTCATGGACCCGGGCGCCAAGTCCCGGCCGTCTCGGGGTCAGCAGCCTCACGGATGTCGATGCCCTCTCAGCCGATGACGTGTGGGCGGTTGGGTACTCACGAGGACGCACGTTGACGGAGCACTGGGATGGATCAGTTTGGACCGTCGTTCCGAGTCCGAGCGTCGGTGCGGTGGGAAGCACTCTGGTCGCCGTCTCTGCCCGCACCGCTGACGACATATGGGCGCTGGGCTCATGGACACTCCCGCAAGGCGTACATCGTCCACTGATGCTTCATTGGGATGGAACCATCTGGACAAGGGTCCTCCTACCGCACGGCCTGGGATCCCTCGCGGACGTCACGGCTGTCGCACAGGACGACGTATGGGCGGTGGGCCAGCGCTACAACGGGACCATCGCCGTACATTGGGATGGAGCGGCGTGGTCCATAGTTCCAACTCCCGATCCTGGCTACTTCAATCGGTTGTCATCGGTCGCAGCGCTTGGGCCGGACGATGTTTGGGCAGTCGGGGAGTTCGAGACGGGGGGAGCGTTCGGGCGGTATCACCCCCTCATCATCGACTGGGACGGCACCGCTTGGCGGCCGGTGCCCAGACCTCACCCTTCCACACCCACCTATAGCGGCCTCGTCTCCGTAGCTGCTGTGAAGGGATACATGGTGACGGCTGGCTACGCGGCTTACTATCGCAAGGCCCTTGCGTTCGTCCGCTGTCCTACATAGGGCCCCACGAAGACCTGATGTCGAAAGCGCTCCCTGCGGCGCCTCGTCTCTCAGGTCAAGCCCTGACCAGCACTCCTTCTCGCCCTAGCGAGGCAAAGGTTGTCTGTCGTCTCCCTCAGGTGCCGGAGATCGACGCGGGCCCCGGTGGTGGGCGTTCGGGCAGCACGAGGGCGGGGAGTGGGCTCTGGGAGAAGTCGAACTCATCGAGCAGGTTGCCGAGGATCGCCACGTTCTCGCGCACGATGGGACGACGATCCGGGCGACCGTCGGACGAGGGGTCGAGCCGCTGCCCGTTCAGGAACAGGTCCTCGATCAACTTCAGGTATGCGTCGAACGAGAGCGTCTGATGGTCGATCGTGCCTGGTTTCGCCCACGGGCTGATCAACAGGCCCGGAACACGCAACCCATAGCCGTTCGCGTCGACCTTGGGAGGTACGACGTGATCGTAGAAGCCGCCCCAGTCGTCCCATGAAAGGAAGATCGCCGAGGTGTTCCAATCCGGGCCCTGCATCACCGCGTTCACGAGTCGCGTCACGTAGGCCTGTCCGTCGGCGATGCTCGACGGCGGATGCTCGCTGCTCGGACCGTCGGGGACGATCCACGAGACGGCGGGCAGCGAACCGGTGTTGGCCGCACGGAGGAAGTGCGAGACGGTCTGGATGTTGCCGATCTCACCGTCTTGTTTCACCGTGCTGAAGTTGGGGAGCGGGTTCCAGATCGCGGGGGTCCCGCGTTCGTTCCCGGTCTCGATCGCCTTCTCCTCGCAGGCGATGCGGTCGGTCGTGCAGGTCAGGTCGCTCTCGTTGCCGACGAAGTATCGCCAGCTGACGTGCTGCTGGTGAAGCAGGTACGTGATGTCGGTCCACGCGAACGGGCTCGACGCGTGGTTGTTCTTGCTCGACTCGTTGCCCGGACGGTTGAGGCTGGACCGGCAGCTGAGCGGGTCGCCCGAGACGTTGCAGTTCGCCGACCAGGCGGAGACCGTGAACAGGTGTGAAGGGAGGCTCCACGAGAAGGCCGACTCGAACATCCGATCCTGCAACACGAAGTGCTGCGCGTAGGACCAGTAGTTCGGGATCTCCCGCGCATCGTGCCACCCCATCACATCCGGGATCGGCTGAACGGTCGTCGCGTTCGTGCAAGCGGGGTCGTACGGGTAGCGCTTACAGAACGCGACGTTGCCGAACTGGATGCTCCGGATGAACCCATTCATCTGACCGCCCGCCGTGTCGTGCGTCGCATTGATCTCACCGTGGGGACCACCCGCGTTCACGAGCGAGGTGTCATGGAACGGTTCGACGCAGCGATGGATCATCGGATCAGGCACGCACACCGTGGGTACGCCGTTCTGCATCGGGATCCCGTCGGCCTTCGGGTAGGTGCCGAAATACGAATCGAAGGACCGGTTCTCCTGCATGATGAAGATGAGGTGCTTGAGCTTGCCTTGCGCCAGCGAAAGGCTCTGGGGAGCAGGCTTGCTGCAGGCCACGGACGTCACGGCGATGAGCGCGGTGACGACGAGCATCCTCACACTCTTCACACGCTCTCCCTGACTCGGAGCTCCAGAGGAACGTAGCTATCTCCCCTCACGGGCGAACGGGCCGAACGACCCGTCCACGGGGGGTCTCCGGTCCACGGTCGGTTCCGGCGGCCTCCGAGCTCCTGCGGTGACGGTTAGAGCGACGCGAGCACCTCGTCGACCTCGGCCACCCGCACGTTCGCGCCCATCGAGGTCCAAAGTTCGCGGGATCGCTGCAGCCGCTCGAGCGCCATCTCCCGCTCGCCGAGGGCGATCGAGCACCGCCCGAGGTGGAACAGCAGGTCCGCTTGGATGGACTTCGACCCGATCGCGCCGGCTGCGTCGAGCGCGATCCGAAGCTCGACTTCGGCCTCTGCCGTCTTGCCGCGTGCTTCGTGCAGCAGGCCGTCCACCCATGCGAGCCAGTACGGCGGCGCCGTGAATGCCTGCCGGTATCGCTCGGCCGTCCCGATGTCCCCGAGGCGTAGCAGCGCATCCAGGAGGGGAGGTGTCGGATACATCTCGTCGGCCACGATCAGGGCCTGGATCGGGTCGAGGTCGACGAGCTCGTTCCTGGCGCCGCGCGTGCGTAGGTGGATCGTCCACAGCATCGCGTCGCTCCTCACCGAGAAGTTGGCGGGCTCGAATGCTTCCGTGTCGATCCGGTCCAGCCAGCCCCGGTCGAGGAGCACGCGGGCGAGGCTCATGCGGAGCCCGTCGGCGATCCACACGTTCGCTCGCTCCATCGCGATGTCGATCAGGGCGGGTGTTTGTTCGACCACCTCGTCCCATCGGCCGATGTGGAAGAGCACCCGCATGCGAACGCTCTGGCCGATGGTCGGGTCGATCCCGCGCTCGGTCACGATGGCGATCGCCTCATCGCAGGCCGCCAGCGCGTCGACCATCGTGCCGTACCCCTGCTCGACGGACCCGATATCGTTCAAGATCAGGGCCGCGGTCTGCGCCTCGCCGTCCGCGAGCGATCGCTCCGCCGCTTCCCGCATGTGGCGGACACCCGCGGCGTGGTCCCCGAGGGCGATCTCCATGCTGCCTCGGATCTCGAGCAGCCGATGGGGGCGTGGCACTCCCGCATCGTCGGCCGCCTCCTCCGCCCGTTCGAGGGACGGGCGGCTCTCGTCGGTTTGGTCATAGCTCGACATCGTCCATGCGATCTCGGTCAGGACGGCCACGAGGCCGGGGCCGGGATGCGCCGCCATCTCCTCGGCGGCTGCCTCGAGCAGCGGCATCATGGCGTCATCATCACCGGTCAGGCCATGGAGGCCTGGCCCGGAACTGCAGCGCGTCACCGAGGTCGTCCCAGTTCGCGTCGGCACGCAAGCCGGGGATCGCCTCGTCGACGAGCTCCGCCGCTCGGAGTAGGTCGCCGGTGTTTCCGGCGCTCGCCGCCGCGTAGAAGAGGACATCGGGTCGCCGCGGGTCGTCGTCGGGGACCAGCTCCACCGCCCGTTCGATGAGGCGCGCGGCGGTGCGTGCGTCCGTCCGCTCCGCGTGGTGCGCCGCGTCCGTCAGCGCATCGACCAGCGCCGAGTCGAGCGGCGCGAGCTCGTCGTCGAGCCCGGCGGCCTGCGCCGCCTCCTTCGCCTGGTCGAGGTGCGCGACGACGATCTCGGCGATGTCACCGAGCGGATGACCGACCTGACCGGTGATCCATGCGGCCGTCGCGCTGTGCTTCGCGAACCGAGGACGGCGTGCGAGGCGGCCATACGTGACGTCGCGCATCAGTGCGTGAACGAACGCGTACTCCCGCTCGCCCTCGATCGTGGACGTGCGTTCCGCGCGGACGAACTCGCGCCGCTCGAGCTCGGCGAGCCGTTCGCTGGTGGATGACGCGTCGATGTTGCCGAGCGTTTCGACCGTCCCGGCCCAGAAGGTCTTGCCGACCACGGATGCATCCAGCAGGGTCTCGTGGAGCTCCGCCGGCAGGAGGTCGATCCGCGCGGCGAGCAGCGCTTGGACCGACGGTGGGATCGGCAGATCGTCCTCGGAGCCGCCGGCGATCGGCATCGTCCGGCGCATCGCGGCGAGCTGCTCGGCGTAGAGCGGCGAGCCGCCTGCCCGTTCGCAGACCGCGTCGACGAAGTCCGGCGAGGCCCCCGCCAGCGTGGCGGCGACGAGCTCGCGCATCGGGGCTGCCTCGAGCTCGTGGAGACGTCGCTCCGTGCCGTCGAGCCACGTCGGATGACGCTCGGCGACCTCGGGTCTCGCGGTGGCGATGACCAGCACGGCCAGGTCGGCGAGCGAACCGTGGAGCTCCTGCAGGAACTCCACGAGAACGTCGTCCGCCCAGTGCAGGTCCTCGAACAGCAGGACGAGCGGATCGGTGCTCGCGACCATGCTCAGGAACCGGCGCCACGCGGCGAACAGCTCACTTCGCTCGGGCGCGGCGGTCGTCGACGCCAGTCCGACCAGCGGTGCGAGCCGGTCCTTGATCCAGGCCCGGCTGCTCGCGTCGGGTTCGGTGAGGACCGCGTCGAGCTTGTGCGAGATCTCCGTTTGGTCGTCGGTGTCCAAGATCCCGGCGTGGGTCTTGACGATCTCGCCGAGCGCCCAGAACGAGATGCCCTCTCCGTAGGGAAGGCACCTGCCCTCGCGCCACGTGATGAGGTCCGGGAGATCGTCGACGTACCTCGCGAACTCGCGCACGAGCCGGGACTTCCCGATCCCGGGCTCGGCGACGATCGTGAGGAACGTCGGCTCGCCGCTCCGGGCCCGCTCGAAGGCCGCGACCAAGGCGGCCAGGTCCTCCTCGCGACCGACGAAGGGGGTGGCCTCCGGCGCCTCGGCCGCGATCCTGCGCCCTCGGCGCCAGCGGCCGGAATATCTCGACCGGCTCGGCCTTGCCCTTCAGCTCTACCGGGTCGAGGACCTCGTAGTCGAAGACGTGTTTCGTAGCCGCGTAGGTGAGCTCCCCGACGACGACCCCGCCGACCGGCGCGGCCGACTGGACCCGCGAGGCCGTGTTCACGGTGTCGCCGGTGAGCGCGTCGCCTCGGGCGGCGTGATCGGAGGAGACCACCACCTCACCGGTGTTGATCCCGATCCTCGCCTCCAGATCGAGCGCGAGTGATGGCAGCCGCTCGAGCACCCGGAGCGAGGCGCGGATCGCGCGCTCCGGGTCGTCTTCATGGGCGGTGGGAACCCCGAAGACCGCCATCGCCCCGTCCCCGTAGAGCTTGTCGATCGCCCCGCCGTACCGCTCGACCTCCTCGGTCATCAGCTCGTAGTAGGGGAGCAGGAACTGTCGGACGTCCTCAGGATCGAGCGACTCCGACCGCTGCGTGAAGCCGACCAGGTCGCAGAACACGACCGTGCAGATCCGGCGCTCCTCGCTGACCGGGGTGAGCTCGAGCTTGCCGCCACATCCGTTGCAGAACTTCGAACCCTCGACGTTCTCGTGACCGCAGGAAGGGCAGACAAGCATGGCAGCGCCACGATAGGTGATAGGTCCCGGGGGCGTTTACAGCGCAAGCCGCGCCGCTACTTGGTCGCCTTCTTCAGCGTCGTGACGACACCCTTCTTGACCGTCACCTTGTAGAAGCCGTTCACGAGCTTGATGTCGGCGGGATCGGTGCTTTGCAGCAGCTTCGCGAACTGACTCAGCGTGAGGGTCTTCCCGCCGGACGTGATCGTCGCATCGGTGGCGACCTCCGCGACACGCCAAGCTCCGGTCGAGTCGAACAGGATCACGCGATACGGCGTGACCTTCGCTGCGAGCACCGGCCCTTGATAGACACCGTCCTTGAGCCGCAGTTCTCCGACCTTCGCGAGCTGTCCTTGGGCATCGAGCAACTGTGCCTGCGTCGTCTCCAGTTCGGCTTGCGTCGACTTCTGTTTCTCCTGGGATGTCGTGAGCTCCGCCTGCGTGGATGCCAGCTGCGCCTGCGTGTCGGAGAGCTGACGCTGAAGGGACGAGATCTGTCTCTCCAGCTCCTGATTGCTCGTGCGGCTGCACGCTGCGAAGACCACCGCGCTAAGGGCGGCCATCACGATCACGCGCGCGGGACGGCCAGACAACCTCTGGGCGAGACCGGCCATAGTCACTCGCTCCTTCCTCATGTTTCGTGCCGAGCGAATCGCTGATCGACCTCCGATGATGTCACTCCTCGCCGGGTATCGGGCCGTTCCGACGGGTCGGATCGGATCTCGCCCGGCGTTCGAACGGTCCTCCGGCCTCGCTTCCGACGGGGGTTGGGGCATAGGGTTGCCACGTCGTCCAGGAGGGAGGTCGCAAACGTGAGCGTCCAAGACGGGAACGGCAGCGTGGCCGGTGTCGGTGCGGAGCGTCGACCGTTCGGCGTGCTCATGGCATCGGTCGTCGGCGGGTTCCGCTGCACTCGCCACCAAACACGTCGAGCTGGCCAAGATCGAGGCGGCCGAAGCCGTGTCCGTCCGCGGGAAGGGCGCGGGGATGATGGCGGGCGCGGCGGTCGTCGCGATGTACGCGATCGGGTTCCTCGCCGCCGCGGGTGCGGCCGCGCTCGCCCTGGTGTTGCCGGTGTGGGCCGCCATCCTGATCGTGGCCGTGCTGATGCTCGTGGTCGCCTGGGCGCTCGTGATGATCGGACGTCGCACGATCCGGTCGGCTCCCGCCCCGGGAGAACGGACCCAGGAAGCCCTGAAGGAGGACATGCGATGGGTGAAGCAGCAGATCGGAAAGTGACGGAGATCGACGAGAGTCGGCGTCAGCTCGAGGCCGACCTCCGTGAGTTGGAGGCGCGTCTGCCCGCGCCGCTCCGGTCGTCGAAAGCGCTGGCTGGCCTCCTACTCGGCAGCGGCGCGTTCGCCGCGATCGTCCTGCGGAAGCGCCGGTCGAAGCGTTCGAACGGACCTCCGACGGCCGAGGTGGTGGTTCGCATCGTGCGGGAGGACACCTGAGCAAGTGTCTTTAGCCTCCTACCGGCCTTGCTTCCATGCGGTCTAGTTGATGTCGAATTCGTTGCCTTCTGGATCGGTCAGCGCGACGGCGTAGTGGTCCAGGCCCTCCTGGACGAGCGTGTCGCAACCGCGTAGCACCGAGAGACACGAGCCGCGCCGCTTCAGCCTCGACCCGCTCGCGCCTGGTGTCGAGCGACTGATCGCGGCCACCGCTCGCGTTCACGTCGATGTGGATGCGGTTCTTGATCGACTTCTTCTCGGGGACGATCTGGAACCAGATGCGCGGACCCTCACCGTTCGGATCTTCGATCCTGTCCGTGCCACCGCCAAGCTCCTCCTCAGGCACACCGATCGACCGGTAGAAGTCGTCCCAGGAGTCGAAGTCCGGCGGCGGAGGTGCGATCACGTAGTGCAGGGCCTCGGCCCAGAACTGCGCGAGTGGTTCGGGTGATGTGCAGTCGATCACCAGCTGGTACGACACGGCCATCTGACACCTCCAAGAGCGCTCGGCTCCGATCAGACTGGCACACGCGCCCGACCGCTAGGGACCCCAGTCCGGCGTCTCGGCCGTGATGCCCGGACCTCCGACCCAGATGGTGCGCTCGTCGGAACCGTCGGCGGAGACGATCGGGGTTCGGGTCCCTCAGCGCCCACCGTCACCCGAGGTGAGGGTTCACGTACCGCTCATCCTCCATTCGGTCGCGTGTCACCTCATGGGTTCATGGTGGATCGATGGACGCACTCGAAGGCGAACCGTGCCACATGCTTATTCAGGGCGCTCCATGTCCCTAACGCTGCGACGGGGGCTGACGGCATGTGCGAACGATGCCGAGCGATGTGGGAAGAGGTGGCGGAGACGGCGTAGCGACGCGTCGAGGGGCGGCCTGCGTCATGATGAAGCGTGCCTGCCCTCACTGGACCTGCCCACGGGAACCGTCACGTTCCTGTTCACCGACATCGAGGGCAGCACGCGGCTCGTCCAGGGCTTGGGTGACGCGTACCCGCTGCTGCTCGAGCAGCACCACGACATCGTGCGGTCGGCGATCGAGGCGAACGATGGCCTGGTCGTCAGCACAGAGGGCGACTCGTTCTTCGCCGTCTTCCCGGGCGCATCTTCCGCGCTGCGTGCCGCGATCGAGGCGCAGCTCGCGCTCGAGCGCCATCCGTGGCCAGACGACGCTCGGATCCGAGTGCGCATGGGACTCCACACCGGCGAGGGACGGATCGGCGCGGGGTCCTACGTGGGGGTCGAGGTGCATCGCGGCGCGAGGATCGGCGCGGCGGGTCACGGCGGCCAGGTGCTCGTCTCGGCGGCCACCGCCGCGCAACTCGCCGAGCATCTGCCCCCCGACGTGTCGCTGATCGATCTCGGCGAGCACCGGCTCAAGGACCTGCTGCGCCCGGAGCGCATCTTCCAGGTTGCGCATCCGGCCCTCGCGGCCGAGTTCCCTCCGCTCATGACCCTCACCATCCACCCGAACAACCTGCCCACGCAGACCTCCGAGCTCGTGGGGCGCGATCGAGAGCTGCGAGAGGTCCGGGACCTACTCGCCGATCCGGGCATACGCCTGCTGACGCTGATCGGCCCGGGCGGCATCGGCAAGACGAGGCTGGCGGTGCAGGTCGGCGCGGAGCAAGCAGACCTCACGCCCGACGGCGTCTACTTCGTCGATCTCTCACCGGTGACCGACGCCGACGCGGCGTTCGATGCCGTCGCACGGGCGGTCGGTGCGTCCGGCACCGGCGGGCCGCTCGACCTGCTCCGTGATCACCTGGCGCCGCGGCGCCTGCTCCTGGTGCTCGACAACCTCGAGCAGGTGATGGACGCGGCGAACGGCATCGCCGAACTCCTGCGATCGTGCCCGGATCTCCGGGTGCTCGTGACGAGCCGGGAGTCGTTGCGGATCCGCGGCGAGCGCCTCTTCGCCGTGCCGCCGCTGACGCTCCCCGACGACGTCGCGTCCGCTGACGGCGTCACGATGTCGGAGGCAGGGGGATTGTTCGTCGAGCGGGCACGCGATGCCCGTCCGGGGTTCGAGCTCACCGATGACGAGGCCGAGGACGTTGCCGAGATCTGCGTTCGACTCGACGGGCTCCCTCTCGCGATCGAGCTGGCAGCGGCCCGGATCGCGCTGTTCTCGCCGCGGGAGCTGCGGGACCGGCTGCGCGAGCATGCCGGCGACCTCGGCGGCGGAAGCCGCGACCTCCCGGAGCGCCAGCAGACCCTGCGGAGCACGATCGAATGGAGCGAGCGTCTCCTCGACGAGGACGAGCGATCGATGTTCCAGCTGTTCTCGGTGTTCGCGTCCGCTCGCATCGAGGCGGTGGAGGCGGTGGCCGGTCGGCTGGACGCCGACGTCGGAGCGGACGTGCTCCCACAGCTGGTGTCGCTCGTCGACAAGAGCCTCATCCGCAGCCTCGACGAGGACGGTCACCGCCGGCTCGCGATGCTCGAGACGATCCGCGACTACGCCGCCGAGCGTCTCGACGAACTGCCGGAGAAGCGCGACGCCGCCCGACATGCGCACGCGGAGCACTTCGCCGACGTCGCGCACGAACGGCGGGAGCGCCTCGCCGGTCGGGAGCGGGCCGAGGTCCTGGCCGAGCTGGAAGCCGACCTCGGCAACCTACGCGCGGCTTGGCGCTTCTGGGTGGAGGCCGGCGACCTCGCGCGACTCGATGCGATGCTCGACGCCCTCTGGGCGTTGCACGACGACCGTGGCTGGTACCACGGGGCGATCGCGCTCTCGAACGACCTGCTCTCCGCCCTTTCGGCAGCGCCGGCGACCGCGGAGCGCACCGCCCAGGAGATCACGGTTCGGACGAGCCTGGCTCGCGGGCTCATGGCGATCCGCGGCTACACGCAGGAGGTCGAGGACATCTACGCGGACGCGCTGGCCCAGCTCGAGGAGACGGGAGAGCCCTCGGACGTGGTGCCGCTGCTGAGGAGCCTCGGCAGCCTCTACCTGTATCGCGGTGACTTCGACAAGGGGATCCGGATCGGGCGGCGGCTCCTCGAGATCGCCGAGCGGCAAGGAGACCCGGCGCTCCAGGCGGAGGGGCATCTGCGATTGGGTACGAACTTCGTGTCGCTCGGACACGTCGACGAGGGCCTCGAACACCTTGATCGTGCGATCGGACTGTTCGACCCGGAGCAGCACGCCTCGGGCCGGCTGCGCCTGGGCGCGAGCCCGGGAGTCGTGCCGTACACGACCTCGGCGTTCGTGCTCTGGTCGATCGGGCATCCCGCGCGGGCGGTCGAGCGCGGTGCGGGTGCCCTGCGCATCGCGGCGGAGCTGCAGCATCCGTACACCGCGGCGTACGCGCTCTTCCACGTGGCATTCCTCGACATCTGGCGCAGGGACTGGGCGAGCGTGCACGAGCGGGCGTCGCAGGTACGGCGAGATCGCCGAGGAGCACGACTACCAGGTGTGGAGGGCGCTCGCGCTCATCTTCCTGGGCGTTTCCGAAGCGGCGATGGGACGTCCGGCCGAGGGGATGGCGCTCAGCGATCAGGGGATCGCTCGCTACCAGGACCTGACGACGCCGCCGGTGTTCTGGCCGATGGTGCTGTCGGTTCGCGCGCGAGGGTTCGGCATCGCCGGCCGGCCCGAGGAAGGTCTGGAACCCGTCGACCAGGCGATCGAACTGATGGAAGGCCTCGACAACATCCTGTTTCCCCAGCTGCCGCTGGTCAAAGGAGATCTGCTCGCTGCCGCATCGGGGGCGGCCGACGCTCGAGGTTCGTTCCGGCACGCGTTCGACGCGGCGGACGCGGCCGGGGCACGCATGTGGCAGCTCCGCGCCGCCACGCGGCTCGCGGAGCTGCGTTCGGCATCGGGTGAGCCGGCCGGTGAGGAGCATGCCGCGCTCCAGGCGGTCTACGAGACGTTCTCGGAGGAGTCCGAAACGGCCGATCTCGCGGACGCGCGCACAGCACTTGGGGACAGCGGGCGCTGACGGACCGGGGTAACCGATCACGGGGCTCCCACCGGTAGTGTCGCCAGGTCGCCCATGATGACCTCGCGCTCTTCGGGGTCCTCGATCGCATCGGCGGCATCCTTCGCGGCCGATGCCCACCGGAGCGCCTCGTCTTCCGCGCCAGCCACAGCGGATGCTCGCGCCATGGCCTCCATCGCGGAGGCGCGCATCCAATCGGGCACGTCAGAGCCCTCCGCGATCGCCAGGGCTCGCCGCGCATGGTGCAGGGAAGGCTCGCCCCGTCCCAGCACCGAGTACACGCGGGAGCATTGCCACTCTCCGATCGCGAGCTGCTCCGCCGCTCCGACCTCGCCCCAGTGGTACCGGGAGGCATGGGCCGAATGCAGCATCTTGTCGTCGTCTTCCACCGATCGCTTCGGCTCCTCCAGCATCGTCCAAACCTGGTTGAAGAGTTGCACGGCCACGGCGCGATGCTCTTCGGGCGTGATCGCGTCGTCAGGGTCGTTCGTGGGTGTCACGACTATCTCCTCCTGTTCTCGTTGGAACATCCGTAGGCGATGGCCCATCCTCTGCAGTCGATGCGTCTCGGCCTCCACCTCGGCGCTTCGCCTCGCCAGGACGCCGCGCAGCGCACCCTCGTCCTCCAGGACCGCCCGGATATCGGCGAGCGGCACGTCCAGGTCGCGGAACCGCCGGATCGCTTTGGCGCGTTCGAGCTGCTCCTTCCCGTACAGCCGATAGCCCGTCTGCCTGTCGATCGAGGCCGGCGACAGCAGTCCTACGCGGTCGTAGTGGCGCAGTGCCTTCACGGTTAGGCCCGAGAGGCGGGCGAGGCGTCCGATCGTGAGTCGCTCGGGATCCATCGACGTACACGCTACGGCCCTCCCCCGGGGGAGGGTCAAGCGCCTTCGCTCGTGTCGTTCTCACGGAAGTCCCCCTCGGAGCGGGCCCGACGACTCCTGTACCGGATGTCCTTGAGTGCGAGCGTGAGGGTGGCCGCCGGGTACGGAGACGGATCCGAGCGGCGGGGAAGCGAGGAGGTGCAGTCATGTCGACAGCGACCAGTCACGACGAAGGGAACGTCAGTACGAGGAGCGGGAGAGTGATGGAGCGTCGTCTGACCAGCGAGCAGGTTTGGCACGCGGTCGACCATGCGTCGTTCGCCGTCCTGAGCTACGTCACCCCGTCGGGAGAACCGCGATCCAGCGGCGTCGTGTACAAGGTCATCGGCCGCCGACTGTACGCAGCGGTAGCCCCCGACAGCTGGAAGGCGAAGCACGTGGCGGCGAGCGGTCGGGTCGCGGTGACGGTGACGGTGCGCCGAGGTGGGATCCTGTCGCTCATCATGCCCATCCCGCCCGCAACGATCAGCTTCCATGCCACGGCGATCGTGCACCCGGCCGGTTCGCCCGAGGTGCGGTCGATCCTCAAGGAGCTCGGGTCCCTCTTGCCGGCCGAGCGGCGGGACTCCGCTTGCATCATCGAGATCGTCCCCGAGGGCGCATTCGTGACGTACGGCATCGGCGTCTCTTTGATGAAGATGCGCGATCCGCTCGCCGCGCGCGCACGCGTAGCTGTGGTGGTGAGCTGAGCCGTTCGCCGGTGAGCGACGATCGGCAGCGCTACGCTGCTGCGTATGAAGCGCTTCCTCATGGACTTCCTCGGTAAGGTGCGGGCGAGAGCAGAGATCCGTCGGAAGCGGGCGCTCCAACGTGCCGCCAGAGAGACGCAACACGATGAGACACACGGCGGCAGCATCTGGAGGTCGGGGAAAGGTGGTTCCCACCCCGGCTGAGAAGTGATCGTGAGACAGGGCGTAGTTCGCCCTCCGCCTGGATCAGTTGTTCGTTGGTGTCTCCGGTCGCAGGCAGTTCCGGTAGCACGTCACCAACTTCGCGACGACGGTGTCCTTGATCGAGGGTTGGGTCGACGACCAGATCGTGATCGGGCATCGGTATCTCGCGCCCGCCGTGATCGTTCGAGCCCAGAGATCGACGGTCAGCACGACGCTGTTCGCGTCGTTCGCCTGCAGGTCGAAGTGCGCGGTGCCACGCTTGAAGGGTCGCGTGACGTTGTCGGCGTTCGTGGATTGCGTGAAGGCGCCAACCAATACCGCCCGCAGGACGAACCCGGTATTGCCGCGGCACCCTTTCACGTAGAGGGTGTCATCCGACGAGCCGTCGTTCTCCAATCGGAGCCAGAAGCGGATGTCGTTGCCCTCTTCCAGCCCCGAGGAAACCGTCTGCCGAGCGCCCGACGCGTTGTAGATGTCGTTGCCGAAGTACCGATGCGGGGGAGCCTGGTTGCACGTGTCGCCCCATCCACAGAGTTTCAGCCATGCGTCGGGCCGGACCTGCTCTTGCCCCGCGCGGGCGAACGAGGGTGCAGCGATGATCGATGTAAGGAGGATGGTTGTAGCGAAGAGCCGGGCGAAGGATCGTGGCACTCGGATGCTCGGCCCCCTTCCCCTCCCATGCAGACGACCGCTCAACCTGATGGTCGGGGCGTCGCCGAAACTGCCTACTTCGGCAGCGACTGGATCTGACGGTCGGTCAGACGCTTCGTCGTCGGAGACAGTCGGAGCCCCGCCATGCCGATCGGTCCCGCGACCCATTCCGGCTCGTTGAACAATTCGACCGAGAGGCGTCCCTCGTCGTCTTCCGTGATGCGGAGGATGGTCCCTTGCTCGGTGCGGTACACGCTTCGATCGCTCACCCGAAGAGCCTACGCCCTAGCGGCCCTCGGCGTCTCGCCGGCCGTTAGGAGGCCATCCAGGCGTCGATCCGTTGTTCGACCTCCCGGAGGCGGTCAACGACGGCCTGGAGCATAGACAGGGCCACCGCCGGATGAGCCTCCAGGAACGCGCGGAACCCGTCGGCGGGATCTTGAGCGCCTCCACCGGCTCCACCGCCTTCACGGTGGCGATGCGCTTCCCGGCTGAGACCAGCGCCATCTCCCCGAAGAAGTCACCCGGCTTCAACCGGTGGAACCGACCGCCGACGTCGACCTCAGCGACCCCTTCCGTGAGGACGTACATGCCGTCCCCGACGTCGCCTTGTTCGACGATCGCCTCGCCGGGCGCGAACGACACCGACACTCCGACCCGCAAGATCCCTTCCAGATCCTCGGAAGACAGGCGGGCGAAGAAGGGTGCCCCTTGGAGCAGCTTCGGATCGACGGTCGACTCGCTCATCGGTTCCTTCCTTCGATGGCTGGTTGCAGGGGCCGCTATCGTAGCCAACCTGGGGAGGAGGGTGATCATGGCCATGGAGACCGCTGATTGGAGTCCTGCGATCGGTCTGGACGAGCTGACCGATGGGAAGGCGACGCGCGTGCAAGCCTTCGGGGTCGACGTCCTCGTGTTGAAGAACGGTGATGCGCTCTTCGCGGTGGCGAACCGGTGCACGCATCAGGGGGCGCCGCTCGATCGCGGGGTGACGAAGCTCACCGATGGGACCGTGACGTGCCCGGCCCACGGCAGCATCTTCGCGCTCGAGGACGGCCGCGTTCGTCGCGGGCCTGCCACGCAGCCGTTGCAGGCGTTCGATGCCCGGGTGAGCGAAGGGACCGTCGAGCTCCGTCCCCGCGTCTGATCATCCGCTACGCGAGCTCGCCCGGGACGGTGACGCGCAGCAGGGTCCCGGTCGCAGGCCCGACCTCGCGCCACGAACCGAGGTGCAGCTCGATCTCGGCGAGCGCACAGGTCGGGAACTTCGTCGCCACCTGTTCGATCGCATCGCCGTCCTCCGCGAGCGTCAGCGCGAGCTCCTGGAGTGCCGGGTTGTGTCCCATCAGCATCACCGAGGGCACGTCGTCCAGCACGCTGCGCAGACGCGACAACAACGGCGAGGCCTCGAACGTGTACAACGAAGGCTCCACCCGGACCTCGAACGTTTCGCCGAGTGAAGGGATCACGCGCCCCAGCGTCTGGCGCGCGCGCAGTCCGGAAGAACACAGCACGAGCGCCGGCCGGATGTAGGTCCCGCCGATGAATGCGGCCATGCGTTCTGCGTCGCGTTCGCCTCGGGGAGCGAGCGGTCGATCGTGGTCGGCGAGGTCGGGGTCGTCCCAGCTGGACTTCGCGTGTCGCAACAACCACAGGCGCATGACTGGATTCAACCACGGAACGCCGAGGAGCCCGGCGCTTCGCGCCGGGCTCCTCGTTTCCGTTCTGCGTCGTGCCGTCTAGACGGCCTTGACGTTCGCTGCCTGCGGGCCCTTCTGGCCCTGCGTGACTTCGAACTCCACGCGCTGCCCCTCATCGAGGTTGCGATACCCCTCGCCGGCGATCGCGCTGAAGTGCACGAACACATCTGCGCTGCCGTCCTCGGGGGTGATGAAGCCGAACCCCTTCTCGGAGCTGAACCACTTCACGGTTCCGGTTGCCACTGGCGATCCCTCCTTTCTTCGCCGTCCGGGCCTTGGTGCTGCTACCCGTCGGGCGCCGGCGTGACATCCGCCGGTTGAGGGAACTGCTCGTAGCAAACGACCGTTACCCTCGCGGCACACGCTAGCAGAACCAGGCGGGTCTAGCCTGCAACCTGGAACGACATCCCCGGGAGAAACGAGCGGGCCTTCGCGGTCGGGCCCCTGCTGGCGGGTACGATTCCTTCGTGGAAGTGATCCCTCAGAAGCCGCGGATGCGCGGCCGATTGCATCAGATCGCCTTCTTCGTGTCTCTTCCTGCCGGCATCGCGCTGATCGCAGCGGCGAGCACTCGCCAAGAGCGGATCGGAGCGACCGTGTTCGCGGCCAGCCTTGCCGGGGTGTTCGGAGCCAGCGCCGCGTACCACCGACTGCCGTGGACCGACGCGGCGCGGCACCGCATGAAGCGCTTGGATCATTCGATGATCTTCGTCCTGATCGCTGGCACGTACACGCCGATCTGCTTACTTGGATTGGGGGGAGGCTGGGGCGTCGCGCTCCTCGTGACCATCTGGGCGGGCGCGATCGCCGGCATCGTTCTGAAGCAAGTGGACGTCGACGGACTGAAGCGTGTCTCCGGGTTCCTCTATATCGCGCTCGGTTGGACCGCCGTGATCGCGCTGCCTGCCCTGTTCCACAACGTGAGCCCCGCGACGTTCGCGTTGGTGATCGCGGGCGGGTTGCTCTACACGCTCGGTGCGATCGTCTTCGCCACGAAGCATCCGGATCCCAACCCGGCGATCTTCGGGTACCACGAGATCTGGCACGCGTTCACCGCTGGCGCCGGACTCTGCCACTACCTGGCGATCCTGCTCCTCGTGCTCGCCGTCCGCTGATCCGGTCCCGCGAACACGTACTGGTCGACATCGCTCACGGGCTCGTATCCGACCCGCTGGTAGACGCCGTTCGAGGTCGGGTTGGCGAGATCGGTGAACAGGAAGCAGAACCGATACCCGCGATCGAGCAGCATCTGCGTCATCGTGCCCACGAGCGCGCCGGCGTACCCGTTGCGCCGCCGCTCGGGCGGGGTGTACACGGGCCCGATCCGGATCCCTCCCGGCGTCCTGCCGCCGAAGCCCGCGATCGACACGGCGGAGCCGTTGACCTCCCACAGGAGGAAGTCGCCATCCGGATCTTCCACCCGACGTCGGACGATATTCTCGACCGGCTCCTTCACGATGTCGCCAGGGAATGCCTCGCTGACGAACGCGTCGATCCACGCCATGACGAGGGCGCGGTCGCCATCCGCATACGATCGCAACTCGCCGGGCACGCCGACCGGCGGGCGAGCTGCACCGGCTCGATAGATCCGCTCCCGCATCACCAGCTTCGCGGGAGCGCCGGTGAGCTCGCTCCAGCGACGTCCGAAGGCGTCCGCGTGATCGCACGGCCCGAGAACGCCGGGGATCGCTTCGCCCGCCTCGTGAAGTTCCTGCGCGAACGCCTCGATCGCGCCGGCCTCATCGGTCTCCGACAGGACGAGGTTCATCGGTGGAGTACGGATAGCCGCCGCCACGACCAACTCGCCCTGCAGGGCGACCCCGAGATAGGTACCGGCGGGGGGGTCCGGATCGGTCGCCAGCCGGGAGCAGATCCCGAGGATCAGGTTGTGCTCCGCCTCGCGCTCCGCGAGGAACGGCCCCGCGCTCGCCAAGAACGTGGCGACGTCCGGGCAGCGGTGGACCTCGATCATCGCACCAGGATACGGTTCGCCCTCCGTAGACTCGTCTCGTGCAGGGCGAGCAGACGGTGTACGACGTCGCAGGCGGCATGTCGTTCTTCGAGGCGTTGGTGGATCGCTTCTACGAAGGGGTCGCCGCCGACCCCGCGCTGCTGGCGCTGTACCCGGAACCTGACGATCTCTCCGGTGCGCGGCATCGACTCACTCTCTTCCTCGCGCAGTACTGGGGAGGTCCGACCACGTATTCCGAGGAACGCGGGCACCCAGCCTTGCGGATGCGGCACGCCACGTTCCCGATCGGGACGGATGCGCGCGATCGCTGGCTCACGCATATGCGGGCCGCGGTCGAGGCCCTGGATCCACCGCCGGTCGTCGCGAGCAAGCTCCGGGAGTACTTCGACATGGCCGCGGAGTCGCTTCGCAACCAACCCACCTAGTCTGGCTCGGACTAGGTATAGCGAACGCGTGGATCGAGGAACGCGTACGTCACGTCTACGCACAGGTTGGCGACGGCGATGAACACGGCCCCGAGGACGGTCACGCCCATCACCATGGGGAAGTCGTTCGTGCCGATCGACTTGACGGCGAGCTGGCCGATCCCCGGCAGCCCGAACAGCGTCTCGGTGATGAAGAGCCCGCCGATCACGGTGGCGAGGTCGAGGCCGAGCATCGTGACCACCGGGGTCAAGGCTCCACGCAACCCGTGCTTGAAGATCACCTTGCGCTCGGAGAGGCCTTTCGCCCTCGCGGTCCGGATGTAGTCGTCGCCCATCGTCTCGATCATGTTCCCGCGCACCATCCGCGCGTAGAACGCCGCGTAACCGACCGCTACCGTGATCCACGGAAGGATGAACTTCCCTTGCAGGATGGACTGCCAGATGCTCGCCCCGATGTCGAGCCCGCTCGATGGGGCGATCTGCAGCTTGAACCAGAACACGTAGAGCAAGAGCTGGCCGAGCCAGAAGACGGGCAGGGACACGCCCACGATCGCGAGGAGCATCGAGGCGCGGCTCGAGAACGCGTTGCGTCGGACCGCGGACAGGATCCCGATCGGGATGCCCAGGAACAACCAGATGACGGCGGCCCCGACGCCCAGCGTGATCGAGACCGGTAGCCGACGAGCGATCTCCTCTTTCACGGGGATGAAGTTGCCGTATGAGTAGTAGACGTCCTCCGACAGGAAGAGACCCGGCCACGGCACCAAACCCTTGGCGAACCGCTCGTACTGGACCCAGATGGGTTTGTCCAACCCGAACGCCCGGCGCGCGTTGGCGATCTGTTCCGGCGTGGAGGTCTTCCCCGCGGCCCGTCGAGCTGGGTCACCCGCGGGCAGCTTCACGAAGATCAGGAACGTGAGGAGCGAGACGATGAACAGGACGAGCACCATGAACAACGTTCTGCGCACTAGGTAGCGGCCCATGCTTCAAGGTTGCGGGACCGAGAGATCGCTCGCTAGCGGTTCCTTGCGAAGTTGCATCGCCTGACGATCGAGGGGCAAAGAACCGCTAGCGAGGAACCTCGTCGGCGTGACCTATCCCGGTCCGTTCTCGGGCGGCTCCGGTCGCTCGCGCCGCTCTCGCAACGCGAGCACGATGAACCCGATCAACGCGATCATCGCGAACGTGAACCATTGAACCGCGTAGCTGAGGTGGGGTCCCTCCGACAGCTTCGGGAGCGTCGCAGGTATGGGGAGCGAGGAAGCCTGCGCCGGCGATTGGGTCTGGAGCAACAGGTAGACGGGTGCGATCGGGTAGGGGAGTTGGGCCTGGATCCGCGCGAGGTCGACCCTGGCGAGCGTCGTCTCTGCGGGAGACACCGTGCCGACGGAACCAGGGGGTCCTCCCTCGGACGCGAAGAGCACGCCGTCGACCTCGACCGGTCCACTGGGCGGGGCCGCAGCCGCATCCCCGGGAGCCGAGATACCGACCGGCACCCAACCTCGGTCGACGATCACGGCACTCCCATCGGCCATCACCAGCGGCGTCAGGAGATGGTTGCCGGCCTGTCCCTCCCGCGAACGCCCGTACAGGACGATCTCCCGGTCGACGTCGTAGGTCCCGGAGGCTGCCGCCCGCCGGTAGCGGACGGTCTGGGGGTCGGTCCCTACGGGGAGGAGCGTTGACACCGGTTCGGGGGCGGCGGCCAAGCCCGCCCGGACGGCGGCGTTGTATTGCTGTTTCTGGTGGAGCCGGGCGATCTGCCAGATGCCCAGCCCGACACACGTCACCGCGATCAGGAGCGCGAACGCGAGCAGCTTGAACAATCGGCGCGTCCAGACGATCCGAGCCATCGAGCTCAGCCGCCCCCGCCGTCCACGGGCTATCTCTACCAGGAAGCCCGTTGGAGGGCTGCCTGATGGCCCTCCAGGCTCCAGTTCCGACCCAAGTTTGCCGATGCTTCCGCTAAGACGGCGCACAGGGTCGCCCAACCCCCGGGCGGCCCGAAGTGCCGGATCCCTTGCCTATCGGAGGGGGTGGTGTGATGGTCCTGCGTCTCCTCGTGAGCGCACAGACTCGCTGGGGACTGCTCCGCCGTAGGGTGGAGGAGGACCGCGGTGCGACGGCCGTCGAATACGCGCTGATGCTCACATTCATCGCGGCGGTCATCGTTGCCGGGGTCACCTTGCTCGGGCAGGGCACGAACAGCGGGTTGCAGAAGGTCACGTTCCCCCCGTGAGCTGAAGCTCGCGGTCGTTGACCGGTTGCGACCGGGGCACGTCGGGCCCCGGTCGTTCCGCGTCCTGCACCTTCCCGGTTGGATGTGCTTGAGCCCTCTTCCAACGGATGCCAGCATGGCGACGCCGAGTGGAGGGAGCGTTCTCGATGGGCGACGTGGCGCAGGTGACCTACCAGACATCCGGGGCAGGGGTGGGCGCGATCCTCCTATGGTTCGTCGCGTTCTACGCGATCGCCGTCATCCCGTACTGGGTGATCTTCACGAAGGCCGGTGAGGAGGGCTGGAAAGCCCTGATCCCGATCTACAGCACGATCGTCCTCCTGAAGGTCATCGGCCGCCCCTGGTGGTGGATCCTCCTCTTCTTGATCCCCATCGTGAACTTCATCATCTTGATCATGGTGATGCACGGACTGTCGACGAGCTTCGGGCATGGGGCCGGATTCACGATCGGGCTGATCTTCCTCTCGCTGATCTTCCTCTACATCCTGGCGTTCGGCAGCTCGACGTTCCGCGGACCGTCGGCCGGTGGAGCCGTGGCTCCGACGCCACCACCCCCGCCGATGCCCACCGGGTAGCGTGGCAAGCACCCGGTAGCGATCGCGGCTCCGGCGCTCCGGTCATCATCGGCTAGGCTTCGGCCACGATGGACATGGCCAAGCTGCTCACGCTGCAGGAGGTCGACACCGCGATCGATCGCCTCACGACCCGTGCGCACGACTTGGGATCCGGCGGGGAGTTGGCAGCGGCCCGTGCAGAGGCCGACGCCGCGGAGCGAGAGTTGGGCGAGATCGGGCTCGAGCTCGACACCGTCGGGCGCGATCAATCGCGGATGGAGCATGAGATCGACTCCCTCACGCAGAAGTCGGCCGCCGAGAACGCGCGCATGTACGACGGCAGTATCGTGAACGTCAAAGAGCTGGAGTCTCTCCAGCACGAGATCGAGAACCTGACGCGCCGACGCAGTGATCGAGAGGACGAGCTGCTGGTGGCGATGGAGATGCGGGAAGGGCTCGAGGCGCGCGCGTCTGAGGCGAGAGCGAAGACCGATGCGTTACGGACCCGCGCCGAGGAGGTCGGAGGGTCGGCGCTCGAGGAGCTCCGTCGGATCGAACAGGAATTGGTCGAACGACGGGCCGAGCGCGAGGCGATCCCACCGTCGATCGATCCCGAGATCCTAGAGCTGTACGAAGATCTCCGAGCGCAGAAGAAGGGGATCGGTGCGGCGGCGCTCGTCGATGGCGTGTGCCAAGGCTGCCATGAGCAGCTCTCCGCGATGGAGCTCGACAAGCTCAAGCGGACCGAGGACGTGAAGAGGTGCGAATACTGCCGACGGATCCTGGTCTTCTGATCGTCAGTTGCGACGGGGCGGCACGCGGGAACCCAGGCCCGGCGGGGATCGGTGCAGTGGTCGCGACCCCTGATGGTGAGGTGCTCGCGACCATCGCGGAAGGCCTCGGCGAGACGACGAACAACGTCGCCGAATACACCGCCGCGCGCGAGGGCCTGCGCCGCGCCGCGGAGCTCGGAGCTCGCGAGGTGCACCTGCGCTCAGACAGTCAGCTCCTGATCGAGCAGCTATCGGGCCGCTATCGCGTGAAGGCTCCACATCTGCGCCCGCTGTTCGCCGAAGTCAAGGCCGAGATCGCGCGGTTCGAGCGTGTACGGCTGGAGCATGTGCCGCGCGAACGCAACAAGGAAGCAGATCGGCTCGCGAACGAGGGCGTCGACGACTGGCTCAGGGCACGCCGGATCGACGGCGAGTAGCGTCCTGGCTCGGCGCGGCGGACGGCGTGGCGCTCGCGAGCGGGATCGGGTGGATCAGGTCTGTGAGCTTGAACGACACCGTGACGATCCCATCGGGCGTCGTCAGTTCGGATGCGCAGGGTGAAGCCGGTCGCGCTCACCTGAGACGCGAACGTCACGATCCCGTCGACCGTCGTCCCGGCAGCAACGTGCGCGAGCGACCGCGTGATCGTCCGCGCGGGCACGGCCGATCCGGCCCCGGTGACGAGCGTGGTGCCGCGCGCCGTGAACGCGAACGGGCTGCTCCCGCTCGCGGTCAGGAAGAACTCCCAGTACGGCTCGGAGAGGAAGGCGTCGGGCGTCGAGTCCCGTGACGTTGGGTCCGGTTTCCGCCGCGTACGCTCGGACGAACGCGGAGGCTGTGGAGCGGGCGCCCGTGGCCTTGATGGCGTCGTCAGGGGGTCACCTGGTCCGGGCTGTCTGGCCGGGTCGGGCCGGTGAGGCCAGGGCTGCAGCCCGCAGCGATCAGCGCGACGAGCGCGACGGCGGGGAGGGTGCGGCGCATGGAGTCCGACGAGTGTACGGCGGCGTATGCTCGTCGTGGAGGAGCCGGCCGGGCGGCCGCGGTCGATCTTCAAGATCGGTCGAGGAAAGTCCGGGCTCCGCAGGGCAGGGTGCTGGGGAGACCCAGGCGGGGGTGACCTCGCGAAAGCGCAACAGAAAGCAGACCGCCGCAGCGCGTTCCGCGCGCGGTAAGGGTGAAACGGTGAGGTAAGAGCTCACCAGCGGCGCGGGCGACCGTGTCGGCTCGGCAAGCCCCACCCGGAGCAAGGCCAAGCAGGGAGCGCTCGAGGGTGGCCCGCCCGAGCTCCCGGGTAGGCCGCACGGCGCTGGTGAACAGCGACGCGGCGCTTCGGCGCCGAGAGAGATGGTCGCCGGCCCGCCGAGAGGTGGGCGCACAGGATCCGGCTTACAGGCCGACTCCTCCACCTTCGTTGCGGAGACCTCCCTCCGAGCGGTATCGTGCGCCAGGCGTTATAAGCAATGTTCTTTACTATCTCGGAGACGCGATGGCTGACGTGAGGAGACGGAGGGGGCTTCGAGCTGCGGCGCTCGCGACCGGCCTCGCGATCGCGACGAGCGTCGTGGTCGCGGCGATCGCGCGGGATACGGCGCCCGCGTTCGCGCTCGGGAGCGGGCCGACGCGCGCATCCCTCGATCACGGCTGGGAGATGCAGTCGAGCGCGCGGGTGGATGCCAGCCCGGCCATGCTCTCGCGCCCCGGGTTCTCGACGCGTGATTGGTACCCCGTCACGCTGCCTTCTACGGTCTTGGCAGGGCTCGCAGCCGACGGCGAGTACCCGAACCTCTACGTCGGGACCAACCTCCAGAGCGTCTATGAGCCGCGGTTCCAGGTTCCCTGGTGGTACCGGACCGAGTTCTCGTTGAGCGATGAGTCGGGTGCGCGCACCTGGTTGCACTTCGACGGGATCAACTACCGAGCGGACATCTTCGTCAACGGCCATCTCGTCGCCGATCGCGATCACGTGGCCGGCACGTTCCGGACCTATGACTTCGACGTCACGGGCCTGGTGCATCCCGGTACCAACGCGGTTGCGGTTCGTGTCTACCCGGTCGATCCGAACCGCGACCTGACGATCACGTGGATCGACTGGAACCCGCTGGCGCCGGACCACGGCATGGGGATCTGGCATGACGTCTGGTTGACGAGGACAGGCCCCGTCACGGTGAGCGATCCGCAGGTGGTGTCCAACCTCCCACTTCCGGACACGACCTCCGCCGATCTGACGGTGAGCGCGATGGTGACGAACGCGAGCGACGCCGCGGTGACGGCCGTTGTGCACGGCGTGATCGGATCGATCACCTTCTCGACGCCGGTGAACCTGTCGGCTGGAGCAACGGAGCGCGTGACGTTGGACCCGACGACGGTGCCGTCGCTGCATCTCTCCGACCCACCGCTCTGGTGGCCGTATCAGATGGGAGGGCAACCCCTCGAGGAGCTGACGATGACCGCCTCGATCGACGGCGCCATCTCGGACGAGGCGACCACGACGTTCGGGATCCGCGAGGTGACGTCGGAGCTCCTCGCGAACGGCGCTCGACGGTTCTCGATCAACGGCCGGCCGATCCTGATCCGCGGCGGCGGGTGGGCGTCCGACATGTTGCTCAGACCGGTCCCCGGGCGCGTGGACGATCAGTTGATGTATGTGCGCGACCTCGGGCTGAACACGGTTCGCCTGGAGGGCAAGCTCGAATCGGACCATTTCTTCGACGAGGCGGATCGGCTGGGGATCCTCGTCATGCCCGGGTGGATGTGCTGCGACCGCTGGCAGGAGAACTGGAAGTGGACGCCCCAAGAGACCTCGATCGCTCGCGCGTCCATGACGGCTCAGGCGATCCGGCTGCGGAACCACCCGAGCGTGTTCACGTTCCTGATCGGGAGCGATACGAAGCCCGTTCTCGACATCCAGCGGATGTACGTCGATTCGCTGCGCCGAGCACACTGGCCCGACCCGATCCTGGCCTCCGCGTCCGGCGACACGTCGTCTGTCTTGGGGCCCACCGGCGTCAAGATGACCGGCCCGTATGACTGGGTGCCACCCTCGTACTGGTACGACCGACGCGCGCAGGGAGGGGCCGACGGGTTCAACACCGAGACGAGCGCCGGCGCGTCGATCCCCGAGCTGGAGAGCTTGCGACGCATGCTGACCCCGGTGGAGCGTCGCGCGCTCTGGCAAGAGCCGCGGATGCCCCAATATCACGCGGGTGTTGGGGACAGCGTCTTCAAGACGTTCCACATCTTCGATCGGGCGATGACGGCGCGCATGGGGGCGCCGACCGGCCTCGCCGACTACGTGGAGAAGGCACAGGTGATGCAGTACGAGAACGAGCGGGCGATGTTCGAGGCGTTCTCCCGGAACCGGTACGCGTCGACCGGCCTGATCCAGTGGATGCTGAACAACGCGTGGCCGTCGCTGCATTGGAACCTCTTCGATTGGTTCCTGGAACCGAACGGCTCGACGTTCGGCGCCAAGATCGCGAACGAGCCGCTCCACATCCAATACTCCTATGACGACGCGTCGATCGCCGTCGTCGACGAGGCGCAGGATCCGGCGGGCGGTTTGACGGCTGACGCGAGGGTCTTCGATCTCGACGGCACCCAGCGGTGGGAGCGGAGCGCTCCGGTCGACGTGGCCGCGGATGGCGTCGTCCGCCTGTTCAGGGTTCATCGGCCCGCGGGGATCTCCTCGACAAGCTTCCTGGAGCTCCGGCTGACGGATGCCAGCGGCCGGGTCGTGAGCCGTAACGTCTACTGGTTGTCCACGGCTCCCGAAACGCTGCGTTGGCGCGCGTCGACCTGGTTCTTCACGCCCACGCGGACCTACGCGGACTTCACGGCGCTCTCTCAGCTCCCGACGACGAGGCCGAAGGTCGAGGCGTGCACCGGATCCTCAGGGGTCGACGGGACGGTGCAGGTCACGGTCACGAACGACACGGACGCGATCGCCTTCTTCGTCCGTCCTCGTTTGACCGCCGGTCCGGACGGGCTGGATGTGACGCCCGTCTCATGGACCGACGGCGACATCACGCTGATGCCGGGCGAGGAGCAGACCCTGACCGCGACGTATGCGGTGGACGACCTGCACGGTGCTACGCCGACCGTCGTGGTGCGGGGATGGAACGTGCCGCGCGCCGAACCGACGCTCCTGCCCTGCTAACTCGCAGCGTTCGCCAGCGCATCCGCTGCTCGGCGGAGCTGGGCTCCTGCGTGGTAGCTCGAACGGACGAGCGGCCCCGCCTCCACGTGCGGGATGCCCAGCGCCTCGCCCTCACGCTTGTGGTCCGTGAACTCCTCCGGTGTGACCCAACGGTCGACCGGCAGGTGCATCGGCGTCGGTCGGAGGTATTGGCCGATCGTGACGAGATCGCATCCGGCCTCGTGAAGGTCGCCCAGCGCTCGAGTGACCTCCTCGCTCGTCTCGCCCATGCCGAGGATCAGGTTGGACTTCGTGATCTGTCCCGCTCGGAGGCGCTTCGCGATCCGGAGGACGTCGAGCGAGCGCTCGTAGCCGAACGCCGGCCGGATGCGACCATGGAGCCGGCGGACGGTCTCCAGGTTGTGCGCGAACACGTCAGGCTCGGCGTCGATCACGGTCGCGATGTCGCGTTCGCCGCCCTTGAAGTCCGTGGGCAGGACCTCGATACCGCAGCCGGGTACGGCGGCGCGGATCGCTCGGATCGTAGCGGCCCACATCGCCGCGCCGCCATCGCGGAGGTCGTCCCTCGCGACCCCGGTGACGACCACGTGCCTCAGGTCCATCACGCGGACCGCCTCGGCGATGCGCGCGGGCTCGTCATCGTCGACCGGCTCGGGACGCGCGGTCATCACGTCGCAGAATCCGCACCTGCGCGTGCACCGATCACCGAGGATCAGGAAGGTCGCTTCGCGCGCCTCCCAACATTCCCCGATGTTGGGGCACATCGCCTCCTCGCACACGGTGTGCAGTTCGAGATCGCGCATGAGCGTCTTCAACTCGGCGTATCCCGGACCGGACGCCAGGCGGACCTTCAACCACGGGGGCTTGCGATCGACGGCCGAAGACGGAACTCCTGCGCCGACCGGCGTGAGCGGCAAGTGGAGCCGGCGCTGGTGCGGGTTGTGATCCTGTCCGGGCATCGCGCTCGAGTCTAGCCCGCCTCCACATGCTCGACGGGTTCGCCATCGCCGGCGGAGCGATACCCGTTCCCGCCGAGCGCCGGCAGGTCGCGCACCGGTCCGCCGGGCAGGAACACGCGGAACGACGCGCCGCCGCCGTCTCGCTCCTCGACCCACGCCCGTCCGCCGTGAAGCTCCGCGAACCGGCCCACGAGCGAGAGACCGATCCCGGTGCCGGGCGCGTGGGGAGACGCGGTCGGGCCCTGTCGGAACGGTTCGAAGATGACCTCCCGGAGATCCTCGGGTACGCCTGGCCCGTCGTCCTCCACCGCGATCAGGACCCCTTCGTCGAAGTCGTGGACCTTGAGCCAGATTCGGCGGTCGCTGGTCGTGTGGCGCGCTGCGTTCGTGAGCAGGTTCTCCACGATGCGCTCCACCTTCGCGGGGTCGACCGACAGGACCACGGGGTCGGCCTCGACCAAGATCGACCGGTCCGCGAGCGAATCCATGCTCTCGATCGTGCGTCGCGCGAGCGCCCCAACGTCGGTGATGCGGTACTGCGGCTCCACGATCCCGCGGTTGAGCCGATCGATATCGAGCAGATCCTTCAGGAGGCGATCCAGCTTCCGGGCGTTCGCAGCGAGACGCTCCAACAGGTCGTTGCGATCGTCCTCGTGCATCTCCGATCGCTCGAGCGTGAGCGACAGTCCGAGGATGGACGTGAGCGGGCTCCGCAGCTCGTGCGACACCGCGGCGAGGAACGTGTTCTTCATGTCGTCGAGCGCGCGGAGGCGTTCGGCCGCTTCGCGCTCGCGCTGCTCCGATTCGCGAAGGGCCTGCTCGGCCAGCTTGCGCTCCGTGATGTCCGAGACCACGCCCAGGAGCATCGCCTCGCGGCCATCTTCGTCGCGGATCACGGTCGTCTCGTCATGCACCCAGATCGTTCGGCCGTCGCGCGTGAGGAACCGGTACTCCGCGCTCCACGGCTCCTGAGACCCGACCGCGGCGAGGTAGCGGCCGAGCACCTCGTCATGGTCCTCGGGGTGCAGCGCATCGGCCCAAGCGGTTGGGTTCGCGGTCCACTCGTCGGGGGAGATCCCGGTGATCACCTCGATCTGCGGGCTCACGTACATGGTCTGCATGCTGACGTTTGGCACATCCAGGTAGACGGCCGCCGGGACGTGCTCGACGATCGCGCGGAAGCGTTCCTCCGTGCTTCGGAGCTGCTCCTCGGCTTCTCGGCGCTCCGTGATGTCGAACATGACGCCCTGCGAGAACCGAGGCGCGCCGGCCTCGTCGCGGATCAAGACCGCCTGATCGTGCACCCAGACGACCTGCCCATCGGGTCGGCGGAACCGATACTCCGCCTCGTACGGAACCCCCTCGTCGTTCAGCTTGCGGATCTGCGCCGCCAGGCTGGGCAGGTCCTCGGGGTCGACCCCGCGCTCCCACAGATCCGGCTGTGCCAGCCACTCTTGCGGTGTGTAGCCGAAGATCTGCTGAACCTGCGGACTCATGTACACGGCTTCCGACACCGCCTCGACGGTATCGATATACGTGGCGGCCGGGATCGTCTCGATCAGGCTCCGGTAGCGGGCCTCGGCCTCGTGCAGTTGTTGCTCCGAGAGCTTGCGCTCGGTGATGTCGAGCAGGATGCCTTGGCTCCACAGCGGTCGGCCCGCATCGTCAACGACCATCGTCGCTTCGTCACGCAGCCAATGGATCGTGCCGTCCTTCGCGAAGAGCCTGATCTCGAGCGCGAGCGGCTCCCCGGTGTCGTAGTGGACCCGATCGGCGGCGAGTGCGCGCTCCAGGTCTTCCGGATGGATCAGCGAGAGCCACAGATCCGGTTGCCGGCGCCACTCCTCGGGGGAGTAGCCCAGGATCGTCTCGACCTGTGGGCTGATGTAGACCGTGGGCCATGTTCGGGAGTCGTCCGAGCCGCGGCACTCGTCGACATAGGTGATCGCGGGGATCTGCTCGACGAGGGTCCGGTAGCGACGTTCGGCGCCCCGGAGCTGTTCCTCGACCTGCATCCGGTCGGTGATATCGAACCGGACACCTTGCCAGTAGAGGGGCTTGCCGAGTTCGTCCCGCAACAGCACCGCGTTGTCCTGGATCCACACCGTCCGTCCGTCGGGACGGACCAGGCGGTACTCACAGGAGAACGGTTCGCCGCTCATTTCCGTTCGCCGGTCTTCCTCGAGAACCCGATCGCGATCGTCGGGATGGATCGCCTCGATCCACCCCTCATGCGTCCAGTCGGTCTTGTTGAAGCCGAGCATCGGTTCGACCTGCGGGCTGATGTAGAGCTTCTTGCCAGGTTCGTCGGCCGACTCCATGTAGGTGATCGCGGGGATCTGTTCGATGAGCGATCGATAGCGAGCTTCGGTCTCGCTCAGCCGTCGTGCCGCCATCTCTCGGCTGATCGCCGCGCCCAAGGTGTCGGCAACGATCTGGAGCGCGTCCAGCTCGGCCTGTTGCCACACCCGTTCCTCATCGGTCTGGTCGTAGACCAGGTGCCCCCACCACTCGTCACCCGCGAAGATGGGAACCGCGACGATCGCTCGCACGCCGGCTCGCTCTAAGGAAGCGCGCTCGCCTTCGGGGAGATCCCGTGTACGCGAATCGATGGTTCCGCCGGTCGAGAGCACGTCGACCCACCGTGTGAGCCCCACGTCTTCGAACGCGATACGCCGATCCCCGATGACGTCGGCGAGCGGCGCGATGCCGGGCGCGGCCCATTCGGCGACGAAGGCGACGCACGGCCGGCCGCGATCATCGGTCTCTCGTCGATAGACCGCAGCACGGCTCGCGCTGCCAGCACGGCCGAGCTGCGCCATGATCTCGTCGATCGCGTCGGTCCACGATGTGGCTCGGAGGAACCGCTCGGCCGCGTGTCCCACGGCTTCCAGGATCAGGTCACGCCGGCTGAGGGCCTCCAGGGCCAGCTTGCGTTCCGTGATGTCGGTGAGGACCCCTTGCCAGCAGGGCCGACCGTCGACGCCGTCGACCAGGTACGCCAGGTCGTGCACCCAGACGGTCCGGCCGTCCTTCGTGATGAGGCGGTACTCGACGTCGAACGGCTCGCCGGTCGCGTTCGTCCGGTCCGACTCGGCGAGCACGCTCGCCCGATCATCGGGATGGAGGATGCGCGACCAGAGCCCTGGGTCCGCCAGGCGTTCCTGCGGGGTGTACCCGGTCAGGCGTTCGTATTGCGGGCCGATGTAGACGGCCGTCACGACCTCGTCCGCGGCATCGAGGTAGACCGTCGAAGGGAGTCGCTCGACCAGGTGGCGGTAGCGTCCCTCGGCGGCACGGAGCCGGTCCTGGGCCTCCATCCGTTCGGTCATGTCGACGACGACGCCGAGCCAGAACCTGCGGCCGCCCTCTTCGTCGTGGATCAGCACGGCGTCGTTGTGGATCCACACCGTGCGTCCGTCCTTGGCGATCGTGCGATAGTCCTCGGCCCACTGATCGCCCTCGATCGTGTCGTTGGAACGTTCAACGCGTTCCCGGTCCTCGGGGTGGATCCGTTCGAGCCACATATCGGGCGAGGACATCCACTCCTCTGCGGTGAATCCCACGAGCGACGTCACCTGCGGACTGATGTACAGGAGTTCGCTCGTAGCGTCGTCCTCGATGTAGGTGAGCGCAGGATCTTCTCCACCAAGGCGCGGAACCGCTCCTCCGCTTCCCGCAGGCGCGCCTCCGCATGACGGCGCGCGGTGATGTCCTCGATCACACCCTGCCACCCGGGGGTGCCGTCATCGCGATCCACGAGGACGGCCGAGTCCCGCACCCAAACGACCTCCCCGTCGTCCCGCCGGAAGCGGTACTCGACGTCGAATCGCTCTCCGCTGATCTCGGTATCGAGATCGAGCTGCCGGACACGTTCCCGATCGTCCGGGTGGACCATCTCGATCCATGTCTCCGGGTGCGTCATCCACTGCTCCGCAGCACGACCCGTGAGGGACTCGATGCCTGGCGCCATGTAGGTCAGCGTGTGTTCGCCGCGAGCGTCCGCTCCCTCTGCCAGGTACGTCACGACGGGGAGTTCCTCGACCAGTTGGCGATATCGGCGTTCCGCGCGCTTCTGATCGGTGATGTCGTGCATCACCCCCTGATAGATCGCGCTGCCATTCGGGCCGGTCGCCACCGCCACGGCTTCATCGCGGATCCAAACCCACCGTTCGTCGGCGGCGCGGAGTCGATACTCAGCCGCGAAGGGCGAGCCATCGGCTGAGGCGTTCGCCCATGCGTCCAACGTTGGATCGCGATCGTCGGGGTGGACCCGCTGATCCCAGAGCGTGGGGTCGGCCGTCCACGTCTCGTCCGAGTAGCCGAGCAGCTGCTCGATCTGAGGGCTGACGTAGAGCACGGGATCTTCCCCGGTCCGATCAGCCGAATCCCAGGTATAGACGACGGCCGGAACGCGCTCCACGATCGTCCGATAGCGCCGCTCGGTCTCCTCGCGCAATTCCCCTTCGCGCTCCGCTCGTTGCAACGTACGTATGGCGAACACGGCGAACACGACCGCGAGGACGAACAACACCGCGAGGACATCGGCGGGGGAGATCAGCGAGCTCCGGTCGAGCCAGCCGTCTATGCGGTCGAACACGTTGAGGGCCACGCCGAAGGAGAAGGCGACGAGCGCCAGCGCCGAGATGACGATCAGATCTCGGCGTGCGCTCGAGTGCCCTCGGGGTCGATCCGATCCGTTCGTAGGGTCGCCCACGGCCGCTCTCGACGGTTATCGACGCGAGGACAGGCACCCTGAACAGGCGCGAACGGCCCCTCACGTTGCGGTGAGCGGGTGGGGCCGGGTGGTTCGAACGGGCTAGTCCGGCGATCGGTCAGAAGCGCGCGAGATCGAGCATCCGCCGGTAGATGTGGTCCGGCTCTGGCTCGATGTAGTAGTGCTCGAGCGTGGTCGCGAAGGGCATCGCGGGGATATCCGGACCACCGACCCGAACGATCGGTGCATCGAGGTCGAACATGGCCTCCTCGGCGATGGAAGCGGCGATCTCGGCGCCCGCGCCGAACGAGCGGTTGTCCTCGTAGACGACCATGGCTCGCGACGTCTTGCGCACGGAGGCAAGGATGGTGTCCATGTCGAGCGGCGCGATCGTTCGTACATCGACCACCTCGACCGAGACGCCCTCATCCTCATGCAGACGCTGCGCGGCCTCGAGGCACCGGTGCAGCTCGTACCCGTAGGTCACGACGGACAGGTCGGTGCCCTCGCGTTTCACGTCGGCCAGGCCGATCGGCACCTCGAAAGGCCCATCGGGCACCTCACCCTTCACGGCGCGATACGTCTTCTTGTGCTCCAGGAAGAGCACGGGGTCGGGATCTCGGATGGCGGATCGCAGCAGCCCCGCCGCGTCGGCCGGCGTCGCCGGCATCACGACCTTCAGCCCTGGGACATGGGCATAGAACGCCTCGATCGACTGTGAGTGGTAGAGCGCGCCGTGGATCCCCCCGCCGCAGGGCGTGCGGACCACCATCGGGACACCGAAGTCGCCGTTCGATCGATAGCGGATCCTGGCGGCCTCCGATACGAGCTGATCGAAGGCCGGGTGGATGAAGTCCGCGAACTGGATCTCGGCGACCGGGAGCAACCCGTGCAAGGCCATCCCGATCGCGATGCCGATGATGCCCGACTCGGCGAGCGGCGTGTCGATGATGCGACGTTCGCCGAACTCCTTCATCCATCCGTCGGAGACCCGGAACACCCCTCCGCGCGCGCCGACGTCCTCCCCGAGGAGCACCACGCGCTCGTCGGCAGCGAGCTCCTCGTGCAGCGCGTCGCGGATCGCCGTGACGACGTTCTTCTCGGTCATCCGTCCTCGGCGAACACATGGCGGAGAGATCGACCGGGGTCGGGGTCGGCCGCCTCCCAGGCCGCGGCGATATCACCGTCGAGCTCTTCTTTGACCTGTGCGCGCAAGGTCTCTTGGCCCGGCCCGTCCAGGATCCCGTGCGTGTCGAGGTACCGGCCGAACTCCACGAGCGGGTCGTGGTGGCGGGCCTCCTCGACCTCTTCGCGGCTGCGATAGCCGCGATCGTCGTCGTCCGATGTGTGAGGCTGGAACCGATAGGTCTTGCACTCGATCAACGTGGGTCCCTCACCGGCGCGCGCCCGCTCGTGTGCGGCCCTCATGGCGGCGTAGCAGGCGAGTACATCGTTCCCGTCCACGACAACGCCTGGGAACCCGTATCCCTCGGCGCGTACGGCAACGTCCTGCACGGCCATCTGCTTGGATTGCGGGACGCTGATGGCGTAGTGGTTGTTCTCGCACACGAAGATCACCGGCAGACGGTGGATGCCGGCGAAGTTCAGCCCTTCGTGCCAATCGCCTTCGCTCGTGGCTCCATCGCCGAACCAACAGCCGACGACCGTGTCTTCCCCTCGGTACGTGGATGCGTACGCGATCCCAGCCGCATGGGGCACCTGGGTCGCGATGGGCGACGAGCCGGTGATGATGCCCAGCCGCCGGGAACCCCAGTGCGCGGGCATCTGACGTCCGCCCGATGAAGGGTCGTCGGCCTTCGCGAAGATCCCGAGGAACACCTCGTATGGCGTCATCCCGGCCACAAGGACGACGGCGAGATCACGGTAGTAGGGGAGCCAGATGTCGATGCCACGCCGCATCGCCCAGGCCGTGCCGACCTGACAACCCTCATGTCCCGAGACCGGGACCACGAACGGCGCCCGTCCCATGCGGTTCTGTCGGAAAGCGGCCTCATCCAGGAGCCGGGCGGTGAGGGCCGTCCGATACATGTCGAGGACGTCATCACCGGAGAGTCCGAGGGCGTCGTGGGGGCTCCGGGTCACCCGCGTCGACACGTCGTCGCACCTCCTCGCACCGTGGGCCGAGTCTAGCATCGGCTCCCCTGCGCCCTCGGTGAAGGGTGTTCCCGGTGGCCTGGAGATACCCCTCCCGGGTATCCTATCTACGTCACATGCGGACGGAGAGGAGCGACCCGGTGATCGATCCGGTGTGCGGCATGAACGTCGATCCAGAAGCGGCCGAGGCAGCCTGGGATCACGAAGGGATCACGTACTACTTCTGCTCGGTCGGATGCTTCGAGGGGTTCAAGGCGGATCCCGGCCGCTTCCTGATGATGGACCCTGGCGATCGGAAGATGTGACATACCCCCAGTGGGTAGCCCGTTGAAGGAAGGAGCCCCGATGTACGGCTACGCGATGAACAAGAAGGATCTTCAGGATCGCCTGAGGCGGATCGAGGGCCAGATCCGCGGGCTCCAGCGGATGGTCGAAGGAGACACCTACTGCATCGATATCCTGACCCAGCTGAACTCCGCGTCGGCGGCGTTGAAGGCGGTGGGCATCGGGTTGCTCGACGGTCACGTCCGTCACTGCGTCCGCGAGAGCATCGAGCAGGGCCACGGAGACGAGAAGGTCGAAGAGCTCATGGCCGCCGTGGTGCGCCTGGCCGGGAAGTGATCCTGATGCCTGCCCACGCCACTGACCGTGACGTGACCCTCGACATCGAGGGCATGACCTGTGCGTCGTGCGTGCAGAAGGTCGAACGCGCCCTCGAAGATGTCGACGACGTGAACGTGGCCGTCGTCAACCTGGCGGATCGCACGGCGATCGTGCGGACGACCTCGCCGGAGGACATCGGTCAGCTGGTCCGGGCTGTTCAACGCGTTGGGTACGGAGCTCGCCCGCACGAGGACGGGGCCGTCGACGAGGAACGCAAGGGCTACGCGCGCCGGCTCACGCTCGCGGCGGTCTGCACCGTGCCCGTCCTGATCCTCAGCTTCGGCTTCCCGGACGAGGTGTGGAGCATGTGGCTGGCCTGGGTCCTGACGACCCCGGTCGTCTTCGTGGCGGGCTGGCCGTTCTTCCGTTCCGCCCTGAGGGCGGCACGACACGGGACGACGACCATGGACACGCTGGTCGCGCTCGGTGCCGGCACCGCGTACGGCTACAGCGCTTGGGTGGTGGTGACCGGCGGAGACGGCCACTATTTCGACACCGCTGCCGTCATCGTCACGCTGATCCTGGTCGGGAAGACCCTTGAGGCCGGCGCGCGCGAGCGCGCCGGCGACGCGTCCCGCGCCTTGCTCGAGCGCGGTGCGAAAGAGGCGACCGTCCTGGTCGACGGAGCGGAGCATCGCGTCCCGATCGACGATCTTCGGCCTGGCAACCTTGTCGTGGTTCGTGCGGGCGAGAAGATCCCCTCCGACGGCGTCGTGAAGGAAGGGACGTCGTGGGTCGACCTCTCGATGCTGACGGGCGAGTCCGCGCCGGTCGATGTGGGGCCAGGAACCGAGGTCGTCGGCGCCTCAGTGAACGGTCATGGACGGCTGGTGGTCTTCGTGACCAAGGTGGGAGCCAACACCAAGCTCGCCGAGATCGTACGGATCCTGCGGGCCGCGCAGGGCTCGAAGGCGCCCGTGCAGCGGCTGGCCGATCGTGTCTCGGCCGTGTTCGTGCCCGTCGTCATGGCGATCGCGGCTGCCACGTTCCTCGGTTGGTACCTCTTCGATCCGGGTGATCCCGGTCAGGCGTTGCTCCACGCGGTGACCGTGTTGTTGATCGCGTGTCCGTGCGCCTTGGGCCTCGCAACGCCCGCCGCGATCATGGCGGGAACCGGACGGGCCGCCGAGCTCGGCATCTTGTTCAAGGGCGGAGAGGTGTTCGAAGCGACACGCGGGGTCGACGTCGCGCTCTTGGACAAGACGGGCACGGTGACCGAAGGATCGATGCGGGTCGCCGCGGTCGTTCCGGCGGCAGGATCGGTGGATGAGGATGTGCTGCGCTTGGCGGCGGCCGCCGAGTCGGGCTCGAGCCATCCGATCGCGCGAGCGGTCGTCGAGGCCGCTCGCGAGCGCTCGCTGGTGCTCCAGCCGGCGAGCGACCACCGGGTCGAGCCCGGCGCCGGCGCGTCCGCTCGGCTCCGGCGGGGCGTTGTCCGCGTGGCTCGTCCCGACGGCCTGCCGGCCGAGCTCGCTGCCGAGGTCGAGAAGATGGCGCGTGCGGGCCAGACGCCGTTCGCCGTGTGGTTGGACGAGCGCCCCATGGGCATCGTGAGTGTGTCCGATGGCGTCAAGCCGGAGGCTCGGCGCGCGGTCGCCCGGCTCCGAGCGATGCCGATGGCCGTGGCGATGGTGACCGGAGACCGCTCAGCGACCGCGGAGGCCGTGGCAGCAGAGGCGGGGATCGACCGGGTGATCGCCGAGGCGCTCCCCGCGGGCAAGGTCGACGAGGTGGGTCGGCTCCAACGTGAGGGACACCGGGTGGCGTTCGTGGGGGACGGGATCAACGACGCTCCGGCACTCGCGCTCGCCGACGTCGGGATCGCGATGGGGACGGGCACGGACGTGGCCCTCGAGGCCGCAGACGTGTCCGTGCTCGGCGGAAGCCTCGAGGCCGTCGCCGATGCGTTGCAGCTCGCTCGACAGACCTACCGCGTCATCGTCCAGAACCTGCTCTGGGCGTTCGGGTACAACGTGATCATGATCCCGCTCGCGGTGCTGGGTGTGCTCACCCCGATGTGGGCCGCGGCGGCGATGGCGGCCTCGAGCGTCAGCGTGGTCTTGAATGCCCTCAGGCTTCGCCGTTTCCACCGACCGTCCCGTACCCTGGAGCCATGATGGATGTGTCGGCCCCCAACGTTGTCGAGGTCACCGACGAGACGTTCGAACAGGTCGTGATCGACGGTTCGAAGCAACGTCCGGTCGTCGTCGATCTCTGGGCCGCGTGGTGCGGTCCGTGTCGAACGCTCGGACCGATCCTGGAGAAGGTGGCAGACGAACGTCAGGGCGCCTTCCTCTTGGCGAAGCTCGATGTAGACGCGAACCAGGTCGGGAACGCCTTGCTCCAAGCGGTTCGCAGCCAAGGCATCCCCACGGTGGTCGCGTTCCGGGACGGCGAACCGGTGAGCATGTTCATCGGCGCGTATCCCGAGCAAGAGGTCAACAGCTTCGTCGATCAACTCCTCCCGACGGAGGCCGAGATCGTGGCGGAAGAGGCCCAAGCCGAGGAGGCATCGGGCGATCTGGAGGGTGCCGAGCAGCGCTACCGCGAGGCGCTCGAGAAGGAGCCTGAGAACCGCGAGGCCGCGGTCGGTCTCGCGCGGATCCTGGCGGAACGTGGCGAGATCGATGCGGCGCGCGCCTTGGTGACGCCGTTCGCTCCCGATCCCGAGGCGGAACGCGTGTTGTCGATGGTCCGGGTGGGGGAGTGGGCATCGCTCGACGGAACCGGGACCCTTACCTCGGCGAAGCGTCTCGCGGCGAAGGGCGTTTGGCGCGAGGCGCTCGATGGGATGCTGGGTGCGCTGACCGACGATCGTGACGGAGCCGCCGCGGCGATGCGGGATGTCTTCGCCGTGCTCGGTGAGGAAGATCCGCTCGTCCCAGAGTATCGACGGCGGTTGTCGAGCGCGTTGTACTGAGGTCACCGTGCCCGAACACCTCTACGAGCGCATCCGCACCTGGTGGGACGAGGATGCCGAGACCTACGACGCGTCGGCCGGTCATGCGATCTCGGATCCGGTCGAACGCGCGGCGTGGCGCGCAGCGCTCCTGCGGTCGCTCCCACCTGCGCCGGCCTCGGTGCTGGATGTCGGCGCGGGCACCGGGGCGCTCACTCTGCTCGCCGCTGAGCTCGGCTACCGGGTCACTGCGCTCGATCTCTCCGCAGGCATGCTCGGGAAGGCCCGCGAGAAGGCAGCCGCGGCGGACCTGGACGTCACGTTCGCGATCGGGCCCGCGGAGGAACCCCCGGAAGGCCCGTTCGACGCGGTGATGGAGCGGCATGTCCTGTGGACCTTGGCCGATCCCGCCGGCACCCTGCGCAGATGGCGTGAGCGGATGGTTCCCGGCGGACGACTGGCGGTCTTCGAGGGGTCCTGGGGAGGGGAAGGGCCGCTCGTCGCCGCGACGGATGCCCTTCGAGGGATCGCGTCGCGGATCCTCGGAGTCACCAACGACGACCATCACGGTCCGTACCCCGACGACGTGTTACGACATCTCCCGTTGCGCCAGACCACGTCGCCCGCGCCGTTCGTCGAGGCGATCGAGGCTGCGGGTTGGTGCCGGGTCCGGATCACGCGTCTCCGCGACGTGGAGTGGGCCAGCGAACTGCGGGAGCCGTGGCCGTTGGGAGTGCTCGGGCAGCGTCCCCGCTACGCGTTGATCGCCGACAACTGATCCGCCCCGAGCGACACGCCGTCCGACCCCGGCGATGGTGTGAGCTCGAGCCCGAACACGTCCCCGAGATGGCGCGCCACGAGTGGCCGCACGTCCTCTACCGATACGTCACGGCCGGCGAGCTCGCTCAAGGACGTCACGCCGTGGTCGGGAAGGCCGCACGCGACGATGCCGTCGAACCAAGACAGGTCGGTGTTGCAGTTGAGGGCAAATCCGTGCAGCGTGACGCGCGCACGCATCAAGCGGACGCCGATCGCGCAAACTTTGCGGTCGCCCGACCAGACACCCGTCTGCACGTCCTCCCGGCGTTGGAGCGTCACGCCAAGGTCACGTGCCGCGCGGATCACGACCTCTTCCATCCCGCGCAGGTGCGCGCTCGCGTCCGGCGTGACGCCGAGGTCGAGGACCGGGTATCCAACCAGCTGTCCGGGTCCGTGGAACGTGAACGACCCGCCACGATCGATGTGGTGCACCTCGCTCCCGCGCTCGCGGACCTCATCCGCCGACCAGATGAGCTCGTCCGGCTTCGCGCGTCGGCCGGCGGTGAAGACGGGTTCGTGCTCCAACAAGATCACGGTGTCCGGGATCTCGTCTGCGAGGCGGCGTTCGGCGAACCTGTGCATCGCGTCGTTCATCGGCCCATACGGGACGAGCCCTCGCGGCTCGATCAGCCAGGCGGGATGAGCCCACCTCAGAGCCCCAGGTCTTCGGCCCAGTCCCACGTCTCGAGGTTCTCCTTGACCCTGGCGAGGAACTGCGAGGCGAGGACGCCGTCGATCACCCTGTGATCCCACGACATCGAGATGTAAACCATGTGCCGGATCGCGATGGCGTCGTCGATGACGACCGGGCGCTTCTCGATCGCGTCGAACGCCAGGATCGCGGTGTTCGGCGTGTTGATGATCGGGACGGACATGATCGATCCGAACGGACCGGGGTTCGTGATCGAGAAGGTCGCGCCCTGCACCTCGCCGGGCAGGAGCTTCTTCGCACGGGCCCGGGTCGCCAGGTCGTTCACCGACCGGGCGATGCCGACCAGGTTCATCGTGTCGGCGCCCTTCACGACCGGGACGATCAATCCCTCCTCGTACGACACCGCGATCCCCATGTTCACGAGATGACGAACGATGATCTCCTCGCCCCGGAGCTCCGAGTTCACCATCGGGTAGGTGAGCAAGGCCTCCGTGACCGCGCGCGTGACGAACGGGGTGTACGTGAGCCCGAAGCCCTCGCGAGCGGCGAACGCCTCCTTCGAGCGCTCGCGCACGCGGAACACGTTCTCCATGTTGACCTCGACCATGTTCCAGGCGCGCGCCGTCGTCTGCAGCGACCCGACCATATGCGAGGCGATCGCCTTGCGGATGTGCGACATGGGCACGACCTCTTCGCCGGCCCCCGCCATCGTCGGCCCCGGCACCGCCCGCAACGCTGGTGCCGCAACAACGCCCGCGGCCGGCGCGCCGGATCCGCCTGCGGCAACGGCCGCCAAGACGTCCTTCTTCGTGATCCGTCCCCCCGTCCCCGTCCCTGCGACGGACGAGAGATCGATGTCGTTGTCAGCCGCCAGCTTCCGCACGAGCGGAGACAAGATCTGCGACCGCGGTCCACGATCCGGCAACGAAGCGGCAACGGGAACCACGGGAGCCGCAGGGGCGGGGGCAGAGGTGGACCCTGGAGCCGCGGCGCCGACCAGGTCGGGCGCGACGGACGCTGCCGCCGCGGCGGGATGGTCCGCTGGCGCCCCCGCCCCGGAGGCCGTTCCGTCTCCCGAGTCGATCTCGGCCAGCTGCGTCCCCACGGCCACCGTCTGCCCCTCGGGCACGAGGATCTTGGTCACCACGCCCGATACCGGGGACGGAACTTCCGTGTCGACCTTGTCCGTGGAGATCTCGAAGAGCGGTTCGTCGACCTCGATCGACTCGCCCTCTTGCTTGAGCCATTTCAGGATCGTGCCCTCGACGATCGTCTCGCCGAGCTGGGGCATCTGGATCGACGTCACCTCATCGCCTCCCGTCTCACCAGGCCGACAGTCGGTCGACGGCCGCCTCGATGTCCGCCACCTGGGGAAGGAACGCATCCTCGAGCGGCGGCGAGAACGGCACCGGGACGCTCGGCGGTGCCAGGCGCAGGACCGGGGCATCGAGGTGCTCGAACGCCCGCTCAGCGATCATCGCCGCGACCTCGGCCCCCACCCCCAAGAACCGGTACGACTCGGTGAGCACGACCGCGTGGGACGTCTTCTCGATCGAGCGCAGGACCGTTTCCTCGTCGAGCGGGACGATCGATCGTAGGTCGACCACCTCTGCATCGACGCCTCTTGCCGCGAGGTTCTCGGCGGCCTCCAGCGCCCGGTGCACCATGGCGCCATAGGACACGATCGTCACGTCGGATCCGGCGCGCTTCACGTCTGCGACGCCGAGGGGGATCGTGAAGTCCATGTCCTCCGAGACCTGCTCCTTGATCCGGCGATAGATCCACTTGTGCTCGAGGTACACGACCGGATTGTCGTCGCGGATCGCCGACTTCAGCAGCCCCTTCGCGTCCGCCGGGAACGCGGGACAGACCACCTTCAGGCCGGGCTGGTGGGCGAACCATGGCTCGGGATTCGTGGAGTGGAAGTTCGAGGCACGAACGCCCCCGCCTGACGGAGCCCGCAGCACGACGGGAAGCGGCACGCCGCTGCGGTAGTGGTACCGAGCGAGCGTCGTGGTGATCTCGTCGAACCCCGACGTCATGAAATCCGCGTACTGGAACTCGGCGACCGGCCGAAGCCCTTCCATCGCCGAGCCGATCGCCGTGCCGACGATCGTCTCTTCGGCGATCGGCGTGTCCATCACCCGATCGGCGCCGAAATGGTCGATGAAGCCCTCGGTGACCTTGAAGGCGCCGCCGTAGGCACCGATGTCCTCGCCGAGCAGGTAGACGCGCTCGTCGCGTTCCATCTCCTCCCAGAGCGCCTCGGCGATCGCGATCAGGTAGGTCGCCTGGCCGTCTTCGCCGCGCTTCCCACGCGGCTCCGCGCCGTGACCGGCCGCGCCCGCTTCGACCTGCGCCGTGGCCATCAGGAGCCCGTCCCGCCGGCGCGCCCGGGCTCCGATGTCCAGTAGCCATCCTCCGCCCACAACCCCTTCGTGACGTCGCCTGCTTCGGGGAGCGGCGAGCTCTGCGCGTACTCATAGCCCTCATCGAACTCGCGTTGCACACGCTCCTGGATCGCCGCGATGTCCTCCTTGGTCACGACCCCTTCGGCGAGGAGGTACTCCTCGAAGTTCTTCACGGGATCCTTCTCCGCCATGTACCGCTGCAGCAGTTCATCCGGCATGTACTTCGCTGGATCATGTCCCGCGTGTCCCCGCCAGCGGAGCGACACGGACTCGATCAGTGACGGGCCGCCACCGTTGCGGGCGCGCTCGACGCCGTCGACGGCGGCTTGGTAGACCTCCAGGACGTTGCCGCCGTCTACCCGAACCCCGGGGATCCCGTACGCCGCGCCCCGCTCGGCGATCGTCGGAACGTGGAACTCGAGGGGGTTGGGGGTGGAGTACGCGTACTGGTTGTTGTTCACGACCCAGACCACCGGGAGCTGATGGATCGACGACCAGTTCAGGGCCTCGTGCCAGCGGCCGTTCGACGTGGAACCGTCGCCACAGATCGCCATCGCTACCCGGTGATCGCCGGCACGCTTGTACGCGAGAGCGGCGCCGCAAGCCACCGGATACGCGATCGGGAGATGCGAGATCACGGTGAACGTCCGGTTCCCGTCCCAATCCCCGATGTGGCTGTTGCCGTCACGACCGCGGGTATACCCGTCGATCCGACCCCAGTACTGCGCCATCACCCGCTTCAGATCGAGACCTTTCGTGAGTTGCGCAGACAGATCCCGGTGCGTCGGGAACAAGGAGTCGCGTTCCTGCAGAGCGAACGCGACGCCCACGTGTGTTCCCTCCTGTCCCCGGCCCGAGTAGATCGCGCCGGGGAGGCGGCCCTGCCGATACAAGGCCTCCATGCGCTCGTCGAAGTACCTGCAGAGCTTGAGGAGGTGCAGCATCTCCTCCAATCGGTCGTCCGGCAGTGGACGGTCGCCTCGGTCGATCGGCGTCTGGACCTCTTGAGCCACGGGCCTCTTCCCTACGCGGTGTGGAGTGGTTTGCCGGCGAGAGCGAGGAACGACTCGCCGAGGGCTTCGGACAATGTCGGGTGCGGATGGATCAGCGCCGCGACCTCATCGGGCACGGCTTCCCAATTCGTGATCAGCATCGCCTCAGAGATCAGTTCGGTGACGTGAGGGCCGATCATGTGGATCCCGAGCACCGGCCCGCCGTCGGCCGACGACACGACCTTGACGAACCCGTTCTCACCCACGATGTTCGCCTTCCCGATCGCCCGGAAATCGAGCTTCTCCGTGACGATGGCGATGCCCTGATCGATCGCCTGTGCTTCGGTCAGTCCCACGCTCGCGATCTCGGGTGTGCAATACGTCACCCGTGGGATGTTCAGGTAGTCGATGTCGGGAACATCGGTCCCCGCGATCCGTTCGGCCACGGCATACCCTTCGGTGAACGCGACGTGGGCGAGTTGCAACGGGGTCGCCGCAACGTCGCCGACGGCCCAGACGTGGGCGGCGCTCGTGCGCAGTTGCCCATCGACGTTCACGGATCCACGTTCATGGAGCGTGACGCCGGCGCCTTCGAGATCCAAGCCGTCCGTCACGGGGCCTCTGCCCGTGGCGATGAGGCAGAGATCCGCGCGAACCGTCGTGCCCGCGTCCTCGCCGTAGGTGACATCCACATGGTCGCCTTCGTCGACGATGGAGCGGACCGTGACCCCGGCCGCGCTGATGATCCCACGTTTGCGGAAGGCGCGCCCGATCTCCTTCGAGATCTCCTCGTCTTCCAACGGCGACAGTCGCGGGAGTGCCTCGATCAGGGTCACCTCCGCGCCGAACGATCGATAGATCGACGCGAACTCCAGCCCGACGGCGCCCGCACCGATCACCACGGCTGACGACGGGATCGTGTCGTACCACAGGGCCTGATCGCTCGTGATGATCCGGTCGGTTACCTCGATCCCAGGCAGGAGCTTGGGGCGGGAACCGGTCGCCAGGATCACGTCGGTCGCGGCGATCCTCCGGCCGTCGACCTGGACCGCCGGACCGGGGAGGAGCCTTGCCTCACCCGTGATCACATCGATACCCCGGGCCTTGATCAACCCGGTGACGCCCTTGACCAGCTTGTCCACGATCGTGTCCTCGAACGCCTTCACCGCGGACCAGTCAGGTTCTCCCGACGCTTTGATCCCCCAATCCGCGGCGCGGTTCACGGTGTCCATGACGGCTGCCGATTGGAGAAGGGCTTTGGTGGGGATGCAGCCGCGGAGGAGGCAGGTTCCGCCGATGCGTTCGTCTCGCTCGACGATGGCTACGCGCTTCCCGAGTTGCGCGGCACGGAGAGCGGCGGAATACCCGCCGGTCCCGGCACCGATCACCACTACGTCGTAGGCATCAGCCATCCGAGCCGCAAGTCTACCGTCGTTCACCAACGCGGCCCGCGGCACGGGGCGTGCCACATCCCGGCTGGCCGTACCATGCCCGCATGAACGATCCGGGCGTCGACGGCGAGCTTCGGCGCACGCCGCTCGAAGCCGAGCATCGTGCCCTCGGCGCCAAGCTGGCCCCGTTCGCCGGGTGGCTCATGCCGATCGAATACGAAGGGGCGCTCGCCGAGCACCGAGCCGTCCGCGAGCGGGTCGGGCTCTTCGACCTGACCCACCTCGGGAAGGTCGACGTGACCGGGCCGGGGGCGCTCGGCATGCTCCAGGGGGTCGTCACCAACGACCTCACCAAGGCGGCGGTTGGGGAAGCGCTGTACAACCTCGTGCTGAACGACGGTGGAGGTGTGATCGAGGACCTCATCGTCTATCGCATGGCCGACGAGCGGTATTTCGTCGTTCCCAACGCAGCGAACGCCCCGCGGGTCCTCCGCATGCTCGAGGAAGAACGAGCCGATGGGCCGCTGCATCTGATGTATCACCAAGATTGGTGCTTCCTCGCGGTTCAGGGACCTGAGTCCGTCCACGTCATGACCGAGCTCTTCCCGGAGGCCGGCAATCTCGCGTTCATGCAGTGCGCCGAGTCGGAGTACCACCGACGCCCGGTGATCGTGACCCGTTCGGGATACACGGGCGAGATCGGGTTCGAGCTGTTCACCTACCAAGACATCGCCCGCGATCTCTGGCACGACCTGCTGGAGGCGATGGCGCCGTTCGGTGGGATCCCGTGTGGCCTCGCCGCCAGAGACGTACTCCGCCTCGAGATGGGATATCCGCTCTACGGACAGGACCTCTTCGAAGCGTCTACAGCGCTCGAAGCGGGACTGGGTTGGGCGGTCTCGTTCGACAAGGGTCCGTTCCGCGGACGCGAAGCGCTCGTCCGCCAGCGGGACGACGGACTTCCGAGCCGTCTCCTGGGGCTCCGGATGGCCGAGCGCCGTCATATCCCACGCGCGCATTACCCGGTGTCCGTGGGCGATCAGCTGGTGGGGGAGGTCACGAGTGGAACGTTCTCGCCGATCCTTCACACCGGGATCGCGCTCGCCTACCTCTGGCCGAGCGACGTGGTCGACGTGGGCACGGACGTCGACGTCGACATCCGTGGGCGACGCGGTACCGCGACGGTCGTCAGGCCGCCGTTCGTGGATCGGAGTCCGCGCTGATCAGCTGACCGGCGACGGCGGAACGGCGGACGCTGGTCGATGCCGGCGCGCGGCATGGACGAAGTCGCTGATCCCCGCGTCGCCGAACCGGGTTTGATCGATCAAACGTTGAAGCACGTGCTGGGCGGTCCTGCCGTCATGAAGCACCGCCACGACCACGTACAGGCCCGACCGGGGGATGCCGATCCGCCGAACGGGGCCGAACCCGGGAGCCGCGACGAAGTACGCCCACCGCATCGGGTGCCCCCGATCGCGGCACGTGCCCTCTCCGCGGGCCATGTAGTCACCGGGAGAGGTTCGCTTCCCGGACGCGAAACTCGGGAGGTTGTCGAGTAAGACCTGCTGCGAGTCTGCGGTGCACGTCGGGGAATCCAGGAGCCGGGACAAGATCGGACCGGTCGCGGCGAGGTAATAGAAGTCGGACGGGACGCCCACCTGGGTCGCATCGACCCAGGTCGCGGCGATCCCCTCGGTCGATCCGTCCATACGACCCCAGGCGTGTGGACGAGGAGACGCGAAGAAGCCTTCGCGTCCGTCGCTCGAGTCGGCGACCGCGTCCCACCCCTCGGGCACGAGCGCGCGTACTGCTCCAGCCGTCACTTCCGTGAAAGGCGAGGGTGACCCGTTCACCTGGATCGCAGGGGCCGTTGCTCCACCGGGGTCGACGGCAGAGGCCGTGCAGCCCGCACCGGCCAGCGTGACCACGATCCCCAGGATGGCTCTCCGCAACTGCCTTCCCCCGGCGGGAGGATAACGATGCCTGAGGAGGATTGGAAGTCCGACGCGCGTCACGCCGCGCCCGGAGGTGCGACGAACGTCGCTCCGGCCTTGGAGGGCAGACAGAACGAGACGCGGGTCCCGCCGGCGGGTACGGGGTCCGTCCAGAGGATCCCACCGTGCCGGACGACGAGTTGGCGGGAGAGATGCAGGCCTACCCCCGCGCCGGCTTTTTCCTTGCGGAGCGTCGCTTCGCCGGTCGAGAACGGCTGCTCGAACGACCTCCAGGCGACGTCGCGATCCATCCCGACGCCTTGATCGGTGACCGAGATCACGATGCCCTCGTCCATGACCCGCGCGCGGATCTCGACAGCGACGTCTTCTGGGGAGTAGCGGCATGCGTTGTCCAAGAGTTCATGGATGACGCCGTAGATCCTGGTTGCGTCAGCCAGCGCGAACAGAGCGCCGGGGAGCCGCGGCAGCACCGGTACGGCCGGGTAATTCGTCCCGACCTCGGTCACGGCTTGGTCGATCAGAGGCGTGAGGTTCGTGTACTCGATGTTCAGTTGGAACGTGCCTTGCTCGAGCTCCGTGATCTCGATGATCTCGTCCACGAGACCGGCCAGTTTGTCGAGCGACGTCTGGAGCTGCTCGATGAACTCCGCGCGCTCCTCGTCTCCAACGCTCGGGTTGCGCAGGACGTACGCGATGCCTTTGGCGACGGTGACCGGCGTGCGCAGCTCGTGGGAGACGTTGGCCAGGAACTCAGCCTTGGCTGTGGTGCCCTCTTCCATCTGTGCTCGGATCTCGGCGATCTCGCCTTCCAACTCGTGGACGCGTCCCAGTGCGTCGCCGAGGTCGTTCCCGAGCATCGCCGCCGCGCTGCGGGAAAGGACGACCCGGCCACCGCCGGCCGTTTCGATCGCGAGCGCGGCTTCCTCGACCCCATCCTCCTTCAACAGGTAGCCGGACGCACCGGCCGCAAGGACACGCGACACGCGACCCGGATCGCGGAGCCGGGTCCATCCGACGATCGACGCCATCGGTGCGGCGTCGCGGATCCGGCGGATGAGTTCGGCGTCCTTCGGGCCCTCCAGCCCGAGCTCGGTGACCACCACATCGGGCTGGAGGCCCGCAGCCATCTCGATCACGCGTTCGGCGTCGGTCGTGACGTCGATCTCGAGCGTGGGTTGAACGGCGAGCAGCGCGAACTGCAGCCGGGTGACCTCGTCGGCGGTATCACAGAGCAAGACCTTCATCCGTGTCTGTATCGGTCCTCCGGAAGGCGGGTTGAGGACGTGGGGTCGTCGCTCGTCGGCCGTCAGTGGACGATGCCGGTCCTGATCGCGATCGCGACCGCCTGGGCCCGGTCGTTCGCGCTGAGTTTCTCGAAGATCCGTTCGAGGTGGGTCTTGACCGTGTGGGGTGAGATCCCCAGATCGCTCGCTACCTGTTTGGTCGTGGCTCCATCCGCCACCCGCTGGAGGATCTCCCGTTCACGCTTGGAGAGCGGCGTCGTGTCCGACGCGCTCTCGCCGACGTGGGCCTCTTCGATGAAGGTCTTCGTCAGCTGAGGGTGGATGACGGCGTTGCCCTCCACGGCGTTGCGTGCGGCGTCGGCGAGCGCGTCGGCGGATGCATCCTTCAGGAGGTACCCCGACACCCCTGCCTGGATCGCCTGGGAGATGGCATTCCGCGACTCGTCGATCGTGATCAGGATGACCTTCGTGGTCGGGGCGGCCACCAGGATCTGTCTGGTGGCCTCGATCCCGTCCATGCCGGGCATGCGAACGTCCATGAAGACCACGTCCGGCGTGAGCTCGCGGGCGCGTTCGATCGCCTCTTCTCCGCTCGACGCCTCGCCGACCACCTCGACGTCGTCGGAGAGCCCGAGCGCGGTGCGAAGACCCTCCCGGGTGACGGGATGGTCATCGACGATCATCGCGCGGATCGTAGGCATCCGAACCTCAGGCTCCTCCGCGTCCCGGCGGGTACGCTTGGTACAGGATAGAGCCATCCAGCCGCCGACCTGGGAAGGTTGCGTCGATGAACGACCCGGAAGCCATAGCCACCGAGGAGCGCGAGGTGCCCGCCGAGGCCGGCATCCCGACGCAAGAGCAGGTGTTGGACGCGCTCCGCAACGTCTATGACCCCGAGCTCGGGATCAATATCGTGGACCTGGGACTCGTGTACGAGGTGCAGGTCGATCGCGAGGGTGGGATCGATATCCAGTACAGCCTGACCACGATGGGGTGCCCGATCGGTCCGCTCATCGAGGATCAGATGCGTGCATTGCTCGCGAACGTGGAGGGAACCGGAGAGGTCAGGCCCGAGATGGTCCTGCGTCCAGCCTGGAGCCCCGAGATGATGTCGGACGAGGCCAAGGCCGCGCTCGGCATCTTCTGACTTCTGCTCGCACTCCGCTCAACCGTCGCCCTTGACAGTTCGCGTGTCTAGCGGTACGTATTGCACCTGCAATTCCCCACCCAGGAGGTAGGAATCTGATCCGGACCCGTTGTCGTGGGCTGGTTGGAGCCATGATCCCGTCGCGCCTGTGTTGTCGCACGACGAGCGCCCTCCGGGAGGCGCCGACGCACGCGCGGCCGTAGCGCTCCACCCGATCCCGGAACCGAACCACTCGAGGCCGCGTCGCGGCCTCGTTCTTCGTATCTCCCGGGGATGACCCGTCGCCGGGAAGGAAGGAGCAGACATGACCGAGTACGCCAACCCTGAAGTACTGGTGTCGACCGACTGGGTAGAGGAGCACGCGGGCGACCCGAACGTGCGGCTGATCGAAGTGGATGAGGACTCGTCCGCCTACGAGAAGGGCCACATCGACGGTGCCGTCGGCTGGAACTGGACCACGGATCTCCACACGAAGGTCGGCCGCGACTACGTCTCGCAGGCGGAGCTTTCCGATCTCCTCTCGCAAGCGGGTGTCGGGCCGGATACGACCGTCGCGCTCTACGGCGGGAACAACAACTGGTTCGCCGCCTACGCCTACTGGATCTTGAAGCTGCGCGGGTTCGACCACGTGAAGCTGGTGAACGGCGGACGGAAGAAGTGGGAGCTCGAGTCCCGTCCGCTCACCCAAGACGTCCAGAGCTATGACGCGACCGGCCTTGCGATCTCGGGTGCCGAGCAGCCGGAGATCCGGGCGTTCCGAGACGAGGTGATCGCGAAGATCGGCGACGTCGGTCTCGTAGACGTCCGGTCGCCGGAGGAGTACCGCGGGGAGAAGCTCGCTCCCGATCACCTGCCGCAGGAGCAATCCCAGGTTCCTGGCCACGTTCCCGGTGCGTCGAACATCCCGTGGGCGAAGGCCGCGAACGAGGACGGGACGTTCAAGTCCGCTGACGAGTTGAAGGAGCTGTACGCCGGGGAGGGCATCACGTCCGACCGCGAGGTCATCGCGTACTGCCGGATCGGGGAACGCTCCTCTCACACCTGGTTCGCGCTGCAGGAGCTCCTCGGCTATGACCACGTCAAGAACTACGACGGATCGTGGACCGAGTACGGCTCGCTCGTAGGCGCGCCGGTCGAGGTGGGATAGCGGGAAGAAGCGGGGGACCAAGCATGCCCGCGGGGCCGGGGCCGACATCGTCGGTCCCGGCCTCGATGTGCCAAGAGCTCGCGACCTCATCGTTCTCCGAACGGAACGCGGTGGCTCGGCGATAGGGTTTGGACGTGCTTGAATTCCCAAGCGGCGTGCGGATCATGACCGATCTCACCGCGGCCGCTTGGGTCGAGGAGCGACTCGCATCCTGGCCCGATCCCTTCACCTTCCCCGTGGGATGCGCGATCCCGGATGGGTTCGATTCGTACGCGCGGCTCTTCCACCCGATCAGACGAGAGGAAGACGGGATCGAGGTGCCGCAGCGATGGGCCGACTTCGCCGCCGAGCGCGGGAAGGTCGCCCACGCGGGGATGCAGTTCGAGAGCCTCATCGAGACCGTCGACTGGCAGCGTGAACCCTGGGCGACGATGGCCCCCGAGTGGGGAGGACTTCCTGAGGGGGAGTGTCGGACCCTGTCCCGGATCCTCCGGCCGTTCACCGGGTCGCCCGATACGTGTTGGTTCTGCCTCTGGGATGGATATGGGTTACGCCACTGGAAGGACGATCGTGTCTGGTCGAAGCTCCCCACTCCCGGCGATCGGACCGCTGAGCTGTCTTCGAGGTCGGCGGCGAACGAGGCCGAACGAGAAGCACGGCTCGGCCGCTTGCCTCGCGTCCGCACGCTGTGGGCCGGCGCTGAGCCCGATCGGTTCCCAGGTCGCGAGTACCTGCTCTTCGAGGGGCCTGTCGAGGCTGTCGCCACGTTCCACTTCGGACCGCGATCGTTCCAGTCGCCGAACCTCTGGTGGCCAGAGGACCGGAGCTGGTTTGTCGCCACGGAGGTCGACGGGTTCACCTCGTTCGTCGGAGGTTCGGAGCCTGTCATCGACGCGGTGGTCCGCTCGGTGAGCCTCGAGGCGCTTCCGATCGACTCCGCGAAAAGGTTCGATATCGGGTCAGATCGGCTGAATGGCATCCCGCCTGACCTGAGGGCCGGGTGACCGTGATTCGAATCCGACCTGCCCGGTGGACTTTGAACGTGAGGCGCGGGTAGGCTGTAGCTGTTCGTCCGGGTCGGAAGCGGGGAGATCGAGCGTGGCTGTCAGCCAGGAAGAGCACCTCAAAGAACTCAGCAAGGGCTACCGGTTCGACTGGAAGGACGCGGACCACTCCGTCTTCGAGCCGAAACGCGGAATCTCCGCGGCCGTCGTCGAGGAGATCAGTGCCCTGAAGAGCGAGCCCGAGTGGATGAAGAAGTACCGGCTCAAGGCGCTGAAGCACTTCGAGGCGCGTCCGATGCCCTGGTGGGGTGCCGATCTGTCGGATATCGACTTCAACAACATCTTCTACTTCATCCGCTCTACCGAGAAGCAGGCGAGCAACTGGGAGGACCTCCCCGACGACATCCGGGGCACCTGGGACAAGCTCGGCATCCCGGAGGCGGAGAAGAAGTACCTCGGCGGCGTAAGCGCCCAGTACGAATCCGAGGTCGTCTACCACAAGATCAAGAAGGAACTCGACGACATCGGCGTGCTGTTCACGGATATGGACTCTGCGGTCCGTGACTACCCAGACCTCGTGAAGGAGTACTTCGGCTCGCTGATCCCGTCGAACGACAACAAGTTCGCCGCGTTGAACACCGCCGTGTGGTCCGGTGGGTCGTTCATCTACGTGCCTCCGGGCGTCCAGGTCGACATCCCGCTGCAGGCGTACTTCCGCATCAACGCGGAGAACATGGGTCAGTTCGAGCGGACGCTGATCATCGCCGACGAGGGCAGCTACGTGCATTACGTCGAGGGCTGTTCGGCGCCGATCTACTCGAGCGACTCGCTGCACTCCGCGGTCGTCGAGATCGTCGCGAAGAAGGGTGCTCGGGTCCGCTACACGACGATCCAGAACTGGTCGACGAACGTCTACAACCTGGTGACGAAGCGTGCGGCGGCCTACGAGGACGCCGTCATGGAATGGGTCGACGGCAACATCGGCTCGAAGATCACGATGAAGTACCCGTCGATCTATCTGCTCGGTAAGGGCGCGCGCGGCGAGGTGTTGTCGGTCGCGTTCGCCGGGAAGGGGATGCACACCGACGCCGGTGGCAAGGCGATCCACGCCGCGCCGTACACCACGAGCGTGATCAACTCGAAGTCCGTATCGAAGGACGGCGGCCGCACCGGCTATCGCGGACTGATCCGCGTGGAGCCCGATGCCCATCACGCGAAGTCGACCGTGCGCTGCGACGCGTTGATCCTGGATGACGAGAGTCGTTCCGACACCTACCCGTACATCGAGGTGGAGGATGAGACCGCTTCGCTCGGACACGAGGCCACGGTCTCGAAGGTCGGGGAGGACCAGCTCTTCTACCTGATGAGCCGAGGCCTGTCCGAGGTCGAGGCGACCGCGATGATCGTGAACGGCTTCATCGAGCCGATCACCCGAGAGCTCCCGATGGAGTACGCGGTCGAGCTCAACCGCTTGATCGAGCTGCAGATGGAGGGCTCGGTCGGCTGACCGAGCAGCGCCCATGAGCGATCTTGCCCTCACCACCCCGTTCGATGAGCATGCCCTGGCCGAGCTTCCCGAGGTGGTGGGCTTCACGGGCGAGATGCGCCTGCGTGCGTTGCGCTCGTTCGAGGCGATGCCCACCCCGTCCCAGGAGACCGAGGAGTGGCGCTACACCGATCTGTCGGGGTTCTCGCTGGACTTCGCGCCCTACACGCCGGGTGGTCGGGCCGAGGACCTGGACGGGGTGCCGGAGAGCGTGCTGGCGGCGGCCGGCACCGTGGGAGACCGGGCGGGTCTTCAGATCCAGCACAACTCGGACGTCATGCTCACCCATCTCGACCCAGTCCTCGCGAGTCAGGGTGTCATCTTCGCCGATCTCGATGCGGTGGCCGCGACGCATCCCGACCTCGTCGAGTTGCACCTCCACTCGCTCGTGCCGACCGACCGTACGAAGTTCCTGGCGATGCACGGTGCCTTCCGGACCGGAGGGACGTTCCTGTACGTGCCCGACGGGGTGGAGATCGAGCTTCCGCTCCAGACGCTCACCTACGTCGACGTCGACGGCGCCGCGGTGTTCCCGCACGCGCTCGTCGTCGTCGGGGCGCACGCCTCCGTGACGTTCATCGACCGATACGCGTCCCCCGATCTCACCAGCGTGTTCTCGAACGCCGTGACGGAGATCGTCGTGGGTGAGGGAGCACGAGTTCGATACGCCTCGATCCAGGACTGGGGGAGCGGTGTCACGCACCTGGCGGTGCAGCGTGCCACCGTCGGCCGGGACGCCGATATCCGCACGCTCGCGGTGGGCTTCGGGGCGGACCTATCGCGAGCCGAAGCCGAGACGATCCTCGCCCAGCCCGGCGGGTTCAGCGAGATGCTCGGCGTGTTCTTCGCCGACGGCGAGCAGCACTTCGACCATCGGACGCTCCAGGATCACGTCGCGCCGAACTGTAAGAGCGACCTGCTGTACAAGGGAGCGCTGCGCGATCACAGCCGTGCCGTCTACAGCGGGTGGGTTCACGTGCGTCCCGACGCCCAGAAGACCAACGCGATGCAGACCAGTCGGAACATCGTGCTGTCTGAGCACGCCAAGGCCGACGCGATCCCGAACCTAGAGATCGAGGCGAACGATGTTCGCTGCGGCCATGCTGCGAGCGTCGGTCCCGTGGACGACGAGGCCATCTTCTACCTGCAGACCCGAGGGATCCCGCGGGAGGACGCCGAGCGGTTGATCGTCACCGGGTTCTTCCAGGAGGTCCTGGATCGCGTGACGATCGACGAGGTTCGCGAGGGTGCTGAACAAGCGATCGCGCACGAGCTGGCCGGAGGGGCGCGAGGATGACGCTCGTGAAGATCTGCGCAGCAACGGATGTCCCGGAGGGGGCGATCAAACGCTTCCAGGTGGAGGGACATATCGTCGCTGTGGCGAACCTCGGGGAAGGGGGATTCCGAGCCGTGAGCGCGATCTGCTCCCACGCGCACTACTTCCTGGACGAGGGCGAGGTGGACGTCGCTGACGAGACCATCGAGTGCCCGAAGCATGGATCCACGTTCGACCTGAATACGGGGAAGCCGCTGACGTTGCCGGCCACGCTGCCGGTCACGGCCTACGCAACCCAACACGAAGGCAACGACATCCTGATCGAGGTGGCAGATGACTGAGACGAACGGTGCCGCGGTGCTCGAGATCATCGACCTGCACGCGGAGGTGGAGGGCAAGGAGATCCTGAAGGGGATCGACCTCAAGGTGAAGCAGGGCGAGACGCACGCGTTGATGGGACCGAACGGGTCGGGCAAGTCGACGCTTTCCAACGTGATCATGGGCCGGCCGGGATACATCGTGACCCAGGGGAAGGTCGTCTTCAAAGGAGAGGACATCACGCGATTGACCCCGGATGAGCGGGCGAAGCGTGGTCTCTTCCTGGCGATGCAATACCCGACCGAGGTGCCCGGTGTGTCGGTCGTGAACTTCCTCCGGACGGCGTACGTGGCCGTGAAGGGCGAGCAGATCAACGCGCTGGCATTCCGCAAGCACATGAAGGCCAAGATGGACATGCTCGGCGTCGAGGACTCGATGGTGCAGCGCTACGTGAACCAGGGGTTCTCAGGCGGCGAGAAGAAGAAGAACGAAGTGCTGCAGCTCGCGGTGCTGGAGCCGCAGATCGCGATCTTGGACGAGACCGATTCCGGCTTGGACATCGACTCGCTGAAGGCGGTCGCGACCGGTGTGAACGAGCTCGTAGGTCCCGAACTCGGCGTGCTGCTCATCACGCACTATCAGCGGATGCTCAACTACATCACGCCCGATCAGGTCCACGTGATGATGAAGGGTCGTATCGTGAAGACCGGCGGCGCCGAGCTCGCGCACGAGCTCGAGGCCAAGGGGTACGAGGGCGTCCGCGAGGAGCTCGGCTTGGAGCCGGACGCGACCGCTGAGAGCTGAGCCGGAGGCGAGGATGACGGGGCACATCGGGGGACTCGACGTCGAGGAGATCCGGAAGGATTTCCCGATCCTCGCCCGCACCGTGGGGGACCGGCCGCTGGTCTACCTGGACAGCGCCGCCACCTCGCAGAAGCCGCAGCCCGTGATCGACGCGGAGTCCGACTTCTACGCGCATCACAACGCGAACGCCCACCGAGGGTTGTACATGCTCGGCGAGGAGGCGACGGAGCTCTTCGAGGGAGCTCGCGCCAAGTTGGCGAGGTTCTTCGGGGCCTCGTCGCCGGACACGATGGTGTTCACTCGAGGCGTCACGGAGTCGTTGAACCTGGTCGCGCAGGGCTGGGGGAGGAAGTTCCTCCGTGAGGGCGATGAGATCCTGCTCTCCGATATGGAGCACCACTCCAACATCGTGCCGTGGCAGATGACGGCGGCCGTCACCGGGGCGACGATCCGCTTCATCCCATTGACCGACGACGGGCAGCTCGACCTGTCCGACCTCGGGTCGCTCCTGACCGAACGGACGAAGATCCTGTCCGTCACCGGCATGTCGAACGCGCTCGGCACGATCACGCCGCTCAAGCAACTCGTGGAGTCTGCGCACGCCGTGGGGGCGATCGTCTGCGTCGACGCCGCGCAGCTCGCGCCGCACCACCGGATCGACGTCGAGGAGCTCGACGTGGAGCTGCTCGGCTTCAGCGGTCACAAGATGCTCGGCCCCACCGCCTCCGGCGGGCTCTACGGCAAGGCCGAGATCCTCGACGCGATGGATCCGATGCTCGGAGGCGGGGAGATGATCCACGAGGTCTTCCACGATCGTTCGACGTTCAAGCCGATCCCGTACAAGTTCGAGGGCGGGACGATGCCCATCGCGCAGGAGATCGGACTGGGAGCCGCGGTGGACTACCTCGAGACGCTGGGGATGGACGCGGTCCGGGCGCACGAGGAGGAGATCACCCGCTACGCGCTCGACCGGCTGATCGACGCCGGAGCTACGGTCTACGGGCCGAAGGACGCGAGCATCCGCGGTGGCGCCGTGAGCTTCTGGTACAAGGACGTCCATCCGCACGACCTGGCAACGATCCTGAACGAAGACGGCGTGGCGATCCGCGCAGGGCATCATTGCGCGCAGCTGGTGATGCGGCGGTTCGAGACGCCTGCGACCGCGCGTGCGTCGTTCTACATCTACAACACCAAGGAAGAGGTCGACGTCCTGGTCGAGAGCCTGGCGAAGGCCGAAGCGATCTTCATCTAGGACGGCGGAGGGAACGTGGCGCTCGACGAGATCTACAAAGAAGTCATCCTGGACCACTACAAGAGTCCGCGGAACAAGCGGGACCTCCCTGGGGCGGAGCTCAGCTGCACGCGCAACAACCCGCTCTGTGGTGATGAGATCACCGTCCTCGTCCATGAGGACGGTGACACGCTCGCCGAGGTCACGTTCCAGGGCGCCGGCTGTTCGATCTCGCAGTCGAGCGCCTCGATGATGACCGAGGCGGTCACGGGGAAGAAGGTCGCCGATGCCCTTTCCTTGGCCGGTGAGTTCCGGGGGATGATGGCGGGTGAGGTCGAACCCGACGAGGACTCGTTCGGCGATCTCGTCGCCCTCAAAGGGGTCGTGAAGTACCCGATCCGGATCAAGTGCGCGGTCCTGGCGTGGGACGTGCTCCAGGAGGCGCTCGCCGGAACCGGAAGCGCTTCCGGGACCGCGCCGCACTCCGTCTGACCTCCCCGGAACGCCGGGCGGGCGTTCTACGCTTCGGACCATGCGGAAGCTGATCCCGGGTGGGTTCGTGCTGGCTATCTCGGCGACGTTGATGGTCATCGCCGGCTGGCCGGCGCGCGCCCAGGTCGGCGAGTCGATCCGCTCCTACGACGTGAACATCGAGATCCGGACCGACGATTCCCTCCGGATCACCGAGACCATCGTCTACGACTTCGGCTCGTCGGCGCACCACGGCATCTACCGCGATGTCCCGACCAGGCTGCGCTACGACGACCGGTACGACCGCGTCTATCCGATCAACGTGGAGTCGGTGAGCGCTTCGCCGGGGACCCCGGCGCAGTTCGATGTGTCCAACGAGCCGGGCGGGATCACGCGGATCAAGATCGGCGATCCGGACCGAACGGTCACCGGCGTCCATACCTACCGGATCGTCTACACGGTGCAGGCAGCGCTCAACGGGTTCGCCGATCATGACGAGCTCTACTGGAACGCCATCGGGACCGAGTGGGACGTCCCGATCTCCGATGCGACCGTGACGGTGACCGCGCCCGGCGTCATCCAACAGGTCGCGTGCTTCACCGGATCCATCGGCTCCCACGCGCCATGCGATCGAGCGAAGGCGAAGGGGACGACCGCGCACTTCTCGCAAGGGGCGTTGTTCCCGTACCAGGCACTCACCGTGGTCGTCTCGCAACCGAAGGACGCCGTCGACACGCCGCGTCCCCGGCTCGATGAGCGCTGGAGCTTGGACCGGGCGTTCTCACGAACCCCCGCAACGGTCGGGTTCTCAGCGGGGATCCTGGTCGTGCTGGCGGCCGGCTTCGGTGTGCTCCTGTGGAGCAGGGGTCGGGATCGGCGCTACGTGGGGTCTCCCGTGGATCAGGTGATGGGCAACGCCGGTGGCGACGATCAGGCGGTGCCGTTGTTCGAACGCGGGGTCGCCCCGGTGGAGTTCGCGCCACCCGACGATCTTCGGCCCGGGCAGGTGGGCACGATCGTCGACGAGCGTGCGAACACGCTCGACGTCACGGCGACCATCATCGACCTAGCGGTGCGTGGCTACCTGACGATCGAGGAGATCCCCAAAGAGGGATGGTTCGGCAAGCCCGATTGGACGTTGCACCGGACCGAGAAGGCCGACGACGACCTCCTCACGTACGAAGGCACCCTGTTGACGAGCCTGTTCGAGACCGGGACGGACGTCACGCTGTCGAGCCTGAAGCAGACGTTCTCGGTCCACCTGGAGAAGGTCGAGGACGAGCTCTACGGCGATGCGGTGAAGCGTGGGTGGTTCATCAAGCGGCCCGACAAAGTCCGGGACGCCTGGCACGCGCTGGGGACCCTGCTGCTGATCATCGGTGTCGGGCTCACGTTCGTGCTCGCCCGGTGGACGCATGCCGGCCTGCTCGGGATCCCGGTGATCGTCGGCGGAGTGCTGCTGACGATCGGCGCCCGGTGGATGCCCCGGAGGACGGCGAAAGGCACGGCGATCGCTCGACGCGTCGGTGGGTTCCGGACCGTGATCGAGACCGCGGATACCCACATGGCGCAGTGGGCCGAGCAGCAGAACGTGTTCACGACGTTCCTGCCGTACGCGATCGTGTTCGGTTGCACCGAGAAGTGGGCGAAGGCGTTCGAGGGTCTGGGGCAGATGCCTCCCGATACGACGTGGTACCGCTCGAGCAGGCCGTTCCTCTACGCCGACTTCGGCCGAACGCTCGATGACTTCTCGGTCACCACCGGAGGCATGATCGCCTCAACGCCGAGCGGCTCGGGTTCGAGCGGCTTCGGTGGTGGTGGCTTCTCCGGGGGCGGCGGCGGTGGGGGCGGCGGCGGCTCGTGGTGAACGGATGCGCCGGTAGCATGGGGCGCCGTGCGCATCGTGTTCTCCGAGGATCCACGTGACTTCCAACGCCGCGAGTGGTCGGCCCTCGTCGAGGCGGACCCGGCCGGAACGTTCTTCCACACGCCGGACTACCTGAAGCTGTACTGGGAGGAGTTCGGAGAACGACCGGAGCATCTCCTGCTCGCGTTCGCCGAGCTCGACGATGCAACGCAGGTCGCCGCCGTGGCGTTCGAACGGATCGAGGGGACGCTTCGATTCTTGGGGGGGACCGAGGTCACGGACTACATGGGTCCGGTCGGTCTCCCTGAGACGCAGCCGGAGGTCGCCCGTGCACTCTGGCTGGCACTCCTCGGCCGTGACGACTGGCGGACGGCCGACCTGCGGGGTCTCGCCGAGGATCGGGCATGGATCGGTCTCCTGCACGATACCGCTGCGGCGGAAGGGCTCTCGGTGGATGAAACCGAGGATCAGAACGGGATCGCGCCGTTCTTGCCGCTCGCGCCTTCCTGGGACGCCTACCTGGAAGGCCTGCCCGCCAAGCTCCGGCACGAGATCAAGCGGAAGGCGCGCAAGCTCGAGGCAGAGACGGGTCCCTTCCGCATCGTGTCGGCAACCGAGGAGACGTTGATCCCGTTCCTCGACCGGTTCGTGGAGCTCCATCGGATGAGCGAGGGTCCGAAGGGGGTGTTCATGCAGCCGGGCATGGAGATCTTCTTCCGGCGACTGGGGGAGGCGTTCGGACCACAGGGGATCTTCCGGCTCACGTTCATCGAGGTGGGGGGGGTGAAGGCCGCGGGGACGATCGGGTTCAACTTCGGTGGCACGTTCTTCCTCTACAACTCCGCGTTCGATCGGGAGCTGCAGCAGCTCGGTCCCGGCATGGTGCTCGTCGGGGAGGACATCCGCTTGGCGATCGAGGACGGGTGCTCGGCCTTCGATCTGCTGAAGGGGGACTACGCGTACAAGTATCGGTTCGGGGCGGAGCCTCGGAACGTCCGGCGACTGGTGGTCCGGCGGCCGAGCGACTAGGCCACGTGGATCGTCGCGGACGCGAGCGGCGTGCCATCTTGACTCGTGACCCGCACGCGCGTGAAGTCCGTGAGTTCGCTCGACGTGACGATCCACGTTGCGCCATCGCCGTCCAGCCCGAACTCCAGCGGATGCACGTCGATCGTCCGGCCGTCCGCAGACTCCAGCGTGACCGTGGCGGTGCCGGTCATGCCGGGTGCCCGAACGAGCACGACCCCCCAAGACTGACCGACGGATGAGTCGTACAGGACCACGCTTCCGTGGACGGGCTGCTCGCCCGCGGCATGCAGCGTCCCGATCCGGAACTCTTTGCCCCCGAGAGTCGTGAGGAGGGTGTGGTAGCTGTTCGCCGCGTCGGCAGCGACCGTCGCGCGATGGGTTTGGAGCGCCCCCCAACCGATCGCAGCGACGAGCACCAGGATCGCGGCCGCCGTCGCGAACCAACGACGCGCGCCGACCGGAGCAGCTGGAGCAGCATCGTCCGCATCCTGCCACTCCTGTTGGAGGATCGTGACGACCCGATCGTGCAAGCCGTCGGGCGGCGTGCGATCGTGGGCCGCTCGCGCGAAGGACGCCACGCCGTCGGCCAACGCCGTCATCTCGGCGCGGCATCCCGAGCAACCCCGGAGGTGCCGGCGCACCTCGAGGTCCTCAGGCCCTTCGAGGGTCCCGAGCAGATGCTCCGGCAGGAGCTCGCGTACCTCGTCACACGTCACGCTGTTCCTCCGCCATGGTCTCGCGCAGCCGCAGTAGCGCAGAGCGGATCCGGGTCTTCGCCGTCCCGATCGGGATCCCTTCGAGTTCGGCCACCTCAGCGCTGGTCTTGCCGCCGAAGTAGGCGAGCTCCAGGGCTGCCCGCTGCTCTCCGGAGAGTCGTTGCATCGCCCGGCGCGCCCGATCGACGAGGTCAGCGGTAGCCGCGACGTCGTCGGGCTGCGGCCGGGGGTCGGCCTCGAGGGGAGGGCCGAGCGTCTCGAGGGACCTGGCTTCGAGGACGCGGCGCCGCAACGCGTCGATCGCGAGCGAGCGTGCGACCAACAGCACCCACGTCTCGAGCTTCCCCCTGGACGCGTCGTAGCGGTCGGCGCTCCTCCAGAGCTTCACGAACGTGTCCTGCACCAGATCCTGTGCCGCGGCATCGCTCCCGAGCATCACGATCCCCAATCCGTAGATCCTGGACGAGAACCGGGCGTAGAGCGCGTCGGCAGCCGGCAGGTCGCGCTGAGCGAAGCGCCGCATCAGGGCGCTGTCAGACTCAGGCTCTCTGGCTCGCATCCGCAGCACGGTACTCGCAAGGGGTACGAACCAGAAGGTGTTCCGGCTTGCGGAAGGCGTCAGACGAAGGCACGGACATGCCGGAGCACGAGCTCGGCGACGTCGGTGTCGCCACCCAAGACGACCACGCCGGGTTCGAGGACGTCGTCGGCGGAGAGGCGTCGTCCGGCGACGAGCGCGAACTGGGGAGCCCGTCCCTGGATGAACGCGTCGGCCTTCTTGCCCGCCGTCGGCGTCTCCCCCGCTCCCAGGCCCCAATGCCACGAGCCCTGGCCGGCTCCCTCGAGGTCGACCTGCACGCTCCGCCCCTGGAGGTCGATCCCCGCTTGCTCGAGGACCCAGGGCAGCATCCGGATCCCCATGTCCACGGTGAGGTGGATCGGCCAATGCTGGAACCCCGGATCGAGCGCGGCCGCGGCTCGGATGTCCTCGCCATGGATCCACCACTCCACGATCCGCGACTGGATCAGATACCGGGGTGCGATCGAGCCCGAGAGCCACGGGGACCGGCGGTCGCGCCACTCGTCCTCCGAGAGGAGTGCGGCGAAGGCCAAGAACGACTCGGCGGCCTGACCCCAGGTGTCGATGATCTCGCGGTACGGGGCCGCGCTCCGATGGTTGACGAGGAACGCGTTGAGGCCCTCGACGTCGAAGGGTTCGTCGCCGAGGGACGATCGGTACTCGTCCAACTCGACCGGGGGATCGCCCTTCATCAGCTGGGCGGCAGCGGTGTCCTGCCCGGCGAGGTGCGCCATGATGTCGCGGTTCCACCAGCCTTCACAGACGCTCGGCTCCTCCCAGATGGCGGGCGCGCTGTATTGGATCGTACGGCCGAGTCGCTGTCGTTCGGCGTGGGCGATCCCGATCAGCTCTTCCTTCGCCACACTCACGCGATCAGCGATCCTTCCTGAACAGCGGTACTCGGGCGTCAGGCCCGGCGCGGAATCGTAGCATCGGCCGGATGCGCGTCTTGGTGGCTCCCGACAAGTTCCGCGGCACCCTCACCGCACAGCAGGCCGCCGAGTCGATCGGGAGCGGCTGGCGGCGAGCCCGGCCCCAGGACGATCTGGATCTCGCTCCGATGGCCGATGGCGGCGAGGGCACGATGGACGTCCTCGTGGAGGCACTCGGCGGGGAGGTCATCCGTCCCACCGTCGCCGGACCGCTCGGCGACGACGTACGGGCGGCGTTCGGGATCGCCCGCGGCGGCGCGGAGCGGGTCGCGATCGTCGAGATGGCGAGCGCCTCGGGGCTGGCGTTGCTCGGGGTCGGTCGGCGCGACCCCCGCCGGACCTCGACCCGCGGGACCGGGGAGCTGATCCGGCTCGCGCTCGACCGAGACCCCGCTCGATTGATCGTGGGATTGGGCGGGAGCGCGACGAACGATGGGGGGGCTGGGATGGCTCAGGCGCTGGGCGTCCGGATGCTGGACGGGGCGGGGGCCGAGCTTCCGCCAGGGGGCGAGGCGCTCGCCGGACTCGCGAGGATCGATGCGACGGGGCTAGACCGTCGGATCGACCGCGTCGTGTGCATCGCCGCGACCGATGTCGACAATCCGCTCACCGGGCCGAGCGGCGCGAGCGCCGTCTACGGGCCACAGAAGGGAGCGACCCCCGATGATGTCGCCATGCTCGATCGAGCGCTCGGGCATCTCGCGGCGGTCGTGCACCGGGATCTCGGGATCGACCTCCGCGATGAGCCCGGGGCCGGCGCGGCCGGCGGGCTGGGGTTCGGCTTGATGGCGTTCCTCGGTGCCCGCGTGAGGCCGGGGGTGGATGTGGTGATGAAGGCGGTGGATCTGCCATCGCGGACGGCTCGGTCCGACCTGGTGATCACCGGCGAGGGTCGGTTCGACGCGCAGTCGTTCCGGGGGAAAGCACCCGCGGGCGTGTTGCATCTCGCGCGGGAGCTGTCGAAGCCCGCTGTCGTCCTCTGCGGCGATCGAGAGCTCGTGGCGACCGATCCGGACGTATCGGTCCGATCGCTGGTCGAGCGGTTCGGGCGAGAGGAGGCATTCGCCGACGCCCGAAGATGTCTCGCGCAACTCGCCGCGGAGATCGCCGATGATCTCGACCTGGCCATGGGGGGAAGAACGTGAGCGGCGCGATCGAGCGGTTCCTGGAGGCGGCGCAGCTCCTCGGGTTGGATCCTCAGGTGCGCCGGTTCCCGGAGGGAACCAAGACGGCGGACGACGCGGCTAGCGCCATCGGCTGCGACGTCGGACAGATCGTGAAGTCGCTCGTGTTCATGGCGGACGGCCGGCCCGTGATGGCGTTCACGAGCGGGTCGAACCGGGTGGACGAGGTGAAGCTGAGCGCCGTCCTCGGAGCCCGTGACGTGCGGCGCGCGACACCCGAGGAGGCGCGGGCGGCGACGGGGTTCGCCGTCGGCGGCACGCCGCCGCTGGGGTATCCGCAACGCCTCACTGCGGTCGTGGACCCGGACCTGCTGGCGTGGCCGGAGGTCTGGGCGGCCGCGGGAACCCCCGACGCCGTCTTCCCCCTCACCCCCGCGGACCTCCAGCGGGTGACCGGGGCGGCCTCGGCGTCGTTCGCCGAGGAGTGAGTGGCTCCTCGGCTGAAGGCGCTCCGGCAGCTACACTGGGACCGGCACCGCCCCCGATCGCAGCGGAGGACCGATGATCAGCCTGACCGAGAACGCCGCCGGCAAGGTGAAGGAACTCCTCGTCGAGGAGGGCCGCGACGATATCGCCCTGCGGGTCGCCGTCCAGCCCGGCGGATGCTCGGGTCTTCGCTATGCGATGTTCCTGGACGACCAGATCAGCGAGAAGGATCAGACCGAGGAGCAGCACGGCGTCCGGGTCGTGATCGACAAGATGAGCGTTCCGTATCTGAGCCAGGCGACGATCGACTTCGTCGACACCTTGGAGCAGTCGGGCTTCACGATCGACAACCCCGCCGCCCAGAGCTCGTGCGCCTGCGGTGGTTCGTTCCACTAGGTCCCCAGCTTCCCCGTTCCGCGGCTTACCCTCGATCCTGTCCTGACGAAGGAGGACCGAGGTGGGCGCAACCCGCGCCGGATCCGACGACACTCGTGCATCCCGCTCTCGCGAGTCACCAGCGTGAGCGAGCGCGGAGCATCCAGAACCGCATCGCAGACAAGATCACGGCGTTCGCGGGATCGATGCCGTTCGTCTACCTCCACATCGCGTGGTTCGCGGCGTGGATCATCTTCGGTATCGAGCACTACCCGTTCGGGCTGCTCACGATGATCGTGTCGCTCGAAGCGATCTTCCTGTCGACGTTCGTGATGATCAGTCAGAACCGGGCCGACGACCGGCGAGCCCTTTTGGCCGCTCAGGAGTATCGATCCGTTCAACTAGAGGAGCAGCAGAACGAACAGCTCCTCGAGCTCTCCAAGAAGATCCTGGAGCTCACGAAGGCGATCCACCAGATGGCGGCGCAGATCGCCCCGGAGCCCCCCGCAGCTTCCGCCGTCTTAAGCCGACGGCGTCGAGCCCGACGCGCAAGCCGTCGACGAGCTCGAGGAGATCTGCATCGTCGATCACGAGCGCCGGCGAGATCTGCAACGCCCCCGTCGCCAAGGCTCGTGTGAGCACGCCGGCGTCCCGGCAGGCCGCCACCACGCGGGCGGGCAGCGACGGGTCCTGAGCGATCGCGTCGGGGGAGAGTTGCACCGCGGCCAGCACGCCGGTGCCCGCTCGGATCTCGGCGACCGAGGGGTGCGTTGCGAGCGGCGCGAGCGCCGTCGCGAGCGAGGACTCGAGATCCCGCGCTCGCTCACAGAGCCCCTCGCGCTCCAGGATGTCCAGGTTGACGAGCGCCGCGGCGGCAGCGGCCGCGTGGCCCGAGTACGTATAGCCATGGCGCCACATCCCCGCGCCCTCGGCCCAGAACGGCTCGGCGACCCAAGGGGCGGCGATCGTCGCGCCCATCGGGAGGTACCCGCTCGTGATCCCCTTCGCGCACGTGATGATGTCGGGCTGAAGCTCCCAGCGGCTGCTCGCGAACCAGGAGCCACATCGTCCGAACCCGGTGATCACCTCGTCGGCCACGAACAGGACCCCGGTCTCGCGGCAGAGATCGCGGACCTTCGCGAGGTAGCCGTCCGGGGGCGGGAGCACGCCGCCCGCACCGAGCACGGGTTCGCAGAAGAAGGCGGCCACGCGTGACGTACCGACGTCTTCGATCGTCGTGCGGAGATCGTCGGCGTCGTCCCATCGGACCTGAACGACATCCTCGATCAGCTCTCCGTGCCCGGCAGCGTTCGCGGGGATGCCGGCCAGGCTGGTGCCCGCGGTGTGCATGCCGTGATACGCGTGCTCCCTCCGGATGAGCACGGTGCGCTCGGGCTGGCCGACCAACTGCCAGAAGCGGCGGGCCATCTTCGTCGCCGTATCGATCGAGTCCGATCCACCGCTCGTCAGGAAGACCCGGCTGTCGGCGACCGGGGCGAGCGAGCTGACGCGCTCGGCGAGCTGGGAGGCCGGCCGGTTCGAGAAGTCGCCGAACGTCGAGTACGCGGGGAGTGAAGCCATCTGCGCGGCCGCGGCGTCAGCGATCTCGCGCCGTCCCCACCCGACGTTCGCGAACCAGAGCCCGGCGGTCGCGTCGAGGTAGCGACGCCCGGACTCATCCCAGACGTGCACGCCCTCCCCACGGGTGAGGACGAGTTCGCCGCTCGCGGAGACCGCCGCCATGTCGGCGAAGGGATGCCAGAAGTGGGTGCCCATCCGCGCGAGGCTACCAGTGGGGTCGGGCGGGTCCGCATGTCCGGACCGGCCTGAGCGATCGCGCCGGTCAGGCCGTGTCGTACGACAGGTTCGGGCGGAGCCAGCGTTCAGCTTCGGCGATGCTCTCACCCTGCCGACGCGCGTAGTCCTCGAGCTGATCCTTCGCGATCTTCCCCACGTTGAAGTACCGGGCGTCGGGGTGTGCGAAGTAGAGCCCCGAAACCGACGCAGCGGGCGTCATCGCGCACGTCTCGGTGAGATCGAGCCCGAGCTCCCTCGCGCCCAAGAGATCGAAGAGACGGCGTTTCAGGCTGTGATCGGGGCAGGCGGGATACCCGAACGCCGGCCGGATCCCGCGGTACCGTTCGGCGATCAGCTCGGCGTTCGGCTGCCGCGCGGTCTGGTAGCCCCAGGCGAGTCGCGCCTCCTGGTGCAGGTGCTCCGCGAACGCCTCAGCGAGCCGGTCGGCCAGCGCCTTGGCGATGATGGCCTGGTAGTCGTCGTGCTCCGCCTCGAACCGCTTGACCAGGTCGTCCACGCCCAGACCCGCGGTGACGGCGAACGCGCCGATGTGATCGCGGAGGTCCGTCTCTGCCGGTGCGATGAAGTCCGCGAGCGACCGGTTGGGGCGGTCGTCGCCCTTCACGGCCTGCTGTCGAAGCATGGGGAAGACGACGCCGTTCCCGAGCACGATGTCGTCTCCCTCCGCGTTCGCGGGCCAGAACCCGAACACGCCCCGGAGTTGCAGCAGTTCCTCGGACTCGATCCGGTCGAGGAGCTCGAGGGCGTGTTCGTACAGCTCACGGGCGGCGGCGCCGTGCGACGGATGATCCAGGATCGCCGGGAACCGACCTTTCAACTCCCATGCCGTGAAGAAGAAGGTCCAGTCGATCGTCTCGCGGAGCTCGGCGATGCCGGGCTCAGCGACCCTCGTCCCGAGGAACGACGGGGCGGGAAGATCCTCCGGCCGCCAGTCGATCGGAGCGCGGCGCTCCCTGGCCTGGCGGTAGGGCAGGAGTGGGGTCTTCTCGCGCTCGGCGTGTTGGCGGCGGAGCGTCTCCTGGAGCTCACGGTTATCGCGATCCAGCGCCGCCCTGCGGTCGGGATCCAGGAGCGACGACACGACACCGACCACGCGGGACGCGTCGATCACATGCACCGTCGGGTTCGAATATCGGGGGGCGATACGCACCGCGGTGTGCTGACGGGAGGTGGTGGCGCCGCCGATCAGGAGAGGAAGATCGATCCCTCGGCGTTCCATCTCGCTCGCGACGTTCACCATCTCATCGAGCGACGGGGTGATCAATCCGGACAATCCCACGATGTCGCATCGCTCCTGGAGCGCGGTATCGAGGATCAGATCGGCGGGCGCCATCACGCCGAGGTCGATCACGGCGTAGTTGTTGCAGCCCAGCACCACCCCCACGATGCTCTTCCCGATGTCGTGGACGTCTCCCTTCACGGTGGCGAGCACGATCTTCCCTTGGGCTCGCGCCTCGGTTCCCAGGGCCTCCTTCTCGGCCTCCATGAACGGCTGGAGGTAGGCCACGGCGCGCTTCATCGCGCGTGCGCTCTTGACCACTTGCGGGAGGAACATCTTCCCGGCTCCGAACAGATCACCGACGATCTTCATGCCGTCCATCAGCGGTCCCTCGATGACCTCGAGCGGCCGGTCGTACTTACTGCGGGCCTCCTCCGTGTCGTCCTCGATGAAATCGACGATGCCGTGGACGAGCGCGTGCGAGAGCCGTTCCTCGACCGGGCCCTCGCGCCACGTGAGGTCCTGCTCGCGGACGACCCCGCCGCCCTTCACGGTCTCGGCGAACGTGACCATCCGCTCGGTGGCGTCGGGACGACGGTTGAAGATGATGTCCTCCACGTGCTCCAAGAGGTCCTTCGGGATGTCGTCGTAGACCGGGAGCTGCCCGGCGTTCACGATCGCCATGTCCAGGCCCGCGGCCCGCGCGTGATAGAGGAACGCCGAATGGATCGCTTGACGAACGGGCTCGTTCCCGCGGAACGAGAACGAGAGGTTCGACACGCCACCGCTCACCTTCGCTCCGGGACAACGGAGCTTGATCTCACGCGTCGCCTCGATGAACGCCTTCGCGAAATCGCTGTGCTCCTCCATGCCGGTCGCGATCGCCAGGATGTTGGGGTCGAAGATGATGTCGGACGCGTCGTAGCCGACGTCTCGCGTCAGCACCCGGTAGGCGCGTTCGCAGATCTCGATCTTCCGGTCGACGGTGCCCGCCTGCCCTTCTTCGTCGAAGGCCATCACGACGACCGCGGCGCCGTAGCGCTTGATCCGACGGGCCTTCGCCAGGAAGTCCTCTTCGCCCTCCTTCAAGCTGATCGAGTTCACGATGCCGCGGCCCTGGACGCACTTCAGACCGGCCTCGATCACCGACCACTTCGAACTGTCGACCATGATCGGGACACGCGCGATCTCAGGCTCGGTCGCGATCAGGTTCAGGAACGTGGTCATCGCCTTCTCGGAGTCGAGGAGGTCGGCGTCCATGTTCACGTCGATCACGTTGGCGCCGCTGCGGACCTGTTCCAGCGCGATGTCGACCCCGCTCTGGAAGTCGCCCGATTCGATCAAGCGGCGGAACTTCGCTGAGCCGGTGATGTTCGTGCGTTCGCCGATCATCACGAATCCGGTCTCCGGGGTGATCCGGAACGGCTCGAGTCCGCTGAGCGTCGTGAACCGCTCCTGGGTCGACGGGAGGTCCCGAGGGGCGATGTCCCGGACCGTGTCCGCGATCATCCGGATATGGTCGGGCGTGGTGCCGCAGCAGCCACCGACGAGGTTCACGAGCCCGGCGTGCGCGAACTCCCCGAGGAGGCCGCTCGTCGTCTCCGGCGCCTCGTCGTAGCCGCCGAACGCGTTCGGCAGTCCGGCGTTCGGATAGCAACTGGTGGGCACCGAGGCGACCCGCGCGAGCCCTTCGATGTACGGGCGCATCTCGGTCGCGCCGAGCGAGCAGTTGACTCCGACGAGGATCGGCTCCGAATGCTCGATCGACGCCCAGAACGCCTCGATCGTCTGTCCGGAGAGCGTGCGGCCGCTGCGGTCGACGATCGTGACCGAGATCCATCGCGGTAGTTCGGGCGCCACGTCGATCGCGGCCGCGATCGCGGCTTTCGCGTTCAGCGTGTCGAAGATCGTCTCGATCAGCAGCAGGTCCACGCCGCCCTCGCGCAGGCCGCGGATCTGTTGGGCGTACGCCTCGTACACCTGGTCGAAGGAGTTGGTGCGGAAGGAGGCCTCATCGACCTTCGGTGACATCGACAGGGTCACGTTCAGCGGTCCGACGGAGCCAGCGACGAATCGGTCTGCGTAACGCGCCGCCGATGCCACGGCGAGCTGCGCGCCCGCGACGTTCATCTCGTAGACCGCTCCTTGGAGCCCGTAGTCGGCCTGGCCCACGGATGTGGCCGTGAACGTGTTCGTCGTGGCGATATCCGCGCCCGACTCGAAGTACGCGTCGTGCAGCGACGCGACGATGCCCGGCTGGGTGAGGTTCAGCAGGTCGGGGTCGCCCTTGACGTCGCGCGGATGATCGCGGAAACGCTCACCCCGGAACTCCTCCTCGGTCAACCCACGACCTTGCAGCAGCACACCCCAAGCGCCGTCCAGGATGACGATGCGCTCGGCGAGGAGCGAACGGAGGTCGTCGGCTCGCGTCACCCGGTCACCCTAGCCGTCGTACGAACGACCTGACCAACGGTCACGGTTCGTCGCGTGGTCGCGCCGCCGGGGTCGGGCGGGGTAGGCTTCGCGGGTGAGCCAGAGCGGCCCTGACATGATCATGCGCGGCCGGCGGCCGATATCGGCCGATCGGCAACCCGAGCAGGCGATCCGCCGGACCCGGCGCCAGACGGCGACGGCGCTCGCACAGGTGCCGTTCTTCTCGACCCTTTCGAAGAAGGAGCTCGAGCGCCTGGCTGAAGACACCGATGTCGTCTCGTTCGCCGTGGGGCAGCCGATCGTTCAGGAGGGGATGCTAGGAGAGACGATGTTCGTCGTCTTGTCCGGCGAGGCGACGGTGCTTCAAGGGAAGCGACGCCTCGGCACGATCCGCCCTGGAGAGGTGTTCGGCGAGGTCGCGGTGCTCGACGGGTCACCGCGGAGCGCGACCGTGATCGCGCAGACGCCGCTCACCGCCGTACGCCTCTTCCGCCGGACGCTCGTGCGACTGCTCAAGGCCGAACCGCAGATCGCCCTGAAGATCTTGGACGGGATCGTGCGCCGGATCCGCGACCTGACCAGTTCGATCGAGGCCTGAGCGGGTCAGGCCAGCAGGGCGCCGATCTCGGTCAGGGTCGCCCCATCCAGCGTCACCGCACCGGCTGCTGCGTTGTCCCGCGTGTGATCCGGGTTACGGCTCCCGGCGATCGCCGAGGTGACCCCTGGCTGGGCGATGTTCCAGGCGAGCGCGAGCTGCGCCATCGTGATGCCGACCCGATCCGCGATCGGGCGAAGCCCGTCGACGATCACGAAGTCGCGCTCGAGGTTCTCGTCGGTGAACGGTCCCTCGTCGGACCGGCGCCAGTCCGTTGCCGACGCCGCTTGCTCAGGTGAGACCTTGCCGGTCAGCAGTCCGAAGCCCAACGGGCCATACGACACGACACCCGTTCCGATCTCGCCGCACCAGCGGAGCAACTCGCGGTCGTCCCGAGAGAGCATCGAGAACTCCTGTTGGAGAGAGTCGACATGGCGAACCGACCCGCATCGCTCGATCAGCGCGCGGTCGAAGTTCGAGACACCGAGGAACCGAACCTTGCCGGCGTCCTGCAGGTCGCACATCGCACCCCAGGTTTCCTCGATCGGGGGTCCTTCCGCGTCCGGCCAGTGCAGCTGGTACAGATCGATCACGTCGATGCCGAGGCGGCCCAGCGAGTCATCGCATGCGGTCTTGACCTGATCAGGCAGGAAGCCAGACCCCTCGTGCGCGGGCGCGACCTTCGTGGCGATCAGGACCTCGTCGCGACGCCCGGCGACCGCTCTCCCGACGATGGTCTCGGACACGCCGTTGCCGTACACCTCGGCGGTATCGATCCAGTCGATGCCCGCTTCCAGGGCGGTGTGCATGGCGGAGATCACCGCTGCTTCCGACTCGTTCGCACCCCACGCGTCCCCGCCCGCTTCCCATGCGCCGAAACCGATGACGCTGATCTCGGGTCCGTGGCTGCCCAGTCGTCTGGTCTGCATGGGCGGACACGATACCTGGAGAAGTTGCGATGTCCCCGCTGCAGACCGCCGGGGGCGTTACGCTAGGTGCCGCACCGACCCCCGATCTCGTCAGAGGAGCTCGCCGCAAGGCCTGGAGATGCCCAAGACCGTCGAAGAGAAGGAACGCGTCGTCATCCGGTTCGCCGGCGATTCGGGCGATGGGATGCAACTCACGGGCGACCGATTCACGAGCGCAACCGCGGTGCTCGGCAACGACCTGGCCACCCTTCCCGACTTCCCCGCGGAGATCCGGGCGCCGGCCGGGACCGTCCACGGCGTCTCGGCGTTCCAGATCCAGTTCGCGTCGACGGACATCACCACCCCGGGCGATCACGCTGACGTCTTGGTGGCCATGAACCCCGCGGCGCTGAAGGCCGACCTCGACAAGGTCGTCCGCGGCGGCACCGTGATCGTGAACGAGGACGCGTTCACCCCGAGGAACATCGAGAAGGCGGGATTCACGAGTGACCCCGTAACGGATGGCACGCTCGACGGCTACCAGGTGTACAAGGTCCCGATGACCTCCATCACGGTCCGGGCGACGGAGGACATCGGCATCGGGAAGAAGGAGGCCGAACGCGCGAAGAACATGTTCGCGCTGGGCCTGCTCTCGTGGATGTACGGGCGACCGGTCGAGACCACGATCAACTGGCTGGAACGGAAGTTCGGTGGGAAGCAGGAGATCTTCGACGCGAACGTCGCGGCGTTCAAGGCCGGCTATAACTTCGGGGAAACGACCGAGCTTTTCGCCCATTCGTACTCGGTGAAGGCCGCGCCGGCCGATCCCGGCACTTACCGCAACATCGCGGGCGCCACGGCGCTCGCGTGGGGACTGATCGCCGCGAGCGACCGGAGCGGTCTGCCGCTGTTCTACGCGAGCTACCCGATCACGCCGGCGTCCGAGCTGCTCCACGAGCTCTCACGTCACAAGAACTTCGGCGTGATCACGCTCCAGGCAGAAGACGAGATCGCGGCGGCGAACGTCGCCCTGGGGGCGGCGTTCGCGGGCCATCTCGCCGTGACCGGCACCAGTGGCCCTGGCATGGACCTGAAGGCTGAGACCCTCGGGCTCGCGGTGATCATGGAGCTCCCGATGGTGATCGTGGACGTGCAGCGGGGCGGCCCGTCGACCGGTTTGCCGACCAAGACCGAGCAGAGCGACCTGCTGCTGGCGATGTTCGGCCGGCACGGGGAGTCGCCGATGCCGATCGTCGCTCCATCGTCACCCGCGGACTGCTTCTTCACGGCGATCGAGGCGGCACGGATCGCGGTGACCTACCGCACGCCGGTGATCATCCTGTCCGACACGTTCCTGTCGAACTCGTCAGAGCCGTGGCGGATCCCTGACGTTGATTCGCTGCCGACGATCGAGCCGCGGTTCGCGACCACGCCTTCGAACGGAGATGCGTTCCTCCCGTACGTGCGGGATGAGAACCTCGCCCGGCCTTGGGCCGTTCCGGGAACGCTGGGCTTGGTGCATCGGATCGGCGGCCTCGAGCGTGAGGACCGCACCGGCAACATCAGCTACGACCCATTGAACCACGAGCGCATGACGCAGCTCCGCGCGGCGAAGGTGGCGAAGGTCGCCGACGACATCCCGCCCCTGGAGGTCGAGGATCCCGACGGCGACTCCGAGCTGCTGGTGCTGGGTTGGGGCTCGTCACTCGGTACGATCCGGGCGGCGGCACGCCGCGCCCGGGAGAGCGGCCGGAAGGTCGCCACCGCGCACCTCCGTCACCTGAACCCGTTCCCGGCGAACATCGGCGACGTGCTTCGCGCGTACCCGAAGGTGCTGATCCCGGAGATGAACGCGGGCCAGCTGTCCCTGCTCGTACGTGCCCGGTTCCTGGTGGACGCGACGAGCTTCACCAAGGTCCAGGGGATCCCGATCTTCGCGGAGGACCTGGAACGAGAGATCGAACGGATGCTGGATGAGTGAGATGGATGACGGCTCGGCCGTCGGCACGCTGACCAAGAAGGATTTCACCTCCGACCAGGAAGTGCGTTGGTGTCCAGGCTGCGGCGACTACGCGATCCTCTCCGCGGTGCAGGGCTTCATGCCCGAGCTTGGCATCGAGCCGCACAAGACGGTGTTCGTGTCGGGGATCGGCTGCAGCGGCCGCTTCACCTACTACATGGACACGTACGGGATGCACGGGATCCATGGGCGCGCTCCTGCGCTCGCCACCGGGATCGCGACGGCGAACCCCGAGCTCGCGGTGTGGGTGGTCACCGGCGACGGTGACGGGCTGTCGATCGGCGGCAACCACCTGATCCACGCGCTGCGGCGGAACGTGAACATCAAGATCCTGCTGTTCAACAACCAGATCTACGGGCTGACGAAGGGCCAGTACTCGCCGACCAGCGAGGAGGGGAAGGTCACGAAGTCGACGCCGTTCGGCTCGATCGACCATCCGTTCAACCCCATCGCGGTTGCGCTAGGCGCCGAGGCCACGTTCGTGGCGCGAACGCTGGACAACGATCGTCAACATCTGACGACCGTGCTGCGGCAAGCCGCGGCGCATCAAGGGACCGCGTTCGTCGAGATCTACCAGAACTGCAACGTGTTCAACGACGGTGCGTTCGATGTGCTGCGAGAGAAGCCGCAAGGGGTGCACAACCAGATCCGGCTGGTCGACGGGGAACCGATCGTGTTCGACGAGGGCACGCGGTGCGTGACGGTGGGAGAGAACGGTCGGCTCGTGATCGCGAACACCGCCGACACCCCGGAGGAGCGGATCATCGCCCACGACACCCACGGACGCCCCTCGCTCGCGTTCGCGCTCGCGCATCTCTCGCACGGCCCGACGGAACCGACGTGTATCGGGGTCTTCCGCGAGTTCGAACGGCCGGTCTACGGACAAGCGATGACCGAGCAGCTCGCCCGCGCCACGGAGCGGCTGGGGCCCGGGGACCTGGGGAAGCTGCTGCACTCGGGCGACACCTGGACGGTGGGCTGACCTAGCCTTCGGGGGCGCGGAACCGTGCCAGGGCCTCCGCGGAGATCGATTCGACCTCGCGGAGCTCACCGACGATCCCGGGGAGGACATCCAGCAGCCGATCGACGTCTTCGGCGGTCGTCGTGGGCCCGAGGCTCACCCGGAACCCCGACGTGTTCGGGAACCCGATCTGTTCGAGCACGGGGGAGGGATCCCCAGGCTGTCCCGAGCAGAGCGATCCGGCTGCGACACGGATGCCGCGGTCGTCGAGCGCCATCGCGAGCGTGGCCGGGTCCAAGCCGTCGACGCTGAAACAGACGAGGTGGGGGGCGCGATGCGTGGGATGCCCGTGGACCCGCGCGCCGGGGACCGTCGCCGCGATCCGTCCGCGCAGGTGTGCGGTGAGTGCCCAGTCGCGGGCGGCACGATCCGCCATGTCTGCGAGCGATGCCGTGAGCGCCGCAGCCATCCCCGCGATCCCCAGCGTGTTCTCCATCCCGGAACGGCGCTTGCGTTCTCGGTCGTCGCCGCAGGGGTAGGCGGTCACACCGACGCCGCGGCGCACGTAGAGCACCCCCACGCCTGGTGGGCCACCGAACTTGTGGCCGCTGAGCGACAGGAAGTCGACCTCGAGCCCTTCCACATCCACCGGCAGGCGCCCGACGGTCTGGCAGGCGTCCGTGTGGAAGCGGATCCGGGCCTCGCGGGCGAGTCGCGCCGCCTCGGCGACCTGTTGGAGCGTGCCCAGCTCATGGTTCGCGTGCTGGACGCTGGCCAGGAGCGTCCCGGGGACCCGGATCTCGTGCGCGTACCGATCCATGTCGAGACGGCCGTCCCCGTCGACCGGGATGATCACCACCTGGAACCCATCGCTCTCCAACACGTGGCAGACGCCGCCTACGGCTGGATGCTCGGCCGCTCCGACGACGATCCGCGTGCCGAGCTCCCGGACGGCGCGGACGCCTCCCCAGATCGCGAGAGCGACCGACTCGGTGCCCCCGGACGTGAAGACGATCTCATCCGGCTGAGCCCCGATCGCCCCCGCGATCACACCGCGTGCGTCGTCGATGAGACGGCGCGCGTCGCGCCCGGGCGCGTGGATGTTCAACGGGTCTCCGAACGTGTCGAGCGCCGCCACGATCGCCTCGCGCGCCGCGGGCACGAGCGGCGTGGCAGACGCCGCGTCGAGGTACAGGTCGGTCGTCATCGGGGAGCGGAGGCGGGTGCCTCCGCGACGGCGACCGGTTCCCGGTCGCGGAGGTACAGGGTCCAGTACGCGACCCCGGCGAGCACGGCTCCGGCGATCGGACCGACGATCCACACGTACCAGTCGGCCCACGAACCCGAGGCGAGCGCGGGTCCGAACCATCGTGCGACGTTGAACGCGGCACCGGTGTACGGCGCCAAGGCCAGGATCCCGAACGTGATCGTCAGCCCGATCGTGAACCCGGCGGTCCTGGGGAACGGACCGCGTTGATCGATCACGGTCGCGAAGACCGCCCACACCAAGAAGAACGTCCCGACCGCCTCCAAGAGGATGGCCTTGCCCGGTGAGATCCCGATCCCGAGGGATGGGACCCCTCCCGAAGCGGCGTCGAAGAGTGGCTTCGGGACGAGGAACCGGAGCGCATACGCTGCGACCACCGCCCCGGCGAACTGGCCACCCATATAGGCGAGCGCTCGGCGCCCGGGAGCTTTGCCGGTCACCCACAGCGCGATCTGGATCGCAGGGTTGAAGACGCCCCCCGAGAGGTGACCCATCTGAGAAACCATGACCGCGATCACCAGGCCGTGCGCGAGGGCGACCCCCACCAGGTCGAGCTGTCCGTTCAGCTCGAGGATCACGGAGCCGGCGCCGAAGAACACGAGCGCGAACGTTCCGATGAACTCGGCGGCGACGGCCTTCCCCGTGCTCTCCACGCGCTCCCTCCGATCGACGGGTTCCGGTCGGAAGGGATAGTACGATGCCCGCCGTGGACGTCCTCCTCGTGTCGCCAGATCCCGAGTCGCGCGAGCTGATGGCGCTCGCGGTGCGTAGCATCGAACGCCGGATCGGTTCCTCCCTGCGGTTCCGGGCCGCGAAGAACGGGGAGCTCGGCATCCGGGCGGCACTGCGCGACCGTCCTCAGATCGTGGTCGCGGACGAGATCGCAAGCCGAGCCGGGGCGTTCGCTCTCGCGAAGGCGCTCCGGGACGACAACGACCCGTTCACCGGGGTGATCGTGATCCTGCTGGAACGCAAGCACGATGTCTGGCTGGCGGAATGGTCCGGTGCCGATGCATGGTTCGTTCGACCCGTCGATCCCTTCGAGCTGGCCGACCGGGTGCTCGAGCTCGTGACCGAGAAGGAGAGCGCGTGAAGATCAAGGGAACGTGCAAACGCGACGGCCGCGACTTCATGATCGAGCAGGTCGTGGAGACGGGTGGGGAGTGCCCCTGGGATGGAGAGCCATTCAACGCGGACTATGCCGCAACGCTCGTCGACGCGATCGAGCGTGCCCAGATCGCCGGCTCAGCGTTCGAGGATGCACTCCGGGTCGTCGCAGATCTTGATCCGGAGTTCACACTGAACGAAGGCTCGGTGATCGACCCGATCCGCGATCAAGTGGTCCGGCTCGAGAGCCGGCTCGTCCGACGCGGCTAGTCGCGACCGATGGCCGTCCGGACCGAGAACGCATATCGCGTGGCGCTCGTGGATTCGACGACGGGGTGGCGGGTGACGATCCAGGACCCGGAGGGAGCGGTCGTGCTCGATCGTGCCTGCCGAGATGCATCCGAGGCCCGGACGTTCGCGTCGACCGTTCGCCAACACATCTACTGGCTCTCGCCCGAGAAGTTCCGCGAGTACTACGGCGTGTAAGGGGTTGGTCGTGGGGTTCAACGCGATGCAGCCGGGGAAGATCAAGCGGGCCGACATCGTGATGCTCGTCGTCGCGGCGGTCGTCCTGGTCGCCTTGATCGTGTGGGCCGTCCACTAGTCGGTGACCGCCGACCCAGCTACCCTCGACTTCTGCTACCTGACCACGACGGGCCGCCGGAGTGGCACGCCGCATCGGATCGAGATCTGGTTCGCGCTCGAAGGCGGCGTCCTGTATCTGCTGTCTGGCGGAGGCGAGCGGAGCGATTGGGTCCGCAACCTGTTAGCGGACCCACGGGTCAAGGTTGAGTTGGGCGACGAAACGAGAATGACGACCGCTCGTGCCATCACCGACGAGGACGAAGATCTGTTCGCGCGCCGATCGCTGGTTGACAAGTACCAACGCCGGGACCCCGACGACCTGGGGGAGTGGGGTCGGACCGCGATGCCGATCGCGATCGTCTGGTCCGCCACCTAGTCTGAGGAAGACTAGCTGTCTTCGAACCCGATCGAGAAGAGACGTTCCAGGTCGTGCTTCGAGTGGACCTGGAAGGCGATGAGCGTCTCGGTCCGAGCGACGCCCTCGATCTTGCCGATGCCGCCGGGGATCACCGACGCGAGCTCCTCGTGGGCGGCGACACGAACGATCGCCACCAGATCGAACTCCCCGGCGACGGAGTAGACCTCCGACACGCCGTCGATGTCGGCGATCGCCTGCGCGGCTTCGGAGATCTCGTCGATCTCGCATTGGATCAAGACGACCGCATGCACGCTCATCTGTCTCATGCCCCTTTCAGGCGCGTTCCAGGACGACGGCGAGACCTTGTCCGCCGGAGATACAGAGCGTCGCGAGTCCGAGCCCGGCGCCGCGTGCGCGCATCTCGTAAGCCAGGCTCAGGACGATGCGCGCGCCGCTCATGCCGATCGGATGGCCGATCGAGATCCCGCCACCCCGGACGTTCAGCCGGTCGCGGTCGAACTTCAGCTCGCGTTCGCAGGCGATCACCTGGGCGGCGAACGCTTCGTTCACCTCGATCAGGTCGATGTCCGCCAGGGAAAGTCCCGTCGACTCGAGGACCTTCTTCGTGGCCGGAACCGGGCCGATCCCCATGATCTCGGGCGGCACCCCGGCCCACGACATGCCGATCACCCGGGCGAGCGGCTCGCGACCTTCGGCCTCCGCCCGCGCTTCCGCCATCAGCACCATGGCGGCCGCCCCGTCGGTGATCCCGCTCGAATTGCCGGCCGTCACGCTCCCGCCCTCCCGGAACACGGGCGGCAGCTTCGCCAACGTGGCCATCGTGGTCTCGGGACGTGGGTGTTCGTCCTCGGTCACCGTGATCGTGGCCCCTTTCGGACCGGGGGCGACGACGGGGAACATCTCCGCCGCCCTGCCCGCCGCCCCTGCCGCGGCCTTCTGTTGCGATTCGAGCGCGAACGCATCCTGCTCTTCGCGGGAGATGTCGTAACGATCGACGAGGTTCTCGGCGGTCTCGCCCATGATCAGACCACAGAGCGGATCGAGCAGGCCGTCTCGGTACATACCGTCGACCACCTCGGCGTTGCCCAGCCGGTAGCCCAGGCGCATCTGCGGAAGGAGGAACGGCACGCGGGTCATGTTCTCCATACCGCCGGCGAGCACGACCTCGCTCTCGCCGAGCGTGATCTGCTGTGCCGCTAGCTGAACGGCCTTCATGCCGGAACCGCACGCGATGTTGATGTTGTACGCGCTCACCTCGACGGGGACACCGGCGTTGACGCTCACCTGTCGGCCGGTGTTCGGTCCGTTCCCGGCCTGGCGCGCGTGCCCGACGATCGTCTGGTCGATCTGGTCGGGTTCGACGTTCGCGCGGCGCATCGCTTCGATCGCCGCGAGGGCTCCGAGCTCGACCGTGGACATCTCCGCGAATGAGCCGAGGAACTTCCCGATCGGGGTCCGGGCGCCCTCCAGGATGACCGCGCGATCCATCGGGTCAGTCTACCGGCGGACGTCCTCGCGCCCGTCCCGAACCGCGTGGAGGAGCCACTCCCGAGCGCCTTTGGAGCCGGTGACCGGGGACGGGATCGTTCCCCGCAGGCTCCATGGCATCGAGGAAACGCCGGTTTCGGCGAGATTGCGGGCCCGAGCGAGCGAACGCTCGTCCTTCGGCGGGGAGTCGAGTCCCAGCTCGAACATCGGCTTCACGAGCGCGATCAGCTCGGCGTCGGCTGCGAGCATCAACCCCTCGAGCTGAGGGACCGCCGAGGCCACCGAGAGGTAGGAGAGATCCATCGTGAGCACGTCGATCGGCTCGGAGAGCGGGATTCGATCGGCCACGTCAGCGAGGTTCGTTCGTTCCAGGTTGACGACGCGAACGTCGTTGCGCAGCTCGCCACGCAACTGCCCGTGGCCGGCGTCGACCGCATATACGCGACACGCGCCTCGCTCCAGGAGCACCCGCGTGAACCCGCCGGCCGACGCGCCCAGGTCGACGCAGACGCGATCCGTCACGTCGATCGCGAACCCAGCGAGCGCCGCGCGGAGCTTCTCCTCGCCACGGAGCGATCGGGGGAGGCGGACCACGACGGAGGCATCGGCGCGCACGAGCGAGCGAGGGTTGGTCACGATCGTGCCGTCGATCAGCACGTGCCCCGCCACGATCTGCGCTTCCGGGTCCGCGATCTCAGGCCGGGCGCGGGCGACGGTTTCGAGGATGTTGCGGAACCTCCGGCGCGGCGTCGAGCCCATCGTTCGAGTCTAGGCGCGACCCTCGCCGGCCGCGCGTGTGCGGGCCTGTACGCGCGCGATCGCAGCTCCTCCCGCGACGGGCTCGGCGGGGGCGCGGTCGCACGCCAGCACGCGGGGCGGATGCGTCCGGAACCACGTGCGGATGACGGAGAGCTCATCGCTCCGTTCTCGCTTGCAGGGATGGCCGAAAGGCTCCGCGGGCTCGGCGCCCACGAGCGCCCCGCCGGAGAAACGGAGGAGATGACCGTCGTCGTCGATCGTCAGAGCGCCCGCATCGACGAGCCAGGCATCGGAACGCTCGCGCGCGAGCGCATCGCCGAGGGCGCGCAGTCGGTCCCGCACGAGTCCCGCCTCCTCGAAGCGTTCCTGATCGGCGAGGTCGGTCATGCGTCGTTCGAGCGCTCCGAGGAGCCCGTCCGGGGAGGTCAGGGAGGAGACGAGCCTCCGGACGAGCTCTCCGTAACGCTCGGGATCGACGCGACCATCGCACGGGGCGACGCACCGTCCCATGTCGGCCAAGGCGCACGGCGCGAACCGTGTGCGGGCGGCCATCGCCTTCGTGCAGCGCCGGATGGGAACGACCTCCTCGATCGCCTCCTTCGCCAGCCGCGCACGCGACGCGCTGGCGAAAGGACCGAGGGTGAAGCTCCCGTCCCCCGGCCGTGCGGCGCGCACGACCTTGATCCGTGGGTAGGCCTCGGAGGGGTCGAGGCGGAGGTAGGCGTAGCGTCGCCACGTCTTCCCTCGGCGGTTGTACTTCGGCTCATGCTCGCGGATCAGGCGCGCCTCCGCGACCAACGCCTCGAGCTCGGTCCCGCAGGTGATGCCTTCCACCACGACGGCCTCGGACAGGAGGTCGTCGATCTTCTTCCGTTCGTCGCCGTAGAAGTACGACTTGACCCGGGCACGCAGGTCCTTCGACTTGCCGACGTAGAGGATGCGTCCGTCACGTCCGCGGAACAGGTAGACGCCGGGGGCGTTCGGGAGGTGATCCGCGAGCCGGATCTTGCCGTAGTTGGCGCGCCCGCGGGCGCGCACGGCCTCGTGGAGATCGCCGAGCGTCGTGATCCCCAGGCGGCCGCCGAGGTCGAGGAGTCCGTGCAGCACCTCGGCGCACGCCTCGGCGTCGGCGAGTGCCCGGTGGTTCGGTTCGGATCGGGTTCGGAAGTACCGGGCGAGGGTCTGGAGCCTGACGTTGGGCACGTCCGGCCAGACGACGCGTCTCGCGAGACGGGCCGTGCATACGGGCGGAGGCAGGAGCGGTTCGTAGTCGAGCCGGATCAGGTTCGCGTTCAGGAACGAGAAGTCGAACCGGGCGTTGTGGGCGACGAAGATCGACCCCCGGAAGAACTCGAGGAACGCCGGCAGGATCTCCTCGATCGAAGGTTCGGCCGCCACCGCTCGATCGTCGATCCCGGTCAGGTGCGTGATGAAGGGAGGGATCGGGACGCCCGGGTCGACGAGCGACTGGAAGACGCCGACGCGTTCGCCGGCGTGGTACTTCACGGCGCCGATCTCCGTGATCCGGCTGTCGGCGGGAGAGCCCCCGGTGGTCTCGAGGTCCACGATGCAGAACGTCACGTCGTGCAGCGAGACGCCCACGTCGAGCGTGGTCTGGATCGGTGCCGTGAGCACGATCGCCTCCGATCGGAAGGGGCCGAGCGGGGACCGCACCATATCGAACAGGTGTTCGAGCGTCAAGCAGGGCGGAGTGGTGACGGATCTCGATACGGAGCTAGATGCGGAACCGGACGTGCGCCCGCGTCGGACGCCGGAGCGCGTCACCGAGGAAGACGGCGCGGACGCGGTATCGCCCACCCTGGGTCATGTGGAACGTCGAACGGTAGGCGAACGCGACCGTGCCCTCGTGCATCGCGTGGCGGCGATGGCGCGTCCATGCCGTCACGTGGGCGACCACGACCCATGCGTCGCCACGCCGACGCATGAGGACGACGCGGATCGGCAGGTGGGGAGCCCCGTTGATCAACCGACCACGAACGTCGATGCGATGGTCCGTGGTCCGTCCTCGACCGCCGTGCACCCGCACATGAAGCGTGAGCCGCGTCGGGTACCGGTCGTCGTTGACGATCGTCCCGGTGCCGTTCGACCCTCGCCGCGCGCCGGTGACACCGGTGATCTGGAGGGCCAGCGTCTCGTTGGGCTCGACCCGATCGTCGCCGATCACGGTGACGTGCACGCTCCCGGTCGTCCCGCCCGCCGGGATCACGAGGCTCCCCGTGGTCCCGATGTAATCGCTCCCGGCGGTCGCGGTGCCATCGGCGGTCTCGTAGTCGATCGTCACGCCGCTCGTCAGTGCCCGCGAGAGACTGACCGGGAACGAGAGGTTCGTGGTGGTGCCACTGTCGCCCTCCTGGACCGAGCTGTCGCCGATCGACACCACGGGAGCGGGCGGCGGGGGCGGCGGGGGGGGAACCACGGTGTCGTCGTCGACGATCGTCCCGACCCCGACGGCGTCGCTGATGCTCGCGCCGACCGCGTTCGACAGTTGCACGGTGTACGTCTCGTTCGGCTCGGGGAGCGTGTCGCCATGGATCGTGACAGCGACCGGTTCCGTCGTGTCGCCCGGAGGGAATGTGATCGTCGTCGCGACGGCGTCGTAGTCAGATGGTTGGGTCGCGGTGCCGTCCTGCGATGCGACATCCACGGTGATCGGGAAGCCACTCGGGGAGCCGATCGACACGATGAACGTGGCGAGGCTGTCACCGCTGTTGCCCTCCGGTTGCGAGACGTCGGAGATCACTAGGCCCGGCGCGGCGTCGTCGTTCAGGATGGTGCCCTGAGCGGAACCTACTCCGATCGTGGCGTCGGATGGGTTCGACATGATGGCGGAGAAGGTCTCGTCACCCTCGAGCGCGGTGTCACCATGGACGGGAACTTCGAAGGTCTGGCTGAGGTCGCCGGGCGCGAACGTGAGCGTCGCTGATGTGGCGGCGTAGTCGCTCCCGGCCGTAGCGGTTCCATCTGCGGTCGTGACGTCGACGGTGACGGGGAGCTGGGTCGCGCCGGTGAGCGTCACCGGGAACGATGCGATCACGTCGCCGGCGTTCCCCTCCGTGACGGTCGCATCGCCGATATCGAGGACCGGGAGTCCATCGTCGTTCACGATGGTCCCCACGCCGTGCCCGTCCGCCATCCCCGCGCCGGAGGCGTTCGTGAGGTTCACCGCGAACGTCTCATCGAACTCGTCGGTGACATCGCCGACCACGTCGACCGCGACCGGCTTGGAGAGCTCACCGGGAGCGAACGTGAGCGTCCCCGAGGTGCTCGCGTAGTCCGACGGGGAGGAAGCCGTGGCGTCGGCGGTCGCGTAGTCGACCGAGATCGGGAACGCGGAGGGGTTCGTGAGCGAGACCGTGAACGTGAACGTCGTGGTACCGGCGTTGCCCTCGGTCGCGGTCTGGTCGTCGATCGAGATCTGCGGCAACGGGTCGTCGTCGGTGATCGTGCCCGTGCCGGTCAGGGTCCCGGGGGAGACGTTCACGAGGTTCGACAACCCGAGCGAGAACGTCTCGTCGCCCTCGTAGATCGTGTCGCCCTTCACGGTGACGTCCACGGTCTTGGAGGTCTCACCGGGAGCGAGGTTCAAGGTTCCGGAGGCAGCTGCGTAGTCTCCGGGTGCAACGGCCGTGGCGTCGGCGGTCGCGTAGTCGACCGCGATCGGCTTGCCCGAGGCCGCCGAGAGCGAGACCGTGAACGTCGCGGTCGTCGTGCCCACGTCGCCTTCGGCGACCGTGACGTTGTTGACCGACACGGACGGTGCCGCGTCGTCGTCGGTGATCGTCCCGGTGCCGGTGACGGTGCCCGCTGTCACGTTCACGAGGTTCGACAACCCGAGCGTGAACGTCTCGTCGAACTCGTCCAACGTGTCGCCCTTCACCGTCACGTCCACGGTCTTCGTGGTCTGACCCGCAACGAAGTTCAAGGTGCCGGAGGCAGCTGCGTAGTCTCCGGGTGCAACCGCCGTGGCGTCGGCGGTCGCGTAGTCGACCGCGATCGGCTTGCCTGATGCCGCCGAGAGCGAGACCGTGAACGTCGCGGTCGTCGTGCCCACGTCGCCCTCGGCGACCGTGACGTTGTCGACCGAGACCGTCGGTGGGACGTCGTCGTTCACGATGGTCCCCACGCCGTGCCCGTCCGCCATCCCCGCGCCGGAGGCGTTCGTGAGGTTCACCGCGAACGTCTCATCGAACTCGTCGGTGACATCGCCGACCACGTCGACCGCGACCGGCTTGGAGAGCTCACCGGGAGCGAACGTGAGCGTCCCCGAGGTGCTCGCGTAGTCCGACGGGGAGGAAGCCGTGGCGTCGGCGGTCGCGTAGTCGACCGAGATCGGGAACGCGGAGGGGTTCGTGAGCGAGACCGTGAACGTGAACGTCGTGGTACCGGCGTTGCCCTCGGTCGCGGTCTGGTCGTCGATCGAGATCTGCGGCAACGGGTCGTCGTCGGTGATCGTGCCCGTGCCGGTCAGGGTCCCGGGGGAGACGTTCACGAGGTTCGACAACCCGAGCGAGAACGTCTCGTCGCCCTCGTAGATCGTGTCGCCCTTCACGGTGACGTCCACGGTCTTGGAGGTCTCACCGGGAGCGAGGTTCAAGGTTCCGGAGGCAGCTGCGTAGTCTCCGGGTGCAACGGCCGTGGCGTCGGCGGTCGCGTAGTCGACCGCGATCGGCTTGCCCGAGGCCGCCGAGAGCGAGACCGTGAACGTCGCGGTCGTCGTGCCCACGTCGCCTTCGGCGACCGTGACGTTGTTGACCGACACGGACGGTGCCGCGTCGTCGTCGGTGATCGTCCCGGTGCCGGTGACGGTGCCCGCTGTCACGTTCACGAGGTTCGACAACCCGAGCGTGAACGTCTCGTCGAACTCGTCCAACGTGTCGCCCTTCACCGTCACGTCCACGGTCTTCGTGGTCTGACCCGCAACGAAGTTCAAGGTGCCGGAGGCAGCTGCGTAGTCTCCGGGTGCAACCGCCGTGGCGTCGGCGGTCGCGTAGTCGACCGCGATCGGCTTGCCTGATGCCGCCGAGAGCGAGACCGTGAACGTCGCGGTCGTCGTGCCCACGTCGCCCTCGGCGACCGTGACGTTGTCGACCGAGACCGTCGGTGGGACTTCGTCGTTCAGGATCGTGCCGATCCCCTGGTTGTCGGAGATCGTCGCGTTCCCCGGGTTCGTGAGGTTCACCGCGAACGTCTCGTCGAACTCGTCGGTGACATCGCCGACGATCGGCACGCTGATGGTTCGGGTCACGGTTCCCGCGTTGAACGTCACGGTTCCTGCAGACGCCGTGTAGTCGCCCGGCGCCACCGCTGTCAGATCCGCCGTCGAATAGTCCACCGTCACCGTGCGACCGCTCACCGGAGACAACGTGACCGTGAAGGTCAGGTTCGTCGTGCCCACGTTGCCCTCGATGAGGGCCGCGTCGTTGATCGAGATGGCCGGGAGCGGGTCGTCGTCCAGGATCGTGCCGATGCCCTGGTTGTCGGCGATCGTCGAGTTGGTCGGGGCGGTGAGGTTCACGAAGAACGTGTCGTCGGCTTCGTCGAGTACGTCCCCGACCACGGGGACCGAGAAGGTCTGCGTCGTCGTCCCTGCCGGGAACGTGACGATGAGGTTGGTCGAGGTGTAGTCGGCGGGCTGGGTGGCGGTCCCGTTCGCGGAGGTGGCGCGGACGGTCACCGCCCGTCCGCTCGGCGCGGAGAGCGTCAGGGTGAACGTCGCGTTCGTCGTCCCGACGTTGCCTTCGGCGACCGACACGTCGTTGATCACGATCGACGGCAGCGGGTCGTTGTCGGTGATCGTGCCGGTCCGGGTTGCCGTGGGAACCGTCGCGTTCACCGGGTTCGACAGCGTCAGCGTGTAGGTCTCGCTCGCCTCGTTGAGGAGGTCGCCGACGATCGGGACGTCGATCGTCTTCGAGGTCTGCCCCGGGGTGAACGTGAGCGTGCCGGACGTGGGGGTGTAGTCGGCGGGAGAGGTCGCGGTGCCGTCGGCGGTCGCGTAGTCCACCGTCACGGTCTTGCCGCTCGCTGCCGAGAGCGTCACGGTGAACGTCGCGTTCGCGGCGCCGGCGTCGCCTTCGATCACGGTGACGTTGGCGAACGCGAGCGTCGGGATCGGGTCGTTGTCGGTGATGGTCCCGATCCCCTGGTTGTCCGAGATCGTCGCGTTCGTCGGGTTCGTGAGGTTCACGACGAACGTCTCGTTGAACTCGTTCAACGTGTCTCCGACGATCGGGACCGTGAAGGTCCGGGTGAGCACCCCGGGAGCGAACGAGAGCGTCGCGGCTGAGACGGTGTAGTCGGCGGGGGAGGTGGCCGTGCCGTCGGCGGTCGCGTAGTCCACCGTGATGGTCTTGCCGCTCGCCGCCGAGAGCGTCACGGTGAACGTCATGTTCGACGTTCCCGCGTTGCCTTCGACGAGAGCCACGTCGTTGATCGAGAGCGAGGGTGCCGGGTCGTCGTCGAGGATCGTCCCGATCCCCTGGTTGTCGGCGATCGTCGAGTTCGTAGGAACGGTCAGGTTCACGAAGAACGTCTCGTCGATCTCATCGAGCACGTCGCCCACGACCGGGACCGACACCGTCTTGGTCACCTGGCCCGGGAGGAAGGTGAGCGTGCCGGACGTGGTGGTGTAGTCGCCGGGCTGCACGGCCGTGGAGTTGGCCGTCGCGTAGTTCACCGTGACGTTGCGTCCGCTCGGCGCCGACAGCGTGACCGTGAAGTCCGCGTTCGTCGTCCCGACGTTGCCTTCGGCGACCGACACGTCGTTGATCACGATCGACGGCAGCGGGTCGTTGTCGGTGATCGTGCCGGTCCGGGTTGCCGTGGGAACCGTCGCGTTCACCGGGTTCGACAGCGTCAGCGTGTAGGTCTCGCTCGCCTCGTTGAGGAGGTCGCCGACGATCGGGACGTCGATCGTCTTCGAGGTCTGCCCCGGGGTGAACGTGAGCGTGCCGGACGTGGGGGTGTAGTCGGCGGGAGAGGTCGCGGTGCCGTCGGCGGTCGCGTAGTCCACCGTCACGGTCTTGCCGCTCGCTGCCGAGAGCGTCACGGTGAACGTCGCGTTCGCGGCGCCGGCGTCGCCTTCGATCACGGTGACGTTGGCGAACGCGAGCGTCGGGATCGGGTCGTTGTCGGTGATGGTCCCGATCCCCTGGTTGTCCGAGATCGTCGCGTTCGTCGGGTTCGTGAGGTTCACGACGAACGTCTCGTTGAACTCGTTCAACGTGTCTCCGACGATCGGGACCGTGAAGGTCCGGGTGAGCACCCCGGGAGCGAACGAGAGCGTCGCGGCTGAGACGGTGTAGTCGGCGGGGGAGGTGGCCGTGCCGTCGGCGGTCGCGTAGTCCACCGTGATGGTCTTGCCGCTCGCCGCCGAGAGCGTCACGGTGAACGTCATGTTCGACGTTCCCGCGTTGCCTTCGACGAGAGCCACGTCGTTGATCGAGAGCGAGGGTGCCGGGTCGTCGTCGAGGATCGTCCCGATCCCCTGGTTGTCGGCGATCGTCGAGTTCGTAGGAACGGTCAGGTTCACGAAGAACGTCTCGTCGATCTCATCGAGCACGTCGCCCACGACCGGGACCGACACCGTCTTGGTCACCTGGCCCGGGAGGAAGGTGAGCGTGCCGGACGTGGTGGTGTAGTCGCCGGGCTGCACGGCCGTGGAGTTGGCCGTCGCGTAGTTCACCGTGACGTTGCGTCCGCTCGGCGCCGACAGCGTGACCGTGAAGTCCGCGTTCGTCGTCCCGACGTTGCCTTCGGCGACCGACACGTCGTTGATCACGATCGACGGCAGCGGGTCGTTGTCGGTGATCGTGCCGGTCCCGACCGCGGTGGTGATGTCGGCGGTCGCGGCGGGCAGCGGGTTCGAGAGGGTCACGGTGAACGTCTCGTTCGCCTCGTTGAGGAGGTCGCCGTTCACCAGGATGTTGATCGTCTGTGTACGAGGGCCGGCCGCGAGGAAGGTCGCCGTCCCCGACGCAGCCACGTAGTCGGATCCTGCAACCGCTGTGCCGTTCGCGGTCGCCCAATCCACGGAGATGTTGTTCAGCGCCCCGACGTAGCTGATCGTGAACGTCATGTTCACGGTGCCGGCGTCACCCTCCGTGACGGAAGCCGCTCCGATCGAGAAGTGATCGACGGTGGCGGCTCGGGCGCCGGCGGCGAACGAAACGACGAGCAGAGCCGCGCCCGCGGCCCCGATGCCGATCGCCTTCAGCCGGTTGCGCCTAGGCACAACGGCCCACCAGTATCCTCATTTGGAGTGATATCGGCGGCTGACGTGCGGGGGACAAGCGCCTTCGCGAGGTATCTCTGACTACCCATGCTGGGGTAGTCAGCGAGTTCGTGCCGGCCGAGGCGGGCTTAGCGTTCTGCCTGCGTGCTGCCGCCCCTCGCCTTCTTCGCCGCTCGCTTCTCCTTGATGGACTTCTGCGGCTTCTTCTTCTGATCGCGGCTCGTGCTTGCCCCGCCGCGGTCCTTCGACTTCGCCATGCTCAGGCCTCCTCTCGGTGGGGTCGAGGGTACAGCGCATCCTCGACGAGCGAAGCGAGGAGTTGCTCGACCGCCAGGTGGCATTCTTGGATGTGACCGGTCGCCACGCTCGGCACGCGGATCGCGACGTCCGCGAGCGGAGCTAGGGCGCCCCCCGACGCCCCGGTCAACGCGATCACGTGCACCCTGCGACGTCCAGCCTCCTCCGCGGCCCGGATGACGTTGGCAGAGTTGCCGCTCGTCGAGATGGCGATCAGGACGTCCCCGTCACGTCCCAACGCTTCGACCTGCCGTGCGAAGATCCCCTCCGGTCCGAAATCGTTGGCGATCGCGGTAAGCAGCGACGTATCCGTCGTGAGCGCGATCGCCGGGATCGCCGGCCGGGGATTGTCGATCGTTAGGGTGCTGACGAACTCCGTGGCCAGGTGTTGTGCGTCGGCGGCGCTGCCGCCGTTGCCGCAGATCAAGATCTTCCCCCCCGCATCCAACGATCCGACCAGGATCGCGGCCGCGGCCGCGATATCCGGGACGCATCCGCCCGCGACATCCGTCATGGTGTCGGCCGCCTCCACGAGGTAGCGCTTCGCCGCGGCTCGGGTCTCTTCCGCATCCATGTCAGGCGGCATCCCGATCGGGTGTCCAGACCTCGTCGCCGCGCTCGGCGCGTACCCCATCTGGGTGGAGCGCGAACGGCGCGAACTGGGCGCCGAGCCGGGCGAGCTCGGCCGTGACCAGAGGTTGAGCGGCCGGACGGCAGTAGAGGAGCAGGTAGCCGCCGCCACCGGCACCGCAGATCTTGCCACCGGTCGCGCCGGCCGCTTGGGCGAGGGAGAGCATGGCCTCGATCGGTGTGTGCTCGGCGATATGGGGATTCATGCGCTGTTTGGCACGGAACGCATCGCCGAGCGACGCGCCGAGCTCATCGACATCGCCGGCCTCAACCGCGTCCCGCATCGTGTACGCCAACTCCTGGAGCTGTTTCATCCCGAGGATCGTGTCCTCGCGGCCCTCGCGGTAGAGCTCGATCTGGGTGTCGATCAAGCCCACGTTCCTGCGCACGAACCCCGTGTAGCAGAGCAGCAGGTTCTGCTGGAGACGCGCGAGGACGTCCGCCCGGGTTCGGACCGGAGAGACCTGCACGCCGTTCCGGGAGAACTCGAACAGGTTGAACCCACCGACCGCGGCCGCGTACTGATCCTGCCAGCCTCCGCTGATGTTCAAGTCGTCGCGCTCGATCGAATAGGCGAGACGCGCGAGCTCGTGCGCCGTGAACGCACGTCCGTCCAACATCGCGAGTCCGCCGACGACGGCCGTCACCAGCGCGGACGATCCGCCCAGACCGCTCCCAGCCGGAGCATCGGAACGGATGTCCATCTCGAGGCCGGTGGTCACGCCGATGCGTTCGATCGCCGCCTTCGCCAGGTCCATCACGCCGTCATACACAGGGCCCTCGTCCAGGTGGTATTCGACGAGATGCCCGAGATCGAGCGACCGGACGATCACCTGTCGGTCATCGCGCGGTGCGATGGAGACGCGGACCGAGTGGTCGATCGTGGCGGAGAGGACGGCGCCGCCATGCTCCACGAAATAATGGGGGAAGTCCGTCCCGCCGCCCACGAAGCTGATCCGGAGCGGCGCGACGGCGCGGATCACGGCGTCGTCAGGCATGGAACGACCAGTCTAGGGTGCGAACGGTCGTCGGGCTGCCTCAGGCGACCTGGCGCTGCACGCGGCGACGCTGCTGCTCGGTGAGCCCGCCCCAGACGCCGTAGCGTTCGCCGTTCTTCAACGCCCAGGCCAGGCACTCCTCGCGGATCCTGCAGCCGCCACAGAACGCCAATGCCGGTCCCGCCTCGTCTTCGGAGACGGGGAAGAACAGATCGGGGTCGATGCCGAAACAAGCCGCTCGATCTTGCCAGTAGTCCGGTGGGGAAGGGTTCGCCGGTAGCGTGTTCAGGTCGATGTCTGCGAACCGCTCGATCCTCAACAGGCCTCCCCCCTCTCCGCCGAGATGGCTCCCTCCCCGGCGGGACCCGATTCATACCAGGCCGACCCCTTCCAAAGGAAGGGGTCGAAGGCAGGCAATCCCCGAACCCCCGGCGGACGGACACGAAATGACTCGAACGGGCTAGTCCTGGATGGACGGGAGCGGACGCCCCTCGGTGCTGATCAGATCGGTTTGGGCTGCCGCCCAGACCACCCGGGCGAGGAGGACCCACCCACCTCCGCGGGCCGGAGCGGCGCTCGTCACTTCCCCCACGGGATGGTCACCGGTGTGGATGGGAGCGCCGGGAGTGAGCTGCTCGTCGCTCCGGAGATGCCGCAACACGGTGGGGGGATGGCCGAGGTTGCGCACCTTGGCCACGGACTCCTGACCCAGGAAGCAGCCCTTCTGATCATCGATCGCTTCCTCGAGCCCAGACTCGGCGGGCAGCGATCCGGCGGGGAAGTCGATCCCCATCCGAGGGATCCCTCGACGAACGCGCCAGACCTCGAACGCCCGCTCATCCACCTGGAGGGCACCCTGAGGGCCGGGGTCGTCGGCGATCGCGAGACGTCCCTGACCCGGGAACCATCGCACGCGGGTGGGGCCGACTTGGCCCAAGATCACCGCTGAGGACAGCACGTACGGGGCGAGGATGCCCTGGACCGCTTCCGTTTGGTTCGCGGCTTGCGAGATCAGGAACGAACCGTCGGGAACGGTCGACACCATGAAGTCGGCGCGGATCCGCCCCGTGGGTGTCAGCAGCAGCGAGCGTCGGGCTTCACCGACCTCGAGACCTGCGAGCCTCCCGGTCACGAGGTCGCCGAGCCACGTACGAGCGTCCGCTCCCGCGACGGAAAGCAGCCGGTCCTCCGAGCGATCGACAGAGCCGCGCCCATCTTCCAGGGCGTCGACCTGCGCCTCGAGCTCCACGTCGGCCATCATCCTCTGGGAGCATCATCTCAAGCGATGGACGTGCCTCGGACGCTGTTGATCACGAACGACTACCCGCCGCGGGTGGGCGGCATCCAGCGCACCCTCGAGGCGCTCTGGAAGGAGCTGCCCCCCGATCGCGTCTCGGTGTTGGCGCCTTCGTGGGAGGGAGCGGAGCCGTTCGATGCCGCGTCGCGCTACACGATCCTGCGGGAGCCGGGCACGTTCATGTGGCCAACGCCCGTCATCGCCGATCGGATCGCTGCGGCGGTGGTGGAGCTGGACGTCGAGGTCGTGCTGTTCGGCGACGCCTTCCCGCTGGCCGTGCTCGGACCTCGTCTGGCCCGACGAGGGGTGCCCTACCTGGTCGCGGCGCACGGGTTCGATTACTGGCTGTCGGTGATGCCCGGCGCGCACGCTTCGATGCGGTACATGACGTCGCGAGCCTCGCGCGTGCCGGTGATGTGCAGCCGATTCATCGCACGCACGGTTCGCACCGCCGTGCCGCGGGACATCCCGGTTTCGGTGCTCTATCCGGGCGCGGACCTGGACGCGTTCCGCCCGGATCTGCCGACCGACGACATCCGCGAACGACTCGGGATCGGGGATCGGCCGTTGGTGGTGTGCGTCAGCCGTTTGGTCGAGCGTAAGGGACAGGACGTGTTGATCCGCGGCCTCCCGGCGATCCGCCGCCGGATCCCCGACGCGGCGCTCTTGATCGTGGGCGCCGGCCCGTACGAAGAGCGATTGCGTGCTCTGGCCTCAGCGGCTCCGTCCGACTCGGTGTTCTTCGCGGGGCAGGTGTCGGAGGAAGATCTGCCCCGCCACTACGCGGTCGGTGACGTGTTCGCGATGCCGTGCCGCTCGCGACTAGGGGGGCTCGAGGTCGAAGGGTGGGGAAACGTGTTCATCGAAGCGTCGGCGTGCGGGCTGCCCATCGTGGTCGGCGATTCCGGGGGCGCCCGCGAGACCGTGCGGGACGGCGAGACCGGTTCCCTCGTCGATGGTCGCGATGTCGGGCAGGTGGCGTCGGCGGTCGCCGATCTCTTGGACGATCCAGGCCGGGCCGCGCAGATGGGTGCGGCGGGGCGGGCGCGCGTCGAGCAGCACCACGCATGGCCGTCGATCGCGGCACGCCTGGCTGGGTGGTTGGGCGAGGCGGTTCGCTAGGGGTCGTTCAACCGGAGCCGGCCTGGCGGTACGCTCCGATCATGGCCGAGAGTCCACCCGCGGCGCTGGAGCGTCGCTGCGCCACGTGCGGCGCCGTCCTCTACGAGGGTGCCGAGTGGTGCAGCATGTGCTTCTCGCCGGTCGGAGCCCAACGAGGACCGGAGCCATCATCGGAGCACGACGCCGGCCCGGAGCTCGGCGGTAGGTCGGGGTCGCTGACCGTGGAGGGATCGGACGACCGCGCGGCCACGACGACGGATACGTCATCGTCGAAGACGCCGGCATGGCCGTGCCCGGTGTGCGGCGGCCGCAACCCGATCGAGCTCGATGTCTGCGCGACGTGCGGGACACCGTTCGCGGCGTTGATGCGTCAGGAGCAGGCGCGGCCGAAGGTGGATCGGCGCGACGCGTTCCGACGGTCACTGCTCTACCCGGGACTGGGCCACCGCATGGTCGGCCGGGACCTCGACGGATTCGCCCGCGGCGTGTTGTTCACGATGCTCTTGCTCGCCACCTTGATGCTCGCGTTCGCCGGTGTCTCGTCGAGCGCGGTGCACTTCCTCTTCCTCCTGTACGCGGCGGCGACGGTGGGGGTCTACCTGATGACGGCGCTCGAGGCGGCGCAACTCGCCGACGGCGGCGATCTCATCGTGCCGTCCCGGGTCCTGCTCTGGGTCACGGTGGCGATCCTGCTCGTCTCCGTCGTTGTGGTGGCCCTCGTCATCGGCACGGCGACCAGACGCTAGGATTCCGGCGGCATGGAGCAAGCCGAGGGGTCGATCGTCATCGAGGCGCCGCTCGAGGACATCATGGAGGTTCTCGAGGACTACGAGGCGTACCCGGAGTGGTCCGAGGTTCGAGCCGTCGAGGTGCGTCAGCGCGGGGAGGGCGGTCGAGCCACGGAGGTCGCTTTCGAGGTGGACGTCCCCGTCCTCGGCAAGGCCGCCTACACGCTTGCCTACGTCTACGCGCCGGGCGACACGGGTTTGTCCTGGACGACGAAGGAAGCACGTGGCGCGATCCGGGACATCCGGGGGGAGTACCTGTTGAACGACCTGTCCGACGGCGAGACGAAGGTCACGTATCGCCTGGCAGTGGAGCTGGGTGTTCTGGTGCCCGGTTTCCTTCGGACGGAGGGCGCGAAGCGCGTGATCGAGAACGCGCTGGAGCGTCTGAAACGCCGCGTCGAGATGGGCTAGCGATCTCACCGGTTCCCCGCACCGAGGATCCCCCGTAAGCTGCTGTCGTGCGAGTGATCCTCTTCACCGGGAAGGGCGGGGTCGGGAAGACGACCGTCGCGGCCGCGACCGCGGTTCGCGCTGGGCGCTCGGGCCAACGCACCCTGGTGATGAGCACCGATCCGGCGCACTCCTTGGGCGACTCGTTCGAGGTCGAGATCGGTTCGACCCCGACCGAGATCTCCGAGAACCTCTGGGCCCAACAGATCGACGCACAGGAGCGTCTGGAAGGGAACTGGCGCGAGATCCAGGACTACTTCATCCAGCTGATGAACTGGGCGGGGACCGAGGCGATCCAGGCCGAGGAACTCACCGTGATCCCCGGCTTGGACGAGATCTTCAGCCTGATCGACGTCCGCACGCATGTGGAGAGCGGCAGGTTCGACATGATCGTGGTCGACTGCGCTCCGACCGCCGAGACGCTCCGACTGCTCTCGCTCCCCGAGGTGATGAACTGGTACATCGAACGGATCTTCCCGGTGGAACGGCGCGTCGTGAAGACGCTCCGGCCGATGCTTTCCCGGATGACCACGCTGCCTATCGCCGGCGACCAGGTCTTCGCCGCGGTCGAGCGGCTCCACCGCAACCTGGATGCCGTGAAGCAGATCCTGATCGACGAGAACGTCTCGAGCGTCCGTCTGGTGGTGAACCCGGAGAAGATGGTCATCGCCGAGGCGCGGCGCACGTACACGTACCTCGGGCTGTTCGGCTACCGCGTCGACGCGGTGGTCGTGAACCGCATCATCCCGGAGGAAGTCGTCGACCCTTACTTCGGGAAGTGGAAGGACGTGCAGGCCGAGCACCTCGCCACCGTGCACGAGTCGTTCGAACCGGTGCCGATCCTCACCGCTCGGTTGTTCGATCGCGAGATGGTGGGGATCCCGTTGCTCGTGGAGATGGGAGACGAGGTGTACGGCGCGCTCGACGCGACCGACATCCTCTATCGCGACGACCCGATCCGTGTGCGCAAGCGGGGGACGGGATACATCTTGTCGATGCGCCTGCCGTTCGTATCCCGCGACGAGATGGACATCCATCGTCGCGGCGAGGAGCTGTTCGTGCGCGTCGGCTCGTACAAGCGCAACCTGATCCTGCCGCAGTCGCTCAAGCGGATGGTCGTCCGCGAGGCGAACTTCGCGGGAGATCATCTGGAGATCCTCTTCGGCCGGTCGCCGCAGGCGTCGGCCGATACCGCCGGAAGGAGCTGACCACGATGACGGAGTCGAACGGCCAGGCAGGTTCTGCCGAGGAGACCGCGACCGATGCCACGGGAACGGCCGCAGGCGGGCATGTCTGCAACGTTGCCTTCTGTCCGATCGGCCTCGCGCTCTCGGCCGTTCAACCGATGAAGCCCGACGTGATCGAGCATCTCCTGCTGGCGGGACGGGAGTTCTTCCTCGCGGCGAAAGCCGTGATGGATGCCCGTGCCGACGAGCTCAAAGACGAGGACGGTGCCTCGACGACGTTCGAGAAGATCGACATCGGGTGAACGATCGCGTCGCGATCGGCATCGACGTCGGCGGAACCAAGACCTCGGCGGCACGGGTCGGATCAGACGGTAGGGTCATCGCCTCGACGTCGCGGCCGACGCCGGCCGATGACATGCAGGCCACGCTCCACACGCTCGTTGAGGTGGCGCGGGCGGTAGTCACCCCAGGGATCGAAGGTGTTGGGGTCGCAGCGGCAGGGATGGTGGAACGATCGACCGGCATCCTCCGGTTCGCCCCCAACCTCGCCTGGCGCGACGCGCCACTCGTCGCCTACCTCCAGCAAGCACTGGAGCTCCCCGTCGTCGCGGAAAATGACAACACGGCGGCCGCATGGGGGGAGTACCGGTTCGGCGCGGGTCGTGGATACCGGGACATGCTGCTCGTCGGGGTCGGGACCGGGATCGGCGGCGGGATCATCGCGGACGGTCGGCTCCTGCGGGGCGCCAATGGCTTCGCCGCCGAGATCGGCCACATCGTGATGGACGCCAACGGGCCGCTCTGCGGGTGCGGCAACCGCGGCTGCTGGGAGCAGTTCGCATCGGGGCGTGCGGTGACCCGCGCCGGCCGGCGGGCGGTGCACGACGGGTTCGCGGGTCTCCTCGTGGAACGAACGGGAGGTGATGCCGACAAGATCGACGGCCCGATGGTCACCGCCGCCGCCCACGACGGTGACTCCGTCGCGTGCGAGATCCTGGCCGAGGTCGGCACATGGCTCGGGCTGGGCATCGGCGGGCTCGTGAACATCCTCGATCCCCAGGTGGTCGTGGTGGCGGGCGGGGTCGCGTCGGCGGGCGATCTCCTGCTGGAGCCGGCGCGCGCCGCATTCCACGAGACGGTCGAGGGGATGGACCACCGCCCGGGCGTGCCGATCGTCGCCGGTGAGCTCGGCGAACACACGGGCGTGATCGGTGCGGCGGGCCTCGTGTTGGAACCGCCTCCGTGAGGGTCGGTGTCTCGCTCCCCGTGTTCACGTCGGACCCGGCGCGGCCGATGGAGGTTGCACGGCGCGCGGCCGAGCTCGGGTTCGACGGGGTCTTCGCGCCGGATCACCTCTTCCCGCCCGTGTTCTATCCGCCGTCGGGACCCGATCGGCCGGCGCTGGAACCGTTCATGCTGCTGGCTGCCGTGGCGGCTCGGTTCCCGCATCTGCATGTCGGAACGTTGGTGGCGCGCGTGACGCTTCGACCCCCCGGACTCCTCGCGAAGCAAGCGGCCGCGCTCGATCAGATGAGCGGCGGTCGCGCGATCCTGGCGCTCGGGACCGGCGATGCCGCGTCGAAGGCCGAGCATGACATGTACGGCTTCCCGTTCCCGAGTGCGCCAGCCCGGATCGCGCAACTGGCGGAGACGGTCGACGCCCTCCACGCCCTCTTCGACGGCCGGCCGTGGGATGGAGGCACGTACTTGGCGCCACTGTCTGGCCCCATCCTCCCGCCCGGCGCGCCGCAGATCTGGGTCGGTGGACGTTCCGAGGCCGTGCTGCAGGTCGCAGCGCGCAGCGCCGACGCATGGAACGGATGGGGGGACGACGTGGATGGGTTCGCTGCGAAAGCGGCCCGGCTCCGGGAGCTCGCCGATGGGCGACCCGTCGTGCCGACCTGGGCGGGGATCGCGTTGGTCGGTGAGGATGCGGCGGCGCTGGATCGACTGCTGTCCGAGCGATCGCGCAGAGGGCTGTCCCTCGATGGGGTTTGGGCGGGGACCGCCGACGAGCTTGGCGCCTTCGTGCGAGAACTCGGCGACGCGGGGGCCACTTGGTTCATCGTGCTGCCGGCCGGCCCGGCCGATCGCCTGGATATCATCGCCGACGCGCTCGTGCATCGATGAACGGCGCCGAGCTGAAACGCGCGAAGCGGGCGGTCCGTCGAGATCTCGTGGCGGCACGTGATGCGGTGCCGGCCGATGTGCGCACAGGATGGTCGCTGATCATCGCCGACCGGGTCGTTGCGCTTCCCGAGCTCGCGGGCATGCCGACCGTGATGCTCTTCTGGTCCTTCGGTTCCGAGGTGGACTCGGCGCCATCGATCGCGGCGCTGCACGGGCGGGGAGCACGGATCGCCCTCCCACGGATCGTCGACGGCGATCTCGAAGCTCGACGTTTCGTTCCCGGCGACCGGGTATCACCGACGCGGTTCGGCGCCTTCGAACCGATCGAGGGCGAGGTGCTCGACCCCGGCGAGCTGGACGTGATCGTGACGCCGGGGGTGGCGTTCGACCGGAGCGGGGGTCGGATCGGCTACGGCGGGGGGTTCTACGACCGTCTCTTCCCACGGACGCGGGTGGGCGCCGTCCGCGCGGGGATCGCGTTCGACCTGCAGATCGTGGAGCACGAGCTCCCAGCCGGCCACTTCGACCTTCGAGTCGATCTGGTGGTCACGGAAACCCGGACATTGCGATGCGCCCGGGCCGGCTGAGGGTCCCCGCGCCGTCGCGCCGCACCCTCCGCCGCCCCTGGCGGGAAGCGGAGTTCGTCGCGCTCGACTTCGAAGCGACCGGGCTGGATTTCTCGCGCGACACGATCGTCTCGTTCGGCGTGGTTCCGGTTCGAGCCGGGAGGATCGTGCTCGCGGAGGGCGTCCATCAACTGGTCGACCCGGCCGTGCCTCCCTCGCCACGGTCGCAGACCATCCACGAGCTCAGGCCCATCGATCTGGCCGGATCGCCCCCTCTCTCAGCGGTTCGCCCTCTCCTGCGGGAACAGCTGCAACGGAGGTACCTGCTGGTGTGGTTCGCGGAGGTGGAGATGCAGTTCCTCTCCGCGATCTTCGGTGGAAGTCCATCAGGGTGGCGTCGCCGCTCGATCGACGTGAGGAACCTGGCGATCGCCGCGGATGGCGCGCCCGCCAAGGCTCGCGTCCAACCCGGGTACGCGCTCTCGTGGTCGGCCGGGCGGCTGGGTGTTCCGGTCGCCGATCCTCACAGCGCGTACGACGACGCGCTGGTCACCGCGCAGGCGTTCCTGGTGCTGGCCTCCCGTTTGCCGAGCACGCAGGATCCGACCGTCGGGGACCTCCTTTCCGTCGCGGGCGACGGAGCCTTCCGCGCCTGACGACGAAGCCCTAGGTTGAACAACCGTTCAAACTCGGGGTATAACGCCGGGATGGGCGATGTGATCGAGACCGCGTTCCACCGCATCCAGGAGGCGCGCGGAGCAACGTTCGTCGAGGAAGGCGGCTGGTACTGGACCGTGTCGTTCGGCGATCCTGCCGGCGAGTACCGAGCGGTCCGAGAGGGCGTCGGGATGTGGGACGTATCGCCGCTCAACAAGTGGGAGATGCGCGGGCCGGACGCGATGGAGGCTGCGCAGCGGGTCCACTCGAACGACGTGCTGTCCATGGAGGTCGGCCAGATCCGGTACGGAGCGTTCCTCGACGAGGACGGCCTCCTCGTCGACGACGGGACGATCTTCAAGCTCTCGGACGACCACGTCTGGGCGATGACCAACGGCATGGACCGCGAGGCGTACTTCGCCGAGGCCGTGAAGGGTCTCGACGTGGCGGTCGAGTACGTCGCGCCGTCCCTGCCGAACCTGCAGATCCAGGGGCCCGGATCGCGGACGTTGCTTCGGTCCCTCACCGACGCTGACGTCGACACGTTGCCCTACTTCCGGTTCATCCCGGAGCCGGTCTTGGTCGGTGGCGTGCCGGTGTGGCTCGCCCGCACCGGCTTCAGCGGGGAGCTCGGCTTCGAGCTGTTCCTGCGTCCGGAGCACGCCGGAGCGCTCTGGGATGCGGTCGAAACCGCCGGAGCGACACCCTACGGCGTCGAGGTGATCGAGCCGTTGCGGATCGAGACGGGGATGATCGTCACGGACTACGACTACGCGTCGCACGAGCGCTCCCCGTACGACCTTGGACTCGATCGGATGGTGGCGCTGGATGCTCCGGGGGAGTTCATGGGCAAGGAGAAGTTGCGCGAGATCGCCGCGGATCCGCCGAACCGGTTCATGACGCTTCGGATCGACGGCGACACCGTGCCCGCGTACGGGGCCACCGTGACCAAGGACGGCGCGGACGTCGGTGTGCTGACCAGCCCCGCGATCAGCCCGCGGTTCGGGACGATCGGTCTCGCGATCCTGCGGAACGACGTTGCCGCCGAGGGGAACGCCGTCGAAGTGGCTCTCGCCGATGGCACGATCGGGGCGACCGTCGACGTGCTCGCGATCTACGACCCGCAGAAACGTCGGCCCCGCAGCTAGCGGTGCCGTCCCGAAGAGAACGAGGAGGACGAGATGACCGAAGAGCACCGTTCGCCGCTCCACGAGTGGCACGTCGCGCATGGCGGCGAGTTCCTCTGGGAGGACGGCTACCCGTGGATGATGGATGAGGGCCGGGAGCCGCTCGAAGAGTACGAGGCGGTTCGCACCGCCACCGGGTTATGGGATCTCTTCTCGACCTGCAAGTACGAGGTAACCGGCCCGGATGCGGGCAGGCTGATCCAGCGCCGGTTCACGAACACGCTCGATGGCATGGCCGAGGGCTCGGTCCGGTACGGGGCCTTCGTGAACGCCGACGGACACATGATCGATGACGGAAACGTCTACAAGCACGCCGACCAGAAGTACTGGGTGATGATCAACTCGGCCGGGATCGACGACTGGTTCCGGGAGACCGCGGCAGATCTCGACGCTTCGATCGCTCACCGGACGACCGACCTCGCGATGATCGCCGTCCAGGGTCCGACGTCGCAGGCGACCCTGCAGGGACTCACCGAGCGCGACCTCGGCGACCTGAAGTACTTCCGCTTCTGGCCCGAGGAGACGAAGGTCGGGGGCCGGTCCGCTTGGGTGCTCCGCACGGGGTTCTCGGGCGAGAAGGGCTACGAGGTCGTGGTCGCACCCGAGGACGCGAACGCCGTGTGGGACGCGCTGATCGCGGCCGGGGGCGTGCCGTTCGGACTGAACGCGATCGACCTGGCGCGGACCGAGGTCGGCCTGATCATCATCGCCGTGGACTACATCCCGGGCGAACGCTCGCCGTGGGACCTGTCGATGGACCGGTTCATCAAGACCGACACCGAGTGCGTGGGCGCGGACGCGCTCGCTGCGTACGGGGCGAGTCCGCCGAAGCGGTTCAAGACCCTCAAGATCGAGGCGGAGACCGCGCCGGAGTACGGCGCCGTGGTGACGAAGGACGGAGCGGAGGTCGGTGTCGTGACGTCACCCGCGGTGAGTCCCCGATTGGGCACGATCGGACTCGCGATCTTGGACAGCGCCGCGGCGGTCGAGGGCGAGAAGGTCGAGGTCGGCGATGCGGTCGCGACCGTTGCCACGCTCGGTCTCTACGATCCGGAGAAGCAGCGGCCCCGCGCGTAGCCGACACCGTATGCTCGCGCCCGTGAGCGAGCCGCTCGTGGGCGTCGTGCCCAACTTCAGCGAGGGACGGCGCGTCGACGTGATCGACGCCATCGTCGACGCGTTGCGCGTGCCGGGCGCGCGCGTGGTGTTCTCGGAGGCCGACGCCGATCACCACCGGCTCGACACGACGGTCCTCGGTTCGCCCGAGGCCGTCGTGGCCAGCGCGATGGCGGGGGCGACGGTCGCGGTGGCCTCGATCGACCTGTTCGCCCATTCGGGCGGTCACCCGAGGATGGGTGCGGTGGACGTGATCCCATTCATGCCGGTTCGCGACGTCACGATGGACGACTGCGTCGAACTGGCTCGGCGGTTCGGGCGCGAGCTCGCGGAGGCGCTCGACCTCCCCGTCTACCTGTACGACCGAGCCGCGCTCTCTCCCGATCGCGTCTCTCTCGCCGATGTGCGGAAGGGCGAGTTCGAAGGGCTCCGGGAGGCGGTGGCCCGGGGGGAACGACTCCCTGACTTCGGACCGCACGAGATCGGGCGAGCGGGTGCGACGGCGGTCGGAGCGCGGAAGCCGTTGGTGGCGTTCAACATGTACCTCGACGCGACCGACGAGGAGGCGGCGAAGGCGATCGCTCGTTCGGTTCGAGAGTCGAGCGGGGGCTTGCCGGCGGTCCGGGCGATCGGATTCGCGGTGCCGGAACGCGGCGGCATCGTCACCGTCTCGATGAACCTTGTGGACCATGACAGGACCGGGCTCCGAGCGGTGTTCGACGCCGTGTCATCGGAGGCGATGGAGCGCGGCATGCGGGTGGTGAGCTCCGAGATCGTCGGGCTCGTTCCCGCGGCCGCACTCCGGCCCGGCGATGAGGCGCATCTGCTGCTGGCGGGCTTCGATGCCGACCATCAGATCCTGGACCGACTGATCGAGGAGGCGTGATCGACGTGAGCGAGGAACGACTGGCTGATAAGACGGTAGGCGGGTTCTTGGACGTGTTGGGGTCGGATGCACCGACGCCGGGCGGTGGGGCGGCGGGCGCGATCGCGGCAGCGACGGGGGCGGCCCTGATCGCGATGGTCGGGCGTCTGACCGTCGGGAAGGGTGGCTTCGAGGATATCGAGGCTCGGATGCGCTCGCTCGTCGAACGTGCCGACGCCGCGCGGATGTCGTTCCTGGAACTGGCCGATCGCGACGCGCACGCGTTCGATGGCGTGATGGTCGCGTTCAAGATGCCGAAGGACACGGACGAGCAGAAGGTCGAGCGATCCGCCGCGATCCAGGTGGGTTACGAGCAGGCGGCGTCGGTGCCACTCGAGATCGCACAGGCGGCCGTCGACCTGATGGAGCTCGCGGAAGACGCGACGGCGATGGGCAACCCGCAGGCGGCGTCCGACGGGCTCTCGGGCGCTGCGGAGCTGTACTGCGCGACCCTGTGCGCGATCGCGAACGTCGAGATCAATGCGGCTTCGCTGAAAGACGAAGAGAGGCGCGGATCCCTGCTCGATGAGGTCGCGACGCTCCGTGGCCGCGCGGACCAGTCGATCCGCGAAAGCCAAACCGCCTTCCAGCTGCGCGTGGGCGGCGCGTAGTCGTCAGAACAGACCGACCGTACGGCCCTGCTCGTCGATGTCGACGTTCATGAACGCCGGCGTCTTGCCGAGTCCCGGCATCCGTTGCATGTCGCCACAGAGAACGACCACGAAGCCCGCGCCGGCGCTCGGCACAGCTGCGCGAACCGGCAACCGGAACCCCGCAGGACGGTTCAGCAACAGCGGGTCGTGCGACAGAGACAGGTGGGTCTTCGCCATACAGACCGGGAGCGTTCCGAACCCGAGCGTGTCCATCCGCGCCAGATCCTTCTCCGCTTGCGGCAGGTAGTCGACGCCGTCGGCACCGTAGATGCGGGTAGCGATCGCCTCGATCTGCTCCTTCAGCGAGGCGCCCTCGGGGGTGAGGAACCGGAAGTCGTTCGGCTTCTCGCACGCGTCGACCACCGCGTTCGCGAGATCGAGCGCCCCGGCGCCACCCTGGGCGAACGCACGATTGACGACCACGGTCTCGGCGCCCGCGCCCACGGCGAGCGCCTCGATCAGGGCCACCTCTGCATCGGTGTCCGTAGGGAAGTTGTTTACGGAGACCACGCATGGCAATCCGTACTGCTTGACGATGTTCACATGGGCGGCCAAGTTGTCGGCACCGCGACGCAGGGCGTCCAGGTCTTCGTTCGCTAGGTCGGCGAACGGCATGCCCCCATGCGACTTGGTAGCACGCACCGTGGTGACGAGGACCGCGGCGCTCGGCGAGAAGCCGCCGACGCGACAGACGATGTCGCAGAACTTCTGGAAGCCGAGATCGCTGCCGAAGCCCGCCTCGGTCACGACGTAGTCGGCCAGCTTGAGAGCGACCCGGTCTTCGATGATCGAGTTGTTCGCGTGGGCGATGTTGCCGAAAGGCCCGGCATGGATGAGCACGGGCTGGCCCTCGAGCGTCTGCACGAGGTTCGGTTCGATCGCGTCCTTCATGATGACCGTCATGGCGCCGGCCACCCGGAGATCGTCCGCGGTCACCGGCTCGCCGCGGCGATCCTCTGCGACCACGATGCGGCCGAGCCTCGCGCGAAGATCTCGCAGATCGCTCGCGAGCGCGAACACGGCCATGACCTCCGATGCGGCCGTGATCACGAACTGGTTCTCGCGCGGCACCCCGTGCGCTTTCCCACCCAGCCCGACGACGGTGTAGCGGAGCTCACGGTCGTTCACGTCCAGGGTGCGCGGCCACGTGATCGTCTGCGGATCGATGTCGAGGGGGTTCCCGTTGAAGATCGACGCGTCCAGGGCGGCCGCCAAGAGGTTGTGCGCGGCCGTGACCGCGTGGAAATCGCCGTTGAAGTGGAGGTTGATCTCCTCCATCGGGACGACCTGCGCGTAGCCGCCACCGTTCCCACCGCCCTTGATCCCGAACACTGGCCCCATGGACGGCTCACGCAGGCAGAGCATGACGTCCTTGCCGATCGCACCGAGGCCTTGGGTCAGCGATACCGAGGTCGTGGTCTTTCCCTCACCGGCCTTGGTGGGCGTGATCGCGGTCGTGATGACGAGCTTGCCGTCGGGACGCCCGGCCAGGCGCTGCAGGACCGAGAGGCTGATCTTGGCGCGGGACCGCCCGAACCGTTCCAGCTCGTCGGGCTCGAGACCGGCGGAGGCGGCGATCTCGTCGATGGGTCGCAGGACGGCTTCCTGGGCGATCTCCAGTCCGCTCTTCACGTCGTGGCTCCTCGGGTGGCGTCGGTCAGTGGGCGAGGATACCGCCAAACCCGCCGCGACCATGAGGGGAACGTCCGTTGCGGCCGACCGAGCGCGGCCGGATACTCCGCCCGTGGACATCCCGACGTTCCTCCGGAGGTTCCCGCCGTTCGATGAGCTGGATGACGCGCGGCTCGCGGCGGTCGTCGAGCGGACCCACATCGAGTTCTACGGCGGCGACCAGGTGATCCTGCAGGCCGGCGGCGAACCGGCCCGGTTCCTCTACGTGGTACGGACCGGGGCGGTCGAGCTGGTCGACGAGGAGCAGGTGCTCGACCTGCTCTCCGAAGGTGAGGTCTTCGGGCATCCATCCCTCTTGTCCGGGATGGCACCGATCGTGAGCGTGCGAGCCCACGAGGATTGCATCTGCTACCTGATCGACCGCGAGGTTGCCGAGGGGATCCTCGGGACGCACTCCGGTCTCGCGTTCCTCTCCTCTACGCTCCGGCGACGGGTCGTCCGCGCGTTGGACGGGATCGATCCCGCGGCTGTTGATCCGTGGCAGACGCCGGTGCACACGCTGGTCTGGCGTCCGCCGGTGTTCGCGCCGGTTTCGTCGTCCATCCGCGAGGCCGCGGAGCTGATGACCCGGGAGCGCGTGTCGTCGCTCCTGATCGAGCGGATAGACGGCTTTGGGATCCTGACGGATCGCGATCTGCGCTCACGCGTCCTCGCGCTCGGCCGCAGCCACGACACGGTGATCGCGGACGTGATGACCACGCCGGTCGTCACCGTCACCGCCGACACGATGGTCGCCGAGGTGATCGCGCTGATGTTCGAGCGAGGCGTGCACCACGTTCCCGTGCTGGACGACGCCGGCCATCCGCTCGGCGTGGTCACGGACACCGACCTGATGGGGCTCGAACAGAAGACGCCGTTCGCGCTGAAGGCGGATATCGAGCGGGCGACCGATACCGATGCGCTGATCGTTGCGGCCCGGCGGCTCCCCGAGATGATCTGCGCGCTCGTCGATGCCAACGTCGATCCGATCGAAGTGGGACATGTGATCGCCGTGGCGATCGACTCGCTCACCCGCCGCCTGCTCGAGCTGGGGGTGCGGAAGTTCGGCGACCCGCCGTGCGCATGGTCTTGGCTCGCCCTCGGGAGCGAGGCTCGAAGCGAACAGGCGCTCTCCACCGACCAGGACAACGCCCTCGTCCTCGATCTCGGCGACACGCCGATCGACGCGGTCGATCCCTACTTCGAGCGCTGGACGACGTTCGTCAACGATCAGCTCGAGGCGGCCGGTATCCCCAAGTGCCGAGCCGGCGTCATCGCGTCCAATCCCGACTGGCGCGACTCGGTCGTGACGTGGGAGTACCGGTTCGGCCGATGGATGCGCGACCCGAGCCGGATGGGTGGGGCGTTCAGCGGGATCGCGTTCGACTACCGACCCGTCGCCGGTCCGTTCGAGGTGCAGCCGATCCTTGATGCCGTGATCAGACGCGCGCCCGAGGAGCCCGAGTTCATCCGGCACCTGGGTCGGCTCGCCGTCGGGACGCGTCCGCCCACCGGCTTCACGAAGGATGCGGTCGTCGAGTCGAAAGGCAAGAGCGCCAGGACGCTCGACGTGAAGCACGGAGGGATCACGATCATCACGAACATCGCTCGCGTCCGGGCCGTGATGGCGGGATTAACCGAGAACCGGACCCTCCGCCGGTTGCACGAGGTGACGGTGCTCGGCGGGATGCAAGAGGAGCGGCGCAGAGGATTGGAGGAGGCGTTCCGGTTGCTCTGGCAGATCCGGCTCGAGCATCAGACCCGACAGGTCCAAGCGGGCACCCTGCCCGACGATCTGGTGGAGCCTGGCTCACTCGGGCCGCTCGCGCGTCAGGGCCTCAAGGAGGCGTTCCGCATGATCGAACGCGAGCAGGACGCACTCGCGGCCGAGCTCGGTCTGCGACGATGAGGTCAGGAGCTCCCGAGGCGCCGCCGTCCGGCTGGCGCAAGATGCCGTGGGCGAAGGTGCCGTTCGCGTCGCTGGACTTCGAGGCGACGGGCCTCGACTTCTCCCGCGACACGATCATCTCGTTCGGTGTCGTGCCGGTGACGGAGGGTCGCATCGACGTGGGCGGCTCCGTCTATCAGCTCGTCGACCCGGTGGACGTGCCGCTGGATCACGAGGCGATCTCGGTCCACATGCTCCGGCCGATCGATCTGGCCGACGCCCCGTCGCTCGACGCCGCGCGGGACGCGCTGCGCTCGGCGCTCGGCCGCCGCTTCCTGATCGCCTGGTTCGCGGAGGTCGAAGCGTCGTTCCTGGACAAGATCTTCGGCGGGGGGCGCAAGCGGTGGATGCGTCGGGCGGTCGACGTCAGGCAGCTCGTGGCGGTCTTCGAAGGGCGAGGACCACGGATCACTCACCCTCGCCGCGTGCGCGGAGCGTTACCACATCCCGGTCGCCGACCCCCATCACGCCCTGGATGACGCCCTCGTCACCGCACAGCTGTTCCTGGTGATGGCGGCGAAGCTCGGGGAGCGGGGGTTGCGGAGCGTCGGCGACCTGGCGGATGCGGTGCCGTCGGTCCCGCCGAACCTACGCCGGGCCCGCCCCCCTGGTGACGGCACGGGGATCGCATGCACCGGCACCGAGCACTTCCGTCCGATCTCGGCCGTGATGTCCCCCTCGACCGCCTTCCGCCATCCCGGACGCGCCGGATCGGGGATCACGATGGCGTGGAAGTTCTTCGCGGTGCACCATTTCGCGATCATCTTCGCGATGTTCCGCGACCGGGCGAGCCCGACCCGCACGTCGAACCCCAGGGCCCGTAGCTCGTCGGCCGCTCCGTGGACCCACTCACGCTGGAGGTCCCATTCGGTGTGGGTCGGTTGCAGTCCGGGGTGTGGCAGCCCGAGCGACGTCCCGTAGATCTTGGCGATCCCGAGGACCGTGATCTTCGCGTGTTCGGGAGTGGCGAGCGCCACGACCGTCGTCCATCACCGCGCGATCGAGCGGCAGGCTCGGTGACACCAGCAGGATGCGTCGCGGAGGGTCGGGGTACGTCCTGGGGGCCGGTTTCCCGGCCCCCAGGAACTTCCCACCGAACCGCTCGCGTCGTGTGGGGGACGCGGCGGCCATCGTCGATCAGCTCACGGACGTCGGCTTGTAGTCGGTCGTCCCGAGCCTGCGGTCCTCAGCCTTCCGCCACCAGTTCAGCGGGAAGTAGAGGAGCACGACGATCGACGCCGATCAGGAACATCTTGCCGCCACCGAGCTGACAACCCTCGATCGCGCACGCCGGGATCCCGATCAGCCACACGATCGCGTACAGGACCGCGAGGGCGATCGCGCCGTACTTCATCCACTCCGGCAACTTGAAGGGCCGGAACACGTCCGGCCGCCACCTGCGCAGGAAGTAGTACCCGAGCAACACCGGGATGAACGATCCGACGTAGCCCACGTTCGAGAGCACGTAGATCGACCCGGGAGCTCCGACGAAGATCAACAGGATATTCAGCACGGTGTTCAGCCCCATCGAGAAGTTCGGGACGTTGTGCCGGTTCACCTTGCCGAAGATCCGCGGACCCTGGCCGTCGAGCGCCATCATGTACAGCGACCGAGCGCAGCCCATGATCGCGTTCAGGCTGGAGAGCGCGAGCGCGATGACCAACGCGGCCGTGACGATCTTGCTCACCCCGGAGCCCATCGCACGGACGGCCGTCGTCACCAGGACCGCGTTCGGGTCCAGGCTGTTCTGGATGAACTTCACACCCAGCACGCCCAGCACGGCCATGGGCAGGAACGTGTAGATGAACGTGCCGTACGCGCCCGACAGGTTCATGGCGATCGGGGCGTCACGATCCGGGTTCTTGCACTCGCCGATGTAGCACGCCGCCGCCTCCATCGCGATCGCGTTCCAGGTATAGATCGCGGAGAACTGGAGGTACAGGAAGAGCGCATGGGGGGAGAGGAACGCCGAGCCGTCGGGCAGGTTCGGCGGCCAGATGTTGCTCGTATGGACGTCGCCGGTGAAGAACGGCACGACGGCGATCAGCGTCAGCGGGATCATCGAGAGCAACCCGAGCACCGTCGCCGCCGCGGCCCCGAACCGGATCCCGCGGTTCGCGATGATCAAGAGGAGGACCGAAAGGACCGCTCCGACGACGATCGTGAAGTGCGTCACAGGCAGACTGGCGTCGAACAACGTCACCGTCTCGGCCCACCAACCGGTGAGCGTGAATCCGAACAGCACCGGCAGGTACGAGCCGGTGAGGATCATGTTCACCGCCATCACGGGCATCCACCCGAGCCAGTACATCCACACCGTGACGCCGTTGATGTGCGGATAGCTCTTCGGCAAACGGTCTTTGAACGCGTACGAGGCGTACGCGGGTGCGCCCCCCGTCCGGTCCGGGAGCATCGCCGCCAGTTCGGCCAGGTAGAGGCAGAGCAGCCACCCCGTCAGCGTCCAGAAGATGAAGTTCGGGATAGCCGCGGCGCCCAGCGGTGCCAGGACCGCTGGCGTGACCCCCGTGACGAGGATCGTGCCGGCCAGGCCGACCACGAAGGCGCCCCACCAGTTGGTGTCCTTGGAGAGCTCGCCCTTGACGTAGTCCTCGAGCCTGACTTGACCCTCAGGCGGTTTCGACATCCGTCCCCCCTTCGTTCGTCGAGACCCTTCGCGCGAAGGGTACGCCCGGCGTTCGGACCGAAACAAGACCGCATCCCGGCGGTCAGGTGTGGGTTCTCACCACATCTAGGCCGCCGGGCTGGCGGGTGTTTCCGTTGCGCGGCCGCCTTACATGGCGGTCGGTTCGTGTCCGTCTAGAACAGCGACAGGTACTTCTCCACCTCCCAGTCCGAGACGCGGTCGTGGTAGTCCTTCCACTCCCGCTCCTTCACGTCGCAGTAGTAGTCGAGGTAGTCGCCGTCGGGCGTCTTGCCGAATGCCTCGCGTAGGACCTTGTCCTGCCGCAGGTTGCGCACGGCATCGAGCAGGTTGCCCGGCAGGATCTCGATCTTCCGTTTCTTGAGGTCCTTCTCGGAAGCCTCGTAGAGGTTGCCCATGTTCGGCTCTCCGGGGTCGAGCTCGTTCTCGATCCCGTCGAGCCCTGCGGCGAGGATCGCGGTGGCGGCCAGGTAGGGGTTGGCCGCGCCGTCGATCGTGCGGTCCTCGAACCGTCCGCCGGCAGGCACGCGGATCATCTGCGTACGGTTGTTGCCCCCGTAGGTCACGTAGACGGGCGACCAGGTCGCACCCGACGTCGGAGCCCCGACGATCAAGCGCTTGTAGCTGTTCACGGTGGAAGCGGTGATGCCGATGTAGGCCCTGGCGTGCTTCAAGAGGCCGCCGAGGAAGTGGTACGCGAGCTTCGACAGACCGAGCGAGTCCTTGGCGTCTTCGAACAGCGGCGTGTCCTTCTTGGTATCCCACAGGCTCATGTGGCAGTGGAGGCCGTTGCCCGTGAGGTTCGCGAACGGCTTCGGCATCACGGTCGCCTCGAGACCGCGCATCTGTGCGAGCGAGTGGAGCATGTACCGGTGGAAGATCACGCGATCCGCCGTCGTGAGCGCGTCGGCGTACTGGAAGTTCGACTCGAATTGCCCGTTCGCATCCTCGTGGTCGTTCGCGTAGTTGTCCCAGCCGAGCTGCGATTCGTACTTGGAGAGCGTGGAGATGAAGTCGAACTGCCTCGACAGCGCACGCATGTCGTAGCAGGGCCGGTCGAGCGTGTCGAGCGAGTCGGCGACGTGGATCGATCCGTCGGCGTCGCGATGCAAGAGGAAGAACTCCACCTCCATCCCGATCTTGAAGGTGAAGCCCATCTTCTTCGCGCGCTCGAGCTGCCGCTTCAGGATGATCCGCGGGCAGTACGGCCAGGGCTCGCCCTCCACGTAGACGTCGCACGCGAACCGCGCGAGGTTGGGCTGCCAGGGGACCGGCGTGAAGCTCTCAGGATCGGGCATCGCCGCGAGGTCCGGACTGTGTGGTCCTTGTCCGATCTCGCCAGTGGCGAAGCCTGCGAACCCCGCGCCCTCCGCGAAGACATCCTCGAGGTGGTTCGCCGGCACGAGCTTGGCGTTCGGTTTGCCGTACATCTCCACGAACTGCGCGAAGACGAACTCGATGCCCATCTTGTCGACGAGTTTGCGCACCTCCTCGACCGAACGTGGAGCGCCGTCAGTCATCCTTCCCCCTTTCTCGGGCGGACGTCCTCATCCGCCGCAACTTCACGACCTTCGTGGCGACCGCTAGCGAGAGCCAGTCGTCGTGCTCGAGGTCGACCCCAGAGACGCGCTCGATCCGGCTCAGCCGCTGACGAAGGGTGTTCGGATGGATGAAGAGCGCTCTCGACGTCCCCACGACGTTCCCGCGGTGGTCGAGATAGCTCTCCAGGGTGTCGAGCAGTTGTGTGCCGCGGCGGTCGTCGTACGCGACGAGCCGTTCCAGCGACTCTCGGTAGCGATCGCGGATCCCTTCCTCCGACGACAGTACGTAGCGGTAGGGACCCAGGTCGTCATAGGTCGTGACCCCGGGACCGCCGCGGATCAACGCACCGACCTCCGCGGCGGCGGAGGCCTCATCGAACCCTCTCGCGAAGGCTGGTGCTCCGGAGCAGGCACCGGACACCCCGACCGAGACCGAAGGATCCTCGGGATCCTCGGTGAACGAAGAACGGATCGCCGTCACCATCTCCTCCCAAGAGCCGGCGCCCAGAGGGACCAACGCGCGGATCGACCGTTCCAGACGATCCACCAGAAGACCGACCGAGAGCGAGGACAGGCGAGCCTCTATCCGATCAGCGACGGCGGGCCATTGAGTGGGGGTCGTCGCTCGTGATGAGGCGGCTCGTCGGGCCGGCCTCGGCGCGACTGGTGGTTCGATGTGGAGCAGGATGTGCGGCGCCGCGAGATCGCACCCCAGCCGACGCGCCAACTCCATCGCGATGTCGGCCGATGCATCGGGCCGGGACAAGGCCTGGAAGAAGTCCTTCAGCAGGTTGCGCTCTCGCAGTCGCTCGATCACGTCGTGTTGCTTGAGCGCCACTGCCGCGTGAGAGGCGATCGCGGAAAGGATCGTGTCCGCATCTGGGACCGGGTCCTCCAACAGCACCACGATGATCCCCAGGCGTTCCTCCCCCGCGACGAGGGACGCGAGTACCGGGTTCCCGGCGGGCCTGTCCTCCCAGAGCGCTCGCACGAGCGCCCCACGGTCTTGCGCCCGGGAGGGAACGTCGTCGACGGTACCGAGCCAGAGGCTCCGAACGTCGACGGACGACGGAGCCGAACGCGCCGGATCCGCGGAGGCCAGCTGCAGGTGGCCGTCTCCATCGACGAGGTAGATCTCGCACCGCGCAGCCGTGAGCGACGCGCGGGTCCCAGCCGTGACCTGTGCGAGCACTTCCTCCCGGTTGGCAGCAGATGCGATCCGCTGCAGGAGGCGTGACAGGTCGGTCAGATGGTCCACGCGGGCGGTGGCTTCATCGTAGAGCCGCGCGTTGTCGATGGCGCCCGTAAGCAGCGACGCGGTGTGCTCGAGCAGGTCCAGATCCGAACGACCGAACTCGTGGGGGGCCTCCGCGTGCAACGTGATGACGCCGATCACGTCTCCGTCCCGTGCGAAGACCGGGACGGAGACGAGGGACTGGTACACCTCGTCGCCCAGCTCGGGGAAGTAGGCGCGACGCACGCGGGGATCGTCGAGCGCGCCTTCTTTGATGAACCCCGAGCGGCGGGTCTTCGCGACCCACCCGGTCAACCCTTCGCCGATGGGGATACGGACATCGCCTTCCAGGTGGGCGTAGGCGTGCGAGGCGGCCTTGAGTTCGAGTTGATCCTCGCGCAGGAAGTAGATGAAGCAGGCATGGCAGCTGGTGGCCTCCGTGACCAGCCGCACCACGCCACGCAGGATGGAATCGAGGTCGGGACCGGAGCCGATCGTCTGGATCAGCTCGTAGAGGTACGCGCGCTCGTCCGAGACCCGGCGCACGCTCGCCAGGCTCGCTCGCTTGGACAGGGCCTCTTGACCGCTCGTCGTCATCGCCCTCCCGAGGACCGCGCGATCGCAGTATGTGGAACCTGACTACCGCGCGGAACGTACGCTCGGTCGCGGGATGCGTCAAACGGGGTGCACATAGGCCCGGGGCCGAGGTGCTGCCCCGCCCACCAGTGGCCGATCCGAACATGAAGCGCTCTCATCTGCGGCCCCCCCGGGGTGTGAGGATCGGACAATGGGCGCGCCGCGGCGAACCGTACCGACGGTGCCATTATGTGCGAAAGCTCCATAGGATGCCGCGAGAAACCGGACCTCCGGCACCCCGCTATCCCGCGACAGCGGCGCCCGCTCACGGCTAAGGTTCGGACGGAGCCGATCCGCGAGGAGGCAGCACCGTGTGCGGGATCGTCGGGGTCTTCTACAAGCGTGAGGGTGGGGAAGGACCGGTCGGTCAGATCATGACCGACATGTGCGACCAGTTGTTCCGCCGAGGTCCGGATTCCGCCGGCGTCGCGCTCTACGGCACGCCGATCGAGGGTGGTTTGGTCGTCCGGGTCGACCTCGACCGGCCGGACCCCGACGTCGCTGAGGGGGAGGTCCTGGCGACCGCGGACGCTGTCACGTCGGTGAAGGAGGCGGCCAGGACCGCCCGATCGCTCCGCCTGGTGGTCGCCGACGACGCCGACGGGAAGCTCGCCGACCTGATCGAGGAAGGTGTCCCGGGAGCGCGGGTGTTCAGCATCGGGCGATCCATGGAGATCGTGAAGGACCTCGGGATGGCCTGTGACATCAACCAGCGGTACGCGCTCGGCGAGTTCCGAGGGAGTCACGGGATCGGACACACGCGCATGGCGACCGAGAGTCGCGTGGATATCGCGCACTCCCACCCGTTCTGGGCGCGTCCGTTCCCAGACATCTCGGTCGTGCACAACGGACAGATCACGAACTACCACAAGCTCCGTCGGCGACTGGAGCAGAAGGGTCACCGCTTCGCTACCGAGAACGACTCGGAGGTGATCGCGGTGTACATCGCCGACAAGCTCGCAACGGGGGAGACGCTCGACGCGGCGCTCCGGGCGTCGATCGATGACTTGGACGGGACGTTCGCCTATCTGATCTCCACGGCGAACGGGATCGGCCTGGCGCGCGACCAGTTCGCCACCAAGCCGCTCCTTTACGCGGAGGACGATGACATGGTCGTGCTCGCGTCAGAAGAGATCTCGATCCGCGCGTTGTATCCGGAACCCACCCTCGTCCCGCGAGAGCTGCAGGCGAAGGAGGTCCGCTGGTGGCTGCGGTGACGAGCGTGACCGCCACCGTCGACGCGGACGGCATGGACACCCGCGACGTGAACCGGGCGATCAAACGTTCGGTCGACGACGGCGCGACCGAGATCCACGTCCAGCATCCCGCAGGCCGGCACTCGTTCGCGGTCGCGCTCAAGGTGGACCCTCTGACCGTGGTCTTCGACGGTCCGGTGGGGTGGTACACGGCCGGCATGAACTTCGGACCACACGTCGTCGTCAATGGGAACTGCGGCTGGGCGATCGGGGAATGCATGATGGGCGGCTTGATCGAGGTACACGGTCATGCGGGTTCCGGCACGGCGGCATCGATCCGCGGCGGCACGGTGTTCGTCGAGGGCGACACCGGCGCTCGCGCGGGGATCGCGATGAAGGGCGGCACGCTGGTCGTGGCGGGCGACGCCGGTTACATGTCGGGCTTCATGATGCAACAGGGCACGATCGTGGTGTGCGGCGACGCGGCGGACGGCATCGGCGACTCGATGTACGAGGGGACCATCTACGTGGGTGGCTCCGTGGCCTCGCGCGGAGCCGACGCGGAGGTGGAGGAGATGACCGCCGACGATATGGCCACTCTCGTGGCGACGATGAGCCCGTTCGGCCTCGACGCCTCGACCTTCGACTTCACGAAGATCCGTTCGGGGCGGAAGCTGTGGAACTTCTCGACCAAGGAGCCTGAGCTGTGGACGTCCGCGCTCTAGGGGGGATGGCATGAGCGAGAACGACGGACGCGTCGACGGCGGACCGGTGCTCCGCGAGTCTCCGCTCTGGCCACGCGTGGTGATCGACGATATCCAGACGAAGGCCCAGCTCGGCCGCTATCGGATGCAGGGGTTCTCGATGCATCGCCGGGTTCCGGGGTTCGACGATCTCACGTTCGTGCCGTGCACGCTCTCGCGGGTGCCGCTCGAGGGTTATCGAGAGAAGTGCGAGACGAAGACGGTCCTGGGGACCCGCAACGCGGCTAACCCGGTGGTGTTGGACCGGCCGATCACGATCGCCGGCATGTCGTACGGCGCTCTCTCGGGTCGTGCGAAGACCGCGCTCGGCACGGCGGCGAAACGCGCGGGTATCTCGACCACGACCGGTGACGGAGGGATGTGCCGGGAGGAGCGCGAGGCGGTCGACACCATGATCTACCAGGTCTTGCCGTCGCGATACGGCTTCAACCCCGATCACATGAAGCTCGCGCAGGCGGTGGAGATCGTGGTCGGTCAAGGCGCGAAACCCGGGACCGGCGGCGTGCTCCTCGGGTCGAAGGTCTCCGAGGAGATCGCAGAGCAGCGGACGCTGCCGGTCGGGGTCGACCAGCGATCGCCGGTCCGCCATCCCGACTTCATCGGACCCGACGACCTGCAGCTGAAGATCGAGGAGATCCGCGAAGCGACCGACTGGCAGGTGCCGGTCTACGTGAAGATGGGTGCGTCGCGCGTCACCGACGACGTGAAGCTCGCCGTGAAGGCGGGTGCCGACGTCTTGGTGATCGACGGCATGGAGGGAGCGACCGGTGCCTCGCCCGACGCCTTGCTCGATCACACGGGCGTGCCGACGATGTCGGCTCTGTGCGACGCGGTGCGAGCGCTCGAGGATATGAAGGCGCTCGGCGACGTGCAGATCGTGATCTCCGGCGGCATCAAGAACGGGGTTGACGCGGCGAAGGCGCTGGCGCTCGGAGCCGACGCCGTCTCGATCGGAACCGCGGCGCTCATCGCGCTCAACTGCAACGCGCCGCTCTACATCGAGGACTACGAGAAGCTCGGTGTCGAGCCGGGGTTCTGTCACCACTGCCATACCGGTCGATGCCCCGTGGGGATCACCACGCAGGATCCGGAGCTGATGCAGCGCTTGGAGATCGATGGAGCGGCTGATCGCGTCTTCAACTTCCTGCAGTCGATGACCATGGAACTGCAGATGATCGCCCGGGCATGCGGCAAGAACGACGTGCACGACCTGGAGGCCGAAGACATGCGCGCGTTGACGCTCGAGTCGTCGATGATCACCAGGATCCCGCTCGCCGGCACCGACTTCGTCCTCTCGCCGGATGCGATCGCCGAGCAGGTGGCGGCTCGTCTCTCCGGGGAGGCGCCGGCGCACTGACATGACGTTCTTGATCAGCTGTCCCAACTGCGGCCCGCGGGAAGCGCTCGAGTTCGGCTACGGCGGCGAGACCACGCGGCGCGCCGGTCCCGACGCGGACGATCGCGAGCTGACCGCCTACCTGTTCTTCCGCCGCAACGTCAACGGATGGCAGACGGAGTGGTGGCTGCATCGCGACGGCTGTCGGAAGTGGTTCCTCGCGGAGCGGCACACCTCCACGAACGAGATCCGCCGGACCTACTGGCCCGCCGACGTCGACGAGGCGCGCGCATGACCTCGCGACTCCCCGAACGTGCCGAGGAAGTCATCCGACGCGACCGTCCCGTTTCCCTGTCGTTCGAGGGGCGGACGCTCCACGCGTTCGAAGGGGACACCGTCGGGTCCGCGCTCGCCGCTGCCGGCGTGACGATCACCGCGCGGTCGTTCAAGTACCACCGGCCCCGGGGGTTGCTCTGCATGACCGGCTCGTGTCCGAACTGCCTGATGCAGATCGACGGGATCCCGAACGTGCGGGCGTGCATCGAACCGGTCCGCGAAGGGATGCAGGTGGCACGGCAGAACGCATGGCCATCGGCGAACCGCGACATCCACGGATGGCTGAACACGTTCTCGTTCATGATGCCGCCCGGCTTCTACTACAAGATCTTCCACCGCCCACGCTGGGCCTGGGAGACCGTGGAGCCGTTCATCCGTTCGAAGGCCGGCCTCGGCGTCGTCCCGACGGCCGTGGACCACGATCCACGCGTGGTCGTGGATCTGCATCCGGACGTCTTGGTGATCGGTGGCGGCCACGCGGGCCTCGCCGCCGCCGCCGAGACCGCCGGCGCGGGCGCGACGACCGTCGTGGTCGAACAGCGTGCAGAGACGGGAGCCGACGCGGGCGCCCTGGCCCAGGCGGTCGACGCGGGTGCGCGGGTGCTCGTGGGCACCGCGGCCTTCGGCGTGTTCGACGGGCCCCTCGTCGCGGCGGCCAGTGCGGACACGCTCTTCCGCATCCGGGCCAAGCACCTGATCTTCGCGACCGGCGCGGTGGAGCAATCGGCCGTGTTCGCGAACAACGACCTTCCCGGGGTGATGCTCGCATCGGCTGTCGACCGGCTGATCGAACGCTATCGCGTGCTCCCGGGTCGGCGAGCCGTCGTGCTGACCTCGAGCGACGAGGGGTACCGGATCGCCCGTTCGCTCCGGGACGCGGGGGCGGCGGTGACCATCGTCGATCTCCGTCCCGACGGTGAACAGCCAGGTTTGGAGGGCGTCGAGCAGATGGCGGGTCAGACCATCCTCGCCGCGCATGGACGACGGCGCGTCCGGGCCGTGACGATCGGGCCGCCGGGCGCCACGGGTGGCCGGAAGATCTCCTGCGACCTGGTCGTGCCCGCGGGGTTCTCGATGCCGTCGACCAACCTCCTGGCCATGACCGGTGCGACGCTCGGATTCGACGAGGATGGGCAGGCGTACCTCCCCGTGGAGCTTCCGATGAACGTCCACGCGATCGGAGCCGTGGCGGGGGCTCGCTCGGTGGATGCCGCGACGCTGCAAGGACGTGTCGCCGGATTGGAGGCCGCCGCCGCCGTCGGACGTGACGTCGACCCGGGCAGGCTGGGCTCGTTGGTCCTGGATGCCGGGGAGGGTGACGACCCGGTCATCCTGCCACCCGAGATGTCGGCAAGCTCCGGCAAGCAGTTCGCGTGTCTGTGCATGGACGTGACGACGAAGGAGCTGAAGACCGCGGTGACCGAGGGCTTCGACTCGATGGAGCTCTTGAAGCGGTACACGACGATCACGATGGGCCCTTGCCAAGGGAAGGCCTGCATGTTGTCGTCCCAACGGCTCTGCGCCAGGGCGACCGGGTCGTCGTTCGAGAAGACCAAGCCGACCACCGCGCGTCCGCCGTGGACACCGGTCGATCTCGCGACCCTCGCAGGGGCGCGTCGAACGCCACGCAAGGAGACGACGATCCACGAGCTCCATCGCGAGGCTGGCGCGACGTTCATGTGGGCCGGCGACTGGCGGCGTCCGCACCACTACACGTCGCCGGAGGAAGAGGTCGACGCGGTCCGTCATCGCGTGGGTCTGATCGATGTGAGCACGCTCGGCAAGTTCCGGATCGTGGGTCCGCAGGCCGTGGATCTGCTGGAGCGGCTGTACCCGAACCGGTTCGCTGACCTCGCCGTGGGGCGTGTCCGCTACGGCGTGATGCTGAACGACGAAGGGGTCATCCTTGATGACGGAGCGGTCGTGCGCATCGAGGACGACGAGTTCTTCGTCACGGTGACCACGGGCAACACGGCGGCGCTGGAGCGGTGGATCACGTGGTGGCTGGCCGACTGGCGCCTGGACGTGCACGTCCTGAACGTGACCGGCGCCTTCGCGGCGCTCAACCTCGCCGGGCCGAACGCGCGTCCGGTGATGGAACGACTGACGCAGGCTGACACCTCCGCCGCGGGGTTCCCCTACATGTCAGGGAGGCGCATCGACGTCGCGGGCGTCCCGGCCCTGGTGCTCAGGATCGGCTTCGTCGGTGAGATGGGGTATGAGATCCATGTACCGAGCCTCTACGGCGAGCACGTGTGGCGCGCGACGATGGATGCCGGCGCCGACCACGGGATCGCGCCGTTCGGACTGGAGGCGCAGCGGATCCTCCGGTTGGAGAAGCAGCACATCTTGGTGGGGCAGGACACCGACGCGGAGTCCGATCCCTACGAGGCCGGCCTCGCCTGGATGGTGAAGGACGAGAAGCCCGATTTCCTCGGGAAGCGAGCGCTGCGAGACCTGGCGCGCGCAGGTCCGGAAGAGCGCTTGGTCGGGTTCACGACGGATCAGACCTGGGTCCCGCCCGAGGGAGCTTCCGTGGTGCACGAGGGCGTGTGGGTCGGACGCGTCACGTCCGCCCGGCGCAGCGCCGCGGCGGGTGCGACCGTCGGCCTGGCGTGGGTACCCGCGACCTGGGCGACGGACGGCCATGTCTTCGAGATCCAGTACGGCGCCAGTCACGCGGCCGCGCGCGTCGCGTTGCGGCCGTTCTACGACCCGGACGGCGCGAGGCTCCGATCGTGATGGCGACCGCCGGCACGCTCGCCGTTCCACCGCTGCTCCGTTCGCCGCTGACCTCGATCCACGCGTCGCTCGGGGCGGTCATCTCCACGGAGGCTGGTGCCGAGGTCGTCCGTTCCTACGCAGATCCCGCGGCTGAGCGCTCCATCGTTGGGGGTGCGGTTGGGATCGCCGACGTAACGGTGCGCGGGAAGATCGACGTCCGTGGCTCGGTCGGCCCGTTGGTTGGTTCGGCCGGGGTGAGCCGGATCGCGGATGACTGGATCCTCCTGCTGCTCTCACCCGGCCCGGTCGTCGAGCGCGTGGTGGCGCTGCGGTCGGCGGTCGGCGATCGCGCCATGGTGACCGACGTGACGCACCTCTACGCGGGCTTCGCGCTCGCCGGACCAGGCGTCTACGACCTCGTCGCCCGGCTCACCAGCTGGGACCCGTCGACGCTCGCGATCGGCGAAGCCACGGGCGCGCCGATCGTCGACGTGCGGTCGGTCGTCGTTCGCCGCGAGGCGGCTGTGCCCGCGATCGAGATCTATGTGGCGATGGAGTTCGCGCGCTACGTGTGGCGATCCCTCTTGGCAGCCGCGACCCCGTTGGGTGGCCGGCCGGTCGGATGGGACGCGCTCCTCGCCGAGGGGTGGCGCTGATGCACCCGATCCGATACTTCCAACCTTGGCGCATGTGGCGCCGGCACGAGCTGAAGCCGACGTACGACGTCGTCATCATCGGCGGTGGGGCGCACGGCCTCGCCATCGCCTATGAGTTGGCGAAACGCGGCGTGACCGACGTCGCGGTGCTCGAGCGGAGCTACATCGGAGCGGGCGGCAGCGGGCGGAACACGACGATCATCCGCGCGAACTACCGAACGCCCGAAGGCGTCGCGTTCTACAAAGAGGCGCTCCGTCTCTACGAGCAGCTCCCACAGGAGCTGGACTACAACCTGCTCTTCTCTCAACAGGGACACCTCACCCTGGCGCACGCGGAACGGGCGGTGAACGTCGCGCACGAACGAGCGGAGGTGAACCGGCTCCTCGGCGTGGACAGCCGGGTGATCTATCCGGACGAGATCGCCAAGCTCTGCCCGGTGCTGGACCTCTCCGACGAACCGGAGTTCCCGATCATGGCCGCGCTCTATCACCCGCCGGGCGGCGTGATCCGCCACGACGCCGTGGTGTGGGCGTATGCGAGGCAGGCGGATCGGCGTGGGGTTCACATCCACCAGGACACGGCCGTGACGGGGATCGACGTGGAAGACGGGCGCGTCACCCGGGTCCGCACCACCAAGGGCGATATCTCGACGCGCCTGGTGATCTCGGCGACGGCAGGCTGGACGTCGGAGATCGCGGACATGGCCGGGGTCCGCGTGCCGATCGTGACCCACCCGCTCCAAGCATTCGTGACCGAGCCGTTGAAGCCGTTCCTGCACGTGATCCTGGTCTCCGCGACGCTGCACGTCTACATCTCCCAAACCGACCGGGGCGAGGTGCTGATCGGGTCCGAGATCGAGCCCTACTCCTCCTACAGTCAGGCGTCGACGCTCGACTTCCTCGAGGTGACGGCGAGGCATTCGTTGGAGCTGCTGCCGATGTTGGGGCGCGTGCGGATCATGCGCGCGTGGGGCGGCCTGTGCGACGTCACGCCCGACTACAGCCCGATCATGGGAGAGACCGACGTCGACGGGTTCCTGATCGACGGCGGCTGGGGGACCTACGGCTTCAAGGCGACGCCCATCTGCGGCGTGACCATGGCCGAGTTGGCCGAGACCGGACGCGTCCCGGAGCTCATCCGCCCGTTCGCCGTCTCGCGCTTCTGGGATCGGAAGCTGGTCTCAGAGATCGCGGCTGCCGCGGTCTCTCACTGACCTCGCTTCAGCTCACAGCCAGCGTCAGGACGATCGTCGCGGTCGCGAGGATCGCCATCAGGGCCGTGAGCGAGAGCACGACCCACCCATCGAGGGGACGGAACCCTCCTTCGGTCAGCGCTCTTGTCGACATGTCGTTGCCGAACCGTGCCGTACAGGACGAGCGCGAGTGCGAGCGCCCCGAACCCCACGCCGAGCGCCGCGAACGGCGTGGTCGACGTCTTCAGGAGCGCCGGCAGGAGCCGTCCGACCGCGAGCGCGACGGCCATCGCCGCCAGTCCGGAGCGCCACCAGGCCAACAGCGTCCGTTCCGCGGCGAGGTGCGTGCGTCGCGAAGCATCCAGCGTTTCGGGGTCGGTCGGGGGTGCGGGGTCGGAGATCGTCACGGCTGCATCTTCCCGCACCGATCGACTCCTGTCCTTCGCTCGGCCCGCCTAGACTGCGGCCGTGGCGCACCGGGGTGAAGACGCGAACGAGCCGACGGCCGGTCTCGAACGGAACGACGAGGGATCTCGGATCCTCGTTCGGCTGCTGCGCGCCTTCGTCACGAACGACAGCTACGGCTTGGTCCTCCTGCTGATCGTGGTGACCTATGCGTTGTCGGTCTCGCTGAGGCGGGACTGGGCTGCATCCGTCGTGCTCCTGGTTCAGGTCGTGACCGTTTGGTTCGCGCTACGGACGTCGCGCGCGCGTCGATCGATCCGGCTGACGGCCGACGTGGTCCTCGTGGCGGCTGCGGCCGTCGCGGTGATCGGCTGGCTCGTGCGGAACGGCGGGCAGCCGCTGCCCGTGGTCTTCATCGTCGGCAGCCTCCTCTACGTGATCGCTCCGTTCTCCGTGGTCCGACATCTCGCGTCGCGCAGGGTGATCGACCTCGAGACGTTGTTGGGTGCGATCGCGGCCTACCTGCTGATCGGCCTCTCGTTCGCGTACATCTATCGGTTCTTCGGTGCGTGGCAGACCCCTCCGTTCTTCGGAACAGGCGGAGCGGGCACGATCAGCCAGGACGTCTTCTTCAGCTTCACCACGCTCACGACGACCGGGTACGGGAACCTGGTGCCGGCCGGACAACCGGGTCAGTCGCTCGCCGTGATGGAGATGATCATCGGTCAGCTGTTCCTGATCACGGCGGTGGGGAAGATCGTGAGCGTCTGGAGGCCCCGGGCCCGTGTCGAAGCGGCAGGCGAGATCGAGGAGCCGCAGACGTGACGATCCGGGGAACCTACGCGGTTCGCTCTTGCCCGGATCCGTTCGGTTGTGATTAGGATGGGTGCTCGCAACAGCGAGCGGATCGACGAAGGAGGCGGATGATGCTTCGCAGACGACGGCCGGTGCTTCGCGCGGCAACGATGGCGGGCGGTGCGGCGGTCATGTACCACGCTGGCAAGAGCACCCAGGCCGGTCGGGACCAGAACGCCGCGCAGGATGCTCAGATCCAAGATGTGCAGGCCCAGCAGGCCCAAGCGGCAGCGGCACCGCCGATGCCCGCTCCGGCGGCACCAGCCGGCGGGATGTCTCCGCAGGCGATCGAGGAGCTGAAGCAGATCGCGCAGCTGCACGACCAGGGTGTGCTGACCGATGAGGAGTTCGCGGCGCAGAAGGCCAAGATCCTCAACGGCTAGTCTCGATGAGAAGGAGAGAGATCCGATGGAAGAGTTCGGTCCGATCCAGATCCTGGTGGTCGGCTTCGGTGAGACGGAGTTCGATGGGAAGATCATCGACGAACTCCAGCGGCTGAAAGACCTGGACATCGTGCGGTTGGTTGACCTGGTCGTCGTCGCGAAGGACGCGGACGGAGAGGTCGTCGCCGTCGAGACCACCGATCTGACCCCGGAACAATCCGTGGAGTTCGGCGCACTCGCCGGCGCGCTCATCGGCTTGGGGGCCGACGGCGAAGAAGGTATGGAGGCGGGCATGGTCGCCGGGGCGGAGGCCGCGGTCGACACGGAAGGTGAGTTCCTCGGCGACGAGGTCATGTGGTCGATCGCGGACACGATCCCGACCGGAACGACGGCCGCGGTCGCGCTCCTGGAGCACCGGTGGGCGATCCCGTTCCGTGACGCGATCCGCGACAAGGGCGGCGTACTGCTCGCCGACTCGTGGCTCCACCCGGCGGATCTGATCGCGATCGGCGCTGCGATGTCGGAGAGCGACAAGTAGCGAGCGCGATAGCGACCGTTCGAGACCGCGGGCCTATCCACGCGAGGGCCTGTTGAAGCGCGTCGAGCGAACGCCGTCGGCACGTTCAGCGGCCTGAGGGGGACACGTGGTCGAGCACGAACACCACGGAGCCGCGGCAACCGATGAGGTTGCCGTCAATCCACTCTTCGCGCTCCGCGGCGAGGAAACGGTTCCGAGGTGGCGCATCCCGGACGACGAGATGTTGCCGGATACCGCGTACCAGATCATCCACGACGAGATGCTCCTGGATGGGAACGCACGGCAGAACCTGGCCACGTTCGTCTCGACGTGGATGGAGCCGCAGGCGACGAAGCTCTACGCCGAGTCGTTCGACAAGAACATGATCGACAAGGACGAGTACCCGCAGACGGCCGCGATCGAGGAGCGGTGCATCCACATCCTCGCGGATCTGTGGAACTCCCCGGAGCCACACTCCACCATCGGCACGTCGGCGATCGGTTCCTCCGAGGCGTGCATGCTGGCAGGGCTCGCCTTCAAGCGGCGCTGGCAGCAGGCGAGGAGGGCAGGAGGCAAGCCCACCGACGCACCGAACATCGTCTTCAGCTCCTCCGTCCAGGTCGTATGGGAGAAGTTCGCGAACTACTGGGAGGTGGAGCCCCGGTACGTGCCGATCACGAAGGACGAGCCCTACCTGACGCCGGCAGGGATGCTCGACGTGGTCGACGAGAACACGATCGGCGTCGTCGCGATCCTCGGCGCAACGTACAACGGCGTGTACGAGCCGGTGAGAGAGCTGGCTCGGGCGCTCGACGACCTCCAGACCCGAACAGGTCTGGATGTTCCGCTCCACGTGGACGGCGCGTCCGGGGCATTCATCGCGCCGTTCCTCGATCCGGATCTGGAGTGGGACTTCCGGCTGTCTCGGGTGCACTCGATCAGCACGTCGGGGCACAAGTTCGGTCTCGTGTACCCGGGTCTCGGGTGGGTGGTGTGGTCGAAGCGCGAGTACCTGCCCGAAGAGCTGATCTTCAACGTGAGCTACCTAGGTGGGAACATGCCGACGCTCGCGCTGAACTTCTCGCGACCGGGCGCGCAGGTGCTGCTGCAGTACTACAACTTCCTGCGGTTGGGTCGGGAGGGATACCGTCGCGTGCAGCAGGCGTGCAAGGACGCCGCCGGACATCTGGCGGGGGCCATCTCGAAGATGGGGGCGTTCGAACTGCTGACGGATGGATCCGACATGCCACTCGTTACGTGGACCCTGGCGGAAGGGCACTCGGACAACTGGGACCTGCACGACCTGTCGGGCAGGCTCCGCGAACGTGGCTGGCAGGTCCCCGCATACCCGATGCCCGCGAACATCGAGGACATGACGGTGATGCGGGCGGTCTTCCGCAACGGCGTGTCGATGGATCTCACCAACCTGCTGCTGGAGGACCTCGAGGCCTCCGTGACCTTCCTGGACGGCCTCTCCGGGCCCCTTCCGAAGAGCGGCGAAGCGAGGAGCGTGTTCCACCATTAGCTCGACCGTCCCGGAGCCGTCATCCTCGCCCGACCCCGTTGAGATCCTCAAGAGCCGGGGTTATGTCGCGCTGCTGGTGTTCGGGGCCATCATCGGGGTCCCTGTTGCGACGATCGCCTACTTCTTCCTCAAGTGGATCTCCGAGGCGCAGCAGTATTTCTTCACGACCCTGCCGAAGGACCTCGGGTTCGCCACGGAGCCGACCTGGTGGCCTCTCCCATTGCTCGCGGCGAGCGGGCTCCTGGTCGCTCTGACCATCCGTCACCTGCCCGGGACCGCGGGACATGAGCCTGCCGAGGGGTTCAAGGCGGCCGGGCCCGTGCGTCCCGTCGACCTCCCGGGCATCATCATCGCGGCGTTCGCCACGCTCAGTCTCGGGGTGGTGTTGGGTCCCGAAGCCCCGCTGATCGCCATGGGGAGCGGGCTCGGCATCTTGGCCTTCCACTTCCTGAAGAAGGACGCGGCGCCCCAGGCCGTGATGTTGATCGGCGCCGCGGGCAGCTTCGCCGCCATCAGCACGCTGCTCGGGTCGCCACTCGCGGCAGCGTTCCTGCTGATGGAGGCGGCTGGGCTCAGCGGCGCCATGATGAGTGTCGTGCTGGTGCCGGGCCTGCTCGCCGCCGGCATCGGAGCGCTCATCTTCGTTGGGCTTGATCACCTGACCGGTTTCGGCATGTTCTCCCTGGCCGTCCCCGATATCCCGAGCTTCACGACGCCGACCGTCGCGGAGCTCTTGTGGGCCGTCGGGATCGGTCTCGCCGCGGCGGTCCTCGGGACCGGGATCCGCCGGCTAGCCGTGTTCCTTCAGCCCATCGTCGCCGAGCGACAGGGTCCTGTTGACACCCATCGCCGGCCTGGCGATCGGCGGCCTCGCGATCGTCTTCGCAGAAACGACGCGGCGAGGAGCTCGAGCGAAGTCCTCTTCTCGGGACAATCCGCACTGCCGACGCTGATCGAAGGCGCTGCCGGTTGGACCGTCGGCGCCCTGGTGCTGCTCATCGTCTGTAAGGGCTTGGCCTACGGCGTGGCCTTGAGTGGCTTCCGAGGTGGTCCCACGTTCCCGGGGATGTTCATCGGTGCGGTCGGGCGGGATAGCGCTGTCCCACCTTCCCGGTCTCCCGATGATCGCCGGGGTCGCGATGGGTATCGGGGCGATGACCGTCGTGATGCTGGGACTGCCATTGACATCGGTGTTGCTCACCGATGGTGTTCCTCCAATCGGACGGTCTCGCGCTGACGCCACTGGTGATCGTCGCCGTCGTCGTCGCGTACGTCGCGTCGAAGCGCATCGAACCGGGTCACGATGCAAGACACGCACGTCAGACCACGCGAGTCGATGAGGTGAAGACGTGAGCATCCCTTGGCCGGTCCGGAGCGTGATCGCGGGAGCCGCCGGGACGGCGGCGATGACCCTCGCCTACGCCACCGAGCACCGGCTGCGCCCCGAGGTCGAAGGCTCGCTCGACTACGACGACAGCCTGGTCCCCGGGCAGATCGTGGCGAGCGTCCTTCGGCTCGGTGACGTCGGTGCCAAGGGCGACGCGGAACTCGGTGCCGCGTTGAAGTGGGGCTACGGCTCCGCATTCGGGCTGTGGCACGGAACGCTTCGTCGGTTCCTTCCCGAGCCCTGGGCCAGTGTCGTATTCGGCGCGACGCTCATGAGCGCGACGTTCACGTTGTTCCCGATGATGGGGAAGACTCCTCCACCGTGGCGTTGGGAGCCTGATGTCCTGGCGACGAGCGTAGGGACACACGTCGCCTACGTCGTGGCTGTGGCGCTCGTGGACGACCTGTTCCGTCCGGCCGACGGGTCCAGCTAGGGCGACGAGCCGGACCCCGCTTACGGGCTTCCGTCAAGCAGAGGGCGGTGCCGCCGCACCGATCCGCGGCTCGGCTCGGACGCTAGTCCTGACGGCGATCCGTCATCACTCCCCGTCGGGAACGCGACGCCATGATCGACCAATGAGAGAAGACCGACAGCATGGAGCCGATCGAAGCGAAGGAGCCGACCGAGAGCACCGAGGCGAACGAACCAACCGACCCGATCGATAGAACCGAACCGACCGACCCGATCGAGAGGATGGACCCCTTCGAAGCGATAGACAGGATCGAGCGGTCGGATCGGACGGACCAGCGTGTGTTCGTTGAGCCCATCGAGCCATCCGCTTCGAACGTGAGGGGACGTGCCGCCGTCCTTTGCAGGCACCAGCGAACGGATCCTATCTTCCTGGAGCAGGTCCAACATGGTCGTGACTACGCGTCATGAGCCGGTGGTGCTTCCGGCTCGCTGAACGACGACTGGTGACGAGGGCGACCTGACCGGTAGGGTCGAGACCATGGCGAGCTCGAGTCCGCGCGCGGATCCTGAGTCTGCGGCTCAGGTCCTCACCATGCCTGGCGCTCCGCTCGCCTTCCATCTGATGGCCAAGCCCACTGGCGCGGTCTGCAACCTGGATTGCGAGTACTGCTTCTTCTTGTCCAAGGAGATGCTCTACCCGGGCAGCCGGTTCCGGATGGCCGAGGAGATCCACGAGACCTACATCCGCCAGCTGATGGAGGGCCACGCCCGCGCGCCCGAGGTCGTCGTCGCGTGGCAGGGCGGCGAGCCCACGATGATGGGTCTCGACTTCTTCCGCCGGTCGATCGAGCTCGAGCGCAAGTACGCGAAGCCCGGTCAGCACATCCTCAACACGATGCAGACCAACGGCACGCTCCTGGATGACGAGTGGGGCGAGTTCCTGAAGGAACACGGGTTCCTGGTGGGTATCTCGATCGACGGGCCGCGTGAGATGCATGACGCGTACCGGGTCGACAAGGGCGGCAAGCCCACGTTCGACCGGGTCATCGCGGGACTCGATGTCTTGAAGCGCCACGAGGTCGACTGGAACGTGCTGACGACGATCCACGCCGTGAACGGCGATCACGGCCGAGAGGTCTATACGTTCTTCCGCGACGAGCTCGGCGCCACGTTCATCCAGTTCATCCCGATCATCGAACGGTCTACCGAGGAGAACTTCGCGGTGACCGACTCGGGTTGGGGCGACGGCGTGAAGGGCCGCCCGCTCTACAAGCAGGAGGGGTCACTCGTCACCCACCGGTCGGTGGGACCTGAGCAGTACGGACGGTTCATGATCGACGTGTTCGAGGAGTGGGTCCGACGCGACATCGGGACCGTGTACGTGCAGATGTTCGACACCGCGCTCGCCAACTGGTACGGCGAGCCGGGTGGGATGTGTGTCCACGCGGAGACCTGTGGCCTGCAGCTCGCGATCGAGCACACCGGTGACCTGTACTCGTGCGACCACTTCGTAGAGCCCGACTTCCTCCTCGGCAATATCAAGGACAAGCACATGCTCGAGCTGATCGTGTCCCCGCAGCAGAAGAAGTTCGGGCAGGACAAGTTCGACACGTTGACGAGGTTCTGCCTGGACTGCGACGTCCGGTTCGCCTGCAACGGCGGGTGTCCGAAGGATCGGTTCGCGACGTCGCCGTACGGCGAGGAGGGCCAGCACTACCTGTGTCCGAGCTACAAGGAGTTCTTCCATCACGTGCAGCGACCCATGGAGATGATGTGCGAGCTGCTGCGAGCGGATCGGGCACCGTCCGAGGTGATGGCGATCTACGCCGCCGAGGACTCGCGAGCGCGGGCGGAACGATCCTTGTCCGTGCGGCAGCGGCGAAGAAGTGGAAGCGTTGCCACGGCGCGCCGACTGCGGAAGGGGAGCGATGTCGGCTGAACACCTGTTGACGCTGCTGTTCAACGCTGGCGTCGCCGTGTCGATTGTCGCGACCGTGCTCTCGCTCGGCATGTCCTTCACCTTGAGGCAGATCCTCGCGCCGCTCAGCCGCTGGGTGCTCGTGGTGCTCATGGTCTTACTCAATTGCATCGTGATTCCCGCGGCCGCGTGGGGCATCGCGAAGGCGTTCGGGTTGCAGGACGCAACCGTCTCCGGGTTGACCCTCGCGGCGATCGGCGCTGCCGGCGCGGCCGGGCTCAAGGCGACGCAGCTGTCCAAGAAGGCCGATCTCGCCCTCGCGGTCTCGGTCGTGGTCGTCCTACAGCTGGTGAACCTCGCCGTCGTGCCGCTATGGGCCGGGCAGGTGGTGAGTGGCGCGTCGATCAGCGCTGCGACGATCCTCAAGAACCTGCTGGCGCTCGTCCTGCTCCCGCTCGTGGTCGGGTTGGTCGTCCGATCGCGCTACGCGGAGAACGCCGCGAGGTGGCGGCCGGAGCTCGTGAAGGTCGCGAACCTCGCGCTCGGGTTGGCACTGGTTGCCGGGTTGGCCGTGAACTGGAGCACGATTGTCGCGCTGTTCGGCTCACGTATGCTCCTCGCCTCGCTGCTGATCGCCGTGCTCGCACTGGTCCTGGGTCTGTTGGTAGGCGGCAGCGATCCCAGCACCCGCACGACCACCGGGCTCATCTCCGGCCTTCGGTTCTCTTCGCTGGGGCTCATCATCATCGGCACCCAACTCAACGGGAACCCCGACTACCTGGGACCGGCGATCGTGTTCGCGCTCGTCGACATGGTCGTGTGCATGTTCATAGCGGTGGAGATCGGACGGAAGACGGCGGTGGCCCACTGATCCGGAGAGGAGTCATCGAAGATGACCGTGATGAAGCGCATGGGTCTCCCGTGGCCGGTTCGAAGCGTGATTGCGGGCGCGGCCGGCACGACGGCCATGACCCTGACGTACACCACCGCACACCGGCTGCGTCTGGAGGTGCGTGGTTCGCTGGACTATGACGACAGCCTGATTCCCGGCAAGATCGTGGCGAGCGTCCTGCGCCTCGGGGACATCAGTGAGCGCGGCGATGCGGAGCTCGGCGCCGCATTGAATGGGGATATGGGTCGGCCTTCGGTCTGTGGCACGGGACCCTGCGGCGGTTCCTCCCCGACCCGTGGGCCAGCATGGTATTCGGCGCGACCCTCATGACCGCGACCTTCACGCTGTTCCCCATGCTCGGCAAGACTCCACCGCCGTGGCGGTGGGAGCCGGACGTCCTGGCCACGAGCATCGGGACACACGTTGTCAACGTCGTCGCCGTGGCGCTCGTGGACGATCTGTTCAGCCCCGAGGTCTAGGGCTAAGCCTACGTCAGCGCGCTATTCGGGCGGGGCGACCTTCGAAACGCTGATCGGATCCGAGACGTTCAGCTCGACCTCTCCTTGGGCGGCCATCTTCCCCCGCAGGCCGCCACCCTTGCCCCGGAGGATCCACGCGACCCCTACCGCGATGAGGCCACCGATGAATGGCCCCACGATGTAGACCCACCAGTGATCCCAGTTCCCGCTCACGATCATCGGGCCTAGCGATCGAGTGGGGTTCATCGACGTCCCGCTGATCGGTGCGGACCACAACCCCGCGAGGGCGATGTAGAACCCGACGCCGATCGCCCCGAACACGCCGATGTTCTGAGCGCCCGACGCGGTCCCCAGGATCGTGCTCAGTAGGCCGAGCGTGAGGATGGCTTCGAACGTGACCGCGACGCCGTCGCTGATGCCCGGCCCTGGCTCGGTCGTTCCCAGGCCCCCGATGTTGCCGAGCGTCGCGCGCAGGAACAGCACCGCGAGGATCGACCCGAGGATCCTGAGCGATGAGGTATCCGGGGATCCGCTTCCCGGGAAGTCGCCGCGGAGCCAGAACGCGATCGTGACCACCGGGTTGAAATGGGCGCCGGAGACCGCACCCATGAACAGGATCATCGCCATGACCATCAGTCCCGGCGCCGTCACCCGGACGGCGAGGGGATCCTGACCTCCGCTCTGCGCGTTGACCATGCCCCCCCCGGCCGCCACCAGGACCAAGAAGAACGTTCCGAAGAGCTCGGAGAACAGCCGTCGACCTTCGAACCGCGGGTCGTAGAAGTCGTGGAACACGTTCTCGACGTGCGTGTCGAGCGTCCGAAGGAGCCCGGAAGGGGCGCCTGAGGACGTGTCGGTCTTCGACATCGGAATCTCCCCTTTCGACCGGTCACAACTCTTGGAATCGCCTCAGGCTCGATACCTAGGCGGCCCCCGTTCTTCGCGGAACGCCCCGGGTTCCGCGACCATGCGCAACTCAGCGTGATATCAGGTGCTCTCGGCCATCTTCTCCTGGGCGTCAGCGAGCGCGCTCTTCAGCGCCTTCGACGTGATGCCCTTCGCTTCACCGACAACCTTCTTGATCGCGCGGGTGACGGCCGGCTCCACCGTTCCCGCGTCCTCGTGCTTGTACGCGACGATCAAGCCGGCGCCGCCGATCGGGATCGTCTCGCCGGCGGACTCCTCGATCTTGCTCCCAGTCTTCTGGTGGAGCGCTTTGCCGCCGACCGCGCCCAGCGCGGCTCCGATCGCGGTGGCCGCGAGCAGCGGCGGGGCGAAGAGGCCGACCACGAACCCGACACCGAGGCGAGGCCGGCAGCGCCTTCCTCGACCATATGGTCGGTCTCCTCGACCGACACGTTGCCCTCCAGGTCCTTGCTGACCACGACGGCTCCCCATAGCCGCGCGCCGCAATCCAGGACCGCCTCGTAGTCCTCGTGTGCAGCGTCTGTCGACAGGTAGCCGCCGATCAGGACATCGGTCGTTTCATTGAATCGGCATGATCCTCCTCCTCGGTTCCGGTCAGCGCCGACAAGCCGTGGGCAGCCTGACCGCGATGCGTCGGCGGCGTGGAGATCCAGCTCGTCCTGATCCGAGAGATGGGGTCTGATGTCGAACACGACCTTCTTGACGGTTCCGGTGAACGCGAACGGCTTCTCGCGTCCCGTAGCTCCGAGTCGACCACGCCGCCGTTGTCCCGCCCGATGTCCATCCCGGCGTACCCGAGAACCGGATCGGCACGGTGTGATCCATCCGGCCCTTCCCGACCGGTCGATCGTCGATGAACAGCGTCACCTCGCCGCCGGTCGCAGGCTTCGCCTCGTCGGCCGCGAACTCCATCCGCACCGTCACTCGCCGATCGGCAGGTCCTCCTCCGCGACCTGCTTGAACACGAAGACGCCCATCATCGAATACGTGTGGGTGAGCTTCCCGTCCTTGACGTAGAGCGTGAACCCGCCGAGGTGATCCGACTCCGCAACGATCACACCTTCCGCACCGCCTTCAGGCACGATCAGATCCGCGGTGATCGCGTACGAATGGTTGTAGATCCGCGGGATCATGCCCGACATCACGTTCTGCACGTCGCCCCGGAACGCGTACGTCGTCTCCTCCGCGAAGGGCGGGACATGCCGAAGAACGTCGACAGCGTCGCGAGCAGCGGCAGCACCTTGTAGCGCTCAGCCTCCACCCAGAACAGCTCCTTCAATTCCTGCACCTTGTCCGGATGGTCGGCCGCGACGTCATGGGCCTGCGTGAAGTCGTCCGGCAGGTAGTAGAGCTCGGCCGGCCCGCATCGGGATCCCAGACGCCGGGCGCGTACGGCTTGAGCGCGTCCGGCGTGACGACCCACGGGATGCGCTCGGTCTTCATCGCGAGCCACCATCCATCCTTGTACATCGCCCCGATTGCCGATCGTCTCGAAGTACTGCTGCGTCCGGAGCTCGGGGGCGCGCGTCGGCAACGAGAGCCGCGAACGACCTCCCGTGCATCGGCTCCTGCTCGATCCCGTCGACGGTCCGCGGTTGCGGGATGCCTGCGATGTCGAGGATCGTCGGCGCGAGTCGATCACGTGACCGAACTGGGGCCGCAGCCCGCCGGTGTCGGCGATGTGACCCGGCCAGCGGACCACCATCGGATTACGCGTGCCCCCCAGGTGCGATCCGACCTGCTTGCCCCACTTGAACGGGGTGTTCCCCGCCCATGCCCACGCCGCTCCGTAGTGCGGGTCCATGATCGCCGCCCCCCATTTGTCGAGCCGCCATAGCGCTCCGCAAGCTGCAGCTGCATCTCGTCGGTGAGTGGGATGCCGTTCTGCATCGTCAGCTCGTTGAACGATCCCGTGACCGTGCCCTCCATGCTCGCGCCGTTGTCACCCCAGATCCATACGATCACGGTGTTGTCGAGCTCACCCAGCTCCTCGATCGCATCGATCACGCGACCCGCATTGTGATCGGCGTTCTCCGAGAACCCCGCGTAGACCTCCATCTGACGCGTATAGAACGCCTTGAGCGTCTCCGGCACGTCGTTCCCATGCAGGGAACGCGTCATCACGTGGGGTGAGTTCGGCGTCCGCGGGTACGACGCCCGAGCTCCTTCTGGCGCGCGAACGTCTCCTCCCGGAGCCGGTCCCACCCCTGATCGAACTTCCCCTCGTACTTGTCCGCCCAGGTCTGCGCGACGTGGTGCGGGGCATGGCTGCACCCGGTCGAGTAAGTAGACGAAGAACGGCTTCTCGGCGTCCTGTGCCCGGATACCGTGTAGCCACTCGATAGCCCGATCGGCCATCGCGTCCGGGAAGTAGAACGGGTCCTCCTCGTCGTAGAACCCATCCGGGGTGCCGATCACCTTCTGGTTCTCCGATCAAACACGGGTCCCATTGCCCCGAGTCGCCAGCCAGGAAGCCGTAGAAGTAGTCGAAGCCCCCAGCCGTTGGGCCAACGGTCGAACGGACCGGCAGGGCCTTGTTGGCCGTCAGGGGTCAGGTGCCACTTGCCGTACGCAGAGGTGCTGTACCCGTTGTCGCGCAAGATACGAGGTAAGCGGAGCGCAGTCTCTCGGCAGCGTCGCCGAGTAGCCGGGGAACCCCCCGGCGAACTCACCGACCGAGCCGAACCCAACCGCGTGGTTGTTGCGCCCGGTCAGCAACGCTGCGCGGGTCGGCGAGCATAGAGCTGTCACGTGGAAGCGGTTGTACTTCAGGCCTCCCTCGGCCACGCGCGTGTAGTTCGGCGTCTGGATCGGACCGCCGAACGTGCTCGGGTTGCCGAACCCCGCATCGTCGATGAGGATCAGCAAGACGTTGGGGGCTCCTTCCGGGGGCGTCGGATGCCCATGAGGTTCCAGTCCGGCTTCGACCCGTCGAGCGTCCGGTTGGCGACCCCCGCGAACGCTTCGCGCCGGATCGGGAGAGCGGAGCGGTCCGTTGCCATGATTCACCAAACCTTTCGCACTCGACAGCTAACCCTTCGGGAGCAGGCTGATTCTAGGCGCCTATCGACGTCGGTCGCGACGGCGGGCGCGCCGATGCATCCCTCCCGCCGATACGGGCGAGAGCGGACGACCGAAGGGATCGATGAACAAGGCGCAAGGACCTGTTGAGGGCGGCACCGTCCCGTCCAGCACATCAACCTGGTAGCTGAGCGAATCTCCGTCCATCTTCGGGTCACGGATGGTCACGACCACGTCCCGTGGGGGTCGATCTTCAGGCTGGGCGAACGACAGCACCGCATTCGGTGGGTCGATGGCGAAGCTGTTCTCGCCATCACCCCAAAGGTCGACGAAGAGCCGTGTGGACATGTGTCCGACCTCGCGCTGAGGCCTGTCTGCGAAATACAGGGTCGAGGGTGAAAGCCCGTGCAAGGTGATGGTTTGCTCGCCGTCACTCACGAGACTTCCGGCCGTCTGGACGAACAGAGCCTCGATATCCTCGAGTCGTTCGCTCGTTATCGCCCCCATCTCGTTCCCCCTCGCTCGCGTTCCCTTCCTCAGAATCCTCCGTTCCCTCCGTGGCCGAATCACCCGGATGGGATGATTCGAGTCGTCGGCTTGGCGCAGTGCGAGATCCGACCCGTTCGTTCCACCGTTCCGTGGTTCATCAGGCATCGGCTTCGAGTATCTGGCTGCCGACCTGGTGGTTCGCGTCTCTCCTAAGATGGGTGGGCGAACGTACTGGAAGGTGGGGGATGGAAGAGGGGGTCGACTTCGAAGACGCGCTCCGGGGCCCGAGGGGTCGTGGATCCCGCCGAGATGCGCGGTGCGTTCGAGCTCCTCGTCTCCAAGCTCGCCGCTCCCGCGAGCGATGTCGAAGATCGTCGGTCGTCCTCAACTGGTCGAGCGGTTGCGCGAGCCGGACGGCCCGCCGATCGTGACCATCGTCGCTCCAGCGGGGTACGGCAAGACGACGCTGGTCGCCGAGTGGGCACAGGCCAACCACAGGTCCTTCGCCTGGGTGTCGGTGGACGAGCGAGACAACGACCCCAAGGTCTTCCTCACCTACGTCGCTGCATCGCTCGACCAGGTGGAGACGATCGATCCGGGTGTTTTCGACGCTCTTGCTTCGCCGGAGAGTTCGGTCGTGGGAGTAGTCACACCTCGGATCGGTCGCGCCTTCGCTTCGATGGACACTCCAGTCGTGCTTGTGTTGGACGACGTCCATCTGCTGCGGAACCGCGAGTGTCAAGCCGCGATCGCCGTGCTCGCTCGAGCACGTGCCGGCCGGCTCCGGATGGCGCTCGTCGCCCGTCACGAGCCACACCTTCGCACAGCGCGTCTGCGTGCTGAAGGCCGGATCCTCGAGCTCGGGCCCGAGGATCTGTCACTCGATCTCGAACAGTCGGTTTCCCTCCTGCGTGACGCCGGAGTCGAGCTCCCCGAATCGGACATGGCCGGCCTCCACGAGAAGACGGAGGGGTGGCCGGTCGGGTTGTACCTGGCCGCTCTCGCCCTTCGAGCCGGGGGGTCGGTCAGCACCGCTGTGGCGGCGTTCGGCGGGGACGACCTGTCCTCGTGAGCGACTACCTGCGCCTCGAGGTGCTGGCTCGCCTTTCGGACGATGAGGTCCGGTTCCTGAGGCGATCGGCGGTGCTGCATACGATGTCCGGGGCGCTCTGCGACGCAGTGCTCCAGGAAACGGGGTCGGCCGAGGTGCTGGCGCGGATGGGGCGATCCAACCAGCTCGTCGTTTCGCTCGGTCGGCGCGCCGAAGACTACCGGTATCACCACCTCTTCCGCGAGATGCTCCTGATGGAATTGGAACGGAGCGAGCCGGAGCTCGTCGCTCCGCTCCTCCGGCGGGCGGCCGAATGGTGCGAGCGGAACGAAGCCCGAGGAGGCGGTCGAGTACTCCATCCTGGCTGAGGACGAGCGACAACCGGCGACGACTCCTCGGCCTGCTCACCCTGCCCATGTACCGGGCAGGCCGGGTCTCTACGGTCCTTCGGTGGTGCGAGTGGCTGCAGGATCGTGGAGGGATCGATCGCTATCCGCTCGTTTCGGTCCAAGGCGTCGTGGCTCTTCGCGCTGACGGGGCATCTCACCGAAGCCGAGCGGTGGGCGGACGCGGTCGACCTGGAGCACCTCGGAGGCTCGTCCGAGGAAGGCGTGCTGGCCGGAGCCCTGGGGATCCTCCTGCACGCCGCGCTCTGCCGGCGCGGCGTCGAGGCCATGAGAGCAGATGCAGAGGAAGCCGTCCGGGCGCTCGGCCGCTCGTTCGGAACGCCACACCTCCTCCTCGGGATCGCGCTCCTCCTCGAAGGAGAGCCCGAGGGCGCCGACCGGGCGTTCGAGGACGCCGTCGAGGTCAGTGACGCGTTGGGCCAAACGGTCGACGACGTCGTGGCCCTCTCCGAACGCGCGCTGCTGGCGATCGAGCGAGGCGAATGGGACCATGCGGAGAGCCTCGCGGCAGGCACAGTCGATCGTCGCGGACGCCCATCTCGAGGACTACTCAACGAGTGCGATCGTCTACGCAGCTTCCGCAAGGGTGGCCCTGCACGGCGGGGATGCCTCGACGGCTCGTGGACATCCTCGTGCATGCCCAGCGCCTCCGGAGCCAGCTCACCTACGCGCTCCCCCATCTGGCTGTGCAGACCCGACTCGAGCTCGCTCGTGCACACGTCGGTCTGGGCGAGATCGCAGCCGCCAGGACGCTCCTGCGCGAGATCAACGAGCTGCTGCGGCACCGGCCGGACCTCGGGATCTTGGTCGCACAGGCGGACGAACTGCGTTCGCAGCTCGCACGTCATGGCTCGTCCAATCAGCTTCCAGACCCTTACCGCAGCCGAGCTTCGGCTCTTCCCGTTCCTCTCCACGCATTTCTCCTTCCGCGAGATCGGCGAGACCCTGTTCGTGTCACCCAACACCGTCAAGTCCGAAGCGATCTCGATCTACCGGAAGCTCGGGGCCTCGTCGCGCAGCGAGGCGGTCCTAGCCGCTCGCACGATCGGGCTGCTCGAAGGCTAACCAAGCCTGTTGAACGGAGGTCTCGGCTGACCATCGGGAGGCGAGATCGCGCATCTCGTCCTTCGTGAAGCGCGCGGATCTTGATGCAGAGGACGGTCAGGGATCGGCGATCTCGAGCGCTTCGTCGAGGTCGTAGTCGAGGGCCAACGCCACCTTCGGTGCAGAGTTGGCGATCCGTGCATTGCCGACGAGCGGCGCGATCGCCAACATCACTCCAACGACCTCATCGGGGGTCACACCAGCGTCGAGCGCGTCGTCGATCGCCCAGCGGAACATCTGTGCGGATCCATCATTCGCGATCATCGCCGCGACCCGTGCGATGGCTCGGCTCGGCTCGTCCAAGCTGAACGGCTCTGCAGCTCCTCGCTCCAGCCTTCTGCACTCCGCCATCCAATCCTGGTCATAGACGACCAACATCCGCAGGACCTCCTGAAACGTCTTCATGAACGTAGGAACGCCTCGAGACTCTCGATCCAGCAGATGGTCCGCCAGTTCAGCCTGAGGGGCATCACCCCCATGGCATGAAAGGTGGAGCCTCGAGCGACGCGACAGCCATCGCGCGCCGGTGATCATGACCGATTTCACCCGGTGCGGATGATGAAGCGATGGGATGAGTCGCTGTTCGATAGACCCATCGAGACGTTCCGATCGCGAGGTCGCGACGCAGCAAGCTCACAAGAGGTGAGCTTCGGATGGGAGGGGGAGAAGCATGTCGACCAAGGAACCAAGCGCGGCGGCCGCTGGATGGATCAGCTTCGCAGGATTCGTGATGGTCACTCAGCGGTGGGCTTCTCGATGCTTCAAGGACTCGGGATGCTGATCAACTCCGATCAGTTCCCGAACAGCGATGCTGTGTTCAGTCAGAACGCAACCACATGGGGCTGGGTGCAGATGCTCGATCGGCAGCGGTCGTCCTGCTCGCGGGGATCGCCGTCTTCAGCGGGAACGTGCTGGCCCGGACGATCGGCGTGATCGGAGCGACCATCAGTGCGCTCTCATCGTTCGTCGCGATCGGCCTGTACCCCGTGTGGGCGATCTGCATCATCGCGGTGGACATCGCCGTCATCTGGGCGCTCACGGCACATGGTCGCGACATCCAGAAGTTCGGTGAGATGGGGCTGAGAGATGACGACGACACTTCAGTGGTGACGCGTTGAATCCGTGCATCACCGAGAGAAAGGAACGGGCACATGGCAGACAAGCAGCTCGTACTGTCCTTCTTCGCCGACGAACCGGCGGCGGACACGGCGGCCGAGGCGCTCAAGGACTCCGGGATCGCCTCCGGCGACGCGATCGGGCTCCTCGTCCTCGACGCCGCTGGCAACCTCAAGGCGGACAAGGTGGGCGCCCGGAGCTGGGGCGCGGGCGCCGGGATCGGCGCGTGCCTGTTCGTGCTCGGCCCCGCGTTCCTCGGGGTCGGCGTCCTGGGCGGCACGGTCGCCGGTGGACTGCACCACAAGGGGCTGAAGCTGAGCGATGAGGACAAGACGCGCATCTCCGCCGACCTCGCGCCTGGCAAGGCGGCAGTCGGTGTCCTCGCCAGATCGAGGATGCGTCCACGATCCAGAAGCAGCTGACGGAGCTCGGCGGGCGCAACCTCGAGCCACGATGTGGTCGACGAGGCGGCTCTGCAGGCGGCAGCATCGGAGCCATCTGCGTAGTCATCGGCACGAGGCCGTGACGGGCACCCCGCAGTGGGCGCCCGTCACCGGTGTCGCCGCGAGGAGGTTGGCGAGAGATCAGGCATGTCGAGAGGCCACCTCGGGACGTGGCTCGGAGGGGCCACAGCTCGTCGGGTTCTTCATCCCTGGCCTTTCTCTACCCGCTGTCGCTGATCGTCGCGGACGTCGCTCAGGATCGCCGGGGCTCCCCGTAGGAGGTTCAACCATGAGCGCAGCCAAGATCGAGCATCCGAGCGTCGAGATACGCAAGGCGCACGGGAAGCGATCGCGGAAAGACACACCTCGCTCCAGGCACGCCGGCTGGAAGCAGGCGTCCGATCGTCTCGATCCCGTGTCCTTGCTCGAGGAGCAGAACGCGATGCGTGAGCCGGACCTGGTGCCGGTCCGTCATGGACGCATGCTGGTCTCGCCGTTCACGTTCTACCGGGGTGCTGCGAAGATCATGGCCGCCGATCTCGAGGCCACGCCCCGGGCGGGTCTGACCGTTCAGCTATGCGGCGATGCGCACCTATCGAACTTCGGCGTATTCGCATCGCCCGAGCGAGCATTGCTCTTCGACCTGAACGATTTCGACGAGACGCTGCCCGGCCCGTTCGAGTACGACGTTAAGCGCATGTCCGCGAGCTTCACGATCGCCGCGCGGAACAACGGCTTGACCAAGGCGGAGCAACGTGATGTGACGCTGGCCTCGATCCGAGCGTATCGAGAGGCGATGGTCGAGTTCGGGAAGATGCGCACGATGGACATCTGGTACGCCCACCTGTCCGAGCAAGAACTGATGGCGGCTCTCACCGCGGCGGCGCGCGCTGAGAAGGGCAAGGCCGAGAAGAAGGAGGCGAAGCAGCGGGAGAAGTCGGCCAAGAAAGGCGCCGTGAAGGCACGTACACGCGACAGTCTCCAGGCGCTATCGAAGCTCGCCGAGCATGTCGATGGCTCCTATCGGATCGTCTCCCAGCCACCGATCGTGATCCCCGCACGGGAGCTGACGGCGTCCATCGGGATGTCGCCAGATGAGCTCCAGCACGCCATCCATGAGCAGTTCAGGTCCTACCGAGCCACGCTGCAGGACGACCGGCGTCACCTGCTCGAGCGCTTCGAGGTCATCGACGTCGCCCGCAAGGTCGTGGGCGTGGGCAGCGTCGGAACGCGTGCGTTCATCGTCTTGCTCCAGGGTCGCGATCAAGAGGATCCGCTCTTCCTCCAGGTGAAGGAGGCAACCGCCTCCGTCCTCGAGGACCATCTGCCGAGAAGCCGCTACAAGCAGCACGGGGAGCGCGTCGTGCAGGGCCAACGGTTGATGCAGGCCGCGAGCGATATCTACTTGGGCTGGACCAAGGGCGAGGAGGCGAACCGGTGGCTCTACTGGCGTCAGCTGCGTGACATGAAGATCTCGGCGGACGTGGAGTCGATGAAGGTGTTCGGTCTCACGTTCTACGCGCGCCAGTGCGGTTGGACGCTGGCCCGGGCGCACGCGCGCTCAGGAGATCCGATCGCGATCTCGGCCTACCTCGGCAAACGCGACACGTTCGACGTCTCGATCGCCGATTTCTCGAGGCGTTATGCAGACCAGAACGAGCAGGACTTCGCGGCCTTCGCCGAAGCTGTTCGCTCCGGGCGGCTGGAGGCGATCGAGGGCGTATGAGGCTCGAGTACTTCTTGCCGCTTCGAGGCGTAGACGCCCGAATCGTTAGATTCGGGTGATGCCCATGGTCGCCGGTGACGGCACGATCGGTGCGGTGACGCTGAGGCATCACGTGCACCATGGAGAAAGGGGCTAGTCAGCGTTTGTGTCCGCCCGTCGCGGTTCGGGCGAGGATGTCTTGAGTTCGAAGTGAAGGAGAACGATGCGATCGACGATGTCTCGTGATCACGCGGCGATGCAGGTTCCGGACCTCGGTGCGTTCCGGGTCTTCGGGAAGCGAGCCCATGCATCGACGACGCTCGAGGCTCGGTGGATCTATCCCGGCCCGATTCCGGAGGTGATGGTTGCGTGGCTCGGGCCTTTCGACGGATGGATCGAGAGGCGGGAGGACCGCTACTTCGTGGATCCCTCGGCCTCCGATCTCGGCGTCAAGATCAGGGATGGCGTCCAACTCGACCTCAAGGCGTTCCGCGGCGGTCGGGGGAGACTGACGGTCCCCACGGGAGGCCGCGGGCGCCTGGGGCTTTGGGAGAAATGGTCCTTCCCGCTCCATGCGAGCGCCTTGCCACCCGCGGACGCCGTGGGCTGGCTCGCCCTGAAGAAGACTCGGCGACGGCGGTCGTTCGAGGTCGATGAGGACGAGGCGATGGAGCGACCGGTGGACCAGGCGGCGCTGCCGGGCTGTTCGATCGAGCTCACCAGCGTCGCGATCGGCGAGAAGCTGTGGTGGACGCTCGGCCTAGAAGCAACCGGCAGCGCCGAAACCCTTGAGCAGACCCTGGATGCGACGGTCAGGAAGGTGTTCCGGAAGCCGTCGCCTGATCCGGAGCTGCTCGATCTTCGACACGCGATGTCGTACCCGTGGTGGCTGAGCCGGAAACGTCTGCCCCGGCGATCGTCCGCCTGAAGACGTCGTCGTCGTGCTCCAAGAGCCGGCTCCATGGCGACCAGCTCGGCGATGGATCGACGCTCGATGGCGCCCCTGCTCGAAGCGGCCCGTGCGCGCTGTTCACCAACGATCCGCGCCGCTGACCGGCGAACTCGAATCATCCCATCTGGGTGATGCCCCTCTTCAGAGGGGCGGCAATCATCCTCCTAGTGCGTCAGTTCGCGCGGACACGAAGAGACAAGGTTCGGGAAACGGCGGGATACATCGGTCGGAAGCCACGACGAAACCGCGGCCGGCCGAGCGAACAGGAGGGGGTTCTCCATGGGCTTCAGGCGACGGACGAGGCGTCGGGCGATCATCGCGGGGGCGGCGATCGCTCACCACGAGGATAGGAAGAACGCGGAGGCACAGCAGGCGCCTGCCGGCTATGAGGAACAAGCGCCACCACCGCCCGCGCCCGCCGCCCCGGCACAGTACGCGCCACCTCCGGTGGACCCCGCTGACGAGATCGAGCACCTCGCGCAGCTGCACACCTCGGGCGCACTGACGGACGAGGAGTTCGCATCGGCCAAAGCGAAAGCCCTGGGGACCTGAACGCAGGCGGATCCGTCGAAGGCGTTCGTCAGGCCGATCGATTCGGGAGATTGGTGGTTTGAGATGAGTGACTCACGCAAGGATGTGCTGTTGAAGGCTCTGGAGACCGAGCTCGGGATCGGGTCGGCCGATCCGAGCACCCTGTTCACCGATGACGTCGAGGGGTGGTCGCCGATCGCGTCGATATCCGGACTCGCGGCGCTTACGGCGCTGGACACCCTCCCGGACGCGTTCTCCAACGTCGTCCTGTCGCTGCGAGGACTCGACGAGGTCGGTAACAAGGCGTTCGCCGAGTGGCTCATCGAAGCCGATCACACCGGCACACTCCCGCTCGGTGACGATGCCGCGCTGGAGGCGACCGGGCGGCATGTCCGGATGGCCGGTGTCACCGTAGCCGGCTTCCGCGACGGGAAGATCCGGTCGTACCGCACGTACTTCGACGACGTCTCGCTGATCGAGCAGCTCATCGGGGCCTGATCGAAGCGTCCGCCGTGGAGCTCCACGTGGAGGACGATCCGGATCCGCTCGACATCGGATTCCTCGAAACACAGATCCGTCGTGAAGCGTCGGCCGCCAGGGGGCTCGGCGAGGAGGCCGAGTTGGCGATCTTCGCGCGCGATGCGGGAAGGATCGTCGGCGGGATCAGTGGCTGGACCTGGGGGGACGGCTGTGAGCTACAGAGTCTCTGGGTGGAGCCGAGTCACCGAGGTCACTGGCTAGGACCAAAGCTCCTCGCTGCGGCAGAGGCCGAGGCCGCCAGGCGCGGATGCAGGCAAACCGTCCACTTCAGCTACGACTTCCAAGCTCGGCGCTTCTATGAGTGGGCGGGCTACGAGCTGGTGGGCCGCGTCGACGATTTCCCGTCAGGAGCGAGCGTGCTCTGGTACCGCAAGCAGTTGCAGACCCCGGGAGGAGGACTCCATGGGCCGGCGTGCCTCTAAGCAGATCTAGGAGAAACATGCGCACCCCGATCCGGAACCCACCCGACCCGATGTATGCGGAGATCGAGGTCCACCGGACGATGATCTGCGATCGGGTTCGCACCGAGGCCTTCCGTCGTGCGATCGGATCGGTGGTGCGCCCCGGCGACATCGTGCTCGACGTCGGGGCGGGAACCGGCATCCTGAGCTTGTTCGCCGCACGGGCCGGAGCCGCTCGCGTCTATGCGGTGGAGCGGACGACGGTCGCCGTCCTCGCGCAGGAGTTGGCCGCTGAGAACCGGGTCGCCGAGATCGTCCAGGTGGTCCACGGCGACGTGATGGATATCGAGCTCCCGGAACCTGTCGACGTGATCGTGTCCGAATGGCTCGGAGGGTTCGGGATCGACGAAGGGATGCTGGCTCCGGTCATCGCCGCCCGCGACCGCTGGCTGAAGCCAGGCGGGGTCATGATCCCTCGCTCGGTCTCGGCGTGGGCCGGGCTGGTGTACGACCGCTATCTCGGTGAGACGCTGGGATTCCTGCGCGACAACCCCTATGGCCTCGTCCTCGACGGACTGGTCGAGATGACCGTCAACGAGATCATCTACTCGGGCAGCTTCCGGCACCTCACGGAGAGCGACACGCGCTCCGAGCCGGGTCGCCTGTGGACCACGGACGCGGACCTCATCCCGCTCGAGCAGGCGCAGGGGCCCCACGAGACTGAGACGCTGCTGCAGGTCCGCGAGCCCGGAACCGCCAATGCACTCGCGCTTTGGTTCAGCGCCGACCTCGCGCCCGGCACCGAGATCTCGGTGGGGCCGGGTGATCCACCGACCCACTGGGGGATGACGACCGCCCCTCTACGATCGCCCCTGGAGCTCGCATCCGACATGGTCGTCCGCGCGAGAGTGAGGACCGCCCCGGCTCAGCCGATGGGAACATGGACGAGATGGGCTGTCGCACTGCCAGGAGCCGACTGGGAGGAGCACGACGAGCAGTCCATCTGGGAGGAGATCGAAGACTGACTTCCTCCAGATCGGCGGGTCAGAGGTACTCGTGCTGCTTGAGCCAGCGCGTCGCGAGCGATCCCCAGATCGGCGGCAGGTAGAACGTCACGAGGCGGTACGCGATGGCGGTCGACATCGCCGCCGTGCTTGGGATCCCGAGCGCGACGAGTCCGGCCGTGAGCGCGGCCTCGGACACGCCCATGCCGCCCGGCACCGGCATGAACCCCGCGAACAGCGCCACGAACGTGTTCACGAGGACCAGGCCGGCGAACGACGTGTGCTCCCCGAACGCTCGCAGGCAGATCCCGAGGATCATCGCCAGCATCAGCTGCGCGATCAGGTTGCCCAGGAAGAGCATCGCGACCTTCGACGGGGAACGCAGCACGCGGAGCGCTTTCGCGCCAGCGGACATCTGCGCTCGGAGGTTCTCGCGGTATCGGGGGATCGCCTCTTTGATCGCTGCCCGGTACCGCGGGATCGTCAGGGCGATGATCGCCCCGAGGATGAGCAGCACGCCGGCCAGGACCAACAGGCTCGGTCCCGACGACGTGGAACCGCTCGACGAACTCGAGCTCGAGCTGGAACTGGTCCCCGACAGATCGAGGCTCGCGAGCCCCGAGATGGTGATGATCAGGATCAGCATGATCTGGATCACGAAGCCGCTCAGGCTGTCGATCAACCCGATCGAGAGCGCCCCGCCCGTGTCGACCCCGTTGCGCTGGAAGAACCGAACCTCGAGGGCCACCCGCGCTGCCGAGCTCGGCACGGCGAGCTGGATGAATTGGACCGCGTACTGCAGCATGAGGACCGGCACGAAGAGCATGTCGCGGAGCGATGCGCCCAGCGTGGAGAACGCCTGCGGGATCTGCGAGACGGGCGCGAGGAGCAGCGCGGTGAGCATCCACCACATGTTCGCGGTCTTCAGCTCGTCCCAGAGGTTCTGCAGACCGATCCCGGCGAGCGCGGAGATGAGGCCGTAGGCGAGGAACGCGACCAGCGCGACGATCGCGATCGACTTGCCTGTGACCCTCCTGATCTTCTCGAGTTCCGGGGCTTCGGCTCCGGTCACGTCGGTCGAGCGCTTCATCAGGTCGTCGAGGTCCCAGTCGCGGTCGTGCACCGCGCGCCTGGTGTCACGGTCGAGGACGGCCGGTTGCAGGAACGGCAAGACGTCCGCGAACGCCTCGTTCCCCAGAGCCGAGGACGCCGCGGAAACCGCGCGATCCGTGCCGAGGACGAGTGCGGTGGTCACCAGCGCCTGGGCGCTGTCGGCGAGCATCTGGCCCTCGGCGGCCGCCACACGGGCGGCGCCGAAGTCGCCGATCGCGATCGCACCGTCGGGCCGGACGACCAAGCGGTCGCCGTCGATCTGACCGTGTGCGACCCCCAGCGTGTGCAGTCCGACCACGGCTTTCCAGATACCTTCCAGCGCAACATCACTGACATCCTCGGGCGCCAGCGATCCGAACGGCGTTCCGGTGCTCTCGCTGACCAGGAGCGCGTCACGCGCGGTCGCCATGCCCGCCGCCACGATCGGCAGCACCGGAACCCCGGCCCGCTCGGCGAGCAGGGTGACGAACGCCTCGTGCTCGACCTGTTGCAGCCGGCCGAACCCGAGGCTCAAACGCTCTCCCCGGTGCCAGAGTGACGCCCAGATCGAGGCGAGGAACTGACCGTCCCATGCGTCCCTGCCGTAGACCTTGACCAGGAGCGCCTTCCCCTCTGGCGACGTCGCCTCGACGAGCGCGACGCCGGTCGGTTCGAGCGGCGCGTGCCGCAGGTCGGTCGCCACGACGCCGAGGTCCTCGAGTGCGGTCGCGATCTGGACGAGCGTGAGCCGCCCGGCCGGCGAGCCGAGGATCAGATGCATGATCGCGGCCGAGCCCAATCCGATGAGCAGCCCCGCGATCATGCCGATCGGCAGCGTCACGCCGAGCGCGATGCCCGCCACCGCGCCGAAGGTCACGAGCCACCGGCCGATGAACCGGAGCGGGCGGCCCATGTGCGGCGACGCCATCACGACGATCGCCGTCGCGATGGCCAACCGGATCGCGAGGTAGACGGGCGGCGTGCCGGAGGCACCGAACGCGTTGAGGCTCGTCGACCAGTCGGTGCCTGCTGCCCTCCCGGCCAGCAGCGCCAACACCAGCGCCAGCCCGCCGGTGATCAATTCCGTGAAGAACAGACGCTTCCGTCCCCGGGCGAAGAAGGCGAGCGCGAGGAGGATGAGCGCCCAGATGATCATCAGGTCGTAGCAGATGTTCCAGAACCACCCGAGCAGCCCCGGGAGTTCCTTCACGAGATCGGTGACGGTCTTGTCGATCGCGCCCGGTCCGGGAGCGAAGAACGACAGGACGAAGACACCGACGATCGAAACGATCAGCAGGATCACATCGGTCGGGCGACGGGAGTTCGGCGCGTCACTCGCGGAGGAGAAGATCGCGCACGTCGACATGCCGAAGCGTCCGCGGGTCGAGCTTGGTCAGGCGCCCGCCTGCCCGTTGATCCGGGGTTCCATCTCCCGGTGTCGTCGTCTCCGTTGATCCCACGCGCCCTGCCCCCGGTCGCGGAGGCTAGTCGTTGCCCGTCCGCGCGTCCATCCCGAGCGCGGGCGGCCCCGGCTTGCCTTGCAACGCGAAGGCGACGAGGATGTGCGGTCGGGAAGGGGAGGATGCGCCATGTCGATGACGGGTCCAGGCGGAGAAGGTGGCCGAGATCTCGGTGCGCAGCGCTGGGGCGCCGAGGAGGAACAGATCGACAAGATGGCGGGACAGCAGCACATGGAACATGAGGTCGAGCGCATCCACGCGGAGGAAGCGGCCGAAACCGGCAGCCCCGTCCCCGCGAAGCGTCCCTGGTGGAAGTTCTGGGGCTCCCGCTGAGCGAGCCGGTCGCGACGCGTGCCCCATAAGGCGGCGCACCGCTTCCCGATCTTCCAGGGCATCCTTCCGCTCAACCGGGCCCAGCTGACACCGGACATCGTTGCGGGGATCACGCTCGCGGCGCTCGGGATCCCCGAGGTCATGGGGTACGCGAAGATCGCCGGGATGCCGGTGATCACCGGCCTCTACACGATCTTGATCCCCATCGCGGTGTTCGCGATCCTCGGATCGTCGCGCCACCTGGTGGTGGGCGCCGACTCGGCGACCGCGGCCATCCTCGCCGCGGGGCTGGTGGGCCTGGCTCCGGCCGGGTCGACCGACTACGTGGCGCTCGCCGGCATCCTGGCGATCCTGACCGCGGGGTTCTTGATGCTGGCGCGGATCATCCGCCTGGGATTCCTGGCGGACTTCCTCTCGCGGAGCGTGCTGATCGGCTTCCTCACCGGGGTGGGGATCCAGGTGGCGATGGGTCAGCTCTCCGGCATCCTCGGCGTTCCGGGCGGGACCGGGGGCACGCTGTCGAAGTTCTGGGGGACGCTGCAGCAGATCCCCGACACGAGTCTGACGACGCTCGCGGTCTCGCTGTCGATCTTCGCGGTGATCCTCGGACTGAAGGCCATCAACCCGAAGATCCCCGGCGCGCTGATCGCGGTGATCGGCGCGATCTGGGCGAGCTACGCGCTCGACCTCTCGGCGCACGGCGTCGCCGTCCTCGGCAAGGTGCCGGGCGGTCTCCCCACGTTCGGCATCCCGAGCTCCGGATGGAACCACTGGACCGATCTGGTGCGGACCGCCGCATCCATCTTCATCGTCGTCCTGGCGCAGAGCGCTGCCACCTCGCGCGCCTACGCAGCGAAGTACAACGAGGCGTTCGACGAGAATGTCGATCTCGTCGGCTTGTCGCTGGCCAGCGTGTCGGCGGGCCTGTCCGGAACCTTCGTGGTGAACGGCAGCCCCACGAAGACCCAGATGGTCGACGGCGCGGGTGGCCGGAGTCAGATCTCCACGCTGTCGACTTCCGTGATCATCCTGATCGTGCTGCTGTTCCTGACGAAGCCCCTGCAGTACATGCCGGAGGCCGTGCTCTCCTCGATCGTGTTCCTGATCGGCATCGAGCTCGTGGACACCTTGGGGATGAAGAAGATCCTTCGCTGGCGGTCCGATGAGTTCGTGGTCGCCGCGGTCACCGCGGGGGTCGTGGTGTGCGTTGGGGTGGAGCAAGGGATCATCCTCGCTATGGTGCTCTCGGTCCTGGACCACCTGCGGCGCGGCTATCGCCCGAAGGACACGGTGCTGATCGGAACAGCCTCGGGACGGATCCGCTCCGTGCCCGTGTCCGACCACACGGAAGCAGGCGTGGAACCGGGGCTCGTCGTCTACCGCTTCGCGGCGAGCCTCTACTACGCCAACGCGAACCGGTTCTCGGAGGAGATCCGGTGGTTCCTGGAGCGCGCCGCCGGCGCGCCGACCTGGTTCTGCGTCGACGCGGCGGCGATCGGGGACGTCGACTACTCGGCCGGTGAGACGCTCGTCAGCGTGCACGCTCAGATGCAGGAGCACGGCACGCGCCTGGTGTTCGCCGACGTGGACGACGAGGTCAGAGCCGAGCTGGATCGGTTCGGGATCACCGACCTGGTCGGAACGGACGCGTACTTCGACTCCATCCAGGACATGCTGGAGGCGTACCGGGCCGCTCAGCAGGCACCGGGGGTCGACCAGACCTAGCGCTCACGGTTCGGCGGTCCCGAGCGGGCGGATGGACCGATAAGGACGCCGGCTCTACGCTGGGGTCATGTCCGTGTCGGAACCGCTCCGGAGGAGCTCGACCCCCGTTCGGGTCATCGCGATGCATGACGGGGTGTCCGGCGATCGCCCCGACACGCTCGCGACCGAGGAGCCGATGGAGATCCGGGTCGCCGGTCCCGACCAGGAGCTCCGCTCGGTGGCCGTCACGATGCGGACGCCTGGTGGCGATTTCGAGCTCGCCGTTGGATTCCTGTTCACGGAGGGGTTGATCGCGCCCGACGACGTCGGTCGGGTCGCGTACTGCGACAACCTGCCCGGCGAGGATCAGCGCTACAACGTGGTGTCGGTGCGGGTGGCTCGGCCGTTCGATGCGGAACGGGTGCGCCGGAACTTCTACGCGACGTCCTCCTGCGGTATCTGCGGGAAGGCTGCCCTCGACGACATCGAGGTCCGCTGCGCCGCGGTCAATCCGGGTCCCACGGTGTCGGCCGAGACGCTCGTAACGTTGCCCGACCGGCTACGGTCGCATCAGCGCGTGTTCGAGCGCACCGGCGGGCTGCACGCCGCCGGACTGTTCACCGCCGACGGGGAACTCATCTCGGTTCGCGAAGACGTCGGCCGTCACAACGCCGTCGACAAGGTGATCGGCGAGCAAGTACTCGCCGGGAGCATCCCGCTAGTCGACCGCATCCTGCAGGTCAGCGGAAGGCTGTCGTTCGAGATCGTCCAGAAAGCGGCGGTCGCGGGGATCCCGATCGTGAGCGCGGTGAGTGCGCCGACGTCACTCGCCGTCGACGCGGGGGAGCGCTTCGGGATGACGATCGTCGGGTTCGTCCGTGACGGACGGCTGAACGTCTACACCGGAGCTGAGCGGATCACCTGAGGCGACACCGTCCGGTCCGAGCTCGCCGATGGCTGCCCGGTGCGCCCAGTCGTAGATCACCGACGTGCGCATGATCAGATCCTGCACCGAGCGGTTCCCTCGGCTGATCCCCACCCAGAGCAAACCCACCGGGAACAGTGCGCACAAGACGCCTCGCGCCAGGGCAGGACCGATCCGAAGCGTCTTCCGATTCCGGTCGAGCACACGCAACCCCATCAACCGGTCCCCGTACGTTCGGCCCGACGTCGCCCATGAGGTCGCGAAGTACGCGATCTGGAAGAGCGTCGCGAGGAGGATCACGCGGTCGAACGAGGGCGTGGGGAACGTGAACCGGGATCCGCGCCACACGAAGAGCGCGAAGGTGATGGCGAGGTACGCAGCCAAGACCGCCGCATACACGAAGGCGAAGTCGATCACGTTCGCGATCGCGCGACTCACGAGACCCGCACGATGGCCCTGCAGGCTTCGCGCCTCTGCCGGAACGACGTCCACGCGGTGCCCGCCTCCAACCGGCCGGGGCTCGGTCTTCACGATCGCGCCTCCTCGTCATCCCGAGCGCCATCGGATCCGCCATCCCCATCGGCTCCGCGGCGCAACAACCGGTCGACCACGCGGCCGAGCAAGCGATCGAGCTCAGCGCTTCCGAGGCGCACGGTTCGAACGGTCTCCGACGTGACCGCGCCGGTCGACTCGCGGATCAACTCGGGCAGGTCGATCTCACCGATGACTTCGGTGGCGATGCCGGCCAGGTCGAGGCGATGGATGACAGCATCGATGTCAACCCGTTCCACGATCGCGTCGAGATCGATCGAGTCGACGATCCGATCGATATCGAGATGGTCGATCGCGATCTGGGTCAGATCCAGTTGGTCGAGGACGGCACTCGTGAGCTCCGGGAGGAGCCGTCTCGCGAACGAGGCGGCCGCGTCTTCGCTGGCCGGTCGCTCCTGTGACCAACGATCGTTCAATCCTTCGGCTCGTGACCTGAGGTCTGCCACTCCGCGGCGCACCACCGCGGGGCTCGTGATCCACGACATCATCGGTCCGGCCGTTCCGGCGAACGAGGTGGTTGCCCGGATGGCGACCTCCGACAGCTGCATCGTCAGCCCGGCGGCCGCGCCGGCCGCTACACCGATCGGGGATGGATCCCTCGGCATCGGTTCGCCGTCGAAAGACTCCTCATCGGCTTCCCCTGCTTCGGATCGAACGGAGAGGTCCTGCAGGGCCGAGACGACGAGCTCGGTCACGGCGGAGATGGATCCCGCCACGATGCGTGCGGCTTCTTCGATCAGCGGTCCGAGGGCTGGTTCGGCCGGCACCACCTGCTCCGCGTCGGGCTCGGGGATCTCCCGGTCCGGATCGCTCCGCCCACCGGGCAAGGCGACGACGTTGTCGAAGGGATCGGCCGCACCGCCGATCGGGATCTGTTCCACCCGCACATGATGGACCTTGGCTGAGCGCCTTGACCAGCCCGGACACGTCCACCGAGGCGCATCGGCACGGCTCGAGGATGGAGCGCGCGTACAATCGCGCACGAACCGACGTTCGGTCGAAAGGAGAGCCGATGACGAACGGGCTCACCCGACTCACCGAGCCGATGGTCCGCGAGAACGGCGTGTTGCGCATCGCCACCTGGGACGAGGCCCTTGATCGGGCCGCGGACGGGCTGCGCGCCGCCACCGAGCGGAACGGCGGCAACGGGGTCGGCCTGTTCAGTTGCTCCAAGGCCACGAACGAGATGAACTTCGTCGCACAGAAGTTCGCTCGCCAGGTCTTGCGCAGCAACAACATCGACAGCTGCAACCGCACCTGACACGCTCCTTCCGTCGTCGGTCTGGCGACCGTGTTCGGAGCAGGTGGCGGGACAAGCTCATACGAGGAGATCGAGCACACCGATCTCGTCCTGTTGTGGGGATCGAACGCGCGCGCGGCGCATCCGATCTTCTTCCACCACGTCCTGAAGGGCATCCACAACGGGGCGAAGATGATCGTGGTGGATCCACGTCGGACGGAGTCCGCGGAGTGGGGCGACCTGTGGCTCGGGATCGACGTCGGCACCGACATCGCGCTCTCCAACACGATGGCGCGCGAGATCATCGTGAACGACCTGCAGCACCACACGTTCATCGAAGGTGCGACGACCGGGTTCGCCGCCTATCGCGACTCGGTGATGGACTGGACCCTCGAGCGCGGCGAGGAAGTGACGGGCGTACCGGCCGAGATCATCCAGGAGGTCGCGCACGCGTATGCGAAGGCCGACCGCGCGGTGATCTGCTGGACGCTCGGCATCACCGAGCATCACAACGGCGTCGACAACGTGCTCGCCCTGATCAACCTCAGCCTGCTGACCGGTCATGTCGGGGTCTACGGCAGCGGCGTGAACCCGCTCCGCGGCCAGAACAACGTGCAGGGCGGCGGCGACATGGGCGCGATCCCCAACAAGCTCCCGGGGTTCCAGGACATCGAGCAGGACGCGGCCGCGCGCGAGCGGTTCGAGCGGGCCTGGGGTGTCCCGATCACGCCGAAGTACGGCTGGCACCTCACCCAGATGTTCCACGCGATGGAGCGCGGGGACATCCGGGCGGTCTACGTGATCGGCGAGAACCCGGCCAGCTCCGAGGCCGACGCGACGCACGCTACGCCGCTGCTCGAGAACCTCGATTGTCTGATCGTGCAGGACATCTTCATGACGAAGACCGCGGAGCTCGCCGACGTGGTGTTCCCGGCGTCCGCCGCGTGGGCGGAGGCCGAGGGTACCGTGACGAACAGCGAGCGGCGGGTGCAACGGGTCCGCAAGGCGCTCGATCCACCCGGGAACGCGAAGGACGACATCTGGATCATCGCGCAGCTGGCGAAGCGGCTCGGACGCGACTGGGGAGAGGTCACGGCCCATGGGGCATGGGACGAGCTCCGCTCGCTCTCACCGATGCACGCGGGGATGTCGTACGAACGCCTGGAGGCGCTCGGTGGGATCCAGTGGCCGTGCCCCGACGAGTCCCATCCGGGCACGCTCTTCCTCCACGAACGGCTATGGGCGTTCGACGATCCCCAGACGCAAGGAACGAAGGCGCCGTTCAGCGTGGTGATCGACGACCCGCCGGTCGACGCGCTCGATGCCGAGTTCCCATTGCGGCTGACGACGGGCCGACGGCTCGACTCGTACAACACCGGCGTCCAGACGGGTGGGTATACGTCGCCGCTCCGTCGGCCCGAGTCGATCGAGATCTCGCCGGAGGACGCGGCGGCGCTCGGCGTCGTCGAGGGAGAGCGGGTGCGCGTCACCTCTCGCCGCGGATCGGTCGAGGCGCCGGTCCATCTCGACAGCGGGCTGCGGCCGGGGCTGACGTTCATGACGCTGCACTTCCCCGACCAGGTCGAGACGAACCGGCTGACGATCGAGGCGAACGACCCGAAATCTGGGACCGCCGAGTTCAAGGCGACGGCGGTGCGGATCGACCGGCTGCCGCGGGTGTCCGTGCCCGCGGGGGAGCGAGACGCCGAGTGAGGGAGCTGCGGTGGATCTCCATGTGACCTCGGCGGAGGCGACGGACGAAGAGCGTGCCGCCGTCGACGCGCTGCTCGGGCCGCCGGAGACGGGGTGGGTCGGCGGGGCGCGCGACGGCGGTGTCGAGACGAGGTTCGCTAGGGGCGGGCGCGCCGCGAGGGATCGACGCGACCTCTTGCTCCCGGCGCTGCATGCGCTTCAGGCCGGGGTCGGCTGGATCAGCGAAGGTGGCTTGAACTACGTCTGCCGACGGCTGACCGTCCCACCCGCGGAGGCCTACGGGGTCGCGACGTTCTACGCCATGTTGAGCGTCGAGCCTCGACCGAAGACCGTTATCCATGTCTGCGACGACTTGGCGTGCCGGATCGGCGGGGACGCACTCTGTTCGGACCTCGAGCGGTCGTCGGGGCCTCCAGGGTCGGGAGACCCCGATGGCGCCGCGACCTGGGTGCGTAGTCCGTGTCTCGGGATGTGTGAGCGAGCGCCGGCGGCGCTCGTGCAGCGTGCCGGACCGGGTGCCGTCGATGAAGCGTTCGGGCATGCGACGGCCGCCCAGATCGGCGACCTGCTCGCCGGCGCGGCGGCGGCATCCGAGTTCGCGCGACCGACCGATCCCGCGGTGGCGTCGGCGCCCCAGACCTGGGATGAGGCGGGACGGACCAGCCTGCGATTGTTGCGCCGGGTCGGAGTCGTGGACCCGACGTCGATCGATGACTACCGGGCGCACGCCGGCTACGAGGCGCTCCGCCGGGCCCACGAGCTCGGAGCCGAGGGGGTGATCCGCGAGATCACGGACGCGAAGCTGCTGGGCCGCGGTGGTGCCGCGTTCCCCACCGGAGTCAAATGGAAGGCGGTCGCCGAGCAGTCGGCACGGCCGCACTACTTCATCTGTAACGCGGACGAATCGGAGCCGGGAACGTTCAAGGACCGCGTCGTCATGGAGCACGACCCCTACGCGGTGATCGAGGCCCTCACGATCGCCGGTCTCGCGACCGGCTGCGAGCGGGGGTACGTATACATCCGCGGGGAGTACCCCCTCGCGACCGAGCGTCTGGAGCATGCGATCGCAGAGGCGCGTCGTCACGGGTTCCTGGGTGAAGACGTGATGGGTGAAGGATGGGGGTTCGATATCGAGCTCCGTCGCGGTGCGGGCGCGTACATCTGCGGCGAGGAGACCGCGCTCTTCAATTCGATCGAGGGCAAGCGCGGCGAACCGCGGAACAAGCCGCCGTTCCCCGTCCAACGGGGCGTCTTCGGCAAGCCGACCGGGATCAACAACGTCGAGACGCTGATCAACGTGCTGGAGGTCCTTCGGATCGGGGGGTCGGCGTACGCGGAGATCGGCACCGAGGGCTCGACCGGTCCTCGCCTGTTCTGCGTGAGCGGCACGGTGGCGCGGCCGGGACTCTACGAGGTCGAGTCGGGAGCGACGCTTCGCGAGGTCCTCGCGCTCGCCGGGGGGATCGAGGGAACGCTGAAGGCGATCCTCCTGGGTGGCGCTGCAGGCGGCTTCGTCACGCCCGATGATCTGGATATCAGGCTCACGTTCGAGGACGCGCGCGCGGGCGGATACACGCTCGGCTCGGGTGTCGTGATGGTCTTCAACGGGTCGGTGGACCTGGTCGACATCGTGCTGCGGATCGCGCGCTTCTTCCGGGACGAGTCATGCGGGCAATGCGTGCCGTGCCGCGTCGGCACCGTCCGGCAGGAGGAAGCGCTCCACCGGCTGGTACATGGTCGGGAGCTGGGCACGCGGGCGCAGGAGTTGGCGTTGATCGACGAGATCGCGCAGGTGATGCGGGACGCATCGATCTGTGGTCTGGGCCAGACGGCAGCGTCGGCCGTACAGTCTGCGGTGCAACGCCTGCGCCTGTTCGAGGCTGAAGGAGCGACCGCATGAGCCAGGCCGTGCCGCTCGATCCACCCCGGCGGCTGCTCGACATCGAGGTCGACGGGCAGGCCGTTCGGGTGGCGGACGGGTCGACGATCCTCGATGCATGCCGCGCCCAGGGCATCGACACCCCCACGCTGTGTTTCGCCGACAACCTCACGCCCGTGAACGCCTGTCGCGTCTGCGTCGTCGAGGTCGAGGGTGCGCGCACGCTCGTCCCTGCGTGCAGCCGTCCGGCTGAGGACGGCATGGTAGTGAAGACGGAGACGGACCGCGTCAAGCACTCACGCAAGCTCGTGATGGAGTTCCTGGCGTCGAGCGTCGACACGGAGCTCACCGGCGCCGACGTCCATCGGTGGATGGGGGAGTACGGGACGGACCCCGATCGTTTCGGTGCGCGGATGGGATCCCTCCCCGCGGGGGAGCGTGACGAACGATGGGCCGGGCATCATCACGATCCGGAGGACCCCACGATCGCCGAGTCCGTCGCGCAGCCGGTGAAGATCGACAACGAACTCTACGTGCGTGACTACTCGCGTTGCATCCTCTGCTACAAGTGCGTCGAAGCCTGTGGTGTCGACGCACAGAACACGTTCGCGATCGCCGTGGCCGGTCGCGGGTTCGACGCTCGGATCTCGACCGAGTTCGCGGTCCCGCTGAACGAGTCCGCCTGCGTCTACTGCGGGAACTGCATCGGGGTGTGTCCGACCGGCGCATTGATGTTCACGAGCGAGCACGACAAGCGTGAGGATGGCTCATGGGACGAGGAAGCGCAGACGGTCGTTGAGACGATCTGCCCCTATTGCGGCGTGGGATGCGAGCTCGAGCTGCACGTCCAGGACAACGAGATCGTCAAGGTGACCTCCCCGTGGGACAACGACGTCACGAACGGCCATCTCTGCATCAAGGGCCGATTCGGGTTCGCGTTCGTCCAGGCGCGCAAGGGCGAGGACCCGGCCGCCCGGAAACGGAAGCGAGACTAGTCTGTCGCAGACTACGGGCACCGCCGCGACCGGGATCGTCCTGGCGGGGGGACGGTCGACCCGGTTCGGCGGGGACAAGCTCTCGTCGACCTATCGGGGCGCTCCGCTGCTCCACGGCGCGGTGGCGCGACTCGCCGAGGTCTGCGAAGAGATCGTCGTGGTGCTCTCACCCCAAGGGGCCGAGCCGGAGCTCCCCGGAGGGCTCGACGTCCGGTTCGCCCGCGATAGCACCGAAGGGGAAGGCCCGCTCGCGGGCCTGTATGCCGGGCTCATGGCCTGCCGAACAGAACTCGTGGTCGTCGCCGGCGGAGACATGCCGGACCTCCAGCCCCGCGTCCTCGAGGAGATGCTGCGCGTCGCCGCGACCGAGGAGGCGGCTGCGGTCGCGCTCGCGGACGCCGATCGGTTCCGGCCCCTTCCCTGTGTGTTGCGGATGCTCGAGGCGCTCGACGCGACCCACACGTTGCTGCATGTCGGGGGTCGTCGCCTCCGCTCGATGCTGGGAACGCTCGAACCCGTCGTGATCGACGAGCGGGCCTGGACCGCGCTCGACCCTGAACGGCGGACGCTGTTCGACGTCGACGTGCCCGGGGACCTCGAGCCGGGCTGACCTGTGCCGAACGGTGCCGTGCAGATAGGGTCTCGCCTTGCCGCACGATGGCTTGCGCCTGGGGGACTTCGAGGTCACACCGCTGTGTGACGTACGCGTTGCATCGGTCGATCGACGCGGATGGGTGGCGGAGCATCCATCGGACTACGTTCGCGGGTCCGGAGCGAGGGTGACGAACGGGCCCTTCGTGCCGGGCCGACCGGCCGATGCCGGACGTCTGACGGTGGGATAGGCTCCGGACCGAAGAGCGGGGAGGCGTCGCCACCCGCGCATCACATCCCTCGTTCGAAAGGACAGAGCCATGAAGCGTCGTGTCCTGATCATGGGGGCCGCCGGTCGCGACTTCCACAACTTCAACACCGTGTACCGCGATGACCCCGACACCGAGGTCGTGGCGTTCACGGCGACCCAGATCCCGTTCATCAACGACCGGACGTATCCGGCGGAGCTCGCCGGACCGAACTACCCGAACGGGATCAAGATCCACGATGAGTCCGAGCTGACGCACCTGATCGAGGAGCTCCATGTCGATGACGTCGTGTTCGCGTACTCAGACGTTTCCCATGTCTACGTGATGCACAAGGCGAGCGAGGCCATGGCCGCGGGCGCGAACTTCCTGCTCCTGGGCGCCGACGCGACCATGCTCGACGCCAAGGTTCCGGTGGTCTCGGTGTGCGCCGTGCGCACCGGCTCGGGGAAGAGCCAGACGACTCGCGCGATCGCCGGGGTCCTGAAGGACGCCGGGAAGCGGGTCGTGGCGGTCCGCCATCCGATGCCGTACGGCGACTTGAACGCGCAGCGCGTGCAGCGCTACGCGACGCTCGAGGACCTCGACCGCTACGACACGACGATCGAGGAGCGCGAGGAGTACGAGCCGCACATCACGTCCGGGACGATCATCTACGCCGGCGTTGACTACGCGGACATCCTCGCCCAGGCACAGGAGGAGTGCGACGTCCTGCTCTGGGACGGCGGGAACAACGACCTGTCGTTCTACCGGCCGACCGTGAACATCGTGGTCGCCGATCCGCTGCGGGCCGGCCACGAGATGACCTACTTCCCCGGTGAGACGAACATCCGCATGGCCGACGTGATCGTGATCAACAAGGTGGACTCCGCGTCCACCGAGCAGATCGGCGAACTCGAGGACACGATCCGTACCGTGAACCCGCGGGCGACGGTCGTGAAGGCGAACAGTCGCGTCACGGTCGACGACCCGGGTGCGATCGCCGGCAAGCGGGTCCTGGTCGTCGAGGACGGCCCCACCCTCACGCACGGCGAGATGAAGTTCGGGGCCGGCGTCGTGGCGGCGCGGCTGAACGGTGCGGCGGAGATCGTCGACCCGCGTCCCTGGGCCGTCGGGACGATCGACGAGACGTTCCGCAAGTACGACGTGGGACCTGTCCTTCCCGCGATGGGTTACTCCGACGGGCAGCTCGCCGAGATGGAGAAGATCATCGACGCGGCGGAGGTGGACCTCGTCGTGATCGGAACGCCGATCGACCTGCGTCGGGTCATCACGATCTCGAAGCCGGCCGTTCGCGTCCGCTACGACCTCGACGTGTTGCCCGACTCGCCGCAGCTCACGGACGTCCTGGCGCCGGTCCTGGGGCGCTGAGCGGCGGTCGCGTTCGACGGGAGGCGCCTTGGACCGGGTGGTGATCGCCCTCGGTGGGAACGCGCTGCTCCGCCGTGGCGCGGACGACACGTTCGATGAGATGTACCGGGCGTCCCGCCTGGCCGCGGAGAGCATCGCGGATATCGCGGCGGCCGGATGGGAGGTTGTGGTCACGCACGGGAACGGCCCGCAGGTCGGCCGGATCCTCCTGCAACAGGAGGCGGCGAAAGACGTCGTCCACCCGATGCCCCTCGATGTGTGTGGCGCGGAGAGCCAGGGCCAGATCGGCTACCTGCTGCAGGTGACGATCGGCGATGTCTTCTTCGAGCGGGGCATGGAGCGGCCCGTCGCAACGATCCTCTCGCTCACCCGGGTGCGCTCGCAGGATCCCGCGTTCCGCAACCCCACGAAGTTCGTCGGACCGTTCTACGACGAGGCGGAGGTCGAGACGCTCGAGCGCGAACGCGGGTACGTGATGAAGCCCGACCCGCATGGAGGGTGGCGCCGGGTCGTGCCGTCGCCAACCCCCCGCTCGATCGTGGAGACGCCCGTGATCAAGCGACTCGTCGCGGAGGGGACCATCGTGATCGCGAGTGGCGGCGGCGGTGTGCCGGTGATCGAGAAAGGCCCGCGGCTGATCGGCAAGGAAGGCGTCGTCGACAAGGACCTGGCCGCGGCGCTCTTGGCGCACGAGGTCGATGCCCCGGTCCTGCTGATCCTCACCGACGTCCCGAAGGTTCAGCGAGGGTACGGCTCCCTGTACCCGGAGGACCTCGACCGCCTCACGGTGACCGAGGCCAAGTCGCTCCTCAAGAAAGGGGAGTTCGGGGCGGGCTCGATGGGACCGAAGGTCAAGGCCGCGGTGAACTTCGTCGAGGCCGGTGGGACACGTGCGGTGATCGCCGATCTGGATCAAGCGTCTGAGGCACTCGCCGGAGCTGCCGGTACCGAGCTCATCGCGGGCTGATCCCGTGCGCGTCGTCACGTACAACGTGCGGGGGTTCCGCGATGGTCGCGAAGGCGTCGCCGCGGTCGTCCGAGACCTGGCGCCAGACGTCCTCCTGCTGCAAGAGTCGGGGGCTCGCCACGAGCTTCGACGGTTCGCGTCGGACCTCGGGCTGGACGTGGCGAGCGATCCTTGGTCGCCGCTCCGCCGACGGGTCAAGAACGCCGTACTGGTCGCAGATCGATGGCGGTTCACCTCGAACGAGCTCGTGCGGTTCGCGCGGTCGACCCGCCGATACCCGCGCGGCGCGCTCGTCGCCGGGATCCGCAACGCGGATACGGGGGCCGGCCCGACCGTGATCTCGATCCATCTGGGACTCGACGGCGACGAGCGGGGCCGGCAGACGGATGACCTCGTCCGTCTGGTGGCGGCATTCGGCGATGCCCCGCTCGTCGTCGGTGGAGACCTCAACGTGACGCCCGATCATCGCGCGCCGTCGCGGATCGCGTCCGTGCTCCGCGATGGGTGGATCGAAGCCGGCGGGGGAGACGGCGCCACGTTCCCCGCGCGAGCTCCCTCGGCTCGGATCGACTACGTGTTCGTCGGTGGACCGGTTGCGATCCGGACGATCAAGACGGGAGGGGTGGCGGCCGCGGTCGCCTCCGACCATCTGCCGGTGATCGTGGACCTCCAGATCGGCTGATCTACAGGCGCGTGCGCGGGTGTCGCGCCGGGTTGCGGAACAGCTGCACCGCCACGAACAAGGCGAAGAGGCTCACGGCTCCGACGAGTGCGGTGAGCATCGCTGCGAAGAACCACTCCAGGAATCCCCAGGTCGCCAGCACGTCATCATCATCCTACCGTGAGGGTCGCGCATATCCTTCGGGGGCAACGCTCCGACCTCGGGGCGGATGCGGAGCTATGCTGTCCGCTCATGGAGACACCCACGGAAGACACCGAGAAAGAGCGCGAGGACGACGGCTCGACCCCGAAGTCGGTCGCCGACGTCGATGCGTACGAGTCCGAGTGGTACGAGGTGCTCAAACGCCGCGCCGAGGAGCTCGAAGCCGAGGGAGACGAGGCCGAGGACGACGAGGGCGACGAGGGCTGACCTGAGCCAGGCGAGCCTCCCCTCAGGTCGGCACCTGTGAAGGTCGGCATCCTCACCGGCGGCGGCGACGTCCCCGGGTTGAACGCCAGCATCAAGGCCGCGACGATGCGCATGGTCTCCGAGGGCCACGAGATGCTCGGGATCCGGCGCGGGTGGGCCGGCCTGCTCGAATCGAACCCGGACGACCCGTCGTCCCTCGACGCCAACACCGTACGCCTGGACCCCGGCGTGGTCCGCACGATCGACCGGACCGGGGGCACGTTCCTCCACACGTCGCGGACGAACCCAGCCAAGGTTCGGCCGGTCGACGAGCCCGCGTTCCTCGCACCCGGCCGCACCGATGACGGTCCCCGCGACCACACGGCGCACGTGCTCCGCGTGCTCGATCACCTCGGCGTCGACGCCTTGATCCCGATCGGCGGCGACGACACCCTGTCGTTCGCGCTGCGGCTGTCCGAGGAGGGCGTGCCGGTCGTGGCGATCCCCAAGACGATGGACAACGACGTCCACGGCACCGACTACTGCATCGGCTTCTCGACCGCGATCACGCGGACGGTGATCTTCATCCACCAGCTGCGAACGAGTGCCGGATCGCACGAGCGGCTGACCGTCGTCGAGGTGTTCGGACGCTACAGCGGCGAGACGTCGCTCGTCGCGGCCTACCTCTCGGGCGTGGACCGGGCGATCATCTCAGAGGTGCCGTTCGACATCGACCGGCTCGCCTCGTTCTTGATGGACGGACAAGGCCGCGAACCCGAGCCGGTACGCGATGATGACCATCTCCGAGGGCGCGACGCTCATCGGCGGCGAGATGGTGCAGGGCGGCGCCGAGGATGCGTACGGCCACAAGAAGCTCGGCGGGGTCGGCCAGCAGACGAGCGAACAACTGAGGGAGATCACCGGCGACGGGATCATCTACCAGCAGATCGGCTACCTCATGCGCTCGGGGAGTCCCGACTCGCTCGATCTGATGGTGGCGATCAACTACGCGGTGATGGCGGCCGACCTGGTGCTCGCCGGCAAGACCGGCCGGCTGGTGGCGCTCCGCGACGGCAACTACGTGAACGTGCCTCTCGAGATCACCCGCCAAGGGCTCAAGCGCGTGGACGTCGACTCGCTCTACGACGCCGAGCAGTACCGGCCCAAGATCCGACACGTCGACGGCAAGCCGATGTTCCTGTATTAGGCTGGCCGGCCGTGACCCTTTCTCGCGTCGACCTACGCTCCGACACCGTCGACGACGCCATCGGCGGCGATGCGCCGCGCGATGGCGGACGCGGAGGTCGGCGACGATTGGTTCGGCGACGATCCCACCGTCAACCGGCTCCAGGAGCGTGCGGCGGAGGTGACCGCGAAGGAGGCAGCCCTCTACGTCCCGACCGGGACCATGGCGAACCAGATCGGGCTGCGCCTGCACGTGACCGGCGCCGGTCACCTCGTGGCCGCGACCCTCGGCGCGCACGTCGCCAGCACCGAGATGATGACCTCGGCCGTCCTGTCCGGGATCACCGCGCGGACGGGAGATCCGGGGCCGAAGGGCTGGATGACGGCCGCGCTCGCGCGCACGCTGGTCGAGTCGGAGGACCTCTACGACGTGGAGGTCGTCGACCTGATCGAGGTCGAGAACACGATGGGCCACGCCGGCGGCACCGTGATGCCGGTCGAAGAGCTCCGCGCGATCCGCAAGGTGGCCGACGACAACGGCCTGCCGATCCACCTGGACGGGGCGCGGATCTTCAACGCCGCCGTCGCCGCCGGGGTCGACGTCTCGGAGTTCACGCTCGAGGTGGACACGATGATGTTCTGCGTCTCGAAGGGACTGGGGGCTCCGATCGGGTCGCTCTTCTGCGGGACCCGCGAGCAGGTCCGGGAGGCGCGCCGCCTGAAGATCCTGTTCGGTGGGGCGTGGCGGCAGGCGGGGATCATGGCCGCCGCCGGACTGATCGCGCTGGAGGAAGGTCCCAAGCGGCTGCATGAGGATCACGAGCGGGCTCGTCGCCTCGCCGAGGGCGTCGCGGAGCTCTTCCCCGGCTCGATCGATCCGCAGACCGTGGAGACGAACATGGTCTACGTGGACACGGAGGCGGAGGGGGTCGCGCCGGCCGAGATGATCGGACGGCTGCGGGACCTCGGTGTGGGCGCCACGTTCGTGTCAGGGAAGGTTCGGATGGTCACGCACGTTGACGTCGACGACGAAGGATTGACGTTCGCGCTCGACGCCTGGCGTTCGATCGCCGCGGACCGACGGTGAGGGAGACCTGATGGGCCTGTTCACGAAGAGTTATCCGGAGGAGATCGCGGGCCGGGTCCCTCCCGGCCAACGGCTCGTGAAGACCTGGCCGGTGCTCCACTACGGCCCGATCCCGAAGTTCGATGGGACGAACTGGGATCTGGAGATCTCCGGACTGGTGGAGAACCCGTTCACGTTGTCGTACCAGGAGTTGCGCGCGCTGCCGAACGTGACGGTCGGTGCAGACATGCACTGCGTGACCGGTTGGACGACGCTCGACAACACGTGGGAGGGCGTCCCCTTCCGGACGCTCCTCGAGATGGCGAAGCCGGCCGCCGAGGCCAGATGGGTGATCGCGCACTGTGCGCACGGCTACACGTCGAACCTCTCCCTGCAGGCGATGGACGACGAGGATGTGTTGGTCGCGTGGCGGAACAACGGTCAGGATCTGAGCGCCGAGCATGGCTGGCCGCTCCGGCTGGTCGTCCCGAAGCGCTACGCGTGGAAGAGCGCGAAATGGCTCACCGGCCTCGAGTTCAGCGCGAAGAACAAACGGGGCTTCTGGGAGGTGCGGGGCTACCACATCCACGCCGAGCCGTTCGGCGAGGAGCGCTACAGCTACCAGGAAGGCCCGCGCGCCGAGCTCGAACCCTAAGGCGATGACGGTCGACCTCGACGCCTACCTGGGACGGATCGGCTACGAGGGTCCTCTGGAGCCGACGCCGGACACGCTGCGCGATCTTCATCGTGCGCACGCCGTCTCGATCCCGTTCGAGAACCTGGACATCCTCCTCGGACGGCCGATCCGGCTGGACCTCATCAGCCTCCACTCGAAGCTGGTCGCCGACCGGCGCGGCGGCTACTGCTTCGAGCAGAACACGCTGTTCGCCGCCGTCCTCGACCAGATCGGGTTCACCGTCGCCCCGCTCGCGGCCCGCGTGCGGATGGGGCGGGCGGAGGCGTCCGCCCGAACCCATATGGCGCTCGCGGTCGACGCCGGGGGAGACCGGTGGCTGGCCGACGTCGGGTTCGGCGGCGACGGCTTGCTCGATCCGATCCCGTTCGGGAACGACGGGCCGGTGGACCAGGGCGTTTGGACCTACCGGCTGGAGCAGGAAGACGAGGTGCAGGTCGTTCGCTCGCTGCACGACGACGTGTGGATCGACCTGTATGCGTTCGACCTGCAGCCGCAGCTCCCGATCGACTTCGAAGTGGCGAACCACTACACGTCGACCTGGCCGGCATCCACGTTCGTGAAGCACGTCACCGTGCAACGGCCCGGACCCGAGGAGCGGCTGGTGCTCTGGGAGCGCTGGCTCAGCGTGCAACGTCCCGACGGAGAGGAGCGCGTCGAGGTGCGAGATCCCGAGGAGCTCCTCGCGATCCTCGCGGAGCGGTTCGACCTAGTGTTCCCCGAGGGGACGAGGTTCCCGCTCGGGCACCCGCCTAACCGGTGAACGACCGGAGCAGAGCGATATCTGCGGCTTGACGTTCGGCGTCCGCGGGTGTCTCGAGGATCAACGCGAGATCCGCGAGCTCCGGCCGGGCGACGATCGCGCGCCATCCGGCGAGCCCGATGAAGCCGTCCCCGATGTTCTCGTGCCGGTCGCGGTGCTCGCCGCACCGGAAGCGCGAGTCGTTCGCATGGATCAGGCCGACCCGGTCGGTCAGCCCATATCCATGGAGCTCGGTGAACAAGGTGTCGACGCCCGGTGCGGCATCGAGCGCGTACCCGGCCGCGAAGAGGTGACACGTGTCCAGACAGAGCCCGATCGTGTCCACATCGGCGGCTCCGAGCAAGGCGGCGGCTTCTGCGATCGTCGAGGCGACGGCGCCGGCGGTGCCGGCCATCAGCTCCACGACCACGCGCACACGCTGAGCCTCCAGGGCAGTCAGCCGGAGCGTGATCGCCGCGCGTTCGATCGCGACGTCCGGCTCGCTCGGACCGCCGGCGCCCGCGTGGAGTACGAGCAGGTCGACGCCGAGGGTGTCGCACGCGCGAACGGACGCGATCGCGAGCGCGCGGGACTTCTCCAGGAACCCGGCGTCGGGCGAGGCGATGTTCACCAGGTACGGGGCATGCGCGGCCAACGGTCCGAGACCTGACGCAGCCCATCCTTCCCGGAACGCGGCGGCGTCCTCGACGGAGAACGCCGGGCCCGCCCATCCGCGCGGGTTCGAGAGGAAGATCTGCGCGGCATCCGCGCCCCGGAGCCGGCACTCCTCGACCGCCCCGGAGATGCCGCCCGTCTTGCGACGGACGTGCGCGCCGAACCTCACACCAGGTACAGCGTGATCGGGTCGCCGTACGTGAGCGGGGCACCCACCGCGACGCTCTGGTTCGTGACGACCGTCCCGGGATAGGCCGCGGCATCGATGAACGTCACGTGCAACCCGTACCGATCGGCCAGGCTCTGCGCGCTCGCACGGGAGAGCCCGCGGAAGTCGGGAGCGGGGAAATGCTTGGGCCCCAACGAGACCGTGATCGTCACGGCGGAGCCGTAGTCCGCCTTGACCCCGTCCGCCGGCGATTGCCGGATCACCGTCCCGGCCTCCACGTCCGTCGAGAACTTCGACTTCACCTTGACGTCGAACCCGGCGCTCTGCAGGGCCGTGGTCGCATCGACCTGCGTCTGGCCGGCCACGCTCGGGATCGGGCGCGGCGGCGGGCCCTTGCTGACGAACACCTGCACGGCCTCGCCGCGTGGCAGCTGTCCGTCGCGCGGGTCCTGATCGAAGATCTGGCCGACCGGGGCGGTGTCGCTGTACCTGGCCGTCTGGGTGAGTCGGAGATGCCCCTTCGCGAGGATCGGCGTGGCTTCCTCGACCGTCTTCCCGATCACGCTGGGCACGTCGACGGGCGGAGGACCCAGCGAGGGAACGAGCGTCACGGTCGCGCCGCGTTCGAGCGTCGTGCCGGCCGCGGGTCGAACGAGCGCCACGTGGCCGGCCGGGATCTGCAGTCGATGGACGCCGGTCGCGAGCTTCACCGTGAACCCAGCGCCGTCGAGCTGCGCTCGCGCTTGATCCACCGACAGGCCGGTGACGGTCGGAACATCGGCATGGTGCGGGATCACGTACGTCCACGCGCCCCAGGCGGTGGCGGCGAGCGCCAAGATCAGCAGGACGATCCCCAGGAACCGTTTCCCGCGCTTGCGGCGAGCTCGCTCCACCCGGGGGATCGTCTGCGTGGTGGCCGCGACCAGTGGCACCCGGTCGGTGAGGTCGCCGTCCGCGCTCACCTCCGGGAGGTCGCCCACGACCGCCTGCAGGGATCGCGCGGGCGGCAACGTGGGCGCGATCGATTCCAGATCGCGTCGCATCTCCACGGCGCTCTCCGGTCGGAGCTCGCGATCGCGGTCGGTCGCCGACAGTACGAACCCATCCAGCTCGGACGGGACGCTCGGGACGACGGAGGACGGTCGCGGGACACGCCCCGAGAGATGCTTATACGCGATGCTCATCGCGGTCTCGCCGGTGAAGGGCAACTTCCCCGTCAGGAGCTCGAACGTGACGACGCCGAGCGAGTAGAGGTCGGATCGGGGATCTGAGGGCTCGCCGCGGATCTGCTCGGGCGAGAGGTATTGGACCGTGCCTTGGACGGTCCCGGCCTGGGTGGCACGTCCATCCGCGAAGGCCCGCGCCAGCCCGAAGTCGGCCACCTTCACCGTGCCGCCGGTGGTGACGAGGATGTTCTCGGGCTTGATGTCTCGGTGGACGATGCCTTCCGCGTGCGCGGCCTCGAGCGCCAGGAGTGTCTGGCGGACGATCTCCGCGGCCTGTGCCGGCTCCATGCGGCCGTTCGCGTTCAACAGGTCGCGAACGCCTCGGCCGCGAACGTACTCCATCACCATGTAGTAGATGCCCTCGACCGATCCCCAGTCGTAGACGGCGACGATGTTGGGGTGGGACAGGACTGCGGCCGCGCGCGCTTCGCGTCGGAACCGGTCGACGAACTGCTGATCACCGGCGAGCGAGCGATGGAGGATCTTGATCGCGACCTCCCGCGCCAGCACCGCGTCGTGCGCGCGGAAGACCTCGCCCATCCCGCCGGCGGCGATCCGCTCCAAGACGTGATAGCGGCCGTCGAGCGTGACGAGTGCAGAGCCTCCGGTGTCACCGGGGGCCGTGGGCTGTGCGATGCTCTTGGACGTGGCGGAACCCTCCCTCGGGGGAAGCGCTCGAGAGCCGAGGAGCGCGTCCGGGGGCGATTCTACGGTGGGGAGCAGCGAGAATGGCTGAAGCTGGGGTAGATCCGACGCCGGGGTTCACGGCCGACCTGGACCGGATCGAGGCCGCTGTCGCAGCCGGGGACACGGACCTGAAGGTCCTCGGCTTCTGGCGCATCGTGGCGGTGGTGAAGCCGGACCGGATCCTCGTCGACCGCTACGCCGAGCAGATCGGCCGGATCGACACCGCCGCCTTCCATGCCGCCATCCACAGACGGGCCTCCGGTCTGGGTGGGCAACACGGTGCTCTTCGCTGCAACGCTCGCCGGACTCGCCGCGGCGATCGCGGCCGCATCCGTATCGTCGTCGACCCTCGCGGGCTTCCTGGTGCTGGGAGCCGGTGTCGTATGGACCGTGTCGCTCCATTCGCCGACGCATTGGGCGATCGGTCGTCTCGTGGACATCCGGTTCACCGACTACTTCATCGGGGGACCTCCACCTCCGAGGCCTGGTCTCAAGAGCGACTACGCGACCTACCTCCGTGCAGATCCGGGGAGCCGGGCGTGGATGCACGCGTCCGGAGCCATCATGACGAAGATCGCCCCGCTGCTCGCCCTCGCGTTCTGGCCGGCCTCGGGGTCGCCGTGGTGGAGCGCGGCGGCGTTGATCGTGCTCTGCGTCGCGTCGATCGCGACGGACATCGCGTTCTCGGTCAAGGTGAGCGACTGGAAGAAGTTCCGTCGCGAGCGCGCGGTGGCGAGGGCGCGCGCGGCGATCTGAGGGATGGAGCGCATGCTGGACGACCGACGGCGGCTTCAGGTGTATGTCGTGTCCTCGAACGCGTCCATCCCCGGTCGGGATCACGCGGCCGTCCTGCGGGCTGCGATCAGCGGCGGTGCCACCGCGGTCCAGCTCCGCGCCCCCGAGCTTGCGGATGACGACCTGTTGCCGATCGCGGCCGAGCTCGCCCCTGCGTGCCGGGCGGCGGGCGTGTTGTTCGTGGTGAACGACCGACTCGACGTGGCGGTCGCGAGCGGAGCCGACGGTGTCCATCTGGGGCAAGGCGACGATATGGACCGAGCCCGGCGCCGGCTGGGTCCGGATCGGGTCCTGGGGATCAGCACCGGCGCTCCTGAGGAGGTCCGAGCCGCCGAACGGGCCGGCGCGGACTACCTGGGGGTCACCGTGTGGTCGACGCCGACGAAACCCGACGCGCTCCCGCACGGTCTGGAGGGCCTCCGCTCGCTCGCCGGTATGACCTCGTTGCCGGTGGTCGGCATCGGCGGCATCTTCGCCACGAACGCCGAACTCGTCCTGGAGGCGGGTGCGGCGGGCGTCGCCGTGATCTCGGCCGTCGCCTCCGCCCCCGATCCCGTGGCCGCCACGGCCGCCCTCGTGGACGTCGTCGATCGCTTCCGCGCGCGGGAAGGGCTCGTCTCGTGAGCGAGCAGCGAACCGGCAAGGCCACGCCCGAACTGTTCGAGCGGGTGATCCTGCGCCGACTGGGAGCGGTCGACGCCGACGTGCTGGTCGGACCTCAACACGGCGTCGACGTCGGCGTGGTCCGAGTGGCGGACGGGGTGGCGATGGCGCTCACCACCGATCCGGTCTTCATCGTCCCGGCCTACGGTTGGGAACGCGCCGCCTGGTTCGCCGTGCACATCTTGGCGTCCGACGCGGCGACGAGCGGCCTGCCGCTCCGATGGATGACCGTCGACCTCAACCTCCCTCCTTCGATCAGTGATCTGGAGCTGACGGCTCTGTGGGACGCGTTCTCCCGTGCCTGCACGGACCTCGGCGTCGCCATCGTCACCGGACACACCGCGCGGTACGACGGGTGCGATTGGCCGATGGTCGGTGGAGCGACCTGCCTCGCGGCGGGGCCTGCCGACGCCTACGTGACCCCCACCATGGCCCGGCCCGGCGACCTGATCGTCGTCACGAAGGGGGCGGCGATCGAGGCGACGGCCCTGTTCGCCGCCACGTTCCCCGACCGGCTGGCCGCCGGTGTCGGTGAAGACGTCGTGCGACACGCGGACGCTTTGTTCGAACAGATGACCGTGGTCCCGGAGGCGCGCATCGCGGCCGCGTTCGGTCTGCGCGACCACGGGGTGACATCGATGCACGACGCGACGGAAGGGGGCGTGCTCGGCGGGCTGCTCGAGGTGGCGGTGGCATCGGATGTCGGGATGCGGGTCGAGCTCGACAAGATCCCGCTCCGTCCCGAGGTCCGGGCGGTGTGCGACCACGTCGGGATCGATCCCTACATCTCGATCTCCGAGGGCAGCCTGCTCGCGACCGTGGTACCGGAGCGCGCGCTCGCGTACGTGCAAGCGTTGGCGCAGGAGGGGATCGACGCGGCCGTGGTCGGTGAGGTGACGGATCGTTCGGCCGGCCGCGTCCTGGTCGCTGGTGACGTTGAGCGTCCGCTGGAACACCCTGGGCTGGATCCGTTCTGGGGCGCGTTCGGTGCGTGGGCGTCGGAGGGCGCTACCGGCGCGTGACGTCCCGCTACTCTCTGCGGCCATGGACGTGATCACGGTGGGCGACGTCATGGTCGACGTTCACGTGTCGTCGCCGTCGTTGAAGCGAGGTGGGGACGTGCACGGCCGGGTCCGCCTGCACCCGGCGGGCACGTCGGCGAACGCAGCGGTGTGGGCCGCGCACGACGGAGCGATCGCCCGGGTGCATGGACGCGTAGGGGATGATCTCCCGGGGCACCTCCTCGCCGAGGCGTTGACCGAGCGTGGCGTGGAGCCTGAGCTCGCGTTCGACCGCGAGGCACCGACGGGCACGATGTTGGTGGTCGTGGAAGCGGGGGAGCGGTCGATGGTCGCCGACCGGGGAGCCAACGCCCGGCTGATCGACGCGGACCTGCCGGCGGAGCTGAACGCCGGAGCGGTGCTGGTCTCGGGATACCTCCTCCTGCAGGAGCCGACGACGGCGGTGGCGCTCGAGGCCCTGCGCCGCTCGCGAGCGACGTTCACCGCGGTCGAGGCGGCCTCGTGGCCGCTGGTGGAGGCGTTCGGTGTGAACGCGTTCCTGGAACGGACCACATCCGCCGGCGCCGACGCCGTCTTCGCGAACGAACGAGAGGCGGAGCTGCTGACCGGGGCCGACGGGCGCGAGGCGGTGGCCCGACTGGGCGAACGCTATCGGCTCGCGTGCGTCAAGCGCGGCGCGGCCGGCGCGGCGATGTCGTTCGATGGCACGATCCTGGAAGAGGCGGCGGAACCCGTCGACGACGTGGATCCGACGGGTGCCGGTGACGCGTTCGACGGCGTGCTGCTCAGCGCGCTCGTGCGCGGTGCCGACCCGGCGGAAGCGCTCCGCCGTGCCTGCCGGGCGGGTGCCATCGTCGCCGGGAGCGCGGCGACCTGGCCGGAGGACGCCCGTTGAACGAGGCGTTCCGCGTTGGAGCCGACATCCGGGCCGCCCTCCGCGACGGCGTGGGCGTGGTGGCGCTGGAGACGAGCGTGATCGGTCAAGGCCTCCCCGTGCCGAGGAACCAGGAATGCATCGAGCGGATGGGCGATGCGATCCGTTCGGCGGGATCGGTCCCGGCCTGGATCGGGGTGGTCGATGGGTCGGTCGTGGTCGGGTTGCATGCAGACGAGCTCCAGCGGTTCACGGAGCCCGGCGCGGCGGCGAAGGTGGCGCGGCGTGACGTCCCGATCGCGACCGCGTCGGGCGGCCTCGGCGCGACGACCGTGAGCGCGACGGTGTGGGCTGCCATGCGCGCGGGTATCCCGATCGCGGCGACGGGCGGGATCGGTGGCGTGCACCCCGGCGACGACCCCGACGTGAGCGCCGACCTCCTGGAGCTCGCCCGCACACCGGGGCTGCTGGTGTGCTCGGGACCGAAGTCGATCATCGATCCGGTCGCGACGGCGGAGAAGCTCGAAGAACTGGGCGTCGCGCTCATCGGCTACGGCGTGGACCGGCTGCCGTTCTTCCTCGCCCGGGAGGCGCCCGTGGAGCTGGAGCATCGGGTCGACACCCCGGCCGAGGCCGCAGCGATCGCCCGAGCCACCGTGGATCTGGGTGTGATGACGACCGTGCTCCTGTGCAACCCGGTCCCGGCCGAGCATGCGATGCACGCGGACGAGGTCTCGGTCGTCGCTCGCGAGGCGGAGGCGCGGGCCGAGCGGGACGGTGTGCATGGCAAGGCCCGAACCCCGTTCCTGCTCGCCGCGCTCGCCCAGATCACGGACGGCCGCAGCTTGGATGCCAACCTGGCGCTCCTCGAGGACAACGCCCGGGTCGCCGGGTTGGTGGCGGCGACGCTCGCCTCTCCGTGAGGCGTGCGGCGGCCGCCGGTATCGCGGGCCCGGTCGGCTTCCTCACGGTGTCGTTCTCGATGGCGCTGGCGCGACCCGATGTGATCAGGTCGGCGGGCTGGGCCGGGTGGCCGAGCAGCATGGCATTGGGCGGGTGGCCCGGACTCCCGCAGACGCTCGCGTTCCTGTGGCTCGGCGCGTGCTACACGATGTTCGCGCTGGGCGCGCTCCGTCCCGCGCTCGGCTCTCCGGTCGCCTGGGTCGGGATGCTCGCGGTGGCCGCCGGCGACGTCCTCCTGGCGTTCCCGACGGACGCGCCGAACGCCGGGCTCAGCTGGCACGGCACCGTGCACGTGATCGGCGTGGTCTTGGCGACCGTGGCGACCCTGGTTGCGGCCGGGGCCGTCACCCTCGCCACCCGCGACCGCGCGCAGTGGCGGACCTGGCGCGTCGTCGCACCCGTACCGTTCGTCGCCGCGTTCATCGGTCTCGTCGGCGCGTTCGACGTCGGATGGGCGAAGGTCGTCTACGTGATCGGGGTGACCCTTCCCGTCGCGATGATCGGCTGGCTCCTCCGGCGGGACACCGACCTGGTTCCGTTCTAGCGGAGCCAGGTCTGGATGATGACCTTCGAGAAGTTCCAGCCGTACTTCAACGACTTCGGCTTCTTCGACTTGCCGCCTTTGCGCGCGAGGATCGTGACCGGGACCTCTGCGATGCGCGCGCGGTGCCGGAGGGCTTCGATCAGGATCTCGCTCGTCCAGAACTGATCCTGCTCGAGCACGAGGTCACGGAGCAGGTCGGCGCGCGCCGCGCGATAGCCGCTCGAGATGTCGGTCACGCGCGTGCCGGTGAGGAGTGTGACCAGACGGGAGAAGAAGTGCACCCCCAAGTGCCGGATCGTGCTCTCCTTCTCGAACTCGCCGAGCAGGCGTGAGCCGTTGACGTAGTCGGCCTCTCCTCGCACGATCGGCCCGATCATCACGTCGAGCTCCTCCGGGAGATGCTGTCCGTCGGCATCGAGCGTGACCACGATGTCGGCGCCCATCCGCAGCGCGACGTCGTAGCCGACCCGGAGCGCGAGACCTCCGCCGCGCCGGATCGGCAGCTCCGCGACGAACGCCCCGGCCTCGCGTGCGACTCTCGCCGTCCCGTCCTCGGAGCCGTCGCTCACCACGACGGGGACGACGCGGTACCCCTCGACGTCGGCCGGCATCGCCTCGATCACCGCCGCGACGTTCTCCGCCTCGTTGTACGCCGGCGAGATCGTCACCAATCGAGGTCCCTCGGGCAGCGCCGCCACGCGGTCCCAGTCGAACCGTTCCTGGCCCAGCGCCTCGACGAGCAGCCGGATGCTCCGTTCGTTCACGTCGGAGATCGATTGCACACGCAGGACGAGTCCGAACAGCACCAAGACGGCGACCATCAGGACGAAGATCAGACGCCGGTCGTTGCCCGGGCCGAAGTTGAACCGCGTGAAGATCGGGTTGAACGCCGATGGAGCCGCGGCGAGCAGCACGACCACGATCGCGAGCGCGCACGAGATGATCAGGTTCAGCCGGCTGATCTGGCGGCGCCGGTAGCGGCGGATCGTGAGGATGAAGTACGCCAGTGCTGCGATGCCGCCGAGGATCCGGAGCGCCGGCATCTGAGCTACGCGCTGGGTGCGCTCACGCCTGGGCGCCAGCGGTCCTGAGGCAGGATGTGCTCCAGGTTCACCCGGCCCCGATGGCGCTCGATCACCGCGAACATCGACTCCACGAGAGCGTCGGAGAGCAGATGCGGTTCGAGCCCGAGGTCGAGCAGCTTCGTGTGGGTCGCGCGGTAGTAGTGCTCCTCGAGTTCCACGCGGGGGTTGTCGATCGGCTGCACGGCGACGTCGAGACCGATCTCCGCCCCGGCCTTCTGCACGTGCTCGGCCAGCTGGAGGACCGAGAATTGCTCGGTGAACTGGTTGAAGACCCGGAACTCACCTGGTTCGGCGGGATGGAGCACCGCGAGCTCGACGCACCGCAGCGTGTCGACGATGTTCAGGTAGCCGCGGGTCTGGCCACCCTTGCCGTAGACCGTCAGCGGGTGACCGATCACCGCCTGCACGCAGAACCGGTTCAGGGCGGTGCCGAACACGTCGTCGTAGTCGAACCGCGTCAGGAGCCGTTCGTCGAGCGCCGTCTCCTCCGTCTCGATGCCGTAGACGACGCCCTGGTTGAGATCCGTCGCGCGCAGTCCGCGTACTCGGCACGCGAAGTGGATGTTGTGAGAGTCGTGCACCTTGGACAGGTGGTAGTAGCTGCCGGGCAGCTTCGGGAACGGGAGGTAGTCGGACCGACCGTTGTGGTTGATCTCGAGGAACCCTTCTTCGATGTCGATGTTGGGCGTCCCGTACTCACCCATCGTGCCGAGCTTCACCAGGTGACACTCCGGCGCGAACGTCTCGATCGCGAAGAGCACGTTCAGCGTGTTCACGACGTTGTTCGTCTGCGTGAACACGGCGTGCTCGCGGTCCTTCATGGAGTACGGAGCCGACGGCATCTCACCGTAGTGCACGACGGCGTCGGGGCGGAACTCACGGAACACCGCCTCGGTCACGTCCCAATCGCACAGGTCGCCCACGGTGAACCCGATCTCCTTGCCGGTCACGTCCTTCCAGGCGGCGACGCGTTCGGGGAGACCCGCGAGGATCGGGGTGAGGGAGTCGGTTCCAGCCTCCGCGTGCGCTCGGCGGCGCAGATAGTCGTCGACGACGTGGACCTCGTGGCCACGGTTCGAGAACCGCATGGCGGTGGGCCATCCGAGGTACCCGTCGCCGCCGAGGATCAGGATGCGCATGGTCATGCTCCGTTCGAGGTGGGGGAGTCGGGGGGATTGTACCGGCGAGGGCCGGGGCGAGCCGGGCGGCGCTACGATAGGTCGGCGAGCGCCTCGAGCACGCGATCCACGTCGTCGGTCGAGTGGTAGTGGCAGAAGCCGATCCGTACCGCGCCGCCAGTGTCGAGGAGTCCCAGCCGCTCCATCACCGTGATCGCGTAGTAGTGCCCGTCCCAGACGTAGATGCCACGCCGGCCGAGCTCCGTGGCGGTCTTCAGCGGATCCTGGTCCCCGACACGGATCGCGAACGTCGGCGTGCGTTCGTCCATGCGTGTCGGATCGCCGACCCCCCACAGCCGCACGCGTGGCAGCCGCCCGAGGCCCGTGAGGAACCGGTGCGACAGGACGCGCTCGTGTGCGGAGATCGTGTCGTACGCCGCGACCACCGCGTGTCGCCGGGTGTCTCCGACGGGTCTGCCGGCGCTGCGTCCGACGTCGGCCAGGTAGTTGACCGCGGCGGTCATGCCGGCGAGTCCCTCGTGGTTCTGCGTGCCCGTCTCCCAGCGCTCCGGCGCCGTATCGGGCGCGGGCCGCAGCTTGTACGGCGTCCACTCCTCGAGCAGGTGGCGGCGAACGGCGAGCACGCCGAGGTGTGGCCCGAAGAACTTGTACGGCGAACACGCGAGGATGTCGGCGTCGAGTCCATGGAGGTCCAGTGCCCGATGCTGCGCCAGATGCACGCCGTCGACCGCCGCGAGCGCGCCGGCCTCGTGCACATGCCGGATCAGCTCGGCGGCCGGCGGGATCGTGCCGACGGCGTTGGACGCCAGGGTGAACGCGACCAGCCGGGTGCGGTCCGAGAGCGCCGCGTCGAACGACGCGAGATCGAGCGTCACATCCTCGTCTCGGATGTCGACCCAGCGCACGGTGGCGCCGGCGTCCTCGGCCGCAAGGATCCACGGTCTGACGTTGGCGTCGTGGTCGAGCTTCGTGACCACGACCTCGTCTCCGGGACGGAGCGTCCGTCCGAAGGACCGCGAGAGCTGGAACAGGAGCGTGGTCGCGTTCGGCCCGAACACGACTTCCCCCGGATCGGCGCCGGTGATGTCTGCCGCGGCGTCGCGCGCGTCGGCGATCAGCGCATCTGTCTCATGACTCGCCGCGAACGCTCCGTGCGTGTTCGAGATCCCGCTCCGCAGGTGTGCGGCGATCGCGTCGATCACGGTCTGCGGAACCTGCGACCCGCCGGGTGCATCGGCATAGACGACCGGACGCCCGTCGTCTCCCGTCCGCGCGAGCGCCGGGAACCGGGCGCGGATCGCCGCCAGATCGAGATCGGTCACTTGGGAACGCCTCAGCCGTTCCCGGAGAGCTCGGACCGGAGTGCGTCCGCCGTCAGCGACTCGCTCCGCGCGCGCAGATCCAGGTAAAGCAGGACCAGGACGAGCGCGGAGTACGGCGCGGTGAGGACCGTCGCGATCGCGGTGAAGACCCAGCGGGTGAACCAGGCGTTGCCCCCGATCGAGCTGATGATCCCGTCGATGACCCCGGTGATCAACCCCGCGACGACGACCACGCCCACGGTATGCCAGAAGTGTCCTTTGACCAGGTTCCATGATCGGCTCATCGCGTCGGTGCCTCGCCGGTTCTCGACGATGAGCGCCGGGATCGCCACGCACAGGAAGACGGCGAAGATGAGACCGGGGATCACGAGCAGGATCAGGCCGCCGAACACGGCGAGTCCGACGAGCAGCGAGACCAGGATGACGCTGCCGATCCGCTTGAACCCGTACCGGTAGCTCGCCTCTGGGTCGACCGGGTCGCCGATCGTCGCCTGGGCGGCTGCGCGGATGATCGCGGCCTCGAGGATCGCCCAGATGATGATCGAGATCGCCGCGCCGATCGCCCCGACGAACAAGCCCATGAAGATGCCGCGCGTGACCGGGACTTCGACCGTCCTGCCGAAGATCACCTCCGTCGTGGTCCCCGTGGCGAACACGACTCCCGACAGCAGGGAGCTGATGAACGACAGGGGCACGACGACGATCGCCACGATCACGAGGAGCTTCGAGGCGTTCGCCTTGTAGAGGTTGAACGCCGCCGAGAGGATGTCGCCGAGCCCCTTGGGCGGGATGCCGCCCTGCGGTCCTCCCATCATGGGAGGAGGGGGAGGAGGAGGCGGAGGCGTGGGACCGCCGGGAACATCGCTCATGCGGAGCTCCTTCGAGATGGCTGGACCGGCAGCCTAGCGGTTCACACCACGTCCCATCCGGGAGGAAGCTCCGGCACGGGCCACGAGGGGTCGAGGCGCCAGTCCTCCCACGGTTCGTCGAACGGCGGCAGCCGCAACAAGACGTGCTCGACCGCGCGCTCTCCCCAGTAGCGGAGCGCCGCGGCGTCGTCCTCGGTGAACAGTCCGAGCGCGATGCCCTCGGCCAACTCGTCCTCGTCCTTCCACGTCCACGACGACCGGTCCATCGGGATCAGCACATCGAGCAGCTGGTCGACGGTGTCGAACCCCAGCGGGGTGCGTACGAGCGGTGTCTGCAGGTTCACGTACCAACCGCGTGGCGAGCCGTCGGGCTCCGACAGCAGCAGGATCGAGTACGGCGTGTCCGGCCACGCGAACGAGAGCACCCCGAAGTCGCCGCGCTCGCGGATGTAGAGGTGCCATGGCCGGTCGGGGAAACGCAGCTCCACGTTCGCGTCGTCGATCGCCACCCCGCAGCGGACGAACGGCGCGACGTAGAGCGTCGTCTGCAACGGCAGGTCGAGGACCACGGAAGCCGGCCGGGCCTCGAACACCCGCCCGTTCCAGACCTCCCGGATCATGATCGGATCCCCCGACTCCCACATGGTGCGGAACCTACCCTGGGCTCCGGATGACCGTCTTGACGGCTGTCGGAGCGCGGGAGTAGATTCGCCTTCCCCTCTCGAACATACGTTCGATTCCCGAGGGCCCCGAAGGACGAGGCGGAGGACGGGTGTCGAAGCGTTACGACGAAGACGTCCAGGTGGAACGGGACGCGGGGATGCCGGCGGTCTTCCTGTGGCGGGGCAGGCGCTACCAGGTGGTCGACGTGATCGGTCGGTGGCGGATCGAGGGGCGCTGGTGGGCCGACGGTCGCGACCGCGAGTACTGGCGCGTCGAAGCCAAGGGCGGCGCGGTCTGGGATCTGTATCACGACCGCCAGCGGGACGCCTGGCACATGGAACGTCTCTGGGACTGAGTCATGCCCTGTCAGCCCTACTGGATAGCGTGATCTCGTTGAAGGGACCATCGAGGACAGACCATGCCGGACACGTTCCAAGCGCTCGTCGTGCTGATCGTCGCGCTCCTGCCCGGTGCTCTGTACACCTGGTCCTTCGAGCGGCTCGTTGGAGCCTGGGGAGTTGGGTTCGCGGACCGTGTTCTGAGATTCGTCGGCGCCTCGGCGGTCTTCCAGGCAACCGTGGCTCCCCTCACCGTATGGGCATGGCGGACGTTCGTCCTCACCGGTCGCCTTCGAGACGGGGATCTTCCGATCGCACTCTGGCCCTTGCCGCTCCTCTACGTCTTCGTCCCGATCGCGTTGGGAGCGATCGTCGGGCGCGGCACGGTGAACAAACGACCGTGGTCGAAAGCGTTCACCGGACCCTCTCCGGCCCCGCGGGCTTGGGATCACCTGTTCGGTTTGCGACCTGACGGATGGGTCCGATTCAGGCTCAAGAGCGGGGTATGGCTCGGCGGAGCGTTCTCGAGCGCGGGCGAAGGGCTCGATTCGTACGCGGCAGGCTATCCAGACGAGCAGGATCTGTTCGTGGCTGAGGCGTACTCCGTGGATCCCGAGACGGGAGAGTTCGAGCTTGACGCGAACGGTGACGTCGTGCCGACCGGCTCGGGTATCCTCGTCAGGTGGGCTGAGGTTGAGTATCTCGACTTCATCGATGCGTGAGGTGACGACCACCATGGGCAAGGCAGCTCAGAGCGGCGGCAAGCGGTCGGCTGGGGTCTCGGAGCGGGGTGGTTACCCGGCAGGTCCGAAGACGGCCGATCAGCTGGCTCCGCCACCGAAAGGACCTGCGCCAGGCGCCAAGCCCGTCAGTAACAAGCCCGTCAAGTAGCGAAAGGCGTCATCAGCGTTCCTCATCGATGGCTAAGCGTGCCGTGAGGCGTGCGTGACTTGATGCACGATCGGGTCTGGACAGCGAAGGTCTCACCCTCTTAGACTCGAACACCTGTTCGAGTCTGGGAGTTTGGCCATTGAGCGACAACCGCGCCGATCCATCCTTCGTGCACCTCGATGTCCGGTCGTGCTTCTCCCTGAAGGAAGGCGCGTTCACCCCCGAGCAACTCGCGCGTCACGCCGCCGAGCTCGACATGCCCGCCGTCGCCCTCACCGATCGCGACGCCCTCTACGGTGCCGCGAGGTTCGTCAAAGCCTGCGAACACGAAGGCATCCACCCGCTCCTCGGCGCCTCCCTCACGATCCGCGGTGAAGACCCGGCGAGGCGAGCCCCGCAGCCACCCGTTCATGTGGTGCTCCTAGCCCAAGACGACGAGGGCTATGCGAACCTCTGCCGCCTCATCACCGACGCCCACATGCTCGGCGAGCGCAGCGATCCGTCGCTCACGGCGACCCAGATCTGCGCGCACGCGGCCGGCCTGATCGCGTTCCTCGGCCCGCGCTCTGCGCCCGGCCGTCTGGCCGTCGCGGGCGCGACCGACGCCGCCCGTCGCGCCGCCGATCCGTTCCGCGAGGCGTTCGGTGCGGATCGATGCGTCATGGCCGTCGAGCATCGCGTGGAACGCGAGAGTCACGACGAGCTTCGCGCGATGCTCCGGTTCGCGCAGGCACTCGACGTCCGCGCCGTCGCGACGAATCCGGTTCGCTACCTGGTGCCCGAGGACGCGTTCCTGGCCGATGCGCTCGAGTGCATGCGCGCGATCGTGCCGGTCGCCCACAACCACGTCACCCGGCAGAACGCCGAGGGCTGGCTGAAACCGGCGCGAGCGATGCGCGCACTGTTCGCCGAGCGGCCGGATCTCTGCGACGCGACGCTCGGGATCGCCGAAACGTGCTCGTTCGACCTGGGTCTCGAACAGGTCCACTTCCCGGACTTCCCGGTGCCGGCAGGCCGGTCCGCCACCTCGGTCCTCGCCGAGCGTTGCTGGCGCGGGATCGAGGACCGGGACGTGGAGCCCACCTCCGAGGTCACGGATCGGCTCGATCATGAGCTCGCGATGATCCACCGGCAGGGGTTCGCCGCGTACTTCCTCACGGTCGCCGACATCGTCGCGGACATCAAGGCGATGGGTATCCGCTGCGCGTGCCGCGGCTCGGCCGCCGGCTCGCTCGTCTGCTATCTGACCGGCATCTCCGACGTGGATCCGGTCCGTCACGACCTGGCGTTCGAGCGCTTCATGAACCCGATGCGCGACGAGCCGCCCGACATCGACATCGACGTGGAGTCGGCGCGGCGCGAGGACGTCTACGACATGGTGCTCTCGCGCCACGGCGACGACCGCGCGGCCTGCGTCGCCATGGTCGACACGTACCGGGCCCGCTCCGCCGTCCGCGAGGTCGGGAAAGCGCTCGGCTTGCCCGACGCCGAGCTCGGGGTGGTCGCGAAGGCGTTCCCGCACATCTCGGCTCGGCACCTGCGCGAGGCGGTCGAGCGTCTGCCCGAGCTCCACGGCATCAACCTGCCGATGCCCCAGCTCGAACTGCTGTTCCGCGTGGCCGAACGCCTGGACGGCTTCCCGCGCCACATCGCACTGCACCCGTGCGGCATCGTCTTGTCGTCGCAGGACCTCGTCTCGAGGGTGCCGTTGGAGCGCAGCGCGAACGGCCACCGGATGATCCAGGCCGACAAGGACGACGTCGAGCTCCTCGGCTACCTGAAGCTCGACGTCCTGGGGATCCGGATGCTCTCATCGATGCGACACGCCCTGGACGAGATCGCGCGGACCACCGGCGAGAAGGTCGACCTCGATCGCATCCCGACCGACGACGAGCCCACGTTCGAGCGCATCCGTGCCTCGGACACGCTCGGCTGTTTCCAGATCGAATCGCCCGGACAGCGCGAGCTGCTCCAGAAGCTCCAACCCACCCGATGGGCGGACCTGATCGTCGACATCTCGCTCTTCCGTCCCGGACCGGTGAAGTCCGACATGATCCAGCCCTATCTGCGCCGCCGATCGGGCATGGAGCGCCCCGTCTACATCCATCCGGACCTGCGACCGGCGTTGAAGGAGACGTTCGGCGTGATCGTCTACCACGAGCAGGTGATCAAGACGCTCGCGGCACTCGCCGGCTACGACCTCACGTACGCCGATCACATCCGCCGACACCTCGACCGCGAGGATCTGCTGCCGGGGTTCCGCGCCGACTTCCTCCAACGAGCGACCGCACGCGGGGTGGATCACGCCGCCGCGGAGAAGACGTGGAACGCGGTCGCGGAGTTCGCGAGCTTCGGGTTCTGCAAAGCGCACGCGGCGGCGTTCGCCGTCCCGACCTACCAATCTGCCTGGCTGAAGACGCACTACCCCGCCCAGTTCCTCGCCGGCATCCTCACCCACGACCCAGGGATGTACCCGCGACGGCTCCTGCTCGAAGACGCCCGTCAACACGGCATCCCGATCCTGCCCCTCGACATCAACCACAGCGAGGCCGAGTACGTGGCCGAGGAGACCGACGACGACACGCTCGGCATCCGGTTGGCGCTGCAGGACGTCCACGGGATCAGCGCCGCCGAGATCCGTTCGATCATGCAGGCGCGCGCCGACCGACCCTTCCGAGACGTGGGCGACTTCCTCCGACGCACCGTGGTGGCACGGCCGGTGACCGAGGCGCTCGCCCATGCCGGGGCGTTCGACCGGCTCCGAGACGCCGACGCGGAGGCGAACCGCCGGACGCATCTGTACACCGCGATGACCGCCGCACCCGAGCGCGAGGGGGATCAGCTCACGCTCGCCGATGCCGCCGCTCCCGCGCATCGATTCGCGGATTACTCCGATGCCGAGGTGGTGCGCGCCGAACTGGAGGTGCTCGGCCTGGATGCCAGTCGCCACATCGTGAGCTTCTTCGAGCCGCTCCTGGCCGACCTTGGCGTGACCCGGACGAAGGACCTGCACCGCCATCGCGGCGGCGAGCACCTGATGGTGGCCGGTGTGAAGGTGGCCTCGCAGACGCCCGCGATCCGCAGCGGCCAGCGGATCATCTTCCTGACGCTCGACGACGCCACCGGTCCGATCGAGGTCACGGTCTTCGAGTCGGTGCAGCCGAAGGTCGCGAAGACGGTCTTCCATGCGTACGCGATGGCCGTGTGGGGCGAGCTCCGGCGGACCGGCGTGCGGGGCGTCAGTATCATCGCCGAGGAGGTCTGGGACCTCACCGCGCTGCATCGCGCGAGAGGTGAGGGACGGTTGCAAGAAGCGATGAGAGCACCGACGGAACCCGCTCTGCCCGCGCGCCGGCTGTGGCATTCGAGTCCCGGCTCCGCGGGATGATCACGTGAGACCCCCTGAGCCCATCCTCCACGTGGACCTCGACGCGTTCTACGCATCGGTGGAGGTCCTGAAGGATCCGTCGCTCAAGGGCAAGCCGGTGGTGGTCGGTGGAGCGGGTGCGCGTGGGGTGGTCGCCTCCGCCTCCTACGAAGCACGCGTGTTCGGTGTGCGCTCCGCGATGCCCGCCGTCCGCGCTCGCCGGCTCTGCCCAGACATCGTCTTCCTGCCGTCGGACTTCGAGGCGTACCGCGCGCATTCCAACCGCTTCCGCGAAGTGTTGCTCGCCCATACCCCGCTCGTCGAGCCGATCTCGCTCGACGAGGCGTTCCTCGACGTCGCCGGGGCGACGATGCTCTTCGGCTCGCCGGCAGCGATCGCCGCGAAGATCCGCGCGGATGTCGTCCGCGAGGTCGGCGTCACGTGCTCGGTCGGCGTCGCGTCCTCGAAATTCGTGGCGAAGCTCGCCTCGGACGGGTGCAAGCCCGATGGGCTGCTGCACGTTCCGGCCGACGGCGTGTCGGCGTTCCTTGAACCGCTCCCGGTCGGGCGCCTCTGGGGGGTGGGAGAGAAGACGGGGGAGACGCTCGGGCGGCTGGGGATCCGAACGATCGGAGACCTCGAGCGCATGCCCGTCTCGATCCTGGAGCGGTTGCTGGGCGATGTCTCCGCCAATCACCTCTCCGACCTCGCGCACGGGACCGACGACCGCGTCGTGGTTCCCTACGAGCCGCCGAAGTCGGTGAGCCACGAAGAGACGTTCGAACGGGATCTTGACGACGACCGGGAGATCCTCCGTGAGCTCCTGGACCTCTCGGGCCGGGTGGCGGTCCGGCTCCGCGAGGACGGGTATCGGGCCAGGACCGTGGTGCTGAAGGCGCGCCTGGCCAACTTCCAGACCCTGACGCGATCCCGGACCCTGTCCGGCCCCACGGAGGTGGGGGCAGAGCTGTACCGAACGGTGGCCGAGCTGTACGGATCCCTGCCGGGGGAGCGGCGTCGGATCCGTCTCCTGGGCGTCCAGGCGACCGGGCTGGTCCCGGCGGGCGCCGAGCAGCTGGCGCTCCTCCAAGGGGAGCGTTGGGGCGACGTGGAGCGGGCGCTCGACCGGATCGAGCGGCGGTTCGGGCGGGGAGCCGCTCGTCCCGCCTCCTTGATCGAACGCGACCGCCACCGATGAAGGTCTCGTCGCTGTCGCACGGCTCCCTATAATCGAACCATGGTCGATCCCCACGGCCCAAGGTAAGGAACCCGATGCCCCTCAGCGAGCACGAACAACGGATCCTCGAGGAGATCGAGAAGCGCCTCGCCGAGGAAGACCCACGCCTCGTCGAGCAGGTCGGTCGCACCGACCTCTACACGCATCTCGCTCGGCGCATCCGGATCGCCGCGCTCGCGTTCGTCGCGGGCATGCTCCTGTTGCTGCTGTTCGTCGTCAGCCCATTGGTCGCGGCCGCGGGTTTCGTGATCATGGTGCTGTCAGCGCTGTTGATCTACCGCTACCTCGGGCAGCTCGGTCGCGATCAGATCCGCGAGATGCAGGCGTCGGGTCGGCTGACGCTCACGGGGTTGATGGGTCGCATCGCCGCGCGGTTCGCGCGCCGGCAGGTACCCCCGAACGACCCGCCGCAGAACTGACACGAACGACCGATGCCGACTAGCCCGTCCGGATGATTCGTCGCGGTGTTTGACCTCTGCGCTTGCCACCCGTTCCCGCGCTGCTGTACAAAGGGGCCCCTTCCCCTGGGCGCGTGACCGTCCACCCGAGGTTGATGTTTCGTGGTGGCCGATCGCGCGGATGCGGCAGACGGTGTGGCAGGCAGGTTGTCGAAAGGGCGCGCGTCCATGGAGGGGTTCACGGCTCATCAAGCCAGCAAGTTCACGAGTTGCACGGCGCGGCAGCTGCGGTACTGGGACCAGATCGGCTTGGTGCAGCCGACGGTCCAGGGCACGGGCGGAAGACCCGGCGTCCCACGCCTCTATTCGTTCCGAGATCTCGTCGCGTTGCGCGTCGTGAAGTCCCTGCTCGACGGCGGGATGTCATTGCAGCGCGTTCGGCGCGCATGGGCGTTCCTCAACAAGAAGGCAGGCCTCGATCGGCACCTCTCGGACGTGAAGCTCGTCACCGACGGCCAGAGCATCTTCAAGATCTGCCGCCGCGACGGCGAGGTGATCGACGCCCTGCGTGAGGGGCAGATGGCGTTCTTCGTGGCGATCGACGACATCGCCACGAGCGTCCGGACGAACGTCTCTCAGTTCAGCGAGGATCGAGAGCGGTTCGTCCGGGCTTTGCGAGAGGCCGCGGCCCACACGGCGACCGGGACCTGAGCCGCCGAAGGTCGGACCCTCAGCGCCGCAGGCGGTACTGGCCGGCGATCCGCCGTCCCAGACCCGTCGCGCGCCGGAGCTCGTGAAGCGTGGTTTCGGCCGCCGCGGACGCCTCCGTGGCCTCTTCGGGGACCGGCTCATCCGCGGCGTACGCCGCGTGGACCGCGATCGCGGTCAAGCGGTCGAGTTGACCCTCCGTCATCGTGGAGGCCCCCAATCGGGCGCGGTACTCGTCGAGGGTTTCGCCTTCCGCCCGCGGGTACCCCAGATCGGCAGCCCGTTGCGTGAACACGTCGTAGGTCGCGAGGATCAATGCCCGAGGATGCCCATGACTCCTCCGCAGGCGTCGGCGCCGACCCAGCGCCCGGGCGGGAGGGATGGCCAACATCGCGATCACGCCGGCAACCAGCAGCACCAGGAAGAGGATCCGCAGAGGCGATCGCGAGGTCCTGCGTGCGGCACCCGGATCGGTTCCGGGTAGCGGTCCGAGCCGACTCCCGGCCTGCACGGTCTGTCGACCGATCGCGTTCACCAGTTGCCGCGGGAGGCCGGCTGGGTTACCCGGCGAGCCCGTTCCGCCGGCGGTTCCGCCTTCCGGCCCGGAGGGGAGGCACCCTTGGACCCCCGATGGACAGGTCACTGCGGGATGCTCGTAGTCCGAGGCGGTGGGGTTCGAGTTCCCCGGGGTCGGATCGAACGTCAGCCACCCGTACGTCGGGGACAGCACCTCGACCCAGCTGTGCTCATCCGACGTGGTGACCCGCCAGGTGCCCGTGCCGTGGTCGAAATGCCCGTCGGTGAAGCCGACGGCGATGCGCGCCGGGATCCCGAGGCTGCGGAGCATGACCGCCATGGCGCTCGAGAACTGCTGACAGAAGCCCGCTTTGGTGACGGTGAGGAACTGCAACAAGGTGAACGTGTCGTCTCGCGCGGGGACGGTCTTGTCGTACGTGAACTCGCTCTGGTCGTTCAGGCGGTTCTGGATCATCAAGACGCGCTGGTAATCGTTGGTGGCGCCCTCGGTCCACCGCTCGGCGATCGGCCGGATCTGGGCGAGCGTGTCCGTCGGCAACGACGTGTACCGCGTGATCGCGCCGGTGGCGAGCGTCTCGACGGAAAGCTGGTCCGGCGTGGGCTGCGGGATCACCGATGTGACGTGGTAAACCGTGCCGCCGCTCAGGCTGCCGTCCAGGTTCGCCGCGCCGCTCTCCGGGTCGAAGCGCACGGACGTCGAAGGCGCGTCGATCCGTTGCGCGGGGTAGGCGGCGGGGAGCCAAGGCAGGTCGAGATCGATGCCGCTCGAGACCTGGAACGACTGGTCCACCGTCTGGGTCTCGACCTTCACATCTGACGGACCCGTCGGCAGGATCGTATCGGCGGTCACCGGCGCTCCCGTCACCGTGTTGTCCGGCCGCCATGTTGTCCCGTCGAAGTTCGGGAGCGACACCATCCGCCAGTACGACGGGACGTTCGACGACACCTGGAACACCTCGACCGGATCGCTCCGAGTGAGACTCGCGCGGATCGAGACGAGCGGGTCGATGCGCACACGATCACCCGACGACGTCGAGCTGATGTCGAAGATCGCCTTGGAACCGAAGCCGGGCACCAGGATCGGAAGGATCGCCGCGGTGGCGATGGCCGCGGCCGCCACGCGCCGGGCGCCTCGCCCCGCGGTGGCCGAAAGGCGCGCGCGGGGTCCGGTGCCGGTCACCCAGATGGGACCCCAGCCCTGGACCCGTCGCAACGCATCAGCGAATACGACGGCCAGCGCCCCGACGAGGAACGCGACCCCGTACTGCGGTTTGATCACTTCCTCGAGGACGGTGTCGGCGAACGTGAGGAGCGCGAGCGGAGGGAGCAGGGCGAGCAGCGGGCTCCCCGCCCGGAACGCCAGCGCGTGGCAGGAGAACATCGCCGCCCAGATCGCCACCACCCCCGCGAGCATCAAGGGCCTCAGCGGCACCGTGGGTGCGACCTGCAGCCGCGCCTGTTCGCCGATCAGGCGCGACGAGTCGAGCGCGTGACGAAGGGTGTCCAGGGTAGGTAAGCCGTGCCACGTGGTGCTCGGGAAGACGACGATGCCGATGGCAGCTACGAGCAGCGCGGCCGAGACGACCGTCGCGAGCAGGAGGTTTCGCCGTTCGAGCGCGCTCGCCGCCAACGCCGAGGCGATCGCCACCGCCATCAGCCGCCAGGTCGAGCCGTGACCGACGAACACCCGGCCGAACGCGAGCGCGGTCGCGACCGCGACGAGGACGACGGCCGTGAGCGCGATCAGCCGCTGTGCGCGAGGAGACGTTCCCTGGGGGTGTGCCATCGATCCTTCAGGCGGACGGACGGGGGCAAGACGATGCAGTCCCATCCGGCGCGGGTCAGGGCGAGGCGGGCCTGCGTGGCACGCCCCTCCAATGCGGTCTGCCGTTCGGGCGGCAAGGTGTCTGGGTCCACGGGATAGACGAACACGGCCAGCTTCGGCCCGAAGGCACCGCCGCTCCGGATCAGGCTCGTTGCCTCTCCCGGGAGGGGAGGCGCACCGACGAAGATGAACGTCGCGTCCCCGGACGCGTTCGTGCGCAGATGGGCGAGCGATGGCCCGAGCGATCGGACGGGCGCATGGCTCACGCTCGCTAGTGCCTCCAGGAAGCGATCCTCGGAGAGTGCGGCGGGCTGGGTGTCGGCCGTCGCCAGCCGGAGCGTGAATCCCCCGCGAGCGAGGACCGCGCCGAGCGTGGCCGCCACCGAGACCGCGCGCTCGAACGCTGGCCCTCGGGACGGCCCAAGCCCGCCCTCGCGCGAGTCCAGGAAGACCAGACCGCTCGCCCGCCGGGACGATTCATCCTGACGGATCATCAGCGCGCCCGTCCGCGCCACGCTCGGCCAGTGGATCCGGCGAAGATCGTCGCCTTCTTGGTACTGGCGCATCGTGTAGTACTCCTCGCCGGTCCGGAACAGGTTCCGCGTCCGGGAGGCCCCGATGTTCGGACCGAAGGCCGATTCCGGTGCGGTAGAGAGATCCTCGATCTCCGGGGTCACGAGCAACTCTTCTCGCTCGTCGAACTCGAGGCGTTGCCGCATCAGCGCGAACGGATCCGAGACGTCCACGACGAGTGGGCCCAGCTGATAGCGGCCACGGGTCTGCGGGAGCACGGTATAGGAGACCCGCTGCGTGCCCCGCGAGGCGATGCCGGCCACGACCAGACGAGCCGGGCGACCGAGTGCAGGCGGCAGGCGATCCTCGAGCATCAGGAACGACGTGGGTGCAGCGCCGCGGTTCTCGACGTCGAGCTGCACGGTCACGCGTGTCCCCGGCGGGACCCGAACGTCGGAGAGGCGCCGGCGGACGACGATCCGCTGGTGACGCCACCGGACGAACAGACCGGAGATGAGGGGGAGTGAGACGAGTCCGATGCCCACGACCTCTAGGCCGGGAGACCCGAGGATCCGGGCGCTCAACCACATGGCGACGCCGGCGACGAGGACGGCGGCCCCGCGGCCGGACGGGGTCACTGATCCTCCGCGACCGGGACCGGAACGTCGGCCAGGATCTCCTCCAGGACGACACTGGGCGACCGTCCGCTCATGACTGCATCGGCCGTGACGATGATCCGGTGGGCGAGCGACGGCACCGCGAGCGCTTTGACGTCATCGGGGATAACGTAGTCGCGCTCTTCGGCTGCAGCCATCGCGCGCGTAGCCCGAAGGATCATGATCGAGGCCCGCGGACTCGCCCCGAGGTACATGTCGGAGTGCCGTCGCGTGGCCTCCACGAGGTCCACGATGTAGCGACGGATCGCCGGTGCGACATGGACCTGTTGCGCCTGCACGATCATCTCGGCCACGCCTGGAGCATCGGTGACCGGACCGATGTCCGTGAGCGGCGTCCCGGCGCTGTGGCTCGCGAGGATCTCCGCCTCGACCTCGGCGCTGGGGTATCCGATGGACAGCCGCATCATGAACCGGTCGAGCTGCGCCTCGGGCAGTGGGTACGTCCCCTCGTGCTCGATCGGGTTCTGCGTCGCGATCACCATGAACGGGGTTCCGAGGGGATGCGTCTGTGTATCCACGGTGACCTGCCGCTCTTCCATGCATTCCAGGAGCGCGGACTGGGTCTTGGGGCTGGCACGATTGATCTCATCACCCAGCACGATGTTCGCGAAGATGGCCCCGGGCTTGAACTCGAAATCGCCGTGCTCCTGATTGAACACGTTCACGCCGGTCACGTCCGTGGGCAGCATGTCGGGTGTGAATTGCAGCCGCCGGAAGGAGCAGTCGATCGAGCGGGCGACGGCTTTGGCCAGCATCGTCTTCCCAACGCCGGGGACGTCCTCGATCAAGAGATGTCCCTCGGCGACCAAGGCGATCAACGCGAGGCGGATCTCCCCGTGCTTGCCGCGAACGACACGCTCGACGTTGTCTTCGATCTCATGGAAACGCGCGGCGAACCGCTGCCACTCCTGGGGACGCTGACGTACTTCCACGATCACCTCCCGGCCGGGACTCGTTCCATCTTACGGGCCGACACCGGGCCGAGGTTCCCTCCGGATCGATGCGGACACCCGGCGTGAGCAAGGGACCGCAAGTGTGGAGGGGAGAACGACGGGCCAGCCCGGGCGGCGGACGCCCCGCGCGGCCCCTGTTCGCAACTCCCAGGCATCTCGCCCGGGCCGACCCGTCGCGATCTCGAGTGAGTATTACACGCTTGTGATTCGCCTGAGGCAAGCACCGCCCGTCGAAGGATGGTGTCCGGCTACACTGCCTCGATGGGTCGTTCGTTGGTGCTGAATGCCTCCGACGCGCCGCTCGCCGTCGTCCCTGCGCGGCGAGCGGTGGTCCTGGTGTTGAAGGACAAAGCCGAAGTCGTGGAGACGAACGGGATGGTGTTCCGTTCGGCCACGATCTCGATGGAGGCGCCCTCGGTCGTGCGCCTGCGACGCTACGTCCGCGTGCCGTACCGCCCCCACGCGCCACTGACCCGCCGGGCGGTCTTCGCCCGTGACGACTGGATCTGTCAGTACTGTGCCGCGGCCGCGGAGAACCTGGATCACGTGATCCCGCGGTCGCGCGGGGGCACCCACACGTGGGAGAACGTGGTGGCCGCATGCCGGCGGTGTAACGCGAAGAAGGAGAACCGGACCCCACAGGAAGCCGGGTTCCACCTGGCGCGCCGGCCGTTCGCCCCGACGGACGGGTTCCGCCTGACCCTCGGCCGGCTCGAGCCGGGTTGGGATGCCTACCTGAGCTGATCCATCGGGAACGCTCCGTGTTCCTGATCGACCCGTTCCGCCCACGAACATGCCCCTGCCTCGTCCATTCGGTGCCAACCGCTGTTGACGCAGTGGAGTATAGGTGGCATAACAGTGGCCCGAAGTGGAGGAAAGGGGAGGGGGCGTGGCCGAACTGCTCGGCACGCATAGCTATCAGCTCGACCCCAAGGGCAGGGTGTCGTTGCCGGCGCGCTTCCGCGAAGCATTCGCGGATGGGCTCTGGTTGACGATCGGCCAGGACGGCTGCCTGTTCTGCTTCCCCAGGGTCGAATGGGAGCGGCGATCGGACGAGGTCGCTTCCTCGCCCCTTTCCGATGCGGACGGCCGCGCCTACGCCCGCCTGTTCTTCGGTTCGTCCGATGAAGTCAGGCTCGACGGCCAAGGCCGCGTGACGATCCCGCAGCGTCTGCGGGAGCTCGTCGGCATCGATAAGGAGGTAGTGGTGCTGGGGGTACGCGACCGGATGGAGATCTGGGATCGCGACGCCTACGACCGCTACTCGGACCGGTACGCCTCTGCCTATCAGGCGGGCGACCTCGACCCCAGGAGGAACACATGAACCCCAACAAGCTCGGGACCGAGGTTCGTCAGAGCCTGTCCTTGATCGCGATGGCCGCCGTGACGGTGTTGGCCTCGATCGGTCTGGGTCTCCTCGCCGGTCATATCGGTTGACGTGGCGGACGCGCCACACGATCCGGTCATGGTGCACGAGATCGTCGGGTTCCTGAAGGGGAGACGGGTCGTCGTCGACATGACCGTCGGGGCGGGGGGTCACGCATCCGCGCTCTTGGACGCGGGCGTCGAGCGCGTCGTCGGGGTTGACCGCGATCCGTCGGCGATCGAGCTGGCGGACGAGCTGTTGGCGCCGTACGGCGACCGGTTCCGTTCCGTCGGTGCGCGTTTCTCAGAGGTCGGCGAGGACGACGTCGGCGGCTCGGTCGACGGCGTGCTCTACGACCTCGGGGTCTCGTCGATGCACCTGGATCGACCCGAGCGTGGGTTCAGCTACCGCGAGGACGGCCCGCTCGACATGCGGATGGGCGACGACGGGCCGACCGCCGCCGACCTCGTCAACGGGCTGCCCGAGAAGGAGCTTGCCGACCTGATCTTCCGGTTCGGCGAGGAGCCGAAGTCTCGGCGCATCGCGGGTGCGATCGTGCGCGCTCGTGCCCGCGGTCGGATCGAGACGACGGACCAGCTGGCCGGTGTGGTCGTGAGTGCCGTGGGACGACGTCCGGGGGGCCCCCACCCTGCGCGTCGGACGTTCCAGGCACTCCGCATCGCGGTCAACCGGGAGCTCGAGGAGCTCGCCGCCTCCCTGCCTCAGGCGGTCGATCTCCTCGCTCCCGGGGGCCGCGTGATCGTGATCGCGTACCACTCTTTAGAGGACCGCATCGTGAAGCAGGCGTTCCGCTCGGATGAGCGGCTCGCGATCCTCACGAAGAAGCCGCTGCAGCCGGGCGAGGATGAGATCCGGGCCAACCCCCGTGCGCGCAGCGCCAAGCTCCGGGTGGCCGAACGGGTGGAGGAGGCCGCGTGAGCGTCCCCGCTCCCCACGTCATCCGCGCCCCGGCTCCGGCTCCGAAGCGTCCCGCGACTCCCGCGCGGACGACCGCGGTGCGCCCGCGGACCGCAACCCCTCCCCAGCGTCATCGGCGGGCGCGCCGCGGGTTCCACCCCACGTTCCTGATCTTCGCCACCACGATCGTCGTGCTGCTGGTCGTGGGCGTCGTCGCGCTGAACGCGATGTTCGCGCAGACGGCGTTCGCGGTCCACGAGACGCAGTCGCAGGTGGCCGATCTGCAGGAGCGACATGCCGTGTTGAACACCGAAGCCGCGACGCTTTCGTCGCCGGAACGGATCGCGGAGTGGGCGGCTCGGTATCAGATGGTCCTCCCGCAGAACGTGGTGATCCTGCACGTCCCCGGCTCGATGTCTGGGGGTGCGCCGTGAGGCGTCGGACTGGCCGGCGGTTGATCGCGCTCCTCGCGCTGTTGTTGGTGGCGTTCGGAGCCATCGCGGTGCGCCTGGCGACCCTGCAGGTGAGCGACCGGAGCAACCTGGCGGCGATCGGGTTCGACCAGCGGGTGCGACGGACGGTGCTGCCCGCGTCACGCGGCGACATCCTCGATCGACATGGGGTGCCCCTGGCGATCACGCTCGACGCTCGCGATATCTACGCCGATCCGTCGCTCGTCACCGACCCCGAAGGTGAGGCGGCACAGATCGCGACTGACCTCGGCGAGAAGCCCAAGCTCGTGCGACCCGCACTCGAGGGGGTGGGGACGTTCGCGTACGTGGCCCGGCAGGTGGATCTCGATGTCGCGCAACGGATCGAGGCGCTCAACCTCCCGGGGATCGGGTTCCTCCCAGTCTCGAAGCGGTACTACCCGGCCGGATCGCTTGCGCCGCAGGTGCTTGGGTTCGTCGGGGTCGACGGGTCGGGCCTCGCCGGGCTCGAGGAGCAGTACGACCCGGAGCTCGCAGGGACGCCAGGGGAGCGGACCGTCGAGGTCTCGCCGGACGGCCAGCCGATCGCGCAGGGGCTCAACGCCACGAGGGATCCGGTCGACGGTGTGAACCTGCGAACGACGATCGACCGCGAGATCCAGTTCCAGGCCCAGGAGGCGCTCGCGAAGGCGATCGCTGACAACGGGGCAAAGGCAGGCACCGTGATCGTGATGGATCCGTCGACGGGGGACATCTACGCCATGGCGAGCTTCCCCTACTTCGACCCGAACCGATTCGCCCAGACGAACCCCGACCGGTGGCGCAACCGGGCCGTCACCGACGCGTTCGAACCCGGCTCGGTCAACAAGATCATCACGGCGGCCGCGGCGATCGAGTCGGGCGACGTGTCGACCACCCAGCGGTTCCAGGTTCCAGAGTCGATGCAGGTCGACCAGTACACGATCCACGACTCGCACCCGCACCCGGTTGAGACGATGACGCTCGGCGACATCATCGCGGAGTCGAGCAACATCGGGATCGCGAAGGTAGCCGGCGTCATCGGGAAGACGACGCTCGCCTCGTACATCAACCGTTTCGGATTCGGCCGGACGAGCGGACTGGGGTTCCCCGGTGAATCGGACGGCATCGTCCCGGCCCTGTCGGACTGGAGCGATGCGAGCCTCGCGACGATCGCGTACGGACAGGGGATCAGCGTCACGCCGATCCAGATGGCATCGGTCTACGCGACGATCGCGAACGGGGGCGTGTGGGTGCAGCCCCGGCTGGTGAGCGGGACCGTCGATGATGCGGGGACGTTCACGCCCGCAGCCCAGTCACCCACGAGCCGAGTGATCGCCCCCCAGACGGCGTCGATCCTGACCCAGATGCTCGCGTACGTGGTCGCCGACGGGACGGGCACGAGCGCGCAGATCTCCGGCTACCAGGTGGCCGGCAAGACCGGGACGGCCCTGAAGCCGGACCCCGCTGGCGGCTACTACGCTGACCGGTACGTCGCATCGTTCATCGGGTTCTTGCCGGCCGGACGTCCGCGGGTCGTCGTCGCCGCGATCATGGACGAACCGGCAACCGTGTATGGCGGTGTGGCCGCGGCCCCACTGTTCCAGCAGATCGCGCGCTATGCCATCCAGCGGCTGGGGATCCCCACCGCCCCCCCGGTTCCGCTGCCACCCCACGCCCTCGGGCTGCCATGACGGCAGGGCACCCGCGATCAGGGGCGCGGGTAAGCTCGGGAGCGGTGACACCCGCCTTCCCCCCGGTTCCCCTCGAACGGTTGGCGTCGGTCGTCCCGGGCGCCGAGATCCGTCCGGCCGGCGGTGACGTCCTGATCGACGACGTCGCGTTCGACTCCCGTGAGGTGGCCGCCGGCGCGTTGTTCTTCTGCGTACCGGGCGACCGCGTCGATGGGCATCGGTTCGCGCCCGACGCGATCGACGCGGGAGCGCTCGCGCTCGTCGTGGACCGATGGCTCGATCTCGCGGTGCCTCAGGTCCGTGTCCCGTCGGTCCGGGAGGCGATGGGCCCGATCGCCGCCGAAGCGTTCGGCGAGCCGGCTCGGTCCTTCAAGACCGTCGGCGTCACCGGCACGAACGGCAAGACGACCGTGACCTACCTCGTGGAGGCGATCGCCCGCGCGGCGGGGATGTCCACGGGCGTGGTGGGGACAACCGGGATCCGGATCGGCGACGACCCGCTGCCGCTCGCGCGAACGACGCCGGAGGCGCCAGATCTCCAACGACATCTCGCCACGATGCGTGATCGGGGTGTGGAGGCCGTGGCGTTGGAGATCTCGTCACATGCGCTCACGCAACACCGCACCGACGGGATGACGCTCGACGTCGCGGTGTTCACGAACCTGTCGCAGGATCATCTGGACTACCACGCGACGATGGAGTCCTACTTCGAAGCCAAGGCGCGACTCTTCTCGGCGACTCACGCCCGACACGCCGTCGTGAACCTCGACGATCCGTGGGCCGAGAAGCTCCTGGACACCACGATCCCGCTCACGACGTTCGCGCTCGATCGCGATGCGGACGTACGAGCCACGGACGTGCGTGTGGACGCGAACGGCCTCTCGCTCACCCTGGACGGCCTTCGGATCCGGTCGCCGCTCCGGGGCCGGTTCAACGCGTCGAACGTCCTGGCGGCTGTGGCCGCCGCTCGCGTGCTGGACATCTCCGACGATCCGATCCGCACAGGGATCGGCGGGTTGCGGGCTGTCCCCGGGCGGATGGAGCCGATCGAAGCCGGACAAGGATCCCTGGTGGTGGTGGACTACGCCCACACGCCGGATAGCATCCGGAGCGTGCTGCGCGCGGCCCGCCCGCTGGCGTCCGGTCGCCTCATCCTCGTGTTCGGCTGTGGGGGGGATCGCGACCGTTCGAAGCGTCCCGCCATGGGAGCCGCGGCCACGGCCAACGCCGACCTCACGATCATCACCACGGACAACCCTCGGTCGGAAGACCCGCTCGCGATCATCGAAGAGATCGGATCCGGCGCCCGGGAGGGTGGTGGCGAGCACGTCGTGGAGCCGGACCGGCGCAAAGCGATCCGGCTCGCGGTCGAGGGTGCCCGATCGGGTGACGTGGTCGTGATCGCCGGGAAGGGACACGAGCCGGTCCAAGAGTTCCGAGATCGGACGATCCCGTTCGACGATCGTGTCGTGGCGCGCGAGGAGCTCGAGGCCCTGGGGAGGCGGACATGAGGCCACGGCGCATGTCCGACGTGGCCCGCGCCGTCGGCGGGCTCTTCCTAGGGCAGGACGTCGAGGTGACGTCTGTGGTGACCGACTCACGTGACGCCGGCCCCGGAGCGCTGTTCGTCGCGCTCCCGGGCGAGCGAACGGACGGCGGCCGGTTCGTGCCCGAGGCGTTCGAGCGCGGGGCCGCGGGGGTCCTTATCCGCGACGGGCTCGATGTCGACGGCCCGGCGGTGTCCGTCCGTTCCACCGGTGAGGCGTTGATGATGCTCGCGCGCGACGAGCGTGCAGGGATGCCCGGCCGCGTGGTCGCGGTCACCGGCGCGAACGGGAAGACGTCGACGAAGGACCTCACCGCCGCCGTGCTGGCGTCCTCGTTCCGCACGCACGCGAGCCGCGAGTCGTTCAACAACGAGGTCGGTCTGCCCATGACGATCCTCACGGCCCCGCCGGACACCGAGGTCGTCGTGGCCGAGATGGGTGCGCGCCACGTCGGCGACGTTGCCATCCTCTGCGGGATCGCACGCCCTGACGTGACGATCGTGACCAACGTCGGGGTCGCCCACCTGGAGATCTTCGGGTCGTGGGAGCGCATCGTCGAGGCATCGGCCGAACCCGTCGAGGCGCTCGACCCGGACGGCGTCGCGATCTTGAACGCCGACGATCCGGTCGTCGCCGGCTACGCGGGACGATGTCGAGGCCGCATCGTGACGTTCGGGTCGTCGCACGGCGCCGACGTGCGGGCGGAGTCGGTGACGCTCGGAGCCGACGGGTGCGCATCATTCGACGCGGTCCGTGCCTCCGATCGCGTGCCGGTGTCGCTCGCGGTGCCTGGCGAACATATGGTTTCCAATGCGTTGGCGGCCTTGGCCACCGGGATAACGGTGGGCGTGCCGCTCGCCGCGTGCGCCGCGGGATTGGCTCAGGCGTCGGTTTCCCGCTGGCGGATGGAGACGTTCACCACGCCCGATGGTGTTCGCGTGGTGAACGACGCGTACAACGCGAACCCGGAGTCGACCGCGGCGGCGCTCAAGACAGCGCGTTGGATGGCGGGTGACGGGCATCTGATCGCCGTCCTCGGCACCATGGCGGAACTCGGCGCCATCACCGCTCGCGAACACGAGCGGATCGGTGAACTGGCGGCTCGGATCCGCGTCGACCGGCTGATCGCCGTGGGGGAGACTGCCCGCCCCATCGCCATGGCCGGGGTCCGCGAAGGCGTCGAGCCGGAGAACGTGGCCTGCTACGACGACCCCGAGGACGCATTGGGTGACGTCCGCAGGAGCGCGCGCCCCGGAGACCTGGTGCTGTTCAAGGGATCGACGCGTCGCTGGTCTCGAGCGACTGGCGGAGGCGTTGCGGTGAAGTCCATCCTGCTCGCCGCCGCGTTCGCGCTCGGCGTCACGTTGCTCGGCACGCCGATCGCGATCCGCGCGTTCCGGGCGTGGGGGTGGGGTCAGCGCATCCGTGAGGATGGCCCGCACACCCATCTGGAGAAGATGGGAACGCCCACCATGGGCGGGATCGTGATCCTGATCGGCCTCGTGGCCGGGTACCTCGCCTCGCGGTTGACGTTCCAGCGGGTCACCCCTGCGGGTCTGGCGCTCCTGCTGGCGGCGGTCGGGTTCGGCGCCGTCGGCTTCTGGGACGACTTCCTCAAGGTGCGCCGCCGCCGCTCGCTCGGTCTCTCGAAGGCACAGAAGTTCCTAGGCACCGCGATCGTCTCGGTCATCTTCGCGGTCATCGTGATGCATTTCTCGAGCGACACCGGTACGTCGACCGACCTCTCGTTCATCCGTCCGACCGGCCTGCAGCTGGGTGCGTTCTTCATGGTGTGGGCCTTCGTGATCCTGACCTCCTCGTCGAACGCGATGAACCTGACCGATGGACTCGACGGCCTCGCATCGGGCTCATCGATCCTCGCGTTCTCGGCGTACGTGTTCATCGCGTTCTGGCAGTACCGGCACACGTGCGTCGGTGGACCGCCGGCGGCGTGCTACCCGGTGGACATCGACGCGATGCTCGACACCGCGATCATCGCGGCCGCCATGATGGGGGCGGCGACCGGGTTCCTCTGGTGGAACGCGGCGCCGGCCCGCATCTTCATGGGCGATACGGGTTCGCTCGCGCTCGGAGGACTGCTGGGCGCGCTCGCGATCACGACGAACACGCAGCTCTTGCTGATCATCCTCGGTGGACTCTTCGTGATCGAGACGATGTCGGTGATCCTGCAGGTGATCGCGTTCCGAGGATTCGGCCGGCGGATCTTCCGGATGTCGCCGATCCACCACCACTTCGAGCTCGCCGGGTGGCCGGAGTTCACCGTGATCGTCCGATTCTGGATCATCTCCGGGCTCTTCGTCGCCGTCGGACTAGGGCTCTACTACGTCGACTTCATCGGCCGCGGCGGTCTCGGATGACCGGCGACTTCGCCGACGAGCGCGTGGTCGTGGTTGGTGCCGGCGTCGCCGGTGTCGCCGCCGCTCGCGTGCTCGTAGAGGAGGGCGCGGACGTCCGCGTCACGGAGACGCGACCGGCAGAGCGCATCGAACGCCTCTCCGAGCTCCGGGCGCTCGGCGTGCCGGTTGCCACCGGAGGACACGAGGCCGGTCACCTGGAGGGAGCCACGCTCGTCATCACGAGCCCAGGGGTTCCCCAAGACGCCCCGATCCTGGCGCACGCGCAGGCGCTCGGGATCCCGATCTGGGGCGAGCTCGAGCTCGGTGCACGCCTGTGCCGTGTCCCGTTCGTGGCGATCACCGGCACGAACGGCAAGACGACGACGACGGGCATGATCGCGTCTTGCCTGCGCGCGGGTGGGATCGATGCCGTGGCATGCGGCAACATCGGTCATCCATTCGCGGTCGCCGCGCGCGAAGGACACGAGGCGCTCGTGGTCGAAGCATCGTCCTTCCAGCTGCGGTTCGTGGAGTCGTTCCACCCGAAGATCTCGGTGCTCCTGAACCTGTCGCCGGACCATCTCGACTGGCACGGAACCCTGGATGGGTACGTCGACGCGAAGACGAACATCTTCCGCATGCAGACGTCCGAGGATGTCCACGTCGGCAACCGCGATGATCCTTTGGCACAGGCGACGTCGGCCCGCGCTCCCGCGCCGGCGATCTGGTTCAGGCTCGGGGAGCCGGATGTCGGCGAGGTCGGCTACCGCGACGAGGGGTTGGTAGCGCGCCTCGACGGTGAGTCGAGCCTCGGGTCAGTGGACGGTGAGCGGGCGGGCTTCCGCGCCGACGCTGCGGCTGCGGCCGCGGCCGCGATGGCGTTCGGGGCAAGCGCCGAAGCGGTCCGACGCGGCCTCGCGAGCTTCACCCCGGAACATCATCGCGGTGAGGTGGTCGCGCTCGTCGACGGCGTCCGATTCATCGACAACTCGAAAGCGACGAACGTCCATGCGGCGCTCGCGGCGATCGATGGTGTGCGCGACGCGGTCCTGATCGCGGGCGGACGCTCGAAGGGCGTCGATCTGTCGCCGTTGGTCTCCCGCGCGGATCGGCTGCGCGCCGTGGTCACGATCGGGGAGTCCGCGTCTGCGATCGTCGCGGCCTTCGAGGGATCGGTTCCGGTCCGCGTCGCCCCCTCGATCGAGGAGGCGACCGGTGTGGCACTGGAACTCGCCGCTCGGCCGGGCGTCGTCCTGCTCGCTCCGGCGTGCGCGAGTTGGGACATGTTCGAGGATTACGCGGAGCGCGGCGATCGGTTCGCGGCGGCGGCACGCGCGCTGATGGAGGAGGTGGGCGCCCGTGGCTGACCGGGCCCCCACTCGGCGGCGAGCCCCGGCGACGGCTACCGCGCCAGATGCTCGTCCCCGCAGGCTTCACGTCGTGCGTCCTCCGCACCGCCGGGTGGCCAAAGGGCCGGCTGCGGTCGCGCGGACCAACGTGATCCTCCTGCTCGTTCCCGCGATCGTGCTCACGCTGATCGGGGTGGTCGAGGTCTTCTCCGCCAGCTCCGTCTATGCATTCACGACCTACGACAACAGCTTCTGGTTCTTCGAGCGCCAGGCGCTGTACGCCCTCGTCGGCGTGGTCGCGATGATCTTCACCGCCCGCATGCGGTACACGGCATGGCGTCGGCTCGCCGGTCCATTCGTCGCCGTCTCGGTGGCGCTCTTGCTGCTCGCGCTCCATCCGTCCGCGGGAACGTCTGCGTACGGCGCGTCCCGGTGGATCGCGCTCGGCCCGTTCACGCTGCAGCCGTCGGAGTTCGCGAAGCTCGCCGTGATCACGCTCGCAGCGTCGATCCTGTCGACGAAGGGGCCGCGCCTCGACGACTGGCTCCACGTCGCGCTCCCGCTCGGACCGATCGTGGTGGTCATTGCCGGCATCGTGTTGCTCCAGCGGGACCTGGGGACCACGATCGTGATCGTCGGGAGCGTCATGCTGATGCTCTTCGTGGCCGGCGTGCGGATGCGCTACCTGCTGGTGACGGGCCTCGCCGCGCTCACCGCGTCGGTCTACCTGATCGCCGGCACCGCGTACCGGCGGGCGCGGTTCCTGGCGTTCTGGGATCCCTGGAAGGACCCGCGGTTCACGGGGTACCAGTTGATCCAGGGGTTGATCGCGCTCGGGTCGGGTGGATGGTTCGGCGTCGGCTTGGGCGCGAGCCGACAGAAGTGGCAATACCTGCCGAACGCTCACACGGACTTCATCTTCGCTGTGTTGGGCGAGGAGCTCGGCCTCTTGGGCGAGATGGTCGTCCTCGTCTTGTTCGGCGTCATGATCTACGCGGGGATCCGGATCGCCGTTCGCGCCCCCGACACGTTCGGGCGGCTCCTGGCGGCGGGGATCACGTCGTGGATCGGGTTGCAGGCGATCGTCAACCTCGGAGCCGTCACGGGCTTGCTGCCGATCACCGGGGTGCCGCTGCCGTTCGTCTCGTTCGGTGGATCTGCGTTGATCGTCACGCTCGCGGCGGTCGGTGTGCTGATCTCGGTCGCGCGTGGCAGCCGACGTACGCCACGGCGAGACGCGGCCACCAGGAGCGGGGCCGCGTGAAGGTGCTGATCGCGGCGGGAGGTACCGGCGGACACGTGATCCCGGCGCTCGCGTTGGCCGAGCGGCTCACCCGCGACCACGGCGCCGACGTGCGGTTCGTCGGATCACGGACCGGCCAGGAGGCGACCCGCGTTCCCGAGGCCGGGTATGCGTTCCATGCGGTGGATGCCCTGCCGTTCTATCGCGAGCTCTCGTGGCGCGCCGTGAAGGCGCCGATCGTCGCGCTCCGCTCGTCGATGCGCTGCGCTCCGCTCGTGAAGGGTGCCGACGTCGCGGTCGGTCTCGGCGGGTACGTCAGCGTGCCGCCGATGCTGGCGGCCCGTCGCGCGCATATCCGATCGGTGCTGCACGAACCCAACGCGGTCCCGGGCCTCGCCACCCGGCTCCTCGCCCGGTCGGCGGACGCCGTGGCGGTTGCCTTCGAGGATGCGCGCGGACGATTGCCCGGCGATCCGAGGATCGAGGTGATCGGGTACCCGGTCCGCGATGAGATCGCGCTCGTGGCTTCGCGGCGGGCCGAGCTGGTGACGGAGGCCGTCCAGGTGCTCGACCTGGAACGCCAACGACGTACGGTGCTGGTGACCGGCGGAAGCCAAGGTGCGCAGCACCTGAACGAGGTCGTGGCGGGCGCCCTGCCTCTCCTCGCGGGACGCGACGACCTCCAATTGCTCGTGCTCACCGGTCCCAAGCAGGATGCGCACCTCGTTCCGACGACGAACGATGGTGCCGGCCCACGGCTGCGCGCACTCCCGTTCTTGGATCGGATGGAGCTGGCGTACGCGATCGCCGACCTCGTCGTCGCGCGGTCGGGGGCGACGACCATCGCGGAGCTCACGATCTGCGGGTTGCCCGCGATCCTCGTGCCGTACCCACACGCCACCGAGAGCCACCAGGAGGCGAACGCCCGTGAGCTGGTTCGGGTCGGCGCCGCGGAGCTCGTCCTCGACCACGACCTCACGGCGGCGGTCTTCGCTGAGCGGGTCTCGACCTTGCTCGACGATCCCGGCCATCGCGCTGACATGGGATCCGCCGCGCACGGTTGGGGGAAGCCGGATGCTGCGGATCGCTTCGCGCGACTCGTGGTGGAGGTGGCTGAGCGGTGACGCAACAGGGAGCCCTGTACGTGCCGCCGCCGGGGAGCATCCCGACGCTTCCCGTCCCGACGCTCGACGGTGTGCAGCGCGTGCATCTGATCGGGATCGGCGGAGCAGGGATGCGCAACCTCGCCAAGCTCTTCCTCGCGCGCGGGATCTCGGTGAGTGGTTCGGATCTCAAGGACTCGAAGGGACTCGGTGAGCTCCGCGAACTCGGGGCCGACGCCACGGTCGGCCACGATCCCGCACGGCTCGGCGCACCGGATGTCGTGATCGTCTCGAGCGCCATCGGCGAACGGAACGTGGAGCTCGTGGAGACGCGTGCCCGTTCGATCCCGGTTTGGGCGCGTGCCCAGGCGCTCGCTGCGCTCGCCGGCGATCAACGGTCGATCGCGGTGGCCGGTACACACGGCAAGACCACGACGACGTCGATGGTTGCCGTGATCCTCGAGGAGGCGGGTCTCGATCCGAGCTTCTTGATCGGAGGCGACCTGAACGAGAGCGGGAGCGGGGCGCGATCGGGCAGAGGGGACCTATTCGTCTTCGAGGCCGACGAGAGCGACGGCTCGTTCCTGCTGACAGCACCGTCCATCGGGATCATCACGAACGTCGAGGTCGATCACGTGGACTTCTACCCCGGTGGCCGTGAGGAGATCGAGCGGGCGTTCGGGAGTTTCGCGGCCCGGTGTGCGGACGTGGTCGCGTGTGGCGACGATGAAGGCGTCGCGCGAGCGCTCGCCTTGGCCGATGTCTCCGCCACGCGGTACGGCACCCGCGCTGACGCGGACTGGCTCTTGTCGATCGGTGACGTCGGTCCCGGCGGATCGTCGGGCGTCGTCCGTACCCCGGAGGGAGCGCGCGTCGACGTCCGGTTGAAGGTGGACGGAGCGCACAACCTGCTGAACGCGACCGGGGCGATCGCGACCGCCGCGATCGTGGGGGTCGAAGCGGGTCGGGCAGCCGAGACGCTCGCCGGGTTCGGCGGCGTCCATCGTCGGTTCGAACATCGCGGAGACGCGCGTGGAGCTGCTTTCTACGACGACTACGGCCATGTGCCGACGGAGCTCGCCGTGACGCTCGACGTCGCACGTCGGACCGGACCCGAGCGCCTCGTCGCGGTCTTCCAACCGCATCGGTACACGCGGACCCAGGCGCTCTGGCGCGAGCTGGGCGAGAGCCTCCGCGAGGCAGATCTCCTGATCGTGACGGATGTCTACGGGGCAGACCAGGAGCCGATCCCCGGCGTGACCGGGAAGCTCGTGGTCGACGGAGCTGCGGAGGCCGATGTTGAGACGCGCATCATCTACCTCCCGCATCGGCGGGATGTCGTGGGTTTCCTCACCCGAGAGGTCCGTCCCGGCGATCTGGTGATCACGATGGGGTGCGGCGACGTCTGGATGCTCGGCGACGCCGCCCTCGAACGGATCCGCGAGGAGGCGTCGTGACCGAAGCGATCGCGCGCGCGGAACAGATCCTGCGGGCGGCCTGTGGGGACCGGCTGCGCACCGCGTTCCCCCTGGCCCCGCTGACGTCGTTCCGCCTCGGCGGGCCCGCCGCGCTCTACCTTGAGCCGGAGTCCGATCAGGATCTAGCGGCGGCGGGGGAGGCCCTGACGCAAAGCGACATCCCGTTCGTCATCCTCGGGAAGGGTTCGAACGTCCTGGTCTCCGACGACGGGTTCGCGGGGCTCGTCCTCCGGCTCGGTCGCGGTTACCGGTGGGCGGCGCGGGACGGTGCTCGGCTCACGGCCGGGGCATCGATGCCCCTTCCGGCGCTCGCGGGGGTTGCGCTGCGCCACGGTCTGGAGGGGCTCGAGTTCGGCGTCGCGATCCCCGCGAGCCTCGGCGGCGCCATCCGCATGAATGCCGGGGCGCACGAACACGACATGGCCGAGGTACTGGAACAGGTCCAGACCTACCGGCTCCGTGCGGGCCGTCCCGAGACGGTTTCGGCTGCGGACGCCGGTTTCGCGTATCGGCGCTCAGCACTGGCGGAAGATGCCGTGGTCACCGGCGGAACCGTCCGACTCGTCACCGGCGACCCGAGTGCGATCCGCGCGTCGATGGAAGCCGCTCGCAGCTGGCGGCGCCGTACCCAGCCGGTCGCCGAACCCAATTGCGGAAGCGTCTTCACGAACCCACCCGGGGACCACGCGGCCCGGTTGATCGAGGCCGCCGGGGGCAAGGGCCGCCGGGTGGGCGGCGCCTCCGTCTCGGAGAAGCACGCGAACTTCATCGTGGCCGACCCCGGCGCGAGTGCTGCTGATGTCTGGTCGCTGATCCGCGAGATCGAGGGAGCCGTGGAGCGGGCCAGCGGCGTATCGCTGGTCCCGGAGGTCCGGCTGATCGGAGCGTTCGATGACGCCCGCCGGTGACCTCCATCTGTCCACTCCGGCGGAGCATCGGCGATGGCGGATCCCGGCGTTCCTATTCATCGCGGTCGTGGTCCTCGGGTCCATCGCGCTCGCCGCGATCCAGGGCCCGCTCCTCCACGCCGAGACGATCCGGGTCCACGGACTCGATCACCTCAGCCGAGCGGAGGCGTTGCGGATCGCGGGGATCGGATCGAGCACGAACGTCGTGACGTTGGACGCTCAGGCGGCGGAGCGGCGGCTGGAGGCGGACCCCTGGGTCGCGTCGGCGACCATCACCAAGGAGCTGCCCACCACGCTGGACGTGAACGTCCGCGAACACACCGCGGTCGCCGTGACGACGTTGAACGGCGTCCTGCGGTTGGTGGCCGAGGATGGGTCGCTCCTGGATGTGGCGAACCCGGCCACTGCATATCCTCGGATCGTGGATGCAGACCCGTCCGGGCCGGAACCCAGCGCCCCCTTGGTGAGCGGAGCGGCGCGAGCGCTCGCCGCGATGCCCACCGTCTTGCAGCGCCAGGTGGCGCAGGTCGCGATCCTCGTCGACGGAGAGTTGCAGGTCGACCTGCGCTCCGGAGCCCAGATCTCGTACGGAACGCCCGATGAGCTGACCGACAAGGCGGAGGCGCTGGGCGCGTTGCTGCGTTGGGCAGGGGCGCAGGGGACCCCCCTGCGGTCCGCAGATGTCGGGGTGCCTTCCGCCCCCACCGCGACGTTCTCCTGAAGCCCGTTCGCTGTCATCGAGAGGACGAATCGAGGTCCCGGCGACGCTTGACGGACCTGGCCTTTCTTAGTAGGTTTGCCCTCTCCAGTTGAGGTAGATATAACAATCAAGCTCAACGTTACGGTTATGGTTCGGTTGTGAGGTACGGCGTTTCCCCAGGTAGCGAACGGGCCGCAAGCCCGCCGCGCGGAGGATAGCGATGATGGATGCTCCCCAGAACTACCTCGCCGTGATCAAGGTCATCGGGATCGGCGGCGGCGGCGTGAACGCGGTGAACCGGATGATCGAGGCAGGCCTCCGGGGCGTCGAGTTCATCGCCGTCAATACCGACGCTCAGACCCTGTTGATGTCCGACGCAGAGGTGAAACTCGACATCGGACGAGAGACGACCCGCGGTCTCGGAGCGGGTTCGGACCCAGAAGTCGGCCGCTCCGCCGCGCACGAGCACGGCGATGAGATCGAAGAGATCCTCAAGGGCGCCGATATGGTGTTCATCACCGCGGGCGAGGGTGGTGGCACCGGCACGGGCGGAGCCCCGGTCGTCGCCGAGGTTGCGAGAGGTCTGGGCGCCTTGACCATCGGCGTCGTCACGCGACCGTTCGGGTTCGAAGGTCGCAAACGGGCAACCCAAGCGGACCTCGGGATCACCGAACTGAAGAAGGCCGTCGATACGTTGATCGTGGTCCCCAACGATCGTCTCCTCCAGGTGTCCGATCCGACGACCCCCATGGTGGATGCGTTCCGCATGGCAGACCAGGTCCTCTTCCAAGGAGTGGACGGCATCACGTCGCTCATCACCACTCCCGGTCTCATCAACCTCGACTTCGCGGATGTGAAGTCGGTGATGACGGGCGCGGGTTCGGCCCTGATGGGGATCGGGCATGGGACGGGGGAGAACCGGGCGGTCGACGCGGCGAAGGCCGCCATCTCCTCACCGCTGCTCGAGTCGTCGATCGACGGCGCGAAGGGCGTCTTGCTCTCGATCGCCGGCCCGACGGATCTGTCGCTGCATGAGGTTAACGCGGCGGCCGATCACATCACCAAGGTCGCGCACCCCGACGCGAACATCATCTTCGGAGCTGTCGTGGACGACGCGCTCGGCGAAGAGGTGCGGGTCACGGTCGTCGCCGCCGGGTTCGACAAGCTCGCGGTCTCCGCAGACACGAGCCGCTTCGAGAGTCGGCTCTCCCGGCTGCTCGAGGAGCCGACCGGCGGGAGCGGTCGAGACGAGCCTTTGCCGTCGATCCTGACCGACGACTCGGACGAGGACGCCGACGTCTTCACGTCCGGCGCCGACCATGAGCCGTCGGGCGTGTCCTTCGATGCTGAGGAGGATCTGGACATCCCCGACTTCCTCAAGAACTGACGCGGACGATCCGTCCGCCCCGCGCGGCCTCGCGCTGTGGGGGGCGGGGAGGTTCCGAGTGGAAGAGGCGCCCTTCCCCCGCCTCTTCGGCCGGGAGACCTCCCCGCCCCCCGTTCCTCGTTCTGGCACGCTGACGTGATGCGTTGGTCCGAGGGATCGCTCCGAGCGAACCTTGACGAGGTTCGTGAACGGATCGCGGGTGCGTGCGAGCGCGTGGGACGCGACCCGGCCGGGGTCCGGATCGTTGGCGCGGCCAAGTCGGTCCCCGCTGAGATGGTGGCGGCGGCGGTCCGAGCCGGACTCACGGACGTGGGGGAGAACTACGTACGCGAGTTGCGAACGAAGCGCCCGTCGGTTCCCGGCGCCCGGTGGCATTTCATCGGCACGCTCCAGACGAACAGCGTCCATCACGTGGCCGCGCTGGCGGATGTGGTCCAGACCGTCGCCGGCGGCCGGCCGACGGAGCGCCTCGCGCGCCGGGCGGCCGAAGCTGGGAGGACGCTCGACGCCATGATCGAGGTCGATTTCACGGGTGAACGTGCAGGCGCGGCGCCGTCGGAGATCTCGGCCCTGACCGACCACGTTGCCGTGCTCGACGGGCTGCGGCTCATCGGGTTGATGACGATCCCCCCTGTGGCGGGCACGTCACAGGACGCCCGACCGACGTTCGCGAAGCTCCGGGAGCTGCGCGACCGGGTCGCGCACGACCACCCTGAGGTGCTGGAATTGTCCATGGGGATGTCGTTGGATTACGAGGTCGCGGTCGAGGAAGGCGCTACCATGGTCCGCGTCGGGACGGCGCTGTTCGGTCCCCGGGTGCCGTAAGTCAGGGAGGAAGTGATGGCCGGCGTGTGGAAGAAGACGCTCAACTACCTCGGGTTGGTCGAGGACGAGGACGACTTCGTCGACGAGATGCCCGAGGCGGAGCCGGCGCCGGTTCGCCGAATGAAGCCTCAGGCGGTTCGCGAGGTTCCCTCCGAGACCGAAGGGGTGGTCCGGACGATCGCATCGCCGCGGATGGCCTCCGCATCCTCCGCGATCTACAAATCCGAGCCCAAGCGGTTCAACGAAGCGCGGGAGGTGGCCGACCGCTTCAAGGAAGGCACTGCCGTGATCATGAACCTGCAGAGCACCGACGATACGATCGCTCGGCGACTCGTCGATTTCGCGTCGGGTCTCGTGTACGGCTTGGATGGCAAGATCGAGCTCGTCGCGAACCGGGTCTACCTGCTGACCCCGGCCAACGTCGAGGTCTCGGCCGAAGAGCGCGAACGTATCGCGGGCGGCGCGTTCTACAACCAGTTCTGACCAGCGCCGGGCCTCGCCGCACGATGCGACCCGCCGGCGCGGTGCTGCTAGCCTTCCCAGCCGATGATCTGCGCGGCGAACCCCTTCCTTCGGCTGGTCTGCCTCGCGCTCACGATCTACTGGATCGTCCTGCTTATCCGGGTGATCGTGAGTTGGGTCGAGTTGGCGGGCATCCGCGTCCCCGTCACGGGTCCGGTGCGCACAGCGTTCGAGCTACTGTTCGACATCACGGAGCCGGCGCTGACGCCGATCCGGCGGATCGTGCCGCCCGCGGGTGCGCTCGACCTGTCGGTGATCGTGGCGTTCGTGATCATCTTCGTGCTGCAGAACGTGTTCTGCCATTGAGCGGGGGAGCGAGGGAGGTCCCATGAGGAACAAGGACAAAGGCACCGACGACGCGCAGGATTTCAGCGGGATGCCCGCGTCGTCGTCCGTGACGGCGGCGGAGATCCAGCAGAAGGAGTTCCGCGTTTCGCGGTTCGGTGGGTACCGGATGCGCGACGTCGACGAGTTCCTCGATCAGGTCACGGAGTCCATGACGAAACTGGCCGAGGATAACCAACGGCTGCGCTCCGCGAGCGGACTCCCGGTGGCTCCGTCCGCGCTCCCGATCGGGGCGCCGGACCTCGTCGACCAGTCCCGTCAGGCCGACGAGATCATCCAACGTGCCCGAGATGAGGCAGCATCGATCGTGCAAGCCGCCCGCGACCAAGCGGCGGCGACATCAGGTGGGCTGGCGACCGACGCGGGCCGAGCGGCCGTTGCTGCGTTCCTCTCCCAAGAGAAGGGATTCCTCCAGCAGTTGGCGTCGCTCGTCCAGGGGCATGCGGAATCGGTGAAGGGGATGGCGAAGGCGAGCCGGAGCGCGGATCGGGGGACGCCGCCGACACCCGCCGTGACCACGCCCGCCCCTCCGAAGGCCGACTCGACCCCCGCGCCGGCGGCCGCCGCGACCCCGGCCGCCACCGGTCGCGAAGGTCGCGCCTCCCGCCGCCGCGCCGCCGCCATCCACGCCGGAACCGGTCGAGGCGCCGGAAGCTCGTGAGCGAGTGCCGGACGCCCGCCCGACGGAGCCGATCCGCGTACAGGAGCCGGCCACCGCGTCGGTCTCGGCAGCAGACGGTGGCGACGAGGACGGCGCGCCGGGTGAAGGAGATCGCACCCTCCGGGAGTTGTTCTGGGGCGAGGAGTGAGCCAAAGCGATCGTCGCGCGGCGGTCGCCTTGCCCTTCGGCGTCGCCTTCATCCTGATCCTGTCGGCGGCCGTCTCCCTCGCCGTCGCGCTCATCGCGGACGGGAACGATGCAGGTCCGCCACTGGTCGCGCTCGTCGTCAGCGTGGGCGGGCTGTTCCTCCTTGGGATCGGCGTGATCAGGCGATCTGGGTCGGCGCGGTCCGCAGGGTGATGACGACCGGCTCTCCGTCGACGCTGACCTCCTGACGGAACGACGCATCGGCGAGCTCGTGATCGGCGAGTTCGACCGCGAGTGTCTCCGTGGCGATCTGTGCTCCGTCGAGGCGGAACGCGTGCGCGATCCTCCCCGCTGCGGAGATGCCGAGCGCGATGCGATCGCTCACGTCCAGGCCGGCGGCCTTGCGCGCGTCCTGAACGGCTCGGACGATCTCGCGCGCGACGCCTTCGCGCCGGAGGTCGTCGGTGAGTTCCAGATCGAGTGCCACGGTGATGCCTCCGTCCGAGGCGACGCCCCACCCCTCGGTGACGGCCCTCGAGAGTTCCACATCGTCGGGCCCTAGGGTCACCACCGAGCCGTCCGCGAGCGTGACGGGTGCGTCCCCGCCGGCCGCCAGAACGGCAGCGATCGAGCCATCGTCCGCCTCGAGAAGTTCAGCCAGCTGCTTCACCAGTGGGCCGAGCCGGGGACCGAGGACCTTGAAGTTGGGCTTGGCGCGCCACCGGGCGAACGACGCTTCCGATCCCGCGAACACGACGGCCTTCACGTTGAGCTCCTCGGCGATCAGGGGCAGGAGCTCGGTCATGGCCGTGTGGTCGGTCGCCGTATGGACGACCGCCTCTGAGAGGGGTTGCCGTGTGCGCGTCTTCGTCTCGACGCGAACGCGGCGGCCGAGCTCGACGACCGCCCTCGCGACCATCATCGCCTCGTCGAGCCGTTCGTCGATCGCGCCCGGGTCGACGAGCGGATAGTCGGAGAGATGGACGGACACGGCCACGCCCGGCCGCCGGGAGGCGAGGTTCCTCCAGAGCTCCTCGGCGATGAACGGCGTGAACGGCGCCAGGAGCTGCGACACGGTGACGAGCGCGGTATGCAAGGTGTGGAACGCCGCGCGGGCGTCATCGCCCCCTCCGCCTGAGGGATCCCAGAACCGCCGTCGCGAGCGGCGGACGTACCAGTTCGAGAGATCGTCGACGAATGCCGAGATCCGGCGAGCTGCGGAGGTGGCGTCGTAGGCCTCCAGCCCTTCCCGAGCCGTGCGTGTCGTATCGGCGAGCTGTGACAGCGCCCATCGATCGAGAGCCGGCAGCTGTGTGTCTGAGGGTGGGGCGGTGTCTGGATCGAAGCCCTCGGCGTTCGCGTACGTGACGAAGAACGCGTACACGTGCCAAAGGGTCAACAGGAACGTGCGAACGATCTCGTCCAACACCTCATGTCCGATCCGGCGCGAGGCCCACGGGGAGCCGTTGGCGATCATGAACCAGCGGAGCGCGTCAGCGCCTTGGCGATCGAGCACCTCCCACGGATCGAGGGCGTTGCCGAGCGACTTGGACATCTTCTTCCCGTCGGCCGCGACGAGATGCCCGAGGCACACCACGTTGCGGTACGTGGTCTCGTCGAAGTGCAGCACGCCCTCCGCCATCAACGTGTAGAACCAGCCGCGCGTTTGATCGATCGCTTCAGAGATGAAGTCAGCGGGATGGCGCTGGGCGAACATCTCCTCACCACGACCGAGTTCGGGGTGGTATCCCCACTGCGCGAACGGCATCGCGCCCGAGTCGTACCAGGTGTCGATCACCTCGGGGACGCGGGTCGCCGTCGCGTCGCAGGGGTCCTCGGGACACGCGAACGTCACCTCGTCGATGAACGGCCGATGCGGGTCGATGTCAGAGACGTCGCGCCCCGCTCGCGCGCCCAGCTCCTGCAACGAGCTGATCGGCGTCACGTGGCCTTCGGCGCAACGCCACAAGGGCAAGGGCGTTCCCCAGTAACGCTCGCGACCCACGGCCCAGTCCACGTTGTTCTCGAGCCAATCACCGTACCGACCGTGCTTGATGTGATCGGGGAACCAGTGCACGCCTTCGTTCACCTCGAGCAAGCGCGGTTTCACGGCCGTCGTGCGCGCGTACCACGTCGAGCGCGCGTAGTAGAGGAGCGGCGTATCGCACCTCCAGCAGAACGGATACGCGTGCTCGATCGTCTCGCCCCGCAACAGGATCCCGCGATCGCGGAGGTCTTCGACGATCACCGGGTCCGCATCCTTGAAGAACGATCCGCGGAGGAACGGGGGCGCGAGGTCGTTGAACCGGCCGGCGTCGTCGACGGGCTTGAACACCGGCCAGCCCTCGGCTCGCCCGAGCGCCAGATCCTCAGGGCCGAACGCGGGTGCGAGGTGCACGATCCCGGTCCCGTCGTCGATCGAGACGAATGTGCCCGCGACCACGGTGTGCGCTCCGTCGACGTTGGGGTACGGCGGTCGGTACGTCGCGCCGATCAGGGCGGCCCCGTCCACCGCCGTCCCCGCCTCCTCCACGGCCAGCACCCGCTCCACGAGCGCCTGATGCAGGATCAGTCGCTCGCCGTCGTGGTCCACGACCGCGTAGGTCCCCGATGACAGGACGGCGACGCCGGTGTTCGACGGGAGCGTCCAGGGTGTGGTGGTCCAGACCAGGAGCGATGCACCGACGAGGTCCGGCAGCTGGGGCACATCGAGAAGCTCCAGCTTCACGAACACGCTGGGATCGTCCACGGTGCGGTAGCCCATCGCGACCTCGGCGTCGGAAAGAGCGGTCCCGCAACGAGGGCAGTACGCGGTCACCTTGTCCGACTCGAACAGGAGCCCGCGTTCGAAGAGCCGCTTGAGCGACCACCACACGCTCTCGATGTACTCGGTGTCCATGGTCCGATACGCGTCGGACATATCGATCCAGAACCCGATCCGCTCCGTGAGCCGTTCGAAGTCGTCGACGTAGCGCCCGACGGACTCGCGACAGAGCCGATTGAACTCCGCGATCCCGAACGCCTCGATGTCACGCTTGCCCGTCGTGCCGATCTCCTTCTCGACCTCGAGCTCGACCGGGAGGCCGTGGCAGTCCCAGCCGCCCTTCCTGGGCACGTAGTGGCCGGTCATCGTCTTGAACCGCGGGTAGACATCCTTGAACGTGCGCGGCTCGACGTGGTGGATCCCCGGCTTGCCGTTCGCGGTCGGCGGTCCTTCGTAGAAGATCCACAGCGGCGCGTCCTTGCGGAGCTCGATGCTCGCGCGGAACACATCGGCGTCGCGCCACACGTCAAGGATGCGTCGTTCGAGTTCGGGGAAGTCGACCTTGGGAGCTACCGGTTCGAACCGCGACATGTTCGCTCGCCTCCTCCCGTGCCCGAAGACACGGAACGCCTCGTCCCTTGCAGGGACGAGGCGGAGGCCCCGCGGTACCACCCCGCTTGTCGGCGCCTCGCGGCGCCGACCGCTCACGGCCGCCATCACGGCCTCCCGCGTTCACGGGCGGGGCCCGGCTGCGTCTACTGCGGGGTGAGGACCTCCCACTCCGGTTCGGGCAGCGGCTCGGGGAGGATGACCGCGAGGGCTCGGCACCGGGCTCACACCATCCCCGGCTCGCTCTGGCTCCGCGGTCCTCGCGACCGTGTTCCCGTCGACGCCTGTCCCGGCATGCTACACCTCGACCATGGGGAGCATCGCTGTGCGAGTGATCCCGCGATCGACGCGAGCCGGGGTCGAGATCGGGCCCGACGGGCCGCGGGTTCGCGTTCGATCCGCGCCTGAAGGCGGAAGGGCCACCCTCGAGGCGGCCACGATCCTCGCGGCGGCGTTGGGCGTGCCGAAGACGCACGTTCGTTTGAGATCGGGAGCTCGTTCGCGCTCGAAGGTGTTCGTCGTGGAGGGCCTCTCGGCCGAGGACCTCCGAAGCCGGCTATCTGGCCGCTGACGTGCGGTTACCGGTCCGTCGAGGACCCCTGTGCTACCCTCCCTCGACCATGGCCGGGACCACGAAACTGACCAAGATCGAGCTCCGTGACCTGCGGGTTCGCCTGGAAGAAGAGCGGGTCGAGCTGGACACCCAGCTCACCACGATCGTCGAGGATTCCTTCGCGGTGACCCAGTCCGATCTCTCGGGAGACGTGGGCCTCGACGACGAGTCGGCCGACGCCGGGACGGCCACGTTCGAGCGTGAGAAGGACCTCTCGATCGAGAACAACGTCAGGGATCTGCTCCAGAAGATCGACCGCGCGCTCAAGCGCATGAACGACGGCACCTACGGGATCTGCGACATCTGCGGCAAACCGATCGAGAAGGCACGCGTCAAAGCGCTCCCGTACGTCGATCTCTGCATCAAGGACGCCCAGGCCCAATCGCGGCGGTAGCCGCCGTGTCCCTCCGCTCCCGTTCCGCCGCCGTGCTGTTCGCGACGGCCGGGGTCGTGTGGGTGCTCGACCGGGTGAGCAAGGTGTGGGTGGAGCGTTCGCTGGCTGGGAGGCCGCCCCTCACGTTGATCCCCGGTGTGCTGGACCTGCGGTTCACGACCAACTCCGGCGGCGCGTTCAGCCTGGGTCAGAGCGCATCGTGGGTCTTCGCCGGCGCGTCCATCGTGGTCGCCGGCACGATCGCCGTCACCGCGTTCCGGCACGAACACACGCTCACGGCCGTCGCGCTCGGGCTGATCCTGGGGGCGCTCTCGGCAACCTCACCGACCGAGTGGTCCGCGGACCAGGGCTGTCGGGCCACGTCGTGGACTTCGTCGACCTCCACATCTGGCCGGTGTTCAACGTCGCGGACAGCGCGATCGTGGTCGGGGCGATCCTCCTCGCGATCTCCTCCGTCACCGCCGAGCGCCGCGACGCGCCCGCCGCCGATGCCGGTTAGGTCGCTCTCGGGGGAACCCGGACGATTGGATACCGTCCTGGCCCGACTAACGGGGGCTCCGCGCGCCGACGTCCAACGCGCCATCACCGCGGGCCGCGTGCTGGTCGACGGGCAGATCCGTCCGAAGTCGTTCGTCCTCGTCGGCGGAGAACGGTTGGAGGTCGAACTGGAGATCGAGGCCCCGCTCACGGCCGAGGGACCACCCGTCCCCGTCCGGTTCGAGGACGGGTCGTTGGCGGTCGTTGCGAAGCCGGCCGGCGTCGTCACGCACCCGACCGAGCGTCGGCGCACCGGCACGCTCGTCAACCGGCTGCTGTCGATGCGGATGCCCCTCGCGCCTGCCGGTGGTCCGCTCCGTCCGGGGATCGTGCACCGCCTGGATGCGGGAACCTCCGGGCTCCTCGTGGTCGCCAAGACGGATGAGGCGTACGCAGAGCTCTCGGCGATGTTCCGGCGCCACGACGCGGACCGCCGGTACCTGGCGCTCGTGCGTGGACGTGTCGAGCATGAGGCGTTCGCGGTGGACGCGGCGCTCGGGCGGCGGGCCGCACGCACGGTTCTGGATGCCGAACGCGGCCGTCACGCGCAGACCGCGTTCGAGGTGCGTGAGCGGTTCGACGGGGCGACGCTCCTCGGGGCGGCCCCGAGGACGGGCCGCACGCACCAGATCCGCGCGCACCTCGCCTCGATCGGTCACCCGATCCTGGGCGATCGCGCCTACGGCGGGATGGGCGACGACGCCCGACGGGTCGGGTTGGACAGGCCGTTCCTGCATGCCTGGGGGATCGCGTTCACCCACCCGTTGACGGGGGAGCGGATCGATATCCGTGAGCCGCTCCCCCCCGATCTCGAGCGAGCGCTCGAGCTCACGCGGCGATGACCACCGCGTGGACCTGCGACCTTGACGACCCCCGAACCCGGGCGTAGGTTGGGGCTCCGCCAGAATCACATGGGTGTAGTTATCCCCAGGTGTGGATAAAGGGAGACCTCGCGGGGCCGATGACGGACAACGGGTTCGTTCACCTCCACGTTCACTCGGAGTACTCCCTGCTCGACGGCGCCGCGCGGATCGAGGCCCCAAAGTTCCACCCGGAGGCGCCGACGATCTTCACGGAGGCCGCCCGTCACGGGATGTCGGCGGTCGCCGTCACCGATCACGGCGCCATGTTCGGGGCGCTCCGCTTCTTCGAGGAGGGTCGCCGGGCGGGGATCAAGCCGATCATCGGGGTCGAGGCCTACGTCGCGCCCGGGTCGCGGTTCGAGCGGAACCCGGGGGAGAACCAGGAGAAGTACCACCACCTCACGTTGCTCGCTGCCGACGAACGGGGCTACCGCAACCTCCTACGATTGGTGTCGGCCGCGTACCTCGAGGGCTTCTACCACCGGCCCCGGATGGACAAAGAGCTCCTCGCCGAGCACGCGGAGGGGGTGATCTGCCTCTCGGGCTGTCTCTCGAGTGAGATCGACACGCTCCTGCTGGCCGGTCAGGACCGACGAGCGGAGGCAGTGGCCGCCGGATACCGGGACATCTTCGGTCCCGACCGGTTCTTCATGGAGCTCCAGGATCACGGGCTCGCGGAACAGCGCCGGGTGCTGCCGAAGCAGGTCGAGCTCGCTCGCTCGCTCGACATCCCGCTGGTCGCGACGAACGACCTCCATTACACCGTGAAGGCCGATGCGAAGCCGCACGACGTCTTGCTTTGTATCCAGCAACAGAAGCTCCAGAGCGACCCGAAGCGGCTCAAGTTCGATTCCGAGGAGTTCTACCTGAAGAGCGCGGATGAGATGCGTCGCGTCTTCGGCGAACTGCCGGAGGCGTGCGACAACACCCTGCTGATCGCGGAGCGCGTCGATCTCGATCTGGTGTTCGGCGATCGCGCCCCCGCCGACGAGCGGTTCCACCTGCCGCGGTTCGAGGTGCCTGAAGGCAAGGACCTGGACGCGTATCTCCGCGAGCTGACGTACGAGGGTGCCCGCGATCGGTACGGCGAGGTCGGTCCGGAGATCCAGGCTCGGATCGACGACGAGCTCGCCGTGATCACCCCGATGGGGTTCGCCGGCTACTTCCTGATCGTGTGGGACCTGATCCGGTTCGCACGCGAGAGCGGGATCCGCGTGGGCCCGGGCCGTGGCTCGGCAGCGGGCTCCGTCGTGTCCTACTGCCTGCGGATCACCGATCTGGACCCGCTCCGGTACGGGCTCATCTTCGAACGGTTCCTGAACCCGGAACGTCGGCAGATGCCGGACATCGACATGGACTTCGACGAGCGTAGGCGGGACGAGGTGATCCGGTATGCGACGGAGCGGTACGGCTCCGATCACGTCGCACAGATCATCACGTTCCAAACGATCAAGGGGAAGCAAGGGATCCGAGACGCGGCGCGCGTGCTCGGGTTCCCGCCGATCGTGGGGGACCGGCTCTGCAAGATGTACCCGCCGGCGATCATGGGCCGCGACGAGCCGATCGAGCGCGCGCTCGAGATCTCCCCTGAGCTGCGCGAGGCCTACGAGAAGGAACCTGAGGCCAAGGAGATCGTCGACACGGCGCGCGCGCTCGAGGGCCTGCGGCGCGAGGACTCGGTCCACGCCGCGGGCGTGGTGATCGGCGACGCCCCGCTCGTGAACTACCTGCCGCTCAAGCTCTCCAAGGATTCGCGGGATGACTCGAAGCGGGTCGTCACGCAGTTCGACATGCATGGGGTCGAGCAGCTCGGGTTGCTCAAGATGGACTTCCTCGGGTTGCGCAACCTGTCGGTGATCGACGACACCGTGCGCTACCTGAAGGCGAGAGGGGTTGACCTCGATATCGACCACGTCGCCCTCGACGACCAGCCGACGTACGAGATGCTCCGCCGCGCTGATACGACCGGGGTGTTCCAGATGGAATCGCCGGGTGTGCGCAGCCTGATCAAGCTGCTCGAGCCCGACCGCTTCGAGGATCTGATGGCCCTCACCGCGCTCTACCGGCCGGGGTTGCTCTCGATGGGCCAGCACACCGAGTACGCCGAACGCAAGCACGGCCGCAAGCCCGTCACCTATCCGCACCCGGACCTGGAGCCGGTCCTCAAGGCCACGTACGGGATCATCGTCTACCAGGAACAGGTGATGCAGGTCGCGGTCACCATGGCCGGGTACTCGCTCGGTGAAGCCGACACCCTGCGGAAGGTCATGGGCAAGAAGATCCGCGAGCTCTTGCCACCGCACCGCGACGCGTTCGTGAAGGGCTGCGTGGCGCGTGGACATCCCGCACGGATGGCGGAGGATCTGTTCGAACTGATCGTGCCGTTCGCGGACTACGGGTTCAACGCGTCGCACGCGTGCGCGTATGGCTACGTCGCGTATCAGACCGCGTACCTGAAGGCCAACCATCCGGTCGAGTACATGTCCGCGATCCTCACGAGCGTCAAGGACGACAAGGACAAGAAGCCCTACTACCTGTATGCGTGCCGCGGGATGGGGATCGAGGTCTTGCCGCCGGATGTGAACGAGTCCGAACAGGACTTCGCGCCGGCGCGGAGTGGCGACGCCGCGATCCGCTACGGCCTGTCCGCCGTGCGCAACGTCGGTGCGGGGGCCGTGGCTCAGATCATCGAAGCGCGACGCGCGAAAGGCGCGTTCATGTCGTTCGCCGACTTCTGCCGCAAGGTCGAGCCATCCGTGTTGACCAAGCGCGTGCTCGAGAGCTTGATCTTCTCCGGCGCGTTCGACTCGCTCGGCTACACACGTCGAGGCCTGATCGAGAATCAAGACAAGGTGTCTGGGCCGATCCTCGCGGAGCGGAAGGCGGAGGCCGCGGGGCAGTTCTCCCTGTTCGGTGGAGAGTCCGGCGTGAACGAGGTGGATGAATCGGTGCTCGAGGGCGAGGAGTTCGACCGACGCACCCTGCTGCGCGAGGAGAAGGACATGCTCGGGCAGTTCGTGACGGACCATCCGCTCTTGGGTGTGCAGGACGCGCTTTCCGCCAAGACCTCCCACGAGATCGCGGACCTGCCGTCGCTCGGCGACGGCGACCTCGTCACGCTCGGCGGCATCATCGGCGCGGTCCAACGCAAGTTCACGAAGCGTGGCGAGCCCTACGCCCAGTTCCGGTTGGAGGGTTTGGCCGGCGGCGTCGAGGTGGTCGTGTTCCCCTCGGTCTATGAATCGGTGCCGGGACTCGTGGAGGTCGACCGGATCGTCTTGGCCACGGGCCGGATCGATCTGCGCGGCCGCGAACTGCAGATCCGCGCGACGGAGGTGCGGGAGCCCGAACTGGCTGAGCTGGCCGAGCAGCAGGCGGCGGACCGGCGCTTGGAGGTCGATCTCCCGGCGGCGGCGTGCACCCCGGCAGTGTTGGCGCGGGTGAAGGAGTTACTGGAGTCGCACCCGGGGAAAGCGCCAGTCCAGGTGCGGTTCCGTTCCTCGAACGGGCTCACACCCGTGGAGGTCGGAGCGGTGCATGTCGACGCATCGGGATCGCTGCTGTCGGAGCTTCGCTCGCTGCTCGGGGCGGAAGCGGCCCGGGTGGGCCCCGCCGCGTAGGTCGTTCTGCGCCGCGGGTAGGGTGCGCGCATGGCGTTCGACGTGATCCCCGCGATCGACGTGTACGGCGGCCGGATCGCTCGCTTCCGACCTTCGGGCCCGGAGGAGGTCGTCGATCACGGAGGCGACCCGGAACGGGCGGCGCGGGCGTTCGCGGACGCCGGGGTCACCTGGCTCCACGTCGTCGACCTCGATCTCGCGTTCGACGGGACCCACGGGAACCTCGACATCCTCCGGACGATCGTCGCGTTGGGTGTGCCGGTGCAGGCCGCCGGCGCCGTCGCGACGCTGGAGGAGCTCGATGAGGCGTTGTCCGCGGGGGCCGCGCGGGTCGTCCTGGGGTCCGGCGCGTTGACCGAAGTGGATGTGGTGGAGGAGGCCGTCGGCCGAGTGGGCGACCGGCTCGTGGTCGGGATCGAGGTGGAGGACGGCCGGATCCGGGCCCGCGGGCGCCACGTGACCGATCTGCCTCTCAGCGAGACGATCCGAACGGTCATCTCCGTCGGGGCCACGCGGATGCTGGTGACGGCCGTGTCCCGCGTCGGCACGCTTGCCGGCCCGGACCTCGAAGCGATCGAACTCGTCGCTTCGATGGGTGTGCCCGTTCTCGCGGCGGGCGGCATCGCCACGTTGCCGGATCTCCGTTCGGTCCGCGATGCCGGCGCGGAGGGGGCCATCGTCGGACGCGCCGCGCTCGAGGGCGGGTTCGATCTGGCCGGTGCGATCGCGTCGTTCGCCTGAGGCGCTCGGTGCGGAGGGGGTGCCGGCTCGCCCGATACACTCGGCTGCCCCATGGGCTTCCTCTCCGACCTGGTGGCCGAGCGCCGACGGACCCTCGAACGTCATCCCCTGGACGACAGCAGGCTCCTGGCACGCGCGATGGCGCTGCCCCCCAGCCGAGGGTTCTCAGCGGCGCTGCGAGCACGTCGACCCGCCGTGATCGCCGAGGTGAAGCGCGCGTCGCCGTCCGTCGGCGCGATCGCCGATCGCGACGCGGGAGAGCAAGCGCGAGCGTATGCAGCCGCCGGCGCCGCCGTGATCTCGGTCTTGACCGAACCGGTCCACTTCGATGGGACGCTCGCCGACCTGCGCGCGGCGCGGATGGCGTGTGACCTTCCGATCCTGCGCAAAGACTTCCTGATCACGCCGTCCGAAGTCATCGAGTCCCGCGCGGCGGGTGCCGACGCGGTCCTGCTGATCGCCGCGTGCCTGAGCGCCGGCGAGCTGACGGCGATGCTCGCGACCGCCACGGATCTGGGTCTGGGTGCACTCGTCGAGGTCCATGCCGACGACGACCTCGAGAAGGCGCTCGCATCCGGTGCCGACGTGATCGGTGTCAACGCCCGGGATCTGGAGACGCTCGAGGTCGACGTCGGCCGGGCGCTCGTGCATCTCGGCCAGATCCCGGCGGATCGCGTCGCCGTGATGGAGAGCGGGATCGCCGACCGGGAGCAGGTCTTGGCGGCTGTCGACGCCGGCGCGTCTGCCATCCTTGTCGGCGAAGCGTTGATGCGCGCCGGTGACCCCGGGGTGAAGCTCCGGGAGCTGCTGGGAGAGGAGCCGTGAGATGAGCGCCATCGTGGATCGTCCACCCGTCGTGCCCGACGAACGTGGGCGCTTCGGCACGTACGGCGGACGCTACGTTCCCGAGATCCTGATCCCCGCTCTGGATGAGCTCACCGCCGCCTGGTCGGAGCTCCGGGATGACCCCGTGTTCCGCGGCCAGCTCGGCGCGCTGCTGCGCGACTTCGTCGGGAGGCCCACGCCGCTCACGCACGCGCGGCGGCTGTCGGAAGAGCTCGGGTACGACATCTGGTTGAAACGCGAGGACCTCGCACATACCGGTGCGCACAAGATCAACAACGCGCTCGGTCAGGCGCTCCTCGCGAAGCGGCTCGGCAAGGAACGGATCATCGCCGAGACCGGGGCCGGGCAACATGGCGTCGCGGCGGCGACCGCGTGCGCGCTGCTCGGATTGCCCTGCGTCGTCTACATGGGGGAGGAGGACACACATCGCCAGGCCCCGAACGTCGCGCGGATGAAGCTGCTGGGTGCCGAGGTCGTTCCCGTGATGGCCGGCACACGCACCTTGAAGGAGGCCGTCAACGAGGCGCTTCGGGATTGGGCGGGCTCCGTCCGCACGACGCACTACATCATCGGGTCCGTCGTCGGTCCTCACCCGTTCCCGCTCCTGGTGCGCGATCTCCAACGGGTGATCGGCGACGAGGCCCGCGCGCAGTTCGCAGATGTTCACGGGGTCGACCCGGAGGTCGTGGTGGCGTGCGTTGGTGGGGGCAGCAACGCCATCGGCATGTTCACAGCCTTCGTGGGCGCTCCGGGTGTCCAGCTGCTGGGTGTCGAGGCCGGGGGTCGTGGGTCGCAGCTCGGGGAGCACTGCGCGTCGATCACGCAGGGCGACCCGGGGATCCTGCACGGTGCGCTGTCCTACCTCCTCCAAGACGCCGACGGGCAGGTGGCGGACACCCACTCGATCTCCGCAGGGCTCGACTATCCGGGCGTGGGTCCCGAGCACGCCTACCTGAACGATGCCGAGCTGGCTCGGTACGTGTCGGCGACCGATCGCGAGGCCCTCGTCGGATTCCAGGCGCTCGCCCGGACCGAAGGGATCCTCCCCGCGCTCGAGCCCTCGCACGTGATCGGCTGGCTGCTGAACCGACCGCTTCCAGAGGGGACGACCATCCTCGTCTGCCTCTCGGGCCGCGGGGACAAGGACCTCGACACGATCCGCGCCGCGTTGGACGCCGCCGATGCCTGACCTGGAAGCCGCGCTCCGCGCGCGGCGCGACGGCGGGGGCCGCGCCCTCGTTCCGTACGTGACCGGCGGGCTGCCCGGCGTGGACGCCGGGCTGCTGCGGGCCCTGCAGGACGCGGGTGCCGACGCCATAGAGGTCGGGATCCCGTTCTCGGATCCCGTGATGGATGGCGGCGTGATCCAGGAGGCGTCGCGACTGGCGCTCGCGGCGGGCGCACGCCCTCGAGCGATCCTGGACGTCATCGGCGAGGCCGCACTCGATGTTCCCGTCGCGATCATGACGTACCTGAATCCGGTGTTCCGGTACGGTTTCGATGCGCTGCTCGACGATGCGGTGGATGTCGGCGTGGCCGGCATGATCGTGCCGGATCTGCCGGTCGACGAGGCGGAGACGTGGCTGGGTGCGTGCGCGGAGCATGGAGTGGCCTCGGTCCAGCTCGCGGCGCCCGGGACGTCCGACGAACGGCTCGCTCTGATCGCGAAGGCGGCGACCGGGTTCGTGTACTGCGTGGCCACCTACGGCGTCACCGGAGCGCGGGACGAGCTCGGGGCTACCGGCCGTGAGCTGGTGAAGCGGCTCAGGCCGCTCACGGATCTGCCGCTCCTGCTCGGTGTCGGCGTCGGAACACCGGAGCAAGCCGCCGAAGCGGGGTCGTTCGCGGACGGAGTCATCGTGGGGAGCGCGTTGATGGTGAGGCTCCTGGAGGGGGATCGCGACGGTCTGATCCGTGCGGTCGAATGGTTCCGCGAAGCCCTGCCGACGGGATAGCCCATCCGGCGTCCCGCCCGTGCGCGTATGCAGAGGTGGCAGGCCCTGCAGGGTTGGCCTTCGGGAAGCGGATGTGGTACCAAGCACCCCACGTCTGCATACGTACAGGAAGGAAGGGGGGTCCATGAAGCGTCGGAATCTGTTCGCGACGCTCGCCGTCGCCAGCGTACTCGCCGTCGTCGCGAGCGCCTGCTCCAACAGCAACGACAACTCGGGTGGCGGCGGATCGGCATCGTCCAGCGGCGGTTCGACCGTCGATTGTTCGACCGTCGAGTTCGGCTGCGCCCATTACGACTCGGGCGCGCCTATCCGGATCGGCACGCTGCTCGCCATCTCCGGCGATGTGGCCACGCTCGGTCAGGACAGTCAGAACGGCGTGAAGCTCGCCGTGGATTACTTGGACGGGACGTTCGACGGGACGGACGGCCAGCTGGTCGGCCACCCGGTTGAGCTCCAGAACGAGGACGACCTGTGCTCCAAGGAAGGCGGACAGTCCGGCGGCCAGAAGCTGGCGTCCGACCCGACGATCCTGGCCGTGGTCGGGACCAGCTGCTCCAGCTCGGCCCTGGGTGTCGCGGACAAGATCCTGTCGGACAAGGGGATCCTGCTGGTGTCGCCGTCCAACACCGCCGCCGGTCTGACGGCTCCGGACACGCACCAGCCGTTCTACGCGCGCACCGCGCAGAACGACGCGATCCAGGCGAAGGTCGTCGCCGACTTCGTCTCGAACAAGCTCGGGTTCACGCAGGCCGCGACGATCCATGACGAGAGCCCGTACGCCACGGGTCTCACGGATGGGTTCGCCACGTTCTTCGCGACCAACGGTGGCACGATCACGGACGCTGAGGCGATCCAGAGCACGGACACCGACTTCAAGCCGCTGCTCACCAGCATCGCCCAGACCAAGCCACAGCTGATCTACCTGCCGGACTTCAACCCGGCGTGCGCCCTGATCGCCAAGCAGGCACAGGACATCCCGGCGCTCAGCGGTGTGGCGCTGATGGGCTCGGACGGCTGCCTCGCGTCCACGTTCTTGGACCAGGCGGGCGACGCGGGCAACGGCTTCTACATGTCCGGACCGATCGCGACGCCGAACCAGCCGGTCATCCCGCTGGCCGATAAGTACAACGCGGCGTACAAGGACCAGTTCGGTGACCCGACGGCGTCGTTCAACGCCAACGCATTCGACGCGTTCAACATCATCGCCGAGGCGGTCAAGTCTGTGGCGATCGAGAACTCGGATGGCTCCGTGGACATCCCGCGGACCGCCTTGCGAGATGCGTTGTTCGCGACGACTGACTACCAAGGCGTCACGGGTTCGTTGACCTGCAACCAGTACGGCGACTGCCAGTCGGTCGCCAAGGTCAACATCGGCGTGTACAAGTCTCCAGAGATCCCCGTCGATGGAGGCAACATGCATGCCAAGACCATCTTCACCGAGGAGATCACCCTCGCCGACGCTTTGGGTACCACGTAACTCGATCGTTGGGTAGAACCGGTTCGATACGGATGGCGGCGAGCGAGCGCGATGCGCTCGCTCGCCGCCGTTCTTGACGAGAGGCGAGCGTGGCCGACACCACGAGGATGAGGCGACCGGCTGCGGGGACCGTCCGGGTCAGCGTCCTCAGCCGCTTCCCGATCCGCCGCGTCATCCAATGGATCCTCGGCATCGGGATCATCGCGTTCGCCGTCTACGGCGCGTACAAGACCCTCTCGCTCCACGAGTTCACCCCTGAGGCTTGGCGCGACCTGATCGTCTTCGGGATCGCGCAGGGCGCCGTCTACGCCCTGATCGCGCTGGGATACACGATGGTCTACGGCGTGCTGCGGATGATCAACTTCGCGCACGGCGAGGTCTTCATGTTCGGGGCGTTCGGCTCGTATTTCGTCGCGAGGACCCTCAACGACATGGGATTCATGAACGAGCAGCCGATCCTGTCGATGCTCATCCTGATCGTCGTCGCGATCGCCACGTCGGTAGGCGTCGCCGTCCTCCTGGAGCGGGTCGCGTATCGTCCGCTCCGCGGGGCTCCCCGTCTGGTGCCGTTGATCACGGCGATCGGCGCCTCCCTGTTCCTCCAGAACACCGCGAAGGGATTCTTCGGTGCCCAGACGCGCGGCTACCCGACGCCGACGGTCCTGGACGGAACCTGGACGATCCTCGGGATCCCGATCCTCCGCTCACAGGTCGTCGTGATGGTCGTCGCGGTCCTAGCGCTGCTCGTGCTGCGCTGGTTCGTCGCGAACACGCGGACGGGCAAGTCGATGCGCGCCGTGGCCGAGGATCGTGAGATCGCGAGCCTGATGGGCATCGACGTCGACCGGATCATCGTGGTGACGTTCGCGATCGGCGGCGCGCTCGCAGGGATCGCGGCTGTGCTCTTCGCGCTCGTGTTCCAGGTGGTGGGTCCGTTCATCGGGTTCATCATCGGGATCAAGGCGTTCACCGCCGCCGTGTTGGGGGGCATCGGAAGCATCCCCGGCGCGGCGCTCGGCGGGTTGACGGTCGGCGTGCTCGAATCGGTAGGTCCGTCGCTCTTCCTCACCGGGTTCAAGATCCCCGGGACGAACCAGCTGAAGGATGTGGTCGCGTTCGTGATCCTCGTCTTCGTCCTCGTCTTCCGGCCCGGGGGGATCCTGGGCTCCGACGATCCGGAGAAGGTGTGATGGACGCGCAGCTTCGTCGCCAGGCAACCCGCGGGGGACTGCTGACCGGAGTGGTGATGCTCTATCTCTGCCTGGTGGGGATGGTGTCGACCTTGGACGCCCGGCGGTTGGTCAACGACCTGGTCACGCTCGGAGAGGTCATCCTGCTCCTGCCGGCCTTCATCGGCGGCATGGTGGTCGCGCGCCCGCGCGTCAAGGACGGGAAGCGAGTGGTGCCGGCGGCGGCGTCGGCGGCCGTCTCGGGCGCGGTCGACGGGGCGATCGGTGGCGGCATGGTCGCCCTCGCCGTGCTGTTGGTCATCGCGCTCCCCGAGGACATGGTCCGCAACATCTTCGTATCGGTCACGCAGCCGCTCCTCGACGTGATCACGTTCGGGCTCCCCACGGGGCCGGGGCTCGTGCTCCTCGTGGCGCTGAGTACCGTGCTCGGCGCCGGAGGGGCGTTGCTCGCTGCCGCCGACGTCCGGGTCCGCCGGCCGGTGACCACGGGGCTCATCGCCACCCTGTTGCTGGCCATGCTCCAGAACGTCTTCCGCACGGTGATCGCGCAGCTCAAGATCCAGACGGGGTGGCTCTACAGCGTCCGGTTCGGAGGGTTGACGATCATCGGGACTCTGTTGGTCTTCGGGGTCGCCGCCGGGATCCAGTGGGGGGTGATGGAGCGTCGGCGTCGGCTCGAGGCTCGTCCGAACGCCTCCGCGCCGAGCGCCGAGGAGCGGCGACAGAAGAAGATGATCCTCGCGGGCATCGTCGCCGTGATCCTGATCGCGTTGCCGATCCTGCTGGGGGTCTACCTCTCCTCCGTGCTCGGACGCGTCGGGATCTTCCTGTTGATGGGGCTCGGTCTGAACATCGTCGTGGGCTACGCGGGGCTGCTCGACCTCGGCTACGTCGCGTTCTTCGCCGTCGGGGCATACGGCACGGGTGTCCTCACAGCAGCGGCGACCTCCGGCTCCATCTTCCACCCGGGACTTCCGTTCTTCGTCGCGCTTCCCATCGTGGTCGCGATCGCGGTGCTCACGGGGATCCTGATCGGCGCTCCGGTGCTGAGGCTCCGGGGCGACTACCTGGCTATCGTGACGCTCGGGTTCGGGGAGATCGCCCGCATCCTCGTGCAATCCGACTGGCTGAAGCCGCTCCTCGGCGGCGCTCAGGGTCTGTTCGCGATCCCCGCGCCCGTGATCACGGCGTTCGGTCTCGATATCAACTTCCGGGACCCGCAGCCCTTCTACTACCTGGCGCTCTCGTTCTGCCTGTTCGCCGTGTTCATCTCGTACCGGCTGGTGGGTTCACGGATCGGACGAGCCTGGATGGCGATGCGGGAGGACGAACAGGTCGCCGAGGCCACCGGGGTGAGCACGGTCAAGTACAAGCTCCTCGCGTTCGGATGTGGTGCGGCGATCGGGAGCCTCGCGGGAGCGCTGTTCGCCGTGCAGATCGGCTCGCTGGCTCCGACGAGCTTCACGATCCTCGTGTCGATCCAGGTCCTCGCGATCGTCATCCTCGGCGGCTTGGGAAGCATCCCCGGCGTCATCGTGGGGGCGCTGGTCCTCGTCGGCCTGCCGGGGTTCCTGTCCGAGTTCGAGGCGTACCAACTCCTGATCTATGGTGCGGCGCTCATGGCGATGATGTTGCTGCGGCCACAAGGGTTGGTGCCGAACGTCCGCCGGAGCCGCGAGCTCCAGGAGGAGGAACGGCTGCAGGATCGGTGGGCGAAGGGTCTGGTCGAAGGGGCGGACGCTGCGCCGGCGCCTGGGACGGAGGGCGCGTGACCCGACTCCTCGAGATCACCGCGCTCACGAAGAGCTTCGGCGGGCTCGCCGCGTTGACCGGGTTGGAGCTCCACGTGGACGAAGGGGAGATCGTGAGCGTGATCGGGCCGAACGGCGCGGGGAAGAGCACGCTCTTCAACGTGATCACGGGGCTCTACGCGCCCGACGACGGCGATGTGCGCTTCTACGATCAGAGCATCCTCGGTCTCCGGCCCAACCAGATCACCTCGCTGGGGATCGCGCGGACGTTCCAGAACGTGCACCTGTTCGCCAACATGACGGTGCTCGAGAACGCGATGGTCGGACAACACTGCCGGACGCACGCGGGCGTGTTCCGCACGATCTTCCGGACGCCCGGGCAGCGACGTGAGGAGGCCGATATCCGCGCGAACGCGTCTGACGCACTGGCGTTCTTCGGTGAGCGCCTCTCGGGCTATCGCCAGGACCAGCCGGCGTTCGTCCTGTCGTACGCGAACCGTCGCCGACTGGAGATGGCGAGGGCGATGGCGACCGAGCCCCGTCTCTTGCTGCTCGACGAGCCGACGGCAGGGATGAACCCACGAGAGACGCTGGAACTCCGCGACCACATCGTTCGGATGCGCGACGAGCGCGGGCTGACCGTCCTGGTGATCGAGCACGACATGCGGGTCGTCCGAGGCGTGAGCGATCGAGTGGTGGCGCTCGACTACGGGAAGAAGATCGCCGAAGGCTCGTACGAGGACGTGGCGAACGACGAGCAAGTCATCGAGGCGTACCTCGGACGGAAGGCGGTCGGGTGACCGAGGAACCTGCGGCCGCCCTTGAAGCGCCGGCCGCCGATGCGCGTGAGCCGGTGCTCGAGCTGCGCAACGTCAGCACGCACTACGGTCTCGTCGCGGTGCTTCGCAACGTCGACATGCAGATCTACGCGGGGGAGATGGTGTGCTTGCTCGGCGGCAACGCCAGCGGGAAGACCACGACGCTGAAGACGATCCTCGGCTACGTCACGCCGTCCGAGGGAGACGTGCTGTTGGGCGGCGAGGTCGTGAGCGGTCTGAGGACCACGGAAGTCGTTCGCCGCGGGATCTCGATGGTTCCCGAGAACCGACGGCTCTTCTCGAATATGACGGTCGCCGAGAACCTGGAGCTCGGGGCCTATCAACGGACCGATCGGCGAGAGATCGAAGAGGATCGCGAGCGGGTCCTCGATACGTTCCCGCGCGTCCGGGAACGGCTGAAGCAGAAGGCCGGCACGCTGTCGGGGGGCGAGCAGCAGATGGTCGCGATGGGACGGGCCTTGATGGCCAACCCCAAGGTCCTGCTGATGGATGAGCCATCCATGGGGCTCGCGCCGATCCTCGTGGATCAGGTGTTCGAGATCATCAAGCAGATCCGGGCGCTGGGGAAGACGATCTTCGTGGTCGAGCAGAACGCGAACATGGCGCTGTCGATCGCCGACCGCGGGTACGTGATCCAGACCGGCGAGGTGGTGCTGGCCGACACCGCCCAGAACCTGCTGAACAACCCCCTGATGCGAGAGGCGTACCTCGGGGAGCTCTGATGCAGGTGATCGACGCGCAGGAGCTGGGTCGCCGGCTCACGATGGCGGCCGCCATCGACGCGCTCGGGTCGGCGTTCCATGACCTCGACCCGTCGGTCACACCGATGCGCTCGTCCGTGGACACGCCGGCCGGGTCGCTCCTGCTGATGCCGGCGAGCGGCGTGGCCGGCGTGGGCGTGAAGCTCGTGACCCTCTCGCCGGAGAATCCGGCGATGGGCCGTCCGTTGGTGAACGCCGTGTACGTCCTGTTCGACCCCACGTCGCAGATGCCGGAGGCGGTGATCGACGGCGCCGCGCTGACGGCGCTGCGGACCGCCGCCGTGTCGGGACTCGCCACGCGATGGTTGGCGAACGACGACGCCGCGTCGCTTGGTGATCTTCGGCGCCGGGCGTCCAGGCGACGGCTCACCTGGAGGCGATGATCGCCGTCCGGCCCGTCGAACAGGTCACGATCGTGTCGCGTTCGGCGCAACGCGCCGACGGGTTGGCGAACCTCGCGAGGGACCGGGGGGTCGAAGCCCTCGTCGGTGCACCGGATGCGATGGCGAACGCCGACCTGATCTGCACGTGCACGACCAGCTCGAGCCCTGTCGTCCATGGCGATCTCCTCCGAGCCGGCGTTCACCTGAACGCGGTCGGTGCCTACCTCCCCGACGCCCGAGAGCTCGATACGGCGACCATCCGTCACGCCAAGGTGGTCGTCGAGACGCGCGAGGCAGCCTTCGCCGAAGCGGGCGACCTGCTGATCCCCATCGCGGAGGGTGCGATCGGGGTCGAACACGTCCTCGCCGATCTCTCCGAGTTGGTGCGCGGGGCAGCCGTGCGATCGTCGCGCGACGACGTCACCGTCTTCGAGTCGGTCGGTCTCGCGTTCGAAGACCTGATCGTGGCCCGCGCGGTGTTGAACGCCGCATGACGCCCACCGCCGACGTGATCGTCATCGGGGGAGGGGCCGTCGGCGTCAGCGCCGCATATCACTTAGCCGTGGCCGGAGCGGGGCGCGTGCTGCTCCTGGAGCGCGCCGACGCCGTGGGGACCGGGTCGACCGGCGCCTGTGCCGGCGGCTTCCGCCATCAGTTCTCCAGCCGGATCAACATCGAGCTCTCGCTCGCGAGCGTGCCGATGATCCTCGGGTTCAGCGAGGAGCACGGGCTCCCGCTCGACGTCGCGCAGGACGGCTATCTCTTCCTGCTCCGTTCCGACGAGGATCGAGATTCCTTCGCGAGAGCCGCTGCTCTGCAGCGGTCGATGGGGATCGATGCGAGGCTGCTGTCCCCGGAGGCCGCCGGTGAGATCGCCCCGGGCATCGCCCTCGACGACCTGATCGGGGCGGCCTTCTGCCCCGACGACGGCATCGCGGATCCCGCCGGCCTCACCCAGGGGTACGCCACGGCCGCAAAGCGAGCCGGCGCCGAGCTCCGCCTGGGCGTCGACGTCCTGGGGATCGAGACGCGATCGGGTCGGGCTATCGGCGTCCGCACGGAAGCGGGGGTGATCGAGACCGGAGCGATCGTGAACGCTGCGGGTCCATGGGCCGGCGCGGTCGCCGCCTCGGCCGGCGTCGAGCTCCCGCTCGAACCCATCCCGCGGATGGTCGTCACGACCGGACCGTTCGACGGCGTGCCTGTGCGACGCACCCTGGTGATCGATGCGGCGACGTCGTATTACTTCCACCGCGAAGGCGACGGCGTCCTCACCGGGATGGGCGGAAGACACGAGGTCGCGTCGTTCGATCTCTCCGTCGATCATCGGTTCGTCGAGGAGGAGCTGCTGCCGACGGCGATGCGGGTGTTCCCCCCGATCGAGCGCGCGGGGGTGGCGAGCATGTGGGCGGGTCTCTACGAGATGACGCCGGACCGGCACCCGATCATCGGCACCTCTCCCGTCCCGGGGTTCTTCCTGGCCAACGGGTTCAGCGGGCATGGCTTCCAGCACGCGCCGATCGTCGGCAAGCTGCTCGCCGAACTGATCGTGGAGGGGCAAGCGCACACCGTGGACATCTCACCGCTCGCGTTCGACCGGTTCGCACGAGGCGACCTCGTCGTCGAGGGCCACGTCGTCTGAGTGCCGGGAGAGGGGGTCGAACCCTCACGGGCCGAAGCCCACGGGATTTTGAGTCCCGCGCGTCTGCCAGTTCCGCCATCCCGGCGCGGCCCTAGACTACCCACCCGCCCGCGCGCCTCCCGCGCCGAGGGCGCCCCGACCGACGTGAGCCGACGACCGACGACCGCCGCGGCCTCGGTCGCCCTGGTGGCGGCCCTCGCCGTCGCGTGCACCGGCGGCGCCGATCCGCCCGACGTCGAGTGCCACCCCGTCCCCGGTGCCGGTGAAGGTGGCGTTCTTCCAAGATCTCTCGGCCTCTGGCGCGAGCCAGGTCGTAACCCCGTCCTACTTGGGGCTCCGACTGGCGCTCGATCCCGCGGGGGGTCAGGCGACCACCCCCGCCATCCCCGAGGTGGTGGCCCTGGATACCGAGGGCGATCCCGCTCAGGCAGCAGAGCTCGCCCATGAGGTCGCGGATGATCCGTCGTACGTGGCCGCGGTGATCGCGCCGTTCTGGGCGGAGCCCATCGAGGTCGGCAACATCCTCGATGCGGCGGGGATCCCCACGCTCAGTCTCTCGGGGCTCGATCCCAACCTCCCGGACCAAGGTTGGGGCAACTGGCGACGGCTCGTCGCCGCCATGGGACGACAGGTGAGCTCGTTCGCATCGGCCCTGCGAGCCTCATCACGTCGTGCCGCCGGTATCTGCGTCGTCGGAGATGGGTCCACGTACTCCGGCATCGTCTCGGCATCGCTACGGGAGGAGATCGGCGGTGCGCCGCAAGGGGTCTTCTCAGCGACGCTGGATGACGAGACGACCGCGGACAAGGTCGTCGATCAGCTGGGGAAGGCTGGCTGCGACACGATCGCATGGACCGGGTATGCACCCGGCGCGATCGCGCTGAGCACCGCGTTGGCGGACACGAGGTCGAAGGGGCTCCCGGTCATCGGGATGGACGCGATGAAGGCCGACGCCTATCTCACCGCCACGGCAGGCGCTGGAGAGGGGACGATCGTGACGTGCGCCTGCGTCGATCTTGCCTCGTCGACATCGCCGGATGTCGGCCGGTTCATCCACGACTATCAATCGGAGTACGGCTCGCCCCCGGGCGCGTATGGGGCGGAGGGATGGGATGCGGGGGCGATCCTGGCCGACGCGTTCGCCTCCGGCGCGGTTGATCGGCTCTCGGTTGCATCCCGGCTCGCCGTCGACCGTTCGTACCGCGGCCTCGCGAACACCTACCGGTTCGCGTCCGACGGTGAGCTGGACCAGTCATCGACGTCGATCCACGTCTTCCGTGCCGAAGGGGTGCGCTGGGTGCCGGTGGGTGCCGACGCTCCCGAGACCGCGGTGCCGGTGGGCACGCCCGGATACCTTTCGGTCGCCTCATGCCGCACCGGCCGGCCGTTCGCGTATCGCGAAGCCGGCCGTTTGCGAGGGTTCGATGTCGATCTCGCCCGCGCGATCGCGCGGCGGTTGGACTTGACGCTCTCGTGGAGCGACGGGGCCTGCCCCGCGTCCCTGAGGTCGGTCGCCGCAGGAACGCTCGACGCCGTGATCGTGCCCCAGGATCGGGTTGGGCAAGGCACACCGGCGACCAGGATCGTGCTCAGCTCGCACGCGGCGCTCGTCAGCACGCTGGGTGCCGCGGGGGGCGACCGACCGTTGCTGAGTCGGCTGGAGCCCGGCGACGTCGTCGCGGTGCTGAGCGACCAAGAGACCCGGAGGTGGGCGACCGCCGCGATCCCGGCGGCCGGCGCCACGGTGCGACTCGTGCGAGACCCACAGGTCGCGTATCGTGGGCTCGCATCCGGTTCGTTCGCGGCGGTCGCCGAGCCGGAGCGGGAGGCTTGGGTCGCCGTCGAACGACGGCCGGGCCTCGCGGTCGCACAGAGCGTGGACATCGGGGCGCACGATGTGATCGTGGCCAAGGGACCGGATTCGACCCTGACGGCGGCGATCGACCAGGTCCTCGGTCGCCTGATCCGCAGTGGGCGGTACACGTTGCTGTTCGCGCGGTACTTCCCGGGGGTCCCGATCCCACCCGAAACCGGCACCTAGCGGTCTAGGAGCCGTCGGAACCCTTGCATTGCTCAGCGGAAGGGACCCTCCTATAGTTCCCTCCGTACGAGGGGGGGCGCCTGCGTGTGCTTCCCCTGGAAGGAGGAGAGGATGCGCATACCGCGTTCGCGGTCGATCGTGCTCATGCTCGCGGTCTTCGCCCTGGTCGGGGCCGCGTGCGCGAACAACAACAATCCGTCCAGCGGCGGAAGCAGCAGCGGAGGCAGCAGCGCGGCCGGCGGTTCGCCGGGTGCGGCAGGCGTCTGTGCGTCGGTCGATCCGAGCGGGACCGACGCCCTCGCCAAGGTCTGCTCGAGCGGGCAACTGCGGATCGCCACCGACCAGAAGTACAAGCCGCAATCGTGGTTCGACGTGAAGACCAGCACCTGGAAGGGCTTCGACGTGGAGGTGGCGACCGAGATCGCCAAGCGACTCGGCGTCGCGCCCGCGATCCAACATCAGGATTGGGACATCGTCACCGCAGGCTCATGGAACGATCGTTGGGATATCAGCGTGGGGTCCATGACCGACACCAAGCCGCGTGAGCAGCTCTTCTACTTCACGCCTCCCTACTACTACACCCCTGCGGGGACCGCGGTCTTCGGCACCAACACGTCGTACAAGCAACCCTCGGATCTCTCCGGTAAGAAGGTCTGCGTGGGTGAGAGCACGACGTACCAGTCGTACCTCCAGGGCAACCTGGTGCTCGGTGGCACCGCTCCTGACTTCACGTATCAGATCCAGAACGCGCAGATCTTCACATCGAAGACGGACACCGATGCGCTCGACGAGCTGAACCTCGGCGACGGCGTCCGGTGTGACGGAGCCGTTTCGGCTGTGCCGACGATCCAGCAATACATCGCCGACGGCGGGAACATCAAGCTCATCGGCGACCCGCTCTTCTATGAGCCGCTTTGCGCCGCATTCGACAAGAACGATCCGGTCGACAACGCAGGCGCTCGTCGGCGCCGTCGACAAGATCATCCAGGACATGCACGCTGACGGAACGCTCACCGCGCTCTCGATGAAGTGGTACGGCGTCGACCTGACTTCGACGGTCACCCCTTCCTAAGCGAGTTGGGGTGACGTCGTGAACACGACGACGACGCAGGGGGTCGGGTCAACCCGGCCCCCTGTGCATTCCTTCGAGATCCCGCGGGCATCCTGTTCCTCCTGCTCGCCGCTTGGATCGTCCTCGCGGAGGGCGCGTTGGCGTTGATCTTCCTCCCGGTCTTCGATCTTCGCCTCCGACCAGAACATCGCCCCCTCGAAGATCGTCACGTTCGCTGCCCTTGGGGTCGGGTGCCTGGTCGCCGGCGCGCTCCTATACACACGCTGGCGGCCGGCATGGTGGCTCGCGCTCGCCGCCCCGTCCGCGTCGGCGGCCTGGCTCGTCGCGAGCGGGGGTCTGAGCTCCTCGCGTGAAGGCGCGATCGCGACCGTCTTCGCGGCCCTGGTGGTGCTCTTCCTCGTGCTCGGGCGTCGTGCCGTCGGCAAGCCGGAGGCGATGGCCCTCGCGAGTGCCCGGATCCCCTTCCGCCTCAAGGTGACGGTGGTGTGGCTGTCCATCTTCTTCGTGCTGGGGTTGCTGTTCGCGCTGGCGCAGTTCGACGTCGGATGGATGCGCGAGAACTTCACGTTCATCGCCGGCGGGTCTGAAGTACACGATCCTCCTGGCGGTGTTCGCGATCGTGCTCGCCGTGATCGCTCGCGCTGCTCGGGGCGTTGGGTCGACTCTCGCGGAACCCGGTCGCCTACGGCATCTCGGGCTTCTACACCTCGTTCTTCCGCGGGACGCCACTGATCGTCCAGTTGTTCCTGCTCTATCTGGCTCTGCCCGCAGATCGGCCGGAACTTCGGCAGCCTGTCTCTCCTCAACATCCTGGCGCTCACCACGTTCCAAGTAGGCGTGATCGGGCTCGGTCTGAACTATGGGGCGTACATGACCGAGATCTTCCGCGCCGGTATCCAATCCGTCGGTCACGGGCAGGCCGAGGCCGCGGAGGCGCTCGGCATGACGTACGCGCAACGCATGCGGCGCGTGGTGTTGCCGCAAGCGACCCGCGTGATCATCCCGCCCACCGGTAACGAGTTCATCGCGATGATGAAGGACACCGCCCTCGTCTCGTTCCTGGGTATCGAGATCACGCAGGGCCGAGCTCTTCCGTCGGTCCACGCTCGTGGGGCAGCAGGACCTCCGGAACATGGAGTCTCTTGTCGTGGCGGCGTCCCTGTACTGGGCCCTCACCGCGATCTTCACGGTCTTCCAGGCACGCCTCGAGCGCCGGATGTCCAAGGGGTACGTGCGGACGGAGGTTCGCCAGGGAACCGGCAGCAAACGATCCCAGTTCTTGCCCAAGGGTCAGCCTGGCGGCGGGGCCGGCCTCGTCATCCCAGGCGAGGACGTCGGAACCGACACCGAGGACTTGGCATGACCCTTCCCAGCGGCGAGGCGGTCGTCAGGATCGAAGGGCTCCACAAGCGCTTCGGCGACCTCGAAGTGTTGAAGGGCGTCGACATGGTGGTCGATCGGGGTGAGGTGGTCGTGATCTTCGGCCGCTCGGGCTCCGGGAAGTCGACCCTGCTGCGGTGCGTGGATTTCTTGGAGGACCCCACGGCCGGCACGATCGAGGTGGCCGGGATCCGACTCACCGGGGGATACCGGACCCGCCGCAAGCGCGAGCAGATCCGCCAGCTCCGCCTGCACGCCGGGATGGTCTTCCAATCCTTCAACCTCTTCCCACACATGACCGCGTTACAGAACGTGATGGAGGGGCCCGTGACCGCGAAGGGCCTCAAGCCCGACGACGTGCGGCCGATCGCGATGGATCTCCTTACCAAGGTGGGCCTCGCCGACAAGGCAGATCAGCACCCGATCAGACTCTCCGGAGGCCAGCAACAGCGTGTCGCGATCGCTCGCTCACTCGCGATGGAGCCCGACGTGATGCTCTTCGATGAGCCGACATCGGCCCTCGACCCGGAGTTGATCGGCGAGGTGCTCGCGGTGATGCGTTCGCTCGCAACCGACCTTCACATGACGATGATGGTCGTCACGCACGAGATGGGGTTCGCGCGAGAAGTGGCGAACCGCATGATGTTCTTCCACGAGGGTGTGATCTTGGAGGAGGGAACGCCGGATCAACTCTTCGACCACACACAGAACCCCGAGACGCGGAGGTTCCTCGAAGCGGTGCTGTAGTCGCGCACCGGGGACCCGCGTCGCCTCGGAACGACCCCGGAACGAAGAGAGACGGGCCGCGTCTCCTTAGCGAACCACTCGCGCCTTCCCCATACGCGAGTACCTCACCACGAGCGACGCGGCCCGTCACGCTTCGGTCCCGGAGCGACCCGCGCTCGTCCCGTCACCGGTCCGAGCCCGCGCCTCCGCGGGACCGGAGCGAAAGATAGACTGGAGGTTGAGGGCTGTCAACTCGACGAGAGCATCTGGGAAGCAACCGATATCGAACGTCCTTGCAGGTAGGAACCGCTCACGCGGTCGTGAGAAAGAGTGACAACGTTGTCCGTCAGCCAACCGTGAACGCGGCGTGCATCCCGGCCGCGTAATGCGAGGGGAGGTTGCATACCAACACGTACGAGCCGGCGGTGAGGTTCGTCGTGAGTGTCGTGTTCGTGTTCGGTGCGATGTCTTCTGCTTCGTCCACCAGATCGACCTTGTCTTCGGGGATCACGCCGTTCTCCACGGGCAACGACCCTTCGGCGACATCCGTTCGCAGGATCACGAACTCGTGAGCGCTCGGTCCCTCGTTCGCGATGCCGAACGTGATGTCTCCAGGCGCGAACGAGGACTTCGTCAGCGTGATCGAGAAGTCCCTCAGCGTTGCGCCGACATCTCCGCCGGGAGCCGACGCGGGACCGGATCCACCGCACGAGACGGCGAGGATCATCGATACGACGGCGAGCGCGGAACGACGACGAAGCATGGCGGTGAACCTCCTCGGACTCGAACGATTCAGGTCGCAGTGACGGGGGAGGGGCGTGCGTCGGTCTGGAGTCGACGACGTTGTGGCCACAGGACATACAGGCCCATCGGGATCGCGTAGAGCAGCCAGACGCCGACCTCGCCGACGGTGGGGATGGGCTGGAGGCCGAGCATCCCGGTGAGGAGTGCCGCCCGCACCGAACCCGGGGCGACGAGCCATTGCAGGTCGAACGCTTGGGCTTGCAGCGAGGACAGCCACCCGGCCTCGTGGGCGGTGTGGACCGCGCTCGCCAGGAGGCCGGCCGCCACGAGGACCAGGACGAACCCGGTGACGCGGAAGAAGCGGCTGAGGTTGATCCGGATCCCTCCTCGGTAGATGGCATACCCGAGGCCGACGGCCACGAAGATGCCCAGGGCCGCTCCGGTGCCGGTGGCGGCCGGGTTGCTCGAGTTCCCGAACACGGCTAGCAGGAAGACGGCCGTCTCGATCCCCTCCCGAAGGACCGCCAAGAACGCCATCCCCACCAGGGCGATCACCGAGCCGGTGAGGAGGGCCGCCTCCGCGTGGTGCTCCAAAGAGCCCTTGAGCTCTCGGGAGTGTCGCCGCATCCAGACGATCATGTAGGTGACCCCGGCCACCGCGACCAGGGCGAGCACGGTGGCCAAACCTTCCTGTTGCTTGTGGGGGAGATCGCGATTGACGGTCTCGAGCACGATCGCCGCCACGGTGCACAGGCCGATCGCCAACACGACGCCGAGCCACATCGGGCGGAGGGCGGAACGCTCGCCACGTTGGATCAAGAAGGCGGCGATGATCCCGACGATCAGGGAGGCTTCGAGGCCCTCCCGGAGCCCGATGATGAAGGTGGGCAGCACCCGTGGTTCCTTTCGTTCTGTCCTGGGCGAGTGAATCCTACTGGCGGGGTCGGATTCAGGTCAACCTCGTTCGGTAACGAACTATCTCGCCGGACCGACCGACGGTCAACCTCGGCGGGTCGCGTCCGGATGCGCGACTACAATCCGCCGCGTGACCCCCTCCGACGGGCCTGAAAACCGCAAGCGCATCTTCTTGCTCGACGGACATTCGCTCGCGTACCGCGCCTTCTTCGCGCTCCCCGTCTCGTTGGCGACGAGCACCGGTCAGGTGACCAACGCCGTCTACGGGTTCACTTCGATGCTGATCAAGCTGCTCGGCGACGAGCATCCCGACTACCTAGCGGTCGCGTTCGACGTGGGCGCACCCACCGTCCGCCTTCAGAAGTTCCCGGAGTACAAGGCCGGTCGCGCGGAGACGCCGAGCGATTTCAAGCCGCAGCTCGGACTGATCGAAGAGGTGCTCGACACGCTGCACGTTCCGATCGTGCGCGTTGAGGATCACGAAGCGGACGACGCGATCGGGACGCTCGCTGTTCGCGCGGCAGAGCGCGGCATCGATGCGGTGATCGTCACCGCCGATCGCGACTTCTTCCAACTGGTCCGGCCAGGGATCGAAGTGATGTTCAATCGCCGCGGGATCTCCGACATCGTGCTGTACGACGGGGCCGCCGTGGAGGAGCGGTTCGGCATCCCGCCGGCGCAGTACCTGCAGTACGTGGCGCTGAAAGGCGATGCATCCGACAACATCCCTGGGGTACCCGGGGTGGGGGAGAAGACCGCGGCCAAGCTCGTGCAGGAGTACGGCTCGGTCGAGGCGATCCTCGCGCACGCCGACGATCTGCGCGGCAAGCTCAAGGAGAACATCCTGGCCTCGGCAGACCAGCTCGCCTTGAACCAGGAGCTGGCGCGGATCGTCACCGACCTCCCGCTCGACATCGAGCCCGAGGATTGCCTCCTCGGGGCGTGGGATCCCGACGAGGTGCGGCGGGTGTTCACGTCCCTCGAGTTCCGTTCCCTGCTCGACCGGCTCCAGGAGGTCGGCGTGTCCAAGCCGAAGGTCGAGGTGACTGAGCTCGATCTGCGGGAGGTCAGCGTGGAGGAGCTGGTCGGTCTGCTCGACGCCGGTGGGCCGAAAGCGATGCAGCTGGACGTCCAGAGCGGCGAGCTGCGTGGGGCCGCGGTGTCGGCAGGTGGTGCGCAAGCCGCGTACGCAGTGCTGACCTCGCTCGAGCCGTTGGCGGGCTCGCTCGGGTCCGTCGGCGCACCGAAATGGGCGCACGACGCGAAGACGCTGGAGCGTGGGGCGATCGCGGGCGGATACGTCGTCGGAGGGGTCGCGTTCGACACGCTGCTCGCGGGATACCTGTTGGATCCCGCGGCTGCAGACTATCCGCTGCGCGCGCTCTGCGAGGCCTACTTGGGTGCCGACGTCCTCGGTCAGATCGAAGAGGAGGACGAGGGGCAGCTGTTCACGGAGGCGCCGTGGCGGCCGGTGGCCGCGGACGCAGCCGCCGTCGCGCTCCTCGCGCCCGTGATGGAGGAGAAGGTCGACAAGCAAGGGCTCCGCGAACTGCTCGAGACCGTCGAGCTGCCGCTCGCGTCGGTCCTCGCCTGGATGGAGGCGCGAGGTGTGGCACTCGACGTGCCGTACCTGGAGGAGATGGGCGGGTCCGTCCGGGAGCGGATGGAAGAGCTTCAGGCCGAGGTGTACCGGGGCGCCGGCGAGGAGTTCAACCTGAACTCGCCTCCGCAGCTCCGCGTGATCCTCTACGAGAAGCTCGGTCTGTCGCCGGGGAAGCGCACGCCGAAAGGGCAGCTCTCCACGGACGCGAGCGTGCTCGAGAAGCTGCGCGACCATCCAGTGGTGGATGCGCTGCTCAGCTGGCGGGAGCTGGACAAGCTGAACTCCACGTATCTGGAGGCGTTGCCGCGACTCGTCGATCCGCGTGATGGGCGTATCCACACGACGTTCAACCAGGCGGTGGCCGCAACGGGGCGGCTCTCGTCTTCGAACCCGAACCTGCAGAACATCCCGGTCCGCACGGAGCTCGGACGGCAGATCCGGCGAGCGTTCATCCCGGGCGAACAGGCTCAAGTCATCCTCGCGGCGGACTACTCGCAGATCGAGCTTCGGATCCTCGCGCATCTGTCCGGGGACGAAGGGCTCCGTGAGGCGTTCGCGTCCGGACACGACATCCACACAGCGACGGCGGCTCGAATCTTCGGATTGCCGGACGACCAGGTCGACCCCAGCCTCCGCTCGCGCGCGAAGATGGTGAACTACGGCCTCGCCTACGGGATGAACGCCTGGGGCCTCGCGACCCGATTGGATATCGCACCCGACGAGGCGCAGGAGATCATGGACGCGTACTTCAGCAGCTTCCCGAAGATCCGGGAATACCTCGACGCCCAGGTGGATCGCGCGACGGTCGACGGGTACACCGAGACGTTGCTCGGGAGGCGCCGATACATCCCCGAGCTGCAAGCAGCGAACCCGCGCGTGCGAGACCTCGGACGGCGGCAGGCGCTGAACGCCCCGATCCAGGGGAGCGCCAGCGACGTGTTCAAGGTGGCGATGATCGCGGTCGACGGCGCCCTCCGCGAACATCCGGAGCTCGACTGCCACGTGTTGCTGACCGTCCACGATGAGCTGGTCTTCGAAGTTGCGTCGGCCCACGTCGAGGAGGCTGCCGCCGCCGTGAAGGATCGGATGGAGAGCGCCATCGAGCTGGACGTTCCGCTCCGCGCGGATATCGGTTGGGGCGCCAACTGGTCGGAGGCCGCGCCAGAGGGTCATTGACGTCCGGCGTTGACGTCCTTTCCGCTGGTCACCTACCATCCCTGAGCCGCGTGACGCAGCGGCACCACGGCAAATCTCACATGCCGGTTCGGTGCGCGTCCCGCGTGCGGAAGGGGTTGGTTCAGATTGACACCACCGAGACCACAGGCGCGCCCGAGCGCGACCTGACGCCAGAGGAGTTGGTCCTGGCGATCGAGGAGTCCCTGCGGGACTTCAACGACGGTGACATCGTCGAGGGGACGGTCGTGAAGATCGACCGCGACGAGGTCCTGTTGGACATCGGCTACAAGTCCGAAGGCGTGATCCCGAGCAAGGAGCTTTCGATCCGCCACGACGTCGACCCGAACGAGGTCGTGAAGGTCGGCGACAAGGTCGAGGCCCTCGTCCTGCAGAAGGAAGACAAAGAGGGCCGCCTGATCCTGTCCAAGAAGCGCGCCCAGTACGAACGCGCATGGGGACGGATCGAGGAGATCATGAAGTCCGGCGAGACGATCACCGGACCGGTGATCGAGGTCGTGAAGGGCGGGCTGATCTTGGATATCGGCCTGCGCGGGTTCCTGCCGGCGTCGCTCGTCGACCTCCGTCGTGTGCGCGATCTGCATCCGTTCGTCGGGACGGATCTCGAATGCAAGATCATCGAGCTGGATCGCAACCGGAACAACGTCGTGCTCAGCCGTCGCGCGTTCCTGGAGGAGTCGCAGTCTGAGGGACGCAAGTCGTTCCTGCAAGGCCTGCAGAAAGGCGAGCGGCGCAAGGGAACCGTCAGCTCGATCGTGAACTTCGGTGCGTTCGTGGACCTGGGCGGCGTGGACGGTCTGGTGCACGTCTCCGAGCTCTCGTGGAAGCACGTCGACCATCCGAGCGAAGTCGTGACCGTCGGTCAGGAGGTCGAGGTCGAAGTGCTCGACGTCGATCTTGAACGGGAGCGCGTCTCGTTGTCGTTGAAGGCTACCCAGGAAGACCCCTGGAAGGAATTCGAACGGCAGTACAAGGCCGGAGAGATCATCGAGGGCGAGGTCACCAAGCTGGTGCCGTTCGGCGCGTTCGTCCGCGTCGCGCCGGGGATCGAGGGCCTCGTGCACATATCGGAGCTCTCTCACGAGCACGTGGACACGCCGGAGTCGGTGCTGTCGGTGGGCGACCCGGTCCGCGCCAAGGTGATCGACGTCGACGTCCCTCGTCGTCGGGTGAGCCTGTCGATGCGACAGGTGACCGACAAGCCGCGGCCCGCGGAGGTCGAGGTCGAGGCCGAGCCGGAGGCCGCCGCCGAGCCCGAGATGGCGCCGGCGACGATCGAAGTGCCCCAGGCGATCCTCGACGCCGTCGCGGAGGCGGAAGCATCCAGCCCCGCCGTCGAGGTTCCCGCGACCGAGGAGTCGACGCCGGCCGAGGCCGCGATGGATGAGCTCGCCGAGGTCTCGGCGTCCGCGGACGTGGTCGAGGCGCCGGTCGAGGCCGAGGCCGCTGCGGAGCCTGAAGCCACGGTCGAGGAGACCACGGTCGAGGAGCCCACGGTCGAGGTCGCCGCTCCCGAGCCGGTCGCTGCCGAAGAGGCCGCGCCGGAGGGCGACGTGTCGCTCGAGGCGATCCTCGAGGACCTGAAGCGGCGCGAGGGCCGCTCGGACTAGGCGGGATCGAGCCCGCCCGGCTCGTCGGTGACCATGCTCCTCGTCGGACTGACCGGGGGCATCGGCGCGGGGAAGTCCACCGTGGCCCGGTTGCTCGCCGACCGCGGCGCCGCGGTGATCGATGCCGACGAGCTCGCACGACTCGCGGTTGTTCCCGGATCCGAAGGCTTCGAACGCGTGGTCCAAACGTTCGGCTCCGAGATCGTCGCCCCCGGCGGTCGGATCGATCGCGATCGGCTCGGGGCCATCGTGTTCGCGGATCCGGAGCGTCGCCGTGCGTTGGAGGCGATCGTCCATCCCGAGGTCGCGCGGCTGCTCGCCGACGGGCTCACGCCCTACCGAGGGACGAACGCGGTCGTGGTCTATGCGGTGCCGTTGCTCGTGGAGCGTGGGATGGCCGACGCCTTCGATGTCGTCGTCGTCGTGGTCGCAGATGCCGATCGTCGCATCGAGCGTGTCATGGAGGATCGCGGTCTCGACGAAGGACAGGCTCGTGCTCGGATCGCCGCCCAGGTCGGCGACGAGCAGCGGGCCGCGGTCGCGGATGTACTGCTCGACAACGACGGTGACGTCCAGCACCTGGAACGCCAGGTCGACCGACTTTGGTCCGATCTGGCTTCGCGCGCGCGAGACGGCAGCTAGGTCGTCGGTATCATCGGCGTCGTGACCTATCGAGCCGTCTTCTTCGACGCGGGCGAGACGTTGGTCCACCCGGCGCCGTCGTTCGCGGAGCTGTTCGCTCGGACCGTGACGCGCGAGGGACACCCCCGAACCACCGAGCAGATCGTCGACGGTCTCTCCATGGTCTCGGACGAGTTCACCCGCGCCGCGGTAGAGGAGGAGCTGTGGACGACGCATCCCGATCGGTCCCGACGGTTCTGGATCCGCGTGTACGAGCGCTTCCTCGCGGCGCTCGAGATCACGAACGCCAACGGGCTCACCGACACGCTCTACACCGTATTCACGGCGATCGAGAACTACGATGCGTTCGAGGACGTGCGACCCACGCTCGAACACCTCCGCGATCAGGGTTACCGGCTCGGCGTCATCTCCAACTTCGAGCCGTGGCTCGAGGCGTTGCTCGCGCGGTTGGCGCTCGACGAGCTGCTCCCGCTCCGCGTGATCTCCGGCATAGAGGGTGTGGAGAAGCCCGATCCCGCGATCTTCCGGCTCGCGATCGAGCGGAGCGGGCTGGCGCCGGAGGAGATGGTGTACGTCGGCGACATCCCGGACTTCGACATCGTTCCCACTGCGGCGCTCGGGATGTTCCCGGTGCTGATCGACCGGCGCGAGCGGCACCCGAGCCACGAAGGCGCTCGCGTGACGGATCTCCGCGACCTGCCGGGGGTGCTCGATGCCTGAGCGCGAACGTCGGTTCACGGTGGAGGAGGCGAACGCAGAGCTCGCGGATCTCCGCGAGCGGCTCCCCAAGCTCCGCGAAGCGCGCCATGCGCTGATCGACGCCAGCGAACGCATCACCGACGCCGTGGCGGCCGATGGCGGAGGCGTGGAGGGCAGCGATTGGTTCGGAGCGCAACAAGCCCTGAAGGCCGAGGTCACGAACCTGGCCGATCGCGGGATCCTCGTCCGCGATCCTGAGGCCGGTCTCGTGGATTTCCCGAGCGAGGTCGGTGGGCGGCAGGTCTTCCTTTGTTGGCGCCTCGGCGAGGACGAGGTGGCGTGGTACCACGACTCGCGGTCGGGGTACTCGGCGCGCAAGCCGCTGTGAGCGAGGAGCGGCCGGTCGTCCTGGTGATGGGGACGACGGCGGAGGAGCCGCCGCCGGGGATCGAACGGATCGCGGACGCGGTCGAGCTGCGCTACGCGCCCGATCGTGCGTCGCTCGAAGCCGAGATCCCCGCGGCGGAGATCGTCTACACCTGGTGGGGCGAGCCGGCCGACCTCGAGGTGGCGTGGCCGCTCGCCGCTCGGTTGCGCTGGGTGCAGGCCGTGAACGTGGGGATCAACAAGGTGTTGTTCCCGGCGCTCGTGGAGAGCGACATCCCACTCACGAACGCCCGCGGTGCCGCGGATGGCCCCATCGCAGAAACGGTCGTGGGGTTCCTGGTCGCGATGGCGAAGGACTTCCGCCGGATGTTCGACGATCAGCGGGAGCATCATTGGGATCCGCACGACACGGAGCGGCTGGCCCGGACGCGGCTGCTGGTGGTCGGCCCGGGACCGATCGGGCGCGCGATCGCCCGCGCGACACGCGACGGCCTCGGCGTCTCGGCCGAGGCTGTCGGCCGGGAGCCGCATCCGGCCGATGAGGACTTCGAGCGCATCCGCGGCTCGGGCGACCTCCACGCGGCGCTCGCCGAGGCCGACCACGTCGTGAACGCGATGCCGCTGACCACGCGGACCCGGCATCTGTTCGACAGCGCCGCATTCGCGGCGATGCAGCCGAGCGCGCGATTCGTGAACGTCGGGCGGGGCGCTACCGTCGACGAGTCCGCGTTGGTCGATGCGCTCCGAGAGGGCAGGATCGCCGGCGCGGCGCTCGACGTCTTCGAGGAGGAGCCCCTCCCGCCCGAGAGCCCGCTGTGGGATATGCCGAACGTGATCGTGTGTCCGCACATGTCCGGTGACGTGGCCGGCTGGGAAGCCGACTTCGCCAACGTGTTCTACGACAACGTCCATCGCTGGTTGCGGGGCGAGCCGCTGCTCAACGTCGTCGACAAACACCTCGGTTTCCCGACGGGATAGAGTTCGACCGTGGCCGAGCGTGTGATCGAGATCAAGGGTCTCCGGAAGGTCTACGGGGACGTCGAGGCCGTGAAGGGCATCGATCTTCACGTGGAGCGCGGTGAGGTCTTCGCGCTGCTCGGCCCGAACGGTGCCGGCAAGACCACCACGGCGGAGATCCTCGAGGGCTTCCGCGACCGGTCGGCCGGTGAGGTCTCCGTCCTCGGGCACGACCCGGCGGAAGGGGAGGCATCGCTGAAGCAACGGATCGGCATCGTGCTGCAGTCCACGGGTGTCGATCCGTACCTCACCGTCCGCGAGACGATCGATCTCTACAGCGGCTACTTCCCGAAGCCGCGCGATGCCGATGAGGTGATCGACCTCGTCGGTCTGTCGGAGAAGCGGACGACCCGCGTGAACAAGTTGTCGGGCGGGCAGCAGCGGCGGCTCGATGTCGCGATCGCGCTGGCGGGCGATCCCGAGTTGCTCTTCCTCGACGAGCCGACGACCGGGTTCGACCCGAGCGCTCGGCGGAACGCCTGGGAGATCGTGAAGAACCTCGTCGCGCTCGGCAAGACGGTGTTCCTCACCACCCACTTCATGGACGAGGCGCAGTACCTGGCCGACCGGGTCGCGATCATCGCCCACGGAGAGCTGGTGTCGGAAGGGACGCCGGACACGATCGCCGGGCGCGACACGATGCGCGCCCGGATCCGGTTCCGCGTGGCCGACGGCGCGCAGCCGCCCGACCTCGGACAGGCCGAGCTGCCCGATGGGTCGTTCGAGATCCGCGCGGAAGATCCGACCCGGCCGGTGCACCAGCTCACGGGATGGGCGCTCGACGGAGGGGTCCGGTTCGAGGTGCTCGAGGTGTCGCGCCCGAGCCTGGAGGACGTCTACCTGGAGATCACCGGCGGCGAAGAAGGGGAGCCGTGAGATGAGCACCCTGGGTCTCACCCTCCGGCAGGTTCGATTCACGAACAAGACGTTCTGGCGGAACCCGGCTTCGGCGTTCTTCACGTTCGCGTTCCCGCTGATGTTCCTGGTGATCTTCACCGCCCTGTTGGGGGGCGGGAAGGTCCTGATCCAGGGGACGGACCTGAAGCAGACCACGTACTACGTGGTGGCGATGGCGACGTTCGGTGTGATCACGGCTTGCTACACCAACATCGCCATCAGCGTCTGCTTCAACCGCGACGCGGGCATCCTCAAGCGCACCCGTGGAACACCGCTCCCGGGTTGGTCCTACCTGACCGGACGGGTGATCCACGCGATGATCGTCGGCGCGATCCTGGTCGTGATCACCCTGCTGTTCGGCAAGGCGTTCTACGACGGTACCTTCCCGATGGGCTCCGCTCTCCTCGAGTTCGTGGTCACGTTCCTGGTGGGCGCGCTCTCGTTCGCGGCGCTTGCCCTCGCTCTGACGTCGGTGATCCCCAACGCCGACGCGGCTCCGCCCATCGTGAACGCATCGATCCTTCCACTGCTGTTCCTCTCGGGGATCTTCTTCCCGGTCGGAGATAACTCGCCCGCGTGGATCCGATTCATCGGGGACGTGTTCCCCGTGAAGCACTTCGCAGACGCGATGCGCTCCGCGTACCTGAGCAAGGTGAGCGTCCCGACGCCGGCCGGGCCGATCCATCCGTTCGTCTTCCATTGGAGCGACCTGCTGGTGATCGCGATCTGGGGGCTGGCGGGGCTCGTGCTCGCGGCGCGGTTCTTCAGTTGGGAGCCGCGGAAGTAGAGGGCGTGCTAGGCTCCGGCCCTCGGACCGGGGCGTCTCGGGTCCGTCATCTCTGCAGGTGAACGAGGGGGTTTCGTGATGCGGAAGGCACTCATCGGGATGGTGGCGCTCGCCCTGGTCGGGGTCGCCTGCGCTTCGAGCGACAACAGTGGCGCCAGCCCGTCGACGTCGTCGCCGACGCCCACCTCAGCCGCGATGACGGCCGCGGACTGCGCGCAGAACGCCACGCTGCTTTCATCCGGAAGCCTCACGGTCGGTACCGACAACCCGGCGTACCCGCCGTACTTCGGGGGAGGCGCCGAGAAGGGTTCGGAGTGGAAGCTGAACGATCCGAGCACCGGCAAGGGCTTCGAGAGCGCCGTCGCGTACGCCGTGGCGAAGCAGCTCGGCTTCAGCGCCGATCAGGTGCACTGGGTGGTCGCCCCGTTCGTCACGACGTACGCCCCGGGTTCGAAGAACTGGGACTTCGCGATCGAGCAGATCTCGTACTCGGCCAAGCGGGCCGAGGCGGTCGACCTCTCCGACAGCTACTGGGACGTCAACCAGTCGGTGGTCGGGGTCAAGGGCACGCCGATCACGACGGCGACCTCGATGGCCGATCTTCAGCAATACACGCTCGCCGCGCCGATCGGGACCACGAGCTACAGCTTCATCACCGACACGATCGGCGCGAAGCCGGCCGCGTATCAGACGCTCGACCTCGCCGTTGCCGCGCTGAACGCGGGGCAGGTCGACGGCCTCGTCGTCGACCTCCCGACGGCGCTGTACATGGCCGATCCCTACGTCCAAGAGGTCAAGAACGGCGTCGTCGTCGCACAGTTCCAGCCACAGACCAGCGGAGGGAAGACCGACCACGTCTCGATCGCGCTGACGAAGGGCAGCTCACTGACGGCATGCGTGAACCAGGCCATCGCAGAGCTCAGGTCGAGCGGGGAGCTGCAGGCGATCACGACGAAGTGGCTGTCTGAGAAGACGAACGTCGGCACGGTCCCAGTGTTCGCGTCGTAGCGAGACCGCATGTCGGGTGCTGGCGGGGGACCGGGGCTCGCCGACTTCCAGCCGGGGGATCCGCGGCTCGACGATGACCGGCGGTCCAAGGTCCTCGGGCCGCTCCGGGCAGAGGGTGCCCGAGGCGTCGTGGTCGCGACGATCAGCACGCTCCTCCTCGTCGGGATCATCGTCGCGGTTGTCGTCCGATCGCCGAACTGGCCCGCGTTCAAGCAGGCGTTCTTCGACCGCGAAGAGTTCGCCCGAACGTTCCCGTACATCTTGCGGGCGTTCCTCCGCAACATCGAATACTTCCTGATCGCGGAGCCGGTGATCCTGGTCCTCGCGCTGCTGCTCGCGGTGATGCGGTCGCTGCCGGGTCCGGTCTTCTTCCCCATCCGGGTCATGGCAACGATCTACGTCGACGTGTTCCGCGGGATCCCGACGATCCTCGTGATCTACCTGTTGGGGTTCGGGATCCCCTCGCTGCAGATCCCGGGGGTGCCGAACTCCCCGGTGTTCTGGGGGATGGTGGGGCTCGTCTTGAGCTACTCCGCGTACGTGGCGGAGGTGTACCGAGCTGGCATCGAATCCGTCCACCCCAGCCAGACGGCGGCAGCGCGGTCTCTCGGACTGACGCGTCTCCAGACCCTGCGCTTCGTGGTCGTGCCGCAAGCGGTCCGGCGCGTGATCCCTCCACTGCTGAACGACTTCATCGCGCTCCAGAAGGACACGGCCTTGATCGCCGTCGTCGCCGGGGCGTTCCCTGAGGCCTTCCTGGAAGGCCAGATCTACCAAGCCGCGGACTTCAACTTCACCCCGATCGTCGCTGTCGCCCTGTGCTTCCTCTTGATCACGCTGCCGCTGACGCGATTCACGGATTGGGTGGTCGCGAAGCAGCGAGCCAAGCGGCAGGCGGGGGCAACGCTGTGACCGATGCGATCGTCGTCGAAGGGCTCTACAAGCGGTTCGGCGAACTCGAGGTGCTCCGCGGGCTGAACCTGACCGTCGGGGAGCACGAGGTGATCTGCTTGATCGGCGCCTCCGGCTCGGGGAAGTCCACGCTCCTGCGGTGCATCAACCTCCTCGAGCCGATCGACGCCGGGTCGATCGTCGTCCATGGCCGATCCATCACCGCGCCCGGTGTCGACACGAACGCCGTGCGGCGTCAGATCGGGATCGTGTTCCAGTCCTTCAACCTGTTCCCGCACATGACCGTGATGCGCAACATCACGATCGCGCCCATGAAGGCCCTGCGCCTGTCGGCAGCCGAAGCCAGGGAGCGTGCCCAGCAGCTGCTCGATCGGTTCGGACTCGCAGACAAGGCAGACGAGTACCCGGAACGGCTCTCGGGCGGGCAGCAGCAGCGCGTCGCGATCACGCGAGCGCTCGCGATGGAGCCCGACATCATGCTGCTCGACGAGATCACGAGCGCCCTCGATCCCGAGCTCGTCGCGGAGGTGCTGGACGTGATCCGGGAGCTGGCCGCTGGGGGGATGACGATGCTGATCGCCACGCACGAGATGGGCTTCGCGAAAGACATCGCGAACCGCGTGTGCTTCCTGGACCAGGGCGTGATCCTCGAGGAGGGACCGCCGCAGCAGATCTTCTCCGATCCGCACCAGGAACGGACGCAGCAGTTCCTCCAGCGGATCATCGCGGCAGGGAGGATGTGAAGATGCGATCGCGGATCATCGCGGCGGCATCGGTGTCGGTGCTGATCTCACTGCTCGTTACGCCGGGCTCGGCGGCGATGCCGATCGGGCGCCGGAGGAGCTGCGGCGTGGCGTGGACCGTCGCTCCGCAACCGGGGGCGCCCTCTGGGACGACCGAGTTCGCGGCCGTCAGCGCGTCATCGGTGACCGACGCGTGGGCCGTCGGGTACGCGTTCAGAGGTATGACGAGCACGTTCGCGCGTCACTTCGACGGGACATCGTGGAGCGACGTCGCGACCGTGAACGGCCCCGGGTCCGTGGGGAGCTCGCTGTCGGGGGTCGAGGCGAACGCGTCGGACGATGCCTGGGCGGTGGGTGCCTCCGTCCGTCCGAACAACGTCGTCAAGACGTTGATCGAGCATTGGGACGGCTCGGCATGGACGCGCGTACAGAGTCCGAACGCTGGCCAACCAGCCGGCGGATACCTCTCGGGCGTCGGCGCGGTCGCGGCCGATGACGTGTGGGCGGTCGGTTCGTTCGGGCAAGACGCGCCGAGCCGCACGCTGATCGAGCATTGGGATGGCTCGGCGTGGTCGATCGTTCCTTCACCGAACAAGGGCCCGTTCCCGAACGCGCTCTCGAGCGTGACCGTGGTGGCCTCGGACGACGTGTGGGCGGTAGGGAGCTGGTTCACGAAGGCGTTCGTCGACCAGACCCTCGTGCTGCACTGGGACGGAGCGACGTGGACGCGGATCGCCAGCCCCAGCGTGGGCAAGGGCGCGAACGACCTGGTGTCGGTCGACGCGCTCTCGGCGGATGACGTCTGGGCCGTCGGCTCGCGAGGTCTCCACACGCTGACCGAGCATTGGGACGGCACGGCCTGGTCCGTCAGCAAGAGCCCCACCCCGGGTGGGAACGCAGACCTCGCCGGTGTGGTCGCGGTCGCGGCCGACGACGTCTGGGCGGTGGGCGGCCGGCTGGATCCGGGAGCGCGAGCCCTCCGGACGCTCGTGGAACGCTGGGACGGTGCCCGCTGGCGCGTGATCGAGAGCGCGAACAAGGGCCTGAGCGACAACCACCTTTGGGGCGTGGCGGCGAGCCCCGGCCGGATGTTCGCCGTCGGGTCGTTCTTCCGCGGGGGAGGCAACGGGCCCCCCGGCCCGCTCGTTCTCGAGCGGTGCGATCCCTAGCGTCGTCCCAGTCTCATCTTCATCCTTCCGTCTGACCCCTCGACCATCCGCCCCGACGAACGGCCAGCGACGTCCGTGTCGGCCGAGCCCCCTACAATCGCTCCGTGCCCCCGTTCCGCATCGCGGCCGACTTCAAGCCTTCCGGCGACCAGCCGGAGGCGATCGCGCAGCTCACGGAGGGTGTCGAGGCGGGCGAGCCGTACGTCACGCTCCTGGGTGCAACCGGGACCGGGAAGACGTTCACCGTGGCCCACGTGGTCGAAGCCGTGCAGCGTCCGACGCTCGTGATCGCACCGAACAAGTCGCTCGGCGCGCAACTCGCGAACGAGTTCCGCGAGGTGTTCCCGGACAACGCTGTCGAGTACTTCGTCAGCTACTACGACTACTACCAACCGGAGGCGTACATCCCGACGACCGACACGTACATCGAGAAGGACTCGTCGATCAACGACGAGATCGAACGCCTCCGCCACGCCGCCACGGCGGCGCTCCTGTCTCGCAGAGACGTCCTGATCGTCGCGAGCGTCTCGTGCATCTACGGCCTGGGCTCGCCCGAGGAGTACGAGGGGCAGATCCTCCGGCCGTTCAAGGGCACGGAGATCCCGCTCGAGTTCGCGATGCAGCGCCTGGTCGACATCCAGTACCAGCGGAACCAGGTGAGCCGGGCGCGCGGGACGTTCCGTGTGACCGGCGACACGCTCGAGGTGTTCCCGCCCTACGACCAGATCGGCACCCGCATCGAGTGGTGGGGGGACACCGTCGAGCGCGTCAGCCAGTTCGACCCGCTGACCGGGGAGATCGTCGGGGACCTCACCGAGATCACGATCTATCCGGCGTCGCACTACGTCGCGAGCGACGAGCGCATGAAACGTGCGCTCGTCACGATCGAGGAGGAGCTGCACGCGCGGCTGGCGGAGCTGAACGATCAGGGCAAGCTCCTCGAGGCCGAACGGTTGCGCATGCGCACGTCGTACGACCTGGAGATGATGCGAGAAGTCGGCTTCTGCAGCGGTATCGAGAACTACTCACGGCACATCGACGGGCGCGCGGCCGGTACCGCGCCGTACACCCTGCTCGACTACTTCCCGGACGACTACCTGGTCGTGATCGACGAGTCGCACGTCACCGTTCCGCAGCTGCACGGGATGTACGAGGGTGACCTATCCCGGAAATCGACGCTGGTCGAGCACGGGTTCCGGCTGCCGAGCGCGATCGACAACCGCCCACTGCGGTTCGACGAGTTCACGGAGCGCGTGAAGCAGGTGGTCTACATGTCGGCGACGCCGGGTCCGTACGAGCTCCGGGTGACGAACCGCATCGTTGAGCAGATCGTGCGTCCGACCGGTTTGGTGGACCCCGAGGTTCAGATACGTCCGACGAAGGGCCAGGTCGACGACCTGATCAACGAGATCCGCATCCGCGCGGAACGCGATCAACGTGTCTTGGTCACCACCCTCACGAAGAAGATGGCCGAAGACCTCACCGACTATCTCGTAGAGATGGGCATCCGGGTCCGCTACCTCCACTCGGAGGTCGACACGCTCCAGCGGATCGAGATCCTGCGCGACCTGCGCCTGGGGGAGTTCGACGTGCTCGTCGGGATCAACCTGCTCCGCGAAGGGCTCGACCTGCCTGAAGTGTCCCTCGTCGCCATCCTCGACGCGGACAAGGAGGGCTTCCTCCGTTCGGAGACCTCGCTCGTGCAGACGATCGGCCGCGCGGCCCGCAACGTCGACGGCACCGTGCTGATGTACGCCGACCAGATCACCGATTCGATGAAGGCCGCGATCAGCGAGACCCAGCGCCGGCGCAAGCTCCAGATGGCGTACAACGTCGAGCACGACATCGACCCGCAGACGATCCGCCGCCGCGTTTCGGACATCCTCCTGTCGCTCGGCGGCGACACGCAGGCCGCGACGCCGAAGAAGGAACGCCGCAAGCGTCCCGCACACCCCGAGATGCCGACGGAAGAGCTCGAGCGCCTGATCCAGACCCTCGAGGACGAGATGCACGAGGCGGCGAAGGACCTCCGGTTCGAGTACGCGGCCCGGCTCCGCGACGAGGTCGTCGATCTTCGCAAGGAGCTGAAGGCCCTGCGCGCGGCCGGGGTCGGCGCGTGACGCTCTCGATCCGGGCCGCGCTCGCGTGGCTCGGGCCGGGCCGCCTGATCGAGGACGCCCAGATCGTCTGCGACGGGGGAACCATCACGTACGCGGGGCCGGCCACGCCGATCACCGACGCGGAAGAAGAACTGCAGGTCGGCGGGTTCTTGATGCCGGCCGTCGCGGACCGGCACGTCCACATCGAACTGTCGGATCCGGCGGCGGTGCTCGGTCGCGGCGTCACGGCCGTGCGCGACCTCGCCTGGCCGTCCGACCGCATCTTCGCCCTCGCGGACGCATCCGAGCTCCCCTCGTACCGGGGTCCGTTGATCCGCGCGGCGGGACCGATGCTGACGGGTCACGGCGGCTACCCGACGCGCGACGGATGGGCGCCGGCGGGTACCGGTCGTGAGCTCGACGGACCGGACGACGCGACCGGTGTCGTCCGAGAGCTCGCGGCGCTCGGCGCGACAGCGATCAAGGTCTCGCTGAACGCGGAGGCCGGACCCACACCGACCGACGCCGAGCTCGCCGCGATCTGCGACGAGGCGCATCGTTCGGAGCTGCCGGTCACCGCCCACGCGCAGGGGAACGGTCAGGTAGAGCGTGCGCTCGGTGCGGGGATCGACGAACTGGCGCACACGCCGTGGACCCGTCTGTCCGACGACGTGATCGACACGGCGGCCACGCGACTGCGGATCGTCTCCACCCTGGACATCCTCTCGTTCGGCCGCGACACGCCCGAGATCAGGACCGCGTTGGACAACCTCCACCGGTTCCACGTCGCCGGCGGCGACGTCAGTTACGGCACCGATCTGGGGAACGGGCCGATCCCGCCGGGGATCCACACCCGAGAGGCGCTCCTGATGCGCGAGGCCGGCATCGAGCCCGAGGACATCCTGCAGGCGATGGTGCGGGCGCCGCTCGACCTGGATGCGCCGGCCGACCTGATCGCGCTCGCGGCTAGCCCACTCGAGGATCTCAACGCATTCGACGATGTCCGCCTGGTCGTGCGAGCAGGCAACATCATGATGACGCGCTGACAGGCGGGTTGCGACGTGGAGGGGGAAGCGGTAGACAGGTCGCGTGTCCACTAGCGGAATGACCGCCGGCATCGCACCCGACGACGGGATCACTCCCGAGGAACTGCAGCTCGCCGCTCGCAACCACGGGATGCCGCTCGAGGGTCTCCGGTATGACGTGACCCCCCTCGGGATGCACTACCTCCTGACGCACTTCGACATCCCGGAGGCCGACGAGACCACGTGGATCGTGTCCATCGGCGGAAGGGTCAGACGCGCGCTAGTGCTCACGATGGGCGATGTGCGGTCGCGGCCTGCGGTCACGATGCCCGTGACGATGGAATGCGCCGGGAACGGCCGCGCTCGACTGCACCCTCGTCCCATCAGCCAACCGTGGCTGAACGAAGCGGTCGGCACCGCCGAATGGACGGGCACGCGCCTCCGGTCGCTCCTGGAGGAAGCGAGCCTTGAGGACGACGCCGTCGAGATCCTCTTCGCCGGTGCCGATCACGGAACGCAGGGCGGTATCGAACAGGATTACGAGCGGAGCCTTACGGTGGCCGATGCCATGCGAGATGAAGTGCTCCTGGCCTACGAGATCAACGGACAGAGGCTTCCGCCGCAGCACGGGTTCCCGCTTCGGCTGCTCGTCCCCGGGTGGTACGGCATGACGAGCGTGAAGTGGCTGCGACGGATCACCGCGGTGGCCGAGCCCTTCGAGGGTTACCAGATGGACGCCTACCGACTTCGCCAGGAGCCGGGCGACCCCGGTGTCGCGGTCACCCGGATGCTGCCGCGCGCGCTGATGGTGCCGCCCGGTTTCCCGAACTTCTTCGAACGAACCCGCACCGTGGACGCGGGGATCGTGCAGCTACACGGACGCGCGTGGTCAGGTTGGGCACCCGTCGCGCGCGTCGAAGTGAGCATCGACGGCGGGCAGACGTGGGCGAACGCCGAGCTCGGGGATGCCGGCGGGGCGTTCGCCTGGCGTGCTTGGACGTTCGAGTGGAGCGCCGTTCCCGGTGAACACGAGCTGCTCGTTCGGGCGACCGACGAAGACGGCAACGTCCAACCGGTCGAGCAGCCGTGGAACCACCAGGGGCTCGCGAACAACATGGCGCAGCGCGTGGCCGTTACCGTCAGACTAGTCTGAGTCAGACTAGAGGAGCGTCACGAGCTCCTCGAAGCAGCGGTCGACGTCGGCTTCGGTGTTGAAGAAGTGCGGGCTGATCCGCAGACCGTCGCCACGGAAATCGGTGCAGACGCTCCGGTCGAGCAGCGCGTGGCAGATCTTCTGGGCCTCCGGCCCGACGCCGACGTTCACGACGCCGCCCCGCGCATCGCGTGAGCGCGGCGTGCGCACCGGCAGTCCCGCCTCGTCGGCGCTCGCGATCACGTGGTCGGTCAGTTCGCCCTGGCGCGCGCGGATCCGCTCGGGCGTGACCTCGCTGATGATGTCGAGCCCTCCCTGGGCGATGAAGAACACGGGCGCAGGGGGTGTCCCGTGCTCGAGGCGTCGGGCGCTCGGGTGGTAGTCGAGATGCTGCGTGTCGAAGGAGAACGGCTCGCGCGTAGCGAACCAGCCGGTCACCGCCGGCTCCAACGTCGGGAGCAGGTCGCGCCGCGCGTAGAGGAACACCATGCCGGGCCCGCCGAGCAGCCACTTCAGCGTCCCCGCGGTGTACAGGTCACACCCCAGGTCATGCAGATCCAATGGAACGATCCCGATCCCGTGGTAGTCGTCCACGAACGACAGCGCGCCGCGTTCGCGGGCCATCGTGCACACGGCTTTCGCGTCGACGATCGCGCTCGAGCGGTAGAGGACGCGGTTCACCATCACGATCGCCGTGCGTTCGTCGATCGCCTCGTCGTAGGCCTCCAGCGGGATCGTCAAGCCGTCCTCCGACTTCAGCCAGACGAGCTCGGCGCCCCGCGCCTGCTGCGCGAGCCAGACGTGCCCGTCGGTCGGGAAATCGAGCTCGGACAGGATCACCCGACGGCGGTCACCCGCGAAGTCGAGGCACGTGGCGATCGTCGCCAACGCGATCGAGATGTTCGTGGTGATCGCGAGCTCGTCCGTGTCGCAACGGGTGAGCGCCGCGAACGTCCGCTTCAACGCGGCCATGCGCGGGAAGATGTCTTCCATCCACACGTGATCGGGCGCGCCCTTGGTCGCCCACGCGTCCATGTACTCGGCCAGGTACGCCTGGGATCGCGTCGACACCGGTCCGAGCGACGCGCTGATCAGGTATGTCTTGCGATCGAGCACCGGGAACTCGTCCCGGTAGGAGAGCAGGTCGCGCTCAGGCGTCGGGGTGCTCCTCCAGGTACGCGACGTACATCGGTCGAAGGGCTTCGCCCAGCTCGCCCTCGCCGGCGTCCCCGACATCGTTGATCAGCGCCAGGGGGCGGACGATGTCGACCTTGCTCCGCTCGTCGTCGCCGATGACCTCCTCCGCCACAGGGAGCGCCTTCACGAGATCCCAGAGGAAGCCCACGTCGAAGTGGTGCTTCGCGCGTGCGATCGCACGCTCGTGGAGCTCCTTCGTGGACAGCTGTTCGAGTTCCTCGTGGGTCGCCATGCGCCCAGCCTACCCAGCCGTCGGACCCGGCGGCATGAAGCGCTCGAACCAGCCGATCGTGCGGGTCACCAGGTCGATCAAACCCGGGAACGTCCGGACGCCGTGACCCTCCAAGGGATACAGGGCGAGATCGGCGGGCACGTCGTGTTCGCGGAGCGCCCGGTAGAACTCGGTCGCCTGCCCGATCGGCGTAGCGCGATCGCGGTAGCCGGCGGTGAGCAGCGTCGGCGTCCGGTTGCGGTCGGCGAGCAGAACGGGACTCCGTTCGTGATAGTGCGCCTGCCGTTCGTGCGGATCGCCGCCCAGGAAGTCCTGCGCCCAGACCCCGAGGTTGCTGTCGTAGCGCTCCGAGTACCAATCGGTCACCGGGGCGATCGAGACCGACGCGGCGAACCGCTGATCCAGACACGGCAGGAGCGCGGCCATGAAGCCGCCGTAGCTCCCACCGAACACGCCGATGCGCGCGGGGTCCGCCACCCCGAGCTCGATCACATGGTCCACGCCTGCGAGCAGGTCGAGGGAGTCCGCCCCGCCCATGTCTCCGACGACGGCCGATGCGAAGTCCCTTCCGCGTCCCCAAGACCCGCGAGGGTTCGGTTGGAGGAGCGCGTAGCCGCGTGCCAGGAACAGACCGAGGTATGCGCCCGGCCACGCGTCGGCGTAGGCCCACACCGGCCCACCGTGGACGTCGAGGATCAGCGGGAAAGGCCCTTCCCCGTGCGGCAGCGTGAGGAACGCTTGGATCTCGAGGCCGTCGGGGGCGTTCCACGTGAGCACCTGTCGCGAGGCCACCGTCGACGCGACCACCGCGGTCCCGTCGGTGGCGGTCGAAACCAGCGTCCGCGGCTCGCCGTCGGTGACCACGACGATCTCGGGCGGTCGCGCAGCAGCGTTCCGCGTGAGGACCACATCGTCGCCGACATGGAACGCCGACAGGAAGAACCCACCCCCTGCGTCGCTCGTGACCCAGCGCTCCTTCGCGACGCCGGCGACCGGATCCACGTCGAGCAGGACCGTGTCGAGGCCACGCACCCCGACGGCCAGCAGCGCGCCGTCGGCACGCCAGGACAACCACGCCACGTCGACCGAGAGCGTGTCGACGCGCCGGACCTCGCCGCTCTCCGGATCGATCAACAGCAGGTCGCCGGCGACGATCAGGCGATCGCTGCAGACCGCCTCGACGACGGCGACCATGCCGCCGTCGGGTGCCCCGGACGCCCATCCCAGCTGAACGTCGGTCTCGTAGAGGGTTCGCTCGGTGGCGGTGTCGAGGTCGATGATCACGACGCGTGCGTGGTACCAGGCGCTCTCACCGGGCTCGTCGGAGGCGACGGCGACGATCCGCCCGTCCCCGCACCATGCCGCCTCCCAGATGTTCAGGTCCTCGCGGCACGCGGGGGCAACCCGGTCCGAGCCGACGTCCATCGTCACCAGTCGGCGTCGCGTGGCGCCGACCCCATCGGACGACTCCACGAACGGGATCCACGGCGGGAGCTCGCCGCCTGCTCCCACGACGCCGGACCCGACCGCGTCGGACTGCTCGGCCTCGAGGCCCGCCACCACCACGAGCAGCCGGGAACCGTCCGGCGACCAGGTATGCAACTCTGCGACGCCGTCGACCTGGGGGAGGGGCCGTGCCTCACCGATCGTGTCGACGTCGAGCGCGAAGAGCTGATGCTTGCCTTCGGCTCCGCGATCCGACCGGAACGTCAAGGTCCGTCCGTCGGGCGACCACCGGGGCTGGTCGTCGTCGTTCGGACCGTGAGTGATCCGGCGTTCGGTGCTCCCGTCCGTCGCCACCAGGCCGATCCGGCCGAGGGCATGACCCTCCAACCGCTCGAGGACGTCGCCTCGGAACGCGATCCAGCGCCCGTCTGGAGAGGGCCGGGGGTCGGAGACGTCGTCGTATCGCCCGAAGCCCGGGCTGAGCGCCCGTTCGAAGAATCCTTCGACGTCCTTGTAGAGCGGGGTGTCACGGAGGTCTCTGTCCATCCGCGAAGGATAGGCGGAACGCCGTGTCGGGCGTCACCTTTACACTGACCTCCGTGGGCACCGAGCGGCTCGTCATCCATGGCGCCCGTGAGCACAACCTGAAGAACGTCACGCTCGACCTCCCCCGTGACCGCCTGATCGTGTTCACGGGCCTGTCCGGCTCCGGCAAGTCGTCGCTCGCCTTCGACACGATCTACGCCGAGGGCCAGCGCCGCTACGTGGAGTCGTTGTCGTCGTACGCCCGGCAGTTCTTGGGTCAGATGGAGAAGCCCGACGTCGACTTCATCGAAGGGCTGTCGCCGGCGATCTCGATCGACCAGAAGTCGACCAGCCGGAACCCGCGATCCACGGTCGGGACGATCACGGAGATCTACGACTACCTGCGCGTGCTGTTCGCCCGGGTCGGCCGGCCGCACTGTCCGAGCTGCGGTCGCCCGATCGGCCGTCAGACCCCAGAGCAGATCGTCGATCAGGTGATGGAGCTCCCCGAGGGCACGCGGTTCCAGGTGCTCGCACCGATGGTCCGCGGCCGCAAGGGGGAGTACGAGAAGCTCCTCGGAGACCTGGCTCGCAAGGGGTTCCCCCGTGCGCGGATCGACGGCGAGATGCGGGATCTCTCGGAACCGATCCGCCTCCCGAAGACGTACAAGCACACGATCGAGGTCGTCGTCGACCGTCTAGTCGCGAAGCCCGACATCCGCCGCCGCGTCGCCGATTCGGTCGAGACGGCGCTCGAGCTGGCCGAGGGGATCGCCGCGATCGCCGTAGAGACGCACGACGGCGGCGAGGAGATCCAGAACTTCTCGCAGAAGCTCGCGTGCACGTTCGACGGGATCTCGTTCGATGAGCTGGCACCGCGGAACTTCTCGTTCAACTCGCCGTACGGTGCGTGCCCCACCTGCGACGGGCTCGGGACGCGGCTGGAGGTCGACCAAGAGCTCGTCGTTCCGCATCTCGATCTGTCGATCAACGAGGGCGCGCTCGCGCCGTGGGCGAGCAACACCCTCGAGTACTGGTACCGGGTGCTCGAAGCCGTCGGAGAGGCGCACGGCTTCTCGCTGGACACCCCGTGGAAGAAGCTCTCGAAGGCCGCGCGCGAGGTCGTCCTCTACGGCTCCGACCAGGAGGTCTTCGTTCGGTACAAGAACCGGTACGGCCGACAGCGCTCGTACCACACCACGTACGAGGGCTGCATCCCGAACATCGAGCGCCGGCACGGCGAGACGGACTCGGACGCCGCGCGCGAGAAGCTCGAGCAGTTCATGCGCGAGATCCCCTGTCGCGTGTGCAAAGGGATGCGTCTGCGCCCCGAGAGCCTGGCGGTCACGGTCGGTGGCATCAACATCTCGGAGCTGACCGCGAAGGCGATCCGGGACGCGCTCGACTTCGTCGAGACGGTGGATCTCAGCGAACGCGAGCACATGATCGCCGAACGCCTGATGAAGGAGATCCGCTCGCGGCTGGGGTTCCTGGTGGACGTGGGACTCGACTACCTCTCGCTCGGACGGGCGGCGGGGACGCTCGCGGGCGGCGAAGCGCAGCGGATCCGCCTGGCGACCCAGATCGGCAGCGGTCTGGTGGGCGTCCTATACATCCTGGATGAGCCGTCGATCGGACTGCATCAGCGTGACAACCGTCGGCTGATCGACACGCTGCTGCGGCTCCGCGACCTCGGCAACACGCTGATCGTCGTCGAGCACGACGAGGCGACGATCATGGAAGCCGACCACATCGTCGACATCGGTCCGCTGGCCGGGGAGCACGGCGGCGAGATCGTCTACTCGGGGGATCTGAAGGGGCTCCTCGAAGAGGAACGTTCGTTGACCGGCGCGTTCCTCTCGGGTCGCAGACAGATCCCCACGCCGCAGGTCCGCCGGACCCCGGGGCGGCGTCGCCTCCGGTTGGAGGGTGTCAACGAGCACAACCTCCGCAACGTGACGGCCGAGATCCCGCTCGGGTTGTTCGTCTGCGTGACGGGCGTCAGCGGATCCGGGAAGTCGACGCTGGTGCAGGACGTGCTCCTCCGCGCGCTGATGCAGAAGCTGTATCGGTCGCGGCTGCTCCCGGGGAAGCACAGACGGATGGTCGGCTGGGAACAGCTGGACAAGGTGATCGACATCGATCAGTCGCCGATCGGCCGAACGCCTCGGTCGAATCCGGCCACGTACACGGGGGTGTTCGACCACGTTCGGAAGCTGTTCGCCCAGGTCCCGGAGGCCCGGCTGCGAGGGTTCCAGCCGGGCCGATTCTCGTTCAACGTGCGGGGTGGTCGTTGTGAGAACTGCGCGGGAGACGGGCAGATCAAGATCGAGATGCACTTCCTGCCGGATGTCTACGTGACGTGCGAGGTCTGCAAGGGTCGCCGATACAACCGGGAGACGCTCGAGGTGAAGTACAAGGGCCGCACGATCGCCGACGTGCTGGCGATGAGCGTGGACGAGGCGCTCGAGTTCTTCCAGAACATCCCCCCGATCAATCGGCACATGCAGACGCTGTCGGAGGTCGGGCTCGGCTACATCAAGCTCGGACAGCCGGCGCCGACGCTTTCGGGCGGCGAGGCGCAACGCATCAAGCTCTCGTCCGAGCTGCACAAGCGCGCCACGGGCAACACGATCTACGTGCTGGATGAGCCGACGACCGGCCTGCATTTCGAGGACATCCGCAAGCTGCTCGGCGTGCTGCAGCGCCTCGTTGCGACGGGCAACACCGTCCTGGTGATCGAGCACAACCTCGACGTGGTGAAGACCGCCGATCACATCATCGACCTGGGGCCGGAGGGCGGCGACATGGGCGGCATGATCGTCGCGACCGGGTCGCCGGAGGCGATCGCGGCGAACCCAGACTCCTACACGGGGCGGTTCCTCGCGGAGGTGCTGGGACGGGCGCCGGCCGAGGAAACGGACGCATGGGAGCTTGTCCCGCAGGCGTGAGGATGCTTGCTAGTATCCCCGCCGACGTGTCCAAGCGCCTGGTGATCCTCTCGTGCGCGGTGGCGTTGCTCGCGGCCGCGTGCAACAACCCACCGCCGCAGGCCACGGTCGACTTCGGCTCGGGTGTCGCGTTCGTTCCGTTCGTCGCCGACAACCTCGACAACGCTGGGCTGGGCAACGCGGTCGCGGTCGACAAGGACGGGATCCCCTACCTGTCGTACTTCACGTTCCCCGCCAAGCTCGCGGCGGACGCGATCCCGATCCCGCGCCCCATCGGCGCGCCGTACATCTCCACGCTGCCGACGACGACGCAGGAATCGCAGGCTGGCGCCGCCGTCGGCGTCGCCAGCCTCAGCGCCAACGCGACCTGGACCCGGGGGGCGGCGGCACAGGTCCAGGACACGCCGCACGGGATCTACATCCCGTACGGTCCGGCGACGGTCGACTCGTTGATCGGCGCCACCGCGAAGAACACCAACGGGACCAACATCGCGCTCGACGCGAACGGCGGCAAACACGTCGTGTGGACCGGACCGGACGGCGTCTGGTACGCGGACGGGACCGACAGCTTCACGGCGACCCAGGTCTACCCGTGGCCGCGACTCGATCAGGCCGGGCCGGTGGGGCGTCCCTCGGTCGCGGTCGATGCCGACGGGGTGCCGTGGGTGGCGTTCGGGATCGACAGCGCCACCGGAGAAGAGATCCGGTTGGCCACTCGCAAGAACGACAAGTGGTCCTCCGAGGTCGTGGCTTCCACCCCGCTGTGCAGTGGATGCCCCCAGCCGGGTCCGGTGCAGGTCGGGTTCACGCCCGATGGTCCGATCGTGGTGTTCGTCGACGCCTCATCCGGCGAGGTCGAAGCGGCACGGCAGAGCGGCACGGCATGGACGGTCGAGCCCGTCCATGCAGGCGTTCAGGCATCGGCGCCGTCACTCGCGATCGACAAAGACGGTCAGCCGCACATCGCGTACTACACCGCCGATGCCGTGTACGTCGCGACCCCCGTGGACGCCGGCTGGACCGACGTCAAGGTCGCCGACGCGAAACCGGCCGGCGGCTCCGGCAACCAAGCCGAGACCACCGGCGTCGCCGTCGACGACAGCGGCGCCACGTACGTCACGTGGTACGACGCGACGTCCGGATCGATCCAATTGGCGAAGAGCGACGACGGGCAGACGTTCACCCCGGTGGATGTCCGACGCGCGTTGGGCGGGGCGTTCCCCTCGGTCGGGGTGGCGCCGGACGGTTCGCACGTGTACCTCGCGTGGTACGACGTCGCCTCCCAGGATCTCTTCCTCGGCGTGGAGGGCTCCGTCGACGATCTGCTCCTCGCTCAGCCGAGCCCGACCCCGACGAGCATCCCGAGCTCCGCTGGAACGTGTGCACCGACCGGGAACCTTGCCCTCACGATCGTGGCATCCGGGACGGCATTCGACCTCAACTGCCTGGCGGTCACGCCCGGCGACAAGTTCACGGTGAGCCTGGAGAACCAGGACTCCGTCGCCCACGACTTCTCGATCTACCCGAGCTCCTCGGACCTGCAGAACCCGCTGTTCTCATCGCTCACGGATCCCAACCCGGGGCAGACGACGACGAAATACAACATCGGGGCACTCGACGCCGGTACGTACTGGTTCCAGTGCGATTTCCACCCGACGTCCATGACCGGGACGTTCATCGTCGCCAAGAAGTAACACCCCGCTCGCCGGCCCTGTGGGAGGCTCCCACTAGGATGGACGGGTGAGCGTCCCCCGACCCGAAACGTCGTCGATCCCCGACGCCCCGGGGGCCTACCTCTTCCGCGACGCCGACGGGCGGGTGGTCTACGTGGGCAAGGCGCGGTCGCTCCGCAAGCGCCTGCTCAGCTACTGGGGGAAGCCGCTCCATCCCCGGACCCAGGCCATGACCGAGGCGGCGGCGACCGTGGAGTGGATGCTCGCGTCGACCGAGGTTGACGCGCTGATGCTCGAGTACAACCTGATCCAGACCCACCTTCCGCGGTTCAACATCCGCTACCGCGACGACAAGTCGTACCCGTTCCTTGCCTTGACGGTGGGGGAGACGTGGCCGCGCGCTCAGGTCCTTCGGGGCGCGAAGCGGAAGAACGTCCGGTACTTCGGTCCCTACGGACACGCCTGGGCCATCCGGGACACGCTCGACGCGCTCACGCGCGTGTTCCCGGTCCGCACGTGCACGAACAGCTTCTTCGATCAGCGCGCTCGGGCTGCGCGTCCGTGCCTCTATTACGACATCGGCCGGTGTTCGGGTCCGTGTGTACCGCAGGTCACCGGGGTCACCGAAGGGTCGTATCGCGCCGATGTGGATGCACTCGGCGACTTCCTGTCCGGGACCACGCGCCCGGTGATCGCGCGACTCGAGCGGGAGATGGCCGGCGCGGCGGAGCGCCAGGAGTACGAGCAGGCCGCGAAGCTCCGTGACCAGCTGGCCGCGGCTCGCCGGGCGATGGAGACCCAGGAGATGGTCCTCGCGCAGCCCGAGGACCTGGACGTGATCGGCATGGCCGAGGACGACCTCGAGGCGGCCTTCCAGGTGTTCTTCGTGCGAGGCGGTCGGGTTCTCGGACGGCGCGGCTGGGTCGTGGATCGGGTCGAGGATCTCGATCGCGCCGAGCTCGTGGCGTCGTTCGTGCGCCAGCTCTATATGGAACGCCAGGAGGTCCCGACGCGCGTCCTCGTCCCCGCACTCCCCGATGGCCGCGAGGTCCTCGAGGCATGGCTCGCAGCGCGCCGGGGGACCAAGGTGACGATCGCGGTCCCGGAGCGCGGCGCCAAGCGGCAGCTCTGCGAGACGGTGACGCGCAACGCGGCCGAGGCGTTCCATCGGCACAAGCTGAAGCGCGCGTCGGACTTCGGGGCCCGTTCGCGGGCCCTCTCCGAGCTCGCGGATCAGCTGGGCCTCCCGCAGGCACCGCTCCGCATGGAGTGCTACGACATCTCGAACCTCGGCCCGACCGACAAGGTGGGATCCATGGTCGTGTTCGAGGACGGCCTGCCGAAGCGCAGCGACTACCGGCGGTTCGCGATCGCCGGTGTGCCGGGGCAAGACGACTTCGCGAGCATGGAGGAGATGCTTCGGCGTCGGTTCGCCCGGCTCCTGGCCGAGCGGGACAGCACGGCGACGCGGGGCCGCCGATTCTCCTATCCGCCGTCGCTCGTCGTGATCGACGGCGGGAAGGGACAGCTCGGCGTCTGCAGCGCGGTGCTCGCCGATCTCGGATTGGATATCCCGCATATCGGTCTGGCGAAGCGCCTCGAGGAGGTCTACATCCCAGGCCGTCCGGAGCCGCTCATGATCCCGCGCGGCTCCGAGGCCCTGTTCGTCCTGCAGCACATCCGCGATGAGGCGCACCGGTTCGCGATCACGTATCACCGGCAGAAGCGGGAGAAGCGGGCTCTCGCATCTCCGCTCGACGAGGTCCCCGGCGTGGGTCCCTCGCGGAAGAAGGCGCTGCTCAAACGGTTCGGGTCCCTCTCGCGGCTGCGCGAGGCGACCCCGGACGAGATCGCCGCCACGCCGGGGATCGGGCTCGAGCTTGCCGCGGCCGTGTACGAGCACCTCCACGACATCGCGGCGACGTCACAGCGGGTGAGTGCCTGATGCCGCGCGCGATCCAGCCGGTCCCGGACCAAGACGAGCCGCAGGCGTCGCCCGCGTTCACGCTGATCACCGGCGTGTCGGGGGCGGGCCGATCCGAGGCCGCGCACTCGCTCGAGGACCTCGGGTACTTCGTGGTGGACAATCTCCCGCCGGCGCTCCTGGCCAAGATGGCGGAGCTCGCGTCCCGGCCCGGCGGTCCGGCGCGCGTGGCGATCGTGGTCGACGCCCGCGGCGGCGTGTTCTTCGGCGAGCTCTCGAAGGCGCTCGAGGAGCTCGATGCCGAACGGATCGAGTACCGGATCCTGTACCTGGATGCCGCCGACGACGATCTGGTGAACCGCTATGAGGCGACCCGTCGCCGCCACCCGCTCGCTCCGGCCGACCGGGTCGTGGAGGGCATCCGCAAGGAACGTTTGATGATGGAGAGCCTGCGCGGCCAGGCCGACCTGATCATCGACACGTCACATCTCACGCCCCACGAGCTCCGAGAGAAGATCCGCGAGGTGTTCGCCGAATCCCCGCCCGAGCACGGCCTCAAGGTGTCGCTGATCTCGTTCGGCTTCAAGTACGGTGCCCCGCGCGACGCGGACCTGTTGTTCGACGTCCGGTTCCTCCCCAACCCGCATTGGATCGACGAGCTCCGTCCGTTGCCCGGCACCGACGAGCGCGTCAGCACGTACGTCGAGGGGCAGCCGCAGTACCGCGCGTTCATCGAACGGATCCGGGGGCTGTTCGACGTGATCATCCCCGGCTACGTGGAGGAGGGGAAGGCCTACCTCACGATCGCGATCGGCTGCACCGGCGGACATCATCGGTCGGTCGTGGTGGCCGAGGAGCTGGCCCGGTACTTCCGGGAGCGTGGGCAGCCCGTGGCCGTCGAGCACCGCGACCTGGAGCGGAGCTAGTCCCGGACGCCGAGGGACGTGCGGCCCGGTCGGCGGTGCGCCTCGCTGACTAGGATGAAGCTCGCCCTGCCGTCGCCACCTCCAAGGAGGACTCCATGACCACGAAGATCGGGATCAACGGGTTCGGCCGCATCGGCCGGAACTTCCTGCGAGCAGCCAAGGAGCGAGGTGCGGACTTCGACTTCGTGGCCGCGAACGACCTGCTCCCGGTCGAGCTGATGGCCCATCTCCTGAAGTACGACACGATCCTGGGGACCTACGCCGGCGACGTCGAGGTGGTCGACGACGGCATCAAGGTGGACGGAGCCACGCTCAAGATCCTCGCGGAACGCGACCCGAAAGCGCTCCCCTGGAAGGACCTCGGGGTCGACATCGTCCTCGAGAGCTCGGGGCTGTTCACGGATCGGGACAAAGCCGCCCAGCACCTGGTGGCCGGCGCCCCCGTGGTCGTGATCTCCGCCCCCGGCAAGGACGTCGACGCGACGTTCGTCGTCGGGGTGAACGACGACACCTACGATCCCGAGAAGCACAAGGTCATCTCGAACGCCTCTTGCACCACGAATTGCTTCGTTCCGATGGTGAAGGTCCTCGACGACGCGTTCGGCGTGGAGCGTGGGCTGATGACCACCGTGCACGCCTACACCGGGACCCAGGCATTGGTGGACGGCCCTTCGAAGGACCTCCGCGAAGCCCGCGCGGCCGCGCTCAACATCATCCCGTCCTCGACGGGTGCCGCGCGCGCCACGAGCCTGGTGCTCGAGGCGATGAAGGGACGACTGGATGGACAGTCCCTGCGGGTACCGGTCGCCGACGGCTCGATCACGGACTTCACCGCGATCCTCGGACGAGACGTCTCGGTCGACGACGTGAAGAGCGCGTTCCGCGCGGCATCCGAGTCGGGACCGCTCAGCAAGGTGCTCGTCTACTCCGAAGCCCCGATCGTGTCGTCCGACATCGTCGGCTCGCCGGCATCGTGCACGTTCGACGCGCCGCTCACCATGGTGTTAGGCAACATGGTCAAGGTGATGGGCTGGTACGACAACGAGTGGGGATACTCCAACCGGCTCGTCGACCTGGTGCAGCGGGTCGCGTCCGCACGGTGACGCTCCGCACGCTCGACGATCTCGGCGACGTCGCCGGACGGCGCATCTTCGTCCGGGCGGACTTCAACGTCCCGCTGGATGGCGGCGCTGTGGCCGACGACGCGAGGATCCGCCGAACGCTCCCCACCCTGCACGAGTTGTTGCGCCGAGACGCGTCCCTCGTCGTGGCGTCCCATCTCGGACGTCCGAAGGGTTCGGTCAGCGAAGGGTTGCGGCTCGCTCCGGTCGGGGCGTGTCTGGCAGAGTTGCTCGGCGAGCCAGTGGCCGCGATGACGACGCCCGCGCCACCGGAGCTGCCGTCGGACCGCGTGGTGCTGCTGGAGAACCTCCGCTTCGATCCGGGGGAAGAAGCGGACGATCCGGTGTTCGCCGGCGCGCTGGCCGGGTTGGCCGACGCGTACGTGGATGACGCGTTCGGCGCGGTCCACCGTGCGCACGCGAGCGTCTCCGCCCTCCCGGAGCTGATGCTCGCATCGGGTCGAGCGGCCGTGGCCGGGCGGCTCCTCCAGCGGGAGATCGAGGTCTTGGGCGGGTTGCGCCGCGATCCCGCGCGGCCCTACGTCGCGATCCTGGGGGGGGCGAAGGTCTCCGACAAGCTCGCGACGATCGATGCCCTCGCGCAGCGTGTCGACGCCCTCCTGATCGGGGGCGCGATGGCGTTCACGTTGATCGCGGCGGCAGGCGGGCGGATCGGGGCGAGCCTGGTCGAACCGGATCGGTTCGACGAGGTCCGGGTGGCCCGGGAGCGAGCCGAGGCACGCGGCGTCACGATCGTGCTTCCACTGGATGTGGTGGCTGCGGAGGAGGCCTCGGCCGACGCCCCCACGACGGTGGTTCCGGCGGACACGATCCCGGACGGATGGCGCGGCCTCGATGTCGGCCCTCGCACCATCGAGGCGTTCGCGCGGACGATCGCCGGCGCCAAGACGGTCCTGTGGAACGGGCCGATGGGTGTCTTCGAGCTCGAGCCGTTCGCCTCCGGCACGACCGCGATCGCCCGCGCGGTCGCGGCGGCGGACGCGTTCTCCGTCATCGGCGGCGGCGACAGTCTGCTCGCGATCCACCGAGCCGGGCTCGACGACGCCTTCGATCATCTCTCGACCGGCGGGGGAGCATCCCTCGAGTTCCTGGAGGGACGCGCCCTGCCCGGCATCACGATCCTGGAGGAGCCCACGTGACCGAACGACGCCCGATCATCGCGGCGAACTGGAAGATGCACAAGACGCACCTGGAGGCGATCCAGGCGGTGCAGAAGCTGTCGTACCTGTTGGACAAGGACGACGCCGAGAAGGTGGAGGTCGTGATCTGCCCGGCCTTCACGGCGTTACGGTCGGTGCAGACCCTGATCGACTCGGATCGCCTGGGCTACGGCCTCGGCGCGCAGGACGTGCACCCCGAGGACGAAGGGGCGTTCACGGGTGAGATCTCGCCGCTCATGTTGGTCGCGCTCCGCGTGGACTACGTGATCGTCGGTCACTCCGAGCGCCGCCAGCTGTTCGGTGAGGACGATCGGTTGGTCAACAAGAAGGTTCGCGCCGTCTTCGCGCATGGGATGACGCCGATCGTCTGCGTCGGGGAGACGGCCGAGGAGCGAGACGCCGACGGGACCACGTCCAAGGTGCAACAACAGGTACGTCGGGCGTTCGAGGATGTGACGGCCGACCAGGCGTCCACCGCGGTCGTCGCGTACGAGCCGATCTGGGCGATCGGGACGGGTCGCAACGCCGAGCCAGCCGACGCGGGTGAGGTCGTGCAGGCGATACGGGCGGCACTCTCCGAACGGTTCGATGCCGGGGTCGCCGGATCGGTCCGGGTGCAGTACGGCGGCAGCGTGAAGCCGGGGAACATCCGCGACTTCATGGCGCACCCCGAGATCGACGGTGCCCTCGTCGGCGGCGCCAGCTTGGAGCCGGAAGACCTCGCGCTGATCGTCAAGTACCGGTGAAGGGGCGAACGATGCGGAAGCTCCTCTACGTGTGTCTGGATGGCTTGGGCGACGATCCCGTCCCCGAGCTCGATCTGCGAACGCCGCTCGAGGCGGCGCCGACGCCCGCATTGGACGCGCTCGCGTCTCGGGGTCGGACAGGTGTGGTCGTCACGGTGGGCGACGGGATCGCGCCGGAGTCGGATATCGCGGTCTTCGCGATCCTCGGGTACGACCCCCGCGAGGAACATCCAGGACGCGGGGTGGTCGAGGCTGTCGGCTCAGATATGGACGTCCGCGACGGCGACTTGGCATATCGCGTCAACTTCGCGACAGCGGCGTGGCCCGAGATCCTCGATCGCCGCGTGGGTCGCGATCTCTCGTCCGAGGAGGCTCGCGCGCTCGCCGAGGAGGTCAACGAACACCTCTCCCTCCCAGGGGCGACGTTCACGCTGAAGTCGACCGTCGAGCATCGAGGGTCGCTCGTGATCCGGGCCGATGTCGGATCGCTGTCGGCGGAGGTGACCAATACCGACCCCGCGTACCGCAAGGAGGGCTCGCTCGGCGTCGCGCTCGAGACGTTCGAGCCCGTGGTCGTGCGGTGCGAACCGCTCGCCGACACCGACGAGGCGCACTTCGCGGCGGAGCTCACCAACCGGTTCGTCGAGGACGCCGCGAAGATCCTCGACGTCTCCGAAGTGAACGCGGAGCGGCGACGACGCGGGAAGCTGCCCGGCAACCTGATCCTCACGCGCGACGGCGGCGACCACCTCCCCAAGCTTCAGGACATCCGATCGCGGTTCGGGCCTGATTGGGGGTGTTTCGTGGAGATGCCGGTCGAACGGGGCATCGCCAAGATGCTGGGTATGCATCCTGTGCCCGCCTCTCGTCTGACGATCGACGCCCCGATCGACGTGGCGACCGGCCAGTACGGGGAGTGGGCGCGCCTGGCGGTTGAAGCGCTGGGTGGCTACGACGCGCTCTATGTCCACATCAAGGGGCCCGACGTTCCGGCCCACGATGGGCGGGCGGAAGACAAGCGCGACGTGATCGCTGCGATCGACGCGGGGTTCTTCTCCGAGATCCTCGGATCCCTCGATCCGGCGTCAACCATCGTCGCCGTCACCGCCGATCACGCCACCTCGTGCGTGCGGAAGGCGCATACGGCCGACCCGGTCCCGCTCCTCGTGAGCGGTGGGGGGGTCAACACCGATGGCTCAACGACGTTCGGGGAGCATGCATGCGCGACCGGTTCGCTCGGACAGCTCCGAGGGATCGACATCTTGCCACGGCTCGCGTCCCTCATGACCTCCTGAAGACGCAGAAAGCCCAGGTGGATGCGGATTGCGGATTCCTGCCGTAACATCCGCCCCTGGATTGCCGAGCAGGGGGGATGCTCCTAACATGCGAGCCCTGGTATGAGAACGCCACGGGACGTCGAGGCGAACATCAAGGCCGTCCAGGCGGAGGCCGTAGGCACCGGCAACGAGGCTCCCGATACCGGTCCAGGCCCAAACAAAGAGATCGCCGGTCGCTCCCCGTGGGAGCTCTTCTGGCGGCAGTTCAAACGGGACCGGTGGGCGTTGGCCGGCGTGGTGATCGTCATCATCATGATCCTGCTGGCGATCGCCGCTCCTCTCTTCACCAAGATCACGCACCATGGTCCGAACGACGTCAACCTGAAAGCGCTGGACTCGTTCGGTCTCCCCAGCGGACCAAGCAGGGAGTACTGGCTGGGGGTCGACAAGACGGGGCGCGATCTGTTCATCCGGATCCTCTACGGCGCTCGGACCTCGTTGATCATCGCGTTCTTCGCCACGGGACTCGCCCTGGTGATCGGCGTGGTCCTCGGCATGGTCGCCGGCTTCTACCGCGGCAAGGTCGACACGGTGATCTCCCGCACCACCGACGTGGTCCTCTCGCTGCCGATCCTGCTGTTGGCGCTGGGACTCGCGGCGGCCTGTGGTGCGAACAAGGAGGGCTGCCTCGGGGGCTTCATCAAGCCGGGGTTGATGCTGGTGAGCCTGATCATCGGGTTGTTCAGTTGGCCGTACATCGCGCGCATCATCCGAGGACAGGTGCTCTCGCTGCGCGAGAAGGAGTTCGTCGAGGCATCCAGGTCCCTCGGGTCCTCGAACTTCCGCATCGTCATGCGCGAGATCCTGCCGAACGTGGCAGCCCCGATCATCGTCTTCACCACGCTGATCATCCCGTCGAACATCCTGTTCGAGGCCGGCCTGTCGTTCCTGGGGGTCGGCGTTCCGGACTCGACACCGTCCTGGGGGGCGATGCTGTCGTCGGCCGGTGACGCCTTCACGTATGCGGCCTGGCTCATGATCTTCCCCGGCCTCGCACTGTTCCTCACGACCCTGGCCTTCAACCTCGTGGGTGACGGGATGCGTGATGCCCTCGATCCTCGGACGATGGGCTGACCGTATCCAGGGGTGGACCAGGTCGAAGGGAGGACGCTAAGCACCGGACCGAGAACGTTCCGCAAGGTAAGGCACGACGAAGAAGGGGGGTACCGTTGAAACGCATATTGAAAGTGATCGCCGTCGCGGCGGTCCTGGGCCTCGTGGCCGCCGCGTGTGGCGGGAACAGCGGGGGGAGTGGTTCATCTAGCAGTGCCAGCGGCTCGGGCAGCGCCGACCTGTCGGGCGGCACGCTCCGGATGGCACAGTTGAGTGACGTCTCTGCGGCGTTCGACCCGCAGAAGGAGTACTACAGCGTCGCGTGGGAGTACTTCCGTTGCTGTTTGACACGCACGCTGATGTCGTACAACGGAAAGCCGACCGATGAGGGTGGGACCGAGATCCTTCCGGATCTCGCGGCCGCGGCCCCAACGGTGTCCGACGATGGCCTGACGTGGACGTACACGATCAAGCCGGGGATCCATTACGGCGATCCGCTGACCAACGTCGAGATCACGGCCCCGGACTTCATCCGCGCGATGGAGCGGACGGCCAACCCGAAGGCGAACATCGGCGGGTACTCCTTCTATTACAGCGTGATCAAGGGGTTCGACGACTACGGCAGCGGCAAGGCCGACACCATCAGTGGCATGAAGGCGGTCGACGACCACACGCTCCAGATCCAGGTCACGCAGCCGACCGCGGACCTCAGCTATCGATTGGCGATGCCCACCGCGGCGCCGATCCCGCCGGCGCCGACCGGGGGAGCAGCTCTCGGGGTCGCTGATGGTCACGACAAGAACTACGGGCGGTTCCTGGTTGCCTCCGGCCCATACGAGTTCCAGGGTTCCGACCAGCTGGACTTCAGCGTTCCGGCTGCGCAGCAGAAGGAAGTCTCCGGTTACGTGCCGGGTCGCTCGATCGTCCTCGTTCGCAACCCCAGCTGGGATGCGTCCACCGACGACCTGCGGCCGGCCTACCCGGATGAGATCACCGTGGAGATCGGCGGCAACAACGACGATCTCTACAACAAGATCAAGGCGAACGAGTTGGACTTCGTCGTGGACGGCGCGGTCCCACCGGATGTGATCAAGGAGTACCAGACCAACCCCGACCTGCAGAACAAGATCAATGTTCACGCGTCGGACGCGCTCCGGTACATCTCGTTCAACTTCCTGGTGCCGCCGTTCGACGACATCCATGTCCGCAAGGCGTTCAACTGGGCGTTGGACAAACAGGGGATGAGACAGCTCCGTGGTGGGGAAACGACCGGTGACATCGCCGGCCACATCATGGTGAACAGTCTCCAGAACAACCTGTTGAAGGACTACGACCCGTACGCCACGCCGAACTCGGCAGGCGATATCGCCAAGGCTAAGGCGGAGATGGCCCAGTCGAAGTACGACACCAACCAGGACGGCGTCTGCGACGCGGATGTCTGTAAGAACATCCTGGCGGTCACCGACCGGGAGGATCCGTACCCGAAGCAGGCGGCGCTGATCGAGCCGATCGTCGAACAGCTGGGCATGTCGTTCGACGTGAAGGAGCTCGAGCGGACGACGATGTACAACAAGTGCGTCGACCTGGCCTCGAAGGTCGGGATCTGCCTCGGGCCTGCCTGGGGCAAGGATTACCCCGCCGGCTTCACGTTCGCGAGCCCGCTGTTCGGGGCCGAGAGCCTCTACCCGAGCTGCTGCAACTACAACGGGCTCGGAGCGACGGCGGACCAGATCAAGAAGTTCGGCTACACCGGCGTCGACGTGCCGCCGAGCGTCAACGACAAGATCGACGAGTGCAACAAGGCCGTCGGTGACGCGTTGTTCCAGTGCTGGGCGGACTTCGACAAGTACCTGATGGAAGAGGTGGTGCCGTTCGCTCCGTACCTGTTCGACAACGCGGTCGACATCATCTCGGACAACGTCACGAACTACTCCTTCGATCAGTTCGCCGGACTCGCGGCGTTCGATCAGATGGCGGTGGCTCACTGACGGGTCGACGACGGTACGAGCATCACTGAGGTGCTCGATGCGGGAGGGGTCGCCGGGCGCGACCCCTCCCCATCGCGAGACATCGAACAGGAGGTGTAGGCGGTGGGCAGGTACCTGATCCGGAGGTTCCTCTTCATGATCCTGGTCCTGTTCGTCGTCTCGCTCCTGACGTTCCTGATCTTCGTCAAACTCCCGGCCGGAGACCCCGCGCGCCGCGCGGTGGGGCGGACCACGACCCCCGAGCAGATCGCGGCGGCACGCAAGGCGTTCGGCTTGGACAAACCGATCTGGGTCCAGTACTCGAGGTTCGCCAAGGGGCTCATCCCATGGCCGGGCCTGTTCCTGTCTGAGGACGTCTACTACTCCTACGGGAACTTCGTCCCGGTGAAGGAGGAGATCTATCGCCGGCTCCCCGTGACGGTGACGCTCGCGATCGGGGCGGCGATCCTCTGGCTGCTGATGGGGATCCCCATCGGGATCGTCTCGGCGATCAAGCGAGGAACGTTCTGGGATCGGGCGGGCATGGTCTTCGCACTGATCGGGGTGTCGTTGCCCGTGTTCTGGCTCGGGCAGCTACTCCTGTATTTCTTCTGGTTCAAGTTACAGATCGCCCCGTCCTCGGGGCTCGAGATCGACTCGTCGATCTGGCAGTCGATCGAGCAGGGCAAGTTCATCCTGCCGTGGATCACGCTGTCGGTCACGTCGGCCGCGTTCTACGCCCGGATGGTCCGCGGGAACCTCATCGAGACGATGAGCGAGGACTACATCCGCACCGCGCGGGCGAAGGGCCTCGCGGAGAGACGCGTCGTCTTCAAGCACGGCCTGCGTGGCGCGCTGACCCCGGTCGTCACCATGCTCGGTCTGGACATCGGCGGACTGCTGGGTGGCGCGTTCATCACGGAGACGCTGTTCGCGCTCCCGGGCATCGGACAGCTGGCCGTAAAGTCGATCGAGACGAACGACTTCCCCATGGTCATGGGGGTCACGGTCCTCGGTGCGCTCTTCATCGCGTTCGCGAACCTCGTCGTCGACGTGGTGTACGCCTTCCTCGACCCGAGAGTGAGGTACACGTAGTGGCCGAGCCGCTCCTGGAGGTCAAAGACCTCAAGGTTCATTTCACGACGGACGACGGCATCGTCAAAGCCGTGGACGGCGTTTCCTACAGCGTGGCCCCGGGCGAAACCCTCGGCATCGTCGGCGAATCGGGCTCGGGGAAGAGCGTCAGCTCGCTCACGGTGATGGGGCTCACCGACAGCCGGTACGCGGAGATCTCGGGAGAGGTCCTGTTCCAGGGCGTCGACCTGCTGAAGCTGCCACAAGAGGAGATGCGCACGATCCGGGGCTCGAAGATCTCGATGATCTTCCAGGACCCGATGACGTCGCTGCATCCGTTCTACAAGGTGGGCGATCAGATCGCGGAGGCGATCCTCCAGCATCAGGACCTGAGCAAGGGTGAGGCGTTCAAACAGGCCGTGGAGATGCTCGGCAAGGTGAACATCCCGCGGCCCGAGGAACGCGCCAAACAGTATCCGCATGAGTTCTCGGGAGGGATGCGTCAGCGGGCCATGATCGCCATGGCCCTCGCGCTGAACCCCGACCTGCTGATCGCGGACGAACCGACCACCGCCCTCGACGTCACGGTGCAGGCGCAGATCCTGGACCTGATCGACCGCTTGAAGGACGAGTTCAACGCGGCCGTCATCATCATCACGCACGACCTCGGCGTGGTTGCCGAGCACTGCGACAACATCCAGGTGATGTACGCGGGCAAAGCCGCGGAGTTCGGGAACACGGACGACATCTACTACCGGCCGTTACATCCCTACACGTGGGGACTGTTGCGCTCCATCCCACGTCTGGACGCCGACGACAAGGAGCCCCTGGTACCGATCCGAGGCCTCCCGCCTTCGCTCATCAACGTGCCGCCTGGCTGCGCGTTCCATCCCCGTTGCCCCTACGTGATGGACGTCTGCAAGACGGATGTCCCGGCGTTGCTGTCGGCCGACGGCCACCATGCGGCAGCATGCCACCTGAGCCTGGAAGACAAGGAGCGGATCCGCAACGAGGAGGTGCTGGCACGCCGATGAGCGTTCAAGTGAACGAGCGCGAGGAACCGGCTCCGGCTCCTGCCCGCGAGCCGCTCATCAAGCTCGAGGGGATCAAGAAGTACTTCCCGATCACGCGCGGGATCCTGATCCAGCATCGGATCGGCGACGTGCATGCGGTGGACGGGGTGGACCTGGAGGTCTACCCGGGGGAGACCCTCGGCCTGGTGGGGGAGACGGGCTGCGGTAAGTCCACGCTCGCACGGGTCGTGATGCGGCTCTTCGAGGCATCCGAGGGCAAGATCTGGTTCCAGGGACAGGACATCACCCATCTCAAGGGCAACGATCTCCGCGTACTCCGGCGCGACATGCAGATGATCTTCCAGGACCCGTACGCATCGCTGAACCCTCGGAAGACCGTCGGCACGATCATCAGCACCCCGTTCCGGCTCCACGGAACCGTCCCCCGCAACAACGTGAAGTCCGAGGTTCAACAGCTCATGGAGCTGGTCGGCCTCAACCCCGAGCACTACAACCGGTACCCCCACGAGTTCTCGGGCGGCCAGCGGCAGCGGATCGGCGTGGCGCGGGCCCTCGCCCTGCGGCCCAAATTGATCGTCTGCGACGAGCCGGTGTCGGCGCTCGACGTGTCGATCCAGGCGCAGATCCTGAACCTCCTCGACGATCTGCAGGAGGAGTTCAAGCTCACGTACCTGTTCATCGCCCACGACCTGTCGGTGGTGAAGCACGTGTCGGACCAGGTGGCGGTGATGTACCTCGGGAAGATCGTCGAGATCGCGAACGGCTCGACGCTGTACCGGACGCCGAAACACCCGTATACGGGCGCCTTGCTCTCGGCGGTGCCCGTGGCCGATCCGCGGATCGCCCGGCAGAAACAGCGGATCATCCTGGAGGGCGACGTGCCTTCACCGATCGACCCGCCGTCCGGCTGCCGGTTCCACCCGCGGTGTCCCCGGGCGCAGTTCCCCAGGTGCCGGGAGGAGGAGCCCTTCCTCAGCCCGCAACACGAAGGTCAGTTCGCTGCGTGCCATTTCCCCTTGGAAGACCGTACTATCGAGGCTCCGTCCGAGAGCTGAGCTGGAGTTCCGCATGTTGAACAAGGTCATCATCGTCCTGGACGTGCTTTCGGGGTTGTTCCTGATCGTCACGATCCTGCTGCACTCCGGCCGGGGGAGCGGGCTGTCGGACATGTTCGGCGGCGGCGGCGGCCTGGCCGGGGGCACGGCCCTCGAGAAGACCCTCGACCGGATCACGGTCGCGACCGCGATCGTGTTCGGGATCTGCACGTTCTGGCTGTCCTGGCGCTGGAACCCGTAAGGGCGCTCCTCGGGAGCCGTTGCTAGGATTCCTGCTCGTCCACGTCGGAGTGGCGGAACTTGGTAGACGCGCTAGGTTGAGGGCCTAGTGTCCTTTGCGGGACGTGGGGGTTCAAATCCCCCCTCCGACACCAGCTTCCAGCGGAAGCGTTCGGAGAGCGTCATGTCCAGCACGCAGTTGTACGACACCATCGGAGCCGGCTACACCGTGACGCGGCGCACGGAGCCGCGGATCGCTGCGCGGATCTCGTCTGCGCTCGGCGACGCCCGAACGGTGCTGAACGTCGGGGCGGGCACCGGGTCCTACGAGCCCCCCGACCGCCACGTCACAGCGGTGGAACCGTCGGCGCTGATGCGTTCGCAGCGCCTCCCGGACGCGGCGTCATGCTTGGCAGGATCTGCCGAGAACCTGCCGTTCGATGACCATTCCTTCGACGCCGCGATGGCTGTCTGTACGATCCATCACTGGCAGGACCCGATCGCGGGCCTGCGCGAGATGCGACGCGTCGCTCGCCGCGTGGTGGTGTTCGCGTTCGACACCAGTGACCCGAGCCAGTTCTGGTTGACGCGCGACTACCTGCCCGAGTTCGCTGCCTTGAGAGCCTGCAGGGTCTTAGCATCGCTGACCGAGCTGGCTGGCTCGATCGAAGCCCGGATGGAACCGGTGCCCATCCCCTGGGACTGCGCTGACGGATTCTTCGAGGCCTACTGGCGCCGACCCGAGGCATACCTGGACGACGATGTCCGTCGCGGGATCTCGGTCTGGGCCAGCGTCGGGTCGGACGCCGAGCAGAGCGCGGTGCACAGTCTCCGCGAGGACCTCGACTCAGGCCGGTGGGTCGAACGCAATCGCGACCTCCTCGATCTCGACGCAGCAGAGCTCGGCGCTCGCCTGCTCATCGCCTGAACCCGCCACATCTGCGGTACGACTGCCGGTGATCAACGAGGGAGTCGGCTGCTTACGCGGCGAGGAGTGATCAACGGCATCGGCGGAAGTCACGCCACCGAATCCAGGAGATCTTCGATCGAGCTCCGTGTGAGTGCAAGTTCCGTGAACTCGGCGACGCGGGCTATCGCCCGTTCCCGTTCCACCTCCGGTTCGTCGGGATCGAGCCATGTGATGCACGCCATCTCGCCGATGTGTCCGAGCTGCGCGATCGCCATGGAGAAGTCCCCAGGCCGACGGACACGACCCGGCCCGCCGGCGTCGCGGTAGGCGTCGTTGAGCATTCGCGCTCGCGACGCGCTCCCGTCCGCGAACTCGAACAGGACCATCGCGAGCTCTTGGCTCGGATCGGCTAGGCCGCAGTTCTCCCAGTCGATCACGCACACCCCACCCGCCGTCGTCGGTAGAACGTTGTCGGCCCACAGATCGCGATGGCAGGTCTGGAGCTCCGTACCCGCTTCGAGCAACGCCTCGAGCGCGACGAGCTCATCACGGTAGGCGGCGATCGCTTCGGCGAACGGCGCCCGGCGTGCGCTGAGCTCGGTCGCAAGCTCGTCCCACCGCGCGGCGCCGACCGGATCCGTGTACCACGGGTGGGTCGGGAGCTGCCCGCGGAACGGCACGCGATGGATCATCGCGACGGTCCTGCCGACCAACTCTGGGTCGAGGCTGCGGTCTACCGGTTCCAGGTCGACCCACCCGGCCAGCCGCACGAGCACGTCGTCCACCTCCGCGAACGCACGTCCGTCTCGGGCGCGGATCACGGCGGGAACCGGGACGCCCGCCGCGTGGACCGCTTCTTGATAGGCGCCTTCCTCGACGAGCACGTCGACGTTCAGGTAGCCGAACGCTTCCTTGGCGGCGAACGAGCGGGTCGGTGTCGTGAGACGCCACACCTGACCCTGCTCTCCGCGTGCGATCGGCCCGGCGAGCGCGGCCTCTTTTCCCAAAGAGAAGGCCTCGGCGATGGCCGTGGCATGTCGTGGCTGGAGCATCCGGCCCCGGAGGCTAGCGGATGATGCGTGCGATGATGCGCCGACGGCAGCGCAGAGGTGAAGGGGGACGGCATGGAGCCACGACCGGGGATGTTCGTCTCGAGCACGGACACGGATGACTGGCAGGCGGATCCGGAGATCCCGGGCAGCGAGGTGCACGTCTTCGTGGAAGCGGACGGTGTGCAGGCGGGGATGACTCGAGCGCTCGTCGATCAAGGGCCGCTCACGTGGACGTCGACCGCGCGCGAGGTACTCCTCGTGTTGGAAGGCGCCGTCCGCATCGAGTTCGCCGAAGGCCCGCCGCTCGAGCTCACCGTCGGCGATATGGCGTCGATCCCCGAGGGGCTCGAGACCACGTGGCACGTCACGACGCCGTTCAAGGAGCTCTGGATGCTCGGCTGAACCACCGCCGTTCGGTGATGGACACCGCGCTCCTCGTTTGCGACACTCGTTGGGCATGAGCTGATCGGTCCTCCTCGGCAGTGCCGCGCGCCGCATCGGGCGCCCGGTTCGCGTATCCCGCCAGGAGGCCGATCCAGATGCTCATCGCCACTCGATCCGCAGCCCGTTCCCGCTCCGCGATCCGCCGGAAGGCGCAGCCATGACCACACTCGATGTGCGCGACCTCGCGGTGGAGGTGGGCGGCAAGACCGTCGTGCACGACCTCAGCTTCACGCTGCGCGCCGGCGACAAGATGGGCGTGGTCGGACGCAACGGCGCCGGCAAGACCAGCCTGCTGAAGGTCCTGGCCGGCGAGGCGCTCCCACTCGCGGGCAGCGCGATCCACGTCGGTGCGCTCGGGTATCTCCGGCAGGACCCTCGGCAGCATCGAGCAGACGATGACCGCAACGCCCTGGAGCACATCTTGGCGGCGCGAGACCTGGTCGATCTCGCGCGTCGGTTGGAGAAGGCGCGCATCCAGCTCGAGGAGTCGCACGATGATCGAAGCGTTGCCCGGTTCGCCCGGCTGGAGGAGGAGTATCGGGAGCTCGGTGGCTACGCGGCCGAATCCGAGGCGCGCACGATCACGGCCGGGCTCGGGCTCGCGCAGGATCGTTTGAACCTGCCGGTGCACGCCCTCTCCGGGGGCGAGCGCCGCCGGCTGGAGCTCGCTCGGATCCTGTTCGGCGGCAGCGACCTGTTGATGCTCGACGAGCCGACGAATCACCTGGACGCCGACGCGAAGCTCTGGCTGATGAAGTTCCTGGCGTCGTACCGAGGGGCGCTCATGGTGGTGAGTCACGATCTGAAGCTGCTGGACGCGTCGATCACGCGGATCCTGCACGTCGATCGCGATCAGGTCGTCGAGTATCGGGGCACCTACTCGCAGTACCGGGAGGCGCGCAAGCAGGACGAGATCCGGCTCCGATGCCTTGCGGATCGACAGGAGCAGGAGATCCGCCGGCTGAAGACGCTCGCCGATTCGATGCGTGGCCAGACGGCGAAGCGAGCGAGGAAGGCCAAGACGATCGACACGCGGGTGCAGAAACTCGCCGCGAAGAAGGTCGAGGGACCCGCGCGGGAGAAGCGCGTGACGTTCCGGTTCCCCGAGCCGCCGCACAGCGGCAAGGTGCTCCTCGTGGCGCACGACCTCACCAAGAGCTACGGCGGTCCGCCGATCTTCGAGGACGTGTCGTTCGACGTGGGTCGCGGCGAACGACTGCTGATCATGGGTCTGAACGGCGCGGGCAAGACGAGCCTCCTGCGCATCCTGGCCGGGCAGTCGGATGCCGATCGCGGCTCGTTCCGGCTCGGGCACGGCGCGGAGCTTGGGTATTACGCGCAGGAGCACGAGGGCATCCGCGACGACGCGTCGGTCTTGGAGCACATGCACGCCGAGTCTCGCGCGGAGGATCAGCAGTTGCGGTCGCTGCTCGGCATGTTCCGGTTGACGGGGGAGATGGCGTTCCAGGACGCGGGCACGCTCTCCGGAGGCGAGAAGACGAAGCTCGCGCTGGCGCAACTGGTCGCGGGGCGGAAGAACCTGCTCCTCCTCGACGAACCCACGAACAACCTCGATCCGCCATCTCGGACGGCGATCGCGGAAGCCCTCGCGGGGTGGCCGGGGACGATGGTGTTGGTGAGCCACGATGTGGAGTTCGTGGAAGCGCTTGCGCCGCACCGTGTCTTGATGATGCCGGACGGGACGCTCGACTTCTGGAGCGACGACCTGCTCGATCTCGTGGCACTGGCGTGAGCGACGGTATGCTTCGGCGTCCTTCGGACGAGAGGTGAGATGAGCGCGGACGGTTCAGCCGACCTGGTGTTCGTGAACGGACCCGCCTACACGGTGGATGCCGTCCGGAGCATCGCGCACGCGGTCGCGGTCAAGGACGGGCGCATCGTCGCGGTCGGTTCCGACGACGACGTGCGGCCGTTGATCGGTTCGCGGACGGAGACGGTGGACCTTTCCGGCCGCCTCCTGTTGCCGGGCTTCCAGGATGCCCACGCCCACCCGGTGGCGAGCGGTGTGGACATGCTGCAATGCGACCTGACCGACGCGTACTCGGTGGAGGCGTACGAGCGCATCATCCGGGAGTACGCCGACGATCATCCCGACGACGCCTGGATCGTGGGCAGCGGTTGGTCGATGGATGTCTTCCCGGGCGGATCGCCGCCGAAGGAGATCTTGGACTCCCTGGTTCCGGATCGGCCGGTGCTGCTTCCCAGCAGGGACGGGCATTCCGCGTGGGTGAACACCCGTGCGCTCGAGTTGGCGGGGATCACGGCGGAGACGCCCGATCCGGTCGACGGGAGGATCGAGCGGACGGACGACGGCTCGCCGCAGGGGACCCTGAACGAGGGCGCGATGAGCCTGGTATCGGTGTTGGCCCCCGTGGAGGGTCCGGAGATGCGCGCCGAGGGTCTCCGCCTGGCGCAGCGCTACCTGAACCAGCTTGGCGTGACGGCGTGGCAGGACGCGATCGTGGACGACGACCTGATGTATCGCAGCTACGGGACCTACGTCGATGCGGCAGCCCGTGGCGAGCTCACCGCCCGCGTCGTCGGCGCGTTGTGGTGGCAGCGACACCTGGGGATGGAACAGGTCGAGCATCTGCTCGACCTCCGAGCCAACGGCCGCGTCGGGCGATTCAACGCGACCAGCGTGAAGATCATGCAAGACGGAGTGATCGAGAACGGGACGGCCGCAACCCTGACGCCCTACTTCGATGGACATGGACATCTCACCGACAACGCGGGGATCTCGTTCGTGGAGCCCGGGTTCCTGAAGGACGTCGTGACCCGTCTCGACGCCGAAGGGTTCCAGGTTCATTTCCACGCGCTGGCGGACCGAGCCGTTCGAGAGGCGCTCGATGCGATCCAGGCGGCTCGCGATGCGAACGGACCGAGCGACCACCGCCACCACCTCGCCCACATCCAGGTCGTGCATCCCGACGACATCCCGCGGTTCCGGGAGCTGAACGTGGTCGCGAACGGCCAGCCCCTGTGGGCCATGCTCGAGGGGCAGATGGTCCACCTCACGATCCCGTTCCTCGGCCCCGAGCGGACCGGCTGGCAGTATCCGTTCGGGAGCTTGCATCGCGCCGGCGCCGTGCTGGCGTTCGGGAGCGATTGGTCGGTTTCGTCACCCGATCCCTTGGAGGAGATGCATGTCGCGGTGAATCGGACGGAACCGAGCGGCTACGCGTACCGCGATGACGCCGATCCGAGCGAGCCGTTCCTGCCCGACGAGCGGATCGACCTCCCCACGGCGATCGCGGCGTTCACGATGGGATCGGCGTACGTGAACCACCTCGACGACGTGACGGGATCGATCGAAGTGGGGAAGTATGCGGATCTCGTCGTCTTGGACCGGGATCTGTTCGATCAACCCGTCCACGAGATCTCAGAGGCCAACGTGCAGCTCACGTTCATCGAGGGCGAGCTCGTCTACGAAGCCCCGTCGAACGCCTGACCCTCGGTCGGAGCCGGTCGTTCCCCTGGCCTAGACCCCGATGCTAGACTCCTCCAACGGTTTGAACGGCCGTTCAAATGCGCCCATCCGGGCGCGATCCCGTTCGAAGGAGGTCCACAGGCATGTCCGGCGTGCGTGCTCCCATCGACGCGGGGGCCCTGCGGTCCGTCCTCGCGCCCACGTTCGGTGCCAGCCGGACGTTGCCGTCGGCGGCCTATCTCTCGGATGACGTGTTGTCGTGGGAGCAGGAGCACTTCTTCGAGGGCGGCTGGGTCTGCGTGGGGCGCGCCGACGATCTGGCCGCGTCCGGGGATCAGAAGGCGGTCCGCATCGGCGACGAAGGGGTCTTGTTGGTCCGGAGTGCGGACGGACGCCTGAACGGCTTCTCCAACACCTGCCGCCACCGGGGACACGAGCTGCTGGAACCGGGCACGTCCCGCAACCTCCGCGCGATCAAGTGTCCGTACCACGCCTGGGTCTACGGTCTGGATGGAGAGCTGAACGGAGCACCACGGTTCAGCGAGGTGCCGGGCTTCGATCGGAGTGACTATCCGCTCGTTCCGGTTCGCGTCGCGGAGTGGAACGGCTGGATCTTCGTCAACACCTCGGCCGACGCCGAGGATCTGGCGACGTACGTCGGGAACCTCGACGAACTCCTCGCTCCCTGGGAGATCGGTCGGATGTTCGTGGCGACCACACACGACTACGTGATCCACGCGAACTGGAAGACGATCACCGAGAACTACCACGAGTGCTACCACTGCCCGAGCATCCATCCGGCCCTCTGCGATGTGACGCCGGTCGACTCCGGCGAGAACTTCCCGCACGACGGGATGTGGGTCGGCGGTTCGATGGAGCTGAAGGACTTCGCCGACACCATGTCGCTCACGGGCCGAAGCAAAGGCGTGCGGATCCGCGGCCTCTCGGACCGACAAGCCCGCGAGGTCTACTACTTCGGGCTGTTCCCGAACCTCCTCATCAGCTTGCACCCCGACTACGTGATGGCACACCGCTTCGAGCCGCTCGGGCCGACCGAGACCAAGGTGGAGTGCCAGTGGCTCTTCCCTCCCGAGGCGAAGGACGTGCCGGGATTCTCGCCCGACTACGCAAGCGAGTTCTGGGACATCACGAACCGCGAGGACTGGCTCGCGTGCGAGTCGGTGACTAGGGGTCTTCGTTCGAGCGGCTTCCGGCAGGGCCCGTTCGCCTGGAGCGAGGACGAGGTCCACATCTTCATGGCCATGGTCGCCCAGGGGTACTTGGACGGCCGTGCCACGAGGCCACCGCAGGTCCACGAACGCGACGTCGCGGCGGTCTGAAGTCGCTCGCTGACCTCGGGTCAACAGCCGTTCTTGTCACCCTGGTCGCGCACACGCACGATACGCCGGGTGTTCCCAGCCGCGACGAGCGGTGACCCCGGTCCGGGTGACCGCGGGTCGCACTTCCCAAGGGGTATCGAGAGAGGAGCCGAGATGGCTGAGCCGTTCGACATGAGCCTGGTCCAGCGTGGAGCCCGCAACCGCCGTACGCCGTACTACGAGGCCACGCAGCGGTATGGACCGAAGGGCTTCACGGTCTACAACCACATGTACTTCCCGATCCGCTTCGACACGTTCGAGAACGAGTTCGAGACCTTGCTGAACGACGTCACCCTCTGGGATGTGGCGGTCGAACGGTGCCTCGAGATCAGCGGGCCGGATGGATTCACGTTCGCGCAGCTGATGACGCCGCGGGACCTCTCGAAGTGCGCGGTCGGCCAGGCGAAGTACGTGCTAGTCGTCGACAGTGACGGCGGCATCATCAACGACCCCGTGCTCACCCGCATGGACGAGAACACGTTCTGGTTCGCGCTGGCGTCGAGCGACACGCTCCTGTGGGCGCGTGGTCTGAAGAACGCCTATCCCGAACTTGACGTGACGATCCGGGAGGCCGACGTCGCGCCGCTCCAGGTGCAAGGACCGAAGTCGAAGGATCTGATGGTTGACCTGCTCGGCGAGAGCATCCTCGAGCTCAAGTACTACTGGTGGACGAACGCCGAGATCGCGGGCGTCCCGGTCGTGATCACGCGCACGGGCTGGACGTCGGAGGTCGGTTACGAGGTGTACCTGACCGATACGACGCGGGGCACGGACGTCTACGAAGCGCTGATGAAGGCGGGGGAGAAGTACAACATCAAGCCCACCGGCCCGTCGGACATCCGCCGGATCGAAGGCGCCATCTTCAACTGGGGCGCGGATATGACCTACGAGAACAACCCGCTCGAGATGGGGTTCGACCGGCTGATCGCCTGGGACCTGGCCGACGAGGCGTGCCTGTCGATCGCCGCGCTGAAGCGGATCCGCGACGCCGGTCCCGCTCGCCGGATCAACGGCGTGGAGATCGACGGCGACCCGTTCCCCTCGTTGAACAACGTGAAGTGGGAGGCCACGATCGACGGAGCCCACGCCGGCAAGGTGACCTCGGCGATCCACTCACCGCGTCTGGGCAAGAACATCGGCTATTGCTGGCTGCCAGCCGACAAGAGCGTCATGGGCCAGACCGTGAGCGTGGAGACGGAGTGGGGCACCCGGACCGCGACGGTCGTCCCGATGCCGTTCGTGGACCCGGAGAAGACGATCCCGGTCTCCTAGCGCCCACTTGCCTTCCTGGGCCTGTTTGAACCATCATTCAACCGCGCCGGGCGTCCGCCCGGCCGGTGGAGTGAAGGAGTCCTTGGATGACGAACGAACGCGAGGAGATGCTCGAGAAGAGCGCCACGCTGTATTTCGGCCCCTGGTACCGGAAGTCGCCGATGTTCGAGGCGACCCGGCGCGCCGGCTGCACCGCCTACGACATCTACAACCACATGTACCTGCCGGGCTACTACGACGACCCGGAGGTCGAGTACTACGCCCTGAACAACGACGTGACGCTCTGGGACGTCGGTGTCGAGCGGACGGTCGAGGTGAGCGGTCCTGACGCGGATCGCCTGATCGACATGATCACGTGCCGAGACCTGACGAAGTGCCAGGTCGGCCAGGGCAAGTACATGCTGGTCACGGCTCCCGACGGCGGCATCGTGAACGACCCGGTACTCCTGCACGTGCGGGAGAACACCTGGTGGATGCAGCTCGCCGACTCGGACGCCGGCCTGTATGCGCTGGGCGTGCTCGCCACCTCGGGCCTCGACGCGCAGGTGACCCTTCCCGACGTCCACCCGGTGCAGGTCCAAGGACCCAAGGCGGTGAAGACGCTGCAGAAGCTGGTGGGGGACGAGATCCTCGACCTGAAGTACTACTGGTGTGACTCGTACGAGATCCAGGGGATCCCGGTCGTGATCAGCCGCACCGGATGGACGGCGATCCCTGGGTTCGAGGTGAACCTGCTCGACTTCAGCCGGGGGGACGAGCTGTGGGATGCGATCTTGAAGGCGGGCGAGGAGTTCAACATCCGCCCGATCGCGCCCTGTGAGGCGCGACGCATCGAGGCGGGCATCTTCAACTACGGCTCGGACATCACGCTCAAGGACACGCCGTTCCACGTGATGGGCCTGGAGCGCTTGGTCGAGGAACAGCCGCAGGACTACGTCGGCAAAGCCGCGCTGGAACGCCTGCGGACGGAGGGTGTGGACCGCAAGCTGGTGGGCATCGTGTTGGACGGCGACGAGCTCCGAGCAGAGATGTCCGAGGCTTGGCCGGTTCACAAGGACGGCAAGCGCGTAGGACACATGACGGACGCCGTCTGGTCGCCCGGACTCAAGCAGAACATCGGCTACGTGTGGGTGCCGATCGCGCTCGCCGAGCCCGGGACGACGCTCGATGTGGAGTCGGAGAACGGCGGGCTGACCGGGACGACCACGGCGATCCCGTTCGTGGATCCCAAGAAGGAAGTGCCGGCGGGAAGCCTCTCGTAGGGGGTTCCGCGGGCTGTGAGTATCCTGAGAGGTCGGGGGAGAGCCGAACCCCCGACCTCATGCCCACGAATGCTCCGCGTAGACCCGATCCCGGAGGTTCCGATATGCGTCGTCTGCTCCTGCCCCTCGCACTACTCGCCATCGTGGCGAGCGCCTGCTCGCTGACCTTGGGCTCCAAGGCTTCCTCGAGCCCTGTCGCCGACACCTTGTCGGCCCCGTCGATCGCCCCGACGAACGAGCCGGTCGAAGCCGTCGTGCAGCGGGTGCTTCCCGCCGTGGTGAACGTGACCACGGATGTCTTCCAGCAGGACCAGTTCGGGAACTCGCAGACCGGCCAAGGCGTCGGGACCGGGTTCGTCGTCCGCTCGGACGGCATCGTGGTGACGAACTGCCACGTCGTCGAGGGTGCCTCGAAGATCACGGTGTCCAGCTCCGACAAGAATCCGAAGCAGTATCAAGCCCACGTGATCGGCGGCGACTGCTTGCACGACCTCGCCGTGCTGAAGATCGACGCGACGGATCTGCCGACCGTGGCCCTCGGTAACTCGAGCGCCCTGCAGCTCGGTCAGCGGGTGGTCGCGCTCGGGTACGCGCTCGCTCTGGAGGGCGGTCCGACCGTCACGACGGGCATCGTCTCCTCCCTCGACCGGACGATCCAAGCGCAGGACCCGAACTGTTCGAGCTGTCAGAACGGTTCTCGGACGTACTCGGGAGCGATCCAGACCGACGCCGCGATCAACCACGGCAACTCCGGCGGACCGCTCGTGAACATGCAAGGTGAGGTCGTGGGGATCAACACGGCCGGCGACGACAACGCGCAGAACATCGGGTTCGCGATCGCGATCGACTCCGTGAAGCAGACGATCGCCGGCGCCGAGGCCGATCCGCTGGCCGCGACCGCATACCTCGGCGTGTCGACCCAGTCCGTCACCGCCGACCTCGCACTGCAGTTCGGACTCTCGGTGAAGCAGGGTGCCTACGTGGTGGGCACGACGGGCGACGGCCCTGCCGAGAAGGCCGGCATCAAGCAGGGCGACGTGATCGTGAACATCGACGGTCACACGGTCGCGAGCGCTGACCAGCTGGGTCAGGTGCTTGACGGGCTGAAGCCCGGAGCCAGGGTGTCCGTCCAGGTCGTCGGCACCGACGGCTCGCAGCACTCGATCGACGTCACGCTGGGCACCCGTCCACTGCCGACCACGTTCCCGTAAGCGACGACGCTTCAACGCCGGAGCCGGCGCCGGGCCGTACGCTAGGCTCGTGCGCCGGTTCCGTTTCCGCGTTGGGCGTCTCCTCGGGATCCCCCTCGCCGTCCACGCGTCCTGGTTCCTCGTCCTAGGCCTCGCGGTGTGGGTCGTGACGGTCGAGTTCGGAGCGGCGCTTCCACAGCTTCCCCTCGCGGAGCGCATCGGGATGGCCGCCGTCACGGGTCTCGCGTTCTTCTCCTGCTTGGCCGTCCACGAGGTGGCGCACGCGGTCGTCGCCCGGCGGTTCGGGGTTCACGTGCGCGGGATCACGCTCTTCCTGCTGGGCGGCGTCGCCGAGATCGACGGCGAGCTGCCCTCTCCGAGCGCCGAGTTCGCGGTCGCCCTGGCCGGCCCGGGAACATCGATCGCGCTCGGCAGCCTGCTCGCGCTGCTCTCCGTGTGGGCGCACGGGCTCGGGTGGGCGGGTGCGGAGGCGGTGACCTACACCCTGGCCCTCGTGAACCTGGGGGTCGCGCTCTTCAATCTGATCCCGGGGCTGCCGCTCGATGGCGGCCGGATCCTACGCGCGGCGATCTGGCGGAGGACCGGGAGTTTCGAGCGCGCGACCCGGGTGGCCGCCGGGGGCGGCAGGATCGTGGCCGCCCTCCTGGTCGCGACCGCAGTCGTGAGCGCGCTCGCGGGTCGACCGGAAGGCCTCTGGTACGCCCCGATGGGGGTCTTCCTCTGGTTCCTCGCGCGCGCATCCGGCAGGGCCGAGGCTCCCGCCGAGAGCGGTACGTTAGCCTTGGCCCGTGAAGGTGAGGCTGCGTAACCCCGATCGGGAGGTCGAGGTCGCGGGGGACCGGCCGGTTCGCACGGTCCTCGACGAGCTCGGCGTGAACCCGGACACGGTGCTCGTGATCCGGTCCGGCGAGCTGATCACCCGCGAGACCCGGCTGGAGGATGCCGATGAGATCGAGGTCCGACCGGTGATCTCCGGAGGTGCCGCGTGAGGTGTCGGCGTTGCCGCGAGCCTGCCGTGATCGAGGTTCGGCGTCACAACGCGGCGTACTGCAAGGACTGCTTCATCCACGTCTTCCGCGCTCAGGTCGTGCGGGCGATCAAGCAGTACGACATGCTCCGACCGACGGACCGGATCCTGATCGCTGTCTCCGGCGGCAAGGATTCCCTCGCGCTCTGGGATGTGCTGCTCGACCTGGGGTACGACGCGGCAGGCCTGTACCTGGGCCTGGGGATCGGAGAGTACTCGTCGCGTTCAGGCCTCGCGACCAGGGCGTTCGCGGACGACCGAGGCGCAGAGCTCATCGTCGTCGACCTGGAACGTGAACACGGCTACGACATCCCGACCGCGGGGAGGAAGGGCTCGCGTTCCACGTGCGCGGTCTGCGGGCTCTCGAAGCGGTACGTGTTCAACCGCGCGGCGCTCGAGGGTGGGTTCGACGTGGTGGCGACCGGTCACAACCTGGACGACGAGGCGGCGACGCTCCTGGGGAACACCCTGCGGTGGAAGACCGAGTACATCGCCCGCCAATCGCCGCTCCTGCCGGCGAAGGCCGGGATGGTGAAGAAGGTCAAACCGCTCCACCGGCTGTCCGAGCTGGAGACAGCGGCCTACGCGTTCCTGCGAGGGATCGACTACATCGTGGAGGAGTGCCCGCTCGTGGCTGGCAATACCCAGCTCCGGTACAAGGATGCGATGAACGCGATCGAGTCGAACTCGCCGGGGACGAAGGCGCAGTTCTTCCTGGGATACCTGGAACGCGGGGCACCCCTGTTCAAGATGGAGGACACCGCCGAGCTCACGGCTTGCGGATCGTGCGGCCAGCCGACCACCGGCCGGTTCTGTGCGTTCTGCCGGGCCCGCGCGCAGATCCTCGGAGAGCGGCTCGGGGCACCGGTGGCGGACGACGAGGTCGTCCGGGAGCTCTCGGACGAGGTCCTGCCGGCAGAGATCTACGGCGGCGCGTCGTGAGCGCGCCGTTCGAGGCGGGAGAGCGCGTGCTTCTCGTCGATCAACGCGACCGGACGTACCTGGTGCGCCTGGAGCTCGGGGGGACCTACCACACCCACAGCGGAGCCCTGGAGCACGACCTGATCGTGGGCCAGCTCGAAGGGGTGCGTGTGGAAACCTCGAAAGGCATGGTGCTGACGGCGTTCAGGCCGCGGTTCGCCGACTACGTGTTGAAGATGCCTCGCGGCGCGCAGGTCGTGTACCCGAAGGACCTCGGCCCGATCGTCGTGTACGCCGACGTCTACCCGGGTTCGCGCGTGTTGGAGGCCGGAACGGGCTCGGGAGCGTTGTCGATCGCCCTCTGCCGCGCGACAGGGTCCGAGGGACGGGTCGTGTCCTACGAGCTTCGCGACGAGCATCGTGCTCAGGCCGTGGACAACATCGAAGGGTTCTTCGGGAAGATCCCGGCGTGGCTCGATCTCCGCGAAGGCGACGTGGCCCAGGTCGCGGCGACCGGCGACCGGTTCGACCGCTGCGTCCTGGATCTGCCGGAGCCGTGGGCACCGCTGGAGGCGTTCGGCGCGGTGCTCGAGCCCGGGGGCGTGCTCTGTGCCTACCTGCCCACGACGCCGCAGGTGCAGGAGTTGGTCCTGGCGCTTCGGCCGAATGGGTTCCACCACGTGGAGACGTTCGAGACGCTCCGCCGCTCCTGGCACGTGACCGAACGGAGCGTTCGCCCCGACCATCGGATGGTTGGACACACGGGTTTCCTGACGGTCGCTCGACGCACGGATGACCCTCGGTAGCGGAATACCCGGTTCAGGGCATCATCGTTCCGTGCCGAAGAGCCGTAAGACAGGATAGAGACGCTTACCCGAGCTTCCGAGGTTGGGTCGTCGCTCGGTCATATAGTGACGGTCCGGCGCACCGGGGGAGGTGACGCAGATGGCCGCAGATCACGAACAGGTGGAGCGGTACGAGAAGCAGGTGCACGAGCTCCAGTCCCAGGTGAAGTTCCTGGAGGAGGAGGTCGGGCTCCTTCGACGACGCCTCACGAACGCGCCCCGTCAGGTCACGCTCCTCGAGGAGAAGCTCGTGGAGACGCGTCAGCAGCTCACGCGCGCCATGTCGCAGAACGAGAAGCTCGCGGACGCCCTGCGCAACGAGCGCCAGAAGATCGAGGCGCTCGTCGAAGAGGTCGAGAAGCTCAGCCAACCACCGGCGTCGTTCGGCGTGTACCTCGGCACGAACGAGGACGGCTCGATCGACGTGTTCACATCCGGCCGGAAGATGCGCGTGACCGCCGCCCCCGACCTCGACCTGTCGCGGATCGTCCCCGGGGCCCAGGTGATCCTGAACGACTCGCTGAACGCCGTGGAGATCTTGGAGCCCGATCGTCAGGGCGAGGTCGTCAAGGTGAAGGACCGTCTGGGCGACGATCGCCTGGTCGTGGTCGGACGCGGAGACGAGGAGTACGTCGCGACGCTCGCCGGATCCCTCACCACCGAGCATGTGCGTGCCGGAGACCCGGTCTTGTACGACCCCCGTTCCGGGGTGGCCCTCGAGCTGCTCCCGAAGGAAGAGGTCGAGCAGCTGGTCCTGGAAGAGATACCCGACGTCAGCTACGAGGACATCGGTGGGCTCGAAGGGCAGATCGAAGCGATCCGCGACGCGGTCGAGCTCCCGTTCCTGTACGCCGAGCTGTTCCAGGAGCATCAGCTGGAGGCACCCAAGGGGGTCCTGCTCTACGGGCCTCCCGGCTGCGGCAAGACCCTGATCGCGAAGGCGGTCGCGAAGTCGCTGGCCGAGAAGGTCGCGGAGCGCACCGGGCGCGACGATGTGCGGAGCTACTTCTTGAACGTGAAAGGGCCGGAGCTCCTCAACAAGTACGTGGGCGAGACCGAGCGTCAGATCCGCGAGATCTTCCAGCGGGCGAAGGAGCGGAGCGAGGAAGGCCTGCCGGTGATCGTGTTCTTCGACGAGATGGATTCGATCTTCCGCACGCGCGGAACGGGGATCTCGTCGGACGTCGAATCCACGATCGTTCCCCAGCTGCTGTCGGAACTCGACGGCGTCGAGACCCTCAAGAACGTGATCGTGATCGGCGCTTCGAACCGCGAAGACCTGATCGACCCGGCGATCCTGCGTCCCGGGCGCCTGGACGTGAAGATCAAGATCGAGCGCCCCGACGCGGAGCAGGCGAAGAGCATCATGTCGAAGTACCTGCACCCGGTGGTGCCCATCCATCCGGACGAGATCGAGCGCAACAACGGCGATGTGCTGCTCGCCACGACCCGCATGATCGAGCGGACCGTAGAGCAGATGTACGAGCCCTCCGAGCGCAACCGGTTCCTCGAGGTCACGTACGCATCGGGGGACAAGGAGATCCTGTACTTCAAGGACTTCAACTCGGGCGCCATGGTCGAGAACATCGTTCGCCGCGCGAAGAAGGAAGCCATCAAGCGCTTCCTCTCGACCGGGGAGAAGGGCATCAAGAGCGACGACCTGCTGGTCGCGATCCGCGACGAGTTCAAGGAGAACGAGGACCTGCCGAACACCACGAACCCCGACGACTGGGCGCGGATCTCGGGCAAGAAAGGTGAACGGATCGTGTACGTTCGCACGCTCCTCGGCGACGACGGCGACGGCCGGCAGGTCGAACGGGTGAACGCGGGTCAGTACCTGTAAGGTTGGCCGATGGCCATCCCCAAGGTCTTCGGCACCGAGACGGAGTACGGGATCTCGGCCGTCGGCGCCCCGGAGTTCAACCCGGTCCTGTCATCCTCGATCCTGATCTCGACGTACGCCGGGTCGCTCCGGCGGATCCGTTGGGATTACGAACAGGAGTCACCGCTCCGCGACGCGCGCGGCTTCGAGCCGATACCGGGACGTGAAGGCAGCGACGAAGATCTCGGTCTCGCGAACGTCATCTTGCCCAACGGCGCGCGCTACTACGTGGATCATGCGCATCCCGAGTACTCCACACCGGAGTGCATCACGCCACGCGAGCTGGTGATCCACGACAAGGCGGGAGAGCGTGTCTTGGAGCGCTCACTCGATGAGGTGATCCGGGAACTCCCCAACGGTCCCCGCCTCGCCATCTACAAGAACAACAGCGACGGCAAGGGGAACTCCTACGGCACGCACGAGAACTACCTGGTGGATCGCGCGACCCCGTTCGGCGACATCGTGCGCGATCTCACGCCGTTCTTCGTGTCGCGGCAGGTGTTCACAGGGGCGGGCAAGGTCGGCTCGGAGGCGCCGTGGGACGAGTCGAGCCGCCAGGCCTACCAGCTCACGCAGCGCGCGGACTTCTTCGAAACCGAGGTGGGGCTGGAGACGACGCTGAAGCGCCCGATCATCAACACGCGCGATGAACCGCACGCGGATCCGGAGAGATATCGCCGGCTCCACGTGATCATCGGCGACGCGAACATGTGTGAGGTCGCGACGTTCCTCAAGATCGGCACGACGGCGATCGTGCTCAAGATGATCGAGGACCAGTTCTTGCCGGATCTGACGCTGCGGAGCCCGGTGGCGTCCCTGCACGACGTATCCAGGGACATCACCTGCACGGTGCCGATCCCGCTCGCGGACGGTCGGGCACTCTCGCCGGTCCAACTGCAGTGGGAGTACTTCGAACACGCGAAGAAGTACGTCGACCGCGAGGACGACACACCCGAGAACCACGAGGTGTTGACGCGGTGGGAGACGGTCCTGTCCGCGCTCGAGACCGAGCCGTTGTCACTTCACCGCCAGCTCGACTGGGTGGCGAAGTACCGGCTCCTGACCGCGTACCGCGAGCGAGACGGCCTCAGCTGGACCGATCCCAAGCTCCGCGCGATCGATCTGCAGTACCACGACGTTCGCCGCGACCGAGGTCTCTACAACCGGATGGCGGCGACGGGCAAGGTCGATCGGATCGCGACCGACGAGGAGATCGAGGAGGCCGTGATGGAGCCCCCGGTGGACACCCGCGCCTATTTCCGGGGGCGGTGCATCTCGAAGTTCCCGGATGCCATCGCCGCAGCGTCGTGGGATTCGCTCATCGTGGACATAGGAACCGATGCGCTGCAGCGTATCCCGATGCGGGAGCCGCTGCGCGGAACGAAGGCCCACGTGGAGGATCTGCTGGCTGCGTCCGCGGACGTGGCGTCGCTCGTGGCCCGACTTCAGTCCTAGGCCGTTCAGGCCGAAGCTGTCGGTAGGATAGGCGGGCCCGCGACGAGGAGATCGCACGATGAGCGAGCAAGAGCAGAAGCGGATCCAGAAGAAGGGCGGCGGAGGCGGCGACGCCGACGCCGACGCCGGCCAGGTGGAGACGTCCGGCAAGGCCGCTGAGCTGAAGGACGAGATGGACGACATCCTCGACGAGATCGATTCCGTGCTGGAGGAGAACGCCGAGGAGTTCGTGAAGAGCTACGTCCAGAAGGGTGGCGAGTGACCGACCGGACCCACCCGCCCGTCTCGGGTGCGGCGTTCGGCGCGAACCCGAGCTTCGTGGATCTGCTGCGGCACGCGCAACCCCAGAGCGTCCCCTCGGCGCTGACCCAACCGGTCAACGCCGATGTTCCGATCCCACACGGCACCACGGTGCTGGGGTTGAAGTATGCGGACGGGGTGATCATGGCGGGCGATCGCAGGGCGACCTCTGGCTACACGGTCGCCGACCCGAAGATGCGCAAGGTGTTCGAGGCCGACGACTACTCCGCGATCGCGATCGCCGGAGCGGCGGGACCGGCGATCGAGATGGTGAAGCTCTTCCAGCTGGAGCTGGAGCACTACGAGAAGATCACCGGCGACCGACTATCGCTGGAGGGCAAGGCGAACCGGCTGGCGCAGATGATCCGATCGAACTTCCCGCTCGCGATGCAAGGATTGGTCGTCGTGCCCCTGTTCGGCGGGTTCGATATCAGCAGAGGTGAAGGCCGGATCTTCTTCTACGACGCGACCGGTGGCCGGTGGGAGGAAGACGACTTCCAGACCACCGGCTCTGGCGGGCAGCCCGCCAAGAACTCGCTCAAGAAGCGGTGGCGTCCGGGCCTTGCGCGAGGCGAGGCGCTGCAGGTCGCCGTCGAGGCCTTGGTGGACGCCGCCGAGGATGACGTGGCGACCGGCGGCCCAGACGTGGCGCGCGGGATCTTCCCGATCGCGGTCGCGGTGACGGCGACCGGAGCCTCCGACGTGTCGGAGGACGAGGTGGCGGCCGCGGTGACCGCGGTGCTGGAGGGGCGTTCGTAGATGTCGTTCATGCCCTACGTCTCGCCCGACCAGATGATGAAGGACCGGTCCGAGTACGCGCACAAGGGCATCGCGCGCGGACGGTCCGTGATCGGCATGGAGTACGCCGATGGCCTGCTGTTCATCGCGGAGAACCCGAGCGCGACGCTCCACAAGATCAGCGAGATCTACGACCGGATCGCGTTCGCGGGTGTCGGGAAGTACAGCGAGTTCGAGGATCTGCGGATCGCGGGGATCCGGCTGGCGGATCTGCGCGGCTACTCGTACGGACGCGAGGATGTGAAAGCGCGCGACCTCGCGAACGCGTATTCGCAGTCGCTGTCGACGATCTTCACGCAGCAGATGAAACCGTATGAGGTCGAGATCCTGGTCGGTGAGGCGGACGGCGGCGCCACGGGGACGGCGCTCTATCACGTGCTCTTCGACGGCAGCGTGACCGACGAGCATGGGTTCATCGCCATCGGTGGGCACGCCGACGACCTGACCGAGGCGCTCAAGCAGTCGTACGAAGAGGGCTGGGACCTGCCGACCGCCGTGCGGGCCGCCGTGAAGACGCTGGGTGCCCCCGAGCAGCGAGAGATCCCTCCGGCGGACGTCGAGGCGGGCATCTTGGATAGAACACGCACGCATCGTCGGAAGTTCCGCCGCCTGGACGACGCCGAGATCACCCAGATCCTGGCCGGCTGACCGGGCGCTCCACCCTTCTTCCGGGTTCTCCGCCTAGGCTGTTGCCATGGAGCGGCGGATCTACGGCCTGGAGAACGAATACGGCGTCACCTGCACGTTCCGCGGTCAGCGGCGACTCTCGCCCGACGAGGTGGCGCGGTACCTGTTCCGGCGGGTCGTGCACTGGGGCCGCTCGTCGAACGTGTTCCTGGAGAACGGCGCGCGACTCTACCTGGACGTCGGCTCGCATCCCGAGTACGCGACCCCCGAGTGCGACGACATCCGAGAGCTGGTCGCCCACGACAAGGCGGGGGAGCGGATCCTGGAAGGGCTCCTGGGCGCCGCCGAGATGCGCTTGCACGAGGAGGGCATCAGCGGCCAGGTGTACCTGTTCAAGAACAACACGGATTCCGCCGGGAACTCGTACGGCTGCCACGAGAACTACTTGGTCGCGCGCCACGGGGAGTTCGCGCGTATGGCCGACGTCTTGATCCCGTTCTTCGTGACACGCCAGATCTACTGCGGAGCCGGGAAGGTCCTCCACGGGCCGCGCGGTGCGCAGTACTGCATCTCGCAACGGGCCGAGCACATCTGGGAGGGCGTCTCCAGCGCGACCACGCGTTCGCGCCCGATCATCAACACCCGCGATGAACCGCACGCCGACGCGGAGCGGTTCCGCCGCCTGCACGTGATCGTCGGCGATTCCAACATGAACGAGTGGACGACGTTCATGAAGGTCGGCATCACCGACCTCGTGCTCCGCATGGTCGAGGCGAACACCGTGATGCGCGACCTGACGCTCGAGAATCCGATCCGCGCCATCCGGGAGATCAGCCACGACACGACGTGCATGCGCAACGTGAAGCTCGCGAACGGCCGCGAGCTGTCGGCGATCGAGATGCAGACCGAGTACTACGAGAAGACCGCGCGGTTCCTGGAGCGGCGGGGCATGGACGAGCCGTCGAAGACGCTCCTGGAAGAGTGGCGGAGCGCGCTCGAGGCCCTCTCCGAGGGCGCGCCGGAGCGTCTGGTGCGCAAGGTGGATTGGGTGACGAAACGGATGATGATCGAGCGGTACCAGGCCAAGCACGACCTTCCTCTGGCCTCCCCCCGCGTCGCCCTGTTGGATCTGGCCTACCACGACGTGAACCGGTCGCGCGGCCTCTACTACCTGCTGGAGAAGGGCGACAAGGTCGAGCGCGCGTGCACCGACCGCGAGGTGAACCGCGCGATGCGGGAGCCGCCGCAGACGACGCGCGCGAAGCTCCGAGGCGACTTCATCCGACAGGCGAAAGCCAAGCGGCGGGACTACACGGTCGACTGGGTGCACCTCAAGCTCAACGACCAGGCCCAACGGACCGTGCTCTGCAAGGATCCGTTCCGAAGCGTCGACGATCGCGTCGAGCAGTTGATCGCCCATATGTGATGGGCGGCACGCCGCTCCCGCCTCGCCCTGATCCCGCCGAGCCGGTCGACCGGTCCCTGCATGTCTTGCTCTGGGTGACACTGGGGGTCAACGGCCTGCTCGCGCTCTTCGCGCTCGCCGGCTGGCTCGGCCGGCCGAACCCCTGCGGTGAGGGCTGCTCATGGCGGCCTGCGGGCGGCATCCTCTGGGTCTTCCTGGCGCTGGTCGATGTCGGGCTCGTCTTGATCTGGGCGGGTGTCGGCTACCTCCACCTGCAGGCCGTCGGCGAACGGATCGGCCGGCGGATCTCGGAGCGGCATGACCGCGACGGGGAGCGCGGTTAGGGCAGGTCCCGCTCGGCTCGCCACCGCCGGTCGCCGGCGGCCATCCGCCCGGCGAGCACACCCGCCGCCCCGGCCGCCAAGAAGAACGCGGGGTCGTCGTCCACGCCGCGCCCCATCGAACGCACGTCCACGTGGCGATCCGCGAGCTCCTCCAGGGCGGGACGCCCGTCGACCTCGATGAGCTGATGGCGATCCTCGAGCTTGCCGGCACGGAGGGCGTCCCAGACGGCTGTTCGCGTGACGTCGTCCGAGAGCGTCGGCACGGCGACGTTCGTTCCCACCGAGCAGACATCGCGGAGGATCGTGAGGGAGTGATGGGAAAGACCCCGGTGTCGGGGACGAGGATCCACGGCACTCACCCGCAGCGCCGGGATCGGGCGACCGCCGAGCGTGGCGGCGGCGTTCAGTGCGTTGCCACTGCCGAGCGCGCTCACCCCCCACGTCGTGTCGGTCCCGAGGTTCCCCGGGCCGTCGGCGACCACGATGACGTCGGCGCCGAGCACTTCGACGGCGGCGAGCATGCCCGTCCACACGGTGACGGCCTCGAGCTCGCCGCCGAACGCTTGCCCACTCGTGATCCAGCCGTCCACCAGGCCGGCGTTCCGCAGCTCGAAGACGAGCCGGGAGAAGGCTCCGGGAAGCGCCGCGCCGTCGGTCATCACGTACGCGATCCGCGCGGCGCCCGCCCGCTTCGCTCCCGCCGCGATGGGTCCGATCATCGAGTGCAGCGGCGCGCAGACGACCGGTGTCTGCCGAAGGCCGCTCGACCTCTCCAGCGCATCGCGGTGGGTCTCTTCCACCGTCTCGACCGCCGTCTGCACGGGCGTGTACCGCGCCTTCATCACGCGGCCACCGATCTCGTCGTCACGGGTCTCGGATCCCTCCACGGCGATCACGAAGTGCACGCCGCCCGTGCCCAAGCCGAGCGTGAGCGCGGTGGTGTTCACGATGACGACGTCTCCCACGGTGACCGGGCCGCAGAGGTCCGGATAAGCGATCGCGGTGGCGGGTCGTCCGTCGACATCGATCTCCAGCTCGTGCGCCCCCGGTCGCGCAGGCCCGAGGGCGGAGACGATCGCTCGGCGGAGTCGGATCACGGATGGTCCCGGGGCGCGCGCATCGCGTCGCTATGATGCCGCACGATGGGAGGGGAGGACCGGATGGATCCGCTCGAACGGCTGTTGAACCTGGTGGGCCTCCTGCTCGAGACCCGTACCCCGCTCACGTTCGAGCAGATCCGGTCCACGCTCGAACCATACGGCCAGGGCAACGTCGACAGCGCGAAGCGGATGTTCGAGCGGGACAAGGACATCCTTCGGGACTACGGCGTGCCGCTCGAGCTCGTCGACACGGACGCGTGGGGCACCGAGCAGGGCTACCTGATCCCGAAAGAGCGGTACTACCTGCCGGAGATCTCCTTCACCCCCGAGGAGCTCGGTGCGTTGATGGTTGCAGCGCAAGGGGTCCGCGGCGCGACGCCGGCCGAGCAGGCCGTCCGGAAGCTCCTGTCGGGGTCGGAGGGCGGTGTCCTGGCGGGACTCGCCGGAGGGCCGCTCGCCTCGGGCTCCGATGCGCGTGGCGAGCTGGTCCTGTCCGTCGCTGCGGCGGCCCAAGCACATCGACGGGTTCGCTTCACGTACCGCACCTCCCGGGGAGGAGAGTCGGAGCGCGACGTCGACGCCTACGCCGCGGTGTTCCGAGCGGGCCATTGGTACCTGGTCGGACATGACCGCGAACGCGGGGAACCGCGCTCGTTCCGCCTCTCGCGGTTCACTGGCGACCCCGTCGATGCCGGTGAGGGCAGCGAAGCGCCCGCCGGGTTCCGCGCGGCGGACCTCGTCCGCGGTCCGTGGGTGGCTACCGGAGACGAGCGGGCGACGATCGCGCTCTCGCCCGACGTCGCCTGGTGGGCGTCGAGCACCCTGGCGGGCGCCGAGGCCGTGCGCACGCGCGACGACGGCTGGGTCGAGATCACGATCCCGTTGACCGACGAGCGTGAGGTGGCGCCGTGGATCCTCGAATTCGGTCCGGACGCGGTCGTCGTGGAGCCCGAGAGCCTGCGTGCCGAGATCGTTGCCCGGCTGGAGGCGATCGATGCCTGAGGCGTCGCGTCATCCCGCGAAGACCTCCGAGCGTCTGGGGCGGATGCTGGTGATCGTGCCGTACCTGGTGCAACACCCGGGGAGCGCCCTCCCGGAGGTCGCGGACACGTTCGACGTCCCGATCGACCAGCTCCGTCGCGACCTCGATCTGCTCTTCATGTCGGGTCTGCCTCCGTACGGACCGGGCGACCTGATCGAGGTCGACGTCGACGAGGACGAGCGGATCTGGATCAGCATGGCGGAGCACTTCTCCCGCCCGCTGCAGCTCACACGGAACGAGGCGCTCGCGCTGTACCTGAGCGGGACCGAGCTCCTCGGAACCGCGGGTGCCCCCCAAGCCTCGGCGCTCGCCTCCGCGCTCGCGAAGCTCCGGACGTCGCTTGGGTCGGAGATGCTCGGGGACGCGGACCGGATCGAGGCGGCCGAGCCCGGCCGGCCCGCGGAGCACCTCGAGCTCCTGCGACGCGCCGCCGGCGATCGTGTGCGGCTCCGCATCGAGTATTTCGCGCATTCGAGCGGCGGGTGGAGCCGTCGCACGATCGAGCCCGAAGCCGTGTTCTCGGCCCTGGGGAACTGGTACGTCGCCGCTTGGGACACGGAGGCCGACGGCGAGCGGCTCTTCCGAGCCGATCGGATCCGTTCGGCCGAAGTGACCGGTGAGACCTTCGAGGCGCATGGTTTGCAAGGTGCGGGGCGCGATCTCTATACCCCCACCGAAGCCGATGTCGAGGTCCGGCTGCGGCTGGCCCCGGGGGCCCGCTGGATCGCCGAGTACTACGCGGTGGAGCGGGCCGTCGAGGGAGCTGACGGCATGCTCGAGGTCACGCTCCCCGCGAAGGATCTGGGCTGGGTGGCCCGGCTCCTCCTCCGTGTGGGCGCCGACGCGTCGGTCCTGGCGCCCCCACAGCTCGGCGGCGACGTCCGCGAACTCGCCCGCAGGACCCTCGACCGATACGGGGAGTAACCAGTCCCCTTGGGGTAGCCCCGTTCGGGGGACAGAGGCTCAAGCCCTCGGACCTCACCGCCGATGTCTGGGGGTGAGATGACAACCATCCGGACAACCTGCCCCCGCTGCGGCGAAGTCGACATGGGACCCGAGGCCATCCTCCTGTCCGTCAGGGACGACGGCCGCGAGGGGAGCTACCGGTTCACGTGCCCGAGCTGTGCGGACGACGTCGAGAAGCGGGCCGACCGCAAGATCGTCGCGCTGCTGGTCTCGGCGGGCGTCGATATCGCCCACGGTGAGCACGACCCGCTGCAGGCGGCCATGCTCTTCGACGACGAGGATGGTGGTCGGGCCCTCCCGTCCGGTCCCGCCTTCTCGATCGACGACGTCATCGAGTTCCACTTCCTCTTGCAGGACGACCGCTACATCGAAGACTTCTTCGCGAACAGCGACGGTCTGTAGGGGTCTTCGCCCACCCGCGACCACTCGTGTAGCATCGCCATATGGCCCCATGGCTCGTCGTGTGGTTCACGATCGGCATCGCGTCGACGATCGCGATCCTGGCATGCCTCATCGCCCTGATGCGCCACCTGCTCGTGCTCGGACGCACCGTGCAGCGGTTCCAGGAGGAGGCGCAACCCATCGCCGACGATCTGTCCCGGGAGGGGCAGCGAGCCAGCGAGCACATGGCCGCCATCGGGGCTCGGCGGCGCAACAGCTCCTCGGCAGGAACCCCGCGGTAGAATCGTCCGGGACGTCGCTCCCGCACGGATCATGCTGAACATCGGCCCCCAAGAGCTGCTCCTCATCCTCGTCATCGCGCTGGTCGTCGTGGGTCCTCAGCGCCTGCCGGAATTGGGCCGGACGATCGGTCGGGCGATGCGAGAGTTCCGCAAGATCCAGGACGACGTGAAGGACACCATCCGGTTCGACATGGACGCGGATCCGGAGCCGTCCGTGCGTCCGAAGGAGAGCCCCGCCGCCGTCCCGATCGAGGTCGACGAGGACGACGAACCACAGCCGGACCCGGCGTCGGACACCGAGCCAGGCGCACCCGGTGACGGCGTCGAGCCGCGGGCCGCCGGGTAGCGGCGCCGAACCCGATGCGCGTCTTCCCGAAACTCCGACGACGTCCACCCGAAGAGCACGCGGGAACGATGACGCTCGTCGAGCACCTCGCCGAGCTGCGGCACCGCTTGATCGTGTCGATGATCGCGATCGCGATCGCCGCCGTCGCCGGGTGGTTCCTCTACACCCCGGTCCTGCATCTACTCCTGCGCCCCTACTGCGACTACGTGCTCGGGCTCCCGAAGCACCTGCGCCCGGCGGCGGGGTGCAGGCTGAGCTACTTCGGTGCCCTGGACCCGATGATCATCAAGCTCAAGATCGTGGTCTACACCGGTGTCGTGATCGCGCTCCCGGTGCTGCTCTACGAGCTCTGGATGTTCATCGTCCCGGGGCTCACGCAGAGGGAACGGCGCATGGCATGGCCGTTCATCGCGTCGTCGCTGCTCCTGTTCGCGCTCGGTGCGACGTTCGCCTACCTGACGCTCCCTCGCGGGCTGAACTTCCTCCTCGGGTTCGCGGGCGAGGGGTTCGCCCCGGTCCTGGAGGCCTCGCAGTTCATCTTCTTCGTCGTGCTGGTCGCGCTCGCGTTCGGTATCTCGTTCGAGTTCCCGATCCTGTTGATCTTCCTGGAGCTCGTGGGGGTGCTGTCGACCGACCTGCTCCGGAAGTGGCGTCGGTTCGCGATCCTGGGGATCGCGATCTTCGCGGCGATCATCACCCCGTCCTCCGACCCCTACACGATGCTCGCGCTGACGATCCCCATGGTCGTGTTCTACGAGGCCGCTATCATCATCGGTCGCCTCATGAAACGCTGAGGCGGCGCGCGACCTGAACGGAGCGACGAGCTGATGGCGATCAAGGGCAAAGGCAAGACCAAGGGACGGCAGCCGGCTCGCGCCCCGAGACGCACGCCGGTCGAGGTCAAACCTCCGTTCTTCCAACGGCGCCGCGTCCAGATCGTCCTCGCGTTCGTGGTCGGCTTCCTGCTCATGATGTTCGCGGTCTGGGTGACGAACGGCCTCCGGCAGAACAAGGCCGACACCCAGGCGAAGTCCGACGCTTCGAAACAGCGTGCCGCGACGCTCGCGTGGCAGAGCACCGTGGAGACGGCGATCGGGAAGATCGGCACGGTCACGGCAGGTGCGCCGCCGACGATCCTGCCGGACGTCGGCACGACGATCTCCGCGATCTCGAAGGGGAAACCCCCTGCGGGCGCGGCGAAGACGCTCAAGAAGTCACAGAGTGATGCGCAGACCGCGATCGACAGCATCCAGAAGGTCTCGTTGGCGGATCAACTCCGAAACAAGGGGTTCTCGGTGGGGGAGGTTAACTACTTCTTGAACTCCCAGACGCGGATCGTCGAGGCGCTGCAGCTCTACTCGCGCGCCGCAGCGGTCGCCATCCTCGCGCTGGATGCCAACGGGGACGCGCAGTCTTCCCTCGCGAAAGAGGCGGCGGCCATCCAAGCGACCGCGGACCAGATCCTGCAGGAAGGGTGGTCCGACTACCAGCAGGCGTTGTACGCCGGCGGGATCGCGCAGACCCCGCTCTCCGCGGCATCGTAGGCGCGGACGCATGCAGGCCCCTCCGCCGGTCGTCGTGGTCGCGAATCCCACCTCCGGTCGCGGGAAGGGAGGGCGACTGATCGGACGCGTCGACGCCCTCTTGAACGACATCGGGGTGGACCACACGATCCAGGTCTCGACCTCGGCCGCGGACCTGGAGCGGCTCGCGCGCGAGGCGGGCGAGCAAGGGGCTCGGATCGTGGCCGCGCTGGGCGGCGACGGCACGGTCGGGCTCGCGGCCAATGGCGTCCTCGGGACCGGCGCGGCGCTGGCGGTACTGCCGGCCGGCACCGGCGACGACTTCGCCCGTGCCATCGACGCGCGGAAGCTCGACGCCGCCACCCGGCTCTTGGCCGATCCGTCGATCCGCCCGATCGACGTGGTCAAGGTCACGGCGGGGGCGGAGATACGCCACTACGTATGCGTGGCCGGCGCCGGGTTCGACTCCGAGGTCAACGAGACCGCGAACGGGATGCGGAAAGGGCTCGGTGCGACCGGAACGTACGTGGCGGCCGTGATCAAGACGTTGCCCCGGTTCGTGCCGGCAGCGTTCCACCTGCAGGTGGACGAGCGATCCTTCGACGTCCACGCGATGCTGGTGGTGTTGGGCAACGCGACGTCGTACGGTGGCGGCATGAAGGTGACACCCGACGCGCTGTTGAACGACGGTGAGCTGGACATCTGCATCGTCGAGGCGATGAAGACCGGCGCGTTCCTGTGGGCGTTCCCAAAGGTGTTCCGAGGCTCGCACACGGATCATCCGAAGGTGATGATGCTCCGTGGCAGAACGATCAAGGTGGAGGCTGATCGCCGCGTGAACGTGTACGCCGATGGCGAACGCATCGGCCCGCTCCCCGCGGTGTTCGAGGTGCTCCCAGAGGCCCTGCCCGTCGTGGTCGGGCCCAACGCGAAGGCGTTGCGATGACCGATGGCCTGCTGCTGATCCACGCCTTCCCGATAGACGCCCGGATGTGGGAGCCCCAGATCGCCGCCGTAGCGGACGCGGTGCCCGTGGTCGCTCCGCATCTACCGGGGTTCGGGGGGACGCCCGCGGCGGGGGACGTCATGACGATGGGGGCGGCGGCGGATCGGTGCCTGGAGTCGCTGGCGGCGTTCGGCGTCGACCGCGCGGTCGTGTGCGGTCTCTCGATGGGAGGCTACGTCGCGCTCGAGCTGTGGAGGCGAGCGCCCGAGCGGTTCCTCGGGTTGATCCTCGCGAACACGAAGGCCGGCGCCGACACGGAGGAGGGTGCAGCGGGGCGACGCTCCTTGGCGGCGCGGCTGCTGGACGAGGGCAACGGGTTCCTGGCCGAGGCCCCGCCTCCGCTCCTCTCAGACCAGGCGTCCGACCAGCTCCGAGCCCGCGTCCGTGAGCTGATCTCCGGACAACCTGCGGCATCGATCGCGGCTGCCGCGCTCGGGATGGCCGAACGCCCCGACTCGATCGCCGACCTGGCGTCGATCTCGGTGCCGACGCTGGTGGTGACCTCCGATGCGGACACGTTGATCCCCGCTGCGGTCTCGTCGCCCATGGCGGATCAGATCCCGGACGCCGAGCTCGCCGTGATCGAGGGGGCGGGGCACCTGTCGAACCTGGAAGCGGCCGACGTGTTCGACGAGCTGCTCGCCACCCACCTGGAGCGCTGCCTCCAGGGGTGACCGGGCGGAACCGGTCCGACCGTAGACTGGCCGGATGACCACCCCTGCGGCGTTCGCCGCCCAGTATCCGTTCGCGCTGGACGACTTCCAGCGCACGGCGATCGAGGCCGTCGACGCGGGCCGCTCCGTCCTGGTCGCCGCTCCCACGGGTTCGGGCAAGACGGTGGTCGCGGAGTACGCCATCGAACGCGCGCTCGCGCACGGCGGCAAGGCCTTCTACACGACGCCGCTGAAGGCGTTGTCGAACCAGAAGTTCGGTGATCTGGTGGGGCGGCACGGCGCCGACGCCGTCGGCCTCCTCACCGGGGACAACGCCGTCAACGCCGACGCGCCCGTCGTGGTGATGACCACCGAGGTCCTGCGGAACATGCTCTACGAGCGGAGCGGCAGCCTCGAGGGTCTCCTCACGGTGATCATGGACGAGGTCCACTACCTCCAGGACCCGTACCGCGGCGCGGTCTGGGAGGAGGTCCTGATCCACCTGGCGCTCTCGACATCCGTCGTGTGCCTGTCCGCCACCATCTCCAACGCCGAGGAGTTCGGCGAGTGGATCCAGACGCTCCGTGGCGAGACCACGGTGGTGATCGAGGAGCGCCGGCCGGTCCCGCTGGAGCACCACTACCTGGTCGGTCGCCGGCTCCACCCGATGCACGTGGAACAGGACGGCGCCCTGCTGCCCAACCCCTACGTGGTCTCCTTGGATCAGCAGGAGCTCCGGGTGAAGCAGTACCGGCGGGCCGGGAGTGGCACGATGCAGTCGCAACGGATCAGCCGGCCTCGCGAGGGGCACCGCGGCGTGTACGTCCCTCGGCGTGAGGAGGTGGTCGAGGTCCTCGCCGATGCGGACATGCTTCCGGCGATCTACTTCGTCTTCAGCCGGGCGGGATGCGATCGGAGCGTCCAGTGGCTCCGAGAGTCGGGCCTTCGCCTCACGACCCACGCGGAGGCCGACCACATCCGCGAACGGGCGGAGACCCGGGCATCCTGGATCGACGAGGAGGACCTGGTCACGCTCGGGTTCTACGACTTCCTGGACGGCCTGATGGCCGGCGTCGCGGCCCACCATGCCGGGATGCTGCCCGTCTTCAAGGAGACCGTCGAGGAGTTGTTCGAGGCCGGATTGGTGAAGGTGGTCTTCGCGACCGAGACGCTTTCGCTCGGGATCAACATGCCGGCCCGCACGGTGGTCATCGAGGACCTCTGGAAGTTCCAAGGGGAACGACACGAGATCCTGACACCCGGCGAGTACACGCAGCTGACGGGCCGCGCCGGCCGACGCGGGATCGACGCGCTGGGGCACGCGGTCGTGGTGTATCAACGGCAGGTTCCGTTCGAACGCGTGGCCGGCCTGGCGGCGACCCGCACGTACGACCTCACCTCCTCGTTCCGGCCCTCCTACAACATGGCCGTCAACCTGGTGCGCAACTACACGCCCGAGCAAGCGCATCAGCTGCTCAACTCGTCGTTCGCGCAGTTCCTGGCCGACCGTGGGGTGGTGGCGCTCGAACGGCAGCGCGAGCGCGACCGCACGGCGCTCGAGGGGTACCGGAAGAACCTCGTGTGCCATCTGGGGGACTTCGAGGCGTACTGGGCGCTGAAACAAGAGGCGCACGTACTCCGTGAGGACGACCGGCGCGGCCGGGAGCGAGATCTCGCCGACGCGGTCCGGGCGGCGGTCGCGGCGCTGCGGCCCGGCGATGTGATCCACGTGCCCCGGACCCGCAGGCGAGGTCTGGCCGTCGTCCTGTCTTCCCGCGACGGGAAGCCGACGGTGCTGTCCGAGGACCGTTCGTACACCCGGTTGTCGGCGAAGGACTTCGACCAGCCGCCGGCCGCCCTGACGCGGATCCCGCTGCCCCGTTCGGGCAGCTCTCGCAGTGCGCGGTTCCGACGAGACGTCGCGGCGCGGCTCGTGTCGCTCCAAGTCAAGCGGCCGCGTCCCGCGCAGCACCAAGCCGATCCCGCGGTGGAGCGTCGGGCGCAGCGGTTGGAGGCGGAGGCGCTCACGCACCCGTGCCACGCGTGCCCCGAGCGAGCGAAGCACGAGCGATGGGCGACTCGGGCCGACACGCTCGTCGCGCAGATGCGGGGCGTCGATCGGCGGATCCAGACGCGGACGGAGACCCTGGCGCGGCAGTTCGACCGGGTGCTCGGGGTATTGCAGTCGCTCGGCTACGTCGATGGATGGGCGATCACCCCCAAGGGCCGCATGCTGGCGAGGATCTACGGCGAGGGCGACCTCCTGGTGGGGGAGTCCCTCGCCTCCGGGATGTTCGATGAGCTCTCCGACCCCGAGATCGCGTCCTTGCTCAGCACCGTCGTCTACGAATCCCGCGAACGGGTGCCCACGGTCGGCGAGCTGCCGACCGGCGCTACCGCCGAGCGGTACGGGTCTCTCCAGCAGACGTACCGTCGGATCCGTCGGACCGAGGAGGAACATCAGGTCGAGCTCAGCCGCACCCTCGATGCTGGGTTCGCGACCCCCGTGTTCCACTGGGCCGAGGGGAAGCCGCTGGAGGACATCTTGGAGGAGACCGAGATGGCTCCGGGAGACTTCGTCCGCAACTGCAAGCAGCTCCTCGACCTGCTCCGACAGGTGGAGGAGGTCGCGGGGCCGACCCTGTCGAGCCGGTTCCGTGGGGCCCGCGACGGCCGTGCTCCACGGCGTCGTCGCCTACACGGGGCTGTAGTTACGATGCCGCCCATGACCGAGAGTCCCTTCGGCAGGCTCGCCGTGATCGCCAACCCACACGCGGGGGCGGGGCGCGTCGGCCGTGAGCTCGCGTCGGTCGAACGCGGTCTATCCGACCGTGGCCTGGCGTACTCGTTGCGGGTCACGTCGCGGCGGGGCGACGCCACCCGACTGGCGGCAGAGGCGATGGACGACGGCTACCGCTTCCTGGTCGCGGTTGGTGGCGACGGCACGGTCCAGGAGATCGTGAACGGCATGTTCCGCGACGGCCGTACGATCACGGACGAGCCGGTCCTCGGGGTGGTGCCGGCGCACTCCGGATGCGACCTGGTGAGGAGCTTCGGGCTCCCGGGAGACGTCGAGAAGGCCTGCGGTCACCTCCTGGGCGAGAACACGTATCCGTTCGACGTGATGAAGGTGACGTACACGGCTCCAGAAGGCACCCGAGCCACGCGCTACAGCGTCAACCTCGCCGAGATCGGGTTCGGTGCCGCGGTCTCCCGCCGGACGGAGCGGTTGCCGGCTGGGCTCGGACGGGTCCGCGGGTTCGCGGCGTTCTGGTCGGCGTTCCTGGGGATGCGACCGCGGGACGTGCGGATCGACGTGGACCGGAAGGTCTTCGAAGGGAAGGCGTTCAACGTGGTCGTCGGGAACGCGCAGTTCGCCTCCGGAGGAGTGAGGCTGTCGCCCCGTTCCTTCCCAGGAGACGGGGTCCTGGACGTGCTCGTCTTCACGGGACCGCGATCGGACGCGTACACGCTGCTACCGCGCATCTATCGGCACGGCGACCACGTTCCCGATCCGCACATCCGGGAGCTGCGGGCCCAGATCCGCGTGTCGGTGGACGCCGCCCGGCCGTTGCCCATCGTGGCCGACGGGGAGCTGCTGGGCACCACGCCCGCGACGTTCCAGATCGTGCCTCGCTCGATCCTGTTCAAGCTATGACCGACCTCCAGGCGATCCGTCGAGAGAGGCTGGCGACCGAGATCGCCCAGGCGGACGTCGCGGCCGTGCTGGTCGCGCCGTCGCCGGACCTCGTCTACTTCGCGGGGTACGGGCCGATGCCACTGGAGCGACTGACCCTTCTGGTCGTGCGCGCGGATGGCGAGACCTGGCTGTTCGTCCCGGAACTGGAGCGGCCACCGGCCCTCGAGTCCCCGGCCGGACGTGCGCTCCTCCCCGAGAACGTCGTCGGCTGGCGGGACGGGGTCGATCCCTACGAGCTCGTCGCGCGAACGCTCCCCAAGACCGGGCGGGTGGGGCTCGGCGACACGACCTGGGCCTCGCACACCCTCGCCCTCCAGGCCGTCGCTCCCGGGTTGACGTTCGAGCCGGCGTCGCCCGTGATCGCGCGGCTCCGCGGCGTGAAGGACGAAGAAGAGCTCGCGGCCCTCCGCCGCGCGGGCCGCGGTGCCGACGAGACGTTCCGAGCGATCTGCCAGACCCGGTTCCTCGGTCGCCGCGAGGACGAGGTGGCGGCCGACATCGCGGATCTCCTGGTGACTTACGGTCACAGCCGGGCGGACTTCGTGATCGTGGGCAGCGGTCCCAATTCCGCCTCGCCCCATCACGAGCCCACGGGCCGCACGATCCTGCCGCGCGATCCGGTCGTGCTCGATTTCGGCGGAGAGCTCGGTGGCTACTACTCGGACACCACCCGCACGGTCGTCGTGGGGGAGGCTCCCAACGGCTTCGCGGAGGTGTACGAGGCCGTGCAGGAGGCGCAGGATGCGGCGGTACGGACCGTGCGTCCCGGCGTTGCGGCCGAGGACGTGGATCGCGCGGCACGTGACGTGATCGAGACCGCCGGCTTCGGGGACCGGTTCATCCATCGCACCGGGCACGGGATCGGTCTGGAGGTCCACGAGGCCCCGTACATCATCGAGGGCAACCGCACCCCGCTCGAGCCGGGCATGACGTTCTCGGTGGAGCCGGGCGTCTACCTCGAAGGCGCCTTCGGGGTTCGGATCGAGGACATCGTGGCCGTGACCCGGGATGGCGTGGAACGGCTGAATCGCTCCACGCGTGACCTCCAGATCGTCGGCTGAACGGGCCGCTCGGGCTCTGGTCTGAGATGGACTAGCTGCGGCGGCGGACGGTCGTGCCGTCCGCCGTGTCCATGACCTCGAGGCCCATGGCCGCCAACCGATCCCGGAGCACGTCGGAGGTGGTGAAGTCCTTGGCGTCGCGTGCCGCGTCCCGCTCGGCCATCAGGGCACGCATCTCGTCGGTCGGCTCCCACGAGCTCGTGGCCTCGCGCTCCAGATCCAACCCGAGCACCCGGTCCCACGACGCGAGCAGCGCGTACTTCTCCCCATCGGCAACGTCGGGGGAGCGGACCAGGTCGTTCACGGTCACGACCGCCGCGGGCATGTCCAGGTCGGCCGCGATCGCGGTCCGGAACCGGTCGTCGAACCCGCGGGCGTTCGCGCCGAGAGCCCCTTCGATCGGTGCCCATCCTGCCATCCTCCGGCGCAGCTGCTTCACGCGGTCGTCGGCGTCCCGCATCGCGTCCCACGTGAAGTCCATCTCGCTGCGGTAGCGCGTCTGGAACGTGAGCCACCGGAACGCGAGCGGATCGAGGCCTTGGTCCGTCAGCTCCGGCACGCGGACGACGTTCCCGGTCGACTTCGCGATCTTCTGACCCGAGAGACGCAGGTGGCCGCCGTGGATCCACACCGACACCACCTGGTGCCCGACGGCGCCTTCCGACTGCGCGATCTCGTCTTCGTGATGGGGGAACCGCAGATCGTTGCCGCCCGTGTGGATATCGAACCGATCGCCCAGGTATTCCATGGACATCGCCGAGCACTCGACGTGCCAGCCGGGGAACCCGGGACCCCACGGCGAGTCCCACTTCATCAGTCGACCCGGCCCGGCGGCCTTCCACAACGCGAAGTCCGCGTCATGACGTTTCAGCGGGTCGGTCTCGAGGTCGCGGTGTCCTGCCTTGAGGTTGTCGAGCGTGTTGCCCGAGAGCTTGCCGTACCCGTCGAACGACGTGACGTCGAAGTACACGGACCCCGTGTCGACGACATAGGCGTGGCCGCGCTCGATCAGGGTCTCGGTCAGCGCGATCATCTGGGGGATGTGCTCGGTCGCCTTCGGCAGGACGTCGGGGAGCCGGATCCCGACGGCCGTCATGTCGTCGAGCGCCTCCTTCGTGTACTTCTCCGCGATCTCGAGCGGCTGGAGACCTTCGTCCTCCATCGCGAGCAGCATCTTGTCGACGGCCTCCGGCGAGGACTCGTCGGTCATGTGTCCCACGTCGGTGATGTTCATGACCTGGAGGACCGTATGGCCCTCGAACTCGAGGGCGCGTCGGATCAGATCGGCGAGCATGAACGTGCGCAGGTTCCCGAGGTGCATGTATCGGTAGACCGTCGGTCCACACGTGTACATGCCGATCCGCCGCTCGTCGACCGGGACGACCTCGTCCACCTGGCGGGTCAGCGTGTTGAACAGGCGCATGGCGAGCCAGGATACCCTCGGAGCCCGGAGCGCCTGAGACCGGTCAGGTCGGGAGCGGCCGGCCCTCGAACGGGATGGACAGCGCGATCGTGGTCCGGGTGGCCACGCCGGCCTTCTCGCGGAGCCGCCGGATCAGATCCTCGAGGTCGCCCGTCGTCTTCGTTCGGACCTTCAGGAGGTAGTTGGCCTCGCCCGCGACGCTGTAGCAATCCTCCACCTCGGGGAACTCCGCGACGCGATCGGGGAGGTCGTCGGGCTGCTGGGGATCGAGGGGGGTCGCGGCGATCACGGCGGTCACGTACAACCCGAGGGCTCCCGGGTCCACCACCGCGCGATACCCGCGGATCACGCCCGCGTGCTCGAGCTTCCGCACGCGTTCGTGCACGGCAGACGCGGACATCCCGACGCGCGACGCGACATCGGCGTAGGTGGCCCGAGCGTCCTGCTGCAACGCCGCGATGATGTCGAGGTCCCGGTCATCCAGCACGCGGCCATCATAGGGGAGCGGGTCCCGCCGATCGGGGGACCGGCGGTGGGGGACGCCTTGGGCCGGGGTCGGCCGATTGCGCGCGACCCACGGCGACGCGTAGCGTTCGCACCTCCGATCTCGCCTCCCTCGGATCCGTCGATCGAGGAGGTGCCGGTGTCCTGCCAGCCGAACGGATCGAGGCCGATGCCGGGCGGGCCGATCCGTTGGGAGCTCGAACCGAAGCCGGGCGGCGGGACGCGCCGCATCGCCCGGCTGACGCCGGCCGACGAGCTCGCGTATGCCCGAGCGGTCGCACGCGTGGCGCGCTCGGTCGAGCGATCCCGGGGTCCCGCCACGTTCGCGAACGGCGTCGCGCGGGTCGGACCTGCGGGGATCGCGATCCGCGCGTGGTCGCCACAGCGCGCGCGGTGGCGACGTCGGGCAGCACGGCTCCTCGCCGATGCGTCCGTGGTGCTCGTCACGGACATCCGCGACTGCTACGCGTCGATCCGGCCCGACGTGGTGGGGGCGCGCCTCCGCGGCTGTGGGGCGCCGTCGGACGCGGTCGACCCGATCCTCCGCTGTCTGCGGCTCTTCGAGGCTCTCGGCGTCGACGGCCTGCCGGTAGGCCCGGCGGCCTCCGCGGTCTTGGCCGAGGCCGTCCTCGTGGCCGGCGACCAGGCGCTCGACGCTGCCGGAGCCCTCTACGTGCGGTGGGTGGACGATGTCGCGGTCTTCGCCACGGAGCGTGGGACGGGCACGGCCGCCCTCACGGAGCTGCATCGCGCATGGGCGTCGCTCGGGCTCGTCGCCCACGATGGGAAGACGGCGACCCTCGACGCGATCGAGGGATGGCCTCGTTCCGTCGCGATGTCCACCTCCGCGGTCACCGCCGTGCGATGATCGCGCGCGGTGAGGACGCTCTACCGTGCCGGTCGCGTGCACACGCTCGGGTTCCCGCAGACGGGCGAGTGGGTCTTGGTGGACGGCCGGCATGTCCAGCGCGTCGGGGTTGGGGACCTTCCCGCGGCGGACCGGGTGGTCGATCTCCCGGGCACGACGATCCTCCCGGGGTTCATCGATACGCACGTCCATCTGACCGGAACGGGCCTGGCGCTCGCGAACCGAGACGTCGAGGCGACCGGCTCGGCCGAGGAGCTGCTCGCGCTGGCTCGCGCGCGGGCCGCCGCCACCGAGGAGACGACGGCCGTCGTCCTTCGCGGGTTCGACGAGTCGCGCTGGCCGCGCCCGGGCCACCCGTCGATCGAGGAGCTCGACGCGATCTGCGCCCGGCCACTCGTGATCCAGCGGGCGGACGGACACCTCGCCTTGGCGAACCGCGCCGCCCTCAGCGCCGCGGGGCTAGAGGCCGACATCGGAGGCGTCGAGCGGAGCGCCGACGGGTCGCCGACGGGTCGGGTCACCGGGGACGCCGTCTCTCGGCTCGCCCGCTGGACGGTGGGGTCGCTGGACGACCATGCGATCCAGGAGCTCCAGCTGCAAGGAGCCGCTCTCGGTGCCTCGCGCGGGGTGACCGCGATCCACGAGATGTCCATGCCGCACTGGTCGGGCCTCCGAGATCTCCAGGTGCTGCTGGGACATCGGGACCGTCTGCCGCTGGATGCGCTGCCGATCGTGGCGACCATGGACATCCCGCAGGTGATGGATCTCGGTCTGCCGGGCATCGGGGGCGACCTCCCGATGGACGGCTCGATCGGTGCTCGGACGGCCTCGGTGATCGCGCCGTTCGTCGACGGTCACGGGACGGGGATCGGCTATCACCAGGACGACGAGCTGGCGGCCTTCTTCCACGCCGGTCACATGGCAGGGCTGCAGGTCGGGGTCCATGCGATCGGCGATCGCGCGATCGATCAGGTCCTGCGGGTGTGGGAACGCGTCTATCACGCCCTCGACTCCCGCGAGCGCCGGCACTTCCGCGCGCGGCGGCATCGCATCGAACATTTCGAGATGGCGGGGGCAGGCGACGTGGAGCGCGCGGCGATGCTTGGGCTGGCCGCGTCGGTGCAACCGGCGTTCGACCGACTTTGGGGAGGGGACGGCGGTCTCTACGAGACGGCGCTCGGACCGGAGCGCGCGGCGCTGATGAACCCGTTCCGGACGATGCTCGAGCGCGGGATCGAGGTGGGCGCCGGCTCCGACGCCCCGGTGGCCGCGTTCGATCCGATGCTTTCGATCGCGGCGTGTGAGACGCATCATGATCCGGCGCAACGGCTCTCGCGATCCGAGGCGATCCGCCTGCACACGGTCGGGGGGGCGAGGATCGGTCATCAGGAAGAGAAGAAGGGCGCGCTTGGCCCCGGCATGCACGCCGACTTCGCCGTCTATCAGCAAGACCCGATGACGGCGGAACCGGTCGAAGCGTTGCGCCCGGTGCTCACCGTCTCGCTCGGCCGAGAGGTGTTCGCTGCCTGAAACGACGATCGGATGGGTTCTGTCACTCTTTGTCGCGCGCGCGCCTTGACGCCCGCGACGCGCGCGAAGTACCGTTCGCGACGCGTCACCGCCCCGGCGGAGACGCACGGTAGGACCCAAGAGGCTGAGTAGAGAACGCGGCGCCCCGGCGTCGCGGCCCCAAAGGTCTCTTGGGTCCTTACCTATCTGTGACCGCCGGGAATGACACGGCCCGACTCGGTGTTCAGCCCCGAGGCTCGGTTGCATCCACACTCGACGGCAGTACAATCCGCGCGCAACCGAGGCGGGTACGACCTCGGAGGTGGCAGACGTGAAGGGCCAGATGGACGACATCGAAGAACCCGTGGAGGAAGACGATACGGCCGACGACGCCGATCTCGACGACGCCGAGCCGACGGAGGCCGATCTCGAGGCTGCGGTCGTCCCCGCCGAGCCGCCCGATCCGGCAGACCCGGCGGCGGCCGCGGAGGTGGAGTCGATCCAGGAACTCCTCGTGAAGCAGGAGGCCCGGGCCGAGGAGGAAGAGGCCGAGGACGAAGAGGAGGCGGCCGTCGCCCTCACCCGTGACGAGCGCCTGGAACCCGTCGAGACCCGCGTCGTCCCGATCCAATCCACCGAGTTCGTATGCAAGAAGTGCTTCCTGGTCAAGCATCGGAGCCAGTTGGCGGACAAGAAGAGGATGCTCTGCCGCGACTGCGCCTGAGCGCGCGGCCCCCGCTCTCCATCTCCATCCCGGTCGCGCTCGGAAGTGGCGCGTTGCTCTCGGTGGCCTTCCCACCGCTCGGATGGTGGCCGGTCGCGTTCGTCGCGGTCGCACCGCTCCTGTTCCTCCTCCGGACCGCCGGTGCACGCCGGGGGGCGCTGCTGGGCCTCGTCTACGGCTTCGCGTTCTACGGATGCACGCTCTATTGGATCCTGCGCTTCGGTCAACTCGCTTGGGTTGCGCTCGTGCTGCTATGCATGGCGTCGACCGCGTTGTTCGGACTGGTGGCGCCCGGTGTCTGCCGCCGGGGGAGACCGATGATCGAGGTCGCCGGGCTCGCGTCGCTTTGGGTCGTCGTCGATTGGATCCGGACGATGTGGCCGCTCGGCGGATTCGCCTGGGGAACGCTCGGCGTCTCGCAGGTGGGCAATCGAGCGACGCTCCGCCTGGCCGGCGTGACCGGCGTCTGGGGGGTGACGTTCGCCGTGGTGGCCGTGAACGCGCTGCTCGTTCAGGCGGCCGTCGGCGGTGGCGGGGTGAGGCGGCGCTGGGGCCGACTCGGTCTCGCGTCCATCCTGATCCTCGCGCCGATGGTGATCCCATGGTCGGTTCCCGACGGGCGGCCCGTCCGGGTGGCGACCGTGCAGGTCGACGTCCGACGGGCGGCGAGCGATTCCGCCACGTCGGAGGACGTGAACGTCGCTGCTCTCAACATCGCGATGCACCGACGACTGGCGGGCCGTCCGCCGGATCTGGTCGTCTGGGGCGAGGGCGCACTGGACCCCGGCGCGGCGAGCGACCCGGCGACCGTCGACGCGGTGCGCTCGGTGATCGCCGATGTGGGCTCCCCGACGCTCGTGGGGGCGGTGCTGGACGATCCGGATGGCACCGAGCACACGAGCGTGATCCTGTTCGACGGTGCCGGGACCCCGGTCGGTCGCTACGACAAGGTCCACCTGGTGCCGTTCGGCGAGTACGTTCCTTGGCGTTCCCATCTGTCGTGGATCTCGGCGTTGCAACAGATCCCGGTGGATCGGACGCCGGGCACATCGATCCATACGCTCTCCACCGGAGATCTGCCCGCGTTCGGCACTCCGATCTGCTTCGAGAACAGCTTCCCGGCGCTCACACGCGACTTCGTCCGGGCGGGCGCGGGGTTCTTGGTCGTCACGGTGAACAACGCGTCGTACGGCACCACGGCGGCGTCCGCGCAGCACCTCCAGATGAGCCAGATGCGTGCGGTCGAAGACGGCCGGTGGGTGGTCGACGCCGCCGTATCGGGGATCAGCGCCTACGTGGACCCCAGCGGCCGTGTGGTCGCGAGCGCAGGGCTGTTTGAGCCGACGATCCTCCGACACGAGGTCGTCTCATCGGACCGACGGACCCTGTACGTCCGACTGGGGGACTGGTTCGCGTGGCTGAGCCTGGCGTTCGTCGTCGGCTTGATCGCGGTCCCGCGCCGCCGGCGACGGGAAGAGCAGGTCCCCGCACCGTTGTCGCCCGAGCGGCGCCGCACCCTGGTGATCCTGCCGACGTTCGAGGAACGAGACACGATCGAATGGGTCGTCGCCGGCCTCCTGGCACTCCCGGAGCGCGTCGACGTGCTCGTCGTCGACGACAGCTCGCCCGACGGGACCGGAGCGCTCGTCCGGGCGATCGCCGCGCGTGAACCACGGGTTCGTCTGCATGAACGTCCCGCGAAATCCGGTCTCTCGAGCGCGTACCTCGACGGGTTCCGCGCCGGCCTGACCGACGGGTACGACCTGCTGGTGGAGATGGATTCCGATCTCTCGCATGCGCCCGACGAACTCTCGGGGCTCCTGGCCGACGCCGCCGCGGGCCACGACCTGACGGTCGGCAGCCGGTACATCCCCGGCGGCTCGGTGACGGATTGGAGCCGGGCCCGGGTGGCCCTCTCACGGGCGGGGAACCGGTACGCCCGGTTCATGCTCGGCGTCCCGACCCGCGACGCCACCAGCGGGTACCGGGTCTACCGGCGGGGCCTCATCGAGTATCTCGTCGGGCTACCGTTGCACTCGGACGGATACGGGTTCCAGATCGAACTGGTCTGGCGCGCGTGGGATGCGGGCTTCGCGGTCGGCGAGTCACCGATCACATTCCGGGAACGGGAACACGGCCACTCGAAGCTCTCACGCGGCATCGTGGTCGAGGCGCTCTGGCTCGTCACGGTTTGGGGTGTCAAGACGCGGTTCGCCGGCCTGGCGTCAGGTCCTTCCCAGACCGAACGCCCATAACGGATATTATGACACCTTGTTCGAGTACAGCTCCCTTCCCCACGTCATCAGGTAGCGAGACAGCCCGGCAAGGCGATCCGGCCGACCTTCCAGATGCCCCAGAACGATGTTGCACGCCGCGCAGAGGAGTCCTCGGACCTGTCCGCTGGAGTGATCATGATCCACGTGCAGGCGCCGTGGGGCCCCGTCGCGATTACGCGCTGTTTCCGGCTGACCGCACGCCGCACAGACTCCGCGTTGTGTCGACGCCTTCGGGACCCAAGAACACCTCGAAGTCGGCCGAGCCGATCATCGCGATGTCGGCATCGTCGGCGAACTGACCGCGCTGGCCGTCGATGTCGCCAGCGCTCATCAGATCGTTCATGGTGTCCATGACCTCGAAGATCTGGGCTTCGATCTCAGGCGATGCGGCGAACATCTCCCTAGCTCCAGCGGAGCTTGAGGTGCCGAGCTGCGCGGGCTTCGTCCAGACGGCGGACCGGCGTGGTCACGGGAGCCTCGTGGAGTAGGTCGGGATCGGTCCGCGCCTCGGCCGCCGCTTGCCGGAGCGCCGCAGCGAACGCATCGAGGGTCTCCTTCGTCTCGGTCTCGGTGGGCTCGACCATCATGGCCTCCTCCACGACGAGCGGGAAGTAGACCGTCGAAGGGTGGTAGCCGAGGTCGATCAGGCGCTTCGCGACGTCCATCGCCCGTACGCCGGTCTCCTCCTTGAGGGGCTTCGCGGTCGCGACGAACTCGTGCATCGGACGTCCGGCGGGGAACGCGAGCGGGAAGTCGTCGGCGATGAGCGCCGCGAGGTAGTTCGCATTCAGGCACGCGAGCTCGCTCACGGCTTTGAGGCCCTCCGCGCCGTGCAGGAACACATACGCGTACGCACGAACCAACACGCCGAAGTTCCCGTTGAACCCGTGGAGGCGCCCGATCGAGCGCGGCCGGTCCTCGTCCCAGTGGAGCGCCCCCGTCGTCGCGTCCCGTTCGAGGAGCGGGGATGGGAGGTACGGCACCAGCTCCTCGACGACGCCCACCGGACCCGCTCCCGGGCCTCCCCCGCCGTGCGGCGTCGCGAACGTCTTGTGCGTGTTGATGTGCACGATGTCGAACCCCATGTCGCCCGGCCGGCAACGGCCCATGATCGCGTTCAGGTTGGCGCCGTCGTAGTAGACGAGACCGCCGACGCCGTGGACGATCCGCGCGATCTCCTCGATGTCCTGCTCGAACAGCCCGAGCGTGTTCGGGTTCGTGAGCATGAGTCCGGCGACCTCGTCGTCGACGAGCTTCTCGAGCGCCGACACGTCAACGGATCCACGCGCGTCGGAGGGAACGTGCACCGACTCGAACCCCGCCAGGTGCACACTGGCCGGGTTCGTGCCATGCGATGAATCCGGGATGATCACCTTCGTGCGGCCGCCGCCGTGCTCCGCGTGGTACGCCCGCATGATCAGCAGGCCGGTCATCTCGCCGCATGCCCCAGCCGGCGGTTGCAGCGTGGCGCGCGCCATGCCGGTGATCTCGCAGAGCGCCTGCTCAAGCCTCCAGAGCATCTCGAGCGCGCCCTCCACCGTGGAGTCGGGCTGCATCGGATGCGCGCGGCGGAACCCCGCGAGAGCGGCTCCATCCTCGGCCGCTTTGGGGTTGTACTTCATCGTGCACGACCCGAGCGGATAGATCCCGGTGTCGACCCCGTAGTTCATCTGGGAGAGACGCGTGTAATGACGGACCAGGTCGATCTCGGCAACCTCGGGGAGCGCGGCCCGCTCGCGGCGCGCGAACGCCACGGGCGCGTCGACCTCCGGCACGTCGAGCGGCCCGAACGTCGACGCCCTTCGCCCGGGCACGGACCGATCGGCGATCGTGCCGCCGATCGGCGGACCCTGCCCGCGTACCGGCGCTCCCTGTTTCACCCGAGCACCTCTCGCAGCGCGTCGGCGTAGCGATCGATCTCTCCGCGGTCGCGCTTCTCCGTGACCGCGACGACGAGGACGTCCTCCCCCGCCGACGGCAAGGGAACGCCCGCCAGGATCCCGCGCTCGATGAGCGCGTCTCGAACCTCGGCCGCCCCTCGCGGGAGTCGCAGCGCGAACTCCTTGAAGAACGGTGCGTCGGGGAAGAGCAGCTCCACCCCGGGCGCCTCGCACAGCCGGCCGGCCGCGTACGCCGCGCGCGAAGTGCACTGCCGGCCCACCTCCTCGAGCCCCGCCGGACCGAGCCAACCGAGGTAGATCGTCGCCGCGATCGCCATCAGGGTCTGGTTGGTGCAGATGTTGGAGTTCGCCTTCTCGCGACGGATGTGCTGCTCGCGCGCTTGGAGCGTGAGTACGTAGCCGACCCGGTCGTCGACGTCGACGGTCTCGCCGACGATCCGGCCGGGCATCTTCCGAACGTCATCCAGACGCGCCGCTATCAGTCCGAGGTACGGGCCGCCGTAGTTCAGGTGGTTCCCGAGGCACTGTCCCTCGCCGACCGCGATGTCCGCGCCGAGGTCGCCGGGCGGTGCGAGCACGCCCAGCGAGAGCGGGTCGAACACCTGGATCGCGCGCGCTCCCCCGTCGTGCGCGCGGCCGAACAGATCCCGCACCGGCTCGAGGACGCCGAAGACGTTCGGATGCTGCACGACCACAGCGGCGACATCAGGCCCGACCTCGGGCTCACCGCCACGGCCATGCGCGATGTCGAAGAGCTCGGGCTGGTAGCCCGCTCCCCTGCCGTAGGAACGGAGGGTATCGACGAGCCGCGGGTCGACGCCGGCCGATACGAGCACGCGGTCGCGACCGTGTCCGCGCGCCATGTTGACCGCTTCGACGAGCGCGGTCGCCCCGTCATAGAGCGATGCGTTCGACACCTCGAGGCCGGTCAGCTCACAGATCATGGACTGGAACTCGAACAGCACCTGCAGCACACCCTGCGAGAGCTCGGGCTGGTACGGCGTGTACGACGTGTAGAACTCCGAGCGACCGGCGAGCGCCCACACGAGGGAGGGAACGTAGTGGTCGTACGCGCCACGGCCTGCGAAGCAGACCATCTCGTCGGCGTTGCGGTTCCGCGCCGCGAGCGAGCGGAGGTCGGCGAGGATCTCCATCTCCGAGACGCCCGCCGGCATCTCGAGCGGTCGGTCCAAACGGACCCCTGACGGGATCTCTTCGAACAGGGCATCGAGCGTCGGGACCCCCACGGTCGCGAGCATCTCGCGGACGTCCTCGTCGGTGTGTGGCGCGAACCTCACGGGCGGAAGTGTACGGTCGGCCGTCGCCGACGACCGGCGCTCAGCCGGATGCGTCCTCCAGGCCGTACTTCGTCACCAAGGACAGGTAGTCGCGCTGGTAGAAGACCTTGCACCGGATCTCGGGATAGCGTTCGCGCAGCCGGCGGACCTTCCGATTCTTCTTGGTGACGAGCTTCTGGTTGAGCGTGGTGATCTCTATGTAGAGGTCGTACTGCGGGAGGAAGAAGTCGGGGGTGAAGCGCTGCAGCACGTTTCCCTGCGCGTCCCAATCGATGTCGAACGACGTCGGTTCGTAGTCCCACTCGATCCCATAGAAGTCCAGGAGCTGAGCGAACTGTCGTTCGCTCGCGTGCGCGAACCGGACGGTGTCGCTCTTGCGGAGCTCATCGGGTGCTGCCGGTTCCGCGCTCACGCGCCTCCGGCTGCCGCCCGACCGGCCTTCCGTGTCGCCAGCGTGTCCTCGAGGTCCTCCCACACCTTGTCCAGCGCGATCGCGAAGACGCCCTGCCCCTGCTTCAGCAGGTCGACCACGGCCTCCGGCGAGTCCGCCTCGTAGACGCCCTTGCCGTCGGACATGAGCGTGACCCCGTGCGTCGGGCGATCCATGTTCTGGAGGTATTCCACCGCCTTGCGCACCCGTTGGAGGGAGATGCCCGTGTCGAGCAGGTTCTTGATCACGCGGAGAGACATCAGGTCCTGGAACGAGTAGAGCCGCTGCGTACCGGATCCGCGGGCGTCCTTGACCGAAGGGGTCACGAGTCCCGTCCGCGCCCAATAGTCGAGCTGTCGGTAGCTGATGCCGACGATCCGGCAGACCTCGGGGACGCGATATCCCTGCTCGTTCATGACAGCTCCGTAATTACGTGGATGTTCGGCGAGCTTAGGGGTGGCTCCGGTGCCTGTCAACGGGGTCGGGCTCCGGATCCGGGTGGCATCCCGTCGCTCAAGTGGCCCAGGACCCGCGCCGATGGCTGACTAGGCAACACGAACCATCCCCTCTGACCACGAGGAACCACCGTGAGACGTCGGACAACGATCCACGCGCTCGGCCTGGCGATCGCGATCTTCGCGGCCGTGTTCGCGGGCGTCCTTCCCCTTCCCGCCTCCGCCCGGCCGCTCGTGCCGACGCATATCGCACCGTCTGGACAGCGTGTCCAGGTCGGGCAAGAGGCCTGGCAACTCTTCCGCGCGACGAACACCAGCCGCGGGCGGTTCGGGGCACCCAAGCTCCAGCTCAACCGAGCGATGTCGCAGGTGGCCAAACACCATTCCATGGCCATGGCCGCCGCGGGATCCCTCTTCCACACGGCCGACGTGGACGTCTACCTGCACGGCGTGCACTGGCACGTCTGGGGGGAGAACGTCGGGTTCACGCCGGGTGACGTCGCGAGCGTCCAGCAAGCGTTCATGGACAGCCCGCCGCACCGAGCCAACATCCTGAACCACGCGTTCCGTCACGTCGCGATCGGAGCGGTCCGCGTCGACGGCACGCTGTGGGTGACGGTCTTCTTCTACGCCTGATCCATCGTCGCGACCGGTCTCCAGGCTCAGCTCTCGAAGTCCTCCGGCCGCACGTTGTCCAAGAACTCCCGGAACTTCTCGACCTCTTCCTCTTCCTCGCCGGGGATGAGGATCGACGCCTCGTCGAGCACGTCCTCCTGGGCGAAGATCGGGACCGACATCCGAACGGCGAGCGCGATGGCGTCCGAGGGACGCGAGGAGATCTCGATCGACTCGCCGGCCTGGAGCAGGTGGATCGTGGCGTAGTAGGTGCTCTCACGGAGCTCGGTCACGACGATCCGTTGCACCTGTACGGCGAGGTCCTCCAGGATCGTCTTCAGCAGGTCGTGCGTCATCGGTCGCGGCGTCTGGACCCCTTGGAGCGAGAGCGCGATCGCGGCGGCCTCGGCCGCGCCGATCCAGATCGGCAGGTAACGCTCGCCGCCGCGTTCACGGAGCAGCACGATGGGTTGGTTCGAGGGGAGCTCGACACGGACGCCGGTCAGTTCCATCTCGATCATGGGCTCGTCTGCACTGTACGGGTGGCCTCCGGCACGGGCAACCTCACGCGGTGAGGAGCGGAACGAGCATATCGGGGTCGTCCCGGAGCGCGCGGAGATCCTCGACGGCCATGATGTCCGGCAGGTTCCGGTAGCGCTCGGCGAAGTCGAGCCCATAGCCCACGACGAAGCGGTCGGGACAGTCGAACCCCGCGTAGCGGACCGAGAGCGGCGCGATCCGCCGGACCGTCTTGTCCAGCAGGGTGCAGACCTCGAGCGTCGCGGTGCCCCGCGCCCGGATCACCGACAACAGGTACGAGAGCGTGAGGCCGGTGTCGACGATGTCTTCCACCAACACGACGTCGCGGTCCGTGAGATCCACGTCGAGATCGAGGAGGATCTGCACCCGTCCGAGCGACTCCTCAGCCTCGCCGTACCGGCTGATGGCCATGAAATGCACTTCGAGCGGGAGCTGGATCTCCCGGATCAGGTCCGCGAGGAACACGACACCGCCCTTGAGGACCGAGATGAGCACGGGCGTTCGCCCCGCGTAATCCCCGGTGATCGCGTGGCCGAGCTCCTCGACCCGGCGGCGGATGTCCTCGCGTCCGTAAAGGACGCTCGCGACCTCCGTCATCGGCGCCGAGCCTAGCAGCACCCACCCTCCCGGCCGTAGAAGGCGCGCGATCAGCCTGTCACCGCCTGGATGCCCGAACGGATCGCGTCGACGACCGCAGCCGCGGCTCGTTCCCACCACGGACGGTCATCGATCGCCGGCGGCGGGGGCACGGACGACACGATGAGGGGAACGCGTCCCACCGTGAGTCCGGGGATCGTCACCTTGAGCCACGCGACCTGCTCGCCCGGTGCTGGCGGATAGGCGGCCCCAGGGACGACGACCACCTGCTGCTGTACCGCGTCGAGGCTCTCCGTGGGCACGAGCGCCTCCAGGCTCGCACCCGCCTCTACGGGCACGCTTCCGCCGGGGAGCGACACGACGCCGCTCGCATCTCCTTGCGTGACGAACGACTGCTGGGTGAACGCGGTGAACCCGTAGTTCAAGAGCTCCGCGGCCTCGCTGAACACCTCCCCGCCGTCCCCGAGGACGACCGCCACCAGCCGTCGGCCGTCCTGCTCCGCGGTCGCGACGACGCAGTCCCCCGCGGGTGCGGTGAACCCGGTCTTCACGCCGGTCGCACCCGGGTAGAGCCACAGCAACGCGTTGCGGTTCTGGATCGACCGCACCCCGCCCCCCGGCGCCGGGATGTCGCGGAACTCGGTCTCCACGATCGATGCGAAGCCCGGCAGCGCCATGGCGCCCCGGGTGAGGGTCGTGAGGTCGCGAGCCGTCGAATAACCGCGATCGTCCAGTCCGTTGGGCGAACGGAAGCGTGTGTGACGCATCCCGAGCGTGCGGGCGCGGGCGTTCATCTGCCGGATGAACCTTCCCTCCGAGCCGGCGACGTCGTCCGCGAGCGCGAGCGCCGCGTCGTTGGCGGACTGGAGGAGGAGCGCGTAGAGCAGGTTCTCGACCGAGATCCGCTCACCGGTCTCGAGCCCGAGCGACGAGACTCCGCGACTCTCCTCCGCCGGGATCACGGCGTCGGGCGCCACCGTGACGATGTCGTCGGGGTCGGTCCGCTCGAGCACGAGCAGGGCGGTCATGATCTTCGTGAGGCTCGCGATCGGGCGCTCCGCGTCGGCGTCCTTCGCGAACAGCACCTGGCCGGTGTCGAGGTCTGCGAGCATCGCGCTCCGCGCGCTGAGCTCCGGCGGCGCCAGCTGGTCCGCCGGCGTGTGCAGCACTTGCGGGAAGGGCGAGAGCGACCCGTCGGGCGGCACCGGCGTCGGCGGCGGACCGGACGTAAGCCCCGCGTTCGCCAACCCCGCGATGAGGATCGGAAGCAGGATCCCCACCGCGGCGACGAGCGCGGCTCGCCCGCCGCGGGTTCGACGCACGCTCAGGCGCTCTTGAGGTTATCCCGCAGGTTCGACCGGAGGAGGGCCTGCTTCAGCTTCCGGGAGGTCACGGCGAGGTCCGACAGCGCCTGCGAGGCCGCTCGACGGGCGTCGGGGTTCTTCTGGCGGAGCGTGGGCGCGACGATCGTCTCGAAGAAGTCGGCCTCCCGCTCCTCGAAATGCTTGTACATCGTGAGATGCCGCGGTTCGACGCCGAACCGGAAGAAGTCCTTCACGATCGAGAGCAGGATGTAGTCGTCGCCGTCGTAGTACTTGGCTCCCTCCGGGCCGTGGGAGCACACGAGCCCGTACGACTCGAGCTCCTTGATCCGGTCGCGCTCGACCCCGGTCGCCGCCGACATCTCCTCGAGCGACATCTGCAGGCCGGTGGGCGCCTCTGCGAGGTCCTCGGAGCCTCCGCCGGAGGTCTCGGCGTCCTCGTCAGAGGCGTCGCCCTCCCCATCGAGCAGTTCGTCGTCCGAGGCCTGCTTCAGCAGCCGCTCCTTGATGACCTTCAGCGGCAGGTACTCGTCGCGCTGCATCCGCAGGATCGACTTCAGTCGATCCACATCCTCCACGTAGAACTTCCGGTAGCCCGACGGCGTGCGCTCCGGTTCGATCAGCCCCTCCGCTTCCAAGAAACGGATCTTGGAGATCGTGATGTCGGGGAACTCGGCCTTCACCGAGACCAACACCTCGCCGATCGACTGGTAGTTGCGCGTGCCCGCCATCGTCACCTCACTCCCCTGCCACGAAGAACACGAGCTTGAACTTCCCGATCTGCACCTCGTCACCGGACGCGAGCTTCGTCTCGTCGACCTGCTCGCCGTTCACGTACGTCCCGTTCAAGCTCCCGACGTCGCGGACGAAGAACGATCCGTCGGATCGTCGTTCCATCGATGCGTGCGCGCGCGACACCGTCACGTCGTCGAGGAAGACATCGCTGTCCGTGTTGCGTCCGACCGACGTCGCGTCCTTCTCCAGCAAGAACGTCGACCCCGCGTTCGGGCCACGCTTGACGAGAAGGAGACCTTGTCCGTCCTCGAGTTCGTCATGAGGGAACGGGAACTCATCCTGCGCCTCATCCTCGGTCTCGACGGGCGTCAGTGAGAGCGTGGGGTCATCCTGCAGCGGACGCCCACACTGTGCGCAGAAGCGCGCGTCGTCGCGGTTGGGATGTCCACAATGGGTACAGAACACGGTGAGGTCCCCCTCGAGCCTGATCTCGTGCCAACGGTCGAGGTCGAGGTGCGACCCTCAACCCTGGACGGCGTGTGGACGTTACCGTGTGGTTCCTAGAGGGTCAACCGAGGGTGACAGGTACCCTCAACCCTCGACCGGCGTGAAGCTCCACCCCTGGTCGAGCGGTCTTGCCGCCTAGGGGGTCTCGGTGAAGATCCGATATGCCGCGGCGTCCATCAAGGCGTCGACCGCCGCGAGGTCGGATGCCTCGACCAGGATCAGCCACCCGTCGCCGTAGGGCTGCTCGTTCACCAGCTCGGGACGGTCGTCGATCAACGCGTTGCGTTCGACCACGGTTCCGTCGATCGGGCTGTAGACATCGGAGACGGATTTCGTCGATTCGACCTCACCGAACGGTTCGCCTGCGCGCACGGTTGTGCCGCTCTCCGGGAGGTCTGCGTAGACGACATCGCCCAGCGCATCCTGAGCGAAGTCCGTGATCCCGATGCGCACGCGTCCATCCTCGGCGCGTGCCCACTCGTGCTCTTTGGTGTAGCGGACGTCCTCCGGATACTCCACGCGGGTCCTCCTCGGTCGGGGCGTGTCTTGAAAGCGCCGCAGCGAACGATAGCGCTCAGGCGGAGGTAGCGAGCGCGTCTCGGACGTCCCGCACGTAGACCGCCGCCGCCACGTAGTACTCGACGATCCCGACCCCGAACGCGACCCAGCCCGCGACCAGCGCTCCCGACGCGAACGGCAGCCCGAGGTTCCCCCATGCGATCCCGGGGATCGCGGCCATCAAGGTGAACGTGGCGACCTTCCCGATGAATCGAACGTCCAATCGAACGTGCCGACGCACGAGCAGGAACAGACCGATCGCCAGGACAGCCACGTCGCGCACCAGGATCAGCAGCGCCGCCCACAGCGGGAAGACGCCCCGGACGACGAGGGCGATCAATCCGGCGGCGATCGCCAGGCGGTCGGCGGTGGGATCGAAGATCTTCCCCAACTCGGAGACCTGGCCCGTGCGACGAGCCACCCATCCGTCGATCCAGTCGGTCGCCATCACGGCGCCGTACAGCACCAGTCCGGCCGTCGTCGTGTCGGGGTGGACGATCAGGACCACGAAGACCGGGATCAACAGGATGCGAAGGAACGACAGGAAGTTGGGAACGGTGAGGATCGCCGAGGACCCGCGATCGGACGCGGCCGTGCCCTTCATCGGTCGGGACGGCGGGACTTGAACCCGCGACCCCTGGTCCCCCAGACCAGTGCGCTACCAGACTGCGCCACGTCCCGAAGGTCGCATCGTACCAAGTCGATGCTAGTCCGCATCAGACTAGTGGTGTTTGGTCGGCCGCGTGCGGGAGCGGAACGACATCCGGATCGGCACGCCGTCGAAGCCGAACTCACGACGGAACCGATTCTCGAGGAACCGTTGATAGGTCGCCTCAGGAGGACGCCCACCACCGAAGATCACGAAGCTCGGCGGACCCGCGGCGACCTGGGTGGCGTACTTGAGGGTTCCGGTTCCGCGAGGCACCGGTTGCTGCCCCTGTGCCTCCTGCAGGACCTGGTTCACCGCCGCGGTCGGCATCCGGCGCGCCCATCGGCCGCGGAGCTCGGTCAACAATGCCGGCAGCCGGTGCACCCCCTGCCCGGTCTTCGCCGACGTGCGGATCGTGTCGGCGTTCGCGAACCCTCGCACCTCTGACTGGAGACGCTTGAACGTTCGATCCTTCTCTTCGACGAGGTCCCACTTGTTGGCGGCGACGAGCAATCCCCGTCCGGCCTCGAGCACCCGCACGGCGATCTTCTTGTCTTCTGAGGAGAACCCCTCTGAAGCCTCGATCACCACGACCACGATCTCCGCGCGTTCGATCGCCCGCGTCGCTCGCACGAAGCTGTAGAACTCGACGCCCTTGACCTTCGTCTGGCGACGCATCCCCGCGGTGTCGACGAAACGGACCGGTCCGTCGGGCCACTCGAGGACGGCATCGACCGCGTCGCGCGTGGTCCCGGCCTCCTCGTACACCACCGAGCGCTCTTCCCCCACGAGGCCGTTGAAGAGCGAGGATTTGCCGACGTTGGGCCGACCGACGAACGCGAAGCGCGGTTCGGACGACGGTTCATCCGCGGGTTCGATCGGTTCGGGAAGGAGCTCCACGAGGCGGTCGAGGAGCTCGCCGGCGCCACGTCCGCTGATCGCCGAGATCGGCAGCGGCTCGCCGAGCCCGAGGGAGTACAGCGCGGTGACGTCCGACGCCTCTCGCTCGCTGTCCACCTTGTTGGCGACGAGGAGCACGGGGGTGGCGGTTCGGCGGAGCCGCCGGCCCAATGCCGCGTCCTCCTCCGTCACACCCGACCGAACGTCGACGACGAGCAGGATCAGGTCCGCCTCGGCGGCCGCGCGATCCGCCTGCGCGGCGACCAGGGACTCGATCCCGCGCGCGCCATGCGTGTAGCCGCCGGTGTCGACCAGCGTGAACGCGCGTCCGTTCCAGGTCGCCTCGACGGCGATCCGATCTCGGGTCACGCCCGGCATCTCGTGGGCGATCGTCTCCCGGCGACCGAGCAGCCGGTTCACCAGGGTCGACTTCCCGACGTTCTGGCGGCCGACCACCGCGACGATGGGCGCGATCTCGGTCACGGCACAACCTCGGGGAGGGCCCGGCGGACCACGGCGAGTGCGGCGGCGAGCGTCTCTGCAACCGTCCGGCCGCTGGTGTCGATCACGACGGCGCCCGGCGCCGGTTCGAACGGGTTCACGCGCGCGTCGAGTTCGTCCCGCGTCCGGAGCGCCCGGCCGACGGCGTGATCGTCCGACGCGCGCTCCTCGGTCCGCCGCTCGATCCGCTCTTGCGATGCGGCGGTGAGGAAGAGCTTCACGGGCGCGTCCGGGAAGACCACGGTCCCGATGTCTCGACCCTCGACCACGGCCGCCGGGTAGCCGAGCTCACGTTGGACCTCACGCATCAGTTCTCGGACCGCGGGATGGCGGGCGACGCGAGAGACGGCCGCCTCTACAGCCTCGCTCTCGAGTTCGGGGGAAGGGGCCGTACCCTCGACCTCGAGCACCGGTGGCGAACCCGCCGAGAGCCCGAACCTCGACCCCCGCATCAGCTCCGCGAGCGCGTCCCCGTCATCGAGGTCGAGACCTCGGTCGAGCGCCGCAACGGTGAGCGCCCGATACATCGTCCCGGTGTTCAGGTAGGGCAAGCCAAGGGCTTCTGCCAGGCCGCGCGCGAGCGTGCTCTTGCCCGCACCGGCGGCGCCGTCGATCGCGATCACGCGGATGACGGTCACGGGATCTCCTCCACGTTCGCCCCTAGACCGCGCAGCGCGCCGACGAACCCGGGATAGGAGACGTCCGCCGCCTCGATCCCCTCGACCTCGCACGGCCCCGACGCAGCGAGGGCGCCAACCACGAAGGCCATAGCCAGTCGATGATCGCCGCGCGATACGGCGGTGCCACCGTGGAGGCCTGCGCCGGCGACGACCAGATCGTCGTCTTCGGCGCGCGCCTCGCCTCCAAGGGCGCGGATCCCCTCTACCGTCCCGGTGAGTCGGTCGCTCTCCTTCACCCGGAGCTCGGCCGCTCCCTCGAACGAGGTCTCCCCGCGGGCGAGCGCAGCGAGGAGCGCCAGCATCGGCACCTCGTCGACCACGCGTGGGAGTTCCGCGCGCCCGACCTTCGTCGCCATGAGCTCGCCCGCCGGGGTGACTCGGATCTCGCCCACCGGCTCTCCGACCGCTTCGGTGATCTGAACGACCTCAGTCTCGATCCCCATCCGGCGCATCACGTCCAGGAACCCGAGCCGCGTGGGGTTGAGGCCGACGCCGGCGATCGTCAGGGCGGTGCCGCTCAAGCCGGCCGCGGCCACGAGGAACGCCGCGGTCGACGGGTCGCCCGGAACACGGCCGCGGAACCCCTCGTGCTGGAACCGCTCGACCGTGATCCGCCCGTCCACGATGGTGACGGGCGCCCCCAGCGCGGCGAGCGCTCGCTCCGTGTGGTCGCGGGTCGGCGTGGGTTCCGAGACCTCGGTGCGCCCGTCCGCCGCGAGACCCGCGAACAAGATGGCGCTCTTCACCTGCGCGCTCGGAACGGGAAGCCGGTACGTGATCCCTCGGAGGTGACCGCCTTCGATCACGAGCGGCGGGTGACCGTCGGACGTCGTGACCGAGGCACCCATCGCCCGCATTGGCGCCGCGACCCGTTCCATCGGGCGGCTCGAAAGGCTCCTGTCGCCCACGAGCACGGAGCGGATCGGGGACCCGGCCAAGATCCCGGCGAGCAATCGCATCGTGGTACCGGAGTTCCCGCAGTCGAGATCGGACCGAGGTTCGACCAGGGATCCGCGCCCCTCACCCTCGACCTCAAGTGACGAGGAGACCGGTGCGTGGCCATCCTCGTTCCACGTGGAACCGTGACCCTCGCCGGCCCCCGAAGCGTTCCGGGACCAAGCCTCGAGTGCAGGTCCAGCCGAGGGGGTGACCTGTGAGACACACACCGCGGTCGACCGAACGTCGAGGGAGAGGGGAAGTCCTTCTAGACGGCTCGCCCCGCGCGCGGTGGCGGCGAGGATCAGCCACCGATGCGCGACGGACTTGTCCCCAGGAACGGCCACCTCGTCCTCATGGATCCCGCCGGGAGCGATCCGTACACGCATCGCGAACCTCAAGCCAACCGGGTCGGGTCGAAAGAGCGAGAGGCTAAGACCTCGATCGCCGAGCCGACTGCCGGCGCGGCCACCGTGAGGTGCACGATCCCGCGGCCCCCCTCGGGTGAGTGCACGATCTGGAGGTCCTCGATGTTCACCGCGCCTTCCGCGAGCGCCTGCGTGAGCTCCGCGAGCGCGCCGGGCCGGTCGGGCACGGCGACCTGCAGCACCGCCACACCCGCGCGGACCTGTGGTTTGGCCGCGAGCCGCAGCCGTGCGCGCTTCGCTCCCTCGAACGTGTCGCGCACGGCATCGCCGTCGCCCTGCAGGATCAGGTCGCGGAGCTCGCCGAGCCGCGCAGCGTACAGATCGATCGCCTCGGCGATCGCCTGGGGATTCGCCAGGAGGATCTGGCTCCAGAGCGCGGGGTTCGATGAGGCGAGCCTCGTGAGGTCGCGGAACCCGCCGGCGGCCAACAACAGGATCTCCGGCTCGCCGGCCTCCTCGGTCGCGGCGAGCGACATCAACGCCGTCGAGGCGATCTGTGGCAGGTGGCTCACGAACGCCACCAGGCGGTCGTGCCGAGGCGGGTCCATCCGGACCGGACGGGCACCGATCGCCTCGACCCACGAACCCAGGCGCTGGTCGAGTTCGGGCGCAACCTGCCGATCCGGGGTGAGGACCCAGACGATCCCGTCCACGATCGAGGCGGCGGCATGCTGGGGGCCCGAGCGCTCCGAGCCCCCCATCGGATGTCCACCGATGAAGCGCCTGCCCGCCTCCGCGCCCGAGCGTTCGCCGACCTCGCCCACGACGTGCGTCTTGATGCTTCCGGCGTCGGTGATCACGGCATCCGGCGCCGCCATGAGCGCGCGAGCGGCCAGGTCGGGGATGGCCGGGATCGGCGCACAGACGACGACGATCGAGGCGCCGTCGACGGCTCCTTCGAGCGAGGACGCCGTTCGCAGCGGTTGCCGCTCCGATGCTTCCTTCAGGGTGCCGGGGTCGATATCCCAACCGGCCACGTCGCATCCCACGCGGGCGGCGGCCATCGCGATCGACGTCCCGATCAGCCCCGTCCCGACGACGGCGACGCGTTCAGCCGGCGTCGAGGTCATCGCGCAGCGACTCCGCGCCGTCCAGGTAGACGTGGACGATGTCGTCGAGGCCCCGGTCGGAGTGGAAGTGGATCAAGATCCGGACGACGTGAGGCATCGACCCGGCCACGGGGATCTCGCGTGCGCACAGGAGCGGAACCGTCCCGAGGCCCATGCGGCGGGCGGCCTCAGCGGGGAAGACCGCGCGCAGGTCGTCGGTCACGGTGAACAGGATGCTGATGAGGTCGTCGCGCCCGATCTCGTTGCGCTCGAGCGCCGTCGCCAAGAGGCGGCCGGTGGCGTCGAGGACCGGTTCGGCCTCGTCGACCGACACCGCGATGGCTCCACGAGCCGCACGCACCCTCATCTCGCGTCCCTCCGCGGGGCGGGCGCCCCGGAGCGACCAGGCTACATGCCGGCAGCGCGCGAGAGCGCCTGAACCTCTTCGGTAGAGAGCTCCCGGTGGGCCCCGGGCGCGAGGCGGCCGAGCTTCACGGGGCCGATGCGCAGACGCACCAGGCGCGTGACGGGGAGTCCGACGGCCGCGAGCAGCCGACGCACCTCGCGCTTGCGGCCCTCGGTCATCACGAGCCGAACGGCACCACGGGCACCACTGGCGGCGACCAGCCGGGCAGAGACGGCGTAGGCGGGTCCGTCGTCCAGCTCGACCCCGTTCCGCACCTGTGCCAGCCGGCGTTCGGTGACCTCGCCATCCACCTCCGCGAGATACTCCTTCTCGATCCCGTAGCGTGGGTGAAGCAGACGGTTCCCGAGCTCGCCGTCGTTCGTGAGGAGCAAGAGCCCTTCACTGTCCAGGTCGAGGCGCCCGACCGGGAACACGCGGGGTCCGTCGGTCGGCAGGTAGGCCCGGATGTCGGGACGCCCCTGCGGGTCATGCATCGTCGTGATCACGCCGCGCGGCTTGTGCAGCGCGTAGTGCCTCACGTTGGGGTCGAGGTTCACCGCGACGCCGTCGACCGTGACCTGATCCGTCTCGGCGTCGACCTTGTCCCCGAGCGTCGCGAGGGTCCCGTTCACGGTGACCCTTCCGGCCGCGATCAGCTCCTCGCACGACCGCCGTGAGCCGAAGCCGGCGCGCGCGAGCGCCCGCTGGACACGTTCAGGCGGCATGGCGCTTATACCGGATCGGTGGTGGCGTCGGAGGCGGGCTCGGTCTCGGTCGTCTCCGTCTCACCCTCAGGCTCGTCCGACGGGTCCTCTCCCCCATCGGCATCGACGTCCGCGCCCAGCAAGGGGGCGAGCGAGGGAAGTGAGGCGAGGGACGGCAAGCCGAGGCGCTCCAAGAACCCCGGCGTGGTCCCGAACAGGACCGGGCGACCGGGCGTCTCGTCCCGACCGGCTTCTTCGATCAATCCTCGATCGGTCAGGGCGCGCAGGACCCCATCGGAGTTCACCCCGCGGATCGCGGAGATCTGATGCCGCGTTACGGGCTGCTTGTACGCGACGATCGCGAGGGTCTCGAGCGCCGCCTTCGTCAGGCGCGCCTGACGCGAAGACAACACGAACCGTTCCACCACCGACGCGGTGTCGGGGTGCGTGTAGAGGCGCCACCCGCCCGCCACGTTGCGGAGCACCAGGCCCGAGCCGCGCTCTTCCAGCTCTTGGGCCAGATGGTCGCAGAGTCCCTCTACGGTTCGGCGATCGAGCTCCAGGGCTTGCGCCAGCACCGATGCGGCCAGCGGCTCGTCCGAGACGAAGAACAGGGCCTCGAGCGCGCGGGTGTCCGCGATCGCCTCGCTCATCTCACGCCGTCCACTCGACCTCGATCTCCCCGAACGTCGGGCCTTGCTGAAGCTCGACCTTCCCTTCACGGTACAACTCGAGGATCGCCAGGAACCGAACCACTACGTGGATCCGATCCGGGCAATCGAGCACCAGGTCGCGGAACGATGTCGGTCCATCGGTGCCGACCATCCGTTCGCTGACCGCGGTCATCGCGTCCTCCACGGTGTAGCGGATCGGCGTCACGTGCGACAGGTCGAGGGTCGGCGGCGGCCGGAGGAGCTGGGCCGCCACCCGGGCGAGGTCGGGCGGCAACACCTTCTCGAGCGGATCCGGATACAGGTGCGAGAACTCGGGGCCGGGCCCCACGTCGCGGGCGAAGAACCCTGCCTCGTCCTCCAAGCGCCGCGCCAGCTCCACCGCGACCTTCCGGAACGCTGCCAGCTCACGGCTGCGTGCGTAGGCCAGGTCGGGCGAGGCGCCGAGGAGGTCCTCCTCGTCCGGCTCGGTGTGGCGTGGCATCAGCCGACCCACCTTCAGTTCGAGGAGCATCGCGCAGATCGCTAGGAACCACGTCGCTTCCTCTAGGTTCCATCCTTCCGCTTCCTTCGCGTACGCGAGGTAGCGGTCGGTGACGGTTGCGACCGGCACGTCGCACACGTCCACCTTCTGCTCCAAGATCAGCTCGGCGAGCAGACGGAACGGCCCGGTGAAGACGGGCAGCTCGACCGCGAAGCTCCCGGCGTTCGCCGCGTCCAGGTCACGCTTCATGCGAAGTGCATCCCCGCGCGCACCGCACCCATCGTCTCCTGCACCACCGGACGGACGCGATCCGCGCCCGCGGCTAGGACCTTCTCCACGGAGCCGGGTTCGGCGGCGAGCTCGACCCTCCGTTCGCGGAACGGTCGGAGCTCCTCGCCGATACGGTCTGCCAGGTTCGTCTTGCAGTCGACGCAGCCGAGCTCGCCGGTGCGGCAGTGCTCGTCGGTCCAGACCAGGATATCCTGAGAGAACTTGCGGTGCAAGGCGAACACGGGGCAGATGTCCGGGTCTCCCGGATCGCCTCGGCGCACCTTTTGCGGATCGGTGAGGAAGGTGCGCACCTTCGCCCGGATCGCGTCGGCGTCGTCCGACAGGTCGATCGTGTTGTCGAGCGACTTGGACATCTTCCGGCCATCGGAGCCGAGGATCAGTGGGGTCTCCGAGAGGAGCGGCTGGGGTTCGAGCAACGTGTCGCCGTACAGTCGGTTGAATCGACGGACGATCTCGCGGGAGATCTCGAGATGCGAGACCTGGTCCTCCCCCACCGGAACCAGCTCCCCGCGGACGATCGTGATGTCGACGGTCTGCAGCAGCGGATACCCGAGGAGCCCGAAGTTCGCGATGTCTCGCTCGGCCATGTCGCGCAACCGTTCCTTGTACGTCGGCACACGCTCGAGCCAGCCGAGCGGCGTGATCATCCCGAGCAAGAGCGCCATCTCCGCGACCTCAGGAAGATCCGACTGTCGATACACGACCGAACGTTCCGGGTCGATGCCCGACGCCATCAGATCGAGCACCAGGGTTCGCACCGCCCCGGGGAGCGTCTCGGTCCGGTCGTAGTGCGTCGTCAGCATGTGCCAGTCCGCCACGAAGTAGAAGCACTCGTAGCCCTCGGCCTGCAGCCGGACGGCGTTGCCCACGTTCCCGGCCCAGTGACCCACGTGCAAAGGCCCCGTCGGGCGGAACCCGGTCAGGACGCGCGCACGGCGATCGGTCGCGGAGGCGGTGGAAGGGTCGATGCGCGCGATGATAACGCGGTCCGTCGCGCCGACCGTGGAGCTAGAAGCCGTAGCAGGTCAGACCGGCCAGGAGCGAGCACAGCGAGTTGGTAAGCGACCGGACGATCGCGATGAGGGGTCCGGCGAACAGGAACAGCACGATCAGGACGATCAGGGGCAGGTACTGATCGGCGTTGCGGTAGACCTCGGCGGCGCGGGGCGGCAGCGCGAGCGCGACCATGCGCGCGCCGTCGAGGCCCGGGATCGGCATGAGGTGGAACACCAGGAGCGACAGGTTCGCGAGCAGGAACGCCTCCATCGCCAGGCCGGCCTCGCCGCTCACGCCGGCCCGGATCACGGCGCCTACGAGCGCGGCGAGCACGAGGTTCGCCGCCGGTCCGGCCAGCGCGGTGACGATCGTGTCTCGGGTCCGGTTCCGGAAGTAGTTCGGGTCGATCGGAGCCGGCTTCGCGTAGGCGACCGGGGGTGGCAGGAAGGTCGCGGACGCGGCCCACAACAGCAGGATCAGTCCGGGCACGACCCCGCTCCCGAACGGCTCGAACCACGATCGCGGGTTGAAGCTCAGCCGGCCCCAGAGGCGTGGCGTCGGATCGTGGAGCCGCGAGGCCGTGGCCGCGCGGGCGTACTCGCGAGCCGACATCCCGACGACGAGTGAGATCGCCAGGTAAAGGGCGAACCGGATCGCCATCAGGTCGCCGCCGCGCCGTCGAGCCAGGCATGGATCAGCGGCGGCGGGTCGACGGGGCGGTCCACGAGTATCAGCGAGGCCAGCACCCGGCGCATCGCCTCGTCGGCGTCGTCGCGGGAGCGGGCGTGTACCTCGCCGATCGGGAGGCCGATCGAGAGCCGATCCCCGATCTTGGGTCGGAGGATCAAGCCGACGGCGGGGTCGATCTGGTCGCCCTTGCGGATGCGTCCCGCCCCCAGGATCCCGCTCGCCGATCCGATCGCCTCCGTGTCCATCGCCGCGAGCGTACCCGCTGCATCCGCCTCGATCGAGACGATCACCGGTGCGCGTGGAAGGACCGCTGCTGGATCGTCGACCACGTGCCGATCGCCCCCTTGGGCCTGGATCATCCGGCCGAGCAGTTCGAGCGCCGCCCCGGAGTCGATCGCGCCCTCTGCGCGCGAAGTGGCTTCGTCCTCCCCGACCCCTTCCGTGACGACCAACGCTCGGGCGGCGAACCATACCGACAGATCACGCAGACGCCCGCGGGAAGTGCCGCCGAGTAGCTCCACCGCCTCGGTAACGTCGAGCGCGTTACCGACGGCGTCCCCGAGCGGTTGGGACATGTCGGTCACGGCGACGCCGCACCGCCGGCCCCATCCCCGCGCGAGCGCGCCACACGCGCGGGCGAGCGACGCCGCATCTTCCGGCGTCTTCATGAACGCACCCGACCCCGCCTTCACATCGAGCAGGATCAGATCGGTCTCGACCGCGAGCTTCTTCGACATCACGCTCGCGGCGATCAACGGGACGGAGGGAACGGTGGCCGTCGCGTCGCGGAGCGCATAGAGCGCACCGTCGGCCGGGACCAGGTTGGGCGACTGCGCGGCGACCGCGCATCCCACCTCCGCGACCTGCCGGGCCATCCGCTCGGGGTCAAGGTCGGTCCGGAGGCCGGGGATCGACTCGAGCTTGTCCAGCGTCCCGCCCGTGTGGCCGAGCCCCCGGCCCGACAGCTTCGCCACCGCGAGCCCCAGCGACGCGGCGAGCGGCGCGAACACCAGCGTGACCCCGTCGGCCACGCCGCCCGTCGAGTGCTTGTCCACGGAGGGACGACCGAGATCGCCGAACGAGACCGTGTCCCCCGATCCGATCATGGTCCGGGTGAGCGCGAGCGTCTCGTCGTCATCCAGTCCCCGGAGCAGGCACGCCATCAAGAACGCAGCAGCCAGCGCGTCGCTGATGTCGCCGCGGGTGTAGCCGTCGACGAACACCGCGATCTCATCCGACGTGAGCGTGCGCCCGTCGCGCTTCCGCGCGACGGTCGACCGAGGGTCGTCGACGCTCATGCCGGGAAGCCGATCCGGTCCGTGAAGCTCGTCCCCACGAGCCCGTCCGCCTGCACGCCGAGGAGTGACGCGATCGTGCACCCGAGGTCGCCGAACCCATCGCGGGTCCCGATCTCGAACGGGCCGCCCGCGAGGCCGGCGGCGAGCAATGGCGTCCGTTCCCGGGTGTGGTCCGTCGAGGGCGTGGTGGGATCACATCCATGATCGCCGGTGAGGAACAGCGCCCCGCCGTCGAGAGCGGCGAGCAACTCCGGCAGCCGGCGATCGAAGGCCTCCACGGCCGCCGCGTAGCCCGTCGGGTCGTTGCGATGGCCGTACTTCGAGTCGAAGTCCACCAGGTTGGTGAACACGAACGCGGGCCCGGGCCGCGTGAGGTAACCGAGGGTGAGATCGACTCCATGGTCGTTCGAATCCGAGTACCGAGCCTCGGTTATCCCCTGTCCCGAGAAGATGTCGCGGATCTTCCCAACACCGAATACCGGGATCCGTGCCTCCTGGAGCCGGTCAAGAACCGTCGGACCGGGCGGCGGCAAGGACAGATCGCGGCGTTCGGGCGAACGGACGAATGCGCCGACCGGTCCCTCGAAGGGTCTCGCGATCACGCGGCCGACGGCGTGCTCGCCCGTCAAGAGACGGCGCGCGGTCCGGCACCACTCGTAGAGCGTGGCGAGCGGCACGATGTCCTTGTGGGTCGCGATCTGGAACACGGAGTCGCCGCTCGTGTACACGATGGGCCGTCCGGTCCGTAGATGCTCCTCGCCGAGGTCGGCGATGATCTCGGTCCCTGATGCCGGGACGTTGCCCAAGATCTGCCGCCCGATCCCAGCCTCGAACGACGCCACGATCTCGTCCGGGAACCCCTCGGGGTACAGCGGGAAGGGCCGGTCGAGACGGATCCCCATCATCTCCCAATGCCCGGTGGTGGTGTCGTTGCCCACCGAGCGTTCGGTCGCTCGACCGTGCGCCGACCCGGGGGCGGCGTCGGGCTCGACCCCCGCGATCGCCGTCAGGTGGCCCAAGCCGAGCGCCGCCAGGTTCGGTACGTGGATCCCGCCGACGACCCGTGCCGTGTTTCCGAGCGTGTCGGCGCCCGCGTCGCCGTACGCGTCGGCGTCGGGTGCGTCGCCCACGCCCCAGGAATCGCAGACGATCAACAGCACCCGGGAGAGCCGAGCGGGAGCGGCACTCACCCCGGGACACCCTTCTGTTTGCAGTCGATGCAGAGCACGGCCCAGGGCAACGCCTCGAGGCGCTCCGGCGCGATCGGTGAGCCGCACCGCTCGCACGTGCCGTACGTGCCGGCGTCGATCTTCGCCAACGCGCGATCCACATCGTGCAGGTTCGACCGGAGCGCCCGCACCAGGGAGATCAACCGCGAGCGCTCCTCGGTGCTGTGCGAGCGGTCCGAGAACCCCGCGTCGTCGATGAACGCCACCTCATCCGCATCGGGGTCCGCACCCTGCTCCTCGATCTCCTGGCGCAGGTGCGCCCGCTGGTCCTCCAGCTGCTGTCTGATGCCTTGGACGAACATCGCGTCCGCCATGTCAACTCCCTCCCGTGGTGCGTCGGGCGCGTGGGTGCGCCGTGTAATACACCTCACGCAGGTGGTCCCGCGTCACGAGCGTGTAGATCTGCGTCGTCGCGACGCTCGCATGTCCCAGCAGTTCCTGTACTACACGGACGTCCGCCCCGCCCTCCAACAGGTGGGTCGCGAACGAATGCCGCAGCGTGTGGAGCGTGACGTGGCGCTCGATGCCGCTCGCGCGGACGGAGGCCGCCAGCAGCCGGGTACAGCTCTGACGGGTCAACCGGCCACCGCGTTGGTTCAAGAAGAGCGCCCCGCGGCTCCCGGCCGACGCGAACGCCGGTCGTACGCGCGTGAGGTAGGCCTCGACCGCGTCGCGCCCGTACCGACCGAGCGGCACCTCTCGCTCCTTGCCGCCCTTGCCCAGCACCCGAACGAACCCCTCCTCCAGGTCGACGTCGTCCACGTCGAGGCCGACGAGCTCGGAGATCCGCAGGCCCGCGCCGTACAACAGCTCGAGGATCGCGCGATCTCGGATCCCGGCCGGCGTCTCGGGATCGGGAGCCTCCAAGAGGCGAGCGATGTCGTCGAGCGGAAGCGGGTGCGGCAGGGCGCGCGGCAACTTCGGTTGGATCACGCCTGATGCCGGATCGCGATCCATCGCGCCCTCCCGGAGCAAGAAGCGATGGAACGACCGCACCGAGGAGAGCGCACGAGCAACCGTCCGCGCGCCGTAGGGCCGGTCATCCTCGCCCCAGGTCGAGGCAGAGACCGAGGCCACGAACGCGCGCACGTCCCCTTCGTGCACGTCTTCAGGGCTGAAGAGCCCGCGCTTCTCGGTGAACGCGACGTAGCGCCGGAGATCTCGCCGGTAGGCGGCCAGCGTGTTCGTCGAGAGCCCGCGCTCCACCGTCAGGTGATCCAGGTATCGCCCCACCCACTCCCCCAGTGTCGTCGCCATCGGCACGGCCGTTCCCGCGGGGGTCAGCCGCGCTCGCGCATGAGTGCCTCGAGCCCAACCGCGTCCAGGCCGTGCGCGGCCGCCACGCCGGGGTTCGTCACGGCTCCGCCGTACACGTTCACGCCGCCAGCCAGCGCGCCGTCGGCTGCGATGGCGCCTTCCAGGCCGAGGTTCGCGATCGCCGTCGCGTACGGGATCGTGACGTTCGTCAGGGCGTAGGTCGAGGTCCTGGGGACGGCGCCCGGCATGTTGCCGACGCAGTAGTGGACCACCTCGTGTTCCACGAACGTCGGGTTGGAGTGCGTGGTGACATGCGAGGTCTCGAAGCATCCCCCTTGATCGATCGAGATGTCAACGACGACCGAACCGGGGAGCATCGCCTCCACCATGGCCTCGGTGACCAGATGCGGTGCTCTCGCCCCCGGCACGAGGACCGCTCCGATCACCAGGTCGGCCTCCGTCACGAGCCGCTCGACGGCGAGGCGACTCGACATCACGGTCTGGATCCGTCCGCGCCAGATCTGATCGACGAACCGCAGGCGCTCCACGTTCTTGTCGACGATCGCCACCTCCGCCTCCATGCCGGCGGCGATCCATGCGGCGTTGGTCCCCGCCATCCCCGCCCCGAGGACCACGACATGGGCGGGCGAGACGCCGGACGCGCCACCCATCAGCACCCCGCGCCCCCCTTTCGGTCGCTCGAGGTTCGTCGCTCCGCAGTGCGGCGCCATCCGCCCGGCGATCTCCGACATCGGCGCCAACAGCGGCAGGCGACCGTCCGGAAGCTGGACCGTCTCGTAGGCGACCGCCGCGACACGGCGGCTGATCAGGAACCGGGTGAGTCGTTCGTCGGCGGCCAGGTGCAGGTAGGTGAAGAGCACCTGGTCTTCGCGGAACCGCTCGTACTCCTCCGGTTGCGGCTCCTTCACCTTCAAGATCATGTCGGCCACCGCGAACACCGCGTCGGCATCTGGAGCGATCTCTGCCCCCGCCGCAGCGAAGCCTTCGTCGGGGAGCGAGGACCCGTCCCCTGCCCCAGATTGAACGAGCACGCGGTGGCCGGCATGGACGAACTCGCGGACACCCTCCGGGGTCGCGGCCACCCGGTACTCGCTGTCCTTGACCTCTGTCGGGACCCCGACGATCATCCGCACCCCTCTCGTCCGGGCGGAAGCCTAGCCGAGGTCAGGCGGCCTGGACCGCGAAGAGCCGCCACGGCTCGGGCACGCCTTTGAGGTCATGGACCCCACGATCGTCGAACGCGATCCCGGATCCCGAGACCAGATCCTTCACCGTGCGCGAGACCAGCACCTCGCCTGGTCCTGCCAGGCCCGCGACGCGGGCACCTACGTGCACCGCCAAACCCCGGACGGCGTCGCCAACGAGCTCGACCTCGCCGGTGTGGAGTCCCGCACGGATCTCGATCCCCAGATCTCGGACCGCCTCCCCCGCGGCCAACGCACACCTGATCGCACGTGCGGGACCGTCGAACGTCGCGAGGAAGCCGTCGCCCGCCGTGTCGACCTCGCGGCCGCGGAACCGCTCCAGCTCGCGTCGGATCGCGGCGTGGTGGCGTTCGACCAGATCGCTCCAGGCGCGGTCGCCGAGCTCAGCCGCTCGCTCGGTCGATCCGACGATATCGGTGAACAGGACGGTCGCGAGCACCCGGTCGACGTCCGGACCCGGGCGCACCCCCGTCAGGAACTCCTGGACCTCGTCGAGGATGCCGTCGACATCGCCGACCCAGACCGTGTGGTCGCCTCCGGGGAGCTCGACGAGCTTCGCGCCTGAGATCCGTGCCGCGATGTAGCGGGCCTCGCCAACGTTCACGTCGCGGTCGTCCACGCGGTTCAGCACGAGGGTCGGCATATGGATCGCTGGGAGCACGTCACGGATGTCGCACGCCGTATTCATCCGAAGCAGTGCGACCGCGGCCTGCGGACTCGCGCATCGGCGGAAGTAGCGGGCCATCGCCTTCTCGAACGCCTTGTCGCCCGTCATCGAGGGCGCGTAGTAGCTGAGATCGACCTCGGTCCCCCACGAGCGCTCGACCTCTTCGTAGGTCGCCTGGCGCTCTTCGGGCGTCGGCGCCCACGGGTAGTCCTCCGACCAGATCCGTTTGGCGTACGCACCGATCGTCACGAGTGCCGTCGTGCGTTCGGGATAGGTCGCCGCGAACAGCATGCTCATCAGCCCTCCTTCCGAATGCCCGAGGAGGGCCGCACGTTCGGAGCCCACGGCGTCCATGACCGCTCTCACGTCGTCCATCCGCGTCTCGAGCGTCGGGAGGTGCTCCAGCGGCACCGGATCCGACAGCCCGGTGCCCCGTTTGTCGAAGACGATCAGCCGGGAGAACGAGGCGAGTCGTTCGAGCATCCTGCGATAGTTCGGTTCCTCCCAGGCCTCCTCGACGTGCGAGACCCAGCCGGGCACGTATACGAGATCCAACGGCCCGTCGCCGGCGACCTGATACGCGATGTGGACGTCGCCGCTCTTCGCATAGCGGCTCTCGGGAACGTTCACGGGAGCGATGTTCGCCCGGCGGCGAGCAGCAACGCAAGCGCGGTCTTGGCATCCCGCACCCGTCCCCCCCGCGCCGCCGCGACCATGCGCTCGAAGGGCTGCAGGACGACCTCGATGCCGTCCTCCGGCGTCCCGACGGGCTCCGCCTGCGCCCGGGCTCGGAACAGATGCACATATTCATCCGTGAAACCCGCCGACGCGTAGTACCCGCCGAGGAACTCGATCACGTCGTGGCGATACCCCGTCTCCTCGAACAGCTCGCGCGACGCGCACGTGATGGCGTCCTCGCCGTCGACATCTAGGAGGCCCGCGGGGATCTCCGTGAGAACCTGACGGACCGGCGGCCGGAACTGCTTCACCAGGATCACGTCGTCGTCTGGGGTGAGCGCGAGCACGGCGGCCGCACCGGGATGGTGGACGACCTCGTACGGCGGATGCCCTTCCCAGTCCTCGATGTCGAGGTGCACCACATGCCCCGCGAACGCGGGTCGGATGCCGAGCGGCTCCGTCACGGCCGTCGCTCGTCAGCCGACGGAGACGGAGCGATCCGTGCGCGCCCGTCGATGCGCCTGCGCGGCGCTCACGAATTCCCGGAAGAGCGGATGTGGCCGCGTGGGACGCGACCGGAGCTCGGGATGGAACTGCCCCGCGATGAAGAACGGATGATCGGGCAGCTCGATGATCTCGGTCAGCCGTCCGCTATGCGAGTTGCCGGAAAGCACCATGCCCCCTTCCTGCAGCGCGTCGTGGTACGCGGGATTCACCTCCCAGCGGTGGCGGTGGCGTTCCTCCACGACCGGCAGCCCGTAGCACTTCTCAGCGAGCGTGTTCGGGACGATGTAACAGGGCTGTGCCCCCAATCGCATCGTGGCGCCCATGTCGGTGACGTTCTTCTGCTCGGGGAGGAGGTCGATCACGGCGTGGGGTGTCGCCGGATCGAACTCGCTCGAGTTCGCGCCCTCCAGCCCGCAGACATGCCGCGCGAACTCGATCACCGCGCATTGCAGTCCCAGACAGATCCCCAGGAACGGGACCTGGCGCTCGCGCGCGTAGCGAACGGCGGCGACCTTGCCTTCCACGCCCCGCACGCCGAACCCACCCGGGATCAAGATCCCGTCGACGCCGTCGAGCGCCTCCTCGGTCGCGGTGCCGCCGAGGTCGTCCGAGGCGACCCACGCGATCTGGACGTCGGCGCCGTGCGCGAACCCACCGTGCTTCAACGCTTCCATCACGGAGAGGTAGGCGTCGCGGAGGTTGACGTACTTCCCGACGACCGCGATCGTCACCGGCTCCGTCGCACGGTCGATCCGTTCGACGAGCGTTTCCCACTCGGACAGGTCGGGCTCCGCGTCGATCCGCAGGTGGCGCGCGAGCTCGGCGTCCAAGCCCTCGTGATGGAGCACCAGCGGCACCTTGTAGATCGAGGCAGCGTCGACCGCGGAGATCACCCCGCTCATCGGCACGTCGCACAGGAGCGAGATCTTCTCCTTCAGGTTCCGGCCGATCGGTCGGTCCGATCGACAGACGATCACGTCAGGCTGCAGACCGAGCGATCGCAGCTCCTTGACCGAGTGCTGCGTTGGCTTGGTCTTCAGCTCGCCGGACGGTCCGATGAAGGGCATCAGCGAGACGTGTACGAACGCGCAGTTGTCACGGCCGATCTCGTTCCGCAGCTGCCGGACCGCCTCGAGGAACGGGAGAGACTCGATGTCGCCGACGGTCCCGCCGATCTCGACCACCACGAGGTCGGCGGCCTCGGTCTCGGCGAGTGCGCGGATCCGCTCCTTGATGTCGTCGGTGATGTGCGGGATCACCTGGACGGTCTTGCCCAAGTAGTCGCCGCGTCGCTCCTTCGCGATCACGTTCGAGTAGACCGCGCCGGTCGTGAAGTTCGAACCACGATGGAGGTCTTGATCGACGAACCGCTCGTAGTGCCCGAGGTCGAGGTCCGTTTCTGAGCCGTCGTCCAGCACGAAGACCTCACCGTGCTCGAACGGGTTCATCGTGCCGGGGTCGACGTTGATGTACGGGTCGAGCTTCTGGATCGCCACCTTCAATCCGCGGGACTTGAAGAGGCGGCCGAGGGAGGCTGAGGTGATCCCCTTCCCGAGGCCTGAGGCGACTCCACCCGTGACGAAGATGAACTTCGGTTGCGTTTTCACCACGGGAACCGAGCCTAGCAGACGAGCCTGACGCGCCGGGCAGGATCGGGTCGCGAAGTTGCCCGAGCGTCAGGTTTTCGGGTCCGCCGGTCGCCCGAGGGCGTCGAACCATCGGAGCGGGGGCACGCGTCGGATCACCGCGGAGAGCGTGATGGTTTCCGCGGTGACGTTCGCCGCGACCGCGACCGCTGCGCCCAGCGCCACCCCCCAAGGGGGAAGCACCAGGTAGAGCCCCAGCCCGATCGTGAATCCGAGGAGGTTCGCCCCGCCGTCCCCGAGCATCGCCCGTTCTCGGAGGTCGGGCACCAGGCAGATGGCCGAGCCGAGCGCCAACAGCGGCAGCGTCGGCAGCCGATCGAGGGGCACGCTCACGATCCCGAGCATGGCGATGAGCCCGAACTTCAACGAGCGCCCCGGGCGCACATCGAGGCCGTTCCACAGGTTCGCGCAGCCGGCGACCAGCACCACCCCGGCGAGACGAACCGCCGCCGAGCCCACGCCCTGGAGCGCGATCGCGACGATCGCCGCGCCCGGGAGCACGATCAGTTTGAGGATCCCCGAGCTCACCTGCCCCCTCGACAGCGCTCGCAGGTGGTTCCGGATCCCTCTGGGCCCTGCGCCGATGACATCGTCGATCAATCCGGCGGCGAACACGACCAGGGACGCGATCAGGGCGCCCCAACCGGCCCTGCCGACGGGTCCGTCGGGCTCCAACCACGCGACCACCCCGGCGGAGACCACGGCGCATGCGGCCAGCCAAAGTCCAAGGGTCCTCGGGACCATCGCCCCACGGTGGTTCTCGACCGAGAGGCGCGCCTTCATCGCAGGCGCACGATCCGCGTCGCGGCGACCCGAGCGATCTGGACCCCCTGCCGCCCGCGATGGAGGAATCCGCGGACCGACCGACCGGTGGCCCGGTGCGTCAACCCGGCCACCGGCAGCTCGATCACGCGGAAGCCGGCGCGGACCGCATCGATCGTCATCGCCGTCTCGACCCCGAACCCACCTGCCAGCGGTCGCACCGCGGCGAGGCACGCGGCGGTGACCGCGCGCTGCCCCGACAGCGGCTCCTCCGCGTGGAACCCCGCGCTCGCGGCGATGGCGGCGCGTGACGCCCGCTTCACGACGCCGAGGCCGCCGCCATCCTGGCGCGGGAACATCGCCACCACCAGATCCGCCCGATCGCCATCGACGATCTCCAGGATGGTGCCGAGCCCCGCAGCGCTCGCGCCCAGGTCCGCGTCGGCGAACAACCACACGTCGGCCGGAGGCAGCCGGCGCAGCGCGCCCTCCATGGCTCCGCCCTTCCCGGCGTGGCCGGAGATCCGGAGCACCGTTGCACCGGCCCCGAGCGCCACCGACGCCGTCTGGTCGTCGGACCCGTCGTCGACCACCACGACCTCGTCGAGCGGGAGGGCGAGGAGCGCGTCCACCGTTGCGCCGACGCGATCCTCCTCGTCGCGCGCGGCCACCAACGCGACGGCGCGGCGAGCCCGCTCGGTCATGGCGGTGGTGGCAGCAGCCGGGAGGCGTCCGCCTTCACGCCATAGTCCCCGCCCGTCCCCCGCACGATCGCCTCCCGCAGGCCGAGCACCATGGCTGAGCCGCCGATGGGGAAGTCGACGTTGTCGACCGTGACGAGCTCGGTGGTCGACGCGTCCACCTGTGTGCGGACGTCCGTGAGGAAGCCGTCGTCGGCCGCGAGGCTCTCCCCCGCGCCCGTCGTGACCCCGAGGTCCGTCAGCGATCGGACGAACGGCACCATGAACGCCGATGAGCTCGGCGTGATCTCCACGGTCGAACCGCCGACGGCCACGACGATCTGACCGCGCCCGCCGATCTGCAGGAGCGTCGCATCCGAGATACCCGGAGCCGATGCCGTGAGGAACCCCTGCGAGAGCAGCTCCCCCAAGAGGTCGGTGGATGACGAGAAGGAGGTCGGGTCGTCCGCCAACCGCTGGGCGAGCGCTTGCGCTGCGGCGGCCGTCAGGTCATCCGGCGGCGTGGTCTCGGGAAGCCCGAGCAGGGCGGCGAGATCGCGTTGCGTCCCCGGCGTCTCGGCTGCCATGGCGGGCAAGACGGTGAGGGTCGTGAGGACCTGGGCGTCCGCGAGATCCAGCGCCCGGCGAGCCTGCGCCAACGCCTTCCCGTCGACGCCTTCCTGGGTCACGACGATCGCCTGTCGCGTGGCGAGCCGCCCTCCGACCAGGTACGGCATCGCCTGTTCGGCGAACGTGTTCATCGTCCCGAGCTGCGACTGGAGATCCGTCACGGACCCGCGCAGGTCATCGAGATCGGCCCTCAGTGTCCGCGTTTGCGACTTCAGGTTCCGGACGAGGTTGTCGTTCAGCACGGTCGTCCCGGTGAGCACCCCGAGGCCGAGGGCCAGGAACACGGCGACGATCGACACCAGGTGGTACCGCCAGGAGATCACAGGAGCTCCTTCACATGGAAGAGCCACTGGCGCAGTTGCTCGATCAGGAGATCCCAGTAGAGACGGAGCGAGGGAGAGAACCACACGACCACGAACATCGCGAACAGCGCGGAACCGACGAGGAGGATCGTGTCCCGCGCTCGGAAGCCGCGACCCGTGTAGATCCGCGACACCCCTTTGGCGTCGACCAGGATCTCGCCGACCCGCAGCCGTACCAGGAACGTGCTCGCCATCCCGCCGCGACCCTTATCCAGGAATTCGCGGAGATTGCCGTGCGTGCCTACGGCCACGATCAGATCGGCCCGCTTCTCGTGCGCCAAGAGGAAGGCAACGTCCTCGCTCGTGCCCGCGGAGCGGACGACGGTGAAGGGAACCCCCAACCGCTCAAGGCGCTCTCTCCCGGGCGCGTGCCCGTCCGCATACGCGTGCAGGACCAGCTCGGTAGGGAGCCGTCGACGGCGACGCCGGCTGGCCAAGGCCAGGGCGCGGTCGGAGACGCTGTCCATGTCACCGAGGATGATGTCGGGCGCATACCCGTCATCCAAGAGCGCATCGGCGCCGCCGTCGACGCCTACGAGCACCGGCCGCACATCGCGGATGTAGGCGCGGAGCGTCGCGAGGTCCTCGCGATAGCTGTACCCGCGAACGACGACCAACACCGGCCGGCCGACCAGCGAGTGGCGAAGCTCGGGGAGTCCGGCGCCCCCGAACAGGAGATCGCGCTCGTCCTGCATGTACTCGAGCGTGTTGCGCGCGAAACTCTCGAACCGTTCCCCCAGCGATGACTGCGCCGCCTCCATGTCGGCCAGGATCGACGCTTGGCTCTGACGGATGCCGACGGCCACCAGTTGATCTCCGCGGAACACGCGGTCGCCGTCCAGCCGCAGATCATCGCCCTCGCGGATCTTCCGCAACAGGAGCGGTCCCACATGGTCGATCAACGGGATACCTGCCTCTGCCAGGATCAGCGGTCCGAGGTTCGGGTAGCGACCGCTGATCGACGGGGACGCGTTGAGGACCGCGGCCACGCCCGCATCGGCCAGCCCCTCGGCCGCGATGCGGTCGAGATCCTCATGGTCGATGACCGCGACATCGCCGGTGTTCGCTCGGGAGACGAGATCCTTGGTCCGACGATCGACCCGGGCGACGCCGGTCTCCGAACGCGGCCGTCGCCCCGTTCGTCGGCGCAGCCCGCGGGTTCTGGACGTGGACGTGTGGGCTCCTTCCTCCGGCGGAGGAACGCCGCCGCTTCCGTGACCCCGGAAGGTCACCCCGCAGCGTAGCCGAACGGCTCGCCGTGCCGCCCAGTCGGTCTGGGGAGACCTCCCTCAGCGAGCACGAGCCGAGGATGCAGCCGCCAAGAGCTCCTCGGCGTGGCTGACGGCGCCTTCGCTCCCGGTCAGTCCGGCGAGCATGCGCGAGAGCTCGTGGATCCGCTGGTCGTCGTCTAACACCGTCACCGTCGCCGTTCCGCCGCGTTTGTCCACGAAGAGATGTCGATCGGCGAAACAGGCGATCTGCGGGAGGTGCGTGACGACGAGGACCTGTCGTCCAGCAGCCAACCCAGCGAGCCGGCGGCCGACCGCGAGGCCGGCTTCGCCCCCGATCCCGGCATCCACCTCGTCGAACACGAGGGTCGGAACCTCGTCGAGATCGGCGAGCACGCTCCGACACGCGAGCATCGTCCGGGAGAGCTCGCCCCCCGACGCCACCTTGGCCAGCGGCGCCGACCGCTGGCCGGGGGCAGCCGACAGGAGGAGCTCGACGCGCTCGTCCCCGAGCGGTCCCGGCTCCGTTGAGGCCACGAGACCGACCTCGATCTGGGCTCCCGGCATCCCGAGCTCATGGAGCTCCCGTTCGATCGCGGATGCCAACGCCGGCGCCGATCTCGCGCGACCGGCCGAGACGTCGGTCGCGCCTGCTCGGACGCTCACCGCGAGCGCCTCCACCTCATCGGCGAGTTCGGCGGACCGCTCATCGGCCGTGGCGAGCGTCGTCAGGCGAGCGGAGGTGACGTCCAGGAAGGAGAGGACGTCTTCGTCCGTGGCGCCGTACTTCCGGCGGAGTTCGCCGAGCGCTGCCAGGCGTTCCCGAACCTCCTGGAGCCGGCTCGGGTCGACGGCGAGGCCCTCCCGATAGTCGCGCACGTCGCGCGCCAGCTCGCTGCTCTCCGCGGCCAACGCCCGGGCTCGACGTCCGAGTTCGTCCGCACCGGCATCGAGCCGTGCGGCGTCCTCCATGAGCGTGGCGACCGCCGCGAGGCCGTCCACCGACGCGTCCTCCCCCGCGAGGGTCTCCTCGGCTCTCGCCGCGAGCTCGAGCAACCGCTCCACGTGCGCCAGGCGCCCCAACTCCGCCTCGAGCTGCTCCGTCTCACCGGGTCGTGGAGCGACCCCTTCGATCTCCCGCGCCTGGTAGCTCAACAGATCCAGCTCGCGCTCGCGCTCTCGGGAGGCGGCCAACAACTCGTCGAGAGCACGCCGGGACGCGTCCCAGCGATGCCAGGTCGCACGATACGCCTCGAGGACGGCGAGATGCGCTTGACCCGCGAACCGATCGAGGAACGCCGTCTGCGTCCCGGTCGAAAGCAACCGTTGCGCCTGGTGCTGACCGTGCACCTCCACGAGCGACGCCCCGAGCTCGGCGAGCGTCGATGCCGTGGCCAGCTGGCCCCCGATCCGCGCCGCGCTCTTCCCGTCTGCGTTCACGCTTCGCGCGAGGAGCAGGTCGCCATCCTCCGCCCACTCCTCGGACCCCAACGGCGCATCGAACCGCGCCTGCACGCGGGCCGCCGGAGCTCCCTCGCGCACGAGTGCGCTGCCCGCTCGAGCCCCGAGAGCGAGCGTGAGACCGACGGTGACCATCGTCTTGCCGGCGCCGGTCTCTCCGGTGAGAACGTTCAGGCCTGAGTGCAGCTCGACATCGAGGTCGTCGATGACCCCCAATCCCGTGATGTGCAGCTCCCGCAGCACGCGGGCATCCTAGTCGGAGATACCGACATCTCCTCGGGAGTGGCCTGCGGCGGGTTCACCCGGCAGCTCGAACTTGTCGCGGACACGTGACAGGAACGGCTGCGCCGCTGGACGCCGGACCAACCGAGCAGGTCGTTCGGCCGCTCTGATCAACGCCCTGCTGCCGACCGGGAGCTCTACGGTCTCGCGTCCGTCGGCGGAGAGCAGACCCGGCTCGTCGCCCACGACCTCAAGAACGACCCGTTGCTGAGCACCGAGGACGAACGAGCGGTCGAACACCATGTGCGCGGCAACCGGCGTCAGCACCAAGCACGGGACGTCGGGACTGACGATCGGCCCGCGCGCGGAGAAGGAGTAGGCGGTCGACCCGGTCGGCGTCGCGACGACCACGCCATCCGCCGAAAAGGTCGTGACGTAGGCCCCGTCGACCTCCACGGCCAGACGCACCAAGCGATGACGCGCGCGCTTCTCGACCATGATCTCGTTCAGCCCCCACTGGCCATCGAACGTCCCACTGCCGCCGGGCTCCGCCACAACGGCGAGGCGCTCTTCGATCTCTGCCCCGCCCGCGAGCGCTTGACGGATCAACGAGAGCGCTTCATCGGGCTCGACCTCCGTCAGGAACCCCAAGCGCCCGACCTTCACCCCCAAGACCGGCGCCGCAGCCTCCGCGGCGACATGTGCGGCGCGGAGGAACGTGCCATCGCCGCCGACCGATACGACCAGATCGAGGGCTGCGACGCCGCGGCCATCCCCCACCTGCACGACCTGTTCGCCGTCCCCCTCGAGCGATCGCTGGAGGGACGTGGCCGCGGCCACCGCAGCCTCCCGCCCTTCGTGCACGACGAATCCGACGACCTTCATCGAACCAGGTCCTCCACGTCGCCGATCAGGCGATCGAGTCCGGCCTCGCCTATGCCCTGTCCTACGCCCAGGTGGAGCAGGAACTCGACGTTCCCGGAGCGCCCCAGGATGGGTGAGGGCATCGCGTCTCGCACCGCGAGACCCTCCGTGCGCGCGACCTCGGCGACCCCATCGAGCGCCGCCCGCCAGACCACGGGGTCGCGAACCACGCCCCGATCTCCAACCAGCGCCGGCGCGGCTTCGAACTGCGGCTTCACCAGCACGATCAGCTCGCCGGCATCCGCACGGAGGCCTGCCAAGGATGGGAGCGCCGTCCGCAGCGAGACGAACGACAGATCGGCCACCACCAACTCCGGCTCGAACGGCAGGTCGTTCCGAACGAGCTCTCGGACGTTCGTCCGTTCCAGCCCGACCACGCGTTGGTCGTTCCGAAGCGCCCACGCCAGCTGCCCGTACCCGACGTCGACCGCGATCACACGCCGTGCACCCGCTCGCAGGAGACAGTCGGTGAACCCTCCCGTGGAGGCGCCGGCGTCCAGACAGTCCCTCTCCGAGACCCGCACATCGAATCGGTCGAGCGCGCCCTGTAGCTTGTCGCCACCGCGCGAGACGAACCCGCCTTCCGGGCTCGACACACGGACGGGTGCGTCCGTACGAACCATCGTGGCGACCGTCGTGACAGGCATCCCGCCGATGGTCACCAGACCGGCGGAGACAGCCGCGGATGCCTCCGCCCGATCCGCCACCAGACCTCGACGAACGAGCTCCGCGTCGAGCCGGCGTCGAGCCATCCAGGGGCCTAGGAGTCGGAGGGAGCGGGGTTCTTCGCGGCCGGCTTCCGTGCGGCCGGCTTCTTCGCGGCAGACTTGCGCCCCGAGGCCGTCATGCCCACCCGGCGTTCCAGATCCCTGACGCGCTTCTTCACCGCGTCCACGTCTGCTTGCGTCGCGACACCCATCGACTTCATCTGCGAGGCAACCTCACGACTGATGACCTCTTTCAGACGATCCCGGTTGCGCTGCGACCACTCGAGCATGTCGCTCGCAACCTTCGCAACCTGTTCCTTCGCCGCGCCGGGGCCCGAGAAGCTCTTCGCGAGCTCCTGCGCCTTCGCCGGAGTGAGGTTGCCGATCATCTCCTCGATCGCCTTGCGAACGTCGTCCATGGTGGTCATGGGGTCTCCTTCGAGAGCGAGGGGTCGCTCGCAGCCAGCATACGCTCCTCGACCCGGCCCTCGTCCGGAGGTCGGAGCAGAGCCGCGACCGTTCCACCGACGTACGTCGGCATCACCGGCGCCCCGGGGAGATCCTCCGCCTTCGCGATCCCCGAAAGGACGAGGAGGGAATCCCATCCGAGCCCGTGCGCCCCGGCGATGTCGGTGTCGAGCCGATCCCCGATCAGCAGTGGCCGCCCGCCACCCGCTCGGTCGAGCGCTGCGAGCAACAACGGGGCGTTCGGCTTGCCAACGACCTCCGCGCGCACCCCGGTCGTCGTCTCGATCGCCGCCAGGAGCGCCCCGGCTCCAGGCCAATCGCCGTCGGGAGCCGGGAACGATGCGTCAGCGTTCGTCGCGACGAGCGCGGCGCCGCGCTGAACCAACAGCGACGCATCGCGCAGCTTGGAGTAGTCGGCGTCCCGGTCCCATCCGACCACGACGACATCCACCGTGGTGGCCCGAGCGTCTGCCAGCGCGATCCCCTGGGCCGCGAGGGCGGTGCGGATCCCTTCCTCGCCGATGACGAACGCGTCGCGCACGTCGCGCGCAGCGAGCAACTCCGCGGTGGTCAAGGCCGACGTCTCGACCTCACCGGCCTCCGCAGGGATACCGATAGCGCGTAGGCGATCGGCGATGGACTCGGGCGTGCGAGCCGAATTGTTGGTCACGAACGCGACCCGCTTGCCCATCGCCCGCAGGCGCTGCAGCGTCGGCGCAGCATCGGGGATCGCGTCGGAACCTCGATAGATGACGCCGTCGAGGTCGAAGAGGAACGCCTCGTACCGTTCCGCGAGCATCTGCATCACGGCACGCGCGACCTGATGGTGCGCCGCCGAGGCAGACCGATGTGCGCGCTCGGACGATCGGTCTCGGATCGGAGCCAACCATCGCTGCTATACAAGGGTCATGCCTCGCATCTTCCCGTTCGAAGCGCTCGTCTACGATCCCGCGATCGTCGGGCCACTCGACCACGTGACCGCGCCGCCGTACGACGTTATCAGCGAGTCCGGCAAGCTCGCGCATCGTGGGCGGCCGTTCAACATCGTGCAGCTCGATCTGGCGGACCCCCACACGGAGGGCGGCTACGCCGGAGCCAACGCGCTGCTCCGCGGGTGGATCGCGGCCGGTGCGCTCAGACGAACCGCACCCGCGTACCAGGCGTATGAGATGCGCTTCGAACGCAACGGTGAACCGCAACGCGTCCGAGGGATCATGTGCGCCCTCGAGCTCGAGGACTGGGGAGGCGCGGTCCTTCCCCACGAACGGACGATGCCCGGCCCGGTCGAGGATCGGCTCCGGCTGCTGAGGGCGACGCGAACACACCTTTCTCCCGTCTACGTGACCGTCGCGGGCCCCAGCCCCGACCTGGGTGATCTCCTCGGACACACGTCGCAACTCGCCCCCGACGCCGAAGCTGTCGACGAGGAAGGGGTCGTTCACCGGCGATGGCTGGTCGACGCGCGGACACCGGTCGACGAATGGCTCACCCGCCAGGATCTCTTGATCGCGGACGGCCACCATCGGTACACGACCGCCCTCGCGTATCGGGATGAGATGCGCCGAGACCACGGACCGGGAGCCTGGGATCGGCTGTTGGTGTTCGTCGTCGACGCGGGGTCTGAGCGTCTCTCGGTGCTTCCGTTCCACCGCCTCCAGCGCTCCGGTCCGCAGCCCGCAGGCGCGCTCCCGCTGAACGACCTCCCAGCCCTGATGAAGGCCCTCGACGATGAGTCGCCGGTGGTGGGGCTGGTCGACCGGACGCCGGCAGGTATGCGGTACCGAGCCCTTCCCATCGCCGGAGACCCCCCGGCGGTGCGCGCTCTGCACGCATCCTTCCTTGACGCCAACGTCCGCGCCGACGAGCTCCGATTCACCCACTCCGTCGCTGAGGCCACCACCGCCGTCGAGGAAGGGAAGGCAGCGATCGCCTACCTGCTCCCATCGACGACTCCCGATCGCATCCGCACGATCGTTGAGCGAGGAGAACGCCTACCCCAGAAGTCGACGTTCTTCTGGCCGAAACCCCGCACCGGGATGGTTCTCATGCCTCTCGATGATCCCGCCGCGGGCTAAGGATCCTCCCGCGCCGGTTCCAACTTCTTGATCCCCGTTGCGACCACCTCCGTGAGGCTCCTCGCACCGGCTCCGCTCCGGTAGAACCGCCGGGCGAGCGTGCCGTACACCAGCACGTCGTCGCCCTTGGCGATCCCCTTCAGCGCCCGTTTGCCGACCGAGGTGTGCCACACCGCGATCGGGAGGGGGAGGAGGCGCTTGCCCGCCTCCGGAACGGAGAGCCGGAGCTCGGTGACCTCATCGCCCGACGGCATCCGGCGTTCCACCGGCTCTGCCGCCACGGTACCCGCGAGGACGACGACGTTCACCGTCACCATGGCTCCTCCTTCCTCGAGGAACGCTAGCACCGGGTAGCGACATCGCTCGCCTACACTCGCCCGGATGGAGACGGTGACGTTCGAAGTCGCTCCCGGGATCACCGCGATCGACACCTTCATGGGTGGTCGAGAGCGTTACACGGCCGCCTACCTCATCGCCGCATCGGAGCCGGTCCTGATCGAGACCGGGCCCGGGACATCGGTGGAGCCGGTCTCCCGGGCGCTCGACTCGCTCGGCGTTTCCGCCGATCAGCTCGCGCACATCGTGTTGACGCACATCCACCTCGATCATGCAGGTGGCGTCGGCGAGCTGGCAGCCCGCTTCCCGTCGGCGACCGTTCACGTGCACGAACGCGGAGCGCGGCATCTCGCGGATCCGGCTCGCCTGGTAGCGAGCGCCACACGTGTCTACGGCGAGGAGCGCATGGCTTCGCTCTTCGGACCCGTGGAACCCGTTCCGCCTGAACGGATCCTGGCCCTGCCCGACGGGGCAGAGCTCGTCGTCGGGGCTCGGACGCTCCGTGCCATCGACACACCCGGCCACGCATCGCACCATGTCGCGATCATCGACGACGCCACCGGCGTGGTGTTCACAGGCGACGCGCTCGGGATCCACGTTCCCGACCTCCCGGTGTTGCGGCCCGCTACGCCGCCCCCTGACTTCGACCTGGAGCTCGCCATCAACAGCATCGAACGCATCCGCGCCGCCGCTGGCTCGATGTTGCTGTTCGCCCACTTCGGACCGATCCTCGAGGTCGAGCGCACGTGCGAACTCGCGATCCGCAGACTGCGCGCCTGGACCGACGCCGTCCGAGATGCCAAGCGCACCACAACCGATCTGGATGAGATCGTCGAGCTCCTCGCGCGCGACGTGGCCCGCGAGGTCGTCACCGGAGCCGAGGGTCAGCTCGACCTGGATCGTCTCGAGACGCTGGCCGGCGTCCGGATGAACGCGATGGGTATCCTGCGATACCTGGAGCGGGCGGAGCCGCAGCCCGAGGCTTAACCCATCTGTGCGAGGCGCTCTGCCACATCGAACGCCGCGGCATCGTGCCGCATCACCTTCCGGAACTCCGCGGCCGCCTCATCGCTTCGGCCGGCGCGCGCCAGGATGTCACCCTTCACGTACCACAACCGGAGCGTGTACCCCTCGGAGATGTCCTCACGCGTCTTGGCCCGCCCGAGGAAGGCGAGGGCCTCCGCGAACCGTCCCTGATCGGCGAGCGCGGACGCCGCGACGATCACCGCCTCGGCCTTCGCGTCGTTCGAGGCGCTGCTCCTGAGTTCCTCCTCCGCCAACGGCACGGCCTCGGCAGGCCGACCCAGTCCGCGCAGGCAATCCGCGATCAGGTGGTTCTGGTCCTCCCGGCCCGTGATGCGTTTGTACGCCTTCAACTCCGCCATGGCCTCCTGCCATCGCTCCTGGCCGTACAGCGCCAACCCGAGAACCTCGCGGACGGACGCCGATCGTGGCGCGAATCGCTTCGCCTTCTCCGCCTCGGTAGCGGCAGCCGCGACATCCCCCCGCTCCAACAGGTCGATGGCACGCGACAGCCGGGCGATCGCATCCTGCTGGTCCGATGGGCGAGCGGTCCTTCGGACCTCGTCGAGGATGTCGCGGGGAAGCTGATGCGTGGTCTGAACGGCCCGCTTGGGGCCACCGGTGGGACGTGGACGCAAGGGTTTGGCCATCGGTTTCTCCAGCCTATCGGGAAGACGGAACGGGCCGCCCGAAGGCGGCCCGTTCCAACGATGTTCCGGCGACGACCTACTCTCCCACCCAGTCACCCAGGCAGTACCATCGGCGCTGGAGGGCTTAACTTCCGGGTTCGGGATGGGACCGGGTGTTTCCCCTCCGCTATGGCCACCGAAACGGTGTCTCGGATCGTTGCCGACCCGACATGGTTGAGGATGCGTCCCTCGAGCAGAGCTCGGGAACTGCGATAGCGAGCGCGAGCGAAGCCAAGCCCTCGGCCTATTAGTACCGGTCAGCTCCACACGTTGCCGTGCTTCCACTTCCGGCCTATCAACCTCGTGGTCTTCGAGGGGCCTTACCTGGTTGACCCAGTGGGAGATCTCATCTCGAGGGAGGCTTCGCACTTAGATGCTTTCAGCGCTTATCCCGACCGAACGTGGCTAACCAGCCATGCCGCTGGCGCGACAACTGGCACACCAGAGGTTCGTCCACCCCGGTCCTCTCGTACTAGGGGTAGCTCCTCTCAGATCTCCTGCGCCCACAGCGGATAGGGACCGAACTGTCTCACGACGTTCTAAACCCAGCTCGCGTGCCTCTTTAACGGGCGAACAGCCCGACCCTTGGGACCTGCTCCAGCCCCAGGATGAGACGAGCCGACATCGAGGTGCCAAACCCTTCCGTCGATATGGACTCTTGGGAAGGATCAGCCTGTTATCCCCGGGGTACCTTTTATCCGTTGAGCGACGGCCCTTCCACATGGAAGCCGTCGGATCACTAGGCCCAGCTTTCGCTCCTGCTCGACCCGTCGGTCTCGCAGTCAAGCTCCCTTGTGCCCTTGCACTCGCCGTCTGATTGCCAACCAGACTGAGGGAACCTTTGGGCGCCTCCGTTACATTTTAGGAGGCAACCGCCCCAGTTAAACTGCCCACCAGACGCTGTCCCCGACCCGGATCACGGGCCTGGGTTAGAGTCCCAACATGTGAAGGGCGGTATTTCAAGGGTGGCTCCACACCGGCCGAAACCGACGCTTCACAGCCTCCCGCCTATCCTACGCAACACATGCCAAAACCCAACATCAAGTTGCAGTAAAGGTCCCGGGGTCTTTCCGTCCTGCTGCGGGTAACGAGCATCTTTACTCGTATTGCAATTTCGCCGAGTCCCTGGTTGAGACAGCGCCCAAGTCGTTACGCCATTCGTGCAGGTCGGAACTTACCCGACAAGGAATTTCGCTACCTTAGGACCCTTATAGTTAGGGCCGCCGTTTACCGGCGCTTAGGTTCAGAGCTTCGCTCCGAAGAGCTAACCCCTCCCCTTAACGTTCCGGCACCGGGCAGGCGTCAGTCCGTATACGTCGTCTTACGACTTTGCACGGACCTGTGTTTTTAGTAAACAGTCGCTTGGGCCTGGTTTCTGCCACCTCATCGAGCTCGGGACGCGAAGTCCTTCACCCTACCGAGGTCATCCTTCTCCCGAAGTTACGGATGGAATTTGCCGAGTTCCTTAACCAGGGTTCTCTCGATCGCCTTCGTATTCTCTACGTGCCCACCTGTGTCGGTTTGGGGTACGGGCACCTCACCAGCTCGCTAGAGGATTTTCTCGGCAGCATGGGATCACTCGCTTCGCCTGAAGCGGCTCGGCATCGTGCCTCAGGGTTACGGCCCTCCGGATTTGCCTGGAAGGCCCCCCTACACACTTACCCCAGGACAACCATCGCCTGGGTCGAGCTACCCTTCTGCGTCCCCCCTTCGCTGGCCTAATACCGCGTTGGTCGGTAGCCCCGAAGGGTTCCCTTAGTGCCGCGGATTCGGCCTGGGCGCGGGTGAGGTGGTACTGGAATATCAACCAGTCGTCCATCGCCTACGTCTCTCGACCTCGGCTTAGGTCCCGACTAACCCTGGGCGGATGAACCTTCCCCAGGAACCCTTGGGCATTCGGCGGACGGGCTCCTCCCCCGTCTTTCGCTACTCATGCCGGCATTCTCACTTCTCACGCGTCCACCGCTGGGTTACCCCGCCGCTTCACTCGCGTGAGAACGCTCCCCTACCGATCCTTCGACCTGGACCCAGGCGGCTTCCCGCCAGGGCCGGGTCATCTGAAGGATCCCGCAGCTTCGGCTCCATGCTTGAGCCCCGATACATTGTCGGCGCAAGACCACTTGACCAGTGAGCTATTACGCACTCTTTCAAGGGTGGCTGCTTCTAAGCCAACCTCCTGGTTGTCTCTGCGATCTCACATCCTTGCCCACTTAGCATGGAATTAGGGGCCTTAGCTGGCGATCTGGGTTGTTTCCCTCTCGGACACGGAGCTTAGCCCCCGCGCCCTCACTCCCGGGCTCTGGTCCAGCGGCATTTGGAGTTTGACTGAGTTCGGTAAGCTTGTAGGCCCCCTATCCCAATCAGTGCTCTACCTCCGCTGGAGAACGCCCGAGGCTGCCCCTAAAGGCATTTCGGGGAGAACCAGCTATCACCGAGTTTGATTGGCCTTTCACCCCTAACCACAGGTCATCCCCCAGGTTTTCAACCCTGGTGGGTTCGGTCCTCCACGAGGTCTTACCCTCGCTTCAACCTGCCCATGGCTAGCTCACTCGGCTTCGGGTCTAGGGCATGCGACTCTTCGCCCGATTAGGACTCGCTTTCGCTTCGGCTTCCCGAGAACGGTTAACCTCGCCACATACCGCTAACTCGCCGGCTCATTCTTCAAAAGGCACGCCGTCACCCCGTTCTGGTCACCCAGATCGAGGCTCCGACAGCTTGTAGGCTCACGGTTTCAGGTACTATTTCACTCCCCTCCCGGGGTGCTTTTCACCTTTCCCTCACGGTACTAGTTCACTATCGGTCGCCAGGTAGTGTTTAGCCTTAGGGGGTGGTCCCCCCAGATTCACACGGGATTTCAGGGGTCCCGTGCTACTCGGGATCCCCACGAGGAGTCCGTTCACCTTTCGTCTACAGGGTTGTTACCTTCTGTGACGGCCCGTTCCATGGCCTTCGACTAGGTGTCGGATTTGTGACTCCTTGAACCCTCCGATGTAGGTTCATGTGGGTCCCACGACCCCGGCATGGCAACGCCATCGGGCTTTACCACCACACCGGTTTAGGCTGATCCCCGTTCGCTCGCCGCTACTAGGGGAATCGCGGTTGCTTTCTCTTCCTCGCCCTACTGAGATGTTTCACTTCGGGCGGTTCCCTCCTCAGGCCCTATGTATTCAGACCTGGGTGACTGGGCATGACCCCAGCCGGGTTTCCCCATTCGGACATCTCCGGATCATAGCTCTCTCGACAGCTCCCCGAAGCTTTTCGCAGCCAGACGCGTCCTTCATCGGCTCCTGGCGCCAAGGCATCCACCGTAAGCCCTTGTTCACTTGACTATAGATGCTCGCGCTCGCTATCGAGTTCTCAAGGTGCCCGAGGGCTCGCACCCTCAAAGCTGAACAGTGTGTCGTGCGTGACGGCCCCGGCGGGCGACGCGAACGTCGGCGGCCGGGGGGTCCGTTGAAAGCCGGTGCATCGACCTGGAGTCTTGCCGGGATATCGAGCCCGATCGGGCTCCCCGGAAGTGCCAAAAGGCTCCTTAGAAAGGAGGTGATCCAGCCGCACCTTCCGGTACGGCTACCTTGTTACGACTTCACCCCAATCGCGAGCCCCACCTTCGACGGCTCCCTCCACAAGGGTTAGGCCACCGGCTTCGGGTGTTGCCCACTTTCGTGGTGTGACGGGCGGTGTGTACAAGGCCCGGGAACGTATTCACCGCAGCGTTGCTGATCTGCGATTACTAGCGACTCCGACTTCACGGGGTCGAGTTGCAGACCCCGATCCGAACTGAGCGCGACTTTTTGGGATTCGCTCCCCCTTGCGGGATCGCAACCCTCTGTATCGCGCATTGTAGCATGTGTGCAGCCCTGGACATAAGGGGCATGATGACTTGACGTCATCCCCACCTTCCTCCGGTTTGGCACCGGCAGTCTCCCTAGAGTTCCCGGCATGATCCGCTGGCAACTAAGGACAGGGGTTGCGCTCGTTGCGCCACTTAAGGCAACACCTCACGGCACGAGCTGACGACAGCCATGCACCACCTGTGCGGGCTCCGAGGAGCGCCGTATTTCTACGGTTTCACCCCGCATGTCAAGCCCAGGTAAGGTTCTTCGCGTCGCTTCGAATTAAGCCACATGCTCCGCCGCTTGTGCGGGCCCCCGTCAATTCCTTTGAGTTTTAGCCTTGCGGCCGTACTCCCCAGGCGGGGTGCTTAATGCGTTAGCTTCGGCACGGACGGGGTCGATATCCGCCCACACCTAGCACCCAACGTTTACGGCTAGGACTACCAGGGTATCTAATCCTGTTCGCTCCCCTAGCTTTCGCGCCTGAGCGTCAGGTAAGGCCCAGAGATCCGCCTTCGCCACCGGTGTTCCTCCTGATATCTGCGCATTTCACCGCTACACCAGGAATTCCGATCTCCCCTACCTACCTCTAGCCACGCAGTATCGGATGCAGGTCCGGGGTTGAGCCCCGGGTTTTCACAACCGACTTGCGCAGCCGCCTACGCGCGCTTTACGCCCAATGAATCCGGACAACGCTCGTCCCCTACGTCTTACCGCGGCTGCTGGCACGTAGTTAGCCGGGACTTCTTCTGCAGGTACCGTCACTTTCGCTTCGTCCCTGCCGAAAGAGGTTTACAACCCGAGGGCCGTCATCCCTCACGCGGCGTCGCTGCATCAGGCTTGCGCCCATTGTGCAATATTCCCCACTGCTGCCTCCCGTAGGAGTCTGGACCGTATCTCAGTTCCAGTGTGGCTGGTCGTCCTCTCAGACCAGCTACCCGTCGTCGCCTTGGTGAGCCGTTACCTCGCCAACAAGCTGATAGGCCGCGGGCCCATCCCTGACCGACGGATCTTTCCTCGACCCGCCATGTGGCGGATCGAGAATATCCGGTATTAGCTCCGGTTTCCCGGGGTTATCCCAGAGTCAGGGGCAGGTTGCCCACGTGTTACGCACCCGTTCGCCGCTGTCCCCGGCCGAGGGTTACCCCTCAGCCGGCTCTCGCTCGACTTGCATGTGTTAAGCACGCCGCCAGCGTTCGTCCTGAGCCAGGATCAAACTCTCCGTAGAGAATCCGAAGTCCCTGATCCGAGAAGGATCCGGGGTTCGTTTTCATTTGGAGTCGGCCGCGTCCGGATGACACTCCATGGCGACCGCTTTCAGCTGATCCCGCCCGATTGTCCGGACGGTTTCAGTACTTGACCGTCTGCTGCTACTCCGAGACGCGGCGAACCGCGCCTCCCAGCTGACGGGAAGGCACTGGCTTTCGACACACTGTTCAGTTCTCAAGGTGCGAGGAGACGCGGGATCCCACCACGAAGCACGGAAAGGCACTTCAGGGCGGGGCGCGCCGGACTCGTATGGTAGCAGCGTTCGAGGTGCCGTCAACCGGCGCTCACGCCAGACGGCCGAACCAACGCCGGCCGACCTGGAGGACGCAGCCTCGCAGCTCCTCCACTGGGAACTCCCGACCAGCATCCTCCAGCACGACGCCGTCCACGCGAACACCCCCCTGCTCGATGAGGCGCCGGCCCTCGGCGTTCGAACGTGCCTGGCCGAGCTCGACCAGGAGCCGCGGTACCCACACGCGTCCTTCGCGGATCGCGGGGGTCGGGATCGTGACATCTGTCGGATCGTCGGGGAGCTCACGGTCACGGTGGACGCGATCGAACGCATCCTCCGCCTGCGCTCCTGCGCCCGGGCCGTGGTAGAGGTCGACCACCGCGGCGGCCATCCGGCGCTTCTCTGCGTTCGCGCTCCGCGATCCGCTCGCCAGTCCCCCTTCGAGGGCATCGACTTCCGAGGCATCCGTATCCGTGCAGAGCTGGACGTACCGCACGATCAGTCCGTCCGGGATGCTCATCAACTTCCCGAACATCTCATCCGGCGGCTCCGTGATCCCCACGTAGTTGCCGAGCGATTGGCTCATCTTCTGCACCCCGTCGAGGCCCTCGAGGAGCGGGACGGTCATCACGAGTTGAGGTTCCTGACCCCATGCGCGCTGAAGGTCCCGGCCCACGAGGAGGTTGAACAGTTGATCGCCGCCGCCCAACTCCACGTCGGCCTCGGTCGCGACCGAGTCGTAGCCCTGCAGGAGCGGGTACATGAACTCCATCATCGAGATCGGGCGGCCCTCGCGGTAGCGGTTCGCGAAATCGTCGCGCTCGAGCATCCGGGCAACGGTCGTCGAGGCCGTGAGCTTCAGGACGCCCTCCATCCCGAGCGGCTCCAGCCACTCGGAATTACGACGGACCTCGAGCCGATCCTCCGACAGGATGAGTCGGAATTGCGCGAGCACGCCTTCCGCGTACGCATCGACGACATCCCTCTCGAGACGCGGGCGCGTCTCCGATTTGCCCGAGGGATCGCCGACGCGAGCCGTGAAGTCGCCCACGATCAAGACGGCCGTATGACCTGCATCCTGGAACCGACGGAGCTTCCGGAGAACGACCGCCCAACCGAGCGTCACGTCGGCGGCGGTCGGGTCCAACCCCAGTTTCACGCGAAGCGGGCGCCCGAGCCCGAGCTTCTCTTCGAGTCCGCCGTCTGGGACGATCTCCGCTGTCCCACCCTTCAGCAGGGCGACGGTATCGGAAGCCATGGCGACGCGATGCTACCAGTGCGAACTCGCGTCACCGGTAGACTCGACGGGGTGAGGAAGAGCCGGGGACTCGCCCTCGCCGTGACCCTGTTCGCGCTGGTCTCGGCGGCATGTGGCGGGCTGCCGCGACTGGCCGACTACCGTCGACAGGCGCTGCCGCTCGCACAGACGTCGTTCCTCTACGCCTCGGACGGCAGCCTGATCACCGAACTGCACGCCGGCGAGGACCGCGTCGTCCTTTCGCGGTCCCAGATGCCACAGGCGATGCGCGATGCCGCGGTCGCGATCGAAGACAAGCGCTTCTACTACCACCACGGCGTCGACCTCCGCGCGATCCTGCGCGCCGCGTACGCCGATGTGGCGGCCGGTCATATCGTTGAGGGTGGGTCGACGATCACGCAGCAGCTCGTCAAACAGCTCTACGTCGGGAACGACGAGACGTTCCGTCGCAAGATCGACGAGGCGATCCTGGCCTGGCAGTTGGAGGACCGGCTCACCAAGGACCAGATCCTGACGAAGTACCTGAACACGGTGTACTTCGGGGAAGGCGCCTACGGTATCCAAGCGGCGGCTCGCTCGTACTTCGCCGTCGACGCCAGCGCGTTATCGGTCGCCCAGTGCGCGATGTTGGCCGGTTTGATCCGTTCGCCGAACGCGTTCGACCCCTTCGCTCATCCGGTGCATGCCCGCGTGCGTCGGGACCAGGTGCTCCGAGCCATGCTCGACCAGGGGATGATCTCGGCCCAGGTCCACGATGAGAGCGTCGCTGAGCCGATCGAGCTTCAAGCATCCACATCGCAGGATCGTTATCCGTTCCCGTATTTCGTCGACTACTTCAAGCAGTGGTTCCTGTCGAACCCCGCCTTCGGCGCGACCCGCGACGATCGCTACAAGCTGTTGTTCACGGGCGGACTCCGCATCACGACCACGATCGACCCGCACTTCCAGATCGCTGCCCAGACCGCCGTACGCTCGGTCCTCGCCTACCCGGGAGATCCCGCCGGCGCGATGACCGTGATCGACCCTCGGACGGGCTACGTCCGAGCGATGGTCGGCGGGACGGACGCCGATTATTGGGATGCGCACTCGACAGATGGTCGCGTGAACCTGGCCACCGGGGGAAGCACCGGACGGCAGGCGGGTTCCTCATTCAAACCGTTCGCCCTGGTCGCGGCGCTCGAGAACGGCATCTCGCCGAGCACGGTCTTCGCCGCGCCATCCTCGATCGAGATCCCTCTCGACAACGGCCAGGTCTGGGATGTCTCCAACGCGGAGCCGAGCGCCTACGGGAGCCTGACCCTGGAACAGGCGACGATCTACTCCGTCAACACCGTGTATGCGCAGCTGATCGACGAGCTGGGCGCCCAAACGGTGGTCGACGTCGCCAAGCGCATGGGCATCCGCTGCTGCGTCCGGGTGTCGGAGCCTAAGAACCAACTGCTCCCATACCTGTCGGCGGTCCTCGGTACGAACGAGGTCAACACGCTCGAGATGGCATCTGCATACGGGACCCTTGCCACAGGCGGACAACACGTGAACCCGATCCCCGTCATCAACATCACCGACGCGCACGGCAACCTGGTCTGGCAGGCCAACCCGACGCCCAAACAGGTGATCGACCCGGCGGTGGCATCGGCGGCGGATCAGATCCTGCAGAAGGTCGTGCTCTACGGCACAGGGACGGCGGCGAACATCGGGCGTCCGCAGATCGGCAAGACCGGCACGAACCAAAACTACACAGATGGCTGGTTCGTCGGTGCGATCCCGCAGTTGGTCGCGTCCGTCTGGGTGGGATTCCCGCAAGGACAGATCTCGATGCAGCCGCCTACGACGAGGATCACGGTGTTCGGCGGTACCTGGCCGGCGCAGATCTGGCGGCTGTTCATGACGAGGGCCGCACCGACGTTCCCGGTGCGTGAGTTCCCGACACCGGCAGTGAACTACATCGCTGTCGCCGTCGACGTGACCCAAGATCCGTACTGCCTGCCGAACCAGTTCACGCTCCCCCAGAACGTCCAGACCCTCGAATTCATCGCCGGCACCGAGCCCACGCAGACGTGCACGACCCCGACATCGCTGCAGTCGGTCCTCGTACCGTCGGTCGTCGGCTTGTCACAAGCGTCGGCGATGACCCTGCTCGCTCAGGCGGGCTTCTACGTGAAGGTCCTCGTCGAGACTTCGACGCAGCCCGCCGGCACGGTGATCTCGCAAGACCCCCCAGCCGGCGTCACGGCGTACCAGACGAGCACCGTGACGATCACCGTCTCCAAGGACCTCAGCTCACCCGGGGGATGAACGCGGAACGGGTCGGCGGTGCGACACCCACGGATCGTCCCGGACCGAGAATCGCCACAGACGATCCGCGCCGACCCCGATCCCCACTCGCGGAGAAGCGACGACACGGCGTCGGTCGACCGGATCCCCCTCCACGATCGAGAGCTCGTTCCCGAGGATCAGGTCGGTGTCGTCCATCGACCGGTCGACCCCGAACGCCTGGCAGAGCTTCCCGGGGCCCGAGCAGAGGTCGGATGGGGCATCTCGACCGCGGCGCTCGCGCATGACGCTGATCCCTTCGAGAGGCTCGGCGGCGCGGAGCAGGACCGCGGAGCCCTCCCCTACTCGGCCGGTGACCGCGTTCATGCAGTGGTGCACGCCGTATGCCAGATACACGTAGAGGCGCCCGGCCGGTCCGAACATCGCCGCGTTGCGCGGCGTTGGCCCTCGGAAGGCATGGCTCGCGGGATCGTCGGGCGCATATGCCTCGACCTCGACGATGCGGGCCGCGAGCCGTGAGCCGTCGTTCGTCCGGCGCACCAGTACCCGGCCCAGCAGCTCCGGTGCCACGACCGTCGACGGGCGAGCGTAGAACGCCCGCGAGAGCCGCCGCCGCGACGTCAAGCTGCCCGTCCCTTGCGGAGGAACTTCCTGAGCTTGGTGAGCGGCCAGGCGTTGATCACGTCGTCCTTCGTCAGCCAACCTCGCTGCGCCGTGGCCACGCCGAACCGGATGAAGGGCAGGTGAACCGGCGAATGTGCATCGGTATCCACCGCGAACTTCACCCCGTGTCGCCGTGCCCAGAGGATGTGCTCGTCGTTCAGATCGAGGCGCTGCGGATGCGAGTTCACCTCGAGCGCCGTACCGGTCCGCGCCGCTGCCTCGAACACGGCATCCAGGTCGAGGTCCACGGGTGGTCGCTTGCCGATCTGCCTGGTGGTTAAGTGGCCGATCACGTTGACGTACGGGTTCTCGATGGCGCGGATCACGCGCCGTGTCATCTCCTCGCGCGATTGCGTGAAATGCGAGTGGACCGACGCGACCGTCAGATCGAACCCTGCGAGGAACTCGTCGGGCCAGTCGACATCGCCATCCGGATCGATGTTCAGCTCCGTTCCATGGAGGAGCGTCATCTCGTAGCGGGACTGCATCGCTCGAAGCTCCGCGCGTTGGGCGAGGATCTTCTCATCGGTCATCCGCTGCATCGACAGGTTCGGCGCATGGTCGGTGACGGCGTAGTACGCGTACCGGGATCCGGCGGCCGTCGCGACCATCTCCTCGAGGCTCGCGAGGCCGTCGGTGAGGTTCGTGTGGGTGTGGAGGTCACCTCTCAGCTGCCGCTGTTCGAGGACCGCGGGGAGCTCTCCCCGCAGGGCCGCCTCCACTTCGCCGCGGTCCTCGCGCAGCGTCGGTGCGATGTAGGGAAGACCGAGCCGTTCATAGACGGCTTCCTCCGTGTTCGCCGCCAGCAGCTCGCCGCTCTTCGCGTCGAACAGACCGTATTCGTTCAGTTTGAGCCCCGCACGCACGGCCATCTCGCGGATCCGCACGTTGTGGGCCTTCGAGCCGGTGAAGTAGATCATGGCGGCCCCCCAGACATCCGGCGTGACCACCCGGAGGTCGACCTGGAGCCCGCCCGTCGTGACGACCGACGACTTCGTATCGCCATGTGCGATGACACGACCGACCTCCGGCCGTCCGACGAATGCCTCCATCACCGGCGGGGCGTCGGCACTCGCGACCAACAGATCGACATCGCCGATCGTCTCCCGCATCCGCCGGAGGGACCCGGCATACGCGACCTTTCGGACCGCAGGGAGCTCGCCGAGTTGCGCCACCATCGACTCCGCGAGATCCAGCGCCACGCTCACGGACACGCGGCCACCGGATGCGGACAGCTGCTCCAGCCCCCGGACGATGTTGTCTTGGGTCTTGCCTCCGAACCCCTTCAATCCCGCGACCTGATCGGCGTCGATCGCGGCCATCAGCCCTTCGACGGAGTCGATGCCGAGCTCCCGATGCAGGATCAGTGCCTTCTTGGGTCCGAGCCCAGGGATCCCCATCAACTCGCGGACCCCCGGCGGGATCTGTGCTCGCAGACCCTCGAGATCCGCGAACGTCCCCGACGAGAGGATCTCCTCGATCTTCTCGGCGATCGACTTCCCCACGCTCGGGATCTGCAGGATCCCCTTGAGATCGAGATCCGCGAGATCCGCGTGATACCCGCCCACCGACCGGGCAGCCTTCTCGTAGGCACGCGGCTTGTACGGATCACCGGACAAGATCGACAAGAGGTCGGCGAACTCCAGGAGGACCTGTTCGACGTGGTCGTTCGACCTGGCCACGCCAGCCTCAGGCGAGGTCGAACAGGAAGAGCAACAGCGCCTTCTGCGTGTGGAGGCGGTTCTCGGCCTGATCCCAGACGGCCGACCGCGGACCATCGATCACGTCGTCCGTGATCTCCATGCCTCGATGGGCAGGCAGGCAGTGCAGGACGATGGCATCCTCCGCGGCCGCAGCCAGCAGTTTCTCGTCGATCTGATAACTGCGGAAGACCAACTCGCGTTCATCTGCCTCGGCTTCCTGTCCCATGCTCGCCCAGGCGTCGGTGTAGAGGACGTCGGCTCCTTCCGCAGCCTCCCCTGGGTCGTGAACGACCTCGATCGCCCCGCCGGTCTCGGCCGCGATCTCGGTGGCACGGTTCACCACCAGCGGGATCGGCTCGAACCCGGGCGGCGTAGCAACCCGCACGTGCATACCCGCCTTGGCACCGGCGAGCAGGAGCGAATGTGCGACGTTGTTGCCATCCCCGAGATAGGCGAGGGTCTTCCCCCCGGGTCCGCCGAGGCGTTCGCGGATCGTGAAGAGATCGGCGAGTGCCTGGCACGGATGCTCGAAGTCCGACAGCGAGTTCACGACTGGGACCGTCGCCGCCGACGCCAGGACCTCCAGCCGCTCCTGCTCGAACGTTCGCAGGACGATGGCGTCCACGTATCGGCTCAGGACGCGCCCGGTGTCTTCGATCGTCTCACCCCGCCCGAGTTGCAGCTCGGAGGAGGAGATCACGAGTGGATGGGCACCGAGCTCGGCGACGCCGACCTCGAACGAGACGCGGGTCCGCGTCGACGGCTTCTCGAACACGAGCGCGATCGACCGGCCGGCCAATCGTCCCGCGTACGATCCGGGCTCGGCTTTGATCCGTCCGGACAGCTCGAGGATCTGCGTCAGCTCTGCCGGGCTGAGCTCGTCGACCGAGAGATAGTCACGGGTCATCGGCGCGGAGTCTATACCGGCCTGATGGCCCGGGGGGGACCGGCTACGACGTCCGGAGCTTCCCTCCGAGTTGATCCCCGATGCGGAGGGCGATCCGCTCGACGATCTCGTTCGCGTGCTCGCCGGCCATCGTTCCATCCGGGTCCCGCAGGTCGATCGAGAACGTCAGACCCTTCTTGCCCTCCGGCAGCGGCGGGCCCTCGAACACGTCGAAGAGCTGACTGGCGGCGAGCGACTCGCCCCCGGCGGTCTCGATCGCGCTCATGACATCGCCGGCCGGTACCGCAGCGTCGACGACGAAGCTCAGGTCCCTGCGGACCGGAGGGAACCGTGGTACGTCGACCGCGACCACCCGGTCGGCGACGGAGCGCATCAACGCTTCGAGCTCGAGCTCGCCGACCGCGATCCTGCCAGCGATATCGAGGCGCGTCGCGACACGCGGATGGATCTCCCCCAGCACACCGACCTGCGCGCCACCCACGAGCACCGCTGCCGAACGCCCACCGTGGAACGGTGGGCCGAGCGGCTGGCCAACCGTCCATGCCACGCCGAGCTCGGCCATGAGGGATCCCACGACCCCTTTGGCATCGAACACGTCGTACCCGCGAACACCGGTCCAGCCGTGCTCCGCTTCGCCGGTCATCGCGAACGCGACCTTCGGCCTCTCGTCGGGCGCACCCCCCACCGAGCGGAACACCGTGCCGACCTCGAACAGGCCAGTGCTCCGCACCTGCCGCGATGCGTTGCGTTGAAGGGTGCGGAGCAGCCCAGGCATGAGCCTGGTACGGAGCCAACCCTCCTCGGCCTGGATCGGGTTCATGATGCGGATCGCATCGTGGTCGCCGGTGAGCTCTAGATCGGCGTCGCTCGAGAAAGGGAACGACCAGATCTCGCGGAGCCCGGCGCGCATCATGGCCCGGCGGACCCGCTCGCGGAAGGCGTAGTCGGGGGGAACGCCGCCGGGCTGAAGGATCGCCGGCAGGGTGGACCCGACGCGGTCGTACCCCTGGATGCGCACGACCTCCTCGATCAGGTCGACCTCTCGCTCGATGTCCACGCGATACCCGGGAACCTCGACGGTCACGGTGTCCCCATCGATCTCCGACCTCATCTGCAACCGGTCGAACACACCCGCAGCATCCGCCACCCCGACCGGGTAGCCGATGACCGCCGAGGCGCGGGCGGCGCGCATCGAGACATGCCGGCGCGGGGGCGCGCCGCCGACTTCGATCGATCCCGCCAAGACGCGAGCGCCGGTCCACTCGGCGAGCAATCGGCACGCTCGATCAGCACCCACGGCCGCCGCCTCAGGATCCACGCCACGCTCGAACCGCATCGACGCCTCCGTCGACAGGTCTATCCGACGTCGGGTCCGCTGGACCCCTCCACGTTCGAACGTGGCTGCCTCCAGGAGGATCTCGGTCGTCGCGTCGGAGATCTCCGCGAGCGCGCCTCCCATCACCCCGCCGACCGCCACCGGGCGTTCGAGGTCGCAGATCAACAGATCGTCCGGTGTGAAGTCGCGTTCGACCTCATCGAGGGTGACCAGTCGCTCGCCCTCCTGTGCCAGGCGGACCACGATCCCTGGACCTTTCAGCAAGGCCATGTCGAACGCGTGGAGCGGCTGCCCGACCTCAAGCATGGCGTAGTTCGTGGCGTCAACCGCGGCGGAGATCGGACGCATCCCCGCGGCGGTCAGACGTGCCTGCACGTGGAGCGGGGACACCGCGTGTCTCACGTCGCGGAGGATCCTGACCAGGTACCGCGGACAACGTTCCGGATCGATCACCTCGACGGTCGCCAGACTGTCGGCGCGCTCGGCCACCTCTTCGAGCCCGATCGACGGGGGCGCGTACGGTACCCCGGTCGCCGCAGCCACCTCGCGCGCGACGCCGATCACGGACAGGAAGTCAGGCCGGTTCGGCGTCACCTCGATGTCGAAGACCGCGAGGTCAAGACCGAGTGCCGCCTTCAGATCCTCACCTGGCTCCAGGTCGGCAGGCAGGATCAGGATCCCTTCGTGCGTGGGGGCGATCCCGAGCTCCATCGGCGAACAGAGCATCCCCTCGGACACGACGCCCCGGATCTCGCGCGCGGTGAGCGGTTCCGGAAGGGCCGGGACGCTTGCACCCGGTCCGGCCAACGGCACCAGGTCGCCGGGGCGCATGTTGCGGACGCCGACGACCACCTCGCGTTCGCCGCCCCCGGTCGAGACGCGGGCCAAACACAGCTTGTCGGAGTTCGGGTGGTCGCGGACCTCGAGCACCGCCGCGACCACGACGCCGGCCAACCGGGCCCATGGCCGTTCGATCCGTTCGACCTCGGCCCCCCGGGAGGTCAAGAGGTCGGCGAGCTCCTCCACGCCGAGATCCGTCGGACAGAACTCGCGCAGCCAACCGTCGACGATCCTCATGCCACTCCGTCGAACTGCTCGAGGAACCGCACGTCTCCGTCGACGAACATCCGCATGTCCGCGACCGCGTACTGCAGCATCGCCACCCGTTCGATCCCCAGGCCGAACGCGAAGCCCGTGTAGCGCTCGCTGTCGTACCCGCAGTTCTCCAGGACCTTGGGATGCACCATGCCCGCCCCGAGCAGCTCGATCCAGCCGTTGCCACAGGTCCGACAGCCCACCCCGTCGCAGAGGAAGCAGGAGACCGCCACCTGTGCGCCCGGTTCGACGAACGGGAAGTAGTCCGGGTTCAGTCGGACGCGCCGATCGCCGCCGAACATCGCGCGGGAGAACGTCTCGAGTGTCCCTTTCAGATCCGCGAAGGAGATGCCCTCGTCGACCGCCAGACACTCGACCTGATGGAAGACCGGCAGGTGCGTGGTGTCCGGGGTCTCCTGGCGGAACACGCGTCCGGGCGACACGATGTAGACGGGTGGCGACTGCGATTCCATCGTCCGGACCTGCGCCGCCGACGTCTCGGTCCGGAGCACGAGCCCGGGGATGTCCACGTAGAGCGAGTCCTTCATGGTTCGGGCGGGATGGTCTTGAGGGATGTTCAACGCCTCGAAGTTGTGCCACTCGTCCTCGATCTGGGGTCCCTCCACGACCCGGTAGCCCATCCGGGTGAACACCTCGATGATGCGACGCTCAACGATCGCGAGGGGATGCAGGGATCCCGGGCGGAACCGCCGACCGGGGAGCGTGAGGTCGACGCGATCCGCTTCGAGGAGCCGCTCCTCGTCGGCCGCCTCCAGCTCCGACGCGCGGTCGTCGGCGGCTTCCTGGAGGGCCGTGCGAACCTCGTTCGCAGCTGCTCCCAGCGCCTTCCGGTCCTCATGTTCGAACGATCCGAGGGCCTTCTGGACGTCGGAGAAGCGTGACCGACGACCGAGGACCGCGGTCTTCGAGGACTCCAGCTCTTCGATCGACGTCGCGGCCGCGATCGCGGCGAGGCCGCGGCTCCGCTCTTCCTCGAGGATCGCGCGTGCGTCTTGGGCGTTCATCAGGTCGCCGAGTCTAGCAACGGCCTTCGGTCAGACCTGCGACACCGGGAGCTGGAGGTGGAACGACACACGCCCGTCCTCCACCTCGCCCCACGCCCGACCGCCCTGCGCTTCTGCCACGCCTCGAGCGACGAACAATCCGATCTTGCTCCCCGATCCCGTGCCCGGCCGCCTCGCCGCGAACAGCGCCTCGACATCGGCATCGGTGAGCTCGGTGCCATCTCGCCACACCGTCACCATGAGTCGATCCCCTTCGTTCCTCCCTTCGATCGTGATCGCACCCTCCCTCCCCCACCACACGAGCGCCTCGACGAAGGAGAGGATCGCGGTGCGCAGGCGGGCTGGGTCCGTCAGCACGATGTCGCCCCGCCCCCCCCATCGGATCTCGGGATGCTCCGGGTCACGCTGCTGCGAGCCGATGATGGCGATCGCGAGCTCCGAGAGGTCGACCCGTTCCGGGAAGGTCTCCAAGGTTCCGGCGGCGACCCGTCCCGCGTCGATCAAGAGACGGAGGATCGTGTCCATCCGGTCGGCGTCGTAGACGATGCCGCGGAGCATCATGGTCCGCTGCTCGTCCGTCATGGTGTCCCACCGCTTCTCGAGCGCATACCCGAAGCCCTTCATCGCGGTGAGCGGTGAACGGATGTCGTGTGCGGCGGCGGCGACGATCGTCTCGAGCGACGTGCCGCCGCCGCTCGACCGCCTCGCCCACTCGAACAGACAGACGGTCGCGGCGGCGGCCAGGTTGAGCGACTCCGCGCGACCATGGTGAGGCACACGGACGGTCTCATCGCACAGCGCCAACACCTCCGATGGAAGCCCCCGGGCCTCGTTCCCGAAGACCAGCGCGATGGGGCCGGAGAGGTCGACCTCGTAGAGATCGTGTTCGCCGTCGGCATCCATCCCCAGGATGCGACGCCCCTGAGCGCGGGCGGTCGTCAGGGCGCCGTCCGTCGGGATCTCGCGAGTAACCGGTACGTGGAAGAGGGAGCCCGCCGACGATCGGACGGTCTTCGGGTTGTACACGTCGACAGAACTCGCCGTGAAGGCGATCGCTCCCGCGCCGGCCGCGTCCGCCGATCGAAGCACCGTTCCGGCGTTCCCGGGGTCACGGACCTCGTGCAAGATGACCAGGCAACCGTCGGTCGGCAGTTCGTCGAAGGGCACGTCGAGGAACGGCGCCACCCCCACGATCCCCTGGGGCGTGACGGTCGACGTCAGCTTCGCCATGACGTCGTCGCTCACGACTTGGACGTCGATGCCGAGCTGTCGCGCGCGAACACCCAGGGCATCGAGGTCATCGGTGATGAAGAGCGCTTGGAGCCGATCCGGCTCCTCGAGCGCTTCGCGTACGCCCTGCGCACCCTCCACCAGGAACCGTCGATCCTCGGCGCGGAAGGTGCGTTTCTTCAGGCGGATCGCAGCGGCGATCTTCGGATTCTTGATGGACGTGAGCACGGCGGCCTGTCGGGTCGGCGACGTCCGCAGTCTACGGTTCCGGGAGACCTCGGGCGGGCAACGACCTGCGGAGTTACGATCCGGGGATGCGAGCCCTGATCCTCCAGCACATCGCGTGCGAGCCGCCGGGAGCGTTCGAAGAACTCCTCCGGGAACGAGGGCTGGACCTCCATCGCGTCGAGCTCGATGAGGGCGAGCCGCTCCCGGCCGACGGCCGCGGGTTCGACGTGGTCGTCGCGATGGGGGGACCGATGAGCGTGAACGACGAGGCCGAGCATCCTTGGCTCCGCGACGAGAAGGCGTTGATCGAGGACGCGGTCCGGGCGGGTATCCCGTTCTGGGGGGCGTGCCTGGGGGTGCAGCTCCTCGCGGCCGCGCTCGGGGCCGACGTCTATGCCGGGCCTTCGCCGGAGGTCGGGCTGCTCCCCGTTCGGCTCACCGACGCTGCGATCCGCGACCCGGTGTTCGCAGGCCTGCCGCGCACGCTCCCGACGCTGCAGTGGCATGGCGACACGTTCTCCCTTCCGGACGGGGCGGTGCTCCTCGCCAGTTCGGATGCGTACGCGAATCAGGCGTTCCGTTGGGGCCGGGCGGCGTACGGCGTCCAGTTCCACGTCGAGGTCTCGGATGAGATGGCTCGGGAGTGGTCGACGGTCCCGGCGTACGCGGCCTATGCCGACCGCGTCCTCGGCCCAGGCGCCCTCGATCCGATGCTGGAGGCGTTCCAGGAGGAAGGATCGGTGATCCGTGCGAACGCGCGATCGATGTTCGGCAGGTTCCTGGACGAGACCCTCGGCCCCGTGTGACGCTCAGCTGGCGACGGGAAGGGCCGCCCTCGCCGTCTCGACGAGCGAGGCGAAGGCGCTCGGATCGTGGACGGCGAGATCGGCCAGGATCTTCCGGTCCACCTCGACCCCCGCGACCTTCAGGCCGTTGATGAACCGGGAGTACGACAGTCCATGCGGGCGGACGGCCGCATTGATGCGCGCGATCCACAACCGGCGGAACTGCGCCTTGCGATCGCGCCGGTCGCGATAGGCGTAGTTCCCGGAGTGCATGACCTGTTCCTTGGCCACGCGGTAGCGCGTGTTCCGGCTCCCCGTGTAACCCTTCGCCTTCTCGAGGATCTCGCGACGCTTCTTCTTCGCGTGGACGGATCGTTTCACCCTGGCCATACGTCAGGCTCCCAGCAGTCGCTTGATCTTCTTCCGCTCGCCCTGCACCTCGGACATCCCTTCGACCCGACGGCGGCGGCTGGAACTCTTCTTCGTCAGCATGTGGTTGCCCGTCGCCTTCCGATGGAGCAACTTGCCGTTCCGGGTGATCCGGAACCGCTTGGCGGTCGAGCGGTTGGTCTTCATCTTCGGCATCGTGGTCACCCTTCGTCGGACGCGACATCGCTGGCGTGGTGCTCTGCGAGCTTCCTGCTCGGCCCGATCACCATCACCATGTTGCGTCCTTCCTGCTTCGGCGGCGACTCGACGACGATCCCGTCACCGAGCTCCTCGATCAATCGGTCCAAGATCTTGCGACCGAGGTCGGTGTGTGCCATCTCCCGTCCCCGGAACATGATCGTGATCTTGACCTTCGCCCCCGCCCGCAGGAACCGTTCGACGTGACCCTTCTTGGTGTCGTAGTCGTGTCGATCGATCTTCGGGCGGAACTTGATCTCTTTCACTTCGACCCGCGACTGCTTCTTGCGAGCTTCCTTCTGCCGGATGTCCCGTTCGTACTTGTACTTGCCGTAGTCCATGATCCGGCACACGGGCGGATCGGCTTGCGGCGCGACCTCCACGAGATCCAGGTCGAGGTCCCGAGCCTGGCGCAGCGCTTCCTGGGTGGGAACCACCCCGATCTGCGAACCGTCGGCCCCCACCAGTCGGACCTGTGGAGACCTGATCCGGTCGTTGATCCTCGGATCGGTCGAGACCCCGCATCACCTCTTTCGAAGAACAAGCACCGGCGAGCCGGTGCGCTGATATGCCACGTCCTGCTACGACTGAGCAGGCAGTATAGGGGTCGGTCGGGCGTCGTGTCGACGAGCCCTCACCAGTCGGCCTCGAGCGAGCGTCCGTACGCGTCCTCGAGTCGTTGCGTATCGTCTTCGGTCGTGTAGCCGTACGCGATCTCGAGGACGCGCCCACGGGTGTGGCCCACGCAACGGATCCGATGGGTCTCTTCGGCCGTCACCATGAACTCCTCCCCCGGCTGGGCCTCGGCCACACGGTTCCCGATCTCGATCGTGAGACCGGGGTCCAACACGATCCACATCTCATCGCGCATCCGGTGGTAGTGCACGCTCGTTTCTTGACCGGGTTCCACGGTGATCACTCGGACCGAAGAGGGTTGGTTCAACGCATACGTGGCGACCTTGCCCCACGGCTTGTCGACGATCACCGTTATGCCTCCAGGACCGCCAGCCGGTCCAACAGCGAAGCCATAGAGAGGAGCGCCTCGGCTGCCTCCCAACCCTTGTTCCCGTGAGTGCCCCCCGCTCGGTCCTCGGCCTGCAGCAGGGTGTCGACCGCGAGCACCTCGAAGATGACCGGCACGCCGCTCTCTCGCGAGACGGCCGCGATCCCGCGAGCCGTCTCGTTCGCAACCAGCTCGAAATGGGTGGTCTCTCCTCGGATCACGGCGCCCAGACACACCACGCCGTCGTAGCGACCAGAAGATGCCAACCGGCCGGCGACGAGCGGGATCTCGAACGCGCCCGGAACCCAGGCGACATCGACGTCCGACGCCCCCACCCCATGGGCGGAGAACGCGGCGAGGGCGCCGTCCACGAGCTTGGTGGTGATGGCGCCGTTGAACCTGGCCGCGATGATGGCAACCCGCCGGCCGGATCCGGCGACCTCACCTTCCAGCACGCTCATCGTTCCTCCGCACCGCCCACGCTGACGGTCGGGTCGGTCAACCCCTCGAGGAGATGGCCCATCTTCTCCCGCTTCGCCCGCAGATACCCGATGTTCTGCGAGGTCGGCTCCGTCTCGATGGGCAGACGCTCCACGATCGCCAGACCGTAGCCCTCGAGGCCGGCCCGCTTCGCAGGATTGTTGGTCAGCAGTCGCATCGTGCGGACGCCGAGGTCGACGAGGATCTGAGCCCCGATCCCGTAGTCGCGCGGATCCGCCGGGAACCCCAGCTCGATGTTGGCCTCGACCGTGTCTCGGCCTTGGTCCTGGAGCTCATAGGCACGCAGCTTGTGCGTCAGCCCGATCGCCCGGCCCTCGTGTCCACGGATATAGAGCACCACGCCTCGACCCTCGTCACCGATGATCTGCATCGCGCGATCGAGCTGGGCTCCGCAATCACAGCGAAGGGATCCGAAGACATCACCGGTCAGGCACTCGGAATGCACACGCGTGAGAACGTCCGCCCCATCTCCGATCGCTCCGAGGACGAGCGCGACATGCGTCCTTCCATCCACCACGCTCTCGTACGCATACGAGCGGAATTCCCCGTAGGGCGTGGGGATCGTCGCCTCGGCGACCCGCGACACCAGAACCTCGTGCTGACGCCGATAGGCGATGAGATCCGCGATCGAGATGATCTTCAGCCCGTGCTCGGCCGCGAACCGTTCGAGGTGGGGCAGCCGCGCCATCGCTGCCGTCCTCGTTCACCGTTTCACAGAGCACGCCCGCCGGGTACAGCCCGGCGAGGCGCGCGAGATCCACGGCCGCTTCGGTGTGGCCCGCGCGCTTGAGGACACCTCCCTCCCGATATCGCAAGGGGAAGATGTGTCCCGGCCGCGACAGATCCTCGGGGCTCGTTCCGGGATCGATCAATGCCTTGATCGTGGCGGACCGATCCGCCGCGGAGATCCCCGTCGTCACACCCCGCCGCGCATCGACCGACACGGTGAACGCGGTCCGCTGATGATCGGTGTTGGCGGCCACCATCAACGGGATCTGGAGTTCATCGAGTCGGTCACCCACGACGGGCATGCAGATCACGCCGCTCGTGTACCGGATGATGAACGCGATCGCTTCCGGCGTGACCTTCTCGGCCGCCATGATGAGATCGCCTTCGTTCTCCCGGTCGGCGTCGTCGACCACGATCACCATCCGGCCCCGACGGATCTCCTCGAGGGCCTCCGGGATCGTCGCGAGGACCGATCCCCCGATCGTCGTTGCTCGTTCCTCGCTCATCAGACCTTCCCTTCCATCGCTCGCTCAACGTACTTCGCGATCACATCGACCTCCAGGTTCACGCCATCACCCGGTGCGACGACACCGAGTGTTGTCGCCGCCAGCGTGTGCGGGATCAACGCGACCGTGATCGTGCCGCCATCGACCTCCGCGACCGTAAGACTCACGCCGTCGATGGTGATGGACCCTTTCTCGACGACGTACCGCAGGAGATCCGCCGGCACGCGAACCGCGAACCGCGAACCGCCGCCGCCGTCCCGCTCGATCGCCTCGACCTCGCCCACACCGTCCACGTGTCCCTGTACGAGGTGACCGCCCAGCCGGGCCGAGAGCGAGACGGGGCGCTCCAGGTTGACCGGGTCTCCGGCCTGGAGATCCCCGAGCGCCGAACGCGCACGGGTCTCGTTCGAAACATCGAACGAGAGCACACTTCCGTCACGAGCGACCACCGTGAGGCAGACGCCGTTCACCGCGACGGATGCGCCCACGTCACTGTCGGCGACCAGGTGACCGGCGTCGATCGCCAATCGATCCCTCACCGCTCGCACGACGGTCCCCCGCAGCTCAACGATCCCCGTGAACATCGGCCTCCACCCGCAGGTCGTCCCCGAGACGCTCGACACGTTCGAAGCGGAGCCCAAGCGCTCGGCCGATCGGTGCGAACCCCAGGCCGCCCACGATCGGATCCGCACCTGTGCCGCCGACGATCGACGGCGCGATGTAGAGCACCACCCGGTCCACGAGCCCGTCCGCGACGAGGCTCCACGCGACCGTCGCACCACCTTCGACCAGCAACCCTTGTACGTCATGCTTGCCCAGCCGCGCGATGACCTGGGTCAGTGAAACGCGCCCCGCGTCGTCGACGTCAACGACCTCGACGTCCGCGCCGGCATCGCGCCATGCTGCGACGCGCGCGGGATCCGCCGAGGAGGTCGTCGCCACGATCGTCGGAGCGGCGTCGTCGAACAGCTTGGCATCGGGCGAGACCCTGCCGGAGCTGTCAACGACGACGCGCAGTGGCGCGCGGCCGGGGATCACCGCGTCGCCGCGAACGGTGAGCGCCGGGTCGTCGGCGAGAACGGTTCCCGACCCGACGAGGATGGCGTCCGACGCCGCGCGGAGCCGTTGCGCGTCCTCCCGCGCCGCTGTCCCTGAGATCCACTTCGACGATCCATCGGACGCCGCCGTCTTCCCGTCGAGGGAAGACGCCATCTTCAAGGTCACGAACGGCGATCCAGTCGTGACATGCCGCTCGAACGCAGCGTTCTGACGACGGGCCTCGGTCTCGAGGATGCCGGCCTGCACGGCGATCCCGTGCTCCCGCAAGCGCGCGAATCCCCGACCGTCCACGATGGGATTCGGATCTTGGGCAGCCGCGACGAGCCGGGCGATGCCCGCGTCGATCAGCGCCGCCGTGCACGGGGGGGTCCGGCCGATGTGGTCGCAGGGCTCGAGGGTGCAGTACACGGTTGCTCCCCGAGCGCGGTCGCCGGCCTCGGTGAGCGCGACCACCTCAGCGTGGGCGGTGCCTGGTCCTTCGTGCCAGCCCTCGCCGACGATCGAGTCGCCGCGAACGACGACGGCACCCACGAGCGGATTCGGTGAGACACGACCACGTCCGCGCTGCGCCAGCTCCAACGCTCGGCGCATGAAGCGTTCCCGTTCGTCCACGTGTCCACCTCTTCCGATCCGAGGTGGTAGTGGGAACGCGAGGCGCACGGCTCCGCGGACGCGGAACCGCAGCGCCCGTCTCCTCCCATCCCGACTTTCACGGTCGGTCCCGGGATCTCACCGGGTCAACCCTCACGTGGCTCGTGAGGGGTCGCGGACTGTCACCGCCGGTGGGGGATCTCACCCCGCCCCGGAAACGAGCTTGCTGCTAGTGAGTATACGGTCGGGGCAGCAGGAGGGCGAGGGCAACCTCTGCGGTCAGGGCGTGCGGCGGTCGATCGCGTACGACGAGCCCAGATCCCGCTTCGCGAACTGCTTCATCTCCGTCGCCACGGCGACCGCTTCGCCATAGTGGGCGAAGCCCCGCCGCGCGGTCGAGGCGATGCCGACCGAGATCGCCACGAGCGGCACATCCTGCATCACGCCCTTGCGATCCTCCATGCGGATGAACCCACGATCCAGATCCTCGGCTTCGTAGAAATCCGTCCGGGTCTCATCGAACCTAGAGCAGATCCGCTGAGCCACCTGCTCCGCGACATCAGGGTTCACGACGGCGACGAAGTCGTCACCCCCTACGTGCCCAACGAAGCCCTCGCCCGGGTCGAACTCGACCACAGCATCCTGGATGATCCGCGCGGTGGATTGGATCAGACGGTCACCCCGGACGAACCCCTTCTGGTCGTTGTAGGTCTTGAAGTTGTCGAGATCGCAATACAGGACCGCGAACGGTCGGGCTTCCCGGACCTGGCGTTCGATCTCCTCTTGGATCCGGATGTTCCCGGGAAGTCCGGTGAGCGGTGAGAGGTTCCGCATCTCCTTCGCCCGACGGAGCGTTCCTTTGACCCGCGCCAACAACTCGATCGGGTCGAACGGCTTGATGATGTAGTCGTCGGCACCCGATTGCAGGCCGGTCACCTTGTCGGCCGAGAGCGCTTTGGCGGTCAGCATGATGATGCTCGTGTTCGCCGTCTGCGGGTTCTTCCGGAGACGTTGTGCGACCTCGAATCCGTCGATCCGCGGCATCATCACGTCGAGCAGCACCAGATCGGGCCGGAGCTCCGCGGCCTTCTCGAGCGCCTCCTCTCCGTCGCCGGCGACCGCCACGTCGTAGCCGGCCGAACGGAGGTTGACCTCGACGAACCGGGCGATATCCGGATCGTCGTCGACCACGAGGATCGTCTCGGGCATCTAGGCCGCCTCTCCGCGCGCGATCCGGGCGAGCGCCCTCGCCGCATCGGCCGGGTCGTCGGCTCCGAAGATCGCCGACGCGGCCACCAGGACCGTCGCCCCCGCATCCACCGCTCGCCGGGCGTTGTGCAGCTTGACGCCGCCGTCGATCTCGATCTCGGTGTCGAGCCCACGGCGATCTACCTCGGTGCGCACGGCCTCGAGACGTGGGTAGATCTCCTCGCTCAACTCTTGCCCGGCCCAGCCGGGGCGGATGCTCATCAGCATCAGGTCATCGATCTCCTCCAGGTAGCTGAACGCCGATGACACGGGTGTCTCGAGGTTGAGCGTCACGCCCACACGAAGACCCACGCCTCGCGCCTTCGCGATGACGGGGAGGGGGTCAGCGACCGCCTCGTGATGGAACGAGACGACGTCGAGGCCGGCATCCGCCAGGTCGTCGAAGAGGCTCTCGGGGGCGTCGACCATGAGATGGCCGTGAAGCGTGCGGGCCGTCACCGGACGCAGCGACGCGACGACCACGGGACCGATCGTGAGAGGCGGGACGAAGTGGGCATCCATGACATCGATGTGGATGGCTTCGGCATAGGTCTCGACCAGCTTGACCTGGGCGCCGAGGTGCGCGAAGTCGGCCGAGAGGATCGAGGCGGAGAGGGAACCCATCGCCGCGTATCGTACCCGCAGGTCAGCCGCGTTTCGTGAACGCCGCCAGGAACATCCCATCCGTCCCGTCACGGTGCGGCCACAACCGGATGCGGGGCGCCGCGCCATGGGGTCCGTCGATGGATGCCGGCTCCAACTCGGGCCGATGTCTGACCAGCGCGTCGCACACGGCCTCGGTCTCCGCACGTGGGAACGTGCACACCGAATAGACCAGTCTTCCCCCCGGCCGCAGGAGATCCGCGGCCGCGGCGGCGATCGCGACCTGCCGTCGCGCGAGCCCCGAGAGGTCGGCAGCGCGCGGACGCCACAACAGCTCCGGACGCCGTCGCGCCGAGCCCATGCCCGAGCACGGCGCGTCGACGAGCACTCGATCGAACGGCCCGCGGAGCGCAGGCCGACAGGCGTCGTTCGCGACGACCAGGATGCGCACGCCGAGCCGCCGTCCCGTGCTCCTGATCAACGGCGCTCGTTCCGTACGGAGCTCACCCGCGACGACCCGGCCCGATGACCCCGCGAGACAAGCGGCGTGCGCAGACTTGCCTCCCGGTGCCGCACACGCGTCGAATACGGTGTCGCCCTGACGGATCTCGAGCGCCTCGACGACGAAGGCCGACGCCTGATCCTGAACGGCGAACCACCCGTCGACGAACCCCGGCAGACGCGCCGGGTCTCCCCCGTCCAGCAGCAGACAGTCAGCGGCGACCGCGCCCGGTCGGGGCTCGTGCCCCCCGGTTCGCAACGCCTCGGTCAGCCGATCCACGTCGGTGCGACAGGTGTTCGTCCGGAGACAGAGGAGCGCGCGTTCGCCGAACGCCTCCGCCGCCACCTCCGCCTCGTCGTGCCCAACGAGCCGCCGCAGCTCGCGGACGCCCCATGGCGCCATACCGGTGCGCGCCGCGACGTCGTCCTCCGCATCGCCGCCGGGGGGCGACGGAGGATCCTCGGCGAGCCGCCGGAGGATCGCGTTGACGAACCCACGCTCTCGCGGCGACGCCAAGGAGACCGACTCCGACACCGCCGCGTGTGCAGGGATCCGAGTGAAGGCGAGCTGGTACGCCCCGAGGCGCAGCACCGTGCGGGCCCCCGGGCTCATCCGACCGACCGGTCGGGACGACCGCGAAGCGATCGCGCGGTCAAGCCCGACGAGATGTCGGAGCGTCCCGAACGCGAGCTCGGTCGCCAATGCCCGATCCCGATCAGAGAGCCCGGACCGAGCGAGGAGGGCAGGCATCACGCGGGTCGAGTAGGCACCTTCATCCGTGACCCGCCGGACAGCTTCCAGCGCGACCTGGCGGGCGTTGCCGGTCACGCGAACGTCTCGCCCGGTCGGGCGCGTGCGCCTCGCGCCCAGGCGCCCGCCGACATCTGACGGCGTCCCGCCGGAACGATCTCCATCAGCTGAACGGCGCCAGACCCGGCCGCGACCACGACCACCTCGCCGTCTACCGCGAGTATCGACCCCGGCGGCGAGCCGGTCGCATCCGTAGCTTGGGCGCGCTTCACCTTCATGCTCTCGCCCCGCCACGCGGTCGAGGCGCCCGGGTCCGGCGCGAACGCACGGACACGGCGGACGATCTCAACAGCCGGTCGCGCCCAGTCGAGCCGCCGGGCCCTCGGGTCGAGTTTCGGCGCCATCGTCGACGCACCCGACTGACGGATCGGGCTGATCCGGCCCTTTGCCAGTTCGGTGATGGTCGCCGGCACCATCGATGCGCCGAGGGCGGCGAGACGATCACCGAGGCTTCCAGCATCTTCGTCAACGTCGATCGGGAGCTCCGCGCGCGCCAGGATCGGTCCCGTGTCCAAGCCCTCGTCCATGCGCATGAGGGTGACGCCGGTGACGGGATCGCCAGCGAGGATCGCGTGCTGCACCGGGCTGGCGCCGCGCCATCGAGGCAGGAGCGACAGGTGCACGTTGACCGCTCCGAGTCGAGGGATGCCGAGTACGACGGGTCGCAGCAGCTCCCCGTAGGCGACCACCACGAACACGTCCGGCGTCACGGCCCGCAGCCGTTCGACGCCGACCTCGTCGTTCAACGACGCGACCTCGTCGAGCGGGACGGCGAGGTCGCGAGCGGCGTCGGCGACCGCGGTCGACCGCAGACCACCGCCGCGGCCGGCTGGCCGCGGCGGGTTCGTGATGACCAGGACGAGATCGATCCCCTCGCCCGCCGCCAGCGCGATCAGCGAGGGGACGGACCAGGGATCGTTGCCGAGGAAGACGACGCGGATCGGTTGGTCGTCGTGGTTACCCGTCGTCACGCCGCTGTCGCTTCCGCGGCTCGGCCAGACCGAGCTCGATCCGTCTGAGCTCGGAGAGCACGGCTCGCCGTCCCTCCTCGTCGAGCCGGTCGATGAACAGCGTTCCGTCCAAGTGGTCCGTCTCGTGCTGGAAGATCCGCGCCAGGAGTCCTTCGCCCCGCATCTCGAACGGCTCGCCGTGGAGATCTTGGCCCCGGCAGGTGACGACCGCGGCTCGGTGGGTGGGATGGAACGGACCCGGGATCGACAGGCAGCCCTCCTCGAGCACCACATCCCCCTCCGCGCCGACGAGCTCGGGATTCGCGACGAACAGCGGGCCGGTCGTGCCATCGTCGAACACGAACAGCCGGGTTGACAGGCCCACCTGCGGGCCTGCCAGTCCGACGCCGGGCGCGTCGTACATCGTTGCGAACATGTCGTCCGCGAGGCGCTGCAACGCACGATCGAACGTCTCGACCGGCTTCGTCGGTTCCTTCAGCACGGGGTCACCCAAGGTGCGGATGGGGATGATCACGGTCACGCTCCGGTCGTCACTCGAGGTGCGGCTCGGCCTCGACCCGCGTGACGAGATCCTGAGCCGCGAGCGCACGAACCGCCAAACCGAACGCCGGCGTCCGATCGCGTTCGAGCGCGAGCAAGCATACCGTCTGCCCTCCGAACGACGAGGTCAGCTGCGTGATCGGCTGAAGGGCCTCCAACTCCTGGGCCAGTCCGTCCGGACCGGCGACGCGGAACACGGCCGCCCCGACCGGGAACCCCGCATCGGCGCGTCTTCGCGCCTCGTCCGCAAGGAACCGATCGGGATTACCGCGGACCAGGGCCTGGATCGCGGGATCAGACGGCTGAGCCGCCTGCACGATCGCTCGACCGTCCGGGCGCGCCCAGGCCACGGCCTCCATCCAAGTGGCCACGGTCCGTTCGCGGGCGGCCAACCCGGGTCGTCGCCCCACGGTATCGGCGTCGAGGATCGCGACCAGATCGAGCCCACCAGGCCCGAGGTCGCGCACCGCCTCCGGCCCCCCCACCAGGACCTCTCGGGCCGTAGGGAGCCGCGACCGCCCGCCGGATGCGATCCGGTGGACGGGCACGGACGCCACAGCTCGCGCCCACTCGGCCACACGCTCGACCCCTCCACGACGGATGCCGAAGTCGACGGCGCCGCAGTTCGCACAACGGCCGGGAGCTTCGCAGACCACGCATCTAACTTGGCCCTCGTCCGATCGCAGGACGCCGCCGCACGCGGCGCAGGCCGCGGGCCGACCACAGGACCGGCAGACCTGCGCCACGCCGTACCCGGGCATCGGGGAGAGCAGGAACGCCCGTCGGGTCTCCCGCAGCGCGCGAAGCAGCCGCGGCGCCCGGCCCTCGGGCCCGGGCTTCACGACCTCGACCGGGGGCCACCGCCGGGAAACAGGCACCACGTGCGGGAGACCGAGCGCCATCGCTTCGGCCGACGGACAGAGGGCGCTGAGCGCGCACGCGGCACCGGAGCGCGTGGCTCGTTCGAGGGCGATATCCCGCACGTGGTAGTACGGGGCCCGGTCCTCGCGATGGGCCGGATGGCTCTCGCGCACGACGGCGATCACGCCCAATCGCCTGACCGGGGCGAACACCGCTGAACGCGTGCCGACCACGATCTCGTAGCGGTCCGCCTCGATCTCGAGCCAGCGGCGGTATCGGGTTCGCCGATCGCCGCCGACCAAGCTCCCCACCCGCTCGCCGAACGCGTTGCTCATCGCCCTGGCCGTGGCGGGCATCGGGGTCGACTCGGGGACCACGACGATCGCCTTCCGTCCGTTAGCGAGGCAACGGCGCACGACCTCCACCATCAACGCGACCTCGTCCTCGGGCGCGGGGCGCACGATGAACGACCCGCCGGCAGCCGCGATCGCGTCGGCGAGCGCGTTCCCGCCTTGGTAGGAGTCGAGGAGTTCAGGGTCCGCCCCGCCGGATGCAGCGCGTCCTGATATCTCGTTCGGGGAGGATGAGGCCGCGACCATGGACTCCTCCGAAACCACGCGGGGCGGATGCGAGCGACCGATGACCGCAGCCAACGGCGAGACGTATCGCTCGCTGACCCAACGAAGCAACGCGAGCATCGCGTCGTCGAAGAAGCGCACCGGCGACAGCACCCGCTTGACGTCGAGGGTGCGGGCCGGCACGTCGTCGGTCGGCCCCAAGATCCAGTCCACGGATCAGCCTCCCGTGGAACGGAACCTGCACGAGCGAGCCGACCCCGGCGTCGGATGCCTCGGGCAACCGATACGTGAACGGCCGATCGAGCGACAGGATGGGGCGGTCGACGCAGACGGCGACGGGGCCGGTGAGCGGACTACCCGACGGCGCGGCGGAGTTCGTCGGCGCGGTCGGTCGCCTCCCAGGGGAACTCTTTGCGCCCGAAATGACCGTACGCGGCGGTGTCCCGGTAGATCGGGCGGCTGAGGTCGAGGTCACGGATGATCGCGGCCGGACGGAAATCGAACAGCTCGCGAACGGCCGTGACGATCGCGGCTGGGTCCACTTCGGCGGTCCCGAAGGTTTCGACGTTCATCGACACGGGGTGCGCCGTCCCGATCGCGTACGCGACCTGAAGCTGGCAGCGGTCGGCGAGCCCTGCAGCCACGATGTGCTTCGCGACGTAGCGCGCCATGTACGCGGCGGACCGGTCGACCTTGCTCGGGTCCTTCCCACTGAATGCCCCGCCGCCGTGTGGTGCCATGCCGCCGTAGGAGTCCACGATGATCTTGCGCCCGGTGAGGCCGGTGTCGGCCTTCGGCCCCCCGATCTCGAACCTGCCGGTCGGGTTCACCAAGATCCGGACGCCTTCCGTCTCGAGGTCCGCGAACTCTCGGAGGACCGGTTCAACCACTTCGGCTTCGATGTCAGGCTTCAAGAGCGTCTCGACATCGACCTCATCACGGTGCTGGGCGGAGATCAGGACGGTGTCGACGCGGATGGGCACGCCGTCGCGATACTCGATGGTGACCTGGCTCTTCCCGTCGGGGCGGAGGTACGGCACGACCCCGGCTTTCCGGACGTCGGCAAGACGCTTGGCTAGTCGGTGCGCCATGGCGATCGGGAGCGGCATCAGCTCGTCCGTCTCCCGGCAGGCGTAGCCGAACATCATGCCTTGGTCGCCGGCCCCGAGCAGGTCGAGCGCGTCACCGGAGTGCCCTTCCCGGTGCTCGAGCGAGTCTTCGACGCCGCGTGCGATGTCCGGGGACTGCTCCTGGATCGCCGTGATCACCCCACAGGTATCGCCGTCGAGGCCGAACTTGGCGTCGGTGTAGCCGATGTCCGTCACGGTCTGCCGCACGACGGAGGGGATGTCGACCCAACCCTCAGCCAACGTGATCTCACCCGACACCATCACCAGCCCGGTCGTGACGAGCGTCTCGCAGGCGACGCGGCTGTTGGGATCCTGGGTGAGCATCGCGTCGAGCACCGCGTCGGAGATCTGGTCCGCGAGCTTGTCCGGATGACCCTCGGTGACGGACTCAGAGGTGAAGAGGTACGGCTCGCTCATGACCGCGCGAGTATAGCCATGCTCAGGGACCGGCCTCTTTCCCGTCACGACCGAGCATCGACGACACCTGGTCGCAGATCGCCTCGGCCAGCTCGGCCTTGGCCCAACGTCGCATCGGATGTGTGACCCCGGCGGCGCTCAGGATCAACGCGTCGTTCGTCTCCGAGCCGAACCCGGTGCCTTCCTCCCCCACGCGGTTGGCCACGACCAGGTCCAGATGCTTCGACGAGAGCTTGCGGCGGGCGTTGATCTCGAGGTCCTCGGTTTCGGCGGCGAACCCGACGAGCACACGGTTCCCTTTCCGCTCACCGAGCTCCGACAGGATGTCCGGCGTCGGCTCCAGGAGCAGCTCGGGGACCCCCACACCCTTCTTGAGCTTCTCGCCGGCCACAGACTTCGGCCGGAAGTCGGCGACGGCCGCCGCCATCACGACGACGTCGGCGTCGCCGAAGGCGGCCGAGACGGCGTCACGCATCTCTTCGGCCGTCGAGACGCGAACGACCGGGATGCCGGCGGGGGGTTCGACGGTCCCGGGACCGAGGATCAGCTCGACGACGGCGCCTCGCTGGTGTGCCTCTTGAGCGACCGCTAGACCCATCTTCCCGCTCGACCGGTTGCCGATGAAGCGCACCGGATCGACCGGCTCCTGGGTCGGGCCAGCCGTCACCACGACCCGACGACCGGCGAGATCCGCCGGTCTGCCGATCAGGGCAGACACGGCGGCGACGATGACCTCCGGCTCCGCCATGCGGCCCGCGCCTTCGTCGCCCGCCGCCAACGGTCCTGTGTCTGGGCCGACGAGATGTGCCCCGCGCTCGACGAGCATCGCGACGTTCGTACGGGTCGCCTGGTGTTCCCACATGCCGGTGTGCATCGCGGGTGCGAGGACGAGGGGGGCAGATGACTCCAGGACCGTCGCGGTGAGCAGATCGTCGGCGATACCGTGCGCGAGCTTCGCCAGGAGGTTGGCGGTCGCGGGCGCGATCACGATCAGGTCCGCGTCATGAGCGAGCCTGACGTGCGTCACTTCGCTGGGTCGTTCCCAGAGCGACCCAGGAACGGCGTTGCCGGTGAGGGCTGCGAACGTTGCCGCTCCGACGAACCGCTCGGCCGACGAGGTCATCACGACCTGCACGTCCGCGCCGGAACGGACCAACGACCGCGCGACGAGCGCGGCCTTGTACGCGGCGATACCTCCCGTGACGCCGAGCAACACCCGGCGGCCGGCGAGGCTACTCGGCGGGGAGCTCCTCGGGTCGCTCGTAGTCGATCTTCCCCTCGGCGATCTCTTCGAGAGCGATCGACAACGGCTTGTTCGTGAGGCCACCGCTCTCGATCAGCGGCGGGATGAACTCCGCGCGACCCTCACCGAGCTGGTTGTAGTAGGAGTTGATCTCTCGTGCGCGCTTGGCGGCGAGGATCACGAGCGTGTACTTGGAGTCGACCGCAGCGAGCAGGTCGTCGATCTTGGGTTCGATCATCGGGCAGGATCCTCCGGTGGTTCGACGCGGGATGTCTCGATGATAGCAGCGACCTCTCTGGTCGCGCGTTCGAGGTCGTCGTTCACCACCACGTGGTCGAACCACCCGCGCTGGTCCATCTCCCAGGACGCGGCTGCCAAACGAGCGGCGATCCGCGCATCGTCCTCCGTGCCGCGACCGCGGAGCCTCCGCTCGAGCTCAACCATCGTTGGGGGCGACAGGAAGATCAGGAGAGCGTCAGGCACCCGTTCCCGTACCTGCTGCGCGCCCTTCGCATCGATCTCGAGGATGACGTCCTTCCCCGCGTCGAGTCGCTCATCGACGAACCCACGAGGCGTGCCCGAGCGATGATCCACGAACGGTGCCCACTCCAAGAGCTCGTCGTCCTCGATCATCCGATCGAAATCGCCCTCCGAGACGAAGAAGTACTCGCGGCCGTGCGTCTCGTTCCGGCGTGCGGGGCGTGTCTTCACCGACACGGAGTACGCGAGCCGGGGATCGTGCGCCAGCAACCCTTGGACGACGCTCCCCTTGCCGACGCCGGAGGGGCCGGCGATCACGATCAACCTGCCTCGACGCGAGGCCAAGGGTCGTTACTTCTTGAATCGCTCGAGCAGCTGCTCGCGCTGCTTCGCGCCGAGGCCGCGCACGCGTCGGCTCGCGGAGATATCGAGCTCCTCCATCAGCTTCTGTGCGCGCACCTTGCCCACTCCCGGAAGGGACTCCAAGACGTTCGAGACCTTCATCTTCCCGACGATGTCGTCGCCCGACCTTGCCAGCACGTCCTTCAGCTGGAGCTTCCCGGACTTCAACTCACCCTTCAGCTCGGCACGCTTCTTCCGCGCCTCGGCGGCCTTCGCGAGGGCTTGCTGACGCTGTTCGGGGGTCAAGGTGGGTAGGGCCATCACGCGACTCCTTTACGGTGGCGGGTCGGGAACCCGGCGAGTATACGCACCGCCTCGCGAGCGGGACAATGCAGGCGCTTGAGCCCACCTGCGGTTCCGGGCAGGGCCCGCGATGCTCGCCTGATCTACGTGATGTCGTGCATGATCCCGCGCGCCACGGCGAGCGGGTCGGTTGCATCGGTGATCGGCCGACCGACGACGAGGTAATCCGCCCCCTTCTCGACCGCCGCCGCGGGCGTCAGGACGCGGATCTGGTCGTCACCGTTGCCACCTCCCGGCCGGATGCCCGGCACGACTAGACAGAAGGCATCACCGCAGACCGCACGGACATCGGCGACATCGTCACCCGACACGACCACACCATCCAATCCGCTCGACATCGCCTCGAACGCAAGGGATACAGAGCTCGCGAGGCCTTCTCCCGCGTGGCTCGACAGCACGGTGACCGCCACGACGAGGGGCGGCTCGAGCCCGGCATCGGCCGCGCCACGATCCGCGCCGCGACGAGCGGCACGCATCATCGCCTCGCCTCCCAAGGCATGGACGTTGAGCATCGCCGCACCGAGACGGGCGATGTTGGCGGCCGCTCGTTCCACCGTGTTCGGGATGTCATGGAGCTTCGCGTCGACGAAGACGGGCGCATGTCGCGCGATCGCACGGACCGCCTCCGGCCCCGCGGCCCACGCGAGCTCCAGACCGACCTTCAACATCCCGACCAACGGCGCAAGTTCCACTGCAAGTCGATCGGCCTCCGCGAGATCCGACCGGTCGAGCGCGACGATCAACGGTCTCCGAGGGCGTGGGATCAAGACGATCCCTCCGCGATGTCGAACGCCGCGGGGACCCGCAGCCGACCACGGAGATCCGCAGGCGAGGCCAACCGCTTGTCCCGCAGATAGAGCGCGATGCCACGCGCGATCTCCACGGGTGCCCCTGGATCGATCAGGGTCGCGGTCCCGACCTGCACCGCCCAAGCGCCCGCGAGCAGCATCTCTGCGGCATCCGTCCCGGATTGGATCCCGCCGACCGCGATCAGCGGAACCTCAGGCATCGCCCGCCCCACTTCGAACACGGCGCGGAGCGTGAGCGGCTTGAGCGCCGGACCGGAGAGCCATCCGGTGACCGGCCCCAACGATGGCTTCAGCGTCCCCGCGTCGACCGCCATGGCGAGCGGCGAATCCAGCAACGTGAGGCCGTGCGCACCCGCGCGCACCACTCCCAGTGCCAAGTCAACGAGGTCGGGTACTCCCGCCGGGAGTTTGGCGAACACGGGCACGGTCGACATGCGCGCAACGGCCCCGACGATCTCGACCGCTCGCTCGGGGTTGGCCCCGAGGAGCGGGCGGCCGAGCTCTTCGTCCGGCTCGGAGAGGCGCACCTCGATAGCCGAGACCTCCGGCCGACGCTGCAACAGGGTCGTCAGTCGCACGAACTCCTCCAGCGTCCCACCCGAGATCGAAACGATCGTGGCGGTCCCGGTCCGCCCGAACCGGGGTAGCTCCTCCTCGATGAACGCCTCGACCCCCGGGTTCTGCATCCCGGTGGACCAGGCGATCCCGGCGGGGGTCTCGACGATCCGCGGCGTCGGATCTCCTCGACGCGGACGCAGCGTGATGCTTCGTGTGACGACGGCTCCGACGCGACGCGTGTCGACCAGGCCGGCGAACTCGCGTCCCGTGCCGCTGCAGCCGGCCGCGATCATGACGGGGGTCGTGAGGAGCAATCCGCCGAGATCGACGGCGACGGATCGTTTCACCCCGGCCATGTTCGCACCACCGGGAGGCCCTCGGGAGGCGTCGGCAACATCGTGGGCGCGTCGGACAGCCATCGATCCCACAGCACGCGTGCAGGATTGAACACCGGCCCGTCGATGCAGGATCGCAGGTGGTCGTACCCGCTGCCGTCCTTCCGGGCGACCGGCACGACGCACGTGAAGCACAGGCCGAACCCGCATCCCATCCGCTCCTCGATCGCGATCTGTGCCGGCAGCTGTTGCTCGCGGCAGAACGTCGCGATCTGTTCCAGCGTCGACGTCCGCGCCGCCGCGTAGATCACCTCCGTCCCGCACCGCTCGGCCATCTCCGGCAGCGCGTCGAGGACGGAGCCTCGATCGCCGAGGCTCCCATCCGCCGTGAGGATCTCGATCGTCTGCGACAGTCGCTTCCCCTCGATGGGCTTGAAGACGCGCTCGAGCGTCTCGCCGCCGATGATCATGTCCACGCGCTTGTGTCGCGCGATCAGCTCTTGAGCCAAGAAGTAGAGCGATGCCGCTCCGTGGCCCTCGGCCACCAACAGGCAGTTCGACAACCGCTTCGGGTACGCGAAGCCCTTCCCCAACGGGCCGATCACGTCGAGGAACTCGTGGGCACGTGCACCCCCGAGCCACTCCGTCCCCGGACCCGCAGGGTCGACGACGAACTCGAGCGTTCCCGCCCACCCTCCACGTCGTGAGGCCTGGTGCACCGCGAAATGGCGCCGGAGCAAGAACTCCCGGCCCTCGGGCATCTGGATCGCCAGGAACTGGCCAGGACGTGCGCGCTCAGCGATCTCAGGCGCTACGAGCGTGATCGACGCATAGGCGCCGAGCCGACGCGTGGACAGGATCTCCGCACGGACGCGCTTCACGTCCGCTCACCCGACACCGAGGCCGCGGCCTGTTCGAACGAGAGACGACCCTGAGCGGCGGAGTCGCTCGCGTGCGCGTGATGCTCCTGCAGGGTGAACGGTTCGCTCCGCCCGCCGCGCAGCGCCTCGATCCCTCGCACCGCGGCGAACACCCCGGGGAGCGTCGTGATGCATGGAACACCGGCGGTGGCCGCCGCGGTGCGGATGTAGTAGCCGTCCGTACGCGGACCCCGGCCGAACGGCGTGTTGATGATCAGGTCGACGCCACCGTTGCGGATCAGCTCAGCGACGTTGTGCGGACCCTCCGAGACCTTCGCCACGCGTTCGACCGTGATCCCCGCCCGCTCGAGAACGCCGGCCGTTCCGCCGGTCGCCACCAGGTGGAACCCCATGTCCACGAGCCGCTTCGCGGGGAAGACGATCGCGCGTTTGTCGCGGTTCGCGACCGAGACGAACGCCGTTCCCTCGATCGGAAGTCCCGTACCGCTCGAGACGAGGGCCTTCGCGAGCGCCATCCCCGGGTCTCGATCGATCCCCATGACCTCCCCGGTCGACTTCATCTCCGGACCGAGCACGGTGTCGACGCCGGGGAACCGACCGAAGGGCAGCACGGCCGCCTTCACCGCCGTGTACGGCAGGTGGCGGTAGTGATGAGGATCGGCCGGCAGCACCTCCTCTGCAGCGAGGTCCGCGAGCGATCGTCCCGTGAGGATGAGGGTCGCGATCCTCGCGAGGGACACGCCGATCGTCTTCGAGACGAACGGGACCGTCCGTGACGACCGAGGGTTCGCTTCGAGCACCCAGATCCGTTCGTCCTTCACCGCGAGCTGAAGGTTCAACAGACCCTGAACGCCGAGCCTGCGCGCCAGGCTCCGCGTGATGTCTTCGATCTCGTCGAGCTCCTCGTCCGAGAGCGTCGCCGGCGGGATCTGGCACGAAGAGTCGCCGGAATGCACCCCTGCTTCCTCGATGTGTTCCATCACGGCGCCGATGAACACGTCCGTCCCGTCGCACACGGCGTCCACGTCCACCTCGATCGCGCCTTCGAGGAACCGGTCGATCAGGACCGGATGATCCGGCGATGCCTCAGCGGCCGTTCGGACGAAGATCTCGAGCTCGTCGGCGTCGTAGACGATCTCCATCGCTCTGCCCCCCAGCACGTACGAAGGTCGAACGACGACCGGGAAGCCGATCTGCGCTGCGATCGCACGGGCCTCCGGCAGCGTCCGCGCCTCTCCGTGGGGCGGCGCGGCGATGCCGAGCTCCCCCAGGATCTTCGCGAACTTCCCGCGGTCCTCGGCCAGGTCGATCGCCTCCGACCGGGTCCCGAGCACCGGGTATCCCTCCTCCTCGAGGGTGCGGGCGAGCCGGAGCGGCGTCTGCCCACCGAACTGGACGATCACACCGACGGGCCGCTCGGCCCGACAGACGGCCAGGACGTCCTCGGCCGCGACCGGTTCGAAGTAGAGGCGGCTCGAGGTGTCGTAGTCCGTCGACACCGTCTCCGGGTTGCTGTTCACCATGACCGATTCGAACCCGGCCTCCTCCAACGCGAAGGCGGCGTGCACACACGCGTAGTCGAACTCGATGCCCTGGCCGATACGGTTCGGACCCGATCCAAGGATGACGACGCGCGGCCGTTCGGCGGGCCGCACCTCGTCCTCATCCTCGTAGGTGGAATAGTGGTACGGCGTTCGCGCAGCGAACTCCCCGGCGCACGTGTCCACGGTCTTGAAGACCGGAGCGACACCGAGCGCCTCCCGATGACGCCGGACGGCCGCCTCCGTGGACCGGGTGAGGTGGGCGATCCGCGGGTCGGAGAGTCCCGACCGCTTCGCGTCTCGGAGCTGGACCGCGGTGAGCGTGGCGAGCGGCCGATCGCGAAGCTCCGCCGCCGCCTCGACGACCTGCGCGACCTGATCGACGAACCACGGATCGATGCCGGTCGCCAACGCGACCTCGTCCACCGTGTGACCGGCGAGGATCGCCCCTTCGATGGAGCGGAGCCGTCCGTCTGAGGCCGCGATCAACTGCTCGAGTGGGATACCGGCATCGACCCCCAGCTCGGCCTCGGGTCGCTCGAGACCCCGCCAAGCCTTCCCGAGCGCCTCCTTGAACGTCCGCCCGATCGCCATCACCTCGCCGACCGACTTCATGGTCGACGTCAGCGTCGGATCCGCATCCGAGAACTTCTCGAACGCGAAACGCGGGATCTTCACGACGACGTAGTCGAGCGTCGGCTCGAACGCCGCCGGCGTCTCGCCCGTGATGTCGTTGGTGATCTCGTCGAGGCGGTAGCCGACGGCGAGCAACGCCGCGATCTTCGCGATCGGGAACCCGGTGGCCTTCGACGCGAGCGCAGAGGAACGAGACACGCGCGGATTCATCTCGATCAACACCATGCGGCCGTCACGCGGATCCACGGCGAACTGCACATTCGATCCACCCGTCTCCACGCCGATCGCGCGGATGCACCGCAACGCGGCGTCGCGCATCCGCTGGTACTCGACATCGGTCAACGTCTGAACGGGCGCGACCGTGATCGAGTCGCCGGTGTGCACGCCCATCGGGTCGACGTTCTCGATCGAGCACACGATCACGGCGTTGTCGTCGCCGTCGCGCATGACCTCGAGCTCGAACTCCTTCCATCCGGCGATCGACTCCTCGACCAGGATCTCGTGCACCGGAGACACCTCGAGGCTGCGCCTCGCCAGGTCGAGCAACTCCTCTCGCGACGTGGCGAACCCGCTGCCCCCGCCCCCGAGCGTGAACGACGGGCGGACGATGACCGGGTATCCCAGGCCGTCGCCTACGGCCGCGGCCTCCTCGAGGGTCCGCGCCACCTCGGCGCGAGGGACCTCGAGCCCCGCGTCCAGCATCGTCCGCTTGAAGCCGCTCCGATCCTCGGCGCGATGGATCGCCTCCAAACTCGCGCCGATCAACCGAACCCCCAAACGGTCGAGGTCGCCGGACTCCGCCAGCGCGACGGCTACGTTCAGCCCCGTCTGGCCACCCAGCGTCGGAAGCAGCGCGTCGGGTCGCTCGCGCTCGAGGATCGCGAGGACCGACGAGGGATCGAGCGGCTCCACGTACGTCCGATCCGCGAACGACGGGTCGGTCATGATCGTCGCGGGGTTCGAGTTCACGAGCCCGACGCGGAACCCCTCTCGGCGCAGCACCTTGCATGCCTGGGTCCCGGAGTAGTCGAACTCACAGGCCTGCCCGATCACGATCGGACCGGATCCGATCACCATGACCGATCCGATGTCGCTCCGTCGAGGCATCAGGCTGCGCCCATCAGGTCGCGGAAGTCCTGGAACAGGTAGTGCGAGTCGTGCGGGCCCGGCGCGGCCTCCGGGTGGTACTGCACGCTGAACGCGGGGACGTCGAGGCACCGCAGGCCTTCGAGCGTGTCGTCGTTCAGGTTCCAGTGCGTCAGCGCCACCGGACCGTAGTCGGTCGCCGACCCGGGGATCTCGTCGTCGATCGCCGGCCATGCCTGTGGATCCACCGCGAACCCGTGGTTGTGGCTCGTTATCTCGACGATGCCGGTCCGGAGGTCCTTCACCGGCTGGTTCACGCCACGGTGACCGAACCGCATCTTGTACGTGCGGCCCCCGAGCGCGAGGCCGATCAGCTGATGCCCCAGGCAGATCCCGAAGATCGGGACCTTCCCGAGCAGCTCACGGACGGCTGCGATGCCGTACCCGGTCGCCGCCGGATCGCCTGGGCCGTTCGACAGGAACACCCCGTCGAACCCGCCGCCTGCGATCTGCGCGGCCGGCGTCTCCGCCGGGAACACCGTCGTCTCGCATCCGCTCGACGCTAGACGGCGCAGGATGTTGCGCTTGATCCCGAAGTCGTAGGCGGCCACCCGATACACGTTCCCGTGCGCCGCCTCGGCCGGGCCGACCAGATCCGCCGCCGAGAACGGCTCGCGCGCGGAAACGGTCCGCGCGAGGTCGGCCCCCATCATGCCCGGCGCGGACCGCACACGCTCCGCAAGCTCCGCGGGATCGAGGTCCACCGTGGAGATCGCGGCCCGCATGGCGCCGTGGGTCCGGAGCGCCAGCGTGAGGCGGCGGGTGTCGATCCCCTCGATCCCCACGACGCCCGCGATCGCGAGGTCGTCCGTCAGGGTCGACCGTGCCCGCCAATTAGAGGAACGGCGGGAGGCTTCCCGGACCGCGAAGCCCCCGACCTGCAGCCGGCCGGCCTCGGCGTCGTCGGGGTTCATGCCGTAGTTGCCCTGCTGCGGCGACGTCATCGTGACGATCTGCCCGGCGTACGAGGGGTCGGTCAGCACCTCCTGATAGCCGGACATCGCGGTGTTGAACACCGCCTCGCCGAACGTCTCGCCGGCCGCGCCGAACCCCGTCCCCGGGAAGGCGCTCCCGTCCTCGAGGACGAGGATCGCGGGCGCTCCCTTCATCTGACGGCCTTCCCGTCGATCACGGTTGGGTCACCACGGAGGATCGTGTGGACGACCTGCCCGGTCAATGACCGACCGAGGAAGGCCGAGTTCCGGCTCTTCGAGGCGAACGGAGCCTCGACCGTCGATGTTGCCCCGGGGTCCACGATCGTGAGGTTCGCGGGACGGCCGGGCTCGATCGGCCCACCGTGCTCGGACGCACCCAGGATCCGAGCCGGAAGGACAGACATCGCCTCGATGAGGCGCGACATCGTGAGGGTGCCCGGCATCACGAGTTCGCTGAACATCGCCGCGAACGCGGTCTCCAACCCGATCGTGCCGGGAGGGGACTGGTCGAACTCCGCCTCCTTCTCCTCCACGGCATGGGGGGCGTGATCCGTGGCGATGATGTCGATCGTGCCGTCCACCAGCCCGCGCCGGAGTGCGTCGCGATCCTCGGCCGTGCGGATCGGCGGGTTCACCTTGAGGTTCGTGTCGTAGCCGGCAAGGTCCTCGTCGGTGAACACCAGGTGATGCGGCGTCACCTCGGCGGTCACGCGGATGCCTTCGGCCTTCGCCCGCCGGACCAACTCCACCGACCGCGCCGATGACAGGTGGCAGAGGTGCAATCGGGCCCCGGTCATGCGCGCGATCGCGAGATCCCGCGCGACGATCACCTCTTCGGCCTCGGCGGGCTGACCGCGGAGTCCGAGGGAGTACGAGTGATACCCCTCGTGCATCTGTCCGCCCTCGGCGAGCGAGGCGTCCTCGCAATGCTCCGCGAACACCACGTCGTCGAACGCCTTCCCGTAGACGAGCGCGTTGCGCAGCAGCCTGGCGGTCGGCACGCACCGGCCGTCGTCACTGAAGACCCGGACTCCCGCCTCGACCATCTCGCCGATCTCAGCGAGCGACTCACCCTCGAGCCCTTTCGAGATCGCCCCGACGGGGAAGACCTCGCACAGCGCCGCGGTCGCCGCGAGATCGCGAACCTCGTGCACGACCCCTGCGTGGTCGGCCACCGGTTCGGTGTTGGCCATCGGCGCCACCGCGGTGTACCCGCCCACCGCGGCCGCACGCGTACCGGTCTCCACGGTCTCCTTGTGCTCGGAGCCCGGCTCCCGAAGGTGCGTATGCATGTCGACGAGGCCGGGCATCAGGATCAGCCCGTGGCAATCGAAGACCTCACCCTGGACGCCTGTCGCATCACCCACGCCGGCGATGCGCCCGTCCTCGACCCAGACGTCCTGGGATCCATCGACCCCGGAGACCGGGTCCACCACCCGGGCACCGCGGTAGATCGAACGCTCAGGCATCGTCGTCTCCTTCGCCCGACCCGCCGAGCATCAGATAGAGCAACGACATCCGTACGGCGATGCCGTTCGTGACCTGTTCCTCGATCACGCTCTGCGGCAGATCGGCCACATCCGAGTCGATCTCCACACCGCGATTCATCGGGCCGGGATGCATGATCATGGCGCCGTCCGGGAGCAGCTCCACGCGGCGCGTCGTGAGACCGAACAGCCGCGCGTACTCCCGAACGCTGGGGAAGTACTCCAACCGCTGCCGCTCCTTCTGCACGCGCAGCATGTAACACACGTCGAGCTTCGGGAGAACACTCTCGATGTCGTACGACACTTGCACACCCCACGCGGGCGCGTCGGGCGGGATCAGCGTCGGCGGGCCGATCAAGGTCACGTCCGCGCCCATCTTCACCAAACCGAACGAAAGGCTGCGAGCCACCCGCGAGTGCAGGACGTCGCCGATGATCGCGACGCGCAGCCCTTCGATGCGGCCGTACCGCTCCCGCATCGTGTAGAGGTCGAGGAGCGCTTGCGTCGGATGCTCGTGCGTGCCGTCCCCCGCGTTCAGCACGTGGCCGTGCACCCACTTCGTGAGCTGGTACGGCGACCCGCTGCTCGAGTGGCGGATCACGATCGCGTCCGCCCCCATGGCCTGCAGCGTGAGCGCGGTGTCTTTCAGGCTCTCACCCTTCGAGACGCTCGATCCACTGGCCGAGAAGTTGATCACGTCGGCGGACAGACGCTTCGCGGCGAGCTCGAACGAGATCCTCGTCCGGGTGGAGTTCTCGTAGAACAGGTTCACCACGGTGCGACCTCGGAGCGCGGGGACCTTCTTGATGACCCGAGACCCGACCTCGCGGAACGACTCCGCCGTATCCAGGATGCGCACGACATCGTCAGCGGTCACGTCGTGCATCGACAACAGATGCTTGTTCATCTGGCTTCCTCCACGACGACGCCATCCTCCCCGTCCAGCTCCGCGACCAAGACGCGGACGTCGTCCGCCCGATGCGTCGGGACGTTCTTCCCCACGTAGTCCGCTCGGATCGGCAACTCGCGGTGGCCACGGTCGACCAACACCGCCAACTGGATCCGTTCCGGCCTTCCGAGATCCATCAGGGCATCCATCGCGGCCCTGATCGTGCGGCCCGTGTACAGCACGTCGTCCACCAACACGACCGTGCGACCCGAGATCTCGAAGCCGATGCGCGTCTCATGGACCTCGGGCGCCTCGGACTTCAACCCGATGTCGTCCCGGTAGAACGTGATGTCCAGAACGCCCACCGGGACATCGGTGCCTTCGATCTGTCGGATCTCGCCGGCCAGCCGGCGGGCGAGATGATCGCCTCGGTTCGCGATCCCCACCAGCGCGAGGTCGCCCGCACCCCGATCGCGTTCGACGATCTCGTGTGCGATCCGCGACATCGCGCGCCGGACATCCGCGGCATCCATGAGCTTGCCGCTCATGAGAACGCGCCCCCCCGTGCACACGGAAGAGCGCTCAGGCGGATCCTCATCGTTCGCTCCTTCCCGGCCTCGCGGGACCGGACTTAAAGGGCGGATCATCTTCAGCGGTACGACCGCAGCATAGCGGGCAGCGTCCCGGTCGTCGCGCGCGGTCCGCGGCCGGTTCGGGCGTACACTTGAAGCCGTATCCCCGAACGGAAGGGTGGACGGTCACATGGGACCTGAGTGGATCGTTGTCGGCATCATCGCGGTGGTGGTCCTCTTCGGCGCGAAGAAGCTTCCCGAGATGGCGCGCTCCGTGGGTCGTGCGCAGGGAGAGTTCAAGAAGGGTCTGAAGGAAGGGGTCGTGGACGACCCGACCCCAACGCCGGACGCTCCCGCCGAGACCAAACCCGAAACGCCGTCCGAGTCTTAGGTCTGATCCGCGTCCGTCGGCAGCTCCGAGGGCACGCGCTCCCGGGCGATCCGCCCCAGCACACCGTTCACGTACGCGCGAGAGCGTTCGGATGAAAGCTCGGACGCCGCCTCGACGGCTTCACTGATCGCCACCGAGGCCGGGATATCGGGGCTGTGCAACAGCTCGAACACCGCTATCCGCATGATGGTCCGGTCGACCGGCGCCATGCGCGCGACCGTCCAATCCTCCGAGTGCTCCTCCAGCAGCAGATCGATCTCGGGAAGGTGCTCGGTGACGCCGATCACCAGCTCGTCCGCGAACGGCGGCACCACGATCCCGGCGTCGAGCCGTTCGGCGAGAACGCGTTCCGCGGGCGCGTCCGTCACATCCGCTTGGTAGAGGATCTCCAGAGCGGTCCGGCGAGCCTCTCGGCGTGTCGTCACGCCTTCACGCGCTCGATGTACTCACCCGAACGCGTGTCGACCTTGACCTTCTCGCCCTCTTCCACGAAGAGCGGGACCTGAACCACGAGCCCGGTCTCCAAGGTGGCCGGCTTGTACGCTCCGGTGCGCGTGTCGCCCTTCGCGCCCGGATCCGTCTGGGTGATCGTGAGGATCATCGACGCCGGGAGGTCGATCGCGATGGGAACGCCCTCGTGCAACGAAACCTGCGCTTGGCCGCCCTCGACGAGGTAGCTCGCCGCGTCTCCCATCATCTCTCCGAGGACGTGCACCTGGTCGTAGGTTTCCAGATCCATGAACACGTAGTCCGACCCGTCGCCGTACAGGTACTGCATGTCCTTCCGTTCGACGATCGCGAGACCGACCTTCACACCCGCGTTGAACGTCTTCTCCACCACGGCCCCGGTCTTCACGTTGCGGAGCTTCGTACGCACGAAGGCGCCACCTTTGCCCGGCTTGACGTGCTGGAACTCGATCACCTGGAACAGCAGACCGTCCAACTCGAGCGTCATGCCGTTCTTCAGGTCATTGGTGGATACGCTCACAACTCGACCAACTCCCGGATCGCCGTTCCGATCACGCGACAGCCGGTGTCCTGCACCTCGACCATGTCCTCGATGCGCACGCCGCCGAGCCCTGGCACGTAGATCCCCGGCTCGACGGTCATGACCGCGCCGACGGGCAGGACGTCCTCCCCGCCCCGCGCGAAGTTCGGCCCCTCGTGGATCTCGAGACCCACGCCGTGGCCGAGCCCGTGCGAGAAGTTCGGGCCGTACCCCGCGTCCTCGACGACCTGGCGTGCGGCGGCGTCGACCTCCGCGCCCGTCACGCCCGCGCGAACCGCATCGATCCCTGCCTGCTGGGCCTCGCGCACGATGTCGTGGATCTTCGCGAGCTCCGGCGCTGGCTGGCCGAACGCGATCGTCCTGGTCATGTCCGCGTGGTACCCACCGTAGAGCGCCCCGATATCGAGCTTGATCACATCCCCCTCGTCGAGCACGCGGTGCGTGGGCTGGTGATGCGGTTCGGCCGCCTGTTCACCGAAGGCCACGATCGACTCGAACGACAGCCCATCGGCACCCGCGCGTCGCATCGCGTGCTCGAGCTCGAGCGCGACCTGCTGCTCCGTCATGCCGATGGCGAGCGTGTCGAGGATGTCCTCGAACGCCCGGTCCGTGCACGCCTGGGCCTCCCGGAGGAGCTCGAGCTCCTCCTCGTCCTTCACCCACCGCAGCCGCTCGACGCCCTTCCCCAGCGCCGACAGCTCGATGCCCTCGAGCCGACCCTCCAGCTCATCGCGATCCGCGATCGTGACGTCGTGCGCTTCGAACCCGAGCCGCCGGATGCCCAGTCGCCCGCATGCCTCCGCGAGCGGCTCCCCGAACGCCCCGAGGTACGTGACCCGGTCCATATCGGGGACCTCGTGGCGCGATTGCTCGGTGTAGCGGCCATCGGTGAAGAACAGAGCAGCCTCCGGCGTCAACACCACCTGGGCGTTCGAGCCGGTGAACCCGGTCAGATAACGGACGTTCGGCAACCTCGTGATCAAGATCGCATCGACGTCGTTCTCGCCGGTCGTTCGGGTCAGTGCTTCGCGTCTCACGCGGTGATCCACGGCATCGCCTCCAGCGCCAGATGATAGCCACCGGCCCCGAGGCCGATGATGGACGCGCGGCAGACTTCCGACACGACGGACGTCCGTCGGAACTCCTCCCGCGCAGAGATGTTGGTCATGTGCACCTCGATGACAGGAAGGCCGCTCGCCTCCACCGCATCGCGGAGCGCGTACGAGTAGTGCGTCAGCGCACCGGGGTTGATCACGATCGCGTCGACGCCATCACCCGATGCATCGAGGAGCCAGCCGACCAGGTCGCCCTCGTGGTCGGACTGCAGCCACCCGACGTCATGGCCGAGCGCGTGGGCTCGTTCCACGACCCCCGCCATGATCTGCTCGAGGGTGTCGGACCCGTAGCGCTCCGGTTCCCGGCGCCCAAGAGCACCGAGGTTCGGTCCGAACAGGTATCGGATCTTCACCGGGTCTTCATCGGGTCGCACCCATCCCTTCGAGCACCGTCCGCACCTCATCGTCGGAAACGTCGTCCACGATCACCGGGCGCCCAACGTCTGCCAGGAGCACGAAGCGAACACCACCGCGGTACTTCTTGTCGAGCCTGATCGCCGCGAGGATCGACGCCGTCTCCGGCAAGGAGCCGTCGGTCTCCAGGCCGAGGGACGCCAGGAGGCGGACCGTCCGCGACGCGAGGCCGGCGGGGGCCGTCCCCCGTGCCTCGGCGATGCGGGCCGCCGAGATCATCCCGATCGCGACCGCCTCGCCGTGCGAACGCCCCGCGAACGCGTCCAGCCGCTCGAGCGCGTGGGCGATCGTGTGTCCGTAGTTCAGCACCAGCCGGCCACCGGTATCGCGCTCGTCCTCGGCGACCGTCCCGGCCTTCGCCGCGACGCATCGGGCGACCAGGCTCTCCAGGGCCTGCGGTTCTCGGGCGAGGATGTGGGAAGGATCGGTCTCCAAGAGGGCGAGGAGCTCCAGGTCGAGGGTCAGGGCGTACTTGGCGACCTCCGCCAGGCCCGCGCGGAAGTCTCGATCGGAGAGCGTGGCGAGCGTGTCCACGTCGGCCACCACGATGATGGGCTGGGAGAACGTCCCGACCAGGTTCTTCCCCTCGGGGAGGTTCACCGCGGTCTTGCCGCCGATCGCCGCGTCCACCTGCGCCGTCAGCGTGGTCGGCAGTTGGATCAGCGGGAGGCCGCGCATGTAGGTGGACGCGACGAACCCCGCCACGTCGCCGATCGCGCCCCCGCCCAGTGCGACGACCGGATCATCCCGATGGGCCTCTTGGGTCGCGAGTTGGCGCAGGAGGGTCTCGTACACGCGGAGCGTCTTCGCGCCCTCGCCCGCGGGCACGGTGAGCAAGACGCTGCCGACCCCGTTCCCCGCGAACGAGGTCGCGACCCTGTCGAACCATCGCCCCGATCCATCCCGATCCGCGACGACGAACGCGGTGGATGCGTCCGGCATGCGGCGGCAGGAGCTCGTCCAGCTGACCGAACAGGGACGCGCCGATACACACGTCGTACGACCGCCCCGGCATCGGGACGGTCACGCGGACCAACGCAGTTCCTCCACGATGGCGTCCGCGACCTCGTCCGGGGTCCCGGTTCCGTCGACCACGTGAGCCGCGAACTCCCGATAGAGCGGCTCGCGGTCGGCGAGCAGCCGTTCCAGGTCGCCGGATCCGCGGATGAGGGGCCGGTCCGCGGCCGGCCGAACACGGTCGCGGAGCTGCTCGAGCGGCACGTCGAGGAAGACCGCGACCCCGGTGTTCCGCAGCGTGATCCGGTTGGCGGGCTCGAGGACCACACCCCCGCCGCACGCCACGACTGAGGGATCGTTCGCGCTCTGGTCGACGAGCGCGGCGGCCTCCCGCGCTCGGAACCCGGGTTCCCCGTCCTGCGCGAAGATCTCCGAGACGGTCGCACCGGCCTCACGCTCGATCTCGGCGTCCAGGTCCACGAACGGGACGCCGAGGCGGCCCGCGAGCTCCCGACCGACGACGGACTTGCCCGCGCCCGGCATCCCCACCAGGTAGACGATCATGCGAGCGTCTCCCGGTATCCGTCCAGGTTCCGCAGGGCTTCCGAGAGCGAGTCCCCGCCCACCTTCTCCAGCAAGGCATTCGCTATCTCGAACGCCACGACCGACTCGCCGACCACTCCCCCGGCCGGCACCGCACAAACGTCGGTACGTTGCTTGATCGCCTGCGCGGGCTTCCCAGTGGCGAGGTCGACGGTCGCGAGGGGCCTGGGGATCGTCGAGAACGGCTTCATCGCAGCCCGGACCCTGATCGGTTGCCCCGTGCTCATGCCGCCTTCGATGCCCCCCGCGCGCGCGGTCTTCCGGGTGATCGAGCCACCTCGGAGCACGATCTCGTCGTGGGCCTTCGAACCGGGCCTCGCAGCCGAGGCGAAGCCATCCCCCACCTCGACCCCTTTGACCGACTGGATGCTCATCAGCGCCAGGGCCAGGCGGGCGTCGAGCTTGCGGTCGTAGTGGACGTAGGAACCCAGCCCCGGTGGAGCGTCGTAGGCCACCACCTCGAACACACCGCCGACCGTGTCGCCCGCTCGCCGGAGGCGATCGATCTCGGCCACCATCTCGCTCGCGACGAGCGGGTCGGCGCAGCGGACCGGAGAGGCATCGATCGCTTCGCGATCGTCGAAGCGACGGCGTCGGCAGCCGGCGCGCCACCTTCACCGGGCCGATCTGCACGACGTGCGACAGGATCCCGATCCCCGCCTCCCCCAGGAACGCCTTGCAACACGCGCCGATCGCCACGCGAGCAGCCGTCTCACGCGCGCTCGCGCGCTCGAGGACGTTGCGAACGTCGTCGAACCCGTACTTCTGCGCCCCGACGAGATCGGCGTGACCCGGCCTCGGCCGCGTTAGGCGGGCGGTCGGATCTTCCTCGCCTTCGACGGCCATCAGGTCGGCGTACTTCGTCTCGAACTCCACGTTGGGGATCGAGATCGCGATCGGGGATCCGATGCTCCGGCCGTGCCGGACGCCGGTGACGATCTCGAACCGGTCGGCCTCGAAGCGCTGCCGCCCCCCTCGCCCGTGTCCGTGTCGGCGCCTCGCCAGCTCGCGCTCGATGGCCGCGGGGGCGATCGGAACGCCCGCAGGAAGGCCTTCGAGGATCGCCACCAGGCCTTTCCCGTGGGATTCGCCGGCCGTGAGCATGCGCAGCATCCGGACATCATAGGGACCGGGTCTCGCGGCTGGAGGGGCGGGGGCGGCCCGAAGACCGCCCCCGCGCCGGCGACCGCTCCCCCCGTGGGCGGACCGCCGGGATCGTCGCTCCGTCGCCTACTTAGAAGGCACGAAGCAGAGCGTGAAGGACTGGTCCCCGTAGAGGAACGTGGCGCAGTTGCCCGCGACATCACGCAGCTCGAACTGGCCACCGGCGAACGTGTCGCCCTCGGCGGGGTGGTAGACCGTGCCGTCGACGGACACGGTCGCCTTCTGCACGCCGTTCTGGGTGAACGTGTCGATCAAGACCACGGTGTGCCCACCGATCACGGTGCTCGCCCCGTTCGATGGGCTGTTCGTGGGGCTCCCACCGCCTCCACCGGGACTGGTGGGTGACGTACTGGAGGGCGGCGGGGTGCTTCCCGATCCGGAGCTACCCGGTGACCCCGTGTTGAACTGAGGCGGGATGCGAGAACGGATCGCGACCCGAGAAGATCGGGCTCGGGCTGGGGCCGCCCCCCGAAGGTGTGGCCGTGCTGCCGGATGGACCCGTGGTGGGCACACCCGTCGGGGGCACGCCCGAGACGGTCGGCCCGAGCGACAAGGGCGGAAGGCCGGTCGTTCCACCCTTGCCGAGCTGGCCGATGCCGAGGAGCGCGACCACGAGGACGAGGGCGATGATCCCCCCGATCTTGACTGCCCGACGATCTCGATCGTTCAGTGGCATCGTCAGGCTCCTGATGTCTCTGCGGCCGGTGAGACGGTCGATGGCGCGGTGGTCGTGACCCCGCCGGTCGTCGTTCCCGTGCCGGTCGACGTCGGACCGGGCGAGGAGCCCGGGCCCGCGCTCGTGTCGCTCGTGTAGATGTCGACCGACCCGTTCAACGTCAGCAAGCTGGGATCCGTCTCCGATGGTGTCGAGCTGATGTTGATCGACGTGATCTTGGCCGCCCGAGGCAGGGTCTGGATGTTGAACAGGAACTCGGTGATCGAGAAGTAGCTCCCGGTCACGGACAGGACGTTCGTGATCGTCGAGAGGCCCGTCGCGGGGTCGAACACCGGCGGATTCGGGGTCAGGGTCACGATGTCGATCGACGATTCGATGGCCGCGTTCTGGAGGAGCAGGATGAATCCCTCCTGATTCGCCGTGGGCGGGATCGCGTCGTCGACCTTGCGGATGATCTCCCGGTTCTTCGGCGCGTCCGTCTCGGCCTGCTTGAGCGCGGCGAGCTGGGAGCTGAGGGTCGATTCTTCCGACTGTGACTGCTCGAGCGCCGCGTTCGCGTCCTTCACCTGGCCCATCTTCGGGAGCACCAGGAAGAACATCGTGAGGAGCACCACGACGACGACCGCGATGCCCGCGATCAGCGGCCCGCGACGATCACCCACCTGCGGTGCCCCCTTGGCCACGCACCGTCAGCGCCTCCGAGGAGAGGTCGGCACCGCTGCTGAAGTCGTACAGACCTGAATGCGCGTCGGTCTCGTTCGCGTTGGACAACCAAGGGTTCTCCCAGCCGCGGGTAGCCTCGACGGTTGTCAGCCAAGTGGCCAGGCTCTCGAACCCGGCGGCGCCGCCATCCACCGTGAAGGCCCCTACGAACGCGGTGGCCCCGGGTGTCCCCGGCGTCGTGCTGGTCCCCACCGTGGTCCCCGTCGTCGAGGTCGACGCCGTGAGGCTCGCGGTGAGCGTCGACAGGTAGGCGTCCGAGGGGATCGCCTTCGACATGTCCATCAGGAACTGCGCGAACGAGACCTCGCCGGCGTACGCCTCGGACAAGAGAGCTTCTTTGCTCGCGGCATCGGCCTGCAATGCTTGGGCATCGGCCAGGCTGTCGATCTGTTGTTGCAGCTCGGTGTTCGTCAGCTTCTGCGCCGCGATGTCGTCGTTCACGCCCGCCAGCTTCTGTCCCTGGAGGAACCAGAACCCGATCAAGAGCGCCACGACGACCGCTCCGGCGCCGATGATCATCGTGGTCAGGCGTCGCGTCTTCTGCCGGGCGAGGATCTCGGGGGGGAGGAGGTTTACCTGACTCACGCGAAGTGCCTCCCGGGGATGCCGAGGCCGACGGCCACGGCGAGCACGGGTTCGGCCTCAGCCAGCGCCTCTTCGGAGAGCGAGAGCTGGGACTTCGCGCGCCGGAACACACGCCCGCGTTCGATCGTCGCGGGGACGCGTTCCTGCAGCAGCTCCAGGAATCCCTGCAGCTTCGATCCCCCGCCGATCACCAGGACCCGTCCGATCCGGGCACCGCGCGTCTGCGCCGTGTAGAACTCGAGCGATGAGCGCACCTCGTCGACGAAGTTCTGCGCGCGCTGCATCGCGACGCGCCGCACCTCTTCCATCTCGGGGCCGCCCTCGACGGCCTCGCCGCGCTTCAGCCGCTCGGCAACGTCGTCCTCCACGCCGAAGCTGCGAGCGATCGCCAGCGTGATGTCGCGCCCCCCCGACGGAAGGATCCGGACGAATCGGGTGACGCCACGTTCGTGGACGAGGATGTTCGTGACGGTCGCGCCGATGTCGACGATCGCCTCCTCGCCGCCCTCTTCCTCCTCCATGCCGACCTCGGGCATCCCGACCGCGCGCGCCATCGCGAACGGCACCAGGTCGACACCGACGGGCTCGAGCTTGGCTGCGAGGGCCACGTCGACCACGGTGTTCACCATCGCCCGCTGCGCGGCCACGAGGATCATGCGGAGCATGCGGCGCCCGTCCTGTTCGAACTCGGCGAGGGGGTCGAAGTCCAGGACGGCCTCCTCGACGGGCATCGGGATGAACTCCTGGGCCTGGAACCCGAGGGATGCCCGCAGCTCCTTCTCCGGGAGCCACGGCAGAGCGATCTCGCGGACCACCACCCGCTGGTTGCCCACGCCCATGTACACCTGCCGGCTCTTGAACCCGCCGCGCTCCCAGAGCTCGCGGAGCGCCTCGCTCACGATCTCGGGCTGCCGGATCTCACCGGCCTCCACGGCCCCTTCGGGCAACGGAACCTGCGCGGCGCGCACCACGACCGGAGCCTCGCCGCCCTGGAGCTCGGCCGCGCGGACCGCGGTCGCGCCGATATCGAGCCCGATGCGCACCTTCGCCATCTAGGGGCCCTCCGTCCGGACCGATCGCTCTTCGAGGAAGCGCTCGAGGTCGGACTCGCGCAGTCGATAGTTCTTGCCGACGCGCACGGCGGGAAGCTCGCCACCCTTGATCAACCGATAGACCGTCATGTTCGAGACACGCATCGCTGAGGCAACCTCCGCAACGGTCAGGAGGCCGCCGGTCACGAACGCCTGCGGTTCGTTCACCCTCTCACCGTCCTCGCGTGTCACATGTGCCACATGTTGCACATCTGCCACGACACACCTCATGAGTCACAGATAGCTCAATGAGGATGCTTACGAAACACCAGGCAACAGGTGGAGTCAAACACCTCGACCAGGACTTTTCCGGTCGCTCCGAAGCGTCAGAACGACTCGCCCGCAGGGCGAAGCCTGTCGACGATCAATGGAGCGCGCCGAGGTACCAACTGACGATCCGGTCGCCCCAGAGCGTCGCCACGATCGCCCCGGTCGCGAGGAACGGACCGAAGGGCATCGCGGTCTTCCTGCCCCGTCCCGCGAGGAGCGCCGCGATGCCGCCGAGACCGCCGAGCAGGATCGCGGCGCCCGCCGCCACCGCCACGTAGCCCAAGCCGAGCGCCCCCATCACGAGCCCGATCAACGCGGTGAGCTTCACGTCTCCCATGCCGAGACCACGCGGCGCGATGAATGCGATCAACAGGAACACCCCCCCGTACGCGACGCCACCGAGAGCGGCACGGACGGGATCGAGGCCCTGACCGATCGCCCAGCCCACCACGATCGCGGCGGCGAACGCGGGAAGCGCCGGGTACGTGATCCGGTTCGGGATGATCTTGAGCTCGAGGTCGATCGCCGCGACCGCAAGCATCACCGCGGCGAAGAGGGCGAACACGATGATCAGGTACACCGACACGAACACGGCGGCCACGCCGGCGAACAGGACGGCGGTCCCCGCCTCGATCAACGGGTACCGAACGGGGATCTTCGCCCGACACGTGCGGCACCGGCCTCCCAACAGGAGATACGAGACCACGGGGATGTTGTCGCGGGCCCGGATCTCCTCGCCGCAGTACGGACACCGTGAGCGCGGCGACACGATCGACTCCTTCTTCGGTACCCGGTCGATCACGACCGTGAGGAAGCTGCCGACGGCGAGGCCGAACACGGCGGCAACGATCGCTCGGAATGCGGTGTCCACGTGGAGGCCGATGCTAGCGCGAGGCTACGGGCAGCCGGTGGAGGCGCTGTAGTTCCAGTTGCACGCCGCCTTCTGCTCGATCCACGTCACGATCTGCCAGGCGGCGGCGATCGGCTCCAGGAAGTGAGGCGGGGACTGGTACTTCAGCCGGTTGTCGTAGTTGTAGTTCTTGCCGTACCCGGACGTGTTGATCGTTCCCACGATCCCGCGGTACTTCTGGGCGATCGCGCCGTTGATCGTGATCGAGCCGAGCGGGTTGTCCTCACCGTACTTGTAGTTCTGCACGCGGAACGAGTGCTGGACCGACAGGAGCGCCGCCTGGACCGTCGGGTTGCTGAAGGCGGTCGTCAACCCTCCCGCCAGGTCATCCAGGTTGTAGTACCCGTTCACCTTGCTGCCGTTGTCGCACGGGGCGCTTCCGACTTCCACAGTCGCCCACCGGGTGGTAGATCTCGACGTAGTTGTTCGCGACGAGGCCGAGCAGGTCGTTCCCACCGGTCCCGCCTTGGTACGTCACGTTGCCGATGATGTCGATGTTGTTGTCGGCGGCGATCGTCAGTCGTCCCTTCAACACTCCCTTGATGAACACGTCACCGTTCTTGCAACCGTAGGTGGAGATGTCGTACTTCTGCGGATATCCCAGCGGGTGTTGGACCGTGATCGCGCCGCCGATCTGGGTCGAGGTCCGGCAGGCGGCCGTGTAGTTCGGGTCGGTGGACGAAGACGGGACGTTCTGCACGTAGATCACGCCGTTCGACGGCAGGGGGACGTTGGTGCCCACGCAGTTGGAGTTCGTCGAAAGCGTCCCGGGGCTCACGACCGTCATCGTGCCGGCGGAGTTCAACGTGATCGCCGTTGGGCCCGTGTACAGGCAGCCCGTTCCCCCGAGGGCGCCGTCGGCGTCCGCCTTGATCGACACGTTGTTCGGCGGCATCGTGAGCGGGTCCGCGTACTTCGGGTCGCCGGGACGGCTGAAGGTCGGGTTCGATCCACAGCCGCCTCCCCCGTCGACCCACTTGTTGCCGGTCGCCGGGTTCCAACTGGTCGTCACGTTCCCGTTGAACGTCGGGCTGCCGCAGATCCTGATCGCGTCGTTCGAATGGAGCGGCCCGTTGATCGTGTCCGCCGAGGAGAACGAGATCTCCGTGCACGCGTTGCCGTCCGTGTCGCCGGCGAAGTCCACGCGGCCGGCGATGTCGCGCCCCTCGTAGTACCGCTTGGCGCAGTAGGTCTGGGCCTCGGTCGGCGTGTAGTCGTCGACCGAGGTGTCGTAGGAAGCCGGGTCCTTCGTCTCGTAGTCGGTGAAGTACAGGTAGTCGATGAACGCATGACGTCGCAACGTCGCCTGGATCGTTCGCGTGACGTTCCGCGAGCGTCCCGTGGAGGTGACGATGATGGCCCCCTGCGACACCAGGCTCGACGTGTCCACGCCGTACCGGAAGCACGGGATGTTGTCGTTCGAGCTCGCGGTGCACGCGACGCTCGCGGACCCGGAGTCGGGCACGGAGACCCAGCTCTTGAACGCGAGGTTCCCGTCCGGGGGGTTGACCGTCGCCGAGTAGAGGTAGTACTGGTCGTTCTCGTTGAGCCGGAACAGGTAGTCGTCCAGTCCCGCCTCGGCGGCCGCGAGCGCGGCGTTCCAGTCCTGGTCGCGACGCGACACCGGCTGCGAGCCGACGGCGTAGGCCATCGTTCCGGCGACGATGATCAGCATGATCATCGTCAGCAGGAGCACGGTCACGAGGACCACACCCTCCTCGCCGTCTTTGCGGATCCGAAGCATCATCGTCGTCACCTCAGGGGCTCGGGAGCGGGTTGTAGTCGACGTTCGGCAGCCGCACGCGATTGACCAGCGTCGTGTACGGAACGTTGAAGTTCGTGCTCTGGCGGACGGACAGCGTGATCCCGACGGCGTTGACGAGCAGCCGGTCTGCGGCCACGAGCGGGGTCGACGCGGTCGGGAACGCGACCGGGTTCCCGCTCGCGTCGTCGTAGTAGTAGACGAACACCGGCGACGAGACGGGGTTCGCCACGTACTTGCCGAGCAGCCGCGTGGTGGGCGCGGCGCTGTACACGCAGTTCGGCGGCGTTCCGCCCGTGTCCGCGGCCAGGCTCTGTTCCCGGAGCACCCAGGGGTTGGCGGTCTTGTCCACGTAGAGGTGGACGATGTCCGGACAGGGCGTGGGGTTGCCCGTCGTCAGGGTCAGGTTGGCGTAGAACCAGACCTCCGTGTCGTCGATCGCCGTTCCCGGCGCGACACAGCCCGTCGAGCACCACCCGGCGAGCGCCGCTGGGCCCGAGGCGGGGAGCGTCACGTCGAAGGGCGAGGTCGTCGGCGACAGGCGTGCCGCGGTCCGCAGGTCGCGCGTCACGGCATCCATGATCACGCGCGCCTCGTCGAGGTTCTGCAGGCGGAGCTGGGCACCCGTGGACGCGTTCTGGATCCCGACGAACCCGCGCGTGACGAACCCGAGGATGACGGTCAAGAGCGACACGGTGACGACGACCTCGACGATCGTGATCCCACGCTCACGATCCGATCCGACGCAGGCGATCCGTGAAGAAGCTCACCATTTGATCGTCGCCGTGGGGGTCGCGGGAACGAGCGGGCTGAGCAGTTGCACCTTGGTGACCGCCGTCCCGGCGGCGCTGATCGTCCAGGTTCCGAACGGCAGCGCGGCCGTGAAGTTGCCCGCCGCGTCGGTGGTCCCGAGCGGGTACGCGGTCGCGGTGGGACAGCCGGTGTCGGTCGCGTTCGTCGCCGTCACGGCGACGTTGGGACGAGCCGCGCCCGCGAGCGTCTGCGTCTGCACCAAGATCGTATGCATGGGGACCGTGGCGGACGAGGTTCCCCCGGCCGTCACCGTCGTCGCTGGCGGTCGGTTGGCTCCCGGGTAGATCGCTCCCCCCGAGGTGTTCACGCCCTCGGGGTCCGCCGCGAGGCACGTCCCCGCATACATCTCGTAGCCGTCGACGTACGGGAACAGCCCGAGCAGGGTCCGGCTCCCGCCGCTGCCCGCGAACGACTTCTGGCCGGCGGGCAGGTAGTGGGTGTTCACGAGCGTGACCGGGATGTTGGCGGGGACCGTGCCTCCCGAGCCTCCCGCGAGGGTCAGGTTCAACGTTGCCTGCTGGTCGTAGGAGAACTGGAGCGACACGGTCGAGCCCGGCACGATCGTCGCCGACTGCACCGGGGCCACGGTCCCCTGGTAGTCGACGAAGCCCGTCTTGTTGAGGGTGACGGTGTAGCTCCCGGTGGGCTCGTACGCGAAGAACGCGCAGCCGTCGAGGGACGTCGGTCTGGGTGTCGGACACCGTGCCGCCGATCGAGGCTCACCGGCACGCCCTCCTGCGGGGCACCGGCGGCATCTCGCACCATCACGGCCACGTGTCCCCGGGTCGTGTCGTACGTGCCGACCGGAGGGGTCACCACGGTGTGGGAGCTCGGCGCCGGGACGCCGGCCATGTTGTCCCACGTCACCGAGACCGTGACCGAGAGGTAGGCGAGGTCCGAACCGGACGGCGCCTGACAGGCGCCGGACGTCGCGCTCGGTGTGACCCACTCGGTCTGCCGGGTCACCACGTAGGGCACGCCGTCGACGCTCACGGTGCTCGACACCATCCCGAGGGGCAGATCGACGAAGTCCGTGCTGCGCACGGTGTCCATCTCCTCCGAGGCGAGGTTCGCGGCGATCGACCGGTTCCGGTTCTGGCGGGTCAGGTTGAGCGAGCTGCTCATCCCGACCGTCACGCCCCCGATCACGAGGGCGAAGATGAAGATGCCGATGACCAGCTCCACCATCGTGAAGCCGGCCTCACCCTGCGACGTGGCCGACGTCCGTCGCAGGTGCAAGCGGTACAGCGCGTTGAGCATGGGCGTTCGCCTGCCACCCTTCTTGTCCGTCGGTTATGCGTCGGCAATCCGGGGGGCAGGCTTGAGGCAGGAACGGCGCAGATACCCGGGATCCGGTACGGGCCGTGTCAGCATGCGCCCGATGGCTGAACCGGCACCTCGGTGGCTCCGGATCGCGGTCCCGGCGGTGATCCTCACGATCGCCGCCGTCGTGCGGCTGTGGGGGGTCTCTTCGCCCGCCGCGATGTACGGGGACGAGCAGTACTACGTGTTCGACGCCGAGGCCTACCTCGGCGGGGCCACGCTCGCGCCCATCGGCAACCCGCCCCCGCTCCGGATCGCCGACGAACGGACCTGGGTCCACCCCCCATTGGGCAAGTGGATCATCGCGCTCCTGGGCGTCGGCCCGCTCGGCCTCCGCTCGTTCGGCTGGCGGCTCCCCTCGGCCCTGTTCGGCATCGCCGGCGTCGCACTCCTCTACCTCCTGGCCCTCCGCCTCTGGAGATCGATCTGGTGGGCGGGTCTCGCGTCGCTCCTCCTGGCGCTCGACGGCCTCCACATCGTCCAGAGCCGGATCGCGATGCTCGACATCTTCCTCACGACGTTCATCACCGCCGGCATGCTGTTCTTGGTCCTCGATCGGGAACAGATGGGCGCTCACCCGACACCCCCACGCTGGCCGCGGACCGATCGGTTGTTCGGCTCCGCCTACCGTTTCTGGGCGGGCGTCTCGTTCGGCGCCGCGATCGCCACGAAATGGTCGGGGGCCTTCGCCCTCGTCTTCGCCGCTGCGCTCTGCGCGATCTGGGCGTTCACGGGCGAGCGGCGGGGTGATCGCGGAACCACCGCTATCGGCGGCACGCTCTTGATGTCGTTCGCCGTCGTGCCGCTCTGCGTGTATCTCGTGAGCTACGGATCGTTCTTCTTCCAGCATGGACCCGCGATCCGAGGCTTCGTGGAGCTGCAGGTCCACATGTTGCAGTACCAGCAGCACCATCTCGCGATCCAACCGGAGAACTCGCCAGCGTGGACCTGGCCGCTGATGCTCAACCCGATCCGCTATTACCGTGCCGGCGCGACCTCCGGCGTGCGGGAGATCGTCGCGCTCGGGAACCCGGTCGTCTGGTGGGGGTTCCTGCTGCTGCTCCCGGTCGGGATCTTCACGGTGGGACGGCGGCCGACCTGGCGCGACGCCCTGATCTTCGGTGGCTACCTCGCGGTCTATCTGCCGTGGTTCGCCGTTCCGCGCAGCCAGTTCTTCTTCTACCTGTTGCCCGCCGTGCCGTTCATGTGTCTCGGCCTCGCGGCGATCCTCCACGGCCTCCCGCCCCGTGCGGCCCGAGCCGCCGGGATCGTGGTGGCCGCAGTCGCCGTCGCGGCCGCGATCGCGTTCCTGCCCCTGTGGACCGGGTGGACGACGTCGCCCGGCTGGATCCGGGGACTCCGGCTGCTTCGGACGTGGCCGGTCTGAGGTGAGGTACGGGAACGGAAGAGGCGGCCCCGAAGGGCCGCCTCTTCCATCGGAACCGAGGTCCCGGTCGTGCCTTACGTCCAGCTCGTCGCGACGGGCGGGGCGGCGGTGATGGCCGCACCGGTGCACGTGGCGATCGCGGACGCGTACTTCGTTCCGGCCGCGGACGTGTCGTAGATCCCGTAGCAGGTGCTGGAAGCCGACATCCGAGCGGCGGCCCACGTGGTGGCGGTCGCGTCGACGCTCACGTTCGGGGCCGCGACGGTCGATGCGGCTGCCTGATAGGTGAGCGAAGGCTCGATGTTCGACAGGTTCTGCGTGCACGGCGCCACGACAGCGACACCGGTCGCGCATGCGTACGAACTGTTGTCCGTGTACATCGTCTTCGCAGCAACCAAGGCGTTGCGAAGGTCCGACTGTGCAGCACGGTTCTGGGCCCGCGTACGGGCTCCGAGGAACGTCGGCAGTGCGATGGCGATCAAGATGCCGATGATCAGGACGACCACCATCAGCTCGATGAGGGTGAAGCCTTCCTCATCCTTGTTGCGCTCCATGAAGCGCTTGAGCATCTGCCTTCGCCTCCTTCCTGTGATCAGGCGCGCCTACGCTGGCACGCTCTTCGAGGTTGGTTTCGGTCGTCGTGTGGGGCTTCTTGAGAGCTGAGCGGTCGGCTCGGGCAAGATGGCCCGGAAGGACTACCTAGGAACAGGTAGAGCCGCGCTCACCAACCGGCTGCGGCCGGGGAGGTAGCGGTCACGTTGCCCGCCGTACCGGCCCAGGTTGCGTTGCAGTTGGCGGCCGTGGTCTTCCCGTACTTCGTCCCGGTGGTCGAGTCCAGGATCACGAAGCAGGAGGTGGAGTTCGACATACGGGCGGCCGAGAACTGCGTGGCGGTCGACGCGACGCTGATTGATCCGCTCCCGGTGCCGCTGACGCACGCCGGAGCGCCGCCCGCGGCAGAGGCGGTCCCGCCTGCGACGTAGCACATGTTGGGGACGATCGACACCAAGCCGGTGCCGGCGGTCTCGTTCGCGTTCGTGAACACGGCGTTGTCCGTGTACAGGATGCGGGCTGCCAGCACGGAGTTGCGCAGGTCCGTCTCCGCCGCTCGGTCTTGGAACCGCCCCTTCACGCCTAGATAGGTCGGCAGACCCATGACGATCAAGATCGCCAGGATCATGACGACCATCATGAGCTCGATGAGGGTGAACCCCTCCTCCTCGCGCATCCGATCTGCCAGCGTCTTCATCATCGGGGCTCACCTCCTCGTCTCTCCAACCGCAGCCTGCCTGCGGGGGAACCCGTTGGGAAAGGAATCGGCACGGAACGACCGGGGGTTGAGCCCGGCGAGCAACCATCGTTGCTCGCCGGGCGGATCCCGTGGCTCACTGGATCAGCTTGATGATGTTGAACATCGGCATGTAGAGCGCGATGACGGCTGCGCCCACCGCACCACCGATGATCGCGATCAACAGCGGTTCGATCAGGGAGGTCAGGGCATCCACGGACGCCTCCACCTCGTTGTCGTAGAACGTCGCGACCTTGTCCAACATGGTGTCGACCTGGCCCGTCTCCTCGCCGACCGCCAGCATCTGCACGACCATCGGCGGGAACACCGGGTGCTTCGAGAGCGGCTTCGCGATCGACTCACCTTCGCGGACGGCGTCCTGCACGTCCTTGATCGCCTTCGCCATCACCTGGTTGTTGACGGTGTCCGAGACGATGTCGAGCGCCTGGAGGATCGGCACGCCCGACCTCAGGAGCATGCCGGCCGTGCTGGAGAACCGAGAGAGCGCGGTCTTGTGGAAAAGCGTCCCGAAGATCGGGATCTTGAGCTTGATCGCGTCGATCGTCGCCCGACCCGACTCCGTCGCCTTGTACCGCTTGAACGCGAAGGAGGCAGCCACCGAAGCAAGGATGAACATGTACCAGTACTTCTTGACCGCATCGGACATCGCCAGCAGGATCCGGGTCGGCAGGGGCAGGGTGCCCCCGAGCTGGCTGTAGATGCTCTTGAACTGCGGCACGACGAACAGCAGCATCGCCGACATGATGAGGACGACCAACGCCACCACGGCGACCGGATACGTCATCGCCGACTTGATCTTCTGACGGAGATGCACCTCGCGCTCGAGGACGGCGGCGAGCCTCAACAGCACGTCGTCCAACATCCCGCCCGTCTCGCCGGACTTCACCATGGCGATATAGAGGTCGTTGAACACCTTCGGGTACTTGGCCATCGCGGCCGAGAGCGAGGCGCCCTGTTCGACGTCGGCTCTGACGCCCATGAGGACCTTCGCCAGTTCCTTGTTGGTGGTCTGCTCCGACAGGATCGTCAAGGCCCGGAGGATCGGCAATCCGGAGTTCACCATGGTGGCGAACTGCCGCGAGAAGATCGCGATCTCCTTCAGCTTCACCTTGCCCGGCCGGAGCTGGATCTCGAAGTTGAGGCCCTTCTTCTCCTTGCCGACCTCGAGCGGGGTGTAGCCCATCTCGCGGAGCCGCTCGAGCACGAGCCGTTCGTTGTCGGCGACGAGCGTCCCGGTCACCAGGTTCCCGGACCGGTCGCGGACCTTGTACTGATAGGTGTCAGGCATAGGAGTCACCGCCCATCGACATCGAGCCCATGGACAGCGCGCCGCCGCCCTCGGGGTACGCGTTGCCCAGGCTGCCACCCACGAGCCGCTGGAGCTCCTCGGGGTCGTGGCACCGTTCGAACGCCATCTGCTGGCTGATCCGGCCGGCCTTCACGTGGCCGGCGATCGACATGTCCATCGTCTGCATCCCGAACCGGCCGCCCGCCTGCATCGCGGAGTAGATCTGGTGGACCTTGCCCTCGCGGACCAGGTTCCGGATAGCAGGCGTGGTCACGAGCACCTCGGAGGCGACGACCCGGCCCTTCCCGTCGGCGGTCTGGAGCAGCTGCTGGGTGACGACCCCCTGAAGCGTGGTCGCCAGCTGCACGCGGACCTGCTGTTGCTGGTGCGGCGGGAAGACGTCGATGATGCGGTCGATCGTCTGTGGGGCGTCCTGTGTGTGCAAGGTGGCGAAGACCAAGTGGCCGGTCTCGGCCGCGGTGATCGCGGTCGAGATCGTCTCGAGGTCACGCATCTCACCCACGAGGATGACGTCGGGGTCCTGGCGCAGGACGTGTTTGAGTGCCTGGCCGAACCCATGGGTGTCGGCGCCGACCTCACGCTGGTTCACGATGCAGCGCTTGTGCTTGTGCAGGAACTCGATCGGGTCCTCGACGGTCATGATGTGCCCGGCACGCTCTTCGTTCACGACGTCGACCATGCCGGCGAGCGTCGTGGACTTGCCCGAACCGGTCGGCCCGGTCACCACGACGAACCCGCGCGGGAACCTGGCCAAGTCGGCGACGACGGCAGGCAGGCCGAGCTCGTCGAGCTTCTTGATCTCGAACGGGATCAGCCGGAAGGCCGCGCCGAGCGCGTCGCGCTGCTGGTAGACGTTCACGCGGAACCGGGCCTGCCCCGGGAGCGAGTACGACATGTCCAGCTCGAGCTCCTGCTCGAACCGTTCGCGGAGCTTCTGCGGCAAGATCGCATAGATCATGCCTTGCAACGAACGTGGACTGAGGGGCGGGTACTTCTCCAATCGCTCCAACTCTCCGTGCACGCGCACGGTCGGCGGGGTTCCCGCCGTGAGGTGGAGGTCCGACCCGCCGAGCTCGAGGAGCGCGGCGAGGAGTTCGGGAACCGGGATCTGAACGTCCTCCTGATCCGGTTGCATGACCGTGTTCATCTCACTTCACCACCCTTGCGATCTCCTCGATGGATGTCATCCCCATACGTGCCTTCTCGAGTCCGTCGTCGCGAAGCGTCATCATCCCCTGCTGTATCGCCATCGACCTGATGGCATCGGCAGATGAGCGGTCGACCGTAAGTCGCTCGATCTCTTCACTCATCGGCATGACTTCGTACAGTCCCGCGCGACCCCGGAACCCGGTGTTGGAGCAGGCCGAGCAACCCGCCGGATGGAACAGCTGGTCGATCTCCGGGATCAGCCACTCGGGGTAGCCGGCCTCCAGCAGTTCGGTCGCCTCCGGCTTGTAAGGCTCCTTGCAGCGCTCGCACAGAACCCGCGCGAGGCGCTGGGCGACCACGCAGTCGATCGACGAGGCGACCAGGAACGTCTCAACCTCCATCTCGACCAGACGCGAGATAGCCGACGCGGCGTCGTTCGTGTGGAGGGAGGACAGGACCAAGTGACCGGTGAGCGCGGCCTCGATCGCGATCGTGGCCGTCTCCTTGTCCCGGATCTCACCGATCAGCACGATGTCGGGGTCGGCACGCAGGATGGACCGGAGCGCCGATGCGAACGTGAGACCGGCCTTGGGATTCACCTGCATCTGGTTCACGCCGTTCAAGCGGTACTCGACCGGGTCCTCGACCGTGATGATGTTGCGGTCTTCCTGGTTCAAGATGTTGAGCGTCGCGTACATCGTGGTCGATTTCCCCGAACCGGTCGGGCCCGTGACCAAGATCGCGCCGTACGGCTTGCGGAACGAGACCGAGAAGCGCTTGTAGGCATCGTCGAGGAACCCGAGATCTTCCAGCTTCATCAGCGCCTGGGTCTTGTCCAAGACGCGGATCACGATCTTCTCGCCGAACACGGTCGGGAGCGTCGCGACGCGCAGATCCAGTTGGCGACCGCCCACGCGCATGCTGATGCGGCCGTCCTGAGGAACGCGCTTCTCGGCGATGTTCAGGTCGGCCATGACCTTCAGCCGGCTGATCAGGCCGCCCTGGATGTTCTTGGGCGAGTGCATGACGTCGTGGAGCACACCGTCCACCCGGAAGCGGACGCGCACGTCACGCTCCGTCGGCTCGATATGAACGTCGGAGGCGCGGTCCCCGACGGCCTGCGTCATGATCGCCTGGACCAGCTTGACGATCGGCGCCTCTTCGAGCGCCTCACCGCCGATCGCCTCCTCGTCCGATTCCAGCTGCTCGGAGGCCTGGGAGGCAAGCGCTTCGACCTGGCCGTCCATCCCGGAGAACTTCTGGATCGCCTGTTCGACGTCGGCCGCGGTGGCAACGACCGGCTGCACGTCCCGGTTCGTGATCGTGCGGATGTCGTCGAGGGCGTAGACGTTCGCCGGGTCCGACATCGCGACCAGGAGCTTCCCGTCGCGTTCCCCGATCGGGATCGCGCGGTAACGACGAGCGAGCGCATCGGGCAGCAGCGTCGTGGCGGACGGATCGATGTGGTAGTCGGCGAGGTCGACGAACTCGAGCCCGACCTGCTCGGCCAGCGCACGGACGAGATCGGCCTCCTTGATCAGTCCCAGGTCGATCAGGACCCGGCCCAATGACTTCGGGGTCTTGCGATGTTCCTCGAGCGCCTGCTCGAGTTGGGCGGGCGTGATGAGACCCTGCTCGATCAGGATCTGGCCGAGCTGCTTCGCTTTGCGCTTGACCGTCGTCATGCTGCCCTATCGGTCCGTTCGGTCTAGGTCGTCAGGAAGTACCTTCGTCATCACCGCTCTCTACCTGAAGCAGCCCCGAGAACTCTTTGGCCAGCAGCACGGGGTCGACCTCCGCATCGGCGTCCAGTTCCATCGGCACGGCGTCATGCTTGGCCCCCACCGGGACCGTCTCGGCGTCGTCGGCCGAACGTCTGCCAGCTTTGACGTCCTTGGCTTCGCCCTTCGGGTCAGACGGATCGGCTGCCCCCGACGAGGCGGCCGGTGCCGGCTCCTTCTCGCCCTTCTTGCCGTCCTTCTTGCTCCCGCTCTTGCCGTTCTCCGAAACCGCCGCCGTATCGGGCGCCGGCGATCCGGACATGCCCGTGACGGCCTCGGACGCATCCCCCGACCGGCCCACACCGTCGGTCACCTCAGCGAACTCGGCCAGGTCCGGCAGATCGGCGGTCTCCTCGTCATCGGATCGGCGCTTGAGCGCGCTCGCGTCTCCCCGTGCCCAGGGACGCGGATCGGGCGTCACGGCGGCCGGAGCGAGAGCCCCGCCCGCGGTCTCCTGTCGATCCGCCGCAGGGTGCAACGAGGTCCGGGGCTTGCCGGACGGCGCGCCCGCCACCTCAGGGACCCGGAGCGTCTCGCGACGGGTCCGCGCCTCCTCGGCAGCGAGCAGGATCTGCTCGAGCTGATCGATGACGAGCCCCGGCCGGACGCCGGCGTCGGCCACCGCGAACGCTCCGTAGGCCGGCCTGCGAACGTAGACCCACACCTGATCACCGAACTCGACGAAGCTCCGCTCGGGATCGCCGAGCGAGGCGAACCGCATCCACGCCGGTTTCACGGCGGTCTCATCGTCCGGATAGGACCCGAGGATCAGGCCGTCCCTGGACAGGATCAGACAGCCGCGCACGTCGGCGACGCTGCCCGCGATCCGATACGCGAGCGCTGAGTAGTCATCCATGCCTACCGGAGGCATCGTCGGGGCATCGGCCGCGCTTGAGCGCGGCGGGTCGAATCGGGCGCCGCTCGAACCGGTCCTTGGGTCGGTCAGCCCCGGTCGGCGATCGCCGCCACAGCGGCGGCCGACATCACGTCCAGGGGCGGTTCGAGCCCGGTCCACAGTTCGAACGACAGGACGGCTTGGTGCAGCAGGAGCCCGAGCCCGCCGAACGCCGCGGCACCGCGCTCCCGCGCGTCAGCCGTGAGCGGAGTAACGGCCGGGTCATACAGGAGATCGACGACCAGGGTGTCAGGTCCGATCACCGGGATGGGCAGATGCTCTCCCGCCCGGCCGAGGGGCGTGGCGTTCACGATCATGTCTGCGTCGACCTCGGTCGCCCCGTCGAACACCACGGCGTCGATCGTGGTCGCGAGACCCTCGACGGCGCGGCGGATCCCGTCCGCCCGCATCGGTTCGCGCGCGGCGACGGTGATCGAGTTGGCTCCTCCGCGGGCGAGTGCGAGCGCACAGGCGCGCGCCGCTCCCCCCGCGCCGAACAGCAAGACCGAGCGCCCGTATGGATCGGTTGCGGCGTCCCTCCTGAGGAAGCGATCGAAGCCGGGTGCGTCCGTGTTATGCCCGTGGAGCCCGCCCTCGTCGATCACCACCGTGTTCACCGCCCGCAGTCGGCCGGCATCTTCGGAGAGCGTGTCCATGCTCGCGGCCGCCGCGTCCTTGTGTGGCATCGTGACGCTCGCGCCTGAGAACCCGAGACCCCGGAGACCGGTGATCGCTTCGACGATGCGCGAAGGCTCTACCGGCAGCGGGACGTAGACCCAGTCGAGCCCGAGCGCGCGGAACGCCGCGTTGTGGATCGCCGGCGAGAGGCTGTGGGCGACCGGCCATCCGATCACGCCGACGGTCCGGGTGGCGCCGTCGACCCGCGCGCCGGCTCCGCGCTCAGCCAAGGCACACGGCCTTGTCGTGCAGGAACGTGTCGTAGTTCACGCTGAACCGATGGTGGCCGTCGGCGCCACACAGCACGTAGTACAAGTACGGCACGTTGGCCGGTTGCAACGCGGCCCGCAGGGACGGCAGGCCGGGGCTCGCGATCGGCGTCGGCGGCAGCCCCATGTGCACTCGCGTGTTATATGGGCTGTTCGACCGCAGATCCGACGCCGAGAGCTCGCCGTCCGGCGTCGGGTCGTCGTAGAGGAGCGTGGCGTCGATCCCCAGCGTCATCCCGGCCGCGAGACGGTTGTAGATGACCGCGGCGATCTTCGGACGGTCGCCGGGGACCCGCGCCTCCCGCTCGATCATGGAAGCGATGATCACGATCTCGTAGGGGGTGACGCCGAGCCGCGATGCGTTCTGCCACGGCAGGACCTTCGCCTCGGTGTCGAACTGACCGAGCATCCGCTTCACCACATCGCTCGCGGTCGTGCCGGCCTTCGCGAACTGGTACGTCTCGGGGAACAAGAACCCCTCGGTGCCGTGGCCCGAGGGGAGGTACGGGGGCAAGGTCCAATCGTTTCGCTCGGCGACGGAGAGGAGATGGGCGGACGGGATCCCCAGCGCCTCCTGCACCCGGTCGGCGATCTGGGTGAGCCGGTACCCCTCAGGGATCGTGACCCGGACCGTGGGGACCGGCGTTGGGGGTGTCGAGAGCACCGCGATCGCGTCGTCGAACGTCATGTTCGTCGTGAGGTCGTAGTCGCCCGCCAGGATCTGGTCCGCCTTGCCCGTCCCGCGGAGGAGCACCTTGCCGACCAGGCCGCCGCATCGGATCACCCCGAGGTCATGGAGGCGCTCGACGACCTGCTCCCCCGACATCCCCTCCCGCACGGAGAAGGTCACCGCTCGCTGGGGACCGCTCGCTCCCTGACAGCGCCCGTAATAAGCCCCGGCCGCGACCACACCGCCGACCAGGAGGAGGAACGCGATCAGCAGGGCCAGCAGCGCCCCACGCCGTGAGCGGTCGTCGGGCGAACCATGCCGGTCCGGCCGGCGCGAGGGCGTCTCCACGGGCACCGAGGATAGCGAGCGCATCTTCGGATCACCGCTCATCGGTGCGCGTCCAACCAGGCCTGCAGGATCACGACCGCTGCCGAGCGGTCGATCACGCGGCGACGATCGATCCCCGAGACGCCCGCCTCTCGAAGCGCGCGCTCGGCCTCCACCGTCGTCAGGCGTTCGTCCTGCAGTTCGACCGGGGTCGCGGCGAACCCTTCCACGGCCTCGGCGAACGCCCGGGCATGCGAGGCTCGCGTGCCTTCCGCCCCAGACATCGACCGCGGGAGACCCACCACGACGAGGTTCACGTCGTGCTCTCGGACGAGCGCGGCGATCGCCTGGAGATCGGCTGGGGCGCCCGCGTGGACCGTGCCGAGCGGCACGGCGAGCCGGCGGTCGTCGTCGGAGATCGCCACGCCGATCCGTACATCACCGAGATCGAGCCCGATCACCCGCCCCGCGCGACTGGTCTGGCCCATACTAGGTGGCGGCCAGCAGCTCCTCGACGCGTGCCGGGATGCCCTGGATGGCCTCCTTCACCGCGTCGGCGTTAGGCCCACCCGCGAATCCAAGGATCGGCTTGCCACCCGCGCCGCCCCCGATCGTCCTGGCGGCCTGCTCCAGGAGCGCAGGGGCCGTCACACCGCGTTCGACGAGCCTTCCGCTGCACGCACCGACGATCAACGCCTTGCCGCCTTGGTCCGTGCCGAGCACGACGGCCGCTCCACCGTTCCCCTCGAGCTTGCTCACGGCCTTCTGCGCGAGCTCGCGCAGCTGATCAGCGTCGGCGTCTTGGAGCGACGCCACGACCTGGACGTCCGCGACGCGGCTCGCGCGCCCGACGATATCGTCGACGAGCGACGCTACGTCGCCTTGACGGAGCTTGCCGAGTTCGTTCTCGAGCCGTTTCACGCGCTCGACGAGCTGCCGCGCGCGCTCATCGGCGCTCCGGGGATCCGTGGTGCCGAGCGCTTCGGCCACCCGCTGCAAGAGCGCGCGCTCGACGTTGATCTCGCGGAGCGCATCCGGCCCCACGAGCGCTTCGACCCGGCGCATCCCGGCACCGATCGATCCCTCGTGCAGGATGCGGATCAACGCCACGTTCCCGGTCCGGTGGACGTGCGTCCCACCGCAGAGCTCGCGCGAGTAGTCGCCCACCTCCACCACGCGGACGAGGTCGCCGTACTTCTCGCCGAAGAGCGCGACCGCACCCTGCGCCTTCGCCTCGTCGAACGTCGTCTCATAGATCCGGACCGCGTCGTCCAGGGCCAGCCGGCGGTTCGCCTCGATCTCCGCCTCCTCCAAGATCTCCTGGGGGACGGCCGACGGATGAGGGAAGTCGAAACGCAGACGTCCGGGTGCGACGAGGGAGCCCGCCTGGCGCGCGTGCTCGCCCAACAGATGCTTCAGGGTCCAGTGGACGATGTGCGTCGACGTGTGCGCCCGCGCCGTCGCCTCCCGGCGGGCCGCATCGACCTGTCCCTGCGCTTCTTGTCCGGCGCGAACCTCGCCGGACCCGACGACGCCGGTGTGCACGATCGCGTGCGATCCGGCCCACTGGGCGTCCACCACCTGGATCAACCCCGTCGACGTGCGGATCGTGCCATGATCCCCGATCTGCCCGCCGCCCTCCGCGTAGAAGGGCGAAACGTCGAGGAACACCTGGACCTCGTCGCCTTCCTCGGCGACCGACAGCTCGCGGCTCTCGCCGTCGAGCATGGTCACGATCCGGCCCTCCGCGTCGAGGTGACGATACCCGACGAACTCGGTCGGTGGGACGGCTCCTGCATCGATGCCGATCGGCACCTTCTTCGCAGACGCACGGGCACGACGCCGCTGGTCTTCGAGGAGCTCGCTGAACCGATCGACGTCGACCGTGAGTCCGGCCTCAGCCGCGAGCTCCTGGGTGAGCTGCAGGGGGAAGCCGAACGTGTCCGAGAGCATGAACGCGTCGTCGCCGGGAAGTGCCCCGGCGCCGTGGGTGCGCTCCTTCGCCTGCTCGAAGAGCTGGAGCCCCTGGCGGAGCGTCGCGGTGAAGCGTTCTTCCTCCGACGTCGCGACCTGGAGCACGAACGCTTCGTTCTCTCGGAGCTCCGGGTAGACGTCTCCCATCTGCTCCACCGTGCGGCGGACGAGTGGCTCCATGACGCTTCCCTGCACGCCCAGGCGGCGGGCGTGGGTGACCACGCGGCGGAGCATCCTGCGCAGGATGTACCCGCGGCCCTCGTTGGCCGGCTGCACCCCGTCGGCGATCAGGAACGCCGTGGCGCGCCCGTGCTCGGCGACGACCTTCAACGAGACGTCGTCGCGATCGTCGTCGCCGTGCCTCTTGCCCGAGAGCGATTCGGCCACATCCAACAACGGCAGGAACAGGTCCGTCTCGAACACGTTGTCGACGCCCTGGAGCAGGGTGGCCACCCGTTCGAGGCTCGAGCCCGTGTCGATGTTCTTCGCCGGCAGCTCGCCCACGATCTCGAGATCCGCGTCGACCTGGTCCTGGATGAAGACCAGGTTCCAGATCTCCATGAACCGGTCCTCGTCGACGTCGGGACCGCCCTCGGGTCCGTATCGAGCGCCGCGATCCACGAAGATCTCCGAGCACGGACCGCCGGGGCCCGCCGCGTGGGTGTGCCAGTAGTTCGCCAACTGACCCTCGTCGTCCAGACGACCACGGTGAACGATGCGCTCGGGGGCGAGACCCGCGGCTTCGATCCAGATCGACTCGGCCTCGGCGTCGTCGTCGTAGACCGTGACCCAGAGCCGGTCGTGCTCGATCCCGTAGCCCTCCGTGATGAGTCGATGGGCCCACGGGATCGCGTCGGACTTGAAGTAATCGCCGAACGAGAAGTTCCCGAGCATCTCGAACATCGTCAGGTGGCGATCCGTGTGACCCACGTTGTCGATGTCGTTCGCGCGGAAGCACTTCTGCGAACTCACAGCACGCAGATAGGGAGGCTCGGCCTGGCCCAGGAAGTACGGGATGAACTGGTTCATCCCGGCGTTCGTGAGCAACAGGCCCGACTCGGGCGGCGGGATCAACGACGCCGAGGGGACTCGCCGGTGGTCGCGCTCTTCGAAGAACGACAGGAACAGCTCCCGGATGCGATGGCTCTCCACGGCGGGAGTCTACCGAGGGCGACCGAGACGACGAGAGGTCCGGTACGTGACGTTCCGTGTGTGCTCGCGGAAGCCGATCGACGAGTAGAGGCCGCGGGCGGAAGGGTAGGCGTCGTCTCCCCGAGCCGACACGATCGCCGACGTCGCGCCGACGTCGCGGAGCCGCCCCAGCGCGTCCAGGCAGACCGCCGAGCCGAGCCCGCGACGCCGATGGTCCGGATGGGTCCCCACGGGTTCCATCTGCCCCACGCCGTTCCGCTCGTCGAACCACACGAGACAGAACGACACGAACGAACCGTCCGGTCCCACCACGACGCGGTCCAGATCCGATCGATACGGCCACGCGCCCATGATCGCCCCGTAGCTCTCTTCGCTGACGCTGGACGGTTCGAACGCCGCCCGGTGGATCGCGACTCGTCGTTCCAGATCCGGCGGGCCCGAGACGGAGCGCGACGAGTAGCCCGCCGGGAGCATGGGCGAGGGAACGTCGGCCAGGTCCCGATGGAGGTGAAGGAAGAACCGATCCTCGGCCGCGCGCTCGTAGCCCCGGCGCAGGAACGCCTCGCTCGGCTCGGCCTGCGTGATGGTCACGGTCAGTTCGTCGTCGACCGCCTCCGACTCGAACCAATCCAGCACGTCGTCGATGAGATGGGGGAACGCGGGATCCACGCAGAGGTCGAGGTGCCCGGGGAGCCGGAGCCAACCCCAAGCGACCGGCGTGTCGCCCGCCTCCCAGATCCGGGTCGGCCACTCGGGCTCACGACCGACGTGTTCGAGGCGGTTCCACGCGATCTCCCCGATGTGCCAGCGGGCACCCGGCGTCCAGGTGCGTGAGACGAGTTCCTGGATGGTCCGAAGGTCCCGCGGGTGTTCGTAGGCTCGCGACTTCATGGGAGCCCGCGACCCGTCAGTCGGGACGTTGCGGTGGAACGTCGTCGGCGGCCGACGCCGCCGGCATCTCCGCTCGGAGCTCGCGCTCCCGCTCTTCCATGGCGCGGCGACCTTCGGCGATCGACTCGGAGACCAGCTTCCCGAGATCCAGGACGCCACCCTTCGCCTCGCGGGCCAACGTGGCCGGCGCCACACGGTCGGCCTGCTTGCGCGCCCAACGCGACGCGATCACCGCGGAAGTAACTCCGGCGCCCAGCCCGAGGGCCACCCAGAAGCCGCGGCGGATCATGGCGCAGCTAGCTCGACGCCGGCTTCTGCTTGCGGAACCGACCGGCGCCCTTCCGCAGGCCGGCGCCCACGGAGATGATCTTCACGAGCGGACTCGCTGCGGCCTGTTCGATCAGGCCGGAGAGGTTCTCGACCCGTAGCAAGATGCCGTCGATCCGGTCGATCTCCCGGTTGGTGCGCTCCACGGATCCGCGCACCTCGCGCAGGAGCGGCACGGTCTCCTCCCGGGTCGAGTCGATCATCATCTTCGTGCTCTCGAGCACGCGGAACGTGTTCAGGAGCACGACGCAGAGGAACAGCACGAGCACACCCCAGAAAGCCGCCAAGATGATCAGGGCGATGTCACCGCCGCTGAGCGCGAGGAGCGCCATGTCGTTCCCTCCCTGTCAGATGTCGGGCGAGCGTGGTCGCCGCGTAGCATACCCAGGCCGCCGCCTCAGCTGCCCGCCGGGTCCGTCTCCTCTCCCTGTCCAGACGGCTCGTAGTACCGGTTGCCCTGGAAGCGCACGGGGCGATACTCCTGCTCGACCTGGTGACCGGCGTAGTCGTGGGGATACTTGTATCCCTTCCCGTGTCCCAGTCGCGCGGCCCCGGGGTAGGACGCATCACGCAGGTGCGCGGGGACGGCATCGGCGCTCACCGCGTCCTCCATCGCCTTCGCGAGTGCTGTGTAGACGCTGTTCGACTTGGGAGCCCTGGCCAGGTAGATCGCGGCCTCCGCCAGGTTCAACCGGGCCTCGGGCAACCCCACGTGCTCGACGGCGTGCGCGGCTGCGGAGGCGATCAGCAGGGCGCGAGGATCGGCCAGACCGATGTCCTCGGAGGCGTGCACGATCATCCGGCGGGCGATGAAACGCGCGTCTTCCCCGGCCTCGAGCATCCGGGCCAGCCAGAAGAGGGCGGCGTCGGGATCGGACCCGCGGATGCTCTTGATGAACGCGCTGACCACGTCGTAGTGCGCGTCGCCCTGACGGTCGTAGACCACGGCCTTGCGCTGCACGGCCTCCGCCGCCAGGTCCCGCGTGATCTCACGCTCCTCGGCACCCTGCGCGGCGAGCACCGCCGCCTCCAGTCCGGTGAGCGCCATACGAGCGTCGCCGCCGGAGATCTCGACCAGATGGTCGAGCGCCTCGTCGGTCGCCGTCACCCGCATGGCCCCCAGGCCGCGCTCCGGGTCCTCGAGCGCCCGCTTGAGCAACGCACGGATCTCGTCCCGGCCGAGGGGCTCTAGTCGAAGGAGCAGACAGCGCGAGAGGAGTGGCGTGTTCAGAGAGAAGTAGGGGTTCTCGGTCGTCGCGCCGATCAGCGTGACGGTCCCGGATTCGACCGCGGGCAACAGCACGTCCTGTTGGGCCTTGGACCACCGATGGACCTCGTCCACGAAGAGCACCGTGCGGAACAACCCGCCCTTCGCGCCCTGCATCACCTTGCGCGCATCGGCCACCCCGGACGACGTGGCCGAGAGCTGGATCAGATCGGCCCCCACCGCGTTCGCGAGGAGATGGGCGAGCGTGGTCTTGCCGGTGCCCGCGGGACCCCACAGGATCAGGGACGGGAGGTTGCCCCCCGCCACGAGCTTGGTGAGCGCCTTCCCCGGGCCGACGATGTGCGCTTGTCCGACGAAACCCTCGAACGTGCCGGGGCGCATCCGCGCCGCGAGCGGTTCGTCAGCCACGGGTCTATCCGCGCACGATCCGGTCGGGGCGGATCCGATACAGGACCCGGACCGAGCCTGGGACGTACTCCCACCGCTCGCCGTCGTGATACTTCTGGTTCAGGAGGTCGATGTGTGCCTCCGCCTCGTCGCCCGTTTCGATCGACACCACCGTGCCGTTGACCGCGGTCCACGTGTAGGGATCGTCCTGCGCGTGGATCGAGACGGCGACCCGTGGATCGCGCCGGATGTTGCGGTCCTTCTTCCGGCCGACCGCGCTGTTCACCAGGATGTGTCCCTGGTCGTCCACGTCGATCCAGAGCGGCGTGACCTGCGGCGTCCCGTCCTCGTTCAGCGTCACGAAGTGGGCGAAGTTCGGGCCCTTCAGCAGAGCGATGTCGTGATCGATGAGCTCCGGCATGCGGTCAGTCCTCCTTCTTCGGTGGCTCCAGCACCCGGATCCCGAGCTCGCGCAGCTGTCCGTCATCGACGGGCGCCGGCGCACCGGTCAGAGGATCCGCGCCGGATTGCGCTTTCGGGAATGCGGTCACATCCCGGATCGCCTCCTTCCCGGCCATGAGCATCACCAGCCGGTCGATCCCCATGGCGACCCCGCCGTGCGGTGGCGCGCCGAGACGCAGCGCCGCGAGCAGGTGGCCGAACTTCTCCTCGGCCTCCTCGGGCGAGAGGCCAAGCGTGGCGAAGACCTCGGCTTGCACGTCCTGACGGTGGATCCGGATGCTGCCGCCGCCGACCTCGTACCCGTTGAGGACCAGGTCGTAGGCACGCGCCTTGGCGGTCCCCGGGTCGAGGTCCGTATCGTCGACAGGCGCCGTGAATGGGTGGTGAACCGAGACCCACTTGTCCTCATCCTCGCTCCACTCGAACAAGGGCGGGCGCTCCATCCAGCAGAACGCCCACGCCCCGTCGGGGATGAGCTCGAGCCGTGCCGCCAGGTCCCGACGGAGCCCGTCGAGGGCGACGGCGACGCGGTCGGCACGGTCCGCGACGATCAGGACCAGGTCGCCCGCGGCAGCGCGCGTCGCTCGACGGACACCGGCGATCTCATCGGCCGACAGATACTTCTCGACAGGCGAGCGGACCCCGTTCGCCTCGATGACGATCCAGACCAGACCCGCCGCGCCACGACCCTTCGTGTCGTTCACCAGTTCGTCCAGCTCTTTACGGGAGAGCGAGCCACCCCCGGGCGCGGCGATCGCCTGGATGCGCCCTCCCGACCCGAGCACCGACCCGAACGCGTTGAACCCCGTGCCCTGGAAGATCTCCGCGAGATCGACCAGCTCCATGCCGTACCGCAGATCCGGCTTGTCCGAGCCGAACCGTTCGAGCATCTCGTCGAACGACATCCGCGGGAACGGCGTCGGCACGTCGACGCCCTGCGTCTCCCGTACGATCCGGGCGTAGAGCGGCTCGATCGTGGCGATGATGTCCTCCTCATCGACGAACGACATCTCGACGTCCAGCTGCGTGAACTCGAACCCGCGATCCGCCGTCGTGCGCTCGTCGCGGAGACAGCGGACGATCTGGTAATACCGATCCTGGCCGGCGACCATCAGCATCTGCTTCAGCTGCTGCGGCGACTGCGGGAGCGCGTAGAACGAGCCCGGCCAGATCCGCGAGGGCACCAGGAAGTCGCGCGCGCCCTCTGGCGTGCTCCGGGTGAGGAGCGGCGTCTCGACCTCGAGGAAGCCGAGCGTCTCCATGTGCTCGCGCATGATCCGGTTGATCGTGTGGCGCATGCGCAGGATCCTCGTCATCTCCGGTCTGCGCAGGTCGAGGTAGCGGTAACGCAGCCGCAGCTCCTCGCCGGCCTCGATCCGATCCTCGATCGGGAACGGCGGCGTGTCGGACTCCGCCAGGATCTCGATCGACGATGCGGCCACCTCCAACTCCCCCGTCTCCAGGTTGAGGTTGGCCATCCCCGTCGGACGGAGACGAACCGCGCCGGAGACGCGGACCACGTCCTCAGCGCCGAGTCCCTGCGCGTCCGCGTGCGCCTCGGGAGCTTCTTCCGGATGGAACACGACCTGCACGGAACCCTCGCGGTCCCGGAGATCGATGAACGTCACGCCTCCGTGGTCGCGCCGATGCGCGACCCAGCCGCAGAGCGTCACAGCCACCCCCGCGTCCGACGCGCGCAGCTCACCGCACGCGTGCGTCCGCATGCTCGTTCGCATGTCGCTCACGTCATCTCGTCCCAGCCATCCCCGCGCGACAACCGATCCGCCACGTCCGTCACGGGCACCACCTTCTGGTTCCCGTCGGCGAGCCGCCGAAGCGTCACGGTACCCTCCGCCAACTCCTGCTCGCCGAGGATCGCGACGAACGCCGAGCCGGCCCGGTCCGCCATCTTGAGCTGCGCCTTGAGCGGCCGCTCCTCGTAGCTGCCGGCGACGCCGATGCCCGCGTCGCGGAGCACCGCGATCAGGGTTCGCGCCGCTTCCCGGGCGTCGTCCCCCATCGCGACCACGAAGCATCGCGGCCCGCGCGGGCCGGGACGCTCCAGACCCTCCGCCTCGATCGCCAGCAGCACTCGGTCCAAGCCCATCGCGAACCCGACCCCCGGCGTGGCCGGTCCGCCGAGCGCCTCCGCCAAGCCGTCGTAGCGTCCGCCCGCGTTCACGGTCGCCGACTGGTCCGAGGGCATCGCCGACGAGATCCACTCGAACGTGGAGCGCGTGTAGTAATCCAACCCGCGGACCAGCCGCGGATCCAGGTCGTACGACACCCCGGCCGCATCGAGCCCCACCTGCACGGTCGCGAAGTGCGTCGAGCACGGCTCACAGAGGCGCTCGACGATCGTCGGGGCCGCGAGCACGAAGTCCTTCTGCCCGTCGACCTTGCAGTCGAAGACGCGGAGCGGGTTCTTGGTCAGGCGCGCCTGGCAGTCTCGGTCGAGCTGGTCGCGGAACGGCTCGAGGTAGGCGACGAGCTCGTCCCGATACGCGGGGCGGCAGGCGGCATCGCCGATCGAGTTGAGATGGAGCCGGTATCGCTGGAGCCCGCGGTCCTGCAGGTACCGTTCGCCCAGGACGATCACGTCGACGTCGGCGAGCGGTGCTTCGATCCCGAGCACCTCGATCCCGAACTGCCGGAACTCGCGCAGCCGTCCGGTCTGAGGTCGCGCGTGCCGGAACTCGGCTCCCACGTAGTACCCCTTGAACGGGTTGGGGAGCTCCTGCACGTGCGACAGATAGGCTCGGACGACCGACGCCGTGCTCTCGGGCCGTAGCGTGATCGAACGGCCCCCCTTGTCCTCGAACGTGTACATCTCTTTGGTCACGACGTCGGAGGTGTCGCCCGAGCTCCTCGTGAAGAGCTCGGTGTGCTCGAACATCGGCGTCTCCACGTAGCGGAAACCGAACAGCCGCGCGATCCGGTGCGCCTCCTCGTACAACCCGAGCATGGCCTCGGAGCCAGGCGGTAACAGGTCCTGGGTGCCGCGCGGCGGCGCGAGCTCCATCAGCCGAGCCCCACCAGGAACGGGTTCGACGAGCGTTCGCGACCGACGGTGGTGGTCGGCCCGTGTCCGGGGAACACCGGCAGCTCATCGGCCAACGCCAGGAACCGCCGCAGGCTCATCCCCATATCCGTGGGTGAGGAGTTCGGGAAGTCCGAGCGGCCGATCGACCCGGCGAAGACGAGATCGCCCGAGCAGACGAGCGCGTCCGTGCGGAAGCAGCAATGTCCGGGCGTGTGCCCGGGCGTGTGCAGGACCTCGATCCGGAAGCCGGCGAACGTGAGCACGTCGCCGTCCATCAACATCCGCAGATCCTTCACCTCGGCGAGTGGGTTCTCGAAGCCCGGGTTCCAGCGCTCAGGATCGTGGAAGGCGACCGCGTCCGCCTCATGGACGAACACGGGGACGTCATCGCCGGCGAACTCCCCCGCCGCCTCCGCGTGATCAAGGTGTGCATGCGTGAGCAGCACCGCCACGGCCCGCTTGCCGGCGGCGTCGAGCAACGCCCGCACCCGATCGGGTTCGAAACCGAGGTCGACGACCACCGCGTCGTCGCTCCCGTCCGCCGCGAGGAGCCAACAGTTCGTGCCGTAGGCGTTCTTGTCGAAGACGTCCTGCCACATGAGGCGCCCATGGTACCCACCGGCCTCGCCGGAGGTCGCGGCGAGCCCGCGGACGTCAGTCCAGGATGAGGGTGAAGGGCCCGTCGTTCGCGAGCTCGACGAGCATGTGCGCACCGAACCGCCCGCGCTGGACCGGGATATCGCGGGCCTCGAGAGCCTGCGCGAACGCCTCGACGCGGCCGGCTGCGACCTCGGGATCCGCGGCGCCGGTCCACGACGGACGCCGGCCCTTCCGGACGTCGGCGTACAGCGTGAACTGCGACACCACGAGCACGGCCCCGTCCACGTCCGCCAGGGAGAGGTTGGTCTTGCCGTCCTCGTCGGCGAACAGCCGGAGGTTGGCGATCTTCTCCGCCAGGCGGTCCGCGTCGCCCGGGTCGTCCGACACGCCGATCCCCACGAGGAGCAGATATCCACGGTCGATCGCAGCGATCGCGGCGTCCCCCACGGACACCGATGCGCGGGCGACCCGCTGGAGCACGATCCGCATCGTCAGCTCGGGACGATGCGATACGCGTCGAACACGCTCTCTACGCGTTTCACGGCCGCCAGCACGCTCGACAGATGTGCGATGTCGCCCAGTTCGAACGTGAACCGGAGTCGGGTGATCCGATCGCGTCCGGTCGCCGACGTCGCCGAGAGGATGTTCACATGGTTGTCCGAGAGCGCGGTCGCCACGTCGGACAGCAGCCGCGTGCGATCGAGCGCCTCGACGAGGACCGCGACGACGAACGACGTGGGTTTGCCTTCGGCCCAGGTCACCTCGATCAACCGCTCGGGCTCCTGCTGCAACGCCTTCGCGTTGGGGCAATCGGTACGGTGGACGGAGACGCCCTGCCCGCGGGTCACGAACCCCAGGATCTCGTCACCGGGGACCGGCGTGCAGCAACGCCCGAGGCGAACCCAGACGTCCGGCAGCCCCCGCACCATCACGCCCTGGTCGATGTCGGTCGCGGACGGCGACCCGAGCCGAACGGGCCGCGCTAGCGGGACGTCGGTGACATCCTCCTCGGGGGTCCCGCTCAGCACGCGCGACAAGCGCGCCACGACCGACTGCGGTGAGACGTGCCCCTCCCCCACCGCCACGTACAGGGCGTCAAGGTCCGGGTACTTCAGCTCCTCGGTCGCGAGTTGGCCGAGAGCTTCCTCCGTGGCCAGGCGCTTGAACGGGAGGTTCTGCTTGCGCATCAATCGCTGGAGCGCATCGCGACCTTGGTCCATGGCGTCCTCGCGACGTCCACGCGCGAACCACTGCCGGATCTTCGATCGGGCACGCGGCGTCTTCACGAACTGCAGCCAGTCCTGCGACGGGCCTTCGCCCTGTGCCTTCGACGTGAGGATGTCGATGCTGTCACCCGTCCGGAGCTCGTAGTCGAGTGGGACCAGCTTGCCCCCCACCTTGGCGCCGATCGTGCGATGGCCGACCTCGGTGTGGATCGCGTACGCGAAGTCGACCGGCGTGGCTCCCGCCGGGAGGTTGACCACGTCGCCGCGCGGGGTGAAGACGAAGACCTGACCGCCGTAGAGGTCGATCTTCAACCCCTCCATGAACTCGCGGGGATCGGCCATGTCCTTCAGCCACTCCATCATCTGACCGAGCCACGCTAGATCCGCCGCATCGCGAGCTTGCTTCCCGCCCTCCTTGTATCGCCAGTGCGCCGCGATCCCGAACTGCGCCGTGCGGTGCATATCCCGGGTCCGCACCTGGATCTCGAGCGGCTTCCCCCCGGGGCCCACGACGGTGGTGTGCAGCGACTGGTACATGTTCGACTTGGGCATCGCGATGTAGTCCTTGAAGCGTCCCGGGATGGGCCGCCACAGAGCGTGGATCGCGCCGAGCGCCCCGTAGCAGTCTCGGAGGTTGTCGACCTGGATCCGCACGCCCACGAGGTCGTAGATCTCGTTGAACTCCTTGCCGCGGATCACCATCTTCTCGTAGATGGAATACAGGTGCTTCGGTCGTCCCTCGACCTCCGCTTTGATCCCGAGCTCCTTCAGCTTGCCGCGGAGCGACGACGTGACGTCGTCGATCAGGGCCTGCCGCTCGCCGCGGCGTGCTTCGACCAGGCTCGCGATCTCGCGGTACGGCCCGGGATGCAGCGTCTTGAACGACAGGTCCTCGAGTTCCCATTTCATCTCTTGCACGCCGAGGCGATTGGCGAGCGGCGCGTAGATCTCGAGGGTCTCGGTGGCGATCCACCGTTGCTTGTCGGGGGCCTTGGCGGAGAGGGTGCGCATGTTGTGGAGCCGGTCCGCCAGCTTGATCAACAGCACGCGGATATCGCCGGCCATGGCGACCACCATCTTGCGGACGTTCTCCGCCTGTTCCTGCTCGCGACTCTTGAACTCGATCCGTTCCAGCTTGGTGAGACCGTCGACGATGCGGGCGACCTCATCGCCGAAGTCCTCCTCGATCATCGCCAACGTGACGTCGGTGTCCTCGACCGTGTCGTGCAGGAGGGCCGCCGTGATCGTGGTCGTGTCCAGATGCAGACCCGCCAAGATGCTCGCGACGGCGATCGGATGCTCGATGAAGTCCTCACCGGAGATCCGCTTCTGTCCTTCGTGCGAGGCCTCGGCGACGGCGAAGGCGCGCTGGATCTCTTTGGTGTCGGCCTTCGGGTTGTACTCGCGGACGGCCTTGAGGAGCGACTCGATCCGCGGGGATGCGCCGCCGTCGCCCGGCCGCAGGCGCGAGAGCAAACCGCCTCGGCGCTGTTCCGCCTTGATCTGTTCGCGACTGTCCACGCTCACGCCTCCTGGCCCAGTCTAGCTGCGGGCGTGGGCTCGACTCAGTAGTGGATCAGCGTGAACAGATCGTGCCCCGCGACCTTGTCGCGACCGTTCAGGAAGTCGAGTTCGATCAGACAGGCGATCCCGCAGATCTTGCCGCCGATCCGCTCGACGAGCGACGCCGCCGCCTGGGCGGTGCCGCCGGTCGCGAGCACGTCGTCCACGACGAGCACACGCTCGCCGGGGCGGACGGCGTCCTGATGGAGCTCCAGCGTCGCGGTGCCGTACTCGAGCGCGTACTCCTCGGCGACGGTGTTCCACGGGAGCTTCCCCTTCTTGCGGACCGGGACGACGCCCGCGCCGAAGTGATACGCCACCGGTGCGGCCAGGATGAAGCCGCGCGCTTCGATCCCGACCACCTTGTCCACGTTGCCTCGGCCGAAGTGAACGACGATCAGGTCGATGATCGTGGAGAACGCGATCGGGTCGGAGAGGACCGGTGTGATGTCCTTGAACGCGATGCCCGGCTCGGGGAAGTCGGGGACGTCGCGGATGAGGGCCTTGATCGCCTCGATGTCCATGGGGTCAGCGACGCTTGCGCTTGGCCGGCGGCTTCCGCTTGCTCTTCGGACGCGGCCGCGAAGCGGCGGAGGTCCGAGCCGTGGTGCGGGTTGCCGCGGCGGAGCTCGTGGCCGCGCTCCCGGCGGGAACGGTCGCCATGTCGTCTCCCCCGACCGAGGCCGCGGTGACACCCTTCGACATGGCCGGCTCCTTGGCCCCCCGGGCTTGGCGACGAGCCTCCATCTGTTGGTACCGCGGCTCGCGGGTCTTGAAGATCGTGAGCACCGGGGCGGCGATGAAGATCGACGAGTAGGCACCGGTCGCGACCCCCACGAACATCGCGAACGCGAAGTCTTTGAGCGTGGAACCGCCGAAGAAGAGCAGCGACAGGATCGGGAGCAGCACGACGAGCGACGTGTTGACCGACCGCATCAACACCTGGTTCAGCGAGTAGTTCACGGTGTCCGCGTACCCGAGCCGCGCGATCATCGCCGAGGTCTCGGTGTTCTCCTTGATCTTGTCGTAGATCACGACGGTGTCGTACAGCGAGAACCCGAGGATCGTGAGGATGGCGATCACCGTGGCCGGCGTCACCTGCCGGCCGGTCAGCGCGTAGACGCCGGCCGTGATCAGCACATCGTGGACGAGGGCGATCATGGCTCCCATCGCCATCTTCCATTCGAATCGCAGGGAGATGTACAGGGTGATCGCCAGCAGGACCATGATCAGGCCGCTCAGAGCCTTCTTCGAGATCTCCTTACCCCACGTGGGGCCGACGTCCTGTTGGTTGATATCGGCCACGGTGATGCCCGCCTGATCGGCGAGCGCCTTCAGCAGGGCGTCCGACCCCTCGCGATCGGAGGTCAGGGTCGTCGTGCGGATGAGGACGGTGTCGCCGTTCGCGATCTGCACCTCGGAGTCCGGGTGACCGTTCTTGGCGAGGATGCCGGAGACATCCTGAACGCTCACTTGCGTCGTGAACGTGTACTGGAGTTGGGCTCCGCCCTCGAAGTCGATCGAGTAGTTCAGTCCTTTGAAGACCAACCCGAAGATCGACAGGGCGATGACGATGCCTGACGCCAAGAACCAACGGTTGCGATGTTCGATGATGTGGAAGTCGGGGATCGTGTGACCCCGGTACGTGTCGACCGCGTGCCGCCAGTTCACTTCGAACCTCCCGCGACGGGAGCTGGCGATCGAGGCGCAGGGGCTGGCTCGACGTCACCGGCGACCCCGCTCTGCAAACCGAAGCCTCGCAGCGACACCAGCCGTTGGTTCCGCGCGATCAGGAACACCGTCGGGCGCTTGAAGAAGTAGACGACGAACAGGTCGAGCAGCGTGGCCACGCCGAGCGTCAGGGCGAAGCCGCGCACGGAGCTCACCGCGGTGAGGTACAGCACGACGGCGGCGATCCCCGTCACCATGTCGGCGGCGACGATCGTGCGGTACGCCCGTTTGAAGGCCGGCTGCACCGCCGATCGGGCGGTCTTGCCGTGGCGGACCTCGTCCTTCAACCGTTCGAAGAACACGATGTAGGAATCGGCCGTCACCCCGAGCGAGATCACGAGTCCCGCGATGCCCGCGAGCGTGAGCGCGTAGCCGAAAGCCGTGCCGGCGAGCGAGATCAACGCGAGCGCGAGGATCGCCCAGATCGACATCCCGATCCAGGCGACCACACCCAGCAGCCGGTAGTAGAAGAGCAGGTAGAGGAAGAGCAACACCAGACCAACCGCTCCGGCGATGATGCCTTGCTTGAGCGATTCCTGTCCGAGCGTCGCGCTCACCGTCAGCGTCTGCAGCTTGGTCAGCTGCACCGGCAGAGCGCCGGCGTTCAACACGGTGGCCAAGTCCTCCGCGCGTTGTTTCGTGAAGCTCCCGGTGATCACGCCGCTGCCGTTGGTGATCGGCGATTGGATCGTCGGTGCGGAGATCACCTCGTAGTCCAGGACGATCGCCAGCTGCTTGCCCTGGAGCTGCGTGGTCACGTCGGAGAAGACCCCGGATCCGTCCTTCGTGAGGTCGAAGCTGATCTCCCAGCCGGTCGACAGGTTCGTCGAGCTCGCGGAGCGGTACACCGCGGTCGCCTTCTTGATCATGTCGCCCGTCACGAGGACCTTTCCGAGGTGGTATTTGGCGCCGTCGCTCTTCCCCAGTAACCACACGTCTTGATCCTTCAGCGTGTTGGCGTCGGCAGGGCACGCGGGGGTCGTGGTGGTGGGGTCGTTGTCGCAGGTGAGCGCCTGCGACGCGAACGTCGGGTCGCTCGGCTGCAACACCTGTAGCACCTCGCGCTGCTCCAGTCGCGCCGTGGTGCCGATCAAGTCGATCAGCCGCGACTGACCGGTGTCTTGGAGCCTCCGCTCTGCGTCGGCCTGCGTCAGGTAGCACCCGAGGTTCACGTCGGCGGAGCTGAGCACGCAGTACTCCGTGTCGAACGTCTTCACCGCGATCGCCTTCAGCGCCGCGTCCGCCGATGCCTTGTCCGTGAACCCGCACGGCAGGTTCGCCGAGCCGGCGCCCGCCAGGCAGAACTGGGTGGTCGTCGTGGTGGACAGTCCTGCCTTCGCCTTCGTGGCTTCCTTCTGCGTGTCGAAGCACCCGTACGTGGCACCGCCAGGGTCCTGAACGCACCACTTACCGTTGTTCGTGCCCGACGTGGCCTGCGTCGCCGTGAGTGCGGTGATCGCCGACTTCGCATCCTTGTCCGAGCCGTAGCACACGTTGTCGACGGTCAGCGTGTCGCTCTTCAGGCAGACCTGCGTTTGCTGGGTGACCGAGATGTCAGAGAGTTGGCTGTCGGCGTCGGTCTTGGCGGCGCTGCAGCCGTAGTTCGCGTCGCTCGCACCGATCACGCAGTACTGCGTCTTGGAGCGCTGTTCCACCGTGCCTTTCGCCAGGCCGGGGAGCTGCACCTCGATGTTGCGGCCCGAGACGTAGATCTGCGGTTCGCCCACACCGACCGAGTCGACGCGGTTGCGGATGTTCTCCAGGGCCTGTTGCATCACGGCGTCGGGTGTTCCTGCTGGCGCCTGGAGGATCACGGAGACGCCGCCCTCCAGGTCGAGGCCGAGCGTGGGCTTGAGCGCCCCGGTGGCGAAGCCGACGAGCGAGGCCAGCACGAGCACGCCGACGAACGCGATCGAAGCCCAGAGCCAGCGCGTCTGCTTCACGCTAGCTCAGCCCCGTTGATCGTCAGACGGAAGCGCGCGTCCAGCTGCTCCGCAGCGTGGCGGCACATCTGCATCCTGCCCAGGAAGATCTCGAAGTACTCCATCACTTGGCTGAGCCCGGTGTCGATCGTCAGCTCGAGCGTGACGGTCCGGGCGTCTGAGTCTACCCGCAGGAACGATTGTTCGACGGCCGAATTGACCCGGTCGTGGATGTCCACGGCGGTCTGCCCGGAGCGGCGAACCCGGCTCCGATGCACGTCCGACTTGTCCGCCAGGATCACCGCAGCCGAGACCGGTGAGACCGCGTAGCCCTGATCCTCCTCGTGATTCGCGATCGCCGACATGATCGTCGCGAGGTCCGGGCCCGACGCCCGTTCCTTCAACGCCTGGTACACGAGGAGCGCGCCCGTCTGCGCATGGGAATCACGCGTGAGCATGTTGCCCACGTCGTGCAGGTAGCCGGCGACGCAGGCCAGATCCGCCTCGCGCTCGCTGAATCCCAGGCGGTGGAGGACCTGGTAGGAGATGCTCGCGACCAGGTTCGCGTGCCGGAACCCGTGCTCCGTATAGCCCATCCCCTCCATCACGCGATCCGCCGACGTGATGAACAGCGAGAGCTCGGGATCGTCTTGGACGTCCGGCAGGGTGACGGTCGCGCTGGGAGGCGTCGTGGGTCCCGACGCGGTGGGCTCGCTCACGAGAACTGCTGGTCCTCTTCCTCGGACTCATCCTCGTCGGCGTAGTCATCCTCGTCCTCGGTCAGGCGCCGGGCGATCCCCGATTTCACCATGCGGACCTGGGTCCCCGGCGCGATCTCGACGGTCACGATCCCCTCGTCGTCGTCGATCGCGATGACCGAACCGAAGATCCCGCCGTTCGTCATGACTTCGTCGCCGACCTCGATCGCGTTCACGAGAGCTTGCTGAGCGCGCACCCGTCGTTGCTGTGGGCGGATCAGCAGGAAGTAGAAGACGCCACCCATGAGCACGAGCGGCAGGAAGAGGGCGAGAGGATTGCTCTGGCTGGATGTCGCACCGATGACAGCAAGCATGCTCGTGAACCTTCCGTCTCTTCGGCCGTCTCTTCGGCCGTCTCTTTGGCCGTCTCTTTGGCCGTCTCTTCGGCCGTCTCTCTCAGGGACCGGCCAGGGAGTCTACCCCTCCGGCCACGCGACGACGGGCGGGTGCTCGGCTAGATCGGGAGCGTGGCAGGCGTCGGGATCCCCAGGTGGAGGTAGGCGCGGTGGGTGGCCACCCGACCCCGCGGCGTCCGCTTCAGGAACCCGAGCTGCATCAGGTAGGGCTCGACCACGTCTTCGATCGTGTCCTGCTCTTCGCCGATGGCCGCGGCGATGGTGGACAGTCCGACCGGCCCTCCGCCGAACTTGTCGATCACGACCCTGAGCACGGCGTGGTCGAGCCGGTCGAGCCCTTCGTCATCGACCTCGAACAGCTCGAGCCCGGCCCGGGCGACGTCGCCGTCGATCGCGCCGTCGTGCCGAACCTCCGCGAAGTCGCGCACACGCCGGAGCAGCCGGTTCGCGATCCTCGGGGTACCTCGGGACCGTCGGGCGATCTCTGACGCCCCGTCGGCGTCCGTGCTGACGCCGAGGATGCCCGCCGACCGCCGGACGATGCGCCCGAGGTCCTCGACCGGGTAGTAGTCGAGCCGGGGAGAGAAACCGAACCGTTCGCGCAGTGGGAGCGTGATCCGGCCCGGACGGGTCGTCGCCCCGATCAGGCTGAACCGGGGAAGCTCCAAGCGGATGCTCCGAGCCGTCGGCCCTTTGCCCAAGACGACATCCAGGTTGAAGTCCTCGAGCGCCGGATACAGCACCTCTTCGACGGTCCGCGGCATCCGGTGGATCTCATCGACGAACAGGACGTCGCCGTCATCGAGGTTCGTGAGGATCGCGGCGAGATCGCTCGGTCGGTCGAGCGCAGGACCCGATGTGGGCTGGAAGCCGGCACCCATCTCGTTCGCCACGATCTGGCCGAGCGTGGTCTTGCCGAGTCCCGGCGGGCCGCTGAAGAGCAGATGGTCGACCGGCTCTCCCCGCTGGCGAGCGCCCTCGATCAGGAGCGCGAGCTGTTCCTTCACGCGATCTTGGCCCACGAACTCCACGAGCGTCCGTGGACGGAGCGCCACGTCGAACTCCGGGTCGTCTGGGAGCTCTCCGCCATCGACCACGCGATCCTCGTCGGTCATCGGCCGACCTGTTGCAGTGCGATCTTGAGGAGCTCGTCGACCGGGCGGTCGTCGACCTCGATGCCACTCATCGCAACGCTCGCCTCCTGCGGCGTGAGCCCGAGGGACAGGAGCGCCTCGCGGACGTCGGCGAGCGGTCCCTCCACGACGAGGTCGCCGTCGCCGCCCAGACGGTCGCGGAGATCCAGGATGACCCGTTGTGCGACCTTCTTCCCGACCCCCGGCACCACGGTGAGCGCAGCGGCGTCACCGGCGACGACGGACCGACGGATCGCATCCGGGGTCAGCGAAGACAGGAACGCGAGCGCGACCTTGGGGCCGACGCCGGTCACGCCGGTCAGCAGGTCGAAGAGCTCGCGTTCGTCGGGCGAACCGAAACCGTAGAGGAGCATCGCGTCGTCGCGGACGACCATCCGGGTCTGGATCCGCACGCGCCGGCCGACGGGCGGCAGGGCCGCGAGCGTCGAGGTCGGCACGAGCAGGTCGTAGCCGACACCTCCAACGTCGAGGACGACGCGGGCCCCGTGCTTCTCCGCGACCTCGCCCTCCAAGAACGCGATCATCGAGCCCCCGCCCGAGCCGCCGCCTGGGCGAAGCGGGAGCGTACGAGGTGGGTCACCGCGATCGCCACGGCGTCCGCCGCGTCGGGTTGTTCCGGCACATCGGCGAGGCCGTGCACGCGGATGAGCGCGGTCCGGATCTGCGCCTTGTCGGTATTGCCCGCCCCGGTGATCGCGTTCTTGACCTCGAGCGAACCGTACTCCTCGACCGCGAGGCCGGCCTCGGCGGCGGCCGCCATCACCACGCCGGTCGCGCGAGCCACCGCCATCGCGGACCGTTTGTTCACGTTCCACGCGACCCGTTCCAGGGCGACGGAGCCCGGCCGGTGCTCCACGATCGCGGCTCGCACAGCTACGGAGATCATCTGCAGCCGAACCGCTTCCGGCAGATCGGACGTGGTGATCACGGTGTCGCTCCACAACAGGACCGGCTTGCGGTCGCGCCGGGCCACGACCGCGAGGCCGAGGCGCGCCACGCCGGGATCGACGCCGAGCACACACGTATCGAACATCTGTTCGTGCAGTCTAGGCGGCGGCGTGGGACCGGGCAATCACCGCGGGACGGGCAAAGATCGCCCTCAGAGCGAGGCCATGAGCTCTTCGGCGATATCGAAGTTCGCGTAGACGGCCTGGACATCATCCAGATCCTCGAGCGCCTCGATCAACTGGAGGACCTGTCGCGCCTCGCCACCATCGACCGGGATCGAGGTCTGCGGGAGCATCGTGATCTCCGCAGAGGACACGTGGACACCCGCCCCCTCGAGCGCGGTGCTCACCTCCTTGAAGTCCGCCGGGATCGGTGGTGATGTCCCACGAGCTCTCGGAATCGCCCAGATCCTCAGCGCCAGACTCGAGGGCGAGCTCGAGGAGCCGATCCTCATCGGGCGCGAAGTGCTTCTCGACGACGATCAACCCTTTGCGCGTGAACATCCACGCGGTGCTCCCTTGCTCGCCCAGGTTGCCGTTGTTCCGCGTGAACGCGTGCCGGATCTCTTGTCCGGTACGGTTCCGGTTGTCGGTGAGCGTCTGGATCAGCAGGGCGACGCCGCCGGCCGCGTAGCCCTCGTACGTCAACTCCTCGTACCGGGCGCCCGAGTCATCTTCGCCCGTCCCGCGCTTGATCGCACGTTCGATGTTGTCGTTGGGAACCGAGAAGCTCTTCGCCTTCTCGACGGCCGACGCGAGCGTCATGTTGCCGTCGACGTTGCCCCCACCCTCGCGCGCTGCGACCTCGACCGCCCGCAACAGCTTCGCGTACATGTTCGACCGCTTGGAGTCGGTCGCCTCCTTCTTCCGCTTGATCGTGGCCCATTTGGAGTGTCCGGACATCGGGTTACACCTTCCTCAACAGGTACTCGTGGAGCGCGGTCTCACCGACGAGCTCCGGATGGAAGGATGCCACGATGAGGTTCCCTTGCTCCAGGACGACCGGATGGCCCTCGTGCTCGGCGAGCACGCGGACGTCGGGTCCCACGTCCTCCACCCACGGCGCTCGGATGAACACGCCTCGGACCGGGTGATCGATACCGGTGACCGTGAGGTCAGCCTCGAACGAGTCCACTTGGCGTCCATACGCGTTGCGGCGCACCGTGATATCGATCAGCCCGAGCAGCGGCTCGCCGCCCTCCACCCGTTCGGCCATGACGATCATGCCCGCGCAGGTCCCGAAGACCGGCATCCCCTCGGCCGCTCGCTGACGGATCGGGCCGACCAGTCCGTCGGCGCGAGCCAGCTTGCCCATCGTCGTGGATTCGCCGCCCGGGATCACCAGGCAGTCGACACCGGCGAGCTCAGCGGAGGTCCGAACCTCGACCGGCATCGCGCCGGCCGCGCCGAGCATCCGAACGTGTTCCCGGAAGTCGCCCTGCAGCGCGAGGACACCAGCCTTCACGGCACCTCGCCCTACCACCCGCGGGTCTGGAGGAGACCCTCCTCGCCGATCTCGTTCATGTCGAGACCGGGCATCGGCTCGCCGAGGCCGCGCGAGACCTTCGCGAGCACGTCGGGATCGTTGAAGTGCGTCGTCGCCTCGACGATCGCACGCGCGCGCGGAGCCGGATCCTCGGACTTGAAGATCCCCGAACCGACGAACACCCCGTCGACGCCCAGCTGCATCATGAGCGCCGCATCCGCAGGGGTGGCGAGCCCTCCCGCGGCGAAGTTCACGAGCGGAAGTCTTCCGGTTGCGGCCACGTCGCGGACCAGCTCGACGGAGGCGCCGAGGTCCTTGGCCGCGCCCACGTGCTGCTCCGGGCGCAACGTCGTGAGCCAGGCGATCTCGCGGAGCATGGTGCGCTGATGCCGGACGGCCTCGACGACGTTGCCGGTACCGGCCTCGCCCTTCGTGCGGATCATGGCGGCGCCCTCAGCGATCCGCCGGAGCGCCTCGCCCAGGTTCCGCGCACCGCAGACGAACGGCACGGTGAAAGCCCACTTGTCGATGTGGAACTCCTCGTCGGCCGGCGTGAGCACCTCGGACTCATCGACGTAGTCCACGCCGAGCGACTGGAGGATCTGCGCCTCGACGAAGTGCCCGATCCGAGCCTTCGCCATGACCGGGATCGTGACGACCTGTTGGATCTCCTCGATCTTGGTGGCGTCGGCCATCCGCGCGACGCCACCCTCCCTGCGGATGTCGGCGGGCACACGTTCGAGCGCCATGACGGCGCACGCGCCGGCGTCCTCGGCGATCTTGGCCTGCTCGGCGGTGGTGACGTCCATGATGACGCCGCCCTTCAGCATCTCCGCCAGCCCTGCCTTCACCCGGAACGTCCCGGTCTCGCGCTCCACGATGCGCCCTCCTTCACCGATCGCTCCCGCGAGTGTACCGCCGGCCTCACCGCGCCCGGATCTGAGGGAACGGCGCGGCCAGGCCCCCGTTGACCGCGCTATCGTCCGAACGTGCGAGCGACCTCCGCGGACGAGTCGGGAAGAACACGATCGCGGGTGGTCTCACTCGCCCGTCAGGGACTCGCGAGAGCCGGCTGGGAGAGCAAGACGATCCTCGCGGAGCACCCCACGATCGCGGTGCCGCTCGCCCGTTGGCGCAGGCACGGCGAGATCGTGCACCCAGACACAGAGATCGTGATCGAGGCGTTCGCCAGGAGCGCCCAGTCCTTCGTGGTGGCGGCGTTCCGCCTGGCCCAGGAGCCGCACGCGGTCCAGATCGCGCACCACACCCACTCGCCGTCCACGCTCATCGACGGTGTTCGCCACGAGATCCCGGCCCTCGTCATCGTCCGCGAACCGGAAGACGCGATCATCAGCTACGTGATCCGCACGCCGTCGATCTCGCTGCGCGGCGCGCTCCGCGGCTACGTCCGGTTCCACCGTCCGCTCCTGCCGTACCGCGATCGGCTCGTGGTCGGGACGTTCGGAGAGGTGACGACGGATCTCGCGGCTGTGATCGCCCGTGTGAACGGACGGTTCGGGACGGACTTCGGGACGTTCGACCCAACGGACGAGAACGTCGCGCGGATCTTCGGCGAGATCGAAGCGGACGAGCGCGGCCGCGCCTCGAGCGACGTCGAGCGCGAGCGAGCGATCCCCCGCCCGTCCGCGCTCCGGGAAGATCTGAAGACGGGGATGCTCACCGCCTACCGCACGGACGACCTCCACGCGCTGCGGACGGAGGCGGCACGGCTCTACGCCGTGTTCGCTTCCGACGCGGGGACGTAGCGTTCCTTACGTCTGGAACGCCGGCGCGGTGCCCTTCGGGAGCAGCTCGACCCACGTGTTCCCGGGCGCGAGCGGGATGATCGTTCCGTCCTTCGTCTCGAACTTGGTGATCGCGCCCATCACCGGACGAGACCAATGTCCGGCGATCAGGCGGCCGTCGCGGAGCACCCAGGCCTTACCGGTGCCGGTCAGCGTGACCTCGGGCGACGGATTCCCCAGCACATCCACCAGGTTGCTCGCGGTCACGACGACCTGTTGGATCACGACGTTCGTGGCCGTGATCGGCGTGCCGCTCTCGAGGGTCATCGGCGCGCCGTCCAGGAGCCGTTGCCACGTACCGCGGGCCGGGAGCCAGGACCAGGCAGCGGTGTTCGCGTACGAGAACGTGAGCGTGACCCCGGAGACCCGCTTCGCGTGGGAGGGGGTTGCCGCCGCGAAGGTGAAGACCCGGCGTGGCGGCCCCGCTTTCGTCGCGGCCGGTCCGGCTTCGGACCACAGCTTGGTGGTGTTGAGGAACAGGTTGTGCGGCATCACGCGACCGTCGTCGCGCGCGAACGCGTCGCCGCCGCTCGTCTCGTCGTAGCTCTTCAGCGTGGTCCGACCGATATCGTTCACCACCGCCCGTTGCCCCCCGGAGTACGCGAGCAAGGACCGCGGGCCGAACTGCAGCAGGACGCGCGGATCCGTCGTCCGCGCGCTGCGGACGGGCCCCACGCGGGGCGACGTCTTGCACTGGTAGAGCGCCATGAAGCGGGTGATGCCGCCCTCCACCAACTCCTCGTACACGATGTCGGCGTTCTGCAGACCGGCGAGCGGGTAGGCGTCGGGCGTGTTCTCGACCTTCACGGCGAGCGCCGGCCGGTGCGGGACCTTCCCGCCGGGGGCGAGCTTGCCGGTCAGTGGACAGGTCGGCGGCGGGGGTGCCTGCTCGCGTCCCGTGACCGCGTCGACGGCCCGCTGGATCGGGGCCGGCGCGTGGCCGGTGAGGGCGAGGGCGATGCCGCCGACGGCGACGAGGGCGAACGCGCCGAGGATGGTGATCAGGGCCTTCCCGCGTCGGGTGAGGGACAACGTTGGACCTCCCGGGGTCGACGAAGAGGGTTCGGATGTAGGTTCGGGCTCCGGAGGGAGCCGGACGCGCATGGTACCGGCGGCTCGAGGCCCACTCAACAACCCGGGGCTAACTCAGCCGGATCGTCACATCTCTTCCAAGCGGTGGATCCGCTCGTCGATCGGCGGGTGTGTCGAGAACAGGCGTTCCATCCGTCCGCTCTCCTGACCCGGGACGCGTGAAGGCTGGTCCAGCCACAGATGTGCCGTCGCGTTGTTCGCCGATCGCATCGCGTGCGGCGCGTCGCGGATCTTCTTGAGAGCGCTGATCAGGCCCGGCGGGTACCGCGTGAGCATCGCGCCCTGCGCGTCGGCGAGGTACTCCCGGTTCCTCGACACCGCGAGCTGGATCAGCTGACCGAAGATCGGTGCGAGGATCAACAGGGCGAACCCGATCGCGAAGACGATCAGCTCGAGCCCCCCTCCGCCGCCACCGCCATCGTTGCTGCTGCGGCGTCCGCCGAACCCGCCCCACCACCAGCTGCGCATGAAGAACTCCGAGATCAACACCATCGCGCCGATCACGGTCGCGACCATCGTGCCGTACAAGATGTCCCGGTCCACCACGTGGGACATCTCGTGGCCGATCACGCCTTCGAGCTCGACGCGTTCCATCATGTCCAGGAGTCCCTGCGTCACGGCGATCGACGAATGGTCGGGGTCGCGCCCCGTGGCGAAGGCGTTCGGGGCTTGCTCCGGTACGACGTACACGCGCGGCTTCGGAACGCCGGCCGCGATCGCCAGACCCTCCACGATGTTGTGCAGCCGGGGCTCTTCCTCCGCCGTGACCTCTCGCGCCCGTGCCGACGCGAGCACCAGCTTGTCGCCGGAGAAGTACGCGCCCAGCTGCAAGACGACCGCGAGGGCGAGGGCGATCGCGACGGCCGCCCATCCCATCCCGGAGAGCATCCCGATCGCATACCCGATGACGCCCAGCATGATGAACGCGATGAACAGGAGCAGGAACGTCTTGCGCTTGTTCGCGGCGATCTGTTCGTACACGGGCTAGATGTCCACCTGCACCGGCCCGCGGACCGGGTCGTCGATGTCGAAGAAGGCGCGCGGCTCGAAATGGGCACGACGCGCGATCGCGCTCGCCGGGAACCGCTGGATCTGCGTATTCAACTTCGCGACCTGGTCGTTGTAGAACTGCCGGGCGTAGGCGATCTTCGACTCGGTGCCCGTCAGCTCTTCCTGGAGGGCCAGGAAGTTCTGGTTCGCCTTCAGGTCGGGATACTGCTCGGCGACCGCGATCAGCCGACCGAGCCCGCTGGTGATCGCGTTCTCCGCTTGCGCCTGATCCTCGATCTTCGACGCCTGCATCGCCTGGGAGCGTGCCTCCGTGACGTGTTCGAAGAGCTCGCGCTCATGCGCGGCATATCCCTTGACCGTCTCGACGAGGTTCGGGATCAGGTCGTAGCGACGACGGAGCTGCACGTCGATCTGCGACCACCCGTTGTCGACCCGGTTGCGGAGCGAGACGAGCCGATTGAACGTGAGGATCGTCCACACGACGAGCACGACGACGAGCCCGATCAGGATCCAGACGGCCACCACCGGCCTATCGTAGCGGCCCCCGGGCCACGGCCCGCGCGTACAGCTCCTCGATCCGCGCCGCCACGACCCGCCAATCGAAGCTCCGGGCCCGTTCCCGGCCGGCCGCCGACATCGCCGTCGCCAGGTCCGGATCGTCGAGGATCTTCCCCACCGCCGCAGCGACGGAGGCCGGGTCCCGTGGAGGGACGAGGAGCCCCTCGACGCCGTCGCGCAGGACCTCGTCGTAGCCCGGGATCCGGCTCGCGACGACCGGCAGTCCGGCCGCCATCGCCTCCACCAGGACGTAGCCGAAGCTCTCACCGCCGACCGAGGTGCCGAGGTAGAGGTCGCACGCCGTCTCGTACGGAGGGAGGTCGCGGTTCGCGACGCTTCCCAGCATCGTGACGCGGGATCGAACGAGGGTCGGGAGGCTCTCCACGGCTCCCCGCTCGGGGCCGTCGCCGACCACGATCAGCCGCAGGTCCGGCCGCCTCGGCGCGAGGAGCGCGAACGCAGCGACCGTCACCGCGAACCCTTTGCGCTCGTCGAGCCGCCCGACGAACAACACGTTCGTGCCCGGTCCGAGATCGGCGGGGCTGGCGCTCGCGAAGCGTTCGACGTCGACGCCGTTCGGCACGATCTCGAACGACCCGCCGATCCGTGGCGCCACGAAGCGCTCCGCGGCCCGCGAGACCGCGATCCGAACGCCGATGCGGTCAGTCACCCTCCGCACGAGTGGGGCGGACACGTCGAACAGACGCGAGCGGTCGGCCCCGGAATGGAACGTGGCTACGACGGGTGCTCGGGATGCGAGCGTCGCCCACATCGCGGTGCTCGGGGTCTCCGGTTCGTGCACGTGCACGACGTCCGGTCGGAACCGATCGAGCGCATCACGAACCCTGCGATAGGACCACGGTCGCGGGTCGATCGGAGCGCTCGATGCGTTGTACCGCAAGCGCACCGGCCGCCCGACGGCCACCACCCAGGGTTCGGATGGCGCTCGACGCGCCGGCGTCAGCACGACGACGGCGTGGCCCGCGTCCAGGAGGTGGCGCGCGAGCTCGCCGACGTGAACCTGGACGCCGCCCGGGTCGTCCCAGGCGTACGGGCAGGCGAGGGCGACCCTCACCGTTCCCAGCCGGGCTGGAACAGGTGCCAGTCGGACGGCGCGGCGGAGATCGCCTCCTCGAACGCTCGCGCCATCAGCGTCGTCAGGGCGCGCACATCGGTCCGACGATCTCCGCTCGACTCGATCGTCAACGGCGCGCTGATCTGGATGCGCCAGCCGTCCGCGGTCGTGTAGACCGGCGTGACCATCAAGGGCGCGCCGGTCGTGAGGGACAGGAGCGCCGGCCCGGCCGGCAGGCGCCGGGTCCTGCCGAACATCTCCACCTCGACACCCCGTCCGCCGAAGTCCCGGTCGGCCACGAGCGCGACCATCCGATTGGCGGCGAGGGATGCGGCGAGCTGGCGGCCGACGTTCGCATCGGAGAGACCGACGATGTCCATCCCCAACGAGCGTCGGTGCTCCAGGAACAGATCGAACAGCCGGCGCGGGTGGAGCTCCTCAGCGACCGAGACGAGCGGGAGCCCGATCGCCGTCATCCAGCGGCCGGCCGCGTCCCAGTTCCCGATGTGCGGCAGCGCTAAGACCGCGCCCTTCCCCGCCGCGTCGGCCTCCCACAGCCGGTCGACGGTGTCGCAGCGCACGCGGGCGAGGATCTCCTCGTCGCTCAAGGTCGGCAGATGGAACGCGTCAACCCAGAAACGGCCGTAGAGCGCGAACGCCTCCTCGGTCGAGGACCGCACGAGGGGATCGTCCGCCGCTCTGCCGAGGACCTGGGCTTGGTTCGCCGCCACCACGGCTCGGGCGTTCGGCGCGAGGCGGTAACCGAGCCGCCCGATCCGCGTGAAGATCGCTCGACCGGTGCGTTCCGGAAGTGCGCGTGAGATGGCGGCGAGCCCTCGATACCCGAGCACGAACGCGCGGTCCTTGAGGGACTCCCGCTCTTCGCCGACGGCCCGCACCGGATCGTCGGTGATCGTCACGACCGCTCCTCCTTCGCGACCTGGCTCGTCCGGACGATCGCGGCGGCAACCGACAGGCCGGCCGCGACCCAGACCGACCACCCGAGCCAGCCGAACGCCAGCCCGGAGACGATCAACGCGTATCGGATGCCGCGCGTCACGTGGCTCTCCTCCACCGTGTAGCGGAGCGCGGCACCCCGCGCGCGCACGTACGACGACACGAAGCTGGCGCCGAGGGCGATCAGCGCCCCCGCGGCGATGTGCGGCGCGACGTCACGGGCTGCCCACGCGATCGGCGCCAGGATCACGCCGTCCCACAGCCGGTCCAGCAGTTCGTCGAGCATCCGGTCGAGCGCATCGCCCGCTCCGTGGTTCGCTCGATGCCCTCCGATCAGGAGCAGCACGCCGGAGATCCCTGCGGCGATCGCGGCCTCACGAGGCCGGAGCGCGAGCACCAACGCGCCTCCGAGCAGCGCGAACACCGCTCCCGAGAGGAGGGACAGGCGGGTCGCGGTGGTGCGGGGGCGAGCCGGGACATGGGTGGCCATCGGGTCGGCGCGAGCCTAGCACTCCCGTAGAATCGCCCGAGTCCGGCCAGAAGGAGCGTGTGTGAAGACCTACGACGCGAAGGACATCCGCAACGTCCTGCTGGTGGGCCACGGCGGCTCGGGCAAGACCACGCTGCTCGAGGCCATGCTGTTCACGTCGGGCGCCATCACCCGGATGGGCACGATCGAGGACGGCAGCACCGTCTCGGACCACGATCCCGACGAGCAACGCAAGGGCATCTCGGTGTCGCTGTCGATGGCGCCGATCGAGTGGGACGGCGTGAAGATCAACGTGCTCGACGCGCCCGGCTACGCCGACTTCATCGGAGACCTCCGGTCTGCGGTCCGGGCCGTGGATGCCGTGATCGTGGTCGTCTCGGCCGTGGACGGGGTGGAGGTCCAGACCGAGGCCGCGTGGGAGCTGGCGGTGGAAGCCGGCCTCCCGCGGGCGATCTTCGTCAACAAGCTCGACCGCGAGCGGTCGTCGTTCCAGAGCACGCTCGAGCAACTGGTCTCGTCGTTCGGCAATCAGATCGCGCCGCTCGAACTCCCGATCGGCGCCGAGCATGAGTTCAGCGGGGTCGCGGACCTGTTGCACGAGAAGGCGGACCTGTACCCGGACGGCCCGATCGCCCAGGAGGGCGAGTGGCCGGACGAGATCCACGCGATCGCCGACCCGGCCCGCGAGAAGCTGATGGAGGCCGTGGCGGAGGCCGACGACGACCTGATCGAGAAGTACCTCGAAGAAGGCTCGCTCCCCGAGGAGGAGATCGTCACCGGCGTCAAGGCGGGCTTCGCGAACGCGCGGATCGCACCGGTGATCTGCGGATCGGCAGCCCGGGCGATCGGCGTCGACCGTCTCCTCGCGTTCATCACCGAGGAGTTCCCCTCGCCGCTCGATCGCGAGCCGGCAGAGGTGACTACGAAGTCCGGCGAGACGAAGCAGCGCCCGAGCGACCCGGGCGGTCCGACGACGGCGTTCGTCTTCAAGACGGTGTCCGACCCGTTCGTCGGTCACATCACGATGTTCCGGGTGTTCTCCGGCAAGATCCGCCCCGACGCGACGGTGTTCAACGCGACACAGAACACGGAGGAGCGGATCGGACAACTGTTCGCGCTGCGCGGCAAGGAGCACGAGAACGTCGCGGAGGTGGCGGCCGGCGACATCGGCGCGGTGGCCAAGCTCACGCACACCCACACCGGCGACACGCTCACCACCAAGGACGATCCCGTGCAGCTGCCGCCGATCGAGCTCCCCGAGCCGCTCCTCGCGTACGCGGTGGAGCCCAAGACCAAGGGCGACGAAGACAAGCTGTCCACCGGTCTCGCGCGGCTGCGCGAGGAGGACCCCACGCTCCGGGTCGCGCGGACCGACGAAACGCACGAGACCGTGATGTACGGGATGGGCGAGGCGCACCTCGAGGTGCAGATGGAGCGCTTGAAGCGCAAGTTCGGCGTGGAGGTGGCCACGCATCCCGCGAAGATCGCCTACCGCGAGACGATCAAGACGAAGGCGAAAGGGCTCGGCCGTCACGTGAAGCAGACCGGCGGTCACGGTCAGTACGCGGTCTGCAACATCGAGATCGAACCACTCCCCCGCGGCGAGGGGTTCGTCTACGAGAACAAGATCTTCGGTGGCGCGATCCCCTCGCAGTTCATCCCGTCGATCGAGAAGGGCATCGTGAAGACGATGTCGGACGGTGTGATCAGCGGGAACCCCATGGTGGACGTCAAGGTCACGCTCGTCGACGGCAAGTTCCACCCGGTGGACTCGTCCGACATGGCGTTCCAGATCGCGGGCTCGCTCGCGTTGAAGGAAGGGGTGGAGGCGGCCGGCGTGGTGCTCCTCGAACCGGTGGTCGACTTGGAGGTGATCGTCCCCGAGGCGTACACCGGCGACATCATGGGCGACCTGAACGTGAAGCGCGGGAAGATCGGCGGCATGGAGCAGATCGGCGGCGGCAAGCAGCGGATCCATGCCCAGGTGCCGCAGGCCGAGGTCGCGCGCTACGTGATCGACCTGCGATCCATGACCGGTGGCCGCGGAGCGTTCTCGATGCGCTTCTCCCACTACGAGGAGATGCCGACGCATCTGGCCCAGAAGGTGATCGCCGACCACCAGAAGGTCCGCGAGGAAGCCCAGAAGAAGTAGTCCGTCTCAGACTAGATGACGGAGTCCGCGAGGAACCCGAGCATGGCAGCATCGAACGCCTCGGGCTGTCGAAGGTTGACGACGTGGTCGGCGCCCTCGATCTCGATCCGATGCGCCCCCAGGATCCCGCGCGCGAGCAACTCCCCCGCGCGCCGCTGGAACGGCGGATCGTGCTCGGCGATCACGACTAGCGTCGGCACGTCGATCTCACCGAGACGGCGCGCGGCAGGCGGATCCAGCTCCTCCTGGCCACTCTCGTCCATGGTCAGCTCGTGGAGGTTGTCGAACGCGATCTCGCGGATGCGCCGACCGGCGGGGTCGTCGGTCCCCAACGGCGCCCAGATCTGGAGACGGAGATCCTCGGCCCGGTCGAGCTCGCCCGCATCGATCGCCGCCTCGATCGGCCCCGCTCGCTCGGCCCACCACTCCTCTTCCTCGTCGAGCGCCTCGAACCCGCCGGGCGCGGATGCGACCGGCATCAGCGCCCACACGCGGTCGGGATGCTCGAGCGTGAAGTCGATGGCGATCCCGCCTCCCATCGAACAACCCACGAGCGCGGTCCGGCTCACACCGGCCGCGTCGAGCACCGCCCGCAGGTCCCGGACGTCCGAGTAGGACGCGCCGGTCAGCCGGCTCGAGCGGCCGTACCCGCGAACGTCGTAACGCGTGACGCGGTGTCCGGCCTCGACGAGCAACGGCACCTGTCTGTCCCAGGTCCGCGAGTCCCACAGCCCGGGGTGGATCAAGGTGACGTCCGGGCCCTCGCCGACGACCTCGTACGCGATGCGCCCGCCCGGGACGTCGACGAAGGTGTCTTCAGTCATCCTCGAACCGCCGCTTCAGGCGCGCGAACGTGTCGGCGAGCAGCTCCGGCAGCACCCGGGTCTCCCCGATGACGGGCATGAAGTTCGTGTCGCCCGCCCACCGCGGAACGATGTGCCAATGCAGATGCTCCGGGATGCCGGCGCCCGCCGTGCGACCGATGTTCGCCCCCACGTTGAACCCTTCAGGCTGAGACTCTTCGCGCACCGCCCGCACGGATCGTTGGATCAGCCGAGCGATGTCGGCGTTCTCGTCTGGCGTGACGTCTTCGAGCTCCCCCGTGTGCCGAAGCGGAAGCACCAACAGATGTCCCGGGTTGTACGGATACTTCGCGAGCGTGACGAACGCGAGTTCGCTGCGGATGAGGATGCGTTCCTCGCCGGAGCCGTCGGACGCCACGATCGCGCAGAAGACGCAGCCACCGTCGTCGGCCTCCTTGGCGGAGGCGATGTACTGCATCCGCCAAGGGCTCCATAGATGATCCACGCTCGGATCAGTCTCCGAATCGTGTCTGCGAGACGGCCCGGCTCTTGATCTCACTCACGAGCGCCGCGACGACCTCATCGAACACGAGCCCTGGGATCTCGTTCCCGTCGCGATCCCGCACGGTGTAGGTCCCGGCTTCGATATCGCGGTCGCCCACGACGAGCGTGTACGGCGCCTTCATCACCTGGGACGCGCGGATCTTCTTGCCCACGGTTTCCTTCGAGTCGTCGACGTAGGGACGGAGCCCCGCCGCGCGCGCGCGGGCCGCGAGGTCCTCGCACTGTCCGATGTGGCGGTCCGCCACCGGCACGAACCGGATGTGTTCCGGCGACAACCACAGCGGGAACGCGCCCGCGTAGTGCTCGATCAGCACGGCGCTGAACCGCTCGAGCGTGCCGAGGATCGCGCGGTGGACCATGACCGGACGGTGGCGTTGGTTGTCCTCGCCCACGTACTCCATGTCGAACCGCTCGGGCAAGGCGAAGTCGCACTGCACCGTCGTGAGCTGCCACAGACGGCCGATCGCATCCTTGAAGTGGAAGTCGACCTTCGGTCCGTAGAACGCTCCCTCGCCTTCGGCAACCTCGTAGTCCATCCCGCTCTTGTCGAGCGCGTTGCGCAGCGCCTCGGTCGCACGCTCCCACATCTCCGGCTCGCCGATCGCGAGCCCCGGTTTCGTGGACAGGTGGACGATCGGCTCCGAGAACCCGAACGTGCGATGGATCTCGAGCGTGAGGTCGAACACCGCGAGGATCTCGTCGATGAGCTGCTCCGGGGTGCAGATGATGTGCGAGTCATCCTGCGTTCCCCCGCGGATCCGCAGGAGGCCGTGGAGCGCACCGAGACGTTCGTAGCGATAGATCGTGCCGAGCTCGGAGATCCGCATCGGAAGATCGCGATAGGAACGGACCTGCGACTTGTAGATCAACACGTGGAACGGGCAGTTCATCGGCTTGACGAAGTACTCGTTGCCCTCGCCGTCGTCCATGACCGGGTACATGTTGTCGATGTACTTCGCGGTGTGGCCGCTCGTGTCCCACAGCCCGCGCCGCGCCACGTGCGGCGTCACCACCAGGTCGTAGCCTCGCTCGAGATGGAGCTCACGGACGTAGTCCTCGAGCTCCTTGCGGAAGATCCCGCCGCGGGCATGCCAGAGCCACAGACCCGGACCCAGCTCGTCGGGCGAGGAGAACAGGTCGAGCTGACGGCCCAGCTTGCGGTGGTCTCGCCGCTCCGCCTCCTTCAGCCGAACCAGATATGCGTCGAGATCCTCTCGCGTCGCCCAGGCCGTGCCGTAGATCCGCGTGAGCATCGGTCGCGACTCGTCGCCACGCCAGTACGCCCCGGCGACCGACGTGAGCTTGAACGCGCCGACCCGGCCGGTCGACGGCACGTGCGGCCCGAGGCAGAGGTCGACCCAACCGTCGTTCCGATACAACGTCACGGACCCGCCGGCGTCGATCTCCCCGTCCTCGGAACCGAGCCCGCCGATGATCTCCTGCTTGAAGGGCTGATCGGCGAGTCGCTCGAGGGCCTCTGCGCGCGTGATCTCCTCGCGGATGAACGGCTGATCGGCCGCGACGATCTTGCGCATCTCCTTCTCGATCTTGGGGAGGTCGTCCGAAGACAGCGCCCCCGGCAGCGAGAAGTCGTAGTAGAAGCCATCCTCGATCGCGGGCCCGATCGCGTAGGTCGCGCCCGGGAACAGCCGGCACACGGCCTGGGCCATCACGTGGGCGGTCGAGTGCCTGAGGACCTGCAGCCCGTCGTTCTCCGTGGCGGTCACCGCCGCGAGGCTCACGTCGGCGGTGGGGACGAACGAGAGGTCACGGAGCTCGCCGTCCACGCGCGCCGCGATCGCATCCGGCTGAAGCGCGGAGCCGACCGGCTCCCCTTCGGGGAGCTCCAGGTGGGAACCATCGGACAGGCTCAGACGCGGCATGCGGCCCATGATATCGGTCGCCGCATGGCTACTCGTACGAGATGGACTCCAAGACGTTCAGCTTGGCCGCCCGTCGGGCCGGCCAGATCGCAGCCAGGACCCCCGCGAACCCCGCGAAGACCACGTACACGATCAGCTGCCCCACCGGGATCTTCAGCTCCGTGACGCCCTGTGGGGCGAGCGCCTGCTGCAGCGCCCACCCGAACACGACCCCGATGACGACGCCCAGGACGGCCCCGAGGATCGCGATGATCACCGACTCCCAGCGGATCATCCGTTTGACCTGCTTGCGGCTCATCCCGACGGCGCGGAGCAGACCGAGCTCGCGGGTCCGCTCGAAGATCGACAACCCGAGGGTGTTCACGATCCCGAACAGGGCGATCAGGATCGCCATCGCGAGCAGCGCCGTAACCAACCCGAGGAGCTGGTTGACGAACCCGGCCTGTTGTTCGCGGAAGGCGGTCTGATCCTGCACCTCCAGGCCACCGAAGTCTTTCGTCGCTGCCTCGATCTGCTTCTGCGCGGTCGCCGGATCGGTCCCGGGCGCGATCGTCACCATCACGAACGAGTCCAGTTGCTCGGTGTAGAACCGCTCGTACGTGTCGAGCGAGATCAGGTAGTCGCCACCGACGACCCGGTTCTCGCTGAACGTCCCCCCCACGGTGAGCGGCTGCTTCCCGGCCGTCGCGAACGCCGACGGGATCTGGTCGCCGACCTTCCACCCCTTCTTGGTCGCCGTGTCGTCGAACACGACCACCTTCCCCTGATCGAGTGCCTGGAGCGCTCCGCTCGAGAGCCCGAGCGTCGCCACCTGGTCGATCGTTGCGGGATCGACGGCCGTGAGGAACGCGGGAGAGCCCGCGACCTGGAACCCACCCTGCCGGAACTCCGATACCGCCGCGACTCCCGGCACCTGTCGGACGTTCGTGGCGGCGTCCGGACTGAACGGCGTGAACGACGTCGTCGTCAGGACGAAGTCGGCCTTCAACGATTGCTGGATCGCCACGTCGAACGACGCCTTGAGGGACGCGGACAGCACGGCCACCATCGAGACGAGGCCGAGCCCGATCATCAGGGCCGAGGCAGTGGACGCCGTGCGCCGGGGATTGCGCATCGCGTTCTCGCGACCGAGCTTGCCCTGGATCCCTCTCCGGCGGATAGGAGCTCCGATCACGCCGGCGAGCGGGCGGGCACCGAGCGGCGAGAGGATCGCGATCCCGACGAACGTCGCGGCCGCACCCAACCCGATCAGCGCTCCGGCGTTGCTCTGGTTGCCGAACAGTCCGTAGAGCAGCGCAGCGACGCCGGCGGCGGTCACGATCAGTCCGGCAACGAGCCTCCGGCGGAGCGATGCCCCGACGCCCGTGTCGGCCGATTCGCGGAGCGCCTCGACGGGGGCGACCCTCGCCGCCCGCCGCGCGGGCAGGATCGAGGCGATCACCGTCACCACCGTCCCGACGATGAACGCGGCGATCACCGTCCGCGGTTCGAGCTGGAGCGACGTGCTCGGCAGGTCCAACCCGAACGCGGAAAGGAGCCCCTTCAGCCCGACGGCGATACCGATCCCGGCCACCAGGCCGAGCGCCGAAGCGACCAACCCGATCAAGAACGCCTCGACGACCACCGACGTCAGCACCTGCCGGCGGCTCGCGCCGATCGCGCGCAAGAGCGCCAGCTCGCGCGTCCGCTGCGCCACGATGATCGAGAACGTGTTGAAGATGATGAACGCGCCCACGAATAGGGCGATGAACGCGAAGACCAACAGGGCCGTGCGGAAGAAGCCGAGCGCCTCTTTGAGCTGCTTCGCCTGCTCGTTGGCGACCTTGTCGCTCGTGACCGCCTCGATACCCTTCGGCAGCACCTGGGCGATCCGCTCCTGCAGCGCGACCGGGGTCACGCCGGGCTCGGCGGCCACGTCGATCTCGTCGAACACGCCTTTCTTCCCGAGCACGTCCTGCGCGGTCGGGGTGTCGAACATCGCGAGCGTCGCGCCCGCCAGGTCATCGGCGGTTCCGAAGCCGACGACCCCAGAGATCGTGAAGTCACGCGGGGGCCCTTGGAACAGGATCCGGATCTGTTGACCAACCGACAGGTCGTACTTCTTCGCGGTCCCGGCGTCGACCGCCACCTGTTCCGGACCGGATGGCTTCTCGCCTGCTCGGAGCGTGAGCCCTGTGCTGGTGGTGTTCCAGTTCGCGCCGAGCGTCGGCGGACCGACGCCGCCGATGGCGTCACCCGTCTTCGGATCGATCATCTGCGCATACCCGAGGACGCCGCCCTCGGCCGTCTTCACGCCCGCCACCGCTTGCACGGTCGGCAGGAGGCTGTCCGGGACCGGATCCCGCTCGTTGCCGCTTCCGCCGCCCGGACCGTTCTGCTCGGGCGTGAACGCCGACGTCGAACGGACGATCACGTCGCTGCCCGCCGAGGTCTGCGCGAACAGGTCGTCGAACGCCTTGTTCATGGTGTCGGTGAGGACGTACGTTCCGGCGACGAAGCCGACGCCGAGCACGATCGAGAGCGCCGTGAGCGTGAGTCGGAGCTTGCGAGCCAGGAGACTCTTGAAGGTCGCGCGGAACACGCGTCAGGCCTCGAGCGACTTCAGGCGGTCCAGGACCCGTTCCGCCGTCGGGTCTCGCATCTCATCCACGACCCGCCCATCGGCAAGGAAGATCACGCGATCGGCGTAGCTCGCGGCGTTCGCGTCGTGCGTCACCATCACGATCGTCTGCCCGTGCTCCTTCACCGCGGTCCGCAAGAACGAGAGCAACTCCGCGCCGGAGTGCGAGTCGAGGTTCCCCGTCGGCTCGTCCGCGAACACGATCTCCGGACGCGAGACCAGGGCGCGGGCGCCCGCCACACGCTGCTGCTGGCCGCCCGAGAGCTGGCTCGGTCGGTGCGTGAGTCGGTCGCTCAGGCCGATCGTGTTCACGACCTCGTCGAACCACGCCTGATCGACGGGGCGGCCGGCGATGTCGAGCGGCAGCGTGATGTTCTCCCCGGCCGAGAGCGTCGGCACCAGGTTGAAGGCCTGGAACACGAACCCGACCTTGTCCCTTCGGAGTTCGGTCAGCCGTTTATCGTTCAGCTGGGTGAGGTCCACATCGCCGATCAGCACCCGACCATCCGTCGGCGAGTCCAGCCCCGCGAGGCAATGCAGGAGCGTGGACTTCCCCGATCCGGAGGGTCCCATGATCGCGGTGAACTCGCCGGCGGCAAGCTCGACGCTCACGCCGCCGAGGGCCTCGACCGCGGCGTCGCCCTCCCCGTAGACCTTGCGCAGCTCGATGGCGCGCGCGGCCGCCGGACGGGCGGGGGCGACGGGCGTTCCGGTGTCATTCACGGGTTTCCTCCATCGGGACGACGAGCATCCGAGGCTACGAGACTTGCCTGACTCCGCCCACCGAGCGGCAGGCCCGCACCGCTAGGGCGCGAGGGCATCCACCAATCGGGTGCCGTCGATCGTCCCGAGGCCGCTCGCGAGGTCGTATCCGGGCACGGCCGTGTAACCGGGGACCGTCACACGCTTGCCCTTCTTGGTGACGTATGCGACATGGTTGTCACCGGTCGTGATGTCCACGAGGCCGCTCCCGGCCGACAGGGCATAGAGGGCGGGGTTCAAGAACCCGAGCGGGTGACCGGCCTTCTGCACCGCGATCGCCACGACACCGGCGAAGAGCGGCGACGACTCGCTCGTCCCTCCGGTGATATACCAACCCTTCGGGATGCCCTTCACCGACAGGTACGTCCAGACGCCGCCGTCGACCGCGGCCGACATCGAGACATCAGGGATCCCACGACGGATCCCGGTCGTTGACGCCACGGCGTCCTGGAAGTTGGGGCGACCGAAGAACATCGAGACACCTCCGCCGCCGGCGATCGGCGAGGGCTTGGGCCCGGCGATCGCCGTGTCGAACGACTCGTTCCACACCTCGTCGTCGGCGGTGCGGTTGCCATCGGCGTCGAGCTGCAGGTGCGTGCCCCCTACCGCGGTCACGAGCGGATCCGACGCGGGCCAGCCGACCGTCGGGATGGGGTAGTACCCGCCGTTCTGGTTGCTCGGGCCGGTGGACCCGGCGTCGCCGCTCGCAGCGAGCACCGTGACTCCGCTGGCCTGCGCGTTCTGGAACGCGCTCCGCAGGCCGGAGAGCGCAGCCTCGTTCGGGAACGTCGGCTCGGTCGCCCCGAAGCTCTGCGTGATCACATCGGCCAGGTCGTTGTCGATCAGGTAGTTCTCTGCCTGGACGATCTCCGGGAACCCGTCCACGCCGAGCGTCTCGGCGATCGGCGTCGTCACCAGCAGGATGTTGGCGCCCGGCGCCATCGAGTGCGCCCACTGGACGTCGAGCGTCGTTTCCTCGGCCCAGCTGACCATGGTGCCGTTCGACTTGTCGAACGGTGGGATCGCCCCGGCGGGCGAGATGATCTGGAAGCTCGGGGGCGCAGCCAGTCCGAACGCCGCGTCGAACCGGTTCAGGTCCCGCTTGATCGTCGGAGACCCGAAGGCGTCGACGATCGCGATCGTCGCTCCGGTGCCGTCCCAGCCGCCCGTGTACAACGGCTCCATGTCGTAGGCGTGTTGGATCTGGGCCGGGGCGTAGCAGGAGATCCCGAACTGCGCCTCGCAGACCGCGGTCGTCGGTGGGGCGCCGCGACCGGCGTAGATGGACGTGAAGCCCGCGGGACGCACGACCGCGTGTTGGGCAGCGTGGGCTGCCCGAAGCGGCGCGATGGGTACCGCCGCCACCCCGGCCAGCAGGGCAAGGGACGCGGCCGTTCGGACGAGCTTCACGTGGCTACCTCCTTCGGTGGACCGAGCGACCGAACCACGCGCCACCGGGGGTGTCAAACCTGGAGGAGCCGGTCCGGATCGGTGGGCGCGGCAGGTTTTGAACCTGCGACCTCTCGCGTGTGAGGCGAGCGCTCTCCCGCTGAGCTACGCGCCCGGTCGAGCTCCGTAGCCTAGCAACTCGGCGACTCTCCACCGCCCCGCAAACCGGGCCCGAAAAAGGTGACGGCGGCACGTGCCCGCGTCGTGCCGCCGTCATGCCCGGACCGAGGTCCGGACGATATGGGGAAACTCGGGCGGAAGTCTCCCACGCTGACACGACATCTGCAAGGTCGGACCTCCTTTGCCCAGGCGTTGCCGTCACTTGGTTCTGTCATCACGCGCCGGCCTTTAGGTTCGGCTGCAGCTGCCGTAGACCGGTGGCTCGGACCGACCAGAGGAGGAAGTCATGGCCTACGTCATCACTGAACCCTGCGTCGACGTGCACGACCGGGGTTGCGTGGACGAGTGCCCGGTCGATTGCATCTACGACGGCGTTCGCAAGGGGTACATCCAGCCGGACGAGTGCGTCGACTGCGGCGCGTGCGAGATCGTATGTCCGGTAACCGCCATCTTCCATGAGGACGACGTCCCCTCGGAGTGGCGTTCCTACATCGACATCGAGCGAACGTTCTTCGGGGCCGAGGTGAGCGGCTTCGGCGCGCCTGGCGGCGCGGAGCGCGTCGGCCCGGCGGGCATGGATCATCCCTCGATCGCTGCCCTTCCGATCTCGCAGATCTAGAGCTTGGGCGAGCATGGGTCGTCGTTGGAAGTGCTGCCTCCGCCCGACGGAGCGGTCTCAGATGGTCCTGTCGGCCCGATGGTGTCGGGCTACTCGCTGATCAACGCGAGATCCATGGACGAGGCCGTCCAGATGGCCAAAGGGTGTCCCGCGACGCTCAGCGGAGCCAGCATCTCGATCTTCGAGGTGGCGTAGCCCTCGGAAGAGCTAAGGCGTGGCCGGGGGCATCGGCAACTCAAGCTCGAAGAGCTCGATCCGGTCGCCCGGCTGAGCGGCAGTGCTCGAAAGCCATGCCCGACCGTCGCGTATCTCCCACGTGAAGTCCCCTGGGCCGAAGTCCTCGGCGATCGGATAGCTGCCAGACGGATCGAGGCGGAACGGTTGCCCGGCCTTGATGGGTCGAACGGCACGCCAGACGGTCGCCACGGGCCGCACGCTACCCCAATTCTCATGCGTTCCACCGTTCAGGTTCGGATCGGCTCGCCGCAACCTCGACACGTCGAGACCCGCCCGTTCGTCACGCAGGGCCGGCAGACTCGGAGGTGCCGAGATCGAAGATGTCGTATCGGCGCTCGACAGTCATGCCCACACCCTCGTACAAGGCGACCGCACCGTGAGGGCTCTGGGCATCGACCCCGAGTTTCACCTGTGTGCGATCTCGGGTCGAGAACTCGGCGAACGCTCGGCGTAGCAACGTCTTGGCGATCCCGCGCCCGCGCCAAGGCTCGACCACGCCGAGCAGGGCCACGTACCCTTCGTTCTCGTCCAGGAACGACACGATGTGACCGACCACACCACCATCCGCTTCGGCCAGGAACACCAGCGAGGGGTCCCACTCTTCGGCGTGAAGCTCTTCGTTGAAGGTTTCCAACGTCCTTGGAACGAAGCCCCAATTCCCGGCGAACGAGGCCTCGAACACCTCGAAGAGAGCTCGCTCGTCGGCATCGACGTATCGCCTGATCGTCACCCCATCTGGAGCGGGCCGGTCATCCCCTTCATCTCCCAACGTCTTCGACATCGTGAACGTTGAGCGCACTTGCTGGTACCCACGGGAGCGAAGCAGAACATGACCTGCCTCGTCGTTCTCGGGTACCTCCGCGCGGACGCCCTCGGAACCGCGCTCCTGCGCCACGCTCTCCCCCCACGACAGCAAAGAAGTCGCGATCCCGTTCGCTCGATGATCGGGGTGAACGTAGACCAGGAGATCGAGTGGCCCGCCCTGCTCTGTTCGCCAGGTAGCTTGGCCGAACCCTGCGACGACCTCTTCCCTCACGACCATCCTTGTGTCACGGGATAGGTCCGTGGTCGAGAGACGCCAGATCCCTTGCAGGACCTCGCGGGTCGGGCTGGCTGGCAAGCCAAGAGACGCGTCGACCGCCTCGGTCAACCCCACGACCGCGTCCAGGTCCACGTCCGTCGCCGCGCGTGCTCGATATCCCGTAGGGCCTTCGCTAAGCACGACTTGGATCCTAGTGAGGCGGAGTCACACGAACAGTCGAAGACATCAATGAACAGGACGTGCGCGCTCTAACCACTTCCAACAAGCCCGCAGAGCCGCGCCTCAAACACTTGAGGGGAGAGTTGAAGAGCCGATCGAAAGACCGATGAACCGGACGCGGGTCCGATTCCATCCAACAAGCCGCACGATCGCCCTCAAACACCGAGGGCGAAGGGAGAAGGGAGGGAGCCGAAACGGCCGCGAAACCGGGACAGAGGGTGCGCATCTCCGTGGGGCCACCATCGGCGGCGGCCCAGAACGCACAAGCTGGGCGCAACGGCGGGAGGGCTCCTGCGTATGCGCGTTCGAGTAGGTCAAGGGAATCGCCTCGCTCATACAACAAGTGACCGATCCTCGTAGGCCGCCGCAGCAGGGCTTCAGCCGACCACCTTCGTCTTCTTGCTCCCCGGCTTCGCGGGTTCGCGTGCTTCGCGATGCATCTCATCGATGATGTGGTCACCGCGGGCCAGCGTCTCCTCCGCTCCGAGGATCTGGGAGATGTACAGCCGGATGCCCCGGCGGGCGACCCAAGCCAGGGGCCTTTCCATGTCATCCGCGATCGCTTGAAGCGCCCGCAAATCCCGGGGGCTCAGCTGGACCATCAACCGCTCCGAGAGCCGTTCTTCCTGGTCTGTCATAAGAACACCCTACCACCGTCACGGAGGCTTTGCCGTGCCTACATTACCCTGGTAACCTCTACGTAGTGTTACAGAGCGTAGCGTAGCGGATGGAGGAGACGACACGATGAGCAAGGTCGGACGGATCGCGCTCGCGGCTGTTCTCATAGGCGGCGTCATCGGGATGGCAGCCCTGCAACAGGCTGGAGATCTGAAGATCCCTTGGTGGTGCTGGGTCGCCGCGGGGTGGACCGGGTTGTCGTTCGTGGTGGGTCTACTCATCGGGCAATGGTTGAGGTCCGTCCAGATGATCGAGGACGGTCTGGCCCGGTGGGTCGACTCGGAAACACCTGAGCACGTTCGAGGCTAGGAGCCGTCGGGCGCTCCGTGTGAGGAGGCACCTCTGAGAAGTGCCCCTCGTAGGCTCGATGAGGGCTCGGGCCCGAACGTTCGTCGGTTGGTGGGCGCTAGAGGATTTGAACCTCTGACCTCTTCCGTGTCAGGGAGATGTGCGACTCACGCCTGAACCTGCGTCCTCATGCAGGCATGAGATGCGATGCGGCCGGAGGGCAGGCAGGAGTGCCAGTGAGTGCCGATTGCGTACGTCGTTCCTCGATCGATGTCGCCCCGAGAGCGCCACGCCTCCTCGCACAGCCGCGTTCCAGAGCAACAGATCGGCATCCCGGTAGCCATCGCGGACGTAGCGAGGAGTCCCCGCGCATACAGTGATAGGGATGTGATCCTCTGAGCGATCGCAGTCTATTTCAGGCGTACGTCAGATCACGTGCGCTGACGATCGGACCCATCGCGATACGAGGCGATACAGCACCGGACCGCCGAAGCTGATCGACACGCTCGCGGACACGGCGATGTCACTGCCGCAGGAGTCGTCGACGTTCCTGAACCTCTGACCTCTTCCGTGTCAGGGAGATGTGCGGCTCACGTCTGACCTGCGCCTTCGCAGTTGAGGATGCGATGCGGGACGTCACAGGAGTACCAGTGAGTACCGTTTGCGTACGGTCGGCTCCTTGACCAGGTGTTGACCAGGATCGCCCTATGAACTGAGCGCCGTCGTCTGTTGCAGGAGCGCGTCGGTCTCGGCGAGCGCGGGAGCGCCTGGAGCCGCTCGAAGACCTCGCGGGCGTGTTGCAGGACGGATGTGGCTTCGGTCGGCCGGGAGAGCCCGACGAGGCACCGGCCCTGGCCGAGGAGCGCGAACGCCTGCTCGGGGACGAACCCGAACCGCTCCCAGCGATCGGCGGCATCGGCGTAGGCGTCGGTGGCTGATGACAGGTCCCCACGGGCCTCGGTGAGGACGGCGTTCGCCGCGACGAGAGCGTGCTCGGCCAAGGGGTATGGGGGCTCGTAGTCGGCCACCAGTCGCTCGGCGAGTGAGGGTTCACCGATCCCCAGGGCGATGCGCACCATCGCAGGGAGCATCTCGGGGTAGGCCGTGTTGTCGCGGACACCGGGGTAGGCCTCGACCTCGGTGAGGAGTGCCGCGGCGGCTTCATCCTGCCGGAGCCCGGCGCGCAACAGGGCGGCCGATCCCAGACCCGAGACGACGAACTGCGGGTCTTCCGTCTCCCTGGCCGAGGATTCGAGCCACTCGATCGTCGCGGCGCTCTCGCTGATCTGTCCGCGAAGGGCGTGGATCAGGGCTTGTGTGCTTCGGAACCCGATGAGGTCCCACACATCCCCGCTCGCCTCCAGGCGCGGGACCATCCCGGCGGCGATCTCGAGCGCCTCATCGTGCTCACCCGTATCCACGAGGAAGTTGGAGACGCTCTCGGTGAGCACATCGAGGATCTCGGTGAGTCCCCTGGCCTTCGCGTAAGCGATCCCTTCGCGTAGGACCTCCAGGGACGCCTCGGGGCCTTCGAAGGCCCCGAGGTATATCCCGAGGTTGTTATGGAGCAAGGCCACCTCGCGTCCCTGCCCGGCTTGGGTCGCGAGCTCGATCGCCTCGCGGAAGTCCTGCAGCCCTCCGGCGTCCCCGAGACTCGTTCGGGCCAGGCCACGGTAGCCGAGGGCGCGTGCGGGACGGGGAAGCCCGAGCTCGGATGCGAGCGCCATCGCCCGATCGGCGACATCGATCGCGTACTCAGACCTCCCCTGGAAGGCATGAACCTGGATCGCCTCGGTGAGCGCCCCGACGAGTTCGGGCGAAGGCCCGAGCGGCTCCAGGATCCCCAGCGCCTCCACCGAGAGCGTCCAGGTCCGCGGGTCCCCGAGCCTGGAGAGCGCGCGGCCGAGCGTCCCCATCGCGCCGGCGGCGGCGGGGACATCACCCTGCGCTCGGAACGAGGCGATCGCCTCCTCCAGCGCCTCGGCCGCCTCCAGGGCGCGTCCGGCCTGGAGGGCGGCTTCACCGAAGCGGGTGAGGGCCTGCGGCCGTTCGGGATCACCAGGTGGGGTGAGCGCGAGCGCCCGTTCCAGGTTCGAAAGCGCCGCGGCGGTATCCAGCCCGAGTGCACGTTCCCCGGCGAGCGTGAGGAACTTCAAGGCGGGTGCCTCGAGCTCAGAAGCCTGCTCGGTCTGTCCTGCGGCCTGAGCGAGCTCCAGGGCCGTCGCGTAGTGATAGGCCAAGACGTCGGCGAGGTCCTCGACCCGTTCGGGGGCCTTGGACTCGATCCACGTCGCCGCCGCCACGTGACGCGAGACCCTCGATGCTCTCGGCAGTTGGCCGTACGCGACATCGCGCGCGAGCACGTGCCAGAACGCGTACTCGGCCTCGCCCTCGATCGAAGAGCGTCGGGCGGGACGCACGAGCTCCTTACGGGAGAGTTCCCGGAGGGTCTCGGTGACCGCGGTCAGGTCACGCTCACCCATCTGTGCGATCGCACCGGTCCAGAACACCTTCCCGATCACGGCTGCGTCGGCAAGCATCGACTTCGTGTCGGGTGTGAGCGTGTCCAGGCGAGCGGCGATGAGAGCTTGTACGGAGTCGGGGAACGGGACCTCCGCGCCTTCCCGCAGCTCCCAGCTCGCGCCCTTCCTGACCACGAGGTCCTTGTCGCGGAGCAGACGGACGAACTCCTCGGCGTAGAGGGGGTTGCCTCCGGCACGGTCCAGGATCGGCCGTTGCAGCTCGGCGGGTATCACGGTCGTCTCGAGCAACGCGGAGACGAGCCGTGCGGTCTCCTCCTCCGACAGCGGTGCGAGATTGATCGGCGTAGCGTTCCGCAGGCCGTTCGCGTAGTCGGGATGACGTTCGAACAGCTCGGGTCGGGCGGTGCCCACGATCAGGAGCGGGACGGCTTCGGCCCGATCAGCAAGGTGCTCCAAGAAGGCGAGCATCGCCTCGTCGGCCCAATGCAGGTCCTCGAACACGAGCACGGTCGGGTCCCTGTTCAGCGACATGTTCCAGGAACCGTCGCCAGGCAGTGAACAGCTCCTCGCGTTCGGCTGAAGACGTCGCCTCGATGCCGAGCAACGGCAGCAGGCGTTGGCGGAACCACGGGCGCTCGTCCCCCTCGGGAAGGACGGTGTCGAGCTTCGTGGTGGCTACGTCGGGTGCGTCGGACTCCAAGATCCCGGCGTGGGCCTTCAGTATCTCGCCGAGAGGCCAGAAGGTGATGCCTTCTCCGTACGGAAGGCACCGACCCTGACGCCAGGTGATCAGGTCGGGTTTGGTGTCGATGTGGCGGAAGAGCTCAGCGACGATCCGGGACTTCCCCAGACCGGGTTCTCCCACCACGGTGACGAGTTGCGGCGAGGTGGCTGCGAGCGTCTTGTCGAAGATGCCTTTCAAGATCGCGAGGTCGATCTCGCGGCCGATGAACGGGGTCTCGTGGGTGCGGGTGAGGTCGGTGCCGAACCGAGACAAGGGGTTCTTCGCATGGAAGACCCGAACCGGCTCGGACTTGCCTTTGAGGGTGGCGGGCTCTAGCTCGTCGTAGTCGAACACGACCGAGGTGGCCTCGTAAGAGCCGAGCCCAACCGCCACGCCCATCTCCGGGGCGACCGATTGGATGCGAGACGCGGTGTTGATGGCATCTCCAGCGAGGAACCCTTCACCCGAACCCGGTGAAATCCCGAGACGCACGAGCGCCTCCCCGGTATTGACCCCGACGCGGAGCTTCAGCGGTGCCCCGCCGACGGCATGGAGCTCCTCAGCGTCCTCGCAGATGCGAAGTCCCGCTCGCACCGCGCGCTCGGGGTCGTCCTCGTGGGCCGCAGGCACCCCGAAGACCCCGACGACCGCATCCCCGATGAACTTCTCAACCACGCCGCCGTGGCGTTCGATCTGGTTGCGGGCCATCGCGAAATAGGCGGTGAGCATCCGGTCGACGTCTTCGGGGTCTGCAGACTCCGAAGTGGCGGTGAACCCCACCAGGTCGCAGAAGAGCGAGGTGACGACCTTTCGTTCCTCGGCGACCAGACGGGTGGAAACTCCGAGCGGCGTGCCGCACTCCTCGCAGAACTTCGCACCATCTCTGTGTTCGGTGCCGCAGGAGGGGCAGGTGGTCACCGCGGGAGCCTAAGCGAACGCCGAGACGCCCGGCTTGTTTGCTTGGTGGGCGCTAGAGGATTTGAACCTCTGACCTCTTCCGTGTCAGGGAAGCGCTCTCCCCCTGAGCTAAGCGCCCGTGCAGGGACTGTATCAATGCGATCCGAGGCGGGGACCGGAATCGAACCGGTGTACGGGGCTTTGCAGGCCCCTGCCTAACCACTCGGCCACCCCGCCGGGGCATCCGGAAGACGGCGTCAGTCTACGGAAGCTCGGTGATACGTCGCCGGCCCGCGGACATCCGACCTTCGAGCGGGTCCCGACCTCTCGACCGATAGGCATCCCCCCGGGTCTCTCCGGGGTCCGAGTGGAACCACGAGCCATCTGTACCGGCGCGCTTCTGCCTCTCGGCGGTCCTCGACCTGCCGTCCTACCCCTGATCGTCGTCGAGTTCGAAGGTCCAACTGCCGCTCGCCTCGGGCTTGAGGATGCCCGCCTTGAACCCCGGAGCTTCGAGATCGTCGGGGCCGGCGGGCGAGAGAAGCGCCCCTCCGGCTTCCTCGCCCTCGGTGTCGTCAGGGTCGATCCAGCGAAGGAAGCTACCTTGGCTCCTCTGACCCTCGCCGCCCCCGTGGTGCACGCTCATCACGTAGACTTGGTCCTCGCCGCCCTCCTGGTCCTTCCCGACGTTGAATTTCCAGCCGTGGCCTTCGGCGTCATCGGTTCCTTCGGAGGCGATGTGCATCCACGAGTGTGCGGCGATGCTCCCGACATCCTCATCGCGGATCAAGACGCGGATCGGGTGTCGCTCTGAGCTGCGGTCTCCCGCCTTGGAGTCTCCATCGGCTCTCTGCCCAGTTCCTTCATCCATGGCAGCGTCCTTTCACTGGAAGCCCCGACCCTGCAGGTCGGGCGTGGAGCGGACGACGGGATTCGAACCCGCGACCCCCACCTTGGCAAGGTGGTGCTCTACCAACTGAGCCACGTCCGCGTGTCCACCCAGGCTAGCGCGGGTCCTCCCGTGCTTCAACCGGCGCGCCGAACGCCGGGTGCCAGCGGACGTCGCCCTCGAAGTCGGTACGCCCGCCCAACGGCGCGATCATGAAGTCCTCCTCGGCCACCACGAAGCCATCTTCCTGCGTCCCGGTGTACGGATTCCGGAGCCCGGATGTCGAACCGGCAAGGAACCCGAACCGTGGATAGAACGCCTGGCTCCCGAGCAGGATCACGGCGATCTCGCCCCGTTCGCGCGCCGTTTCGAGCGCCGCGCGCACCAACGCGGACCCGATCCCTTCGCCTTGCCGAGCGACGGACACACCGATCGGCCCCAGCGCGATCACGGCATCCTCGCCGATCCATGCTCGGCTGAGCTGCACGTGGCCGACGATCGCCCCCTCGTCCTCTGCAACGAGGGCGAACGACCCGTCCAGATCCCGAACCGCTTCGACGATCCCGGCTTCATCCGGACCCCCGAACGCCTCCCGCTCGATCTGGAGCGAACGCCCCCGGTCCCGCGGCGCCTCCTCGCGGATCCCGATCACGCGATCCCGGAGGACCCGAACCCCGCGGTCCCACGGTGCGACGGCGGCAGATGCTCCGCCCAGTTCGGCTTCACGTCCGGGATCGGCACGACGACCAACTGCGCGATCCGGTCGCCTTTCGCGATCCGCACGGTCTCCGACCGATCGTGGTTGACGACGGCGCAGACGATCTCCCCCCGGTACCCGGCGTCGATCAGACCGGGTGCGTTCGCGAGGGTGAGTCCGAGCTTCGAGGCGAGCCCAGACCGAGGGAGCACGAAGCCGGCATGGCCCTCCGGGATCGCGACCGCGAGGCCGGTCGGCATCAACGCCCGCTCTCCCGGAGCGATCTCTGCGTCGGCGATCGCCCGGAGATCCACACCCGCGTCTCCCGGATGGGCGACCGAAGGCAACTGCGCGTCGGGATGGAGCCGTTCGAACGGGAGGTCCATGCGATCAGATCGGCTCGATCAGTTCGATCCGATTGCCGAACGGGTCGCGCACGTACACGCGGTGGAACCCCTCCAGCTGCACCTCGTCCTCCACGACGCGGATCCCCGCGGCGTCCAGGCGAGCCAGCAGCTGCTCCAGGCCCTCGACCATCAAGGCCGGGTGCGCCTTGAACGCGGGGCGGAACCCCTCCTCGACCCCCAGGTGGACCTCGACGTTCGGTCCGCGGAACCACACCCCGCCGCGCGGCGCCAGCTCGGGCGGCTTCGAGATCTGCTCCATCCCCAGGAGGTAGCCGTAGAACTTCTCGGCCGCGTCCTCTTCGCCTTGCGGCATCGCGAGCTGGACGTGATGCAGTCCGACGACCCGCCCGTCACGCTCCGCCATCCGCGCAGCTTACGAGCAACCGCTGGTGCTGCCGCACGTCCCGCACACGTAGCACGACCCCGCCGGCTGCATCTTGGATCCGCATTGGTAGCAGAGCGGTGCGTCCAGGATCTTCGCGTTCGGCCGTTCGGTCACCGGGAGCAGCTTGGGCTCCGGAGGCGGTGTCGGCTCGGAGGCGGCCGGCGCAGGGTTCGCCTTCTCCTCCAGCTCGATCTGCACCGTGGCCTTGCGCTCCTCGATGGAACGGATCCCCAGCGCCTCGCGCTTGCCCTCCGGCAGGTGGTCGAGCGCCAGACGTCGGAACACGTAGTCCACGAGCGACGACGCGAACCGGACGTCAGGATCGTTCGTCATGCCCGACGGCTCGAACTTCATGTTGATGAACTTCTCGACGAACGCCTCGAGCGGCACCCCGTACTGCAGACCGATCGAGATCGCGATCGAGAACGCGTCCATCACCCCCGAGAGCGTGGAGCCCTGCTTCGAGGTCTTCAGGAAGATCTCGCCGATCCCGTCGTCGGGATACGAGCTCGCGGTGATGTAGCCCTTGGAGTCTCCGACCTCGAACTTCGTGGTGATCGACGGGCGGGTGCGCGGCAGGCGCCGGCGCTCCGGCCGTGCCAGCGCGGCCGGCTCCGCGACGAGGTCGCTCGTCTTCTTGTCGGCCGACAATGGCTGCGCGACCTTGCAGTTGTCACGGTAGATCGCGACCGCCTTCAGCCCGAGCTTCCACGACTCCACGAACAACTGCTCGATCTCCTCGACCGTCGCCTCCTCGGGCATGTTCACGGTCTTCGAGATCGCGCCCGAGATGAACGGCTGCGCGGCCGCCATCATGCGCACGTGTCCCATGTAGTGGATGGGCTCTGCGCCCATCGCCGTGTCGAACACCGCGTAGTGCTCGGACTTCAGGTGCGGCGCGTCCACCACGGAGTTCTGCTCGGCGATGTAGGCCACGATGTCGTCCTGCTGCGCCTCGTCGTACCCCAGCTTCTCGAGCGCGCGTGGCACCGTCTGGTTCACGAACTGCATCGTCCCGCCGCCGACGAGCTTCTTCGTCTTGACCAGGGCGAGTTCCGGCTCGATGCCGGTCGTGTCGCAATCCATCATGAGTCCGATCGTGCCGGTCGGCGCGAGGACCGACGCCTGCGCGTTGCGGTAGCCGTGCTGCTCGCCGAGCGATACCGCCTCGTCCCACGACTGCTTGGCCGCGGAGAGCATCGCCTCCGGGACGATCTCTCCGTCGATCTCGTCGACCGCCGCGCGGTGCTTGCGCATCACCCGCAGCATCGCGTCCCGGTTGGGGTCGAACCCGTCGAACGCGCCCATCGTCTCGGCGATCCGTGCGCTCGTCCGGTAGGCCTGGCCGGTCATCAGCGCCGTGATCGCGCCGGCCCACGCCCGTCCCCCGTCCGAGTCGTACGGGAGTCCCCGCGCCATCAGCAGCGCGCCGAGGTTCGCGTATCCAAGCCCGAGCTGGCGGTAGGTGCGGGCGTTCTCCCCGATCTTGTCGGTCGGGTAGTCCGACTCGCCCACCACGATCTCCTGAGCCGTGAACACGACCTCCACCGCGTGGCGGAAGGACGCGACGTCGAAGCTGCCGCTGTCCTCGAGGAACTTCATCAGGTTGAGCGACGCGAGGTTGCACGCCGAGTTGTCCAGATGCATGTACTCCGAGCACGGGTTGGACGCGTTGATCCGCCCCGAGGCCGGACATGTGTGCCACTCGTTGATCGTGGTGTCGTACTGCATGCCGGGGTCGGCGCACTCCCAGGCCGCTTGCGCGATCTCGCGCATCAGACCGCGCGCGCGGACCGACTCCACGGTCTCGCCCGTCGTCACGCCCTTCAGCTTCCAATCCTGATCCTGCTCGAACGCCCGCATGAACTCGTCGGTCACGCGCACGGAGTTGTTGGCGTTCTGATATTGGATCGAGTACGAGTCGCGGCCGTCCAGATCCATGTCGAATCCGGCATCGCGCAGCGCACGCGCCTTGTGCTCCTCGGTCGCCTTGCACCAGATGAAGTCACGAACGTCGGGGTGGTCGACGTTCAGGATCACCATCTTGGCGGCACGCCGGGTCTTGCCGCCCGACTTGATCGTCCCGGCCGACGCGTCCGCGCCGCGCATGAACGAGACCGGGCCCGACGCGGTTCCGCCACCCGCGAGCGGCTCGCGCGACGAGCGGATGCGCGACAGGTTGATCCCCGAGCCCGATCCGCCCTTGAAGATCGTGCCCTCTTCGACGTACCAGTTGAGGATCGACGACATGTGATCCTCGACCGAGAGGATGAAACAGGCGGAGCACTGCTGCGGCGTGTCGGGGACGCCGACGTTGAACCACACGGGGGAGTTGAACGCCGCCTTCTGCGTCACCATCAGATGGGTGAGCTCCTCGGCGAAGACCTGCGCGTCGTGCGGCGTGGCGAAGTAGCCGTTCTTCTCACCCCAGCCGCGGATCGTGTCCACCACCCGTCCGACGAGCTGGCGGACCGACGACTCTCGCTGCGGGGTGCCGAGGGTGCCACGGAAGTACTTCTGCGCGACGATGTTGGTCGCGTTCTGCGACCACGTGATGGGGAACTCGACGTCCCGCTGCTCGAACGCGTTGCCGCCCTCCTTGAAGTTCGGGATGACCGCGTCGCGCGTCTCCCACTCCACGTCGTCGAACGGGTGCCGGTCCTCCGTCGTGAAGTAGCGGTTGAAGGTCAATCCCTCACGGATGACCTCGACGTCCCCCTCTTTCGTCGCCACGTAACGTCCCCTTTCCCCCACCCATCGGAGCCCCGTTGTGGACATCCGGTGGAAAACTACATCCCTGTGATTCCGGGCTTCGGGATTGTGGACCGGCCAGTCGCCTGCGTCAAGATGATGTGGGCAGAATCTTCCCGAGCCACTACATGTAGTATCTCAGGTCTGATACGGAACGACCAGGAGATCAGCGAGCTCGACGCTTCGCGGGGACCTTCTTCTCCAGGAGGACGTCCAGCTCGCGCTCGAAATCCGTGATCTCCTGGAAGTCCTTGTAGACGCTCGCGAAGCGCATGTAGGCGACCTGATCGAGCTTGGCCAGGCCCGCCAGGACCTCGACGCCGACGGCCTGCGACGTCACCGCCGGGCCCTTGCGCCGCAGGCGCTCCTCCACCCGGTCCACCAGCCGCTCGACCTGCTCGGGCGAGACCGGCCGGTTCTTGATCGCCTTCAACACCCCGGCCTCGAGCTTGGCCCGATCGAAGGGATCTTTCGAGCCGTCGCGCTTCACGACCACGAGGCCGACGTCCTCGATCCGTTCGAAGGTCGTGTAGCGGCGATGGCACGCCCCGCACTCGCGCCGTCGGCGGATGCTCCCGCCGCTCTCGGCAGGGCGTGAGTCGACGACCCGGTCGTCGTCCGCACTGCACCAAGGGCATCGCATGGTCGCTCGCCACAAGATGTAGTGGCGGCGGGAACCGTATCCGCACCATCTAGCGGCGTCAAGCCATGCGCGGGATCACGACGGACTGCCCCGGTACCAGGGAACCGGGGTCGACGTCGTTACGCGCCACGATCGCCCCCACCAAGGCACGTGGGTCCACCCCGCGCTCGGTCCTTTCCGCGATCGACCAGAGCGTGTCCCCGGACCGAACGACGACGACGAGCTCACCGCGGCGCGCCGGTGACCCGGGAACCGGACCGGGGTGTCTGCCGAGGGCGGCCGCCACCGGTGCGCTCACGACGACGGCCACGGCCATCGCCAAGAACGCGAGTGTCATCCGTCGGCGGCGACGAACACCTGTTCGACCCATAGGTGCATGATGACCGAACACCTGTTCGGGGTCAAGAGCTCGCTCGAACATATGTTTGCCTCCCCCACCTTCCGGTGCTAGCGTCGGGTTCATTCGTTCGGGAGGCTAGAGACCATGTCTGACATCACCCCACGGCAACAGCGGATCCTCGACGTGATCGCCCGCACCGTCCGGGAGCGGGGCTACCCGCCGACGGTCCGGGAGATCGGCGAGGCGGTCGGCCTGACGTCGTCGTCCAGCGTTCACGCCCAGCTCGCGAACCTCGAGCGGATGGGCCTGCTCACGAAGGACCCGACCAAGCCGCGGGCGATGGCGCTCGCTGAGCCGAAGGCGGACTCGGTCGCCGTGCCGCTGGTCGGCCGGATCGCGGCCGGCGCGCCCATGCTGGCCACCGAGCATGTGGAGGAGTACCTCGCCGTGCCCGAGAGCTTCGCGGGCGACGACGGACACTTCGCGCTCCACGTGTCGGGCGACTCCATGATCGACGCAGGGATCCTCGACGGCGACGTCGTCGTGGTCCGTTCTCAGGACACCGCCGACGACGGGGACATCGTGGCCGCGCTCCTCCCCGGTCCCGCCGAAGACGAGGCCACGGTCAAGCGCCTCGGTCACGACGGCGCACGGGTGATGTTGATCCCGGAGAACCCATCCCTGCAGCCGTTCGAGATGCTCGACGGGCGGATCTTGGGTCGCGTCGTCGCGGTCCTTCGTAAGCTCCCGTAGCAGCTAAGCTCCCGACGTTCGCGATCACGAGGAGCAACGACATGCCTGCGGCCGGACCCACCACCATCTCGAACGCCAGATCCGGTCGCAACCCGATGTCCTGCGCTCGCTCCTTACGTCCGGCAAACATCGCGAGCAGGTACACGCAGCCGCCGAGGGCCTGCACCGCGCACGCCGGATCTGGGTCGTGGGGACCGGGACGAGCCTGCACGCGGCCGAGCTCGGGGCATCGATGCTCCAGCTCACGGGGCGCCAAGCACAGGCATGCCCGGCGATGCAGTTCGTGAACTTCGCTCCGATCGTCGGGCCGCAGGACGCGATCATCGTGATCAGCCATACCGCCGAGACCGCGTTCGCGCTCTCCACCCGCGCGCAGGCGTTCGTCGCGGGACTGAACCTGGTGATGATCACGAAGCAGGGCTCGGGGTTCCCTGAGGCGATCGAGACGATCCCGAAGGAGACCGCCGAGACCTACACCGTCAGCTACACGAGCACGCTGCTCACCCTCGCACTCCTCACGAAAGAGCTGGGGGCCGAAGGGATGGATGACGCCGTGGTCGAAGGCGTGCCGGGCGCCGTCGCCGCCGCCATCGACGCGCCCGGGATCGACGAGATCTCGCAGCCGGACCGGGTCATCGTCTTCGTCGGCGCGGGGCCTGCGGCCGTGACCGCGCGCGAGGGCGCGCTCAAGATCCGCGAGGGCGCCCGGGTCCTGGCCGAGGGCTACGACGCGGAGTACCTCTTGCACGGGTCCGCCGTTCCCCTGGACGGCCGCGACCGGCTCGTCGCGCTCTCGCCGCCCGATCCCGGCGGCCTGGTAGACGCGGTCGCGCGCGCGGCGGGCGCCGAGGGGATCGCCGTGAACCACCTCGCCGAGCCCTCGGACCTGCCTCCCCTGCTCGCGCAGATCCCGCTCACCGTCCGGCTCCAGCTGATCGCGCTCCGCTTCGCGCTCGAGCGCGGGCAAGACCCCGACACGGTGATCGTCGGCGCCTGGGCGGATCCGGCGACCTGGGCGATCGGCGCTCCGGGCTGACCCTCAGCCGCGAACGAACTCACGTACGGCGGCGAGCTCCCGCTCCCCCACCCGCGCGCGCACGACCGTTCCGCCCTCCTCTGGCTCGGTGCCGATGACCTCCGCCTCGCGGTAGAGCAGCGCGGTGACGTCCTCGCGACCCCATGGCACGAGGAGCGTGACCTCGTGGGCGGGACGTGGGAGCGCCGCGGCGACGGACTCCAACAGGCCCTCGACCCCCTCTCCGGTCAGGCCGGACACGGCCACCGATCCCGAGAACCGTCGCGCCAGCCTCGCCCGCACCGACCCCGCCACCCGATCGATCTTGTTCAGGGCGAGCACCTCCGGGAGCCCTCCCGCGTCGATCTCGCCCAGGACGCGGCGCACGGCCTCGATCTGCTCGTCGAGCTCCGGGGAGGACGCGTCCGCCACGTGCAGCACGACGTCTGCCATGCCCACCTCCTCCAACGTCGAGCGGAACGCTTCCACGAGCGCGTGCGGGAGCTTGCTGACGAAGCCCACCGTGTCGGAGATCGTCGCGGGCGAACCACCGGGGAGCTCCAGGCGCCGAACCGTCGGATCGAGGGTCGCGAAGAGTTGGTCCGCGACCAGGACCGACGATCCCGTGAGTCGGTTCAGCAGCGTGGACTTGCCCGCGTTCGTGTAGCCGACGATCGCGATCTGCTGCACGTTGCTGTTGCGTCGGCGGGACCGCTTCACGTCCCGCGTGCGGGCCATGCCTTTGATGTCGCGACGGAGCTTCGTGATCCGGCGGCCGATGTGCTGGCGGTCGACCTCCATCTTCGTCTCGCCAGGGCCGCGCGTGCCGATCCCACCTCCGAGCCGGGACATCGCCTCGCCCCAGCCGCGCAGCCTTGGCAGGAGGTAGTTGAGCTGCGCGAGCTCCACCTGCACCCGCCCTTCTCGCGATCGCGCATGCAACGCGAAGATGTCGAGGATCAGCGCCGTCCGATCGATCACCTTGACACCCAGCCGCTCCTCCAGCGAGCGGAGCTGTCCGGGGGTGAGCTCCTGATCCAAGATCACGACGGCCGCGTCGTTCCCGTGGATCACGTCGTGCAGCTCGGCGAGCTTGCCCTTCCCCACGTACGTGCCGGGATCGGGCTCGCTGCGGTTCTGGACCAAGCGGGCGACGGGTTCCGCGCCGGCCGAGTCGGCGAGCGCAGCGAGCTCGTCCAGGTCCTCTTCCGCCATCCCCCGACCGACGCCGACCAACACCGCCTTCTCACGGATCGCCGGCCGCCACGTCGCGGAAAGCGGGGACTCGAGCACCTGGCGGGCCTCTGGGTCGCCGGCCATCAGTCGCCGTCCTCCGGCAGCCCGACCTCGCGCAGCATCTCGTTCAAGGCTACCTTCGCGTCCGTACGTTCATCGCGATAGCCGATGATCAAGCCGCAGGGCAACGCGTACGTCCCGGCGGGGAACGTACGCGGGCGCGAGCCGGGGACGACCACTGCACGCGGGGGGACCACGCCGCGATGCTCCACGGGCTCGGAGCCGGTGACATCGATCACCGGCACGCTGCCGGTCAGCACGACCCCCGGCCCGATCACCGCCTGCCGCCCGATCCGGACACCCTCGACGAGCACGACGCGTGAGCCGATGAACGCGCCGTCCTCCACGATCACCGGCGCGGCCTGCAGCGGCTCGAGCACACCGCCGATCCCCACGCCGCCCGACAGATGCACGTCTGCCCCGATCTGCGCGCAGGAACCGACGGTCGCCCACGTGTCGACCATCGTCCGAGGTCCCACCCACGCGCCGATGTTCACGTAGCTCGGCATCATGATCACGCCCGGTGACAGGAACGCCCCTCGCCGCGCGACCGCCGGCGGAACGACCCGGACGCCGGCGGCCTCGTAGTCGCGCTTGAGCGGGAGCTTGTCGTGATACTCGAACGGCCCAACCTCCACCGTCGTGAGCCCCCGCACCCGGAAGTAAAGGAGCACCGCCTGTTTCGCCCACGCGTTCACGACCCAGCCGTCCTCCGTCGGTTCGGCGACGCGCACGAGCCCGCGATCGAGGAGGTCGATCGCCTCCTCCACGGCGTCCGCGTCGGGTTCCCGGTCGGGTTCCGCGAAGCTCGCCTCGATCCGCGCGGCGAGCGGTGCGTAGCTGGCGTCGCTCACGTCGTCACCGCCGGATCGGGCAGGAGGTCCGCGAGCACATCGACCGCGCGACCGCAATCGGCGAGCGTCGGCACCATCGCCATCCGGACGTACCCCTCGCCTTCCTCGCCGAAGTACGAGCCGGGCGCGACGACGATCCCATGGTCGATCAACTCGGTCGACCACTCTGCTGACGGACGGCCACCCGGAACGGTGACCCACAGGTAGAACGTGGCGACGCTCCCGGCGACCTCCACGCCTTTCGCGCGGAACAGCTGGAGGAAGCGTGCACGCTTCTCCGCGTAGCGGGCCCGCTGCTCCTCGACGTGGCGCTCATCGCTCCACGCGGCGACCGACGCCCGTTGGATGAACTCCTGAGGTGTGACGCCCACGGAGGGGCGGAGGGCCTTCATCGCGGCGATCAGCCGCGGGTCGCCGGCCACGAACCCGGAGCGATAGCCCGTCATCGACGAACGCTTGCTGAGCGTGTTCACGACCGCGAGGTTCGAGAGATCGCCGACCTGCAGCGCGGACGCCGGCGGCCCGTCCTCGAACCACAGCTCGCTGTAGGCCTCGTCTGCCGCGAGCAGGAAGTCGTGCTCGCGGGCAAGCTCCGCGGCGCGTGCGAGGAATGAGAGCGGCGCCACCGCGCCCGTGGGGTTGTTCGGGTAGTTGAGCCACAGGATCGCCGTCCGCGACCAGACCGCGGCGTCGACCCCTTCGAGGTCGGGCAGGAAGCCGTTGGCTTCGGTCAGCGGGAGCCGGAGCACCGGTGCTCCGGCGAAGCGTGCCCCGCGTTCGGGGATCGTGTAGCCGGGGGCAGTGACGACCACGAGGTCGCGTCCCGCCCCGGGGTCGAGCATGGTCTGTGCCAGGGAGAAGACGGGCTCCTTGCTGCCCATCGTCGGGATCACCTGCGTCGCGGGATCGACCGACGCGCCGAACCGACGATCGATCCAGGCGGCGATCGCCTCCCGCAGCTCGGGCAGACCGGCAGCTCGCGGATATGACGACACCGGTTGGATCGCGGCCGCCACGGCCTCGCGGATGAACGATGGCGTCTCATCGCGCGGATCCCCGACCCCGAAGTCGATCAGGCGGCGCCCGGCATCGAGCGCCAGACGCTTGCGTCGGTCGAGCTCCTCGAACGGATAAGGCTCGACGTCCCTGGCCCCCGGTGAGAACCGCATCAGCCGTCTCCTCGTGCCGCGAAGAACCGTCGCAGCACCTCCACGGAACGCACGAGCGCGGCCGCCTCGATACGCTCGTCGTCTCGGTGAGCGTACTGCGGGTCGCCGGGACCGAGGTTCACCGCAGCGACCCCGGCCATGCCGAACTCCGCGACCGGGGTCCAGGCCTGTTTCGGCCCGACGCTCAGGTCGCCGGCGCGCCGCAGGCGCTCCACGAGCGGGTGCCTGAGCGAGACCGGCCCCGGCGGGGCGTTGCCGATCACCTCGAGCTCGACGTCGGGGTGCGCGACCAGCGACCGCAGCCGTTCCTCCGCCTCGGACGGGGTTCGCGTCGGTGCGTACCGGACGTTCACGAACGCCTCGACGCGATCGGGTACGACGTTCCCCGCGATCCCGCCCTCGATCCCCGTCACGCTCACGGCCTCACGGAACACCAAGCCATCGATCTCGACATCGACCGGCGACGTGGAGGCGAGATCACTCAGCGCCTCGACCGCGGTGTGGATCGCGTTGCGGCCGAGCCAGGGGCGTGCCGTGTGCGCCGCCTCCCCGCGAACGACGAGCCGCGCGTTGAGGTTCCCGAGGCAGCCGACCTCGATCGCGTTCGCGGTCGGTTCCATCACGATCGCCAGGTCGATCGTGCCAGCGGCCGGGCACCGCTCGAACAACGGGAGCAGCGCGCTCTGGATGATCGCCAACTCCTCGCGACCGAAGAACAGGAGCCCGACGTCCAGATCGGAGTCGAACGGGTCGGCGGCGACTTCGTGCGCGATCTCCTCCATGACCGCGAGCCCGCCTTTCATGTCCGCCGAGCCGCGGCCCATGACGACGTCTCCCTCTCGCTTGCCCGGGAGGTTGCCGTTCGGTGGGACCGTGTCGACGTGTCCCGCGAGGACCACCAGCGGCCGGTCGGCGCGACGAGCTTCGGGCACGAGGAAGAGCACGGTGTCCTGCTCGTCGGCGATCTCGAACCCCGAGGAGGGCAACCGGCCACGGATGTCCTCTAGGATCGAGGCCTCGTGGCCGCTCACCGAGTCGATGTCGACGAGCTCGAGCGTCCGCGCGAGCAGCCGCTCCCCGAGGACACCGTCCTCGCCCGGCACGCTCACGCCCGGACGCGGCGGAGCAGCCGGTCCAGATCGATCTCGCCGTCGAAGACGTGCTCGGCGCCCCCGGTGAGCAGGACCTCGCCGTCGTCCCGCCGCTCGACCTCCACCTCGCCCCCGGGGAACCGCACGACCGAGCGGGTCGGCGCCAGACCCGCTTCGTTGGCTGCGACGGCGATCGCGCAGGCGCCGCTGCCGCACGCGAGCGTCTCTCCCGAGCCACGCTCCCAAACGCGGGCCTCGATCACGTCGGTCGACATGCGAACGAACTCCACGTTCGTGCCCTCCGGGAACAGGTCGTGATGCTCGAGGGCGGGGCCAAGGTGCTGCACGTGGACGCCCTGGGGATCGCCATCCAGGAAGACCACGAGGTGCGGGTTCCCCATGGAGACCGCGCTCGCCGTTAGGGTCAGGCCCCCTCCCACGTCGATCGGCTGTCCCAGGAACGTCTCCCATGCAGGCCCACGCATCGGGATCGCGGCCTTCGTGAACGCCGGTATCCCCATCTCGACCGTGACGCGGTCGTCCTCATGGAGCCGCAACGTGCGAGACCCACCGCGTGTTTCGATCGCGAACGACCGTTCCTCGGTGAGACCCAGATCGTGGACGAGCCGGCCGACGCACCGAGCCCCGTTACCGCACATCTCCGCGTCGCTGCCGTCGGCGTTGCGGTAGTCCATCACGAACAGCGCCGGGCCGGATGCGCGGATCACCCGGATCAAGCCATCGGCACCGATCCCGCGACGCCGGTCGCAGAGCGCGGCCACGACCTCTGCGTCGAGCTGCCGGCGATCGTCCAGGTCGATGATCATGACGAAGTCGTTGCCCGTCCCCTGATACTTGGCGAACGCGAGGACGTCGGTCACGCAGCCACCACCTTCGGGCGCAGGAACTCGAGGATCGGCTCCTCCGCCTCGGAGCCGCCACCCTCGCCCACGTCGAACCACCGGATCCGTGGGTCCCGGCGGAACCACGCCATCTGCCGGCGCGCGAGGTTCGCGGTCCGTTTCACGGTGCCCTGCACGGCTGCTCCGAGCGTGATCTCTCCCCGCAGGTGACGGGCCAGCTCAGCGTAGCCGATGGCTTGGCTCGCGGTGAGCCACCCACCGAACCCCTCATCGACGAGTCCCCGCACCTCGTCGAGCCAGCCAACGTCGAGCATCACGGCCACTCGGGCTTCGATGCGACGGCGCAGCACATCCGTTGGGATGTGGATGCCTGCGATCCGAACGCGATCAGCCGGGTAGAGGTCCCACGCACCAGCGAACGACGAGAACGGGCGACCCGTCACCGCGGCTACCTCCAAGGCACGCACCGTGCGTCGCACGTTCATCGGCTCGATCCGTCCGGCCGCCACGGGGTCGAGGGCCGCCAGTCGCGCGTACATCGACGCCGGCCCGAGCAGATCGGCCTGCCGCTCCAGCGCTTCGCGCGTCTCGAGATCGGTCTCCGGGAACTCCAGGTCGTCGACCACGGCCCGGAGGTAGAGGCCGGAGCCACCGACGAGCAGAGCAGGTTCCCTCTCCTGCAAGATCGACTCCACCGCGTTGCGAGCCAGCTCCTGGAAGCGCGCGACCGAGAAGGGCTCGGACGGGCCGACGACGTCGACCAGATGGTGCATCACCCGCGCGCGATCCCGCTGTGAGGGCTTCGCCGTCCCGATGTCCATGCCGCGGTAGACGAGCATGGAATCCACCGAGACGATCTGAGCGTGAAGCGCTTCCGCCAGCCGCATCCCGAGCTCGGACTTCCCGGAGGCGGTGGGCCCGACGACGGCGAGGAGCGGCGTGCTCACCGTGCTGCCCGAGCACCTGCCGGGTCGGCGACCGGGACGATCTGGCCCTGCAGGTAGTGCGCCGCCGCGGCGGTGATCGTCGCCTCGACGAAGCTCCCCGCATCCCGTGCCTCCGCCAGGTGCACGATGCGATTCGTCCGGGTCCGACCCTGGGTCGACCCTTCACGCTTGCCTTCCCCTTCGATCAGCAGCTCATGCGTCGCGCCGATCTGGGCGTTCGCCCGTTCGAGCGAGATCCGCTGCTGGAGCGTCACGAGGCGATCGAAGCGTTCCTGGACCACCTCCTTGGCCACCTGTCCGTCCATGCTCGCGGCCACGGTCCCCGGGCGAGGCGAGTATTGGAACGTGTAGGCGCTGTCGAAACGCGCGCGCTCAACCACGTCAAGCGTGTCGACGAAGTCCTCCTCGGTCTCGCCGGGGAACCCCACGATGACGTCGGTAGAGACGGCGATGCCCGGGACCGCGGCGCGGATCCGCTCCAACCACCCGAGGTATCGCTCACGCCGGTACGAGCGCTTCATCGCTTTCAACACCCGGTCGGACCCCGATTGGAGCGGGAAGTGGATGTGCTCGCAGACCGTCGGCGTCTCCGCCATCGCATCGATCACATCCGGGGTGAAGTCGTGCGGATGCGGCGAGGTGAACCGGACGCGGCGGATCCCCTCGACCGCGCCCACCTGGCGGAGCAGTTCGGCGAAGAGCGGCCGCGCGGATGAGCCGGGCACCGAGACGTCACGTCCGTACGTGTTCACGTTCTGACCGAGCAGCGTCACCTCGACGACACCGCTCCGCGCGAGCCCTTGCACCTCGGCGAGGATGTCGCCGATCGACCGGGAGCGCTGCGGACCCCGCACCAGCGGCACGATGCAGAACGTGCACGCGTTGTCGCATCCGGGCGCGATCGAGACCCACGCGCGGAACGGGTCGTTCCGCGCTGCCGGGAGCGCGCTCGGGAAGATCTCGGTGTACTCGCGGATATCCATCTGCGGTCCGTCGTCCTCCGCCGCCTGCAGCAGCGCGAGGAGGTTCGGGAGCGCATGGGTGCCAACGACGACGTCCACCCAGGGAGCACGCGACTGGATCTGCCCCTGATCCTTCTGGGCGAAGCAGCCGGCCACGACGATCTTCATGTCGGGATTGCGGTCCTTCAGCGGCTTCAGATGGCCGAGGTTCCCGTAGAGCCGGTTGTCGGCATTCTCCCGGATCGCGCACGTGTTGAAGACGACGACCCGGGCATCCTCCGCCGCCTCGACGGGCGTCATCCCGTCGGCGACCAGCAACCCCGCGATCCGCTCGGAGTCGTGTTCGTTCATCTGGCACCCGTAGGTGCGGATCAGGTACGTGCGCTCCATGAACCCGACCGCCCCCTACTTCGCGAACTCCACGGCGCGCGTCTCGCGCACGACCGTGATCTTGATCTGGCCGGGGTACTGCAGCTCCTCTTCCACCTGCTTCGCGATCTCTCGCGCGATCATCTGCGCCTGGATGTCGTCGACGTCCTCGGGCTTCACCATCACCCGCACCTCGCGGCCGGCTTGCATCGCGTACGTCTTCTCCACGCCGGGCTGCGCCGTGCAGATCTCCTCGAGGCGCTCCAGACGCTTCACGTAGGTTTCCAGCGATTCTCGCCGGGCGCCGGGACGACCGCCGCTGATCGAGTCCGCGATCTGCGCCAGCACCGCGTCGATGGAGTGCTGTTCGACCTCGCCGTGATGCGATTCGATGCAGTGCACCACCTCGGGCGACTCCTTGAGCCGCCGCGCGATCTCGGCGCCGATGATCGCGTGCGATCCCTCGATCTCGTGGGTCACCGCCTTGCCGATGTCGTGCAGGAACGCCCCGCGCTTCGCGATCGTGCCGTCGAGGCCGATCTCTTCCGACAGCGCCGACGCGATGTGAGCGGACTCCACCAGGTGCTTGAGCACGTTCTGGCCGTACGACGTGCGATACTGCAACCGTCCCAAGAGCTTGATCAGCTCCGGGTGGATATCGGTCAGCCCCACCTCCGCCACGGCGTCTTCGCCCGCCCGGCGGATGTGCTCCTCCAACTCGCGGAGCGACCGCTCGTGGATCTCCTCGATCCTCGCCGGGTGGATCCTGCCGTCCGCGACCAGCTTCTCGAGGGTCATGCGTGCCGCCTCGCGTCGGACGGGGTCGAAGCAGGACAAGACGACGGCCTCTGGGGTGTCGTCGACGATCAGATTCACCCCCGTCGTCGCTTCGAACGCGCGGATGTTGCGGCCCTCGCGTCCGATGATCCGACCCTTCATATCCTCGCTCGGGAGCGCGAAGACCGACACCGTGGACTCCGCGGTCTGCTCGGATGCGACGCGCTGGATCGCGATCGTCACGATCTTGCGGGCTCGCTCCTCTCCCTCCTCGCGGGCTCGTTGCTCGATCTCGCGGACCTGCGTCATGGCGCCGCGCTTCGCCTCGTCGACCACCTGCGCCATGAGGTGCTCGCGAGCTTCGCCGGAGGTCATGTTGGCGATCCGCTCGAGCTGCGCCCGGTGCTGTTCGGCCGACTTCTCCAGCTCCCCTCGGACGAACTGCAGCTTCGCGTCCCGCTCTTGGAGCTCATGAGCCCGAGTCTCCATGGCCGCCGTCTGCTTCCTGAGATCGTCCTCCGAGCCGGCGATACGCCGTTCGAGACGCTGCACCTCTTCGCGCCGCGTCCGAACGTCCTCCTCCGCCTCGCGACGGATCGTCCCCGCTTCCTCACGCGCTTGCTGGATCGCCTGTACGCGCGTGGCGTCGGCCTCCCGCTCGGCCTCGAGCAGCGTCTTCTGGGCACGAGCCTCGATGCTCTGGGCGTTCGAGGCCGCGATCGTCTTCCGGATCAGGAATCCCACGGCGATCCCCGCCACCAGGGCGACGATGCCGATCATGACTGGGACCATCGTTCCTCCCAACACACGTTGAACGCGTCTTGAGAGAAGAACCTGGAAAGCCCCGCCGTCCCTCAGGCGGCACTGCGAACGAGCAAGCTCACGGGGCGCGTTCCGCCAGGGGCGTCACATGCTCCGTGGTTCGATGATCGTCTTCGGATCTGTCCATGGTCTCGCTCACAGTGCCTCTTGATCGCACGTCGGTTCTTCGTTCGTTCCTCTCGTGTTCACGATGCTACGGCCGTGTGAACCGAGAGGCAAGGCGTCGGAGCCTGCGTCGAGGTCGACCTCCAGGGCACGCCGAGCGGCCCGACGGGCGGTCTCGGAGTCGTATCCCCGCCGAACGAGCAGGGACGTGAGCCGCTGATAAGCCTTGGCCGGCTCGACCGAGCGCATCCGCAGGGCACGGGCATCGGCTAGATCCTGCGCTCGCTCCCCTTCGTCTCCCCCGTGGGCCTCGATCGCGGAGCTCGCGATCGCCGGGGGGACGCCCGCTGCCGCGAGTCGGCCGGCTACGGCTCGCCGACCGGCCTTCTTGTTCCCGAACCCGTGTTCGACGACCTGCCTGGCGAACGCCTCATCGTCGACGAGGCCGACGCGTTCGAGCCGCTCGAGCGCATCCTCGACCTCCTCCGAGGGGAAGCCGGCGCCTAGTAGGCGTCGTTCCAGCTCGCGACGACTGCGAGCGCGAACGGCGAGCAGACCCAGTGCGCGCTCATGGCAGCTCTTGGGGTGCTTCGGTTCGCGGGATCGCGGGGCACCCACGGTCTAGCCGTCGCCGTTGCGCGCCTTCGAGCCCTTGGCGGCCGCCGCCGGCGCCGCGTCTTCGAGCACGAGATCGGGGACGACCTGGATCGCCGCCTCGTCACCCTCGGTCCCGAACGCGGTCAGCCCGACCGCCTCCCGCACCTTCCGGTCGATCTCGTCGCGAACGTCGAGGTGCTCGGCCAGGAACTGCCGCGCGTTCTCACGACCCTGTCCCAGCTGCTCCCCTTCGTACGTGAACCAGGCGCCAGATTTCTTGACGATCTCCATGTCCACACCCACATCGATGAGGGAGCCTTCCTTGGAGATGCCCTTGCCGTACATGATGTCGAACTCGCACTGGCGGAACGGCGGCGCGACCTTGTTCTTCACGACCTTCACGCGCGTCCGGGAGCCCACCACGTCCGTGCCGTCCTTCAGGTTCTCGATCTTGCGAACGTCGAGCCGTACCGACGAGTAGAACTTCAAGGCTCGGCCACCTGGCGTGGTCTCGGGCGAACCGAACATCACGCCGATCTTCTCGCGGAGTTGGTTGATGAAGATGGCGGACGTATCGAAGCGGGAGAGCGTACCCGCGAGCTTCCGCATCGCCTGCGACATCAACCGGGCCTGGAGGCCCACGTGCGTGTCGCCCATCTCGCCCTCGATCTCCGCGCGCGGGACGAGCGCCGCCACCGAGTCGACGACGACGACGTCGAGGGCGGCCGAGCGCACGAGCATGTCGGCGATCTCGAGCGCCTGCTCACCGGAGTCCGGCTGGGATACGAGCAGCTCGTCGATGTTCACGCCGAGCTCGCGGGCGTACGTCGGATCGAGCGCATGCTCCGCGTCGATGAACGCCGCGATGCCGCCCTTGGCCTGCGCCTCGGCGATCATGTGGAGGCAGACCGTGGTCTTGCCGGAGCCCTCGGGACCGAAGACCTCGATGATGCGACCGCGGGGGATCCCTCCGACGCCGAGGGCGATATCGAGGGCGAGCGATCCGGTCGGGATGACCGTGATGCCGGCGCCCATGGGGTGCTCTCCCAACTTCATCACGGCGCCCTTGCCGAACTGCTTCTCGATCTGCTGCAGCGTGACGTCCAGCATCTTGTCGCGGTCCATCCTCGAGTCCTCCTTGTGCCCTCTCGGCTCGCCGGTGAGGAGGATCCGGCGACGCTCGTCTCCTAGCGCCGAGACCTTACCGAGTGGCTCCGACATAACTTACACCCCTGTCATTCGTCGCGAGATTCTGCAGGCTACTCGAACACGTGTTCGAACGCAAGTACCTGTCAACCTTCGAGCGGGAACGACCCGATGGGTTCGTAGTGAGGTGTCGGCCGTCCGAGGTGACTCTGGAACAGGACCAGGCGCCGGATCGTGAACGGCTGGCTCACGACGGGCGAGGCGTTCCAGCCCTCGGCGAGCGCCAGGGGCGGCTCGGAACGGGCCACGGTGACGTGGGGTGTGAAGCCCCGGATCTCCGCCCGGAACCGGGTCGCCAGCGACTCATCGAGCGATCGGGCGAGCGCGGCGAGACCGTCTTCTGGATCGAGCAGCCCCGCCCAGAGCACCCGGCCACGGCGAGCGGCGGGGAACGACCCCAGCCCGGAGGCCGTCACTCGGATCGGCGCTCGAGCGGAAGCCGTTGCGCGAGACACGTCTCGCACCCAAGGCAGCAACGATGGCGCGGTGGCTCCGAGGAACTTCACCGTGACGTGCCAGTTCTCGATCGGGACCCATCGCGCCTCTGGGTGCTTCGCTCGCAACGGCTCGATCGACGAGGCGATCGCAGCCTTCGCCGCGTCGGAGATCTCCACGGCCACGAACAGCCGGAGCGACCGAGCCTCGGGCGAGGCACCAGGAGCCCGGTCGCCGACCGTCAGAGCAACCGATCGCCGTCGGGCAGCGGAGAACCGTCCAAGGAACGTCGCACCAGATCCAGACCCGCCTGCTCGGCCCACCGCCGGACCCGATCGCGTTCGCCGGACGCGTGGAAGCCGCGCGCGTGCCGCACGTCATCCGTGTCGAGCGCGATCCATACCGTCCCTGGCTCGGCGCCGCCGTGGGGCTCGGGCCCGGCAGCACCGGTGAGCGATAATCCGATCGACGAACCGAAGATCCGCCGTGCGCCGGCGGCCATCTCGCGCGCACACGCCTCGCTCACGACGCCCGGTCCGTCGAGCGTGGCCTGGCTGACCCCGACCACATCGCGTTTGGCCGCGGCTGCGTACACCACGGCAGAACCAGCGAAGACCGCCGAAGCGCCCGGGACCGACGTGATCCGCGCGCCCACCGCGCCGCCCGTGAGGGACTCCGCGCACGCGAGCGTACGGCCGCGCTCCCCCAAGAGGCGGACGACCGTCTGCTCCAGGGTCTCGTCGTCGGTGGTGAAGACCTGGTCGCCGAGACGAACATGGACCTCGTCCGCAAGGGGACCGAGCAGCGACACCGCTTCCTCCTGGGTCGGGGCCTTCGCGGTCAATCGAACCTTGACCTCACCGGACGAGGCGAGGTAGGCGACGCTCGGGTTCGCCGACGCGACGAAGAGATCCCGCAGGATCTCGGCCACGCGCGATTCCCCGATGCCCGTGCATCGAAGCGTCCGCGACACGATCGTCGATGGTCCGGCGAGCGCGGCGAGCTCCGGAAGGATGGTCCCTTCCATCATCTCGACCATCTCCGCGGGGACGCCCGGCACCGCGTAGATCCGCTTCCCGTCGGGGAGCTCGGCGACGAGCCCTGGAGCCGTGCCCAGCGTCGGCATGATCGTCCGCATCCCCTCCGGAACGTCGGCCTGCCGCAGGTTGTTCTCCGGCATGACGCCCCCGAACCCCGCGAAGCGTTCGCGGAGGAACGACTCGATCTCGGGATGACGGACCATCGGCGCCCCGAGCAGCTCGCCGATCGCGTCTCGGGTGAGGTCGTCCTCGGTCGGCCCCAGGCCTCCGGTGACCAGGATCACGTCCGACCTCGCCAGCGCGTCGCGTAACACGTCGACGACGCGCGGTTGGTTGTCGCCCACGGCCTGGTGATAGAGCACGTCGACGCCGATCTCCGCGGCCCGCTCCGAGATCCACCGCGCGTTCGTGTTCGCGATCTGCCCCAGGAGCAGCTCCGTGCCGACGCCCACGATCTCCGCCCTCATGGCGTCGTGCTCGGACTGTCGAAGCTGAACGAATGCGTCCATGTTTGCCCCGGTACCCCGGGGACCCCAAGGTCGCGACCGTTCTCGGTGAGGTGGATCGCGCCGCCGTCCGAGACGGCGAGCACGAGCTCGGACTGCGCCATGAACGTCCGCGTCTCCCCTGCCGCCATGGAGAACGTCGACTCTTCGCCGTCGGCCGTCACCGTCACCCGAACATGGGCGATCGCCTCCACCACGGCGTCGATCTCTTGGTCGAGGGGCGCGGGCTCGGCAGCCACGGTCGGAAGCGTCGCCGGCGCCGGCGACGAGTGCCCCCTTGAGACGAGGCCGAAGACGATGGCCAACACCAGTACGGTCGTCGCCAGGATCACCATCAGGAGCTGGTTGTCCCGGATCCGTGTCGCCGCGATCGCGCGCTCCACCCGGCCGAGCTTCGCCGGTGGCGGCGGGGGGACCGGTTCCGCCGCGTGTTGGTCGTAGGCGACGATCACCTTGTCCGCAGAGAGCCCGAGATAGCGCGCGTACGTTCGGAGCGATCCGCGGACGTAGACGTCGCCGAGGAGCACGTCGAAGTCTTCTGACTCCAGCGCGCGCAGCTGATCGATGTGGAGCTTGGTGTCGCGGCTCGCCGCGTCGAGGGTGATGCCCCGCCGTTCTCGCGCTTTCCGCAAGGCGGGACCGACCCCGATCTTCGAGTCCTGCACAGAACCTCCGGCCATGGGTCCCGGGGATGATAGCGCGCGCCTTCGATCCGGGGCCTCGGTACACTCGCGCCGATGGACGATCGGGGCGGCCGCGTCACCCTCGAACCGCCGGTCAGCACCGACCGCGACGAGTTCCTCCAACGCGTGCGCGCGAGCCGAGCCCTCCACCGCCCCTGGACGCATGCACCCGCGACCCCGGAGGCGTTCGACCTCCTCATCGAACGCTCGCTCACCGGGAGTGACATCTCCCTGGTCCGACGTCGTGAGGACCACGCCATGGTGGGCGTGATGGGCATCAGCAATATCGTCCTCGGATCGTTCCGGAGCGCGGCGCTCGGCTACTACGGGTTCCAGCCGTTCTCGGGCCAGGGCTACATGACCGAGGGCCTTCGACTCGTGCTCCGTCGAGCGTTCCGTGACCTCGGGCTCCATCGGCTGGAAGCCAACATCCAGCCGGGGAACGTCCGCTCGGTCGCCCTCGTCTCACGCGCGGGGTTCAGGCTCGAGGGGTACTCGCCCCGATTCCTGAAGATCGGCGGCCGCTGGCGCGACCACGAGCGGTGGGCGATCCTCGCCGAGGACGTCAGCGCGTCCGGGCACACGGCCTAGGCCCAAGAACCGCCCGCGATATCGCCTTCCGTCGGCTGTACGGGACCAGCGGTGTGGCTAGTGTCCCGAACGGGAGGGAACGAGGGGACATGGATCGCGACGCCGACCGAACTCCGCACGACACCGCCGACACCGCCGACACCGAGCCCGATGGTTCGCCGTTGGATGCGTTCTCCGAGCGGGTCCACACCCCCGACCTCCTCTCCGAAGGCCCGGTACGGTTCCTCTTGGTCTCCGGCGATCAGGACGACGGCAGCTGGGGATTGGTCGGATCGTTCTGGCTCTCGATCGACGGCGAGCGCGGCGGGTTCTTCGTGTCGCCTCGATCCCTCTGGCGCGGGAGTGAGATGGTCCGCAGCTACAAGGGCGCGCGCGGCCGCGGATGGAGCGATACCGACATCTACGCGTACTGGCAGGGCCAGGTCGGCATCTCCGGCGCGTTCATGATCGACCCGCAACAACACGCGGACAACCTGTTCCAGGTGGCCCGCCGCGTCGGCGCGCTCTAGGCGCTCCGGAGATCCTCCCATTCGTCCCACGTGATGAGCACGTCGCGTGCCTTCGATCCCTGACTCGGACCCACGACGCCCTTGTCCTCCAACAGGTCCATGAGCCGCCCGGCCCGGGAGAACCCGACCTTCAGCTTGCGTTGCAGCATCGACGTGGAGCCGAGCTGTGAGCGGATCACCAGCTCGGCCGCCTGCTCGAGGAGATCGTCGTCGTCCCCCAGCCCCGAGGCACCGCCGCTCGACGATTCCACCGGCGGCAGGCCGAGCCCTTCGACGCTCTGTTCGTAGACGGTCTCGCGCTGGCCGCGGATGAACGAGCTGATCTCGTGGATCTCCTGCTCCGTGACCCACGCGCCCTGCAGCCGGCTCGGCTTCGATGCGTTCGCGGGGGCGAACAACATGTCGCCGTGGCCGACGAGCTTCTCCGCGCCGTTCATGTCGAGCACCACACGTGAATCCGCCTGGCTCGACGTCATCAGCGCGATCCGCGACGGGATGTTGGCTTTGATCAGGCCGGTGACCACGTCGACGCTCGGGCGTTGCGTCGCCACCACCAGGTGGATCCCGACGGCGCGGGCCATCTGTGCGATCCGGCAGATCGCGTCCTCCACGTCGCGTGGGGCGACCATCATCAGATCCGCCAGCTCGTCGATCACGACCACGATGAACGGCATGTGCTCGTACTTGTCTTCCATCCCGAGCGGGATCCGCAACGTGCCCTCGTTGAGTCCGGCCTCGTAGCCGTCGATGTCGCGGACGCCGACGGTGGCGAGCACCTCGTAACGCATCTCCATCTCGCGCACGATCCATTGCAGCGCCTCGGCGGCCCGCTTCGGATGCACGATCACCGGCGAGAGCAGATGCGGCACGTCCGCGAAGTGGCTGAGCTCCACACGCTTCGGATCCACGAGGACCATGCGCACGTCGTCGGGTGTGGCGCGCATCAGGAGCGACGTGATGAAGCAATTGATCAGCGACGACTTGCCGGCTCCGGTAGCCCCGGCGATCAGCACGTGGGGCATCATCGCCAGGTTCACCATCTGGGCACGGCCGTGGACGTCCTTGCCGAGCGCGACGGTGAGCGGGTGCGTGGCATCCTTCGCGGCCTTCGACCGCAAGATGTCCCCGAGCATCACGAAGTCGCGATGCTTGTTGGGGACCTCCACCCCGATCGCGGACTTTCCCGGGATCGGTGCGATGATCCGCACATCCGGCGTCGCGAGCGCGTACGCGATGTCGCTCGAGAGCTGCAGCACCTTGTTCACCTTCGTCCCGGCCGCGATGTCGACCTCGTACATCGACACGGTCGGGCCACGATGAGCCTTCGTCACGCGCGCATCGACGCCGAACGTCTGCAGCGTGCGCTCGAGCGCCTCCATCACCTCTTCCTCGTGCCGCCCGTCCGCCGTCGAAGGCGGCGCGGTTCTGAGCAGGTCGAGGGGCGGGAGTTGGTACGGCCCGTTCGCGGTCGGCACGGTCCGGGGACGGCTGGTCTTGCCCGGGACAGCCTCGGGTTCGTCGTCCTCCTCGTCGGCGAGCTCGAGCGGCGGCGCCTCGGGCACGACGATCACCTCGTCCGGGTCGTCCAAGCCGAGCGCCTCGCGAACGGACAGGCGGCGACCTCTCGCGGGCCGAACCAGGGACGGTTCCTCCTGCGGCGTGCCGACCGGATCGCGCTCCGGACGCGCCTCGCGGAATTCACGGATCCGGTCGATGATCCGCGAGACCGGTGTGCCGGTGAAGATCAGTAGCCCGAGCGCGGTGAGGCCCGCGCACACGATCGCCGAACCCACCTCGGAGAGCACCCGCGAGAGCGGGTGGGCGACGAGTGCGCCCACCACCCCCGCAGCGCTCGAGAGCACCTGCGGACCATCGAGCGGGCTCGGGTTGCCCTTCGACAGGGAGATCAGACCTAGCACCCCGAGGGTCAGGACGCCGAAGCCGATGAACATCCGGACGCGATCCTCGACCGCGGTGTCCCGGAGGAGGACGACGCCCCAGTACACCCCGATCACCGGGAACGCGTACGCCCCGACCCCGAACGCGCCGCGCAGGAACCAGGAGATCCCGCTCCCCGCCGGGCCGGCAGCGTCGAACCACACCGACAGCACGGCGAGCAGCGCGAACACCACGAGCCCGATCCCGAAGGCGTCCCTCGCCCACGGAGACAGGATCTGCCGGGTCGGCGTCCTGGCGGGCGCGGCTCGCTTCTTGCTGGTCGGCTTCCTCGACGACGGGGAAGTCCGTCGGGCCGGAGCCCGGCGGGCCGTCTTCTGCGCCACCTACACCTCCATGATCACGGGCAGGATCACCGGCTTGCGCTGGGTCACCTCGTAGAAGTACTTCCCCAGCACGCGGCGGACGTTCTGTTGGAGCGCCGACGGATCCGTGACGTGGGCGTCCGCGCTCCCTTCGAGGGAGAGCATGACGCGTTTGCGGGCCTCTTCAAGGATGTCGCCCGAAGTCTCGTCGTACACGAAGCCGCGGTTCACGATGTCGGGCCCCGCGAGCACCTCACCGGTCTGCGCATCGACCGTGAGGACGACCACGACCACGCCATCGCCGGCCAGCTTGCGTCGGTCGCGCAGGACGGAGCCGCCGACATCGCCGATCCCCAGCCCGTCCACGAAGGTCATGCCGGCCTGCACGCGGTCGATGACTTCCACGCGCTCGCCGATCTCCACCACATCCCCGTCCTCGCACACGATCACGTGATCCGCGGGGATCCCGACCTCGACGGCAAGGCGGGCATGGTGTTGGAGGTGACGGCGTTCGCCGTGGATCGGGATGAACCAGCGCGGACGCACCAGTGAGAGCATGAGCCGCAGCTCCTCCTGGGCGGCGTGACCGCTCGCGTGCACCGCGTCGGCGGGCACGTGGTAGACGTCGCCGCCGGTCCGGTAAAGCGCATCGACGACGCGATGGATGGCGGGTTCGTTCCCCGGGATCAGCGACGAGGACAGGACCACCGTGTCGCCAGGACCGAGCTTCACCCACTTGTGCTCGCGCGCGGCCATCAAGGAGAGCGCCGAATACGGCTCGCCCTGGCTGCCGGTGCAGATCACGACCACGCGCCCGGGGTCGAGCCCCTCGACCTCCTCGATCGCGACGACGTCGCTGTCGGAGACCTCCAGCAGCCCCAGACGCCGGGCGGCGGCCACGCTGTTCAGCATCGACCGACCGAGGAACGCGACGACCCGCTCGTTCGCGCGCGCGGCGTTCACGACCTGCTGGATCCGGTGGATGTGACTCGAGAAACAGGCTGCCACGACGATCTGCGGCGCCTTCTCGATGATCCGGTGCAACACCGGCCCCACGCTCCGTTCGCTCGCCGTGTAGCCGGCCTCCTCGGCGTTCGTCGAGTCGGAGAGGAGCAGGTGGACGCCGGTGCCGCTCGCCTCTTCGGCCAAACCGTGCAGGTCGGTGGGACGGCCGTCGAGCGGGGTCTGGTCGATCTTGAAGTCCCCCGTGTGCAGGATCGTCCCGAAGGGCGTGTCGACCGCGACCGCCATCCCGTCGGGGATCGAGTGCGTCACCCGCAGGAACCGCATCGAGAACGGCCCGACCGTCTTCCCTTCGCCGGGCGTGACGACGTGCAAGCTGCAACGATCGGTCACGCCGTGCTCCTCGAGCTTGCCTTCGAGCAGGGCGAGCGTGAACGCGGTCCCGTAGACCGGGATGTCGGTGAGCTCGCGGAGGAGGTAGGGCAGGGCGCCGATGTGATCCTCGTGACCGTGCGTGAGGACGACGGCCTCGATCCGGTCGGCGCGCTCGCGGACGTAGTCGAAGTCGGGGAGCACCAGGTCGATCCCCGGCATGTCGGCCGACGGGAACGACAGGCCGACGTCGATCAGCAGGATGCGATCGTCCAGCTCCAGGCAGGCCATGTTCCGCCCGACCTCGCCGACCCCCCCGAGGAAGACGACGCGAACGGCGGTGTCAGAGGAGACCGGCGTCCTCCAAGGCTCGGCGCACCCGATCGCGCTCCTCGACCGTCGCGGGGACGAGCGGGAGACGCGGAACGCCCGCCGGGAGCCCCAGCATGTCGAGGGCCGCCTTCACGGGGATCGGGTTGCTGGTGATGAACAGCGCGTTGAACAACGGAGACAGCGACTCGTGGATCTTGCGCGCCGCCGGGACGTCGCCGGTCTCGATCAGTTCGATCATCTGCCGGATCTGCGGGCCGACCAGGTGGCTCGCTACCGAGACGACGCCTACCGCGCCCAAGCAGACGTAGCCGAACGTGGCCCAGTCGTCGCCCGAGTAGACCTCGAAATCGGCGGGGGCTTCGGCCATGAGCCGCGAAACACCCTGGAAGTCGCCGGTCGAGTCCTTGACCGCGACGATGTTCGGTCGCTGGGCGAGCTGCATCAGGGTGTCGTGCTCGATCCGGGTGGCGGTCCGGCCGGGGATGTTGTAGACGATCAATGGGAGCTCGGTCGCATCCGCGATCCGTTCGAAGTGCGCGATCAGCCCACGCTGCGGCGGCTTGTTGTAGTACGGCGTCACGACGAGGAGTCCGTCGGCGCCCGCATCCTCGGCCGCCTGGGTGAGCTCCAGGGTCTCCGCCGTGGAGTAGGTCCCGGTGCCGCAGATCAGCCGACCGCGTCCACGCGCCACCTCACCGACGGCCTTGAAGAGCTCGGCCTTCTCCTTGTACGTGAGCGTGGGCGATTCGCCGGTCGACCCGGCAACCACGATCGCGTCGCTCCCCGAGTCGAACAGGTGGGACGCCAAGCGTTGCACGCCGTCCAGGTCCACCGCATGGTCGTCGCGGAAGGGCGTGACCATCGCCGTGATGAGCGAGCCGAACCTGCCGGTCATCCGTCCTCCTTCGCCACCGCAGAGGTGGCCGCGACCCCGCCTATGCTAGCTCCCGATGCCGCGCATCTACACGAAGACCGGGGACGACGGGACCACCGGGCTCCTGTACGGGGGCCGGATCTCCAAGGCGGACCTGGCCACGGACGCGTACGGGACCACCGATGAAGCGGTCGCCGCCCTGGGCCTGGCCCGTTCGCTCTGTGAAGATAGCCAACTGACCCAGGACATCCTCGTCCTGCAGCGCGAGCTGTTCGTCGTGGGAGCCGACCTCGCCACCAACCCGAAGGAACGCAAGAAGCTCGAGGCCGGGGTCTCGCTCGTCACGGACGCGATGGTCCAGCGGCTCGAGCAGCGGATCGACGACCTGGTGTCCCGGCGACCGCTTCCGGAGGTCTTCATCGTGCCCGGGGCGAACCCAGGGAGCGCCGCGCTGGACCTGGCTCGAAGCGTCGTTCGACGCGCCGAACGGTGCGTCGTCGAGCTCGAGCGAGCGGAGCGCGAAGTGAACCCCGCCGTGCGTCGATACCTGAACCGGCTGTCGGATCTGCTCTTCGTGCTAGCCCGCTGGCAGGCCGGCGAGGCCGAGCCCGCGAGCCGCGAGCGCTAGGCGAGGGGCTTCGGCGCCATGGCGCCGTAGTTCGAGTCGCCGAACTTCAGGATCACCAGGCCGATCGACTTCGGCGTGACGCTCGCGGGGAAGGACACCTCGAACGTCGCGGATCCGCCGTCGGGGATCGCGTTGGCGCCGGCGACGGTCCCGTCCTCACGGGCGCCGGTCCCGTCGATCACGTAGAGGCCGGGCGGTTCGAGCTCGGCACCCGACGCGTTCTTGACCTCGAGCGTCGCGGCACTCCCGTGGAAGCTCAGGCTGGCCGTCACGCCACCGAACGCGTACTGGTACTCCCCCGGCTGGAACCGCACGGGACCCGTAGGGACCGGGGACGCGGACGTCGGATGCGAGGTGACCGAAGGGGTCGCGTTCCCCCCTTTCGTGCACGCGACGGCGACCACGAGCGCGAGACACAGGAGTGGGAGGAGCCGGCGTGGGCTGGTCACGGATGCGGCATGATACGCGAACCCCGGAAGGAGCCTCCCGCATGAAGGAGTTGGAACTGCGCCGCCACGCCCGGCGCGACCCGACCGTCGACCGGCTGTCGCCCGAAGGACGCGCGCAGGCCGAGGATGTCGGGCGGACGATCAGCGTCCCGTACGCCGCCGTGTTCGTCTCCCCCGCCGAGCGCGCAGCGGAAACAGCGGCTTGGCTCCTTCGCGGTGCAGGGCAACAGCTCCCGGATCATGCGGTGATCCCGGGGCTCGCGGGCCGCGACGCCTCGGGCGGGAGCCCCGAAGGCATGGCCGCCGGCGTGCGAGCACTGTTGGATCGGATCGGCGACGGCGAACGGGCGCTCGCCATCAGTCACACCCCGCTCGTCGAGCACGCGGCGCTCGGGATCTCGGGCCAGCCGATCGCGCCGCTCGGCGAGTGCGAGGGGATCCTGGTGACCATGGCCGACGACGGTGCGCTCGCCATCCAGGAGCTCCGGCTCGGATCGACCGAACGCGACGGTCGTCGATCGTCGTGACCTGGACGCCGCACATCGGCGCGGCCTTCGCGCTCGGGTTCGCCCTCGGTGCGGCCCCCGGCCCCATCCAGCTCTTGATCCTCACCGAGACGGCGAAGCGTGGGTTCACCGGCGGGCTCCGGGTGATGCTCGGCGCGAACGGGACCTTGCTCGCGGTGATGATCGTGCTCGCGTTCGGGTTCTCCTCGCTCGCGCTCGGCCCCGGGGTCTTGCGCGCGCTCCGGATCGTCGGGGGCGGGTTCCTGATCTACCTAGCGGCGGACGAGCTCCGGCGACTCGCCCGGGAGACGGACGACGTCGCGGCCGCCGAGCCCCCTGACCCGCGCCTCGGACCCACGCTCCGCGGCGTCGTCGGTGTCCTCCTGAACCCGGGCGCGTGGATCTTCTTCGCGACGACCGCATCGGCCGTGATCGCGGACGCCACGGCCGACGCTGGGCGTGATGCCGCGGTGGCGGCCGCCGTCGCGATGACGGTCGGTGTCTCGCTCTCCGACTTCTTGTTCACGCTGCTGGGGAGCGGCGGACGGGCACTGCTGGGCGAGCGCGGCCTCCGGTGGATCCGCGCCGCGCTGTGTTTCGGCCTCGCCGCGATCGGGGCGGCGTTCGTATGGCAGGGACTCGCGGGCAGCTAGTCCACCCCAGACTAGAAGAGGAAGGGACACCAGGGGGCCGGATCCGACGCGAAGAGCGCATCGATCCTCCCGAGCGCCCCTGGGACGCGCTCCACCACCCGTCCGGCTCGGTGCAGCTGTCGGAACGAGAGGCCGCCCAGATAGGTGGCCCCCAGATCGGTGGCGGTGCAGGCGATCTCGGCCGGCGACGTGGAAGGGGAACATCGGGCGCCATCGGGGCTCGCCTCGAGCAGGTATCGCCCGGTGTTCCAGGCGCAGAAGGGGTCGTCGACGTCGATCACGACCGACCCCTCGCCCGCGTACCCACGCGCCTCCAGTGCCTGGGAGACGTTCACCAGTCGGACGTACAACCCGTCCTTCAGGCTGAAGCGGAGACGCCGCGGCTCCTGCATCAGATGCAGGAGCGGCTCGTCGACCGGCCGGTTCCAGGCGTTGACGGAGTGCAGGAGATCGATGTCGAACACGTAGCGCCACACGTCCGCCCACGCCTGCGGGGTCGACGCGATCATCTGACGGACCGTGAGCTTGAGGCTCGCGATCGAGTCGGGCCACTCGTGCTTCACCTTGTACGTGCAATAGCCGTCGACGACACCGTCGGTATCGTGCACGGCGTAGTAGATCGGCTCGTCCTTGTCCTTCTCCGACTCGAAGAACAACCACTCCCACCAGCGATCGTCCGTCGCGATCATCCCCGGCCGACGCGAGCGCTCGGCCTCGTACACGGGTCGCATCAGGGGCAGCGCCTCGTCGCGCGGGAGCAACCGGAGCCGACCGGACGGCCGGTACCCTCGGATGAAGCCCGAACGCTCCACATCGAGGGTGAACTCACCCAGGAACGCGGCAACGCCATACCCGAACCGCCCGTAGATCCCGCCCTCCGACGCGTATAGGGCGGCGACCGGCTCCCCGCGCTCGTGCACATCGTCCAGCTGCGCGCGCATCAGCGCCCGGCTGATCCCACGTCGCCGATGCGTGGGCTGGACGCCCACGGCCGTGACGCCGGCGGTCGCGACCTCATGCCCGCCCGGCACCGTCATGCGGAACGTCGCCGCCGCGGCCCCTCCGACGATCGCGCCCCCATCGACGGCGGCGAGCCACCGGCCGAGCTCGGCGACCGAACGCTCCCGCTGAAGGTCTTCCTCGTTGAACGAACCGCTGAACGCCAACCCGAGCGACCGCGCAGCGGCCTCGAACTCGTCCTCGGCGATCGGGCGGATCTCGACGTCCATGCCGCCGAGCCTATCGTGCTACGGGGTCGGCCCGTCCAGGCCCTCGAAGACGTCACCGAGCACCGGATCGCCGGGCATCCATTCGGGCCACGCGATCACGCCGTGCTCGCGCGACATCATCTGGAGCTGGTCCTCCTCCGACGACTCCTGGATGTCGGAGGCTTGCGTCCGGTGTTCGTGGAGCGCTTCGACGACGCGAGGGGCGACCGTGGACGTGTCGATGCGGATCCCGAGCGTCTCGTCGGGCACGCCGCGAGGCTGATAGAGCTGCGTCGGATCGATCGGCTCTTCGCCCGACGCAACGCGCTGCTCGTTCCACCGGTCGATCAACGACGTCGGGATCGCGATGTGGACCAACCGGCGGAAGCCGTCGAGGCCCTCGCCCCGGAGGCGGTCGAACGCCTCCGACGCTGCCTTGCCAACCGCGATGTGATCCGGGTGAGCCGTCACCCCTTCGGGCCCGAACGTGATCACGACGTCGGGTCGCTCCTCGCGGAGGATGTCGGCGATCCGATCGACGACGTTCCCGAAGGGCACGTCGGCCACGCCGTGGTCGGGATAGCGAAGCCACTCATGGCGATCGGGCATACGTCCGAGCACCCTCCAAGATCGGCGGTCCTCTTCCTCACGGACCTGCCCGAGCGTCTCCCGGGTGGCGAGCGTCGGATCGGAGATCATCCCGGCCTCACCGCTCGTCGCGTGGATCAGCACGAACCGGAAGTCCGGCTCCGCCGCATGGAGCGCGACCGTCCCCGCGACCCCGAACGTGTCGTCGTCGGGGTGCGCCACGACCGCGGCGAGCGTGCGGGTCACGCTTCTTCCAGGAGCGTGTCGAGACCGACCGTCAGCCCCGGGCGCGAGGCGACCGCCTTGACCGCCATCACCACGCCGGGCATGAAGGAGGTCCAGTCCGCGGAGTCGTGACGGATGGTGAGCGTCTGCGCCTGCCCGCCCAGGATCACCATCTGGTGCGCGACGAGCCCGGGCAACCGCACCGAGTGCACACGGATGCCATCGACGTCGGCGCCGCGGGCGCCTGGGACCCGTTCGACCCCGCGCTCAGCCGGGGTCGCACCACGGACCGTCGCCATCCGCCGGGCCGTCGCCATCGCGGTCCCAGACGGGGCGTCCGGCTTGTCCTGGTGATGCAGCTCGATGATCTCGGCATCGGGGAGGTAGCGCACGGCGAGCTCGGCGAACCGCTGCATCAGCACGGCGCCGATCGCGAAGTTCGGCGCGATGAACACACCGACATCGCGCTGGGCGCGCCACGAGGGATCCGGGTCGAAGCCCGTCGTCCCGGTGACCACGTGGATCCCGTGGGCGACGCACCACGAGATGTTCGCCGGCCCCGCTTCGGGTCGGGTGAACTCGACGGCGACCTGCGTGCCGGCCGCGCTGAGAGCCTCCAGATCCGCCTCGACGGACGAGCCTTCGACGACCTGGCCCGCGTGCGACGGGTCGACCAGCGCCGCGAGCTCGAGATCCGGATCGTGGAGGACGGCGTGTGCGACCGCGCGACCCATCCGGCCCGCGGCGCCCACCACGCCGACACGGATCACGCCATGACCTCCTTGAAGGCCCCACCCGGGAACGGCCCCAGCACCGTGAGGGTCATCGGCTGGGACAGTACGCGCTCCGCGACGCGTCGCGCATCCTCGAGCGTGACGCGCTCGATCCGGGAGAGCGTCTGACTCACCGACAGGATCTCGCCGTGCGCGATCTCGGACTTGCCAAGACGTGACATCCGCCCACCCGGATCCTCGAGCGACAGCACGAGCGATCCCTTCACATGCCCTTTCGCCCGTTCGAACTCCTCTTGCGTGAGGCCACCCGACCCGACGTCGGAGAGCTCTCGCCGCAGGAGGCCGATCACCTCTTCGGCGCGGGCCGGCGTGGTGCCGGCGTACGCCGTGAAGATCCCCGCCTCCGTGTACTGCGATTGATAGCTGTAGACGGAGTACGCGAGGCCACGGCGTTCGCGCACCTCTTGGAAGAGCCGGGAGGACATGCCTCCGCCGAGTGCCGTGTTCACGATCAGGAACGCGAACCGATCGGGGTCCATCCGGGCCAATCCGTTGGCGCCCAGGCAGATGTGCGCCTGCTCGGTCTTGCGCCGCCGGACGAGCCGCGCGTTCGATGCCTGCGGAGGAGAGCCCGCCGCTCGGAGGTTCCACGTCGAGGCAGCCCCGTCTTTCAAGGGACGCCCCGTCTCCATGCGCTTGGCCAACATCGACAGGAGTTCGTCGTGCTGCACGTTCCCCGCGGCCGCCACGACGAAGTTCCCGGGGATGTAGTGACGCCGGTAGAAGCGGTTGACCGAGGCGCGCGTCGCCGCCTCGATGGTCGCGACGGTGCCCAGCACCGGACGCCCCAGCGGGTGATCGGGCCACAGGGCTTCGGTGAACACGTCGTGCACCAGATCCTCGGGCGAATCCTCGTGCATGTTGATCTCCTCGAGGATCACCTGACGCTCGCCGTTCAGGTCCGCGGATCGGATCAACGAGTGCTGGAGCATGTCCGCCAGGTGGTCGACCGCGAGTTCGAGGTCACGGTCGAGCACCCGCGCGTAGTAGCACGTGTACTCCTTGGCGGTGAACGCGTTCACATCCCCGCCTACGGCGTCGAACGCCTCCGCGATGTCCTGCGCAGAGCGCGACGCGGTTCCCTTGAACAAGAGATGCTCGAGGAAATGGCTGGAGCCACTGATCTTCGGCGCCTCGTCGCGTGAGCCCGCGAGCACCCAGACGCCGAGCGAAGCCGAGCGCACGCCGGGCATCCGCTCCGTGACGACACGGAGGCCCGACGTGTATTCGGTTCGGCGGATCGTCATGCGGGTCGGTTACTCCGCCGCCGGCGTGCTCTGCTGCTCGCCGCTCGGCTGGTCGCGGAACCGCTTGCCACGCGGACGGTCACCGCGGCTCCCGCCACCGCCTCCGCCGCTCCGGCCGCCACGGTCATCGCGCGGACGACGCTCACCGTTACCGCCCCCGGTGTTCTCGGCGCCCTCAGGGGCCTCCCACTCCGGGCCGATCGGCTTCAGGCTGATCTTGCCCTGCGGGTCGATGTCCTCGACCAACACGGTGATCTTGTCGCCCTCCTTGATGGCCTCCTCGACGCTCGACAGACGCTTGCCGCGCCCGAGCTTCGAGATGTGCACCAGGCCATCACGACCCGGAACCAGGTTCACGAACGCTCCGAACGTGGTGGTCTTCACGACCGTTCCCTCGTACGTCTCGCCGACGAGCACCGGTCGCGGGTTCGCGATCTCATCGATCATCCGCGCGGCCTCGTCGGCACCCTCGCCGCCGGTGACCGAGCCGATGAAGACCGTCCCGTCGTCCTGGATGTCGATGTCGGCACCGGTGAGCGCGATGATCTCGTTGATCCGCTTGCCCTTGGGGCCGATCACCTCGCCGATCTTCTCGACCGGGATCTGGATCGAGATGATGCGCGGCGCCTTCGCGTTCACTTCCTCGCGCGGCCCGGGGATCGCTTCCTCGATCACACCGAGGATGATCATCCGCGCCTCGCGGGCCTGCTGCAGCGCCCCAGCGAGGACCTCCCCGGGCAGGCCGGTCACCTTCATGTCCAGCTGGATCGCGGTCACGAACTCGCTCGTACCGGCGACCTTGAAGTCCATGTCCCCCAGCGCGTCTTCCGCGCCGAGGATGTCCGTGAGGGTCACGTACTTCCCGTCGTCCGCGATCATGCCCATCGCGATCCCGGCGACCGGCGCCTTGATCGGCACGCCCGCATCCATCAGCGAGAGCGTCGAACCACACACGGAGGCCATGGACGTCGAGCCGTTCGACGACAGGACATCGCTCACGAGACGCAGGGCGTACGGGAACTCCTCCTCCGTCGGGATCACGGGGACCAGTGCCCGCTCGGCGAGCGCCCCGTGGCCGATCTCGCGACGACGTGGCGAGCCGACGCGGCCCGTCTCCCCGGTGGAGTACGGCGGGAAGTTGTAGTGGTGCATGTAGCGCTTGCCGTCGTTCAGATCGAGCGTGTCGATCATCTGCGTCATGCGGAGCATGCCCAGCGTCGTGACGTTCAAGACCTGCGTATCGCCGCGGCTGAAGAGCGCCGAGCCGTGCGCGCGCTTCAGGACACCGACCTCGGCCGATAGGGGCCGGATGTCGGTGGGCGTGCGCCCGTCGAGACGGATGCCCTCGTCGATCACGCGCCTGCGCATGACCTTCTTCTGGACCTGCTTCCATGCGGCCCCGAACTCGCCGGCCCGAGCCGCGGCATCGTCGCCGAGCGTCGTCGCGACGTGTTCCTTCGTCTCGGCCTTCAACGCGTCGAGCTTCGCCTCACGCTCGGCCTTGTCGGGCACGATCGCCTCGGCGAGCCGGTCCTTCGCGAACGCGCTCACGATCTCGTAGAGGTCGTCGCCGAACAGGGGTCGTGGCTCCCACGCCTGCTCGGTGACGCCGACCTGGTCCACGAACTCCTTCTGGAAGTCGATCAGCTCGCCGATCGCGACCTTGGCCGCCTCCAGACCCTCGGCGACGACCTCCTCCGTCGGTGCCTTCGCACCGGATGCGAGCAGCGCCCATGTGTTGTCGGGGGCCTCACCCTCGATCATCAGGATGTCGATCACCCCCGACTCGTTGCGACGGCCGGCGACCACGACGTCGAACGTCGCGTCCTCGACCTCGGCGAACGTGGGGTTCACGACCCAGCGCCCCTCGATCAGTCCGAGGCGGACCGACCCGACCGGGCCGTCGAACGGCAGACCGGCCAGACACGTGGCGACAGAGGCCGCGTTCATCGCTGGGATGTCGTACGGGTTCTCGCCGTCCATGCCGAGGACGGTGATGACGACCTGCACCTCGTCACGGTATCCGTCGCGGAACGTCGGGCGGAGCGGCCGGTCGATCAGCCGGCACGTGAGGACCGCCGTCTCGGACGGACGCCCTTCGCGCCGGAAGAAGCTCCCGGGGATCTTGCCGACGGCGTACATCCGCTCTTCGACGTCGATCGTGAGCGGGAAGAAATCGATCCCCTCGCGGGGGTTGGAGCTGACGCAGGTGCCGAGCACCTGGGTCTCGCCGTACGTGACCAGGACGGCTCCATCGGCGAGACGGGCCATCTTGCCCGCCTCGAGCGTCAGGGTCTGGTTCCCGATCTTTCGGGAAAGGGTGGTGGTGGCCATGGGCCGGTTCCTCCTCATCATCGGCGGACCGTTGCGGTCCGCGGAACATCGTCGGGAGGCGTCGCGCAGGCCAGTTGTCAGTGGTGGGCCTCCGGACACGTGGTCCCCGGGGGCTCGCTACTGATAACCGACCGCAGGTGTCGCCGCCTCCGGTGGATCAGTGGGTCGTTCGCATCACTCCTTCACGCGTCGAAGGCGCCCGGAAGGCGCCTTCGGATCTACCGGCGGAGGCCGAGCTTCGCGATGATCTCGCGGTAGCGCTCGACGTCTTCCCGTCGGAGGTAATCGAGCAGGCGCCGACGTCGGCCGACCATCTGCAGGAGCCCACGACGCGAGGCGTGGTCCTCCTTGTGGAGCTTGAGGTGTTCGGTGAGATCGGTGATCCGCCGGGTGAGGACGGCGACCTGGACCTCCGCCGAGCCCGTGTCGCCCGTGGAACGGGCGTGGTCCGCGATGATCTGGGTCTTGTCGTCCTTCGTCAGCGTCATAGCTGGTCAAGGCTACCAAAGGAACGGGAGCACCACCGGAGCCTCAGATCATCCGCGAACGAGGTCACGACACTCGGATAGGCTCAGCCGTACCCGGTTGGACACCGCGAGCGTGCGCCGGACGAGGGACGGGTTTCGAGATGGGTGAGACGACCACCGGTATCACGCCGGCGCAGAAGCCGCGGCGGCGCGTGAGTGCGGGGCAGATCGTGGGGTTCTTGATCGGACTCCTGATCATGGTGGCGATCTTCGTGTTCGCGGTGCCGAAGTTCGCTGACTACAGCGAGGTGTTCGCCGCGATGAGGACGCTCACGCCCCTCGAGTTCTGGTCGCTCATGGCGGTGATGGTCTTCAATCTCTACACGTACTGGTTGGCGAACCAGGCCGGCCTGATCGGCATGACGATCTGGCAGTCCGCGGTCGAGACCCAGACGTCAACGACGATCGCCAACATCCTGCCCGCGGGAGGCGCGCTCGCGATCGCCATGACCGCCGCGATCCTCTCCTCGTGGGGGTTCACGGCGGGTGAGATCACGCTGTTCGTCGGGGTCACGGGCATCTGGAACATCTTCGCGAAGCTCGGCCTCCCAGTGGTGGCTCTTGCGCTGCTGGTGGTGACGGGCCACAGCTATCCGGCCCTCGTCGCCGCCGCCGTGGTCGGGATCGTCGTGCTCGTGGTCGCGGTCGTCATCCTCGTCCTGGTCTTCAAGAGCGAGGCGATGGCGAGGAAGGTCGGGCACCTGATCGGGCGGTTCCTCGGAGGCGTGAAGAAGCTCTTCGGGAAGCACTCCGAGAACGATCTAGGCGAGAAGGCCGTCAAGTTCCGACGCGAGACGATCATCCTCGCGCGACGCCGGTGGTTCATGTTGACCTGGACGACCCTGCTGAGTCAGATCGCGCTCTGCTTCGTCCTCGTGCTCTCGCTGCGGCACATGGGCGTCTCCGAACAGGAACTGCCGTTCGTCGAGATCTTCGCGGTGTACTCGTTCAGCCGTCTCTTATCGGCGATCCCCATCACGCCGGGAGGCGTCGGCGTGATCGACCTCGGGTACATCGCGGGGCTCACGGCGTTCGACAGCGCGGAGAAGACACAGATCGTCGCGGCCATCCTGATCTTCCGCGTCCTCACGTTCGGGATCCAGATCCCCCTGGGAGCGGTGACCTATGTGATCTGGCGCCGCACGAAGCGGTGGTTCCGGGACGAACCACCTCCGGGCTCGATCGCATCGGAGCTCGCGGCGGCGTCTGCGGAGGCGACACCGGTCGCTTCCTGACCGAACGTCAGCTCGACGCGAGGTTGCGGCGTCGGATCACGAGGCTGACCGCGCTCCCGATCGCGACACCGAGGGCCGAGCCGCCGACCACGTCGAGCGGCAGGTGCGCCCCAACGTACATCCGGGCGAGGGGCACGAACCCCGCGAGGACCGCGAGCGTCGCCCGTTGTGGATCCGAGGCGTACGGCCAGGTCACGACCGTGAGCGCGGCTGAGACCGTCGCATGTCCGGAGGGGAACCCCAGGTCGCCTTCCTCCGCTCCGCGCAACGAGACGTCGTCGACGAGGCTCGCCGGGCGACCGCGATCCACGATCGGCTTCGCCGCCTTCGCCAGGACCCAAGCGGCGGTCCCGGCGCCCGCGATCGCCAGCGCGACCTGGGGGCGGCGTCGAGCCAACGCGACCGCGGCGGCCAGCGGAACGGTCCCGTACGTGCCGTACTGCATCGGGACCCAGACGAGAGGGTAGGCCCCATCCGGGAGTCCGTTGACGAGGCGGAAGGTTCGAACCTCGGTTCCCGTGAGCGGTCGCCGAGCGAGCGCCGCAGCCGCCAGCAGCGTGCCGATCCCCACAGCCACCGCGGTGAGGCGGCGGTCCCGGCCGTGGGACATCGGATCTACGTCCTCTCCGACTCGGGGACGATCAGGCGCGTGCGGGAGACATCATCGCCGATCGCTGCCACGAGCTCGTCGACGGAGTCGTAACGAACCTCGTCGCGGAGCCGCTCCCAGAACTCGACGGCGAACGAGTCACCGCGGATGTCGGTCCCCTCGTAGTCCAGGAGGAACGCCTCGACGTGCAACGGCTCGACCCCGAACGTGGGATTGGTGCCGACGTCGACCGCAGCCAGGAGGCGCTGACCGCGCACCTCGGCAACCGCCGCATAGATCCCCTGACCCGGAAGCAGCAGACGCGGCCAGGTCTTCAGGTTCGCGGTCGGGAACCCGAGTCCCTGCCCCCGGCCATGACCGGCGACGACCGTTCCATCGAGCACGAAACGGCGGCCGAGCGCTTGCCGCGGCCACACGAGGTCTCCCGCCGCGAGCGCTTCACGAACGGACGTCGACGAAACGGTCCTGCCCTCGAGATCCACGAGGGCGACCCCTTCGGCCGTCAAGCCGTGCGCCGCTCCCATGTCCGGCAGCGTTGCGATGGTACCCACCGCTCGATGACCGAACGTGAAGTTCGCCCCCATGACCGCGTGTCTGGCGTGCACCCCGCCGACGAGGACCTCGGCGACGAACTCCTCGGCCGTGACCTCGGAGAACGCCCTGGTGAACTCCAGGACCACCAACATGTCGACGCCGAGCGAGGCGATCAGCGAGGCTTTCCGCTCCACGGTCGTCAGGAGACGCGGCTCCCGGCCGGGTGTCAGGATCTCTCGCGGGTGCCGGTCGAACGTGATCGCCACCGATCGGATCCCGCGCTCGCGCGCGCGTTCGACGGTTCGCGTCAGAACCGCGCGATGACCAAGATGCACACCGTCGAAGAACCCGACGGTTACGACGCTCGGTGGGCCGTCGAGCGAGAGCGCACCGAGGCCGGTCACCCGTTCCATGCCGATGAGCGTATCGAAGTGGTCATCGTCGATGGCCCTAGGCTGATCTCAGGTTCCCCTCCGCCCTTCCCGACGCGCTACGGTACGTCCCCGATGGTTCGAACCCGATTGCTCATAGCGACGACCTGCCTGATGGCGATCTCGCTCGCCGCATGCCAACACGGATCGGTTGCCCCCGCACCCCCGGTCCTCCGCGATCACGTCGTCACGATCGGCGCGTTCGACTTCCCCGAGAGCGAACTGCTCGCCAGGCTCTACGGGATGGCGCTGCAGGACGCAGGCTTCCGGGTGGACCTGCAACTCGCGCTCGGGCCCCGAGAGTTGGTCGAGCCGGCGCTGGAGCGGGGCTTGATCGAGGTCCTTCCCGAATACTCGGGGAGCGCGCTCGGATTCTTCGGCAAGGACGTGTCCGCATCGAGCGGTCCGAACGCCACGAGCGACGCGCTCGCCGCCGCCGCGCGAGAGCGTGGCCTCGTCGCGCTGAACGCCGCTCGGGCGCAGGACCAGAACGGGTTCGTCGTGTCGGCGAGGACGGCGCGGCTGTACGGGCTCCAGAAGCTGTCGGACCTCGCCCCATACGCGGAGCACATGAGCCTCGGGGGACCGCCCGAGTGCCCGTCGAGGGCGCTCTGTCTGGTCGGGCTCGGTTCGGTCTACGGACTCTCGTTCGAGGGGTTCGTGCCGCTCGATACCGGCGGACCGCTCACGGTCGCGGCGCTCCGCAGCGGTCAGATCGACGTGGGATTGCTCTTCACGACGGACGGCGCCATCGACACGAACGGCTTCGTGGTGCTCCGTGATGATCGGCTGCTCCAGCCGGCAGAGAACGTGACCCCGATCGTCCGGCCGGAGGTCTTGAAGACGTTCGGCCCGAGCCTGGCCGAACACCTCGATGCGGTTTCTGCTCAGCTCACGACCGCTGACCTGCGCGCCATGAACGCCCAAGTGGAAGGCGGCGCGACGTCGACCTCGGTAGCCAGGGCCTGGCTCGACGCCCACGGGCTGGGAACCGTCTAGAGTCGGGCAGATGGACGACGCAGGCCCGCAAGCGGCCTCGATCGAGGATCGGCGCCGGCGCTCAGCACACATGGGCGCGCACCGCCGACCGAGCGGCGAACCCCCGCCGCTCCCGCACGAACTCGGCCGCACCGGTCGGTTCTGGCTGCTGATGGTCGGCTATTTCGTGGTCGTACTTGTCGGCCTCTTCCTGTCGAAGCCCCTCACGCGGATCTTCATCCGCATCGACGAAGCGATCCTCCGATGGTTCGCAGGCATCCGTTCCCACTGGCTCACCAACATCATGCTCGTCGTCAACGTCGTCGCGACGCGGTGGGTGATCCGTCCCCTCCGCTGGGGCACGATCGCGATGCTGATCGTGTTCCGCCGATGGCGCCACCTGCTCGTCTTCGTCGCGAGCCTCATGGTCCTCGAACTCGCCGCCTACCAGGTCTCGCTCTTGGTGGGGCTCCCCCGTCCGGTCGGTGTCACGATCTTGGCGCCGTGGACCGGGTACTCACTACCGGCGCGCCCGGTCGCGAGCCTCGCGATCACGTTGCTCGGGATGACCTACGCGCTCGTTCCCCACGGTCGCGGCAGGGACGCGGCCAAGCTCGCCACCGCGATCACGCTCGTCGTGGTCAGCGTGGCTCGGATGTACCTCGGCGTCGACTGGCCGACCGGCCTCGCGTTCGGGGCGACCCTCGGCGTCGCGGTCGGCCTCATAGCCTTCCGTTGGTTCGTCCCGAACGACGTGTTCCCCGTCTCGTACCGACGCGGGAAGGCAGCACATCTGGATGTCACCGGCCCGCGCGGAGACGCCATCGTCCGTGCCGTTCGCGACCAACTCGCGATGGAGGTCATGGAGATCAAGCCGGTCGGGCTCGAAGGATCCGGCGGCTCTACCCCGCTCAGGCTGAGCATCGCGGCTACCGACGACGAGCCCGAGCGGTATCTGTTCGCGAAGCTGTATGCGAAGAGCCATGTCCGCGCTGACCGTTGGTACAAGCTCGGCCGTACGATCCTGTACGGCGCCCTCGAGGACGAGACGCCGTTCCAATCGGTCCGGCGATTCGTCGAGTACGAGGATTACACGCTTCGGCTGATGTACGACGCGGACCTGCCGGCCCCCGAGCCGTTCGGCTTCGTCGAGATCACCCCCGAGCGCGAATACATGATCGTGATGCAGTTCTTCGACGACGCCGTCGAGATCAGCGAGGCTGACATCGACGACACCGTGATCGACGAGGGGCTCGATCTCGTGCGTCAGATGTGGGATCTCGGACTCGCGCATCGCGACATCAAGCCCGCGAACCTCATGGTGCAAGCAGGTGAGTTGCGTCTGATCGACGTCTTCTTCGTCCAGGTGCGCCCCTCGCCGTGGCGCCAGGCGGTGGACCTCGCCAACATGATGATGGTGCTGGCGCTCCGCACCGATGCGCCGCGCGTGTACGAACACGCGCTCCGGTCCTTCTCGCCCGACGAGATCGCGGAGGCGTTCGCGGCGGCTCGCGGCGTTGCGAGCCCAACACAGCTCCGTTCGATGATGAAGGCGCAAGGCCGCGACCTGCTCGGGGAGTTCCGGGCGCTGGCCCCGGCCCGGGAGCCGATCCGCATCCAGCGCTGGAGCGTGAGGCGGATCTTGCTCACGACGTGGGTGCTGCTCGGTGCCATGTTCGCGACCGCGTTCATCGTGAGCAACTGGACGGTGTTCGCATGAGGCCCTCCCTCACGCTGCTCGTCGCGATGCTCGCCGCGAGCCTCACGGGGTGCACGTCGACGCAGGATCACGCCCCCTTGTGCCGAGGGCCCGGCGACAATCTGGTGGTACTCGAGGCCCAGGCCGTTCCGACGGCGGTCCTCGTTCCCTGCGTCTCAGCGCTCCCGATCGGATGGACGTTCGGCGGCTGGGCGATCCAGAACGGTCAGGCCCGATTCTGGCTCGATTCCGACCGCGCGGGGACCCATGCCGTCGAGGTGAACCTCACCCGCGATTGCGACGTCTCCGGAGCGGTCGAGGTACCGCCCGCCCCCGGCGAGGTCGGCGTCCGTATCTTCCAGGAGCCGACGAGCCTCCCACCGGCGTTCGCCGGCATCAGATCGATGGTGTTCACCGGCGGGTGCATCACGTACCGCTTCCGGTTCCAACGCGGGGCGCCGTCGACGCTCGCACTGGAAGCCGTCGGCGCACTCGCGACGGTGCCACGTGACGTCGTCGTGCGACAGGTCGACCGGGTCGTCGGCTTGCCGCTCTGCGGCGCGGGCGCCCCGCCCTGCGTTGGGTAGGCTCGCCGGATGCTCACCGACCATCGCCGCGTCTTCTGGTGGGCGCTGCTGCTCCTCGGCTCCCTCGTGTTGGTGTTGATCGGGGTCGGGAAGCATCCGCCGCAGGTCGCTCCGCTCTCCACGATCCCGTTCTTCGGTCGAACGGACGCGCGTGTGTACGACTGGATGCAGACGATCCGGATCGCGCTCCTCACCTCGTTCTGCAAGATCCTCAGCTTCATCGGTGGCGGCATCGTCACGACGCCGATCCGGATCCTCGCGTCCCTCGTGCTCGCCATCCGCCGAGCCTGGAGACGGTTCGGCGCGTTCGTCCTCACCTGGGCGGCTTCGGAGCTCGTGATGACGATGCTCAAGAACTACTTCCATCGCGGCCGCCCGCCCGCGCCGCTCGTCGCGACCAACGGGTACTCCTTCCCGTCCGGGCACGCGACGGCCGGCACCGCTCTGGCGATCGCACTCGTGCTCGCGTTCTTCCCCGAGGGGAAGCGGCGGCGCAAGTGGGAGTGGCTGGCGGTGGGTTTCGCCTTCATCATGGCGATGTCCCGTGTGTACCTGAACGCGCATTGGTTCTTCGACGTGGTCGCAGGGGTGCTGCTCGGAGCCGGGATCGCACTCGGCTCCGCGGCTCTCGCAACCGAGATCGCGCACCGTCATCGACGGCGGGCGGCACACGATATCGGGGCGGATCCGGCCGGCTAGCTCCGGAGCCCGACCGGCGCGCTCAACCGGGAGCCAGGATCACCTCCGGCCGTGCCTGCGCACCTCGATCGCGGTAGACGCCGATCAATGACCCGTCTCGAGCGAACACCCCGTACGGGCCGGCGAACCCCGCCGGTCCGAGGACCCGCCCGTGGCCCGCCGCGATCGCCTCCTCCAGATCGAGGACCAGGCGGGGAAGGTGGGCCACGGCGGTCCCCATCGGGAGCGGGGCGCCCGGTGCGTCCGGCGACGTGGCGTCGTCCACGGAGAACCCGCCGATCGCCGTACGGCGAAGCTTGGTGAGATGGGCGCCGCACCCGAGCGTTGATCCGATGTCCGCGACCAACACCCGCACGTACGTTCCCGACGAGCACGTGACGCGGAACCCCACGTCGCTCCCTCGCATCTGCGTCAGGGCGAACGTCTCCACGTGGATCGGCCGGGGGGCAGCTTCGAGCGGTTCGCCGGCCCGCGCCGCCTCGTAGAGCTTCCGGCCACCGACCTTCACGGCGGAGTACGCGGGAGGGGCCTGCAGAGACTCACCGACCAAGGCGTCCATCGCCCCCTGGAGTGCAGCCGCATCGGCGGTGACCGGACGTTCCGCGGTCACGGTGCCCTCCGCGTCCAAGGTGTCCGTCTCCACGCCGAGCCGCGCCGTGCCCTCGTAGGTCTTCGGAAGATCGCCGAGGAACCGCAGCAGACGCGTGGCGCGCCCGACACCGACGAGCAGGAGACCCGTCGCCATCGGATCCAACGTCCCCGCATGCCCGACCTTGCGTGTCGCGAGCGCGCGACGGACGGCGTCGACGACGTCGTGCGAGGTCACACCGGTCGGCTTGTCGATCAGGAGCAGCCCGTCGGGGCCGTTCACGGAGAGACGAGCTCGCCGCGGAGTGCCGCGACCAGCCGGTCGATCGTGCCGGCGGGCCCATGCAGCGAGGTGTAGCCGGCCGCGAGGCGATGTCCCCCCCCGCCGAACGTCGACGCCACCGCCGAAAGATCGTGTCCGCCGCGCGAGCGCGCGCTCACCTTGAATCGACCGTCACGCTGCTGTTTCAGCACCGCGGCCACGTCCACGTCCCGAGCGGTGCGGATCAGGTCGATCAGGTCGTCCGTATCCGCCGGGTCCGCCCCGGCCTCATCGAGATCCGCCTGCGTGAGATAGGTCCACACCAGGTCGGCCTCCGGAACGAACGCCACGCGTGCCAAGGCCGCGGCGGCGACCGGCAGGTAGGCACGGGCGTTGTCTTCGTAGAGCGCCTGCGCCAGGCGCGCGTGATCGAACGGATGCTCACGGAGCTTCGCGGCGATCCGCAGCGTCTCCGGCGTCGTCGCTTGGTACTGGAAGCGGCCGGTGTCCGTGACGAGACCCGCGTACAGGCACGCGGCCGCCCCGTCGGGAAGTGGTCCCCCGATCGCTTCGATCAGCCGGACGACCACCTCGCAGGTCGACGAGGCCGCGGGATCGATCAACGCGATGGTGCCCAAGCCGTCGTTCGACCGGTGGTGGTCGATCCAGATCAACTCGGCGGCGTTCGACGCGGATCGGCCGAGCGCTCCGAGCCGGTCGAACGAGGCGCAGTCGCAGGTCACCATCACCGAAGGCGAGGCCGGGAACGCGCTCACGGGCACCAGGTCCTCAGATCCTGGGAGGAGCGACGCCCAACGAGGAGGGTTCAACGGGTCGTTCGGATAGGAGCACGTCGTCGCGACGCCGCGGGTCCGGAGGAAGCCTGCCAGGCCGAGCATGGAGCCCAGTGCGTCGGCGTCCGGGTTGATGTGACACGCGAGGGCGACGACCTCCGAAGACGACAGCACCTCTGCGGCTCGAGCGAGCTCATCCATCGCCGTGCTCGCTCTGCAGCCCGGCGATCAACCGATCGATGCGCTCCCCGTTCTCGATCGACCGATCCTCCTCGAACTCGAGCTCCGGCAGGAACTTCAACCGCACCTGTCGCCCGAGCACCGCCCGAAGGTGCGGTGTCGCGGATCGGAGCGCCGCTCTCGTTCCGGCCTTCGCAGCGTCGTCGCCGTAGCTCGTGTAGAAGACCCAGGCGTGGCGGAGGTCAGGCGTGACCTTGACGCCGGTCACCGTCACGAATCCCACCCGCGGGTCCTTCAGCTTCTGGATCTCCTGGGCGAGGACCTCACGGAATCCCTCACCGACGCGCTCCGCGCGGGTCCCCTGTGGCATCCGACAAGCGTACCCGGGCCGAAGGCCCGAGGGTCTCGACGACCGTGGGCTCAGATCGAGCGGGCGACCTCGCGGACCTCGAACGCCTCGATCACGTCGCCCTCCTTCACGTCCTGGAAGTTCTCGATCCCGATGCCGCATTCGTAACCCTGCGCGACCTCGCGCACGTCATCCTTGAAGCGACGGAGGGATCCGATCTTGCCTTCGTAGACGACGACGCTGTCGCGAACGAGCCGGGCGCGCCCATCCCGCACGATCGTTCCCGACGTGACGTAACAACCGGCGATCACGCCGAGCTTGGGCACGCGGAACGTCGCCCGAACCTCGGCCTGACCCAGCTCACGCTCCTGCCGCTCCGGCTTGAGCATCCCCGAAAGCGCGGTCTTGATGTCGTCGATCGCGTCGTAGATCACCCGGTAGAGGCGGATGTCGATCCCTTCCTTGTCCGCCAGCTCGCGCGCCTGCTTGTCCGGCCGGACGTTGAACCCGATCACGACCGCACTCGACGCCATGGCGAGCGATACGTCGTCCTCGGTGATCCCGCCCACCGCGCTTCGGACCAGGTTCACCCGGACCTCGTCCTGGGGGAGCTTGAGCAGCGCGTCCGAGAGCGCTCCCATCGAGCCCTGCACATCCGCCTTGACGATGAGGTTGAGCTCCGGCACCTCGGCGCGCTCCGCCTGCCGCAACAGATCCGAGAGCGTGGGGGGTCGAGAGATCACGAGCTCCGCGGCACGGGTCTTCGCCTCGCGCTCAGACGCAACGTGTCGCGCCTCCCGTTCGTCCGCGACCTCGCGGAAGTCGTCGCCGGCGCTCGGAACATGACTCCAGCCGAGGATCTGGACGGGCTTGGAGGGTCCGGCCCGCTCCACCGAGACGCCGTGCTCGTCCATCATCGCGCGGACCTTCGCGAACGCCGTTCCCGCGACGAGCGCGTCGCCGACCTCGAGCGTCCCCTTCTGGACGAGCGCCGTGGCGACCGGGCCGCGGCCCTTGTCGAGGTGCGCCTCGATCACCGCGCCATGGGCGCGTCCGGTGGGATCGCCCTTCAGCTCCTCCAGGTCCGCGACGAGCAAGATGGTTTCGAGCAGCGCGTCCAGGTTCGTCTTCTCCCGTGCGGAGACGTCGACGAACTCGTAGGTCCCACCCCACTCGGCGGGAACGATCCCCTGTTCGACCATCTGCTGTCGTACGCGTGTGGGATCGGCGTCTTCCTTGTCGATCTTGTTGACGGCGACGATGATCGGCACCGCTGCGGCCTTGGCATGGTCGAGCGCCTCGAGCGTCTGCGGCATCACCCCGTCGTCGGCGGCGATGACCAGGACCACGATGTCGGTGATCTTGGCCCCGCGCGCCCGCATCGCGGTGAACGCCTCATGCCCTGGGGTGTCGATGAAGGCGATCACCCGGTCACCCAGGTGCGCCTGATAGGCCCCGATGTGCTGCGTGATCCCGCCGAACTCCCCGGCGACGACATCCGTCTCACGGATCGCATCGAGGAGCTTCGTCTTCCCATGGTCGACATGCCCCATGACCGTGACGACCGGCGGACGGGGAACGAGCTCGGATTCGTCGATCTCATCGCCCGGCCCCGTCTCCTCCTCCTCCTCGTTCACGCCCACGACCTCGGCCGAGTAGCCCAGCCCTTCGGCGATCGCGCCGATCTCCTCATCGGATAGCGAGGTGGTCGCGGTCACCATCTCGCCCGCCAGGAACAGGATCTTCACGATGTCGGCCGGCGACCTGCTCAGCTTCTCCGCGATCGTCTGCGGCGTGGCGCCGCGCACGAACTGCATCACCGGCAGGACGGGCTTGGGCGGGGAGGCGGGTGCGGCGGGTGCGGCCGGCGCGGCCGGAACCAGGACGGGGGTCGTGGGAGCCAATGCCGGGGCGGCGACTTCGACCGATGGTGCCTGGGCGGGCGCCGCGTCGATGACGAGCGTCTCCGGTTCCACCTTCGCAGCGGCGGGCTTCGCCGCCGGTTTCGGCTTGGGCTTCCGCGGCGTCGGTGGCGGTTCCAGGACCTCTCGCCGCTTGGGTGCCACGGCGGTCGCCTTGCCACCGCTCGCACGCAAGCGGGGGATCAGGTCTTCGGGCACGCTCGACGAGGCAGACCGGCCGGTCGACCCCATCTGCTCCAGGGCAGCGACCAGCTCCTTGCTGGTGACGCCGAGCTCCTTGGCGAGTTCGTGGACCCTCACATCGCTCCCATCCGCTGCTCCAGCTCGTTCCTTAGCCTAACGGCTTCCCCCATCGGCGGGCCTATCCGCAAGGCCCGCTCGAACGCACGCCGCTCCAGCGCGGCCGTCACGCACGACGCGTCGGGGTGCACGTAGCCGCCCCTACCCGGAGCCCCACCGTCGGGATCGACGACGGGACCGTCGGCTCCCTCGACGACGCGGATCAGCGCGTACTTGCCCGTCGTTCCCCGGCAGCCCACGCACGTCCGGATCGGATGGGCGAGGGCCACGGGATCACCCCTCCGTCGGGGCCGGCTCCGCTCGTTCGGCATCCACTTCGGCCTCCACGACCGGCTCGGTCGCTTCCGTTCTCGCTTCCACCGGGACGACGATCTCCGCGGGCGGGACCTCGGCCGGTGCCGGTGCAGGTGCCGGAGCCGGGGGACGCGACTCGTCCGCGACCTGTGACTCGGACTTGATGTCGATGCGCCACCCCGTGAGGCGCGCAGCGAGCCGGGCGTTCTGCCCTTCTTTGCCGATCGCGAGCGACAGCTGGTAGTCAGGCACGATGACGAGCGCCGTGCTCGTGCCCTCGTCGATCCGGACCTCCTTCACCTTGGCGGGCTGGAGGGCATTCGCGACCAGTTCCGACGGGTTGGGACTCCACGGAACGACGTCGATCTTCTCGCCGCGGAGCTCGTTCACGACCATGCGAACACGCGAACCCTTCGGTCCCACGCAGGCGCCCACCGGGTCCACGCCTGGCTCGTTCGACGAAACGGCGATCTTCGAGCGGTGGCCGGGCTCGCGCGCGACCGCCTTGATCTCGACGATGCCCTCTTCGATCTCGGGGACCTCCAGCGCGAACAGCGCCTTCAGCAGACCGGGGTGCGACCGCGACACGACGATCTGGGGACCTTTCGTCCCCTTGCGGACCTCCGTGATGTAGGCCTTGAGCCGCTCGCCGTGGCGATACGGCTCGGACGGAACCTGCTCAGCCTGCGGCAACAGCGCCTCCACCTTGCCCAGGTCGAGCAACGTGTAGCGCCGCTCCTGCTGCTGCACGATCCCCGTCACGACATCGCCCTCACGACCGGCGAACTCTTCGTAGGTCATCTCCCGCTCCGCGTCGCGGAGCTTCTGATAGATCACCTGCTTCGCCGTCTGCGCGCCGATCCGGCCCTTGAACTCATCCGTGACGTCGACCGGCTCCTCGGAGATGACGCGCATCTCCAGGGTGGGCTCGGCCCCCTCGACCCCTTCCGGCGGCTCGACCTCCACCTCCTCGAGCTGCTGCAGCCAGACGCTCAGGTCGCCCGTCTCGGGATCGATGAGCGCCCGCACCCCGACGAAATCGTCGTCCGCTTGGGGGTGCTCCTGCTTCCACCAGGTCTTGTAGGCGGAGGCCATCGCCTCTTCCAGACCGGCCAGGATCGTCTCGAACGCGATACCTTTCTCGCGCTCGAGCTCGCGCAAGGCGGCGATCATCTCGGGATTCATCGTGTGCTCCCCTTCAACTCTGCGTCCCAATCCACGACGGTCTTCGCGGATGCGACGTCGGCGTAGCGGAGATTCTCTTCACGGTCGGCGACGGCGATCGTGAACCCGTCGTCGTCGGCGGAGACCAACGTCCCGGTGAGCGCCGTCGCGCCGTCGCCCGGGTGTGTCGTCCTCAGCCGGACGCGAGACCCGACGGCTCGGCGGAACTCAGCGGGCCGCCGCAAGGTGCGTTCGATCCCGGGTGAAGACACCTCGAGCGCGTACGCCCCGGGCGCGAACCCCTCCAGATCCAGGCGCCTCGACACCAGCTCCGACAGCTCGGCGATCGTGTCCAGGTCGACGCCCCCGTCGCGGTCGACGACGACCCGCAGGATCCGGCGCCCGGACTCCCGCCGGAACGCCACCTCCACCAGGTCGAGGCCGGCCCCTTCGATCACGGGTCGGACCAGTGTCTCCGCTTCCATCGCCCAACGGTCCCCTTCGACAAAGAAAGTGGGCGCAGGCCCACTTCCGGACACAACTCTTCAGACTGTTCGGCGTTCAGTATAGCCTCAGTTCGCGAACCTGCTGCTCAGAGGGCCCTTCGCTGCCCGTCCGGCGTGTTCCACTGGTCCCGTCCGTTCAACCGGCGGGCCAGGCGCGGATCGCCCCAATCGCCGTGCGCCACGATCCCCAGCGTCTGGGCGGCCGCTCGGGCCGCCTCCTCCGTCGGGAACTCGTCGCGGTCCCACAGACCCGTGACGTCGATCAGCAACAGATCCCAGGTCGCGAGCCCCACATGTTGCACGACGGCCTCCACCTGCTGATGCAGCTTCACGAACTCCGCTAGATGGTTCGGGATCTTCGTTCGGCTCAATGTCCTGCCCTTCAGGGCGCCTCGGCCAGCAGGTCGATCACGGCGCCGGCCGCATCGGCGAGCGGCGCCTGTGACTTGTCACCTGTCGCTCGGAGCTTCAGGTCGACCGTCCCCGCCTCGACCCCTCGCTTCCCCACGACGACCTGCACCGGGTAGCCGATCAGGTCGGCATCGGCGAACTTCACCCCTGCCGTCCGTGCCCGGTCGTCGATCACCACGTCCACACCGAGTTCCCGGAGTTCTGCGTAGATCCGCTCCGCCTCGGCGACCGCCCCCTCGTGATCGCGCGTCGCCACGACGACCACGACCTGGAACGGCGCGAGCGCCTTCGGCCAGATCATGCCTGCGTCGTCATGTCGTTGTTCGATCGTGGTCGCCATCACCCGCGCGAACCCGATCCCGTAGCTCCCCATCACGTACGGCTTGTCAGAGCCATCCTCATCCACGAACGTCGCGCCGAGGGGTTCGGAGTACTGCGTGCCCAGCTGGTAGATGTGGCCGACGACGATCGACCGACCGATCATCAGTTCTCCACCGTCGACCGGACAGCGATCGCCTTCGCGGAACTCGACGACGTCTTCCCAGCGATCCACCCGGAAGTCGCGACCGACGTTCGCCCCCGTGACGTGTCGGTCGACCCGGTTCGACCCGGTCACCCAGTCCCGCCCGCCCTGCACGGTCAGGTCGGCGAAGATCGTGACCGACTCGTCGAACCCTTGCGGCCCCACGTACCCCTTCGCGAACCCTCGCGTCCCGAAGTCGGCATCGTCGAGCGGTCGGACCTTCTCGGGGAAGACGTGCTTCTCGAGCTTGTTCACGTTGACCTCGCGATCGCCGGGCACGAGGACCGCGACCGTCTTCCCGCCGACGTCGAACATCACGCATTTCAGGGTGCTCGACGGGTGGACCCCCAACAGCGTTGCCAGCGCGTCGATCGTCGGTGTGTCGGGGGTGTCGATCTCCGTGAGCGGCTCGATCCCTTCGCCGGCGGGCTCAGGCGCCATCGGCCGGGCGGCTTCCGTGTCGGCGAGGTAGTCCCCGTTCTCGCATTCGACGAACAGATCCTCGCCCACCGTCGCGCGAGCCATGAACTCGTGGTTGACGCCGCCGCCGATCTGGCCGGGATCCGCCTCGACGATCACATGGTCGACCCCGCACCGGGTGAAGATCCGCTGATACGCCTCGAACATGATCCGGTACGACTCCCGCATGCCGTCTTCGTCTCGGTCGATCGAGTACGCGTCCTTCATCAGGAACTCGCGCACGCGCAGGAGCCCGAACCGCGGCCGGAACTCGTCCCGGTACTTCCACTCGACCTGATAGACGTTCATCGGGAGGTCGCGGTACGAAGGGAGATCGCCGGCCGCCAGGAGCGCGACCACTTCCTCCTGCGTCGGTCCGAGGATCAGGTCCCGGTCATGGCGATCCGTGAGCTTGAACAGCGTGTCGCCGTAGAGGTCGTACCGCCCCGACGTCTTCAAGGGATCGGCAGGAAGGACGATCGGCATCCGGAGCTCGTTCGCGCCCGCCGCATCCATCTCCTCCCGGACGATCCCTTCGATCTTGCGCATGGTTCGCAGACCGAGCGGCAGGATCGTGTAGACGCCCGACAGCACCTGCCGCACGAACCCACCGCGCAGCAGGAGCCGATGGCTCGCGATCTCGGCTTCAGCCGGATCCTCGCGCAGCGTCGGCACGAACAGCTTGGAGAGGCGCATGAGGTTCCACAGGATAGCCGCCCCCGTTGACGTCCTGACGCGGCGGGTGGGACCATCGCCGCCTGATGGGGACGCACGGGACGACCTGGGTCTGGCGCCGGGGCTCGCGGAGCCCGGTGCCGACGCGCGCCTGACCAGAGCGTTCGCACCACGAACCACCCGCGAACCCCGGACAGACGGTCCGGGGTTCTTCCGTCCTCGAGCACGCCGAAGGGAGCCGTACGTGGAACCGATCCTGCAGATCCGGCCCGACCGCGCGACGTTCGATACCCTCGCCCACGAGTGGCCGATCGTCCCGGTGTGGGCGGAGCTCCTGGCGGATGTGTCCACGCCCGTCGGTCTGTACCCCGCCCTCGCGGGCGACGGTCCCGGTGTGATCCTCGAATCGGTGGAGCGCTCCGAACGATGGGGCCGGTACTCCTTCGTCGCCGGGGACCCCGCCGCGACCGTGGTCGTCGACCGGGAGGGGGTCCGGATCGAAGACGTCGTGCGGAGCCTGCCGATCGCGGTTCCCCTCGAAGGCATGGGGACCCGTGACGCGCTGATCTCGATCGCGCGGTCGCTCGCCGGTCCGCGTCCAGCCGATCTCCCTCCGCTCATCGGCGGGTTGATGGGCTACCTCGCGTACGAGGCGGCCGCCCTCCTCGACGGGCATCCGGCGCCCGAGCCGGGCGACGCCCCGTGCCCACCGATCGGGCTGCTCGTGATCGACCGCGCGGTCGTGTTCGACCACTGGCGGCAACGGCTCATCCTGGTCGCACACGTTCCGGCCGGGGCGTACGAAGCGGGCGTCGCCGCCGTGGAAGACCTGGCGGGACGGGTGTTCGACGCACAGTCACCACCGCTCATGCCCGTCGTCTCACCGGTGACGACCGCAGACATAGGGCAGGCCAATATGGAAGACGAGGCCTACCGCTGGACCGTGTCGGCGTTCAAGGAGCACATCTTGGCCGGCGACATCTTCCAGGGCGTGCCGTCGCGCCGCGTGACGTTCCCGGCTCCCGACGGCGGGTTCCCGATCTACCGCCGGCTCCGGGTGACGAACCCCGCGCCGTACATGTTCTACGTCCGGCTCGGTGGGATGGAGCTGGCGGGCTCGTCCCCGGAACCCCTCGTGCGCGTCGAAGGACGCCGGGTGACGTCGCGCCCGATCGCCGGCACACGGCCCCGCGGCCAGACCGAGATCCGCGATCGGCTCCTGGAGCACGAGCTGCTGGCGGATCCGAAGGAGCAAGCGGAGCACGCCATGCTCGTGGACCTGGCGCGCAACGATATCGGCCGCGTCTGCGTTCCCGGCTCGGTTCGGCCGACGGAGCTGATGGAAGTCGAGCGCTTCACGAAGGTGATGCACATCGTGTCGACGGTGGAAGGTGAGCTCCGCGAGGATCTGCACCCCTTGGACGCGCTCGCCGTGACGTTCCCGGCGGGGACCGTGACCGGGCGCACCCAAGCGTCGCGCGATGGAGCTGATCGCCGAGCACGAGCCGACGGCCCGCGGCCCCTATGCAGGAGCCGTGGGCTATCTGACGTTCGCCGGTGACCTGGACTTCTGCATCACGATCCGCACCGCCGTCGTGTCGGACGGCAAGGTCTCGGTGCAGACCGGGGCCGGCGTGGTGGCCGACTCCGACCCACAACGAGAGCTCGACGAGACGAAGGCGAAAGCGGCCGCGCTCTTGCCCGCGGTTGCTCCGTCCGACGGTACGCTCGGCGGCGGGAAGGAGCCTCGATGATCCTCGTCGTCGACCACTACGACTCGTTCACGTACAACCTCGTCCAGCTGATCGAGAGCTTGGGACGCGCGACCGAGGTCGTGAAGTCCGACGCGGAGCCGGCGGACGCGCTCGTCGCGCGCGAGCCCGAGGCGGTGATCCTCTCCCCTGGTCCTGGCCGTCCCGAGGACGCGGGCGTGTTCACCGCGCTGCTCGCAACGCTGCCCGATCACACCCCCGTGCTCGGCGTCTGCCTCGGCCACCAGGCGCTCGGCGTGGCCTGCGGAGGCACGGTCGACCGCGCGACGCCCGTCCACGGGAAGGCCTCACTGGTGTTCCATCAGGGGAAAGGGATCCTCGAAGGCGTCACCGACCCGTTCGAAGCCGGGCGCTACCACTCACTCGTCGTGCTTCGTGAACGGCTCCCGGACGAGCTCGAGCTCACCGCGTGGACGGAGGACGGCTTGGTGATGGCGGCGCAACATCGAACGCTCCCGCGGTTCGGCGTGCAGTTCCACCCGGAATCGATCCTCACGCCGGAGGGTCCCCGGATCGTCGAGAACTTCCTGCGGCTGTCTGCGCCCTGATCGTTTACGGCGCGGGGCAGTTCGGCCCGTACGCGAACGCCGCGGAGTCCGGGGACACCCGACATCCGGCCTCGTTCACCGCGACGAACGACCCGGCGGGGATCGTTTTCAGCTCGTCCATCAGATCGTTCGTCCAGTGCGGGTCAACGTCGCCTTGGAAGTACCAGTCGCTGCCGTTGTCCGCGACGATCAAGCCGTAGTGCTCCATCGCCGTGATGATCACGCGCGCGCCGGCGCTGTAGCCCGACAGATCGAACCCGGCCTTCAGCCGGAACCGCGCCCCCATCGGTGGGCAACGGCCGTCGCTGCTCCCGGCCTCGTGACGCGCCGGCCACACGTAGTGCTGGCTCGTGCAATCCACCGTGAAACGGATCGCGTGCTGGATCGCACCTGCCTTCACCTCGTCCCATCGCACGAGGCCAGGGAAGATCGGGAGCCCCGCGGCGTCGGCCGAGGTCCAGTTCGCCGGCCGCAGGTCGTTCGCGTTCGAGCCTTCCAGGTGGAAGATCGCGCCGCTCCCCGCGGTCGGGTTCCCGCCGTTCCAATCCGCCCCGTACAGCTCGTACAGCGTGCACGTGTCCTTATCGATCATCATCGCGTGACGGTCGGAGCCATCCTCGATGTGGATGTCGGGCCCGAACGGGTAGGGACCAGGATCGCTCTCGTCCGCGTACCCGAAGTCGACGTGCACGGTTTGATGGCTCTGATCCACCACGTCGAACGGCATCCCGTAGGCAGGCGGTCCGAAGTCGGGATGCAGCAACGTGGAGCCGGCGTGCATCGATCGCTTCCAGACCTTGCTCTTCTTGGCGACAGGGAGCTTGGATACATCCATGTTCCAGACGTTGTCGGCGGGGAAGACACGGCACGACGAACCGGGAACGGGAGCCCACGCGGGCGCTGCCGATGCGGGCTGCAGCGCGACGACGGCCAGCACACACGCGACCGCTGCGGCTCTCCCCCTCATGGATGGCATCATCGACATCCAGGCACCGAGAAGTTGAGCCATGGATCGGGGCTAGTCTGATATGGACTAGTCGTCGACTGGAGCCAACTCGCGCTCAGCAGCGATCTTCTCCGCTTCGGCCACGAGCCGGGCGACGAATTCGTCCTCGGGGATCTTGTCCCGGACCTCCCCGTTCACGATCAGGAACCCTTGGCCTTTGCCGGCCGCGATCCCCAGATCCGCCTCCCGCGCCTCTCCGGGGCCGTTCACGACGCAGCCCATCACCGCGACCCGCAGGGGCACCTTGATGCCTTTCCGCTCCAGTTCCTCGTTGACCTGCTTCGTGAGCCCGAGGACGTCGACCTCCGCCCGGCCGCACGACGGGCAGGCCACCAGGTCGAGCCCGCGCTGTCGGAGTCCGAGAGATTGGAGGATCCACGTGCCGGCCTTCACCTCTTCGACGGGGTCGTCGGTGAGGGAGACGCGGATGGTGTCGCCGATCCCCTCGGCGAGGAGCGCCCCGATCCCGACGGCGCTCTTGATCCCGCCCGCGGGCATCGGCCCAGCCTCGGTCACCCCGAGGTGCAGCGGGTAATCGCAGGCCTCCGCCAGCTGCCGATACGCCTCGATCATCACCCGCGGGTTCGAGTGCTTCACCGAGATCTTGATGTCGAAGAAGTCCTCGTCTTCCAGGATGCGCGCCTCGTTGAGCGCCGACTCCACGAGCGCCTCGGGCGTCGGCGCCCCGTACTTCTCGAGGAGCTCCTTCTCGAGTGAGCCGGCGTTCACCCCGATCCGGATCGGGACGTCGCGCGCCTTCGCTTCGCGCGCGATCAGGCGGACCTTGTCCTGGTACTTGATGTTGCCCGGATTGATCCGAAGACCTTGGATACCCGCCTCGAGCGCGGCCATGGCGTACTTCCACTGGAAGTGGATGTCGGCGACGACCGGCACCGTCGACTTCGCCGCGATCGCAACGAGCGCCTCCGCGTCCTCCCAGTGCGGGACCGCGACGCGAACGATGTCGACCCCCGTCGCCACGAGCGAAGCGATCTGCTGGAGCGTGGCGTTGATGTCGGCCGTCTTCGTGGTCGTCATCGACTGGATCGAGATCGGAGCGTCGCCCCCGATCAGAACATCGCCGATGCGGATCTGACGGCTCTTGCGTCGTTGGGTCGTCACAGGGTCAGTCTCTCAGAGCCCGAACACGTGGAACGTCACGCGGCGCGGCTTCGGCTCATCCAGCTCAAGGAAGATCAGGCGCTGCCAGCGCCCCATCGCGGGCTCTCCAGCCATCACGGGGATCGCGTGCGACGTCGCCGAGAGCAACATCGACTTGACATGCGCATGACCGTTCTTCCGTTCGTCCTCGTTCATGTTCTGCGTCCGGATCTCGAAATCGTCGTGGGCGTAGTAGACGCCCTCGTCGGGAACGAGATCCGCCAGGTGCCGTCGGAAGTCGGCCAGCGCCCCGTCCTCCCACTCGTTGATCAACAGAGCAGCCGTGGTGTGCTCACAGAACGCGATCGCCGCCCCGTCGGTGACGCCGGCGTCCTTGATCGCGCGCTGCAGCTCCTCCGTCAGATCGAGGAACGCATACCGCTCCGGCGCTGTCACCTCGACGCTGCTGGTGGTCGATTTCACGGTTCCCTCCTGTCCTTGGCCGTGGCGGCCACCGGCAGATCGAACGTGAACACGCTCCCCTCGCCGAGCTCGCTCTCGGCGTGGATGTGTCCGCCATGCGCTTCGACGACCGATCGGGCGATCGCCAGGCCGATCCCCGTTCCGCCGTCTTCCCGCGAGCGCGCAGGGTCCGCGCGGTAGAAGCGCTCGAACAAGCGCGGCAGGTGCTCCTGGGGGATGCCGGCACCCGTGTCCGCGACCCGGACCTCCACCGATCCGTTGTGGCGATGTGCGGACACGGTCACCGCTCCCCCCGACGGGGTGAACCGCACGGCATTGTCGAGCAGGTTGAACAGCACTTGGTGGACCCGTTCGGGGTCGGCATCGACGAACGGGAGGTCGTCGGGGAGCTCGCTGTCGACCGCCACACCTCTGTCCGAGCGCGCGACGTCGATCTCGGATAGCACGCGGGTCACGAGCGGAGCGAGCGCCAGTTCCTCCCGTTGGAGCGGGAGCTCTCCCGACTCCAATCGAGACAGCTCGAGGAGCTGCTCGATCAAGCGGCCGAGGCGCTCCGTCTGCGCCAGCATCACCTGCAACGTGCGCGGATCCGGCTGCTCCACCCCGTCGAGCAGGTTCTCGAGGTGGGCACGGATCGCCGTGATCGGGGTCTTCAGCTCGTGCGACACGTTCGCCAGCAGATCGCGCCGTGACTGTTCCAGGTTCTCGAGCTCGGCGCTCATCCGGTTGAACGCGGTAGCGAGCTGACCGACCTCGTCCCGCGAACGCGTGCGGACACGCGTCGAGTAATCCCCCGTCTCCATCCGGTGGGCGGCGGCCGCCATATCGCGCAGCGGCTGCGTCATGCCCCGAGCAAGCCAGCGGGCCACCACGAGCGCGATCCCTGCCGCGAGTGCGCCGGCAAGCAGGAACTGCCACCAGAAGTCGGTGAGGAACCGGAACGTCTCGGTCACCCGCGCGAACACGCCGACGCCTGGGGCGGGGTGGACCGCGTACACCAGTTGGATCACCGTTCCCTGCTCCACCACGGGCACGACCGCGTACTCAAGCCCGTTCACGGTCCCGACGTGGACCATGCCGTCGGTGAACGCCGGCATGCCACTGGGCGGCTCGGACGGGGTCAACACCGTCCCGTCGAACGTCGTACGCACGACGATCACGCGGCTCGGTACGGTCGTGAGGGCGCCCGCCGCGGAGCGGCGGGCGACGCGCAGGAGCGCGAGGCGGTCGGTGTCCTGGGAGGACCCACGCAACGCGTACCCCAAGATCAGGAAGATCAGCACCACGGTCAACCCGACCGCGAAGATGATCGTCGAGCCGAGCTTCGCTCGGATCGTGGGGAGATGTTCGAACGGACGGGTGCTCACGGTTGTTCCTGGAGCGAGTACCCCACACCATGGACCGTGCGGATGAACCGCGGCTCGTTCCCATCCTCACCGAGCTTCCGGCGGATCCGGGCGACGTGCGAGTCCACCACGCGCCCGCCGGCATAGTCTCGGTACCCCCAGACGCGGTCCATCAGCTGCTCCCGCGAGAACACCACGCCCGGGTCCCGCACGAGTGTCACCAGGATCTCGAACTCGAGCGGCGTGAGCTGCACCTCGGACCCGTCGACGCTCACACGGCGGCGGCCGGCGTCCACCTCCAGCCCGTCGCGGGTGAGCGGGCCCTCGTTCTGTCCCGCGCGCATCCGTTCCATACGCCGCAGGATCGCCTTCACGCGGATCGTCAGTTCGCGGAGGCTGAACGGTTTGGTCAGGTAGTCGTCGGCTCCGACCGCGAACCCCGCCACCTTGTCGGCTTCCTCGGTCCGCGCCGTCAACATCAGGACGGGGGTCCAGGATGTTCGCTGGATCTCCGTGCACACCTCCAGCCCATCCATCCCCGGGAGCATCAGGTCGAGCACGACCAGATCGGGGTGCTGCTCGCGGTGGAGCTCGATCGCCTGCGGACCGTCCAGCGCCACGAGCACCCGGAACCCCTCGCTCTCCAGGCGGGCGCGAACGGCCTCGGCGATCGCCTCCTCGTCGTCGACGACGAGCACGGTCTGGTCGCTCACCCGCCCATCGTATCGGCACGGTGTTGCGGGGCTTCCGGGCGAGGTGTGGAGAACTTGTGGCGAGACCGGCCGTACGCTGCGACGACAGCTACGGCGTGAAGCTGATCGGCTTCGTGATGTCCAGCACGATCGTGGCGAGCACGAACACGACGAAGAACGCCATCACGGCGGCCGACACCGGGATCATCCGTCGCATGTCGATCTGCTTGCCGCGGATCTTCTCGATCGCGAGCACCGCCAGATGCCCCCCGTCGAACGGCGGCAAGGGCAACAGGTTCACCAGGCCGATGAACACGGTGACGAAGGCGAGGAAGTAGAGGATCGTCCCCCAGTCGCCTGCGGACCCGGTCGCACCGACCGCCTGACCGATCCCGACGACGCTCGTCGGGTCCTGCGTCGAACGCTTCGCGTCGGTGAACAGCAGCGTGAACACCCGCCCGATCCCCTCGGGTCCGAACAGCCGGGTGATCTGATGGACCGATTCGTCGATCGCGCGACCGACCTCCTTCACCCCGCCGACGACCGCCGCGACCGGGCCGGCTTTGGCGGGCCCCAGCAGGACGCCGATCCGACCGATCTGCTGACCACCCACCGTGTCCCATTCGGGCGTGATCGTGAGCTCCAGGGTGCGACCATCACGCTCGATCGTGAACGCGACCGGCTCGCCGACATGAGCGGTCGTGTACGCCAGGAGCCGGCTCGGCGTCGGCCGGTCCAGCGTCCCAACCTTGATGATCCGATCGCCGGGACGGAGGCCCGCCAGATCCGCCGGCGACGCGTGGCCGTTCATCGTCACGGTGACGCTGCTCACGACGGGTGTTGGGGTCCTCGGGTCGCCGAAGAACGCGAGCCAGATCGCGAACAGGATCGCCGCCACGACGAAGTGCGAGCCAGGCCCGGCGCCGATCACCATGGCTCGTTGCCAGATGGGTTTGGCGCCGTAGCTCCGGTCGAGATCCTCGGGTGCCACCGGCTCATAGGGGTTCATCCCGGCGATCTTCACGTAGCCACCGAGCGGCAGCGCCTTCACGCCGTACTCGATCCCGTTGCGTTCGAACGACCACAGCCGCGGACCGAAGCCGACGAAGTACTGCTCGACCTTGAACCCGTACGCGCGCGCGACCACGTAGTGACCGAGCTCGTGGATCAGGATGATGAAGAGGAGCCCCGTGAAGAAGACGACGATCGCGAACGTGCCGGACATCGTCCGACCTACCGTTCCTCGATGATCTCGGCCGCGCGCTGCCGCGCCCATCGATCCGCTCGCTCGATGTGCACGATCGACACGACCGACGCCGGCTCATGCTCGTCGACGACCGCCTGAACGATCTCGACGATACGCGTGAGTGGGATCTTGCTCTCGAGGAACGCCATCACGGCGACCTCGTTCGCGGCGTTCATCACGGCCGGGAACGTGAGTCCGAGCCCTCCCACGCGGTACGCCAGATCCACGGCGGGGAACGCCTCCCGATCGATCGGCTCGAACGACAGCGGGCGATCGGTCAACGGGACGGGCTCGACGCCCGTGTGGAGCCGCTCGGGCCAGGCGAGCGCGAGCTGGATCGGCAGGCGCATGTCTGCCACCGCCATCTCGGCGCGGATGCTGCCGTCGCGGAACTCCGCCATGGCGTGGACCACGCCTTCCGGGTGGATCAGCACGTGGATGTTCGAGTAATCGAGGTCGAACAGGTAGTGCGCTTCGATCACCTCGAGGCCTTTGTTCATGAGGGTCGCGGAGTCGATCGTGATCTTCGGCCCCATCGTCCATATCGGATGCTGCAGCGCTTCCTTGACCGAGGCACGCGAGAGCTCCGAGCGCGTCCAGCCTCGGAACGGCCCCCCCGAACCGGTGAGCACCACCCGCTTGAGGTCCTCACGGCGCTCGCCGCGGAGCGCCATCGCGAGCGCGGCGTGTTCGGAGTCGACGGGCAGGAGCCGTTCCGGCTCCCCTTTGATCAGATCCATCACCAGCTCACCGCCGACGACCAGGCTCTCCTTGTTCGCGAGCGCGAGGGTCTTCCCGCTCTGCAGTGCAGCGAGCGTGGGCGCGAGGCCGGCCGATCCGACCAACCCGTTCAGGACCATGTCGGTCTCGGATTCGCGTGCGATCGTCTCCGTCGCCTCGGGACCCACGATCAGCTCGACGCCACGGATCTGGCCGAGCTTCTCCTTGACGTCGGCGGCAGCGTCCTCGTCGGCGATCGCCACCAGCGGCGGCAGGAACTCGCGGATCTGGCCCACCAGCAGGTCCTGGTTCGCTCCCCCCGCGGAGAGACCGACCACCTTGAACCGGTCGGGATTGCGGCGCACGACATCGAGCGCCTGCGTACCGATCGACCCGGTCGACCCGAGGATGGTGAGCGACCTCATGCCGACAAGGGTACCCCGAGAGTGCGAGGAACCGGCGTACCGGCTACGCGAAGATCACGCGGAACAACAGGAACGCCGCGGGGGCAACGAACAGGAGCGAATCGATCCGGTCGAGGATCCCCCCGTGACCCGGCAGGATACTGCCGATGTCCTTGATCCCGAGGTCACGCTTGAGCAACGATTCCGCCAGATCGCCGAGCGTCGCGGCTGCGGCGACGACGATCGCCAGGACCAGCGCGTCCACACGCTTGTGCTCGAACAGCGTGACGAACGACGGGACGAGCGCCATCGAGACGATCACGGTGATCAACGTCGCGCCGATCAGCCCTTCGAGCGACTTCTTCGGGCTCACCGTGGGCGCGAGCGGGCGCTGGAAGAACGACCCGCCCCACACCGACCCCACGAGGAACGCGGACGTGTCGAAGATGAACGTCAGGCCGATGACGGCGACGACCAGCTGCTTCCCATCGGTGCCCCCGGCCCCGAGCGTGACGATCAGGTAGCTCCCGAGGAGCGGGATGTAGGCGATGTTCAGCAACGTCACCCCGATATGCGTGATGGTGCCCTGGCGGTGTGCGGCGGGCGCTGCCATGAACCAGAGGAACGTGGCGATCACGCCCAGCGCGAACATGCCCAGTACCGCAGGCTCACCGTGGTAGTGCGCCCCCGCGATCATCAAGACGCCCGTGACGAGTCCGATCGCGGTCGCGGGCTGCTGATGATGCTTCACGAGCGCACCGAAGAACTCGCCCTGCGCGATCAGCACGACGATCGCCGTCACGATCGCGAACCAGCCCGGTCCGATCAGGAGGCTCCCCAGCGCGATGCCCGCCAGCACGACCCCGGTGAGCACAGCGGCCGGCACGTCGCGCTCGCCCTCGTTCGGCCCGCGGCGATCCAGGTCGGCTCCGACCTCGACGGAAGTTGGCTCCTGCCAGCTCGGACCACCGAGACCCTCGTTCCCGACGACCACGGTGCGCGTCGCGGCCTCGTCGTCATCGAGGTCCGAGAGGATGTCCTGTTCGACCTCGCCACCGTGGATGTCGCCGAACAGATCGTCGTTCGATGGGGGAGCGGATCCCTCCTGATCGATCGCCACGATCTCGACGTCCGCCTCCTCGTCCAGCGCATCATCGGTCGGGATCGATCCCGCGAAGTGCTCCGCGGCCGCCTCGATCTCCTCCTCGGACGGCGTGTCGTCGTCCGAGGACGGAGGGGTCTCCCCCGCGTCGTCGGCGGGGGCGGCATCGAAGAGCCCGCCCTGGTCCGCATCCGCACCCGGCTCCTGCGCCGGTTCACCGATCAGGTCGTCGATCGGTTCGAGGACGCTGGTGTCATACCAGGATCCATCCGCGTCTTCCGCGTCTTCGTCCTGGTTCTCGGCCTGACCGGTGATCGTCGCGGGCGAGACGTCGGCGGGGACCAGTTCTTCCGGTTCGGCCTCCGGGACGTGCACCGCCACGTGCTCCTCCTGAGGGGTCGCCTCGGCAGGGCTCGGCTCCTCCGACTCCCAGTCCACATCCCGGATCGGAGCGAAGAACTTGTCCAGGTCCTCGAACAGATCGTCGCCGTCGCGCTTGTCGTCTGCCACTAGACCTCCATGAGCTCCTGCTCCTTGTGGCGCTGGATCTCGTCGATCTCGGCCACGTACTGATCGGTCAGCTTCTGGAGCTCCTTCTCGGCGCGCTTCAGATCATCTTCCGAGATGGTGGACTCCCGCTCAAGCTTCTCGAGCTCCTCTTTCGCGTGTCGTCGTACGTTCCGGACCGCCACACGCCCCTCCTCCGCCCGATGGTGGACGGTCTTGACCAACTCTTTGCGCCGCTCCTGCGTGAGCGGCGGGAACGCGAGCCTGATCACGTTCCCGTCGTTGGAGGGCGTCACGCCGATGTCGCTCGACTGGATCGCCTTCTCGATCAGCGACATCGCGTTCTTGTCGAACGGCGTGATCATCAGGAGCCGGGGCTCGGGCACCGTCACCGAGGCGAGCTGATTCAGCGGAACCGGGGCTCCGTAGTACTCCACGGTGACGCGGTTCAGCACCGCGGGCGCGGCCCGTCCCGTTCGGATCGACGCGAGATCCTCCTTGAGGTGCGCCACGGCCTTCTGCATCTTCTCGGTCCCGTCGACGAGGCTCGACTGGACGGTCATGCCGTGCCTCCGTGCACGAGCGTGCCGATCGGCTCGCCGGTGACCACCCGTCGGATGTTCCCCTCCTCGCGGTAGTCGAACACGACGATCGGGAGCTTGTTCTCCATGCAGAGCGAGATCGCGGTCGCGTCCATCACCTGGTAGCCCTCGCGGAGGACCTCGACGTACCTGATCTGATCGAACCGGCTGGCCGTCGGGTCCACGTGTGGGTCGGCGGTGTAGACGCCGTCGACCTTCGTCCCCTTGAGTAGCGCTTCGGCCTGGATCTCCAGCGCCCGCTGCGCGGCACAGGTGTCCGTGGAGAAGAACGGCACGCCGAGGCCGGCGGCGAAGATCACGACACGTCCCTTCTCCAGGTGCCGCCGCGCACGCAATGGCATGAACGGCTCCGCGACCTGGGTCATCTGGATCGCGGTCTGAACGCGCGTGGTGACGTGGATCTTCTCGAGGGCATCCTGCAGGGCGAGGGCGTTCATGATCGTCGCCAGCATGCCCATATAGTCCGCCCGGTTCCGATCGATCCCCGGAGCCTGGCGGCCACGCCAGATGTTTCCGCCACCGACCACCACCGCGGTCTGGATCCCCAGGTCGACCACATCGGCGAGCTGGCGAGCGAGGAGCGAGGTCGCCTCGGTGTCGATGCCGTAGTTCGTGCTTGCGGGCGAGAATGCGTCGCCGGAGAGCTTCAACAGGACCCGCCCATACATGGGTCGTGCCGATACCGCTCCGTCCATCACGCCGCGACCCCTTCCCCGCTCGCCCGCCTACTCGCCAAGCTTGTACCGGACGAAGCGTCGAACCGCAACTTTCTCTCCGACCTTGACAGAGACCTCGTCCAGCAGTTGCTGCATGGTCTTCGAGTCATCCTTCACGTAGTCCTGCTCCAGGAGCACCTGGTCCTTGTAGAACGCCCCGAGCTTGCCGTCGACGATCTTCTGGATCACGTTCTCGGGCTTTCCGGACTCCTTCGCCTGAACCTCGAAGATGTGGCGCTCGTGCTCGATCTCGTCGGCCGGGACCTCATCCCGCTGGACGAACCGCGGGGCCGCCGGGCTCGCGATGTGCAGAGCGATGTCCTTGACGAGCTGTTTGAACTCCTCCGTGTTCGCCACGAAGTCCGTCTCGCAGTTCACCTCGACGAGGACCCCGACGGTGTGGTTGAAGTGGATGTAGCTATCGATCAGGCCCTGGTTCGCGGCTCGACCTGCGCGCTTCTGCGCCTGGGCGAGCCCCTTCTCCCGGAGCAGGTCGACGGCGCGCTCGAAGTCGCCACCCGTCTCCACGAGCGCGTTCTTGCAGTCCATCATGCCGGCGCCCGTCGCCTCGCGGAGCGCCTTGACCTGTGCGGCGGTGACCTCGCTCACACCCCCACCTCACCGGTCGCGGCCTCGACGGGGATCTCCACGACCTCGGTCTTCGCGGCGTCAGGCTCGGGCTCGGCTACGACCTCAGGCTCGATCGCCACCTCGGCATCCGCGGGCGCATCAGCGGGCGTCGGATCGGGCTCGAACACCGTCGATGCGGCGATCTCCGCGGCGACCTCCGCCGTCTCCACCTCAGGCTCCTGCTCGACCGCGCTCGCCGCGGTCTGCTCGACGAGATCGTCCTTCGCCATGCCGCGGCCTTCGGCGAGCGCGTCGGCGATCACGCGGGTCACCAGGGTCACCGCGCGGATGGCGTCGTCATTGCCCGGGATCACGTAGTCGACCTCGTCCGGGTCGCAGTTCGTGTCGACGATCGCGATCACTGGCACCTTGAGCTTGCGCGCCTCCGTGACCGCGATGTGCTCCTTCTTCGTGTCCACGATGAAGACGGCGTCCGGAACGCGATCGAGATCTTGGATGCCGCCGAGGTTGCGGTCCAGCTTGTCCCGCTCACGGCGCAGACGGATGGCTTCCTTCTTCGGCAGGTAGTCGAGCGCGCCGGTCCGCTCCATCTCGTGGAGCTCCCGCATGCGGCCCAGGCGCTTGGAGATCGTGGAGAAGTTCGTCAGCATGCCGCCCAGCCACCGGTTGTTGACGTAGGGCATCCCGACGCGGGTGGCGTGCTCGGCCACGACCTCTTGGGCCTGCTTCTTCGTCCCGATGAACAGCACCACGCCGCCTCGGCGACCGAGGTCGCGGACGAACGCGTGGGTTTCCTCGAGCCCCTCGAGCGACTTCTCGAGGTCGATGATGTAGATCCCGGAACGCTCCCCGTATAAGAAGCGCGACATCTTCGGGTTCCACCGGCGTGTCTGGTGGCCGAAGTGCACGCCCGCTTCGAGGAGCTCCCGCCTGGTCACGACAGGCACGGGGGCCCTCCTTCACTCGGTTGTCATCCTCCGCCCGGCTCGTCCCGTGGCCGGCCCCGCCTCTCGGCGAGGACCCCGTCGCACGGTCCTCGGGCGTGTGTGCTCGGCGCCGAAGCGCCGGCGCGCGCAGTCTACCAGCGCGTTCGTACGCGACACCGCGGCCTCAGCGGCGGCCGCGACCACCCGGCGCCGCCTTGACCGGCGCGTCCGGCACCTCGTGCGCGATCGACAGGTAGCGGAACGCGAAGGTGGCCAGGAGCGCCACGTTCAACAGGTTCACGAGGATCGTGAACGCCCAAGCGCCCGGTGAAGGGTTCACCCCGATCAGGTTCCCCGGCTTGCCGGGGGCGACGATCACCGCCACCGCCGGCACCACGTAGAGCGCCGCCATGTTGAGGTTCCCGGCCCCGGGGAGGCGCGCGGCTCGCACGGAGCGCGCGAGTGAATCGGGCATCGAACGATGCTCGCTGACCGCGATCACCGGCGCGAAGACGAAGAGGTCGATGCCGAGCACCAGCCCGCCGACCTGCAACAAGATCCCGATCCCCGGCCCGAGGAGCGGCCCGGCGATGCTCGCGGCGGTGAGGATCCCGACGCCGATGATGCACACGGACAACGTGGTCGGGAACGCCCGGACCCCGACCCGGAGGCAGTCGACGGTCACTCGGCCGCGGTCGAGCACCTCGACCACCGCGGCCGTCAGGATGCCGAGCACGATCGCCCGAACGACGATGAAGACGAGGATCCCGTAAAGCCCGCCTTGGATCCCGAACAGGCTCGTCGCCAGGCTCGCATCCAGACTCGTCCCGACCGGCGGCAGTGCCAACAGGTTCGCGAGCGGCGCGAGCGGCCCCTGGTATCCCGCGGCGATCATGACCAGCCAGAACGCGAACACGAACACGATCGGGCCGATCACCAGCGCCGGCGTGCCGATCACCGTGACCACACCGCGCGTGATCGCGGTCCGGATCCGCGGCATCGTCGTGGTTCCGCTGCCTCTCGGGGCGAACACGGAATCGAGCATCCCGCGGCGCGGCTGGGTCTTCGTCGCCGGTCGTGGATCTCGATACCCACTCGGCCGCGGCGCCGGGCGCTTCTTCTTCTTGTTCGTCATCCGCTCGCGCCCCCATCGGGCTCCGGGTCCTCCCAGGCGTCCGGGATCTCGCCGTCGTCATCGTCGAGGAACGCCGGGCCCATCCTCGCGCGCAGAGCCCGCCCGCCGAAGATCAGGGCTGCCCCCAAGGGGATCGCCGCGAGGAGGAACGCCCCGACCAGCGACCCGATGTTCAGCACCGTCGGCGACACGACCGACACCAGTGACCCCTGTGGGTCCGTCACGTAGCCGATCAGGCCGCTCTGGAGCCCGCCCTTGACGGCGACGAGGACATCGACGGTGGGCGTCAGGCTGCGGAGGACCGAACCGAACGCCTGGCTCTGCCAGACGAGCGTCCCCTGCTGGAGATCGATCGCCGACAGGCTTCCGTCGCCGGACCCGACGAGCACGGACCCTCCCGCAACGACGGGCGGGCTCGCGCGCAACGCGGGCAGGTTCAGAGCGAAGTCCCAGACACGGGCGCCGGTCGAGGGGTCGAACCGGTAGACCTGGCCGGCGGAGTCCGCGGCGATGACGGCGTCGGATGTCACGGCCACCCCGCCGGTGAAGATCGATCGCTCCGTTCGTTCGAGCCGACCAGCGTTCGGAACCATCCTTGAGCGAGAAAGCTCGGACCGACTGATCCGAGAACCCCGCGATCACCTGGTCGCCGTCGATCGTCGGCGCGGTCACGTAGGCCGCACTCGCCCCCACGTCGGTCGACCAGGCCTGCGAACCATCGGATGCTTTGAGCGCGACCACGCGCGGGCGCGTGGTTCGACTCGCCTGCACCGTGGCGATCACCAGATCGTCGGTTGCGGCGAACGGAGACGCGAGGAACCCCCCGAGCGCCGTGGTCCACCGGAGCGTGCCGGTGGCGACGTTCACGGCATACACGTTCCCGCGGTTGTCGCCGACGTATGCCGTGTCGCCCGCAACCGTGACGCCGGTTCGGCTGACCTCCTTCAGTGCGAGCGGCGCATCCCATGCGGGCTTATGCGTGGCCAGGTCGATCGCGGCGACGTGCGAGTCGAACGATCCGCTCGCCGTCGGAGTCGACGAGGGCGAACCGGTCGCCGAAGGGCTCGACGTCGCGGAAGTGCTCGCCCCCGGAGGGGAGTCGCCGTACCCTTCCGTGTAGATCAGGAGTTGCCGCGATCCGTGCTCCGCGATCGCGGGCGCCACCGGTGGGCCTTCGTCCCGGGGAACCGTCCAGAGTTGGCTCCCACTCGACAGATCGACGGCCACGACCGCATCCGGCGCGATCGTCAGCACCGTGGATCCCGTCACCACCGGAGCCGAGGTCCCGAACGTGGCCGGGGTCCCTGCCAGCGGCAGGTCCAGATGCCACGCTTCTTTGAACGGCGGGGCGGGGGCGGGGGCCGCATACCCGAGATGCGCCGGGCCTCCCTGCGCCTGGCTCCAGGTCGCGACAGAAGACGCGACCGCCACGACCGGCCATGTCACCACGGCAGCGACCGCCACGACGCACGCCAGTCGGTATCGCCAGCGAACATGGGAGGTGGGGTTGAGCTGGTCCAAAGCCGCGCCATCCTAGCGGGCGCGAACAGGTCCGGCGGCCCTAGAAGAACGTCGTGAGCAGAGGAGCCAGTCGGATCAGGTCAACGATGTCCGCGGCGCCGAGGTAGTCGAGTGGGTCGACGTATGCCCCGTTCAGCCTGACGCCGAAATGCAGGTCGGGGCTCACATCGCCAGGATGACCGGTCCCGCTGAGGGCAACCACCTGTCCTTGCACGATGGCGTCGCCTTCGTGGACCAGCACCGTCGATAGGAACGATGAAGTGGACAGCAAACCCCCTCCGTGATCGATCGTCAGGTAGAGATGCCCGGCGACGTTGCCGGCGAAACTCACCACACCAGAAGCCGGTGCACGGACCGGGGTCCCCGCGGGGACGCCGATGTCGATCCCTCGGTGGCCGGATCCGTAGGGTGAGCTAGGCGGATCGAAGCCTCGAACGACCGGCCCGACGACCGGCCATGTCCACGTCCCCGACGCGCGCGCCACGCCTGAAGGGATGAGGAGCGTCCCAGCGATGAACGTCACGAGAACGAGCGTTCGCTTCATGGGGCGAACGCTAGAACCCGGAGGAGCAGATGGCCGTGACGACGATCACTTCGCGGGACAGGTTCGACGCGGAGGCGACGCTGAGGTTACTCGACCTCGGAGAGCTGGCCCCGTAATCCGCCGACGGCCTTCGTATGGATCTGGCAGACGCGCGACTCGGTGACGCCGAGGATCTCGCCGATCTCGGCGAGGGTCAGCCCTTCGAAGTAGTAGAGGGTGACGACGATCTTCTCGCGCTCAGACAGGGAGTTGATCGCGGCGGCGAGGAGTCCGCGGGTCTCCTGGCTCTCGACGCCGGAGGTCGGGTCGAGCGCTTTGTCGGCGAGCGTGTCGATCAACGAGACCTGCTCGCCGCGGTCTTGGCCGACCGAGACCAGCTCGTCGAGCGCCAGTACCGACACGAACGAGATCTGGCTCACGACGTCGTGCAGCTCGGACCGCGAGATCCCGAGTCGCTCCGCCATCTCGGCCTCGCTCGGCTGCCGCTTCAGCATCGCCTCGAGATCAGCATGCGCCTTCTCGATCTCGCGCGCCTTGAACCTGATCGAACGAGGCACCCAATCCATGGCGCGGAGCTCGTCGATGATCGCGCCCTTGATCCGGGGGATCGCGTACGTCTCGAACTTGTTCCCACGCCCCGGTTCGAACTTATGCAGCGCATCGATCAGCCCGAACATCCCGTAGGAAACGAGGTCGGCCTGCTCCACGCTCGCCGGCAGACCGGTTGCGACACGGCTCGCCACGTACTTGACGAGCGGCGCGTAGTGCAGGATCAGACGCTCGCGCGCCTCATCGGACTCCTCGCCCTTGAACCCCTGCCAGAGCTGGCCGAGCTCGTCGTCGACCGCTGGCGGGATGGTCACCGCGGGTGCGGTCGCCTTCGCCTTCGTCGCGGTGGCGGCCTTGCGGGCGGGGGTCTTGGTCGTCTTGGCCACGTCAGGCTCTCGGGTGAGACTGCTCGTACGCCTCGAAGAGGCGCGCCCGAGACACGTGCGTGTAGCGCTGCGTGGTCGCAACGCTCGCGTGCCCCAACAATTCCTGCACGACCCGGATGTCCGCCCCTCCTTCCAACAGATGCGTGGCGAACGAGTGCCGCAGGGTGTGCGGGGTGATCCGCCGCCCCGGAAGCAATCGCCCGGCATATTGTTCCACCATCGCGCGGATGTCGCGCCCGGAGAAGGGCTTCCCCTTCCGATTGAAGAACATCGTCCGTCGGTCCTCCCCCGCGAGCCTCGGCCGACCGACCGACAGGTACCGTTGCAGCGCATCGACAGCGTCGTCCGACATCGGGACCTCTCGCTCCTTATCGCCCTTCCCGCGAACGAGCACGCGCCCACGGCCGGTGTCGACCTGCTCGACCCGCAGCCCCGCCACCTCGCCGACCCGGAGCCCGGAGCCGTAGAGGAGCTCGAGCACCGCCCGATCGCGTAGCACGATGGCGCCCTGGATCGGATCCAACCCTTCCGCCTGCGGGATGACATCGGGAGCGGGTGGCGCCTCGACCAGCTCGGCGGCCTCGCGCGGCCGGAGCACGGTCGGCAAACGGTTGACGACCTTGGGTCGTCCGAGCAGCGCCGACGGATCCCGAGCCACCGCCGCCGTCGTCATGGCCCAGCGATAGAACGTGTGGATCGCGCCCACGCGACGGGCGATAGACGCCCGCGCGTAGCCGAGCGTGTGTTGCTGCGCGAGGAACCGCCGGAGCTGCGGGTACTCGGCCGTGTCGAGGGAGGAACCGCCGCGCACCAAGAACGTGGCGAGGAGCGTCAGGTCACGCCGGTACGCCGCCACCGTGTGATCGGAGAGATGACGCTCCAGTCGCAGGGACTCGGCGAACGCATCGATCAGCCGTGCCTCAGAAGCAGGGAGGTCCTCCCCGGTTGCCACAAGGTCCTCTCGGTCGGGTGGAGGCGCGGTCGCGCCGCTCCCTTCTACCAGCGTGGGCGGTGGCGTTCAAACACCTGGTCGGTCGGCCACGCTTGCCAGGGTGCGCTCGTAGCGACCGCCGACAGCGCGCACCAGGCCGCGGAGCTCCAGGCGGGTCAAGGCGACGACGGCCTCCGGGATCGACAGGGTCGCCGCCCGCGCGATCGCGTCGGGCAGTGCGGGCTCAACGAGCGCCGTCCAGACGCGGCCCTCGTCGTCGGGCAGCTCCACCGGCGGCTGGGCGAGTGCCGCCGGGACCGTGAACCCGAGATCGGCCAAGAGGTCGTCGGCGCCACGGATCAAGGTTGCGCCCTCGCGGATCAGCTCGAGCGGAACCTCCGCGAGCGGACTGGTCACCGGTCCCGGGATCGCGAAGATCTCTCGTCCGAGGTCGAGGGCGTGGTCTACGGAGATCCTCGAACCGCTCCCCGCCGCCCCCTCGACGACGACGAGCGCCGAGGCGAGCCCGACCACGATGCGGTTGCGCGCCGGGAACCGATGTGGCTCGGCCGGTACCCCCGGCGCATATTCGCTCACGACGGAGCCGGCCTCTGCGATCCGCGCGATCAGGTCGGCGCTCGACCGCGGATAGCCGATATCGATCCCCGACCCGAGCACCGCGATCGTCCTCCCAGCCACATCCAGCGCACCCCGGTGGGAGGCGGCATCGATCCCGTACGCGGCGCCACTCACGACGCACGCCCCGACCGCTCCGAGTCGTCGCCCCAGCCCCTCGGCGATCTCGCGCCCCAGTTGGGAACAGCGACGGGAACCGACGATCGCCACGCGGAGCTCGGCCCGATCGAGTCGCGCTCCGCGGACGAACAGCCCCGACGGCGGGTCGTCCAGCTGCAGGAGCGGCGAAGGGAACTCGGCATCGCCCGGAGCCACGAAGCGTGCCCCGGCGGACGCCACGGCGCGGAGGAGCTCGGCCGCGCCCGTCGTCGACGCCCACGTGCGATCGGCAGGGCTACCCGCCCGCCCGGCGCGGATCGTCGCGAGCGCACCGGCCGCGCCTCCTTCTGCCCAGCAGAGCCGGTGCAGGTTCCGCGGTGTGATACCGCGGAGCGAGGCCAACACGACGAGCGCCTCTCGTTCGTCGTCACCGACCCCGAACCCAGCGGGCCACCCGGTCGGTGGAGACACCGGTTCGCCCGGCAGGAGGTCACCCGGCACGGGCGAGGCCCTCCTCCCCGAACCCCTCCCGGTACGAGAGGGCCTCCGCGATTTGGTCCACACCCACCAGCTCGGCGGCGGCCAGATCCGCGACGGTGCGGGAAACCTTCAACGCCCGGTCGAAGCCCCGGCCCGTGAGGGCGAGCCGCTCGACCGCGCCCGCGAGCAGCTCCTCGGCGGCGGGCGTCAGGTGAGTCTCCCGACGCGCCAACGGGCCGGAGAGGTGCGCGTTGCAAGCGACCCCGATCGACGCGTAGCGTCGCCGCTGCCGTTCGCGTGCCTCCTGGACCCGGATCCGAACGAGCTCGCTCGATTCCCCTGGATCGGTCCCGAGAAGCTCCTGCCGGGTCAGACGCGGCACCCGCAGACGAAGATCGATCCGATCGAGTAGCGGCCCGGACAGCTTCTGCTGGTAGAGCTCGACCCGATCGGCACGGCACCGACAATGGCGACGTTGGTCGCCGTCGAACCCGCAGGGACACGGGTTCGCCGCGGCAACGAGGGTGAAGCGCGCAGGGAACGTGACGGAACCGACAGCCCTCGTCAGCACGACGCGCCCATCTTCGAGAGGCTGACGCAGGCCCTCGAGCGCATCGCGCCGGAACTCCGTGAATTCGTCGAGGAACAGCACCCCGTGGTGCGCCAACGAGACTTCTCCAGGACGCAAGGACGAGGAACCGCCGCCGAGCAAGCCGGCGATCGAGATCGAATGGTGCGGCGACCGGAACGGCCGAGCGGAGAGGACCCCGCGGTCACGCAGGAGCCCGGCGACGGAGTGAAGCTGAGACGCCTCGAGCGCCTCGTCGCGTGCGAGCGGCGGAAGGATCGTCGCGAGTCGGCGCGCGAGCATCGTCTTGCCGGCCCCGGGCGGGCCCACCATCAACAGGTTGTGCCCTCCGGCAGCCGCCACCTCGAGAGCACGCCGAGCTTGCGCCTGACCTCGGACCTCAGCCAGATCAACCGCAGGAGCCCCCGGCTCGGTGGCGCTCCGCCGTTCGATGGCCGGCGGCTCCCACGTCCCACGCAGGAATCCCGCGACCTCGCCGAGCGACGATGCCCCGACCACCCGGAGTCGATCGATCTGCGCGGCCTCGATGGCGTTCGAGGCGGGGACGATCACGCCCACGAGTCCTGCTTGAGCGGCCGCGATCGCGACGGACAAGATGCCCGGGGTCGGGAGGAGCTCGCCTCGGAGCGACAGCTCTCCGGCGAGCGCCCACCCCTCGAGAGCGGTACCGGGGACCTGTGCGGTGGCGGCGAGGACGCCTACGGCAACCGGGAGGTCCAGTCCCGGACCCTCCTTACGGAGGCTGGCCGGGGCGAGGTTCACCACGACGCGCCGGAGCGGCCATTCGAGCCCGGCGCTCTCGACGGCGGGGCGGACGCGATCCCGCGCGTCGTTCACCGCGGCGCCGGGGAGACCGGTGAAGATCAACGACGGCAGGCCGCGGCCGACGAACGCCTCGACGGTGACGAGGTGGCCGCCGACGCCGAGCACCGTGACCCCCACCACGCGCCCGTACATCGGTGGGACGTTACGCCGGAGGACCGACACGCCCGCTGCTAGCATCCGCGCGTGTCCGACCTGTTCGACTGGCATCCGGAACCCGAGCTGATCGATGTCCGCGACCCCGAGCGCGCACGGGCCGCGCTCGAGGCGCTCGGCGAGCGCACCTGGCGCGAGGCGCTCGACTGGCTCTACGACGAAGCCATGGTGCGTCCCACCGCGCCGGACCTCTACCCGGAGATGCGCGCTGCGTTCTACGGCTCGACCGGCGAGCCCGCCTCGGCTCCGGTGGAAGGACGCACGTCGGTCGAAGTGCTCGCCGAGTTCCGCGACCGGCTCGCACCTTACCTCTACGCCGGTCAGCACCCCGGGTCGTTCAGCTACTTCACGCCGCCGCCCCTCCCGATGTCTGTGGTCGGCGAGACGCTCGCCGCCTGGACCAACCAGGGCATCGATCTCTGGCTGGCCGGGATGGCCGGACCGTTCGTCGAGGAAGAGGTGATCCGTTGGCTCTGCGACCTGAGCGGCTACGGTGCCGAGAGCTGGGGCGTCCTCGCATCCGGCGGAGTGATGGCCAACGTGATGGGCCTCACGGTCGCTCGGGACGTCCATCTCGCTCACCTTCTCGGCATCCACGACCCTCCTCGCGGAGCGCAACTGGAAGGCGTGCGGGTGTACGCATCGGATCAAGCGCATTTCTCGATCGCGCGCGGCCTGGACCTGCTCGGCTTCCCGCCCGAAACGCTTCGGGTGATCGGATCGGATGAACGCTTCCGCCTGCACGCCGAACCCGTTGCGGATGCCATCGCGGATGATCGCGCCGCCGGTCTCATCCCGCTCTGCATCGCACCCGTCGCCGGCTCGACGAACACGGGCTCGGTCGACCTGATCGGCGAGCTGGCGGATCTCGCGGATCGGGAGCGTCTCTGGCTCCACGTGGACGCCGCCTACGGCGGGGCCGTGCGCCTGTCGGAGCGAGACGCCGGCCGCGTCAGGGACCTCGAGCGAGCCGACTCGATCACGATCGATCCGCACAAATGGCTCTTCCAGCCGTACGACATCGGCGCGCTGCTCGTGAAGCGACGCGACGACCTGATGCACACGTTCCATCGGGAGCCCGAGTACTACCGCGTGTGGGAGCCGGAAGATCGGCCGCTGCACTGGTACCAGTTCTCGTTGGAGGGAACCCGGCGGTTCCGTGCGCTGAAGCTGTGGTTGTCGTGGAAGCATCTCGGCTCGGCAGGGTTCGCCCGACTGATCGAAGGGAACGACGACCTGGCCGCGTACCTCGCGCGACGACTGCATAACGCGGGCGACGTCGAGGTGGTCGAACCGGAGCTCTCGGTCGTCTGCTTCCGACACGTGCCCCCCGCGATCGTCGACGCCGACCCCGCGAGCGTCGACGCGTATCAGAAGGGGTTGCAGCGCGCGCTGGAGGTGAGCGGCGCGGGCTGGGTTTCGACGACGACGCTCCGCGAGCGAACGTTCCTTCGCGCCGGCATCGTGAACTACCTCTCGACCGAAGCCGACGCAGACCGCGTGATCCGCACGCTATTGGACGCATCAGAAGGCGTCCTCGAACAGCTCGACCTCGGGACCACGGGGACCTAGCGAAACGCTGGCCACATCGAAGCGAACCGCCTGCGGCGGCGGACCATTCGCTACCAAGAACACCTCGGCGATCGCGCGGACCTTCGCGCGCTTCCGAGCGGTGACCGCCTCGTAGCCCGCGCCGAACGCCGCGCCACGCCGAGTCTTCACCTCGCAGAACACCAGCACATCGCCCCGGGCAACGATCAGATCCAGCTCCCCGACGCGACAACGCCAATTGCGGACGATCAGGCGGTAGCCACGACGGCGATACGCGTCGAGCGCCGCGTCCTCACCGGCACGACCCGTCGACGCCGTCCCATCCATCGGGCCAAGCTACGCACCGCTACCGACAGGTCGACGTCAGGGCGTGACGGGCGTATCCGGGAGGGTGGTCGGCTCGTCCCGCCGGGCCAGGTCCTCGACGTTCACGTCGCGGCGTGTCATCACGCGGACGCTCGCCACGAACCGCGCCGGACGGAACATGTCCCACACCCATGCGTCGGCCAGATCCACCTGCACCCAGCCGCCTTCCAGGTGGGTCATGTCGACGTTGTTCGCGAGGTAGAAGCGACGTTCGGTCTCGATGACGTAGCGGAACATCGGCAGGACGTCCCGGTACTCCCGGTAGAGCTCGAGCTCGCGTTCCTCCTCGAACCGCTCGATGTCTTCGGGTTCCATCTCGGCGTCATCCTCTCACGCGAGCACGACGTCCCCGCGCCCGAACCCGGGGAGCGGCACCTGCCCCACGTTCGCGAACGACAGGCGATGGATCGAGGTCGGACCCAGGCGTTCGAGCACCTCGAGATGCTCAGGCGTGCCGTAGCCCTTGTTGTGATCGAACCCGAACTCAGGGAACCGCTTGTGGAGGCGATCCATCTCGCGATCGCGCGTGACCTTCGCCACGATCGACGCCGCGGCGACGCTCACGCTCACCGCGTCGCCTTTCTTGATCCCGAGCGACGGGCAGGGCATCCGCGGGACCGGGAACCCATCGGTGAGGACGTAGTCGGGACCGGGCTCGAGCGCACGGACACAGCGCCGGAGGAGCGCGATGTTCGACCGGTGCAAACCTCGGGCATCGATCACCGTCGGCTCGATACGACGGACCGCGATGACGGCGCCGCCGCCGACGATCCGTTCGAACGCGGCCTCGCGCTGCAATGCGGTCAGTACCTTCGAATCGTCGATCCCATCACCGTCGAAGCCTTCCGGGAGGATCACGGCCGCTGCCACCAGCGGGCCGGCGAGCGCGCCGCGGCCGGCTTCATCGGCTCCCGCGACCCGGGCGAACCCGTTCGCGCGGAGCGCGCGCTCGTAGCGAGCCAGGTCCTCCGTCAGTGCAGCCACCCCATCCGCGATCCCGGCCAGATGATCACGAACGCCTGACCGATCACCTTGTCGATCGGGATGTACCCCAGACCACCGGGTGGTGGGAACCGAGAGTCTCCCGAGTGGTTCCGGTTGTCCCCCATCACGAAGAGCATGCCATCGGGCACCGTCTCGGGCCCGAAAGAGCGCGTATCCAGATCCGCTTGGTTCACGTACGGCTCATCGATCTTCTTGCCGTCGATGTACGTGACGCCGTCTCGGATCTCCCACGTCTCACCCGGCAACGCGATCACCCGCTTGATGAAGTCGTCGTCCGAAGGACGCACGACCCCGATCCCCTCGCCGAGCCAATGGGCGAAGCCGCCGAGCAGCCCTCGGTGCTGAGGCGACGGCGTGGGATCGGCGAACACGATGATGTCCCCACGCTCGATATCCCCGAACCGATACGCGAGCCGGTTGACGAGGATCCGGTCGTTCGGCATGAGGGTCGGTTCCATCGACCCGGACGGGATGTAGAACGCCTGGACGAGGAACGTCTTGATGATGATCGCGATGAGGAGCGCCGAGAGCGTGAGCACCCCGAGCTCTCGGAGGAACCGCCATGCGCCGTCGTCGTGTCGATGGGACGCGCCGGAGGCAGGCGGATGTGCGGGCTCCTCGGTCGGTTCGAGCGGGTGGCTGTGGACGAGCGGTTCGGACGATCCCGACGGGCCTTCGCCCACCTGGTCAGCCCTCGGCCTTCTCCTCCGCCGGCTCGGCGGTGGTTCCGTCATCCGCGCCGTCGACAGCTTCGGCGGGGCCTTCGATGTCGGCCGTCATCTCACCGGCGATCTCGGCGTCGGTCGTCTCCTGGACGTCGGTCTCTTCGGGCTCGTCCACGTCGGTCTCCTGGAGCGCGAGTGCGGCTGCTTCCATCGCCGCCAGCTTCGCGTCGTCGATCCGGCGCTCCTTGATCCGAGCCTTCTTCCCGCGCAGATCACGCAGGTAGTAGAGCTTCGCGCGTCGGACCCGGCCTCGCGATACCACTTCGAGCTTGGCGATGGATGGCGAGTGAAGCGGGAACGTGCGCTCCACGCCAACCCCGAACGAGATCTTCCGCACGGTGAACGTTTCGCGGAGCCCACCGTTCTGCCGGCGGATCACGACGCCCTGGAACACCTGAACGCGCTCGCGGGTCCCTTCCACCACCCGGACGTGCACCTTCACGGTGTCGCCTGGGCGGAAGTCCGGGATATCCGAGCGGAGGAACGGCTGCTCGACGAGGTCGGTCTTGTTCATGACAACGGTTGGCGATTGTACCAGTCGCCCTCTCACGGTCCCGATGGCGCGTCCGGGCCTCCCAGCAGGTCGGGCCGCACGCGACGGGTCTTCTCGAGCGCTTCGGCACGTCGCCACCGCTCGATCTCGGCGTGATCGCCCGACAGGAGCACCTCGGGGACGTCCATACCCTCGAAGCGCCGCGGGCGCGTGTAGTGCGGATGATCCAAGATGCCCTCGGCGCCGAACGAATCCTGCTCGTGCGACTCGTCGGTCCCGATCACGCCGGGAACGAGGCGCGAGATCGCCTCGAGCATCACGAGGGCGGGAACCTCTCCACCCGAGAGCACGTAGTCGCCGATGGATACCTCTTCCGCCGGCAACCCCTCGACCACCCGCTCGTCGACACCCTCGTACCGGCCGCAGACGAGCACGATCCACGGCTCTGATGCCAGTTCGCGGACGAGAGCCTGATCGAGCCGGCGACCCGCGGGAGACAGGAGGATCGTGCGGCCCCTCGTCCGTCCGAGCGATCCGACCGCAGCGAAGATGGGTTCAGGCTTCATCACCATCCCGGGTCCGCCGCCGAACGGTTCGTCATCCACCTGCCGATGGCGGTTGCCGGCGTGGTCGCGGATGTCGTGGAGGCGAACATCGAGGATCCCCGCGTCGATCGCCCGCCCCAGGAGGCTCTCCCGCAGTGGACCCTCGAAGATGCCGGGGAAGATCGTGAAGATGTCGACCCGCACGCCGCGAGGCTAGCAGCGGCGGCGCTCAGACCGTTGTGGTCCTCGCTCGCGGGGCTGCCGCCGCCGTCCGCTGCATCGAGAACACGGTGGCTAACATCCCGCTCGCCACCGATCGGACGGCGTTCCTCGGGTCGCGGACGCGGCGACCGCGTGCCATCCGGGCGCTCCGCGCCATCTCACCTGCGCGAACCCGGTCCTGGATCTGTTCCCTCGCCATCGCTCCTGTCAGCATCACTGCCACCTCCCGTTCGCCCGATAGCAGAACCGTAGAACGACCGTCCGGTCTCACCGATGACGAGCGACACGCGCGACCGACGGATGCGTCACGCACCCGGGGTGACGGCCGTCACGCGACGGTGCCCGCCAGCTTGCGCTAGCGTCCGGCGTCGGGAGGGATGCAGATCGACGGACAGTGGGGGCTCGTGGCGCTCATGGCCGCGGCTGCGGTCGGGATCGGCGCGATCAGATCGCGCGGGCGACGACGCGTGCGGATCGATCAGGTCCTTAGCGCGCGATTGGCAGCCCCCCGCGGCGATATCGACGTGTGGGCGGCGGTCGGCGCCGCCCTCCGCGTGCCCCCTGCCGAGGAAGGGGTGCTCTGGGACCTCCTCGATGAACGGACCGACGGTGCGCGCTTCCGTCCGAAGCTCGCCGATGACGTGGAGGTCAAGCGATTCCCGCTGCGGTGGGGCAACGACTATGCGATGGCCGCGAACCCGCGCGCCCTGTTGTTCTTCCGGCTCGAGCCGTGGGAGGCGGATCTCCTGGAGCTGATGGACGGCACTCGCACCGTGGCGGACATCATCGTCGACCGGATGGACGAAGAGGGCGATCTGGACGCCGGCGCCGCCACCGGCTTGGTGATGGCCCTGCAGACCGGAGGCTTCCTGGATCCCCATCCGCCAGACGTTGAGGAATCACTCAGGGAGCATCTGGACCCGGCGTCACCCGTTCGTCGGAAGCTTCGTACCTTCGCGAAAACGCTCTCCATCGACTGGAGCGGCGCGGATCGTTTGGTCAAGTGGTGGTACCAGCATCTCCTCCGCTGGGTCTTCACGCCAGCGGGGGCGAGTGTCGCCGGGGTCATCGCGGTCGGTGGGTTCGTCGCGTTCGTCGTCGTGGAGCAGAGCGGACGGTTCAGCCTCGGCCGGTCCTCGGCGCCGGCGGAATCGCTGATCCTCCTGGGGCTCTCGTTCGTGCTCACGTTCGCGCACGAGCTCGGTCACGCGGTCGTGCTCACCCACTACGACCGGCGGGTGAAGAGCGCGGGCTTCATGATCTACTTCGGCTCACCGGCGTTCTTCGTCGAGGCTTCGGACGGGCTGATGCTGGATCGAGGCAAGCGGATCGTCCAGTCGTTCGCGGGCCCGTTCGCCGAGCTCGTCCTCGCCGGACTCGCCTCCCTGTACCTCCTGCTCCTTCCCCATTCGGCGATCTCTGGGGTGCTGTACAAGTTCGCGGTCCTCAACTATCTGGTGATCTTCCTCAACCTCATCCCACTGTTGGAGCTGGACGGCTATTGGATCTTGTCGGATCTGATCCAGGTGCCGGATCTCCGGCCGCGGTCCCTCGCGTTCATCCAGCGCGACCTCTGGCACAAGCTGCGCACGAGGGAGCGGCTCACCCCGCAGGAACTTGGGCTCGGCGGCTACGCCATCGTCGGGATCATCTTCACGGTCGTGTCGCTCAAAGCCGCATATTTCTTCTGGCAAGAGATCTTCGGCGGATTGATCTCCGCGTTGTGGAGCGGGGGCGTGATCTCCCGACTCCTTCTCATCTTGCTCAGCCTGTTCCTCCTCGGTCCTGCCCTGCGAGGCGCGATCGCGCTCGGCCGGGTCGTCGGCCGGCGGATCCAGGCGATCTGGCGACGGATCCAGTTCCGCACCGAATCCAAGTGGCGCGTGGAGGCGGCCGAGCTGATCGACGGGCTGCCCGCGTTCGACGACCTCCCGGTGGACGTCCTGAACGACCTGGCCGGCCGTGTCACGCTGCGCAGCGTCCGAGCCCTGCAGCCCGTGTTCCGCCAGGGCGACCGGCCGACGGGTTTCTACGTCGTTCGCCGCGGTCGGGTGGGGATCGAGGAAGAGGATCCGGACACCGGCGACACGCAGATCCTGCGGGTCCTATCGCGCGGCGACTCGTTCGGGGAGCTCGGTCTGCTCGAGGCGGCGCCGCGATCCGCGACCGCACGCGCGATCGATGAGACCGAGCTCTTCGAGGTGGACAAGGGCACGTTCGATCGACTCCTCGCCGACTCGATCCATGCACCCGAGTTCGCCCCAACCATGCAGACACTCCAGGAGCTCCGGGAACTGCCGGTGTTCGCCGGGCTCGGCTCGGCACCGCTCTCGGTGCTGCTCGAGCACGGCGGGTGGATCACCGCGGCCCCGGGCCGGGAACTGATCACGCAGGGAGAGGACGCCGACGCCTTCTACGCGATCCGTTCGGGCCAGGCCGATGTGATCCGCGATGGGGAGCACATCGCGACGCTCGGCCCTGGGGCCTACTTCGGAGAGATCGCCCTCCTGCGGTCTTCGCCCCGGACCGCGACGATCGTCGCGCGGACGCCGATGCGAGCCTTCCGCTTGGATCGCGAGGGGTTCGACGCCGTCATCGCCGATGCGTTCCGGCGCGGCACGTTCAAGTCGGCATCGGGCAGAACGTGGCAGCATTAGCGCCGCCATCGCGAGAGGGGACCTGAGGATGGATTGTTGGCATTGCCGCCGGACCGCCGTCGGCATCTGTCGGTTCTGCGGCCGGGGCGTCTGCGAGGACCATGCGCAGACCCAGCCGTACATCCTGGAGCTCTTCAAGACGACGGAGACATCGCGGGCGATCGTGGTGGAGGACGCCCTCTCGTGCGGCGCCTGCTCGCCCCGGCCCGACCCCGTCGATCTGCCGGAGCTCGATGTGTGACGCACGTCACAACCTGACGTGTCGGACGTCACAAAACCTCTTGTGATGGAGGGCACCCAACGCTTGGTGACGCGCGACACCACCCGCCACGACGACCTGCGGCATGATGCGGGCATCGGAAGACGGCCCTGTGAGACCCGAGAGGGTCGGAGAGCGACGGAGGAGGTGAACCAGATGGCAGACAAGAAGATCTCGCCGAAGGCCCCGGAGGGTGCCCGGAACGCTGAGGAGCCCGCCGCTCGCGTGACCAAGAAGCAGACCATGAAGAAGGTCAGCCACAAGAAGATCAGCCGCAAGAAGCTGTCCCGCTAGGACACTCCGCATATGCCACACCCCTGGATGGGCCCGGTTCGCCGGGTCCATCTGTCATCTCGGTGATGTGATGGACGACACAGCCGATCCGCGACGAGCAGCACCGCCGGGAACGTGAGCGTGGGTGACGATGCAACGCATGGAACGAGGGGGGAGGTGGAATCCAGATGGCCGAGAAGAAGATCTCACCGAAGAAGCCCAAAGCTGAGGCCTCGACGACCGCAACGAGTCACGCTGCCGAGCGCAAGAGCCTCAAGAAGGTCTCACGCAAGAAGGTCAGCAGGAAGAAGGTCGCCAAGTAGCGCCTTCGTGCCGACGAACGAGCCCGGTCCTCGACCGGGCTCGTTCCGTTGGTGCCCCTTCCCCGACCCGACTAGGCTACGCGGGATGGCGAAGGCTTCCGCCGCGACGACGGCCCTCGAGCGGGCGCTCGGCGATTCTCCATACCTCGCAGGCGTGTCGCGGTCAGCCGTGGCCGGATTCGCCGAAGGCTGCCTCCTCCGCCACTACCGCCGCAACACCTACCTCTGCCACCAGGGCGACCCGGCGCCGGATGTCTTCTTCCTCGTGGATGGCCGGGTCGAGATCAGCTCGGTGGCGGCGAACGGCAGCCGGGTCCTCCATGCCACGCTCGACACCCCGCAGTTCCTCGGCGAGCTGGGCGTGTTGGGCGACATCGACCGGACCGCGAGCGCGCTCGCCCTGGAGGATGTCACCGTCGCGGTCGTCCATTCCGAGGATTTCGTGGCGTTCCTCACGCAGGAGCCGGCGGCCGCCCGGAACGTGCTTCGGGCGCTGGCCAGGCAGGTTCACGCGGACCAATCGCTCGTCGACGACCTGCTCTTCCTCGATCTCAAGGGCCGGGTGGCGAAGCGCCTCCTCCAGATGGTCACCCCGAGCCTGGACGATCTTCCGGACGATGGCGTGGTCGTCCCGACCGTCACGCACGTCGACCTCGCCAGCCTCTGCGGCGGCAGCCGGGAGAACGTGACCCGCGTGCTCAGCGAGTTCCAGCGACGCGGGCTCGTGGAGAAGGACGGCCGGCGCTACGTCCTGAAGAAGGTCGACGGATTGGCGAAGATCGCCGGCCTGTAGCCCGAAGAGCGAGCCTCTCCTTCAACCCTCGTCTTCCGGGACGGTCAGACCCACGTGATCGATGACCCGCACGAGACGTTCGTCGACGTTCACGTCCAGGACGAACTCCTTCAGCGCGGGGATGAGGATCTCGACACCCTGTTCGTCGACCGCGGCCCAGAGGTCGTTCGCGGGGGTCGAGATGACGTCGGCGATCGCGCCCAACGACCGTCCCGATTCCGAGACGACCCGGCAACCGATCAATCGGTGAGGCCAATACTCTCCCGGTGGCAAGGCCGGCAGCATGGACGTAGGCACCACGAGCGTGGCGCCCCGCAGACGCTCCGCCTGCGTCCGGTCTTCGACCCCGTGGAACGAGACCAACAGCCGCCCGCCATTCGCACGGACGGCGCCGACGCCGAGCTCACGCCCATCCTCCAGGAATACCGACGCACCCGCGATGAACCGATCCGGGTTGTCCGACAGGACCAACACGACGACCTCACCGCGGAGACCGTGGGCCTTCGTGATCTTGCCGACGACGACGGTCGGCTCGGCCACTCAGTCGGCGATATCGACGTGGGCGGAGACGCCTTGGCGGGTGGCGGCGGCCCGAACGACGGAACGGATCGCCTTCGCGGTCCGCCCGCCCCGGCCGATCACCTTGCCCATGTCATCGGGCGCGACATGGACCGTGAGCAAGATCCCTCGCTGGTCGTTCGACTCGGTCACGGACACGGCGTCGGGATCGTCGACCAGCTCCCGAGCTAAGAACTCCACGAGCTCCCTCACGACTCGACGCTCTCCTCCTCGGTGGAGGTCGCCTCGCTGGGGATCTCGGTGGCCTCCTCCGCGACGGGTGCGTCGGCCTCGACTTCGGCAGGCGCGGTCGCATCCACGGGAGCTTCCTCCGTCACCACAGCTACGGCATCCTCGGCAGCGGGTGGTGATACCGGCTCGGGTGGTGATACCGGCTCGGGTAGCGCCTCTGACTCGGCGGCGGCCCTGGCAGCGGCTTTCTTGGAGACCTTCTCCTTCGGCGGTTTCTCGGACTTCGTCTTCACGAGCGTCGATGCGCTGGGGCGCTCCTCGACGAACCGATCCCAGATCCCCACCTTGACCATCAGGTTGCGGACCTGGTCGCTCGGCTGCGCGCCGACCCGCAACCAATGGAGGGCGCGCTCCTCGTCGATCTCGATCAACGATGGGTCCTCGAGCGGGTGGTACTTACCGATGTTCTCGATGAAGCGGCCGTCGCGCGGACTCCGCTGATCGGCCACCACGACCCGGTAGAAGGGTCGCTTCTTCGCGCCCAACCGCCGGAGCCTGATCCTCGTCGCCATATCTCGATCCCCTCGTTATCGCTTCTTACTCTGCGGGGCCGCACCGGCCGGCATCTTCATCATGCCGGGGACGCGTTTGCCCCCCATCACGGTTCGCATCATCTTGCGGGCACCCTCGAAATCCTTGAGCAACCCGTTGACGTCGCTGGTGGTGGTACCCGAGCCGTTGGCGATCCTCAGGCGCCGGGACCCATGGATGATAGCGGGATTCCGCCGCTCCTCCGACGTCATGGAACAGATGATGGCCTCCGCCCTCCCGAGCTCGCCGTCGTCCACCTGGTTCGCCAGCTCCTTCATCGCATCCCTGCCCCCGGGAACCCCTGGGAGCATCTTCAGCAGATCCTGGATCGGACCGAGCTTCCGCATCTCTCGAAGCTGCGTCAGGAAGTCGTCCAGGGTGAACTGGCCTTTCAACAGCTGCTCGGCCGAGGCGCGCGCGGCCTCGGCGTCCATGGTTTCCTTCGCCTTGTCGATCAACGTGAGGACGTCGCCCATGCCGAGGATCCGGCCTGCCATCCGATCGGGATAGAACGGCTCCAGGTCGGTGGGCTTCTCCCCCGTCCCCACGAAGAACACCGGGCGACCGGTGACCGCCGTGATCGAAAGCGCGGCTCCTCCGCGCGCGTCGCCGTCGAGCTTCGTGAGGATGAACCCGGTCGTGTCGACCTCGCGCATGAACGCGCGCGCCTGGATCACCGCATCCTGACCGGTCATCGCGTCGCAAGCCATGAGCACGTGGTGGGGCTTCGTCACCTCGCGGATCCGGCGGGCTTGCTTCATCATGTCCTCGTCGACGTGCAGGCGCCCCGCGGTGTCGATGATCACGACGTCGGCCTGTTGACGTTCCGCTTCCTTCACGCCGGCCCGCGCGACCTTCACCGGGTCGCGCCCCTCCGAGAACACGGGCACCCCGATCTCGCGGCCCAGCGTGCGCAGTTGCTCGATCGCGGCCGGCCGATCGAGGTCCGCCGCGATCAGGAGCGGCCGTCGCCCCTTGGCTTTCAGCATCGCGGCCAGCTTCGCGCAAGCGGTCGTCTTGCCCGAGCCCTGCACGCCCGCCATCATCACGATGGCGGGATGAGCCGAGGGGAGGGTGAAGGGTCGATGTTCACCACCGAGCGTCGTCGTGAGTTCCTCGTCCACGACCTTCACGATCTGCTGGCCGGGGGTGAGGCTCTTCATGACCTCCGCGGAGAGCGCTCGCTCGCGGACCCTCGCGAGCAGATCGTCGGCCACCTCGACGGCGACATCGGCCTCCAGCAAGGCCGTGCGCATCTCAGCCAGGGCATTGTCCACCTGCTTCGGGTGGAGCTTCCCCCGCGAGCGGAGCTTCTTGAAGACGCCGTTCAGGCGATCGGTGAGGGTGTCGAACATGTCTACGTAGGGTGCGGCCGTGCGCCGGAAAGCCCGGCTGGCCGATTGTACCGAGGGCCGGGGGCAAGGCGTCCATGAAGCGGGACCTGGAACAGACGAGGCACCTGGAGCTCGCGCTGGTGCGGCTCCGCTGGCTCCTCGTCGCGTACGGCACGGTGCAGACCGTGGTCGAGGCGATCGACCCGAACGCCCAACGCTTCGCCGCACCGCTCGGTGCCGTCCTCACGGTCGGCTTGGCGATCGGCAACCTGTCGTTCACGCGGATCTGCCGCCGGGCGACCAGCACGTCCGAACTCCGATGGGTCGGAGCGATCGCGTTCGCACTGGACATCGTGGTGATCGTGGTGTGGGTGTGGGTCGCCGCCCACAAACCCTCGGATCCCGCCTGGGTCATCGCCTACCTCCTCCCGATCGAGGGGGCCATGCGGTACGGGCTGGTGGGCGCACTCGTTCCTCTTCCGATCCTGCTCGTCTCCGAGATCGCACGCGAGCTGTACCTGGCCGAACAGTTCCCCACGTATCGGTTCGTAGGCTCGGCCGTCTCCTTCCGGGTCGGGATGGCTGCGGTCATCGCGCTCGCCGCGGGCATGTTCGCGAGCTCCCTCGGCCGGGAACGAGATCGGGCGAACGAACGGACGGCCGAGGCCGAAGAGGCGGCGCAACAGGCGGAGGAGGCCGCGCGGCGTGAGGCTGAGGCACGCCGCGACCTTTCCGCGTTCCACACGGCGATCCTGGCAGGCGTGGCGGCCGAGGATCCCGCTGAGGGCATGCAGGCGATCGCTGAAGCGGTGGGTCGGGAGCTCGGATGCGAGTCGCTGGGGGTGTTGCTGCTCGAGCCCGGCGAAGACGGGTCGGAGCAGTTGGTCTCGGCCGGCGTCTACGGCGATCCGGGCTACGATCGCGGCACGCGGTTCGTCGCCGGGAGCGAGCCGTTCGGGACGGCCCCGGACTTCTCTCGTGCGAACCTGCGCGCGGACCGGTCCGAGGCCGAGGTGCCGCTCCGCGCGGGCGATCGTGTGATCGGGATCCTGCACGAACGCGCGAGTGAGCCCGGCGCCCTCGACCGGGACCGGATGCTGCTTCTGGGTCGGCTCGCGGATCAGGTCTCGCTCGTGGTCCAGGCGACCCGGCTGCGCGCTCGGCAGGAGGAGACCCTCGCCCGACTCCGCGAGCTGGACGAGCTCAAGTCGGACTTCGTCGCGATCACGAGCCATGAGCTCCGGACGCCGCTCACCGCGGTGCGCGGATTCGTGGACGCCCTGCGTCGACGACAGGGCGAGCTCTCGCCCAGCGAGGTCGAGGAGTACCTCGGGATCATCCACCTGCAGACCGATCGGTTGATCAGGCTCGTCGAGGACCTGCTGCTGATCTCCCGTATCGAGGCCGGCAAGCTCTCGTTCGTGCCCGAGTCGATCAGGACCGCCGACCTGTTGGTGGGCGTCCGGCAGGGGCTCGGTGAACTCGCGAGCCGCGTCACGGTGATCGAAGAGCCGGGCATGCCAGAGGAGCTGGTCGTGGATCCGCAACGGCTGATGCAGATCCTCACCAACCTGCTGATGAACGCGTTGAAGTTCTCCCCTCCGGACAAACCCGTGCATCTCGCGGCCGGGTCCTATTCGACCGGGACGGTCACGTTCGCGATCCGCGACCGAGGGCCCGGCATCCCGCCGGCTGAATTGGACATCATCTTCGATCGGTTCCACCAGACGGGCTCCGCGGCCGCGCATTCGGAGGGTGCCGGGCTCGGGCTCTACATCGCTCGTCAGCTCACGCAGGCGATGGGGGGATGGATCTCCGTCGAGTCCGAGCCGGGCCTCGGAGCCGCGTTCGCCGTCACGATCCCGACGTCGCGGAGCCTCGAAGCACCCGCTCCACTGTCCGGAGCAGGGCGAGCGGGCTGAACGGCTTCGTGATGTAGTCATCCGCCCCCTGAGCGAGGGAGCGTGCACGGCCCTCCTCGCCGGTCGCGGTCACGACCACGACGAGCACCGCATCGGTCGCCGGATCCGCGCGAAGCGCCTCGAGCACGTCCGCGCCCGACAGGACGGGGATGTTCAGATCCAGCAGGACGAGATCGGGAGGGTGCGCCCGTACGGCGTCGAGACCGGTCTCACCATCAGAGGCTTCCTCCACATCGTGCCCGTCCTCTTCGAGCACCAAGCGCATCGCGTCGCGCATCGTGGGGTGGTCCTCGACGATCAGGATGGTCGCCATACCTAGCCGCGCAGAAGTCCGTCCGCGAACGCCGCGGCCTCGAAGGGGCGCAGATCGCCCACGGTCTCGCCGGTGCCGATGAACCGCACGGGTAGGCCGAGCTCTTCGCGGACGGCGATGACTCCCCCGCCGCGAGCCGAGCCGTCCATCTTCGTGAGCACGACACCCGTGACCTCCACCGCCTCGGTGAACGCACGGGCTTGCGCAACGCCGTTCTGGCCGGTCGTCGCGTCCAGGACCAAGAACGTCTCGTCGACCTCGCCTCCCGCCTTCGCGATGACACGCTTCACCTTCGCCAGCTCGTCCATCAGCGGGGTCTTCGTGTGCAACCGGCCGGCGGTGTCCACGATCAACACGTCGGAACCGCGAGCGGAGGCCGCCTTCACGGCATCGAACGCCACGGCTCCCGGATCAGCGCCTCTCTCCTGCGAAACGATGTGGGCACCGCTGCGTCGTGCCCAGACGTCGAGTTGTTCCCCGGCGGCCGCCCGGAACGTGTCGCTCGCCGCCAGGCTCACCGTGTGACCCTCGTCGGCCAGCCGCCGCGCCAGCTTGCCGATCGTCGTGGTCTTGCCCGAGCCGTTGACACCGACCACGAGGATCACGGCGAGGCGATCGGATGCCAGGTGCAACGGACGGTCAACACCCAGCACGGCGATGATCTCCTCACGGAGCAACTCGAGCGGATCGACCCCGGACATCGAACCGCGCCCGGACCCGTGCGACGAGGTCGGCGGCGCCCCGCGGCCCCACATCGGACTTCAGCAAGAGATCCTCGAGCTCCACCCATGTCGATGCGGACACCCCACGTCCGAACAGGGCACGGACACGAGCGCCGAGCCCGGGGGCAGGAGGCGATGGCGGATCGTGAGGACGGTAGCGCCGGATCGTCGATCGTCGCCGTGTCGTCGCGGAGCATCGAGCGGCGGCGCGTGATCACCACGAACCCGGCCACGACGCACAGGATCGCGGCCAGCGCGAAGACGATCGGGAACGACGTCACCGTTCCAGGCTAGTGGACGGGTTCGCTCTCCGGCAGGAAGACCGCCGGAGGCGGATCATCGGCGGGCTTGGGATCGGCCATCTGCTGGCAGACGACCTTCGTCGTTCCGTCCTTCGACAGCGAGACGCCGTACATCATCCCGGCGATCTCCATCGTCCGCTTCTGGTGCGTCACGATCATCACCTGCGCGTCGCGCGCGAAGCCTTCGACCAACCGCAGGAACCGGTGCAGGTTGACGTCATCGAGCGCCGGCTCCACCTCGTCCATCAGATAGAAGGGGCTCGGTCGCGCGGTGAAGATCGCGAACAGGAACGCCATCGCCGTGAGCGACCGTTCACCGCCGGACAGGAGTGAGATCCGCTTCACCCGTTTGCGGCCAGGGCTCGCCTCGATCTCGATCCCGCTCGTGAGCGGCTGCGCCGGGTCGGTCAGCACCAGTCGACCGGAGCCGCCGGGGAAGAGCTCGGCGACGAGCCGCTCGAACTGGAGGGCGACATCACGGTAGGCGGTCTCGAACGTCTCGGTGATCTCGCGGTCGACCTGCGCGATCACTTCGAGCAGGTCCCGGCGTGCCTTGCGGACGTCGTCGAGCTCGCGCGCCATGAAGTCGTGGCGTTCCTGGACCGCTTCGAACTCACCGGTCGCGAGGAGGTTCACCCGGCCGACCAGCGCGAGCCGGCGCTGGACGAGCTCCGATCGCTTGCCGAGGGACTCCACGGAATCGTCCTCGTCGAGCTCCGCGAGCGCATCGGCGGGCGACCGCTCATGTCCCTCGCGGAGCAGGCGTTCGGCGTCGGCGACGCGCCGTTCGATGTCGCCGCGCATGCGATCGTCGTCCTCGTAGGTCTCCCGGAGACGGTCCAGCTCGGTGGATGCCTCGCGCCACCTTCGGTTCACGTCGGCCTCCGCTTCCGCGCGTTCACGCTCGGCCTCGGAGGCTGCGTCGCGAGCCGCGGTCGCCGATCCGGCGGTCTCCTCAGCTCGCTCGAGCGCCACCTCCGCCTCCGCTCGCTCAGACTCCGCTCGCTCGAGCGCAGCTCGGAGCTGAACGGGGTCTTGGCCCGCCAGCACATCGCGCTCGCCGCGGAGCTCGATGAGCCGCGCGTCGAGCGCGGATCGATCGCGCCGGAGCGTCTCCACCTCGACGCGGGCCGAAACCGGCGCCTGCGGGTTCGGCGGGAGCTCGGGGAGCTCTTCGGTCATCGGCCCGACCTGGCTGAGACGATCGCGCCATCCGGCGATCCCCTCATCGATCGCGGCCAGGCGCTGACCCAGGAGCTCCTCCTCCTTGCGCGCACCGACGAGCTCCGACGCGAGTCCGGAGAGCCGTTCCGCCGAGGCGGTGATCTCCGCATCGGCCGCGTCGATCTGCTCCTGCAGGAACAGCGCCTCGCCCGCGAGCTCGTGGAGGCGCTCCCGCTTGGGCTTCAACGCGTTCCGTGCTCCCGCGAGATCGTGCTCCAGGACCTGGAGCTCCGCTCGGATCTCGCGGGCCCGGGCATCGACCTCCTTCGCCGTATGGATCACGGCCGGGCCGATCAACACGCCCTCCGGCGTGACGAACGACGCGGTGGGGTGCTGGGTCTGCTTCTCGGCGGCCTCCTGGACGTCGCCGGCGAGGTAGACGTCCCGCAAGACGGTGCTAGCGATGCCGCGAGCCGCTGGCTCGGCGTGGACCGCCGACAGCAGCGCCCGCTCGCCGCGCAACCCGAGGGCGACCGGACCCCCGCGCGCGATCGCCAGGATCGCTCCGTCCCCGTCGGACGCGTCGGCGAGCGCACGGTCGCCGTCGTCGTAGACCACGGCGTCAGCGAGCGGACCGAGCGCCGCGATCAACGCTCGCTCGAGACCAGGTTCCGCGCGTACGAGATCGCGGAGCAGACCGACGCCACGTCCCCGGTGGCTCTTCAGGAACCGCGACCCCGCCGTCTCTTCGATGTCGATGCGCCGGGCTTCCAGCAGGTCGCGCCGAGCCTGATGGCGTCGCTCGGCCTCCTCGAGCTCCTCGATCTTCTCGATCGATCCCCGCCGCTCCTGCTCGAGCGTGCCCAGCCGATCGGCGAGCGGCGATGACTGGGCGTCCAGCCGTTCGATGTCCGCTTCCAGCCCCTCGCGCTCGGCCTCGATCGTCCGCACCCGCTCGACGACCTCGCGGAGCGTTCCGTCGAGCCGCTCACGCTCGCGTTCGGATGACGCGACGCTGCGATGCAGCGACTCGATCTCCGCCCGGCGCCCCGCCGCCTGCTCGCCCATCTGGCGGCGAAGGTCCTCCGCCTCCCGGCGTCGCTCCTCGGCCGCCCGGAACGCGGTCTCCGCCTCTTCGAGCTCGCGTTCACCTCGCTCGAGCTCCTCGAGCACACGCGCCAGCCGCGCCTGCGCCGCCCCCAACTCTCGGTCCACGGCATCCAACCGGACGGTGCGCGAGGCCTCGGCAGATAGATCCTCGCGCGCGGCCCCCTCGCGCTCCACCGCCGCGCGCAGCAGGTGTTCGGCGTGCGCCCGATCCGCTTGGGAGGCTCGTGCTCGTTGCTCGGCATCTGCCAAGACCCGCGAGCTCGCCGCGCGCTCGTCGGCGACCCGCAGGACCTCGCCGTCGAGACCGTCGAGTCGATCACGAGCGGCCTTCCGCGCCTCGAGCCCTTCGTTCCACCCGTGCTGTCGGCGCTCCTTCTCGCGCAAGAGAGCCCGCAAGCGAGCCGCGGCGAGCTTGCGCGACAGCTCTTCGGCCTGCGCGGTGAGCGCCTCGTGCTTCTTGGCCATCTCCGCCTGTTGCTGGAGCGGCTTGAGCTGTCGACGGAGCTCGCCGAGGACGTCCTGGAGCCGGAGCAGATCCTGGTCGAGGCCGGACAGCTTGCGTTCGGCCCGTTCCTTGCGACGCCGATGCTTGGCGATCCCGGCTGCTTCCTCGATGTACTTGCGACGCTCCTCCGGACGAGCCAGCAGCACCTCTTCGAGCTGTCCCTGTCCCACGACCGTGTGGAGGGCCCGGCCGATCCCCGTCTCCGACAGCAACTCCTGGACGTCCAGGAGACGCACCACCTGTCCGTTGATCCGGTACTCACTATCGCCCGAACGGAAGATCGTGCGGCTGACCTCGATCTCCGACATCGGCACCGGGATCTTGCCGGCCGAGTTGTCGATCACGAGCTTCACCTCGGCCATGCCGAGCGCGGGGCGCGAAGGTGTCCCCGCGAAGATCACATCTGCCATCTGTCCACCACGGAGAGCGCGTGCGCCCTGCTCTCCCAGGACCCAGCTGATCGCATCGACGAGGTTGGACTTCCCGGAGCCGTTCGGGCCGACGATGACGCTCACGCCCGGGATGAACTCCAGGACGGTCTTGTCGGCGAACGACTTGAAGCCGCGGATCTGGATCTGGCGCAGGAACATGCGGCGCGATGCTAACAGCGGTCCCCGACCGAACCGGGGAGGCTCGCGCGAGTTTCCGGCGAAAGGCAGCCGCTCACCCGCGGCCTACGACTGGCACTGCGGGCAGAAATAGGCGGTTCGACCCGAGACCTTCACGGTCTGGATCGGCGTTCGACACCGTCTGCAGGGCATCCCGTCTCGACCGTACACCTTGAGCTCCGACTGGTAGGAGCCCGGCTCGCCGAACAGGTCGACGTACGCCTCGTCCTCGAGCGTCGTCCCGCGAGCCTTGATCGCATCCTGCAAGGTTTCCTGGATCGCTCGGTACAGGCGCCGGACCTCCTGCGACGACAGCGTGTTCGACATCCGGTCGAAGCGGATCCCCGCCGCGAACAGCACCTCGTCCGAGTAGATGTTGCCGAGCCCCGCGATGAATTTCTGGTCCATCAGCAGCTGTTTCATCTTCGCGGCGCGCTCGGCCAGCAGGTATTGGAACGTCGGCCACGTGAAGACCTGATCGAGCGGATCGATCGCGAGATGTTGCAGCTCCTTGATCTTGCCCACCTCGTCGGCGGTCGAAACGAACATCTCACCGAACGTCCTCGGGTCGACGTATCTGAGGTCACCACCCTGCTGGAACGTCAGCACGACGTGGGTATGCGGCGGGAGGCTGACGCGACCGTTCCCGCGCTGGAACTGCCCGCTCATCCCGAAGTGGGTGACCAACACGTCGCCCGAGTCGAGCGGCATCATCAGGTACTTGCCGCGCCGTTCGACCTTGCCGATCTTCCGACCCTCGAGGCGCGACGTGAAGTCCTTGCGTTTGGCGTGCCGGCGGATGATCCGCATGGCGTTCTTCGACGGCTTGACCTCCACCTCTTTGATCCGCCGGCCCACGACGTCCTTCTCCATGTCGCGGCGCATCACCTCGACCTCAGGTAGCTCCACTCATCCCCCTCTTACGCGTTCCGCCCCGCGTGCCGTTCAGCCAGGTGCGTGTACGCCTCATGCGCGGCCTGCTGCTCGGCCTCCTTCTTCGAACGCCCGGTTCCGCTTCCGTGGGCCTCGCCCGCCAGGAAGACCGTCGCGGTGAACTCCTTCTCGTGGTCGGGACCCCGTTCCTCCAACCGGTATTCCGGCATCACGCGGAGCTCCTGCGATGCGAGCTCCTGCAGGATCGTCTTGTAGTCCCGGTCGCCCTCGCCGCGGACGTACGCCTCCATCCGGGGCCGGAACAACCGCTCGATCAGCTCGCGGACGACGTCCAGGCCGCGGTCGAGGTAGACGGCACCGAAGACGGCCTCGAGGGCGTCAGCGAGGATGCTCGATTTGTCGCGCCCCCCCGAGAGTTCCTCACCGCGGCCGAGGAGGACCAGTCCGCCCAGCCCGAGCTCGCGGGCAACGTCGGCGAGGGCGGTCATGTTGACGATGGCGGCACGGAGCTTGGCGAGCGATCCCTCCGGCAGGGCCGGGTAGCTCGCGTACGCCATATCGGTGACCACGAGACCCAGCACCGAGTCACCCAGGAACTCCAGTCGCTCGTTGGTGGTCTCCGTTCCGTGTTCGAACGCGTACGAACGATGCGTGAGCGCGGTTACGCGGATCGCTGCGTCATGGAACGACACGCCGAGGGCCCGGTCGAGCGACTCGAGCGGCACCTCGACCGGAGCGGAGCTCACGCGCTCACTCGACCTCGACGGCGGGCCGACCGGCGTAGTAGCCGCAGTTCCCGCACACGCGGTGCGGGAGCTTCGGTTGATGGCACTGCGGGCATTCGGCGTACGGAGGAGCCTGCGACTTCCAGTTCGCGGCCCGCTTCGCGCTCCGCGTCTTGCTCTGCTTCTTCTTGGGAACGGCCATGACGTCCTTCCTAATTCCGGTCTTCGAGATCTTGCAACACGAGCTCCAGATCGGCCCATCGGGGATCGACCTGGGGATGATCGCCTGGACACTCGCCGAGGTTGCGGTCGCCGCCGCACACGGGACACAGCCCGAGGCAGTCCGGACCGTGCAACGGCGAGAACGGCAGTTCGAGCCCGAGCGCATCCCTCGCCATCTGTTCGGGGTCGAGCCAGCCCTCGGCATCGATCGCGTACACATCGTCATCATCCGGGTCGGGCGCGAACGCGAAGAGCTCGTGCACGTCCACCGCGATCGGGCGTTCGAATTCCTTGAGACACCGGGCACAGCGGAGCGCGAGCGTGCTCGTGAGCGTCCCGCTGGCCAGGATGCCTTCGACGACGGATTCGAGCAGCACGTCACCTTCGACGGGCTCATCGGTCTTGAGCGTCGCGACCTCGGATCCGAGCCCCTCGATCGAACCGCGAAGGTGCGCGGTCCGAGAGAGCCCTGGGTGGCCGATCAGATCGCGGACGTCGACCGGGGCGATCGTCATCGGTCACCGTCCGCGTCGAAGAGCTGGGTTTCCGGGTCAGGGGTGGTGCCGAACTCCTGCTCGGCGGCCGATGTCGGCGCCCGGAGCCGTTCCCTCCCCACCTCGACCTGATCGAGCGTCTTGGCGAGGGCGCGGTTCGCGCTCTGGGAGCCCTCCATGACCCGGCGGAGTGCGATCTCGAACTGCGCCAGCTTCGCATCGACGTACGTCTCGGCCTCGGCGCGCGCGTCGACCGCTTGTTGCTCGGCCTCGGCCACGATGCGGTCCGCCTCCTCGGTGGCGCGCTGGACGACCTCTTCCTTGCGCGCCATCCGCAGTTGGTCCTCACGAGCCTGATCCACGATGCGCTCGGCCTCGTGGCGTGCCTTCCCAAGCAGTTCCTCGCGATCCTTCACGATCCAGCGGGCCTGCTTGATCTCCTCGGGCAGCGACTCCTGCATCTCCTGGATCATCTCGAGGACCTCGTCACGGTTGAGCAACGCGGAGGACGACAGGGGCATCGACTTGGCGTCGCGCACGATCTCCTCGAGCTGCTGTAGGCGTCCGGCGAGGTCCATCAGCCCCCGACCCCCATCCGATCCATCAGACGCTTCCGTACGTGATCCGGCACCAGACCCTCGACGTCCCCACCGAAGCGTGCGACCTCCTTCACCAACGAGGAGGACAGGAACGACCACTTGGGGTTCGTGGGCATGAAGACCGTCTCCACGGCTCCCAGTCTCAGGTTCATCTGTGCCATCTGGATCTCGTACTCGTAGTCGGACACGGCCCGAAGCCCTTTCACGATCACCGTCGCACCCTGCTCCTTGGCGAATCCGACCAGCAGGCCCGAGAACGGCCGGACCGACACGTTCGTCATGCCCGTACAGGCCTCTTCGAGCATCGCGACCCGCTCCTCGACGCCGAAGACCGGCTGCTTGGACGGGTTCTCGAGCACGCCGACCACCACCGCTTCGTAGGTCGCGCCGGTGCGACCGATGATGTCGAGATGGCCGTTCGTCACCGGGTCGAAGGTCCCCGGACACAGGGCGCTCAAGCCCATCGAACCTCCCGGTACAAGGTGACGAGGCTGTCGCCGTAGCGGAGCTGCCTCGCGACGGCCCAGTGTACCGGAATGACAGGCGTGGAACTCTTGACCCCCCTGGTGAGGACCACCGTCCAGCCGTCTCCCGCGAGCCATCCCGCGGACAGATCTTGGAGCATGCTGTCCAGGTCAGGGGACCCGAGCTCGTACGGCGGGTCGGCCAACACCAGGTCGAACGACCGTTCGGGCCGGGGGCCGGCGAGGAACCGTTGGACGTCCGACAGGTGCACCGTGGCTCGGTCGGATAGGCGTGTCCGATCGAGGTTCGCGTGGATCATGGCGGCGGCCTCGGCGCCCCGTTCCACGAACTCCGCCTCCGCGGCCCCCCGAGAGAGTGCCTCGATCCCCATCGCCCCGGTGCCCGCATACAGGTCGAGCACGCGGGCGCCCGGAACCTCGGGGGTCAGGCTGGAGAACAGACCTTCGCGTGCGCGATCCGAAACCGGCCGGACGCCGACGGGGACCGGTCCCAGCTTCATCCCCTTCGCGCTGCCCGCGATCACCCGCATCCGGGTGAGCCTACCGGCGCGGGCGACCGGGTCAGGAGCTGAAGAGCCAGTCGATCGAGGCGTCGAACCGGGCACGCAGCTCGGCCAGCAGCCCCGGATGGCCGATGAGCTCGGGATCGTCGTCGATCAACGCGAACGCGCGGGACCGCGCCCGCCGAACGAGGTCGAGATCATCGGCGAGCCTTGCCAGCTTGAGGTCCGGCATCCCCGACTGCCGGGTATCGAAGAGCGTGCCCTCGCCTCGCAGGCGGAGGTCCTCATCGGCCAGCTCGAACCCGTCGGTCGTGCGGACCATCGCCTCGATCCGCGCTCGCGCTTCGAGGTTGTCCGCATCGGACGCGTCGAACAGGATGCAGGTACCTGCATGCATGCCACGGCCGATCCGGCCTCGGAGCTGATGGAGCTGCGCCAGTCCGAAGCGCTCGGCGTTCTCCACGAGCATCACGGTCGCGTTCGGGATGTCGACCCCGACCTCGATCACGGTGGTCGAGATGAGGACGTCCACGTCGCCTGAGCGGAACCGATCCATGACCGCCTCTTTGTCCTTCGGGCGCATGCGGCCATGGAGAAGATCCACCTGGAGGTCGGGGAAGACTTCGGTCGCCAGCCGTTCGGACTCGACCTCGGCGGCCTTCACCTGCGTGCGGTTCCCTTCGTCGATCGCCGCACACACGACGAACGCCTGCCGGCCCGCGGCCACCTCATCCCGGACCAGGTCATACGCGCCCTCTCGCTCCTCGGACGTTCGGGCCGCGCGCGTGGCGATCGTCTGCCTGCCTGCTGGGAGCTCGTCCAGGACGACGACATCGAGATCCCCGTAGTACGTGAGCGCGAGCGTCCGAGGGATCGGTGTCGCGGTCATGATCAGCACGTCTGGGTCGCCGCCCTTGCCTTTGAGCGCCATCCGCTGATGCAAACCGAACCGGTGTTGCTCGTCGATCACGGCGAACGACAGGTCGCGGAAGGTCACAGCCTCCTGCACCAAGGCGTGCGTCCCGATCACGAGGTCCACCCCTCCGTCGGCGATCCCCGTGAGGATCCGCTGCCGGTCGCGGCCCGTCACGGCACCCGAGAGGAGGGCGTAGGTGACCCGCGCCTGCACGTCTTCGTCCGGAACCGGATCGAGGAGCGACGCCTGGCCGTCATCCTGACCCGCGGCGAGCGCCAGGAAGGGCACCCCACCGACCCCGTCGAGCAACGCGGCGACCGAGCGAGCGTGCTGCCCGGCGAGCACTTCGGTCGGGGCCATGATCGCGGCCTGGTGCCCCGACCCGATCGCGACGAGCGCCGCATGCAGGGCGACGAGCGTCTTGCCCGCGCCGACGTCGCCCTGGAGGAGAACGTTCATCGGCCGCGGGCGCGCCATCGCCTCGTCGATCGCGACGATCGCCGCCCGCTGCGCGTCCGTCGGTTCGAACGGAAGCGTGGACATCAGCCGCTGCGCGAGCGGTCCGTCCAGCTGGTGTGCGACCCCGGTTCGCTCGGTTCCCACCCGGTGTTTGCGGAAGGCGACGCCGAGCTCGAGGGTGAAGAGCTCGTCGAACTTCAATCGCTCTCGAGCCCGCTCGAGCTCTCCGGGGTCCGCCGGGAAATGGATCCATCGGATCGCCCGGTCGAACGAGCCGAGCGATTCCGCTCCCACCAGTTCGCTCGGAAGAGGATCGGTGAGCGGTGGGAGCCGGTCGAGCGCGGCATGGACGAGCTCGCGGATCGTCCGCGTCGAGATCCCATCCGACGCCGGGTGCACGGGCGTGATCCTGCCCGTATGGATCAGATCCTTGTCGTCCCCCCGGAGCAACTCGACCTCTTGGTTCGCCAGTTGGAGCCGTCCCCGATACATCGTGGCCACGCCGGAGACAGCGAGCTCCTGCCCCTCCTTGTAGAGGCTCGCGAGCCAAGGCTGATTGAAGAACGTGAGATCCAGCACGCCCGTCCGGTCGTAGAGGGTCACCGTCACCATCGTTTGATGGCGGCGCGTCTGCCGTTTCGCCACCTTCCTGACCGACGCGATCACGGTCGCGTACTGACCGGCCCGCATCCCGGCGATCGTCTCGACGCGGGAGCGGTCGATGTAGCGGCGTGGGTAGTGATGGAGGAGGTCGTCCACCGTGGTGATCCCGAACGCGTTCTCGAGCACGACATGCGCTTCGGCGCCCTTGGCCCGTGTGCGGCGGGACGCGATGCGCTGATCGATCTCGAAGATCGGGGTGTCGAGCGTCAACGCCACATCGTGGGGAACCGTCATGGAAGTCCGGTTCTATCATGCGGATGATGGCGACCCGCCGTTCCTTCCTCTTCGCGATCTCGTTGGTCCTGATGAGCTGCGCGCATGGAGCCTCCTCCGACGCGACCCCGGCGGATCTCGATGGCGCGCCCGCGAGCAACGCGACGACGGCCGCGCTGCTGCCGACGTCGGTCGCGGCCCTGCCGCTGTTCGATGTGGACACCTATCAGCGGCTGCTGACCCAGCTCCGCGGTACGCCGGTCGTCGTCAACGTCTGGGCATCGTGGTGCGGACCGTGCAAGGCGGAGTCACCGCTCCTCCGGTCGGCGCACTCCACCTATGGGGACCGGTTGCAGTTCCTCGGCGTCGACATCCTGGACTCGCTCGGCGGGGCACGTTCGTTCCTGGCCGAGCAACGCGTGACGTACCCGAGCGTGTTCGATCCGTCGGGCGCGATCCGAGATTCGCTCGGGATGATCGGACAGCCTGTCACCGTCTTCTATGACGCGGGCGGACAGGTCGTCTCCACCTGGGACGGCCAGCTCTCACAGGCCGCGCTCAACCGGGGGATCGACGCCGCGCTCGGCTGATCACCCGTCTAGGCTTCGGGATATGCAGACCTGTGCCGCCTGCTTGACCCAGAACCCGGACCACGCCAGGTTCTGTTCCACGTGCGGATCGTCGCTCCGTGCGTCACCCACCGAGGAATCGCGGCGGCTCGTCACCATCGTCTTCTGCGACCTGGAGGATTCCACGCCGCTCGCGTCGAGGCTCGACGCCGAGTCGTTCCGCAAGGTCGTGACGCGCTACTTCGAAGAGTCCCGGACCGTCATCGAGCGGCACGGCGGCACGGTCGAGAAGTTCATCGGGGATGCCGTGATGGCGGTCTTCGGCGTTCCGACCCTGCACGAAGACGACGCCCTTCGAGCCGTGCGCGCGGCCATGGAGATGCAGGATGCGCTCGACGTGTTGAACGCGGAGCTGGAGCGGGATTGGGGCGTCCGGCTCCGCAACCGGATCGGCGTCAACTCCGGCGAGGTCGTCGCGGGCGACCCGATCGGTGATCAGTCGTTCGTTTCAGGAGAACCGGTGATCCTCGCCTCCCGCCTGGAGGGCGCCGCCCAGCCGGGCACCATCCTGCTCGGGAACGACACGCACCGCCTGGTCCGCGATGCGGTCACGGTGGAGCCGGTCGAGCTCGTCGAGCTGAAGGGATTGGGGAACGTCCGCGCCTTCCGCCTGCTCTCCGTCATCCCCGGGGCCGCGGGGCACACGCGGCGGCAGGACTCGCCGTTCGTCGATCGCGAGCGCGAGACGGCGCTGCTGCGAGACGCCTTCGAACGGATGCTCGACGGCCGCCGATGTCAGATGGTCACGATCCTCGGTGCTGCCGGGGTCGGGAAGTCTCGGCTCGTCGACGAACTCCTCGCGTGGGCGAACGATCGTGCCACCTCGTACCTCGGGCGTTGTCTCGCCTACGGGGAAGGGATCACGTTCTGGCCGATCACCGAGGTGGCAACGCAGGCCGCCGGTCTCGCGGATGAGGACACGGTGGAGCAGGCTCGCGCGAAGATCGCCGGCCTCCTCACGACCGAGGACGCGCCCCTGGTCGCGCAGCGCATCTCGCAGGCCATCGGGATCGGTGGGACCGGCACCGCCGCGCCCGAGGAGACCTTCTGGGCGATCCGCACGTTCTTCGAGGCGCTCGCCCGTCGACGCCCGCTCGTGCTGGTGTTCGACGACATCCAGTGGGGCGAGCCGACGTTCCTCGAGGTCATCGAGCACATCGCTGAGTGGTCCAGGGATGTGCCGATGATGCTCCTGTGTTTGGCCCGTCCGGACTTCTTGGAGACGAACCGGTCTTGGGGCGGGGGCAAGCTGAACGCCACGTCGCTCCTGCTCGAACCGCTGCGCAGCGAAGACGGCGACGCCCTGGTGCGGAACCTCCTCGGGAGCGCCGAGCTGGCGCCACGCGAGCGTGAGCACATCGTCGAGGTGGCCGGCGGCAACCCGTTGTTCGTCGAGGAGATCCTCTCGATGCTGATCGACGACGGGCTGCTGGAGCAGGAGGGAGATCGGTGGGTGCCCGCCGACGATCTCACGAAGGTCGCGATCCCCCCGACGATCTCCGCGCTTCTCGCCGCGAGACTGGATCGATTGACGCGCGACGAACACTCGGTGATCGCGCGGGCGGCGGTGATCGGAAACGAATTCTCGTCCGCGGCACTCGCGGCGCTCCTGCCAGCCCAGATCGAGGCGGAGGTCGAAGTGCACCTCGCATCTCTCGCCCGCAAGGAGCTGCTCCAGCCCTTCCGCTCCGGCGAGCTCGGGGGCGGTCTGCATCGGTTCCGGCACATCCTCATCCGCGACGCCGCGTACGAGTCCTTGTCGAAGCAGACGCGAGCCGAGTTGCACGAGCGGTTCGCCGGATGGCTCGAGGGCAGGGCGGGTGGGCGCCTCGAGGAGTACGAGGAGTTCATCGGGTACCACCTCGAGCAGGCCCGACGATACCTCGGAGAGCTGGGTCCGCCCGACGACCACGCCCGCGCGCTCGGCTCGCGGGCGGGCTCCCATCTGGCGTCCGCCGGTCGCCGCGCGCTCGCGCGCGGCGACATGCGCGCGAGCGCGAACCTCCTCCGCAGAGCCGCGGCCTTGATCCCGAAGGACTCGCTCGAGCGCGGCCAACTGCTCGCGGACCTGACGGAGAGCTTCTACTTCGCTGGCGATATCGAACAGTGCATCGCGAGGCTCGACGAGCTGCTGCCGATCGCGCGGGCATCCGGGGATCGCCCGCTCGAGACGTGGGCCGAGCTTCGCAGAGCGGAGCTCAACCTGCTGATCGACCCACGCGGAACGAGGCTCGAGGTCTTCCGCGCGCAGGCGTTGGACGCCACGTCCACCTTCGAGCTGCTCGGCGACGGGAGACGGCTGGCGGGTGCGTTGACCGTCCTGGCCACATGCGACTGGCTCACCGGGTCGGCGGACGAGATGCTCCAGACCTCGGAGCGGGCGCTGTTCCTCGCCCGAGACGTGGAGGATTGGCGCACCGTTCCTCTCGCGGCGAGCTACGTCGGCCAAGCCCTGGTGCTCGGCGCCACCCCGTGCTCGAGCGCCGAGGAGCGACTCCGAGCGCTGATCGACGAGCTCGATGGCGAGCGGATGGCCCAAGCCACCTGCCGGCTCGAGATGGCGATCATCCTCGCGATGCGAGAACGCTTCGACGCGGCCCGGGGTCACGTGGCGTTCTCACGCGGCGTCTTCGAGGACCTCGGACAGCGCCGCTGGCTGGCCGCCGTCTCGGGGGTAGAGGGGTTGGTCGCGCTGGCCGAGGGGAAGTTGGACGAGGCGGAGCGCGGGATACGGGCCGGCTACCTCTTCTTCCGGGGCCAGCACGACACCGTGAACGCGGTCTCGGCCGCCACGGATCTGTCCCACCTCTCGTGCAGGCTCGGTCGGTTCGACGAGGCGGAGGCGCTCGCCGAGGAGATCGCGAAGGGCGCGAACGTGTACGACCTCGAGCAACAGGTGGGCTGGCGCTGCGTGAAGGCGCGTGTGCTCGCGAGCCGCGGCGAGCCCGAGGAAGCCGAGACGCTCGCACGCGAGGCCATCGAGCTGATCCGCCCCACGGGGTTCCTCGACCTCCAGGCCGATGCCCTCGTTCACCTCGCCGAGGTGCTCCTCGCGGCCGGACGCACATCGGATGCGAAGGATGCGTTCCAACGAGCGATCGATGCGTATGACCGCAAGGAGAACCTCGCGAGCGCGCGTCAGGCGCGCGAGCGCCTCATCGCACTCGGCTAGGAACCCCGGGGTCGCTCCCACTCGGGCGGGAACGGCCCACTCCAAGGCCCCCGGGCCCCTTCCGCGATAGCCGTCGACGTCGAGGCGATGCCAGGGATGTCGCCGAGGATCCGCGCGGTGCCCTCGTCCAAGAAGAGCCGCTCCTGCTGCTGGGTGACGGAGTCGGCGTTCAGCTGCAGCAGGATGTCGATCTGGCCGTTCAGGATCGACGCGCCGTTGAACCAAGCGAAGTCCATCTCTTGGTCCACGATCGCCAACGCCTTCGCGACGTCCATCGTCTTGCCGAACTCGGTCTTGATCGCGACGAGCGCCAGGACGTCCGGGGTGTCCTTCTTCGTTCCCTTCTTGTTGATGACCGCGAGGCTCATGGCGGTCTGGCAGTGGACGCCTTTCTCCCACAGATCCTCGTCGAGGAACTCATGGAGGCTATCGAGATCGTCCGGATCATCCACTTCGATATGCATGAGCGCGCGGTAGTCGCCGATCACCGATCCCGCCCACCTGACCCGCGGGAACGCATCTCTCCTGTAGGACTTGGCGACATCCGACAGGACGCTCGAGATCTTGCTATCCGTGTGATCGATGAACACGTACGCGTGCAGGTGCCCGTCCGGGTCCGGCTCGATCGACCAGCCACCATCGATGTCTTCGCGCGGCATAGCGCTCTCCCTCCCTCGGGGCAGGGAGCTACTTTCCACCCCCGACGGTGCCGCGCGCAAGGGCGGCCGCGCGAGGGACGTCTGCTACCCTTTGCGGACTATGGCTGCGGTGTGTGACATCTGTGGGAAGAAGCCGTTCTTCGGCAAGTCCGTGACCTTCTCCCACAAGCGCAACAACCGCCGGTGGAACCCGAACATCCAGCGCTTGCGCGCGCTGGTCGACGGGACCCCGCGACGCGTGAACGCGTGCACCTCCTGCATCAAAGCGGGCAAGGTCACGCGGATCCCCCAGCGCGCGTCCTAGCGCTCCGTCCGCGACGACGCCGGTCCTCCGGGTCGGATCGACCACAGCTGATCCACCGGCCCGATCCCGCCTCCGATCGCGAGCGCGTGCCGGATCGCCTCGGTGACGAAGTCCTTCCCGGCTCGCACGGCCTCCCGCAGCGGGTCCCCGAGCGCGAGATAAGCCGTGATCGCCGCCGAGAGCGTGCACCCGGTGCCGTGCGTGTTCGGGGTATCGATCCGCTCCGCGCTGAGCCACTCCTCGCGACCATCGAGCAGCAACAGATCGCTCGCCTCGCTCGTCGCCCCCAGATGCCCGCCCTTCACCAAGACCGCGCGCGCCCCCAAGGCGACGATGGCCTCCCCCGCCCGGCGCATGTCCTCTCGACGCTCGACCGGGAACCCCGCCAACGCGGCGGCCTCGGGAAGGTTCGGTGTCACGAGGGTCGCCAGCGGGAGGATCCGCGATCGCAACGCGTCCAGAGCGTCGTCGGCCAGCAGCGGATGACCGTGCTTGGACACGGATACCGGGTCGACCACCAATGGACCGATCCCCGTCCCTTCGACCGCCTCGGCGACGGCATGCACGATCGCGGCGTCGGCCAGCATGCCCGTCTTGGCAGCATCGACACCGATATCCTCCGCGACCGACCGGATCTGCGCCGCCACCGTCACGGGCGACACCGCCTCGAACCCCGCCACGCCCAGGGTGTTCTGCACGGTGATCGCTGTGATCGCCGTCATCCCGAACACGCCGAGCGCGCTGAACGTTTTGAGATCCGCCTGGATCCCCGCACCACCACCCGGATCGGACCCGGCGATCGTGAGCACGCGCGGACGCGGTCCGGCAGCAGCGCTCACGCGAAGTGGTCCCATCCGATGGGAGCGAGCGCGGCCTCGACCCCGTCGTCGCCGACCGTGGTGATGCCTTCGCCCTCCACCGCGATGCCGACCTGGGTGAGTTCCACGCCGAACGACTCCCTCAGTTCGGTTCGGACCGCTTCGACGGCTGCATCATCCGGGAGCGCAGCGATCAACTCGTAGTCCTCCCCGCCGCCGAGCGCCTCGTCGAGCGTCGCGGCTGCAGCGACCGGCACCCGGTCCACGTGGAGCCGGACGCCGACGCCGCTCGACCGGGCGAGCCGGAACAGGTCCAGCGCGAGCCCGTCGGACACGTCCATCATCGCGGTGGCGCCGCGTCGAGCCAACACAACCCCCTCACCCACCCGGGCGGTGGGTCGAACATGTCGATGGATCGCCGCTCGCTGGACGTCGTCCGGCATCGACCGGAGCCTCGAGAGCCGGAGCCCGGCCGCGGAACCTCCCAGCTCGCCCGTCACCACGATCCGATCGCCGGGTCGAGCCCCCGACCGCAAGACGGCGCGGCCCGGCGCCACCTCTCCGGTGACCGTGACCGCGATGGCGACCTCGCCACCTCGCGAGAGATCGCCGCCGACCAGCCACAGCGCGAACTCATCGCAGGCGTCGCGCATCCCGCCGAACAGCTCCATCACCCAGGCCGGGTCGACGTCTTGCGTCAGGGTCAACGCACAGACCGCCGCTCGTGGGCTCGCGCCCATCGCCGCGATGTCGCTCACGCTGACGACGATCGCCTTGTGTCCCAGATCCCGCGCACCGATCAGGCGGCGCTCGAAATGGACACCCTCCACGAGCACATCCGTGGTGATCACGAGCTCGCCCGTCGTCGGCGCGAGGACCGCCGCGTCGTCTCCGACGGGCACCCGCACCTCGGGTCCAGCGCCCGACAGCACCCGGCGGATCGCCTCGAGCAGCTCCTCCTCGGTTCGGTCCATCGCTCCGTTCCGTCGCTCCGGCGGCGTCAGCGTCCGCCCATCCGGCGGCGGGTCGCCACGACCACGTTCAGTAGACTCTAGGGCGCTGGTTCGGGGCGCTCGCCCCACGCCCGGCCACGGTAGCCAATCAGGAGGATCCCTCACGTGCCCCAGGTCCACGTCAACCCAAGCCCGGACGAACTGCGCACCTTCACCGAAGCCATGCCGCAGTGCCGGATCACCGAGTTCGACAACGTCAACGTGCAGACCAAGGTCGTGTCGCGGAGCGCCGCGAGCACCTACGTCGTGACCCCCGACCCGTCCTCGACGTCAGGGAAGTCGATGACCCGCGAGGAGTTCGAGCGGATCGCTGCCCTGCAGGACGCCTACCTCGCAGAGCGGGACCAGATCGTCATCGACGGCTACATCGGCAACGACCCCGAGATGCGCACCGCCGCTCGCCTCACGATCGAGAAGGCGAACGCGAACATCGCGGGGATGCAGCAGAAGCTCTACTTCGAGCGGACGGACGGCGCCGAACCCGAGGTGCAGGTGACCTACACGCCGAACCTCGTCGCTGAGGGCTATCCCGACGAGCGGATCATCGCCGTCGACCTGGACAACGGCGTCACGCGCGTCCTCAACTCCGACTACTTCGGCGAGTCGAAGAAGGGCGGCCTGCGGATGTGGAACGACATCGTCTACCGCAAAGGCGGGCTCGCCCTGCACGCGGGCCTGAAGGTGATCCCGACCGGCGACGGCGAGAAGGTCTTCATGATCATCGGCCTGTCGGGCACCGGCAAGACGACGACCACGTTCACGACGCAGAACGGTTCCGAGCCGGTGCAGGACGACTTCGTCGGGTTGATGCCGGGCGGTCACGCGTACGGCACCGAGAACGGCTGCTTCGCGAAGACGTTCTCGCTCGATCCGGATTTCGAACCGTCGATCTACGGAGCGGTGACCAAGCCCACGGCGTTCCTCGAGAACGTGTACCAAGACGACACCGGCTCGGTGAACTTCTTCGAGGAGAGCTACACGCAGAACGGACGCGCCGTCTTCGAGATGAGCGACCTGCTCCGGTTCCGCGACGCGCGCGAGGTCGGCACGGTCGACTACCTGTTGATCCTCAACCGGAACGAGAACATCATCCCGGCCGTCGCGAAGCTCACGCAGGAACAGGCGGCGGCGTACTTCATGCTCGGCGAGACCACCGGGACGAGCGCGGGCGGCGCCGCGGAGGCCGGCAAGTTCCTTCGGGTCCCGGGGACGAACCCGTTCTTCCCGCTCCCGCATGGTCTCCAGGGCAACCGGATCCTTGAACTCCTGGCGTCACACCCGATCGAGACGTACCTGCTCAACACGGGACGTGTCGGCGGCAAGGACGACGACGAACGGTCGAAGAAGCTGAAGATCCCGCACACGTCCGCCTGCGTGAAGGGGATCGCCGAACGGTCGATCACATGGACCGACGATCCTGACTTCGGCTACCAGGTCGCCGCGTCGGTGCCGGAGATCGACGACCCCGAGCTCCTCGAGCCTCGTCGTCTGTACGAGCGACAGGGTCGCGGCGACGAATACGCCGAGCTCGTGGATCGCTTGAAGAGCGAACGGGTCGCCCGGCTGCAGGGGTTCGCCGAGCTCTCGGACGAGATCGTGAAAGCCGCCGGCTAGTCCATCACAGACTAGTTGCCCGAGCTCGGGCCGGAGCGACGCCCGAGGAAGTACCCGGCCAGGAGCTGGATCGCCGAGAGCGCTACGAACACGAGCAGGAACCAGTCGTATCGGCGTACGTCGTCGATGAACGCCCGGCCCAGCGTGCCGGTGAGGGCGTAGAGCAGGAACAGGCCTGAGACCGCGAACCAGAGACCCACGCGACCCGTCACGAACAGCGCGAACAGGACGTGGTCCCGAGGGTCCACGCTGTCGAACGGCCGTCGCACCCAGTACACCAGCGACCGCACACCGAGCGCGCCGAAGAGCACCACCATCGCGATCTCGAAGATCTTCATGCGTTCGACCGCAATACGGCGAGCACGTCCTGATCCTGCACCTGATCGAACCTCGTGAACCACTCCCCCACCGAATGGAACGGACGCGGCGTCTCGAGGATCACGACGTCATCCGCATCGAGGCCCAGGAGCTGTGGGACGTCCGGGGGACCGACCGGAGCCGCGAACACGACGCGCGCCGCGCCGGCTGCGCGAGCCCAGCGGACCGCGGCGATCGCGGTGGAGCCCGTGGCGACGCCATCATCCACGACCAGTGCCGTCGCCCCGGCGAGGGAGACCGCGGGCCGTCCCTCCCGATACGCGGCCGTTCGACGAACGATCTCGCGCTCCTGTGCTTGCACCTCGGCATCGAGGTAGCGGTCGTCGACGCCCAGTCGTTCGATCATGGGTCGATCGAGGACACGGATCCCCGGGGCCACCGCCCCGATCGCGAGCTCCTTGTTCCCTGGTGCACCGAGCTTGCGTGGCACGACCACGTCGAGCGCCGCTCCGAGCCGCCGGGCCACCGGGCCCGCAACGACCACGCCTCCTCGGGGGATCGCGAGCACCACGACCGGCGCCTCGAGCATCCGCTCGGCGAGCACGGTCGCCAGGAGGTCTCCGGCCTGCTCGCGGTCGCGGAACATGAGCGCATCATGCCTCGCTTCGGGGTGCGATGACTCGAGGGGGACGTCCGCGTTGCGTCGGTCGTCACCCCGGGGCTAGCATGGGCGCCTCCGAACGACCCCAAGGGAGGTTCCAGGTGGTGCACGCGTACATCCTCATCCAGACCGAAGTCGGGAAAGCCGCTGCCGTCGCACAGGAGGTCCGCGAGATCTCGGGTGTGGCAGAAGCCGAAGACGTCACCGGACCGTACGACGTGATCGTCCGCGCCGAAGCCAAGTCCGTCGACGAGCTCGGCAAGCTCGTGGTGGCTCGCATCCAGGCGGTGGAGGGGATCACGCGCACGCTGACCTGCCCGGTGGTCCACCTGTAACACCGCGGTCCGCGCCGTTCCTCGATCCCTCACGCCTCGCCGAGTTCGCGAACGCCCACGCTCTTGCCGCGCTCGGCCTGGTGCCTTTCTGCGGCGAGATCGAGCAGACGTTCCACGAGGTCTCCGTAGTTGAGACCCGAGGCCTCCCAGAGCTTGGGATACATCGAGATGTTCGTGAAGCCCGGGATCGTGTTGATCTCGTTCACCCAGAGCTCGCCGCCCCGGATGAAGAAGTCGACCCGCGCCATCCCCGCACACTCGATCGCGCGGAACGCGATGATGGCCATCCGTTGGATCCTCTCCATCAGCTCGGCGTCGATCTCAGCGGGGATCAGCAAGCGCGCGCCATGCTCGTCCAGGTACTTGGCCTCGTAGTCATAGAACTCATGGCCGGTGGGCACGATCTCGCCTGCGATCGAGGCGACCGGGTCGTCGTTGCCCAGCACCGCGCACTCCACCTCACGGATACCCTCGAGTCCCTGTTCGATCATCGCCTTGCGCGCGTAGCGGAACGCCTCGTCCAGCCCGGCATCGAGCTCTGCGGGCTCGTGGACCTTCGTGATCCCGACGGATGAACCGAGCGTCGCCGGCTTGGTGAATACCGGATACCCCAGCCCCGAAGCGCGCGCCGACACCCCTTCGGGATCCTCGGTCCATTCGGGTTCGCGAACCACCTCCGCCGGAACCACCGGCAAGCCGGCGGCGGCGAACAGGACCTTCTGCATGGCCTTGTCCATGCCGACCGCGGAGCCGAGGACCCCCGCGCCGACGTACGGGACGCCCGCGATCTCCAACATCCCCTGCACGGCACCGTCTTCGCCGCCAGGTCCGTGGAGGACGGGGAACACGACGTCGATGGACCTGCGCGAGCCGTCGACGGCGATCAGCTCCTGCGACCCGACCCCGCCTCCCAGCTCGACCGCCGTCCCCGCCTCGGCCGTGACCTCGGGCATCCGGCCTGTCTCGGCGGGGAGCGCCGGCGGACCCGCGAGGAGGAGCCACGATCCCTCGCGCGTGATCCCGATCGGGACGACCTCGATCCCCTCGTGATCCAGCGCGTCGATCACGGAGCGCGCCGACACGCACGAGATCTCATGCTCGGCCGAACGGCCGCCGAACAGGACGGCGACGCGACGCTTCGGCGCGCTCACCTGTTCCCCAGGGCCTTGTCGAAGTCTTCGATGAGATCGTCGACGTCCTCCAGCCCCACGCTCACCCGCACGAGGCCGTCGGCGATCCCCGCCCGGCGCCGCGCCTCCGGATCCATCTGGCGATGCGTGGTGGAGGCGGCGTGGCCGACCAACGTGTGCGTCCCGCCGAGGCTCGTCGCGATCCACGCCAACCCGAGTCCGTCGCAGAAGGCCTTGCCGCCGTCCACTCCACCTGCCACCTCGAGCGCAAGCATGCCGCCGCACCCGTGCGGAAGCAGCCGCTCCGCGATGTCGTGGTGGGGATGCGAGTCGAGGGCCGGGTACCGAACCCGCTCGACCCGCGGATGCCCCTCGAGGAACGTCGCGAGGCGCGAGGCGCTCTCGCAATGTCGCTCCATGCGGATCCCGAGCGTGACCAGCCCGCGCATGCACAGCCAGGCTTCGAACGGCGCCATGGTGCCGCCGGTGTCGATCACGGTGTCGCGGAGGCCGCGCGTCGCCTCAGCGGACGCGCAGACCACGCCGCCGATCAGATCGTGATGTCCGCCGATGTATTTCGTCGCGGAGTGCAGCACGTAGTCGAACCCCCACCGAGCGGGGTTGGCCAGGTACGGTGAGGCGAACGTGTTGTCCACCGCGGCCGGCACACCGTGCGCGCGACAGAGGGCGCCGAGCGCCTCCAGGTCCGCGACCGTGACGTTCGGGTTCGCGATCGTCTCCACGTAGAAGAGCACCGCCCCGGGGAGCGCGGCCGCGACACCGTCGAGGTCGTGCGGGTCCACCAGGTCGACGACGACGCCGAAGCGAGGCAAGACCTTCGTGAACAGTGAGTAGGCGCCGCCGTACAGCTCGTTGCTGGCGACGATCCGATCGCCCGACGCGGCGAGCGTGGTGAAGAGGGTGTGCATCGCCGCCATGCCGGACGCGAACGAGAACGCGTCCTCGGTCCCCTCGAGACTCGCCATCAGCCTCTCGAACGCATCGAGCGTGGGATTGCCGTAGCCGCGCGTGTACGTGTATCCCGGCTTGCGGAAGCTGATCGTGTCGGCGTAGTCATCCGAGTCCGTGAACCGGAACGTCGAGGTCTGGTAGATCGGAACGCTCGGCGTCTCCTGGTCCACCCGCGGAGCACCGGGCCCGTGGATCGCCCGGGTAGAGAACCCCCGTCCCGCATCGTCCGGCATGGGTCGCAGCCTACCCGTCGTCCGACCAGCGCCTCGGATAGCGACCGCGGAGGTCCTCCACGAGCTCGGACAACGCGCCCATGACGCTCGCCGTCATCTCGTGGAGGGCGTCTCGATCGTTGGCCTCGTCCGCGCGAGCCGACAGATCGATCGGCGATCCCACGCCCACCCAGATGGGACGACCGAACTTCAGCGAGCCCCTCCCGCCCTTCTGCCAGACGGGATGCGATCCCCAACTGGCCATCGGGATTATCGGCACCCCGGTCGCGAGCGAGAGCCGCACGGCGCCGGTCCTGCCCTCCATAGGGAGATGGTCGGGCCGATCGGTGACCGTGCCCTCGGGGTAGATGAGGACCACCTCTCCGGCCACGATCGCCGCCTCCGCGCTCCGCAGCGGGGTCTGATCGCCGGTCCCTCGGTCGACCGGGATCTGGCCGGCACCTCGGAGCGCCGCGCCGACGAGCGGGATGTCGAACAACTGAGCTTTCCCCAGGAACCGCGGGCGCCGCCCTCGCCGGACCACCCCTTCCGCGTACCCGAACGGGTCCACGTACGACAGATGGCTGCAGGCGATCAGTGCCGGTCCCTCGGCGGGGATGTGCTCGAGTCCCTCGAACCGCCACGAGAACCACAACCGCATGGGCGGGAGCCCGACCGTCTTCGCGATCTGGTACCAGGGCTCCAGGGTGGGACCTCCTCCACCACCCATCCTAGTGAGGCGAGGGCCGACCCTCGTCGTACGGCCGCGCTCGGTCGAGGATCCGCCACGCGAGCGGCAACAACCCGGCCGCCAGGAGCAGCTTCAACGTGTCCCCGATGATGAACGGATACAGCCCGAAGGCGAGCGCGGTCTCCAGCGTGACCGGCTGCCCGTCGATCGTCGTCGGAAGCGCGTGATACAGCCACGGCACGCCGACGGCGTAGATCACGATCGATCCCAACAACATCGCCCCGATCGAGCTCCTGAGCGAACGATCCCAGCCGCTCCGCGAGAGGGACCCCACGAGCGCCGCCGAGAGGACGAACCCCCAGAGGTAGCCGCCGGTGAGCGAGGCGGTTCGCAACACCTGCAGCCCGGTGTCATGCGAGCCCGCAGCGTTCGGTGCGAACACCGGCAACCCGACGAAACCCCACAGCAGGTACAGACCGAGCGTCGCCACGCCCAACCCGGGGCCGTACGCGGCGCCGACGAGCAGCACGCCGAGGGTCTGGCCGGTGACCGGGACCGGGGTGAACGGCAGATGGATCGAGACCTGGGCGAGCCCGGCGATCAGGATGCTTCCCACGACCGCGCAGACCACCTGGTAGGAGACATGCGCCGCCGCGCGCGACCGGGGTGGTGCGAGCGTGGATGCGATGGTCGACACCGGGCCTCCTCCCTGACGAGCGGGTGACGGATGAGGTTACCGCGCGACGTCGATTAGGCTTGCGGCCCCGTGCGCGCGATCGCCCTGCCCGTGAAGTCGCTGGCCGAGAGCAAGTCCCGTCTCGCCCCGGTGCTCTCCCCACTCGAACGTGGGGCCCTCACCCTGGCGATGCTCGAGGACGTGATGGACGTGACCCAGTCGATCGGAGGCTGGGAGACCTGGGTCGTCTCGCCCGACGAAACCGTGCTCGAGATCGCCCTCGGCCGGAACGCGCTGGCGATCCGTGAGGACAAGCCCGCCCTCGCGAATGCCCTCCGGCAGGTCGAGGCCGAGGCGCTCGCAAGAGACGTGAGCGTCCTCGCGATCCTCCTCCCCGATACGCCGCTCGTGACGGCGGAGTCGCTTCACGCCGCACTGCGGACCCTCGGGCCGGTGGTCCTGGCTCCCGCGACGGACGACAGCGGCACGAACCTGTTGGTCCGGCGACCCCCCACCGCGATCCGGTCGCGCTTCGGCGCCGATTCCTACCGCAAGCATCTGGAGGCGGCCGCGAGCGCCGACCTGCCGACCGCCGTGGTTGAGACGCCTGAGCTGGCGTTCGACCTGGACCTCCCGGGCGATATCCTCACGGTCCTCGACGCGCGCCGGCGCGGCCGGACCGCCGAGGTCTGCCTGGACATGGATCTGGCGGCGAGGATCGGTTCGCGTACCTGAACGACGAGGAGGCAGGGCCGTGGCGCAGGGGACCATCAAGGAGTTCGACGGAGCCAGCCGGAGCGGGTCGCTCCTGATGGAGGATCGCACCGAGGTCGCGATCGACGCGATGTCGCTCGAAGGGGCCGGCCTGCGGACCTTGCGCTTCGGGCAGCGGGTGAAGTTCGACCTTGCGGAGGAAGGCGGTCAGAAGGTGGCGCGCTCGCTCCGCCTCGTGACCATCGACTAGCTCTTCTTCCGCCGCCCTTTCGCGAGCACGTGCTCGCGGAACTCCTTGCCCGGCGTGAACGCGGGCAGGTCGCGCGCGGGAACGGTGATCGGCACGTCCGGCTTCCTTGGGTTGCGCGCCACGCGCTCGTTGCGATGCTTCCGCTCGAACGTCCCGAAGTCGGCAAGCGTCACCCGCTCCCCTTTCACCACGGTCTCGCGGATCGTGTCGATCGCTGCGTCGACCACGCGGCCGGCATCTGCCTTGCTGAGACCGGTTCGCTTCGAGACCTCTGCGACCAAGCCACCCTTGTTCATCGGATCGCTCCCTCCGCGGTTCATCGGGTGATGGCCCACCGTAATCCCCCGCGCCGCAAAGGGTCAAACCGACCTCGACTCAAGAGATCCGCCCGTCTGTACGATGATTGATGGATGAAGAAACTCCTCGTGTCGCTCGCCCTCGGTGCGTTGGTCTTCACGGCATGCGCGAACGAGCCGGCTGCCCAGAGCGGAGGGTCCGGGGACGCGACCCAGACCGTGCTCGACGCGTTCGCCAAGACCACCGCGGCCGGCTCGGCCCGGATGGCATTGGACGTCGCGGTCTCCTCTCCACAGAGGGACCTGCACGTGACGGGCGATGCGGAGTACGAGATGGACGCCGGTGACCTCGCGTCTGTCCGTGAGCACGTGACGCTCCAGATCCCTTCCCTCGCGCCGGGGATGCCCGCGGGCGAGGTCGAGCTGATCGTAGCCAAGGGACCGATCCTCTACGCCAAGGCACCGATGCTCACACCGTTCCTCGGCGCCACCACCCCGTGGGTCAAGGTGGACCCGGGCGAACTCGCTGGCGCGGATGGAGGGATCGGCGCTGCGGCGGGGATGGCGGACCCAGCTGCCGCACTATCGCTCCTCGAAGGCGCGATCGATGTCCAGGTGGTGGGGCCCGACCCGGTCGGCGGCGTCGACGCCACCGAGTACCGGGCGACGCTTGACCTGGTCAAGGTGCTCCCGAAGCTCGCGCAGCTGGCACCCGCGGCGGCTGCCAAGCTGACGCCTCAGGACTTGGCGCGGGCCCAGGCCGAGCTGGAACGCGTGGGGATGGACAAGTTGCCGCTCGACGTGTGGGTCGACGGGGACGGCTACGTCAAGCAGTTGCAGCTCGCGATCGACACGTCGGGGATGTCGGACGATCCGTCCTCGGCGTTGAAGTTCTCGCTGACGGTCACGTTCTCCGAGGTTGGCACTCATTTCGCGATCGAAGCGCCGCCCGACTCGCAGGTGACGGATATCAGCGATCTCACACCGATGACCGGATCCGCGAGCACGACGAAACTTCACACGCACTGATCAGGTCGTCGAACCGGATCGGTCCTTCAGGGAACGCGTCGGAACTGCGGTCTCGGCGCCTGGTGTCAAGTTGGGCTGGCTGGCGGACAAGGACTCGAACCTTGACTACGACATCCAGAGTGTCGCGTGCTACCGATTACACCATCCGCCACTGATCGGCTCGCCATCCTACAAGACCCCAAAGACGACCCTCATAAGACACCTCTGTTCGACCCCCGCAACGTCGCCTCACCCGTTGGAGTAGTGAAGACCTGGGGTGTTGATCGGACCAGGGAGCCCGGGCGGGTACGGCGGCAGGATCAACGGTGGGATCGGATCCTGCGCGAAGTTGAACTCGGCGTAGAGATCCCCCAGACGGGATACGCTCTCGCGGACCGTCGGCCGGGCGTCGGGCCACCCATCCGTCGTCGGATCGATCCGATCCCCGTTCAAGAATCGATCCTCGATGAACTTCAGGTAGGCGTCGAACGAGAGCGTCTGATGATCGATGAAACCCGCTCGCGCCCAGGGGCTGATCAAGAGCCCGGGAACGCGCATGCCATAGCCGTTCTGGTCGATGCGGACCGGCTTCACATGATCGTAGAACCCGCCCCAGTCGTCCCAGGTGAGGAAGATCGCGGTGTGCAGCCAGTCGGGCCCACGCATCGCAGCGTTCACGACCTTCGTGACCCACGCCTCACCGTCCGCGATGTTGTCGGGGGGGTGCTCGCTCAGGTTCTCGGTGGGCATGACCCAGGAGACGGATGGCAAGGTGCCGTTGGCTGCCGACTCGAAGTAGTGCCGGTTCGACTGGATGTTCTGCAACTGGTGGTCGACGGCGACCGTCTGGAAGCCCGGGAGTGGGTTCTGGACCGGGGCCGTCTTGGCGCCATGCAGATCCGCGCATGGCGGCACGACGCAGGTCCCCGGACCCACGTAGTAGGCCCAGCTGACGTGATGTTCGTTCAGCAACCACGTCACATCGGCCCACGCGTAGGGACGTGGCGCGCCGTTCTGTGGCATCCACATCTTGTGCCCGTCCGGCGCCGCGTTGCCCCCGGGGAACTGCAGATCCGAACGACAGCTCATGGGGTCGTCCAGTCGCTGGCACGTGGCCGACCAGCCAGAGACGAGGAACAGGTGCGACGGCAACGTCCACGAGTCCGACGGGGCGAACATGTGGTCCTGCAACGTGTAGTGCTTCGCGTAGGCCCAGTAGTTCGGGATCTCTCGTCCGGTGTGGTACCCGAGGATGTCCGGCTGCCCCGCCGGCCCGCGCCTCGCATGTCGGCAGGGGTAGGCCGCCGGATGATGCGAGCAGCCGTTCCCGATCGCTTGGAGCGAGCGGACGAAGCCATCCATCTTCCCCTGGTCCACGTCCATCCGGGATGCGATCACGCCGTGCGGTCCCCCCGCGTCGAACAGGTTCCGGTCGTGATAGGGCTCCCAGCACCGTCCGGCCTGCGGGTCGGGCACGCAGACCTTGAAGCGACCGTTCGCGGCTCGCGGGAGGCCGTCGGCACCCGGGAACGTCCCGAAGTACTGGTCGAACGAGCGGTTCTCTTGGACCACGACGATCACGTGCGTGATGTTGTTGACCCCGATGAGCGGGTCGACCGGGCCGTCGCCCACCGCGGTCACCGGCCCGGGGGGCGACGCGGCGATCGCACCGAGGCCAGGCTCGGATGCGGAGCTCGCGACGCATGCGGCGGTGAGCGACGCGGATCCGAGGCACAGGATGGCGAGGACACGGACCGTTGGGAGGCGTCGCACCCGGAGGATGCTACCCGTTGGTCCACCAGACGCTGGCTCCCGGCGGCGGCGTCCCGGGGGGGCGCGGCTGCAGGATGAGCGGAGGGATCGGCGCCTGCGAGAAATCGAACTCGAGCGCCAGATCCCCGAGCCGCGCGGCGTTCTCCCTGACGGTCGGGCGTGGATCGGGCCATCCATCGGTCAGCGGATCCAGGCGTGCCCCGCTCAGGAACCGATCCTCGATCAACTTGAGGTACGCGTCGAACGAAAGGGTCTGATCATCGATGGAGCCGCTGCGCACCCACGGGCTGATCACGATGCCCGGAACGCGGATGCCATAGCCGTTCTGGTCGATGCGGATCGGCTTCACGTGATCGTAGAACCCGCCCCAGTCGTCCCAGGTCAAGAAGATCGCGGTGTGCATCCAATCGGGTCCCTGCATCGCCGCGTTCACGACGTTCGTGACCCACTCTTGCCCGTCGGCGATCGAGTCGGGGGGGTGCTCGGCATCGTCGTACGAGGGCATGATCCACGACACCGACGGCAGCGTGCCGTCGGCGGCCGACCGGAAGTAGTCGGCATGCGGTCGAACGTTCGCGAACCCGTCCGTCGCGGCGACGTCACGGAACCCGGGAAGCGGGTTCTGGATCGGGTTCGTGCTCGCCCGCGTCGGCTTCGCACACGGCGGAACGACACAGCGTGCCGGCACCGACGTAGTAGCTCCAACTCACGTCCGCGCGGGTGAGGAGCCACGTGATGTCGGCCCACCCGTACGGACGCGGCGCTCCGTCCGCGGGCGCCCACTTGTTGCCCGGCCATCGCAGATCTGACCGACAGGTCATGGCATCCCTCGGTTTCGCGCAGGTCGCCGACCATGCCGAGACGAGGTACAGGTGGGAGGGGAGGGTCCAGGAATCCGACGGCGCGAACATCCGGTCCTGCAACGTGTACCTGCTCGCGTAGGCCCAGTAGTTCGGGATCTCCGCGGCCGTGTGGTACCCCATGACGTCCGGCTGCCCGGTCGGTCCGGGCCGGGCTTTGCGGCACGGGATCTGGTTCGGGTTGTGACGGCATGCGCTCCCGATCGCGTCGAGCGCCTCGATCGCCCCATCCATCCTCCCGTGGTCGATCGTGATGCGCGATGCCTTGACGTTGTGCGGCCCTCCCTGGTCGTACGTGTTCGTGTCGTGATACGGGCGCTGACAGTGCCCGGCCTCCGGGTCGGGGATGCAGCGTGGATCACGCCGTTGGCATCGACGATCCCGTCGGCACCGGGGAACGTCCCGAAGTAGTGATCGAACGACCGGTTCTCCTGGACCACGAAGATCAGGTGGTCCAGGTTGAAGATGCCCAGGGCTGGATCGATCCCGGTCGCACCGGCAGGCGTCGCCTCCGCGGGCGTGATCGGCGGCGCCGCAACCGCCATCACGGCGCAGAGCAGCGCGATGACACCGACGACGATGAGGGTTCCCCGGCTCGACACGAGGGGCCATGGTAGCGAACGTGCCGTCAGGACCACCGATATCGCTGGGTAGCATGGCTGCCGACATCGAGGAGGCCGCATCGTGAGCTCGAACGGAACGACGGACGCCATCACCGTCACGCTGATCCCCGGCGACGGGATCGGCCCCGAGTGCGTCACCGCCACCCGGCGCATCCTGGAAGCCGTCGGCGCGCCGATCACGTGGGAAGAGTGCGAGGCCGGGGCTGAGGTCTTCAAGAAGGGACTGCCGTCCGGCGTCCCCGCGGAGACGATGGATTCGATCACGCGGACGCGCGTGGCGCTGAAGGGGCCGCTCGAGACACCCGTGGGCTTCGGGGAGAAGAGCGCGAACGTGACGCTCCGCAAACTGTTCGAGACCTACGCGAACGTCCGCCCAGTCCGCGAGATGCCGGGGGTCAAGACCCCGTACAGCGGGCGCGGCGTGGACCTCGTGGTCGTCCGGGAGAACGTCGAGGATCTCTACGCCGGCATCGAGTACCTGCAGACGCCCGGGGTGGCCGAGTGCCTGAAGCTGATCTCGGTCAAGGGATCGGAGAAGATCGCGCGGTTCGCGTTCGAGTACGCCCGCTCGGAGGGGCGAACGAGCGTCGCGTGCGCGACCAAGGCGAACATCATGAAGCTGACCGAGGGCACGCTGAAGCGGGTGTTCGAACAGGTCGCTCCCGAATACCCGGAGATCGAGTCATGGCATGTGATCATCGACAATTGCGCGCATCAATTGGTCAAGCGTCCGGAGCAGTACGACGTCTTGGTCACGACCAACATGAACGGCGACATCATCAGCGACGAGTCCTCGGCGCTGATCGGTGGCCTCGGGTTCGCGCCGTCGGCGAACATCGGCAACGAGATCGCGATCTTCGAGGCGGTGCACGGATCGGCGCCGAAGTACGCGGGCAAGGATGTGATCAACCCGACCGCCGTGATCCTGTCGGCCGTCATGATGCTTCGCTACCTGGAACTCTTCGAGCAAGCGGATGCGATCGAACACGCGGTGGGCGTGACGCTCGAGTCAGGTGTGCTCACCGGCGACGTGGTCGGCTACGACCGAGGGACACCGACGACGGCGTACACGGACGCGATCATCGGGAACCTCGGACGTCGCTCCGAGACGTGGACGGTCCGCGAGCATCGTCCGCTCAAGCTTCCCGACCTCGGGCCGGAGGGTGACTACGTGAAGCCCTCGTCGCGCGCGGTCGTGGGTCTCGATGTCTTCGTCGAGTCGCCGTTGTCGGCGGCGGAGCTGGGGGCGTCGCTGATGGAGCTCACCGGCGACACGAAGCTCTCCCTCAAGATGGTCTCGTCCCGAGGCACGAAGGTCTTCCCGCCGACCGGCGCGATCACGGACACGCTCGACCACTGGCGTGCGCGCTTCATCATCAAGGAGAACCCGGGTGACCTGCCCGACGACGACGTCCACGAGTTGCTGCAGCGCATCTCCAGCCGGCATCGGTGGATGCACATCGAGAAGCTCCAGGAGTTCGACGGGGAGCTCGGCTTCACGCGGGACCAGGGCGAGAACTGATGACGGAGGTCCGGCTGCGGCCGATGCGGGAGGACGAGTTCGATGCGTGGCGTTCGTGGGCGGTCCGCGAGTACGCGGACGACATGATGCGCAACCGGTCCATGCCCGACGAGGCCGCACTCTCCCGGGCAGCGAAGGAGATGGACGAGCTGCTGACCGCGGGGATCAGCACACCCGGTCACCACCTGCTCGTCGCCGAGGACGACGTCACGGGCGATCGCGTCGGGTACCTCTGGTACGGACCTCGCTCGAGCGGCGCCGACCCGAACGTGGCGTGGCTCTACGACGTGTACGTCGAGGAGGAGCTCCGGGGCGGCGGGCTGGGACGCCGACTCATGGAGGCGCTCGAAGTCCAGGTCCGGTCGGATGGGCACCATCGGATCGAGCTGAACGTGTTCGGCGACAACGACCGGGCGCGGCGCCTCTACGACTCGATGGGCTACCGAGAGATGGCGCGACAGATGGCCAAGGAACTCGACTAGTCCGCGTCAGACCAGTGGTGGTTCGTACCGGCCGGATACGATCACGCCGTCCGCGATGCGCAGGATCCAGACCGAGCCTTTGGCGTGGTCGTCGACGCTTCCCTCGAGGGGGACATCGCGCTCCGCGAGCGATCCGAGCAACCCGCTCAAGCCGTCGCCGTGCACGCAGATCGCGGCCGGACCCTCGGTCGCCGCATCGAGCACCGTCTTCTCCACGTACCCGATCGGCTCGCCTTCCCTGAGTTCGTCGCGCGCCTGCACGCGGATCCCGAGGACCTCCGCGAGCGGTTCCAGCGTTTGGATGCAGCGCACGTACGGACTCGAAACCAGCTGCGTCAGTGGGATCCTGGCGAATCGAGCCACGAGCGCGGCCGACTGGCGCCGGCCGACCCGCGTGAGGGGACGTTCCAGATCGGGCCGCGTCCATGCGGCCCGCTCCCCCGCCTCCGCGTGACGGATCAGGAAGACCGTCGTCTCGGTCATCCCGGCCCCAGCCGGTCGAGCAGTCGCCGATCGTGTTCGTACGTGAGCATCCGCCTCGCCTCGACCACCGTGAACCATCGCGCTTCGTCGACCTCGTTCGCCGCCGCCAGCACGTCGCCATCCGCGAGCTCCATCATCCAGTAGTGGACGGTCTTCGGGCGACCCCGGCCATCGACGTAGGACAACGACCCGACGTCGCGGCCCATCCGGCAACGCACGCCGGTCTCCTCTTCGACCTCGCGGAGCGCGGCATCCCGCTCGGACTCGCCCTCGAGCAGCTTCCCTTTCGGGAACGACCAGTCGTCGTACGCGGGACGATGGACCAGCACCAGCTCGATGCCGTTCGGGCCATCCCGCGCGACCAGGCCGCCGGCTGCACGGACCACTTTCTCGGGGGCGGATGCCTTGCTCACATCGCCTCCCTCGCGGTGGCCAGGCGCTTCCAGGCCTTCTTCCAACGGCGACGGGCGTCCTGTGCCGAGTCGCGTTCGATGCCGGCCAGCATGCCCGCGGCGAACGCGGCATCGCCCGACCGATGGCCCGCGGCCCACGTCCGGAGCCAGGACCCCGCGACCACCGCGTCGTTGTGTTCACCCAGTACGGTCTGGAGATCGGCGGCGGCCGCGGCGAACCGCCGCGCCGGCTTGCCCATCAGCGGGGTGATCGCGTCCGCCGCGTATCGGACCCGCTTCGCGCGGATCCGGATCGTGTGCAGCTCCGTGTCGGACGGCCGCGCGCCGGGTGCCTGCGCCGCTCGACGGAGATGCTCCCAGGGACCCTTCAGCAGCTCCGGCACGATGGTGCGGACCGACACGTCCGCCCCAGGCGCGACGGCAGGCTCGTTCGCACCTTCCACGAGCCGGTCGACCAGGCCGATGTATCGCTCGCCGCGCAGCATCTCGATGAGCACCTCATGGGATGCCTTCCGGCGCTGGACCAACGCCTCGACGACTTGGGCGAAACCGGGTTGCTCCGTCGCGGGGATCAGCTCCATGCGCCCCTGGATCCGCTGGAGGAGTACGTCGGCGTCGCGCGCGTCGCCGAGCACGTCACCGAGCCATCGCAGCTCCTCGCGGAGGGGCAGCGCCCATGATGGATCGAGCTGCGTCCGGAACGTCCGCAGATCGGACCGCAGGCGGCGCGAGGCAACCCGCGCCTGATGGACGCCCTCCGGATCGTCGTCGAGCCGCATCACGGGGTCGTGACGGATCAGGTGAAGCGTCGATGCGGATAGCGCCCAGCCCACCACGTCGCCCACCGTCGCGTCGGGCCGGGGCCGCTCGACCACCACCTCCGGTGGGAGCGTCGCGAGCGAGCCCACCGCACGGACGTACTTCGGCGTCGGGTCCGGCGGACCCGCACCCGCGGAGCGCAGACGGCGCACCACGTCCTCGAGCGTTCCGGGTGGCGTGTCATCGGTGATCTCGACCTCGAGCTCCCGGAAGCGCGCGGCGATCCGGCGGCCGGAGAGGACGGAGACCTCATCGTCGACCACGTCACCGAGGCGGTGATCGTCGAAGTCCAAGAGCTGCACCATCCGGCGGATCGTCCGCAACCGCACCATCGGCCGAAGGGTCGCGGTCCGCACGTAGACCCGGATCGGGTCGAGCGCCTCATCGGGGGGCCATGCGGCCTCGTCCCCCGGGACCGTCGATCTCGTCCCGGACCAAGAGATCTCCCTGGCCCTCCGAGGGGAGCTTCACCGTCCAGCCCTGTCCCCCCCGATGGCGGAGGCTCACGCCCCAACGGGCCAAGCGGAGATCACTCGTGTCGAAGTACACCGTCTCCAGCCGTTCGGCCTCGCGAGGCACGACGAGGACGTCATCACCCAGGTCATCCAGCGGCGGCATCCGGAACGCGGGTGACGCCGAGAGCTTCACCTCGCGCTCGAGCGGCATCAGCTCGCCCAGCCCTCGGCCAGCCGTTGCAGGACCGTCTGTGACGCGACACCGCGTGCCGGAGGGACCTTCAACCACCGGTCCTGGCGGAGCTCCCAAGCGAGGACGTCATCCTCCAGGTTCACCGCAAGGATCTCGTCCAAGCGCGCCTTGAGCTCTTCGTCGAGCACCTCGGTGAGGCACTCCACGCGATGATCGAGGTTGCGCGGCATGAGGTCGGCGGAACCGATGAACGCGCGGACGCCACGTCGCTCGCTCCCGAACCGGAAGATCCGCGAGTGCTCCAGGTAGCGCCCAACGATCGAGCGGACCCGGATGGTGTCGGAGACACCGGGCACCCCCGGGCGGAGGCAGCAGATCCCCCGCACGATGAGGTCGATCTCCACGCCTGCCTGGGAGGCCGCATACAGCGCGTCGATCATCTCGCTGTCGACCAGGCTGTTCATCTTCATCACGATCTTCCCGTCGGGGGCCTCGGCCTCGTCCCTGATCAGCTGGAGGAGACGGGAACGCAAGCTGATGGGCGCCACCAGGATCCGCCGATACGCCTGCTGTTGGCTGTACCCCGTCAAGTAATTGAACAGGTCGGCCACGTCGGCGGTGATCTCCGCGTCGTCGGTCAACAGACCGAGGTCCTCGTACAGCGTCGCCGTGACCGGGTGGTAGTTGCCGGTGCCGACGTGACAGTAGCGACGGATCTCGTCACCTTCGTCACGCACCACGAGCGAGCACTTCGCGTGGGTCTTCAATCCCACCACGCCGTACACGACGTGGACGCCGGCCTGCTCCAGCAGTCTCGCCCAGGTGATGTTCGTCTCTTCATCGAAGCGAGCGGTGAGCTCGACGAGGGCCACGGTCTGCTTGCCGGCCTCCGCCGCGCGGATCAGCGATCGGACGATGGGACTGTCCTTCCCCGACGTTCGATACAGCGTCTGCTTGATGGCAAGGACGGAGGGATCGCGCGCGGCCTGCTCGACGAACAACTCGACCGAGGTCGCGAACGAGTCGTACGGATGGTGAACCAGCATGTCGCCGCCCTCGCGGATCGCACGGAAGATGTCCATGTGCCCGTTCGCGACCGGCTGCAGGCGCGCCTGCGTCACGCCTGCCCAACGCTCCTCCTGCAGATCCGGTCGATCGAGCATCGAGAGTTCCCAGAGGTCGCCCAACCCGAGCGTCGACTTCGTCACGTAGACGTCGGAGGGCTCCACGTGGAGCTCCTCCTCGATCAGCGTGCGAACGGCCTTCGGCATGGACCGGTGGACCTCGAGCCGGACCGCCTCGGGCGAACGCTCACGCAGCCGCAGCACGGACTCGAGCGCCGCGAGTAGATCATCGGCCTCCTCGATCTCCAGATCGAGGTCGAGGTCACGGGTGACCCGGAACGGGTGCACCGCGAGGATCTCCATCCCCGGGAAGAGCATGTCGAGGTTGGCCGCGATCACCTCTTCCTGCGCGATGAACCGCTCGCCGTCGGGGAGCGGAAGGAACCGCGGGATGTTGGGTGGCACCTTCACCCGTGCGAACCGCCGGATCTGCGTCGACGGATCGCGGACGACGACGGCGAGGTTCAGCGACAGATCGGAGATGTACGGGAACGGGTGCGCGGGGTCGACGGACAGCGGCGTGAGGATCGGGAACACGCGGCGCTCGAACGTCTGGCGGAGATGGACCCGGTCGTCGTCCCCCATGTCGTCCCATTCCAGGACGCTGATCCCGGCGGCGTCCAATCGGGGCTTGACGCTCTTGGCCCAGATCTGGTGCTGCCGGGTCATCAACAGCCGGACGCGTTCGCGGATCGCGTCGAGCTGCTCGCGAACCGTCATCCCGTCCGGCGACGTGGTCGGCAGACCGACCGACAACTGCTCCTTCAGCCCAGCGACCCGGATCTGGAAGAACTCGTCGAGGTTCTTGCTGAAGATGGCCAGGAACTTCACCCGCTCGAGCAGCGGCCGGTCGTTGTCCTCGGCTAGCGCGAGCACGCGCGCGTCGAAGTCCAGCCAGGACAGCTCGCGGTTCGCGTAGCGGTCCGACCGCGGCGAACCCATCGCGCTGGTTACCGGTGCGGACAACTCGGTCGCCATCGGGGAAGCACCCTCCATCAGGTTGCTCGGGAAGGGAATCGTACTTCACCCTCCCCTGCCCGCGCGAGGGCCTATCCGTTCGTGGAAGATGGGCGTCGTGACCCCCCTCGAGGCCGCCCTCACCGTCGCCGTTGGCCTCGTCGCGGGAATCCTGTCCGGCCTGTTCGGGGTCGGTGGCGGGATCGCGATGACCCCTGGTCTCACGGCGCTCGGCGGTCTGGCCCCGATCGTGGCCGTGGCGACCCCGCTCCCCGTCATCCTGCCCACCGCGATGGTGGGCGCGTACACGTACCGCCGCGCCGGCGAGGTGGACCTGCGCGCCGCAGGGCTGATCTCCGTGCCGGGCGCCGTGGCCGCCGTCCTGGGTGCGGCGGCGACCCAGGTCATCGACGCTCGGCTCCTCTTGGTGGCGACGGCGGGTCTGCTGGCGTGGCAGTCGTTCGAGATCCTCCGCGGCAGCGCCCGGACCGAAGCCCGCAGCGAAGGGCCCATCGCCTCAAGCACGCTGGTCCTGGTGGGGATCGGCGCCGGCCTCCTCTCGGGGCTGCTGGGGATCGGCGGCGGCGTGATCATCGTGCCGGTGCTCGCGGGGATGCTGGGCATGCCGCTCAAGCGCGCGCTCGGGACCTCGCTCGTCGCCGTGGTGGTGCTCGTGATCCCCGGGACGATCGTGCATGCCGCGCTCGGCCACATCCACTGGCCGGCAGCGCTGTTCCTGGCGCTCGGCGCCATCCCGGGCGCACGGATCGGGGCGACGATCGCGCTCGGTACGAAGGAGCGAACCCTCAGGCTCCTGGTGGGCAGCTTCCTCGGCCTCGTGGCGCTGCTCTACGGCGCGCAGCAGCTCGTCGAGCTCACGCACTCCCGATAAGGCCTGACCTGCGAGACGACGTTGCTACACTGCTTCGCGACCCGTCCAGGTCGTGCGGTCCCATCGTCTAGTGGCCTAGGACACTACCCTCTCAAGGTAGAGACACGGGTTCGAACCCCGTTGGGACTACCGGACCGTTTCCGTCAGTCTCGATGTGAGCCGATCACCGGGTTCGTGTGGCACTCGCACTGATCGTCCGAGCATTCCTTCTGGCGCTCCGTGCCGGGTTCCCAGACCAGATCGTGATCGTCCTCCGCGTAGAGGTAGCGGCACCCGCACCAGTAACAGACGTCGCGCATCACTTGATGCCACTCGCCGTCGACGTCCTTGCGCTCCGGCAGGTTCAGCAGCTTCGCCATCTGGCCCCCCTCATATCTGCCCCGGGCCGTCGCCCGATGCTAAGCCGACGGCTCGCCGGAGGGAAGGACCCGGGCCGACTCCGGTTCGCCAACTTCCGCCGCTGTGATGTCGCGGACCACGACGACCTCGGACCTGGGCTCGACCACTGCGTCCGGGACGACCACGACGATCGGATCGCGGCTATCGGGCGAGAGCGAGAGGAACCACCCGAGACCGATCAACCCCACCACGATGCTCCCCAGACCGCCGATCAACAGGACGTCCTGAGAGCTCGGGAGCGTGGCCAGGAGCACGCCGCCCAGAGCGGTTGCGGCCACCTGCCCGGCGAACGCCAGCGCGAAGAACGCCGCGAACGTCCTGCCACGCAGGTCACCGGGGACGCGGTGATGGATCAAGCTGCGGATCGACACGCTCGCCACCCCGTTCGCCATCCCCCCGAAGACGAACATCACGAGCGCCAAACCGATCGCGGGGAACCCGGCGGCGATGGCGACGGCGGTCCCCCCTCCGACCGTCGCCACCAGGAGCGAGGGCGCGAGCCGGTCGTCCGGGACCCGGCGAGAGATCCCGCCGGCGCCGATCACCATCCCGATCAGCCAGGCGGCGGCGAGTCCTCCGTACCCCCAGTTGCCGGCGTCGAGCAGCGCCGGGTCCCGTGCGAAGAACACCTCGGCCACGCTGTCGATCGTTCCGAAGAACACGGCGAACGAGATCGCGGCGACCCCGATCAGGAGCACGCGGTCCCGGCGGATGAACGCGAAGCCCTGCCGTGCCTCCCCCTTGGGGCGGCCGCCCTCAGGGGCCGGCTCGGGTGGGCGCCGCACGGTGAGCGAGGAGGCCGCGACGGTGATCACCAGGAACGTGATCGCGTCGACCAGCAACGCGCCCTGGCCGAACGCGACGGCAAGGATCGGTCCGAGCACCATCCCGATGTAGCGGGCGGTCTCCATGTTGGCGTTCGCCTGGGTCAGATCCTCCTCGTCCACGGCGCTGGGGACGATCGCGAACACCGCCGGTGAAGCCACCGATGCGACCGATCCGAGCAGGAAGCACAGGAGCACGATCAACCAGACGGGATGCGCGTAGGCGAGGGCGACGGCGATCCCCGCCTGGATCGCGGAGGCGACGGCGAGCGTGCCGGTGGTCTCGGTCCGGTCCACGATCAACCCGGAGAGTGGCGCGAAGACGACGAGGGGGACGATGCCGGCCAGCAGCACGGCCGCCACGGCGATCCCCGAACCGTGGCTCACGTCGAAGACCTTGATCGTGAGCGCGATCAGCGCGAGCTCGTCGCCGAGCGACGACAACCCGTTGGAGATGACCAGCAACCGGAAGTCCCGCAACCCCAGCAGGCGCACGACGCGCATGGTAATCGGGGCAAGGAACCGATGCATCGCCTGAACGGGTGAAGACGAACGACCGACGCGGCCGACGACTTCAGCAGTGCGGGTCCACCCACGCCGGCGCCGGTCCGACCGGGACCAGGTGATGCCGCGCGAGGGCTCGCAGACGTTCGCGGTAGGTCTGCATGTCCGGGTGCTGCCAGTCCGCGTGGGTGAGACATCGCCACGCCGGATACGCCTCCCGATGGTATGGGCTCATCAGCGTCTCGGCGTGGCCGATCACGTTGCGGGCCTGGATGTGGAAGCGCGCCATCAGCCAGAGCGTGAGATGCAGCGATGCTCGCATCATGGCCGGATCCGACAGGATCTGGCCGTCGCTCGTCCCGACATGCTCGATCCCGATCGCGGTCCAGTTCATACCGATCGCGTGCCGGCAGCGCACATGCAGGTTCACCAGCTGGTAGATGGTGCCGTCGGTGTCGATCACGAAATGGGCGCAGACGCCGGGCAGCTCCCCCATGTGCAGGCCGTTCGCCGCGAACGTCGCCCAGGCGCCCGCGAACGTGGATCCGTCCGTGTAGTGCTCGACGATGACCTTCGGGTCGGTCAGCCGCCAGGTCCAGTGCCCGTAGTGTCGGCGCGAGTAGGCCCCCATCTCCTGCCGGCGACGGTGTCCGAACGGGATCGGTCTCCAGACGATCGGCGGGCGTGCCACCGTGCCGCGGTGCGTGGGCATCGCGTGAGCGACCGGCGAACCCATCGAACAGACCGCTATCGCGGCGATCGCGACGGCGACGGGCGTTCGTCTCATCCCGAAGCCGCGTGGAGCCGGGCGAGGGTCGTCTCTTGGCCCAGCAGCTCGAGCGATCCTGGGAGGGGCGGCGAGACGTTCGAACCGGTCACCGCAGCTCGGACGGGCTGCCACCCTTTGGTCCGGTTGAGCTCCGCCGACGCAGCCAGCTCGTCGAGTGCGTCGACGATCGCGTCGTGGACCCACGGTTCGATCACCTTCAGGAGGTCGGCCGCGCGCGTCAGGTAGCCCGCCGGCGCCTTGGCGATGATCGCGGCCGCCTTCTCGTTCGGCACGATGTCGTCGGTGAACAGGAACCGCAGGAGGTCGACGGATTCCGTCAGGGTCTTCATCCGTTCCCGGACGAGGGGCATGGCCGACCGCAGCAAGACCGGGTCCGGCAGCAGGCCGGCTTCGCTGAGGAAGTGCAGGCAACGGGCGGCCAGTTCGTCGTCGCCCAGGGACTGGATGTAGTGGTTGTTCATCCACGCGAGCTTCTGCGTGTCGAACGCTGCCGGGTTGCTCGAGACCCGCGTCAGCTCGAACGAGTCGATCAGCTCGTCGCGCGAGAGGAACGTCGTGGATCCGTCGGGGGACCACCCGAGCAACGCCAAGTAGTTCATCAGGGCCTCGGGGAGGAACCCTTGCTCGCGGAAGGCTTCGATCGACGTCGAGCCGTGGCGCTTCGAAAGGGGCTTGCCATCCATCCCGAGCACCTGCGGGAGGTGAGCGTAGCGAGGCGCGGTCCCGCCGAGCGCCTCGATCACGGCGGCGTTGCGCGGGGCGCTCGCGAGCAGATCGTCCCCGCGCACGACATGGGTGATCCCCATCAGTAGGTCGTCGACGGCGACGGCGAGCAGGAAGACGGGAGAGCCATCCGAACGCACCAGCACGAAGTCGTGGAGCTGCCCTTCGGGGAAGTGCACCGATCCTTTCACCAGGTCATCGACGATCCAGTCGCGTTGCGGCATCGCGAAGCGAACGACGTACTCGCGGCCTTCCGCCTCGAACACGCCTCGCTCGTCGTCGGTGAGAGTCCGGCAGCGTCCGTCGTACCCGGGCGCCTCGCCGCGAGACTTCGCCGCCTCCCGGCGCTGCTCGAGCTCCTCGGGCGTGCAGTAGCACCGGTACGCGTGTCCATCGCCGATCAGCCGGTCGACATGCTCGCGATAGAGATCACCCCGCTGCGACTGTCGGTACGGACCGTGCGGGCCACCGACGTCGGGACCTTCGTCCCAGTCCAGGCCGAGCCAGCGGAGCGACTCGATCACGCCGTGATATGCCTCTTCGCTGACGCGGCTCGCGTCCGTGTCCTCGACGCGGAGCACGAACGCGCCCCCGTGATGCCGGGCGAACGCCCAGCTGAACAGCGCGGAACGCGCGTTCCCCACGTGGATCGAGCCCGACGGCGCGGGGGCGAACCGGCAGCGGACGGCCGCGTCGGCCATGGTCATCCCGCGACGGGGTTCGTGAGGGTGCCCACACCGTCGACCTCGACCTCGACGATGTCGTCGGTCTCCAACCGGCCCACGCCTTCCGGCGTGCCGGTCAGGATCACGTCCCCCGGCAGGAGCGTCATGAACGCGGTGATGTACTCGACGAGCGTCGCGACGCCGAACACCATGTCCGAGGTCTGCCCGGCCTGGCGGATATCGCCGTTCACCCGTGTCTCGACCCGCACGTCGTTCGGATCGAGCTCGGTCTGGATCCACGGCCCGAGCGGACAGGATCCGTCGAACCCCTTGGCCCGTGCCCACTGGTCGTCCATGCGCTGCAGGTCGCGGAGCGTGACGTCGTTCGCGCACGTGTAGCCCAGGATGTAGCGGTAGGCGTCTTCGGTGCGAACGTTCTTAGCGAGCCGGCCGATCACGACCGCGAGCTCTCCCTCGTAGTCCACACGCTTGCTGATCGGCAGCAGCTGGATCGGGTCGCCCGGGCCGATCACCGCGGTCGAGGGCTTCAGGAACAGCAGTGGCTCTTCGGGGACCTCCATCCCGAACTCCGCGGCGTGGGCCGCGTAGTTCTTCCCGACGCAGACGAGCTTGGAGGGCAGCACGGGCGCCAAGAGGCGGACGTCGTCGAGCGGCACCACCTCTCCGGTCGGGAGCGGGTCCTCGAAGAACGTGCCTTGCAGGATCCGGACGTCGTCGGACCCTACGTCCACAGCACCGGTGGCGATGCGATCACCGAAACGGAAACGGACCAACCTCATGACGGCCCCGAGGCTACCGCACAGACCCCGTCAGGCGAGCTTCGACCCGCCGGCGAACGTCGCTCCGACCTGTCGCCAGTATCCGGCGATCATCTCGGTCGGCACGAGCGCGGCGAGCTCGTCGCCCGGCGCCTCGAACAACGTCACCGTGGGTTCACCGGTGAAGGCCGGCCCCAGCTCCACGTCCTGCGACCGCATCGTCACCAGCTCCGCGAGCGCATCCGGACGGCTCGGGTCGATATCCGGCATCCATCGCGAGTGGAGCATCGGCAGCGCGTTCACGAACCCGCCGCTCTCCGATGCCCCTGAGAGCGTCAGTGTGACCTCCGCCAGCCGGCGATCGTTCGCCTGCAGCGTGGCGCCGAACCGGGCGCCCGGCGCCAACCGCGGTCCGGCCCGACCCACCGTCACTGGCCGAGTCATCCAGATCGAGCCGAGCTTCTTCGGGTATCCCTGGTACCAGCCCCGCGCGAGCGCGAAGTCCTTGTCGACCCAGATGTACACGCAGCGGGAGTAGGTCTCACCCTGGAAGCGACAACGCACGACGACGAAGCATTCCTTGTATTGGGAGCGCACCGGGTCGAGCAGCTCCTCGCCGCCGTCGCTACACGATTGCCAGTCGGCCCAGATGATCGCGACGGCGCCGGGGTCCTCGTGGGCGGGCTCGACGTCGTCGGGAAGCAGCGCGGCGACGTTCGCCGGATCCGTGCGGTACTCGATCGTGAGGACGTCGCCCGAGTAGTGCCACGGCGGGCTGGGCACGATCGAGGCGCGACCCTGTGGCGTCCGCGGCGCCATGAACCCGCTCAGTCCCGACACGCGCGCCATACTAGCGGCCCATGGAGACCCGGCTGGTCCTGCTCGACGGCATCCCCACGACGGTCGTGCGGGACGGCGACGAGCTCGTCGCACCGGATGGCCGGGTCGTCGGCGTCGACGACGCGCAGCACCTTCCGCCCGTCCAGCCGACGAAGATCGTCTGCGTGCACCTCAACTACGAGAGCCGGAGGACGGAGTTCGGCGCGACGCTCGGCGCCGCCCCGACGTACTTCCACAAGCCGATCTCATCGTTGAACGCGCACGGCGGCGAGATCGTTCGTCCGCCACGTTGCCGGTACCTCAACTACGAGGGGGAGATCGCGATCGTGATCGGGACCCCGACCAAGCACATCGCGCCAGAAGAGGCGAGCGAACACATCCTGGGATACACGGTCGCCAACGACTACGGGCTCCACGACTTCCGCGACACCGACGCCGGTTCGATGCTTCGCGTGAAGGGCTCGGACACGCTCTGCCCGCTGGGGCCCGGGCTCGTCACGGACTGGGACTTCCGCGGCAAGCGCATCCAGACGCGCGTGAACGGGGCCGTGGTTCAGGACGGGAACACCGACGAGATGATCTGGAACATGCACTACCTCGTCGCCGACATCGCGCGCACGATCACGCTGCTCCCCGGCGATGTCCTGCTGAGCGGCACCCCGGCGAACTCGCGGCCGGTCGATCCGGGCGACGTCGTCGAAGTGGAGGTCGATGGCCTGGGAACGCTCCGCAACACGATCGTGGAGGGTTCGGTCCCGATCCGAGACGACGTCGGCGCGCAACCGAGCACGTCCGAAGAGGTCACCTCGACCGCGTTCGGCGGCGACTGGGAGTTCCGCGGCATCCGGCCGCCGCGCCGGGACTGACGACTGCCTGGCGGCCGGAGGGCTTCCTGCCCCTGGCGGATCCCTGGTGTAGCCTTCTCGCGGCTCGATGGAGAGAGGAGCGGGCCACGGGGGCGACGCAGGTCAGGACCGTTGCGACGGCGCGCGAGCGCGATGCATGGTGGCTGGTCGCCGGCGGCACCGTCGGGTCGATCGCCAAGGCCTCGTTCAGGATCCGCGTCTCCGGCCAGCACCACATCCCCGCTCGTGGCGGGGCGCTCCTCGCGTACAACCACGTCAGCGTCATCGATGCGATCTTCGTCGCGATCCCGGTCTTGAGGAAGGATCGGATCGTCCGCTGCTTCGCGCTCTCCGAGGACTTCGAGCGGCCCATGATGGGTCGCGCGCTCACCGGCCTCCGCCAGATCCCGATCCGTCGCGGCGCCGGCGCGTGGGATCCGCTCGAGGAGATGGCCGGGTTGATCCGCGGGGGTTGGCTCTGTGGGATCGCCCCGGAGGGAACCGTCGGAACGGGCGAGGAGCTGCTCCCGATCCAGAAGGGACCCGCGCGCATCGCGTTGCTCGCCGGGTGCCCGGTGATCCCGGTCGGTCTGTGGGGACCGCAGCGCCGCTACCCGAAGGCCGGGCTGCACTTCCGATCGCCGGCACGGCCCGCGGTCGGCGTGGCGTTCGGACCACCGATCGATGCCGTGGGCGACCCTAAGCACCGGCCGGACGTGCAGGCGTTCACCGACCGCCTCGCGCGGGCCCTCGCCGACCAGGTGAACGCCGCCCGAGGGCTCGCCCCCGATCCGTCCCCCTAGCGGGCGGAACCGTCCAGGAACCGCTCGACGAGCGCGGCCGCCCGTGTGCGCGCCTCCGGTTCGCGGGCGCGGGTCTCGTCCAGAACGTCGCTGGGCTCGACCCCCGCCCGACGGAAATCTCCGTCGTCGTGCGCGAACCAGGCGGCGACGATCTCCGGCGTCGCCTCCGGGTGGAACTGGACGCAGAGGTGAGGCCCCATCGTGAACGCTTGGATCCCGATCGGCGTCCGCGCGATCGCGTCGGCGCCGGGCGGGAGATCGAACGTGTCTCCGTGCCACATGAACCACGGGCCGGTCGGGATCATCGCCGGATCATCCGTCTGGACCTCACGCCACCCGACCTCGTGATCGTCCGCGGGCCGCGCACGGCCGCCCATCGCATGGGCGAACGCCTGCGCGCCGAAACAGACCCCCAGGACGGGTACATCGGAGGCGACGGCCGCGCGGATCGAGTCGAGCGCCCCGGCGATCCACGGCTCGACCTCCTCGCCGTAGACCGACCACGGGGAGCCCATCACCAGCACCGCGGCGAAGCCGGCCGGGTCCGGCGGTGGTGCGACGTCCTCCGAGAGCACGTGATCGACGAGCTCGGCGCCGCGCTCGTCCAACGCGTCGCCGATGTGCCCCATGAGCGAGAGGCGGTGCGGCTTCAGGACGAGGACCCTCACACCGTGCCCCACACACGGTCCGCGACCCGACCGATGAGCTCGAGCTTGCGCCACTGGGTGTCTTCATCCGTGTCGTTCCCGATCATCACGCTCGCGAACCCGCACTGCGGACTGATCGCCAGCCGATCGAGTCCGCCGACGATCGCGGCGGCCTCGTCCAGTCGGCGGACGAGCTCGTCCTCGTCCTCGAGCTCGCGGACCTTCGAGGAGACGATCCCCATCACCAGCACCGCATCGTCGCGGAGGAAGCGGATCGGTTCGTAGCTGCCATCGCGCCCGCGATCGTCCCACTCGACGAGGAACGTGTCGTAGGGCAGTCCTGCGAACACCCGCTCGGCCAACGGCTCGAGCGATCCCTCGCACATCCATGACGAGCGATAGTTGCCTCGGCAGATGTGCAGGCCGACGGTGATGTCGTCCGGAACACCCGTGAGGACGGCGACATCGGCTGCGACCGCACGGTCGACCAGGTCGTCGACGACGTGCCCCGCCGCCTCGAACCGCTCGATCCACGCGGGATCGACCAGGTACGGATACAGCGGGAAGTCGAACTGGATCGTTCGCGCTCCGGCAGCGATCGCCTCGGCGACCAGACCGCGCTCGATCGCGATCGCGTGCTCGACGAACGCCTCGAGCGAGTCGTAGCCCTCACCGCCGGAACCGGAGACCGTCGTGAGCGGGTGCGTGAAGATCGACGCAGCAGGGAACGTCACCTTGAAGGGGTAGCCCTCGGTCGCCTCGGCCAAGAACGCCGCCTCGCGCGCCGCGGGCGAGTCCACGGGACGCAGCCGGTCGACGATCTCGTGGATGTTCAGCTGCACGTCCACGCCGCGGTCGTTCCGGAACGTCACGGTCTTGCCGGTCCGCACACCCTCGACCGCGTCGTAGAACGAGTTCATGAACATCCACCGCCGGAACTCGCCGTCGGTGACCACGTCGAGGCCCGCGTCGATCTGCCGCGCGATCGCCGCGCGGATCGCCCCGTCCTCGAGCGCGCGCAGCTCGGTGCGGTCCTTCTCTCGCTCCTCGTCCAACACCGCGGAGTGACCGGGCGCGTAGAACGCCTCCATCGCCCGCTTGAGCGGAGCCGGCCGGAGCAGGCTCCCCACGGTCTCCGCTCGGGCGGGATATCGGGGCTTCATGCGACGTCCCACCGGACCCACGTGGAATCCGGTGCGCGGAACTCCCATCCCGAGAGCGTGACGGGTCGGTCCGGATCCAGGCGGAGGTTCGGCAAGCGCTCCAGCAGGATCTCCAGCGAGACCCGCGCCAGGTGGCGACCGAACCAGGCACCCAGGCAGAAGTGGGTCCCGATCGAGAACGCGAGATGCGCACCCTGTTTGCGGCCGATGTCGAACCGGTCGGGGTCGGAGAACCGCCGCTCGTCGCGTCCGGCCGACGAGAGCACGGCGCCGATCAGCGCACCCTCGGCGAGGGTCACCCCCGCGAGCTCGGTGGAGCGGGTGACCTGCCGCGTCGCGGTGCCGACGGGACCGACCCAGCGGAGCGTCTCCTCGACCGCGGGCTTGATCAACGCGTGGTCGTTCCGCACGGCCTCCAGCTGTTCGGGATGGCAGCCGAGCGCCCAGACCACGAGCGCGATCAGATCGCGAGGTTCCTGCAATCCGCCCGAGAGCATCAGCTTCGTGTTCGCGACGATCTCCTCCCGGCTCATCCGGTCGCCACCGGCGTCGTGGTGCAGCATCCACGACAGGACCGAGCCGTCGGGCTCATCCTGCAACCGATCCAGGACGCGTTCGATCGCGGCTCCGAGCTCGGCGCTCGCGCGATCGGCCGGTTCCTGCTTCTCCGGGTTCCCCTCGAAGTTGGCGAGCCCGGGCATCATCCCTCGGTTCCAGCGGAGCAGGTCCTGCCACGGCACCTCACCCAGACCCAGCAGGGAACGGAGCGCCTGCACGGACATCGGGTCGGCGTATCGCGTGAACAGGTCCACCTCGCCACGCTCGATGAAGCCGTCGACCAGCTGGTTCGCGAGCGCAGGGATCATCCCCTGGGTCCGCTCCTCTACGTCACGGGGCCGGAACGGGGTCTCGGTGATCCGCCGGATCCGCTGTTGATCCTCGCCTTCGGAGCCGAGCATGTTCGTTCCCATCGTGCGGTTCAGCGTCGACGGATCGGTGGCGGCGGTGAACAGGTCGGGCGACGTCCCCACGGTGCGGACATCGTCGTAGCGCGTCACCAGCCAGAGCTGCACGGCGGGGACCCAAGCGACGGGTTCCTCGTCGCGGAGACGCGCGTACACGGGGTACGGGTCGGCCTCCAGTTGCTCGAGCGTGATGGCGTCGCCGACCGTCACAACACCCCTCCCGTGGGGTCGCGGAGATGGGGTATTTTGGGCCCGAACGATTCCGGTGCGCAAGACGACGCGGTCGGCTACCGTGCGATCGTCCTGAGCGGAGGGGTGGGATGGATACGCAGGGCAAGCGCGTGAGGCTCCTCTACCCGGACATCCACGGGCTGGAACGCGGCAAGTACCTCTACGGCGAGGGTGCGGCGGCGGGCATCGCAGCGTTCTGCATCGGCGTCTATCCGCTCACGCACGACAAGGAGATCCTGAACGTCCCGCGGACGCAGTTCGACGTGGGCCTGCACGACGTGGAGGCGACGATCGACCCGACGTCGTTGCGGACCAGTTGGGAGCCGGACACGCTCGTCGGGATCGCCGACCTCGAGTCGCACGGCGAGCCGGCCGTCTGGGACACGCGCCGCGCGCTCCGCGATGCCTGCCGGCCCTGGCAGGCGATGGGTCTGGAGCCGCAGGTGGCCTTCGAGCTCGAGTTCTACCTGTTGGAGCCCGAAGACGACCCGGACGGGTTCGGCTGGCGGGCCGTCGCCGTGCCCGGCCATCGCGTGTACGGGACGGGGATGTCGGTCGATCCGACCGGGGTCATCGACGAGGTGGTGAACACGGCGCTCGCATCCGGGTTCCCGGTCGAGAGCTGGTGCAGCGAGTACGACAACGCCGCGTATGAGGTGAACATCAAGTACACGGACGCGATCCCGGCGGCGGACGAGGCGTTCTTGTTCAAGCTGTTGGTCCGAGAGGTGTGCGAGCGCCGCGGCTTCCTCGCGACGTTCCTCGGGCGGCCGTTGGGCGATCGGGGCGGGAGCGGTCTTCACGTGAACTTCTCGTTCCGGCGCGAGGACGGATCCAACGCGTTCCACGATCCGAACGACCCGGAAGGCCTATCGGAGCTTGCCCGTCGATGCATCGCGGGGCTGCTCGCGCACCACGAGGGCATGGCCGCGATCCTGGCGCCACACGTGAACGCGTACAAACGCCTGCAACCGGACATGCTGAACGGCTACTGGGCGAACTGGGGCCACGACGACCGCAGCGTCACCGTGCGCGTCCCCCCGACCCGCGGGGCAGGCACCCGCCTGGAGCAGCGCACATCGGACGCCGCCGCGAACCCGTACCTCGCGGCCGCGGCGATCCTTCATGCCGCCCGACTGGGCGTTGAGCACGAGCTCCCACTGCCGCCACCCCAGCCGGTGGCAGGCGAGCCGAACACGGAGGTCCGCATCCCACCCAGCCTGGAGGCGGCGCTGAACGCCCTGGCCGCCGACCGTGAGCTGGTCGACGCGCTCGGTCCGGAGCTGGTGGAGGCGTTCACGATCCTCAAGCGCGCCGAGTGGGAGCGCTACCTAGCTTCCGGTGCGGATCCGGCGACGATCGACATCACGCGCTGGGAGCTCGACTACTACCTCCCGTTCCACTGACCTCCCGCCCGGATCCTGTCTCCGGGCGTACCCTTGCTTCAACCGATGCTCCGCGCCCGCTTCCCCATCGTCCTCGCCCTGTTCGCCGTGCTCACGAGCGTGGCCTGGCAGACGGCCTCCGCGCCGAGCCCTCCACGCACCACGGGTCCGAGCCACATCGTCGTGATCGTCATGGAGAACCACGAGTACGACTCGGTCATGAGCACCGGCTCGGACGCCCCGTACCTCCGGTCGCTCGCGACGGATGGTGTGACCCTCACCCATCTGTTCGCCGTCACGCATCCGAGCCTCCCGAACTACCTCGCGCTCACCTCAGGCTCGACGCAGGGCATCACGTCGGACTGCAGTTCCTGCTTCGTGGACGCGCCCAACGTCACCGACCAGCTCGACCGCGCGAGCATCGGTTGGAAGGCGTACATGGAGTCGATCCCCTCCGCGTGCTACACCGGAGTCGGGAGCGGGTCGTACTACATGAAGCACGATCCGTTCATGTACTACCGGGACATCCGCGACGATCAGACGCGCTGCCAACAGGTCGTTCCGCTTCGTCAACTGAAGCAGGACCTAACCGCGGATACGCTCCCGCGGTTCGCGTGGATCTCGCCGAACATCTGTCACGACATGCACGATTGTCCGGTCGCGATCGGCGATCGGTTCCTGCAGACGTGGGTCCCGCGGATCCTGCCCGCGCTCGGGACGGACGGGATCGTCATCGTCGTGTTCGACGAGGGCTGGACCTCCCTCGGCTGCTGCGACCACCAGGCGAACGGCGGGCACATCGCCGGCGTGATCGCGGGCCCAGGGGCCGGCCACGGTGTCGTGCTCTCGGGACGCGTGGACCAGTACTCGATCCTCGGCCTCATCGAACGGGCGTGGGGCTTGCATCTGCTGGGTCGCGTTGCGGACGCTCCCGAGCTCACGGGCTGGCAGGCGTAGCGGCTCCTCCCGCAGCGTGCTTCCCAGCTTCCCAACGACCGCCATAGCGATCGGCCGCGAATCGGGACGGGAGATCCTCCAGCTCGGTCGCCATCGAGTCGTTCCACCGGTTCAGGAATCCGAAGAGTCCGATCACGGCGAGCATCTCCACGATCTGGCCGTCGTCCCAGTGTTGGCGAAGCTCGTCGAAGCTGCCTGGCGTCACCTCGTTGGGAACGAGCGATGCGTCCCGCGCGAACCGCAGGGCGGCACGCTCGGCGTCGTCGTAGAGCGACGATCGCTCGAAGTCCCAGATCGCGGCGATCTTCGCGTCGTCCACGCCACGCATCTTCGCGTCGACCGCCTCGTGCGCCTGACAGTAGCGGCATCCGGCAGCCACGCTCGAAACGATGCCGATCAACGGCTTGAGGTACGTGGGGAGCGTGCCCGTTCGCCAGATCTGCGTGATGAGCTCGCTGAACGCCCGCAGGATCTCGGGCCTCCGCGCCATCGTGAACAAGCTGTTGGGGACGAAGCTGAGCGTGTCGTCGTACAGGGTGAACAGCTCCTCGAGCTCCGGATGATCCCGACGCTCGAGCGGTTCCATCCGTGCCATCGGAAACCTCCTGGTTCGTTGGACCGGTGCCGGATACGGCAGACTATGCCGGACCTGAAGGGAGGGTCTCATGCGACTCGCGAACAAGGTGGCGCTGATCAGCGGTGGCGGATCAGGCATCGGCGCGGCCGCCGCCCGGCTCTTCGCCCGCGAGGGCGCGAACGTGGTCGTCACAGGCCGGCGCCTCGGACCGATCGAAGCCGTGGCTGCGGAGGTCGAAGGCCTGGCCGTCGCGGGAGACACGAGCGATCCGGCGCACGCGGCCGAGGCCGTCGCCGCCGCGGTGGACGCGTTCGGCGGGCTCGATGTGGTCGTCGCCAACGCCGGCATCGGGTTCGGGGGGTCGGCGGGCGACGTGAGCGACGAACACTGGCAGCGGACGCTCGACGTGAACCTCACCGGCCCGTTGGTGTTGACGCGCGCGGCGTTGCCCGCGCTTCTCGAACGCGGCGGAGGATCGATCGTCATGGTGTCGAGCGTGAACGGCCTGGTGGCCACCACCGACTCGGCCGCGTACGGCACGTCGAAGGCAGGACTGATCGGTCTCGCGCGCTCGATCGCGGTCGACTACGGCCCGCGCGGGATCCGGGCGAACGCGCTGTGTCCGGGCTGGGTGGTCACACCGATGGCCGACGAGGAGATGGACGGGCTGGCGGACGCGGAGGGACTCGACCGTCAGGGCGCGTACGACCTGGCCACGAAGGACGTGCCGCTTCGGCGCCCGGCGACCGCCGAGGAGATCGCCGCGTGTTGCCTGTTCCTCGCGTCGGAGGAGTCGTCGATCGTGACCGGCGCCGTCCTCGTGGCCGACGGCGGCGGCCTGGCGGTCGCCCTAGACTCCACGGCGTTCGGCCCGGGTGAGTCATAGAAGGAGGAGCATGGGCGCCACGCTCGATCGGATCGATCTCGTGAACCCCGACAGCTACGTGGAGCGGGTTCCGTTCGAGTGGTTCGACGAGCTGCGGCGCGAGCGCCCGGTGAGCTGGCATGAGGAACCTGGGGGCAACAAGGGCTTCTGGGCCGTGACCCGGTACGACGACCTGACCGCGGTCCACATGGATTGGCAGACGTACTCCTCGGAGACGGGAGCCGTCGCGCTGGAGGAGCTCGACGGCGAACAGCTCGAGGTCCGCAAGACGATGCTCGAGACGGATCCGCCGCGCCACACGGGCCTCCGCAGGATCTGCACGAAGAAGTTCTCGGGCCGCGGTGTGGCGGCGTACGAGGACTTCATCCGCGAGGTGGCCCGCAACGTGTTGGACCAAGCCCTCCAGGAAGGCGAGTTCGACTTCGTGTCGGAGATCAGCCGCGAGCTGCCGATCCGCTTCCTCTGCGCGATCTTCACGGTGCCGCAGGACGACGCGCCGGAGCTGATCCGATGGGGCGACAAGATGATCGCGAACCAAGACCCGGAGCTGTCCGACGCTGTTCCGGACCAGGTGGACACCGAAGCGTACCGGCTGCTGCCGTTCCGCTCCCCCGCCGCATACGAGGTGTGGGCCTACGCCGACCGCCAGAAGGAACTCCGTCAACGGGAGCCCACCGATGACGTGATCTCGGCACTCACGGTTGCGCAATCCGAGGGCCTGTTGAACGACCACGAGTTCCACAACTACTTCTCCCTGCTGATGATCGCGGGGAACGAGACGACCCGACACACGATCACGAGCGGGATGCTCGCGCTGATGCAGGACCCAGAACAGCTGCGCCTGCTGCAGGAGCAGCCCGAGCTGATCACCGATGCGACCGAGGAGATCCTGCGCTGGGCCACGCCGGTGCTGCACTTCCGCCGCACGGCGACGCGCGACACGGAGCTCCGCGGCCAGGCGATCAAGCAGGGTGACAAGGTCGTCACGTGGTACATCAGCGCGAACCGCGACGAAGAGGTCTTCCCCGACCCCTACCGGTTCGACGTCACGCGCAAGCCGAACGACCACGTCACGTTCGGACCCGGCGGACCGCACTTCTGCCTCGGCGCGCACCTCGCCCGCCTGGAGACGAAGATCCTCTTCCAGGAACTGCTACCGCGCCTGTCGACGATCGAGCTCGCGGGTCCGGTCGAACGGATCCGGTCGAACTTCGTGAACGGCATCAAGCGGATGCCGGTACGCGTGCAGACCCGCTAGTCCGGTTCAGACTAGTCGCGGCGGCCATCGACGGCTCGATACATCGAGCGGAGCATTCCGGCGAGCGCCTCGCGCTGCGCCGCGTCCAGATGCGACGTGACCGCGACCTCCTCGGCGTTGAACCGCGGGAACAGCTGTTCGATCTTCCGTTTCCCCTTGGTCGTGAGCGAGATGAGGACCATCCGTCCGTCGCGTGCGTCCTTCCGGCGCCGGACGTACCCGCGGCCCTCGAGCGTGCTGACGACGCCGGTCGCGGTGGGCCGGCTGATGCCGACCGCCTGCGCGAAGTCGCGGGATTCCATCTCGCCCCAGATCCACAGCACCCAGAGCCCGGTGAACGCCGTCCACGACAGCCGGTCCGCCGCCAGCACGTTCGCCTCCATGTGACGACGGATCGCGGCCGAGGACCGGAACAGGTTCGAGACAGCCCACATAGCCGGGAAGTCGAGCTCGCGATCACCGAGCGCCTCCAGGACCTTGCGTTCGGCGGGGAGCAGATCGTCGCTCACGCCGCCCCCGCCGCGATCCGCTCGCCCAGTTCGCGTGCGACGTCGACGATCGCGAGCACGTCGTCCGACGTCGTCCGGAAGTTCACGAAGCACGGACGCAACCACACCTCACCGTCGATCAGCGCCGAGGCCAGGTAGACCCGGCCGTCGGCTTGGATCGCCTTGGCCAGTGCGGCGTTGTGCGCGTCCAGGTCCGCAACGCCGACGGGCGTATGACGGATCGGCACGATCGAGAGCTGCGGTGGTTCCGCCATCGTCTGGAAGTCGCTCGCGTCGCCGGCGGTTCGGTAGAGGAGGTCGGCCTCCCGGAGGTTCTGCGCGATCGCCTCTCGGAACTGTGGCGCCCCGTGGGCGCGGAACGCAAGCCAGAGCTTCAAGGCGCGGAACGGACGGGAGTACTCGAGCGTGATGTCGACGGCGTGCAGCTCGTGCTGCTGATGCGGGAGGTAGCCCTGTTCGTGCGCGAACGCCCGGGTGAGGGCTCCGTGTTCACGGACCAGGACGACGCCGCAGGCTTTCGGCAGGTACAACCACTTGTGCGCGTCGACGGATACGGAGTCCGCGCGGGAGAGCCCGTCGAACGACGCCGCGTGACTCGGTACGGAGGCGGCGGGCAGGCCGTACGCGCCGTCCACGTGGAGCCAGACGCCGCGCTCCTCGCACACGTCGGCGATCGCCCCCATCGGATCGATCGCTCCGGTGAGGGTGGTCCCGGCCGTCGCGACCACCGCCACGGGTGTGATGCCGGCCGCGAGGTCTCGGTCGATCGCATCCGCGAGCGCCTCGGGTCGCATCCGGCGGTGGTCGTCGATCGCCAGATCCCGCAGGTTCGCCGAGCCGATGCCGAGCAGCTCCACGGCCCGGGTGATCGAGTAGTGAACCTCTGCGGAGCAGTAGACGGCCACCGGCCGGCCGGAGAGGCCGTTGGCCCGCGATCCAGGGATCGCGGCCTCCCGCGCGGCGGCGAGCGCGGTCATGTTGCTGATCGTCCCTCCGCTCGTGAACGCGCCGATCGTTGCCGGAAACCCGACGAACTCGCTCACCCATCGGACGGCTTGATTCTCGATCTCGGTCGCGGCCCGCGCGTCCACCGCGAGATTGATGTCGTACGTGTGCGCCAACAGGTCGGCGATCGTGCCGATCTCGAGACCCGAGGATCCGATGAACGCGAAGTACCGCGGGCGCGGCTGTGCGATCGACTCGTCCAAGATCCGCGCGGCGTCGTCTAAGGCTTCGTGCACCGGCACCGGAGCGTCCGGCAAGCCGGCCCCGAGGAGCCCCCGTACGCGCTCGTCGAGCGGGGGCTCCTCGGCCCGGTATCGGTCGAAGCTCCTCCAGGCCTCTTCGACCAGCGCCGCCGCGTGCGCGAGGACTTCCTCGCGCGGCGCGTCCAGTCGGAGCGGCCGTTCGGGCTCGGTCATGGCGTGATGGTAGCCCGGGGCTAGCTCCCTTCTCCGACCGCTGAGTGCAGCTCACCGAGGGCCTGGCTCGCCGGTTCGCGGCCCTTCGAGACCGCCATCACGACCAGGCCGATGACGAACCAGATCACGGCGTACCACGGAGCCAGGACCGTCGGGCTCGGCACCTTGTAGAACGACCCGAAGATCGCGGCGCTCGTGATCACCAGTCCGAGGATGATCGAGATCCAGAGCTTCGCTTTCGCCGGATCGTCGGCCAGCCCCCGGATGGCCCCGACCGACATCAGGAAGTAGACGACGATCAGTGCGAACCCGCCGAACGTGGCGCACCAGGCGAAGAGGGAGAAGTAGTGCGGCAGGCCGGGAAGCGCGAACAATGCGGTCCACCACTGGCTCGCCGCGATCAAGAGCACCTGGACGACCATCAGCACCGCGATCGCGCCGGTGGGGGTCCCGTACTTCTCCGAGACGCCCGCGGCCATCGCAGGGAGCCGTCGGTCGCGCGCCATGGCGAAGACCCCGCGGGTCGAGGCCACGCCCGCCCCCACGTACACGGCCAGCATGTCGAAGAACACGACGATCAGCAGGAGCTTCAGCACGAACTCCGACCCGAACTGGCCGCCCGGCGCGCCGAGCGCGAACAAGGGCGCGCCGGCGACATCCGGACTCGTGATGATCTTCATGTCGAACCCGAACCCGGCGACCTCGACGTACGCGGCGATGATGTAGAAGACCGACACCACGACGACCGACAGGAGGACCGCCTTCGGGATCGACTTCTTCGGCTCGGCGGTCTCCTCGGCGAGGTTCGCCGCGGTCTCGAACCCGACGAAGATCAGCACCCCGTAGAGGACACCGAACAGGATCCCGGTGAAGCCGTCGGGCGAGGGGTTCGGCTTGAACGCCTTGGCGAAGTCGTTGTCACCGCCTAGTCGGATGATCACCGACAAGAAGTACGTCAGCACGACCGCGACCGAGATCAGCGCCAGCGTCAACTGCACGCGCGTCGAGATCTGCACCCCGAAGTACAAGACGGCGAACAACCCCAGGGCGAAGATCGCCTGCCACACCCAGATCGGCAGGAGGCCGCCGTCGACGCTGAACACGACGGGCATCAGGTTGTCATGGACGTACCCGCCGATCAGCAAGCCCAGGCCGGTCGTGAGGATGATCGTGCCGGCGTAGTAGAGCCACCCAGCCGCCGCACCGATCGTCGAGCCGAGGCCGTTCGTGACGTAGTCGTAGAGCGAGCCCGCCGCATGGATGCGCTTGGCGTACTGCGCCACGATCCAGCCGAGTGCGAACACCCCGATCCCCGCGAGCAGCACCGCGAGGGGCGCCGATGTCCCCGCACCTCGTGCGGCCGCGTTCACGCCGATGATCAGCGGGATGATGAATGCCGCACTGAACACCGGACCCATGAACCCGACCGATTGCGCGACCACGTCGACCAGGCCGAGCTTCTTGCCTCCCAGTCGTTCGTACCCTGACTCTCCCTGCGGTTGATCTCCCACCTTGAGCCCCCCTCCTCGGCGCGGATGCGCCTCGTCGCCGCTATCCCGTCCAGCCGTCGGCCGGACGTTCGAACCAGACGTGCACCTGCCCCGTCCCCACCGAGGCCTCGTAGTCGCTGAACCGCACGCCCGGTGCCTGGCACCGCGCCCCGCCGATCGATCCCGCCATGATCAGGTAGTGGCCGAAGTGCCCCTCGGGCGCGGCCCTGCGGTACTCCGGCATCCCGTCGATCACGCCCGCGTGGTCGCCGCTCTCCATCATCCGCAGCACGTGTTGGTCGGCCTCGTACGACTCGAGGTGCAGGATGTTCTCGGGCGCAGCCGAGCTCTCGTGTTTGCGGAGCTCCTTGAACGAGAAGAAGCGATGGGTCATCCCACCCGACGCCAAGATCACCACCCGACGGTCGACCTGCGCGATGGCGTTCGCGAGCAGCTCCCCGAGGAGGAGGAAGTCGTCGGTCTCGCCGCATTGATTGATCGCGACGCTCACCCAGCGCTCGCCCTTGTTGAGATGGCTCCAGATGTTGACCGTGCCGTAGAAGATGGGCAGGTAGGGGTCGTCGCACGCCAGGATCCACGTGTCGTCTCGCCCCGCGGCCTGTTCCTGCAAGGCGAACGCCAACTCAGGGTCTCCCGGCATGTCGTAGGGGATGCCGCTCATCCCGCGAGGCAGTTCGTGGCTCGTGAACCGCCCCTCCCGCCGGTCGTGCCCCGTGATGATGTGCTCGAACGTGGATTCCCAGTGGGTGTCCAAGACGACGACCGTGTCGGGCTGTAGCCGATCCAAGACCTCGGTGCGCAGCCGCTGCAGACCCGGTACGAGCGAGATCTCCTTCCCGTCGTTGATCTCCCGCCGGACGTCCTCCGGCAGCATGATGGTCGGAACATGCGCCACGAGTCCGGCGCCGACGATCTCCCCCATGTGCTAGCTCCTCCCGATCCACGGTGCGGTGCAGACGTTCTTGACGTCCGCATGGAAATCGAAGCTCCAGATGCCACCCTCGCGGCCGATGCCCGAGTGCCGGGAGCCGCCGAAGGGCGCGTTCAGATCCCGGACGAAGAAACAGTTCACCCACACGGTGCCTGCCACCATGCGCGCGCTGACCCGTTCAGCGCGCTCCGGATCGCCCGTGTACACGATCGCGGCAAGTCCGTACTCCGTGCCGTTCGCGAGAGCGACCGCCTCCTCCTCATCCGCGAACGGCTGGACGGTGAGGACCGGCCCGAACACCTCGTGCGTGAGGATCTCCGACCCCTCCGGCGCTTCCGTGAACAGCGTCGGCCGGTAGTAGAGCCCGCCGAGCTCCTCGTTCGGACCGCCGCCCAGGATCGCCTTGGCGCCGTCGGCCCTCGCGCGCTGCACGAACCCGTCGACGCGCTCGAAGTGTTCTCGCGTGATCTGTGGGCCGATATCCGTGTCGTCTTCACGGGGGTCGCCCTGCCGGATCGCGGCCGCCGCATCCAGGAATCGATCGAGGAACGGGTCGTAGATCTCGCGCTGGATCAGCAGGCGCGTGCCCGCCAGACAGACCTGGCCCGCGTTGTCGAACTGTCCGACCGCCTGCTTCACGACCGCATCGAGGTCGGCGTCGGCGAAGGCGATGAACGGCGACTTCCCGCCGAGCTCGAGCGACACCGGCGTCAGGTTGGCTCCAGCGGATGCGGCGACCAGCTTGCCCGTCGGAACCGAACCGGTGAACGCGATCCGGTCGACGTCCGGACGCGCCACCAACGCCGCGCCCGCTTCTTCCCCGATGCCCTGCACCACGTTGAACGCTCCGTCCGGCAACCCCGCATCGTGCGCGATGTCCGCGAACATCGAGGCCGTGAGCGGTGCCCACTCCGGCGGTTTGAGGATCACGCAGTTCCCGGCGGCGAGAGCGGGTGCCACGCGCCACGTGGCGAGCATCAACGGCGCGTTCCAGGGCGTGATCACGACGGCGACCCCCGACGGGTCCCACGACACACGCTGGGAATACCCGTTGAAGTCCGCGTCCGAGTCGTCGAGCTCCAAGAGCCGGTCGGCGAAGAACCGGAAGTTGCGGGCGACGCGAGGCATCACGGAGTTCCGCATCGAGCGCAGGAGCGACCCGTTATCCCGGGTTTCGACGGTTGCGAGCTCCGGCACGCGTGCGTCGACGCCGTCGGCGATCGCGTGGAGGACGGCGGCCCGTTCGATCGACGACATCGAGCCCCAGGTGGAGCAGGCCTCGCGAGCGGCGGCCACGGCGGCGGCCGCCTCCGAGGGCCCGCCGCGAGCGACCGCCGCGATCCGCTCGCCGTCGATCGGCGAGCGGTCGTCGAACGTGTCGGAAGACGACACACGGCGTCCCCCGATCCAATGATCGGTGGAGACCTCGACGCCCTCGATCGTCGCCCGATCGCCCGTGATGCCCCCCTATCAGGAAACGAACGAGCCTGGGTCGTTCGCTAGCGAACGGTATGGGGACGCGGCGCGGCGTGTCAAGCGCAGCCGGCCGCCCGGGAACGTTCCTCAGTCGGTCGGCGTGGCCTCGACGAAATGACAGGCCGCGGGACGCCCGGTGCCGCGATCGATGAGGGCTGGCTCTTCGCGCTCGCAGATCGGCTGCGCCATCCAACAACGCGTGCGGAAACGACACCCCGACGGCGGATCCGACGGACTGGGCAGGTCCCCCTCGAGCACGATGCGCTTCCCGGTCATCCGCCCCTCACGATCCGAGGTCGGGAGCGCGGAGAGCAGGGCCTGGGTGTAGGGATGCGACGGGTGCAGCAGGACGTCGCTCTCGTTCCCGATCTCCACGATCTGCCCGAGGTACATCACGGCGACGACATCCGCGATCTGGCGGACGACGGACAGGTCGTGGGCCACGAAGATATAGGACAACTCGAACTCGTCGCGGAGATCCTTCAGCAGGTTGACGACCTGGGCCTGGACCGAGACGTCCAGGGCCGAGACGGGTTCGTCGCAGACGAGGATGCTCGGCGAGAGCGCCAGCGCACGGGCGATGCAGATGCGCTGGCGCTGCCCACCGGAGAACTCGTGCGGATACCTGTTCGCGTGGTCCGGATCCAGCCCCACGCGAGCCAGCAGCTCCCGGACCTGCTCGTTCCAGCTCTGCTTCGGTAAGACGTCGCGGTGCAGCGTGAACGGCTCGGTCAGGATGTCGGTGATCGTCATCCTCGGATCGAGCGACCCCAGTGTGTCCTGGAACACCATCTGCACCTGGCGGCGGTACGCGAGCGCCTCGGACCTCGAGAACGTCGACAGGTCCTGCCCTCGGTACAGGATCTGCCCCGACGTCGGCTCCTCCAGCAACATGAACAGGTTCGACAAGGTCGACTTCCCGCAACCGGACTCCCCGACCAGTCCGAGCACCTCCCCTTCGTGGAGCGACACGCTCACGTCGTCGACAGCGTGGATCACCCCGGACGTGCCGAAGACCTTGTCCTTGAGCGGGAAATGCTTGACGACGTTGACCGCCTCGAGCAGGACCTCGCCGGCGGTCACGTCGTGACCTCGTCGGCGTGGAAGCAGGCGCTCCACCGGCCCCGACTCAGCTCGACGTACGGGGGCACCTCCGCCCGGCATCGATCATCGGCCAGCGGACAGCGTGGGTGGAAGGCGCACCCGGACGGAGGACGGAGCAGGTTCGGTGGCGAACCCTTGATCGCCGGCAGCCGATCCTCGCGCACGTGGATGTCGGGGATCGACTTCAGCAATGCCGCCGTGTACGGGTGCTTCGGCTCGGAGAAGACCTGCCGAGCGGGCCCGAGCTCGACGATCCTGCCCGCGTACATGACGGCGATCCGTTGTGCGAGGCCCACGGCGACGGCCAGGTTGTGCGTGATCAGGACCATCGCCATCTTGGTCTCGGCGATGATCGCCGAGAGCAGCTCCAGCACCTGCGCCTGGACCGTGACGTCGAGCGATGATGTCGGCTCGTCGGCGAGGAGCACGGCAGGCTCGAGCGCGACGGCCATCGCCACCATCACCCGCTGCGCGATCCCCCCGGACAGTTGATGCGGATACGCCTTGAGACGGGCGCGCGGCGTCGGGATGCCCACCCGTTCGAGCAACGAGGCTGCAGCTTCGGAGGCCTCGCGTTTCGACACGTCGCTCCGTTCGCGGAGCAGCTCGACGATCTGGTCTCCGACCGTGTACACGGGATCGAGCGCCGTGTGCGGGTCCTGGAACAGCATGGCGATGCGGGCTCCACGGACCGCGCGCATGTCGTTCTCGTCCAGGGTGAGCAGCTCCTCGCCCTCCAGACGGACGGAGCCACCGGTGATGAAGGCGGGTGGGCTGTCGAGGATCCGCATCACCGCCCGCGCGTGCACGGTCTTCCCGGACCCCGATTCGCCGAGGACGGCGAGCACCTCGCCCGACTCCAAGGCGTAAGAGACCCCGACGACGGCATGCACGATGCCGTCCTCCGTCCGGAACTCGACCTGCAGGTCCTCGACGGCGAGCAGCGGCTCAGGCATCTTCCAACTTCACGTCGAGCGCGTCCCGGAGCGACTCACCCAGCAGCACGAACGCTCCGATCAGCAACGAGAGGAAGAGCGAGGGGAAGAACAACAGGTACGGTGCGGACGTGAGGCGGGTCTGGGCGATGGAGATCTGCAGCCCCCACGAGATCGCGGGCAACCGCAGGCCGACGCCGAGGTACGTGAGCCCTGCCTCGCCGCCGACGGCGAATCCCACCGTGTAGGCCGCGAACACGAGGACCGGCGCGATGCCGTTGGGCAGCACGTGGCGTCGCAGGATCGTTCGGCCCGGCGATCCCATCGTCCTGGCCGCGCGCACGTATCCACGATGCTTGCCACCGATCACCGTCGAGCGCACGAGCCGGGTCATGTCCGGCCATCCGAAGAACACGAGGACGAGGGCGACCACGACCGGTCCACCGCCTCCGAACAGGGACAGGATCAAGATGGCTCCGAGCGTGGTCGGCACCGAGAACCAGATGTCGGCGAACCGAGAGATGATCATGTCGGTCTTGCCCCCGTAGTACCCCGAGGAGCTCCCCAGGCCGAGGGCGATCAGGACGGTGAGGATTCCCACGACGAGCCCGACCTCCATCGACGTACGCGCGCCGTACACGACCCGGGTGTAGTAATCGCAGCCCAAGATGTCGGTGCCGAACCAATGCTCGCTGCTCGGGCTCTGAGCCGAGTCGGCGAGGTTGCACTGCGTGGGGGCCAGGCTCTCGGTGAAGAACAACTGCGGCACGATCGCCATGCCGAGGAAGATCGCGATCATCACTGCTGCGATCCAGAACCGCCGATCCCGCTTCAGCTTGCTGCGAACGTCGGACCAGAGGGTGACCGGCTGCTCCTCGGCGATGTCCGCGACATCGGCCACGCCCTCCGCGTAGCTGGTCGGCCGCTTACTCATACGAGATCCTCGGGTCGATCCGAGCGCACAGCAGATCCACGAACAGGTTCGTGAACACGAAGATGATCGCGCTGATCATCACGAGCCCCACGACGAGTGGTCCGTTAGAGGTGCGAACCCCGATGATGAGCGACTGGCCCAGACCGGGAAGGTTGAAGATCGTCTCCGTGATGACCGCGCCGCCCATCAGGTAGGCGAGGTCGAGGCCGAAGATCGTGACGATCGGCACGAGCGAGTTCTTCAGCACGTGGTGGCCGACGACGCGCCTGCGAGACAGGCCGCGCGCATGCGCGGCGCGGATGTGCTCCCCGGTCATGTTGTCCAGGATGTCCGAGCGACCGAGCCGCCCGAGGGATGCCGCCAGCCCGAGCCCCAGCGTCAGCGACGGGAGTACGTAGCTCTGCCACCCCGCTTGGATCCCCGCGACCGGGAGCCACCCGAGCTTGATGCCGAACACGTACTGCAGGACGAAGCCGATCACGAGCACGGGTACCGTGATCATGAACAGCGTGTACACCAGGATCGTCGAGTCGATCCACGTTCGACGCTTGACCGCGGAGATGATCGACAGGATCAGTCCCATCACCACGTCGATGGCGAACGCCCCGATCGCCAGTTTCATCGTGACGGGGAACCGCTCCTTGACGATGTCGGAGACATCGCGACCCGTGAACGTCGCGCCGAAATCACCGTGCGAGATCGCCTTCAGGTAGTCCAAGAACTGGATCGCGAACGGTTGATCCAGGTGGTAGCGCGCGGTGATCGTCGCCTTCGTGCTCGGGGACAGCGGCTTGTTCCCGGCCAGACGGCTGATGGGGTCGCCCGGCGCCAGGAAGACCATGCCGAACACCAGCAGGATCGTTCCCAGCAAGACCGGCACGACCAGCAGCAGCCGCCTGACCAGATATCTACGTGACACGTGCTTCTACCCGGGTATCTAGCTCGACGGTTGCACCACCTGGACCAGTTCGAGCGCGAGCTCATCGAGCGGACCGTCCTTGAGGACGTTGGTCACGGTCGGCTGGTTGACCGTGTTGAAGCCGAGGTAGCCCCAGGGGATCACCGGCATGTCGTTCAGGATCATGTCGTCGCCCTGCTGGTAGATCGGGATCGCTGCGTTCATGTCGGTCGCCGCATCCGCCTGCGTCATCAGGCTGTCGAATGAGGGGTTGTCGTAGCCGGACACGTTGTACCCGCCGTGCTTGCCGTACAACGGCGTCAGGTAGTCCTGGATGCTCGGGTAGTCCATCACCCACCCGTCCCACCACGGACCGGTCATCTTGTGGCCGAGCGTCATGCCGTAGTACTGATTGCTGCCGATCGGGTTCAACTTCACGTCGATGCCCAGGTTCTCCTTCCACTGGTTCGCGACAGCCTCCATCGCCTGTTCCAGCACCTGATCATCCGACGGGAAGTTCAACGTCAGCGTTCCGTTCCAGCCGCCAGCGTCCGCGAGCTTCTGCTTCGCGCCGGCGACGTCGAGGGTGCACATGTCACAGGCGCCGGCCCGGTAGCCGGGGATCGCGGGCGGCATCGCGTCGTCCGCCGGCGTCTCGGCGACCAGGATCGCGGTCATGACCGCCTGGCGGTCGATCGCCATCGAGAGCGCCTGTCGGAGCTCGGGGTTCTGGAACTGCGCGTCGTACGTGGGAAGGCCAAGGAAGAGATACGTGGACCCGGGCTGTTCCTTCAACGTGTCCGCGTAGCTGGTCCGAGCCTCCTCGATATGCGAGGAACCGACGTTGGTGATATCGACGTTCCCCGCCTGGAAGTCTGCCCAAGCCGAATCACCGGTGTAGATCGGGAGCTCGATCTTGTCGGCGAAGCCGGCGGTCCCCGCGTAGTCGGGGTAGCGGGTGAGGTTGATCGTCTCGTCGTGCTTCCACGCGCCATCCATCATGTAAGGACCGTCGCCGATCGGCTTCTCGTTGAAGGCGTCGGGGTTGCTGAAGAACGCCTTCGGCAGCGGGTCGAACGCGTCGAACCCGAGCTGTGTCGGGAACTGGCTGAACGGCGCGGTGAGGGTGACCGTGAAGGTCGTCGGGTCGACGACCTTCAGTCCGCTCAGCTCCTTCGTGGTCGGCTTGCCCTTCGAAGGGTTCAACGCGTCGAACCCTTCGATCTTGTCGAAGAAGAAGTTGAGGATGTAGCCGTTCGGGCCGTACGCCGTGTAGTTCCACGCGTCCACGTAGGACTGAGCGGTCACCGGCTCACCGTTGTGGAACGTCCAGCCGTCCTTGATCTTGATCGTGTAGGTCAATCCATCGGAGGACGGCGTGACGGACTCCGCCTGCGCCGGCACCGGAGCGCCGGTCTTGAAGTCGTAGGTCATCAGACGGGTGAAGATGGCCTCGAAGACCTGGCTCCCGCAGGACTCGTAGTTGTTCTGCGGGATCAGAGAGGTCGGCTCGCAGTTCGCGAAGGAGTAGGTGCCTCCCTGGACGCCCGGCCCCGCCGAGGCGGCCGGAGTCGCCCCCCCGCCGCCTCCCCCGCTACTGCATGCGACCGCGAGTATCGCGAGCACTCCAGCTGTGGCAACCCATCTCGTGACCTGCTTCATGATCCCCCCTCATCCGGACGGCCGGTCCTGCGACGCCATCGCTTCAACCCATCCAACAAGAACCACACACCTATCTACTACGTGGAGAACGCCTCCGCGAGCTGGGCCGAGGCCCGCACACGGAGGGCGGTGTTGATCCGCTGACGTTCGAGCGTCTGATCGAGCATCAGCCCGGCCTGCGGGATCGGGTGCTCGCCGAAGAACGCGGCGGCGGCCGCGGGGTCCTCGGGTTCCGTGAGGAACCGCACCCCGGACGCGAGGGAGATGATGTTCGACGACGCGAAGAGCTCCAGCGCCTGGTCCCAGTGCTCGCGGATGAAGCGGAACGCCTCGTGGCCCAGATCGCGGTTCGTTGTCGCGGTGGCCAGCAGGAACGGCGCGTCCTGCGGGCGGACCTCGTCGGTCAGGCAGGCGGCGAGCAGCTGCTCGAACAGCGCGGGATCCCGGAACCGGGCGAGCGCGAAGAGGTACCGTAGCTGTTGCTGCGGCGTCGAGCCATCATGCGTCATCTTCCGGAAGCGCGCGAAATCGTCGGCATCGCCGATCGTCGCCACCACCTGGACGGCGGCCGACGCCAGGTGTGCGTCGACGTCGCCACCTTCGCGGGCCTCGCCCTCCAGCTCGCGCATCTGCGCCTTCGCCTCCGGATCATCCCCGAGCACCGCGATCGCCTGCGCGAGCGTGCCGCGGAGCGAACGCGTGAGGTCGGGCTCGTCGGGCGCGGGCTCCCACCCGAGCCGGTCGAGCGCCGGACGGAGCAGTCCGCGCACGTGATCGCGGAACCGGTCCCTCGGGTCGCCCTCCAGGAACCGATCGCACCATCCGAGCCCGGTGAGGATCAACTGCCACACCGGAAGGTCGGTCTCGGTCTTGAATCCCTCGATCAACCGAAGGAACGAGGACGGCGCCGCGGTCCCGTCGACGACGGCTGCCCAAGCGTCGTCGATCAAGGCGTACCGCTCGAGCGGGCTCAGTTGCTCCTGGACGACCGCAGCGAGTCGGGCCGCGAGCTGGTCGTCGTACCAAACCCGGACGAAGCTGAATCCACCGGCGTTCGCGACCACGACCGCTTCCGGATGGATCAGTGGGAGGGCCGCGCCCTCGGCTTCGATCAGGATCGCCTCGGTCGTCGTGGCGCCGTCGGGGGCGGTCTGACGGACGAGGAGTGGGACCGACCACGTGGAATCGTCGTCCGGGAGCGACGGCGCGTATCGACGTTGCGAGAACCGCAGCTCGCCGTCGGTCGCTCTCACCGAGACCAACGGATACCCGCCCTGCCAGATCCAGCTGTCCATGATCCGGCGGACCGGCTCCCCGGTCTCCTCCTCGAGCGCATCCCACAGGTCATGGGTCTCGGTGTTCCCGTGGGCGTGCTTGCGGAGGTAACGCCGGATGCCGTCACGGAAGCGCTCGGCCCCGAGGTATTGCTCGAGCATCCGCAGGATCGCGCCGCCCTTCAGGTAGGTGAGGGTGTCGAACATGCCGTTCGCATCGTCGGGTGAGTGCACCGGGTATTCGATCGGGCGCGTCGACTCCAACGCGTCGACCTCGAGCGCGATCGTCCGCATCCGCGCGAACTGGTTCCAGACCTCCCAATCCGACCGGTACGCGTCCACCGCGAGCATCGACATGAACGTGGCGAACGCTTCGTTCAGCCACAGGCCGTTCCACCACCGCATCGTGACCAGGTCGCCGAACCACATGTGGGCGAGCTCATGGGCGACCGTCTCCGCCACGTTCAACTGCTCCTCGTGCGTGGCCGTGCCGGGGTCGACCAGCAGCGCCGCTTCCCGGTAGGTGATGCACCCGAGGTTCTCCATCGCGCCCTGGGCGAAGTCTGGGAGCGCCACATGATCGACCTTCTGATCCGGGTACGGGATGCCGTAGTAGTCGGCGAACCAGCGCAACGAGTGGGCCCCGACCTCGAGCGCGAACGAGGCGAGCGGCTCCTTCCCTGGGACGAACGCGACGCGCGTCGGCACGCCTCCCGCGTCCACGGTCTCCGTGAGCGCGAGGTGACCGACGACGAAGGCGACCAGATACGTGGACATCGACATCGTGTCGGCGAACCGCACCCGGATACGGCTGTCACCGAGCGCTTCGCGTTCCACCTCGGGGCCGTTGGAGAGCGCGGTGAGATCCGCCGGAACGATGAGCGTGATGCCGAAGATCGCCTTGAGGTCGGGCTCATCCCAACAGGGGAACGCACGCCGCGCGTCCGTCGCTTCGAAATGGGTCGTCGCGATGACCTCTGCGACCCCATCGGCACCCTCGTACGTGGAGCGGTAGAAGCCCACGAGCTTGTCGTTCAATTCGCCGCGGAACGTGAGATGGAGAGACCACGAGCCGGGATCTGCGGTGGTGTGGAGTTCCAGGTGCGCGCGTTCCGCGTCGGTGTCCAAGCGGATCTTCGCGACGTCGATGACCTGGCCATCGCCGGATGCGATCGAACCGTCCTCGATCTCGAGGTCGATGGCGTTCAGGACGATCTCCGTCACGGCTTCGTGAACCGTGATCGCAACATCAAGGGATCCAGCGAACGTGCCGCCGGCCAGGTCTGGCTCCAAGGCGAGGTCGTACCTGCTGGGCGTCACCGACCTCGGCAGTCGGTATCGGGCTTCGGTGTCCTCGCTCATCGGGCCGCTCCTGTGGCGTCGGTGGGGGTGGACGGGCGAGGCATCCTACTGCAGGCGAGAGGGCAGCGTTTCAGGCGTCCTGCACCTGTTTCCAGCCGTCCAGGTAGAGCTTCTCGATGTCCGTTCCCAGGTCGGCCGTGAACGAGAGGCGCGCCAAGACGTCAGCGGGCGGGAAGATCACCGGGTCGTTCGCCACGTCGGGGTCGAGCAGAGGCACCGCGGCCGTGTTCGCCGTGTCGTACCGGACGTAGTTCGAGACCTGGGCGGAGATGTCGCCCTGGAGGTAGAAATCCATGAACGTGAGTGCGTTGTCGAACTGCGGAGCGTGCACGGGGACGCAGAGCGAGTCCACCCACCGGAGGGCGCCCTGCTGCGGGAGCACGAAGTCGAGCTTCGGATTGTCTTCCTTGGCTTGCAGCAGGTCGCCGGAGTAGGCGTGGGCGGCGACCAGCTCACCCGTCGCCAACCCGTCGATGTACGTGGCCGAGTCGAACCCCTTGATCACGGCCTTCATCTTGATCAGCTGTTGCGTGGCGGCGTCGATGTCCGCGGAACTCGTGGCGTTCGGGTCCTTCCCGAGCGAGAAGAGCGACGCTCCGTATGCGTCACGGATCTCATCGAGGACCGTCATCTTCCCCGCGTACTTCTCATCGAGGAACACGGTCCAGTCGGGAGGCTCCGAGAAGACCGACGTGTCGTACCCGATCCCCGTGGTGCCCGTCGCCCAGGGGATCGTGTAGTTGTTCCCCGGATCGAACCCTTCGTTCCGGAACTCCGGCTGGAGGTTCCCGATGTTCTTGAGGTTCTTCGAGCCGTCGATGACCTGGATCAGGTCCTGATCGATGAAGTTGCGAACGAAGTTCTCGCTGGGGACCATGAGGTCGAACGTGTGCGTCATCCGCCCGTGTCGGCGTGGGGTGTTCGCGAGCAGCAGCTTGATCGTGAGCTCGTCGTTGGAGGTATAGGTCGTGTACGTCGTGCTGATCCCGGTCTGCGTGCGGAAGTCCGTGAGGATCGCGGGAGCGATGTAGTTGGTCCAGTTGTAGAACGAGAGCTCGTCGTTGGCCTCGAGCGACTCGTCGGAGCAAGCGGCGAGGATCGGCGCGGCCACCGCGGCCATGCCCACCAGGCCCGCCCGGCGGAGGAACTCCCTCCGAGGCAGCCCGCTCGTCATCTCCGCGCCCTCCTCAGTTCGCAAGGAACACCGGCACCGGGGCGTGCCGGGCGACCTTCTCCGAGACCGACCCCACGAGCGCACCGGGCAGCCGGCCGCGGCCGCGCCGCCCCATCACGATCAGGTCGACGTCTTCGGTCTGCGAGGTTTCGAGGATCGCCTCGACCGGCTCACCGACCACCACGATGGCCCGGGCACGACGACCGCGAGCGAGGAGCAATTCGATGGCCTCGGTCGCGATCTCCTTCGCGTCCTCCTCCATCTCCACCCGGAGGTGCTCGACCTCGAGGATCCCGCGCCGCCGGATCGTGACCGGTGGGTCGCAGGCCACCACCACGACGATCTCGGCGTCGGTGACGGATGAGATCGCGTCCGCCCAAGCCAGACTGATCTCGGACCCCTCGGACCCGTCAACGGGGCAGAGGATCCGCTCCATCGTCGTATCGATCTCGGGGATCCGGAGCGGTTCGTCGTCGTCGACCGGCGTCGTGCCTTCGTCGCTCACGGCACTATCCCTCCACCTCGGCGATCTCGTCCGGCGCGTACCGTTCCGGTTCGCCGCGCCGCTTCTTGAAGTACCGGGCGATCGGATACAGGATCGGCCCGCTCAGGAGGAACAGGAACGAGAGTCCCACGGTCGATGCGAAACCCGCACACATGATCTGGTCGTAGATCGCGAGCACGATGAACGCCCCTGGGAAGAAACAGATCAACACGATCGCCGGCATCCCACCCGGGATCTTGAACGGGCGCTCCATGTTGGGCTCCTTGACGCGAAGCACCAGCAGGGCGACGAACTCCAGCATCAGCGCCCCGGCGTAGATGATCACGTCCACGACCACGAGGCTCTGGAACGGCCCGAGGATGAACACGGAGTAGATCGCGCTCGACACGACCAGGGCGACCCACGGCGTGTCGTATTTCTTGTGCGTCTTGAACAGGACCTTCGGCAGGTAGCCATCCTCGCCCATCACGAACGGCACGCGGGTGACCGACAGCAGCAGGGCCGAGAAGAGGCCGGCTGCCGACACGACGGCCCCGAAGGCCATGAGCGCCTTGAGCCAGCCTCCCCCGATGATGTCCGCGATCTCGTTCCAGGCTCCGGCCGTCCACGTGACCCCGTGTCCCACACCGACGACGGCGAGACCGACCACCACCGGCAGCAGGTAGCACGCCGTGATCAACGGCAGGGTGATGATCAGGGTCTTCGGGTAGTCGCGTTTGGGATCCTTCATCTCGCCCGCGATCGTCGACAGGCCATCCCACCCCAGGTAGTTCCACATCACGACGAACAGGCCGAGGTTGAGGGACTGGGCGATGCTCTGCCCGTGCAACACGAATGGATGCAGCGGGTTGTAGTGCATGTGGAACAGCCCGAGCACCGTCATGATCGCGAACGGGGCGAGCACGATCACGCCGAAGATCTTCGACGAATCCCCGATCACCTTCGCTCCGCGGATGTTCAGGTACGTGAAGAACCAGATCATCGTCACGCCGAGCAGCCACCGCGCGAGGCCGTTGGTCTGGAAGATCTTGAAGTACGTGGCTGAGTAGTCGACGAACAGCACGGGATAGATCGCCATGTCGACCCACGTCGTGAGCCACGACCACCATCCCTCCTGGAATCCCCAGAACGGGCCGAGCGCACGCTTGACCCAGAAGTAGAACCCACCTTCGACCGGCATCGCGGTCGCGAGCTCCGCGACCATCAACGCGGTCGGGAGGCTGAAGAAGATCGGGGTCAGGATGATCAGCAGGATCGCCATGCCGGCGCCGGAGGAGCCGACCAGGTCCTCCAGGCCGTAGGCGCCCCCCGACACCGTGAAGAACATGATGAAGACGAGGGCGCCCAGCGCGAGCGAGCGTTTGATGACCCGAACATCGGGTATGGGCGATCCGGGTGAGACGGCTACGGCCACCTGCTCCCCCCTCGACGGACGGCCGGGCTCGCGAATCCTGCCATGGAACCATCGCGACGGACAAGAGCGGAACGGAAGGTCGAGCGCGACCTAGTTCACGTGCGTGAGCCAGTCGGCATACTTCTCCGTCTCGCCCTTCGTGGCGGAGAAGAAGGCGCCCTGGAGCTCCTTGGTGATCGGTCCCCGATGGCTTTCCCCCACGGCGCGATCGTCGACCTCGCGGATCGGTGTGATCTCGGCCGCGGTCCCGCTGAAGAAGCACTCGTCCGCGTTGTAGAGGTCGCTTCGGACGAGGTTCTCTTCCCGGACCTCATAACCCAGATCGCGTGCGATCTGGATCACGCTGCCCCGGGTGATGCCGTCGAGGCACCCGGCCTGCGTCGGCGGCGTCGTCAGCACCCCACCACGGACGATGAACACGTTCTCGCCGGAGCCGTCGGTGATGAACCCCTGCTCGTTCAGCATGATGGCTTCGTCGTACCCGGCTTTGAGCGACTCCACCTTGGCGAGCACGCTGTTGAGGTACTGGCCGGTCGCCTTCGCCGCCGCCGGGAGCGAGTTCTGCCCGTTCCGGCGCCAGCTGCTGATCTTGATCCGTACGCCCTGCTCGAGCGCCTCTTCACCCAGGTAAGCGCCCCACGGCCACACGGCGATGATCACGTTCACCGGCGCCAGGAGCGGGTTCACGCCCATCTCACCGTAGCCGCGCATCACCAGCGGACGGATGTAGCACGCGTCCAGGCCGTTGGCGCGGATCACGTCCTTCATCGCCTCGCCGACCGCGTCGACCGCGAACGGGATGTCCAGGTGATAGAGCTTCGCACTGCGGTAGAGACGACGGAGGTGTTCGTCGAGATGCCAGATCGCCGGACCGCGGGATGTCTCGTACGCCCGGATGCCCTCGAATACGCCGGTGCCGTAGTGCAGCGCATGGGAGAGCACGTGGATCTTGGCGTCGGCCCAGTCCACGAGCTCGCCGTCCATCCAGATCTTCTCGACCTGCGTGATCGGCACCGTGGACCCTCCTCGTCTCGACCGGGCGCACGGATCGGCGCCCGGAGGTGTGGCCTTCCAGGATATCGACAAGCGGACGGGCTCGGCAGGAACTCAACCGGGGAGGTCGTAGGCGACCCAGGCGATCTCGAACGTCTGCAGCGGGATGTCGCCGAGTGGTCCCCATCGTTCCTCCGCCCACTGACGAACCTCGTCGGCCAGCGCCGCCAGCCTCGTCGGGTCCTCGACCTTCCAGGTCCAGGAGTAGGCGTTCCCCGCGATCCCCTCGATGAACTCCTCGATGCCGTTGCGCTCGAGATCCGTGATCGACGGGAGCTCGCGCTTCACGGCACCGAAGGTGGCCATCGTTTCGTCCAGGGCTTGGTCGCCGGACCAGGTCAGGCCGACCGGTTCGGTCGACACGCCGGCGAGCTCCGCGAACCGCTCCTGGATCTCGGCGCGCGGTCCTCCGTAGCTGCCGATCGACGTGCACAGGAGCCCTCCCGGGCGCACGACGCGGACCATCTCGGCCAGGGCGGCGCGCCAATCGGGGATCAGGTGGAGCACCCATCGCAGGTACGCCGCGCCGAACGCGTCATCGCCGAACGGCATCTGGGTCGCATCGGCCTGTACGAGCGGGAACGGCGACCGACCTCCCGCCTTCCCGATCAGGACATCCATCATCGGACGAGCCAGGTCGATCCCCGCGAGCGGGATGCCCGCCGCGTGAAGCGGGAGCGCTACCTGCCCGGTGCCCACGCCGACCTCGAGGACGCGACCTCGGCCCGAGAGCTCGCCCGAGAGCAACTCGGTCATCGCCCGCTCGCCCGACGACGAGAACCCGCGGGTCGCGTCGTAATACGCCGCCGCCCGGTCGAACGCGACGGAAGACGCTTCGGAGTTCAACCGGATCGCCTCCCGGCCACGAGCGGTCGGAGCGGCAGGTCGAACGCCCACCACTCGACGAGGTACTCCGGCTCGACGGGCCGATCCAGGTCGCCGAACCGCCGATGCAACCACGAGCGGACGCGCTGGACGGCGTGGAGGCGTTCACGCTCCGACGCCGGCCAGGTCCACGTGTAGTGCCCGCGTTCGATGTGATGCAGGAACCGATCCAGGGTGAGGCTCCTGCGACCCCGGACCAGAGGAAGTCGCCTGCCCCTGGCACCGAAGACGGCCATCGCCGTAACGAGCGATCCCGGATCGTTGGGCAACAAGCCGACAGCCAATGGCAGATCTCCCGCCTCTCGAAGGAACCGTTCCTGCACCTCTTCGTACAGCCCCGAATAGTCCGTGATGCTGGCCAGGAACCGACCTCCCGGACGGACGACGCGCGCGACCTCGGCCAGGGCGGCATGCCAATCGGGGATCAGATGCAACACGTGACGGAGGTAGGCACCGTCGAACGAAGCAGTCCGGAACGGGAGCCGCTCCGCATCGGCGACCGCGAGACCGATCCGATCGTCGGAGCTCTTCTCCCGGAGGCGATGGAGCATCGGTTCCGACAGGTCGATCCCATCCACGCGGAAGCTGCGACCGGAGAGCGGGAGTGCGAGGAGACCGGTGCCCACGCCGACCTCCAGCACCCGACGGCAACCTCGTAGCTGGGAGGCCAGGAGGTCGGTCGTCACCCCCAACGTGTCCAAGGACAACCCGCGGGTCTCGTCGTAGAAATCGACTGCGTGATCGAAGCCGGTCGGTTCTGCGCCCCTCGTCAAGACCTCATAGTAGCCAACGCGACCGTCCGGCCGCGGATCCGGATAATCACGATCCGGCGTCACGACACGGGGATGCGCTTCGACGGGTCGACGAACGGGAGCGGCGCGACGACCGCGGCGCGTGCGCCCCGTGGATCTGCGAGCTCGAGCGCCGTCCCATCGGCCATGTGCGAAGCCGGGACCCACGCGAAGCCGACGTTGCGCTCGAGCCGCGGCGACCACGCGCCCGCGGTGACGCGACCGATCGGCTCCCCGCCTGCAGCGTGCACGGGCCACACGTCGTTCAGCGCACCCTCGTCGATCATCGGCTCACCTCCGATGTCGATCCCCACGAGCTTGCGATCGACGCCCGTCTCGGCCAATCGCGTGAGCGTCGCTTTGCCCATGAAGTCCTGATCCTGCCCGAGCTCGACGAACTTCTCCAGACCGCTCACATGGAACGGCGTGTCTTCGACGCGCATGTCGCTCCCGTAATTGAAGATGCCCGCCTCGATCCGCCGGGCTTCCGATGGGGCGATCGCGCGGATCCCGAACGGCTCGCCCGCTTGGCGGACGCGCTCCCACAGATCGTCGCCCCGGCTGGAGTCGCGGAGGTAGATCTCATAGCCGACCTCACCGGTCCAACCCGTCCGCGACACCACGACCGGGATCCCGTCGACCTCAGCCTCGGCGCACCAGTAGTAGCGAAGATCACGCACGGCGTCGCCGAACAACGCACCGATCACGTCTTTCGAACGCGGACCCTGGATCTGCATCGGCGCCACGTCTGCCTCTCGGATCGTCACGTCCATACCCCGGCCGGCCGCGACGCCGGCCACGTACAGCAGCGCATCGCTGTCCGCGAGAGCGAGCCAGAAGTGGTTCTCTCCTAGCCGGAGGAGCACCGGGTCGTTCACGATCCCGCCGTCCGCCGCGGTGAGCAGCACGTACTTGCACTGCCCGACATCGCACGTGGTCAGGTCCCGGCACGTGATCAGGTTGGTGAGCTCGAACGCGTCGGGTCCCGTGATCTCTACGCACCGCTCGACGCTCACGTCCCACATCGTCACGTCGTTCAGGAGCGCCTGGTACTCGGTGACCGGGTCGTCGTAGAGGGTAGGCAGCAGCATGTGGTTGTACAGGCCCCAGCTCTTGCAACCCGCCCGCTTCGTCGCCTCGAAGTAGGGCGATTTCCGATACCAGGGTTGGATGTAGAACGTGAACGTCTCCGACGCCATCGGGCCTCCTCGCGTGTGGTGGGTGCGCAGCCTACCGTCAGCCGTTCCGATCGAGCCGGTAGAAGCGAAGGAAGTCGTGCTCGATGGGGAGCACGGAGACGTTCGCGAAACCCGCATCGGTCGCGTAGCGCTCGAACGTCGACCTGCGCATCACCGTGCCGGTCCCGGCCGCCGTGTGGTCGTCCATCCCGGAGGGAAGGCAGCACAAAACGCTGTACGTGAAGAAGATGCGTTCGACCTCGCTGGCCGGCGCGGTGAACGAATCTTCGACGCGCTCGTCGGCAACGATCAGCGTGCCCCCGGGTCTGAGCATCCTCAGGATCGCCCCGAGCACCGCGACCGGCTGCGCGAGATCGTGGATCGCCTCCACGACGACCGCCAAGTCGTAGTGGCCCTCCAACGCCGGATCGGCGGCGTCGCGGACCTCGAACCGAACGCGATCCGCCACACCGGCTCTCTCGGCGTTCGCTCTGGCGAGGTCCACCGCGGTTGCATCCAGATCGAAGCCATCCACCGTGATCGCCGGGTATGCGCGGGCGAGCGAGATGGCCGCCCACCCGGCACCGCACGCGATGTCGGCCACACGGGCGTTCGGTTGTGCCGAGAGTCGCTCGTGGAGATCGGGGATCGAAGGGAGGTACTCGGTGCCGAGCGACCCCACGAGCCAAGGGCGGTTGAAGTCGCCCTGAGCTTCCGCCATGTCAACGCCGTATCGCTCCCAGGGCACACCGTCTCCGCTCCGGAACGCTGCGACGACGCTGGGCATCGCGCCGGCCATGGCGACGAACGATTTGCAGAGCGGCGCGATCGAGTACGGGCTGTCCGGGTCGAGGAGCGGCTCGATGTGCCCGGCCGGAAGCGAGAAGCGACGCTCATGATCTGCAGCCGACACGTCATCGACCGCGAGGATCCCCGCCGCTGCCTGTTGTTCGAGCCACTCGCGCGCGTACCGTTCGAAGACGCCGGTTTCGGCCGCGAGACCCGATGCGGTCAGCTCGCCCGCCCGATCGAGGGCGCGGTAGAACCCCAGTGAGTCTCCGAGGTAGACCGTGAGCACCTCGCCCATCCCAAGGCTCGCGGCGAACAGCCGCTCGACGAGTGCGTCCCGAGCAACGTCGGACATGCCACCCTCCCTCTCGCAGACCGCCTTGGGCGGTCAATTCATCGTCGGATCGACCGGCATCGCACGCAACAGGTCGAACCCCGACCCTTTCCGTCTGAGCACGGTATCCCAGAGCCGCGACGGGTCGGGTGGGAAGACGTCCGCCGGCGTGGCGCGCTCGACGATCCACGATCCCTGCGCCATCTCTGCTTCCAACTGACCAGGTCCCCACCCCGAGTAACCGGCGAACACCCGAGCGCGGCGGATCCCCATCTCGATCTCCGGACCGGTCTCCGGCGGGAGGAACCCGATCGAGTCGAGCGCGATGATCTCGGCCAGGCTCGGATCCTCGAAGTCGGCGATCACGACGGCCGCCTGCGGCTCTACAGGCCCGCCAACGAACAACGGCTCGTCCGCGGGAACCAGATCGCCCAGCTGCGGGATGGCCTCGGCGACCGTCACGTCGGTGCGATCGTTCAGCACCACGCCCACCGCACCCTCCTCGTCGTGGTGGGCGATCAGCACCACCGATCGGCGGAAGTTCGGATCCCACAGCGCCGCCCCGGCGAGTAGCAGGTGTCCGCGGAGGCTCTCCATGGCGTCATCATGGCGTCTCCCCGAGGAGGTCGTCGTTCTCTAGTCTGGGGCAGACTAGCTCTTCGGCACGTCCTTCTTCGGATCGAGGAACGGGAGGGAGGTCACGGTCGCCGCCATCGGGTCGCGTGGGGAGTCGACCTGGAGAGCCGTACCCTCCGCCGCGAGCTCGATCGGGATCCAGGCGTACCCCATGTTCAGGTCGAGTCGAGGTGAGTACGAAGCGGACGTGAGGCGACCGACCACGCCATCGTTCGCCACGACCGGCCAGAAGTCCTCGAGCCACATCGGGAGCGGCGGCCCCTCGATCTTGACGCCGACGAGCTTCCGCTCCACGCCCGCTGCAGCGATCCGCGCGAGCGCTCCTCGCGACACCACCACGTTGTCGTTGTCGAGCTCGACCAGACGCTCGAGACCGGTCACCTCGAACGGATTGTTCGTGATGTCCATGTCGTTGCCGTAGTTGAAGATCCCCGCCTCCATCCGTCGCTGGTCGCTCGGCGCGATCGGCCGGATGTCGAACGTCTGGCCAGCCTCCATCACCTTGTCCCAGAGGTCCGTGCCGCGGCTGCCGTCGCACAGGTAGATCTCGTATCCGACCTCGCCGGTCCAACCCGTACGCGACACCACCACGGGGATGCCGTCAACATCCGTCTCCGTGCACCAGTAGTACTTGAGGTTCATGACGTCGTCGCCGAACAGCGCCTGGATCACGTCCTTCGATCGGGGGCCTTGGACCTGGAGCGGTGAAACGTCGGGTTCGCGGAGCTCCACGTCCATCCCCGCGAACGCCTGCACGCCCATCGCGAACAGCAACGCATCGGAGTCGGCGAGCGAGAGCCAGAATCGATCCTCCGCCAGCTTCAACAGGATCGGATCGTTGACGATGCCGCCGTTCGGCGCGCAGATCAGTACGTACTTGCATTGACCGACCGCGGTCTTCGACAGGTCGCGGGGCGTCAGCAGCTGGGTGAACCGCGCCGCGTCGGGACCGGTGATCTCCACCTGGCGCTCGACCGCCACGTCCCAGAGCGTCACGTGGTTCAGCAGGTGCCAGTACTCCTTCAGATCATCGTCGTAGAGCGTGGGGATCAGCATGTGGTTGTACAGATCCCAACTGGTGCACCCTGCTTCCACGGTTCGCTGGTAGTAGGGCGACTTCCGGTACCAGGTCGCCAGGTAGAACGGGAACGTCGTGTGTTGGTCTGTCATCGTTCGGCCTTTCGTCGAGAGCCCTTGTGACGCTTACGATCCTTCCTGATCTCCCGGACGCAGTTGTACGCGGGGATCCCGGTCACGCCTCCGCCGGCATGCGTCGCGCTCGAGCACTGGTACAGGCCGCGGATCGGGGTTCGGTAGTCCGCGTAGCCCGGAGCCGGTCGCATGTGGAACAACTGCTCCGCAGAGAGCTCGCCGTGGAAGATGTTGCCGCCGATCAACCCCCACTCCTGCTCCATGTCGTAAGGACCGATCACCTGCCGATGCAGGATCGAGTCCTCGAACCCCGGTGCGAGGTCGTCGTACCCTTGGATCACGCGGTCGGCATACGCCTCGAGCTCGTCGCGGTGCGGTTCCTCCGACCAGGTGTGCGGCACCCATTGCGTGAACAACGACACGATGTGCTTGCCCTCCGGCGCGAGCGTGGGGTCGTACGTGGTCGGCATCACCCCGTCCGAGAAGGGCCGCGCGGCCGGCACCCCCGCCCGTGCCTGCTCGAACCCCTCTTCGAGATACGCGATCGAGTGAGCCAGCTCGAACCCACCCGAGAGATCCGCGAGGTCGGGTTTCGCCGTGAAGACCGGCGCCCGGTCCAACGCGCAGTTGATCTTGACCACGCCGCTCCGGGAGCTCCACGACTCGATGTCGCGCACGAAGTCCTCCGGGAGCTCATGCCGGTCGAGCTGTTGCAGGAACGTGATCTTCGGGTGGATCGCGGTCACGACGGTCCGCGCCGCGAGCTCCTCGCCGCTCTCCAGGCGTACGCCGGTCGTCGCGCCTGAGCGCGTGAGGATCTTCTGCACGCGCGCGTTGGTTCGCACCTCGGCGCCGGACGTTCGCGCGCTCGACTCGAGCGCCGCGGCGACGGCACCCATCCCACCCGTCGGGACCGCCCAGGCGCCGACGGTCCCGTTGCCAACGTCGCCGATCGAATGGTGCGCCATCACGTAGCCGGTGCCGGGTTCGTGCGGTCCAGCCCAGGTGCCGATCAGTCCGTTCAGCGACATCACGGTCTTCACTTGATCCGACTCGAAGAACCGATCCAGGATGTCCACGATCGACATCGTCATCAACCGAGTGATGTCTCCCACGCCGCGAACGTTCATCCCGCGGAACCGCCACGCCAGCTTGAGCTGCTCCCGGATATCCGACGGACGGCTGGAACCCAGGCGAGGAGGGGTCGTCATCAGGAGCGGACCGAGCACGTCGGCGAGCCCGCCGATCCACGCCTCCCACTGCTCGAGCGCGTCGGCGTCTCGCTTCGAGAACTTCGCGAACTCCGCGTGGTTCTTCTTGGGGTCGTCTTCCTCGATGATGAAGCGACCGTCGGGGAACGGGACGAAGTAGGGACCGGTCGGATGCACCTCATACCCATGACTCGCCAGCTCCAGGTCTTGCAGGATCGTGTCGGGCATCAAGCTCATCACGTAGCTGAGCGTGGTGACCTTGAACTCCGGCGCCTCGGGCCACGGAGCCATCGTGTCCGCCGCACCGCCGGTCTTGTGCCGGGCCTCTAAGACGACGGTTCGCGCGCCGGCTTTCGCCAGGTACGCCGCCGCCACGAGGCCGTTGTGGCCTCCGCCGATCACGATCGCGTCGTAGCGGTCCGTCATAGAGGGTGAAGAGCTCGCTCACCCTATCCCTGAACGGCCGTTCAGGGCAAGGTCGGAGCGTGGCCGCTATCGCACGAGGATCGAGCGGTCAGGGGATCGAGATCCCCTGACCGCTCGTTCAACTAGATGCCGGGTGGCGCCGCGGGCTGCGCCGTCAGCTCGACGATCTCCTCAGCGACATCCGCTCCGTGTACGGGCGCATCCTCGACCACGGGATCACGACGGAGCCGTCCGAGCGGGAGCAGGATCAGACCGGCGCAAAGAGCAGCCGCGCCGCCGACCCGGTAGACCGCTTGCGGTCCGACCGCCCGCAGGACCGGTGCGGCCACGATGTAGGCGATCGCGAGCCCGAACGACAGGACCGCTTCGAACGCGGCGACCGTGCGGCTCCGCACCTCGTCCGGAGTTCGACGTTGCATGATGCCGTTCTCCGCCACGATGGTGAGGCCGTCGCTCATGCCCATCACGAACAGGGACAGCAGCACGAGCCAGAAGAGCGGGAAGAATCCCACGCCGAAGGCGGCGAACGCGATCCCCCCCGCCCCGAACATCATCCAGGTGGGCTCGGTCCTCGCGGTCATCCATCGGCCCCCGAGAGAACCCAGGACCGATCCCGTTCCCCAGCAGGCGATCAACAAGCCGAAGCCGATGGCACCCGCACCGAAATGGTCCGCGAGGGGGGCGTCGGCAACCATCCCCATCCCCATCCCGAGCACGAAGACGAGCCACGCCACGGACATCCGCCGCAGGACAGGGTCGCTCACGAGGAACCGCAGGCCCGCGGAGATGCCGCGATGTTCGTCGGTCGTCGGTGAGGATGGGTCGCGGAAACGACCCTTGATCGTGATCGTCAGGACGAGGGAGATGACGAACGTCGCCGCGTTCAGCGCGAACACGGTCGACGCGCCGATGGCTCCGACCAGCAACCCACCGATGACGGGCCCGATCGCGATCCCGGCATGAACGCCCGTCGTGACGAGGCTGTTCGCCCACGACACGTCGTCCTCTCGTTCGACGAGCGCCGGGATGGCCGCGCGCGACGCGGAGAAGAACGGCTGTTCGACCATCGCGGAACAGAACGCGAACCCGATCAACCAGATCGGTGTATGGACGAACGCCATCGCCGTGAAGACGACGGCCGCCGCGGCCTCCGACCAGATCATGACCTTCCGGCGGTCGAAGCGGTCGCCGAGAGCGCCGGCGAACGGGCCGAGGATGCCGGCCACGCCGAACGTCAAGAGAAGCGACAGGGCCTGCATCTTCGGCGAGTGCGTCTCGTGCCACACCGTGAAGTTCAGCGCCGTGTACGCGGCGGCGCCGCCGGTGACGGAGATCAGACGGCCGAACGCCAGTCTGCGAACGTTGGACCTTGGTGTGTGACTCATGGTGCGACTCCTGTGGTTCGAGGGTGGGCGTGACTCGACGACCTACCGGGCACGTGACGCGGGGGTGCGCGTCAGACCGTGCCGGCGTACCGGATGCTCGAGTGGAGTCGCCTCATAACCGAGGGAGTCTAGCACGGATATCTCGACGTCGAACGATATCGCGACGACGATCTCAGGCGGGGAGCGTGATCGAGCGGAGCCGGCTCGCTCCGATCTCAGACGCAACATGCGAGAGCACATGCGGCGGCACGGGAGCGTCGACCGTCAGGCATATCAGTGCGATACCGCCCTCGCTCTGACGACCGACCTCCATCGTCGCGATGTTCACTCCATGCTCCCCCAGGATCGTCCCGACCGTGCCGATGATCCCCGGACGGTCCTCATAGGTGAAGAAGATCATGTGCTCGGCAGGGGCCATCTCGACGTCGAAGTCGTACACCTGCATCACCCGCTCGGCGTTCCGCTTGCCGACGAGCGTCCCTCCGACGCTCACCGGTCCGTCGTCCGTGTCGGCGCGTAACGAGATCAGGCTCACGTAGTCCTCCGAAACCGTCGAGCGCATCTCACTCACCGTGATCCCGCGCTCGCGCGCGAGCATCGGCGCGTTCACGAACGAGACCGGCTCGTGGACCACCTTGCCCAGGATGCCTTTCAGGATCGCGAGCGTGAGCACGCGGGTATCGGCTTCCGCGATGCGTCCGAGGTACGAACAGACGATCGAGCGCACGCCTCCCTCCGCCAGACCGGCGAGGAGCGCCCCTAACCGCTCGGCCAGGGCGACGAACGGCCGGACGATCTCGGAGACATCCGCTCCGGCGGACACGTTGACGGCGTAGGGGACGAATTCCCCGCGCAGCGCCAGTCGGACCATCTCCGCGACGGTGGTGCCAGCCTTGTCCTGCGCCTCGCGGGTTGAGGCACCGAGGTGCGGGGTCACCACGACGTTGTCGTAGTGGAACAGCGGGCTGTCCACGGTGGGCTCGGTCGCGAACACATCGAGCGCGGCGCCGCCCAAGTGGCCGTCTTCGATCGCCTTGGCGAGGGCCTCCTCGTCTACGATCCCCCCGCGGGCGGTGTTGATCAGGCGGGCGCCGGGCTTCATCAACGAGAGCTCGTGCGCTCCGATCAGTCGCTCCGTCTCCGCGGTCCGCGGGAGGTGGATCGACACGAAGTCGGCCTGGACGAGGAGCGCCTCCAACGTCGGCATCACGTCCACGCCCATCTCCTTCGCCCGCTCGGCGGATACGTACGGGTCGTACGCGATCACGCGCATCCCGAACGCGGTGGCGCGAGCCGCGACCAGCGCGCCCACGCGTCCGAGACCGATCACCCCGAGCGTCTTCCCCGCGAGCTCCACGCCTTCCCATTCGGCCCGCTCCCACTTTCCGGCTTTCAGTGCGGCGTTGGCCTGCGGCACGTTCCGGGCCTGAGCGAGCAGGAGCGCCAGGGAGTGCTCGGCGGCGGAGATCACGTTGGATTGCGGGGCGTTCACCACCATGACCCCTCGGCGGGTCGCGGCGTCGACGTCGACATTGTCGAGACCGATCCCCGCGCGCGCGACCACCCGCAGATGCTCGGCCGCCTCCAACACGTCGGCCGTGACGCGGGTCTGCGACCGCACGATGAGCGCTTCGTAGGGCCCGATCTCCCTCACGAGATCACCCGTCGCGAGCTCCGGACGGACGTCCACCTGGAAGTCGCGACGGAGCAGGTCGAGACCCTGCTCGGAGAGTTTCTCGGTAACGAGGACGCGCACGGAGGACTAGCCCTGGGGTTCCGCGAACACGCCCTCGGCGGCCGCAACCGCCGATCCGCGCTTCACCGGGTATCCCAGGCGTTCGAGGGTCATCTCGAGCGCAGCCAGGCCGCGGAGGATGTCGAGCTCGCTGAAGTAGCCGAAGTGCCCGATACGGAACACCTTCCCTTTCAGAGGGCCTTGCCCGGGAGCGAGGACCACCCCGAAATCCGAACGGATCCGGTTCGCGATCGTGTCCGCATCGATCCCCTCGGGAGCGCGGATCGCGGTCACGGTCCAGTTCTGTTCCAGCCCTTCGCCGAACAGGTCCAAACCGAGCGCCTGCGCGCCGTCCTTCACTGCTCGCGACAGCCTCTGGTGCCGGACGAGCGCGGCGTCCAGGCCGTCTTGGAAGTACAGCTCGAGCGCCGCGTGGAGCCCCTGCATCACGCTGATCGCCGGCGTCCACGGGTTCTCGGGATCCGGCAGCTCGGCGAATCGCTTGTAGGTGGCCCAGTCGAAATAGAACCGCGGGTTGGTCGCGTGCTCGGTCGCCGCCCACGCACGCTCGCTGAGCGCCACGAACGCGATCCCCGGAGAAGCGGAGAGCGCTTTCTGGGAGCCGCCGACCGCCACGTCCACGCCCCAGTCGTCGAACGCGAACGGCACGGCGCCGAGTGAGGAGACGACGTCGGCGATGACGAGGGCCCCGTGCTCGTTCGCGACCCGCGCGAGCGCCTCGATCGGCTGGATCACCCCGGTCGACGTCTCGCTCTGCGTCAACAGGACGGCCTTGACCGGGTGCTCGGCGAGTGCGGCCGCCACCTCATCGGGACGGATCCGAGTGCCCCACTCGTACTCGATCGTGTGGACGGTGAGTCCGTACGCCTCCGCGAGACGCTTCCACCGATCGGCGAAGAACCCTGCGAGCGGTACGAAGACCTCGTCGCCGGGCGAGAAGCAGTTCTGGATCGCGGACTCGAGACCGCCGGTGCCGCTCGACGTCATCAGGAGGACGTCGGCGCTCGACGTCCGGTAGAGCGACGCCAGCCGCGCCGTGACGTCGCGCATGAGCTTCCCGAATCCCGGGCCGCGGTGGTAGACCAGCGGGCTCCCTTGGGCGAGCAACACCTCCGGCGGGATCGGCGTCGGACCGGGCGCCAGGATGATCTCGGGCCTCTCCACTGCGATCACTCCTCGGAAGATCTGCCGGCATCCACCGGCGTTCGGCTCGAAACGTCAGCCTAACAGGCGGTTCGCGGCGCTCCGATGCCGTCCGATAGGGGTCCGCGCAGGGCAAGGTTCCGCAAACAGCGTCGTCGAGTCGGTCGGCCCGCTCCGTATCATCGGGCGGGCCGTCGGGGGTAGCGACGCGGGTCGTCGGGGCGGTCCACCACACACATGGCGACGCTCCGGTTCCTGCTCAAGCGGTTCGTGGCCCAGCGCCTGCTGGGTCTCGCGGTCGTGGTGACCCTGGCCTTCAGCGTCGGCGTGCTGGTCGCCGGGCCGATCTACGCCGACGCCGCACGCGAGGCGATCCTCTCATCGACCCTTCACGGTGCGGCGGTGACGGTCGTGAACGCGCGCTTCCAGGTGTTCGGCACATCGACCTTCGGTTGGGAACAGGCAGACTCCACGATCAACGACGCGGTCGCGCCACTCCCCGTCGAACGGGTGATCAGCCAGGGCTTGTCCACCGTTCGGATCGGCGGCGTCGACGGGCCGTCCGCGCCGATCCTGTTCCGCGACGGCGCCGAGGACGAGCTGACGTTCCAAGGGAACCCCCCCGGGCCGGGCGAGGTCGCGGTCGTCGCCGGGACGCCACAGACAGCCGGTATCAAGATCGGCGACGAGATGACCGTGGTCGGACCGACCGGACAGGTCATGTCGCTCACCGTCAGCGGCACCTACACCCCTCCCGACGCAGGTGACCCGTTCTGGTTCGGGACGCGCAGCCCCTTCCCCCCGCCGGACTCCACCCAGCCGGAGCCGATCCTCGTCTCGCGCGACACGATGCTCCGCGCGGCCGACCGGCTCGATCTGACGAGCGAGTACGCCTGGGATGTGTATCTCGCCCTCGACGGGGTGCCGTACACGGAGGCGCGTCAGATCCCCGGCCAACTCCAGGAGATCGAGGCGCAACTGAGTGACGAGACCGATCTGTCATCGATCCGTGTGGTGACCGGCCTCGACACCCTCTTCCAGCTGGTCGAGCAGCGGGTCGAGAACCTCAAGATCCCGATCCTGCTCGTCGTCTTCCAGATCGGCGCCGTGACGCTCGCCGTGCTCGCCGGGGTGGGTGCGCTCACCCTCACCCGGCAGGCGTTCGAGCTCTCGGTCCTGCATAGCCGAGGATTCTCGCGCCGGACGTTGTTCTTCGCGCAGGCGGTGCAGGCGGGGATCGCGGCGCTGATCGCGTTCCCGCTTGGGCTGCTGATCGGGCTCGGGCTGGCGCGGCTCGCCGGACACTCGAACGGCCCGACCCTTCCCGGCGTGCTGTTCCCGGTGCATCTGAGCAGCACGGCGGAGCTGCTCGGCGCGTTCACGGCGCTCGTCGGCGCCGTCATCCTGTTGCTGCTCTCCCTCCCGTACATCAACCGGACCGTCCTGGAGGAACGTCGCGCGGTGTCTCGTGAGGACCGGCCGCTGCTGTCGCGCCTGCCGGTCGAACTGGTGATCCTGCCGGTGGCGGTGTTCGCCTTCATCCAGTTGCGCGGCGGAACCAAGCCGGAACCCGGGGCGGGATCGATCGATCCCCTGGTGCTGCTCGCGCCGACGCTCCTCCTCTTCGCCGCGTCGTTCCTGGCGTTGCGCCTCCTGCTCTTCGCGTTCCGACGCATGGATGGCCGGGTGGGTCGCTCGAGACACATCCCGGCCTACCTCGCGGGGCGCAAGCTCGGGCGAGCCCCCGGGGCGGGCTACGCGGCGGCGCTCCTCCTCCTGTTGGCGATGGGGCTCCTCGTCGTCTCCACGTCGTATCGAGAGATCGTGCTCACCAACCACGCCGACGCCGCCCATGCGATCGTGGGCGCCGACTGGAACGTGGGTGTCTCGCCGCCCGCCGATGTGCTGAACGCGGTCGAGCACATGCCGGCCCGGACCACGCCGGTGATCCGCACCGAACCGGATATCCGCAGCGGCGCGTACGGCCTGCCCCCGACCGCGCTGGCGATCGACCCGGCGACGTACGCGCAGGGCGGGTGGTGGCGGTCCGACTTCTCGGACTCATCCCTGGACGACATCCTCCAGAGCCTGCGGACGGCGCCTACGGGCATCGAACTCCCCCCGGGCGCGCGAACCCTCACCCTCACGCTCCAGGTCCCGAAGGATGCGGCCGGGATCCTCGTCTCCGCCACCGTGCTCGACGCGAACGATGAGGCGCACACCCCCACACCGCAGCTCGTCTCGGCGGGAACCGCCACGTACCAGATCTCGCTCTCCCCCGGGACACGCCTGCTGTCGATCACGTTCCAGGCGGCGACCACGCTCAACCTCCCGTTCCGGTTCCCGATCGGGATCGACGGAGTGAGCGTCGACGGCGCGCCGTTCCCGCTCGACGGCTGGGAGCCCTTGACGTGGCGCGGCAGCGCCGGGACGTTCGCCGCCGACGGCAGCGGGTACCTCTTCCACGTCCAGATCGGTGCGGGGGCCGTGATCGCCGGACTGGTCCCGCATCCGGCCGCGATGCCGGCGTTGCTTTCGACCTCGGTCGCGAGCCAGGCGGGAGATGGCTTCACGGTGACGCTCGGCGGCCAGCAGATCGAGCTGCGCGGCGTGGCGACCGCCGACCAGTTCCCAAGCGTCGTGCCGAACGCCCCGTTCATCGTGGTGTCCGCCCCGGGCCTCCTCGAACGGGAGCTCGCCGTCCCCGAGCCGGGTCTGACGCTCAACGAGGCGTGGGCGATGGGTGCCGCTTCTCCCCTGCCGGCGCTCCGACAGGCAGGGTTCATCCCCGGACTCGTCCAGCGGGCCGAGCCCATCGAAGGAGCCCTGGCGCAGCTGCCGCAGAGCCTCGCCGTGGGGATGAACTTCACCGCGGCCGCGGCCGGGATCGGTTTGGTCGTCCTGGGCGTTGCAGCCAGCCTGTACTTCTCGCAACGGCGGCGCGACTACGAGTTCGCCGCGCTCCGAGCCATGGGGACGGAGCGATCGCAGATCCGCCGGACGCTCCTGCTCGAGCAGGCGGTGTTGCTCGGGTTCGCGATCGTGGCGGGACTCGGACTCGGCTACCTGACGCTCCGCCTCGTGATGCCGTCGATCGGGACGAGCCTCGGCGTCTCCTATCCGAAGCCGGTCCTGGTCCTCGACTGGACGAGCCTGGGCGTGGCGCTCGTGGCCATCGTGCTCGCGACGCTCGTCGGGCTCGGGCTCGCGATCCGTACGCTGATGCGATCGTCGGTGACGGGCGTGCTGCGAGGTGAGGCCGAATGACGATGGTGAGCGCGGAGTTCTTCGCTCCCGATTCGCGCGTCCCGCTGGTGCGTCTCCGCCACGTGTTCAAGGTCTACCGCGTGAGCGATACGGGCGTCGTGGCGCTGGGAGGCGTCGACCTCGACATCCCGCGCGGCGAGTTCCTCGCGGTCGTGGGCCCGAGCGGCGCCGGGAAGTCCACGATCCTGAACCTCCTCGGCGGCCTCGATCGGGCGTCCGCCGGCACCGTAGAGGTGGACGGGCACGACCTCGGCCTCCTCGACGACGACGCCCTGACCGACTACCGCGCCGAGCGCGTGGGGTTCGTGTGGCAGGGGACGGCCCGCAACCTCGTCCCGTACCTCTCGGTCTACGAGAACGTCAGGCTCCCCCGTGTGCTGCATCGCGGAGCGGCCGAGGGCCGTCGGCGTGGATCCGATGAGCTGCTGAGCCTCGTGGGGTTAGCGGATCGCGCGAACCACAAGGTCGGACAGTTGTCTGGGGGCGAGCAGCAGCGCGCGGCGATCGCCGTCGCGTTGGCGAACACCCCGACCCTCCTCCTCGCCGACGAGCCGACGGCTGAGCTCGACTCCGTCTCGTCCGATCGCGTCCTGGAGGCGTTCCGAGCGGTGAACCGCGAGTTCGATGTGACGATCGTGATGGTGACGCACGACCTGGCGGCCGCGCGCCGCGCCGATCGGCGGATCCGGGTGCGAGACGGCCGCATCCTGACCGAAGGGGTGCACGTCGACCCGGTGGCCGACGACGGACGCGTGCGATTGCCGGATGAAGCCGTGGCGGCCCTTGGGGGAGCCGACCTCGAGGTGGAGGTCACGCCCGACGAGGTCCGCCTGCGCCGGAAGAGCGAGACCGGCCATGCCTGATCCGATCCTCGCCGCTGAAGGCATCGTGCGCACGTACCCCGGCGCGAACGGTGTCCTCGCGGTCCGCGGCGCCTCCCTCGCGCTCCGACCGAAGGACTTCGTCGCCCTCATGGGACCGTCAGGGTCGGGGAAGACGACGTTCATCGGCGTGCTGTCCGGGCTCGACCGCCCCGACGAGGGGATCGTTCGTTGGAAGGGCGCCGACATCCGAGCGATGAACCCGCAAGAGCGGCGGACGCTCCGGCGGACGACGATGGGGGTCGTGTTCCAGAGCTTCGGCCTCCTCCCGACGCTCACCGCCCTCGAGAACGTGGAGCTGCCGCTTCGGATCGCGGGGGTGGCCCTCGATGAGGGACACGACCGTGCGGCCGCCTGGCTCGACCGGCTCGGACTGGGCGATCGACTCAACAACCGGACGTTCGAGCTCTCGGCCGGCCAACAGCAGCGGGTCGCCGTGGCGCGGGCGTTGATCGCCGAACCCGAGGTGGTCTTGGCCGACGAGCCGATCGCCGAGGTGGACACGGAGAACGCGGATCTGATCCTCGAGGCGCTGTGGGACGTGATCCGCCGGGGCGGGACCGTGCTGGCCGCCACGCATAACCCGGAGGCCCTGCGGTACGCGAACCGCGTGGTGCTCTTCCACGACGGCGAGGTATCGGCCGACGGGACGCCGGAGCAGCTCGCCGGTCAGCTCACGACCGACTGAGTGGACCGAGCCGCCTCAGAAGCGGAGCGAATGCCAGACGTCCTCGCCGTGGTCGCGGAGCGCTTCGGCGTCGACGTGTACCGAGCGGTCGACCTCCCGCCGGAGCACCCGATCGAGCAGGGTGCGCCTGCCGGGCTTCCGCGGCCGGCGACCGATCGCCTTGGCCACCGCGTCACGGCGAGATTCGCGGATCCGCCGCTGCAGCTCCATGTCGCACGTCGGATGTCCGATCACCGCCTGGCTCGGATGCATGGCCCCTATCATCCCTCGTCCGGGGCCAACGTGCGCAGGTCGACGGCGGGATCCTCGAGCGCCGCGTGATCCGGGCGCACCGACCGTTCGATCAGCCCGAACGACCTCCGCACGTCGCGGGGCCAGTCGATCGAGACCGCCGATCGCAGGATGCCCGCGTCATCCAACAGGAACGCGCAGAACGAGCGGTCCTCCAAGGACCCCCGCACGACCATCCGATCCCAGGTGGGCGCGAACCCCGCCATCTGGATCTGCACGTCGTACTGATCCGACCAGAACCAATGCGGATCGTCGAACGTCTCGGTCCCACCGAGCATGTTGCGGGCGACCGTCTCCCCCATCTTCAACGCGTTGTCGAAGTGCTCGACGCGGATCGGGCCGAACACCGGGTGCTCGTGTCGAGCGACGTCACCGGCGGCGAACACGCCGGGGATCGAGGTCTCGAGCGTCGAGCTCACGGGGATCCCGCCCGGCTGGTCGAGACCCGTCCCCGCCATGAGCTCGACCGCCGGAGACGTGCCGATGCCGACGATCGCCATGTCCGCCTCGAGTGACCGGCCTCCCTTCGTGACGACCCGCTCGAGCCGGCCATCGCCTTCGAACCGCGCGACGACGTCGTTGAAATGCATCGTGACGCCGTGGTCGCGATGGATCGCCTCGAGCACACGCCCGATCTCGCCCCCCAGCACGCGGAACAGGGCCGTCTCGAAGATCTCGACGACCGAGACCTCGCAGCCCATGGATCGCAACGAAGCCGCGACCTCCGCACCGATGAACCCCATCCCCACACAGACCACGCGGGCTCCGCTCACGACCGCCGCGCGGATCGCGTCGGCGTCGCCGAGACCGCGGAGATCGAAGACGCCCGGCAGCTCCGACCCGGGCGCATCGATCCGCCGGTTCCGACCCCCGGTCGCAACGAGCAGCGCATCGAACGCGACCCGCTCGCCGCCCGCGAGCACGACGGCCCGATCATCCGCGTCGAGCTGGGTGACGAGCGTGCCGAACCGCGTCTCGATGTCCTGCTCCACGTACCATTCCGGGGGGCGGACCAGCACCCGCTCGAGCGGGTCCTCTCCTCGGAGATACTCCTTCGACAGCGGGGGGCGCTCGTACGGAGGGACGTCCTCGGCTCCGATCAGGACGATCCGGCCGTCGAACCCCTCCGCGCGGAGCGTCGCGACCGCGGTTGCGCCACAGAGGCTTCCGCCGACGACGACGAACGTCTTCGCGTCCGCCACCCGCTAGACCTGCACCTGAAGCTCTCCACCTTCATCGCGGACGGGGAACGTCGCGATGGGCTCCGTCGCCGGACCTTCCAGCACCGCCCCGCTCGTCATGTCGAACGAGCTGCCGTGGCACTCACACGTGATGGACGCCCCGTCGATCTCGCCTCCGTTCGACAGGTTGCACTGCCGATGCGTGCAGATATCGCTGAAGCCGTAGAGCACGCCGCCGACCCGCGCCACCGCGATCTCCTGACCGCCGACGTCGAACGCCTTCGCCTCCCCGTCGTCGATCTCCTCGACGCGGCCGACCGTCATGAACTCCGCCATGCGGCTCCTCCTCCGATCACCGTCAGGGGTTAGACGTGAGCTTACGGTTCCCCGGGACCTTCCCGGCGCCTCGTGCGGAACAGGTACGCCGCGGCGAGCGCCACGTAGAACGCAGCGAGGATCAAGATCCCGGTACGGAAGTCGATGGGCAGCAGCGCGGGGACGAACGCGCCGGCTACCCACGCGAGCTGGAACATCACCTCGTAGCGGACGAAGACCCGTCCGAGCGCGCCCTGGGGGGCGTTGCGCTGCATGAGGCTCTGGAAGGCGAGCCGCCCGAGCTCGGTCGCGGCGCCCGCCACCAACGCGTAGACGGTCAGCAACGGGAGCCCGAACACCTCGAAGGCGAGCAGCGCCCCGATCGCCGCGGCCGACACGCAAGCGATCACCACCGCCTCCTCGCGGGTATCCGTGGGCAGACGCGGCGCCGAGATGTCGGCGATGAACCCACCTGCGACCCCAGCGGCCGCGAGCATCCCGAACCACCAGAGCGGCTCACCTCCTCGTCGGAGCGAGAAGGCCAGCAGGAACAGCAGGAACCCGCTCGCGGCCCGCATGCCCGCCGCACCGATCGCCGGCCCGCTGAGCTGGGGGATGCGCCCTCGGCGGCCCATCTCGGGCGTCGGAGACGGTGCGACGCGCGGATGCGGGAGCCGGAGGTTCAGCAGCGCCGAGATGCCGTACGCGACCGCGGCGAGGTAGATCGGACCCGCGGCCCCCCAAGTCTTGAGGAACACGTAGCCGAAGGGCGCCGCGACCACCGCGCCCGCCACGGCGATCCGCCCCAGGCGGGCGTTCGCACGCATCAGTCCCTCGTCGGGCGGCGCGTACGCCATCGTGAGCCCGTTCTTCGTGATCGAGTGCACCTTGGACAGCACCAGGAGGACGAGCGCTCCGGGGAACAGCACGAGCGTCCCGACGCGTGGCGCCGCGTAGACCGCGACGATCGCCCGGCCCGCCGCCGCGCCGAACGAGATCGCGCGACGCGGCCCGGCCTTGTCCAGCAGCGGCACGAGCAGCGGGCCCGCGAGGGCGAGCGGCACCATGGTCAGGAGCAGGTACAGCGCCACGCGCGTCTTCGCCTGCCCGACGGGAAGCGAGAAGAACACGGAGTCCGCGAGCGAGATCGCGAGGAGCGCGTCGCCGGCGACGCTCGTCAGGTGACAGAGTCCGTACCGGTCGAGCGGCTGATCCGAGCGCCACATCCGGCGGAGCGGCCAGACGAGCGACTCCGCCGCGCCGGCGATCCCCAGCAGGACGAGCTGCCACCACGGGTAGCGCGGCGGGCGGTTCGAGACGCGCACCGCGTCCCTGCGACTACCCGGTCAGCCGTTCGCGCAGGAGCTCCTGCGCGAGCTTCGGGTTGGCCGAGCCGCCGGACCGCTTCATCACCTGTCCGACCAGGAACCCCAGCACCGCTTCCTTGCCGGAGCGGAACTGCTCGGCGATGTCGGGATGCTCGGCCAGGACATCGTCGACGATCGCGCCTAACTCGCCGGTGTCCGAGACCTGGGTGAGCGCTCGCCGTTCGACGATCGCGCCGATCGGATCGCCGGTCTCGACCGCCTCTTCGAGTGCCTGCTTCGCACCCGCCCCGGAGATGGTGTCGCTCGACAACAGCCCGAGTAGCTCGGTGAGGTGCTCGGCCGTGACCGGCGAGTCGGCGGCGTCGACGCCGTGCTTGTTCAGCAGGCCCGCCAGATCCTGGGTGATCCAGTTCGCGGCATCGCGCGCCGGCGCGCCGAGGGTGAGCGTCTGCTCGAAGAGAGCGGTCGACGTTCGGTCGGCCACGAGGACGCGGGCGACGTCGGGCTTCAGCCCGAGTTGCGCGACGTACCGGTCGCGGCGGGCGCGGGGGAGCTCCGGCAGCGTGGAACGGATCTCCTCGACCCAGGCGGGGTCCGGTTCGAGTGGGGGGATGTCGGGCTCGGGGAAGTACCGGTAGTCGAACGCCTCTTCCTTGGATCGCATCGACTTCGTGGCCCCCGCGTCCTCGTCCCAGTGCCGGGTCTCCTGGACGATCGGCTCCCCGTTCTCGAGGGCCTTCCCCTGGCGGGCGATCTCGAACGCGAGGGCCCGCTCCATGGAACGGATCGAGTTCATGTTCTTGATCTCGACCTTCGTGCCGAGGTCCGCCGAGCCCTCCGGCCGCAGCGAGATGTTCGCGTCGCAACGGAGGGAACCCTCTTCCATCCGTACGTCGCTCACGTCGAGGGACTCGAGGGTGGCACGGAGCTCGCGCAGGTAGGCGCCCGCCTCCTCGGGCGAGCGCATGTCCGGCTCGCTCACGCACTCGACGAGCGGAACTCCGGCGCGGTTGTAGTCGATCAACGCGAAGTCGGCGTCGTGGATCCGGCCGGACGCGCTGCCATGGGTCGTCTTGCCGGTGTCCTCCTCCATGTGGACCCGGGTGATGCCGATGCGTCGCGTCCCATCGTCCACGTCGACATCGAGGTGACCACCCACGCAGATCGGGAGGTCGTACTGGCTGATCTGGAAGTTCTTCGGCATGTCGGGATAGAAGTAGTTCTTCCGGTGGAACAGGGAGTGAGGGGCGATCGCGCAATCGAGCGCCAAGCCGATCTTCACGATCGACGCGATCGCCTCGCGGTTCGGAACGGGCAGCGATCCGGGGTGACCCAGGCAGACGGGACAGACGTTCGTGTTGGGCGCGGAGCCGAACGCGTTGCGGCATCCGCAGAACATCTTGGTCCGAGTCGACAGCTCGACATGGCACTCCAAGCCGATGACGGTCTCCCACGCGGCCATATCGGGGCAGCTTATCGAACGCCGCTGTCGGGGCTTGCGACGCCGGCCCCTATCATCGGGACATGGCCCGCCGTGCACCGAACGTCGCCGCTGCACACCCGCAGGCGGTCTGGGCCGCCCTCGGCGCCATCTACGTGATCTGGAGCACGACCTACCTCGCGATCCGGGTCGTCAACGAGACGTTGCCGCCGCTCCTCGCGACCGCGATCCGGTTCCTGGTCGCCGGCAGCGTGCTCTACACGGTCGCGATCCGAACCGGGGATCGCAGCGGCGACCGTCCCGCGTCCCGGCAGTGGCGCGCCGCTGCGATCGTCGGCATGCTCCTGATGTTCTGCGGGAACGGCGGGGTCGTGTGGGCCGAGCGCACGATCCCGAGCGGGGTCGCCGCCTTGGTGATCGCTACCGTCCCGCTGTGGATGGTGACGATCGATCGCGTCGTTTACCACCACCGACAGCCGCCCGCCGTCCTGGCCGGGCTCGTGCTCGGGTTCATCGGCGCGGCGATCCTGGTCGGCGGATCCATCGCCGGCCATATCCCCGCGGGCGGCGTGCTCCTGGTCGTCGCGGCGGCGATCTGCTGGGCGACCGGGTCGCTCTATCAACGCAAAGCGCCGCTCCCTCATCGCCCGCTGGTGGGTGCCGGGATGCAGATGCTGGTGGCCGGCGTCGCGTTCGCCGTCGTGGGTGTGGTGAGCGGCGAGCTCGGGCAGGTCCACGCGTCGGCGTTCTCCCGCGCATCGATCCTCGCCCTCGCGTACCTGATCGTCTTCGGGTCGTGGATCGGCTTCACGTCATACCTCTGGCTGCTCAGGAACGCGCGGACGTCGTTGGTGTCGACCTACGCGTACGTGACACCCGTGGGCGCCGTCTTGCTCGGGGTCATCTTCCTGAACGAGACGATCACGCTCCGGACGATCGTCGCCGGGGGGCTGATCGTGGTGGCTGTGGCGATCATCATCAGCGCGGGCGGGTCTGCCCGGCGATCCGATGCCTCAGATGCCGGCGAGGAGCGGCGGCCGGAGATCCAGTCCGAGCGCGGACTCGAGCGCGTGGGCGGCGCGGAACAGGGTGGGTTCGGCGAGGACGGGACCGGTGAGCTGCACGCCGATGGGGAGCCCGCGTGAGTCGAGCCCGCATGGCACGCTGATCGCCGGCACGCCCGCGAGGTTGGCCGGGATCGTGAACACGTCCGACAGGTACATCGCCATCGGGTCGTCCACGCGTTCGCCGATGCGGAACGCGGTCGTGGGTGACGTCGGCGAGACCAGCACGTCGAACCGCGCGAACGCGGCCTCGTAGTCGCGGATGATCAGCGTCCGGACCTTCTGCGCCTGCCCGTAATAGGCGTCGTAGTAGCCCGCCGACAACGCGTAGGTCCCCAGCATGATCCGCCGCTTCACCTCCGGACCGAAGCCCTGTCCGCGCGTCGCCGACATCATCGCGATCGAATCCGCATGGTCGCCCTCCGCGCGGAACCCGTACCGGACACCGTCGTAGCGCGCGAGGTTCGATGAGGCCTCCGACGGCGCGATCAGGTAGTAGGCGCTGAGCGCGTGGTCGGCATGCGGCAGGGCCACTTCACCCACCTCGGCGCCGAGCGCCGTGAAGTGGTCGACCGAGGCGCGCACCGCGTCACGGACGTCGACCTCGACGCCGTCGCCGAACGTGCCGTCGATCACGCCGACCCGCAGGCCCGTGATGTCGCGCTCCACGCCGTCCAGGTAATCGGGGATCTCCGCATCGAGGCTCGTCGCGTCCCGCGGGTCCTTGCCGGCCATCGCGCCGAGGAGCACGGCGGCATCACGAACGCTCCGTGTGAACGTCCCCACCGTGTCGAGCGACGACGCGAACGCGATCAGGCCGTAGCGACTGATCAGTCCGTACGTTGGCTTCAACCCGACGACGCCGCAGAGCGACGCGGGCTGGCGGACGGACCCACCCGTGTCGGTGCCGAGGGCCCACACCGCCTCCCCCGCGGCGACCGCGGCGGCGCTTCCACCGGAGGAGCCGCCGGGAACCGCGTCCAGGTCCCAGGGGTTGTGCACCGGTCCGAACGCCGAGTTCTCGTTCGACGAGCCCATCGCGAACTCGTCGCAGTTCGTCTTGCCGATCAACACCGCGCCCGCGCCCGACAATCGCGTCCACGCCGTGCAGTCGTACGGGGGAACGTAGGTCTCCAGGATCTTCGAGCCGCAGGTGGTGCGGATGCCGTTCGTCGCCAAGACATCCTTCAGCGCGATCGGGATGCCGGCGACGTCGGATTGCGGTGCGCCGGTCGACGCGTGGTCGTCGACGGCCGCGGCTCGCTCGCGAGCGACTTCGGGGGTGGGCGTGAGGATCGCCTTCACCCGGTCGTCGAAGGCGTCGACCCGGGTGAGGGCCGAGGCGGTGACCTCGCTCGAGGTCACCTCTCCCGTCCGGAGTTGCGCCGCGAGCTCGGACCCGGTCCGATCGCAGAGGTCGGTCACGAGCCCGTCTCCGCGATCCGCGGCACCTTGAATCGTTCGGACGCGGAGTCCGGGGCGTTCGCGAGCGCCGCGTCGTGCTTGAGGCTCGGTGAGGGCTCGTCGTCACGAAGGACGTTCGCGCGGGGGATGGCCCAGGCGGTCGGTGGCACGTCGTCGGCCGCCACCTCGCCGACCCTGGCGGCTGCCTCAAGGATCACGCCGAGCTGCGCCTTGAGCTGGCCTTTCTCTCCGTCGGAGAGGTCCAGGCGCGCGAGTTTGGCGACGTGATCGATGTCGATCTCGACCGGCATGCGCCTGAGTCTAGCGGCGAGGCTCCGACGAGCCGGCTCCCGTTCGTCAGAGGTCGGGGCGCGGGGGGATCCCGGCGAGCATCGGTGCTCCGTCCTCCGCACGAGAGATCGCCCACACGACGCGCGCCGCGAGGAGAGCAGAGGCTCCCCGGACGAGCCCGGCGACGAGCAGCCATCGCGCGACCGCTCTGAGCGTGGCCGCCTGGATCACGAGCGTGGTGCCGCTCGTCGACCATCGAGACATGTGCGAGAGCGCCGGCCAGGTCGCATGAAGGATGATCGCCGTGGCGGCGATCCCGAAGAGTTGCGCAGCCAGGTACGTGATCCACCACCAGGCGAGGATCCCGTCGGTCACGGCCGGGGTCGCGTCGGGCGCGAGCGGGTGGTCTGATCCTCCCACCCGGCGAGCGAGCTCGCGCACCGCTCGGAACGGCTGCACGTACCACGCGAACGGCACGAACCACCAGCCGACGGCCCAGCCCGGCGTGAAACGCAATCCCGGCAGACGCCGAGCCCACAGGTTCGCGGTCACGCGGTGCTGCCAGATGAGCCACAGGATCTCGCAGGCCAACCCCACGGGAGCTCCGATGAACCCGACGGTCGTCGAGGAGATCGAGCGAGGCCACGACGCGCCGGAGAAGGAGGCCACCGTCGCGTCGGCGGAGAAGGCGCGACCGAGCTGCACCGCCGCGTCCAGGCACGCGAACGCCCCGACCACGATCAGGAGCCATCCGAGGACGCGGCCCGACGGCCGCGTCGGCGCCCAGGTGTAGACCTTGGCCGGCCGTGTCGCGGAGCTCATCGCGTGCCCTCCAGCCTGCGCCGGAACTCCGTCTCGTCGACGACTTCGACGCCGAGCGCGATCGCCTTGTCGTACTTCGAGCCCGGATCCGTTCCCGCGACCACGAAGTCCGTCTTCTTCGAGACGCTCGACGACACCCGCGCGCCCGCCGCCTGCGCGAGCGCGGTCGCTTCCTCGCGTGAGAGCGTCGCTAGGCCGCCCGTCAGGACGATCGTCATCCCCTCGAGTGGCTTGGGACCTTCCTCGACGGGAGCTCGCTCGTCGGCCGTGCGGACCCCCGCCGCCGCGAGCCGCTCGATCAGGGCCACGTTCTCCGGGTCGTCGAACCACCCGCGGACGCTCGACGCGATCTCCGGTCCGATCCCCGGCACGGCGTCGACCTCCTCCTCAGTGGCATGCCGCAACGCGTCGATCGAGCCGAACGCGTCGGCGAGCACCTGTGCGACGTGCGTCCCGACGTGACGGATGTTCAGCCCCACCAGGAGGCGCCAGATCGGACGGTCCTTCGACGCCTCGATCTGTCCCAGGACGTTCGTGATCGCCTTGTCCTTGAAGCCGGGGACCTGCAACAACTTCTCGGCGTCCAGGTCGTAGATGTCGGCGGGGTCTTCGATCAACCCCTTCTCCAGGAGCCGCATCACGGTCATGTAGCCGAGATGTTCGATGTCCATCGCCCCGCGACCCGCGAAATGGAAGAGCCACTCGATCCCCTGCGACGGACAGCCGCGCTTGTTCGGGCAGCGCCAGTCCGCCTCACCCTCCGCGCGCACGAGCGGCGTCTGACACGAAGGGCATCTCGTCGGGAACCGCCAGATGCGGGCGCCGCGCTTGCGCTTCGACGGCACGGGACCGACGATCTCGGGGATCACGTCACCGGCCCGACGCACGATCACCGTGTCCTTCTCGCGGACGTCCTTGCGTCGGATCTCGTCCTCGTTGTGCAGCGTCGCGTAGGTGATCGTGACACCGGCCACGGCCACGGGCTCCAGGACCGCGAACGGCGTGATCTTCCCCGTGCGCCCGGTATGCACGTCGATCTTCCGCAACACCGTGGTCCGTTCCTCCGGCGGGAACTTGAACGCGATCGCCCAACGAGGCGCGCTCGACGTCGCGCCGAGCTGCTGTTGCAGGTCCGCCTGATCCACCTTGATCACCGTGCCGTCGATCTCCCAGTCGACATCGTGCCGGTGCTCCTGCCAGTACGTGAGGTACCCCTTCACGCCGTCGATCGAGTCGCGCCCCTCGGTGGTCGGAGGTACGGGCAGCCCCGCCTTCGCGGCGAGATCGAGGAACGCGAGATGGGACGCGAACGCGACCCCCTCCGCCGCCCCGAACGAGTGGACCCAGAGCCGGAGGGGCCGCGCGGCCGTGACCTTCGGATCCTTCTGGCGGAGCGAGCCCGCCGCCGCGTTCCTCGGGTTCGCGAACGGCCGCTGTCCCGCGGCGAGCAGGCCCTCGTTCAGCTCATCGAATGCCTTCACCGGGAGGTACATCTCCCCGCGCACCTCCCAGATCGCCGGGGGATCGTCCAACGCGAGCGTGCGCGGCACGCCGGCGACGGTGCGGACGTTCGCGGTGATGTCCTCGCCGACGCGCCCGTCACCGCGCGTCGCCGCGCGGACGAGCACGCCCCGTTCGTACGTGAGCGCGCACGCCACGCCGTCGATCTTCAGCTCGCAGGCGAACCGCGCCTCGGTCCCGACGCCGCGCTCCACCCGTTGTGCCCACGCGTCCAGCTCCTCGAACGAGAACGCGTTGTCGAGCGAGAGCATCGGTGCACGATGTGGGACCGGCGCGAACAGGTCGGCGACGGCGCCGCCGACGGTCTGCGTGGGTGAGTCGGTGGTGACCAGCTCCGGGAACCGATCTTCGAGCTCGCGGAGCTCGCGCATCAACGCGTCGTACTCGGCGTCGGCGACCTCGGGGTCATCCAGGACGTGGTAGCGGTAGCGGTGGTGGTCGATCTGGGAACGCAGCTCCTCGACACGGACCTTCGCCCGCGCTAGCTCACGGTCGGTCGTCGCCGCGGTCATGCGGACTGTGCGATCTCCACGCCACCGGCGACGCCGATGCGCTCGCCGACCACGACGACCCCGCCCCGCACGCCCGGCACCTTCTGCAGGTACTGGAGCGCCAGCTTGAAGCCCCCCTCCTTCGGCAACAGCGCCTGGACGCCGGCCGCGGCCGCGTCGGCGAGCATGCACGAGGAGGCGATCACGGCGAGTCCATCGGGGCCTGCGTGATCACGCCCACGGCCGAGCGTCGTGGACACGCCAACGCCGGTCTTCGACGGCTCGACCGCGACGGCGATCGGCTCGCCGCCGTGCCGTTTGACCGCCAGACGCATCCGCTTCTTCGTCTGGATGAAGTAGTCGCCGTCGCACGAGACCGTGACCTCGGACAGCGTCCCCGCGAGGAAGCGGCCGACGTGGTCGGTGACGGCACCTCGGAACGTGAACATCGGCCCGACACCGGCATCCCGCGCGGCGGCGATCATCTCACGGACGACCGGAGGCGCGTCCTCGGGAACGCGGGGGAGGGGCCGCTTCGACGTGCGGAACTGCGGGTTGCGCAGGGCATACGACTGCAGCTGTTCCCAGAAGGAGAGGGCCGCCGCGCGGGACTCCTCCGCGAAGTCGTCGGGAGCGGAGATGTGCAGGGTCATCTCCTGCACCTGGATGTCGAACGTCTTGGCGCGTCTCTTCAGCAGCCTCACGTGGGGAGTCTAGTGTTCGACGGTGACCGAGCCTGTTCGCGGTGTCAGCGGATGGTCTCGACGATGCGCCCGCCGCCGAGCACCTCATCGGCGAGATCGATCACGGCGCTCTGCCCGGGGGCGACGGCCCGTTGCGTGGTTCGGAACTCCACGCGGATCCGGTCGGCGCCGATCGGCTCGACCACCGCGGAAGCATCGGAGGCTCGGTACCGGATCCGCACGGACGCTTCGAAGGGCCCGCCCGGCGGCGGCTCGTCCGCGATCCACGAGACGCGGTCCGCGATCAAGCCTCGCCGGCCCAGCAGCTCCTCCGGTCCGATCACGACGCGGTTCTCCCGGGTATCCACCTCGAGCACGTAGCCGGGCGCGCCGAGCGCCACGCCGAGACCGCGTCGCTGGCCGACCGTGAACCGCGACGCGCCGCCGTGCTCACCGAGGCGCCGCCCCTGCACGTCGACGATCTCGCCGGGAACCGAGAGGTGCGGCGCCGCGACGCTCAGGAACCCACCCGCGTCGCCCGACGGCGCGAAGCAGAGCTCCTGCGAGTCGGGCTTCGATGCGACGGGCAGCCCGAAGCGTTGGGCGAGCCGGCGGGTCTCGGTCTTCGGCAGTTCGCCGATCGGGAACCGCGAACGCACGAGCTGCTCCTGCCCGAGCATGTGGAGCATGTAGGACTGATCCTTCGTCGGGTCAAGGCCTCGCCGCAGGTGCCACACGCCGTCCGCGTCAACGGCGCTCCGAACGTAATGTCCGGTCGCGATCAGATCGATGCCGAGCTCGTCCGCTCGGCGCAGGAACGCCCCGAACTTGATCTCTCCGTTGCAGCGCGCGCACGGGTTCGGCGTTCGCCCCGCCTCGTGCTCGGCGAGGAAGTCACCGATCACCTGATCCGCGAACGCATCGGAGAGATCCACGATCTCGAACGGGAACCCACCGATCCGCGCCACCTCGGCCGCATCGGCGCGAGCGAGAGGCCCGCAACACCCATGCTCCACGCCGTCCAGATGGACGAGGTTCATGTGCGAGCCGAGGACCTCATAGCCCTGCTCTTGGAGCAAGCAGGCGGCGACGGACGAGTCGACGCCGCCGGACATCGCGACCAGCACGGAGGGCTTCGAGGTCATCCGGCAACGCTATCAGGGGTCGGGCGAACGACCCGCCCGCTATCCTCCGACCCCATGGACGTCGTGGTCTTCGTGAAGTCGATCCCCGATCCGAACGGTGACGTCCAGCTGGGCGACGACTTCCTGGTCCGCCGGGAAGCCGAGGGCTCGCTCGATCCCGGTGATGAGTTCGCGGTGGAGGCCGCCCTCCAGTTGGCGGAGGCCTCCGAAGGCGAGGTGACGGCGGTGTCCATGGGTCCCGCCGGCGCGATCGCTGCGGTACGACGAGCGCTCTCGATGGGCGTACATCGCGCCGTGATCGTGACGGACGCCGCGCTGCGCGGCGCGGACGCCTTGGCCACAGCTCGCGTCCTGGCCGCGGCGGTCGGACGCGCGCGATACGACGTGATCCTGGCGGGTGTCGAGTCCACCGACGGCTACACCGGAACCGTCCCGGTCACGGTCGCGGAGCTGCTCGACCTCCCCGCGGTGACGTTCGCCCGTACGATCGCCGTGATCGACGGCGTACTCCGCGTGGAACGGCAGACCGAGGCCGGGTTCGACGTCGTGACGTCGTCATCGCCGGCGCTCGTCACGGTGACCGCCGGCGCCACGGAGCCCCGATACCCCACGCTGAAGGGGATCATGGGCGCCAAGCAGAAGCCGCTCGAGACGCTCACGCTCGCCGACCTGGGGCTGGAGCCCGCCGATGTGGCGACGACGCAGCGCGTGACGAACGTCGAGCCCGCCCCACAGAAGGCGGCCGGAGAGATCATCTCCTCCGACGGCGCCGCGACACGCATCGCGGATCTGCTCGCTGAGGCGAGGGTGCTCTGACGTGACGAACGTCTGGGTCTTCGCGGAGGTCGGGCCCGACGGTCCCAGCTCAACGACGCTCGAGCTCTTGACGAAGGCACGGTCGATCGGCGACACCGTCGCCGCGGTGGCGCTCGGTCCGGGAGCGACGGCCGCCGCGACGATCCTTGGCGCCCACGGCGCACAGACCGTCTTCGCGAGCGACGACCCCGTGTACGAGGAATGCCTCGCTCGCCCGGCGACCCATGCGCTCCACGCGCTCGTCCAGGAGCACGCGCCGGAGCTGCTCCTGTTCGCCACGACCTATGCCTCCCGCGATGTCGCGGGCCGGCTCCAGGCGCGGACCGGCTCGACGTTGATGAGCAACGCGATCGACATCCAGAGCGTCGACGCCGCGCGGACACAGATCGCCGGCGGCTCGCTCTACGTCGACGTGACGCTGGAAGGTCCCACCCCGCGTCTCGTCCTGGTCCGGCCGAAGTCCTTCGCCGCCGAACCGAGCGGCGGTGTCGCGGACGTCGTTCGCGTCGAGATCGAGATCCCTGACGAGCTTCGGACCGCTCGCCGGGTCGAACGTCATGAGGAGGCGTCGTCGGGCCCCAAGCTCGAGGAGGCGAAGGTCGTGATCTCCGGCGGTCGTGGCTTGGGGGAAGCTGGGAACTTCTCGCTGTTGGAACAGCTCGCGACCTCGTTGGGCAACGCCGCCGTGGGTGCGAGCCGAGCGGTCGTGGATGCCGGATGGGTCCCGTACAGCTACCAGGTCGGACAGACGGGGAAGACGGTGAAACCCGACGTGTACATCGCGGTCGGGATCAGCGGCGCGCTCCAGCACGTCGTCGGCATGAAAGGCGCGAAGCGGATCGTGGCGATCAACAAGGACCCGGATGCACCCATATTCCGTCTGGCCGATCTTGGCGTGGTGGGAGATGCGCTCGAAGTGCTCCCGGCCCTGATCGCGGAGGTCCAGGCCCGCAGGTCATAGGGGCGGGCGGCCGACCGGATCCCTGGCAAGCTTCCCCCGTGATCGACGCGCGGTTCGACGACCTGACCGGAGACGGGCCTTCGTTCCGACTCGTGGATGCGGTCGGCGTGTTGGAGGCCACACGGATCGACGAGGTCCTGCCGACGATCGCTGCCGCCGACGCCGCATCGGCTCGGGGCTTGTGGGTGGCCGGGTTCGTCGCGTACGAGGCGGCGCCCGGCCTGGACCCGTCGCTCACGGTCCGATCGCGCGAACCGAACGATCCGTTCGCGCGGCTGCCGCTCGTCTGGTTCGCGATGTTCGAACGCCGGGAGGAGACCCTGCTCCCTTCCCCGCGGAACACGCCCGAGGGATCGGGTGACGCACCGTGGGAGCCCTCCGTCGATCGGCGGCGCTACGACGACGCCATCGCGCAGATCCGCGAGCGCATCGCGGCAGGCGATACCTATCAGGTGAACCACACGCTCCGCCTCCGTTCGACGGTGGTGGGCGACGAACGCGGGCTCTATCGGGATCTCTGCTACGCACAGCGGGGAGCTCACGCCGCGTACCTGAACGCGGGCCGCTACCGCGTGCTCTCCGCATCGCCTGAGCTGTTCTTCCGGATCGACGGCGAGCGCCTGACGACCCGTCCGATGAAGGGCACCGCGCCGCGCGGACGCTGGCCGGCTGAGGATGAGGCGATCCGCGCCGGGCTCACCTCGTCGGTCAAGGACCGTGCCGAGAACGCGATGATCGTCGACCTGCTCCGCAACGATCTCGGGCGGATCGCCCGCCCCGGAACCGTCACTTGGTCGAAGGCCTTCGAGCCGGAACGGTTCGAGACGGTGTGGCAACTGACGTCGACCGTCTCCTGTGAGCTCGCGACCGGAACGGACCTCGCCGGCGTGTTCCGCGCGCTGTTCCCCTCGGGCTCGGTGACTGGCGCGCCCAAGGTGCGGACGATGCAGCTGATCGCCGATCTGGAGGACTCACCGCGGGGGGTCTACTGCGGGGCGGTCGGCTACGTCGCGCCTGCCGCGGCCGGTCCCCCGTCGGCATCGTTCAACGTCGCGATCCGCACGGTGATCGTGGACTCCGTGTCCGGCGTCGCCGAGTACGGCGTCGGGGGCGGCATCACCTATGACTCTTCCGCAGCGAAGGAGTTCGAGGAGACCATCGCGAAGGCGAGGGTCCTGACCGCGCGCCGTCCGCCGTTCGAGCTGTTCGAAACGATGCGACGCGACCCGGGCGAACCCGTCCATCAGCTCCCCGAGCACCTGACGCGGCTGCGCGACTCCGCCGCGTACTTCGGGTTCGCCATGGACGAGGAGGAGGTCTCTCGAGCGCTGGACGTTGCCGGGGCGGATGCCGAGCGACCGGTGAGGATCCGCCTGAACCTGTCACGGAGCGGGCACATCTCGGTGACGACGACCGTCCTGGATCGCGGAGCACCCGAGCCGGTGCGGCTCGCGCTCGACGATGAACCGGTCGATCCTTCCGACGTGTTCCTGTTCCACAAGACGACCCTGCGCCGCCGTTACGAGGAGGCACGGGCGCGCCACCTCGACGTTGACGACGTCGTCCTGATGAACATCGATGGAGCGATCACGGAGACGTGTGTCGCGAACATCGCCGTCCATCACCTGGGTCGCTGGTGGACCCCGCCGATCTCGGCGGGACTCCTCCCGGGCACGGACCGTGCAGCGCTGCTCGCCGACGGCACGCTCGCGGAGCGGACGATCACGATCGAGGAGCTGCGAGCTGCAGATGACCTCGCGATCCTCAGCTCGGTCCGGGGATGGCGGCGCGCCGCCCTCGCCGAGGGTTAGCCGTCTTCGGTCGGGAACGAGAACGGACGCATCCGCTCGTCGTCCATGGGACACGCGCAGAGCGGACAGCGGGGCGGATCCTCGTAGACGAGGACGGTTCGCTCGCAGAACGGGCAGTCGCCCTCCTGCATGGCAGAGGCGTCGTCGGTCTCGTTCGCCATGGTCCCTCGCGCTCGGGGGGAGCGGTCCTCACCATCATCGGTCGAGGGTTGTGCCTCCTTGAACCAGGAGCTGCGCGGTCCGTGACATGCCGAAGCCCTCCGAGCGGAGGGCTTCAGTTCTAAAGAGCGATCAGGCTAGGCGGCGTCGCGACGCTTGCGCTTGCCTCGTGGGATGTAGCTGTGCACGGGTTCGTGTTGCCAGCAGTACTCCCATTTGTTGTAGATGGAGAGCTTCGTCTCGCACCCGGCTGCGCCGCACACGCGCCCTGGGCCATAGCGCTTGTTCGGCCGCGGGAGGGTCCGGACCGACGCACCCCGGAACTGCTCCTCTGCCACGTTGCTCACTTCCTTCCCAAGGGCCGCGTGAGAGCGGGAGGCGCGACCCTTCACTCCCCTCTTCGAACGGAAGGGCTCCGCGGTTCATTCCTGAGCAGGCGATCGTCATCGGATGCAGAGGTTCGACCGAGCGAAGACGCAGGTCAGGAGCCGAACCGGGGCTCGCGCTTCTCCAGGAACGCCTGCATGCCTTCTCGCTGGTCCGCGGCACCGAACAGGGCGATGAACCGGTCGCGCTCCGTCCGCATCCCGGCCACGCCCGGGGTCTCGACCGCCGCCCGGATCGCCGCCTTGGCGGCCGCGAGTGCGTCTCGAGGTCCCGAAGCGAGCGCCCGGGCATCGTCGAGGGCTACCGGGAACACGTCGTCGGGGGCAAGCACCAGCTCGACCATCCCGAGGTCGGCCGCTTCGTCGGCAGCTACCTGTCGGCCCGAGTAGATGATCTCCCGCGCCCGGCCCGGCCCGACGAGATGGGTGAGCCGCTGGGTGCCACCGGCGCCGGGGATCACGCCGAGCCGGATCTCCGGTTGTCCCACGTTCCCATCCTCAGCGAGGTAGCGCAGATCGGCCGCGAGCGCCAGCTCGAACCCGCCGCCCAGGGCGTACCCGTTGATCGCGGCGATCGAGACCTTCGGCATCGCCTCGAGCAGGTCGAGCGCATCGCCGAGCGCGGCGACGACCGGCGCGATGTCTTGCGGCCCGAACGTGGCCATCGCCTTGATGTCCGCCCCTGCGGCGAAGATCCTCGGGCCGCCCCAGATCACGACCGCTCCGACGTCGGCGCGGCCGGCGGCCTCACGGAACACCTCCTGCAACTCGAGCCCAACCTGGTGGTCGATAGCGTTCGCGGGCGGACGCTCCAGACGGACGACGCCCACGCCGTCGTCGACCTCGAGCCGGACGAAGTCCCCCATCGCGTCGGTAGCCTACCGACCGATGGCACCGGCGCGCTCGACGGTACGGCGAAGGCCGTCGGCGAGCGGTGTCCGCTCGATGCCGAACCCCGCGGCGGCATCGGGGGCGTCCGCGCGTGAGGGGAGCGCGAACAACTCCGCGGCGCCTGGCCACACCCGCACATCGAGCGCGTCGGTCAATCGTGCGGCGGCCGCGGACGGATCGAGAAGCGTCGGGGTGAGCTCGTTCGGCGCGAGGCGCATCACCAGATCCGACGCGGTGAGTACGTCGGGTCCCTCGATGGCCCACGTCTCCCCGAGATCACCGTCACGGTCGTCGGCCGCGGCGAGCACGGCAGCCAGATCGCTCGCGAACACCGGTGCGACCTCTTGCTCCCCGTCGCCCACGACGAACGGCGGGGTCGCGAGCGATCCCTGCACGATCGACGTGAACCAGAGACCACCGAGCCCGTACGCGTGCGTCGAACGCACGATCGCATGATCCAGCCCGCTGTTCGCCACCGCCTCCTCCGCCAGCCCTTTCGCCCGGAGGTACGGGTGATCCGCGTCGATCGAGGCACCCGGCACGGAGACCAGGATGAACCGACGCACGCCTGCTTCCTTCGCTGCCGCGAGCGCGATCAACACCGAACCGTGGTTCGCCGCGAGCATCTCGGCTTCGTCGGACTGGTTCGGCCCTCCCACCAGGTGGATCAGCGTGAAGACCCGCCGGAGCACCTCCGCGAGCGCGTCGGCGTCATCCGTCCGACCTACCGCGACCTTCGCGCCCAGGGCGCGGAGCGGCCCCGCGGACGCATCCCGCCGAACGCACGCACGGACCTCGTCGCGCGCAACGAGCAGCGGCACCAACGTCCGCCCCACGAGGCCCGATGCTCCCGTGACCATCACCGTCATGGCCCGGATGCTATCGATGGGCGCCGGTCGCTAACCTCCCGCGCCATGGGACCACCGCCCACGGAGGAAGCCGCCAGGATCGCTCAAGCACTCACGGTCGAACCAACCGCTTGGCGCGAGGTCACGAGACGGGGTCAGACCAACGCGGCGCACTGGCTGGTCGCGCTGCCCTCGGGCGACCGGGCGTTCGTGAAGGTCGCCCGCAGCTACGAGACCGCGTCGTGGATCCGCGACGAGCACCTCTTCTACGCGCAGACGCGCGGTGCTCCGTTCCTCCCGCGTCTGCTGGGCTGGCATGACGACGGCGAACGGCCGGCCATCGCGCTCGAGGATCTGTCGGACGCACACTGGCCGCCGCCCTGGACGCGAGCGAACGTCGACGCTGCGCTCGCCTGTCTGTCCGAGGTCGCGGCCACCGCTCCGCCCCCGGATCTCCCCGAAGCAGCCAGGAGCCAGTTCGACTTCCGGGGATGGACCGAGATCGAAGACGACTCGGAACCGTTCCTGCGGCTGGGGCTGTGTTCACGTGCGTGGCTGAACGAGGCGCTGCCGACGCTCCGGTTCGCGACGGAGATCGCCCGTCTCGACGGAGACGCGTTGCTCCACTTCGACGTCCGGAGCGACAACCTGTGCATCCGGGACGGGCGCGCGATCCTGATCGACTGGAACTTCGCGTGCGTCGGGAACCCGGTGTCGGACGTGGCGTTCTGGCTCCCGAGCTTGCACGCGGGGGAAGGGCTGGCGGCATTGATCGCCGGCTACTTCGGCGCACACGCCGCCCGAGAGCCGGTCCCGGAGGCACCGCACGTCCGTCCCTTGCAGCTGCGCCAAGCCCGCACCGCGCTGCCCTGGGCGGCCCGGGCGCTCGACCTGCCGCCGCCGGCCTGACGCCCTCTCGCAAGACCGTTGCACCTGCAATGCCCTGCTAGACTCCGCGGCCGTGGAGACGATGGACCGAACAGACGTGCTGGAGCTCCTCCGCGGAAGGGGCCTCCGCATGACGCCGCAACGGCGGGCGATCGTGGCAGCCGTCATGCGCGCGCAGGGCCACATCTCCCCCACGGAGGTAACCAGGCAGATCCAGAGCGAGATGCCGGGTGTGAACGCGTCGACCGTGTACCGGACGCTTTCGCTCTTGGAAGAGGTCGGTGTCCTCCAGCACACACACCTCGAGAGTGGGGCCGAGTACCACCGCGCCGAGGAGGCGGAGCACATCCACCTGACGTGCTCGAACTGCGGCCAGGACGACCCGCTGTCGCTCAAGGAAGCGGATTCGCTCCACGATCTGATCAAACGCCATCGTGGGTTCGAGGCGGATCTGACGCATTTCGCGATCACCGGCCTCTGTCGGGAGTGCGCCGCGGCAGCAAGCTAGTCTGCTTCAGACTTAGCTTGCTGGGTTGGTCGTCACCCGCCGAATATCGCCGGCAGCAACGATCCCTTACCGAAGAGGAAGAGGGTCCCGATCAACAGGCTGAACGTTGCTGTGATGCACGCGATCGTGACGTAGATCTTCCAGTTCTCCGACGCCTTGATGAAGCCGGTGGCGGAGCCGAACGTGATAAGCGAGTTCGACGTGAGGAGGCCGACGATGAACGCGGCTAACACCACTTCGCCGACGAGCTTTCCTCCGGCACCGGCTGCCGCCAGGAAGATGACGATCTGCGTCGGGGTCTCCGCCCCGATCCCATGGACCATGCCCACGACGAACGCTGTTCCGCGGCCGTAGTTCATGAACGCATCGTCAGGTTCTGGGTGCTTGTGGTGATGGTGACCGGGCCGCCCGTGGTGACCGTGGTGCCAATCCGACACCGGGATGTCGTCGGCGATCATTACGGCGACCGAGGCCTCTTCCGCATCTAGGAGCTCAGGACCGTGGACATGGACCGGTCCCGCTTCGTGGGCGTCGGCGGCGTACCCCCGGATCCTTCGATACGCCGTTCGGGTGCCCGAGAAGATCAACATCCACCGACTCCGCAACCGGAACTCACGGCCGTGCCGCGCGAGCGACACGAACACGAAGACGCCGAGGATGATCAACGTCGCACCGACGATGCGTTCCATCACCGCGTCGATCGATGGCGGCAGATGCTCCCCGAGCAGGATCGCTGCCGTGCCGATCAGGAACACGACCAGGGCGTGGCCGAGTGCGTAGAGCGTTCCGTAAAGCATCGCGCTCGGCCGATCATCTTGGGATCCAGCGATATCTGTGATCGCCGCGATGTGGTCCCAGTCGATCCCGTGTCGGAAGCCGAAGAAGAACGCCGAGAGGATGACGCCGACGCCGAACGTCTTGCTGGCCGCGGTTGCGATATGGAGGAAGACCATGAAGAGATATCCAATCAAGACTTGCCATAAGTGGCAACTGCGGTGAGTTGCATCGAGCGAGCCGCCCCGAGGGATCTAGAACCGGGGCGTTTCGATGTAGCTGCCGAACACCTCGATGAGGGCGCCGACGACCTCGCCCTCCGTGCAGAGCGTTCGCGCGCATGTGAGCAACGGATCGATCAGGTTCGCGTCGGTACCGGCCGCCGCGACGAGGTCGTCGAGCGCCGCCCGTGCGGCGACATCGTCCCGCGCCGTGCGGAGAGAAGCGAGCGCATCGATCTGACGTCGCTCGCCGTCGGGATCGATGACCAAGGTGTCGAGTGCCTCTTCTCGATCGTCGACGAACGATGTGACCCCTACCTTCACCAGGTCACCCGCCTCCACGCGCTGCTGCTCGATGAACGCCGACTCCGCGATCGCCTGCTGGAACCACCCGCGCTCGATCCCAACGAGCACCCCTTCGAGGATCGACCCTTGCCCCATGCGATCGATCTCGGCGAAGATCAGCTCGGCGCGCTCCTCCATCCGATCGGTCATCGATTCCACGTAGTACGAGCCGCCGAGCGGATCCGCCACGTCCGGCACGCCGCTCTCGTAGGCGATCACCTGTTGGGTCCGCAGAGCGATCTTGGCCGCCTCCTCCGTCGGCAAGGCGAGCACTTCGTCGAGCGCGTTCGTGTGGAGCGACTGCGTGCCGCCGAGCACGGCCGACAGCGCCTCGATCGCCGTGCGCGTGACGTTGTTCGTGGGCTGCTGTGCGGTGAGGGACACGCCGGCGGTCTGCGAATGGAACCGCAGCTTCATCGCGTTGGGGTCTGTCGCACCGTACCGCTCCTTCAGCCAGCGCGCCCAGATCCGCCGTGCCGCGCGGTATTTCGCGATCTCCTCGAAGAAGTCGATGTGCGCGTTGAAGAAGAACGAGAGTCCCGGCGCGAACACGTCGACATCCAGGCCGCGGGCCTGACCCAACTCCACGTACGCGAACCCGTCGGCGAGCGTGAATGCGAGCTCCTGGGCAGCCGTCGCTCCGGCCTCCCGGATGTGATAGCCGCTCACGCTGATCGGGTGCCACTTCGGCGTGTGCTGCGCGCAGAACACCATCAGGTCCCCGATCAAGCGCAGGTGCGGGCGCGGCGGGAAGAGCCATTCCTTCTGGGCGATGTACTCCTTGAAGATGTCGGTCTGCAGCGTCCCGTCGAGTCGCTCCCAGGGGACACCCTGCCGTTCCGCCGTGGCCAAGAAGAACGCGAACGCAACCGCGGCCGGGCCGCTGATCGTCATCGACGTGCTGATGTCGCCGAGCGGGATCCCGTCGAACAGCGCGATGAAGTCGTTCAGGGAGTCGGTGGCGACGCCACAGCGCCCGACCTCTCCTTCGGCACGCGGGTCGTCGGAGTCGACACCCATCAGCGTGGGCAGATCGAACGCCACCGAAAGGCCGCCCTGGCCGTGATCGAGCAGGAACCGATACCGCGCGTTCGTCTCGGCCGCCGATCCGAAACCCGCGAACTGCCGCATCGTCCAGAGGCGCCCGCGGTACATCGACGGATACACGCCGCGCGTGAACGGGAAGGCCCCCGGCACGCCGAGCGCCGCCGATGGATCGAAGCCCTCGAGGTCGTCGGGGCCATAGCGTGGATGGAGCGGCTCGCCGGACAGCGTCCGGAAGTTCACGGCCGGGTCGTTCCGTTCCGCTGGCTCCGTCACCGGCCTCGCTCGGATCGGGCCGCGCTCATCGGGGCGCGGCATCGGTCTCCCCGGCCAGGATAGCCGCGGCCCGGTACGGGTCCACGTCTCGGGCTTCCAGCGACGCGATGAGCGGGCCATCGCCTTGGAGCGCGGCGGCGGCGCGCAGCCGGAACCGCTCGGCCGCGAGCGCCTCGACCTCACGGAGCAGACGCGCTCGCCGCTTCGCGCCGAGCTCGCCCGACCTCGCCAGGTGCTCCCGGTGGGCCGCGACGGCGGCGACCAGCTCGCCGATCCCTTCCTGCTCGACCGCCGACGTCTGGAGCACGGGAGGATCCCACACCCTGGCTGCCCCGAGGTGGAGCATCTGCCGGAGTTCCCGGACGACCTCGTCGGCACCCTCGCGATCGGCCTTGTTCACCACGAACACATCCGCGATCTCCAAGATCCCGGCCTTCGCCATCTGCACGGCGTCGCCGAGCCCAGGGGCGACGACCACCACCGCCGTGTCGGTGGCGGCGGCCACGTCGACCTCCGCCTGACCGACGCCGACCGTCTCAACGATCACCTCGTCGTAGCCGGCGGCATCGAGCACCCGGACGGCCTCTGGGGCAGCGAGCGCCATCCCGCCGAGATGCCCCCGCGTGGCCATCGATCGGATGAACACGCCGGGATCCGTCGCGTGCTCCTGCATCCGCACGCGGTCCCCGAGGAGGGCGCCCCCCGTGTAGGGCGATGTGGGGTCGATGGCCAACACCGCGACCGAACGAGCTGCCTCGCGTCGCACCCGGACGAGCTCCGCGGCGAGCGTGGACTTCCCGACGCCGGGGGCTCCGGTCAATCCGATCGTGGCGGCCCGGCCCGTCCGGGCGTAGATGCCTGCGGAGAGGGCTTCCAACCCGGGATCGCCGTCCTCGACGAGCGAGATCGCACGGGCGACCGCCCGACGATCGCCCGCAAGCACGTCGGCGACCAGCAGCTGAACGTCCACGCCGCGAAGCCTAACGGTCGAGCGATGGCGCGTCGGCGGGTGCCGCGCCGGGGATCGCACCGAGGGCGTCTCGCAGCGACGCGCAGTACGCGCGTTGGTCGATCAAGGCCGGATCCCCGTCCGCCACCTTGGAGCGGACCATCGCCAGGTTGACCTGCTCCCGCTGGAGTCGGCGCAGGAGCGCAGCGGCTCCCTTCCCCGCGCGGAGACGCATCTGCCGGACGGTCGCGCGCCGGCGACGCGGCTCCTCGAGGATCGCCAACTCCTCGGCCGAGATCCCCCCCGTCCCGATCTCCAGGTCGAGCGCACCGTGGAGCCAACGCCGCTCCTGGCGGCGGGCCAGCACGACCGCGAGCGTCACGAACAGGAGGAGTGGCAATCCTTTCACCGCCGTCGCCACGGGGATCAACAACAGGTCGGCGCCCGACCACGGTCGAGCCGGGAAGAGATCGAGCAGCGGAGAGTTCCACAGGAAGTGTCCGAGCACGGCGACGGCGCACAGCCCCACCACGACCGCGATCCGTCGCTCGAGCGAACGGCGCTCACGGCGAGACACGAAATAGCCGATCCCCATCCCCACCAACCCGGTGTAGAGGACGTGCGAGTAGAGGCCGCTCGCGACGACTCGGACGAAGAACCCCTTGAGGACGCCGCTCGGACTCCCGCCGAACACGCCCATGAAATAGAAGACATCCTCGACGACCGCGAACCCGAGTCCGCAGACGGCTCCGTACACGAAGCCGTCCATCATGTCGTCGAACTCGTCGGGCGCGATCAGATAGATCAAGACCACGCCGAGTCCCTTCAACGTCTCCTCGACGAACGGCGCGGTGAGCGCGGCGGTCCATCGAGCGGCGAACTCCGGCCCCCCGACCCGGGCAACCACCACCCCCCATCCGTCGTTCGCGTAGCCGGCGAGGGTCGTGGCGGCGATCCCACCCCACAGGAGCGCGCCGATCACCAGGGACAGTGGCTCTCGCTCGTACAGGTCGAGCGCATACACGAGCAGGAACACCGGCAGTGCGTAGATGGCGAGCAGGACCCACGACAGGAGCCACCCGGCGGGCTCGATCCTGCGGAAGACGCTCTGCTCGGCGATCAGCACGAAGCCGGTCAGCGCCAGGATCACCGCGTAGACCCAGAACGCCGGACGGCGCGGCTGGAACAGCGTCCCGTCGTGGATCGGGGACCGGTGTCGGGCGGGGACGCTGCTCACGTCACCTCCGCGTTCGCGATCATCGTGTCGATGTCCGCGCGGACGAAGGACAACAACCCAGCCGGCCCCCAGCCATCGAACACGACACCGTTCCCCGCCGGCGAGACCACCGCCGTGACTTCCCCTTCGACGGATGCACCGGTGTCGGCCACGACCCCGACATAGGCGAAACGCACGCCGTGGAGCCCCGAGCGAAGGGTTACGGGATCCAGCTCCTTCGACGTGGACAGCTGGCTGAGCTCCTTGGAGAGCACGAGGCGCGCGTAGTCGGTCGCCAGCCGCTCGGCGTCGCCGCCGCGCCCCGGGAGCGCGGCGATCAGGAGCGTTCCGCTTCCCCGGGTGACCTGCGCGAACGGCACACCCGCGATGGAGCCGCGGCGGGCGAGGGCCCATCCGGAGAGCGGATGGACCCGCACCACCCCCGCGACGTCGACGGGCGCTCCCGCCGGTTCCGACAGGGCACCCGCGACGACGTAGCCCCCCAGGACGACCGCGAGGATCACGCCGACGACCACCACGGTCGCCCACCCGCCACGGGACGCCGCGCGCGTACCCGATGGGAGGTCGGGGCGTTCCGGTCGTTCGTCGCGGGGATCCGTCACGTCGCTCACGCCACCGAGAGGAGCGCCGACAGGCGCGCCAGGCGCCGCGGGTGGATGAGGAGGCCGCGGATCCTGGTCCGCCGAGCCAGGACATCCCCGAGGACAGCTCGGCCACAGGGGTCGAAGAGGTCAGGCAGTCCCCACCGCAGCGGAGCCGCGGTCAGCGCGAGCAGAGCCGTGGAGTCGGCGGTGATCGCCACGTGGGCGTCGGACGCGGCATGGTCCTCGATCACCACATGACCGGGCGCGGTTCGGATCGTGATCGAGACGCCCGCGTCCGGCGCCGAGATCGTCGCGACGCCAGGGCGGAGCAGACGCAGGCGTGCCGGATCGCGTTCCAGGTTCTGCTCGATCAAGCCACCCACCATGCTCGCCAGGCCGCTCGGCTCTTCGTCGTCGAACTCGACCGTCATGGGGTGAGCACCACCTTCGTGGCTTCCCTCCGGTCGAACAGCGCATATCCCTCGGCGGCTCGCTCGAGCGGGAGCCGGTGCGAGATCAACGGGACCGGGTCGATCGTCCCGGCGCGAACCTCGGCCATCGCGCGCTCCCACCATGCGTGGACCGGGCAGATGCCTGCGAACCGGATCGTGAGGGCGCGGGCCCAGTAGACCCCGAGCTGCACCTCCACGGATTCGCCCGCGTACACGCCGACGACGACGACTCGCCCACCCCGTCGCACGGCGCCCACCGCATCCTCGAACGCCTCCGGCGTTCCGACGGCTTCCAGGACGACGTCGGCGCCGCGTCCCTCGGTCGCCTCGGCGAGCGCCGTCTGGGGATGTCGCTCGCGTGCATCGACGGGAGAGGCGCCGGCGATCGCCGCCAGGTGAAGACGCGTCGGCTCGCGGTCGATGCCGTACACCTGTGTCGCACCTAGTGCGCGTGCTGCCTGGATGCAGAAGAAGCCGACCGGGCCGCATCCGAGAACCGCCACGGTGTCGTCCGGGCCGATCCCTGCGATCGACGCCGCGTACAGGCCCGTCGTGAGGACGTCGCCGACGAACAGGGCTCGTTCGTCCTCGATGTCGTCGGGGATCGCGAGGAGGTTCACGTCGGCGTTCGGCACGCGGAGGGAGCTCGCCTGCGCACCTGCCAGTCCGCCGCCGAACGCCCCGGCGCCGAGGTTGCGGAACTCCTCACAGAGCTGGGTCTCCCCGCGCGCGCAGAACCAGCACGATCCGCACGCGATGTTGAACGCCACGACCACGCGATCTCCTGCCCGGAACCCCGCGACGCCCGCCCCGACGGCTTCGACGACCCCGACGGCCTCGTGTCCCAACACGCCGCCGACGTCGATCGGGGTCTTCCCGTGGAAGAAGTGAAGGTCCGAACCGCAGATCGCCGTCCTGGTCACGCGGACGACCGCATCTCCGGGCTCCTCCACCACGGGATCGGGCACGTCGGTGACCCGCACCGCCCCGATGCCTTCGAAGACGACGGCACGCACGGGGTCAGTCCCCGTCGGGGAACTCGGTGTCGACCGTGCCGGTCAGGTGGACCAGCTCGTTCGCGGCGTTGACGTAACGGATGATCGTGGGGAGGTCACCCTTCACGCGAAGCTTGCCCTGCATCATGCCGCGGATCGGATCGAGATCGCCCTCCAGCACCTCGCGCCAGCGCGTGTAGGGGGCGCTGATCACGTATCGGGAGGCGGTCGCCCTCTCCTGGTTCACGACGCCGCCGGATCGGCATGCGCCGTGCCACAGGTCGAGCCATCCGTACACGGTCTCGGGCACGCCCTTGTCGGGTTCGGCCTCGATCTGGAACGCGACATCGCCCTCCCAGTCGGCCGCCGCCTCCCGGTATCGATCGGACGCGTTGATCGCCGCCACGAACGCTTGGAACCATGGGTCGGTCGGGAACCTGGGCACGGACGCCACCCCTCTCGGCAACGAGGCACAGCATACGGACCACGAAGATGCGCTACCGGACCAGGCCGATGATCGTGACCAGGCCGATCACGTTGAACGCCATGTGTGCGGCCACGTTCGCGGCGAGCGTGCCCCGCCGCTCGTAGATCCACGCGAGCCCCAGCCCGGTGAAGACCATGGTGGCTTGCAGCAGGAGTGCGTCGATCGCCGGAGCCGGCACGTAGTGCACGATCCCGAACGGGATCGCCGATGCGAGCGCCGCCGCCCAGAACCCGTGTCGGTCGCGGACGGTGCGGAAGAGCACGCCGCGGAAGAAGAACTCCTCACTGATCGGCGCCACGACCACGGCGAGAAGGACGAGTGCGAGCTTCGCCTTCCCGCTGAGCCCCGGGGCGATCTGCTCGGGCGCGGTCACGGTATGACCGACCGCCTGTTCGAGCAGCGTCTGGATCGCGAAGCTGATCATCCCGACCGCGGGCACCAGGATCACGCCGCCGATCGCTCCGAACACCACGTGTCGCCAAGCGCCCTCGCCGGTCGGGACAAGGACGATCGCCCCACGCCACTCCTTGTGCCAGCGCGCGAGCCAGCTCACCAAGATGGCCGTGATGACGACATCCGCCGCGATCGTGGCGATGATCTCCGTCGGGCCGACCCCGCCGTTGACGCTGGTATCGCCGAGCACCGCGATGATCGGGAGCGTGGCGAACCCCGCGATCAGGAACGCGAGGAAGTAGACACCGACGGCCTCGAACCAGCCCCAGGTCGAGCGGATCCGGCCGTCAGACAGGTCCGGACCGGCGCCGACCGATGCGCCGGTGTCGGGCCGCGGGGGGATGGGGATGGCGCTCACCGTTCCTCCATGATGTCGTTCCGGCGGAGCAACGACACGTAGAGCAACGCGGCGAACGATGTCGTGAAGCCCTCCCCGATCGCCGCGGCCCCCGAGTCGTTGACGACGTAGGCCACGAGGCTCCCGAGCACGATCGCGAGCAACGCCGCCCGCCACCAGGGAGCCTCGGTGAACGTGACCCGAACGACGGTCGGGGGCCGCAGGACCAGCAGCAGCGTGAAGAAGACGCCGATCACGGGAGCGAGCCCGAACGGGTTCCGTGCGATGAGATCCGTGCCGACCTCCAGCCGGTCGACGAGTTTCGTCCACACCCCCGAAAGTCCGCCCGAGTGTTCGGCGAACCGCGTGATGTGGGTCGGAGCGGACGTGAGGAAGCGGTGAGCGATCACGACGAGCGCGGTGCCCGCTGCGACGGAGATGAGCGAGGCGATCGTCGTGCGGACCCACCCAGCCCTTCCTCGGAGTCCCCACCAGATGCCTGCTCCCGCGAAGAGCGTCACCGCTCCCCCGATGTTGGATCCGGTCCAGGGCAGGCCAGCGAACAGGCCGGTCACGGCGATCACCACCGTGCCCGCGGTCCGTGACAGGCGCTGCGCCACGTAGATCGAACCTCCCAGCAACAGGCCGATGAAGGCGTTCGGCAGACCGAAGAAGCGTCCGCCATCGAGCTGGGATCCGCCGAGGAGCGGCGTCAGCGCGGCCGGCCATCCGAGCACGCCTTCGAGCGCGAGGGCGGCCAGCACGATCGCGCCCGCTGCGGCGATGGCGTCGAGCGTGCCGCGTCGACGTGCCACGGGCAACAGTGCCAGGGTTCCCAACGCCGTCACCGCGATCACGAACGGGATCACCGTCGCATAGGTGATCGACGCGAGATGCCCGGCCAGCAGCAGAGACAGAGCCAGGAACGGCGATGAGATCGCGACCCACGCCATCAGCGATCGCGACCAACGTGGCGACCCCGTCCAGAGGAGGAGCACGAGCGCGATGAGTCCGGCGACCGTGACGAAGAGCGCCGCCGCCGTGCCGATCGGCACGCTCAGGCGCTTGGATTGGACGTACCGGTCGTACAGGTCGAGCGGCGGTGGGCCTGGAACCACGCGGATCTCGGATCCGCCGGTCGCTGCGAGCGCCTCGCCCGAGGTCCCCGCGGCGTCGATCGCCGTGTACGCCATGTCCGCCGACGTCACGACCCCGTCCCGCCGGGTCGAGTCGCTCGTCAAAGAGCCGGCCACGGTCGCCGTTGGCTCCGCCATGGCGGCAGCGAGCTCACTCCCCACCCCTTCGGCCATCACGAGCGCACCGAGCTGAGCGTGCTGACCTCCACAACGCGGGAAGGGACCGGACGCGACGAAGACGACCACATCGTCCCTTGATGACGCGAGGTCGCCCTCGACTTGGCGCGCCGCGACATCCAATCGCTGCTGGCTGGTCCGCCCGCCAGCATCTACCACGCACCCGATGCCACGGACGCCCCCGAAGGCATGCCGGAGTTCGAAGAGCGGGTCTTCGGGCGTGGAGACGACCATGAGAGCGCCACCTCCTTGCTGCGCGAGCCCCAAGAATCCGGGACTTGCCAGCAGGGCCTGCAGATCGGCTCCTTCCATCGTGTAGACGTAGACGTGAGGAGCCGTCTGGGCGGCCGCCGGAGGAGTCCACGCGATGATGGGAGCGAGGGTCAGCGCACCGGCGAGCATCGCGCGGAGGATCCGTTGCCTCGGACCCCTCACGGGAGCGTGACGAGCTCGCGTTCGCGCCGGACCTCGGCGCCGAGCGATCCGAGCTTCGCCTCGAAGTCCTCGTAGCCGCGGTCGACATGCTGCATATCCGCCACCTCGGTCACGCCTTCGGCGCAGAGCCCGGCGATCACCATCGCGGCGCCGGCCCGGATGTCCAGCGCACGCACGGGGGCCGCCGACAGCCGGGGAACCCCGCGGATCACGGCGTGGTGGCCCTCGGTGCGGATATCCGCGCCCATCCTCGCGAGCTCGCCCACGTAGAGGAACCGCCCCTCGAACACGTTCTCCGTCACGATCGCGGTGCCCTCGGCCGTGGCGAGCATCGCGAGCAGGATCGGCTGGAAATCCGTCGCGATCCCCGGGTAGGGCAACGTGACGAAGTCGACCGCCAGCGGACGCCGTTCCTGCCGGATCCGCAGCCCGGCGTCGCTCATCGAGACGTCCGCCCCCGCGTCCGAGATCTTCGTGAGGAACAGCTCGAGGTGCTCGGGTCGCGCGTTCGCGATCGTGACATCCCCCATCGTCGCGACGGCGGCCGCGGCCCAGGTACCGGCCTCGATCCGATCCGGGACGGCGGTGTGCTCGGCGGCGGTGAGCTCATCGACGCCCTCGATCTCGATCGTGCTCGAGCCGGCGCCGCCGATGCGCGCGCCCATCGACACGAGGTACGCCGCGAGATCCGCCGTTTCCGGTTCTCGTGCGGCGTTATCGATCACGGTGACCCCACGCGCGAGGACGCCGGCCATGAGCAGGTTCTCCGTCGCGGTCACGCTCGGATAGTCGAGCGTGATCGCCGCACCACGGAGCTCGGTCGCCTCCGCGATGAGGAATCCGTGCTCCGACCGGATCTCCGCGCCCATGCGCTCCAGACCTCGAACGTGCAGGTCCACCGGACGCGCGCCGATCTCGTCGCCTCCCGGCATCGACACGCGAGCGCGTCCGCACCGAGCGAGCAACGGTCCGAGCACCACGATCGAGGCCCGCATCTGCCGGACCAGCTCATCGGGTGCTTCGACATCGTGCACCTCGCGGGCGTCGAGTTCGGCCACGCCGTCTTCCAAACGCACCCGGAGCCCGAAGTGCTCGAGCATCTCCACCATCACCGCGCAGTCCCGGATCCGCGGAACGTTGCGCACGACGCTCGTCCCGGGAGCAAGGAGGGATGCCGCCATCAGCTTGAGCGCCGAGTTCTTGGCGCCGGAGATCCGGACGGATCCCGCCAATCGGGCGCCGCCGGTCACGAAGAGTCGATCCATGATCGTTGGATGCTATCGTCGCGATGACCTGCGGCGACGGAGCCGTCGTGACGTTCTCATGGCGGCCCAGCGACCGCCGAACCTCAGCCGGCGATCGTGACGCGCGCCTGCGCCTTGCGGAGCTCGGCCTTGAGGACCGCGTCGTCGGCGGCCGACGCGGTCTCGCCGAGCAGCCGCTCCACGGCCAGACGCGCCGCCGCGACGTCGATCTCGTCGCGCAGCTGTGACTGCGACGCCAGGATGTCGGCCCGCGTCACACCATCGTGCGTCCCGACGTGGAGGAACCCGCCGTCGACGACGGCAACCATCTCCTGATCGTCGGGCAAGAGGATCCGGATCGATCCGATCGAGAGCTGGACCAGGAGCGGTGCATGTCCACCGAGGATGCCGACCTCACCGTCGACCCCGTGCGCGATCAGCATCTCGGCCTCGCCGGACCACACCTCTCGTTCGGGCGTGACGAGATGGACCTCCAGAGGCATGGCTACGCTGCCTCCATCTTCTTCGCCTGCTCCACGGCCTCTTCGATGGTGCCGACCAACAGGAACGCCTGCTCGGGCAGATGGTCGTACTCACCCTCACAGATCGCCTTGAAGGACGAGATCGTCTCGGCGACCGGCACGAACTTGCCGGGGATCCCCGTGAACTGCTCAGCCACGAAGAACGGCTGCGACAGGAACTTCTGGATCCGGCGGGCGCGGGCGACGAGCACCTTGTCCTCTTCGGACAGCTCGTCGACACCCAGGATCGCGATGATGTCCTGCAGATCCTTGTTGCGCTGCAAGATCTCCTGGACACGGCGAGCGACGTCGTAGTGCTCCTGCCCCACGTACCGCGCATCGAGGATCCTGCTCGTGGAGTCGAGCGGGTCCACCGCCGGGTAGATACCGAGCGCCGAGATCTCGCGCGACAACACCGTGGTCGCGTCTAGGTGTGCGAACGCCGTGTGCGGCGCCGGGTCCGTGATGTCGTCGGCCGGGACGTAGATCGCCTGCAACGATGTGATCGAACGACCCTTCGTGGACGTGATGCGCTCCTGCAGCTCGCCCATCTCGTCGGCCAGCGTCGGCTGATAGCCCACCGCCGACGGCATGCGGCCGAGGAGCGTGGAGACCTCGGATCCCGCCTGCGTGAACCGGAAGATGTTGTCCACGAACAGCAAGACGTCCTTGCGCTCCACATCGCGGAAGTACTCGGCCATCGTGAGCGCGGACAGTGCCACCCGCAGCCGAACGCCGGGCGGTTCGTCCATCTGCCCGAACACGAGCGCCGTCTTCTCGATCACGCCCGACTCAGTCATCTCCAGGAACAGGTCGTTGCCCTCTCGCGTGCGCTCGCCGACGCCGGCGAACACCGACACGCCGCCGTACTGTTCGGCCTGCCGGCGGATCATCTCCTGGATGATCACGGTCTTGCCCACGCCGGCGCCGCCGAACATGCCGATCTTGCCGCCCTGGACGTACGGCTCGAGCAGGTCGATCACTTTGATGCCCGTCTCGAGCATCACCGATTTCGGCTCGAGCTCGTCGAACGGCGGCGACTCGCGGTGGATCGGCCAACGGGTCTCGACGTGGATGTTGGAGATGTCCGTGTCGAGTGGTTCGCCGAGGACGTTGTAGACGTGGCCCAGGACACCCTCGCCCACAGGAACGCTGATCGGCGCGCCCGTGTTGACGACCGGTGCCCCGCGAACCATCCCATCCGTCGGCTTCAGCGCGATCGCACGCACCGTGGAATCTCCGATGTGCTGCGCCACCTCGCAAGTGATCGTCGTCGTCGTCCCTCCCAGCTCGACGTCGACGGTCAAGGCGAAGTTGATCTCGGGCAACCCGTGGGGCGGGAACTCGACGTCCACCACCGGACCGATCACCCGGACCACCCGTCCGTTCACGTGTCCGTTCTCAGCCATCTACGTTCACTCTCCCGACTGTGAGAGGGCTTCCGCCCCTCCGACGATCTCCAGGATCTCCGTCGTGATCTCGTCCTGCCGCGCGCGGTTCGCCTGGCGCGTCAACACCTTGATCAGGTCGTCCGCGTTGTCGGTCGCCGCCTTCATCGCCCGTCGGCGCGAGGCGTTCTCCGACGCTGCCGACTCCAACAGCGCCGCGAACACCTTGGTCACCAGGTACTGCGGGAGCAGCTCGTCCAAGATCTCCTGCGGTTCCGGTTCGAACAGGTATTCGGCTTGGACCAGCTCGGGCCCCGAGCCCAGGACTTCCTCGGGCGCGATCGGCAGGAACCGCTGCGATGTCGCGCGCAGCGTGAACGCGGATCGGAAGTCCGTGTACGCGCAGTGCAGCTCGTCGATGTCACCTTCGGCGAACCCGCGGATCAAGGCCCGGCCGATCTCCTCGGCCTTCTCATACGTCGGGACCTCGCTGAATCCCTGCCACGACGCCTGCATGGGCACGCCACGGAACCGGTAGTAGCCCACACCCTTCTTCCCGATCACGTAGAGCACGGGTTGGAGGTCGCGGGACACGATCTCCCGTTGCAGCCCTTCGGCCACCTTCAGCACATTGGCGTTGTAGGACCCGGCGAGCCCTCGATCCGACGTCACCACGAGCACCCCGACCTTCGCGGGCTGCTCTCGCTCCTCGAGGAGCGGATGTGCGAGCGATCCCGTCTGGCGCGCGACGTCTTCCATCGCCTTGGTCAGCTGGATGGCGTACGGCCGAGCCGCCTCGACGCGCTGCTGCGCCTTCACGATCCTCGAGGACGCGATCAGTTCCATGGCGCGCGTGATCTTCTTCGTGGACTGGACCGAACGGATCCGTCGGCGAACGACACGGAGCTGGGCGCCCATCGGTTACGGCGCAGGCTCGTCGGTCCCGGTCGCTTCCGGGCCATCTGCCGAAGACATCCGGTCCCAGCCGACGTCGGCCTTGACCTCGTCCGGAGGCGTGGTCACGCCGGGCGCGGCCTCGCCGCCGGCGGCCGCCGTCGGCACGAACGTGGCCGCGAACGCCTCGACGGCACGCTTCAACGTTTCCTCGATGTCGTCGGCCATGTCGCCGGAGTCGCGGATGCCCGTGTACACCTCGGGGTTACGCGAGTCCAGGTACTCGGCGAACCCGTCGACGAACCGCTTCGCATCCTCCACCGGGAAGTCGTCCAGGTACCCACCCGTCGCGGTCCAGATCGCGACCACCTGGCGCTCGACCGGCACCGGCCGGTACTGCGGCTGCTTCAGGATCTCGACGACCCGGGCGCCGCGCGCCAGCTGCTGCTGCGACGCCTTGTCCAGTTCCGAGCCGAACTGCGCGAACGCCTCGAGTGCGCGGAACTGCGCCAAGTCGATCCGGAGGCGACCCGCGACCTTCTTCATGGCCTTCACCTGGGCGTTGCCCCCGACCCGCGACACCGAGATCCCGACGTTGATCGCCGGCCGGACGCCCGAGAAGAAGAGCTCGGGCTCCAGGTAGATCTGCCCGTCCGTGATCGAGATCACGTTCGTGGGGATGTACGCGGAGACGTCGCCCCCCTTCGTCTCGATGATCGGCAGCGCGGTCAGCGACCCGGCGCCGAGCTCGTCCGAGAGCTTCGCGGCTCGTTCCAGCAACCGGGAGTGCAGGTAGAACACGTCGCCCGGATACGCCTCGCGACCGGGCGGACGACGCAGGAGCAGTGAGACCGACCGATAGGCGGTCGCCTGCTTCGAGAGATCGTCGTACACGACGAGCGCGTGCTGGCCGTTGTACATCCAGTACGCCCCGAGGGCGGCGCCGGCGTACGGAGCCAGGTACTGGAACGGAGCGGGGTCGGACGCCGATGCGTTGACCACGACCGTGTACTCGAGCGCACCGTTCTCGCGGAGCGACTCGACGACCTCGGCGACGGTGGATGCCTTCTGGCCCACCGCGACGTAGATGCACTTGACCTGCTTCACGGGGTCGCCGGTCGCCCAGTTCTCGCGCTGCGCGATGATCGCGTCGATCGCGACCGCCGTCTTCCCGGTCTGCCGGTCGCCGATGATCAGCTGGCGCTGCCCCCGACCGATCGCTGTCATGGCGTCGATCGCGGCGATCCCGGTGTAGAGCGGCTCCTTCACCGGCTGGCGCGAGACGACGTTCGCGGCCTGCACCTCCAGGTTGCGCGCCTCGGTGGACGCGATCGGGCCTTTGCCGTCGATCGGACGGCCGAGCGCATCCACCACCCGGCCCAGGAAGCCGTCGCCCACGGGGATCGAGAGGATCCGGCCGGTCTGCTTGACCGGGTCACCCTCCTCGATCTCCGCCGCGTCGCCCAGGACCACGCAGCCGATGTGATCCTCATCCAGGTTGAACGCGATCCCGAGGATCCCGTTCGGGAACTCGAGCAACTCGTTGGCCATCGCGCGCGGGAGACCCTGGACGAGCGCCACGCCGTCGGCCGTCTCCAGCACGCGGCCGACCTCTTCGCGGTCGACCGTCGGGGTCCAGCTCTCGACGTTGCGTCGGAGCGCCTCCGCGATGCTCGCGGGATCAAGGTTCAGGGTCATCTCACACGCTCCCTAATGCTCGCTTGGCGTCCGCGAACCGGCTCGCGATCGAACCGTCGAAGATCTCATCGCCCACCTGCGCGACCACGCCACCGACCACGGAGGCGTCGACCACGACCTTGAGGTCAACCTGTCGTCCGGTGGCACGCGAGAGCGCCTCAGCGAGTCGATCGCGCTGTGCTGGGGTGAGGTCTACGGCCGCTCGCACCTCGGCCAGCGCGTGCTGGCGTTCGCGCGCGGCCGTCTCGGCCAACTCGGTGACGATCTTCGGGATCTCTCGCGCCCGGCCCGTGTCGATCATGAAGCCCAAGAGGCTGATCGTGACCGGGTTCGCCCGCTCGCCGAGCAACTCCTGGATGATCGCCTTCTTGTTCTCCTGAGGGAGCGTAGCGTCGGTGAGCGCCTCTCGGAGTTCGTTGTTCTGCTCCAGCGCCTTGCCGAACGCGTAGAGCTCGTCCTCGACGGTGGGCAGCACGCCCTCGGCCTGCGCGACGGCGAACATCGCCTGGGCGTAGCCGCCGATCAGCCCGTCGCTCGTCACGTCAGTTCTGTCCGTTCCCCGAAGCCACCTGGTCGATGTATTCGTCGATCAATCGAGAATGGGCCGACGGGTCGAGCTCGGCTCCGACGACCTTGCCCGCCAGCTCCACGGCGATCTCGGCCACCTGCGCCCGGAGCTCTTGGAAGACGCGGTCGCGCTCGGCGCGGATCTCTTCCTGCGCGCGCTGCACGATCGACTGCGACTCCTGCTCAGCCTTCGACTGCAGATCCAGACGCAGCTGTTCGGCCGTTCGACGCGCTTCCTCGATGATCCGGTTGGACTCCCCTTGCGCGTCGGCGAGCTTCAACCGGTACTGGGTGAGCTCGGCGTCGGCTTCCTGGTGCGCCTGTTCAGCCTTCTCCATCTCGCCCTGGATCTGTTCCCGCCTCGCCTCCAGCAACGTGTTCACGCGTGGGAGCGCCCACTTGCGCATGAAGATGAAGATGATCGCGAACGCCGCCGCGCCGACGATCAACTCCGCGGCGTGCGGGTAGAGGTTCTCCTTGTCGCTCGAGCCGGCGGCGAGGAGTCCGAGCATGCTGCCCACCATGGATCCCCTCCCTAGATGATGAACGAGAACGCGATGCCGAACAGCGCGAGCGCCTCGATCAAGCCGATGCCGATGAACATCGTGGTCCGCACCTGGCCCGCGTACTCCGGCTGCCGAGCCATCGCCTCCACCGACTTCCCGATCAAGATCCCGAGACCGATCCCTGGCCCGATCGCCGCGAGCCCGATCACGAGCCCCTTGCCGATCGTGGCGAGTCCGCCCGAGATGTCAGACGCCTGCGCGATGAGATGGAACATCCATTGCCTCCTTCTAGTGCCCCTCCGCCATCGCCTGCCCGATATAGGAGGCGCTGAGGACGGCGAAGATGAACGCCTGTAGGGCCGCGACGAAGAGCTCGAGTCCGACGAGCATCAACGAGAGCGGGAACGACAACGCGGCGAACGGCCAGGTCTTCGGGCCGTCCTCGAGGAAGAAGACGGTCCCCAGGAAGAAGATCGCCAGCAGGAAGTGCCCAGCCACGAAGTTGGCCGTGAGACGGACCGTGAGGGTGATCGGCCGCACGATGATGTTCGAGATGAATTCGATCGGCATCAACAGGCCGTACCGCAGGATCGCCGGAGCCTCCGGGATGATGCACGTGTGCCGGAGGTAGCCGATGAACCCGTGCTTGCGGATCCCCACGGTGTTGTACGTGAACCACGAGACCAGCGCCAGGATCAGCGGGATCCCCACGCGGCTGCTCGCCGAGAAGTTGATCCCCGGCATGACCTCGAACAGGTTGCCGATCAAGATGAAGAAGAAGAACGACGCCAGGAGCGGCATGAACGGCTCCGAGTGGCTCCCGAGCATCGGCTCCGCGATGTTCTCGCGGACGAACGACACCCCGAGCTCCATCAGCAGCTGGAACTTGCTCGGCAAGACCGTGGGCTTACGGAACGCGAAGAAGAACAACGCGAGCACGATCACCGTGGTAAGCACCACCAAGAACGTGATGAAGTTGAAGCAGAGGTTGAAGCCGCCAACGTTGATCGACGGTCCCCAGCATCCGAAGACGAAGTCGTTCGTGCTGGGTGGTTCGAACGTGGCGGCGAGGAGCGATCCGATCACGGCCGGCGGGCCCCATCGAACGTCCAGAGATCGACCTGCATCCGTCCCGAGAGCGCCTTGGTCTCGAAGATGAGGAGCGCGATGATGGCGGGGACGAGCGCCAGCGCGAAGGCGAGCGGCGAGAACCACGCCAGCTGATTCAGGCCCACGAGCGCCAGCGTGTAGATGATCAGGCGGGCCGCGTACCCGCCGAGCGCCACGAGGGTGACGAGCGTCGGCGAGATCGAGGCGGCCCACGCCAACGAGTAGGCATTGGCGAGGAAGTTCAGGTAGACCAGGACGATCGCGATCACGGCGGACCACCCGGCAGGCGCCCCACCGAACAGCGCGCCGACCACGTACGCGAGCACCGCGGCCGGGATGGCGAACGGAGACACGCGACGGATCAGTTCCCGCTCGGGCTCAGGTCTCGCCACCGTCTCCCCTCCCGTATCGCAGCCAGATGATGTAGACGCCGGTCGCTCCGCCCAGGATGAACCCGATCGGCAGGAACACGTGCTCGATGCCGAGCAGCCGGTCGAACAGATACCCCAACATCCCGAGGGTGGCGATCCCAGCGATCATCGTCGAGGTGATCGCCCACCCGGTGCCCATCCCCGACCACCGGTCGTTCCGCTGCTCGTTGGCGGCCATGGGCGCAACAGTATAGGCGGGGCCTCCGAGGTCCGTCAAAGCTCGGGCGTGGCTGTTTCCGCAGGTCAGAGGCTGTTTCCTTGTGACTTCGTGAAAACTTTCACGAAGTCTGGGCGGTGGCGATGCGGGCCTTGTCCTCGGCCACCCGTCGCTCGTCGGAGCGCGTCTTCAACTGCGACACCAGCAACTGGCCCACGACCACGAGGATGCCGAACGTGAACAGCAGCGTCCCCATGACGTTCACCTGAACCGGGATCCCCTGGCGTGTCGCGCCGTACACCCACAGCGGGAACGTGGTCTTCGAGCCGGCCACGAAGTTCGTGATCACGTAGTCGTCGATCGAGAGCGCGAACGCGAGCAGCGCGCCCGCGATCACGCCGGGCAGGATCAACGGCAGCGTCACCTTGAAGAACGTCGTCCTGGGGTCGGCTCCCAGATCGCCCGCCGCCTCCTCGAGCGAGCGGTCCATCCCCGAGACGCGCGCCCGGACCGTGATCGACACGAACGCGATGCAGAACATGATGTGCGCGAGCAGGATCGTGATGAACCCCTGCGGTACCCGGGCGTTCACGAACATCGTGAGCATCGACGATCCGAGCACGATCTCGGGTGACGCGATCGCCAAGAAGATCACGAAGTTCATGATGCCCTGGCCCCGGTAGCGGTACCGGCCGAGCGACAGTCCGATGAACGTGCCGAGCAGCGTGGAGAAGATCGTCGCGAGGACGGCCACCTCGAGCGTCAGCTTGAGCGACGTCGTGAGATCCGGGAACGAGAAGAGGTTCCGCCAAGCGTCGAGCGACGCGTGCTCCCATTTGATGTTGTAGCGCCCGACCGGCGTGTTGAACGAGAACACGATCATCACGGCGATCGGGATGATCAGGTAGACGATGAACAGCGCGGTGTACGTCGGCAAGATGAAGCGGGTCCACCGTTTGCTCGACTTCGGGATCGGAGGAGGCCCCTCGGTCGTCACCGGCGTCTCTCTGGTCAAGACGGCGCTCATCCGGCGGCCGCCCCTCTCGTGACGTCTTCCGTGCCGAGGACCCTCGCGTAGATCGACGCGCCGATGAGCAACGCTGCCATCAAGATGAACGACATCGCCGCCGCGAGCGGGTAGTTGAAGTTCGTCAGGAACTCGCTCTGGATCACGTTGCCGATCATGGTCGTTCCCGGACCGCCGAGGACCTGCACGTTGACGTAGTCGCCGACCGCCGGTACGAACGTCAACAGGAACGCCGCGAACACCCCGGGGAGCGCGAGCGGCCAGACGACCTTGCGGAACGTCGTGAACCGGCTCGCGTACAGATCCTTCCCGGCTTCGACCAAGCGCTTGTCGATCCGCTCGAGCGCCACGTAGAGAGGCAGGGCGGTGAACGGCAGGAAGTTGTACGTGATGCCTGCGATCACGGCGACCGGCGTGCTGAGTACATGGTAGTTCTGCGGGATCAAGCCGAGGTTCTTCAGGGTTCCCAGGATCATGCCGTCGTCCCGCAGCAGGAACTCCCACTGCACGGTGCGGATGATGAACGACACGAAGAAGGGCAGGAGCAGTAGGAACAAGAAGACCGACTTCCTCTTCCCCCCGTAGAAGGCGATCCAGTACGCGACCGGGTACGCGAGTACGAGCGCGAGGATCGTGACGATGCCGGCGTACTTCAGGGAACGGATGTAGATCGCCCCGTGCTGCTTGATCGCGTCCGAGTAGTTCGCGAAATGCCACGTGAAGTGGAAGTCGCCGATGAACCCCGACTGCAACGACGTGTAGAACATGTAGGCGATGGGGACCAGGAAGAAGATCGCGAGGTACAGAGCACCGGGGCCGAGCAACCCGTAGGGAGCGAGCTTCTTGGCCCGGCTAGGCTTGCGGCGTTCGATGAGCGGCGTGCCAGCCTTGACGATCTCGTCGACCGACGGCGCGCTCACCTCGCTCCCTCCCCCCGCTCCGTGATGGCGATCAGCCCTGGTAGATCGGCTGGAACAACGCGTTCCACTGCTCTTGCTCCGCAGGCGTCTTGAACACGTAGTAGGTGTACGTCTTCGCGAGGTCCGCCGCAGATGGGAAGATCAGCGGGCTGCTGGCGAGCGCGGGGTCGATGACATCCTTCGCGCCGGGGACCGGGCAGATGTAGTTCACGTACGTCTCGATCGCGGCCTCGACGTCCGGCTGGTAGATGTAGTCCATGTACGTGATGGCGTCGACAGGATCCGCAGCACCGTTCGGGATGCACATGTTGTCCGTCCAGATGACAGCGCCCTCGGTCGGCATGCAGAACTGGAGGCCCGACGCGTCGCCCTCGGAGTTGAGCTGGTAGATATCGCCGGACCACCCCATGGTGAGCGCGACGTCACCGTTCTGTAGCGCGCTCGTGTAGTTCTGGGTGTAGTACTGCCGCACGATCCCGTCGGTCTTCTGCTTGGTGAGGAGATCGGCGGCCTGCTGCCACTGGTCCGGCGTCGACGTCGTCGGGTCTATGCCCATCCCCACCATCGTGAGGCACGGCAGGTCGGCGTTGTCCGCGAACATGCCGACCTTGCCCTTGAACGCCGGGTCGAACAGGTCCTTGATGCTCGTGATCGTGGGGTTGCTCGGGCGGAGCTCCTTCACGAGCGCGGGGTTCCAGCCGATCGCGGTGAGACCGGACTGCCAAGCCATCGTGAACTTATTGCCGGGGTCGTACGCCGGGTTCTTCACCGCGACGCTCGCGTTCTTGTCGAAGTTCGGGTGCTTGTCGGCGGGGAGCTCCACCAGGTAGTTCAGGCGGAGGAGCTGGCTCAGCGTGTCGCCGTTCGTGATCACGATGATGTCCCACCCGGTCGGCTGACCCGCCTGGAGCTGCGGCTGGATCTTGCCGAAGAACTCCGGGTTCGAGTTGATCGCCTCCCGGTACGTGACGTTGATCCCGGTGTCTTGCGTGAACTTCTCGAGGGACGGGTACGTGATATTGCCGTTCACCTTCTTCTTGTCGATGTAGAGCGGCCAGTTCGCGAACATCAGCTGGCCGTTCGGCTTCGCGTTCCAGTCGATCCCGCTGCCGCCGCTGCTCCCGCCGCCGCCGCTCCCGCCGCCGCCGCTCGTTCCCCCGCAGGCGGCCAGGATGGCTCCCAGCGAGAGGGCGCCCGCGCCGACGCCTGCCGACCGGAACAGGTCGCGGCGGGACATCCGGCGTGACGTGAGGCCGCGGATGAACGCGGGGTCGTTCAGAAGGTCGTGCTTGGGATCGGTCATACTTCGTCTTCCTCCTCGGAGATCGGAGCGGCCGACGGCTCGACCACGAACGTGTGGTCGGGCGACCACTCCAGACGGACGTGCTGGCCCGGATGCGGATGGCTCTCGGTGCCGCCCAAGTTCTGCACGTAGACCGTGAGCTCGTGACCGCCAGGTCCCTCCACCTTGTACTGGTAGTTGACGCCGATATACGTGGACATCCGCAGCATGCCGCTCACCGCATTGCGATCGGCCGGAGGCGAACCCTCGTCGGGAACGATCGAGATCTTCTCCGGCCTGACACCGACCCGCACCTTCGTGATCCCGGCGGGCACCGCCTCCGTCCTGGCGGTCACCGAGCCGCCGGTCGCGAGCGCGATCGTCGTTCTCCCGTTGTTCACCTGCTGGACCTCGCCGTCGAGCATGTTCGACGCGCCCAGGAACCCCGCGACGAACTCCGTCGCGGGAGACTCGTACACCGCCTCGGGGGCACCGATCTGGTCGATCTTGCCGTGCCGCATCACGGCGAGGCGATCCGACATGGTCATCGCCTCTTCCTGGTCGTGCGTCACGTAGATGAACGTGATCCCGACCTCCTGCTGGATGCGCTTCAGCTCGAGCTGCATCTGCTTGCGGAGCTTCATGTCCAAGGCACCGAGCGGCTCGTCGAGCAGCAACACCTTCGGGTGGTTCACGAGCGCTCGCGCGAGCGCGACCCGCTGCTGCTGCCCGCCCGACATCTGCGGGGGCTTCCGTCGCTCGAAGCCAACCAGGTCCACAAGGGTCATCGCGTCGCGGACCCGGGATTCGATGTCACCCTTGTCCACCTTCTTCCGACGCAGCCCGAAGGCGATGTTCTCGTACACATCCAGGTGCGGGAAGAGCGCGTAAGACTGGAACACCGTGTTGACGTCCCGTTTGTAGGGAGGGAGCGAGGTGACGTCGCGTCCGCCGAGGTAGACGATCCCGTACGTCGGCTCCTCGAAGCCGCCGATCATGCGCAGCGTCGTGGTCTTGCCGCACCCCGATGGCCCGAGCATGGAGAAGAACTCACCCTCCGCGATATCGAGCGACAGATCGTCCACCGCGGCGGAGTCTCCGAAGAGCTTGGAGACACGCTCGAGCCGAACATCGATCTCCGGCACGTCCCACCCCCCTGCGCAACCAGGCGTTGCCGAACCCCGGCATCACCGAACCTAGGCGCGCATCATGCCACAGTGACCAGGGAACGGTCACCCGAACAGCCTAGCCCTCGGTCTGGTGCGCTCCCTCTCCGCCCGATGCCGTCCGGGACGCTGGCTCCGGCGCGGACACCGGCGGAGCCTCCTCCCTCGCGCGCCACCGATCGAGGCGCGGATACGCGGTGATCGCGAACAGGATCCCGGCTGCCAGGATGATCGCCCCCACCGCGAGCCGACCATCGATCAACCCCACCGCGAGCGCGCTCGCCGAGATCAGGGCGCTCCACAGGTACATCAGCAAGACCGCGCCACGATGACTGTGACCGATGTCCATGAGCCGGTGGTGGATGTGCTCCTTGTCGGCCTGGCCGATCCCTTTCCCACGCCACGTCCGCCGCGCGACGGCCAGGACCACGTCCAGGAACGGGATGGCCAGCACCAGGAGTGGAACGAGCAAGGTCCCGGCGACGGCGGCGAGGTCGCCGCCGCTCGGTCGATAAGGGTTGCGGCCGACCCCCGAGATCGTGGCGATCGTCAGGAGCATGCCCAAGAGCATCGAGCCGGAGTCGCCCATGAAGATCTTGGCTGGGTAGAAGTTCCAGGGGAGGAAGCCCAGACAGATGCCGACGGTGATGGCCGACATCAGCGCCGCCGAGGAGGCATCGAACGCGAACGGGCTGGGCGTTCGCGACATGTAGATGAAGAACGAGGTGGCGGCGATCGCCACCATGCCTGCCGCGAGCCCATCCAGCCCGTCGACGAGGTTCACCGCGTTCACGACGAGGACGAGCCAGAGCAAGGTGAGCAGCACGGCCAGATCCGCGCTCACGGAGACGATGCCCGCGCCGGGGAGCCAGAAGTACAACACCTGTACGCCGAGCAGGATCAGCAGGCCGCCGATCAGGATCTGCGCGGTGAGCTTCGCGAGAGCGGACGTGCCGCGTTTGTCGTCGATCGCGCCGAGGGCAACCATCGCGGTACAGGTCACCAACGCCGCGAGCGGCTCCGCGCTCCCGCGGTTCATGTCGGAGAAGAACGGCAGGAGTTGCGACAGGCCGAGCCCGACCAGGAACCCGCCGTACATCGCGAGGCCGCCCATCGTCGGGGTCGCCTGCGGGTGCACCTTGCGGTCGGACGGTTGGTCGATCGCGCCGAACCGGACCACGAGACGACGGACGAGCGGGGTCAGTGCGAACGTTACCCCGGCTGAGGCCAGGAACACCCAGAGGTAGCCCATCGGTCTGCGACCAGTCTGCGGCCGGCTCGAGCCGGTCGCAAGCGACGGGTCAGTCCGGGTAGACGGGGAACCGCGCCATCAGCTCACGGACCCGGCCGCGGGCGGCCTCTTTGATCGCCGCGTCCTCCGGGTGGCGCAGGACGTCGCCGATCACGCCCGAGATCTCCTTCATCTCCGATTCGTCCATGCCCAGCGTGGCCGGGCCAGGCGTCCCCACACGGATGCCCGACGGCGTTCCCGGCGGCTGCGGATCGAACGGGATCGCGTTCTTGTTGATCGAGATGCCGACCTCGTCCATCACGGCCTCGGCGTCCTTCCCGGTCACCCCGAGCGGACGTACGTCGGCCAGGACCAGATGTGAATCGGTGCCTCCAGACACGACCCGGAGCCCTTCGTCACTCAGCCCCTGGGCCAGCGCCCGGGCGGTTCGGACGACCCGATGCGCGTACTCCTTGTACGCCGGGGTCATCGCCTCTTTCAACGCGACCGCCTTCCCCGCGATGCAGTGTTCGAGCGGCCCGCCCTGCATCATCGGGAACACCGCTTTGTCGATCGCCTTCGCATGCTCCTCACGGCAGAGGATCATCGCGCCGCGCGGCCCGCGGAGCGCCTTGTGGGTCGTGAACGTGACGACGTCCGCATGCGGAACCGGCGACGGATACGCGCCGCCGGCGACCAATCCGATGAAATGTGAGGCGTCGACCCACAGGAGCGCGCCGACCTCGTCGCAGATCGTCCGGAACGCGGCGAAATCGATCTCTCGCGGGTACGCCGTGTAGCCGGCCAAGATGATCGTCGGCCGGTGCTCCTTGGCCAGATCCCGAACCTTGTCCATGTCGAGCTGCTCGGTCTCCGGGTCCACCTCGTACGCGACGAAGTTGAACCACATGCCGCTCACGTTGACCGGCGAGCCATGCGTCAGGTGGCCGCCGTGTGCGAGCGCCATCCCGAGGACCTTGTCGTTCGGGTTGTTCGGCTCGAGGAACGCGCCGAACACGGCCAGGTTCGCCTGGGCGCCGGCGTGCGGCTGGGCGTTGGCGTGTTCGGCCCCGAACAGCTCTTTCGCGCGATCGATCGCGAGCCGCTCGGTCACGTCGACGAACTCGCACCCCCCGTAGTAGCGCCGGCCCGGGTAACCCTCCGCGTACTTGTTGTTCATCGTCGAGCCGATCGCGGCGAGGACCGCGGGGCTCGCGTAGTTCTCCGAGGCGATCAACCGGAGCGTGGTGCGCTCGCGCTCGAGTTCGCTGGCGATCGCCGTCGCCACCTCCGGATCGGTCGCCTTCAGGGCATCCCAACTCGCGGCGTAGTCCCTCATCTCTACAACTCCCCTCGCTCGATCATCGCGATCTGTTCGATCCTCGGTTCGTGACGTCCGCCCGCGAACGGCGTGGCGAGCCACACCTGGACGATCTCCTTCGCGTAGGCGGGCGCGATGACCCGCGCCCCCATGCTCAAGACGTTCGCGTCGTTGTGCTCGCGCGCAAGTCGCGCGGTGTAGAGGTCATGGCAGAGCGAGGCGCGGACACCGTCCACCTTGTTCGCGGCGATCTGTTCCCCCTGCCCCGAGCCGCCCAGGACGATGCCTCGGTCGGTGCGTCCATCGGAGACCTGGCGTGCGGCCGCCGCGCAGAAGGGTGGGTAATCGACCGGCACCTCGGAGTCGGTGCCGAGGTCGACCACGTCATGTCCCTCTTCGGCCAGGAACGTCTTGAGCTCCTCCTTCAACACGAACCCGGCGTGATCGGACGCGATCGCGATCTTCATCCTCACATCTCTCCAGCCAAGGTCGCGCCCGGCGCCTCTCCGTACAGCCCGACAACCAGCCGGTCGATCCATGTCTCGAGCTCCCAGGCGATCGCCCGATACGCCTCCATCGGCTGACCGAGCGGGTCGGCGATGTCATCGTCGTGCGACGGCTGCACCGCGCCCGCGGCGCGCGCGGCGTCGGTGGCCGCCAGCCGGTCGGCGAGGTTCCCGGTGGTGGGTGCATCGAGCGTCTCCAGCAGCCGTACCAGCTCTTTCAGCGTGAACGTGCGCGACGCGAGCATCGGGGAAGCCCCCGCCACGAAGCGGCGGTGGTCGCTCGCCATGCAGAGCAAGAGGTCCGACGCCTCCGCCATGGGAACCGTGAGTCGCCGAGCGACGTGCTCTTGGATGTCGACGCCCAGCTCGCCTGCCGCCTCGATCCCCTCCGGCGTGGCGCCAGAACCCTCCATCCCCATCGTTCCCGCGGACGAGATCTGGGGGGCGTCGACGCCGAGCCGAGCGTCGAGGGCTGCCCGCAGGAGCCCCTCGGCCATGGGCGAGCGGCAGATGTTGCCTGTGCAGACCACGAGGATGGAGGTCATCGCGAGCGCGTCACCTTCGGGAGCGGCGAGTCTAGCAGTGGACCTTCCACGCCAAGTAGCTCGCGCAGTCGATCGGCATCGACGGCACCGGTGCGGATGAGACGAGCGTCACCGTGGGCGAGGTCGATCACCGTGGACGGCTCAGCGTCGAGCGACCCTTCCTGGCAGAGGTAGATCGACACCAGGTCGCCGAACGCCGCGTTGAGCTCGTCGCACGTTCGGGCCGGGGCCTCCCCCGAACGGTTCGCGCTCGTCGCCGCGAGGGGGCCGGTCGCCTCCAAGACCGCGAGCGCCAAGGGATGACGGGGCACCCGGACACCGATCGTGTCGGGCTCGCCGCCCAGCTCCCACCGCTGGCTGAGGGCTGCGCGAGGTACGACGATCGTGAGGTCACCAGGCCACAGCGCTGCCACCAATCGCTCGGCGCGCTCGTCGAAGACCGCCAACGCCCGGGCCGCAGCGTTGGTCGGGGCCAGCACCGGCAGCGTCAGGCTCGCGGGGCGCCGCTTGGTATCGAATACCCGTGACGTGGCGACGGGGTCGTCGGGGCGACACGCCAGGGCGTAGACGGTGTCCGTCGGGAAGACGATCAGCTCACCTCGTCGCGCGGCGTCGACCGCGTCCTCGACCGCGGTCATCCGGGACTCCGGCCGATGAGCACTCGGTCGCGCCCGGCCAGATCCGTCATCACGCGGATCCGCTCGAACCCTGCAGATACAGCGGCTTGCCTGACCGCTTCCCCGCTGGTCTCCTCGATCTCGACGACGACGGCGCCGCCCGGACGGAGCACCGTACGCGCCTGCGAGAACAACCGGTCGTACACACCGATATCCCCGAACAACGCGGTCGGAGGATCCGCGCGAACGTCTGCCGGCAACGACGTCACCGCGTCCTCCGGGAGGTAGGGGGGGTTGCTGACGACCAGATCGACGCACCCGACGTGCGACGGAGGGAGTGGGTGCAGCAGGTCGCCCTGCTCGATCCGGATCGCGAGCCCCAGCCGGGCGGCGTTCGCCCTCGAGAGCGCTACCGCCTCCTCCGACGCATCGATCGCGACGACCTGCGCATCCGGACGCTCGTCCTTGATCGCAAGGGCGATGGCCCCGGTCCCCGTTCCCACGTCCACGACGGACGGCGTTCCGATGCCGGAGATCGTCGCGAGCGCCTCCTCGACCACGACCTCGGTCTCGGGTCGAGGGATGAAGACGCCTGGGCGGATCTCCAACGCGATCCTGCGGAACGCTTGCTCCCGTGTGAGGTGTTGGAGCGGCGTCCCCGCACACCGGCGACAGAGCGCCCGACCGAAGGCCCTGGCCTCCGCGGAGGAGAGCCCCTCGTCGCGCGTGTACAGGCTCGATCGATCGACCCCGAGCACGTTCGCCAGGAGCACCTCCGCGGTGGGGATCGGGCTCTCGACGTCGTGGCGCTCCAGGTACTCGGCGGCACGGCGAACGACCACGGCGGGACGCATGACTCAACCGGGACCGGCGAGTTGCTCGCTGCGTTCGGCCGCGCGCAGCCGGTCGATGAAGGCATCGAGCTCCTCGCCGCCGGCGAGAACGTCCTGCAACTGATGGGAGGTACGGCCGTCAACCTGCTTGATCCGGTGGTCGGTCACTCGCCCCTCCGGGAAGTTGTACGTGCGGATCTTCTCGGCGCGCTCGCCGGTTCCCACCTGGGAACGGCGGTCGGCGGCTTCCTTCGCCTGCGCTTCGTCCTGCGCGCGCTGGAGCAGCCGCGCCCGGAGGTAGCGCATCGCCTTCTCTCGGTTCTGGAGCTGGGATCGCTCCTCTTGGCACTCCACCTTGATGCCGGTCGGCTTGTGCACGATGCGAACGGCGGAGTCCGTGGTGTTCACGCCCTGCCCGCCGGGTCCCGATGATCGGTACACGTCGATCTGGATGTCCTCGGGCCGGATCTCGACCTCGACCTCCTCGGCCTCCGGGAGCACCGCCACCGTGGCCGTGGAGGTGTGGATCCGGCCGGACGACTCGGTGACCGGGACCCGCTGAACGCGGTGCACCCCGGACTCATGCTTCATCCGCGTGAACGCATCCTTCCCTCGGACTTCGGTCACGATCTCCTTGAACCCCCCCATCTCGGACTCCGACGAGGAGAGCACCTCCACCTTCCATCGGTGCCGTTCCGCTAGCCGCCGGTACATCTCGAACAGCTCACCGGCCCAGAGTGCGGCCTCCTGTCCCCCGGCGCCCGCTCGGATCTCGACGATCACATCCTTGCCGTCGTTCGGATCCTTCGGGACGAGGAGATGTTCGAGCCGGTCTCGTAGATCGGCGACCTTCGCTTCGGCACGCTCCGCCTCATCCCGCAGGAACGCAGCCATCTCCGGATCGGACTCGGCGTCGGCCATCTCGCGAGCCTCCTCGGCTTGGCGCCGAACCTCGAGATACTCCCGGTACGGCTGCACGATCTCGGCGAGCTCGGAGAACGTCTTGCCGAGCGTCCGCATCCGCTCCTGATCGCCGGCGACCTCGGGGAGCGCGAGCTCGGCCGAGACGGCCTCGTAGCGCGAACCGATCTCGGCGAGACGGTCATCGAGTGAGGTGGCCATGCCGGGATTATCCCGGACCGGCGCGACGTCGTTCGATCAGGCGCGGATCGCGCCCTACGCGCTACTCCTCGTCGTCGTCGAAGTCGAACTCGAGGGGGGGCAGATCGGGAAGATCCATACCGTCGTCCCCGTCATCACCGTCATCACCGTCATCACCGAGCATGCCTTCGAGGCTGTCGACCGCGTCCTCGCTCGCGCGGTCCGCGTCGGCGGGTGTCGCGAGCGGCGCGACCTGCGTCGCCTGCTTCGCGGCCGGAACCTCGGGAGGCGATGCCGCGGCCTCCTCGGCGGTCGGGTCGCCGATCGCGACCTCCAGCTCCTTCGCGACGCCGATCAGCCGGTCCTGCATGTCCTGTAGGTGCTGCACCATGTCCTGGCGACGAGCGGAGAGTCCAACCAGCACGCGATCGGACTCCTCCTTCGCCTTCTCGAGGAGTTCGTTGCTCTCCTGGCGGAGCTCCTCCGCATGGGCCTGGGCGTCGACGCGGATCCGGTCTGCCTCGGTCCGCGCCTCGTTCAGCATCCGGGCCGCGTCGGCCCGTGCCTCGGCCAAGATCCCCTCGGCTTCCTGATCGGCGGTGGCGAGGAGCGTCGTGAGCCGCTTGGACAACCGCTCGTAGGGATCCTCTGATGGCGGCGGGCCGGGAGGCGAAGCCGCTCCGCCTCCTTCGAGCCGGACCTCCCGGAGCTGACTCTCGAGGTTGTCGACCTGCTCGGCCACCTGCGCGAGGTAGTCGCGGACCTGATCGGGATCGTAGCCGCGACGCACGGACGCGAACTCCCGTCGACGGATCTGAGCGGAGCTCGGCAGGAACGGCAGATCGATATCGGTGGCCATGACGACAACCTCCCGGGTGGTCGGGGAACGGACCCAATCTTCGGGTGCGAACAGGGCCGTTGCAACGACCCTCGCAGGGGGATATCGGCAGGTCAGGCCGTCAGCTGGAGGTGCCGGCGGCCTCGGCTTCGCGGCGAAGGACCTCGCCGAACGAGGCGATCGCCACCTGGATCTGGCTCCGGTCGGGTGGCTGCGTGGTGATGTGTTGGAGCCAGAGCCCGGGGGCCATCAGCGCCCGCATGACCAGCGAACCGTGGAACCTCGCCCCCAACCGCAGCGCCTCGTACGCGAGGCCGGCGATGACGGGGATCGCGAGTACCCGTGAGCCGATGCGCCACCAGATCCCGGGTGTCCCGAACAGCGTGAAGACGAAGATGGTGATGATCATGACGATGATCAGGAAGTTGGTGCCGCACCGGATATGCAGGGTCGAATGCCGATCCACGTGCTCGGGGTCGAGCGGCTCACCGTGCTCGTACGCCGCGATCGTCTTGTGTTCGGCGCCGTGATATTCGAAAACCCGGTGGATGTCCTTCGTCCTGCCGATCAGCCAGAGATAGCCCACGAAGAGTGCGACGCGGAAGAGTCCTTCCAGCACGTTCGTCAGCACCCCGTCGCCGACGCGATGCTGGACCCACGCGAACAGGAGGGTCGGGCCGAGGACGAAGACAGCGGTGAACGCCACCAGCGCGAGGGCGAGCGCGAGACCGACCTGGCGCGAGGTGAGCTGCTCATCTTCTTCCACCGACTGATTCGTCGCGATCAGGAGAGCGCGTGTGCCGATCGCGAGCGATTGACCGAGGACGATCATCCCGCGCAGGAACGGCTTGGCGAACACGGGATGCCGCCTGGCGATCGAGTCGATGTCGTGCGATTCGACGTGGATGTCCCCGTCGGACCTCCGGACGGCGACCGCCCAGTGGTCGGCGCCACGCATCATGACGCCCTCCACGACCGCCTGTCCGCCGTAGAGGTGTGTCGCCGGCGGAGCCGGTGCGGGTTCGCTCACGGATCAGGACGCAGGCTCAGTTGCCTGCACCCTGCTGCGTCTTCGCGTAGCGGCGCTGGAAGCGCTCGACACGTCCACCGGCGTCCATGAGCTTCTGCTTGCCCGTGTAGAAGGGGTGGCAGTTCGAGCAGATGTCGGAACGGATCTCGCTGACCGTGGACCGGGTCTGGAACGCGTTGCCGCAAGAGCAGTGAACGTTCGCGATCTGGTAGTCCGGGTGGATGCCTTGCTTCATCGTGGTTCTCCTCTCGGGGCGCGCCAGCGTACTAGCTGCCAGAAGGCGCCTTCGCGATCTCCTTCAGGAACTGCTCGTTCGACTTCGTGGCGCGGATCTTGTCCGTGAGGAGCTCGAGCGCGGCACCGGGCTCCAGTGCGTGGAGCACGCGGCGGAGCTTGACGACGAGCGCCAGCTCTTCGACCGGCATCAAGAGCTCTTCCTTCCGGGTGCTCGAGGCGTCGACGTTGATCGCCGGGAACAACCGCTTCTCTGCCAGTGAACGATCCAGGCGCAGCTCCATGTTCCCGGTTCCCTTGAATTCCTCGAAGATGACCTCGTCCATCCGGGACCCGGTCTCGACGAGCGCGTTCGCGATGATCGTGAGCGATCCGCCTTCCTCGAGGTTCCTCGCAGCGCCGAAGAACCGCTTCGGCGGGTAGAGGGCCGTGGAGTCGACACCACCCGACAAGATCTTGCCGGAGGCCGGCGCCGCCAGGTTGTACGCGCGAGCGAGCCGGGTGATGTTGTCGAGGAGGATCGCCACGTCCTGACCCATCTCCGCCAGCCGGCGGGCACGCTCCAGAACCAGCTCCGTGATCTGGATGTGCTGATCAGCGGGCTTGTCGAACGTGGAGTACACGACTTCGGCGGCCTGGACGGTCCGCTGCCAGTCGGTGACTTCCTCGGGACGCTCGTCGACCAACAGCACGATCACGTGCGTCTCCGGGCTCGAGGCCAGGATGCCGTTCGCGATCTGCTTCAGGATGGTCGTCTTCCCGGCCTTCGGTGGCGAGACCACCATGCCACGCTGACCCTTTCCGATCGGTGCGATCATGTCGATGATCCGCTGCGCCACCTCGAGAGGGCCGTTCTCCAGGCGGAACCGCTCATCCGGGAACAGCGGGGTGAGCTTGTCGAAGTTCGCACGCGCTCGCGCCGCCTCGACGTCCATCCCGCAGACGGTCTCGATCTCGAGCAACGCGAAGTACTTCTCGCTGTCCTTCGGACGGCGCACCTTGCCGGTCACGGTGTCGCCCTTCCGCAGGGCGAACCGGCGCACCTGCGACAGGGAGACATAGATGTCCTCGGGACCCGGCAGATAGCCAGAGGTCCGCAGGAACCCATAGCCCTCGGGCAGGATGTCGAGCAATCCGGTCAGGACCGGTGCGTTCTGCATCTCCTCCGCCCGCTCGGCCTCCTCGCGGATCCGACGTTCCTCCCGGGTCCGCCGACGATCCTCGCGCGAGGGACGCTGGCGTCGTTCACGTCCCCCCTGACCGTCGGCGCGATCCTCGCGGACCTCGGAGCGCTCGCCTTGTGGGCGATCACCCTGGGGACGCTGATCGCGTGGACGGTCGTCGCGTGGACGGTCGTCGCGTGGACGGTCGTCGCGTGGACGGTCGTCGCGAGGGCGATCCTCGGTCTTCAGCTCGCCGTTCGACGGCGCGTCGACCTCCGTCGTCTGAACGGACGCGGGCTCGCTCGTCGGCGTCGGGGCGGGCGAGCCGCCGTCGGCGTTCGACACGATCGCGTCGATCAGGCCGGCCTTGCGCAGCTTCTGAGCACCTTCGATACCCATGCCCTGCGCGATCTGTTGCAGCTCGGGGATCAATTTCCCCTCGAGGGCGCTGCGGTCCATCGTCGTATCCATGAGGCTATGCCTCTCCCTTCAACTCGTTCTGGAGCTTCGTCCAATCGGCCTGGAACTTCTCCAGACCGCTGTCGGTCAGTGGATGCTTCACCAGCTTGGTGAAGACGTCGTACGGCATCGTCGCGATGTCGGCGCCCGCGAGCGCTGCATCGATCACGTGCATCGGATGGCGGAGCGATGCCGCTAAGACGTTGGTTTCGTATCCCTGCATCTGGAAGACCTCGCAGATCTGCCGGAGCATGTACATGCCATCGCTCCCGACGTCATCGAGGCGTCCGAGGAACGGAGAGACGATGTACGCGCCGATCTCGGCGGCGAGGATCGCCTGCGCCGGTGAGAACACCAGCGTCACGTTGATCCGTATCCCCTCATCGGTCAGTCGCTTGCCGCACTGAAGCCCGTCGGGTGTCATCGGCACCTTCACGACCGCTTTCGGCGACTTCTCAGCGAGCCGGAGCCCTTCCTGGTACATCGCGTCCGCCTGCGGCGCAGTGGTCTCGAGCGAGATGTCGCCGTCGACCTCGTCCAGGATCAGCTTCCATACCGCGTCGGGGTCCTCGTTCTCTTTCGCCACGAGCGACGGATTCGTCGTGACACCCTTCAGGACGCCCCAGCGGTTGATCTCGCGGATCTCCTCGATGCTCGCGGTGTCGAGGAACAGCCTCATGTCGTCCGTCCTTTCAGTGCGGGCTGGGCCGGCTCGGCGGGGTGGGCGCCGTCGGCGACCTCCTCGGCACGCGCCGTGGCCCGTTCCATCACCAGGTCGATCACCGCAGCGATCGACTGATCGAAGCCGTAGTTCGGGATCACCGGCACGTCGTGGGACAGTGCCTGGCTCTTCACGTACGTCTGGAGCCGGCGGATGTTCGCGAAGCCGTTGGCGTACCGCTGCGCCGGGCGTGCGGCGATGGAGTCTTCCCGCGCGCCGAAGTGCGAGCGATGACGTTCCTCGTCGTCGACGGAGATGACGAACGGCACCGCCAGGATCCGCCCCGCGAACGCCTCCAGGTCGAAGAACCCGGGCACGACGTGGGCACCCTCGATGATGATGCTCGTTCCCTCGAGGGCCGCTCGCTCGATCAGCGCGTGGATCCCCACGGCGACCGCGGCGGTCTGCTCGCGGAAGCCGACGATCAACGGATCGACCTCACGGGTCGGTGGCTCGCGGAGCGCGGCGTCGGCCTCGAACGACGACGTGTGCAGGGTGGGCATCAGCTCGGGCGAGAACATCGAGCGCATGACCTCGCGGATCGCATCGGTCGCGACGAACCGCACGATGCCGAGGCGCGCCGCGAGCTGCGTGGCGATCGTGGACTTCCCGACGCCGGTCGCGCCACCGATCAGGATCACGATAGGCACGTCCAGCTTCTCGACCTCCCGCCACCGTAGGAAGTTCTTGGCGTACCGGTCGCCGGCGACCTGCGTCAGGACCTCGAGTGCGAGCTCGGAGAGTTCGTGCGTCGTGAGGGACGTGGAGCCCCGCTCGCGCAAGCGGTCCTCGATCTCCTCCGCCACCTGGTAGGCCCGGAAGGGCGACAGACCGGTCACCATCACCTGGGACGCCATGAGTCCCTTGGAATACGGCAGCCCCGGCTCGCGATCCGAGATCACGATATGGGGGGTCTTGGTTCCCTTCTCCATCACGCTTGCTCCCTCGTCCCTCGGCCTCGTTCGATGGCCAGGTCGATCACCCGACCGAGCGCCGTGTCGAGATCCGTGTCGCCCTCGACCACGATCGCCCGGTTGTCGACGAACACGACCCCCGCTCCGCGGGCGAGGGCACGCTCGACGCCGATGTCGACGGCGGCAGCCTTCAGCTCCGTCAGGAGGATGTCGAACCCCTCGGCTCCCTCCAAGTCCTCCGCCAGACCGGCCCGTTCGGCCAGCCGGGCGCTCCACCCCACCACCGTGCATCCGTGCGTGGCCTCGAGATGTTCGACCTGCCTCGCAGCCACGGCCCCGGGTGCCGTCGTGGTGAAGAACACCCGTTCGCCCTTCACGTCTTCCAGCGGTACCGGGATGAAGTCGGTCAGGATGATCTGCCGCGGGTCATCGAGGAAGCGGCGGACGTGGGAGCGAAGTGCGGAGAGGTTCTCATGCCCAGTGACTGGGCCGGCTGCCATGGTAACAACCACCAGGTCCGACAACAAGAGCCGGAACGGACCGAGGTAGCCGCCCAGGTATTCGGGGGGCGCCGACGCCGGCACCACCAACACGCCCGCATCCCACGGGATCGAAGGCACCGAGGCGCCGCTCCCCTCCAAGATCACGACCCCGGGGTCCCGGGCCGCCGCGAGCTCGGCCGCCTCCCGCACGTTGGTGACGAACGGTGCGCCGGCGAGCCCTCCCCCGACGCGTCGCGCACCGATCGTCGTCACGCCGGTGGTGATCGCATCCTCGAGGTAGTCCGACGCCGCGTGCTCCCCTCGGCGGACCCGTTCGACCAGCCCGGCAACATCCACGGATCCCGCCTCCGCGACCTGCGGATCCTCAGGCCCTCCTCGACCCATCGCCACGACGACGGGAGCGAGACCCCGCCGGTCCGCGAGACGCGCAACCTCCCCGGCGATCGCCGTCTTGCCGGTCCGCTTGCCGGTCCCGATCACAGCGAGCGTGGGCCCCACGAGCGGTGGTCCAGCGATCGGTGGGTCCAGCCGGAAGTCAGCACCGATGTAGGGCAGCCGATGGATGAGCGCGACGGCCGCGAGCTCCATACGCTCCCGATACCCGAGCACGGGTTCGTCGGAGAGATCGAGGACGGCCTCGGGCGAGAACTCCGCGATCGCTGCCGCGAGGGCCGCCATCCGATCTGGGCCGGCTGCCCGTGTCGAGACGCCGAAGTCGGGTGTGGAACCGGGATCTAGCTTCTCGGTCCCACCGACCAGGAGCGCGCCCGCCACGTCGTAACCGCGCTCGCGGGCAGTCTCGATCCCCCACCGTGTGACCGGTGGATAGTGCTCTCCGTCCACCAGGACGACGACCCGCATGGCTCGGGAGACCCCTCTCTCGTCGTGTGCGGATGTGATGGTTGGGCGTCGGCGTATCGCTATTCGACCGGGACGACGCGTTCCTGCACAGAGCGCTCCTGCTCCCGATGGAGCTCGGTCCCCGCGAGCGAGAAATGCGTCATGACCTGATCGTCCCCGAACGGGAACTTCCGGTGGATCTTCACCTCGCCTCCCGCGAACTCCAACACGTTGTAGCAAGGCTTCGTGTAGCCGCGCACCCGCAGCGACGAAACGGTGCCGGCGTTCGCGATGTAGAGGTCTTCGAGGTGCCAGACGTACGGCACATGCTTGTGTCCCGAGAGCACCACATCGACCCCGGCATGCACGAGCACCTCCAAGAGGTCGCCCGCGTCCATCACCGTGCTTCGCTCTCGGCCGGTGCCGGGGATCGGCAGCAGGTGATGGTGGAGCACGAAGACCTTCAGGTCCGCTGGCTGGAGGAACTCGCGGGAGATCCACTCATAGTGACCACGCCCGATCTTGCCTTCGTTCTGATCGGGTTCCGACGAGTCCATGCCGACCACGCGCACGCCGCCGATGTCGACCGACCAGTTGCGCGGACCGATCAGATCCTCGAAATGCAGGTAGCCGACGTTGCGGGAATCGTGGTTGCCGGGCACGGTGTAGACAGGCGCCTCGATCCGCTCCGCGTAGGCGACCCAGCTCTTGTACTCCTGACGGAAGCCCTCGCTCGTCAGATCTCCGGAGACGACCACAGCATCGGGTCGCAGCTCGTTGAGCTCGGCGATGACACGGTTCATCAGGTTGGGGACGAAGTACGGCGACCCGACGTGCGGATCGGAGATGTGGGCGATCGTGACCACACCGGCAGTGTAAGGCCGGGAGATGGGCTAGTCGGGTTCCGGTGCGGGCGTGGCCGTGTTGAAGCCGGCGCGCATGCCGCCATCCACGAGGAGGGTCACCCCGTTCACGAAGGCCGCTCGGTCGCTCGCGAGGTAGACGGCCGCCTGCGCCACGTCGTCGGCGCGGCCGATCCGCCCGAGCGGGGGCCGGTCCCACCCGGCCGGGTCGTCCTCGGGGCGATCTGGGGCTCCGGGCACACCGAAGTGCCGCATCCCGGGCTCGATGTCGCCCGGCGCGATCACGTTCGACCGGACGCCTCGTCGACCGCATTCGATCGCCAGCATCGCCGACAGCATGTTCACAGCGGCCTTCGAGACGGAGTAGATCCCGATCTCAACCTGGCCCATGACCGCTGCGTCGGAAGAGATATGGATCATCACTCCGTTCCGGGCTTCCAGGAACGACATACATGCCTGCGCGTAGAGCAGACACCCTCTGACGTTCACCGACATGACGCGATCGTAGTCACCGAGCGGTGTTTCGAGCGGCGTCGCGAGGACGCCGATGCCGGCGTTGTTCACCAGTACGTCGATCCCACCGAGCAGCGTAACGGCGCGGTCGACCGAATCGGTCACCTGAGCCGGATCGGCGGCGTCCGCCTTCAGGAACCGAGCCTCACCCCACGCGCGGAGCCTGGACTCCGCCTGCGCCCCGAGCTCCGTGTCGCGACCGGTGATCACGACCCGCGCCCCCTCGCGAAGGAACGCTTCGGCGATCGCGAACCCGATACCGGTCGTGCCGCCGGTGATCAGCGCCGCCCTGCCCTCAAGTTCGGTCATGGCTCACGCCTCTCCGACACCGACACCGGTCGGCGCCACGGCAAGCCGGAGGATACGCCACCGCTCTCCGAGGTCGGGCACCGGAGTCCCCGGGAGCTCGAAGGCGAGGAGCGTGGGTCCCGCACCGCTCACGCAGACGGGGATGCCCGCCCGCGTGAGGTCGTCGAACACCGTCTTCACCTCGGGCACGAGCGCGAGCCGCGCTTCCTGATGGAGCCGATCCCGGAGCGTCTGCGTCAGCAGCGCCGGCTCCGATGTGAGCGCAACGACCGTTGCCGCCGCGTGACCGGCGTTGAAGACGGCCTCGGGACGTCCCACCACGTCGAGGAGCGCCGCGCGCGCTTCGCTGGTCGACAACCGGATGTCGAGCGGGATCAGCGCGATCGGGTTGAGCGACGGATGCGCGTCCAGGCGGATCACCCCGTCTCCGAACGCCAACGTGAACCCGCCCGCGATCGCAGCGGCGGCGTTGTCCGGGTGACCCTCCAGTTCGCCGGCCAGCTCGAGCGTCTCCTCCGGCTCGAACCCCAGGCCCAGCAGGCGATCGGCGACCGCGATCCCGACCACGGTGGCCGCGGCCGACGAACCCAACCCACGCTCGAGCGGTATCCGGTTCACGCCACGGAGCGCGAGCGGCGGGAGCGGAGCGCCGCCCGCTCGCGCAGCGTGCGCCATCGCTCGGCTCACCAGGTCGGAGCCGTCGGTCGGGAGCTCGTCGGCGCCCTCACCTTCCCACGTGACGCCCGGATCACCCTCCGTGTCGATCACGACGTCGTTCCACAGATCCAGCGCGAGGCCGAAGCAGTCGAACCCCGGGCCGAGGTTGGCCGACGTCGCCGGGACGCGGGCGGTGAGCCGCACCTCTACAGTCCCAGCTCGGTGGCGACCGCGACCGGATCCGCGGGAACCGCGGCGGGATGCGGGGCCCCGGAGATGGCCCACTCCGGATCCTTCAATCCATGACCCGTCAGGACGCAGACCACGGTGGCCCGGCTGGGGAGCGTGCCCTTCGCGTGGAGCTGGAGTAGCCCTGCGACGCTCGCGGCCGACGCCGGCTCCGCGAAGAGCCCTTCGCGGGCGACCCGGCGGTAGGCGGCCAGGATCTCGCGATCGGTGACCGCCGAGATGGCACCTTCGGACTCGGTGGCCGCGGCGACCGCCTTGTCCCAGGACGCCGGGTTGCCGATCCTGATCGCGGTGGCGATCGTCTGCGGGTCTTTCACGGGTGCGCCGAGCACGATCGGGGCGGCCCCCTGAGCCTGGAACCCGAACAGCTGCGGCGGCTCGGCGATCACCCCGTCCGCGAGGTACTCCGAATATCCGAGCCAGTGGCTGGAGATGTTCCCTGCGTTGCCGACCGGGACACAATGGATGTCGGGCGCGCGACCAAGCGCGTCGCAGATCTCGAACGCCGCGGTCTTCTGTCCTTGCAGCCGGAACGGGTTGACGGAGTTGACGAGCGTCACCGGGTAGCGTTCCGCCAGATCCTTGGCAAGTTCCAACGACGCGTCGAAGTTCCCGTCGACCTCAAGGACGCGCGCACCGTGGATGAGCGTCTGCGCCATCTTGCCCATAGCGATCTTGCCTTTCGGCACGAGCACGGCGCAGGTCAATCCGGCCTTGGCGGCATAGGCGGCGGCGCTTGCCGACGTGTTGCCGGTCGAGGCGCACACGACGGCCTTCGCGCCTTCCTCGACGGCCTTGCTGATGGCGAGCGTCATGCCACGATCCTTGAACGAGCCCGTCGGGTTCGCCCCCTCGAACTTCAGCCAGACGTCGCAGCCGGTCTCGTCGGAGAGCGGGCCGGAGCGCACGAGCGGCGTTCCACCTTCTTGCAACGACACCACCGGGGTCGCGTCGGACACGGGGAGCCGGCGTCGGTATTCCTCGATGACGCCGCGCCATTGGGGTCTCGCCTCCCCCCTGCCTTCGCTCACTCTTCGCCCTCCACGCGCAGCACGCTCGAGACCGCGCGAACGGCCGAGAGCTCGCGAAGCTGCTGGAGCGTCTCCTGGAACGCGCCTTCCTGCGCTCGGTGCGTGACGAAGACGAGCGCCGCCTCGTCGCCGAACCCCTCCTGCCAGACGCGTTCGATCGACACGCCGTTGCGGCCGAAGTGATCCGCGATCTCAGCAAGCACGCCCGGCCGGTCTTCGACGTGCAGGTTGAGGTAGTACTGGCCATGGGTGTCATCCATCGAACGGATCCGACGCTCGTACACGCACGTGCAACCGATCCCCCGGGTGCCGGCCAGCCGATTGCGCGCCACGTCGACGAGATCTCCCACGACCGCCGTGGCGGTCGGATCACCCCCGGCCCCGCGCCCGTAGAACATCAGTTGGCCGACGCGCTCCCCTTCGACGAAGACGGCGTTGAACGCGTCACGGACCGACGCGAGAGGATGCGCGATCGGCACCATCGCCGGATGGACGCGGGCGGACACCTCACCGTCCTCCAGTTCGGCGATCGCGAGCAGCTTGACCACGTAGCCGAGCCGGGCGGCGTCCGCGATGTCCTGGGCCTGGATGTCCGTGATGCCTTCTCGGAAGACGTCGGCGGCGACGACCCGCGTGTTGAACGCGATCGACGCCAGGATGGCGCACTTCGCCGCAGCGTCCGAGCCATCCACGTCCGCCGCTGGATCCGCTTCGGCATACCCCAATCGTTGCGCTTCAGCGAGCGCGTCCGCGAACGACCACCCGTGCTCGGACATCTGCGTCAAGATGTAGTTCGTCGTCCCGTTCACGATGCCCAGCAGCCGTGACACTCGCTCCCCCACAAGGGATCCTTTGAGAGGGCGGATCAAGGGGATCCCGCCGGCGACGGCCGCTTCGAACGCGAGGTCGACCTCCGCGGCATCGGACGCGTCGAACAGCTCCTTGCCGGAGTTCGCCAGCAGCTCCTTGTTCCCGGTAACGACCGGCTTCCCGGCGGCGAACGCTCGCAGGATCAGCGATCGCGCGGGTTCTATCCCACCCATCAGCTCGCACACGACATCGATCGTCGGGTCGTCGACCACCGCCTCGGCGTCCCCGGTGAACACGGCGGGATCCAACGGCACATCTCGGCTGCGTCCGGGGTCGCGGACCGCGATACGCGCGATCTCCAATCTGCAGCCGGTGCGGGCGGCGATGTCGTCGCCGTGGTCGTGCACGATGCGCACGACCGCCGATCCGACGGTGCCGCATCCCAGGAGCCCGACCCGCACGATCCGCTCGCTCACGAGGCCCGGTCCTCCCCGATCCACGCCGACAGTAGGAGCTCGTCTTCATACCCCGAAGACTTCTTCGAGTGTCCCACGAGGCGGCCTTCCTCCACGAACCCGAACCGCCGGTAGAGCGCGATCGCGGCCTCGTTGTAGGGATAGACGGACAGCACGATCTTCTCGACGCCGACGCTCCTGCTCCAGCGGAACGCTTCGGTCATGAGCGCCGCGCCGATCCCCCGCCCACGATGATCCTCGGCCACGGCAAGGCCGATGGTGGCGACGTGTTGCGTCACCGGGTGCTGCTCGCGCTGCACGTAGATGTGCCCGACCACACGTTCGCCGTCCAGCGCGACGATCTGCGCCTCCTGTTCGGTCCACGAGCGGCGGAACCGGGAGCGGTAGACCCGGGCGGGCGTGCTGACCTCTTCGCTCCGCACGTAGCGCCCCTCCGAGACGATCCCGCGCCAGAACGTTTGGAACGAGCCGGCGTCGCGCGGCCGCGCGGGCCGCAGGGCGATCCCCGCGGGAGGCGCGACCCGCGGCTCATCCATCCTCACGCTCCATCGACTCGGGCGCCGATACCCCGAGCACGCCGAGGAGGCTCGCCAGGGCCTGCTTCGTCCCGGCGCACAGCCACAGGCGGGCCTGGGTCAGCGCTTCGTCCTCGGAGACGACGCGGCATTCGCTGTAGAAGCGGTGGAACCGCGCCGCGAGCCCTTGCGCCGCATGCGTGATCCGATGCGGGGCGCGCTGGTCTGCGGCCAGTCGCAACTGACCCGGAACCTCCTCGATCCCCCGGAGGAGCTCCAGCTCGGCCTCGTGCTCGAGGAGCGCGAGGTCGGCATCGGAGAACGGAGCCATCGCCACTCCCTCCGCATCCGCCTTCCGGAGGATCGACGCGATCCGCGCGTGGCCGTACTGGACGTAGTAGACCGGGTTCTCCATCGTCTGCTGCTTCACCTGTTCGATGTCGAAGTTCAACGCGGAGTCGCTCGAATACTGGAGGAGCGTGAACCGGGCGGCATCGGTCCCGACCTCGTCGATCAGCTGGTCGAGCGTGATGAAGTTGCCGCTGCGCTTACCCATGGGGACCGGGACGCCTTCACGCAGGAACGCCACCCATTGGTGGATCAGCAGCTCCACCGCGTCGGGCTCGTACCCCAGCGCTTCGGCTGCACCCTTCACCCGCGCGATGTCGCCGTGATGGTCAGCGCCCCAGACGTACACGAGGTGGTCGAACCCTCGAGAGAATTTGTCGATGACATACGCACAGTCGGCCGCGAAGTACGTGTGGACGCCGTTCGAACGGATCACGACCCGGTCCTTGTCGTCGCCGAAGGCCGTCGAACGGAACCAGACGGCACCCTCGGCCTCGTAGATGCACCCGGCCTTCCGCAGCCGGTCGATCGCCTCGTCGATCTCGCCGGCATCGGCCAGTTCGCTCTCGGATCGATAGACGTCGAACCGGACGTGGAAGCGATCGAGCGTCGCCTGGATCGACGCCATAGCGCGTTCCGCCCCCAGATCGCGGAAACGGACCAGCCGGTCCGGCTCGGGAAGCTCCGCGAGTTCCGGCCCTTCCGCTCGGAGGATGTCGCGAGCGATATCCGCGACGTACGCGCCGTGATAGCCATCCTCGGGCACCTCGGCTTGCCGGCCGAGCTCTTGGAGGAACCGCGCCTCGACCGATAGGCCGAACCGATCCATCTGACCGCCGGCGTCGTTGAAGTAATACTCGCGCTCCACCGACCAGCCCGTGCGCTCCAGGAGCCGGGCGAGTGCGTCACCGATCGCGGCGTTCCGTGCGTGGGCCACCGTCAAAGGGCCAGTCGGGTTGGCGCTCACGAACTCGACCTGCACACGCTTCCCGTTGGGCGCCGAGCGCCCGAACTCGGCGCCTCGTTCGATCACATCGCGGAGGGCGTCGTGGAGCCACTCATGGGTGAGGAACAGGTTGAGGAATCCGGGTCCGGCCACCTCGACCCGCGCGAGGAACGCCGCGTCGGGGAACGCCGCTCGGATCGCCTCGGCGACCTCACGCGGGTTGCGGCCGGCCCTGGACGCGAGCGCGAGTGCCACGTTCGTGGCGAAGTCGCCGTGATCCTTCTGCTTCGGAGCGAGCAGCTCGGGTTCGGGCAGCTCCCCGTCGATCCCCAGACCGGGGGCGGCCGCCTCGAGCGCCGCGCGGATCAGCGCCAGCAGCCGTTCTTCGATCACGTCGCGTCTCGTTCTCCGACCCGTCGCCGAACGAGGGCGACGATGTCCGCCGGCTCGAAGGGCTTCGCGATGAAGTCGATCTCACCGAGGTCGCTCGCCTCCGCCTCCTGATCCTCCGGGGGCCGCGCGGTGAGGAAGACCACCGGCACATCGGCGAGGTTGGGGATCCGCCGCATCTGCCGGGCGACCTCGAACCCACCGAGACCGGGCAGCATGACGTCGAGGACGATCGCGTCCGGCGGCACGGCCCGCGCCCGCTCCAACGCGGCGTCGCCCCGCGATGCGATCCCCACCTTGAAGCCCTCGAGCCGGAAGTTGACCTCGAGGAGCCGGGTGATCACGGGGTCGTCGTCCACCAACAGGACGACCGGGGCACGCGGCGCGGGGATCTCGTCACTCTCGGACATACCCGGAGGATAGCGGGCGTGGGCGGCGCACCCATGAGGCGAGGCCGCCGAGAGCGCGTTGCTAGACTCGGTCGCCGGGGTGGATCGCGCCCCCGTAGCTCAGAGGATAGAGCGCCGGCCTCCGGAGCCGGAAGCGCAGGTTCGAGTCCTGCCGGGGGCACCATCGCTGTCGCTCATCCTGGATAGGCGGCAGCGGGCGGAGGGCCGGGTAGGCTCGCGTTCTGATGAGTGGCAAGCTCGATCCTTCGCTCGAGGCTGACGATCTATCCCATGATCCGATGATCCAGTTCCGGCGGTGGTTCGAGGATGCCGAGGCCGAGGGCATCCATCTCGTCAACGCGATCGCCCTGGCGACGGCAGGGACGGACGGCCGCCCGGCGGCGCGCCACGTCCTCCTGCGCGGGTTCGACGACCGAGGGTTCGTGTTCTTCACGAACTTCGAGAGCCGCAAGGCGAGACAACTGGCCGAGAACCCCTACGCGGCATTCGCGCTCTTGTGGAGGGAGCTCGACCGGCAGATCTGCGTGACGGGGTGGTCCGAGCGAACATCTGATGAGGAATCGGATACGTACTTCGCGTCGCGTCCTCGCGAGGCACAGATCGGCGCCTGGGCATCCCGGCAGAGCACGGTCCTCGGATCACGGGACGAGTTGATGACTCGGTTCGTCGAGATCGACGCCACGCATCCGGCTGAGGTCTCCCGGCCACCCTTCTGGGGTGGGTTCCGGATCATCCCGGACACCGTCGAGTTCTGGCAGGCGCGGGCGTTCCGGCTGCACGACCGGTTCCGTTACACGAGGCGAGACGACGATCCGGGCGCGTGGTTCGTCGAAAGGCTCTCTCCGTAGACCACCGACGACGGAGCCTCGAGCCCGATCCGGACCGTAGGCGGGATGGCGAGCGAGTTGTGAACGGTGCAGTGATCGACGACCGCCTGGAGGCGTTCGGACAAGCTGTCGGGGAACCCTGCCGGCAGAACCACCCTGACGTCGATCGAGGCGACCCGAGCCGGTCGATCCTCGGCCATCTCGAAGCTACACTCGACGGCGAGCCCCTCAGTGGCGATCGCGTGACGATCGAGGAAGCGCCCGGCGTAGAACGCGACGCACGCGGCGAGCGACGCCACGAACAGGTCAGTCGGCGTAGGACCGGCGTCGCCGGTATCCGGTTGGTCGACGACCAACTCGTGAGTACCGACGGTCACTCGGAACCGGTCGACCTCCTCGTGGATCACGCGGATCTGCACCGTGGCTCCTCGCTCGAAGTCGTCCACCGACATCGTCCGACATCGAACGCTCGGCGCGGGCTCGGTTAGACCCCTTCCGTCAGGGACCAACGACCCTGCTCGCGGCTCCGAGCGGCCGCGAGCATGTCCGCGTGGACACCCTGACATCGGGCTCCGATATCACCGTTCGTCGCCACGCGACCGTCGACGGCAACGAGGCTGTTGCGCGCGTGGCGCACCGGCTCTCGGAGGTCATCGCCGATCTATCCGATCACGCCCTCTTCCCCGATGGGAGAACTGTCCGACGCGTGGTCGGCGACGGGTCACGCGAACCTGTGGGGAGCGATACCCCACGTCATCGAGATGCAGAGCGAGGGCGGAGCGGCCGGCGCCCTCCATGGCGCCCTGCAAGGGGGTGCGCTCGCCACCACCTTCACGGCCTCCCAGGGGCTCCTGCTCATGCTCCCCGACATGTTCAAGATCGCCGGTGAGCTCACGCCGTTCGTGATGCACGTGGCGGCGCGAACCGTGGCCACGCACGCCCTGTCGATCTTCGGCGACCACAGCGACGTGATGGCAGCTCGGACGACCGGATTCGCGATGCTCTGTGCGTCGTCGGTCCAGGAGGCGCAGGACCTCGCCCTCGTGGCGCATGCCGCGACGCTGGAGGCGCGCATCCCGTTCCTGCACTTCTTCGACGGCTTCCGGACCTCGCACGAGGTCGACAAGATCGAGGCGCTCGAGGACGCGGACATCCGGGCGATGATCGACGATCGGCTCGTCCGCGCGCACCGCGCGAGGGCGCTTACCCCCGATCACCCGGTGCTCCGTGGCTCGGCCCAGAACCCGGACGTCTTCTTCCAGGCGCGAGAGGCTGCGAACACCTTCTACCTGGAGCTGCCCGACTCCGTGCAGTCCGCGATGGACCGGCTCGCCGAGCTGACCGGCCGACCCTACCGGCTCTTCGATTACGTCGGGCATCCCGAGGCGGAGCGCGTGGTCGTCCTGATGGGATCGGGTGTCGGCGCGGTCGAGGAGGCGGTCGAAGCGCTCGTCGCTCGCGGCGAACGGGTCGGCGCCGTGAAGGTGCGGCTGTACCGGCCGTTCTCCCCCGAGGCCCTCGTGGCGGCGATCCCCCCGACCACGACGCGGGTCGCGGTCCTGGATCGGACGAAGGAGCCCGGCGCGCCGGGCGAGCCCCTCTATCAGGACGTGGTGACCTCGCTCGCGGAGGAGGTCGCCGCCGGCCGGACCCGGTTCCTCGGTGGGATGCCTCACGTGATCGGCGGCCGGTACGGACTCTCGTCGAAGGAGTTCACGCCGGCGATGGCGGCGGCGGTGTTCACCGAGCTCGAGGCCGACGAGCCCAAGAACCATTTCACGGTTGGCATCGTCGACGACGTCACCAACACCAGCCTCCGGGTCGACCGCTCGTTCTCTACCGAGCCCGACGACGTCGTGCGTGCGGTGTTCTTCGGTCTGGGGAGCGATGGCACCGTGAGCGCGAACCGGAACTCGATCAAGATCATCGGCGCGCGCACGGAACTCTATGCGCAGGGGTACTTCGTCCTCGACTCGAAGAAGGCAGGGTCCGTCACGGTCTCGCACCTCCGGTTCGGCCCTCGCCCGATCCGATCGACGTACCTGATCGACCAGGCGAGCTTCGTCGCCTGTCACGACTTCGAGCGGCTCGAGCGCTCCGACGTGTTGGGCGTCGCGGCGCCCGGCGCCACGTTCCTGCTGAACAGCCCGTTCGGCCCCGACGAGGTCTGGGGTCGCCTGCCGGCCGAGGTCCAGGAGCAGATCGTGGCGAAGGCGCTCCGCTTCTTCGTGGTCGACGGGTACGCGATCGCCAAGGAAGCCGGTCTCGGCACGCGGATCAACACCGTGCTCCAGACGTGTTTCTTCGCTCTGTCCGGCGTCCTGCCGGTCGACGAGGCCGTCGCAGCGATCAAGGACGCCATCGTCTCGTCGTACGGCAAGCGCGGAGAGACCATCCTCACTCGCAACTTCGCCGCGGTCGATGCCGCGGTCGCCGCCCTGCACGAGGTCTCCGTTCCCGCCGACTCCCTGAGCGATCACCACGTCCGGCCGCCCGTCCCCGAGGAGGCGCCGAGCTTCGTCCAGCGGGTGACGGCGAAGATGATCGCCGGGGAGGGCGATCTGCTGCCCGTCTCCGCGCTCTCCGTGGACGGCACGTTCCCGACCGACACGGCTCGGTGGGAGAAGCGGAGCATCGCGCGGGAGATCCCGATCTGGGATCCGGCGATCTGCATCGATTGCGCGAAGTGCGCGCTCGTCTGTCCGCACGCCGCGATCCGGATGAAGGTGTTCGAGCCGGCCGCGCTCGAAGGGGCGCCGGAGGGCTTCAAGGACAAGGAATGGAAGTCGCGCGAACAGCCTGGGATGCGCATGACGATCCAGGTCGCTCCCGACGACTGCACCGGTTGTGGCATCTGCGTCGACGTGTGCCCCGCGCACAGCAAGGAGCAGGTGAAGCACAAGTCGATCGACATGGAGCCCAAGCTCGAACACGTCGAGGACGAGCGGAGGTGGTTCGACTTCTTCCTGCGGATCCCGGATCCAGACCGCACGTCCCTCCGCGCTGGACACGGTGAAGGGATCGCAGCAGCTACGGCCGCTCTTCGAGTTCTCGGGCGCCTGCTCCGGATGCGGCGAGACCCCATACCTCAAGGTGCTCACGCAGCTGTTCGGGGACCGCATGCTGGTGGCGAACGCGACCGGCTGCTCGTCGATCTACGGCGGGAACCTGCCGACGACGCCGTGGTCGGTCGGTCCGGACGGGCGAGGACCCGCCTGGTCGAACTCGCTGTTCGAGGACAACGCGGAGTTCGGCTTGGGCATGCGCCTCGCGCTCGACGCCCAATGCGATCTGGCGCGAGTACTGGCCGAAGAGCTCGAGGACGAGCTGGGCCTGAACCTGGTCGCCGGCCTGCACGACGGCGCCGCGGCTCGCGGGGACGAGCAGATCGGGCTCCAGCGCCTGCGGGTAGAGCTGCTCCGTGAACGCCTCTCCCGGCTGGATGGGGCGGCCGCACGCAACCTCGAGGCCGTCGCCGACGCGCTGACGCCGAAGAGCGTGTGGATCGTGGGTGGGGACGGCTGGGCCTACGACATCGGCTTCGGGTGGACTGGACCACGTGCTCGCGTCCGGCCGAGACGTGAACGTCCTGGTGCTCGACACCGAGGTCTACTCGAACACGGGAGGCCAGGCGTCGAAGGCCACGCCCCGCGGCGCGGTCGCGAAGTTCGCCGCGGCCGGGAAATCGAGCGGCAAGAAGGACCTGGGCATGATCGCAACCGCCTACGGCAACGTCTACGTCGCCCAGATCGCGATGGGGGCGGACATGCCCCACACGGTGAAGGTGCTGTCCGAGGCCGAGTCGCACCACGGGTCCGTCACTCGTCATCGCCTACAGCCACTGCATCGCCCATGGGATCGACATGTCGACGGCGATGAGCCACCAGAAAGAAGCCGTCGACAGCGGCTACTGGCCGCTCTACCGCTTCGACCCGCGGCACGCCGAGGCCGGCGAGCACCCCTTCCACCTGGACAGCAAGCGGCCATCGATCCCGCTCAAGACGTTCACGTCGAAGGAGGCGCGCTACGCGATGCTCAGCCGGACGGACCCAGATCGCGCCGCGGCATCTGCAGCGGCAGGCGCAGGAGGACGTGGACGCGCGCTACCACCTGTACGAGCAGCTCGCCAACGTCGAGCGCTCCGCACTAGGGACCGATCCGGCTGCGCGCGACGAGGAGGAAGGAGGAGGATGACCGCGGATCTGCGCACGTCCTACCTGGGACTGGAGCTCGCGAACCCGATCGTGCCGTCGGCCTCGCCGCTCGGCCAGCGGATCGACACGCTGCGCCGGCTGGAGGACGCAGGCGCCGCGCGCCGTCGTGTTGCCCTCACTGTTCGAAGAGCAGATCGAGCACGAGGAGCTCCAGATCCACGGTGCGTTCGAGGCCGGAGCCGACAGCTTTGCGGAGGCGCTCTCGTACCTCCCCTCCTTCGAGGAGTACAACACCGGCAGCGACGTGTACCTCCGCCACCTGGAGGAGACGAAGAAGGAACTCAGCATCCCGGTGATCGCGAGCCTGAACGGGATCTCGATCGGCGGCTGGACCACGTACGCGCGTCGGATGCAGGAGGCGGGGGCCGATGCCCTCGAACTGAACGTCTACTTCATCGCCGCCGACCCGGACGAGCCCGGGGAGGCCGTCGAGCGACGCTACGTGGATCTGGTGGGTGCGGTCCGGGCGGAGATCACGATCCCGCTGGCGGTGAAGATCGGTCCGTTCTTCAGTTCCGTGGGTCACGTCGCTCGCCAGCTGATCGACGCCGGGGCCGACGGGCTCGTGCTCTTCAACCGGTTCATGCAGCCCGACATCGATCTCGAAGGGTTGCGCGTCGATCCGACCCTGCACCTGTCGTCTCCCGACGAGCTTCTGCTGCCGCTCCGATGGATCGCGATCCTGCGAGGGCGGATCCGCGCGTCGCTCGCCGCGACCACGGGCGTCCATTCAGGCGCCGACGCGCTCAAGGTGCTGTTGGCCGGCGCGGACGTTGCCATGATGGCGTCAGCCCTGCTCCATGAGGGACCCGAACACGTCGGCGTCGTGCTCGACGAGATCCGCTCCTGGTTGGATGAGCGCGACTATGGGTCGATCGACCAGTTGCGGGGGTCGATGAGCCAGGAGAACATCCCGAACCCGATCGCGTTCTCCCGGTCGAACTACGCGCAGCTCGTCACGTCGTTCGTCAGTCCGTACGACTGGCGGATGTCCGAGAGCGAGCCGCAGGCCTGAGGCGTGCGATATCGTTCGCGCCCGTGAGCACAGAGGAACTTCGAGCGCGCGTAGCGGCTGACATGCCGCGGGCCACCGGCGAGCTGGAGCGTCTCGTGCGCATCCCTTCGCTGGGCTACCCGGGCTACGATCCCGCGAACGTCCGCGCTTCGGCGGAGGCGACCCGCGACATCGTCGCGGACGCGGGGTTCTCGGATGTCCGCCTGCTGGAGCTCGACGGCGGACACCCGGCCGTGTTCGGGCAGATCGATGGTCCCGAAGGCGCCCCCTCGGCGCTGCTGTACGCCCACCACGACGTGCAACCGGAAGGCGCGCTCGACGCCTGGGACTCCCCGCCGTTCGAGCCCGAGATCCGCGACGGGCGTCTCTTCGGACGGGGCGCGGCCGACGACAAGTCGGGCATCGTGATCCACGCGGCGGCGATCCGGGCGCTCGCCGGCTCGGTTCCCGTGACGGTGAAGGTCCTGGTCGAGGGCGAGGAGGAGTGTTCCACCGCCCACCTGCCGGAGCTCGTTCGGGGCAACGCCGACCTGATCCGCGCCGACGTCGCCGTCGTCGCCGACTCCGGCAACTACCGCACCGGCGTTCCCACGATCACGCTCAGCACGCGTGGAGTGACGGACTGCGTGATCAGGGTGCGCGTCCTGGAACAGGCACAGCACAGCGGCTCGTTCGGGGGGCCGATGCCCGACGCCATCACCGCCCTGGCCAAGATCATCGCCCGGTTGCACGACGACCGAGGCAACGTCGCGATCCCCGGACTCGCACGGTCTCCGTGGGTGGGCACCGGGTGGAGCGAAGAGGAATTCATCCGAGAGGTCCGTGCCGTGCGCGGCATCGAGCTCACGGGCGCCGGGTCGATCGCGGATCGCGTGTGGGGCGGGCCGGCCGTCGCGGTGGTGGGGATCGACGCCCCGTCGATCGAGGGGTCGTCGAACCAGATCGTTCCCGAGGCCCGCGCGCGCGTGAGCCTCCGCTTGGCGCCCGACGACGACGCAGGGGCGGCGAGCGAGACGCTCCGTTCGTTCCTGCTCGCGGCCGCCCCCTGGGGCGTGGAGGCGACGATCGAAGACGGTGCCTTCGAGGCCGGCGACGGCTACATGGTCGACACGGCGACGCCCGGCTACGCGGCCGGCCTCCGCGCCATGGCGGAGGCGTTCGGCAGCGAGGTCATCGAGATGGGCTCGGGCGGGTCGATCCCGCTCGTGCCGATGCTCGCGGACACGTTCCCCGGGATCGCCGTCCTCATGTGGGGGGCTATGGACGAACGATCCAACATCCACTCCGTGAACGAGAGCGTTGACCTCGGCGAGATCGAGCGGATGGCCGTCGCCGAGGCGCGATTCCTGGAGTTGCTCGCCGGCGAGGAGTAGGGGTTCGCGGTGCTACGTTGGTGCGTATGAGCGAACCTGAAGCTCGGGTCGAGGTGGTGGAAGAACCGATCTCACCTGATGCCGCTCCGGTTCCGGCGGGGCTGCAGGAGACGATCACCGCACCGGCGAAGCTCCTCCGCATCGCGAGCATGGTTCGCGAGTTGCTGGAGGAGACGCGCCAGGCACCGCTCGACGAGGACGGCCGGCGGCGCCTCGCCGACGTCTACCAACGATCCGTCGAAGAGCTCTCCGACTCGATCTCCGATGATCTGCGAGCCGAGCTCGGGGCGCTGACGCCGCCCGTGGATGAGGTGCCGACCGAGTCGGAGATCCGCATCGCGCAGGCGCAACTGGTCGGATGGCTCGAAGGGCTCTTCCACGGGATCCAGGCGGCGATGTTCGCCCAGCAAGCGGCGGCTCGCGCCCAGTTCGAAGAGCTCCGACGCCGTGGGCTCCCCGGCTCCCAAGAGGCGGCCTCCCCAGACGGTGGCCCGCGGAGCGGGCAGTACCTCTAGGGCATCGCCTCCTCGAGCGCCTCCACCGGCGTGGCGACATCGCTGCTCGCGGCTCCGACCGCCTGTCCAGCGCCGGCGAGCCGCTGAGCGATGTACACCGGGATCACCATCGCAAGCACGACGACGAGCGCCACGACGTTCACGACCGGCCGGTTCCGAGGTTGTCGGATGTTGTTGTAGATGAACTTCGGAAGCGTGAGTTGGGTGCCAGAGGTGAAGTTCGTGACGACGATCTCGTCGAACGACAGCGCGAAGGCGAGCAGCGCCCCGGCGATGATCGCCGTCCTGATGGCCGGGAACGTCACGTAGCGGAAGGTCTGCCACCCGTCCGCGCCGAGATCCGCCGAGGCTTCGACGAGCGAACCTGGGGTTCTTCGAAGTCGTGCCACCACGTTGTTGAAGACGACCACGATGCAGAACGTCGTGTGCCCGATCATGATCGTCCAGAGGCTGAACGGGATCTTGTAGTTGTTGATGGCAGAGTTCAATGCGATCGCGGTGACGATCCCGGGAAGTGCGATCGGCATCACCAGCAGGAACGACACGGCGTTGCGCCCGAAGAACCGGTATCGATGAACGGCGAACGCGACCGGCGCTCCCCAGCAGCAACGCGAAGATCGTCGCCACGGTCGCGACCTTCACGGAGTTGCCGAGAGCCGTCCGGACGTCGGGGTTGTGCCAGGCCACCCCGAACCACCGCGACGTGAAGACTCTGGATCGGCCACTTCTGCCCGATGCTGTTGTTGAAGGCGTACACCACGACGATCGCGAGCGGGATGTAGAGGAAGAGCATGGTCAGCACGGATCCCGTCTTGATGAGCACGCGCGCGATCCTCGACTCCACCCGTCCTCCTAGAGCGCCTCGAACGCGCCCAGCTGCTTCGCGATCAAGAGGTAGACCGCCATGATCGCCACCGGGACCAACGCGAATGCCGCCGCGAACGGCACGTTGTTGGCGACCCCGACGCTCGTCGTAGATCACGTTGCCGATGAACAGGGTGTTCCCGACGAGCTGCGGCGTGATGTAGTCCCCGAGCGTGAGGGAGAACGCGAAGATCGAGCCGGCGACGATCCCGGGAACGATCAGCGGGAACACGACGCTCCGGAACGTCTTCCACCCCTTCGCCCCGAGATCGTTGGAGGCCTCGAGGAACGAGGGCGGGACGCGCTCGAGCGCACCGAAGATCGGCAGCATCGTGAAGGGGAGCCACAGGTAGACGAACGTCAGCCAGATCGCCCAATTCGAGTTCCCGATCTGCAGGTGAGCGCCGGAGAAGTGCACCAGCCAGTTGAGGAATCCCTGAGGGGTGAGGATCAGCTTCCAAGCGAACACGCGGACCACGTAGTTGGCCCAGAGGGGGATCACGACGAGGACCAGGATCACGTTGCGCCTCCTGGGGGTCGCGAGACGCGCCGCGTAGTACGCGAGCGGGAACGACAAGACGACATCGGTGATCATGACCCCGAACGAGATCCCGAGCGTTCGGATGACGATCGTCCGATACACCGGGTCGTTAGCAAGCGTTCTGGAAGTTCACGAGCGAGAGCGGACTGCTTCACGATCAGCCCGCTGAACGCATCGAGGTGCCAGAACGCCGAGAAGAACAACACGACCAGCGCCCCGAGGTAGATGACGAGGAACCACGCCAGCGGCGGCGCCCAACAGGACGCCGAGCTTCAACCGCGGATGACGGAAGAAGAACGCGGACGTCCGGTGCACCGCGGTCCCTTCAACCTGATCCGGCCTCACCGTAGCCATGGTCCTCCCACCGAGCGAGGACGAGCCCCGGGAGCCACGATCGCTCCCGGGGCTCGTGACGCTACGCGCCCGTGATGTCGGTCCACTTCTGCTGCCACACGGAGTAGTCCTCGCACGTCGCTCCTCGGTCGTCGCCGCAGTTCACCTGTGGCGTCTTCCAGAGGTAGATCGACTCGAGGAACTGCGCGTCGCCGCAGAAGCTGTAGCGCACCGTATCCACCAGGTCGGCGTCCTTGCCGAGGGACTTCTTGATGAGCGCGCAAGACTTCGTGTTGCTTCCGGCCGCTCCGTACCAGATCGCCACCTGCGATTGCACGTCGGGACGGAGCGTGTAGTCCATCCACTTCAGCATGCAGTTCGGATGTGGGGCGTGGGTCGAGATCATCCACGTATCGGCCCACCCCGTGACGCCCTCCGATGGGATGACGGCCGCGACGGGTGCGTCCGCCTCGGCGAGGCTGAGGTTGATCGGCCACGCGGTTCCGGCAACCATCGAGCCGTTCACGAATCCATCGATCTCGTCCGTGTAGAGCGCCCAGTACTTCGAGAGCATCGGCTTCTGGCCCTTGAGCAGGTTGACGGCGGCATCCAATTGCGCCGCGGTCAACTCGTAGGGGTCGGTGATCCCGAGGCTCGGGTCGTGCGCTTTCAGGTAGACGGCGGCATCGGCGATGTAGATCGGGTCGTTGTATGCCGTCAGCTTGCCCGAGTACGGGTTGGCCGCGCCGTTCAGCTGCGGCTCGAACGTGACATCCCAGCTCGTCGGCGCCGGCTTGACGACCTTCGTGTTGTACATCAGGAAGTTCGGGCCGTACATGTACGGAACCCCGTACACGGCCCCATCCACCACGTAGTGGCTCGTCTTGTCGCCGGTCGTGGGGTTGAGGGGCGCGATCACGTCGGAGAGCGCCGGGAACAGCGACGGGTCGATCGCGGCGACATCGTGGCCCGCGATCAGGCGGTTCGTGGCGTTGCCGGAGGCCGAGACGCCGTCGTAGATAGAGCCGCCACCCTGCCGCATGAGGGTCACCATCTCGTCGGAGGTGTCCGCGTACTTCACCGTCACCTTGCAACCCGTCTCCTGCTCGAACGGCGTGACCCAGTCGTAGTTGGGGTCGTTCGAGCCATCCTCCGTATAGCCGTTCCACGCGATCAGGTTGAGCGCGCCCTCAGGTTGCCCGATCGTGCTGTAGGTCTTCGCTGGAACGATCGTGGGCGTTGCACCGCCACCGCTCGCACCACCGTTGCTGCTACTGCTGCCGTTCGAACATGCGGCGGCGATCAGCGCGAGCGCGCCGACTGCCGCCAAGCCTCTCATGACCCTCTTCATCCGTGCCCCTCCTCCTGATCCAAAGACCCCTCAAGGGCCCCCTCCGCCCGTTCGACGGGCCGGTTGTTCCTCCGATCCCACGTGAGCCGGACCGGCTTCCCCTTCACTTGGAGCGCTTCCATCGACGAGGTGGCGAGGTTCTGCTGCATCACGACCAGCTCTCCACCCACATCGAGCGATACGACGTAGCGCGTCACCGCACCCAGGTAGACGACCTCCCGGACGTGACCCGTTGCCGTGCACATGCCAGGCTCTGGTTCGACGTCCGCCTCGCCCATCGAGATCTTCTCCGGGCGGATCGTGAACGCTCGCGCGTCGCCGGCGATCCGCTCGGCGGCCGGGCCTTCGAGCACGTTCGATATCCCGACGAAGCCCGCGACGAACCCGGTTGCGGGACGCTCATACACCTCGGCCGGGCTGCCGATCTGCTCGACCTTCCCGTGGTTGAACACGGCGAGACGGTCGCTCATGGTGAGCGCTTCCTCCTGATCGTGCGTCACGTAGATGAACGTGAGGCCGACCTCCTGCTGGATCTCCTTCAGCTCGATCTGCATCGCCTGGCGGAGCTTCAGGTCGAGCGCCCCGAGCGGTTCGTCCAACAGCAGCACCTTCGGTCGGTTCACCAACGCACGGGCGAGCGCGACCCGCTGACGCTGGCCACCGGAGAGCTGCGCAGGCTTCCGACCGCCGAACTCCGTGAGCTGCACCATCGCGAGCGCTTCACGAACGCGATCCCGGCGCTCGGCCTTGGAGACCTTCTTCACCCGGAGCCCGTACTCCACGTTCTCCTCGACGCTCATGTGCGGGAACAGCGCGTAATCCTGGAAGACCGTGTTCACGTCGCGCTCGTACGGCGCCAGCTTCGACACATCCTGGCCGCCGAGCATGATCCCTCCTGATGTCGGCGACTCGAAGCCGGCGATCATCCGCAGGCACGTGGTCTTCCCCGACCCTGAGGGGCCGAGCATCGAGAAGAACTCCCCCTCGAACACGTCCAGATCGACGCCGTCGACGGCCGTCGTGTCGCCGAACCTCTTGACGACGCCCTCGAGCCGGACCGCGACACGTTGGTCGATCGAACCAGCATCGGTCATACGCACGGCAGCTTCCGCCAAACGGCCCCCCTCAGATACCTCGTTGGGATGCGAAACATACTGAACGGGAAAGTATCCGGCGGCAACACGAGCTCCTCGCAGGCGTCTTCAGGTGATGCCGGCGCGCAAGGCATCCACGGACAGCCCCGCCAGCACGAACACACTGAGCGCCGCCGCCGCCGTGAGCGCGAGCCGGCGGCCGCTCCACCGCTGGATCGAGATCGGATCGCGCGCCGGCGCGAGCTCGATGAAGCGCTCGCGCAGGGGCCGGCCGTCGGCCTTGAGCTTCGCGGAGAGCTCGGTAGGCACGGCCAGGCCGACGTCGGAGGCGAACGCCTCGGCGATCTCGTCGGGCGAGAAGAAGGCCGTAGCTCGCGCGTAGACCCGATCGGCATCGGTCCGCAGCGCCAGGGTGAGCATCATGTTGGCGAGATCCACGGCCTGTCGCCATGACGACGGGCGGATCTCGAGCCCCGATACATCCACCAACTGGAGATGACCGTCCTTGATGAGCATGTTCGCGGGCTTCACGTCCCGATGGGCGGCACCGACGTCCCACAGCGTGCGCACGAGCTCCAGCCCTTCGTCGATCGCGACATCGTCGATCTCGGAGTCGCCCAGGTTCTTCGACCCCTCGAAGAACTCCGTGACGAGCATGTACTCCTGGTTGGGCGTGAGCTCCACGATCCCGCGGGTCGTCGCGACGCGGATGCCGGCGTCGCGGAGGAACCGCAGCGCATGATCCTCGATGATCGTCAGGCGCCGGACCGATCCGATCGGCGTCTCATCCTCGAGCTGTCCGTACATGATCGTCCGGCCGATGCGGTACCAACGATCCGCCCGCACGTGCGACGTCGAGTAGATCTTCCCGAACACCCGCGATCCGTCGGCGAGCGTCATCCGCAGTGGCGACGAGCCACCGGATCCCTCTAGCCCGAACGGCTCAACCTTCGTCACCTCCAAGCCCAACTGATCGGCCATCGCGCCCGTCACGGCCACCTGCCGCTCGCCCCCCAGATCGAGGTGCGCGGCGTTGCCACCCCGCGAGTAGCTGACGGGGAACACCTCCTCCGGGACGAACCAGCGGAAGACGAGCGGTGGGACCACGGCGGCGAGCAGCCATGAGTAGAGCATCGCGGACGGCACGTCGGTGGCCAGGACCAGTTGCGACAGCACCTCGACCGCGATCACCGCGTTCATCACGATCAGGACGTTCCGTCGGGCGGCTCCGCGGGGAACCAACACGTACGCCGCCAGGATGAGCGTGATCGCGATCGTCGAGATGGGTCTCGAAGGGAACACCCATGGACCCGGCGCGACGACCGGTGTCACGTCCGGCGGTGTCAGCGGTACGGACAGCGCGCGAACCACGAGCCAATCCACCGCCACGAACGTCGCCAGGAACGCCACGAGTTGCCGGAACCGTTTGAACGAGACGAGGACCACCACCACGGCGATCCGCACGAACAGGACGGTCGAAAGATCTGCGGGCGCGACCACGGCCTTCGCGAGATCCACGATCTGGGTGCTGCGATGGTCGGCGAACCACTGCAGGATGTCATCGTCCAGCGACCATCCCTGGGTGGTGGCGAAGATCGACGCCACCACGATCCCCAGCAGCACGACGCCTGCCACGGCCCACGCCCATCTGATCCATCCCTGTTCACGAGGAAGAGGCGGCGGCTCCCCAGAGGGCCTTCGGCGCAGCCGGGAAGGTGGGCGAACGCTCATCATCGCGGCATCATCCCCGGCAACAGGCGACCACGCCAACCCGGGTTACGCTGGGGGCCACATCCTGCTAGCGTTGCGCCCCGGGTCACCGAGGGGGACCCGAGCGGGACGTCCCGCAGGTTCAGCTGAAAGGGGCATGCATGCTGGCAACGGAATGGAACCTGGGCAGCGTGATGTGGGCGATGCTCGTCTTCTTCTTCTGGTTCATGGCGATCTGGATCTTCATCACGATCTTCGCCGACATCTTCCGGAGGAACGACATCCACGGTGGGATGAAGGCGTTCTGGATCATCCTGATCTTCATCGTGCCGTTCTTGGGTGCGCTGATCTACATCATCGCTCGCCCGAAGATGACGGAGCAGGACAAGCAGATGATGGAGCAGGCAGCGGAGGCGCAGCGCCGGGTCCAGGGCTACTCGCCGGCCGATGAGGTCGCGAAGCTCGCGAAGCTCCGCGATTCCGGCGACATCACCGCCGAGCAGTACGAGGACATGAAGAACAAGGCGATGATGCAGATCTAACGTCTCGCCGGCGCACGATCCTTCACCCTGCAGCTGGCTCGGCCGCTCCCGCGAGCGCGCGCACCGAGGTGCCGCGCTCCCCGAGCGCCCGAGCCAGCCCGCGGGTGAGTGTGCCCACCAAGCCCGGCCCCTCGTAGATCAGCGCGGAGTAGAGCTGCACGGTCGTGGCCCCGACCTCCAGGCACGCCAGCACGTCTTCCCAGGTCGAGATCCCGCCGCAAGCGTTGATCGCCATGGCGCCCCCCGTCGCGGCCCGGACGTCGGCCACGATCGAGGGCGTCCGGTCCCACAACGCGCGACCCGACAACCCGCCGGCCCCGACCGAGAGACCTCGATCCCCGACCAACCGCGTGTTGGAGCACGTGAGGCCCTCAGCCCCCGCCCCCTGCGCGATCGCCGCGAGCGCGAGGATCACGTCCCGCTCCACCGCGGTCGCGAACGGCGGGAGCTTCACGAAGAGCGGCACGCCGGTGCGTTCCCGGATACCACCGACCAGGTCCCGCAGATGTGACTCGTTGTCTCGGTCCCGACCCCAAGAGACGTTCGGGCAGCTCGCGTTCAGCTCGATCGCGTCGGCATGCGGCGCGAGCCGTTCGACCGCGACGAGCGCGTCGTCGAGCGCCTCGTCCGCGATGCTGATCACGCGCGGAGCCGTGCGGCGAGATGACGCGGCGAGGATCTGCTCGGCGCGGTCGGCGCCGGGGTTCGGCAGCCCCATCGCGTTGGTCATCGAGCCCTTCGCCGGGTAGCGGACGATCCTGGGCTTCGGGTTCCCGGACCGAGGCGCCCGGGTGATGGTGCCGCCGACCACGTACCCGAACCCGAGGGCACCCAAGGCGTCGAGATGCGCGCAGGTCTTGTCGAACCCAGCAGCAAGGCCGATCGGGTTGCGGAGCGAGATGCCTGCGAGCTCGGCCTCCAGCCGGACATCGTCGGCGGCGTGACCGATCCGTCGCCACGGCAGCGGGAGTCCTAGCAGCGTGCCGGCGAGGCGATGGGCTGTCTCGGGCGGGAGAGCGAAGAACAGCGGGCGACCGACGGCCGGGTACCAACCCATCGACCGCCTATGCTACCGGCCGCATGGACGCCCCCTCGACCGACAGGCTGGTGGATCGCCTGATCGAGGCATCGGAGCTGCACGGCGACTTCGTGCTGTCGAGCGGCCGGCACTCCAGCGTGTATTTCGACAAGTTCCGCTTCCTGACCAGACCGGAGCTGCTCCGCGAACTGGCGCATGAGGTCGCCGGTCTGCTCCCGGACGGGACCGACCATCTCGCGGCCCCGGAGGGTGCGGCCACGCTCCTCGTGGCCGCTGTCTCGCTCGAGACCGGGCTCCCGGTGGCGGTCGTTCGCAAACAGGCGAAGGCCTACGGCACGAAGGCGCAGGTGGAGGGCTATGCCCCGGCCGGCGCGCAGGTGGTCCTGCTCGAGGACGTCAGCACCACGGGACACCAGGTGCTCGCGGCCGCGGAGGCGTTGGAGGCCGCCGGCGCCCACGTGACACGGATCGTGCTGGCGATCGACCGTGGAGGGGCCGACCATCTCCGCCAGGCCGGCTACGACGTAGCGGCGGTCGCGGTGCTCCGACCCGTGGGCTGACGCTGCCTCGAGCCGCGGCCGCGTAGTCTTCACACCGCTGCGCAAGGACGGGCGCACCCACGAGAGGAGCCGCGAGTGTCGAGGCAGGTATTGAACGAGCAGACGTTCTCCCCCGCACACACGCAGCAGTTGACGGGTGGCCAACCCGTTACGCGCGCGATGACCTACGGCGGGACGATCGTGCGCTCGCTCTTCCTCATCGTCATCACCCTCGGCTTCGCCGCTATCGGCTGGCAGTGGGCCGCTCAGGTCGCGACCACGTCGGGGATGTGGTTCTTCCTGGGCTACATCCTGCTGATCGCGCTGACGTTCGCGGCGGTGGGGAATCCGCGCATCGCCGCCGTCGCCGGCATCGTCTACGCGGCGCTGATGGGGACGTGGATGGGAGCGATCTCCCGGATCTACGAGACCTACTACCAAGGCATCGTCGGACAGGCCCTCCTCACGACGGTCTGCGTGTTCATCGCCTGTCTGCTCCTCTACTCGCTGAGGGTCGTGCGCGTCACGGGCAAGTTCGTGAGGATCCTGATGACGGCGATCTTCGGGATCATGTTGCTGTACCTCTTCGGGTGGTTCGTGAGCATCTTCGGCGTGCGCCTGAACTTCCTCTACAACGGTTCGACCACGGGCATCGCGATCAGTGTGGTGATCAGCATCGTGGCCGCGATGAGTCTGATCGCGGACTTCGCCGTGGTGGAGACCGGTGTATCGTCAGGCGCGCCGGCGGCGTTCGAGTGGTACGCCGCCTTCGGACTGCAGACCACGCTCGTCTGGCTGTACCTGGAGATCCTGTACCTGCTGGTCCGGATCCGGGGGAACGCATGACCCGGGCCGCATAAGCGATTCGAACGGAGGAGTCATGAGCGACGTGCCCACGGGAGGAACCCTGGATCCGGCGCAGGTCGTCGCCGAGAACGAGGAGCTGCACCACAAGCTCGAGAAGTTCGAAGGCGAGAAGCGCGCGAAACGGCTCAACCTGCGGAAGATCCTGGTGGGCATCTTGGTCGTGCTCACGTCTTTGTCGATCACCGTCACCACGATCGACACCTGGGCCCACCGGACGCTCCTGAACACGAACGCGTGGGTCGACACCGTTGCGCCGCTCGGAACCAACCCACAGGTGACGGCCGCGCTCGCCAACTACGTCACGGATCAGATCGTGACGCAGCTCGACCTGCAACAGCGGGCACAGGACGCGCTCACGCAGGCCGCGCCGCAGGCAGCGTTCCTCGCAGGACCGATCACGAACGCGATCCAGGGATTCGTCCACGACAAGATGGTGGAGTTCTTCAACTCGCCGGCGTGGGAGACGTTCTGGCTAGAAGCGAACCGGGTCGCCCACGAGCAGGCCGTGAACATCCTCCGGGGCCATCAGGGGACCGTGCTCACCGTGGCGAACGGCGAAGTCACCCTGAACCTCCTGCCCGTCATCACCACCGTGCTCCAGAAGATCGAATCCGTCGCGCAGGGACTCCTGGGCGACCGGGTCACGCTGCCCCAGATCACCGGCACCGAGCAGGTCAGCCAGGCGATCTCGGCGCTCTCGTCCGCCCTGGGACGACCCCTGCCGCCGGACTTCGGCCAGGTCGTGATCTTCCAGTCGGATCAGCTCGCCTCGGCGCAGAGCGCGGTCAAGCTCTTCGACACGCTCACCTATGCCCTGATCCTCTTCTCCCTCCTGCTGATCGCGGTCACGATCGTGCTCTCGGTGAACAGGCGGCGAACCGCCGTGCAACTCGCGATCGGAACGATCGTGGGCGTCTTGATCGCTCGTCTGATCATCAAGAAGATCTCGAGCGACGTCGTGACGTCGATCGCATCGTCGAACAGACCGGCGGTGAGGGCCGTCCTGGACGATGCGTTCGGGAGCCTGCGAGGCTTCACGCGATGGCTGTTCGCGATCGCACTGATCGTCGCTCTGATCGCGTTCCTGATCGGCAAGCGCGAGTGGCTCAGCGCGGCTCGGTCGCAGGCGGCACGCGCCTACGGAACGGGCAAGGACATGGCCGCGTCGGACCGACCGTACGCCCTCTGGATCCGCGAGCACGCCGACGTCCTGCGGACGACCGGGCTGATCGTCGCGGTCGTCCTGCTCTTCTTCGTCGGGGTCTCCTGGCTCTCGGTCATCCTGGTCGGCGCCGTGCTCGTGCTCTACCAACTGGGGATCCGCTGGGTGACCGCGGAGGGACCCGCCTCGGCCGACGCCCCGGCGACCTGACGCTCAGAGCCCGGACTCGGCCTGGATCTTCCCGCTCGCGATCGCATCGAGCATCACCTGGTGATCCCGCTCGGTCTGGTCGGCATAGGTCTCGGAGAAGTCCGCGATCGCCCTCGCGAATGCGTCGCTCTTCCCCAGGTAGGCACTGATCGCGATCCGGTCGCCCGAACGGGCGTGCGCGCGGGCGAGCGCCCAGCCACACAGCCCGGCGTAGGCTCGGTACCCCTCGGGGACCATCTCTTCGACGACCGCGGAGCCCTTCATGTCCCGGAGCTGGCGCCAGTAGAAGTCGATCCCCTCTCCCGGACCCCGGATCCATCCCAGGAAGATGTCGCTCGACGCCTGCATGAAGCGCTGGCCCGCTACCACGCGTTGCCCGTGGTTCCGGTAGCGACTCTTGGGGAGATGCCGTTCGAGCACCGAGCTCTGTGCCTCCTTCACCTGGAGGAAGAGAGGATCGGCATCGTCGCGACCGGCGAGGAGGACGATGAAGCAGCGGGTACCGACGCTGCCGACACCCACGACCTTCCGCGCGACGTCAACGACTTCATACTGCTCCAGCAGATGACGGCGGTCGTCCTGCAGGGTTCGGCGGTACAGATTGAGCAACGTGTCGACGTCGACCGGCAGGTCGTTCGGGTCGATACGGACGACGAGCGGGGGATCGTCCACGATCCGCGGCTTGCCGTCGACCACGGTCGTGAGCTTGGCGAACGCCTGGAGGCTGTCTTTCGTCCTGGCCTTGGCCATGTTCGTTGCCGTGCGCTTGCGCATCTGCTCTGTTGTCGTCGCCGCCAGGATGTCTTCCGAAGTGATGTGGGAGTACCAGACATCGAGGTCGCGCATCTGCGCGAAGTCGGCCATGTGTCTCCGATAGGACTCGACGGAATCGATCGCCGCCTTCCGCCCGGTGCCGGCGGGGAAGCCCACCGCCCGAGCGCCGACGACGAAGCTCGCGGCCATCCGCTTCACGTCCCACTCCCACGGCCCAGGGAGCGTCTCATCGAAGTCGTTCAGGTCGAACAGCATCGCGCGCTCAGGCGAGCCGAAGACCCCGAAGTTCGACAGGTGAGCATCACCGCAGAGCTGGACCTTGATCCCGCTGGTGGGTGTGCCGGCCAGATCGTCGGCCATCACGATCGCCGAACCGCGGTAGAACGTGAACGGCGAAACCGACATCCGGCCGTGCCTGATCGCGATCAGATCGGGGAGCCTCGTCGCCGCCTGCTCCTCCAGGAGCGACACCAGGTCCGCTCGGTCGGGCGCAGGCTGCCAGTCGGCGTGGCTCGCGCGAGGCGCTCGCTCTCGCCCGGCCTTCCCGCGCGCGACCCGCTCCTCGGCGGAGACCTTCCGCTGGCGCTGCGTCGTGTCCTTCACCTCGGTGGCGTCTGTGGCTTTCGCCATGATGACCTCCTGCCTGGGCGCCTGCGGCGCATGGGTGTTCGTAGCAGCAAACGTTATCGGCCCGCAACCTGGAGCGGCTTAGTCGGAGGCGCGTTCCTCCGCCCCTCCGTCCGGTGACGCTTCGTCCCTCGGTCGACGGGTCGGCTTCCCGAGGTTGCTGACGAAGAGCGCGACCACGGTGACCAGGAAGAGCTGCCCGATCAACGCTTCGCTCGCGGCGAGCATCTTCCCGAGGTTGCCCGCGGCGCTCAGGTCGCCGTAGCCCACCGTGGAGATCGTGACGTAGCTGAAGTAGACGTAGTTCACGCTGGTTCCGCTGGACGCGCCCTGCGCGAAGAACGGGTCACCGGAAGCCGACCCCGTCAACGAGAAGATGGTCGCGAAGAGCAGTCCGAGGAGCAGGTAGATCGATAGGGCGCCGAGGACCGTCTGGAACGAGATCGTCGTGTGGGTCTTCAGGCGCCCCAACACAGCCATGAGCGCAGCGAACACGAGGAGCGCATCCACCGCGCTCGCGACGGCGTGAGCCGGATCGCTATCCGACACCAATCCGAGGACCGCCGCCACGACGACGAGGGTCGGCACGAGGACCAGGGCGATCCGTCTGAGGTGGGGACCGGCCCGCGAGGTCCACATGGCGAAGAGCAGCATGCCGCCCAGGAGCACGAGGCTGAGGATCCTGCCGAACGTCGTCCCGGAGACAGCGGCCGACGCGATGATCGACCCGAGGATCAGGACGAGCAAGAGTCCGTAGCTGTCGGGTGCTCGGACGCGCTCTGCGAAGGAACGCTCGCTGTGCGGCAGGATCGGTTCGGCGTCGGCCACCGAACGACCCGTCAGTTTCGGATGCAGCGCCAGATCTGCAGACGCCAGAGCCACCGGCTCCCGCGACGATGGAGGTTGAGCAACCCTTCCTTCATCATGCGGGCGGCGGCGACGGACTTCCCGACGATGTCGGGGAGCGGGAACTCGCGTTCGATCACGGATTCCATGTTGTCGCCGAACACGCGGTGAGCGGCCTCGAGGATCGACTTCTCATCCTGGATCGTGCCCGTCGGCAGGTAGAGTCGGCCGCCCGGGATCAGCGTGTCCCCGATGCTCTCGATCATCATCCGCGGGAGCTCGGCTCCCGTCGGACCGCCCGCGCGACCGTCGGGGAACCACCCGGTGACCTCCGCGATCTCGTCCGGGATCCCGGACACGTCGCCGATCAGCACCGAGGCGTGCACGTCGCGCACGGGCTCCAGGAGACTGCCGGCCCGGAACTCCACCCGGTCATCGAGCCCCAGCCGCTTGGCGTTCGCGGCGGCGGCCTCGACCGCTTCCTCGGAGATATCGCAGCCGATCACCCGTTTGGCACCGAGTCGGGCCGCTACGAAGGACAGAACGCCGCTCCCACAGCCGACGTCGATCACGGTGTCGTCGGGGCCGATCTCCAACGCGTCAGCGAGCGTGCGGCTCGTATGGGTCGGGCTGAACACGCCGGGGTTCAACAGGATCGTGAAGGGGCCGGTGCGGCCCTTCCACTCCATCTCCGTCGACGCGATCTGGCTCATATCCTTTCCGTAGGTTACACGTCGGGCGGATCGAACGCCGCGTCCTCACCCGGGACGAGCGCCCCGCGCTCGACGCGGGCGGCATCCGCCTCGAGCTTGTCGTGCAGCGCTTGCGTGTGGATGCCCCGATGTCCTTCCGGGTAGCGAACGACCCGGCCCGATGCCCGTCGGAGCAACGTCACGGTGCCGTGGGGGTTGCCGCGGAGCAGATGCACGTAGCCGGCTCCCATCTGGGAGAGGCCCTTGAAGAACTCGGCGTCGGCGGTCCCGCGCGCCTGCTTCCACGCGGTCTCCCACGCCTCGTGCGCGGGGAAGAACCGGCGCTCTCGGACGAAGCGTCGCCCCAGCTCGTGGTTCTCCTCCAGGGTCAAGGCGTCGAAGTTCGGCATCTCCAGCTGGTTCGGCGCACCCCACGGCTGCGGGCGGCCCAGCAGATCTCGTGGGCGCTCGGGCTTCATCCGCTTCTCGGTGGGGAGCCCGGTCTTGCCCTCGGCTTCCTTCGGCATGCAACCATGCTACCGAGGAGCGTCTCGTGGGAAACTTCGGCGCCGTGGAGACCTTCGATGCGATCGTCATCGGTGGTGGCGTGATGGGGACGGCGACGGCGCGGGAGCTCGCCGAACGCGGCCGGTCCACGCTGCTGCTCGAACGCTTCACGTTCGGACATGCCCACGGGTCATCGGGAGGACCGACACGGATCTTCCGGTTCGCGTACGAACATCCGGACTACGTGCGGATGGCCGGTCCGGCGCTGGATGCCTGGCGGGCGCTGGAAGACGCCGCGAACGAGCGCCTGCTGTACACGACCGCCGGGATCGACATCGGCGAGGGAGCCAGGCACCAGGGTGCGGCCATGGATGCCACCGGGACGGCGTTCGCGTGGATCGACGCCGGGGCCGCCGTCGAACGCTGGCCCGGGCTGGTGATCGCGCCCGGCACACCGGTCCTCGTGCAGGAGGATGGCGGCGTGTGCATGGCTGAGCGCACCGTGAAGGCCCAGGCGCGGCTGGCACGCGAGGCGGGCGCGACCGTCATGGAGGACACGACCGTGCGGACCATCGCACCGCTCGGCGACGGCATCGACGTGACGACCGACGACGGCTCTGCGTTCCGGGCACCCATCGCCGTGGTGACGGCGGGGCCGTGGGCGGCTCCTCTGCTGCGCACCGCGGATATCGATCTCCCGCTCGTCCCCTCGTTCGAGCAGGTCACGTACTGCCGGCTGGCGGGCGAGCCGTTCACGTTCCCGACGATCGTGGACTGGACCGGCGAATCGACGACCGGGCCGGCCGGCGACGGCGTCACCGGTCTCCCCTACGCACTGCCGAACCCCGAGGAGCCGGGATCGATCAAGATGGCGCTCGACCGATCGGGACCCGATGTGGACGCCGACACCCGTTCGTTCGAGCCTGATCCCGAACGGCTCCAGCGCCTCGCGGGGTGGGCGTCGCGCCGGTTCCTCCCGCTCGTAGAGGCACGGCCTCCGGAGACCTGCCTCTACACGAACACCCCGGACGGCGAGTTCGTGCTGGACCGCCTGGGACCGATCGTGATCGGCTCGCCATGCAGCGGGCACGGGTTCAAGTTCGCGCCGCTGATCGGGCAGCTGCTGGCGGACCTGGCGACCGATCGGCCGATCGCGCTGCGATTGGACGCGTTCCGTGCCGGGCGCGACTGGACGGAGCGACACATCCTGGATCGCGCGTTCGATGCGTAGGACTCAGGCCCCACCGTTGCCGGCCGAGACGATCTGATCGAGCGCTTCCCGGAGCGCCTCGAACCGGCGCTCACCCAGCGACCGCCGGGTCCTCGTCTCGAGCGCTTGCACGGTGCGGCGTGTCTCGGTGGCCGCGCGGCGGCCGTGAGCCGTGAGCTTGACGACCTTGGCCCGTGCATCGTCCGGGTCGGGTGCGCGCCGCACGTAGCCGCGCCCTTCGAGGTCGTCGATCAGGAGCATCATCCCCTGCTTGGTCATGCGCGCCCGTCTCGCGAGCTCCGTGAGTCGCGTTCCCGATCGGCGGTCCACGTGCAGGAAGACGGCCGCATGACCGGACCGAAGATCGGGATACCCGCGTTCGGTGAGCCCCGCGAGCAACTCCGCAGACAGCGCGCGATGGGACTCCAGCAGCAGCCGCGACAGATCCTGGTCCGACATCGGCCCATCTTCCCGCATCGATGCCCGGATGGTCCACCTGGCTGACCATCGACATCCGCTAGCCTGCGCCGATGGCGATCGAGGTGCGGGTGGCCCAACCCGACGAATACGCGACCGCCGGCGCGATCACCGCGGCGGCCTACCGAGAGTTCGCGCGCGAGGGCAGCGCCGATTGGGACGACTACCTGCGGAAGATCGAGGATGTGGCCGACCGTGCGCCGCGGACCACGATCTTGATCGCTACGGGATCCGGCCGGATCCTCGGCTCGGCGACGCTCGAGCTCGACGGACGCACGGACGACCATCACGGCACGCTCGAGCCGCACGAGGCGCACATCCGGATGCTGGGCGTAGATCCCGACGCACGCGGACGGGGCGTGGGACGCGCGCTGATGCGCGCTTGCGAGGAGCGGGCGATCGCTGCAGGACGCTCCCTGATGACCCTGGACACGACCGCACGCATGGCCGCTGCGCGGCGGATGTACGAGGAGCTCGGCTATGTGCGAGGGGACGACCAGGTGTTCCCGGACGGCTTCGTCCTGCTCCGCTACTCGAAGCAGCTAGTCTGAGCCGGACTAGCTGCTCGCCGTGCGGATGACCTCGCCCGACGCCAGGATCACGCCGTCCTCGCACTCGGCTTGAACGAGGCCGCCGCGGAACTGCTGCTGGTACAGCTGCGCGTAGAGACCGTCGAGCTCGAGGAGCTCGTCGTGCGTCCCCCGCTCCGCGACCTTCCCGCGATCGATCACGAAGATCACGTCGGCCTTCAGGATGGTGGAGAGACGGTGCGCGATCGCGATCGTGGTTCGCCCCTCCATCAGCGGCTCGAGCGCGGCCTGCACCAGCCGCTCCGACGTCGTGTCGAGCGACGACGTCGCCTCGTCCAGGATCAGGATCCGCGGATCCTTCAGGACCACGCGCGCGATCGCGAGCCGCTGCTTCTCGCCGCCGGAGAGCTTGTACCCGCGCTCCCCCACGATCGTGTCGTACCCCTCGGCGAGATCCACGATCCGGTCGTGGATGTTCGCGGCCCGCGCCGCCGATTCCAATTCCTCCTGCGTCGCTCCCGGCCGTCCGTAGAGCAGGTTGCGCCGGATCGTCGTGTGGAACAGGTAGGTCTCCTGCGTGACGACCCCGACCATGTCGCCGATCGACTCGAGCGCGATCTTGCGCACGTCGATCCCGTCGATCTCGACGGAGCCTTCCTGCACGTCGTACAGCCGGGGAACCAGATACGTGATCGTCGTCTTCCCGGCGCCGCTCGGGCCGACGAGCGCCGCGAGCTGCCCGGGGAGGATCTCCAGATCAACGCCGTCGAGCGTCCACGGGCGCGGCCCCTCCTGGTCGACGGTGAGCGCCGCCTCGTCGGTCGGCGAGGTCGGGATCTGATCGGGCGGCGGCGTGTCGTAGTGGAAGCGCACGTCGCGCAGCCGCACCTGACCGCGCACCTCACCCGGGTTGATGACGACCGCGTCGGGCGCGTCCTGGATCTCCTGCGGCAGGTCCAGGTACTCGAAGATCCGGTCGAAGAGCGCGAACGAGGTCTGCACGTCGTTCGACACCTGCAGCATCGAGCCGATCGGGAAGAAGATCCGTGACTGGAGCGTGGTGAACGCGACCACCGTGCCGGCGGTCATCGCGGCCGGTGTGCTCGACGTCACCCACCCGACGACGAGGTACGTGAGCGCCGGCATGACGGAGAAGAACGTCCCCACGATCGCGAAGAACGACTGGCCGATCATCGTCTGGCGGATCGTGAATCCGGTGAGTCGCTCGTTCTCCTCTCGATAGCGGTCGATCTCGTGCCCCTGTCGTCCGAACGACTTCGACAGGAGGATGCCGCTGACGCTCAACGTCTCCTCGGTGATCGCGGTGAGGTCCGCCAGGGTCTTCTGCGTGCTCGAGGCGACCTCTCGCCGTGCGCGCCCCACCTTGACGGTCAGCCAGATGAAGATCGGCGTGATGCAGAGCGACATCACCGTGAGCGGCACCGACAGGATGAGCATCGCGATCAGCGTGCTGATGATGATCACGACGTTCGCGAGGAGCGATGCCGCGGTGCTCGTGACGACCGACTGCACACCCCCGACATCGTTCGCCAGGCGGGACTGGATCTCGCCGGTCCTGGTGGTGGTGAAGAACCGGAGCGGCATGAACTGCAGGTGCTTGTAGAGGCCGTTGCGCAGGTCCTGCATCACCTTCAGGCCGATGAGGTTCGACAGGTACGTCTGACCCACCCCGATCGCGCCCGTGATGATCGGGATCGCGACCATCAGCGCAACCAGCCGGTAGAGGACGGGAAGGTCGGGATGACACGCGTGCTTCGTGCAGTTCAGGCCAGTATCGAACACGCGCTTGATCAGCAGCGGGTTCACGATCCCGAGGGCCGAGGTCACGATGATGGCGATCGCGACCACCGTGACCCGCCGGCGATACGGCCGGAACGTGGCGACGACCCGACGCACGGTGGTGCGCGAGATCGGGCGCTTCTCCTGGTCCGGACGGACCGAGAAGAACGAACCGTGGCGTCCCATGGGTCCAGGATACGGGCGCCCGCTGATACGACGTCCCACGGCCCCCCGTCGCGCCTCGCTAGTCTGTCGCGGTGCACGGGATGAGTGGATCGCTGCAGCTCGCGGTCTTCGGTCGGATCGCCCTCGCAGCGCTCATCGGGTTCGTGATCGGCGTTGAGCGGGAGCTCCGGGGATCACCAGCCGGGGAACGGACCATCGCCCTCGTTGCCGCCGGCGCCGCGACGTTCGCATGCCTCGCGATCCAGGCGTTCCCCCAGACCGGCGGGCAGGTCCTCGCTGGAGTGGCGACCGGCGTCGGGTTCCTCGGCATCGGTCTGATCTGGCGGGGCGAGATGGGTCCGGCCCGCGGCCTCACGACCGCAGCGGCCACCTGGACCGTCGCCGCGATCGGCCTACTGTGTGGAACGGAGCTCTACCTGGTCGCGGCGCTCGTCGCGCTCCTCACCCTGCTGATCCTCGAGTTCGAGTACCTGCCGGTCGTCGGGCGGTGGCTGCACCGGATGACGCCGACGCGGCCGGAAGATCCGCCACGGCACGCGCCCGATCCATGACGTCGTCCAGCATCGATGGCGTGAGCTTGCCGGTGAACGTGTTCTGTTGGCTCGGGTGGAAGCCGCCGAGCAGCCGGTACGGTCCGATGTTCGCCTCCTCCCCGTGCCCGAACCGCGGCTTCGGCCGCACGTCGTGGCCGAGCGCCGCCGACGCGCGCAGCGCCCCGTCCCACGCGAACGCCCCGAGCGCGACGATCACCGCGAGCTCCTGGAGCGCCGCGATCTCGCGTTCGAGGAACGGCAGACAGCGATCGCGCTCCTCGGGCATCGGCTTGTTGGCAGGAGGCGCGCACCGGTTCACCGCCGTCAGGTAGGCGCCGGAGAGCTGCAGGCCGTCGCCTCGCGCGACCGAGGTCGGCTGGTTCGCGAAACCCGTTCGATGCAACGACGCGTAGAGGAAGTCGCCGGAGCGATCGCCCGTGAAGATCCGGCCCGTGCGGTTCCCCCCGTGCGCAGCCGGCGCCAGACCGAGGATCAAGACGCGAGCTGCCGGGTCGCCGAACCCGGGGACGGGAAGGCCCCAGTACTCCTGATCGGCGAACCGCGCCACCTTCTCGCGCGCGACCTCTTCCCGCCAGTCGACCAATCGAGGACAGGCGCGACAGGCGATGACGTCGTCGCGGATCCGATCGAGCGGCTCGCCCCTCATCCCGATATCGCCGCTCGCCTACCGGCGGCGGGCGGCTGCCCAGTCGTCGAAGCCACCGATCGACGACCGGACCTGCCCATCCCGCACCTCGAGGATCCGGTCGGGGATCCGATCCAGCAGGTACCGGTCGTGCGAGATCACGACCACCGTCCCGTCGAACGACTCCAGCGTGGACTCGAGCACCTCCATGCTCTCGATGTCCAGGTGGTTCGTCGGCTCGTCGAGCAGCAAGCAGTTCGCGCCGCCCAGCATCAGCAGGCAGAGCTGCAGGCGCGTGCGCTCGCCACCTGAGAGCGTCCCGACCGGTTGCCGCATCTGGTCGTACCGGAACAGGAACCGCCCGAGCAGAGAGACCGCCTCGTCTTCATACATCGGCTTCGCGTTCCGTACGAACTCGATAGGCGTGAGGTGCGGCGGCTCGGTCTCGTGTCCCTGCGCCAGGTAGCCGAACGCGACCGATGGTCCCGCCCAGCGCTCCCCCACCGTCGGCTCCAGCTCGCCCGCGAGGATCGAGCCCAGGACGCTCTTCCCGGAGCCGTTCGCGCCGATCACGCCCACCCGTTCGCCGCGGGTGATCGTGAGATCGACATCCAGGAGCACCGGATCCTCGCCGAACGCCATCGTCACACCGCGGAGCTCGACGATCTTCTGTCCGCCGCGCTGCGCGGCGCGCATCTCGAGCGCGATCTTGCGCCGTTCGAACACCGGCCGGTCGATCTTGTCCATCCGGTCGATCATGCGTTGCTTGTTCCGCGCTTGGATGATGTGGTGCTCGTTCACCACGATGCTCGCCCACAGCTTGAAGCGGGCGATCGCCTCTTCCAGGCGCGCGATCTCCTTCTGCTGCGTCACGAAGAGCTGCTGCTGCCGCTGGAGCGCGATCTCTTTCGCCACCGCGTACGCCGAGTAGTTGCCCGGCCACAACGTGATCTTCCCGTTGTCCAACTCCGCGATCTGGTCGACCGTGTCGTCGAGCAGATACCGGTCGTGTGAGACGGCGACGACGCCGCCCGCGAACCCCGCGATCGTCTCCTCGAGCTGCTCTCGTCGGTCGGCGTCCAGGTGGGTCTCGGGTTCGTCGAGCAGCAGCAGGTCCGGCTGGCGGATCAGGCAGGCGGCGAGCGCCACCAGCTTCCGTTGTCCCCCCGACAGCTGGGTCGTCGGCAGCGACAGGTCCTCCTCGGGCAGACCGAGCGCGAGCAGCTGGGCGCGGACCTGCCCGGCGAGTCCCGGACCACCGATCTCGACCCACCGATCCAGGAGCCCCTGCTGGCGGGCCAGCACACGCTCCATCCGCGCGAGATCCGCGATCACGCCCGGACGCGCCAGCTCCTCTTCGACGTCGCGGAGCTCGCCGTCCAGAGCGGCCACGTCGGGACGAGCCGAGAGCACGGTGGCCTCCGCCGTCCGCTCATCGCCGTCCGGGTTCTGGTCGAGGTAGGCAACGACCAGGCCACGCCGGCGCACGACCTCGCCGACGCTCGGCGCCTCCAGGTCGGCCAGGATCTTCAGCAGGGTCGACTTTCCCGCCCCGTTCGGTCCGACGATGCCGATCCGCGCACGATCGGTCACCTCGAAGTCGAGACCCTGGAACACGACCCACGAGCCGTACGTCTTCTCGACGCCGACCAGGCTGGCGAGGGTGGTCACGACGGAAGCGCCGCGTTCAGCTCGCGGAGCGACGGCGGCGGATCGGGTGCGTCCAACCAGGCCTCCATGCGGCTCCGCACGGCCGGCCACTCATGGTCGAGCATCGAGAACCAGGCGGTGTCGCGGTTCCGCCCCTTGATGATCATGTGTTGACGGAACACCCCTTCGAACGTGAATCCGAGCCGGTCGGCCGCCGTGCGCGACCGCGCGTTCAACGCGTCGCACTTCCACTCCACCCGGCGATGCCCCAGCCGGTCGAACGCCTCGTGCAGCATGAGGTAGACCGACTCGGTGTTCGCGCGCGTCCGCTGGGCGCGCGGCGCGTACCAGATGTGCCCGAGCTCCAGGTGCCGCATCGCGGGATCCACGCTCATGAACGTCACCACGCCGACCGGATCGCCGCTCGGGCGGTCGATCACGGTGAGGAACAGTGGATCGTCCGATGCCGGCAGCGTGTCGAGCCACGCACGCATCCCCACCTCGTCGGACCACGGACCGTACGCCATGTAGGTCCACATCCGCGCCGCCTCGGCGCTCCCGTCATGGGCGGCGGCGAAGAGCCCATGGGCGTGCGCCGCGGGGTCCACCGGGACGAGGGACACGAACCGCCCGTCGAGGGGCGCCCGGCGCGGCCGTCCGGCGCGCGTCGGATCGACCGGTTCGCCGATCGGGAGCTCGGTCACGGCTCCGTCGCCGCGGCGATCGCCGAGTCGGCCAGCACGTCGAGTGCCTCGTCCAGCTGTTCGTCGGTGATCACGAGCGGCGGGAGGTGCCGCAGCACGTTGTGGTCGGGCCCGCACGAGACGGTGATCACGCCGCGGCGCTGCGTCTCGGCCATCAACCGACCGACGAACGCGCCGTCGGGTTCCCGGGTCTCGCGGTTCGACACCATCTCGACACCGATCATCGAACCGAGACCACGCACCTCGCCGATCTGCCCGACGTCGTCGGACAGGTCCTCCCAACGAGCACGGATCGACTTGCCGACGACTTCGGCGCGTTCGACGAGTCCCTCGTGCTCGATCACGTCGAGCACGGCCACCGCGGCGGCGCAGGCCACCGGGTTCCCCACGTAGGTGCCGCCGATCGCGGACGGACCGGGCGCGTCCATGATCTCGGTCCTGCCCACCACGGCCGACAACGGGTACCCGCTCCCGAGCGCCTTCGCGAGGATCACGATGTCGGGGTCCAAGCCGAAGTGCTCGCTCGCCAGGAACCGCCCCGTGCGGCCGCAGCCCGACTGGATCTCGTCGGCGATCGTGACGATGCCGTGCTGGCCGCAGAGCTCCTGCACACCGGGTAGGAACTCGGGACCGGGGACGACGTAGCCGCCCTCGCCCTGCTCCGGCTCGAAGATCACCGCGGCCACTGAGCTCGGGTCGACCAACGTGGCGAACGCCCGCCGCACCTCCTCGAGCGCGAGCCGCCCCGTCGCATCACCGCTGCGGTAGGGATAGCTGAACGGCACCTTGTAGACCTCCGGCGCGAACGGCCCGAACCCGCGCTTGTACGGCGTGTGACGGCTCGTGAGGGTCATCGTGAGCAGGGTCCGCCCATGGAACGCGCCGTCGAACGCGACGACCGCGTGCCGGCCCGTCGCCGCCTTCGCGAACTTGACGGCGTTCTCGACGGCCTCCGCGCCGGAGTTGAACAGTGCGACCTTCCGTTCGCCGCCCACCAGGCTGACCAGCCGCTCGGCGAGCTCGACGTAGATCTCGTAGGGCACGACCGAGAAGTCCGTGTGGGAGAACTTCGCGGCCTGCTTCTGCACGGCCTCGACGACCTTGGGATGCGAGTGCCCGACCAGCAGACAACCCAGACCGCTCGCGAGATCGAGCATCGTGTTGCCGTCCACATCGGTGACGGCGGCCCCGAGGCCATGGTCGATCACGGTGCTCACGTGGAGGTCGAGCGGGTCGCACACGACCCGCTCCTTGCGGGCGATGATCGCGCGGGAACGCGGGCCGGGAAGCTCGGTCGTCATCCGGATCGTGGGCACGTCGTTCCTCCTGGAGGTCGGCTCGGACGTTGGCCGGGGAAGGCTATCGCGGCACCGGTCGGCCCGGCAGCCACGCCGACATCACCGCGCTCCCAGGTCCCGGAATCGTTCGTCCGCGGCCGCGAACGGATCCAACGGCGCGAGCAGATGCTCCACGGCCCAGATCAGCCCCTCGAACCCGCCGAGCTCGGGCGCTTCCTCGCGGAACCCCCGTGCGCGCGCGCGCGCCTGCTCCAACCCGGCGTCGCACGCGACCCACAGCTCCTCCGTCTCCGAGACCCGCCAGGCGGGCATCAAGCGCGTCGAACGCTCCAGCCCGCGTTCGAACTCGAGGAGGGCATCGGGTAAGGGCCGGCCGGGCATCCGTGTCGTCGGCATGACCTCCGTCAGGGTGGCCTTGGCCGGCTCGAGCTCCCCGAGCACCGCATGGAACGCCACGAAGGCGTCCGCCAGCTCAGCCGAGGGCCGCGACCGGCGGAACATCAGCCGCCGAACGCCTCGGCTCGCGCCGCGGCGATCGCGGCGGGGTGGTTCGTCGCGACGGCATCGACCCCGATCTGGAAGAGCGCTACCGCCGTCAACGGATCATCGGTGATCCAGACCCCCAGCCGCATCCCCGCCGCGTGGACCTCGTCGGCGAGCGCCGGTCCCGCTGCGCGTACGGCCTCGACGAACGGCAAGACCCATCCGTGACCCTGCTCCCGCGCGAAGATGAACGCCGTTCTCGCGTCCACCTCGTCGGTCGTCAGCAGACCGGTCGGCACATCTGGAGCGGCGGTGTGTGCGTACGCGATCGACAAGGGGTTGAAGCTCGAGATGAGCACCGTCCCCACGAACGCCACGGCGTCGAGCGCACGCAAGGTGGCATCCACTGCCAGCTCCCGTGAGCCGTCGAAATCGGGCTCGCCCGGGATGTTCTTGATCTCGACGTCGACCGCCGCCCGACCGGAGAGACACACGAGCGCCTCCTCGAGCGTCGGGATCTCGGCCGAACCGCCGTTCCTGGTAGGGATGCGGAGCTGCTTCAACTCCGCGAGGTGCAGATCGCGAACGAGCCCGGCGCCGTCCGTGGTGCGCGACACGTCCGGGTCGTGCATCACCACGGCGACGTCGTCCGCCGTCATCCGCACGTCGAACTCCACGACGTCAGCCCCGGCGGTGATCGCCTGCTCGAACGCCTCGAGCGTGTTCTCGGCCTCGACCGCGGAGGCACCCCGGTGTGCCACGACCAGGCGATCGGCCTCTTGACTGAATCTTCGTTCAGCCACTACGCTCGCCCTCCACTCCTGGCCCGCAGGCCCCTGATCGACGCCTGGTGTCGCATGATTGAACGAAGATTCAGACACGACCCGGCCCACATGACGTGGGTGGATCGAGCGCGTTGCATCGGGGAGGACCCCGAGCTCTTCTTCCCGATGGGAGCTCCGCGCTCGGTGATGCTACAGACCGAACGCGCCAAAGCCGTCTGCGACGGGTGTCCTGTCCGACCGGATTGTCTCGAATGGTCGCTCGTCACGGCCCAAGATGCCGGTGTGTGGGGTGGTCTCGACGAGGAGGAGCGACGGCTGATCCGGCGTCAACGACGCCGTACCGCGACCCTCGTAGCGGTCGGAGCGCACTAGCCGGCACCTGCCTCGACCGCCCCACCGGGTCGTGTGAAGATGCAATCGCCGTCGGCAGCCGGCGACGATCGGATCTGAGCGTTGGGCCACCGGCCCAGGGGGAGGGCTCATGAAACGCGCAACCGTCGGGGCCGTGATCGCGTGTTTGCTCGCGCTGACGGCTGGTTCCGCGACCGCAACCGTCGGGTCTCTGGCGCACCGCACGACACGATCGTTCCATCGCTCGATGGATGCCACGATCCGTAGGCACGTTCCCGCGAGCGGTCGGGTGCCGTCGAGCACCGACTGCACCACCACGGCGGCTCCCGGCGCGACGAACACCCAGCTCGACTGCGACAGCAAGGCGCCCAACAACGAGCCCCACATCGTGGTCGACCCCAACGATCCGCTTCACATGATCGCGAGCTCCAACGACTACGACTCGTGCTGTGACGAGTACTACACGACGTTCGATGGTGGACAGACGTGGGCCACGGGCAACATGGGGAAGGAGGGGGCGAACCGGACCGGGAGCGACCCCGTCACCGTGATCGACCCCAAGAGCGGGAACGCGATCCACACCTCACTCAACTACCGGTTCACACCATCGGGGCAGGCGACCGATGGAGACATCGTCGCGTCGATCTCGACGGATGGTGGCCTGACGTGGCCGAGGACCGTGGTCGTGTACGACGGCAACGGGGCGGACCTCGATCCGACGCAGGTGTTCAACGACAAAGACTGGGTCGTCACCGACACGAACCCGTCGTCTCCGTACTACGGACGGACCTACGTGACGTGGTCACGGTTCCTCTCGCATCACGGGAACTACGTCGAGTCCCCGATCTGGGAGGCGCACAGCGACGACGGCGGGATGACGTGGTCAGCCGCCCAGGAGATCTCCGGGAGCGCGTCGTTCTGCACGTTCCAGACCGCGGGGTCGGCCGGTCAGTGCGATGAGGATCAGGGCTCGACGTCCGCGGTGGCTCCGGACGGGAGCGTGTACGTCGCCTTCATCAACACCCAGAACTCGTCCGCTTGGGAAACCGGGAAGGAGCAGGAGAGCAGCTACCTGGTGGTCAGGTCCACCGACGGCGGAACCACGTGGAGCCCGCCCGTGGACGCCGCAGACCTGGAAGACGGCCTGCACGACTTCCCGCTGAATAGCGATGGAAGCCAAACCGTGACCGGTTACGAACTGCGTCTGTGGTCCGTCGGTAACATCGCGATCGGGAACGGCACCCTCTACATCGTCTTCTCGGACAACCGCGCCGGTACCCACGACGTGAGGACACCGGTCACCGATCTGAACATCTACGTCGTCAGCTCGAGCGATGGGGGGACGTCTTGGAGCGCCCCCGTTGGCGTCGACACGGGGCCGAGCGATCAGTGGTTCCCCGCGGCCGCGTTCAACCCGGTCACCGGGCAACTCGGGGTCCTCTACAACGATCGTGATCCGAGCGACCCCGATCTCTACAACGCCTCGCTCGCGGTCGGCCTGCCAGGGTCGTTCGCCAAGACGACCGTGAGCTCCGCACCTTCGGATCCCACGAACTCGTTGTTCTTCCAGGCGAACGTCGCGGGATGCATGAAGTGCGCGGTCTTCAACGGGGACTACGTCGGTTTGGCGTACGGCTCCGACGGGAAGGCGAACATGGCCTGGACGGACATGAGCGTCGTCACGAACAAGTTCGGGGGAAAGCCTCTCCCGCATCCACGGAACCTGCAGTTCATCTTCTTCGCCCGCCGGTAACGCATCTCAGACATGTAACGGAGCCCCCGTTCCGGCGAGGTCTCCGTCGTCATACGAGGCTGGATGGACAGAGTCCGCTCACCGGACAGACCTCGCACTTCGGCTTGCGGGCGATACACACCGCTCGGCCGTGATCGATCAATGCGTACGTGAAGTCGAACCACTGCTCCTGCGGGATCAGGCGCATCAGGTCTCGCTCGATCTTGTCGGGGTCCTTCTCCGCACTGAACCCGAGGCGTTCTGCCAGCCGGCGCACATGCGTGTCGACGGCGATGCCTTCGACGATCCCGTACGAGTTCCCGAGGACGATGTTCGCCGTCTTGCGCGCCACGCCGGGCAACGTGATCAGGCCTTCCATGGTGTCGGGAACCTTCCCGCCGTAGACCTCGACGATCCGCGTACAAGCGCCGCGGATCGACTTGGTCTTCTGGTTGAAGAAGCCCGTCGGCTTGATGTCGGCAGCGAGCTCCGCCTCCGGGACCTTCAGGTACGCCGCGGCGGTCCGGTACTTCTTGAAGAGATCGGCGGTGACCTTGTTGACCCGCTCGTCCGTGCACTGCGCGGACAGGATCGTCGCGATCAAGCATTCGAGCGGGTTCGAGAACGTGAGCGCGACGTGCGCATCGGGATACGCCTTGGTCAGACCCTTCACGATCTTCGGTGCGCGGTCCTCGATCGGGCTGTCACGGGTAAGCGCGGGCTTCGCGGGTGCCATCGGCGCACACCCTACCGGCCGAGCGCCAACGCGAACGACGAGCCGGCGGGGTGATGACCCCATGCACCTTCGCGATACACGTGCGCGCCTGACTCGCCCATCACCGACCAGTCGTTGCCGTCGCCCACCACCGCGGTGTCCTCGTCGATCGCGAGCAGCGTCGCGCCCTCGGGAACCGAGGACACGATGAGATCGGTGAGGCCGGGGATGAAGTCATCCAGCGCGTCCCAGTGCGGTCCGAACGACGCACCCGGGAAGACGCCGAGCCCCGGCTTCCACATCGCCTCGCCTAGCTCCCGCACGTCGCTGTCGGGCGCGATGTCGCCGAGACAAGCCACGCCGGCGCTGCAACCGATGTACGCGAGGCCGCGCTCCATCTCGCCCCGGAGCGTGCGCCAGAACGGCGTATCGATCAGCGTGGCGGCCAGGTAGGCCGGATTCCCGCCCGAGAAGTACGCCACCGAAGCACCGTTCAGGCGGGCCACCAGTTCCGAGCGAGCCGCATCCTCGCGCGTCTTCAACGGGACGACCTCGGCCGGCACGCCGGTCGCCGCGAAGTGCTCGAGCCCCTTCGAAGCCCAGCCGTCGAACACCTCGTCGCCCTCGCGCGCCGACGCCGTCGGCAGGATCAGCACACGCCCGTCACCCTCGGCCGCGTCCAACACGCTGCGGTCCACCGCGGCCGACCACGGCTCGAACTCGCCGGAACCCAGGAGGGCGAACCGGCTCACCCGGTGCCCCCGAGGGCGGTCGGCCGGAGTTCCGCGTCGAGCGCCGCCCCGAGCTCCGCAGCCACGTCAAGCACCGCATCCATGTCGTCGGCCTCGGTGCGGAAGTTCACGACGCATGCGCGAAGGACGAACCGCTCACCCAGGATGGCGTTCGAGATGTAGACGCGACCGTCGAGCTGCATCTCGGTCATCAGCCGTTCGTTCAGGTGGCTGAGGTACGACTCACGCTCCGGAGCGTCAGGCAGGTCCGGAGGCACGTAGCGGAAGCAACAGATCGACAAACCGACGGGCGTCGCGAGCTCGAACTCGGGACGCTCCTGCGCGCGCTCACCCAGGTACCGCGCGAGCGCCGCGTCGTGCGAGATCCGACGCGCGTACGCCTCACGGCCGTGGGCGAGCAGTGACACCCAGACCTTGAGCGCCCAGAAGCTCCGGGAGAACTGCGGGCCGTGCCGTCCGAGGTCGATCCCGTGCTGGGTGTACTCCTTGTCCTGCGTGACGTAGGACGCGTGCACCTCGAAGGACTCGGCGAGGTGGGGCATCGACCGGACGAGCACACATCCGCCGGAGTGCGGCGTGTACAGCCACTTGTGAGGATCGAACGCGATCGAGTCCGCGCGCTCGATCCCCGCGAACGCCGGCCGGAGGTCATCGGCGAACATCGCGGGTCCTCCGTAGGCCGCGTCGACGTGCATCCAGAGACCTTCCTCGGCGCAGAGGTCGGCGATCTGGTCGAGTGGATCGACCGCGCCGGTCGCGACGGTCCCCGCGGAGCCCACCACGGCGAACGGGATCCGCCCGTCTGTCCGGTCCCGCGCGATCGCGGCTCGAAGGTCGTCCATGCGGATCCGAAACCCATCGTCGACGGGGATGTGTCGCGCGCCCTCCGTCCCGATCCCCAGCATGTCGGCGCCGCGGACGCTCACCACGTGCGTCTCATCGGACAGGTAGAGGGTGAGCGGCGGGTGTCCCGCGAGTCCCTCGTCGCGGACGTTCCAGCCGGCGCGATGGTCGCGCGCGGTCTTCAGCGCGATGAAGTTCGCGAGCGCGCCGCCCGACGTGATCAGTCCGCCCGATCCCTCGGGGAGACCGAACAGCTCGGTCGCGAACCAGCGCGTGAGATGCAGCTCGATCTCGCTCGCGGCGGGCGAGAGCTGCCACCCACCGAGGTTGGCGTTGAGGCCCGCCGCCAGCAGATCGGCGGCCGCTCCCGGGACCGTGCCGGTGCCGGACACGTAGGCCATGAACCGTGGATGACCGAGCAACGCCGAGTGTTCGAACACCACGGAACGCAGGTAGGAGAAGAGGTCGTCGTCCGGCATCGGCGCGTCCGGGATATCGAGGGCGACGGCCTCGTGCACCTCTTTCGCCGTCCAGCGACCGGAAACAGGGAGCTCGGGCAGGCGCTCCAGCAACTCCTGCCAGATATCCGTCGTGCGGTCGGCGAACGCGCGCGCGCGCTTCGGATCCCAATCCAGGTCGCGGACCGGCGCCGGACGCTCGGCCATCACGCGACCACCCCCGGGCGGAACCACTCCGTCTTCATCGCCCGCCGGAAGATGTCTTCGCCGAACGCCTCGACCATCCCGCCGACCTGGCTGTCGTGCGCCGCGATCGCCCGCAGCTTGAGCTCGAGCAGATCGGGAGGGAGCGGGAAATCGATCGACAGCTCGTCGCGGGGCGTGACCGGCGGTGTGCCCGGACGGAAGACGTCGAACCGGTTGTATATCGGGACGAACTCCGCCGCCCACTCCTCGGTGTTCGTCGCGTAGTGCACCCGGGAACCCTGTTTGCCAACCTCGACGAGCGCGCGCGTCGCCCACTCGCTCACGGACATGTGGGCGACGTGGCCGGTCATCCCATCTGGCCCGAACGTGAGCACCGTGTCGGGCTGCACATCCGCCATGATCGCTCGCACGTGCTCGTACCCCTCCGCCGGGAGCGCGGTATCCATGTCGACGTCGGGGAGATCGAGCCAGTGGTGTTCGGTGACCCCGAGGATCTCGAAGCAACGCAGCAGCTCCGCCTCGCGGACCTGCCCCATGGTCGCCGAGGGCCAACGCTCCTCGTCCATCGAGCCGCCTTCACCGCGCGTCGCGGTGACACACACCACGCGCCGGCCGTCGCGGACCGCTTGGGCCATGAGGCCCGCCGTCAGATACGTCTCGTCATCGGGATGGGCCCAGATGCCGAGGATCGTGCCGAGGTCGTCCACCGCCGCAACCTCCTTCCGGGTCAGGCATCGTAGCCGGAAGCGGGCGGCGCTGCGGGTTCAGGAAGGGCTCGGGTACAGGCGTTTCCCGCGATACGTCGGGAACACCACCTCAGCGTGTTGCCAGCACCGGGCCGCGGGGTTGTAGCGGGAGAGCTTCGTGTCGCATCCGTGGACCTCGCAGACGCGATCCTCGCCATGGGTGCGAGAGGGCGGGGGGAGATTGCCGGGCCGGGTTCCCTGCATGGGCGCGCCTCCTTCACGGGCGATTCGCCGCCCGCGGCCGGAGGGTTCTCCCGGTGTCGACGCTAGGCCGAGGGGAGCTGGTGCTCCTGGATCATCACGCGGATCCGAATGACGAGCTCAGGAGGCACAGCCTCGCCCGTACATCGCGTGCCCACCATCGTCTTCAGATGCTGGCTGAACTCCGCGTGCCGCATGCACGGGGGGCAATCTTCGAGGTGACGCTCCAGGAGCGACCGGACATCGATCTCCATCTCGCCGTCCAGGAAACGCTCGATCTCTCGCAACGTCTCCCGGCAGTTATAGGTTGCGTCACCCATCGACCAATCCCCGTTCCTTCGCCGTGTCCCACAACGCCTTCTGCAGGGCTTTCCTTCCCCGATGGAGCCGTGACATCACGGTTCCCACGGGAGAGTCCATGATCTCGGCGATCTCCTTGTAGCTGAACCCCTCCACATCGGCGAGCAGAACCGGCAGGCGGAAGTTCTCCGGGAGCGATTCCAGCGCCGCCTTCACCGCCTCGTCGGGGATCTTGTCGAGCACCTCGGTCTCGGCCGACGCCTCCACGCTCTGAGCGCCCAGCTTGTCGAACAGGTACCACTCGTCGATGTCGTCGGGTCCGTCGACCGTCTGCGGTTCGCGCTGCTTCTTCCGGTACGTGTTGATGAAACTGTTCGTGAGGATGCGATAGAGCCACGCTTTCAGGTTGGTCCCCTCCTGGAAACCGGCGAACCCGCGGAACGCGCGTAGGTAGGTCTCCTGCACCAGATCCTCGGCGTCGGTCGGGTTCCGGGTCATGCGCAGCGCCGCCCCGTACAGGCCGGAGAGCAGTGGGAGGACATCGCGCTCGAACCGCTCACGGAGTGCGGCGTCGTCGGTGGGTGTGGAGGTCGCTCCCGAGACGGACATCGAGCCCAGTATCCCGGATGAGAGGGCCTCCGACCTGTGCGTTCCCTGTGATGCGGGCCACCTGTGCTGTCATACCCCGAACCTCGGTGGGAAGATGGCTGCCATGCCTGAGAACAAGAACCAGCGCAGCCGCTGGACCCCCGACAGCGGTTCGGGTGGATCGGGAACGCCGCGTCCGCGGTTCAGCCCATGGCTCGCGATCCCCCTGCTGCTCCTGGGTCTGCTCGTCTTCAACAGCTGGCTCTCACGGGCTAGCACCCAGCAGATCACCTACTCCCAGTTCCGCAACGCCGTCGATCAGGGGCGGGTTTCGACCGACGTGCCGGTCAAGATCTCCGGCACCGACGTCACCGGCACCATGACCTCCGGAGGCAAGGAGGTGCAGTTCGCCGCCACGTTGCCGCCGAACTTCGACACGGGACCGCTCACCGACCTGCTGATCGCGAAGGGCATCGACGTCCAGGCGGTGCAGCCGAGCATCCTGTCGTCGCTCCTGATCAACATCTTGCCGTTCGCGCTGGTGATGATCCTCATCTACTACTTCGTGTTCAAGCGGATGGGCTCGGGCGCGAACGCGGCGCTCAACTTGGGCCGCAACAAGGTCAAGATCTACGACCGCAAAGAGATGAAGACCAACTTCAACGACGTCGCCGGCGTCGACGAGGCGAAGGAGGAACTCGGCGAGATCGTCGACTTCCTCAAGAACCCGAAGAAGTACCAACGGTTGGGCGGCCGGATCCCGAAGGGTGTCCTGCTGCTCGGGCCGCCCGGATGTGGCAAGACGTTGCTCGCTCGCGCCGTCGCCGGCGAGGCCAACGTCCCGTTCTTCTTCATGTCGGGCTCGGAGTTCGTCGAGATGTTCGTCGGGCTGGGCGCGGCCCGCGTCCGCGAGCTCTTCCAGCAGGCGAAGGAGAAGGCGCCGGCTCTGATCTTCCTGGACGAGATCGACACGATCGGCAAGGGCCGAGCGGGCGCGATGGGCGCGGGGTTCGGCGCCCACGACGAGCGCGAGCAGACCCTGAACCAGCTGCTGGTCGAGATGGACGGCTTCGACTCGTCGAAGGGCGTGATCATCATGGCCGCCACGAACCGTCCGGACGTGTTGGACCCGGCGCTCGTGCGGCCGGGGCGCTTCGACCGACAGGTCGTCGTCGACCGGCCAGACCTGCGCGGCCGCGAGGAGATCCTCCGCGTCCACGCGCGCGGCGTCGCCCTGGACCCCACCGTCCAGCTGCGCACGATCGCTTCGCGCACCCCCGGTTTCACCGGGGCGGACCTCGAGAACGTCGTGAACGAGGCCGCGCTGCTCGCCGCGCGTCGCGAGAAGAACTCCGTGACCGAGGACGAGCTGGAGGAGGCGATCGACCGCGCCAGCATGGGCCTCGAGCGCAAGTCGCGCGTCATGAGCGAGAAGGAGAAGATCCGGGTTGCGTCGCACGAGATGGGTCACGCGCTCGTCGCGCACTACAGCGACAACCTCGACCCGGTGCACCGCGTCACCATCATCCCGCGAGGCACCGCCGCCCTCGGCCTCACGATGGTTCGCCCGCTCGAGGATCGCTACCTCGCGACGGAGCCCGAGCTGAAGGACATGCTGGCGTTCGCGATGGGCGGGCGCGTTGCCGAGGAGTTGTGCTTCAGCGAAGTTTCAACCGGCGCCCAGAACGACCTGGAACGGGCGACGCAGGTCGCGCGCGCGATGGTCGTCGAATACGGCATGAGCGAGGAGGTCGGGCCGCTCTCGCTCGGTCACGAGGATGGGAACTCCATGTTCAATGCCCCCAAGATATCGGGGCACACCGCCGAGAAGATCGACGAAGAGGTCGGACGGCTGTTGTCCGAGGCGCATGACCGTGCCGAGAAGATCCTGATCGAGCATCGGGACCTGCTCGAGAAGCTCTCGGCGGTCCTGCTCGTCACGGAGACGCTCGACGGAACGGACCTCGAGGCCTACGCCACCGGCACCAAACCCATCCCGGATCCGGCGTCCCTCCCACCGAACGGGAAGGTGAAGCCCCTCGAGAAGCCCGTGACGGAAGGGGCCAGGGCATCGGCCGCGGCTGGGAGCCAACCGCCTACGCCTCCCATGCCGTCGCTCGACTAGTCCATCACGGACTAGTTGTCGTGCTGATGCTCCGGCGGCGCTCCTGAGACCGTGAGGTCGTAGCGGTCGCGCCACCGATCCAGGAACCGATAGAAGTTCCGCTTCGAGAGCTTCGCTCGTTCGGCCGGGGGCGTCTCGAACCACATCCGGTGCGGGTGTCGTTCGACCGGGACGGGCACGACCACCGCGCGGAGCCCCAGGTCCTTGATCCGGAACGAGTACTCGATGTCCGCCGTCCGGTACCAGCGGAACTTCTCGTCGAACAGACCGGCATCGGCGAGGATCTCGCGACGGAACGCCATGCAGTAGCCCTCGATCGCGTCACACTCCGGCCCTTCCGTCGGCTCGAACTCACGGAGGTCGGACGTGACGATGCCGAACGGACCGCACACGCCGACGGTCGGATCGGTCAGTGCGGCCTCCAACGGCCCGAACACCTCGCCGGTCGCCTCGATCGAGCTGTCCATCACCAGCACCGTTCGACCCCGGGTCCGTCGCAAACCGGCGTTGCGTGCGGCGCCCCAACCGGATCCCGCGTCGACGGTCACGACCTCAACACCGTCGCCGAACGACGCCGGATCCTGCCCGGTGACGTCGGCGACCACGTATTGGACGTCGCGCCCTCCGGCGTGGGCCCGGAACGACGTGATAGCGCGCCGGACGTCGTCCGGCCATCCCTCGACCACCCAGTGGATCGAGACATCTGCCTCCACAGGCTCAGGATCCGGCCCGGCCTGCCGCTCCAGACGCCAACCTCCGGGATGGTCCAGGATCGTCCAACCCGCCGCGGCGATCCGGTCGCGGAGGGCGTCCGCGCCGGCGAAGTCCTTCGCCGCTCGGAGCTGCTGACGCTCGGCGGCGAGCTCCTGGATGTCCTGCGGCGCGTCGCTCACCCGAGCGGCCTCCTTCAGCGGCGCGCGATGCGGATCAGGCCGTGGCGGCCTTCGTGGCCGACCGCAGACGTCCGGCCATCTGTTGCAGCGTCTTGAGCGCGATCGATGGGTGCTCGACCATCAAGCCGCGGAACACCCATTCGGTGAGACCGAGCAATTGCACGTCGTCCCTCGCGGTCACGGTCGCCGTGCGGGGTCCACCGTCCAGCAACGCGATCTCGCCGAAGAAGTCTCCCGGGCTGAGGGTCGCCTTCTTCTTCCCACCGATGGAGACATCGGCCGTCCCGCTCATGATCACGAACAGTCCCACGCCCGGCTCGCCCTCGCGGGCGATCACGGTACCGGCCTTATGTGGGATCTCGCGCACGACGCGCGCGATCGTCTGGAGTTCGCGGTTCGAGCAATCGGCGAACAGCGGCACCTCGGCGAGGCGGGACGTGAGCCCCTTGGTCGTCGTCAACGCGCTCTCCTCCCGGATCTGAAGCGGCGACCGGCGGCCCCGCGCTCTTGGCGGATTCTAGCCCGGAGGACCCGTGCTCAGTCCACCCGCCAATGCGCCCAGTAGGTCGCGGGATCGAAGTCCAGGCCGTCGGCGGTCGCGGCGGCCTCGATGGCCGCCTGGAACTCGTTCGTCCGCGTGACGCCGAGCCAGTGTGCCTGGACATAGTCGTCAAGCACCCCGACGAACCGAGCGAGACCGAAGCGATCGGCCAGGTTGGCCAGCAGACAGCCTCCACCCCCGTAGATCGTGTTGTATTCGGCCTGGTGCGCGTTCCAATAGGCCATGTCGTTCGTGATCCGCGCGGTGTCCGACGGCCACGGGAAGTACGCGCACTTCTTCCATCCACCGAACGGCAGGTACGAGACCCAGGTCGCGAACGACTCGTCGAGCCACGGCGCTTGATACTGGTTGTCCCCGACGATCCCGTAGAAGTACTGGTGCGCCATCTCGTGGGAGATCGTGATCTTCCCGCGGTTCGTGAAGATGATGGTCGGGTACTCCATCCCGCCGAACGCGGTGAATCCCGTCAACACGACGTCCATCTCCGGGTACGGGAACGTGCCGAACGCCGCGGAATACGTGTCGAGCGACCGGACGGCGTACCCGAGCGCGGTGACGGCCTGTGCGCGGCTGAGCGCTCGCGGTCGATACCAGACGACGAGCTGCGTCGAGCCGGAGTGGGAGCGTACCTTCGCCAGATGCCCTGCCGCCCATTCGAAGTCGCGGACGTTCTCGGCCTCGTACGTGGTGGTCCTTCGACGGGCGTTCGTCTGCGACGACACCGCGACCCCGCTCGTGGGCGTGTCCAAACCGACCGGGACGTCGAGCGTCACCTGATAGGTCCCGACGATCGAGTAGAAGCTCTCACCCAGGTCGATGAACGGGTCGAGATGCCACCCTTGGTCGTCGTGGATCGCGAGGGTGGGCAACGCGGTCCCGAGCAGGGCCATCCCGGCGTGATACCCGAAGCGGTCGTTGCGTCGGGGCAGGTCGATCGAGACGCGCATCGCCAGGGTGGCGCGCTCCCCCTGGGCGAGCGCGGGGTCGAGCGTGACCGGCAACGCCGTGCAATTGCGAGAGAGCTCTCCCGCCGTTCCACCGGTCACATCCGAGACCGTGATCGCCGGGAAGCCGCAGCCCATGACTCCGTTCGACCACAAGCGGATCCAAACGATCGTGAGCGGATCCGCGTCCAGGTTGGTGAATGAGACGCGCTCGGTCCCACGCCACGAGTGTCCGAGCGGTCCCCCGCGCAGGGACACCGCGTAGGACGGGTCGCCGGGGTTGCGGACGAGCGTATCGGCGCTCGCCGGCCCGACCGGGCCGGCGAGCAGGCCGACCATGAGCATGAGCGGCAGCACGCGTCGGAGCAGGTTCATCGGGTGAGTCTAGCGAGCGATGCCGATCTGACCGGGTGGTCCGGAGTTGTGTGCTAGGCGGTTCCCGAGGAACGGCGGCGGCGTCGCGGATCGCGTTCTTCGTCCACCTGCTGCACGAGCCGTTCGTAGACGGCGCGACGGAGTTGGGCCTCCAGGCTCACGTACGTCGAGGGTTCGGCGTCGGACAACAGGTTTCGAAGACCGATCGTCAGGTCCTGACTGGTGCGGGCAGGCGCATCCATCTGGTGGTTCCTCTCCCTCGGACTGATGGCACCGTAGCGGGGTGGGTCGAACAGCACATGGGTCTGTCGGTCATTCCGGAGACGCGATGGTCGTAGGTCCTCTCCGATATCTCGGCACGAAAGAGGCGCCGGCAGCGCCGGCGCCTCTTCTCGTTCGTCGCGGGGACAGGATTTGAACCTGTGACCTCTGGGTTATGAGCCCAGCGAGCTACCGGACTGCTCCACCCCGCACGACGATGCTAGCGGAGCGATCTCTCGACCGACAAGGTGCGTGAGGGATAGGCGATGGCCACGGCAACCGTCGCCCCCGCTCGGCCGGGGGGAACCGGCTCTGGCCGACGTGATGATCTCCGCGACGTGGCGAGGCGGAGGACATAGCTTGCGACTAGCAACGTGCGATAGCTGGGTCGCGCCTCTATGGTGGACCGATGGCGTCGGTCAAGCAGATCCAAGTCACCTTCGACTGCGCAGAACCTGAGCGCGTCGCTCGCTTCTGGTGCGAGGTGCTGGGGTACGTCGTACCCGCGCCACCGGAGGGGTTCGCTACTTGGGACGACTTCGATCGCGCGCTGCCGCCTGAGCATCAGGGTTCAGCGTTCGCATGCATCGATCCCTCAGGTGTGGGCCCGCGACTGTTCTTCCAGCGCGTGCCCGAAGGCAAGGTCGTCAAGAATCGGGTGCATCTTGACGTGCGGGTCGGCACCGGGCTCGTGGGTGGAGAGCGCCTGGCCGCACTTGAGGCCGAGTGCGCACGACTGGTCCCGCTCGGCGCGGTACGCGTGCGACTACTGACTGCCGATGGCGACAACGAGTCGTGCCTCGTGATGCAGGACATCGAGGGCAACGAGTTCTGCCTCGACTGAGGTGGCCACGATCCGGTTCCCGCCGCCCGGACTCATCGAGCTCGGGCCGTACTGTGGGTTCAGCGCCAGAAGGTCAGGTGTGTGACCCCGCTCGATGCGACCTCCGACGTCACGCGATAGCCGTCCTCGAAGCCGCGAAGGTCATCCCAGAGCCGGATGCCGCGGCCGAGCAGGATCGGGACGATGGCGACATGGAGCCGATCGACGAGTCCGGCGTTGAGGAACTCGCGGACCACGGTCGGGCCGCCGCCGATCCGCACGTCCTTGCCGCCCGCGACCTCGAGCGCCAGGTCGAGCGCCTCACGGGGCGTCGCGGAGAGGAAATGGAAGGTCGTGCCGCCCTCCATCTCGAGCACCGGGCGCGGGCTATGGGTGAGCACGAACACCGGAACCCGGAACGGAGGCTCGTCGCCCCACCAGCCGCGCCAGTCGGGATCATCGACAGCGGCGTGGAGCCCGAACATGCCAGCACCCATGATCTCCGCGCCGACCTCGGCGAAGTACGCCTGCGCGTACTCGTCATCGACGCCGGTCGTTCCCTCACCCGACGTTTCGTGCAGCACGCGGGCCCGGAACGTGCGGGTCGCGACGTAGGCCTCGACCAGACGCGTCCAGTCGTGCCCGAACGGGTTCTCGCGCGTCTGGTCGGTCGTCGTCGCGAAGCCGTCGAGCGAGATGTTCAGGTCGACACGCACGGCCATCGGGGTTCCCCTTCGGACTGATCGCGATGCGCGATCACCACATCGTGGCGACCGAGCTTGGAAAGGCGCGGGGCGAGCTCGATCCTCAGCGCACCGCCTTCTTCACGAGCGAAGCGATCTTCTTCTCATCCGCAGCCGTGAGCTTCGTCAGTGCGAAGGAGGTCGGCCACATCGCGCCGTCGTCCAGGTTCGCCGACTCCTCGAAGCCCAACGTGGCGTACCGCGACTTGAACTTGTCCGCGCTCTTGAAGAAGCACACGATCTTGCCGTCCCTGGCGAACGCGGGCATGCCGTACCAGGTCTTCGGCATGAGGTCGGGCGCGTTCGCCGTGACGATCGCGTGGAACCGCTCGGCCAGGACGCGATCCGCCTTCGGCATCTCGGCGATCTTGGCGAGCAGGTCGCGTTCCCCGGCCTCCCTGTCCTGGTTCGCGCGCGACTCCGCCTTCAGCTCTCGGGCGCGCTCCTTCATCGCGGCTCGTTCCTCGGCCGTGAAGCCCTCGGACGCCTTGGTCGCCGTGCGTCCGGCGGACGTCCGCGTGCTCTTCTTCGTAACGTTCTTCTCAGCCATCGTTCAGCACCTCCTTGCGCATGGTAACTACCGCGGCGACAACGGGTAGCGCGAACTCACCATCGTCGTTCGAGCGGATAGACGAGTTGGGATCCCTCGATGCCCTTCAGGGTCGCCGCCCGAGGAGCTTCGAACACGAACTCGCCGGCGCTGAGCACCAGGTCGTGGGTGAGCGATGAGACCAAGATCTCACCACCCGTCGCGGCGCCGGCCACCCGCGCAGCGTAGTTCACGGCGTGTCCGAAGAGGTCGTCCGCATCTCGTAGCGCTTCGCCGGTGTGGATCCCGATCCGCACATGGATGGGCGAGCCGGGATCGTTGAACGTCTCGGCGATCCGATCCTGGATCGCCTGTGATGCCGTCATCGCCGTTCGCGCCGACGTGAACGCGAGCATGAAGCCGTCGCCGAGCCCTTTCACCACCGTCCCGCCGTGCTCCAGCGTCGTCGCGGTCACCACCTGGTTGTGCGCGCGGAGCACGTCGAGCCAGGCCTTATCCCCGAACGACGTGTTCAGCGCCGTCGAGCCCTCGATATCGGTGAGCACGAGCGTGATGGTGCCGTCCGGAGCCACCGTTCCTGAGAGGTCGGGCGGTTCGTCGCGGATCTTGTCGAGCAGCTCTGAAGTCTCTTGATCCCAGGGATCCCCCCAAACCGTCGAATCCTCCCGCTCCCCGATCGAGACGTGGCCGAACACGATCTTCCACTCATCCGACTCGAGCTGGAAGACGAGCGAGAACCGGACCTCGTCCTCATCGTCTCCTCCGAGCTGCGCGATCCCGAGGGTCCACCCAACGTCACCGCGCACCCACGCCTCGACCTCGGGGTCGGGGAACGGGAACCGACCGACGGCTTCGAACTCCACGTCGGTGTATCGCTTGTTCCGCTCCGGCCCTCGGATGGGTGCACCGCTGGTGCCGAGCATCGTGAGATCCTCAGCCCGCGAGAAGCGGGCCTTGATCGCGTCGATATCGCCCCGGTCGATCGCGGCTAGCCACCGGAGCGTGACGGAGCGAAGCTCGTCGGATCGCGCTATGGCGCTCTCATCTGCTGACGTACTCACGTGGCGGAGCTTATCGGTGGCGTTCGGCCGGCGCTCGCGGCCACTAGGCTGAAGGGCCTGGGCGAGGGTGTCTCGTCGGAGAGGTGAGGGCGGCGATGGATCGAGCCTCTGTGTTGCAGACGCTCTCCGAAGCGGGCTGCATCGCAGCTGGCGAGGAGGCCGATGAGCTGATCCAGGCCGCTGCAGGCAACGCGGCCTTACTCGATGACATGGTGACCCGTCGCACCGGCGGCGAGCCGGTCGCATGGCTGACGGGCTCGATCACGTTCTGCGGCATCAGGTTGCATGTCGCGCCTGGCGTGTACGTTCCGCGACGCCAGAGCGAGCCGTTGGCGCAACGAGCGGCGATGCTCCTCCCCTCGGAGGGAGTGGCCGTGGATCTATGCACCGGTGCGGGAGCGATCGCCGCCGTCATGGGGAAGGCCGTGCCATCGGCCAAGGTCTTGGCAACCGAGCTCGACGACGACGCGGTGCGATGCGCCCGACGGAACGGAGTAGAGGTCTTCGAGGGCCATCTGGACGAACCGCTTCCGCGAGACCTCGAGCACCGCGTCGACGTGCTGACGGCGGTCGTGCCATACGTGCCAACAGCCGCCCTTCGCTTGCTCCCTCGCGACGTCCAGGCGTTCGAGCCACTGCTCGCGCTCGATGGTGGGCCGGACGGAACGGACCTGCTGAGGGAGGTCGCTCGGAGGAGCACGCGTTGGCTCCATCGCGGCGGCTGGCTCCTGTTGGAACTGGGCGGCGACCAGGCGGAGCCGATGGAACGGTTCTTGCGTGATCTGGGGTTCGAAGGAACGGACGTCATGGCCGACGAGGACGGTGACCCTCGAGCGATCTGCGCGACGCTTCGCCGCCCGGCCAGATGGGCGTTAGCGGAGGAGGATGCGCGGTGATCCCGAAGGTGCTCCACCAGTTGTGGATCGGCCCACGAGCGGCTCCTGCGCGGTGGATGCGGACGTGGCAGCAGATGGATCCGGATCTCACGTATCGACTCTGGGATGACCGATCGGTCGACACGTTCGGGTTGCGGAACCTCGAGACCTATCGGCGATTCTACGAGGCAGGCATGTTCGATGGGGCTGCCGACGTCGCGCGCATCGAGATCCTCCAACGGTTCGGCGGTGTCTATGCGGACGCCGATTCGATCGCGCTCCGTCCCCTAGGTGACGCGCGGTTCATGCAGGCTGGGTTCTTCGCGGCCCGGGAGCCGAACGAGGATCATCCCGATCTCGTCTCCAACGCGTTCATGGGCGCGATCGCGGATCACCCGATCCTGACCAGCTACGTCGCAGCGCTCGCCGACGTGAAGCACCTCCGACCCTTCCGCGCGTCGGGTCCGCTCGCGTTGACGGAGATCGTCCGATCGCACCAGGGCGCCGACGTCTCCATCCTGCCGGCCTGGACGTTCTTCCCGACGTCGCTCAGCGGCGACGTCCAGCGAGGCGGCCGACCGTTCGCCCGCCACTTCTGGTCGACGACCGCCGAGCGGTGGGGAGAGGAACACGCCGTGCCCTATCCATCGGGCGGATGAGCCGAAGTCACGACTCCAGCGATGACTTGAGCGCGGCCAGTCGCTCCTTCCACATCGCCTTCATCGTCTCGGCCTCGTCGGCATCTGCCAGGCGCTCGTGCTCCAACGCGATCACCGACTTGGACGGACCTTTGTCGGTGAAGCCCACGTTCACGCGCGTCGACCCGTCTCCCCAGTCGAAACGTGCCGAACGTCCCGGCTGCGCGGTTCGCAGCGACATCTCCCCCGCCGGGAGCCACCCCTTCCGTTCGACGTCGTCGACGAACGCGTCGAAGAGCACGCCGATCGGTACGGCGATCGTCTTCGAGGCGGTGATCGAGAAGCCGGTCGGTCGCTCGTACTTCAGCCGCATCCCGCGTGCTTGCTCGTAGCCGACGGTGACCGACTGCGCCCACCACCCCGGGACGCCCAGTTCTTCGTTCACGTATCGCGCGATCTCGGTGTGCTTGCGTTCGCGGGCACCCCAGGCGTCCAGGATCGCGAACCACTCGTCCCACGTCTTGCCGGTGGAACGCTGGAGCGAGGCATCGGACGCGCGATCGTCGGCCGTCGCGGGTCGCGTGCTCGCGGCCCGTTCACGCTCGCGCTTCTGGATGACGTGACCGCGTGCGGTCGTGTAGCTCTCGCCGGTCTTGGACATGCGCTCGCGGACGCGGCGCTTGAACGTCTTGTCCTCGGTCATCGTGCGCTCCTCCTTCGTCACGTCGCGACCGAAGGACCCACGCTCCCTTGGGCACGACCCGAAGGGGTGCTGTCGATCGTCCCGAGGGCTGAGCCCCCTTTGCCTCGCGGATGCCGGCGGCGTGGGCGCCGGAGCCGAGGTTCGGCCAGGGACGGGCCGGTGGACACGATACCCAGCTTCGACCGAGCGTTCAAGCGGTCAGATCTGATCCCACGGGACGTCCTCGTACACCTGCCAGACCGCGTCCATCACGCCGGCGTCGACGGGAAGCATGACGTCATCGATGCGTCCCACCGAGGCGATGCCGCGAGCGTTCGTGACGAAGGCGCCGGTGAACGAGCCGAGATCGCCCAGCCGCACCGTCCGGCGACGCGTCGGCAAGCCGGCGGCGGCCAGCCTTGCCTCGAGCAGCTGCATCGTGATCCCTTCCAGGACCGGCGCGTCCGGCCAGACGATCGATGTCCCGTCGACGAACGCGATGTTGGCGATCCCACACTCCGCCACGAGCCCGCCGTCACCAGTCAGCAGCGCGTCGTCGAAGCCGTCTCCTAACGCGATCCGGCGGTGGTAGACCTGCCCGAAATCCGCGATGCGCTTCACATGAGGAACGGCCCGCACGTACGGCACGGATCGCAGCAAGACCGGATGATCCGGCGCCTCGTTCGGTGCTCGGACCGTCACCATGATCGAGGTCTCGTCGTCGGTCGGCGATGCGACGTACACCCGCACCGACGCAGTCGACTTCCTCGGCCCCCAGGACGTGTCGGACCCGATCGCGAACCAGCTCGCCCTCCAGCCCCGTGCCGAACAGCTCGCGGTTCGTCGCGTCGAGTCGTTCGAGGTGCAGTTCGAGGCCGCGCACCCGCCCACCCCGGACCTGCATCGCGGTGAAGTGGCCGTAGGAGAAGGCGGGGAATCGCAGCTGGTCGGACGTGGCCTCGCGGCCGTCGATCTCGATCCGTTCGGCTAGCAGGCTTGCGAGATCTCTTGCTCGAGGGCGGCCTGCTGCGCCTTGATGTTCGCGACACCCTGGATGTACGCCTGCGAAGCGATCGCCGCGCTCGGCGCGGTCGCCAGCGCGTCGGCCAGGTTCTGATACGCCGCCTTCACCGCCGAGGCCTGCGAACCGAACTGATCCTTGGCCGCCGTCTCGAGGGCACCGGCCGCATCGGCCACGTTCTGTGCGGCGGCCTTCAACGCATCCGTGCCGTCGGTCTTGACGTTCACCTGCCCGAGGGCCGTGACGGCGTCCGTGAAGTTCGTGGCCGCCGCGCACGCGTCCGCCGAGCTGCTCGCGCCGCTGTCACCGCCACCGCTACACGCCGCGGCGCTGAGGGACAGCACCAGCAGACCACCGACGAGCCAGACGGATCTCCGGGGGATGCGCACGCGCGGATGCTAGCAGGCTCAGCCGTGGGACGGGACGCGATCATCCCGGTCGGTCCGCCGCGCGATGGTGCGCCCGGCGAAGAACGTGGAGACCATCTCGCTCAACGGGGTGACGCCGGGCCGGGAAGCTCGTTCCGCCAGCGCTCCAAGGACGCCGCCGATCATCCCGATCGTCAGGATCATCGCGCCGACCCACAGCAGGAGCCACATGGCGACATCGATCCTAGACCTCTCGGTCCGGCTGCGCCCGCTTCTTGCGGATCGGGCGGTCACCGTTGTTGACCTCGGTGAGATAGGTGTCCACATCCTCGAGCCTGCGCAGGATCCGTTCGATGCGGCTCTTCGCCGGTGGATCGGGGTCGAGCGGCCGCTCCGCCTCACGGGTTCCCGATGCCTCGCCCGCGAGCGCGGAGAGTCGAACCGCCGCCGACAGGTCACCGGACGAACGCTTGAGCCGTGCCAGGTCATCGAGCGCCGCGACGCGGATCACCACGCCGTGCCCGCCGTCCACCTCGACCGCGTTCTCCGAGAGCGCCTCGAACTCGCCCGGGCTCTCCAGGACATCCAGCCGGCCGGCCGGCGTGTGGAAGGACACCCGATGCTCCCGCGCCGCCTCCGGGGACGGGAACCCACCGAGCTGTCCCAGGGCGAGCGACAGCCGCCCCAGATTGTCGTCGTCATCGGAGACACAGATGTCCACGTCGTCGGTCTCGACCGGCGAGCCGTGCGCCGCAGCCCCGAGCCCGCCCACCAAGACGTACGAGACCCCGTGCGATTGGAGACCCGCCAGGATCCGGATCGGATCGAAATCCTCAGGCATGTTCGTACCTCCCCTCGCACCCTTCATCGGCTGGGAGGGGCGCAACTCTGAAGTCGCTCGAAGGTATCCGCTCGTGGGAGCATGAGCGGATGCCAGGGACCGTCTCATCGATCGTGGGAGGGCGCGCCGCCACCGAGTCACCGGGTGGTCGCCTCTCGATCGTCAACCCCGCCAAGCTCAGCGAGCCCGTTGCCGATGTTCTCCTGGGCGACGCGACGACGTTCGTGGAGGCATGCCGGGCCGCGCGATCGGCCCAGCCGGGCTGGGCCGCGGTTCCTGCGCCGGTTCGGGGTCGTGCGATCCAACAGCTCGGCCGGCTCGTGGAGGAGAACGCGGAGGCGCTCGCGCGCTTGCTGACCCGCGAGGTCGGGAAGCCGATCGCCGAGTCGCGCGGCGAGGTCCAGGAGGTGATCGACACCTGCAACTTCTTCCTGGGCGAGGGCCGGCGGCTCTATGGGCAGACGGTGCCGTCCGAGATGCCTGACAAACAGCTCTTCACGTTCCGGACCCCCGTCGGGGTTGCCGCGATCATCACCGCCGGCAACTTCCCGGTGGCGGTCCCCTCCTGGTACCTGGTCCCCGCGTTGCTCTGCGGGAACGCCGTGGTCTGGAAGCCGGCCGAATACACGCCGGCGACCGCGGAGGCGTTCGCCCGGTTGTTCCTCCATGCGGGCTTCCCTGATGGCGTGTTCAACATGGTGATCGCCGACGGCCAGCAGACGTTCGCGGGGTTGGAGCGCGCGCTGGATACACGCGTCGTCGACAAGGTCGGCTTCACGGGTTCTACCGATGTCGGAAGCCGGATCGGCGAGCTCTGCGGGCGGCACCTGCAGTCGCCCTGCCTGGAGCTCGGCGGCAAGAACCCGCTCGTCGTGATGCCTGACGCCGACCTGGACCTGGCGGTCGAGGGCTCGCTGTTCAGCGGGTTCGGCACCGCAGGTCAGCGCTGCACGTCGCTCGGCGTTGCGATCGTGCATGCCGACGTTCACGACGACTTCCTCGCCCGGTTCGACGAGGCCGTGCGTCGCGCGCCGATCGGCGACCCGACCCAGGACGTGCTCTACGGGCCGATGATCAGCGAGCGGTTCTGCGATCGGTTCCTCGGATGGCTCGACCTGATCCGGCCCCACCATCGCGTCAGCGGCTCGACGGGGATCGGGCGCATCGGGCGCGACAACCCACGCGAGGGATTCGTCGGCGACCCGGACGACGGGATCTATTGCCATCCGACGATCGTGGACGGCGTCGCGAGCGACGATGATCTCTATCGCACCGAGACGTTCGGCCCGATCGTCGCGGTTGCGTCGTTCGAGACGTTCGACGAGGCGATGGACCTGGCGAACGGGCACGGCTACGGGCTCTCATCCTCGATCTACACCCGCGATCCCCTCCACGCGTTCCGCTTCCGAGAGCGCGTGACCGCCGGGATGGTGAGCGTGAACAACTCGACGTCGGGGGCGGAAGCGCATCTGCCGTTCGGCGGGAACGGCAAGAGCGGCAACGGCTCCCGGCAATCGGGGATCTGGGTCCTGGATCAGTTCACGCGCTGGCAGGCGATGAACTGGGACTACTCGGGACACCTGCAGAAGGCGCAGATGGACGTGACCGACATCGACGCCGATCTCACCTTCCGCCTCCCCGAGTGACCGTCAACCCGAAGGCGACGCACTGGCCGACGCCGTCGGCGATGGGGCCGGCGACGACCCGCTCCCGCTACCAGCCTGCTGCGCGATCAGGTCGTTCGCCTGCTGGACCAGCTGCTCCGCGGTCGTGAGTTCCGACTGGTAGGTGGCGAGGTTGCCCGCCCTGAGCGCGGCATCCGCCGCGGCGAAGTGCTGGAGCGATTCGTCCAGCAGGTTCGAGACCTGCTCGTCAATCGTGCCGCCTGAGGTGCCTCCTCCGCCGCCGGTGGAGGGCTGGCCAGTCGTCGAGGACGCCAGGGCTTCGGACAGACTGGTGCCCAAGCCCACCGTGTTGCCGTTGACCACGACCACGCGCTTCAGCTCCGGGATCGAGCTCTCTTGGTTCGATCGGACGTAGACCGGCACGACGTAGAGGAACGAGTCGTTGATCGGGATCACCAGGAAGTCGCCGAACACGATCGACGATCCTTGCTGACCGAGCAACGTGCGGAACGTGGAGAACGCCGGATCCTGGTTGATCTGCGCGAAGACCTGTGTCGGCCCGTCCACGTTGCGCCCCGAGGGGAACGTGTAAGCGGTCAGCTTCCCGTAGGAGCCGGGATCGGAGTCGGCCGCCATCCACGACGTCATGTTCTGTCGGCCTTCCGGGGTGAACGGCAGGATCAGTTGGAAGTGCTCGTCCGTGGCACTGGGGAGGCGCATCAACGTGTAGTACGGATGCATCGGTCCGGCGGCGTCGGGCGTGCCGGCCGCCGCCGGGTTGTTCGCCGCGATCGTCGGATCGGTCGGGAGCTGCCACACGTCCTGCTTCTGGAAGAACACCGCGGGGTCCGTGACGTGATACGTGGCGAACTGCGTTGCCTGCACCTGGAACAGGTTCTCGGGGTACCGGAAATGGGCTTGGAGTTCCGACGACGCGTCCGACAGCGGCGTGAACAGGTCGGGGAACGCCTTCGACCACGCGACCGCGATCGGGTCGCTCGGGTCGACCAGGTAGTACGTCATCGCGCCCGTGTACGCATCCACCGTCACCTTGACCGAGTTGCGCATGTAGTTCGCATGACCGTTGATCAGTCCATCGGTCGCGTTGTTCAGGTCGATCGATTGTGAGTAGGGATACTCGTTCGTCGTGGTGTAGGCGTCGTAGATCCACAGCAGCTTCCCGTCCACGACCGCGAGGTACGGATCGGCGTCGAACTTCAGGAACGGCGCCGGCTTCGGTACGCGCTGCTGGATCTGGCGGTAGATCATGATCCGGCTGTCCGGATGGATCAGCCCGGAGATCAACAGGTTGATGTCCTTGAATCGCCACGCGAACAGCGCCCGCTGGAGGAAGTTCCCCATCGGGATGCCGCCGGTGCCGCTGTACACGGTGTCCTGTTCCTGGGAGGCCCCCTCGTAGTCGAGCTCCTTCGACCCCGTGTTCGTGACGACGAACGGCACGTCGTTCAGTTCACCGAAGTACAGCTGCGGCTGTGAGATCGCGGGCTCGCCTACCGGCGGGATGTCCTTCAAGGTCAGGCTCGGCGCACCCTCGTCCGATGCGGTGTTCACCTGGGCGGCCACCGCGCCGTACCCGTGCGTGTACACCAGATGCGTGTTCTGCCAGGTCTGGCCGCCTGACGGGATCCCGTTCTGTGTCACCTCGCGGCCCGAGACCATCAGCACGCGCTTCTCGCCCGAGAGGTCGTACCGATCAACATCGACATCGTCGAACTCGTAGTACTGCCGGATCCGCTGCAGCGATTGGAAGTTCTCCTTGAGCACCGTCGGACGCCAGAGACGGATGTTGGTCACCGTCGCCTGGTTCTGGCTGAGGTCGTCGGCCGACACCGACGGATCAGCGGGCCGTTGGGTGCTGTCGATCGTGTCCAACTTGAACGCATGCCGTGTGCCAGCGATGTTGTCCTTGATGTAGGGCGTCTCGCGCTGCTGCTCCTGCGGCTTCACGCTGAACTGCTGCACGAACGCCGGGTACGCCGTGCCCAGCAGCACCGACACCACAGCCAGCAGCCCGACGGCGATCACGGGGAGGCTCCACAGACGCACGCGGATGTTCACCAGGAACAGCACCGCGCAGATCACGGCGACGATCGTGAGGAAGTTGAGCGCGGGCAACTGCGCGTGGACGTCCGTGTACGACGCCCCCTCCACCACCCCACGAGGCGACGTCAACAGGTCGAACCGGCCGAGGTAATAGCCCCAGGCCTTCGCGAGCATGATCAGGCCGAGCAGAACGGACAGATGGGCGCGCACCGCGGGCGCCACCTTGTCCGCGAACGCCGGCGCCTGTGGCTGGATCCCCCCCAGAGGAAGTGGGCGATGGCCACGATCAAGGTCACGCCGACCAACGAGGAGAAGAGCCAGCCCTGGAGGAAGCGGAGCCAGGGCAACGAGAAGATGTAGAAGGCCGGGTCGCGGTTGAACAACGGCTCCGGCGATCCGAACGTCAACCCGGCTCCGTTACGCCAGAGCAGGTAGGTGGACCATTGATGCGAGACCCCGATCCCCACGATCAACGCCAACGCAGCGCAGCCGAGCGGGATGAGCCAGCGCAGGTGGGGCTCGATCGTTTGCCGCACGCGCTCGACGGCCTCTTGCTCCGGCGTGAGGATCCGCGTGTCGGGGGTCAGCCGACGGACGATCAGGAGGTTCACGTAGAGCAACGCGAAGAACAGGAGCCCGAAGATCAGCCCGAGCACGGCTTTCGTCCGGAGCACCGTCCAGAAGACGCTCGAGAGCTTGACCTCTTTGAACCACAGCAGGTCGACGTAGAAGCCCGACATCACCGACAACGCCAGGAACAGCAGGATGACGACCGCGATCACGATGATCGGCCAGCGGCGGGTGCCGGCCGGGATGGTCCTGCGCATCATGTCGGTGTTCGGTCCCTCCCGCGCGACGGGACGCGTCGCGAACGGCCAGCCTAACCCATGCGGCTCCTTACGGACGGCTCAGGTGGAGCTGGCCCCCAACGCGTCCAGCGCATCCTGGAACGTCTTCACCTCGACCAGGCGCATGTCCCCGGTGTCGACGCCTTGCAGCTCCTTCATGTTGTCGGCCGGCACGAAGAACAGATCGGCACCCGCTCGTTCCGCTCCGACGACCTTGTCTCGGATCCCCCCGATCGGCCCCACGTGCCCGCGGGTGTCGATCGTCCCGGTCCCGGCGACCGTGCGGCCACCCGTCAGGTCACCCGGCGTGAGCAGGTCGTAGAGCCCGAGCGACCACATCAGTCCGGCCGACGGTCCGCCGACATCGCCGCTTGAGATCTGCACATCGAACGGGAATTGGTCGATCAGGTTGATCCCCACGAGGGGTCGGTCCGTCCCAGGGCACTGACCGCGCGTGACGCGCACGTCGTGCGTCTCTCCCGCCGCCTCCACCTGGAACGTGATCGCGGAGTCGACCGGAGCGGCGTCGAGGGCGGCGGCGGCCTCCTCTTGCGTGTGGACCGGCGTACCGTCGATCTCGTGGACGACGTCGCCCGCGTAGAGCTTCCCCTCCGCCGGGCAGCCCGGGTAGACGAACTCGATGAGGGCGCCGTCGCCGTGCTCCTTGGGGTAGCCGGCCAGCCGGCGGAGCACGACGTAGGTGGCGTCGATCTTGCTCTGATCCATCTGGGAGAGGGAGCGCTGCGCCTCTTGATCCGCGCTCTCGCCCGGTGGATACAGGACGCGCTGGGAGACGACGGCTTCGTTCGGATCAAGCCACGCCACGAGCGCCCCCAGGACGCTCACGGTGTGGAACCGAACGGTGGTCATGATCAGTTGACCCGGCGAAGGGAATTCCTGGTGGCCCGAGACATGGATGAGCGGCTCAACATCGCGCGCCGGACCGGGACCGAGCGCGTAGTAGGGCAGCTGGATCCAACCGATCGCGAACGCAACCGCGATCGCGAGGGCCACGGCGGACCAGGCGAGGAGGTGTTTGAGACGTGACATGGCGGAGCAGTCATCGTACGGGAGCCGGGATGAACGAACGGGACGTTCGGGATAGGCTCGCTCGCACAACCCTATGGCCTACGTGACGGTGTTCGGTGTGGCGCTCGCGACGGGCGCACTCGTGTTCTGGCTCACGCTGCGCGCCGGGGGATCCGATGCACGCGTGTCGACCGACGGTGACGGGTTCCTCCCAGCATCCGCCGGGCCTTCTGCCTCAGATGGAGGGGTCTACGTGCCGGTCGGCTCCGACCGGCGGTCTTGGCAGACGCGAACGGTCGGCGTGCTCGGCCTGCTGATCGCGATCACGCTCGCCGCCGCCCTCTTGGCCTTCTCGATCTACGAGGTCGGGTCGGCGCTCGCGAACCTGCTGAGCAAAGCCGCGTCCTGACCCCAGGGCCGTCAGCGACTCACCTTCCGGCGGACCAGCTGGAACGAGGTCTGATAGTCCGCCAGATGCTCCAGCATGCGTCCCGCGCCGACCACGACCGTCTCGAGCGGCCGTTCCGTGGCGTGGACGGGCACTTCGCATTCCTGCGCGAGCAGCATGTCGATACCGCGCAGCATCCCCCCACCGCCGGTGAGGAACAATCCTGTCTCCAGGATGTCGTGCGTGAGCTCCGGCGGCGCCTCTGCCAGACACAGCCGCGCGGTTTCGACGATGCTGCGCACCGTGCCCGACATCGCCTGACGCACCTCGTCCTCGGTCACCGTGACCTCGATCGTGTTCCCGGTCGCGAGCTCTCGTCCGGTGACGACCGCGGCCTTCCCGGTCGAGCTCGGGAACGCGGACCCGATCGCGATCTTGATCTCCTCAGCGGCCTTCTCGCCGATCGCGACACCGTACCGTTCGCGGATGTCGTCTTGGATCGCCACGTCGAGGTCGAAGCCACCCAGCTGGACCGACCGGCCGCTCACGACCCCACCCATGGAGACCACCGCCATCTCCGAGCGGCCGCCACCGATGTCCACCACCAGGTTGCCGATCGGCTCGTGGATCGGCAGGCCGGCGCCGATCGCGGCAGCCAGTGGTTCCTCGACCAGCGTGACGTTCCGTCCACCACCCGCCGAACGGACCGCCTCCTCGATCGCCCGTTTCTCCACCTCCGAAGCCATCGATGGCACGGCCACCAACACACGCGGTTTCGGGAAGCGTGACGCCACCGAGCGCCGCACCACGACCTCGAGCATCCGTTGCGTGATGTCGAACTCGGTCATCGCTCCAGCGCGGAGCGGCCGCACCGCCACGACGTTGCCGGAATCCCCGCCGATCAGGTGCCAGACGTCGTCACCCATCGCCACGACTTCCCCGCTGCCCGTGTGCATCGCGACGACGGTCGGTTCGTTGAACACGATGCCGTCGCCCTGCCGGTAGACGAGCGTGTTCGCCGTGCCGAGATCGATCGCGAGATCGCGCCCCATCAGCTGCCCATCACCCAGTGCGCGTCGCCGGTGACGAGCGCCTCCCGCTTCCAGATCGGGACGTCTTGTTTGAGACGCTCGATCCCCTGGCGGCAGGCCTCGAACGCATCCGCGCGGTGCGGGGCGGAACAGGCGATCACGACGCTCGCCTCGCCGATGGCGAGATCGCCGGTGCGATGCAAGATCGCGACCTTCTTGACGGGCCACGTCTGAGCCAGCTCCCTCGCCAATTCGTCCAGCCGTTTAACGGCGAGCTCGTCCCACGCCTCGTAGCGCAGACCGGTGACATCGCCGGCCCGGGAGTGGTCACGCACGGTGCCGACGAACACGCAGGTACCTCCGGCGCCCGGATCGGCGACGAACGAGAGCGCCTCATCGACCGACAGCGCCTCGTCGGTCACACGGATCAGAGCGGAGTCGGACACGCAGGTCATCCTATCGATGGGCCGGTCGTACGATGGATGGATGGACTCCCCGTTCGGCGGCGACCCCGACTCGTTCGCCGACGCGCCCCTGTTCCGCGAGCTTCAGCGGGTCATGGCCTCATCGTCGGGCCCCGTGAACTGGGAGCTCGCACGACAGATCGGCATCGCGGGCGCGCAGGAGGGCCAGGACGACCCGGCGCCGTCGACGGCTGATGCGTCCGCGTTCCAGGAGGCGGTCCGCGTCGCCGAGCTCCATGTCGGCCGCTTCACCGGCCTGGACGCACCGACCGACGTTGCTGACGTCCGGTCGGTCCGCCGCGCCGACTGGGTAAACGCGAACACCGAGAGCCTCAAAACGCTGCTCGAGCCGGCAGCGGAGAAGATCACCGCCGCGATGGGCGAGGCCTCCCACGAGGCGATCGGCGGCGAGCTGCCGCCCGAGATGCAGGGGATGGGCGCGCTCCTCCAACAGCTGTCGCCGCTCCTCCTCGGCGCGCAGATCGGCACGGTCCTCGGGTTCCTCGGGCAACATGTCCTCGGCCAGTACGACATCGCGGTGCCGCGTTCCGGGCCCGGCGCGCTCCTGTTCGTCGTGCCGAACATCGCGCGCTTCGAACGCGATTGGTCGCTCGACCCCACCGACTTCCGCACCGCCGTCGCGATCCACGAGGTCACCCACCGGTTCGAGTTCGCGAGGCCGTGGGCTCGGGAACGATTCTCGGAGATCCTGCAGGACTTCCTCTCGACGTTGAAGATCGACGCCGCGGCGATGCAGGAGCGGCTGACGTCGCTCGACGCCACCGATCCCGAGGCGCTCCGCTCGATGATGGAATCCGAGGACGGTCTGTTCGGCGCGGTGCTCGACGACGAGCAGCGCATCAAGCTTGGGCGGATCCAGGCGTTCATGGCCGCCGCCGAGGGGTACGGGGACCACGTGATGCACGCGCTCGGCCGCGAACTCCTCCCGTCGTACGACCGGATCACCGAAGCGATGCGCCGCTACCGCGAGGGCGAGGCCGGCGATCCGGTATTCGAACGGCTGCTCGGGATCGAGATGAAGCGCGAGCAGTACGCGCAGGGTCGCGCGTTCTGCGACTTCGTCGTCGAGCAGACGGAAGAGGCGACGCTCACGACCATGTGGGACTCCGCCGAGGCGATGCCCTCGCTCCCCGAGATCCAAGAGCCGCGCCTCTGGCTCGCCCGCAGCGCGTAGCCGTCCATCCTCGTCGTATATCCTTCCGCCGATGCTGGTCGTGGGGGAACTCGTCGCCGCCGCCGTCGTGGACAAGCGTGTGTGGGATGCGTACGGCAACCTGGCGAACGACGGCGTCTACCTCGTGGGCCAGCCCGGGCCGGCTCTCCCCTTCGTGATCTTCCGCGCGTGGAAGGTACCGACGGGGTTCGTGAGCGAGGAGATCCGTCTGATCGGACCCTCGGGCCGCACGATCTATCGATGGGGCCCGGAGCCACGCCGGATGGTTGGCGCCATGGACCTGACCACGGAGGTCGACCTCATCGAGGACGCGGTGTTCGACGAGACGGGGACGTTCGTCGCGTCGTTCATCATCAACGGCGAGATCGTGGGAGAGATCGACATCCCGGTTTACGTCCAGGCTGCACCCACGAAGCTGCCCAAGGAGACCGAGGACGGCCTGAAGAAGTCCGACGTGATCTGGATCGGCGTGGAAAGCCTCAACGGCAAGCGCACGATGGCGCCCGCGTGGTTCGCCTACAAAGACGGGAAGATCTACGTGCTGTCGAAGCAGGAGGCCGGGCCCGAGGAGCAGACCGTGCCCGGCGTTCCCGATGCGCAACAGCTCGTCGTGATCACGCGGCGCAAGCTGCGCGACACATCGCTCGAGGAGTTCTTCGCCGCGCAGCGCGTGCTGGAAGGTGCGGAGTGGGAGGCGGCCGCCAAGGTCCTGGCGGACAAGCGGAAGAGTCGCGCTGGAGCGCCCACCGAATCCATCAACCGATGGCGCGGCACCTGCACGATCGTCGAGCTCACGCCCGACGTCCCCCCCGCGTAGTCAGCGCTACCGGTTGACCGGACGCCCGACGGCGGCCGCCACCGCTTCCAGCTCGTGTCCGAGCAGCACCATCTCGTCGGGTGTGAGGGCTTGTGGGCCGTCACAGAGCGCCTGCTCCGGGTCGGGATGCACGTCGATCATCACGGCATCCGCGCCGGCGGCGACGGCCGCGAGCGCCATCGGCGCGACCAGGTTCCGCTTCCCCACGGCGTGCGACGGGTCCACGATCACCGGCAGGTGCGTCTCCTGTTGCGCGACGGCCATGCCGGCCAGGTCCAGGGTGTTGCGTGTCGAAGGCTCGAACGTCCGGATCCCGCGCTCGCACAAGATGATCTCGGAGTTGCCCCGCTGTGCGATGTACTCGGCGGCCTGGAGCCACTCGTCGATCGTCATCGCGAGCCCGCGCTTCAACATGACCGGCTTGTGGGTCTGCCCGACCTCCTTCAGGAGCTCGAAGTTCTGGGCGTTGCGCGTGCCGACGCGGATGCAGTCCGCGACCTCAGCGACGCGCGTCACCTGCGACACGTCGACGACCTCGACGATGATCGGTAGGCCGGTCTCGCGCCGGCACTCCCCCAGGATCTCCAAACCGCGTTCGCCGAGCCCTTGGAACGAGTACGGCGATGTCCGCGGCTTGTAGATGTCGCCACGGAGGATCGTGGCGCCCGCGTCCTTCGCAGCCCGTGTCGCCGCGAACGCCTGTTGTTCCGACTCGACGGCACAAGGACCCGCGATGATCGTGAAGCTGTCACGCCCGACCGGCGTGGTGCCGACCTTCACGGTGGTCGCCTCCGGGTGAAGGTCCCGCGCGACCATCTTGTAGGGCTTTCCCACCTGGATCACGTGGTCGACGCCCGGCATCTGCTTGAACGGGATCGTCTGGAACCGGCCGGTATCGCCGACCAAGCCGATGATCGTATGGACGGTGCCACGCGAGACGAAGGCCTCGCCGCCGGCGGCCCGCACCTTCTCGGCGACGGCCTCGATATCCGCCTCCGTCGCGTCGTGCTTCATGACGACGACCATCTCGTCCTCCGTTCCCTCGGACCCACGGGCAGCCCGGGGATGAAAGAACCCCGGGATCGGCCCGGGGTCGCTGTCGTGACGTCTCGGCAGGCGACTACGCCGGGCTCGGCCCGTCGTAGGTAAAGAAGCCGTAGGAGAGGTCCTGCATGACGGAGCAATCCTGCCACCCGCCGGGAGTGAGTGACAAGCTCCCGGCAGGGAACGTCTACGCTCCCCCGATGCGCAGGGTCCTCCTCGTGGGCGCGAACGCCCGTGACCGCCTCAACCTCGCCCACCCGGAGCTCCGGTCTCGTTTCGAGATCGTCGAGGCGCCGGTCGCCGGCGCCCACCCTCGCGAAGAGCTGGAGCGGATCCTCGCCGAGGTCGAGCCCGGATCGATCGACGGCGTGATCGGCTCGAACGATCGGACCGCACACCTGGCCGCCCACATCGCCCACCGGCTCGGCCTGCCGGGACCATCGCCCGCCTCGTTCATGGCGTGCCACGACAAGCTCGCGGCTCGGCGCATCCAGACGGAGCTCGTCCCGGAGGCGACCCCCCGGTTCGCGGCGATCGACCCGTTCGACGCGACTTCCCCTGGTCCATCGCTCCCGTTCCCGTTCTTCGTGAAACCGGTGACCGGGCATCTGTCCCAGCTCGCATACACCATCCACGACGCCGAGGAGCTCGCGTCGGTCTTACGGGAAGCGCGCGACCATCTCGAGGCGATCGCAGCGTTCGACGACGAACTCGAGGGCGCGTCGTTCCGCACGTTGCTCGCCGAGGAGCTGCTGACCGGCGATCTCGTCACGTTCGAAGGGTTCATGCGCGACGGAGAACTCACCACGGTCGGCGTCACGGACTCGATCATGCATCCGAACGGCATCAGCTTCGTTCGGTTCGACTACCCGAGCACGGTGGCGGGCGATGTGCAGGCGCGGATGGCCGCGATCAGCCAACGGCTGATGCGTGGGATCGGGTTCGACGGCTCGTTGTTCAACGTCGAATTCTTCGTGGGGCCGGATGGAGACCCGCGCATCGTTGAGGTGAACGGGCGGATGGCGTCGCAGTTCGCGCCGCTCGTGAGAGCCCTGCACGGCGTCTCGACGTACGAGGTCCAGTTGGAGCTCGCGACCGGAGGAACACCCACGCTCCCACCCCGCGGCAACCTGGTCGCCTCGAGCTTCGTCGTCCGGCATTACGAGGACGCGATCGTGGAGACCGTGCCCGACCCAGCCCCGATCCTGGAGCGTTTCCCCCACGCGCAGGTGGAGCTCTTGGTCCACCCCGGCCAACGCCTTTCCGACAACGACGACGACGTGGTGAGCCATCGCCTGGCGCTCGTCGCCCTGGCCGGGCGGACGCGCGACGAGGTGCGGGAGCGCATGGCCCTCGTCGAAGGTCTCCTGCGGTTCGATCTCATCCCGGTGGACGCTTGACCGACTCGTCGACCGCGAGCTAGGTTCGCCGCCTGACCACGAGGAGGAGACCGTGACCCAAGACGTCCGGGAACTGTTCGAACGCGCCAAGGTCGGCTTCGGCGAAAAGGTGCATGACATCGGGGACGGCCAGTGGCACGACCCCACACCGTGCACCGAGTGGGACGTGCGCGATCTCGTCGGCCACCTGGTGGGCGAGGTCAGTTGGATGGCCCCGCTCCTCAGCGGAGAGAGCGTGGCCGATGTCGGTGATCGGCTGAACGGCGATCTCCTCGGCGCCGATCCGGTGGCCGCGTGGGACGAGCGGGCCGCGGCTGCGACCGCCGCGGTGATGGCGGAGGGCGCGATGGAGCGTCCGGTGATCCTCAGCCGTCGCCAACCGTCCGGCGAGGACTACACGTACGAGGTGCTCAACGATCTGGTCGTGCACGCCTGGGATCTGGCGCGCGCGATCGGCGCCAACGAGATGCTCGACCCGGATCTCGTCGAGGTGGCGTTCGAGAAGCTCGTGCCCAGCGTGGAGATGATGCGCCAGGGTGGAGCCGTCGCGGCCGCGTTGACACCGCCGCCAGGATCGAACCGTCAGACCGAGCTGCTCGCGCTGCTCGGTCGCCAGTCCTGGTAGCGCCGCATCAGGTCAGCTGCTTCGCACCTTCTTTGAACACGCCTTCGAAGACCTTGGCGCTGGTCGGGAACGCGTGGATCGTGTCGGCGAGGACGGAGACCGGCACGTTCAGCTTGAGCGCGAGCGATGCCTCGTGGATCAGCTCCGTCGCGCCGGGACACGCGGCGAACGCCCCCGCGAGGATCCCGCGCTCGCGGTCGATCACCGCCGTCATGTGTCCATGCGGATCCTCGTAGGTCTGCCCCTTCCCGGAGGCCGCCCAATCGCGACTGACCTCGAACGCATCGATCCCTGCCTCCTTCGCCTCTTGGACGGTCATGCCGACGGCGCCGGTCTCGGGGTCGGTGAACGTCGCCTTCGGAACCGCCCGGAGATCCAGCGTCGGCCTGCGACCGAGCGCCGCCTCGACGGCCTTGCCTCCTTCGTGATCCGCGAGGTGCGTGAACTGGAGTCCTCCGGCGACGTCACCCGCCACATAGATACCGGGCGCGATCCGCAGCTCCGCGTCCACGACGGGGCGGCCACGGTCGTCCAGATCCACACCGGCCGACTCGACCCCGAGCGCCCGGAGATCTGCCGGGCGGCGCCCGACGGCGACCAAGAGCTCCGCGCCCTCGACCGACGTCCCGTCGGAGAGCTCGACGATCCGCCCGGCCCCACCGGCGCGCACGCCGACCGCCGACACGCCCGTTCGGAGCTCGGCCCCCTCGATCGCCAGCTGTTCCGCGACCGCCTTGGAGCTGAGCGGGTGGTCGCGTGAGAGGACCCGTTCCGACCCTTCGACGATCGTCACCTTCGTCCCGAACCGGAGGAACGCCTGCCCGAGCTCGACCCCCACGACCCCGCCACCCAAGATCACCAGGCTCGACGGCAACTCACGCGTGGACGTGGCGTCGCGGCTCGTCCAGAACGAGACCCTGTCGAGCCCGTCGATCGGCGGCACGAACGGCGTGGAGCCCGCGGCGATGATCACGCTGGTCGCCTCCAGTGTCTCCAGGACTCCGCCCTCGGAACGCACCTCCACCCGCCCGGAAGCGACGAGGCGTCCGTCGCCCCGGACGACCCGTGTCCCGGCTGCCTCCATCCGCTTCACGTGCCCCGCGTCGCTCGGATAGTCGGTCCCCTCGCGGGAGATCATCCAGTCGCGGCGATCCGACGCCCGCTGCCAGGGGTAGTCGGCCCCCGCGTGCCGGAGCATCGCCGAGTTCAACAGCGTCTTGGATGGCAGACAGGCCCAGAACGGGCATTCGCCACCGAGGAGATCCCGCTCCACGACCGCGACGCGCGCGTCGAGCTCGGGACCCCGGAACCCGGCGGCCTCGCCCGCCGGACCGCCACCGATCACGATGATGTCCAGGTCCACGAGCGTCCCCTTCCGTCGCATCGCTTCATCGACCGGAGGAACGAAGGCCGCTGTTAGCCTCGAACGATGTCGACGGGTCAGCCTGCCTCGACCCTGACGGTCGCCTCCAGGGCGGGGAAGCTTACCCTGCTCGCCACGATCCTCGGTTCGAGCGTCAGCTTCCTCGATTCCACGGTCGTGAACGTGGCGCTGCCCACCCTCCAGCGGGACCTTGACGCCTCGCTGTCGTCGGTGGCCTGGGTCGTCGACGCATACGTCCTCACGCTGACCGCATTCATCCTCCTCGGAGGATCCTACGGAGATCTCTTCGGGCGACGGCGTGCGTTCGCGATCGGATTGATCGGGTTCATGGCGGGCTCCGCGCTTTGCGGCCTCGCCCCGACCTTGCTCGCGCTCGACGTGGCGCGCGCCATCCAGGGGGTCGGCGGCGCCTTCCTCGTGCCGAGCAGCCTGGCGATCCTCACGGCGAGCTTCGACCCTGCGGAGCGCGGCCGGGTCGTCGGCCTGTGGGCTTCGCTCTCGGGGGTCGGCGGCGCGATCGGACCCCTCGTGGGGGGATTCCTCGTGGACAGCGTCTCGTGGCGAGCGATCTTCTACCTGAACATCCCGATCGTGGCGGTGGCACTCTGGCTCGTCGCGAGTGTGGTCCCTGAGTCTCGACCACCCACCCGCCACGCGCGGCTCGACCTGGCCGGCGCGTTCACCGCCACCGTGATGCTCGCGACGATCACGTTCGCGCTGATCCAAGGTGGCGTGTGGGGATGGAGCGATCCACGGATCGTTGGGTCGTTCACCGTGGGAGCGATCACGGCCGTAACGTTCCTGGTCGTGGAGCATCGTCGCCGAGATCCCATGCTGCCGCTCACCGTGTTCCGCAACCGCACGTTCGCAGGAGCGAACGCGGCAACGTTCGCCATCTACTTCGCGATCTCGGGCGCGCTGCTGTTCGTGGTGCTCTCCTTGCAACAGGTGCGCGGCTTCTCGGCGTTCGCCGCAGGCCTCGCCGTGCTGCCACTCACGGTCGTGTTGCTCGCGGGTTCGCCGTTCGCGGGACGGCTGGCCGACCGCGTCGGGCCGCGCATCCCGATGACCGTAGGGCCGATCGTCGCGGGGCTGGGCATCGGTCTGCTCGCGGCCACGGCGCGCCACGGTTCGTACTGGGTCGCGATCTTCCCGGGCTTCTTGATCTTCAGCGTCGGCATCGCCACCACGGTGTCGCCGCTCACGGCGGCAGTCTTGTCGGCGCTCGAGACGAGCCGTGCGGGCGTGGCCTCCGCGGTCAACAGCGCCATCTCGCGGTTCGCGGGGCTCGTCGCGGTTGCGATCCTGCCGGGCCTCACGTTGGTCGCCTTCACGCAGGGCCTCGAGCGCCGCATCGCCGACATCGACATAGGTCCGGCGACGCGCTCAGCGATCCTCGCCATGCGCGACCACCAGGGAGGACTCGAGGTTCCCCCGATCCGCGACGGCCTCGTCCACGCACGCCTGGTTGGTGCCGTCCATGCATCGTTCACCGACGGGTTCGTCTGGGCGATGCTCGTCTGCGCGGCGCTGTTGATCGCCGGAGGGCTCATCTCGTGGGCGACCGTTCGCCTAAGCCCGACGACTCCGGCGAACGAGGCTGCGACGACCTGAGCCGCCGCAGCCTCGCCGATCCGGTCGTTACGACGAGCTCGGGAGCGGTTTCGCCAGATCGCTCAGCGACACCAACCCGTACTTGTCGGCCGTGGCCTTCGTCACGACGAACGAGTTCGTGTCGTTCGCTTGCGAGTACGGCAGGAGCACGATCCCCTTGGCGGCGAGCAGCGGCTTCAACGTCGCAGCCTCGGCCGCCGGGTCGCCCGACGTCTGCGCGTTCGCATCCAGGAACACGAGCTCGGAGCCGATGTACTCCGGTTTGATGTCGATGTCGCCATTCTCGAGGGCGGGCTCGGAGACCTCGCGTGACGCCAGGTCGAGTTGGCGGTCGACCTTGTAGCCGGCGGCCTCGAGCATCTGTGCATACATCTCCGCCACGATCTGCTGCTCGGCGAACGCTCCGGACACCCCGACGGTGAGCGTCGTTCCCGCGCCGTTCCCGCCGCTCGGCAGCAACCCTTGATCCTGCAGGAACCCCTTGGCGACATCGGCCGGATCCTGCTTGTCGAGCTCGACCTTCGCGTTCAGCGCCGTGATGTTCTCGGTGGTCAGCGCCGCACTCACGGCGTTCAGGAGCTGATCGATCTCGGCGTTATCTGCATCCTTGCGGACGAGCGGCGCGATGTTGTCCGCTTGCTGCAGGGACTTGTCGTCGGCGAGCACCACCCATCCTTTGTCGGCGATGACACTGGACGTCGAGAACAACAGGGCGACATCGATCGCCCCACTGTCCAACGCCTGCACCGTCAGCGGCCCGGTATCGAGGGCTTTGAAGTCACCGAATTCGATCCCGTAGGTGTCCTTCAGTCCGATGATGCAGAACGGCCGCTGTGGACATTCCGGCGGCCCTCCTAGGGTGAGCGTGCTCGCGATGGTCGCGGGCGTTCCAGCTCCCGCGCTCGCGGTAGAACTCGCGTCGTTGCCCCCTCCCGACCCGCATGCCGCGGCGACGAGCGCCACAGCAGCCAGAGCCGCCCCGAGGGTCAACCTGCGGCTGGTCCGCATGGGTCAACTCCTTCCGTCCCTCCCCCGCGGGCTGTCCGCCGGGGGGGAGGACGCTATCAGGTCGCGACGACGCCGTTCCGCCCACGGCCGGGGCCGGTGCGAGGTCGAACGACACGCCCCAAAGCGCCGAATACCACCTCCGTGACGATCGCGAGCGCCGCCACCAAGATGGCTCCGCCCACCAGCTGCGGAACTCCGAGCGTGCCGAGCGCGATGCCGTCGACGATGAACCGGCCGAGGCCGCCGCCCGCGATCAGCGCGGCGAGCGTCGCGGTCGCGACCACCTGTACCGCGGCCGTGCGGAGACCGGTCACGATCAACGGCGCGGCCAATGGGATCTCGAGGCGGGTCAAGATCTGGCGTCCGGACAGGCCCATGCCGCGAGCCGCGTCGACGCTGTCTGCATCCACGTTCTCGATCCCCACGGCCGTGTTCGTGAGGATCGGTGGGAGCGCCAGGCAGGTGAGCGCGACCACCGTCGGGACGAACCCGAACGCGAGCGACGGCGCGATCCGCGACACGAACACGAAGACGAGGACCAGCAGGGCGAACGACGGGATCGCCCTGCCGACGTTCGCGACCGAGGTCGCGGCGAACGCGCCGCGACGGGTGTGTCCCACGAGGAGTCCCAGGGGCAGCGCGATCAGGGTGGCGATCACCATCGCGACCACACAGAGCTCCACATGCTCCGAGAGACGCGCCGGGATGCCGTTCGGCCCCGACCAGTTCGCGGCGTCGGTGAACCACTGCAGGACCCGCATCAGCGCGCCCTGCCCGACCGCGCCCAGGGCGTGAGCGCGCGCTGTCCGAGGAGCAGCAGCGCGTCGGCGATGAGGGCCAGCGCGACGGCGAGGATCGCCCCGACGACGATCTCGGTCGTGAAGAGCAAGCGGAGCCCCTCCAGGATCAGCTGGCCCAATCCTCCCCGGCCGATCAACGCGCCGACCGTCACCAGCCCGATCGTGCTGACCGTGGCGATCCGCAGCCCCGCGAAGATCACCGGCAACGCCAGCGGCATCTCCACCTGCCAGAGCATCTGCCGCGGCGTGAGCCCCATCCCCCGAGCTGCGTCCTTCGCGTCCGCCGGGACCTCGTCGAGACCCGCGACCGTGTTGCGGATCAAGATCAGGAGCGTGTAGGACACGAGCCCGATCTCGACGGTCAGGATCGACAGACCGGTGATCGGGACCAGCAACGAGAAGAGCGCGAGGCTGGGGATCGTGTAGAAGATCCCCGCCGTCCACGAGATCGGCGGGTACGAACGACGGTGCCGATGCGCCCAGATCGCCACCGGCAGCGAGATCGCCATCCCTACGGCGACCGCGATCAGGGTCAGCTCGATGTGTTCCACCGTCAGGGTCCAGATGTCGTGGAGATGCGCGCCCACCCAATCCCATCGGATCACCGGGTCGCTCGACGCGACCATCACGGACGCGATCACCCCGCGACCTCCGCCGAGATCTTCGCCACCGAGAGCGCTCCCAGGGCACGCCCGTCGGCGTCCGTGACGACGACCATCGGGGAGCCTCCACCGACGATCGCGTCGAGCGCCTGCCGAAGCGACGCGCCGCTCGAGATCGTCGGACGGGTCGCGCCGTCCTGGGGGACCGGCTCCAGGCCCACCTCCGAGATCGCGATCAGCGAGAGGCGCTTCAGGTTCCGTTCGGCCCCCACGAACCCCGCCACGAACCCGTTCGCCGGCGCGCGGAGGATGTCGTCCGGCGTCGCGTGCTGCTCCAAGACGCCCCCGGTCGAAAGGATCGCGATCCGATCGGCCATCGTGATCGCCTCGTCCACGTCGTGCGTCACGAACACGATCGTCTTGCGGAGCCGCCGCTGGATCTCCAGGAACTGCCGCTGCAACCTGCCGCGCACGACCGGGTCGACCGCTGCGAAGGGCTCGTCCATCAGCATCACGGGCGGGTCGGCCGCGAGGGCTCGCGACACGCCGACGCGCTGACGTTGTCCGCCGGACAGCTCCGACGGATACCGGCCAAGCAGGTCCTCTGGCAGCTCGAAGAGTTCGAGCAGCTCGGCGATGCGGTCGCGGATCCGATCCTGGGGCCATGCGAGGAGCATGGGGACGGTCCCGATGTTCTGTTCGACCGTGTGATGCGGCATCAAGCCGACCCCTTGGATCACGTACCCGATCCCGCGACGGAGCTGGACCGGATCCTGTCGCAAGACATCGATCCCGTTCACGGTGATCGAGCCCGTCGTCGGCTCGATCAGTCGGTTGATCATCCGCATCGTGGTCGTCTTGCCGCAGCCGGATGGGCCGACCAGCACGCAGGTCTCCCCTTCGGCCACATCGAGCGACAGCGACGAGACGGCGTCGCCGCTGCCGCCGACGTAGCGCTTCGACACGTCACGCAGAGAGATCATCGGCTGAGCCACGGCGGCCCATCCTAAGCGCGAGTCGTCGAGCCGTGGGTCGTATACGGCCGTCGCGCTAGGATGCCCCCGTGCTGACCGTGCTCGACCACCCGCTGGCCAACGATCTGCTCACGCGGCTGCGCGACAAGCGAACCGGCCCGGCGGAGTTCCGGTCGCATACCCGCCGGCTCGGCGCGATCCTGGTGCTCGAGGCTACCCGCGACCTCCCCGCGGTTCCGGCGGAGGTGCAGACGCCACTGGAGCCGTTCACCGGGACCGCGCTCGGCGTGGACCTCGTGGCGATCCCTGTCCTCCGGGCCGGCCTCGGGTTGTTGGACGCCGTCACGGACCTCTTTCCGGACACCGTGGTCGGGTACCTCGGCATGGAGCGCGACGAGGAGACGCACCTGCCGCGCGACTACTACGCGAAGCTCCCGCCGATGGGCGGACGACACGCGCTGTTGCTCGATCCGATGCTCGCGACGGGCGGTTCCGGGTCGGCCGCCGCCACTTACATCAAGCAGGCCGGCCCGCGCAACATCACGTTCGTCTGCGTGGTCGCGGCGCCTGAGGGCATCGCGCGGATGGAGGCCGATCACCCCGACGTGAACATCGTCGCCGGCGCGCTCGATCGCCAGTTGAACGCGAACGCCTACATCCTTCCGGGGCTCGGCGACTTCGGAGATCGGTTGTACGGCACCGTGTAGTTCGGGTTCAGAGCTGGCTGCCGCCCTCGTACGCCCTCCCCGCGGCGGCGGGCGGTCTGACCTTCCCGACGAACCCGGCGATGGCCACGATCGTGACGACGTACGGGATCATCCGGACGAACTCAGGCGGCAGCAGCCGGATGATCGGAGCATCGTTCAGCCAGAACGGGATCGCTTGCGCGAACCCGAAGAGCATGGCCGCCCCGAGCAACCGCTTGGGGTCCCAGTTGGAAAGGATCAGCGCGGCCAGCGCGATGAACCCGAGGCCGACCGTCTGACCTTCGCGCCAGTGATCGTTCACCTCGAAGGCGAGGAACGCCCCGGCCAACCCGGCCAGCGCGCCGGACATCATGACGGCCGCGTACTGGATCGGCGCGACCGCGACGCCCAAGGACCTCGTCGCCTCAGGGTTCTCCCCGGCCGAGCGGAGCCGCAGGCCGAACCGCGTTCGGTACAACAGGTAGGACACGGGGAACACCAAGAGGAACGCGACGATCACCATCGGTGACATGTTCTGGAAGGCAGCGCCCAAGCCCCACGGCAGCTTCGACAGCAGGGGGATGTTGAGCGTGTGCAGGTGCGGCTCCCCGGGGTTGGACTGGGTGGCTTGGCCGAACCACAGCTGCGAAAGGAACCGGGCGACCCCGACCGCAGCGAGGTTGATGACGACCCCCGACACGATGTGGTCCACCTTGAACGTCACGGTGGCCGCCGCGTGGATCGATGCGTAGAGGGCGCCGCACAGCATGCCCGAACGCGAGCCCGCCGACCGGCCCCCAATGGACGACGCCGTACGCCCCGGAGACGGTCCCGATGATCATCATCCCTTCGAGGCCGATGTTCACGATCCCCGACCGCTCGCTGAACAGCCCTCCCAGCCCCGTGAGGTAGATGATCGTGAAGTACTCGAACGCCGTCGCGAACGCGTTGCCGAGGTTGGTGAACATCAGGCGGCCTCCTCGTCGGCGTCCTCGAAATCCTGGTCCTGCACGCCGGCGAGCCGCAGCCGACGGCGTGCGATCCGCCGCTTCGCGACCTGGAAGGCGATCACGACGGTGAGGATCAGGATCGCCTGCAGGATGATGATGATCTCGACCGGGACCGAGGTCTCGATCAGGATGGCGTCCTGACCGCGCGCGAGGACCGCCCACATGATGGCGGCCGCGATGATGCCGAACGGGTTGTTCTGACCGAGGAACGCCACGGCGATGCCCGTGAAGCCGAGCCCGGCCTCGTAGTTCAGCGGCAGGTAGTTGTTGAGTCCCAGGATCTGCTGCATGCCGACCAATCCGGCCAGTGCGCCCGAGATCAGGAAGACCTTGATCTGGACCGCGCCGATCGAGATCCCGCCCGCCCGGGCCGACCCCGGAGACGAGCCGACCGCCCGAGCCTCATAGCCGAGTCGGGTTCGTTTCAACAGGAACCAGACGAGCACGGAGCACGCGATCCCGATCGGCAACAACAGGTTGAGCGGGACGTCGGCGCCGACGCCGAGGAGATGCCCGAGGTTCGGGGACATCGCGCTGTTCGGGAAGAGATCCGTGCGTTGGTTGATGTTGAACGCGCCACTGGTGTCGTGGTACTTGAGCGGCACGCGGAGCGCCCATGCCACCAGGCTCACGGCGACGCCGTTCAGCATGATCGTCGTCACGACCTCGTGCGCCCCGGTCTTCACCTTGAGGACGGCCGGGATCGCCGCCCACGCCATCCCCCCGATCATCGCGAAGACCAGGACGACGGGGAAGTGCAAGACACCGAGGAACCCGAAATGGACGGCCGCGACCGACGCCACCCCCATCGCCACCAGGTACTGCCCCTCCACCCCGATGTTGAACATCGCGGCCTTGTAGCAGACCGCCACCGCGAGCGCCGAGAAGATCAACGGGGTGGCGATCACGAGCATCCTCGAGAAGCCATCGAGGGAGCCGAAGGAGAACTTCACGACCGCCGAATACACGGCGAGCGGACTGTCGTGATAACCGAGGATGATCAGCGACCCGATCCCCAGCGCGATCGCCAGGGCGATCGTGAACGCCACGACCTGCGTGAGGATCTCAGCGAGCCGTTCCCGACGGGCGGCGGTGGAGGCTGCCATCAGGCTCGGTCCCCCGACCGGCTGCCCGTCATCCCGACACCGATCGCCTCCGGCGCCGCGTCGGGGAGGAACTCGCCCGTGATCTTCCCCTCGTACAGCGTCACGATCCGATCCGAGAGCGCGTAGATCTCGTCCAGCTCCGCGGAGATCAACAGGACAGCGCGACCCTGCGCCTTCTGCTCCAGGATCTGCTTCCAGACGAACTCGATCGCGCCGACATCCAATCCTCGGGTCGGCTGGGCGGCGACGAGCAGCCTCGGATCCCGTTCGAGCTCTCGCGCGAGGATCAGCTTCTGCTGGTTCCCACCGGAAAGGGTCCCGGCGTTCACGTTGATGTTGCGCGCACGAACGTCGAAGCGTTGGATGAGATCCGCCGCGAGCTCCTTGATCTTCCGGATGAAGAGCACGAGGCGTCCGGAGAACCGGACATCGTCCTGGCGCCCGAGGATCGCGTTCTCCCAGAGGCTCATGTCGAGCACGAGGCCTTGTTCGTGCCGGTCTTCCGGGATGAACGCAACGCCGGCATCCCGGACCTCCTCCACGGACCAGCCCGCGATGTCCTTCCCCTGGAAGAGCACGCGCCCCCCTTCGGGCGGGGTCAGGCCGATCAGCGCCTCGGCGAGCTCTCGCTGGCCGTTGCCCTCGACCCCGGCGACCCCGACGATCTCGCCGGCCCGCACCTCGAGATCGACGCCGTGAAGCCTGCCCCCGGTGAGTCCCTCGATCTGCAGGATGGGGTCACCGACGTCGACCGTCGGCTTCTCGAGTCGGAACAGCACCGGACGACCGACCATCATCTCGGCCAGTTGCTCCTTCGAGGTCTCGGCGGGCGTCGTCTCCCCGACGACCTTGCCGCGACGCAGGACCGTGATCCGATCGGCGATCTCGAGCACCTCGTCGAGCTTGTGGCTGATGAACACGATGGTCTTACCGGACTCACGCAGCCGGAGGAGGTTCCCGAACAGCTCACGGGTCTCCTGCGGTGTGAGCACGGCCGTCGGCTCGTCCAAGATGAGGATCTCTACCCCTCGGTACAGCGCTTTCAGGATCTCGACGCGTTGTTCCTCACCCACCGACAGGTCCTCCACCGTGGCGGTTGGGTCGACCGAGAAGCCGAAGGAGGCAGCGAGCTCCGATACCCGTTCGTTCGCGGCGGTCAGATCCAGGCGACGGCCGCCTTCGTCGCCCAAGATGATGTTCTCGGTGACGGTGAACGGGTCCACCAGGACGAAATGCTGGTGCACCATCCCGATGCCGTTGGCGATGGCGACACGTGGCGACGACAGCTTCAACTCCTTGCCTCTCACCAGGATGCGCCCGCCGTCTGACGGGTAGATGCCGTAGAGCACGCGCATGAGCGTGGACTTGCCCGCGCCGTTCTCTCCGACGAGCGCATGGATCTCCCCTGCGCGGAGCTCCATCGACACGTCGTCGTTCGCGACGACCCCGGGGAACCGTTTCGTCACGCCCTCGAACACGACGAGCGGGGCGCTCCCGCGCCCCGCTCCGTCGCGCTCCATCAGCTCGAACCTGGCTCCGCTACGTCAGCGGCGCCGTAGGAACGGTGATCGAACCGTCGATGATCTTCTTCTGCGCAGCCTCCATGGCATCGACCATGTCGGGAGTCAACAACGTCGGGTTGCTCGTCGCGAATCCGACCCCGTCGTTGGCGAGGTTGAAGTTCGACGTGCCTGGCTTGAAGCTGCCATCACCGACGGCCTTGATCGTGTCGTACGTGGCCGTGTCGACGCGCTTGAGCGCAGATGTGATGATCCACTTCTGCTCGGCGGCGCTCGCCGTCAGGTACTGGTCCGAGTCCACACCGATCGCGTACTTGCTCTTCTCGGCGGCGGCCTGGAACAAGCCAGCTCCCGACAGGCCGGCGGCGTGATAGATCACGTCGGCGCCTTCGGAGTACATCTTCTCGGACAGCGCTTTGCCTGCCGTCGGGTTGACGAACGCCTGGGTGCTGTCGCCGATGTACTCGACCAGCACCTTGATCGACGGGTCGACGCTCGCGACACCGGCCTCGTAGCCACCCTCGAACGAGCCGATCAGCGGACCGGTCTGCCCGCCGAGGAACCCGACCGTGCTGGATCCATCCTTCTGCGCCTGCATCGCCGCGGCGATCCCGACGAGATACGAGCTCTCGTTGGCGGCGAAGTTGAAGTCGAGCACGTTCGGGACACCCTTGCAGCCCTTGATGAACTGCGTGTACCCGTCGACCACGGCGAAGTCCGTGTTCGGGAAGTCCGCTTGGACCTTGCACACGCCAGGAGAGAAGGAGAACCCGACGCCTTCGACGTAGTTGTACCCGGCGCTCGCGAGCGCCTGGATGTTGCTGTCGAGGTTCGAGCCCGCGGCGTTTGCCGGCACGAGCTTGACGTTCTCCGAGCACACGAGTCCGTCGGCGATCGCCTGCTGGAGGCCGCGGTTCGCGGCGTCGTTGAATGACTGGTCGCCGAGTCCGCCGACGTCCAGAGCAAGCCCCACCTTGAAGTCGGACGGACACGACGGCGACGACCCTCCCGAGGCCGACGTGCTGCCACCGCTACCGGAGTCGTTGTTGTTGCTGCAAGCCGCCGCGACGATCCCCAACAATGCGAGCGGCAAGACGAACTTCATGAAGCCTTTGCGCATCTACTCCCCCTCCCAATACGTTCAACCGCCGGAAGCTCGAAGCGCCCGACGCACCGGATTGTGCGGTCGGTTCCGGGGAACCGTCAAACGGCGGTCCCGTGGGAGACTACGCAGCCGGAGGGCCGAACGGATGGACGGGAACGCCGAGCTGGTGCGAGAGCTCCGAGAGCGACTTCGAGGCAACACGTTCTACCGGTGGATGGGCATCCAACTGATCGATGCCGGGCCGGGTCACGCCGAGATCGCCTTCGAGGCCGGACCGGAGCATGTGAACCTGCAAGGGCTGATCCACGGCGGGATCTTGGCGACCCTTGCCGACACCGCGATGGGCCTGGCGGTTCGAACGAAGCTCGAGCCCGGTCGACGCCACGTCACCGTGCAGCTCGGCGTCGAGTTCCTCGCCCCGGGGAAGTCGGGCAGGATCGTCGCGCACGGACGCACCGTGAAGATCGGCCGGCAGCTGGGATTCGCAGAGGCCGAGGTGATCGACGGACGAGGTCGCGTCCTCGCACGCGGGCGCGCGACGCTGTCGGTAACGACGGCGAAGGACTAGTACTCGACGTCGATCTGCGCCATCGCCGACGGTAGCAAGGAAAGCACCGCCTGCAACCCGAGCAACAAACCCATGTTCCCGCCGATCTTGACCTTGCCCGTCATGAACGCGGTCACCGGAGACAGCTCGCTCTTCGCGAGGGCGACGGCCGTGTCGTAGCTCTGCGTGATCGTGGCATCGGGGTTGGGCGCGTCGCCCACGCCCATATCGATCGCATCGTCGGCGATGGTGATCCAGTAGTGGGTCTCGCCTTCGCCGTCGCCGATCACCTGTTGGATCGTTGCGGTCTTGCCGGCGGCGGCCTCCTTGAAGCTGGTGTTCGCGTTGAGCTCGGTCTTCAGGGCTTGGGCCCACTCCTCCGACAGGAACTTCACGGCCACGGGATTCGCTCCTTCAGCTCTGGGATGTGCGGGCGAGTATAGGCGAGGCCCCTCGCCATCCTCGAACAGTTGCGGTTCCGCGAGGTGCGCCGTGTCGTTCAGGAACCAGAGGTGCCGCTCCTGTCCATCCACGACGATCGTGTTGAGACTGGTGTTGTCGGGGAGCAGGAACATCTCCTGGTCCTGGATCGCCAGCACGTTCCCTACATAGCCGTTGATCACGCCACCGTGACAGACGACCCAGACATCGCCGGCGCGATGCGCATCCAGTGCGGCCTCGACCGCGCCGACGACCCGGCGCTGGAACGAGACCTGTTCTTCACCGCCGGGCGCCAGGTGCCAGATCGGATCCTGACTCCGGACGAGTCCCACGACCTCTGGGTGATCAACGAAGATCTCCTCGAACGCCTTCATCTCCCACGCGCCGCCGTACCACTCGGCCAGATCGTCGACGATCGTCACCTGGGTACCGGTCGCCTCTGCGAACGGAGCGATGGTCTCGCGGGCGCGACGCAGCGGCGAACAGTAGACGGCCGCCGGCGGCGGCATCATCAACAGTCTGCGCGTGAGGAGCCGAACCTGTTCTCGCCCCATCTCGTCCAACGGCGGGTCGGCCTGTGGGCCCAGACGCGTCTGGAGGACTTGGTCACGGCGACCATCTGCGCTTCCATGGCGGATCAGGTACAGACGACGGGTCACTCGGGCGCCTTCGGATGACGGGCCCGCCAGTCCTCGGCGTATCGCTCCACGTCCTCGCGCAACCAGATCCGGCCGGACGCGAGCGAGGTGAGCGGTTCGGGGAACTGGCCGCGGTCGATGTAGGTGACGACGCGCCGCTTGTCCCACCCCATGATCTCCGCTGCCTCGGCGACGCCGACGACCTGCGGCACGACGTCGATCGTCAACGAGACATCGTCGCCGGTGGTCCTGCGGAGCTCTGCCAGGCAGCGCTCCTTGGTAGTACCAGTGACTTCGATGAAGGCCGGCGAGTCGAGGATATGGGCGTACCAGCGTCCGCCGGTCTCCCATAGTCGTACCCGAACGTCGTCGGCCATCCCGCGCGGATGATAGTCGGCGCCCCGGATACGACGGCGTCGCCTAGCTGCCCCCGGAGCGCACACGCTCCAGGGACGCGAGCGCCCGATCCCTCATGACGACGTTCCCCTTGCGTTCGTAGAGCTCGGCGGCGGTCTCCAAGGCGCTCTCCGCTTCGCCGATCTTCCCCGCCGCCACGAACACGTTGGCGGCATCCACGTGCACGTCCCCCTGAAGATCGACCGCCTCGGTGGTCCAAACGATGCCGAGGGTCTCCTGGATCAGCCGCTCGGCCCCCTCCAGCTCTCCGAGTCCCGCGAGGGCCTTCGCCTTCACGCAGCCGAGGAGCACGGTCGCGCGGACCGACTCCCCGACATCCTTCTCGGCCAGCTCGACGATCGCGAGCGCTTCGTCGAAGCGTCCTTGAGCACAGATCGCGTCCGCGAGGTAGGCGGTCAGCGGGTCCCACCCGAACGCGTCGCGCGGCCGTTGCGGCGTGCCGAACCCTGCCCGGATCTCGCGTTCAGCTGCGACGGGATCGCCCGCCAGCATCTCTATCGTTCCGAGACCCCACGCGGCCTCATTCGCTGAGTAGAAGAAGCCCAGATCCTGGAGCGTTTCGTTGCTGCTCAGGAACGTTGCGCGCGCCTCTTGGAAGTGTCCCTGCATCGCTCGGAGCAGCGCGCGAGCGTCGCGAACCGAGGCCTCCACCCGCCGGTCGCCGTGGAGGTGCTCGAGGATCTCGTCGCACCGGCGGATCCCCTCGGAGATCGGTTCCGAACCCCATGCATAGGCGTACATGAGGCTCCACATGACCTCCGCCTCCTCGAGGCGATCCCCGGCGCGTCGCGCGTGGATCAGCGCACGTTCGAGTGGCTCGCGCATGGAGTCGTATCGACAGGCGAACGCTTCGCGCTCAGCCAGGAGCTGCCAAGCCTTCGTCAACCCGAGATCGTCGTCGTGCTGCTCAAGGATGGGCAAGAGTCCTTCGATCTCTTGTGGCATCTCAGACAGCACGCTCGATCCTAGGATCGTCGTTCGCGTCCACCACAGATCGATGCGGGCCCGTGCTTCGAGGAGGTCGTCGCCGATGCTCGCCCCGAGGTCGAGCGCCTCCGTCAGAGCACGCTCCGCCGGCGAGGAGTCGCCGATGCGGTTGAGGGTTCCGCCGAGCTCGGTCAGTAGCTGAACCCGACGTCGGTCGTCCTCGAACGTCAGATCGACCGCTCGCACCAGCAAGCTGGCGGCGGCCCGGAGGTCGATCCGTGCGGTCGCCCGCTGAGCCGAGCTCGCGAGGAGCTCGGCCGCACGATGGGCGAGCGCTCGATCGGCCTCGCTCACGGGACCGAGCTCCTCGCGATAGCGGTAGGTCTGCTCGAGGTGGTACGCGATGATCTCTTCGTACTCCTTGATCCGTTCACCGACCGCTCCCTCGAGCCACTCGGCGAAGCGTTCGTGGAGGATCGCGCGCGTGTCCTTGGGCATCGACTGGTATGCGGCGTCGCGGATCAGCACGTGACGGAACCGGAACGCCTCGTCACCGATGAAGCTCGAACGGTCGGGCCGGATCAGCTCGCGCCGCATCAACGAGGCCAGGTGATGGTCGACCCCGTCGGAGCCGTTCTCGACGCCGAGCGCCATCACGGCCGCTCGATGGAACACCCGCCCCTCGATGGACGCGCGTTCGGCGACCGCCCGCTCCTCGTCGCCGAGCTGGTCGAGGCGGGCCGCCAACAACGCTTGGATCGTCGGGGGGACCGGTACCGAGGAGAGGGCACTCGCCGCACGCCAGCTCCCGTCCTGGAGGAACAGCGTTCCCTCGTCGATCAGCATGGAGATCATCTCCTCGACGAAGAGCGGGTTCCCGTCCGCGGCGTTCGCGATCCGCCTGCGGACGTCATCGGCCAGCTCCGCGCCTCCCAGCAGCAGGTCGACGAGCTCTTCGCTCTCTCCGACCGACAGCGGTTCGAGATGGATCGTCGTGGCGTTCAGCGTTCCGCCACCCCATGTCGCTCGCTTGTCCAGCAGATCCTGTCGCGCCATGCACAGCAGGAAGATCGGGGCGTCCCTCGACCAGTTGGCGATGTGCTCGACCAGGTCCAGGAACGTCGGTTCGCCCCAGTGGATATCGTCGAACGCGATCACGAGCGGACCGCGGCGAGCGATCGACTCGAACAGCTTCCTGATCGACCACAGGATCTCGTCTTGCGCAGCCACCGACCCGGAGAGGCCGAGCGCCGTCCCGACGCCGTCGGTGATCCGGTCGCCGAGCTCTTCGTCGTCGACGAGCGCCGCGATCTTCCCGCGCGCCTCACTCGGTGGATCGTCGTCGAGGATGTCCGCGAACTCGCGGACGGCCTCAACGACCGGCCAGAACGTGATGCCCTCACCGTAGGGCAGACAGCGGCCCCGGACCACGATCGAGCCTTCGTCCACCGATGCGAGGAACTCCTCCACCAGGCGCGACTTCCCAACACCCGCGGCGCCGAGCACGGTGAAGAGGTGGCAGGCGTTGTCGGCGATCGTCGCCTCGAACGATTGGCGCAGGGTCGCAACCGGTCGATCGCGGCCGACGAGCTGCGCGTCCAAGCGTCGAGAGGAAGCCTCGGTGACCGCGCGGACACCGAGGAGCCGGAACGTCGGGACCGGATCAGACTTCCCCTTCAGCCGGAGCGACGCCACCTGCTCGGCATCGACAGCGTCCCGCACCAGCCGATAGGTCTCCTGTCCGATCAGGATCTCGTCCGGCGCGGCGGTTTGCTCCAAACGGGCGGCCGTATTCACCGCGTCGCCGGTGACACGGCCTCGTTCGGGCGAGGCCTCACCAACGAGGACCTCGCCCGTGTTCACGCCGATGCGCGTCTGGATGGCGACGCCCCGAACACGGAGGAACTCTTCGTTCAATGCGACGAGCGCTTGACGCATCTCGGAAGCGGCGCGGACCGCTCGGAGAGCGTCGTCTTCGTGGGCCACGGGGACCCCGAATGCCGCCATCACGGCGTCGCCGATGAACTTCTCAACGATCCCACCGTGCCGCTCGATCACGGCGCGCATCTCTTCGAAGTAGCGGCCCATCAGGTGGCGCAAGGACTCGGGATCGAGCCGCTCACCCAGGGCCGTCGATCCGGTCACGTCGCAGAACACCACGGTCACGGTCTTGCGGATATCTCGGCCGCGCATCGCGGTTTCGGGAAGTGCGGTCGCGCAGGTCATGCAGAACCGGGCGTCGTCCGGATTCTCTCGGCCGCAGCTCGGACACGTCTTCACGCTCGAAGCGTAGGCCGTGGCCCCTCGTCTCGCCATCCGCCGACCGGCGAGAGGGCCGCGACTTGCGCTTCCCCATGAACGTCCCTAGGGTTCGGGAGCTATGAGCCAAGCCGAAACGATCTCGCGGCTCAAGTCGGTCCCGTTGTTCGCGGGCTGCTCTCGTCGCCAACTCAAGCAGATCGCCACGCGCGGGTGGGAGCAAGGCTTCGACGCAGGCACGAACCTCTGCGAACAAGGCGACCTGGCGGACGAGTTCTTCGTGATCCTCGAAGGCGGCGCCACGGTTCGACGGAACAGGCGGAAGATCGGAGAGCTTCACGCCGGTGACTACTTCGGAGAGATCGCGTTGCTACGAACGTTGATCGAACAGAGCCGACGCACGGCATCGGTGACGGCGTCATCACCGCTTCGATGTTTCATCCTCAGCAAGAGTCGGTTCCACGAGATCCTCTACACCGAGGACATCGCGGTGAAGATCCTGCAAGCGGTCGTGCAACGGATCGACGTGACGTCAGACCTGTAGCGAACGACGCCCTCAGTTCCCCGGTTGCGGAGCGTGATAGCGACCGAGCCGCTTCAGCTCCCGGCGCCAACACTCCGTGTGCCAGTGTCGGCGGGACTCCGCGTCGCCATCGGGAACGACGACCAGGTGCCACACACCTTGCCTCACGATGTGATCGCAACCGGGGCAGCGGTACTCCTTCTGTCCGCCGACGTGCCGGACGTCGAACCCGGGCACCGTGGCCCACGGGGGCGCATCCGCCCGGGCAGGTGGTGCCTCGGGGGCGGTGAAGTACTCGGGGTTCCGCCGGTTCTTCCGCGGCATCAGTCGTGCTCCCGGATGAAGGTGGCGGCGGGGCCGGCCAAAGACGCCCCGACCTCGCGGGCGTCCCGCTTCATCCCCCGCACGTTGAACGAGTGGTCGCCGCCTTCGATCCAAACGACGGACGCGCGTGAGCCGAGTTTCGCGAGCACGCCTTCGAGGAGCGCACGCGTGGCGAACGGATCGCGCGTTCCCTCGAGGAAGAGCATGGGCGCGGTGATCCCGTACAGATGCTCGTCTCGGAGGCCCTCGGGCTTACCCGGCGCGTGGAGCGGATAGCCGAGGAACACGAGGCCAGCGGCCGTCATCCCCTCGGCGACGGCCATCGACGCCATCCGCCCACCGAACGATTTCCCCGACACCCAGATGGGTTCGCCGGCGCCGGCGCGCTGGGCGGCCGCGTCCGTCGCCGCGCGCCAGGTCCCGACCGCCACCGGCGCTCGATCAGGTGATCGCCGCCCGGCCTCGATGTAGGGGAAGTTGAAGCGCAGCGTGGCGATCCCCTCGTCGTTCATCGCTCGGGTGAACCCGACCAGGAACGGATGTTCCATCCCTGCTCCGGCGCCGTGAGCGACGACGATCGTCGCTGCGGCATCGGCGGGCCGTGCGTATACGCCCGAGACAGGGGCGGGACCCCCCTCGATCGTGATCCGTTCCTCAGGCGCGCTCACGCATGCCATCATGCCATCGTGAGCGGATCCTTCTACCTGGGCACGTCGGGGTTCTCCTACGACGAGTGGAAGCACGGCGTCTTCTATCCGGAGGGTCTCAAGAACCGCGAGATGCTCTCGTACTACTCGTCACAGCTCTCGTCGGTCGAGATCAACTACACGTTCCGTCGGTTCCCCACGGAGAAGTCCCTGACCACGTGGCGTGAACAGGCACAGGAGGGGTTCGTGTTCACGCTGAAGGCGAACCAGCGGATCACGCACTTCAAGCGGCTCGAGGACACCGATGACGATGTTCGTGCCTTCCTGAACGTCGCCAAGACGCTCGGCGACCGGCTCGGTTGCGTGCTGTTCCAATGTCCGCCCTCGTTGCAGTACCGACGCGAGCTCATCGAGTCATTCGTCGGCTATCTACCCCCGGGACCGCCACGGTTCGCGATGGAATTCCGGCACCCATCGTGGATGGAAGCGCGCGACCTGCTGCTGTCACAGGGCGTGGCGTGGTGCGTCGCCGAGACCGACGAGAAGGACCCGGGACCCGACGAGCTCTCGTGGGAACCGGCGGGGTATCTCCGCTTGCGCAAGACGGAGTACTCAGATGACGAGCTGAAGGCGTGGGCCCGCCGGATCGCTCCAGCGCTCGCGGCGGGCAACGACGTCTTCTGCTACTTCAAACACGAGGACGAAGGCGCCAGTCCGAAGATGGCGAAACGGCTGCTCAACGCCCTCGAGGGGTAAGCGGATCTCGCACAGATCTTGCACACGGTCGTACGGCGGTTGACCCTAACGAACGAGGTCGCGGTTGTACGCGCGACGCGCCCACTGGAAGCAAACCACGGTGATGCCAACGCACCACGCGATAGCGATGACAGCGCTGCTGCCGATCGGCGTGCCCATCAGCAGTCCCCGCAGCGTCTCGATGACCGGCGTGAAGGGCTGGTACTCGGCGAACCAGCGGAGAGCAACGGCCATCGTGGCTGTCGGGACGAATCCGCTGCTGAGGAACGGCAGGATGAGCAACGGCATGGGGATGTTGCTCGCCGTCTCAACACTCTTCGCCTTCAGGCCGAGGGCGACGCACAGCCACGTCATGGCCATGGTGACCATCGCGAGGAACCCGACCACGGCGATCCACTCGAGGAGCCCGGCCGTGGGCCGGAACCCGATGACGAAGGCGACGCCGATGACGACCACGAGGCTGAGCGCCGTCTGGATCATGCTTCCGAGCACATGTCCGGTCAGCACCGAGGGCCGGAAGATGGCCATCGTTCGGAATCGGGCGATGATGCCTTCGGTCATGTCCGTCGCGACCGAGATCGCCGTTCCTTGGGCGACGCTGGCGATGGCGATGATGAGGATCCCGGGAACGACGTAGTTGACGTAGTCGGCCCGGCCGCCAGATACATCGCCGAGGCCGGCGCCCATCGTGCCGCCGAAGACGAACGCGAACAGCAGCAGGAAGATGACCGGCATGCCGACGAGCATCAACGTCAGGCCCACGTAGCGTTGCATGTGCCGGAGCTGGCGCCGCAGCATGGTCATCGAATCGGTCAGGGCGAAGGCCGTGGTGCTCATACCGCCTCCCGTTCCTGCTCGGGTTGGCCGGTCAGCGCGAGGAAGACGTCGTCGAGATCCGGCATGTGGAGGGAGAGGCTGTCGACCTCGATCGACGCGCGATCGAGCTGGGCGAGCAGCGTTCGGAGCGCTCGGACGTCTCCCCCACCCGGGACCTGCAGGGCGAGGACCTCATCGTCGCGGGCGGACCCGGCGAGGGCGTCGGCGGCAGCTTCGAGTCCTGGGAGATCGGTGAACTCCAGGCGGATATGGCCGCCGGGGATGCGACGCTTGAGCTCTCCTGGGCTCCCCTCCGCGATCAGCTTCCCATGGTCGAGGACGGCGATCCGGCCCGCGAGCTGATCCGCCTCCTCCAGGTTCTGGGTCGTGAGGAAGATCGTGACCCCGCCGGCAACGAGGTCACGGATGATCTGCCACATGGTGAGGCGGCTGCGCGGGTCGAGGCCCGTGGTCGGCTCGTCGAGGAAGATGATCCGCGGGTCGCCGACCAAGGTCATCGCGAGGTCGAGCCGACGACGCATGCCGCCTGAGTACGTGGATGCCGGCTTCCTCCCTGCCTCCACCAGGTCGAACCGCTCGAGCAACCGGGTCGTCCGCCGCCTCCCCTCCGCTCGTCCGAGGTGGCGCAGGTCCGCCATGAGCTTCAGGTTCTCCTCGCCGGTCAGGAGGTTGTCGACCGCGGAGAACTGCCCCGTGACACCGATCAAGGCGCGGACGGCGTCGGGGTCGCGCGACAGGTCATGGCCCGCGACGCGCACCTGGCCGCCATCGAACCCGATCAAGGTGGACAGGATCTGCACGGCGGTGGTCTTCCCGGCGCCGTTGGGGCCGAGCAGGGCGAAGATCGTTCCCTCCGCGACGTCCAGGTTGATGCCGTCGAGCACGACCTTTTCGCCGAAGGACTTGCGCAGCCCGGTGGCCGCGATCGCGTGTCGAGACGTCGTGGCGGTCATGCCACATCCATCCCGGTCTCGTTCGGATGGCAGCGACGGATGGTGATATCGCCGTAGGCGGTCCGGGCGCGCACGTCGACCGCTTCCTCGGCCGAGCTCGGACGATCGGAAGCCTGCAGGTCGTTCTGAACGTTGCCGAACGCCGTCCTGAGGTCCAGCCAGGCCGCCACGCCGTCGCGGATCCCGACGTCGATCTTGCCGTTCGCGCTTTCGGCGAGGACGGCGCCACGGGCGACCTCGCCCAGGCGCAGGTCGCCGTTGGCGGTCTTCACGGTTGCCGCGGCCCGCGCCCGGTCGATGGTGATCCTGCCGTTGGCCGCTTTCACCCGCACGTCGCCCGTGACATCGCCGATCCAGGTGTCGCCGTTGGAGTTCTTGACTGCCGCCGCCCCGTCGACGCTGCCGATCCCCACGGCTCCAGCCGTCGAGACCTCGGCATCGCCGACGACCTGTCCCACGGTGATATCACCGGCACCGGCCTTGAGTTCGAGCGGACCAGCTCGGTCGAGCTGGATGTCGCCGACGCCGGTCTTGAAGCGGCATCCGCCGATGCGACCGGTGCAGTGCAACGCGGCCACCCCCGCCTCACCGCTCACCTGTGACCCCGTCGGAAGCTCGATCTGCACGTCGATCGATTCCCGACCCGCACGGAAGGACCACCGCCACCCCTTCTGCGCCCTGACCAACAACCTGCCGCTCGCGAACTCCACGCGGGTCTGCTCGGCGGCGGTCACATCGGACCTCTTGGCTGGGTCGCTCGGCCGAACATCGACGACGGTGTCGGTGCGGTCGCTCGCGACGACCTGGATGTCACCCACGCCAACGTCCAGGGTGACGGCGATCGGTTCGGGAGTATCGAAGATCGGCATCGAACGTTCCTCCTGACTAGCGCGCCCAACCCGAGTAGCGCTGTGCGCCCTTCGGTGCGCGTCGTTCGGCTCGACGGGTCGCATCGGTTCGGTCGAGCCCCGCGGTGGCAGCTCGCACGAGCCACGCGTTGACCGATAGCCCGTCGCCGACGGCCGCACGCTCGACCCGAGCCTTCAGGTGATCGGGCATACGGAGGTTGATCCGGGACATCGCGCCCTCATCGCCCTCGGTCGGATCGGGGCCGGCACCCGCGGCAGGCCAACCACCCGCCGCCATCTCTTCGCTTCCGAGCGGATCATCAACGGAGGCATCTCCCGGCGGTAGCGTCACCACGAACTCAGGGTCACGACCGCGCAGTCGGAGCTCGACCGACCCCGGTGCGAGCTCGGTGGTGATCTCCTCGGTCGCCGCCGCCAGGGCGTCTTGCAACGCCAGCCGGATCGCGGCGTCCAGAGGCGCGACGAGACGCTCGGCTAGTGCACGAGCCTCATCACCCCCCGCCCCGGCCGCGACCTCCAATTGGCTGTGGATGCTCTCCACGTACGGTCCCAATTCCATGGCGCCATGGTGACACCTTCAAGTGCCATAGTCAACCGTACTTGGCATCATCATGATGCCATCGCCTCCTCCGAGGGCACCGCTGGCACGTTGGTTGACGAGCCCGGCTACGATCGATCGCAACCGGTCGCACGGATGACCGAACCCAGGGAGGGAACGACCATGGCGAACGACGATCCGAAGGTCCTGTACATCGCTGCTTATGACGGCAAGGACAGCGCGAAGGCCGACTTCGACGCGCTGAAGGAGCTCGTACGTGAAGGCGCGATCTTCATCGATGTCGCCGTGCTCGTGAGTCGAGACGACGAAGGCAAGATCACGGTCGACGAGAACGCCCACGAGGTGGCGGGGGGCTCCATGGTCGGCGCCGCCGCCGGCTTCGTGATCGGCTTGATCTTCCCGCCTGGACTCATCGCGGCCACGGTGGTCGGCGGCGCGACCGGCGCCGGCGTCGGAGGCCTCGTGTCGCACCACCGCGGGAGCGAGATCAAGAAGGACGTCGAGGACGTGCTACCGCCCGGCTCGTCCGGCATCGTCACGATCTTCGACATCACGCTGAAGCCGAAGGTCGACGCGGCTCTGTCGAAAGCGTCCAAGGTCGACGAAGAAGAGGTCGATCCCAAGAGCGTCGAGCAGGCGAAGGAAGCCGCGGCCAAGGCGTAGCCGTTCCCGGCTCGCGCCTACCGAGCTCGCAAGCTTCGGCGTCCTTCCTCGCGATCGAGTCGTGCGAGCGGCGGCAACAGGTGGGCTGTCGCGAGCACTATGCCCTCAGCCTCGACCCGGTCGAGCCACGTAACGCGCGAGCGGCTCCCCTCGGCGGCGTCGGTGTCAACCGGGGACAGATACGTTGCGTCGTTCAGCTGGAACGAGAAGTGGAGCAGGTCGCCTGCGAACAGGACCCGTTCCTCGCCAGCATCGAGGAGCACACAGCGATGCCCTGGCGTGTGACCGGGTGCGTGCCGAAGCCCCAGTCCAGGCAGGACGTCGCGATCGTCGGGCGAGGTCTCTAACTGCCCGGAGTCGATGAGCGGCTGCAGCGCCTGCGCGAACTCCACGAGGTCCTCCTCGTCATCGAAACCTCTGAACCACGTCAGGTCTGCTTCGTGCAGGTAGTACCGCGCGTTCGGGAACCGCGGGACGAACCCTCCCGCTAACGCGACGGTGCTCCACCCGATGTGGTCGGAATGCACGTGCGTGAGGATCACGTGATCGATATCCGCGGGCGCAACGCCGAGCGTCGCGAGCTGGTCGGGCAGCGTGCCGGTAACCCCGAGCCACCTTCCCGCCGCCGAGTCGATCGGTCCCACCCCAGTGTCGATCAACACGACCCCGGACGGCGACCGGATCAGGAAACAGTGATCCCGGAAGCGCCATCGATCGGCCGTGAACTCGTCCGGGAAGCGGGCGCCCAGCGTCTCGAGCCCTCCCGGGGGTGGTTCCCCGTCCTCGAACATCTCCTCGATCGTCGCCGACGCGTCGACATCGAGGATCGGCACGACCTCGATGTCGCCGACGACGAGCGCCTGTTCACCCATCGGGTGAAGCTACTCCAGGAGACCACGCATCGTGCGTTCGACGTCGGATACGCGGCCGGGGTCCGTGATCTTGGTGCCGACCTCATCGCGAACGTAGAACGCGTCGATCACGCGATCGGTATAGGTGGCCACCTTCGCCAGGTGCACGTCGAGCTTCAGCTCGGAGAGCGTCCGCGTGATATCGAAGAGCAGGCCGATCCGATCCGGGGCTCCGATCTCGATCACGGTGAAGAAGTCAGACGCATCGTTGTCGACCGTCACGGTCACGGGAGTGTCGCCCAGTTCGGGATAGTGCCGCCGCTTCTCGTCCATCCTGTGGCCGAGCGACACGCGGCCGTCGATCGCCTTGCGCAACAGGCTCCGGAATTCCCGCCAGCGTTCCTCGCCGACCTCGGGCTCGAACGCGCCCGCCACCTCGAACACGTCGGCCGCCACGCCGTCTTCGGTCGTGAAGACCTGTGCGGTCAGGATCGAGAGGCCGACCAGCGAGAGCGCTCCGGCGATCCACGACAGGAGCCCTGGGCGGTCGGCCGCGACGACGAGCAGCTCGTAGGCTCCCGGACGCGAACCGGCACCCGGCGTCGTGCGCACGTCGTTCCGACCGATATCCGGCGCGATCGTGGCGTAATGCCGCGCGATCTGCGCCGGTGCGAGCGAGAGGAAATAGCTCCGTGGCATCCGCAGGATGAACCGCTCGACGTCGGCGGACGGCTCGCCGGGCAGCAGGTCGCGGACCCGCCCGATCGACTCCGCGAGCCGCTCGGCGAGCTCGGAGCCCATCTCCCCGCGCTCGAACACGCGCTGCACCTTGCCGACGAGCTCCCGGATCAGCGACTGCCGCCACGAGGTCCACGCGGCGGGCCCTGTCGCCTGCGCGTCGGCCTTCGCCAGGAGATAGAGGGCCGCGAGCCGTTCGGGGGTCGCGATCCTCGACGCCACATCCATGATCAGGTCGTCGTCCGTGAGATCGCGGCGCGTGGCCGTATCGGGGAGCAGGAGATGGGCACCGACCGTGAACGACGCGAACTCGACCGTCGACTGCGGGAGCCGCATCCGGCGCAGGATCCGCGACGCCAGCCGACCGCCGATCTGCACGTGTCCCCCCTCGCCGATCTTGCCGACGTCGTGGAGCAGCGCCCCGAGCAGGGCTCCGTCACGTTGTTCGATCTGCGACGCGGCGGCCAGGTCCACCGGGTCGGACCCATCCGGCGGATCGAGCGCGAGCGACATCCCCTCGAACGCGCGCAGCAGATGCACATCCACGGTGTATCGGTGATAGGGGTCGCGCTGCGGGCGACAGCGCACGTCGGCCCATTCCGGGATCAGCCGTAGCAGCAGGCCGAGCCGGTCCAGTCGCTCCAACCCCGGCATCGCGTTCGGACCGGCACGCAGGATCCGCAGGAACGCATCGCGGACGTCGTCGGCCCAAGCCGCGTGGTCGGGCGATGCTTCGTCCTCCAGGCCCTCCGACGTGATCGTCTCGATCCGCTCGATCTCCGCCGACGTCAGCGCACGGTCAGCCTCGACCGCGTCGGCCACCGCGACGAGCGCGTCGGCCAAGCTCTGGATCGGATGGGGGGCGCCTTCGGCCCGGCTGACGGTGAAGAAGACATCGTTCGTCAACGCATCGACCGCCCGAGCGTGCTCGAACACGGCGCGCATGAGGCCGTCCACGGCGATCAGTCGGGGCTCGTCCTGGAAACCGAGCGCCAGCGCGACACCCGGTTGCTGTTCGAGCAACAACCGGTCCGCACCACGACCCGCGTCCAGGTGCAACGCGCTGCGGACACGGGTCAGGAACTCCTCGGCCGCGTCGAGCCGTTCGCGGTCGGCTGGGCGGAGCAGACCGTCGTCTTCGAGCGGTCGGTCACGGACGGTCTGGAGCCAGCCGAACGCATGGATGTCGCGGAGCCCGCCGCCACCCTCCTTCAGTTCAGGCTCCAGGAGGTACGTCGTCGACCCGTAGCGTTCACGACGTTCACGGGCACCCACCGCGAGCCGGGTCGTGAACGTGCCGGGGTCCGCGCGGAGCGGTTCCAGCACGGCGTTGCGAGCGTCGGCACAGAGATCAGCGTCACCCACCAGCAGCCTCGCGTCGATGACGGCCGTCGCTGCGTCCAACCGCACTTCGGCCAGTCGCGCGGTCTCGGCCGGGGTCCGAACGGCATGGCCGACCGTGAAGCCCGCGTCCCACAAGGGGTACAGCAGCCGCTCCGCGAGGGCCGCAACTTCATCGACGTCACTCCCGTCGTGCAACAAGAGGAGATCGATATCGGAGTGCGGGCAGAGGGCGCCGCGCCCGTAGCCGCCGAGCGCGACCAACGCCGTGCGCGGCGCCCGGCCGTCGGCCGCGGTCGCCTCCTCGAACAGCTCGATGAGCGCGGCGTCGACCAGCTCGGCGCGCCGCCGGGCCGACCACAGTCCGTGATGCCCCGGTGAGTACGCGCGCTCCAGCGCGGACAGCTCGTCCTTGAGTCGGGTGATCGGCGCGGCCGACGCGCTGCCGGCGTTCACGTCAGAGCGCGTCGGGTCCGCGTTCGCCCGTACGGATCCGGATCACCTGTTCCGCCTCGGTGACCCAGAGCTTGCCATCCCCGATCTTGCCGGTCCGCGCAGCCTTGAGGATCGCGTCGATCACGCCCTGGGCGTCGTCGTCGGACACAACCACCTCGACCTTCACCTTGGGAACGAAATCCACCTGGTACTCCGCTCCGCGGTAGACCTCGGTGTGCCCGCGCTGCCGCCCGAACCCTTCGACATCGGTGGTGGTGAGCCCGCTCACGCCGATATCGCGCAGCGCCTCCTTGACCTCTTCGATACGGTGCGGCTTCACGATCGCGGTGATGAGCTTCACAGATTGGGCCCCTCTCGGCCGGGGCACAGTAGCCTAGTCGGCTTCGATGCGCTTCTCGAAGACGCGCCATTCACGAACGGGGCGCATGCCCACGGAGCGGTAGAGCTCAAGGGCTCCCTTCACGTTCTCCGTATCGACGCCCAGCCGTGCAACTCCGACGCCGGCAGCCGCGAACATCGCGAACGAGTGTCGAACGAGCGCCCGTCCGATCCCCCTCCCCTGCCACGCCTGTCTGACCCCGATCTCGTAGATCCAACCGGTCCCGTCGATCACCCCGTTGATCGACGCGCCGACGACCTGCCCACCCGCATCCGCGACCAGCCCGAGTCCGGGATCGAAGGTGTCCTCGGCCCGCTGATGCTCCCACCACGCTTCGAACGGCTCGCTGACATAGCCGAAGTGCGTCGAGAACGCCTCATCCAACACCGCGTGAGCCGCTCGATCGTCGACGCCTTCCACGGATCGGCGAACCGTTACGCCCTCGGGAACCGGACCGGCGTCGAACGAACGATCGAGATCGATACGCATCTGGAAGAACGTCCGGATATGCCCGTAGCCGTTCGTCTCGAGCAGCCGGAGCCCTTCCGTGTCCGTCGCCGACGTTGCATCCCACAACGGGAGGGCGGTATCCGGCGCGAGCTGCGACCGCGTCTTGGCTTCCGCCCACATCGTCAAGGCCGAGCCCAGCCCTCGACCCTGGTGCGCCGGATGCACGAACGCGTCCGTCTCGTAGCGGGAGGCCGGGTCGGGCGAGGAGTGCGACACGTACGCGGCAACGGTCCCGTCCGAAGCGAGGATCACGCGGACGTCGCGCGCGAGTTCCACCCACGCGGATCCCCAGTTGTACTGGACGCCCTGGCGGTTCGCGATCGCCTCACCGAAGTGGAGCATGTCCCACGCGTCGATCAACGCTGCGACCGGATCCAGGTCGTCGGGGACCGCAGGACGTTCCGAGTATCCCTGCGGGAGGTTCACTCCCCCGACGCGCGTTTCCGCGCAGCCGGCTTCTTGGCAGCGGCCTTCTTGGCGACGGGCTTCCGCGCCGGCTTGGCCGGCTCCTCGGGCTTCTTCTTCGCCGCGGCCACGCTTGCCTTCAACGCTTCCATCAGGTCGACGACCTTGGCGGTGGGCTCAGCCTCGACGATCTCGATCTCCTCGCCGGCGATCTTCGCCTCCACGATCTTGAGGAGCGCCTCCCGGTACTCGTCGGTGAACTCCTCGGGGTTCCAATCGGCGGTGAGGTTCTCGATCAGCGTCTTCGCCATCTCGAGCTCCTGCGGACGGACCTTGGCGTCGACGTTCACGTCGCCGAACTCCGCGGCGCGGATCTCGTCGGGCCAGTACATCGTCTCCAGCACGAACGCGTCGTCCCGGAATCGCAGCGCCGCCAGGTGCTCCTTGTCCCGGAAGCTGACCTTCGCGACGCCGACCTTGTTCTCCTGCATCAACGCCTCGCGCAGGAGCGCATACGCCTTCGCGCCGGTCTCCTCGGGGATCAGGTAGTACGACTTCTTGTACATCATCGGGTCGATCTCGGCGAGATCGACGAATTGCACGATGTCGATAGCCCGGCTGGACTCGACCGGCACCTTGTCGAAGTCGTCGTCCGTGAGCACGACGTACTTGTCCTTCTCGTACTCGTACCCCTTCACGATGTGGTCGAACGTCACCTCTTCGCCGTCGATCGAACACGTGCGCTTCATGCGGATGCGCCCGCCGTCATCCTGGTGGAGCTGGTTGAAGCGGAGCGTCTTCTCCTCGGTGGCCGGGTAGACCGACACCGGGATCGTCACGAGACCGAAGCTGATGGCCCCTTTCCACATGGATCTGGGCATGTCGTCCTCCAAGGAAGCGTGTTCCCACCGGCACGCAGCGGAAAGGCGATTCTACCCGGAGTCGCCGACGCGTTCCTCAGGCGAGAAGCACATCGCTGAAGGCGTACGGCGCAAGCACGTGGAGCCCATCGGCCGTGACCAGGACCTCGTCACCGAGCTTCACCCCATGGTCGCCACCCACCTCCCCGGCGTAGAGCTCCACGACGAGCGCCATGTCCTCGAGGATCACGCGATCGGGGTTCGATTGGCGGTCGATCGGATAGCAGACGGTCGGGCTCTCCTCCTCCAGGCCGATGCTGTGGATCATGCACTCGTAGCGTTGCGGCAGGTACTTCTCCGGCAACTTCGGCGCTAAGGCGGCGAGCTCCGCGCACGTCAGGCCGGGCCGAACGACCGCCTTCATCCCCTCGAGCCAGTCGTATGCGGCCTTGTAGGTATCGCGCTGACCCGGGGTGGGCTCGGCGTCGCCACAGAGGAAGGTCCGCGAGACGCAGAAGAAGTACCCCTCGATCCCAACCGTGTCGGTATCCACGTAGACGAGGTCCCCGCGCTCGAGCGCGCGATCGGTCGCCTCCGAGCGCCATGGGTTCGCGTTCGGGCCGGAGCACACCGTGCTGGTCGCGAGGTGCTCCCCACCACGACGCAGCATCGTGTCCGACAGCACCGCGAGCAGATCCCGTTCGCGGACACCCGGGATGATCGCTTCTTCGAACGCGGTGAGCATCTCGACCACCATCGCTCCGTTGATCTCGAGGAGCTTGATCTCCTCAGGGGTCTTGACCTCGCGGGCCGCCTGCGTCACGGGCGCCGAGTCGATGATCGAGACTCCCTCCCGCTGCAGGGCGAGGAAGCCGGGCGTGCCCAGCCGGTCGACGGCGATCGGGGCGCCGGCAACGCCCAGCTCGCGCACCGCATCCAGGGTCTCTCGCGCCCAGATCGTCGCCTCGGTCGCTGGATCGTCGTAGAACTCCCACACGTGCATCGGTCGCACGTCGCTGGCAGCAGCCCGGGACCGATGCATGGAGTTCCCGTGCTCGAACAAGATCGGCCGGCCCTCGGCGGGGACCAGTGCGCTACGCACGAACGTCGTGTTGCTCCAGATCGGCATCGCGGACGCGCCGGTCGCATACCGGATGTTCGGTTCGTTGAAGAGGAGACAGACACCGACGCCGGAGGTCCGCATCGACCCCTGCAGCCGCGCGAGCCGGCCGGCGCGCAGCGCGGCCAGATCGACGGTCGATCCTTCCGCCGGCGTGCTCACGGACCGGAGATTAGCGACGATCGAAGGGGTCGGTCAGAGAGGCGGTACCCCATGCCATATCGCGACCCGGCATTTCGACCGATACGAATCGCGGGCGAGATCGATCGGGAGATCCGCGTGGGGCTGCTGGTGGCGCCCTGGAGGGGCGAGGAACCCGCCCTCCCCGGTCATCGGGTTTCGCCTCTCTCCCGGAGAAGGATGAGGAACCAGCCCCGCATAGGTGAGCAGTCCGTTTGCGTCGAATGCGGTGACTTCGCAGAAGACCCGGATCGAACGACCTTCATCGTTCACCGACACGATGCCGCAGCAGCCGTTGGACCGGTCTGGCACGAGCACAAGCCTCACGGCGATCCCTGTCTCCGAAGCCTTGGAGGTCCAGCATCGGGATGGCACCCGGTGAGCGAGACCGCGACGAGCAAGCAGCCCAGCCACATCGCGCCACGGACACGGTTTCCCAACGTCGCCACTCGAAGACGCCGATGTCGAGCACGCGATCGACGTGATGCCCCACGCCCGAGCCGTTCGCTTCGATGGGTTGGGGCATTCGCTCCACGTGGAGAACCCACGAGCCGTGCTTGATGCGGTCGCGACGTTCCTCGATCAGTCAGGTTGCGGCTTCTTGGCCATCCCGTAGATCACGCCGAGGACGCCGAGGACTGCGCCGACCAGCCCGATGATCGCGCCGATCGCGACCCGAGCGCTGAGCGTTCCGGAATCGAAACCAGCCTTGATCGCCTGACTCGCCGACGTCTGGGCGCCGGTCAGCTTCATCGTGGAGACGAGCTGGGTGGTGGCGAAGTTCTGCGCGAGCGTGGCCGGCGAGAAGATCGCCACGAGGCCAGCCGCCAACACGACGCCGACCCCGAGCAACCCGAGCAGGCCCCACCAGATGCGGCCGCTCCCCGTCGATGCGGCCACGCCGAGTCCGGCGATGATCGCCAGCAGGCCGAGGAATCCGATCGTCTGGCCCGTGACGGTTCCCACGCCCCGGACGCGGGACGAAACGCCCGCGGCCGTGTTCGACACCACCAACCATGCGAAGAAGATGGAGATGAGCGCGATCGCTCCCCCAAGGGCCAGCCCCCAGCCTCCGGGGTTCCGCTTGATCCGGTCCATCGTCCCTCCATCCGGTCGCGACGCCGCTTCGTATCACACGGCCCGCATCCTGTCACGGTCGCTACCATCGCGGCATGCCTGCGAGACGGAAGCGCGCACGGACATCGCCAACGGCGTTCACCGTCGAGTTCCCGCAGGCGCTCGATGTCCGAAGGGATGGGGACGCGTGGTGGTTCGAGGTCGACGGACGGGAGTTGCGCCTGTCGAACCTGGACAAGATCTTCTGGCCCGATGAGGGCTACACCAAAGGCGATCTGGTCGCGTACTACTTCAACGTCGCGGCGCTGATCGTTCCGCACCTCGCCGATCGACCGCTCACGTTGAAGCGGATGCCAGACGGGATCGACGGACCGTTCTTCTATGAGAAGTCGGCGCCCTCGCATGTGCCGGACTGGATCGGGCGGTGTCCCGTGTCGAGCGACGACGCGAAGACCGGTGTGATCGACTACATGACGATCGCGGATGCTGCCGGGCTCCTCTTCATCGCGAACCTCGGCTGCATCGAGTTCCATCCGCTCCACTCGCGGTGCGAGGATGTCGAGCACCCGGACTACCTGTTCTTCGACCTCGACCCGTTCCCGCCCTACACCTACGAGGACGTGCTGATCGTCGCCCGGCATATCAAGGCGCTCCTCGATCAGCTCGGCCTCACCGCCTTCCCGAAGACCTCGGGCGCGACCGGTCTTCAGATCTACATCCCGATCCAGCGCGGGACGTACAGCTACGACCAGGTGCGGGCGTTCGTCGGACGGTGCGGCAGACTCATCGAGAAGGCCGATCCCGACCGCGTGACGATGGCATGGAAGATCGCGGATCGGACCGGCAAGGTCTTCATCGACCACAACATGAACCGGTCGGGCGCCAACATCTCGGCGGCCTACTCGTTGCGGCCCGAGCCACGGGCGCCGGTCTCCACGCCGCTCACATGGGACGAGGTCGTGCAGGGTGGGTTCGAGCCGCAAGACTTCCGGATCGACAACGTGTGGGAGCGGTTCGCGCGCGTCGGCGACCTGTTCGCGGGCGTCCGCACCGAAGCGGCAGACCTGGCGGACGCGTTCGCGGCCGTCGGTATCGAACAACAGGACCGGGCGGATCCCCCCACCACCCGCCCGCGGACGTCGGCCGAGGTGATCGCCGCCTCGAAGGACCCGAACCTGGCGGAATACATCCGCAAACGTGACTTCGAGGGGACACCGGAGCCCGCGCCCGGCGCGGTGGCCGGCCAAGGGAACTCGTTCGTGATCCACAAGCACCGAGCGACGCGGCTGCACTACGACGTCCGCCTCGAGCGGGACGGGGCGCTGCCGTCCTGGGCCGTGCCCAAAGGACTCCCGACGGCCAAGGGCGACAAGCGCCTCGCCGTCCGCACCGAGGATCATCCGCTCGAGTACGGGTCGTTCGAGGGGACGATCCCCGCCGGACACTACGGGGCCGGTGAGGTCCGGATCTTCGACGACGGCTGGTACGAGCCCGTCGAGTGGGACGAGAAGAAGGTCTCCTTCCGGCTGCACGGTCGGCGCTATCCGGGGATCGAGTTCCACTTCGTGAAGACCCGGACCGACTGGCTCGCGTTCCTGGCGAGCGCGCAGGACGCCCCGATGATCGAGTCGGCACCGCGCTTCCAGCCGATGCTCGCCGAGGGTGGCTGGAAGGCGTTCGACGACGACGCCTGGTCGTTCGAACCGAAACTCGACGGGATCCGGTGCCTGGCGGAGATGACGACCGGCGAGACGAAGCTGATCACACGATCCGGACGCGACGTCACGTTGCAGTACCCCGACATCCACATGATCCACGAGCTCGTCGATCAGGTGAACGCGGTTCTCGACGGCGAGATCGTGGCGTTCGATGCCGACGGGAGGAACTCGTTCGAGGCGTTGCAGCAACGGATGAACCTGGCGAACGAGCGAGAGATCAAGCGGATGGCGAAGCAGCTTCCGGTCGCGCTCGTCGTCTTCGATCTGCTCTGGCTGGACGGGCACGACACGACCGGCCTCCCGCTCGAGCAACGGCGTGAGCTCTTGGAGCTGATCGTGGAGCAGGACGACCGGCTCCAGCTGATGACCCACGTGGAGGGGGAAGGCGAAGCGTTCACGGCCGCCGCGAAAGGTCTCGGTCTGGAAGGGGTCGTCGCCAAGAGACTCGGCTCGAAGTACCTGCCCGGCAGACGTTCCGACACATGGCGGAAGATCAAGCTCACGAACACGCAAGACTGTGTGATCCTCGGGTGGACGCCGGGCCAAGGCGGACGCTCCGCGACGTTCGGGGCGCTGTTGGTGGGCGCGCTGGACGACGCGACCTGGCGATGGATCGGTCAGGTGGGCACGGGCTTCACCGATGTGATGCTCGCGACCATCCAGGAACGGTTGGACGCGATCCGGCGTGACACGCCGCCGATCGACGACCCGGAGCTGGCACAGGTCAAGGGGGCGACGTTCGTGGAGGCTTCGCTCGTCTGCGAGGTCGAGTACCTGGAGATCACGAAGGGTGCGAAGAAGATGCGTGCGCCGTCGTTCAGGGGGCTGCGGCCTGATAAGACCCCCGACGAGTGCATCCTGGAGCCGACGACACCTTCGCGTCAGAAGGGCTCGTAGCCCGCGCGGACCAGCAGTGCGCGCACCTCGCGCTCATCCATCCCCCGCCCGACGAGCTCGTGATATAGGCGGACCGCACCGACCGAACGGCCGCAACGAGGGCAGAACTGGAAGTGGGGCTCGAACACGGTCTCGCACCATGGACATTGCGCGACCTCGATCTTGCGGTCGGGCTCGAGGCCCGTGTCGGAGAGGGCGTCGATGTAGCCCTTCCCGTAGTCCCACTGGATGTACTCCTCTTCCTGGATGTCGAACGCGGGCTCGTGCATCCGTGGCTCACCCGCCTCGAGCATGTGCTCCAGGTTGTCCTTCAGGAGCTCCCATTCGTAGAAGTGATTCGCGCCACAGTCCTGGCACGCGATCACGACGCCCTTCACTCCCTGCGCGGCGAACAGCACGCGCATCGCACCGAGATCGTGCAGGTCCGCCTCGACGTCGGACCGCTCGTCCGGCGTGAGCTCGATCGGCTCTTCGGGTTCAGGCCCGTGTTCTTCCATCAGCGCTCCTCCTCGTCCTCGTCAACGAATCGGAACGTCTTGAACGCCTCCGCGGAACCGTGTCCACCCTCGGCCCCGATCTCGCGGGCGCGCTCCCGCACCCGCTCCTCCGCGTCGGCGCCCCCCTGCGAGACATGTTGGGTCAGCGACTTCACCTTCAGATCGATCGTGTCGCTGATGTCGACGTACGTGTCGGGTTCGTGCGAGCTGAGCCACAGGTTGGGGACGTCGAAGGGCTCGAGTCCTTCGTCGAGGAGCTCGGGGAACATCAAGCGCGTCGGGGCGTCGGGCATGATCGCCGAGAGTGCCAGCATCCCAGCGGCCTTGTGATCCGTGTGGTTGATGTATCCGGTCCCGAACCACAAGCGAGACGGATCGGGGGCAACGATGACTTCCGGGCGGAGGCGTCGGACCTCACGCGTGACCTTCCTGCGGGTGTCGAGGTTCACCTCGAGCATGCCGTCCAGCTCTCCGAGGAACGTCACGCTCCGCACGCCCAAGACGTCGGCGGCCGCTCGTTGCTCTCGCTCGCGGACCTCCCGGAGCGACTCCCGCGAGACGCCTGGTTCGTTCGAGCCGGCCGAGCCGTCCGTGATGACCACGTAGTGGACGGCGCAGCCGGCCCGGGACCAGGAGGCGACGGTCCCGCCACACATGAATTCCGCGTCGTCCGGGTGGGCGAACAGGATCAACGCGCTCAGGAAGGCCATGTCAGGAAGGGTAGCGCGCGCCCCGGATACCGGGTGGACCGGATGCTTCACCCGGTCCACCCGGGGGTCGATACCAGGAGGATGGCCGGACGACGCCCGAGGGATGGGCAACAGGTGCCGGAGACGCGGATCATCACCTGGTTCGCGCTCACGAGCTTGGTCATCTTCGTCCTGATCGGGGTCGCGATCACGACATTCCGGACACGCGACGTCCGCGCGCGGGAAGAGCGCGCGGCAGCCAGCCGCGCGGAGCTCGTCGCCGGCGACGCGCTCGGGCCGCTCCTCACGTCATCCGACTTCGCGGGGCCGATCAAGGGCGATCGGTTCGCCGTGATCCAACGACAGGTCGAGACCGTGGTCCAGGCCGACCCGGGCATCGTCCGGATCAAGATCTGGGGCAGGGATGGCTCGGTGCTCTACTCGAACGACCCCGCCGAGGTCGGGACGAAGCCCGGGCTCGAAGACGATCTGAAAGAAGCGCTCGGTGGCGAGCTGTCGAGCGACGTCTCGGATCTGACCGCGAACGAGAACGTCGGCGAGCGCGCGATCGCCGATCGGTTGTTCGAGACGTACGTGCCGTTCCGTCTGAGCGCCGATGGACCCGTCCAAGGTGTCGTGGAGGTCTACCAGGACTACTCGGTGATCCAGACCGAGATCAGCCGACTCACGAGGACGCTGTCGATCTCGCTCGCTGCAGGATTGATCGTCCTGTATGCGGTGCTGCTCCCCTTGATGATCGGGATCACCCGGCGTCTGCGGCGTCAGAACGCGCAGCTCCAGGAGCAGGCCACGCAGCTCTCCGACCTGTTGGAGCGGGAACAAGCCACGGTCGCCGAGCTCCGCGAGCTCGACCGGCTGAAGAGCGACTTCGTTGCTGCGGCGTCGCACGAGCTGCGCACGCCCCTCACGAGCATCCGCGGCTACGTCCACATGTTGCGCGAGACCGAGGTCGCCAGCGACCCGATCGCCGCCGAGGCGATCTCCGCGATCGAACGGCAGTCGAGCCGCCTGTTCCGGATGATCGCGAACGTCCTCCGCGAGTCGAACCTCGAGAACGAGGGGTCGACGAACGCCGTATTCCTGTTCAGCTTCGGCGATCTGGTGCGAGAGGCGATCGCCGACTTCCACGACAACAACGAGCGCGTGTCGAACGATGTTCCGGACGATCTGCCGTTCGTCGTGTGCGATCGGGTCCGTGTGCAGGACATCGTGGTCAACCTGCTCGACAACGCGCTCAAGTACTCGATGGCCCCGGAGCCCGTCTCGGTAGGCGCGCGCGTGGACGACGGAGCACTCACGTTCTGGGTGAAGGATCACGGTATCGGGATCGCTGCGGGAGACCTCCCGCGCATCTTCGATCGCTTCTATCAGGTGGACCAGTCCGCCACGCGTTCGTACGGCGGCGTTGGGCTCGGGCTGCACATCGTCCGCGGCCTCGTCGACGCGATGGGCGGCCGGATCGAGGTCCACAGCGATCCCGACGTCGGGAGCACGTTCACCGTGTCGGTCCCGCTCGCGACCCTGCCGAGCGACGACGACACGGTCACGGTCGACGCGGCGACCGGGCGCTAGCCGCGCTCAGGGTTCGATCGCCTCCAGCGCCGACACGAGCGCGTCGGCCTGTTCCTTCACGCGGTCGGGCGACGGTCCACCCACACCGCTCCGCGCGCGCACCGAGACGTCGGGGTCCAGCAACGCATCGCCACCCGCGAGACCCGCCGCCTCCCATTCCGCGGAGGTCAGATCGCGCAGCGAACGTCCACCGGACGCGAGCGCTTTCAGCAGTTCACCGATCTGATGATGTGCCTCGCGGAACGGCAGGCCGCCGCGCACGAGGGCCTCCGCCAGATCCGTCGCGAACAGGCCCTCGTCCGACGCCGCCATCCGCATCGCGGCGGGGTCGAACCGTATGGTCTCCGCGGCGCCGATCAGCGCCGGGAGCACCAGTTCCAGCGTGTCGGCCGCATCGAACGCGGGCTCCTTGTCCTCCTGCAGATCTCGGTGATACCCGAGCGGCAACCCCTGCAGCACCGCCGTGAGCCCGACGAACCCTGCCGCGACCCGCGCGGCCTTCGCGCGCGCGAGCTCGGCCGTGTCCGGATTGCGCTTCTGCGGCATCATGCTCGACCCCGTCGTGTACGCCTCGTCGAGCTCCGCCCAGGCGATCGCCGGGTCCGACCAGCGGGCCAGATCGGCCGCGAGGCGGGACAGATGCGTGGCCTCGATCGCGGCGACCGCCAGGAACTCCTGCACGAAGTCCCGATCGGAGACGGCGTCGATCGAGTTCGTGAACGCCCGTGCGAACCCCGCCCGGTGGGCGATCGCCGCCGGGTCGAGCGGCAGCGTCGACGTCGCGATCGCCCCCGCACCCAACGGCGAGACGGATGTGCGAACGGACCATCCAGCGAACCGCTCGAGGTCCCGGGTGAGCGCCCACCCATGGGCGAGCAGGTGATGGCCGAGCGTGACGGGCTGGGCGGGGCGCTGGTGCGTGGATCCCGGCATGACCGTCGCGGCGTGCGCGCGCGCCTGCGCGAGCAGGCTGCGCACGAGCATCGTGGTAAGTCCGCCGATCCGGCGGCCGGCGTCGAGCGACCACAGGCGGAGATCGGCAACGACGAGATCGTTGCGGCTCCGTCCGGCGTGCAACCGAGCGCCCAGGTCTCCGAGCCGTTCGGTGACGGCCCGTTCGATCACCGAGTGGATGTCCTCGTCCGCGGGATCGATCGCGAGGTCGCCCTCGACGATCTCGCGGCCGACGGCTCTGAGCGCGTCCTCGAGCTCCGACGCCTGATCCGGGGTGAGCAGCCCGGCATCGCGGAGCCCGGAGACGTGCGCCACCGAGGCTCGAACGTCCGCTTCAGCGAGCCGCACGTCGAACGCCAGGCTCCGGCCGAGCGCATGCGCCTCCGGCGCGGGGCTGGCCGCGAACCGCCCCGCCCAGAGCGGTCCGTCCGGCCGGATCGGGTTCGTCACACACCGCCCTGCTTCGCGGACCACACCTTGAGCGGCAGGCCGTAGAGCCTGACGAACCCCTCGGCATCGGCTTGGTCGAACGCGTCGCCGCTGCCGTACGTCGCGAGCGACAGGTCGTAGAGGGAGTGCGCCGACCGACGCCCGACGACCGTGCAGGAGCCGGGCTCGAACCGCAACCGGACATCGCCGGTCACGTGCGTCTGGGTGGCGTCGACGAAGGCGTCGAGCGCCGAGCGGAGCGGTGAGAACCACTGTCCGTCGTAGACGAGGTCGGTCCACCGCTGCTCGACCTTCGGCTTCTCGTGCGCAACCTCCCGCTCGAGGGTCAGGTCCTCCAGCGCTCGATGCGCGGTGATGATCGCGAGCGCGCCGGGCACCTCGTAGAGCTCGCGAGACTTGATGCCCACCCGCCGGTTCTCGATCATGTCCACCCGGCCGAAGCCGTACGACCCCCCGAGACCGTCGAGCGAACGGATCAACTCGGGGAGCGGCGTCGCCCGGCCTTCGAGCGCCACGGGCAGTCCGCGCTCGAAGGTGACGACGGTCTCGGCGGGTACGGCGGGCCGGTCCGCCACCGCCGCGGTCCGTGCGAACGCATCCTCGGGTGGCGCGACCCACGGATCCTCGAGCGGCCCGCACTCCGCGGTCCGACCCCACAGGTTCTCGTCGATCGAGTAGGAGCTCACGATCGACGCGACGGGGATGCCCCATTCCTCCGCGAGGACCAACGCCTTCTCGCGCGGGATGTTCGCGTCGCGGATCGGCGCCAGCACCTGAAGATCGGGCGCAAGCACGCCGAACGACACCTCGAACCGCACCTGGTCGTTGCCCTTGCCGGTGCAGCCGTGCGCGACGACCTCGGCGCTGACCTCGCGGGCGATCTTCACGACCTCCTCGACGATCAACGGGCGCGCGAGACCCGACACCATCGGGTATTTGCCTTCGTAGAGCGCGTTCGCCTTGATCGCGTGGGTCAGGAATCCGGAGGCGAAGCGGTCGACGGCGTCGACCAAGCGGACGTCGGTCGCTCCTGCGAGCCGACCGCGTTCCACGACGCCTCCGAAGTCCTCCTGCTGGCCGACATCGACCGCGACGGCATGCACCTCATAGCCCTGCTCCACCAGCCACCGGATCGTGACGGACGTATCGAGTCCGCCGCTGTACGCGAGAACCGCACGTTTCATCTCTCGACCTCCATGATCTGTGTGAACGATCGCTCGAGCGTCGCCGCAGCGATCCCCTCCCGGCCGATGATGAGGATCGTGTTGTCCCCGGCGATCGAGCCGGCGACGTCCGCGAGTCCCACCCGATCGATCCCTTCGGCGAGGGCCGCAGCGGCCCCTGGTGGTGTCCGGATCACGAGCCCGTGATCGCTCCGCGTGAACGACAGCGCGAACTCCTCGAGCAGATGCCGCAGGAGGCGGATCGGGACCGGGGCCGACCCGTCGCCGGGGACGACGTACCGGGTGCCATCGTGATCGTGGATCCGCGCGAGCCCGAGCTCTTCGACGTCTCGCGAGATCGTCGACTGGGTCGCGGGAAGACCCAGGGCGACCAGGCGCGCGCGGATCTCCTCCTGAGACGCTAGTCGTTCCCGCCCAACGAGCGACAGGATCGCCTGTTGGCGTCGCGTCTTCACGCCCCACTCCCGCGGCTCACGCGCCCACCTCGTCGGCGCTCGGCGTGACCATCGTGCCGACGCCCTCGGGCGTGAAGAGCTCGAGCACGAGCGAGTGCTCGACGCGCCCGTCGACCAGATGCACCCGGCTCACCCCGGCTTTGATCGCCTCGGCCGCACTCTCGAGCTTGGGGATCATCCCGCCCTCAACGACACCGTCGCGCCCCAACAGATCCAGACACTGCTCGGCCGACAACTCGGACAGGAGATCGCCCGTCGGTCCGATCACGCCGGGAACATCGCTCAGGAAGACGAGCTTCTCCGCCCCGAGCGCGATCGCCAGCTCGGTCGCCACCACATCGGCGTTGACGTTGTACGCCTGCCCGTGCACGTCCACGGCTATCGAGGCAACCACGGGCACGAACCGACGATCCATCAGCGTGCGAACGACGTCCGGATTCACGTGCACGACCTCACCGACGAAGCCAAGATCGGGTCCGGTCTGCTTACGGGCAAGCAGGAGACCGCCGTCCACCCCGGAGAGCCCCACCGCAGGCACACCGCCCGTCACGAGCGACGCCACGACATCCGTGTTGAGCTTCCCGGCGAGGACCATCGTGGCCACGTCGAGCGTCTCCGCGTCGGTCACCCGGATGCCGTCCACGAACGTGGTCTCGATCCCGAGCTGCGCGGAGACCTTCGTGACCTGCGGGCCGCCACCGTGCACGATCACCGGCAGGATCCCCGCGCTCTGCAGGAGGGCGACGTCCTCCGCGAACGACGTCGCGAGCGGAGCCTGCTCCATCGCGGCGCCGCCGTACTTCACGACGATGACCTTGCCGTGATGCTCTCGCATGAACGGCAGTGCCTCGATCAACGTCCGCGCCTTGGCCACGGTGCGCTGACGGATCTGCGGCGGGAACTGTCGATCGCTCACGTCGCCCCCCGGGATCCTCGCGGATACGTGACGCTCATGGGACGACCGCGACGGTGGGGAGGCCGACCGCCTCGTTCCAGCCCTGCGACACGTTCAGGTTCTGGATCGCCTGACCGGCCGCGCCCTTGACGAGGTTATCTAGCGCGCCGATCACGACGGCGGTCCCGGTCCGTGGATCGGCGAGCGCTTGCAGCTCGACGACGTTGGTCGCGCGGGTTCGCTTCGAGTCCACCATCTCCCCTGCGCGCATCACCCGGACGAACGGCCGGGCCGCGTATATCTCGGTCAAGCACTCGGTGAGGTCGTCGGTCGAGACACCGGGCGCCAGCGGCGCGAAGCAGGTGGTCACGACCCCACGAACGGCCGGCACCAGGTGCGGCGCGAACAGCACCGTGGGCGTGAACCCTGTGGCGAGCTCGAGCCCGCGCTCCATCTCGGGTGTGTGTTGATGTCGCGGGAGCCGATAGGGTCGCACGCTCTCCTCGCTCGAGGTGTACAGCGCGGCGTCGTTCTGCCCCCGGCCTGCCCCCGAGAGTCCCGTCTTGCCGTCCACGTGGATCGTGCCCGACTCGACCAAGCCCGCGGACAGGAGCGGAGACACGCCCAGGATCACCGGCGTCGGGAAGCATCCGGGGTTCGCGATCAGCTGCGCGCCGGGAAGCTGATCGCCGAAGAGCTCCGGGAGGCCGTAGATGGCTTTCCCCAACCAGTCGGCGGCCGGATGCTCGAACCCGTACCAATCGGGATAGGCCGACGCGGGAAGACGGAAGTCTCCGGCCAGATCGATCACCTTCACCCCGGTTTCGAGGAGCGCCGGGGCGAGCGCAGCGCTCGCCCCGTGCGGGAGGGCGCAGAACGCCACATCCGCCGACGCCGACACGGCGTCGGCGGAGATCTCTCGCAGGAGGTCCCCGCCCTGGGGGAGCGAGGCGAGGTGCGGATGCACCTCGCCGAGCGTCTTGCCGACCGAGGCCGATGCCCCCAGGAACGTCACGTCGATCGCGGGGTGATCGACCGACAAGCGGAGGAGCTCGCCACCAGCGAAACCGGATGCTCCGAGGACCGCCACCCGAACCGACGCTTCGAACATACGGATAACTATGCAAGCATGTGCATAGAACTGTCAATCGAGCGCCGCGCCTCCCGCCACGATCGACAGCCGGCTCCCGTCCACGAGCGGGTCGGCATCCCCGCGGGAGTGACCGTCGGCATGCGCACGCGCGATCGATCCCCGTGCCTTGCCGAGGTTCGACCGGAACTCATCGGCCGCGTTCGTGAGCATGGTCGCGGCGCGCGTCACCTTGTTCTCGATCACCGCCTCCATCGCGTCCAGCGCCGTCGCCACCTCTGCCAGGCTCGCCTGCACGTCGGCCGCATCGCCGAACCGCTGAACCAGGCTGTAGAGGAAGAGGACGATCGGCAACGCGGACGAGTAGGGAACGATCACGACGCCCTTCGCCCATGCGTCGGCGTGTGCGCGTTTCAGGACGCGGTACGCGGCGTCCGGCACCGCGGCCACGGCGACGGGCGCCGTCACTGCGGGATCGAGGTACTGCGCGACCTCGCGAGCTCGGACCGTCACGGCGCGTTCGACGTCGCGCGCGCACGCGTCCCGCGTGACGGGATCGTCGGCGGCCTCCAACGCCTCGAGCTCGCTCAGCGCGGTCCACTTAGAGTCGATCGGGAGCCGACGACCGTCCGGCAGGATCAGCCCGAACTCCACGACCTTCCCGCCGACGCGCAGATCGGTGACCAGCATCCCGGGCGGCAGCTGCGAGAGATGCTCGCGCAAGACGTGCTCGCCTGCCCGGCCCTTCGACGCACCACCGGCGAGCACCGTCGAAAGGCGCTTGATCACCTCGCGCCCCTCGGTATCCGTCTGCCGGCGCTGCTCGTCGCGGACATGGAGCTCCTCGAGGGTGCGACGCGCCCCATCGAGCGTGACGCGCATCTCTTCCCCGGTCAGATCGCGTGCGGACGCCGCGTCTGCGATCCGCCGGAGCTCCGACGATTGCGCGTCGAGCCGCGCCTGCACGATCGCGAAGGCGTCGGCGTCACGGCTCGGTGGCGGACGTCGCCGCATCGCGGAGACGACGACGCCGACGGCGGCGCCGAAGGCGAGCGAGAGGAGGGCGATCCCGATCCGGTCCATGGGCCGTCCTTTCGTCGAGGAAGGGTGGCACGACCGTACCGGCGCCCTCCGACACGACGTCAGTCGAGGCGGAGCCGATCCTCGTCTCCCGTCGCTGGGACGATGCGCACGGGACGCTGGACCAGCTCCACCGCGACCCCGTCGGGATCGCGGACCGTCATGCACCACGCACCGAACCAGTCACCCGGATCCGAGATCCGCGTGGGCTCCGATGTGACGGGGATCCCGGCATCCACCAACCGCCGATGGAGCTCGGACACATCGCGGACCGCGAAGCCGATGTGACCGGAGCCCGCCTGATCCAGCGGAAGCGCGATTCCCTCGCTGCCTCCGAGGTATTCGACCAGCTCGAGCACCTGCCCGTTTCCCAGGTCGAGGTCGGCCGTCAACATCCGCGCGCCGGCCACACCCGTGATCTGCTCGACCTCGGGGCCGGAGAGCTCGGCCACCCCCTTGACGGGGATCTGGAGCAGATCGCGGTAGAACGCGAGGGACCGCGCGATATCGGCGGTCGTGACCGAGACGTGATCCAGACCGAGGATCGTCATGCGGCCGGACCTCCCAGTCGAGGCGGGATCACGTCTCGGCGGAACACGTCGTCGACGGACTCCGCGCGCTTCACCACTTCGGCGCCGTCGTCGTGGACGAGCACCGTCGCCGGCCGCGGGAGCGCGTTGAAGTTGCTCGACGCCGCGTCCTGGTACGCGCCGGTGTCCAAGACGACGATCACATCGCCCGGCGAAACGTCGGGGAGCGCCACGTCGTGCGCGATCACGTCGAACCCGCAGCTCATCCCCACCACGTCGGCGGTCTGCGCGGGCGGTCGGTCCGCGTGGTCCGCAACGACGATCGTCCATCGGTTGTGTTCGATCAACCCGTCGGGGAGGAACATCTCGGTCGTGTCGGTCTCGATCCACCGATGAGCGATCGGACGCGTTTGCGCCTTCAGGTTGCGGACGGTCGCGAGGTGGATCCCCGTGTCGGCGAAGAGCGCGCGACCGGGCTCGGCCTCCAAGCGGATCCCCGTGGTCGCGATCCCCTCGTGCGCGAGACCGTCGCGGAGCGAGAACGCGATGGCCTCTGCGTACGCTTCGATCGGGGGCGAGCGCTCCTCGAGCGGTCGCGCCGAGCCGCGACGGGTGGCCCGCCCCGTGGGGTCGCGCGGCGACGCGAATCCCCCTCCCACATCGATCTCCCGCGGCGTCCATCCTTCCCATGCACGAGAGAGCCGGCCGATCGTCTCGGCCAAACTCAAGGCCATCGCCCGCCACACCTCCACGGCATGGTGATGCCGTCCGAGATGCGCCATCACCCCGAGGACGTCCAACTCCTCCGCGTCGATGGCCTCCCGCCCGAACCGCTCGAGGTCCTCGGTGGGGATGCCCGGCTTGTACGCGGCCGCCGCTTCACGGATCGAGATGTCCTCCTCCGCGAACTCCGTGGAGATCTCCAGCCCGTCGTAGTCGGGCCGAACGCGGAACCGGACGAGAGCGCGCGTGCCGGCGCGACGCGCGGCCTCGCGCACCAGCGAGATCTCACGGACGCTGTCGAGCGTGATCCTGCAGCCGGCGGCCACGGCGGTCGCGATCAGCTCCGGCGACTTCACCGATCCGTTCACCGAGATCATCTCGGGCGGAACATCGCACCGGAGCGCCGCTTCGAGCTCGCCGGGACCGAACGTGTCGCATCCGGCTCCCTCTTCGGTGAGGATCCGCCGGAGCGCCAGCGTGATGTTGGCCTTGATCGACGGGAGGAGCCGAACGTCGCCCTCGGGCCAGGCGTCGGTGAACGCCGCCCCGATCCGACGAACGTTGCGCCGCAACTGGTCCTCGGAGACCACATGGACCGGCGTCCCGAACCGCTGGGCGAGCTCGACCGTGTCGCAGCCTTCGATCCACAGATGGCCGTCGCGGACGGAGAGGCAGTCGTCGATGGCGATCGCGGGGGACGGTCGCGTGTCCATCCTCAGCCCTGATAGATCGGTTGGAAGAGGGAGTCCCATGTCCGCTGCTCCGTCGGCGTGAGCACGCGGTACCCGTGGAGCTTCGCGTACATGGCGTCCGTGGGGAACACGAGCGGACTGTCGGCGACCGGGCTCCCCTGAGCGGCCAGCACCTGCTGCGACGCGGGCACCGGCGACACGTTCTGGATCCAGCCGACGATCATCGCCGCCACCCTCGGCTGATAGATGAAATCCATGAACGTCAGCGCGTCGAGCGGGTGTTCCGCGAGCTTCGGGATACAGAGGCTGTCGGTCCACAAGAGCGCACCCTCGTCCGGCACGACGAACTTAAGCTGCGGCGCGTCCTCCTGCTGGAGTTGCAGGATGTCGGCCGACCAGGCCATGGTCAATGCCACGTCGCCGGCGGTGAGTGCCGACACGTAGTTCTGCCCGTAGTACTGGCGCACGATGCCGTCTTCACGCTGTTTGCGGAGGATCTCCGCGGCCGCGTTCCAATCGTCTTCGGTCGAATCCTTCGGCTCGACGCCCATCCCCAGCAACGTGAGGTTCGGCATGTCCTCCGTGTCGCCGAACATCCCGACCTTGCCCGCGAACGCCGGGTCGAACAGGTCGTTCACACTCGTGATCTCGCGTCCCGTGAGCTGTGGGTCGTAGCCGATCCCCGTGATCCCGGACATGTACGGGATCGAGTAGCGATTGCCCGGGTCATACGCCGGGTCCTGGTACGACGGAGCCACGTTCGCCGCGAAGTTGGGCAACTGCGTGTGATCGAGCGGGATCAGGTAGTCGTTCGCGATCATCAACGGGAGCCATTTGGGGAACCCCATCACGATCAGGTCGAAGCCGGTCGGCTGGTCCCCTTCCAGCAGGAGCCGCAGCTTCGCGAAGAACTCGTCATAGGACTGGATGACTTCCTTGTAGTCGACGGTGATCCCCGACTCCTGCTTGAACAATTCGAGCGACGGATGCACGTGCTCGCCGTCGACGAGGTCCCGGTCGATGTACAGCGGCCAGTTACCGAACGTGAATGAGCCGGTGACGGACTGAGAGGCCCAATCGAAAGCCGCCGACGTGCTGGACGAGGAGGAAGGGGTGGACGACCCGGAGGTGCCGCCGCATGCGGCCAGGACCGACGAGAGGCCGAGGCCCGCGGCACCGACGCCCGCGTAGCCGAGCAGCTGCCTGCGGGAAAGACGCGAACCCGAGGCTCCGGCCATCCGTATCGGATCGAGCCTGTCACGACGCAGAGCGATCCCTCCTCCTGTGGGCAGCATCGCCGGGGGGCCGCGTCGGCGTCAATGGTCGTGGCAGGATGCTGGCCATGGCACAGGAAGGGTTCATCGCGCGAGACGCGGACCTCAAGATCCGCCGGATGCGGGCTGAACGAGACGACTACGAACTCCTCGTGCGCTGGCGGAACGAGCCGCACGTGGCCGAGTGGTGGGACACGGACGACGAACCCGCGCCCGTCACGTTCCAGCGCGTCGTGGACCACTACGGCCCCCGCATGGACCCCGAAGGGTCGACGACGAGCTGCATCATCGAGCTGGGCGACCGCCCCGTCGGGTACCTCCAGTTCTATCGGTGGGACGACTACGCCGAGGAGATGCGGGACACGGGCGTCGCGACCGGTCCGGATACGTACGGACTGGACATCCTGATCGGAGAGCCCGATGTGGTCGGCGTGGGGGTCGGATCGCGGGCCGTAGCGCTCACCTGTGCGTACCTGTTCGACCAGCGCGGCGCGAACACGGTCGCCCTGCTGACGGCCGTGGACAACCTCCGTGCACATCGCGCGTACGAGAGAGCCGGCATGCGCAAGGTGGAACAGGTCCTCGACACCGACGTCCGCGACGGTGAGCGCGTCCTCTCCTGGCTGATGGTGATCGAGCGACCCGGCCCATCATGAGCCTCGCTATGACGGCCGCCGCCGAGCTCAACGCCTGGCCCCGCGCCACGACCTCCGGTAGCCTCTACCCACCGGAGAGGAAGGAAGCCGCGATGCGGACCCGACGATCGTTGCTGGTGCTCGCGTTGACCCTCGGCGCGTCGCTCGCGATCGCCTTGCCCGCGTTCGCGGATCGCTTCACGCAGGGACCACTGACGAGCGGGCCGTTCGTCGTGCTCACGGGCGAGCTCCGGCTACCCGAGGGCAGCACCGTCGACAACGCCGTCATCTTCAACGGCCCGGCAGAGATCGACGGCAACGTCATCGGACAGGTGATCGCGTTCAACGGCGACGTGACCGTCTCCGGGCGCGTCGGTGAGAACGTCGTCGCTGTGAACGGCCGGGTCACCGTCTCGGACGGCGCGCAGGTCGGCGGGGACGTCGTCTCGAGGTACCGACCGATCGTGTCGTCGTCCGCCTCGGTCGGCGGACAGCTCCGGCGCGTCAGCCGGTTCGACGTGAACCTCGGCGAGTTCACGTTCGTCAGTCGTCTGCTCGTATGGCTCGCGACGTCCATCTCGTCGTTCCTGCTCGGGTTGCTCCTGATCCTGTTCACGCCGCGAGCGGCAGACGCGACCGCGCGGACGGCCGTGGCCCGGTTCGGGGCGTCGGTGGGGTTCGGCGCGTTGATGCTCTTCGGCATCCCGCTCACCGCGTTCATCGCGATCGGGATCCTCGTCGGCATCCCGCTCGGCCTGGGTCTGCTCTTCGCGCTGGGATTCATCTACTGGCTCGGGTATACGGCCGGCGCGTATGCGCTCGGGCGACGGCTCGTCGCGGCTCCGACGCATCGCGTGCTGGCGTTCCTCGCCGGATTCGGGATCTTCCGCGCGCTCGCCTTGATCCCGGTGATCGCGGGCATCGCGTGGGCCGCGGCCGTGATCTGGGGGCTCGGGGCGCTCGTGATCGCGGCCCGCGCCACGGGGCGGGATACGCCGGCGCCGGCGCTGACTTCCTCTGGGGCTCCGCCGATCCCACCGCCTCCCCCGCTCGCATCGAAGGCATGACCCATCGATGACTCCGCACACGATCCCCGTGTTCCGGTTCGAGGGCTCGTACCGCGAGGTGGGTCTCGGGATCGGTGAAGCGTGTGCCGACGTCCTACACGGAGCGGTGGCGTTCGACGACGACCTGCCGGACGGTCGGAGCCGGGCGGAGCAGCTCGCGCTCGCCTCGCGCTACCGCGATATCACCGCCGATGCGATGCCCTGGGCGTTGGAGGAGCTCGACGGCGCCGCGGCGGGCGCCGACGTCGACCCGCTTGCCCTGTTCGCCTGCACGGTCGAGGAGATCTGGTACCTGCCTCGATTGGGCGGTGGATGGACCGGCGATCGACGGTCGATGCAGCGACCTGGTCGCCGTCCCACCCGCGACCGCCGACGGGCACGTGCTCGTGGCGCACAACAACGACCTCTCACCCCGGTACCGGGACGACCTGGTCGCCATCGAGCGGCTGGTACCCGGGCGATCCGGCCGTGTTCACGATCGGCGACGGGGTGTGGATCAGCGTGGGATGGAACGACGCCGGTCTCTCGCTGACCGGCAACGAGCTCTCTCCCAACGATGAACGCATCGGGATCCCGCGCGAGGTCCAGGTCCGCGCGATGCTCCGCGACACCTCCCTCGACGCCATGGCAGGGACCGCGATACGACACGACCGCGCATCGTCGTACAACAACGTGTTGGCGTCCTCGGACGGGACCGTCGTGAACGTCGAGGGCTCCGCCACCGCGGTCGAGCTGACCGAGCCCGACGAACACGGCCATCTCGTTCATACGAACCACTACGTGTGCGACACCATGCTTGGCTACGAAGGCGATCCTACATACGCGCGGCGATCAGCGATCCGGTACCGACGAGCCGCAGAGCTCCTCGCCGCCGAACCGGAGGGCAGCGTCACCGAGGAAGGTCTGCGCACGATCCTCTCCGATCACGAGGGCGCGCCCGACTCGCTCTGCCGTCACGAGATCGAGGGCGTGGAGGGATCGGTGACCTGCTTCTGGTGCGTCGCCGACGTCACCGACATGCGGATCACGTTCGGCCGCGGCAATCCCTGCGACTCGGTCGAGCAGGAGTACGTGTTCGGCAGCTAGGCACCCAAGGCCCAGCGGATCAGATCGACGGTCTCAGGGTCCGTTCTTCGATGCTTGCCATCGATCACTTCCCGTGCGAGACTTCTATTTGTTTAGGCTAAGCAAATATCGATGGGCTCGTCAAGGCGGACTTCCCCAGCGCGGGAGGTGGATGCGGTGGCCGACCGGCTCCATTCGGCCGCGCTCCACCTCTTGCGTCGCCTGCGCACCGAGGACGAGGCCCTCGGGATCTCCGCTCCCCGACTGTCCGCCCTCTCCGTATTGGTGGCCGGTGGTCCACGCCGTATCGGGGAGCTCGCCGACGCGGAGCAGGTCGAGCCACCCACGATGACGCGATTGGTCGACGGGATGGAGCGCGACGGCTACGTCTCACGTGCGCCGGATCCGGAGGATCGGCGCGCCGTGGTCGTTCGAGCGACCGCGAGCGGGAGCCGGGCGCTCAGCCGCGGTCGAACGCAACGCGTCGAAGCGCTCGCGGCGGAACTTCGCACCCTCACGCCGGATCAGCTCTCGACGCTCGCCGCCGCCATCGACGTGTTGGAGCAGGTCGTCTCGCGGACGCACCCGATCTAGGCGCGTGCCGCCCTCCACGCCTCGAGCACCGAACGCTCGCGCTCGCCCGTGAGTCCCGCGCGCATCGGCTCTGAACGGTCCCGAGACCGATCCCACTCGAGCGTGTCCGCGATCGTCTGGCCGAGCGGTCGATACGTCATGCCTGCGGCGATCGCCTTGCCGACGTCGTAGCGATGAAGGCCCTGATACGCGTAGTCGCGCAGCGGGAGCGCCTCGTCCATCTCATCACCCAGTTCAGCTTCGAGGGTCGGGCGATCCACCCAGCTCAGCTCGGCATCGGAGCCGGATACGTCGGACGCGAGCGGCAGGAACGTTCCCCAAACGAGCGGCTCAGCCGGACCGGTCACTCCGTAGACGTCCGATGTCCCAGCTCTCAGGTGGTCGAGCATGAACACGGCGAGGTCCCGCGCGTCCACGACCTGAAGGTCGCCATCCTCCGGACCGGGAGCCAAGATCTCCCCGCCGATATCCGCACGCCGGATCCAATAGGTGAACCGATCCGTCGGGTCGTTCGGCCCGACGATATAGCCAGGCCGGATCACGAGGCAGCGGCCGGGGAACGCGGCCTGTGCCTCCAGCTCGCAGGCGACCTTCAACGGGCCGTAGCTCTGTTCGGTGATCTCCTCGGTGTCCGGGAACGGCGGCTGGTAGACGGTCGTCTCCTCGTTCGCGCCGGCGAACGAGTCGTCGGGCAAGACGGAGAGGCTCGAGACGAACCCGTAGATCCCTACGGCATCGGCCAGCAGGCGAGCCGAATCCCGCACCACGCGTGGGACGTAGCCGCACGTGTCGAGCGCCGCGTCCCACGAGCGGCCTCGGAGCGGATCGAGCCCTCCGTCTCGATCACCGTGCACGTGCTCGACACCCGCGAGCTCGGCCGGCTCACGTTCGCCCCGATGGAACACGGTCACCTCGTCACCCCGGGAGACCGCCTCCTCCACGGCCGCACGACCGACGAACGAGGTGCCGCCGATGAGCAACAGCTTCATGTCACTGCGCCGCCCTCGGCGACGATGTCGCCCGCCTTCACGACGAGTCGTGGGGTCAGCAGCGCACGGATGTCGTCGAGCGGGTTCGCGTCGTAGAGCACCAGGTCCGCCTCCTTGCCCGCGTCGACCGTTCCGACGAGCGGGAGCCGCAGGAGCTCCGCACCGTTGGCGGTCGCGGCCTGCATCGCCTTCAGCGGAGTCATACCCCACCGCACCATGTAGATCAGCTCCTGCGGAGCGCTGCCGTGCGGGTTGAACGGCGTGCCGGCATCGGTCCCGCAGACGTGTCGAACCCCAGCACGCACGGCGCGGCGGAACGAATCCTGTCCCTCCGCCTCGAGCGCCCTCGCCTTCGAAACCGCGTACTCAGGCACCTCGTCGGCGTTATCCAAGATGCCCCGGATCGCACAGAGTGTCGGAGACCGGAACGTCCCGCGCTGCTTCATCTCCTTCGCGAGCGCCGGGCTCACCTGGACGCAGTGCTCGACCGAATCGACGCCTGCGACCACGGCGTTCCATGACCCCTCAGCGCCGATCGCGTGGGCCGCGACCCCCCGACCCCACTTGTGTGCCTCCTCCACGGCTGCCTCGAGCTCGGCGGGCGAGAACGCCGTGAACGTCGCGCCGATCCCCGGGGTAAGGACCCCGCCCGTCGCGATCACCTTGATGACGCGCGCACCACCCTTGATCTCCTCGCGGACCGCCCGGCGGACGGCGTCCGGGCCATCGACCTCTCGCGCGATCGCGAGGTTGTGACCGTGCCCGCCGGTGACGGTGAGCGCCTGCCCGGCAGCGAGCACCCGAGGACCGGGGATCACGTTCTCATCGATCGCTCGTCCTAGCTCACAGATCGCGGAGCCGGTGCCGCCCAGGTCACGCACGGTGGTCACGCCGCGTGCCAGGTGCCGGGCAGCGTTGCGGACCCCTTTGATCGCCGCCCGAGCGGGCGTGAGCCCGACCGCCTCATCCGCGAAGCTCCCTTCACCGTCGAACGAGAGGTGCACGTGGCAATCGATCAAACCAGGGGCGACCGTCCGCCCGACGCCGGGGATCTCCTCCGCCGCGCGAGCCGCGCGCGGAGCGCGCGTGTGGGAACCGACCCACTGGATCGTTCCGCCAGCGACGTGCACACCCTGCTTGGTCTTGACGGTCCGCCCGTCGAACAGCGTCACGTTCGAGATGTAGTGCGCCATCACTGCACCCAAGGGGGAACGACCTCGGAGCCATCGTCGCGGAACATCCGGTTGCCGGGGAGCATCGTCACGACGATCGACGCGCCCGACGCTCCGGCCTCGAGCACGTGCCGCACGCCGATCGGAACCACGACGGAGTCCCCCACGTTCAACTCGAACCACTCGTCGCCGAGCTGGAACATCGTCTCGCCCGCCACCACGGTGAACACATCCAGGTGGTCATGACGGTGAGCCGGAAGGCCCTGTTTCGGCCCCAGGTCCACCCGGTAGAGAGCGACCTCGGAGGAGCCCCGCGCTGGAGCGGCGAAGCTCGTCACATGCGCACCACCCATCTCGAACGTCGGATGATCTGCGGCGCGTTCGATGGGCATCGGTCTTCCTCCTCGGATGGGAACGGGGCATCCTATCCGAGGAGGGCTGGGAACTCCGCTCGGGCGATGCTCGGCGAGGGCTTAGATCCTTCGTTCGGCCTCGGCCTCCATCACCGCTAGGCGGTCGTAATAGTCAGGCATCTCGCGCAGATGTGCCCAGGCGATCTTCCCCGTGATCAGCGGGTCGTCGTTCGTCACGTTCGTCATCGGGTCCTGCGAGCCGTGCTCCAACTCGACCTTCATCCCCCGATGGAACTGCTCGAGATCGAACGGGACCTGATCGAGATCGAGCCCGATCTCGATCGCTACCGCCTGCGCCTGCGCCTGCGTGAACCCGTTGCGGGTGTCTGTCATCGCACGTGCCTCCTTCCGTCGTCCCTAGACCCTAATGAGGTGGCGGTGCGGGGCACCGGGTAGGATGCCCCCCGTTCGACCGGGCCTTCGGCCCCACGCCCAGTCACGGAGGAGTCCGCATTGTCGATCGACGTCGCGAAGTCCGCCGTCGAGGCCGCTATGCGCGCGGGGGCGGACTACGCTGATGCGCGGGTCGGCACGGATGAGACGGAGTCCCTCACGGTCCGCAACCAGGAGATGGAGGGGATCGACCGCTCGACGTCGACCGGCGTAGGGATCCGGGTCCTCGTCGGCGGCCGCTGGGGGTTCGCCGCAACCTCGCGACTCGACGACGCCGATGTCGACACGGACCGCCGAGCTCGCCGTCGAGATCGCGAAAGCCGCGTCCCGCCAGCCCGGCGACCCGGTCACGCTCGCGGACGTCGAGCCCGTCGTGGCTTCGTGGCGGAGCACGATGGAAGAAGACCCGTTCACCGTCCCGCTCGAGGAGAAGGTCGCGCTGCTGATGGAGGCGTCGCGGCGGATGCAGACCGTGAACGGCGTGACGTTCGCCGAAGGTGGTCTGGATCTCTTCCGACGCTCGACCTGGTTCGCCTCGAGCGACGGCGCGGCGATCGACCAGGTCGTCGTCGCACTCGGGCGGCGGGCTCGAGGCAACGGCCGTCGGCGACGGCGACATGCAACGACGCTCGTATCCGAACTCGTTCCGGGGCCACATCAAGGCGGCCGGCTGGGAGCACATACGGACGCTCGGCCTGATCGAGGAGGCCGAGCGGATCGGGCGGGAGGCCGTCGACCTGCTCGCGGCGCCCGAGTGCCCCTGCGAGGTCACGACCTGTCCTCGACAGCGGACAGGTCGAGCTGCAGGTCCACGAGTCGATCGGCCACCCGATCGAGCTCGACCGCGTGCTCGGGATGGAGGAGGCGTACGCCGGGATCGTCGTTCCTCACGCTCGGCGACAGCGGGCACGCTGCGATACGCGCAGCCCGCTGGTCTCGATCACCGCCGACGCCACGCTCCCCGGCGGGCTGGGGTCGTTCGGTTACGACGACGAAGGCGTCCCGGCGCAACGTGTTCCGATCATCGTCGACGGCGATCTTCCAGAACTTCCTCACGAATCGCGAGACCGCCGCGATCGTCGGTCAGGCGTCGAACGGCACCAGCCGCGCCGACGGCTGGTCGCACCTGCCGCTGATCCGCATGACGAACATCTCCCTCGAGCCGCGAGAGGGCACGCTCGCCGCAGATCATCGGCGACACGAAGGACGGCATCTTCATGGCGACGAACCAGTCGTGGTCGATCGACGACAAGCGCATCAACTTCCAGTTCGGCTGCGAGATCGCGTGGCGCATCGAAGACGGCAAGCTCGACGCAGATCTACCGCAACCCGAACTACACCGGGATCACCCCGGAGTTCTGGGGCTCGTGCGACGCGGTCGGCGGGCCTGAGGAGTGGGTCCTGTGGGGAACGCCGAACTGCGGCAAGGGCCAGCCCGGGCAGGTCGGGCGCGTCGGGCACGGCAGCGTCGCCGGCGCGGTTCCAGGGCGTGCAGGTGGGAGTCCGCTGATGCCCGGGCCGTCGGTCCCGACGAGTTCCAGGCGGTGGCGCGACGCCGCGCTCGACTTGCCGGGCGTGGACGACGTCGAGGTCGTGCTCATCCACGAATGGGGCGGCCTGACGCGCTTCGCGAACTCCGAGATCCACCAGAGCACGTTCCGCGAGGACACGGCCGATGCGCGTCCGAGTGGTCTCGAACGGGCGAACCGGCGTCGCGTCGACCGAACGACCTCAGCCCGAAGCGGCGCGCGGGCCGCCGCAGCGCAGCGCGAAGGAGATGGCCGACGTGGCCGCCGCCGACCCGCTCTTCCCGGGCCTGGCGCCTCCGGCCGACGTCGCCGCCGTGGACCGGTTCTTCGAGTCGACCGCCGACGGCGCCCCCGGAGGCACGGGCCGACGCGGTCGCCGGCTCGATCGCCAGATGTCCGGACGGATTCATTGCGGCCGGCGCCTTCGAGACCGCTGCGGTCGAGGTCGGCGTGGCGAACACCAACGGGCAGTTCTGCTGCTCGCCATCGACGCAGGCATCGCTCACCACGGTGATCACCGGCGGCGAGCAGCGGCAGCGGCTTCGCCGAGACGTTCGCGGGCTCGATCGACGCGATCGACCCCGAGGTGTCGGCCGCGCGCCGCCGACAAGGCCCTCGGCCAGCCAGCGACCCGTCGCGCTCGACGCCCGGTACGTACCCGGTGGTGCTCGAGCCGTCCGCGGTCGCCACGCTGGTCGGGTTCCTGGCCTACGTGGGGTTCGGTGGTCGCGGATTACCTGGAGGGCCGATCGTGCTTCAGCGGCAAGGAGGGCGAACGGGTGGCCGCGGAGGCGTGACGATCGTGGACGACGCCGTCGACCCGCGGACCCTCGGCGCACCGTTCGACTTCGAGGGCGTACCCCGACAACGCGTCGAACTGATCAAGGACGGCGTATTCCTCGACGCCGTCCACGACCTGCGCACGGCCAAGCAGGCCGGACGCGACTCCACCGGCCACGGCGCTCCCTGCGCCGAACCCCGAGGGGCCGTTCCCGCTGAATCTGTGCATGGAGACCGGCGACAGCTCGGTCGACGAGATGATCGCTGCACCGAACGGGGGCTTCTGGTCACGCGCTTCCACTACTCGAACGTCGTCGAACCCGCTCGAGTCCGTCGATCACGGGGATGACCCGCGACGGCACATTCCTGATCGAGCACGGCGAAATCGTGGGGCCGGTGATGAACTTCCGGTTCACCCAATCGATCCTCGGAGCGCTGAGCACGTGTCCCTCGATGGCGGCAACAGGCCGAGCTCGCGAGCGAGTTCTTCTTCTCCGCCTCGCGCGTGCCGGCGCTCAAGATCGAGGCCTTCCACTTCAGCGGTCGCAGCGACCACTGACCGGAGGCTGCAGCGGCCCGCTAGGGGGTCACCTTCAGGAGGAGGAACGATGCAGGTCGGCGACATGATGCACACAGACGTGAAGACGGCAGACGCCGAGGCGACGTTCGCCGACGTCGCGCAGACCATGCGCACGCACGGGATCTCCTCGGTCGTGGTACTCGAAGGCAAGAAGCTGGCAGGCATCCTGACCGAGCGCGACATCGTGAACCTGGTTGCCGCGGGCGGTGACCCTCACACGGTCCAGGTCGCGCACGGCATGACGCGTCGCGACATCGAAACCGTTTCTCCGAAGACCGACATCGGCGAGGCCGCCGAGCTGATGGTGTCGCGCAACATCCGGCACCTGCCCGTGATCGATCGCGATCGCGTGATCGGCATCGTCTCGATCCGGGACCTGACGAAATGGGCGGCCGAGGAGCTCGCCGGTGGGCACGAGATGCCCGACATCGCCCGGAGCCACAAGGCGCTCCAGGCGGCGAGCGAACTTCAGAAGCAACGTCGCAAGGGCGCGTAGCCGCTACTCCTCCGCCGCGCGACGGAACGCTTCGCGCGGATGCTCGAACGAACCCAGCTGCGCGATATCGCGCGGGAACAGCAGGGCGATGGCCCAGTCCATCGCGATCCGCACCCGGCGGCCGATCGTGGGCATCGCCCAGAGGTGGTACGAGCGATGCAGGAACCACCCGGCGAAGCCCTTCACCTTCACGCCGAACACGTTCGCGACACCCTTGTACCGGCCCAACGAACAGACCCCACCGACGTTGTGCCATTCGAACGGCTCGAGCCTGCCACCGTCGATCGAGGCCCCGACGTTGCGTCCGAGCGTCCGACCTTCGCGGATCGCGTGCTGGGCGGTTGGCGGGGCGAGCCCGCCCGTGGTGCGGTCCGGGACCGCCGCGATATCGCCGGCCGCCCAGGCATCCGGCACCCCGATGACGCGCAACCGATCGTCCACCCGGATGCGGCCACGCTCGTTCAGCGGCAGCCCGGCGAGCCCCGCGAGCGGCGAGGGCTTCACGCCGGCCGTCCACACGAGCGTGTCCGCGTCGAACGCCTGCCCGTCCGACAGGCGGATCGTCCCGCCGGCCGCCGACTCCAGGCGAGTGTTCAAGAACACCTCGATCCCCCGCTCCCGGAGATGGACCTCCGCGTAGGTGGCCAGGTCTTCCGGCAACTCGGGAAGGATCCGATCCGCCGCCTCCACGAGGACCCAGCGCATCTCGCGGGATCGGCGCGTGCCGTAGCTGCGCATCGCATCGCGCGCGAGATCCTCGAGCTCACCGAGCGCCTCGACGCCAGCGAACCCCGCGCCGACGAACACGAACGTGAGCGCGGCACGCCGGCGGTCAAGGTCCTGCGACTCGGCCGCGACGTCCAGACACGACAGCACATGGTTCCGCAGGTAGATCGCCTCTTGCACGGTCTTGAACCCGACGCCCCGCTCCGCGAGACCCGGGATCGGCAGGACGCGCGACCATGAACCCGCGGTGAGGACGAGGATGTCGTACGCGAACGCCACGACATCGCCGTCGGGGATCCGGACGTCGGCGGAGCGCCCCTCGTGGTCGATGGCGGTCACCTCGCCCACGGCCACGGTGACGTCCTTGAGCACGGTTCGCAGCGGCACCACCACGGCCCGAGGATCGATCGTGCCGGACGCCACCTCGGGAAGGAACGGCTGATACTGCATGAAGTTCTCGGTGCTGACGAGGGTCACGCGGTGGCCGGCGCGTGCCAGCGACTCCATCTCCATCGCGGCGTACATCCCGGCGAACCCGCCTCCCACGATCAGGATCCGCTTCCTGTTCACGGGCGGCGTTCCAGATCCACGAGCACATCGGGGAGCTCGTCGAGCGATCGGATCGCCGCGTCGGCCTCAGCGAGCTGTGCCGGCGTAGGATCGTCGGGGGCCTCACCACGCAGCAGCCACACGGTCCGCATGCCAGCGGCCTTCGCCGGACGCACGTCGTAGTCGAGGCGATCGCCCACCATCACCGCGTTCCGCGGCGCGACGTCGGCGAGGGTGAGCGCATAGACGAACAGGCGCGGGTCCGGCTTCTCCAACCCCACGTCGTCGGAGATCCCCCACACCTCGAGCTGGCCGTCCAGGCCGTCACGGCGCAACGCCTCTTTCACCGCGCTCGGCTGGTTCGCGATGACGCCGAACCGGTATCGGCCGGAGAGCGCCGCCAAGCACGGACGGACGTCGGCCTCGAGCGCTGATGCCGGGTACGCCCAGTGGCGAGACGCCTCAGCCTCCAACGCGGCCAGATCGGGGTCCGGGCCCAAGAACCGCGTGGCGAGCAACCGACGGAACGATCCCGATTGCGCGGCGCGCGCCTCTCGATACACGCGGTCGAACTCCTCATCGGTGAACGTGGCGCCGAGCGAGCGAAGTGCGAGGTGCAGCGCGCGGGCGTAGACCGTGTCGTCGTACATCACGCCGCCGATGTCGAAGAACACGATCTGGATCTCGTCGCCCGACCGATCGTTCACCTCAGACACGACCCGATGCTATCGGGGTACTAACGTCCGGCGCGCCGACGCAGCTCGGCGAATCGCAACTCGTCGGTCCGTTCGCTCCCCAGCCGGACCGGGTCGTACCGGTGGCCGTGGCAATCCGAGGCACCGGTCGCCACCAGGCCCAGCCGGTCGGCCATCGCCCGATACCGTGCGCGTTGCTCGGCGTCATGATCCGGATGGTCGACCTCGAGCCCGGCCATCCCGCCCTCGGCCATCGCCTCGATCAGGTCGTCTGGCACCGACCCTTGGCCCTTCCACATGCCGGGATGAGCCAAGACGCAGATCCCCTCGGCCCGCCCGATGAGCGCCAGTGCCTCGAGCGGATGCAGGGCATGTTTCGGCACCCATGCCCGCCCGCCGTCGGCGATGAACTCCTCGGTGAACGCGGCCTTCTCGTTCGGCACGATCCCCGCCTCGACCATGGCCTGCGCCACATGCGGCCGGGCGATCGTGTCCCCGCCGGCGATCACCCGGACCCGCTCGAAGTCGATCGGGTAGCCGAGCTCCTGGAGCTTCTCGACCATGAGCTCACCGCGGCGGAACCGCGTGTCGGTCAGGCGACGAAGCTCCGCCTGGAGTTCCTCGTTCGCGGGATCCATCCAGTACGCGAGGACGTGGAGGCTGGCCCCCTCGAACTCCGCCGAGAACTCGATCCCGGGGATCAGCTCGATCCGTCCGGACGCCGAGGCCGCGGCCTCGTCGAGCCCTTCCAGGGTGTCGTGATCGGTGATCGCGATCCCGGTGAGATCCCGTTCGACCGCGAGGTCGACGGCCTCGGTCGGCGTGAAGGTGCCGTCGGACCGGTTCGTGTGGACGTGGAGGTCGTAGCCGGTCATGACCGCGGATGGTGTCAGATGGGCGCGCGACCCGTCACTCCGCGGGCGTGACGAGCGCCGACGTGATCTCCGCGATCGTGCGACAGCCGGTGAGCTCCATCGCGTTCTCGAACTCCTCACGGAGGATCCGCAGCACATCGGCCACACCAGCCTCACCGGCGACCGCGAGGCCCCAGGCGATCGGCCGACCCGCCAGCACGGCGGTCGCCCCCAGCGCGATCGCCTTCAAGATGTCCGTTCCCCGGCGGATCCCGCCATCCACCAGCACGGGGATCCGCCCACCGACGGCGCCGACCACCTCCGGCAGCGCCGTGAGGCTCGCCGGCGCACCGTCCAATTGGCGCCCCCCGTGGTTCGACACGATCACCGCATCGACACCCGCCTCGACGGCGAGCTCGGCATCCTCCGCGGTGAGGATCCCTTTCACCAGGAACGGCGATCCGGGCGTGCGCTCGCGGATCCATCCGATGTCATCCCACGACAGTCGCGCGAAGGCGAGCGGCGAGCCGGCCATCCCGTACGGCAGCACGAACCCGTTGCGCGTGTCGCGGTGCCGGAGCCCGCTCGTCGGGAAGTCAACGGTCAGGCAGATCGCGCCGTACCCCGCCGCCACCACCCGCTCCAGCATGGCGGACGTCACGTCCCGATCTTCGAACACGTACAGCTGCCACCACTTCGGGCCGTCCGATGCCGCCGCGACGTCCTCGAGGTAGTCGATCGTGGTCGAGGACACGACCATGACGGTGCCCGCCGAAGCGGCGGCACGAGCGGTGGCGAACTCGCCGTCGGGATGCGCCATCCGTTGGTACGCCCACGGCGCCACGAGCAGCGGGAACGACACCGGCACGCCAAGCACCGTCGTCGAGGGATCCGGGGCCTCGGGACCGCGGAGGTACCGCGGCCGCAACCGCCACCGATCGAACGCGCGGCGGTTCTCGGCGAGCGTCCATTCGTCGCCGGCCCCACCGGCGAAGAAGTCGTAGACGTCCTGCGGCAGTCGCTCGCGTGCGACCGGTTCGAAGTCGTCGACGGTCGCGAACCGCGCGGACGGATCCATGGCCTCGAGCCTACCCCGGGTCGAGAGGGCTCATCGTGCTGCCGCGCGACCGGCCCCCATGTCCCGAGAGAGGCCGCGGGCCGCCTCCTTCACCGCTGAGACCAGCGCCGCCGCCGGTCCGTCCGGATGCAGCCGCTCGACGGGACCGACGATCCCGATCGCGCCCGTCGGGTCTCCGCGGTGATCGAACACCGGGGCCGCGATCTCGCCTTCACCGAGGATCGCCTCCTGCTCCTCCGCAGCGACCCCCAACGCGGCGATCCCCTCCATCTCGGCCCGCAACCGTGGGGCATCCGTGATCGTGCGCCCGGTCAGCGGCGGCAGCTCACCCGACAGCAAGGCCGTGCGCTGCGGCGGTGCGAGGTAAGCCACGATCGCTCGCCCGAGCGCACAGGCATGCCACGGTATCGACGCGCCGACCTCCAAGATCTGGACCGAGTCGTCCGGACGGAAGACGTGGTGCACGATCAGGACCGTCTCGCCGTTCATCACGCCGACGCGGACCGCCTCACCCGAGCGCGTCGCGAGTGACCCCGCCCACATCAACGATCGCGCTCGGAGCTCGTGGTTGTCCAGGAACGAGTTCCCCAATTGCAGCATCGCGGCCCCGAGTCGGTACTTGCCGCTATCGGCTTCCTGCTCGACGAGGTCCTGCTGCTCGAGCGTGCGGAGCAGTCCGTAGACGGTGGCTTTCGCGATCCCGAGACGGTCAGAAAGCTCCGTGATACCCAGGCGTGGTGACGTCCCGAGCGCCTTCAGGATCCGCGACGCCCGGTCGACCGACTGGATCGTCCCGCGGCGTTCGGCGACCACCGATGTCCTCAGGCCGGCCGACGCATCGTGCGATCGAGCGCGACGAAGATCAGCGCGGTCGACGTCGCACCAGGGTCTTGATGGCCCACGCTCCGGGGGCCGAGGTAGGACGCCCGACCCTTCCTAGCCTGCATCGCGACGGTCTCGGCTGCTCCGATCATCGCCGCCTCCGCGGCGTTGCTCGCGGCCGCATCGCCGGCCCCTCCAGAACGGAGCGTCCGTTCGAAGCCGACGAGTGCGGGCGCCCAAGCGTCCACGATCGTCTTGTCACCTGCCACCGCCGCACCGAGCGCCTGGATGCCATCGAGCCCGGCGCGCAGCCCGGACAGGAGCGCTTCCGCGTCCATCGACGGTGCGGCAGAGATGCCGGCGCCGATCTCTCGGAAGCCCGTTCCGAACAATGGTCCGGCCGCCCCGCCCACCCGGTACACGAGCGTCGTGCCCACCTCGCGGAGGATGTCGCCGGGAGGAAGATCGCTCGACGACGTGACGGTCGCCACCGCGGCTGAGAATCCGCGGTCCATGTTGATGCCGTGGTCCGCATCGCCGATCGCCGCGTCCAGCTGCGTGAGGTAGTCGCGCTGCTCCGAGATCCGCGCGGCGATCTCCCCCACCCATCGACGGACGAAGGCGGCATCGACGACGAACGCTCCGTGCGACATGGAGCCGACACCGCCCCGGCGCACCGTCGGACCGCTCACGCTGTCCGCACCATCCGCCGATGCCGTCCTCGCTGTCAAGCGCACCGCTCCCCCGGAACCTCTCGATCGCCCCGCCGACCGAGATGTTCGACGATGCCGAATGTTACACGGCGATATCGGGGGGGTAACGCCGATATCACGCGTTGACTTTCCGATACGAACGCCATTGGCTATCTGATAGCGCTTGCGCCCCACGGTGGGGAGCCGCGATGAACGAGGGGGTGGTCACCGAGATGTTCCTCGGAGAGGTCGTCGGCACGTGCCTGCTGGTCTTGATCGGCGATGGTGTCGTGGCCGGTGTGTTGCTGAACAAGTCGAAAGCCCAGAACTCCGGGTGGATCGTCATCACGTGGGCGTGGGCGATGGGTGTCTTCGTCGGCGTCATCGGGAGCCTGGCGGTCACGGGCGGCGTCGCCCAACTGAACCCGGCGGTGACCGTCGGTCTGGCATCGATCGGCGCCGTCCAGTGGGGTGACGTCCCCACGCTGATCGCTGGGCAGTTCGTCGGTGCATTCCTCGGAGCGCTGCTCGTGTACTTCGCCTACCTCGCCCACTGGGCGGAGACCGACGACGCGGGGCTGAAGCTTGCGGTCTTCTCCACCGGGCCAGCGATCCGGAACACGGCCGCGAACCTGATCACAGAGATCATCGGCACCGCGCTGCTGGTCTTCGGGGTGGTCGCCATCGCGATCAAGCTGGGTGGCGGATTCCTGATCCACGTTTCCGGCATGGCGGGCTCGATGACGATCGGCGGAACCCTCGCCACGGGCGCGCTGCCGGTCGGCCTGCTGGTGCTCGGCATCGGCATGTCGCTCGGCGGACCCACGGGCTACGCGATCAACCCAGCGCGTGACCTCGGGCCGAGGATCATCCACGCGATCCTGCCGATCCCGGGGAAGGGCTCGTCGGACTGGGCGTATTCCTGGATCCCCGTGGTGGGACCCATCATCGGTGGCGTGATCGGCGCGTTCCTCGCGAAGGCCGCCTTCGACCTGAAGTTCTGAGGCATGCGGTGAGTCATACCCGAGCGAGGAGTCGAGCATGAGGAGACGACCATGAAGAAGCTGATCAACGATCCGGCGGACGTCGTCCGCCAGGAGCTCCAAGGGATCGAGGCCGCGCACCCGGACCTGGTCAAGGTCCAGTACGACCCATACGTGATCCTCCGGGCGGATGCTCCCGTGAACGGGAAGGTGGCCCTCATCTCGGGCGGCGGGTCGGGCCATGAGCCGATGCACGGAGGCTTCGTAGGCAGGGGCATGCTCGACGCGGCATGCCCCGGAGAGGTCTTCACGTCGCCCACGCCGGACCAGATGGAGGCCGCCACGAAGGCGGTCAACGGCGGCGCGGGCGTGATCCACATCGTGAAGAACTACACCGGCGACGTCATGAACTTCGACATGGCGGCGGAGCTCTGCCGGTCGGAGGGGATCGACGTGGAGTCGGTCCTCGTCGACGACGATGTCGCCGTGCAGGACAGCCTGTACACGGCGGGTCGCCGCGGGGTGGGCACGACCGTGCTCCTCGAGAAGATCGCCGGCGCAGCGGCCGAGGAGGGCCGTCCGCTCAAAGAGGTCGCGGACATCTGCCGGGAGGTCAACGCCAACGGTCGGACGATGGGCATGGCATTGACGTCGTGCACCGTTCCCGCTGCCGGCAAGCCGACGTTCGAGCTCGGCGACGACGAGATGGAGATGGGTGTCGGGATCCACGGTGAACCGGGGCGCGAGCGGATGAAGGTGAAGCCCGCCTCCGAGATCGTGGAGATGATGGCAACCGCGGTGGTCGACGACCTCCCGTTCAAGAGCGGCGATCAGGTGCTCGCGTTCGTGAACGGCATGGGCGGCACACCGTTGATCGAGCTGTACATCGTGTTCAACGAGCTGAACACGATCCTCAAGGGGAAGGGCATCACGATCTCCCGGAACCTGATCGGCTCATACATCACCTCGCTCGAGATGGCGGGGTGTTCCATCACGCTGCTGAAGTTGAACGACGACTTCACCAAGCTGTGGGACGCTCCGGTCAAGACCGCAGGGCTCCGGTGGGGGATCTGATCTCCCGCCCGCCGACCATGACGCGCCCTGCGGAGGGCTCGAACGAGGGGGTGGGTAGGTTGAGCGTCCCGTACGACGACGTGGTCCGGTGGATCCGGACGTTCGCGGCGACGATCGCGGAGAACAAGCAGTTCCTCACGGAACTCGATTCGGCGATCGGCGATGCGGACCACGGCATCAACATGGACCGCGGGATGCAGGCCGTTCTGGCCAAGCTCGATGGCTCCCCCCCCGGAGACATCGGTGCGTTGTTCAAGACCGTGGGGATGACATTGGTCTCCACGGTCGGCGGCGCGGGCGGTCCGTTGTACGGGACGCTCTTCCTCCAACTCGGCGTCCCGACGGCCGGCAAGAGTGAGATGACCGAGGCGGACTGGGCGGCGGCACTCGCGGCCGCCGTCCAGGGCGTCCAGGCTCGGGGGAAGGCGGAACCCCAAGACAAGACGATGGTCGACGCGTTGATCCCCGGGCGCGATGCGTTCGCAGGAGCGGTGGATGAAGGCTTGTCGTTCGGCGAAGCGTTGGATCGCTCGGCGGCAGCCGCGGAAGCGGGCGTGGAGGCCACGATCCCGCTCGTCGCGCGTAAGGGTCGAGCGAGCTACCTCGGGGAGCGGAGCGCCGGTCACCAGGACCCGGGCGCGACATCCTCGTTCCTGTTGCTGAAGACCGCCGCAGAAACGTGGCGGTAACGATGAACCAGACGAGCTGAAGGAGATCCCCATGGCGGAGCACGTAGGCGCCCTCGATCAAGGCACGACCAGCACCCGGTTCATGATCTTCGACCACGGCGGCGCCGTGATCGGCGTCGACCAGAAGGAGCACGAGCAGATCTTCCCGAAGCCAGGCTGGGTCGAGCACGACCCCGCGGAGATCTGGACCCGAAGCCAGGAGGTCATCGACGGCGCGTTGCAGAAGTCCGGCCTCTCCGGATCCGACCTGGCGGCGGTGGGCATCACGAACCAACGTGAGACGACCGTCGTCTGGGATCGCACGACCGGCAAAGCGGTCCACAACGCGTTGGTCTGGCAGGACACCCGCCAACAAGACATCGTCGACCGGTTGGCCGCCGATGGCGGGCAGGATCGCTTCCGCGCGAAGACGGGGCTCCCTCTCGCGACGTACTTCTCCGGCACGAAGATCATGTGGATCCTCGAGAACGTGGAGGGCGCCCGAGCGGCCGCCGAAGCGGGCGATCTGCTGTTCGGAAACATCGATGCGTGGTGCATCTGGAACCTCACCGGCGGTACGAACGGCGGCGTTCACGTCACCGACGTCTCCAACGCCAGCCGCACCATGCTGATGAACCTGGAGACGCTCGACTGGGACGACGAACTGCTCGCGACGTTCGACGTTCCGCGGTCGATGCTTCCCGCGATCCACCCCTCGTCCGAGGTGTACGGCGAGGCGACCGGAACGCTCGCCGGCGTGCCCGTGGCTGGCGATCTCGGCGACCAACAAGCCGCGACGTTCGGACAGGCCGCGTACGACGTGGGCGACGCCAAGAACACCTACGGCACCGGGTGCTTCATGATCGCTCAACACCGGGACCGAGATGGTGCCCTCCAAGAGCGGATTGCTCACGACGGTCGGGTGGAAGCTGGGCGACCAGCCCGCCGTCTACGCGCTGGAGGGTTCGATCGCCATCACGGGCGCCCTGGTGCAGTGGTTGCGCGACAACCTCGGACTGATCGAACGGTCGGAGGACGTCGAGGCGCTCGCGAAGACCGTGGACGACAACGGCGGGATCTACTTCGTCCCCGCGTTCTCGGGACTCTTCGCGCCGTATTGGCGTGGCGATGCTCGGGGGGCGATCGTCGGCATGACCCGCTACGTCAACAAGGGGCACTTCGCCCGCGCGACGCTCGAGGCAACCGCGTGGCAGACGCGCGAGGTCCTCGACGCGATGGAGGCGGATTCCGGAGTGAAGCTCAAGGAGCTGAAGGTCGACGGCGGCATGGTCTACAACGACCTCCTGATGCAGTTCCAGGCCGATTGCCTCCAGGTTCCCGTGATCCGACCGAAGGTCGCCGAGACCACGGCGCTAGGAGCCGCATACGCCGCCGGGCTTGCGGTCGGCTTCTGGAGCTCCGTCGACGACCTCCGCTCCAACTGGGGCAAGGACGCCGAATGGCGGCCGGCCATGGACGCGGCCACGATCGCTACCGATTACGCCCAATGGAAGAAGGCCGTCACGAAGACGTTCGACTGGGTCGACTGACCGACGGGACCCGCGCCACACACCGGTCACCGGGTGCGAGACTTGCGAGATGAGCATGCCCTCGTCGCGGTCCTCGTCAGCCGCCCACGTGTTGATCGTTGGCGGCGGTGGGACCGGTGGGGCGCTGGCGCATGACCTCGTCCTCCGGGGGATCCGGGTGACGTTGGTCGAGCGCGGCGAGTTCACATCGGGCACGACCGGACGCCATCACGGGTTGCTGCACAGTGGGGCCCGCTACGCCGTGAACGATCACGCCTCCGCCGTGGAGTGCATCGAGGAGAACCGGCTCCTCCGCACGATCGCGCCGGGGTCGTTCGAGGAGAACGACGGGTTGTTCGTCGCGATCACGGACGAAGACATGGCGTACCTTCCGGCGTTCCTGGAAGGGTGCGATGCGTCCGGCATCCCGACCCAGGTCCTCTCGCCGGAAGAGACCTTGCGCCTGGAGCCGCAGCTGAACCCCGCGCTGAAGGCTGCGGTGCGGGTGCCGGATGCCACGATGGACGCGATGCGGATGCCCCTCCGGTTCTTCGCGACCGCCAAGCACCACGGGGCGGAGCTGTTGAACTTCGTCGAAGTCGTCGGGATCGTCCGACGGGCGGGAACCGTGTCGGGCGCGGCCGTCCACGACCTCGTGACCGGGCGGGATGCGGAGATCCACGCGGACATCGTCGTCAACGCGACCGGTCCGTGGTCGGAACAGGTCGCCACGATGGCGGGCGTCGACGTTCCGATCCGTCCGTCGCCCGGCGTCATGCTCGCCGTGCGCGGTCGCCTCTGCAACATGGTCATCAACCGGTTGCACGCGTCCGGCGACGGCGACATCGTGGTCCCGCAGCGCGCGCTGTCGGTCGTGGGCACGAGCTCATGGGTCGTGGAGGATCCGGACGACCTCGGGGTCCCCGAGGACCACGTCGCGCGCATGATCGAAGAGGGAACGCTGCTGATCCCCGCGGTGCGGAACGCTCCGTTCCGGGCGGCCTGGTCGGCCGCCCGGCCGTTGATCGGCTCGCGCGACGCGGCCGACTCGGGACGCGAGCTCTCCCGGACGTTCAAGGCGATCGATCACGCCGAGGCCGATGGGCTCGAGGGATTCGTCACGTTGACCGGCGGGAAGGCCACGACCCTGCGAGGCATGGCCGAGCTCTGCGGCGATGTCGTCGCTCGCAAGCTCGGGATCGACGTGCCCTGTCGCACGCGCGAGACCGTCCTCCTCCCCCACACCGCGGCGTTCGCCGCATGAGCGCCCTGGTCGATGGACCCGACCCCAGAGCTTCCACCGCCATGCGCCGGTTCCGGGTGTTCCGATATCGACGAGGGGATCCCGCCCCACATCACGATGAGTTCGACGTGCCGGAGGACCGCGCGGCGACGGTGCTCGAGGGTCTCCGATGGATCGAGGTCCACGCTGACCCGAGCCTCTCGATCCGCCACTCATGCTTCCATGCCTCGTGTGGAACCTGCGGCGTGCGCGTGAACGGTCGCGAGGAGCTCGCCTGTGTCACGCGACTGGAGGACCTCGACGCCGGCACGATCCAGGTCGACCCGATGGCGAACATCCCGGTCCTCACCGACCTGGTGGTCGACATGAGCGTGTTCGTCGATCGGTTCCCGAAACCGCACCCGGCGGTCCGCCGCACCGATGACCCCGCCGCCGGCATGCCGCCCGACGGGATCGAGGCGTACGAGCGCTTCGAGGATTGCATCGAATGCGGCTTGTGCCTCTCGGCGTGTCCCGTAGCCGCCACCGACGATTCCTACGTCGGACCGGCCGCGCTCGCCTACGCCCAACGCATGCTCGAAGAACCGCGTGACGGCGTGGATCGCGACGCGATCCTCGCGTGGGCCGATGGGGACGATGCCGCGTGGCGTTGCCACGCGGCGTTCGAGTGCACGGAAGCCTGCCCCTCGGACGTGCGCCCGGCGCAGCGCATCATGGCGCTCCGTCGCACGCTGGTCGGACGGAGGGAGGAGACATGAAGCCCGATCCGACCGACGACGCCGAGGCGATCCGTACCGCCCGCGAGCAACCCGGTCCGATCCTTCGCAAGGGCGCCGGGGCGGTCTCGTGGTTCGACGTTCGGCGCCGAAGGACGGGACACTGGGCGTTCTCCCTGAACCGCGTGACGGCGCTCGGGCTCGTCTTCTACCTGTACCTGCACCTCGCGGTGCTCTCACAACTCCTTCGAGGGGAGTCCGCGTGGCACGGCTTCCTGCGACTCGCGACGACGCCGGCGTTCCTCGGGCTCGACATCTTGCTGATCGTGGGCTTGCTCTTCCATGGACTGAACGGACTCCGCGTTGCCCTCGTCGGCACCGGCTTCGCCTCGGACGCGCACAAGGCGTTGTTCTGGGCGTGCATGATCCTAGGTTCGATCCTGTTGATCGGCGCGACGCTTCACATCGTGGGAACCGGCTGATGGAGACGCGGCCGCCGCAGACCGGCGAGCGAGGATCTCGCATCTGGCGTCTCACCGCGCTGAGCGGGATGGCGCTGCTCGTCCTGGTGACGATCCACATGGTCGCTCACCACTTCGTGGTCAAGGAGATCGGCGGCCTCCGAACCTACGCGCAGGTGCTCGACTACATCCGGAACCCGGTGATCCTCGTGCTCGAGGTCGGGTTCCTGATCGTCGTCACGCTCCACGCGATGCTCGGACTCCGCGCGGTGCTCTTCGACCTCGGACTATCGGCGCGGATGCGGACGATCGTCTCGCGTGGCGTGATCGTGTTGGGCACGGTCACCGTGATCTACGGGCTCATCTTGATCGGCGTCCTGGCGTCGAGGGCCTGATCGGAGAGCGCGTGGTCGGCATCGTCATCGTCTCGCACAGTCATCGCATCGCCGAAGGGGTCGCGGAGCTGGCTCGCGAGATGGGAGGGCCCGACGTTCGGCTCGAGACCGCGGGTGGGTTGGCCATGCCCGACCACCCGATCGGGACCGATGCCGTGCTCGTGATGGAGGCGATCGAACGAGCGTGGTCCGATGACGGCGTCGTGGTTCTCATGGATCTGGGGAGCGCGGTGCTCTCGGCCGAGATGGCGCTCGATCTGCTTCCGGAGGACCGACGAGAGAACGTCCTGCTGTGTGAGGCACCGATCGTGGAGGGTGCCGTCGCAGCCGCGGTCACCGCGAAGCTGGGGGCCACGCTGGAGCGGGTGGCCGCCGAGGCGCGCGGCGGGCTCGCCGGCAAGATCGCGCATCTGGGGACGGGATCGGACGTTCACGCGGACGCGCCATCGATCGCGATCGGCGGTCGCTCGATCCGGTTCAGGATCGAACTGCCGCACGGCCTCCATGCGCGTCCGGCCGCCCGGTTCGTGCAGACCGCCACCTCGTTCGAGGCATCCGTCCATGTTCGAGATCTGACGAACGCCCGCGGGCCGGCGGACGCGGCGAGCTTGAACGCCGTTGCGATGCTCGCGGCGACGCGTGGCCACGAGCTCGAGGTGACCGCCTCCGGTCCCCAAGCCGACGCCGCGCTCGCGGCGATCGACGCCCTGGCCCGTCGCGGCTTCGACGAAGGGCCGGACAGCGCCGGAGGCACGCCGGAGATCCCGGAGGACCGGGGACCGGTCGCCGATGGTTCGCTGCGCGGCCATCCCGCGTCACCGGGGATCGCGATGGGACCGCTCGTGCGCTTCCACGAGACGGCGTTGCACGTGCCCGACGCCGTAACGTGCGATCCGTCCCAGGAAGCCAGAGCCTTAGACGCCGCCGTGGAGGACGTGGCGCACGGCATCGCGCTGCAACGCGGCGCCGTGGCCGCCCGTGCCGGGGAAGCCGAAGCGCAGATCTTCGACGCCCACCTCCTCTTCCTGCGTGACCCCACGCTCCTCGGACCGGCACGCGAAGCCATCGCGGATGGAGCGTCGGCCGCGAGAGCTTGGCGCGATGTGGTCGAACGGACGGCGAGCGGATGGGACGCGCTCGAGGATGCGTACCTTCGCGCTCGCGCCGCTGACCTGAGGAGCGTCGGCGACCAGGTCCTCGCTCGGATCCTGAACGTGCCCATGCCCCTGCCGGCGCTGTCGGCGCCCGGCATCCTGGCGGCCACGGATCTCTCGCCGGCCGACACGATCGCGCTCGATCCGGCGGTCGCGCTCGGGATCGCGACGGCCGCGGGTGGCCCGACCGCTCACGCTGCGGTCCTGGCACGCTCGCTCGGCATCCCGGCGGTCGTCGGGGTCGGGGAACGGTTGCTCGATATCCCGGAAGGCACGTCGATCGCGGTCGATGGCGGAGAAGGACTCGTCTACATCTCGCCGCCCGACGACGTCGTCGGGCGGCTCACGGCTGCTCGCGACGCCAGGATCGCGGCGACGCTCGAGGCCCGGGCGGGAGCGAACGCGCCCGCCCGAACGATCGACGGCACCGTCGTCGAGGTGGCGGTGAACATCGGATCGCCGGTCGAAGCGCTCGCCGGGGTCGTGGCGGGAGCGGACGGGGTCGGACTGTTCCGCACCGAATTCCTGTTCCTGGGGCGGACCTCGATGCCGGACGAACGTGAACAGGAGGCGGCCTACCGGGAAGCGGCGGTCGCGCTCGGCGGGCGTCCGATGATCGTCCGCACGCTCGACGTCGGCGCCGACAAGCCGCTCCCGTTCCTGGCACAACCGCACGAGGACAACCCGTTCCTGGGCGTCCGCGGGATCCGGCTCGGCTTCGCGCGGCCCGACCTCCTGCGGGGCCAGCTCCGGGCGCTCTGTCGCGTTGCCCGTGATCACCCGCTCCGCGTGATGTTCCCGATGGTGGCAACCGCCGAAGAGCTCCGTGCCGCGAAGGCCGTCATCGATGAGGTCCGCGACGACGCGACGCTCGAGATCGGGGTGATGATCGAGGTGCCGTCCGCTGCACTGATCGCCGATCGACTCGCCCCCGACGTCGACTTCTTCTCGATCGGTACGAACGACCTGACCCAATACACGCTCGCGGCTGATCGAGGGAACGCGCGCGTTGCGTCGATCGCCGATCCGCTGCATCCCGCGGTCCTCGCGTTGATCGCCACCACGGTCGCGGCCGCCGACGCGCACGGGCGATGGGTCGGGGTCTGCGGGGAGCTGGCGGGCGACCCCGTCGCCACGGGGATCCTGCTGGGTCTGGGCGTCCGCGAACTCTCGATGAGCGCGCCGGCGATCGCGTTCGTGAAGCACGCCGTTCGACGGACCGACCTCGATCGGGCGCGGGCACTCGCCGACGAAGCGCTCACGTGCGCGACCGCCACCGAGGTTCGAGCACTCATCGCAGATGGCGGGCCCGCCTGAGGGCCACTGCTACGATGCGCCGATCGTGGTGAGCACTCCGGACGCGCGGGCCGCTGCCTTCCTGAAGGGCGTCACCTATCTTCGGATCGTCCTCACTCCGATCGTGATGGCCCTCGTCCTCGCGGGCGATCGCATCGATGGTGCGTTCGCCATCGCGGGAGCGCTGTTCGCGATCGCGGCCGTGACCGACTTCATCGACGGCAGGCTGGCGAGGCGCTGGAAGCAGACGACGACCCTGGGCACGTTCCTCGACACGACGGCCGACAAGCTGCTCGTTTCCGGCGTGCTGATCGCGCTGGTCTCCATCGATCGCGTGTCGGCGTGGATCGCGTTCATCATCATCGGGCGGGAGCTGCTGATCCTGGGGCTGCGCGGCGTCGTGAGCGCCACCGACGGCACCGTCGTGAAACCGTCCGTCTGGGGCAAGCTGAAGACGAACGTGCAGTTCCTGGCGATCTTCCTGGCGATCGTGCGGTGGGGCGATCCGATCGGCCCGCTTTACCTCGATCAGTACGTGATGATCGCGGCGGCCGTCGTCACCGTCGCGTCGGCGGTCGAGTACCTCGCCCGCTTCGGCGGTGTGCTGGCCGGCCGTCCCGAGCGCTGACGCGTGACGGGACCGGTGTTCCTGACCGGCGGCAGCGGGTTCGTCGGCGGCGCGCTCCTTCGGCGTCTGGTGGGCGATGGGCGCGAGGTGCGGGCACTCGCACGGAGCCAAGGGGCCGCCGACGCCGTCGGTGCGGCCGGTGCCCGACCGATCCACGTCGACCTCTTCGACATCGATGGGCTCCGCGGGGCCATGCGCGGGTGCACGGTGGTGTTCCATGCCGCGGGCGTGAACGCGATGTGCGCCAGGGACGCCGGGCCGATGTGCCGCACGAACATCGAGGGCACCGCCTCGGTGATCCGGGCGGCGCACGCAGCGGAGGTTCCGCGGGTCGTCCACACCTCCTCGGCCGCGACGATCGGCGAGCCGCACGGGATGATCGGCCGTGAGGACACGACCCATCGCGGTGCGTTCCTTTCGGCGTACGAACGGTCGAAATTCCTCGCTGAGGAGCGCGCGTTCGCGCTCGGCCGCGAGCTGGGGATCGGCGTCGTCGCGGTCAACCCCTCGTCCGTGCAGGGGCCCGGCCGAACGTCCGGATCGGCACGGCTGCTGCTGCAGCTGGTCGACGGACGGCTCCCGGTCGTGGTGAACACGTTCCTGTCGATCGTCGACGTGGACGACTGCACGGAGGGACATCTGCTCGCCGAAGAGCGCGGACGACCCGGAGAGCGCTACCTCCTGAACGGAGCCAGCCTCACGACACGTCAGGCCGTCGAGCTCGTCCGCTCTGCGGCGGGTCGACCGCGACGCGTGCTACGGCTCCCGCGAGCGGCCGCGACCGGCGCGGGAGCAGCCGCGGGCTGGGCCGCCTCGCTCTCTTTACGCTCCCTCCCGTTCTGTCCCGAGCTGGCACGAACGCTCCTGCATGGGCACCGGTACGACGGCGCGCGCGCCACGCGTGAGCTCGGGCTAACGTATCGACCGATCGAGGCCACGGTCGGCCGCACGCTCGCGTGGTACGCGGAGCGAGGACTGATCCGCCCGCTCCTCCCCGCGGTCGGCGTACGATGACGGTTCGCCCGCCGCGTCCGATGCACGTTCGACCACGGAGGCCTACGTGACCGAGAACCCTCGTCCCGATCGCAACCTCGCCCTGGAACTCGTGCGCGTGACGGAGGCGGCGGCCCTGGCCGCCGGTCGATGGATCGGACACGGCGACAAGAACGCCGCCGACGGAGCCGCGGTGGACGCGATGCGCTTGATGATCGACACCGTTTCGATGCACGGGACCGTCGTGATCGGCGAAGGCGAGAAGGACGAAGCACCGATGCTCTACAACGGCGAGGATGTCGGGGACGGCACAGGGCCGGGGGTCGACGTTGCCGTCGACCCGATCGACGGCACCCGGCTCACGGCGCTCGGGCAGCCGAACGCGCTGTCGGTGATCGCGCTCGCCGAACGGGGCACGATGTTCTTCCCCGGTGCAGCCGTCTACATGGAGAAGGTGGCAACCGGCCCCGAAGCGGCCGACGCGATCGATATCACCGCACCCCCGGAAGAGAACGTCCGAAGGGTAGCGAAGGCCAAGGGCGTGCGGCCCGAGGACATCACCGTGACGATCCTCGATCGAGAACGGCACGCCGACATCATCGCTGCGGTCCGCGATGTCGGGGCGCGCGTGTTCCTGATCACCGACGGAGACGTGGCCGGCGCGATCTCCGCGGCAACCCCCCGCTCGGGCGTGGACCTCCTGATCGGGATCGGCGGCACACCGGAGGGCGTGATCGCCGCCGCGGCGCTGAAGTGCCTCGGCGGCGCGATCCAGGGGCGGCTCTGGCCCAGGAGCAAGGACGAGCGTCTCGCGCTCATCGAGGAAGGGTTCGATCTCGAACAGGTGCTCGGCACGAACGAGTTGGTGTCGGGGGACGAGGTGTTCTTCGCGGCGACCGGGATCACCGACGGCTCCCTGTTGCGTGGGGTGAAGTACTGGCCGGACGGTGCGACGACGCATTCGATGGTGATGCGTTCCCATTCGGGCACCGTCCGTTCGGTCGAGGCTCAGCACCAGTTCGAGAAACTCGAGCGATTCTCGGCGATCCCGTACCGGCCGTGACCTCCCGGGAAACCGCCTAGCCGGAACCGGTTCGACGGTCGGGCTGGTGCGCGATCACATGCTCGGCGAACAGGTCCAGTTGTGACGGTTCGACGACCGCGAACGGCAGCACCCACGGCGCCAGGATGAGCTCCTCCACACCGAGGGCAGCGAACTGGGCGATCCGCTCCCGCACGTCGGTGGGCGTCCCCGACAGGGTGTCGGCGCGCCAGGTGTCATAGGTCTCACCGTCCATCGCGCCCCCGGGCATCGCAGCCTTTCCGCGCTCGAACACCGATCGTGCCGACGCCTCATCTTCTCCGAGCAGCCCGTAGAGCCCGACCGAGAGACGCAACGTCGCGGGATCCCTGCCGACCGCCGCGCAGGCCCGCTGAGCGGCGGCGACCCGGTCCCGGTAGGCCATCGGCGTCCAGCGCCAGACGGTGTTCCAGCCGTCGGCGTAGCGAGCCGCGAGCGCCAAGGCTCGGTCGCCCCCCTTCGCGCCGAGCCAGATCGGTACGTGCGGCTCCTGGAGAGCGGGCGGGAGCAGGACCGCGTCGCGCAGATGCACACCGCCTGTGTCCAGGGTGACCGGCTTCGGTCCGATCATCGTGGTCAGGACCCGAAGGGCGTCTTCCAGCCCGGCGAACCGCTCCCCCACCGTGCCGAACGGATAGCCGAACGCCGCGAACTCCTCCTGCAGCCATCCCGCCCCGATCCCGAGGTCGAACCGCCCACCGCTGATCCGGTCGATCGTCGCGACCATCTTCGCCAAGATCGGAGGAGGACGGAACGCCGATGAAAGCACGAGCGTCCCCAACCGCACCCGATCCGTGATCGCAGCCAGCCCGGCGAGAGCGGTCATCGGCTCGAGCGACGGGATCGGCGCAGCGTCCGCGCCGTACCGAGCGAACGAATAGACGAAGTGATCCGAGATCCACAGCGAATCGAACCCGAGGACCTCCGCGCGTCGGGCGATGTCGGCCATCGCCTCGAACGTGATCGGCGCGCCTCCCGGCAAGGAGAACCCGTAATGCGGGAGGCTCAGACCGAAGCGCATGCCCGGGAGGATACGGGCCGGGTCACGGACGGGACGACGGCTACGGCGACGGCGTGGTGATGGCGGGCCGGAGCTCGACGCTCCCCTGGAGGACGACCGCGCCTGACCGGTCGCGCACCTCGATGCCCGTGAACCGCGAGAGATCAACGTCGAACCGCTTGAAGATGATGGTGCTTCCCCCGCTGTCGAGCGTGGATATCTGCCCCACCGAGAGCGACCGCCCGTGCTCCGACAGCAGGAGCACGCGCATCGGCAGCGTCCCGGCCGCCGGTCGGAGCCCGTTCACCATCACGATCGCGACGTCGCGCGCCCCCGGAGAGACGAGCGTCAAGGCCGATCCGGCCGCCGTCCCTCCGCGCGTCGCCGATGCGAGGGTCCCGATGAACACCTCGTTCCCCGGGTCGTTGAACTCCGAGGTGTTGAGGTAATCGGCGAACTTCCTGGTCACGTCGACGGAGTGCTGCTCCTGCTGGGCGGCGGTCTCTGCGAAGCGCGCCGCACGGCCGGCCATCACCGCCCCCCACCCGAGCGCGGACACCGCGACCATCGCAGCGACCGCCAGCGCGACGGCGAACCTGCCGTGACGGGGCGTCGGACGCCCCTTGGCGGCCGCCGCACCGATCTCTCCCGCCACCCGATCCTCGAGGTCCGGGACGGGATCGGCCGGGGCGACGGCGAACGCGAGCGTGGCGGCCGCCCGGTCCAACTCGCCGGCCTCCTTCCGGCACGCGGCGCACCACGCCAGGTGGCGATCGACCGCGTTGCCGTCGGTCGACGGGAGCGCGCCCAGTGCACGCTCGGTCAGCCGGTCGCGGACCGCGGTGCAGTTCACGACGGCTCCTTCCCTTCGTTGGCCCGCCGTACCTTGATCAGGGCCGCCCGCAAACGGGTCTTAACGGTGCCCAGAGGGATGCCGTCGGTCTCGGCGATCTCACGCGCGGTAAGCCCGCGGAAGTAGGCGCGCCCGAGGAGACGACGCTCGGCGTCCGAGAGCGAGGCGAGCGCCCGAACCGCGGCATCTCGCTCGAGGATCACTGTGTCCTCGTCGAGGCCGGCCCCTTCCGGCACCTCGTCGACGAGCACGAGCGTCGGGCGTGTGACGCCGGTCTCCCGGCGCAGCCGATCGACCGCCAGGTTGTGCGCGATCGTCATCAGCCACGTCGAGAGCCGCCCCCGGGTGGCATCGAACCGTGCGGCCTTCCGCCACGCGGTGAGGAAGACATCTTGGGTCAGCTCCTCCGCGGCTTCACGGGTGCCGAGCAGGCGCATACCCAAGGCGTAGACCGGCCGTCCGAACCGAGCGTAGAGCGCCCGGATCGCGGCGTCGTCACCGATGAGGAGTCCATCCACCAGTTGCTGTTCCTCTCGTGGGAGGAGCGGACCATCGTTCCGAGCGTGCACCCGGCTCCCTTCGGTATACGGCGCCCGCGTTCGGCGCGGCTTGCGGGCAAGGTTTGGCGTTCGATTATCTCTTCGTCGCGGCGGCATCTACGGCTCGCATGACCAAGGCGTAGGCTGAACCGTATGGGGAGCGGTGTCGAACCAGAGCCGATGGAGTTGCGTAGATGAGCAACACCCCCCGTTGGACCCTCCGGATCGCTCTCCTCGCACTCTGCGCGGGCACCGTTCTCGCCGCCGGAGGCACCGCTCAGGCGCAGAGCGCGGCACCCATCGTCGGCCTCCATCTGGACGGTGTCGTCGACCCGTTCGTGGCCGACTACCTGCGCGGTGCGATCCGTTCCGCGAACGCCGACGGCGCCCCGGCCGTCCTCCTGCAGATCGACACCCCAGGAGGGCTCTCGTCGTCCATGCACGAGATCACCGAGGCCATCCTCGGGTCGAAGGTTCCCGTGATCTGTTACGTCGCGCCGGCCGGTGCGCGGGCGGCCTCCGCCGGGGCGTTCGTGCTCATGTCGTGCCCGGTCGCCGCGATGGCGCCCGGGACGAACGTCGGTGCGGCCACGCCGGTCGGCGTGACGGATGTTGTGCTCGAACGCAAGGTCACCGAGGACGCCGTGGCCTCGATCCGCAGCATGGCGGAGACCTACGGCCGCAACCCCGACGTCGCGGAGTCGTTCGTTCGAGACGCCACGAGCATCAGCGCCGAACAGGCGTTGAGCGATAACGTGATCGACCTGATCGCCCCGAGCACGGCCGCGCTGCTTGCGGACGTGAGTGGAACGACCGTGACGCTCGGGGACGGATCGACCACGACGTTGCCGACGCTCACCCAGATCCCGATCGACGAGCGGTCGATGGCCCCGGGCGTCGCCTTCCTCCATGGGCTCTTCGATCCGAGCCTCGCATTCCTCTTCTTCTGGCTCGGCCTGATCCTGATCGTGATCGAGATCATCGTGCCGGGTCACATCTTCTCTGGCACGGTGGGCGCGATCCTGCTGCTCCTCGCGTTCGTGTCCTTCGGCTTCCTGCCGGTTCGGCTGCTCGGGCTCGGGCTCCTCGCGGCCTCGGTCGTCTTCTTCCTGTTGGAGATCAAAGCGCCGGGTCTCGGGGTCTGGTCGATCGCGGGGATCGCAGCGCTCGTAGCCGGAGGCTTGTTGCTCTATGACGGGTCCGGCGGCGTGCGCGTCTCCCCGGTCCTGTTGATCGTCGTGGCTGGCGCGGTTGCGGTGTTCTTCGGGGTAGCCGTCTCCCGCCTCTTCGCGATGCGACACCTCCCCTCGCAACCGGTCGGGGCCGACGCCATCGTCGGCCGGGACGGCGTCGTGGTCGGCGCTGGGCTGGGCACCGACGGCGTCGTACGCGTGGGCGCGGAGGAGTGGCGCGCGCGGACCGCCGGCGTTCCACTGCCGGGCGGCACGCGGATCCGTGTGACCGCGCTCGACGGGCTGGTGCTCACCGTCGAGCCATCCTCGGATGAGCATGTCCCGGCATCGGTGCCGGCGGAAGGGGGAACCACCGCATGAGCTACGTCCCGGCGATCGTGGCCGCCGTCATCTTCATCCTGATCATCGTCGTGCTCGCGTCGGCCATCAAGGTCGTCCGCGAATACCAACGCCTCGTCGTGTTCCGGCTCGGCAAGGTCCTCGGGGTCAAGGGTCCGGGACTCGTGATCTTGATCCCGCTCATGGACAAGGCGGTCAGCGTCGACCTCCGGGAGTTCTACCTGGAGATCCCTCATCAGACCGCGATCACGGAAGACAACGCTTCGATCTCGATCGACTTCATCGTCTTCAACAAGGTGATGGATCCGCAGATGTCGGTGCTCGCGGTCGGCAACTTCGCCGGCGCGGCCCAGAACATCGCGGCCACGACGCTGCGCTCCGTGGTCGGTGACATGTCGCTCGACGACGTGCTCGCCAAGCGCGAGCAGATGAACGAGATCCTGCGGAACAAGCTGGATGAAGTGACGGAGCGCTGGGGCGTGAAAGTCACGAACGTCGAGATCCGCGAGATCATCCCGCCCGCCCGCGGTCCAGGAGGCGATGACCCGGCAGATGTCGGCCGAGCGGACGCGGCGCGCGGTCGTCACGGAGGCTGAAGGCGCCAAGCAGGCCGCGGTCACGGTCGCCGAGGGGAACAAGTCCGCCGCGATCTTGAACGCCGAGGGTCAGAAGCAGGCCGCGATCTTGAGCGCCGAGGGCGATCGTCAAGCCGCCATCCTCCGGGCCGAGGGGTTCTCGCTCGCCCTGGACAAGATCAACGAGGTGGCGACCGCGGTCGCGAACAACACGATGAGCCTGCAGTACCTGGACACCCTGCGGCAGATCGGCTCGTCGCCCTCGTCCAAGATCGTCGTGCCGATGGAGCTCGCTGGCCTCGTGGCCGGGGTCGTCGCCTTGACCGAAGCAGCGAGCAGCGGCGGTGCGGGCGGCGGTTGATCCGTCCGTCTAGACGGGGACACCCATGCCGGCCTGCTGCATGGCCAGCGTGAAATCGTGCTGTGACGAGACCGCCTGCATGGCCGCCTCGACCGTGATCTTGCCCTCGCGAACCAGGTTCAAGAGGTAGTGGTCGAACGAGACCATCCCGTAGAACCCGCCCTCCGCGATCACCTCTTTGATCTCCGCGGTGAGATCGGGGTCGGCGATCCGCTCGGCGATGCGTCCGGTGTTGACCATCACTTCGAGGGCTGGGATCCGGCCGCCGTCGATGGTCGGGACGAGGCGTTGACACACGATCCCTCGCAGGGTCGCCGCGAGCGCCAGCCGGATCTGCTTCTGCTGGTGTGGCGGGAAGAAGTCGATCACGCGGTTGACGGTCTCGGTCGCGTCCAGCGTGTGCAGCGTGGACAGGACCAGGTGTCCGGTTTCCGCGGCTTGGATCGCCGCGCGCACCGTCTCCGTGTCCCGCATCTCGCCGATCAGGATCACATCGGGGTCCTGCCGGAGCGCGGCGCGGAGCGCCGTGAGGAAATCGTCCGTATCCGTGCCCACCTCGCGCTGGTTGATCGAAGCGACCTCGTCGTGGTAGAGCACCTCGACCGGATCCTCGATCGTGACGATGTGGACGGGCTTGGTCTTGTTGAGATGTTCGATCATCGCCGACAGCGTGGTGGTCTTGCCCGATCCGGTCGGCCCTGTCACCAAGATCAGGCCCCGATTCTCTTCCGAGATCTGCCGGAGCGTGTCCGGCAACCCCATCTCCTCGAAGCTCGGACCGCCGAACCGCAGTCGGCGTAGGACCATGCTCGTGGAACCCCGCTGGCGGAACACGTTGGTTCGGAACCGTCCGACGTCTGGCACCGAGTACGCGAAGTCGACCTCGCCGTGCTCCTCCAGCCGGCTCCGGCGCCCCTTCGGCGTGATGGCCTCCGCGATCGCGTCGGTGTCTTCACGCGTGAGCGGCGCCCGATCCAGACGGTGCAGACCCTCGGGCATCCGGTACATGGGCGGCGAGCCGACCTTCACATGCAGGTCGGAACCTTCCGTAGCGAGCAGCCCTGCCAGCCACCCCTGGAACTCCTCCACGATCGGATCCATCACGTCGGCCATCAACCACGCTCTCCTTGAGGTATCGCGCGGTCCTCCGCTCAGGGCCGCCTACTACTCATCGGGCGTGGAACGCTCCGACTTCAGTCCTCCAGGCAGGAACAGGAGCGAGGAAGGCTGTCAGCCTCCTCGGGCGACGAGGCGACACACCGCGGAACGTTCGACGAGCGGCTCGAACGCGGTCAACCGCAGGGGAGGCCGAGAGGCGCCGAGCATCCCCTCCAACAGACCCCGGTGAACGGCGCAGACCAGCTCCTGATGCTCGTCGAGCAGGTCGCGGAACGGACAATCGCGGAGCGAGATCTCGACGGTCTTCGCTCCTCGGCGCCGGAACCGAGGATCGAACCCAGCCTCGGCGAGCGCCTCCTGCAGCACGGCAAGGTTGGGACCGGATCGTCCCCGGACCCCGGGACGAGGAACGCTCTTCCCCACGAGGTAGGCGCCCCACTCCCGGGCGACCGCCTCGGCACGTTCTCGCTGCCGCGCCCCGGTGAGCAGGCCCGAGAGGATCTCGCCGAGGAGCCGATAGTCTCGACCCTCCCGCCCTTCGCGATCGACCGCGGTGTAGAGCACCTGCGGGCGGCCCACGCTGGCGGCCCGGTGGACCTCGCTCGCCGCCAGTCCAGCCTCCTCCAGCCGGCGCAGATGCGGACGGAGCGTGTTCGGGTGGAGCGACAGACGCGTAGAGAGCTCGCGGACCGAGACCGGGCGTCCCGACAGGCGCAGCGTGCGGTAGAGGCGATAACGGGTGTCGTCCGCGAGCGCCTTGTGGATCTCGATCGGTGCCGGGTCGGGCATCTGCGGGACCTCGCCGTATGATGGATTTCCACGGTTCGCACCGTGTCAACCAAGCTTAGAGCCTGAAAGGACCCACGTGGTCACCGAAACGCAGGTCCGCGAAGCGCTCCGCAGCGTGCTCGACCCCGAGATCGGGCGGCCGATCGAGGACATCGGCATGCTCAAAGGGATCGGCGTCGACGGCGGGGTCGTGAACGTCGACGTGCTGATCACGATCGAGGGATGTCCGCTCAAGGATCGCATCACGAACGACGTCACCGCCGCCGTATCGCCGCTCGATGGCGTGGACCGGGTGGCCGTCTCGCTGTCGCCGATGTCGCAGGAACAGCGGGAGGCGTTGGTGCAACAGCTGCGCGGAGGCGGTTCCTCGGCTCCGCAACCGCAGTCGCGGATCTCGTTCCCGGCATCGACCTCCATCGTGGCGATCGCGTCGGGCAAGGGTGGGGTTGGCAAGTCGAGCGTCACGGTGAACCTGGCGTGCGCGTTGGCCGCCGAGGGCCACCGCGTGGGCGTCCTCGACGCAGACGTGTGGGGCTTCAGCGTGCCGCGCATGCTGGGCGTCCACGGCAAGCCCGTCGGGTTCAACGACATGATCCTGCCGCTCGAGGGCCACGGCGTGAAGGTGATCTCGATGGGGTTCTTCGTTCCGGAGGAGACACCGGTGATCTGGCGGGGGCCGATGCTGCACAAGGCGATCGAGCAGTTCCTGGGCGACGTGTACTGGGGCGACCTGGACTTCCTGCTCTGTGATCTGCCGCCGGGGACCGGAGACGTATCGATCTCGCTCGCATCGTTCATCCCGGGTGCATCGATGCTCGTCGTCACCACGCCACAGGAGGCAGCTCGCAAGGTCGCGGAGCGCGCCGGCAAGATGGCCGAGCGCACGAACCTCCGTCCACTCGGCGTGATCGAGAACATGAGCTACTACCTCTGTCCTCACTGCGGCGAACGCGACGACATCTTCGGGACCGGCGGCGGCCAGGAAGCGGCCGACACGCTCGGCGTCCCGCTGATGGCCCAGGTGCCGCTCCTCCCGGCGCTCCGCGCGGGCGGAGACGTGGGCGCTCCGATCGTCGTGACCGACCCCGATTCGCCCGCCAGCGTGGCGCTCTGCGAGGCCGCCGGGGCCGTCGTACGCGCGACGAAGTCGAAGGTCGGCAAGCCGCTCACGCTGATGACCGGTGGACACGCCGGCCATCAGCACTAGTCTGCCTCAGACTACTGGTCGTTTCGCCGCGCCGTCCTCACGTTCCGAGGCCTTGAACACGCGGAACAGCAACCAAAGGGATGGCACCAAGAGCGCACCCCCGATCGCGAACCCGGCCACGATCGGCCGCAGCGACGACGCGGGCGCCGCTGCTTCGGACGCCGTGAGGTCCGGGACGATCAGGTATGGCCACTGCGCGACACCCCAGCCGGCGACCACGGACGCGACGGCGACCGCGGCACCGATCCGCGCGACGCGCTCCCGGCCACGGATCGTCGCCCCCAGGGCGACGATCCCGGCGACCGCCGAGAGGACGATGAACGGCCAACCATCCTGGACCATGCCGTCCCACAGGATCGGCGCCGTCGCGCGCATCACGACGAGCCCAACGGCTGCGATCGATCCCGCCGCGAGCCCCGCGGCAACGGCTCGCCTACGGAACCGAGCCTCCAGCTCTCGATCACCGCGCTGCACGGCCTCGACCGTGAGGTAGATGGCGGCGAGGTAGGCGCACATCGCGATCGCGAGGAACCCCGCGACCCACGAGAGCGGCCCGGTCCACGCGTGCGCGAGTCCGATGCGAACGCGGCCGTTCACGATCCGGATCCGGCCGGACGCGATCGCGGCCGCACACATCCCCAGGACCATCGGGGTCACCAGGGACGCGATCCCGAACACCCGGGTCCACGCCCGCTGCCACGCGGACCGACCATCGCCGTAGGACCGGAAGGCGAACGCCGCTCCGCGCATCACGATCCCGCAGATCGCGATCCCGAACGGGACGTAGAGCGCGACGCCGAGCACGGCGAAGGCGGGCGGGAACCCCGCGAAGAGGGCGGTGACGACGAAGATCAGCCAGACGTGGTTCGACTCCCAGACCGGGCCGATCGCCCGCGCGATCAACGCGCGTTCTCGGTCTCGGGTCGGCCCGCGTGCCGTGAGATCCCACACGCCGCCGCCGAAGTCCGCTCCGCCCAGGAGCACGTAGAGCGTCACACCGACGCCCATCGCCAACAGAACGGTGACCTGGAGCGCCGTCGCGCTCACGCGGCTCCCCCGAGGTGCTCTGGCGTCTCGGTGGGATCGCGTGGCGTGCGAGCCAGTTGGACCAGCAGCCACGCGCACGCGACGCCCAACAGGACGTAGGTGCCCACCGTCGCGAGCAGCCACCACTCGATACCGCCGCGAGGGGTGACGGCGTCCGCCGTCCGGAGGTATCCCTGGACGATCCATGGCTGCCGACCGACCTCCGTCACGACCCAGCCCGACTCGAGCGCGACGAACGTCGCCGGGCCGGCCACGACGACGCTCCGGAGGAACCATCGGCCCTCGGGGAGGCCCTGCCTCCCCCTTCGCAACCACCCGACGAGTGCCCACAGGCCGAGGCCGACCAAGGCGAACCCGATCGCCACCATCGCTTGGAAGGCGAGGTGCACCACGAGCGTGTTCGGCCGGTCCTGCGGTGGGACCGAGCGGAGCCCGGTGATCACCGCGTTCACATGCCCCGTCGCCAGCCACGACAACATCCCGGGGATCCGGACCCCAAGGATCGTCTCCTCCCGCCCCGGGAGCGGGATGCCCCCGATCGTGAGCGGCGCGCGAGCGGTCGTGTCCCACAACCCCTCGATGGCCGCGAGCTTGATCGGCTGTCGTTCGGAGACGAGTCTCGCCGCCTGGTCCCCCACGAACACCTGCATCGGAGCCACCACGAGACCGAGCGTCAGGCCTAGGGCGAGGCCGCGACGGTGATACGTGTCGACCCGACCCTTGAGCATCCCGACCGCGTAGACCGACGCGACGGTCAGGCCGGTGGCCATGTAGGCCGCCAGGATCATGTGCGTCGTCATCACCGGCGTCGACGGGTTCAACATCGCGCGGATCGGTTGCACGTCGATGACCTTCCCCGCTGCTGACAAGCGGAACCCGACCGGGGATTGCATCCATGCGTTCGCCGTGACGACGAACCAAGCGCTCGCCGCGCCACCGAGGACGACCGGCCATCCGCACAGCCAGTGCGCCCACGGGGAGAGCCGATCCCATCCGTAGAGGTAGATCCCGATGAAGATCGCCTCGATGAAGAACGCGAACGCCTCGAGCGCGAACGGCAACCCGATCACCGATCCCCATCGACCCATCAGCCCCGGCCAGAACAGACCCAACGCGAACGAGAGGACCGTTCCCGAGACCGCTCCGATCGCGATCAGGATGCCGAGAGCTTTGGACCACCGGCGGGTGAGGGCCATCCACACGGCGTCGTCATGACGGATCGCCCGGAACTCGGTGATCAACAGCAGCAAGGGAACGCCGATCGCGAGCGCCGCGAACACGATGTGGAAGCCGAGCGAGACGGCCATCTGGATCCTGGCCGCTTGGAGCGAGGTCATGCCCACCACCGGATCACCTCGGACGTCGGTTCCTCCATGCTGTCACGGAGGGACGTCGCGCCGCGGGACTAGGTGGAGCCAACCGCGGGCTCGGCTTCGCCGTCTGGGCCAGGGTCGTTCGAGGCGTCTTGATCGGGCGATCCGGCGTCGGCGTCATCAGGCCCTCGACGTCTCGCCTCGATCGCCCACCAGATCAAGATCCCGCCGCAGATCAGGGCGACGGTGAGGGCGGTCCACTGCGAACCGGTGAACGGTCCGAACCGTTTGTCGATCCGCAGCGAGTCCTCGAGCAGCCGGCAGCAGCCGTAGTACACGCCGAACGTGAGCGCGAGCACGCCCTCACGACGGGGCTTCTTGTTCATGTTCCACAGGATCGCGAACAGGATCCAAGCCAGGATCATGTCGTAGAGGGCGGTCTGATGGACGCCGACACCGGTCGCGATCACGGCACCCTTCGCGTCGAGGAGCTTGGCTCCCGCGCGCTGGATCACCTCGAGGTGGCTGTCTTGCAGACCCGCCTGACAGACACCGTTCGCGCAGGTGAACGGCGGCGCCAGGGTGCCACCGTGATACGTCCAGGCGAGCCACCAGCTGGTCGGCTTGCCGAGGTGATCGCCGATGATCAGATCGCCGATCCGGCCGACCGCGATGCCGAGCGCCAGGCAGATCGCCGCCGGGTCCATCACCTGGAGGAAGCGGTAATGGTACCGACGCATCCGGGGAACGTTGATCAAGATGGCGCCGGCGATCCCTCCGAGCAGCGAGATCCCGCCTTTCCAGATCTGGAGCCATTCGAGCGGACTCGAGAACTCGGAGAGGTGCGCGATCACGTAGAAGAGGCGCGAACCGATGATCGCGCCGATCAACGCCCAGAACAGCATCGTGCTGATGTGCTCGGCCGAGACCCCGTCACGCGGCCCGAGACGACCGAGCAGCCAGCCGCCGATCATGAACCCGATCGCGATGCCGAGGCCGTGGGGTGAGATCGCGAAGCTGTTCCCGATCCGGAACCGATCGAGGACGGGCCAACCGATGGAAGCGAGAGACGGGAGCACCAGGAGCGAGTCTATCCGCGGGGGGACGAACGGCCAGGCCAAAGGCGTGCGACCGCGCGACCGAGCAGGAATCCGCTCGTCACGTCCGAAGGGTAGTGCACACCCACGTACACGCGCGACGCTGCGACCGAGAGCCCGAGCCCGGTCAGCCCGGAGCGAGCGATGGGGCCGAGTCCGAGCTCACGCCCCGCGACGGTGGTGAACGTCGTCAGCACCGCGGGGTGACTGCTCGGCCAGGAGCTGGCAGGGGGTGGCCCGACCAACAGACGCGTACCGTCGCCGTCGGCCTCATACGGTCGCGGCCGGTTGGCGACGCGCTTCAATCCTTGGCCGGCGAGCCACGTGACACCCGCGGCGGCGAGGGCGTTGGCTGCCGCGCGTCGTCGCCCGAAGAGCGCGAGCACGCCGGCGGCGCCGGTCGCCGCCCAGAGCGATCCGAGCTCCGTCACGCCGGTGAAGAACCGGTCGGCGTCCGGTCCGTGCCCACGGTTCAGCTCTCCGAAGAGCTCGGCGTCGACCCCCCGACCCTCCGGGGTCGACGACCAGCGGCCCACGGCCACCGCCGCACCGGCCAACGAGCCCCCGATCAGCAGGTTCCGCACCTTCATCGCGCGGGGATGATAGGCGACCGGACAGGACGCTCGGCCGCGGCGTCCCTCAACCGAGCTCGATGTCGTGCTTCTGCTTCAGCACGCCACGCTTGAGTGCGAGCTGCGATCCTCCCAGCGCCTGGATGCTCCGTGCGCCGATACCCCCCAGGGGTCCTTTGAAGCGATACGTCACCTCGTGGCGCAACACGCTCCGATCGAACGGCAGAGACGCGATCGACGTCGACACGGTCGCCTCGAGCAATCCCGACAGGCGGATCACGGCGTGCCAGGGCGGCTCCCACTCCAGCACCTCGGCGGCAACCGTCGTGCGGAGCGCCATGAACCGCATCACCACGTCGTACTTCACGCCAAGCGCCAGGCCGCCGTCCGGCGCGTGAACGGACTCGATATGACGATCCCAGTTCGGGAGGTTGGCGGGATCGCTCGTCACCCGCCAGACGCGATCGGGGGGCGCCTCCACCTCCACCGAGAACTCGACGGTCGTCACGCGACCTCGACGCTCCCGCTGCTCCACCCCTTCCACCACACGACGCGGTTCGCCGTGATCCGGACCAGCGCGCCCGCCTCGGGGTCGATCGACGTCGCCAGCGCGCGCGCCGTCTTCGCGCCGGAACCGAGCGAATCCAGGACGGAGATCGCCGCCGTGCCCTGGACCATGGCGCCGAGCATGTCGCGCGCCCGCCACTCCGCGACGCGGTCCACCGTGAGCGCGACGGGGGCGTCCGGTTCGGCACCTGCCAGCGCCAGCGTGTCCGCCGGCAGCGCGGCGTAGAGCGCGCCATCGTGGAGACTCCACCGTGCCGGCAGCACCACCGACCCGCTCGCGCCGGCGATCGTCAGAGCGGCCGCGCCTCCGTCGCCGAGTCCCTCACGGATCTCGTCGGGCACGTCGGCGAACGGGTCGACGGCATCCTTCGCCGAACGGAACGTCTTCTGGCCGATCGACTCGCCCTCCCAACGCCCGCGACCCTCCTGCACGCCGTCTTCGCCGAGCAGCGCGGTCCGTTCGAGGTCGATCCCCACGAAGACCCTGCCCGGAGGCATCCACGCGAACGGAACCTGGCGCGCGTCGATCGCGTAGCCGGCGAAGAATCGGGCGTTCTTCTTGCTGAACGCGGCTCCCGCGCGGACGATCGACGTGGCACCGGACACGGCGGCGCCCCAGCTCCCGCGGTCCATCACGTCGTAGGTCCGCACCGTGCCCGCGAACGTCACGGACAGTTCTCCCGATCGCACCAACCCCGCGACACCGGGATCGATCCTCCACGCCCGCGCTTTGACCGAACGGCGAGACGTGGTCAGCCACACGCGCCCGCCCGAGTACGCGAACACGGCGGGCGTGCAGTGCGGGCCACGCGGCGTCGTGGATGCGACGGCACAGAACGACGCCTGGTCCAACACCTGCTGCACCGCCGTCGACAAGAAGCTCATCGCGCCCCCACCTTCCGCCCCACCCCCGGAGGGAGCGCGAGCATCAGTCCGGTCCAGAGCATATGGCTGACCAGGCTCGCGAGCATCCCCCCGGACCAGACGGCGAGGACCCCCCAGACCGCGCCCCCCACCACGGCACCCGCGATGATCGGCAGGCTGGCGCTTGCGGCGTTGGTCGCGATGTAGGCCAGCCACGTGATCCCGGCGGCGGCGAGCGCGGCCAGCGACTGGTCGAGCCGTGCCTGGAACAAGCCGCGCCAGAAGCATTCCTCCGCCGGCACCATGACGAGCAACGAGAGCGCGAGCGAGACACCGAGCGAGACCTCGGCGGCTTCCTGATACTTCTCGACCACGTGGCGCCGGAACGGCTCCCACCGCTCCGCGATCGCGACGAAGATCCGGGTCGCCGCGTAGAACAGTGCACCGGTCGCGAGGCCGACCCCGAGCGCGGTCCCGTCCGACACGCGCGTGGCGGCGACCGGCCGCCGCGCCAGGACCGCGGCGACACCCATGGCGCCCAGCACGACCGGCATCAAGCGCCACACGATCGCGCGGCCGGTGGCGACGATGCGCCAGCCGATCGCTTCGGCCGCCGCGCCGAGGAGCATGACCATCCCTTGCATCCGCTACCCCGGCAGGAACCGGACCTTCACGGCGACCTCGGCCGTGAACGCCGTGACGACGGCCAGGTAGAAGAACCCGGTCGCGGATTGGACGGCCGATGCCCGCGCGCCTCGGAGCGTCGCCTTGACCATGACAGCGATGAGCGCCGTCGTTCCGACCATGCCGATCGCGATCCACGGCGCCAGCGCGCCAGCGGTCAGGAGGGGATTGAACGCTCGCGACGATCCGACCCCGCCGAAGCCGCCCGCGATCACAGCGACGGCTTCAAGCCCCACGGCTACGAGCATGATGGTCGTAGCACGGTTGATCGGCGCGCGGCTCAGGCCTCGATCGGTGAGGTACCAGTGGCCGAGCAGGAGACCGTCGAGCACCGAGCCGAGGAACGCCGCGCCGGCCAAGAGCCCGAACAGCGCGAGCGGGTACGACTGCCGGCCGGTCGCGGCCATCGCCACGAGGACGCCGATCGAGATCGGGACCGAGCAGAACCCGACGATCCGTGCGGCCGGGTTCTGCTTCGCGAGCTGGAGCGCGGTCCAGAGCGACACGACGACCAGGCTCGCCAGCGTGAGCTGAACGCTCCGATGTCCGGCGGCATCACCCGGGATCGCGCCCGCCACCGTGGCGCGCCAGGCCGCGAACGCCAGGATCGAGAGGATGATCCCGGAGAGCGTGAAGTAGCCGCGTTTCACCTCGCGCCAGAGCGGCGTGCACCAGAGGAAGACGAGGGATCCGGCGACGGTCTCCGCAAGCACGAGCGCCATGACGCCCGCCGAGCCCGTCACGCCCCTCCCCCGCGCATGGCCGTACAGCCTACCGGTCACCTGCCGGGCGACCCCCCGTCGTTCGCGGTAACGCCGGGTACGCTTGCGCCGCATGAACGATTGGCGTTCTTACGACGATGTGGCCGAGATCTACGAGCGCGTCCACGCGCCGCGCCTCCTCGAGGTCGGCCGCGCGCTCACGGCGTTCGTCGAGGTCTCTACGAGCGAACGGGTCCTGGACGTGGGGACCGGAACGGGCGTGGTGGCGCAGGCAGCGGCCGAGGCCGGCGCGGACGTCGTTGGGATCGACGCCTCGGTCGGCATGCTCGAGGTCGGTCGACGCGAGCGGCCGACGATCCGGTTCGCGGCAGCCGAGGCGATCGACCTGCCGTTCGGCGACGGCATCTTCGACATCGTGACCGGGAGCTTCGTGCTCTCGCACTTCCGCCGGTATGACACAGCGCTGTTCGACATCTCGCGGGTGCTGCGTCCGGGCGGACGCGTCGCGCTGACGTCCTGGTCGGACGTGAAGGACGACCTGCAGGCCACGTGGGGCGAGCTCCTCGGATCGGTCGTGCCGCAAGAGATGCTCGAACCGGTCTGGGCCGCGGCCGCGCCGTGGCATGCGAAGTTCACCGACCGGGAGGCCGTGGAGGAGGTCCTGATCGCGGCGGGCCTTCGACACGTGCGGACCGAGAAGCAGCAGTTCCGCTTCCAGTACACGCAGGCCGACTACCTCGCGGGACTGGAGATCTGGGCGACGGGACGGTTCGTCAAGGAGATGCTCGGCGACGAGGGCTGGCCGGCGTTCCAGGAGCGCGTCCGCGCGACGTTCGCCGAGCGCTTCGCGGACCCGCTCAACGATTTCCGTGACGTGATCCTGTCGAGCGGCACGAAGCCGTAGGTCACGCGAACCTTATCCGTGAGCCCGCGGCTCGCGCCACATGCACCACATCGGCGGACCGCCGGGCAGCTCGATGCGCTTGGTGACGCGGAACCCGAGTCGCTCGTACAACGCGCGGTTCCGTTCGGACGTCGCTTCAAGGTATGCGGGATGTCTCTCCGCATCGCATCGGTCGAGCACATGACGGATCAGCTCGGTTCCGAGACCACGACCTTGCTCGCGTGGCCGGGTGCACGCGAACGCGAGGTACCAGTGTGGATCCTTGGGGTGGACCTCGCCGATCGCTCCGACGATCGCGAGCGGGCCGGACTCCGCATACTCGCCGGCGATCGCGCGCACCGCCTCGTCGAAGGTTGATGCTTGCTCGTCGCTCATCTCCCAGCCGGGCGGGAACCACAGGCTCACGGCCACCGGATCGTCGAAGGTGAAGGCACCACCGCTCTCGATCGAGGCGTCGACGAACAGGCGGAAGAATCGCGGCAGGATCTCGCGACGGCGAGCCGGGTTGGGGAACGCCCAGACGTTCGGGGGGTCGTCGTACAACGCCTCGGCGATGATGTTGGCGAGCGTCTCGGCCTCCGACGCCCTTCCGCTCCGTACGACCGGCTTGCTCATGGCCGATCCAACCTCCATCGACACCTCAGCTGAGATCCAACACGCGGAATTCCTCGGCGCGTTCCACCCCGATCTTCTTCCCAGCTGAAACGGCCTCTTCGGTCAGGAACTCTTCGAAGAACCGGATGCCCTCGGCCAGCTGGCTCGCGTGCGCCGCGAGCGCCGCGACCTTCCGGTCGAACCACTCGGTCACGTCCTCGATGTGGTTCGGCTCGTTCGTCCAGCCGAGCCACAGGTCATGCAGCTCGCGAACCTCGAGTCCCTCGCCCAGGTGCTCGGGGAAGAAGTGCGGGTTCCCCGCGCCCGGGAACGCGGCATCGAGCGCGATCTCGCCGGCGCGCCGGTGGTCGGTGTGGTTGTAGTAGCGGTTCTCGAAGAACCAGGCGGTCGGGTCGACGGACAGCACGGTTTCCGCCCGCACCTCGCGGATCCGACGGACGACGGCCTCGCGGACCACCGGGGTGTTCTCGAGCTCGCCGTCGGGAACCCCCAACACCTGCGCGCTCGCCAAACCCAGGACATGGGCGCCGGCCTCGGTCTCGGTCCGCCGGGTGTCGGCGAGCTCGCCCCGATCTCGCAGCGGATCGCTCGATCCCCGATCGCCGTTCGTGAGCACGAGGAGATGGACGTCGCGGCCCGCGTCTGCCCACTTCGCGAGCGTGCCTCCGGCGGCGATCTCCGCGTCGTCGGGATGCGCGAAGACCGCGAGCACCGGTCCGGTGCGGGGCGGGGATGCCTCGTCGCTCACGGGCTCCTACGCGCTCCGGTCGAGCAGGTAGCGGACCAGCGCACGGACCGGCACGCCGGTCGCACCCTTCGGTCCGAGGTCATTGCCCTTCTCGCTCCACGCCGGGCCAGCGATGTCCAGATGGACCCACGGCGTGTCCCCGACGAACTCCGCCAGGAACCACGCCGCGCTGATCGCGCCGCCATAGCGTTCGCCGATGTTCTTGACGTCCGCGACGTTCGAGTCGATCAGGCGCCGGTAGTCGGGGTAGAGCGGGAGCTCCCAGATCGGCTCGCCGACGGCATCGCCGGCGGCAGCTACGTCGCCGATCAGCCCGTCGTCGTTCCCCATCGCGCCCGTGATCTGATCGCCGAGCGCGACCATGCATGCGCCGGTCAAGGTGGCGGTGTCGATGATGACCTCGGGCCGCTTCTCGGCCAGGTACGCGAGCGCGTCGGCCAACACGAGCCGGCCTTCGGCGTCGGTGTTCAGGACCTCCGAGGTCTTCCCGCCGCGGTGGTACAGGACATCGCCCGGCTTCGTGGCCGAGCCGCTCGGCATGTTCTCCGACGACGGGATCGCGGCGATCACGTTGATCTTCGGCTTCAGGATCGCGATCGCCTTCATCGTGGCGAGGATCGACGCGGCCCCGCCCATGTCGCATTTCATCGTCTCCATGCCCTTGGCGTCCTTGATCGACAGGCCGCCCGAGTCGAACGCGATGCCCTTGCCCGTGAGCGCGATCGGGGTCGTGCGACCGGCGCCCGTGTACGAGAGCTCGATCAGACGCGGCGGGTTGACGCTGCCGGCACCCACGCCGAGGATCCCCCCGAAGCCGCCGCGCTCCAGCTCGGGTTTGCCCCAAACCTTGCACCGCAGGCCGACCTGACGCGCCATCTTCTGCGCCTCGCGCGCGATCTGCGCCGGCGGCATGTCGCCGGCCGGGGTGTTGACCAGGTCGCGCGCCCAGCAGACTGCGTCGGCCACGACCTGTGCGTGACGGATCGCCTCCCGCACACCCTTCGCCTCGCTCCGCGGAGACCCGAGCACGCTGATGCGCGAGACGGACTTCGCCCCGTCGGCGGCGGTCTTGTACCGGTCGAACCGGTAGCCGCCGAGGATCAACCCTTCGACCGAGGCCTGCGCGGCCTCGGCGGCCACTCGTCCACCGGCGGCCTGAGCGAACGTGGTCGCCACGGTGCCGAACCGTCCCAACGACCCGGCGGCCCTACCGAGCACGCGGCGGATCACGTTCGGCGTGACCTCGCTCTTGTCACCGACCCCCACCAATAGGACCGCGCCCGCGGCGAACCGATCGCCATCCCGCCGCACGACGAGGAGGCTCTCGTGCTTCTTGCCGGTGAGCTTCGCATCACGGAAGGCGCCTTCGAGTCCCACCTCCTTGACGCCGGGCCCGGGCAGCGGACCTTGGAAGACCGGGAGCACCAGCACCCCGGCTCGGACTTCGGTGGGCGACGTGGACGAGAACGACGCGGTGGTCACGATCGGCTCCTTCGACTCGGGAGGTGAGCGGCGGTCAGTCTAGTCGCGGCCTCACGCCCGCACCACGAGACGCGGACGAGGACTCGGCCGATCCGCGAGCGAGACGAGGTCGCGTCCCTCGCCCGCTACGCTTGGGTGATGAACACACGCGACATCCGCGACCTCGTGCACTTCTCCGATGACGAGGCACACCACGAGACGCTCCTCGAAGGTGAGCACCTGTGGTCGGAGGTCATCTGTATCCAGGGCGCGCAAGGTCTCGGACCGATGCGCGACGACACGTCCGACGCGCTGCTGTCGGTCCTCTCGGGCGAGGTCTCGGCACAGGTGGGCAAGGGGCGCGCCCGACTGAAGCAGTGGGAGACGATCCTGATCCCCGCCGGGGACGAGCTCACCCTGCGCAACGCTTCTTCGGAACCGGCGGTCTTGCTGCTGGTCGCCGCACCCCCACCCACCCCGTCGCTCTCCGCCTGACGGCCCGCGTCAAGCCCGGGACGTCACGCCCACCACCGCCGGCTCGATCGCCTAGCCGACGTTCGCGCGCCGACGGAGCACGAGCAAGGAGGCGGCGAAGGCGACGACGAAGCTCGGAACGCTCGCGCCGATCGGTGAGCCTGCGATCAGCGGGAACGGCAGGTGGAGCCAGCCGTGCACGAGCCGTTGGGCGGCGTCGATCCACCATCCTGGTCCCGTGGGGACGCACCACTGGTACACGACGAACCCGGCAGCCCACGGCACGATCGCGCGCCAACGCAGACCCGCCGGGGCGCGTTCGAACATCGCGCCCTCTCCGTAGCGACCCCGAGCCAGCACGAAGTAGTCGGCCGCGAACACGCCGAAGAGCGGTACGAACACCGATCCCACGAGGAACAGGAAGACCTCGAACGTCGCGGCGGCGTTCGAGAGCACGGCCGCGATCGCGAGCCCGATCGCCCCGACGCCCACGATCAACGGCCGCTGGGGCAGCGCCGGCCGCACGTTCTGCAGCGAGAGCGCGCTCGAGTAGATGTTCGCCATCGCCTGATCGCTCTCGCCGACCAGGAGCGCCAGCAGCACGATCCCGCCGCCGACGGTCGCCGCGATCGTCGTCCCGACGTCCAACACGTCGGGGGCCGCGCCGGCGGCGAGCACGAGCACCGCGCCCAAGGCATAGAACCATGCGTTCCCGGCCGCGTAGCTCCAGAACGTCCCGCGCGCGGCGGCACGCTCGTCGCGCGCGAACCGGTTGAAGTCGGCGACGAGCGGGAGCCACGAGACGGGCATCGCGATCACCAGGTCGACCGCCGCCCAGAACGGCAATCCGCCGGCGCCCGGCCGGTGCCACAACACGCCGAGATCCGCGACCATGACCACCCGGACCGTGATCCAGATGGCGACGCCGGCGACCACCCAGGCCCCGAACCGCTCGAGCCAGCGCCGTACGACGAGGATCGGGCCCGCGACCGCGAGCGCGGTGCACCCGATCGCGACCACGACGAGCCACAGGAACGGCGCGTCGAGACCGGTCGCGTCGCGCGCGACGGCGTTCGCCACATGACCCATCGCCCAGAACTCGAACGCGGTCCAGCCGACCAGCTGGATCAGGTTGATCGCCGACGGCAGGTAGGAACCCCGCAATCCGAGCACCGGCCGGAAGAGCACCATGCCCGGGACACCCTCACGCGCACCGGCCAGCCCGACGAGCGCGAGCGGCACGGCGCCGACCACGCTGCCGATCGCGATCGCCGCGAGCGCCTGCGGCAGACCGAGGGCGGGGACGAGCAGCGCGCCCGACACCAGCACGAGCAGGCCGATCGACAGGTCGCCCCACAAGACGGCGAGGTCGAACCCCGAGAGGCGGCGGAGCGTGGCAGGGACGGGGCGGATCCCCCAAGCGGGCGCCTCGCGCTCGAGGATCTCCTCGAGCCGATCGGCCGCAGATGCCATCGGCGCGAGGCTACCGCACGGGCCCGCGAGCGATGACGGACCGGCGGAACGAGGCCTGCGCCCGACCCATCAGCGTCCGCATCACCGGCCGGTAGGCGACGGCCAGGACGTCACCGACGAGCGGGATCCGCAGGCGGATGTCCTCGGTCCACACGAACCGCGAACCGCCGTCCACCGGTTCGAGCGTCCACACGCCGGTCCCCTCGACGAGGCTGCCGTGCCGGATCACCAGACGGTGCGGGGGGTCCCAACCGGTCACCTCCATCGGCTCCGTGAACGCGCGGAGCCCGAAGAGCCGTGTATCCACCGCGAGTCGGACGCCGACGCCCTCGCGCGACGCGGACACCACCTGGACGCGATCGGCGTCCAGCATCCAGTCGGCCTGCCGTTCCCACTCCACCAGGATCGCCCACACTTCCTGGCACGGAGCGGGCACCGTCACCGTCCGTTCGACACGCATGCCTTCGAGTCTATGGACCACCCGCGCATGAGCGCGGCGAACCGATGCGGCTAGGCTTGCCGCCATGACGTCCGTCCGTGGAGCCATGGTCGCGGCGGCGGCCGCCACGGCCTCTGGCGCGCTTCCGGCTCGCGCGGACGCGTTGACCGCCCGAACCTTGGAAGGACCGATCGGCGTCGCCTGGGAGGACGGGCTCCTCACGTACGTCGGTCCCGCAGACGGCCTGCCGTGGGACCCCACGATCGGCTCACCAGACCGCGGACTCGTCGTCCCTGGCTTCGTCGACTGCCACGTGCACCTGCCGTTCGTCGGCTGGCGCGCCGACGAGTTCGAAGCACGGTTGGCGGGCGCCTCGTACCGCGACCTGCACGGGGAAGCAGGCGGGATCTACCGGAGCGCCCGGCTGCTCGGCGAGGCGACGGACGACGAGGTCCTTGCGTTCTGCCTGCCGATCGCGCGGGAGATGGCCGTGCACGGCACCACCGCGATGGAGCTGAAGACCGGCTATGGCCTCTCGGTCGAGGCCGAGCTCCGGCAGGCGCGTCTGGCGCGATCGCTCGCCGACGCCGCGCCGCAGACCTGCTCCGTGACGCTGCTGGCGTGTCACGCCGTGCCGAAAGGGGTCGCGCGCTCGGCGTGGGTGCGCGCCGCCTGCGACGAGCTGATCCCAGAGGCGGCGGCCGACGGACTCGCGGACCAGGTCGACATCTACGTCGAGGACATCGCGTTCTCGCTCGAGGACCTTGGGAAGGTCGCCGAGGCGGCCGCGCGCGCGAGCCTCCCGCTCCGGGTGCACGCCGACCAGCTCGGTCCGAGCGGTGCCGCGGAGGCCGCGGTCGCGCTCGGAGCCAGGAGCGCGGATCATCTGAACCACGTGAGCGAGACCGGTGTGTCGGCGCTCGGGACGGCCGCTGCCACCGTGTCCGTGTTGCTCCCCACATCCACGTTCGTCATGCGTGCCTCGCCCCCACCCGTCGACGACCTCCGTCGGGCGGGAGCGGCGCTGGCGATCGCCACGGACTGCAATCCGGGTACGTCGCCGGTGTGTTCGATGCCGGAAGCGATCGCGATGGCATGCACGCTCTACGGGATGGCACCGCTCGACGCGCTCACCGCGGCCACCGCGAACCCCGCCTGGGTGCTCGGCCTGGATCGTCGGCTCGGTCGCCTCCAGGTCGGATATCGCGCCGACGTCCTGCTGCTCGAGGGCCCGTCGTTCGCGCAGGTGCCGTACCGGCCCGGGCACGATCCTGTGGTCACGACGGTGATCGGCGGCGACGTCCTCTCGGCGGATCCAGGCTAGAGGAGCACTCCGGCGCCGGACGCGGCGGCTTCCGCCAGTCCGCCCCCGCGCACGAGCCGCGCCCCAGCCTCGATATCGGGTCCGAGTTCCCGGTCCTCATCGAGGAACGGCACCGCTGCGCGGATCGCGTCTCGCGCTGCCCCGGTGGCGGGTCCCGGCTCCAGAGGGGCACGCAGGTCGAGCGCCTGCGCGGCCGCGATCGCCTCCATGGCGATCACGAGCTCCGCGTTGTTGACGATCTCGCGCGCATGGCGCGCGGCGATCATGCCCATGCTGACGTGATCCTCTTGTCCGGCCGACGACGGGATCGAATCGATCGAGGCAGGGTGCGCGAGGGACTTGCACTCCGAGACGAGCGATGCGGCCGTGTACTGCACGAGCATGAACCCGGAGTTCAGGCCGCTCCCCCGGACCAAGAACGGGGGCAGACCGTTGCTGAGGTTCGCATCGAGGAGCCGATAGAGACGTCGCTCGCTGATGCTCGCGAGACCGACGCTGGCGAGCGCCAGAGCGTCGAGCGCGACGGACACAGGTTGTCCGTGGAAGTTCCCACCCGAGCGCACCTCGTCCCGATCGGGCAGCACGATCGGATTGTCGGACACGGCGTTGATCTCGATCCGGAGCACGCCCTCCGCGAACGCGAGCGCGTCGCGCGTGGCGCCGTGCACCTGGGGAGCGCAGCGGAGCGAGTAGGCGTCCTGCACCAGGTGCGGGCTCTCACGGTGCGAGGCCAGGATCGGCGAGCCGGCCAGGAGGCGACGGAGGTTGGCCGCTGACGCGGCCTGTCCCGGGTGCGGCCGGAGCATCTGGAGCCGTTCGTCGAACGGGGCGTCCGTCCCGAGGCAGGCCTCCACCGTCATCGCGGCCGCCACATCCGCGGCGCGTAGCGAGTGCGGCGACGCGCGCGGCGGCGAGGACCCCGACCGCGAGCATGCCCTGGGTCCCGTTCACGAGCGCGAGCCCTTCCTTCGCCTCCAGCGCAGATCGGCTCGAGCCCGGCCGCGGCGAGCGCGAGGCCCGCCGGCTGCGTCCCACCATCGGGAGCGAGGAGCTCGCCTCGGCCGATCAGTGGGAGCGCGAGGTTCGCGAGCGGCGCCAGGTCGCCGGAGGCACCCAGCGACCCCTGCTCGGGCACCGCGGGGATCAGATCGCGGTTCAGCATGTCGACCATGCGATCGACGATCATCGGCCGGACGCCGGAGTGGCCGAGCGCCAGGACGTGGGCCCGGAGCAGGAGCATCGCGCGCGCCTCCTCGCGGGAAAGCGGATCGCCCACAGCGGTGGCGTGCGAGCGCACGATCCCTTGCTGGAGCGCGGCCGCCTGCGACGGTTCGATCCGCACATCGGCGAGCGAGCCGAACCCGGTGGTCACGCCGTAGACGGTCTCGCCCGAGGTGACTACCCGCTCGATGACGGCACGGGCGGCCTCGACCCGTTCGCGGGCCGGTGCGGAGAATCCGACCCTGCCGCCGCGAGCAACCTCGACGACATCTGCGAGCGTCAGCGCTTCCCCCACCTCGACCGGCACGGCGGTCAGGCTACCCAACCGTCGAGCCCGACGCGCGACTCACGCCAGGCGCCGGGCGGTCAGAGGCTCCTCGATCACGTCGTCTCCATCGTGGCGGACACGGTAGGCGCGGGCGTCGGGATGGGAAGACACGACCTCCGCGATCTCCGAGCCGACGACATGCACCGCCGCGAGGTCGTCGCAGGCGATGCCCGCCGGGAAGCCCTCCGCGATCAGCCGATGGTAGAGCGGACGCCGTTCCGGCTCGCTGTCGTAGTGGGGGCAGAAGCTCCCGCCGAGCAACCCCAACCCATCGACGAGCGGCGCGAGCGGACCGAAGGAATCCGTGGTGCTCGCTTCGAACCAACAGTTCGCACCCGCGCTCCCGCCGGCGAGGACGACTCCGGCCTCCCACGCCTCCCGCAGGATCGCGTCCATCCCGTGCACACGCCACACGGCCAACAGGTTCGCCGTGTTGCCCCCGCCCACGACGATCGCGTCCTGCGACAGCAGGAACGCTTGCAGGTCACGTCCGTCACGGGCGAACAGGTCCAGGTACGTCGGTTCGAACCGATCCGTGGGGAACGCTCGCAGGAACCACATCACCGCGATGGGCACGGCGCTCGCGGCGGTCGGCAAGAGGCAGATCTTGGGCCGAGGCGTCTCCAGCAACCCGGCGACGTACTCGAACACCGGGTCCGACGCCTCCTGCCCGCCGCCCATCGCGACGATGTGACGCTCGGTCACGACTCGGCCATCGGGATGCGGACGCCGCGTTCGCGTGCGATCTCCAGCGCGCGGTCGTAGCCCGCGTCGGCGTGACGGATCACACCCATTCCCGGATCGCTCGTCAGGACGCGTTCCAACCGCTCGGCGCGCGTTCTCGGTCCCGTCGGCGACCACGACCATGCCGGCGTGGATCGAGTAGCCGATCCCGACACCGCCGCCGTGGTGCACGCTCACCCAGTGCGCGCCGGCGGCGGTGTTGATCAATGCGTTCAGGATCGGCCAGTCCGCGATCGCGTCAGAGCCGTCCTTCATCGCCTCGGTCTCGCGGTACGGCGAGGCGACGCTGCCGCTGTCGAGATGGTCGCGCCCGATCACGATCGGCGCGGACAGCTCGCCCGACGCGACCATCTCGTTGAAACGGAGTCCGGCCGTCGCCCGCTCGCCGTATCCCAGCCAGCAGATCCGCGCGGGCAGACCCTGGTAGGCGACCCGCTCCTCCGCCATGGACAGCCATCGCTGCAGTCGCGCGTCCTCGGGGAACAGGTCCGCGACCGCGCGATCGGTCCTCACGATGTCTTCGGGGTCGCCCGAGAGCGCCGCCCAGCGGAACGGCCCCTTGCCCTCGCAGAACAGCGGCCGCACGAACGCCGGCACGAACCCGGGGTACGCGTAGGCCTGGTCGTGGTCGAGCCCGCCCAGTTCGGCGCCGGCGCGCAGGTTGTTCCCGTAGTCGAACACCACCGCGCCACCCTCCAGGAACCTCACCATCGCGCCGACGTGGTCGGCCATGCTGGCGTACGAGCGACGCTGATATTCGTCGGGATCGGCCGTGCGAAGCGTCGCGGCTTCCTCGAGGGACAGACCCGCGGGGACGTAGCCGCCGAGCGGATCGTGGGCGCTCGTCTGGTCGGTCACGATGTCGGGCCGCCACCCTCGACGGAGCAGCTCGGGCTCGACCTCGGCGCAGTTGCCGCGCAGGCCCACCGACACCGGCTCCCCGTTCGCCTTCGCCTCGTCGACCCACGCGAGCGCCGTATCCAGGTCGTCGGTCTCGCGATCCAGATAGCGCGTCTTGACCCGTCGCTCGATGCGCGCGGGGTCGACCTCGATGCACAGCGCGACGCCGTCGTTCATCGTGACGGCGAGTGGCTGCGCGCCACCCATCCCGCCGAGTCCACCGGTCAGCGTGACGGTTCCGGCCAGCGTCCCTCCGAACCGCTGGTGGGCGCACTCGGCCAGCGTCTCGTACGTCCCCTGCAGGATCCCCTGCGTCCCGATGTAGATCCACGAACCGGCGGTCATCTGGCCGTACATCGTGAGCCCCGCCGCTTCGAGCTCGCGGAACGTGTCCCAATCGGCCCACTTCGGCACGAGCATCGAGTTCGAGATCAGCACGCGGGGCGCGAGCTCGTGCGTGCGGAAGACCCCGACGGGCTTGCCGGACTGCACGAGCAAGGTCTCGTCGTCGGCGAGCGTCTGCAACGTCCGGACGATCGCGTCGAACGCCTCCCATGACCGAGCCGCGCGGCCCGTGCCGCCGTACACGACCAGGTCCTCCGGACGCTCAGCCACCTCGGGATCGAGGTTGTTCATGAGCATCCGCATGGCCGCCTCCTGCGGCCAGGAGCGGCACGTCAGCGCCGTACCGCGCGGTGCGCGGACCTCACGAGCACCCATCGGTCACCTCCGTCGACGATGCGCTGCCGGACGCGCCGATGATACGCCGGGCGGGGGATGACCCCGGGGGGTGCCGCCTGGCTCATCGGGGTGATTGAACGACCCCTGACCGGCGGGTACGGTCCCTGCCGTGGTATCCGTCGGAACTTCCCCCGGCGATCCTGTGCTGACCGGACCGCCGATCCGCATCCTGATCGCGGACGATGAGCCCGCCCTGCGCGACGCCATCGCCGACCTGCTGTCCCACGAGGACGGCCTGGTCTTGGTGGGCGAGGCTGGGGACGCCGATCAGGCGATCGCGCTCGCGGTATCGAGACAACCCGACGTGGCGCTCGTGGACGTGAGTATGCCGGCCGGCGGTGGCCCGCGAGCGGCGCGAGATCATCCGCGTCTCGCCGGACACGCGCGTCATCGCGCTCTCCGCCTTCGAGGACCGGCTGACGGTGCTCGAGATGCTGCGGGCCGGGGCCGTCGGCTATCTGGTGAAGGGCACCGCGAGCGAAGACCTGGTGCTCTCGATCTCGAAGGTGTTCGATGGCGGCGCGAGCCTCTCCGCCGAGGTGCTCGACGGGATCGTGCACGAGCTCGCCTCCCAGTTGCGGCGCGAGGAGATCGAACGCGACGAGCGGTCCGCTCGACGCGGCGAGATCGATCGGTTCTTGGCCGGCGACGGCCTCACGATGGTGTTCCAACCGATCGTCGACCTGCGGAGCCGCGAGGTCGTCGGGACCGAGGCACTCGCGCGGTTCCACTCGCTCCCGCTGCGTCCACCGAACGAATGGTTCGCCGAGGCGGTCGAGCACGAGCTCGGGGTGCAACTGGAGCTGCTCGCGATCCGGAGCGCGATGAACGCCCTGCCGACGCTCCCGGCGTCCACGTATCTCTCCGTGAACTGCTCACATCGGGCAGCGATGTCGCCTGAGCTCGCCACCGTGATCGGTGACCATGCCCCACGCATCGTGCTGGAGATCACGGAGCATGAGGCGATCGACGACTACGTGGCTCTCTCGCGTTCGATCGACGTCCTACGGGAACGGGGGATCCGCATCGCGATCGATGACGCGGGCGCTGGGTTCGCGAGCCTGCGACACACGCTCCTCCTGCACCCCGACATCGTGAAGGTCGACATCAGCATCACGCGAGGGATCGACCGTGACCGCGCGAAGCGAGCGCTCGCGTCCGCGCTGATCTCGTTCGCGGACGAGATGGGGATGACGATCGTGGCGGAAGGGATCGAGACGGCCGAGGAGCTCGACACGCTGGTCGCCCTCGGCGTCCCGTTCGGGCAGGGGTTCTACCTGGCGGAGCCGGAACCGCTCGCGTAGGTCAGTTCGTCCGGCGGTCGATCGACCACGACGACCCGGCGGTGCCCTTCGTGAACGACTTCATCTCGGTCGCGATGGCCACGGCTTCAGCGTAATGGGCGTAGGACCGCCGCTCGGTGGTCGCGATGCCGATCGAGATCGCGAGCAGCGGGAACCGCTGCAGCTCGCCCCGTCGGTTCGCGACCTCGACGTAGCCGCGGTCGCGATCCTCGGGGTCATAGAGCTCGGGCACCTGCGCGTCGAACCGTGCCACGATGGCGTTCGCGACCTCCTCGGCTTTGTCCGGCGTGACGATCAACACGAAGTCGTCGCCGCCCACGTGCCCGACGAACGCCTCGCTCCCGGTCACGTCGCGCGCCGCCTCTTCGAGCAAGCTCGACGTCGCCTGGATCGCCTGGTCACCCCGCATGAACCCGTAGTGATCGTTGTAGGCCTTGAAGTGATCGAGGTCGGCGTACAGCAGCGCGAACTCCGCGCCGCGCTCGACCAAGCCGTCGATCTCCTCTTCGATCCGCACGTTCCCCGGCAATCCGGTGAGCGGCGACTGCGCACGCATCTCCTTCGCGCGACGGAGCACCCCGCGGATCCGCGCGAGCAGCTCCGGCGTGTCGAACGGCTTCACGATGTAGTCGTCCGCGCCGATCGCGAAGCCCTCGAGCTTGTCGGCGGAGAGTCCGCGTGCGGTGAGCATGATGATCGAGACGGTGGCGGTGCGAGGATCCTGTCGGAGCCGGCGGGTGAGCTCGAACCCATCCATGTTCGGCATCATCACGTCGGCGAGGACCAGGTCGGGCGCCCGGACCTGCGCGAGCTCGAGCGCTTGGTTGCCGTCGCTCGCGACACGCACGTCGTAGCCGGCCGCCCGCAGTTCGATCTCGAGGAGACGCGCGATGAACGGGTCGTCGTCCGCGACGAGCAGGCTCTCGCCGCCCGCGGCGTCGGACTCGTCGTTGTGCTGCTCGCTCACTACTCCCCCCTGCTATCCCCCGTGCAGGTCCACGGACGAGGTCCGTCCGTGCGCACCACCCCTAGGATTCGGCACTTTACTCCCCGGGGTGTAGCCGTTCCGTGCTTTCCATCCTGGACCTCCGATGGTTCGCCAGCTGCCCCGGACGACGCCGGCCGAGCATGGCACGATAGGGGCGCGCACGCGAGGAGAGGGGTCCGATGGAAGTGCTCGAGACGTTCGTTGACGCTTTGGGCAACACCCCCCTCGTGCGCCTGCACAGCGTGACCCGTGGGGTCCGGCCGACCATCCTCGCGAAGCTCGAGATGCTGAATCCCGGCGGGAGCGTCAAGGACCGGATCGGGATCCGGATGATCGAAGCCGCCGAGCGCGCCGGGCTCCTCAAACCCGGCGGCACGATCGTGGAGCCCACGTCCGGCAACACGGGCCATGGCCTCGCGATCGCCGCCGCGATCCGCGGGTACAAGTGCATCTTCGTGATGCCCGACAAGATGAGCCAGGAGAAGATCTCGCTCCTTCGTGCCTACGGCGCGGAGGTCGTGATCTGCCCGACGGCCGTGGCGCCGGAGTCACCCGAGTCCTACTACCGCGTCGCCGATCGGCTGGCCGAGGAGATCCCGGGCGCGTATCAGCCGAACCAGTACTTCAATCCCGAGAACCCGAAGACGCACTACGAGACCACGGGTCCCGAGATCTGGCGCCAGACCGACGGGAAGATCGACGTGTTCGTGGCGGGCGTCGGCACCGGCGGGACGATCAGCGGCGTGGGGCGATTCTTGAAGGAACAGAACCCCGATGTGATGATCGTGGGCGCCGACCCGGAAGGGTCCGTCTACTCGGGCGACGAGCCCCGGCCGTATCTGGTCGAAGGTATCGGCGAAGACTTCTGGCCTGCCACGTTCGATCCGTCCGTCGTGGATCGCTACGTCAAGGTCTCCGACCGCGACTCGTTCCGAACGGCGCGGGCCGTCACTCGCCAGGAAGGCATCCTGGTCGGCGGCTCCTCTGGTACGGCGGTCTTCGCCGCGCTCCAGGTAGCCCGGGAACTCGATGCGGACACGCTCATGGTCGTGCTCCTCCCCGACACGGGACGCCAGTACCTGTCGAAGACGTACTCCGACTCGTGGATGCTGCAGCACGGCATGCTCGACCGGCCCGACGTCGTCCGGGTCGAGGAGGTGCTCACGGCGAAGCATCGCGACCTGCCGCCGTTGATCACCGTGGGCGCGCACGAGAAGGTCCGTCAGGCGGTCGACCGTCTGCAGGAGCACGACATCTCCCAGGCGCCGGTCGTCCGCGAGGACAGCACCGACGTGGCGCAGTTCGTCGGTTCGATCCGCGACCGAGAGCTGCTCGACCGGATCTTCCGCGACCCGGATGCGCTGCAGGCCGACGTCGCCGAGGTGATGGCGCCTCCGATCGCGATGATCGAGTTCGACGACCCGATCGAAGCCGCGTTCGGCGAGCTGGAGCACGGACCCGCGGTGCTGATCACGAAGGCCGGTCAGGTCCTCGGGGTGCTGACGCGGAGCGACCTGCTGGACTTCCTCGCTCACCGGCAACGGCAGCCGTAGCGCGTGCGATCGCTCGGCATCGACGTCGGCGTGGCCAAAGGCCTCGACCTGGTCCTGATGGACGAGCGGCGGGTGCCGTTGGCCGTCCGAACCCACGTGTGGCTCGACGATGTCGGGCGGCTCATCGACGAGTTCCGGCCCGATGTGATCGCGATCGATTCGCCGCCGCGGTGGGCGAAGACCGGACGCTCGCGGCTGACCGAACGCGAGCTGGCCGGCCGCAACATCCAGTCGTTCAACACGCCGTCCGAGGCGCATGGACGCGGCAACGCGTTCTTCCACTGGATGGAGGTGGGGTTCGAGGTCTTCCGCCTCGCGAACGAACACGGCTTCCCCACGTACGGAGGGGGGAACCCCAAAGGTCGTGCGATGGAGGTGTTCCCGCATGGGAGCGCGGTCGTGCTCGCCGGGAACCTCCCGCCGAAAGGGACATCCAAACGCGTATGGCGCGAGCAGGTCCTGCAGGCACAGGGCGTGCGCACCGACGAGCTCACGGCGATCGACCGGATCGACGCCGCACTCGCCGCGCTCACCGGCCTTCTGGCCCTTGAGGGCAAGCGCTTCGCACCGGGCGATCCGACGGACGGCGTGATCGTCCTGCCGGTCAACTCGCTGCCGGCCAAGCCCTACCGTGCGGCCGCGCGGCCGCTCCCCGCCGGCGCTCCGCTCTTCAACTACTGTGCGTGCGGCGATCCTTTGTGTCAGGAGCTCGTTCGCACGGAGTTCGCGCGCGGACACGACGCGAAGCGCAAGGCCATGCTGTGGCAGCGGATCCGCGACGGTCAGGACGCGATCGACGAGATCGAGGAGCGAGGATGGAAGCTGCCCCCGGAGATGCGGTAGACGGCCAGCGTTTCGAGACCCGAGCGATCCACGCGGGTCAGGAGCCGGACGCGTCGTTCGGCGCGGTGAACGTCCCGATCTATCAGACATCGACGTATGCCCAGGACACCGTGGGGCAGCCGAAGCGATGGGACTACGGCCGCGGTGGCAACCCGACGCGCGACGCGTTCCAGACGGCGCTCGCTGCGCTCGAGGGCGGGAGCCACGGGTTCGCGTTCGCGAGCGGACTGGCGGCCGAGACCACGCTGCTGCTCACGCTGCGGCCCGGTGACCACGTGCTGCTCGCCGACGACGTGTACGGCGGGACCCACCGCCTCCTCGCGAAGGTGCTCGGACCCTGGGGGCTCACGTTCGATACCGTCGACATGAGCGACCTCGACGTCATACGCACCGCACTGCGTGCGGAGACCAAGATCGTCTGGATCGAGACGCCGTCCAACCCGCTCCTCAAGATCGTCGACATCGCCTCGGTCGCGGAGGTCGCGCGCGCCGCAGCCGCGCGCGTGATCGTCGACAACACGTTCGCGACGCCGGCGTTGCAACGGCCACTGTCGCTCGGCGCCGACGCGGTCGTGCACAGCGTCACGAAGTACATCGGCGGGCACTCGGACCTGATCGGCGGCGCGATCGTCACGAGCGATCCCGGGTGGGTCGAGCAGCTCGGCTTCCTGACGAACGCCGTCGGCGCGGTGCCGGGACCGATGGACTGCTACCTGGCGCTCCGCGGCCTGAAGACGCTCGCCGTTCGGATGCGCGCACACTCCGACGGCGCCCGTGCCGTGACGGCGTTCCTGGCGGAGCATCCGAAGGTGCGCGCCGTCCACTACCCGGGGCTCCCGAACCACCCGGGCCACGACGTCGCGACACGGCAGATGTCGGACTTCGGCGGCATGGTGACGTTCGAGGTCGCGACCGCCGATCAGGCGGTCGCGGTCGTGGAACGGACCCGCCTGTTCTTCCTGGCCGAATCGCTCGGAGGCGTGGAGTCCTTGATCGAGGTACCCGGTCCGATGACGCACGCGAGCGTGGCCGGATCTGCCCTCGAGGTCCCGTCGACGTTGATCCGGCTCTCGGTCGGGATCGAGCATCCGAGCGATCTGATCGCCGATCTGGAGCAGGCGCTCGGCTAAATGGCGGTGCGCTCGAACGTGGCGCGCAGAGCCTGCGCTCCGCCACCGGGGAGGTTCACGACGAACGTGGTCCCGACGATCTCCACCACGCGCCAACCGTCGGCGAACGAGTCCCGGAGCTCCTGCTCGCTCACCCGACGGGGACCAAGCTCTCCCGGCTGGCGATCGCTGAAGCAGAGCAGGTGTAGCACGCCGCCGGTCTCCAGCGTCGAAGCGAGGCTCTCCACGTACATCGGTCGCTCGAGATCGTCGAAAACGTGGAACACGCCGGAATCCAATGCGGTTCGGAACCGCCGGCCGAGCGATCCGAGCGAGAGCACGTCGGCCAACAGGAACTCGGTGGACAGCCCACGTTCGGTGGCCTTCGCGCGAGCCTTCTCGACGGCCCGCGGCGCGGCGTCGACGCCGACGACCTCCAGGCCACGCGCCGAGAGCTCCATCGCGTTCTCGCCGGTGCCGCAGCCGACGTCGATCACGGTCCCGGCGAAGCCACCCGCGTCGGCGATCCGAACGACCTCGGGCTGCGCCCTTCCGACGTCCCACGGCGGCACGCCCACATACATCTCGTCCCATCCGCGGTCACCGGGAGCGTCGGCCATGGCCGCATCTTCCCACGCCGCTAGAGATCGATCCGGCCGCCGTCCGCCGTCGACAGTCCCACGGCTCGCAGACCGAGCGAGCCGCCAGCGGCTCGGATCGGCAGGTCGTCTCCGCCGAGCCAGTCGGTCAGGTGGCCGTCGTCGCCCATCTCGATCCACGCGATGCCGGTCGCGGCGACGCGGTGCTCGATCCGGGTGCGTCCCGGATGGAGCTCGGCCGGCACATCCCACTCGATGAAGAACGGCAGCCGTGCCACCCGCTCCGGATCGTCCTCGAAGCCGGCGCTGCGCCATCGCACCACCGTGCCGTCAGGGCGCTCGCGTTCGCCGGTCACGACCTCCAGGCCGAGTCGCGCCGCGGTCGCGTCCAGGTCACCGTCCGCGACGCAGACCGCGAACCACCGGTCACCGTCGGTCGTGAGCTCCTCGATCAACCGCCCCACCGGGCTGCGCGACGCGGTCTCCGGATCGACGACCGCGAGCAGCTCGATGTAGTCGTCGCCGAGCGGAACGATCCGGTTCCCCGTGCCCCACGCGAGGTGTCGTCCACCGGCGACCGACGCGAGCCCATGATCTTCGAGCAGCCGCTCCGCGGCGGAGTCCAGGTCCTTGACCGCGAGGACGACATGATCGATCGAGCGCGTCGCAGCCACGGGTGGGACCCTACGCCGGATCGGTACCGCCTTCTACGAGCCGAGCGCGGTGGCCTCCTCCAATAGCGCGTCGGTCTCTGTAGGCGGCCAGCATCCGGCCGATGTCTTCGGGGTCGGCGGCCTCCGAGGTCGCGGTGAACCCGACCAGGTCACAGAAGAGCGCCGTGACGACCTTTCGTTCCTCGGCGACGGGACGCGTGGGAGCGTCTTCGAGCGGCGAGCCGCACGTCCCGCAGAAGCTGAACCCATCGGGGTTCTCGGTGCCGCACGAGGAGCAGCTCGCCATCCGTGGAGCGTCTATGCGGCCGCCTCGTTGCTAGCTCATCAGCTCCATCGCTCGTGCGTTGTCGTCGGTGACGACCACGGCGCGGTTGTTGGTCGCGACGTACAGCACGCGGACGTTGATCCCCGCGTCGGCCACGCGCCGCGCGATCGCTCCCATCGAACCGGGCTCTTCAGCCGCGCCCAGGGGACCCGCGAGGATCGCGTCGGCCTCTCCTTCGACCTTCAGCCCTGCACCTTCGAGCGCGGCCTTGGCTGCGGTGGCATCCATGACGCAGAGGTGGACGATGCCTCGTCCCTCCATCCCCATCCCGCAGAGCCCTTCGATATTGATCCCCGCCGCGCCGAGCGCCTCGCCGGCCCGAGCCAGCTCACCGGGCCGGTCGTCCATGGAGATCATGAGGTCGGTCGCCATGCTTCCTCCTTCCGATGGATGCGACCGGGTGTACGCCCACCCCGGACGGCTGTCAACTCGGAGGAGCCATCACGCCGACGTGTACCGTCTGCAGCGATGCGCACCGCGATCGAGATCGTCGCCGTCCTCGCGATCGTCGTCGGGTTGACGGTCAGGTTCCTCGCCGGCCGGCGTCTGCGCCGGGACGACTGACTACGTCTTCGGCCGCTTCATGTAGGCGACCAGGCTCTTGCCGCCCATCGGGTTCTCGATCTGCGACACGGAGACGAGCTCCCAACCGTCCTCCCCGAACGTGTTCAGGATCTCCCCCGGGTTGTGCTCCAGGAGCGGCGCCACGAAGTACTCCCACTTCTGCATGTCGTCATCCTTCCCCATCGAGTCGCTTGATCGTCTGCCGGATGCAGACGCCCATGATGACGTCGAGTCCCGCGTCAGACGCGATCCGGTACGCCTCGTCGTTCACGATCGCTTCCTGCAGCCACAGGACCTTCGCTCCGATCGCGACCGCGTCCCGCGCCACGGCAGGGGTGGCCTCAGTCCTTCGGAACACATCCACGACGTCGACCGAGATGTCGGCGGGAAGGTCCTGGAGCGAGGCGTAGGCGCGCTCCCCCAGCACCTCCGTCTCGTTCGGGTTCACGGGAACGATCCGATAGCCATGCGCCTGCAGGTAGGCCGACACGCTGAAGGAGGGTCGATCCGGCTTCGACGACAACCCGACCACCGCGATCGTGTGGGCCTCTCCGAGGAGCGCGCGCAGCTCTCGATCCTCTGGAGCGGTCACCCCGAGATCAGCCACGGGGCCTCCTTCCGAACGACCTCGAGGAGCGTGTGGAGCATCCATCCCGTCGCCCCCCAGATCGTGTGCCCGTCAAGCTCGTACGCGAAGCCACGCCAGACCTGCCCTGCATCGCGTGAGATCTCGACGCTCCGTTCTACGTCGAGCAGACGTGCGACCGGGAACGTCAACACCTCGGCGATCTCCCCCACGTTCACGTCGAACGTCGGCGGCTCGCTCAGCATGCCCACGAACGGCACGACGAGGATGCCGCTGACGAACGTGTGCACGGCGGGGAGCGCTCCCACGACCTCGACCGACTCCGGGTCGAGGCCGATCTCTTCCGACGCTTCCCGGAGGGCGGCCTCTCGGAGGCTCTCGCCGGGGTCGAGCAGCCCACCCGGGAACGAGATCTCGCCGGCGTGGCGAGATAGGTCGCTCGCGCGCACGGTGAACACGAGGAACGGCTCAGGTGATTCCACGAACGGCGCCAGGACCGCTGCGAGCCGTTCGCCCGTCTCCGCCTCAGGCATGGGTTCGGGATCCAACGCGGCGGCGAGCGCCTGCCGGAGTGGCGTGACGGGTACCATCGGGCGCCATGGTAGAGGAGGGCCTCGCGGAAACCGTCGCCGCCGCGGTCGAGCCGGACGAGGTCCTGCGGTTCGCCCGAGCGTTGATCGCGGCGCCGAGCGAGAACCCCGGAGGCACCGAGGACCTGGCCGCCGACGTCGCGACCGGCATCCTCACCGACTTCGGCGTGGTCCCGGAGATCGTCCGAGGGGACGCAGGACGACCGAGCGTGATCGCCTCGATCGGCGGAGGCTCGGGCCCCTCGCTCGCGTGGAACGGCCACCTCGACGTCGTGCCTGCGGGAGATCCGTCGACATGGAGCCACGACCCCTGGGCGGGAACGGTCGACGACGGCCGGCTGATCGGTCGCGGCGCCGCCGACATGAAGGGCCCGATCGCCTCCGCCCTGGCAGCCGCGGCTGCGGTGCGTCGCGCCGGTATCGAGCTCGCCGGGACCCTGACGTTCCACCTGGCGGCGGACGAGGAACACGCCGGCCTCCACGGGACCAAGGTCCTCTGGGAACGTGGCCTGCTCGATCAGGACGCCTGCGTGGTGGGCGAGCCGAGCGATCTGCGGGTCGGCCTGGCCGAACGTGGCGGCGCCTGGATCACGGCGACCGCCCGAGGGAAGGCCGCGCACGGCTCACAACCGCACCTCGGTGTGAACGCGATCACGTCGATGTCGCGGTTCCTGCTCCGGCTGCCCGAGGTCCTTCCCGACCTGAGCCATCCGCTCGTCGGGAGCCCCTCGGTGAACGTCGCGTTGATCACCGGCGGCAGCGCGCCGAACGTGGTCCCGGATCGATGCGAGGTGGACATCGACCGGCGCATCGTGCCCGGCGAGACCGACCCTGCTGCGGTGCTCGCACCGTTCGCAGGGCTGGCCGCGGATCTCCGGTCGGACCACCCGGAGGTCGACATCACGTGTGAGCTCCGCGAGTGGACCGACGCCGCCGAAGCGGCCCCCGACACGACCATCGCTCAGGTCGCTCGGGCGGCCACCGCCGCCGAACGCGGCGCGTCCCCTGTCGATGTTGGATTCACCGGCATCACGGACGCACGCTTCTACATCAACCAGGCGCACATCCCGACCATCATCCTCGGACCGGGATCGCTCTCGGTAGCCCACACCGCGAACGAATGGGTGGCCGTGGACGATCTCGTCGCGGCTGCCCGGATCTACGCGAGGATGTTCGTCTCCTTCCTGGGGATACGCGAGCAGTAGCCCTCATCCGAGGATGTTCCGCCGAGCCGCGCTATCCTGACTGCATGGAGGCATCGACCACCGACGTCATCACCGTCACCGACCGGGCTGCCGCGAAGGCGCGCCAGCTCGCGGCCCGTGACGCGAGCCCTGACGCCGCGCTCCGGGTCCGCGTCCTCGCGGGCGGGTGTTCCGGGTTCACGTATCAGCTGTCGTTCGTCGACGCGCCGAACGAGGACGATGCGATCGTGCGTTCCTCCGACGGCTTCCGCGTCTTGATCGATCCGGCCAGCCAGCCGATCGTCCGAGGCTCCACGTTGGACTTCGACGACGCCCTGATGGGCGGCGGCCTGAGGATGCTGAACCCGCAGGCCAAGCAGAACTGCGCCTGCGGCGATTCCTTCAGCATCTAGCGCGCCCAGCGGTCAGACGGCCCGACCTATACTCGGGCCGGATGACGTCCTCCGCTGACAAGACCCAGTGGCACGAGCTGTACCACGAGGTCGTGATGACGGGGATCTGCACCGGATGCACGGCGTGCATCGTCGCGTGCCCGTTCCACGTCTTGGGCTACGAGGACGACGTGCCCGTTCAGCTCCAGGACGACGGCGTGGACCGATGCCTCCACGGCGAGAAGGGCTGTGACATCTGTACGCGTGCATGCCCCCGGTTCCGCGATTGGGAGGGCGAGATCGATCAGAGCTTCTACGGCATGACGCGCACGCCGGAGGATGTGATCGGGCATTACAAGGACATCTGGCTCGCGCGCGCCACCGATGCAGCCTCGCTCGCCCAGGGACAGGATGGTGGCGTCGTTTCTGCCTCTGCTGATCTGGGGACTGGCGAACGGTGAGATCGACGGTGCGTGCACGTCCAAACTCTCCGACGAGCGGCAGTGGGACGCGGAACCGACGGTGGTCACCGACGCCCAGGGAGTGCTGGACACGGCAGGCTCGCGCTACACCTACTCCGCCAACCCGCTCGCGCTGATCAAGGCGGCCGAGCTCGGGCTGTCGAAGGTCGCGCTCGTCGGCATGAGCTGCCAGTCGTCGGTCACCGGATCGCTCGAGGCCCGTCGCGTCAACAAGTGGCGGAGGAAGATCGCGTGGACGTTCGGGCTGCTCTGCTCGAAGACGTTCACCTACGACGGCCTGATGGTCGAGATCGCGCAGAACCAGCTCGGACTGGACCTGGATCACCTCGCCCGCGTGAACGTGAAAGGGAAGCTGCTCTTCTACACGGACACCGGCGACGAGCACACGTACTCGCTGAAGGCGGCCCACGAGTACACCCGGCCCGGCTGCCTCCACTGTCCGGACTTCGCGGCGGAGCACGCCGACATCTCGTTCGGTGGGCTGGGGCAATCCGAGGGCTGGACCCTCACGATCGTGCGATCCGAACGCGGCCTCGATATCTGGAACCGAGCGGTCGCCGACGGCATCGTGGAAGCCCGGCCGGCCACCGAGGATCCCGCGGCCGTCGAGCTGATGTTCAAGCTCGCGGCCCGGTCGCGTGCCCGCTGGCCGGGACCGGAGACCCCGTCGGCAGATCCGGGTCCCGGGCGGCTCCCCGAGCCCGTCTGAGCCCACCGCCCGCTCACGTCATCTCGTTCCCCGCCGATACAACTGGCAGGACCCGCTGGGGCGTTGGTCGCCATGCCCTGGACGGACCTCGGCGACCGAACGGTGGAGATCGTGGGAAGCGTGGACATCACACGGAGCGCGGGACTGCGGCGGGACTCGATCCTGCAGGCGGTGACGTTCGCGGCCGAGCAACTCCTGCTCTCCCCGGCGTGGGAAGAGGTCGCCGACGACGTGCTCGCGCATCTCGGTGATGCCGCCGGGGTCTCGCGCGTCTACATCATCGAGAACGTCCTCGACGCCGAGGGACGCGATTGCTCCAAACAGCGGGCGGAATGGTGCGCCCCGGGGATCGCCTCGCAGATCACGAACCCGATCCTCGCCGCGACTCCTTGGGAAGAGTTCGGCTTCGGTCGCTGGGTGCACGCGATGCGGTTGGGCGAGCACATCGCCTCACCGGTGGACCGCCTCCCCGATGCCGAGCGCCACGAGTTGGAGTCGCAAGACATCCTGTCGATCGCCTCGTTCCCCGTCGCCGTCGACGGTGAATGGTGGGGCCTGATCGGGTTCGACGATTGCGAGCAATCCCGCGAGTGGACGGGACCCGAGCTCGACGCGCTCCGCACCGCCGCCACGGTGCTGGGTGCGGCGATCCAGCGCCGGCGGGCGGACCAACGAGCGAGCGAGAGCGAGCGGCGCTACCGGGCGCTCGTCGAGAACGTCCCCGTCGTCTTCTACGTCCAGGCGATCGACGCGAGCCCCGACGGCTTCTACCTGAGCCCGCAGGCGCAGGACCTCTTCGGCTACGACCAGGCGACGTGGATGGCGACGCCCGGCTTCTGGCACGACCACATCCATCCCGACGACCGCGAGTCCACCTCGGAGGCGAACCGGGCCAACGACCGCACGCGCGAGCCGTTCGTCGCCGAATACCGCTTCCGCATCGCGGACGACTCCTACCGGTGGATCCACGAAGAGGCCGTCCTGGTGCTCGACGACGACGGCGAGCCGTTGTTCTGGCAGGGCGTCTTCATGGACATCACCCGCCGGAAAGAAGCTGAGGGACGGCTCCGGTCGGCGGAGCACCGCTACCGCGTCCTGGTCGAACACATCCCCGCCGTCGTCTACGTGGAATCACCGGATGCCGATCCCGAGCGTTTCTACCTGAGCCCCCAGGTGCGAGACGTGTTCGGCTACCCCGCCGATGAATGGCGGTGGACCGAGGACTTCTGGATCGACCACGTCCATCCCGACGACCGCCCGGACGTGGTGGCCGGCGACGAGCGCACGAACGACGAGCGCGAGGTGTTCCTCATGGAGTACCGGTTCCGCGCCGCGGACGGCACCTGGCGATGGGTCCACGACGAGGCCGTCTTCGTGAAGGAGCCCGACGGCTCGGGCTACTGGCAGGGCTTCATGCAAGACATCACCGAGCGCAAAGCCGTCGAGGATCAGCTCCGCGAGGCCGAGTTGAAGTTCCGCACGATCGTCGAACAGAACCAGGCGATCTTCTACACGCAGGAGATCGACCCGAGCGACCCGACGATCTCCTACACCACCTACATCGCGCCGGGGAACACCGACCTGATGGGATACACGCTGGAGGAGATCCAGCACGATCCGCAGCTCTGGCGGAAGGTGATCCACCCCGAGGACCGGGAGCGGGTGCTCGCGGCCGACGCCGAGAGCAACACCGGCGGCGAGGATCGATTCTCCATGGAATATCGGATGATCGCGAAGGACGGACGGATCGTGTGGCTCCAGGACGAGGCGACGCTCGTGCGGATCCCGGGCCGATCGCCCTACTGGCAGGGATTCCTTCTGGACATCACCGAGCGGAAGCTCTCCGAGGAGCAACTGGCCCGGGCGCTCACCGTGGAGCGCGAGGCGGCCCGGCGCCTGCGTGCGGTCGACGAGATGAAGAACACGTTCCTCCAAGCGGTCTCCCACGACCTCCGGACACCGCTCGCCGCGATCTTGGGACTCGCGATCACGCTGGAGCGCGGTGATGTCGAGCTCGAGGCGAACGACGCGCGAGACCTCGCGGGCCGGATCGCTGAGAACGCACGGAGGCTGGACCGGTTGGTGACGAACCTGCTGGACATGGACCGGCTGGCGCGCGGGATCGTCTCGCCCAAGCTGGCCCCGGTCGACGTGGGCGAGCTGGTGCGCTCAGTTACGGCGAACTCCGACCTCATCGCGCCCGAGCGGGTGACGATCGATGTCCGATCCGTCGTCATCCCCGTCGACGCGGCGAAGATCGAACGCATCGTCGAGAACCTCCTCGCGAACACCGCGCGACACACACCCTCGCACGCCAGGATCTGGGTCACGGTGCGACCCGACGCCGACGGCGCGTTGATCGCGGTGGACGACAACGGGGTCGGGGTGCCCGAGGACCTGCGCGAGACGATCTTCGAACCGTTCCGTCAGGGACCGGAGGCGCCGCAGCATTCACCAGGGGTGGGCGTCGGACTCACGCTGGTGCGTCGGTTCGCGGAGCTGCACGGTGGCCGGGCGTGGATCGAAGAGCGCCCAGGAGGCGGGGCATCCTTCCGGGTGTTCCTCCCGAGTTCGCCCTCGCCGGGATCAGAGCTCGATGAGCGCGGGAGCGCCTAGAGCGCTGCCCAGCCCGCCACGACCGGATGGTCGACGGTCGCCGGGCCCACCTGCGCCGCCCCACCGGGCGAACCCAGCCCACTCACGTTGTCGGCGAAGAACTCCGCGTTGACCGGCGTGAACTGCTTCCACTCCGCCGGGACATCGTCCTCGTAGAAGATCGCCGTCACCGGGCAGGCCGGCTCGCATGCTCCGCAGTCCACGCACTCGTCGGGCTGGATGTAGAGCATCCGGGGACCCTCGTAGATGCAGTCGACCGGGCACTCGTCCACGCAGGCACGGTCCTTCACGTCGATACAGGGCTCCGCGATCGTGTAGGTCATATAAACCCCTTTTCCACGGTGTCGGCCTAACAAACCCAAGTGTACGGGATGCGCAGCCGGCCGCAAGCCTGGATCAACCCGGGGCGACCGCCCGGAGGGTGGCGGCGACGGAGGCCGCCGGATCCTCCCCGCAGGCGATGGGATAGACCACGGGGAGATCCGCCCCGGCCTCCCGGTAGGCGTTCAGCCGCTCGCGGGCCGCTCCGTCGCTGCCGATCAAGCAGACGGCGCGGACGAGCGCCTCAGGGACCTCGTCGGAACGGCCTGAGGCGTGCGCCGCGGCCGCCGCGGTCGCCTCGCCACCCAGCCCCATCCTCGCGAACTGCGCGGCGTAGGCGGGGTACGAGGCGTATTCGCCCGCGGCGACACGCATCGCGCGCATCGTCTCGTCCGGCTCGGTCCCCAGCCCGGCCCGGACGTAGACCGCGATCGTCACCGCGGCCGGATCTCGTCCGGCCGCCTCCGCCCCCTCCCGGACCACGCCGACCGCTTCGGCCACGCGTTCGGGCGTGCACCAGTTCAGGACGACACCGTCGGCGACCGACCCGGCGAGCCGGACCGCGCGAGGGCCGAGCGCGGAGAGCCAGATCGGCACCGGATGCTCCGGAACGAGCGACAGCTGGCGCGTCTGGGCGTCGATCTCCATCCGCTCGCCCGCGAGCAACCCACGAAGCGCGCCGACCAGCTCCCGCAAGCGGTCGAGCGCTCCCGGAGCGGCGGGGCCGGTGCCGATCCCCAGGAGCAGGCGCCCGGCCGAGCGTTCCTGGACGGCCGCCGCGGCCATCGCCGTCAACATCGGCGTCCGGGCCGGCATCGGGATGATGCCGGTGCCCAACCGCAGTCGTTCCGTCTCGCCGGCGAGCAGTCCGAGCGCGACGAGCGTGTCGCGAGCCGCGATCTCCGGCAGGAACACCGCCTCGTAGCCGAGACGCTCGCCGAGCCGGGCGAGCTCCGCGAAGAGCGGCCACGGGAACGGATCCCTGAGCGTGAAGGCCGTTCTCCGACGGCGAGGGTCGATCATGTGACCGGGCCCTCCCGCTTCGCATGCCCGTTGGTGCGCGGGTCCATCGTCGGCGCTCGTGGACGCGACACCCATACGAACGGCACGAACACGAGCACCCCACCGAAGAACCCGGGCCACACGAGCACGCCGAGCACGACGGACAGGGCCGAGACGATCACCCAGAGCCAAGGACTCCCCCACCAAGGACGTCGGGCGGGTCGCGGGTCGCGCGGCGGTGTCACGATGTCGGGCTCGACCATCCGGGAAGCGTGGCGCATCGCCGCGCGATCCATCCGCCAGTGGCGGCGATAGAGCCAGACCGCGCCGACCGTCAACGCGGCGAGCACCACGAACGGCAGGACGACATACAGCACATCGCCGCGATCCACTGACGAGAGCCTACGTCCGCGCCGACCTCAGGAGCGGGGCAATCCCGCTCCTCCACCCGACCGTTCGCCCCACGTCTTCCAGGACCGGAACAAGCGGTACCCGGTGAACGCGGCAAGCCCCACCAACAGCGCGATCCCGACGACCCCGACGACCATGGCTCAGAGCGGGACGTGCGATAGGACCATGATCCGCTGCTCGGTCATCTCTTCCATCGCGAACCGCAGACCCTCCCGCCCGAACCCGCTCTCCTTGGAACCGCCGTACGGCATCTGATCCGCGCGGAACGCCGAGACGTCGTTGATGATCACGCCTCCGACCTCGAGCGTGCGGTGCGCCTCGAACGCCCGGTTGATGTCGTTCGTGAACACACCCGCCTGCAGCCCGTACTTGGAGTCGTTCACGACAGCAAGCGCCTCCTCGAACGTCTGGTACGGGCTGATCGTGACGACCGGGCCGAAGATCTCCTCGCGGCAGACCTTCATCTCGGGGTTCACCTGTGAGAGCAGCGTCGGCTGGAAGAACGGGCCCTCGCCCGTGCCGCCGGTGAGGACCTCGGCACCCTGCGAGACCGCCTCGGCGACCCACTCGCCGATCCGCGTGACCTCACCCTTGTCGATCACCGGGCCGACGTCGACGGTCGGGTCCATCGGATCGCCGGTCTTCAGGCTCTCGATCTGCTTCACGAGGCGCGTGGCGAACTCGTCGTAGACCTCGCTCGCCACCAACACGCGCTGGACGCTGATGCAGCTCTGACCGGCCTGGTAGTACCCGCCGAACGCGACGCGCGCCGCGGCGTTGTCCAGGTCGGCGTCGGAGTGCACGATCACCCCGGCGTTGCCACCGAGCTCGAGCGTCACGCGCTTCTTCGGATCCAGTCCCTTGAGGTACCAGCCGATCTCGGCAGAGCCCGTGAACGAGATCTTGCGGTAACGGTCGTCACGAGCCATCCCGTCGGCGACCTTCGAGCGAACGGGGAGCACCTGGTACATGCCCTTCGGCAGATCCGTTTCGGCGAAGAACTCGGCGAGTCTGAGCGAGCCGATGGGCGTGGTGGACGCGGGCTTCACCACGATCGGCGCGCCGACCGCGAGCGACGGTGCGACCTTGTGCGCCACGAGGTTCAGAGGGAAGTTGAACGGCGTGATGCCGAGCACCGGCCCGATCGGGAACCGTCGCAGCAGGCCGATCCGCGAACCGAGCGCGGCCTCGGTGTCCAGGCGCATCAGCTCGTCGTCGCCGTGCCGGATGACCTCGGAGGCCCAACGGAACGTAGAGACCGCACGCGTCGCCTCGACCTTCGCCCACTTGAGCGGCTTGCCACCCTCGCGCGCGATCAGCTCAGCGTTCTCGTCGATCGTCTCGGAGAGCCGCTTCGAGATGTGGTCGAGGGCCTCCGAGCGCGCGTGCACCGGGAGATGCTGTGACGTCTTGAACGTCTCCGCGGCCGTGGCGGCGGCCTCTTCGACATCGGCCTCCGTCGGTACGCCGATCTCGGCCACCACGGAGTCGTCGTACGGGCTCTTGACCTCGAACGTCCCTTCGCCGGTCCGCCAGTCGCCGTTCACCAAGAACGGTTTCGTGTCCATCGGACGATCACCTTCCTTCGCGTCTCCAGCTTCCCTCGCGGGCCGGCGCGCGCCGAAGGCGCGCGCCGGTGTGACCACTAGTCCGTAGCAGACTACTAATCGAGCGACACCATCACGTGCTTGATGTTCGTGTAGTCCTCGAGCGAGTACACGGACATGTCCTTGCCGTGACCGCTCTGCTTGTATCCACCGTGCGGCATCTCCGGCGTGAGTGGGATGTGCGTGTTGACCCAGACGCAGCCGTATTGCAGGCGTCGAGCCATGCGCATCGCACGGCCGACGTCGCGCGTCCACACGGACGACGCCAGGCCGTAGTCGACCCCGTTCGCCCACGCGAGCGCCTGCGCTTCGTCGTCGAACCGTTGGACGGTCACGACCGGTCCGAAGACCTCCTTCTGGATGATCTCGGCGTCCTGCGCGACGTCGGCGACGACCGTCGGCTCGTAGAAGAACCCCTTCCGATCCATCGCGTGACCGCCGGTGAGCACCTTTCCGCCCGCCTCCTCCGCACGTTCGACGAACCCCTCGACGCGCTCGAGCTGCTCCTTCGAGATCACGGAGCCGACCTCGGTATCGTCGTTGAACGGGTCGCCCATGTTGATCGACTCGACGGCCGGGACGAGCTCGGCCAGCACGTTGTCGTACTGCGCGGAGCCGACCAGCACGCGACACGCGGCGGTGCAGTCCTGACCCGCGTTGAAGTAGCCGGCGATCTTCACCCATTCGACGGCCGTGGCGACGTCGGCGTCATCGAAGATGATCACCGGTGCCTTCCCACCGAGCTCCAAGTGGACCCGCTTCAGCGATTCCGATGCGTTCGTGTGGATCAGCTTGCCGGTATTCACATCTCCGGTGAGGGAGACGATGCCCACGTCAGGGTGGCGGACCATCGTGTCGCCGACGGGCACGCCGTCACCGGTGATCACGTTGAACACGCCGGGCGGGAAGATGTCGGCGGCGAGCTCGGCCATCTTCAATGCGGTGAGCGGCGTGAGCTCCGAAGGCTTGAGGACCACGCAGTTGCCCGTGGCGAGCGCGGGACCGATCTTCCAGATCGCCATCATCAACGGGTAGTTCCATGGAGCGATCAGGCCCGCGACGCCGATCGGCTCGCGCCGGATCATGCTCGTGAAGCCCGCCATGTACTCGCCGGTCGAACGGCCCTCCAGCGTCCGTGCGGCACCGCCGAAGAACCGGAGGTTGTCGACGATCGGCGGCAGTTCCTCCGACATCGTCACGGCGTACGGCTTGCCGACGTTCAGTGCCTCGAGCTTGACGAGCTCCTCGCCGTGCGCCTCGATCGCGTCGGCCAGCTTGAGCAACCCGACCTGGCGGTCCTTGGGCGTGGAGTCGTACCACGTCTCGAACGCCTTCTTGGCGCCCGCGACGGCACGGTTCGCGTCCTCGGCCGTCCCTTCCTGAACCGAGGCGATCACCTCGCCGGTGGCCGGGTTCAGTACATCACGGGTCCCGCCGTCCGACGAGTTGACCCACTCCCCGTCGATGAACATCTGATAGCTGTCGGCCATGTCCCCTCCTTGAAGATCAGCGGGCACGATCACGGGTGGAACCCTGCTCAGGCCGCAAGTATGCCGCGCCGGGCCTCAGAGAGGCCATCCGCCGTTCGGGCCAGCGGCGACGGAGCCCACCGGACGAGCAGGACAACCCCGGATCAGGACCCGACATCGGCCGCGAGCAGGTCGCGGGCGCGGAGGGCGAGCCACAGTTCCATCCGGTCGAACGAGCTCGACAGGTCGCGGCCGGTGAGCTCCTCGACCTTGCGCATCCGGTACCGCAGCGTGTGGCGGTGCACCTCGAGCTCCGCCGCGGCCGTCTCCCACCGGGAGTTGTGCTGAAGGAACCCCTGGAGCGACGGGATGAGATCCCCGTGCTGATCCCGGTCGTACACGTCGAGCGGCCCCAGGATCGAATCCGCGAAGGCGCGGAGCGCGCCGGGATCGGCCATCGAGAGCAGGAGTCGGTACGTTCCCAGGTCCTCGAACCCGGCCGCGGTCCAGCCCTCGAGACGACAGACCTGCAGCGCGTAGCGGGCCTCCCGAAGGCTGCGGCCGATGTCGCCGGGTGACACCGCGCTCCCCGACCCGCCGCGCAACGTGGCGTCCACGCGGACGGCGAGCGTCTCGACGAGCTGTTCCAGCTCTGGCGCCGGCTCCGCCGGCAAGAGCACATGCACCGCATCCGCCTGTCGCGACACCAAGAAGCCTCCGCCGGCGCGCGAGCCATGATCCTCTGCGGCGTGGCCGAGCGCCTCCGCATCCGCGCCCTCGAGCACCACGGCGATCACGTCGGCATCGCGCTCGAAGCCGAAACGCGTTAGGCCACGTGACACGTCGCCGGGCGCGAGCGTCCCAGCCACCAGCTCATCGAAGAGGTCACCCTGCAAGCGGCGCTCGGCGTCGGCCACGGCGCGGGACTTCGCCAGCTCGATCGCGAGCAAGGACAGCGCGTGTCCGGCGACGATGCGGTCCCGCTGCGATGGCTGCTCGGGCTTGCCCACCGCGAGGAAGGCCTCGACCCGCCCCTGCGCGCCGATGGGTTGCACCCACACGTGGTGACCGCGATCAACGAGCGACAGGCTGAAGCTCGTGCCCTCGGGTCGCGAACCCTGGAGCTCGGTCCAGACGCGGTCGGCACGGCCGGCCGCGGCGCGTGAGGACGCGGCGATCGGGAGGCCGTGGAGGTCCAACACCAGCGCCCATCCGCCGATCACATCGGCGAGCGATGCGGCGATCCCATCGGCGCCGGCGCCCTCCATCACGGCACGCGTGAGCACGTGTTCGGCGTCGACGGCACGCTGCAACATGTCGAACTGCTCGGCGACGATGCGCGTGAACACGGCCTCGGTGATGGCGATGAAGGGAACCGGGTACGGGACCTCGAACACGGGGAACCCGGCATGCTCCGCCGCGGTGATGACGGCGCGCGGGATCGCGTCGTGGGAGAACCCGAGGCCGAAGCCGAGCCCAGCGAGTCCGGCGTCGGCCAGCCGCTTCATGTAGGCGCGCTGCTTCGCGGGCGTGGTCCCGATCCCCATCCCAGTGGTGAGCAAGAGCTCGCCGCCCTTGAGCCACGGCGTCGGATCCTCGAGCTCGCTCACGTGCACCCAGCGGACGGGACGGTCCGTCGCTCCCTCGCCCGCGACCAGACGGAGCGCGATCCCCGATACGTCGAGGATGTCCCCCACGTGCACGGCCATGGGCGGATTGTACGTGCTGTCCAAACCGGTCCCCGAGGCTCGCCCGATGGATGCACTGAGGTGGACGGTTCGTACAACGCGGTGCGCACCATCGTCCGGCGCGGCACCTGACGGGAGTAGCCTTGATGTCCGAGACTCGAACGCAGTTGCCGGGCGTGCAGGAGCGACGCCGAACCCCGAACGAGGAGGCCCGATGGACATCCCGCAGGAGCGCAAGGTCGTCACCGAGATCCCCGGCCCGCGATCCCTCGAGTGGATCGCACGGCGCGCCGACGCGATGCCGTCGGCGTTCCCGCCCGTCCACCAGATCGTGGCGACCAGGGCCTCCGGCGCGATCGTGGAGGACGCGGACGGGAACCGGCTGATCGACTTCGCGACCGGGATCTCCGTGCTGAACGTCGGACACAGCGCCGACGACGTCACGGAGGCGATCGAACGCCAGCTCGAGCGGGACACGCACACGTCGGGCGTGACCGCGAACGAGCCATCGATCGAGCTCGCCGAGCGCCTGAACGCGCTCACCCCCGGCGACCTGCCGAAGAAGACGTTCTTCGCGAACTCCGGCGCCGAGGCGGTGGAGAACGCCGTGAAGGTCGCCCGCTACGCCACGGGTCGGGAGGCGATCGTCTGCTTCGATCACGCGTTCCACGGCCGCACGCTGCTCGCGATGTCGCTCACGGGCAAGGTGATGCCGTACAAGCAGGGGTTCGGGCCGTTCGCTCCGGAGGTCTACCGCCTGCCGTTCGCGTATCCGTATCGCTGGCCGGGCGGTCCCGAGCGGTGCGCCGAGGAAGCGCTCGCCTACGCGCTCGACGAGATGCACAAGCACATCGGCGAGCAGAACATCGCGGCGGTCCTGGTCGAACCGATCCAGGGTGAGGGCGGGTTCATCGTGCCCGCTCCCGGGTTCCTCAAAGGCCTGGCCGACTTCTGTACCGAGCACGGCATCGTGTTCATCGCCGACGAGATCCAAAGCGGCATGGGTCGCGCCGGCCGCTGGTACGCGATCGAGGACGAGGACGTCGTGCCCGACATCGTCACCACCGCGAAATCGTTGGGCGCCGGATTGCCGATCTCGGCGGTCACCGGTCGCGCGGATCTGATGGATGTGGTGCACGCCGGCGGCCTGGGCGGCACGTACGGCACGAACCCGGTCGCGGCGGCGGCCGGCCTCGCGGTCCTGGACAAGATCGAACGCGAAGGACTCTTGGCTCGATCTCGGGCGCTGGGCGAGACGATCATGGCGCGGTTCCGTGGGTTCGCCGAGCGCTATCCGATCGTGGGCGACGTGCGAGGTCGCGGGGCGATGTGCGCGATCGAACTGGTGAGCGACCGGTCGACGAAGGAGCCGCTCTCGGCTGACGCGATGAACGCGATCGCTCGCCGATGCCTCGAGGAGGGCGTGATCGTGCTCACTGCGGGCACCTACGGGAACGTCGTGCGACTGCTCCCGCCGCTCACGATCGACGACGCACTGCTCGAGGACGGGCTCCAGGTGCTGGACGGAGCGCTCGCAGCCGTGACCGGCTAGCATCACCGCCCGGCGAGGATCGGAGGAGCGCCGAGGCTTGCTACCGTCCGGGCGTGGGAACGACGCCCGATGAGCCGCAGCCGCGTGGCGCACGGCTCCGCCGGATCGCGATCGACCTCACCCCGCTCAAGGTCTCCCGCGACTATCGGCTGCTGCTGACCGGGAGCTTCACGTCCGAGCTCGGGTACCAGTTCGCGCGGATCGCGATCTACATCCAGCTGACCGAGCTGACCCGTTCGGCCGCGGCGGTCGGACTGTTCGGACTCATCAGCCTGGTGGCGTTGTTCATCGGAACGCTCGTGGGCGGGTCGTTCATCGACGTCCACGACCGACGGACCACGCTCGCGTGGGCGCAGGTCGCGCACACCCTCAGCTCGGCGATCCTGCTCGCCGGGGCGCTCTACGGTCATCCGCCCGTCGGGCTGATCTACGGCGCCGGCGCGCTGCACGCGTTCGTGGGTTCGATCGACCAGCCGACGCGTTCGGCGATGGCACCGCGGCTGGTCGGCGCGCACCTGCTCCCGTCGGCGGTCGCGCTGAACCAGGTGATGTGGCAGACGATCGGGATCGTCGGCCCCGCGCTCGCCGGGATCGTGATCGCCCGGGCCGGGTTCGGCTTGGCCTACGGGATCGACCTCGTGACGTACGGCGCCCTGTTCGCCGCGGCGCTGATGATGCGGCCGATGCCGCCGGAACACGATCCCGACGCCGCCTCCGGCTGGGAAGCCGTGAAGGAGGGGTTCCGCTACGTCCGCCGGGATCGGTTGATCAGCTCGACGTTCGTGATCGACCTGATCGCGATGATCTTCGGTCTGCCGGTGGCGCTGTTCACCTTCCTCGCGGTCACGCAGTTCCACCGCGGCCCCGAGATCGTCGGGCTCCTGTTCGCCGCTCCTGCGGTCGGCGCGTGCGCGGCGGCGCTCACGGCGGGCTGGGCGAAGCACGTGCGGAGGCAAGGGGTCGCCGTGATCTGGGCCGTCGCCGCGTGGGGGGCGGCGATCGCCGCGTTCGGCCTGGTCGGCTCGAACCTGCCGCTCGCCCTGCTCTTCCTGGCGGTGGCCGGCGCGGCCGACGTGATCTCGGCGATCTTCCGTTCGACGATCACCCAGGTGACGACCCCGGATCGTCTGCGCGGCAGGATGTCGCAGATCTTCATCCTGGTCGTGACCGGAGGCCCGAGGCTGGGCGACTTCGAGGCCGGGGTGGTCGCGACCTGGTTCACGCCGACGATCTCGGTCATCGCCGGGGGGCTGGCATGCATCGTGGGCTCGGGGGTCGTGGCGATGGTCTACCCCGAGCTCCGGAGGTATCGCGCGGACGCAGGCGGCTGAGATACCTTCCACGCATGAGCAAGCTCGGCGACGACGACACCCGCACCGCGCTCGCCGTCGAGGTGTGACGTGGCCGATCCCGTCCGGCTGATCGAGCTCCGCGTGCTGGAGGGGCCGAACCTCTACTACACGCGGCCGGCCATCAAGCTCTCGCTCGCGATCCCGGGCTGGCTGAGCGCGTCGGACGACCGGATCGTCGCGATCGTCGCCCGGCTGGGCTTCCCGCCGGGGACGAGGGTGGGACCTCCCGCGAGCGATCAGCGCCGCCGGTCTACCGCGCGGATCGCGGCGCACGTGGCCCGTCGGATCGCCGTCGCGAGCGGCGCGCGACGGCTCGCGGTCCGCGCGCGTCCCGGCACCGAACGCGACCAGATCGTCGTGGCGTTCCCGTGGCGACGGCGCGCGGCCGCCGAGTCCCTCGGGAACGAGATCGCCGCCGCGATGGGTGCACTGCTGCGTCGTTCGCCCGACCGGGTGATCGCGGAGGCCGCCCGGCGGCTCGCGTCCGTCGAGCCGGGCGACGAACCGATCGTCCCCGATCCGCGGATCCCCGTGATCCAGGTCACCGGGACGAACGGCAAGACCACCACCGTGCGCCTCCTGGCGCACCTGGTCCGATGCGCGGGCCTCCGCGTCGCGTACTCCTCGACGGACGGGGTCTATCGCGATGACGGCGTGTTGGTCGAAGCGGGCGACTACTCCGGCTTCGGCGGAGCCGCCAAGGCGCTCGCCCAACACCCGGACATCGCCGTCCTGGAGACGGCGCGCGGCGGCATGCTCCTTCGCGGGATCGGCGTCCAGCACAACGACGTGGCCGTCGTGACGAACGTCAGCGAGGACCACCTCGGCCTGCACGGGATCGACACCGTCGACCAGCTCGCGGAGGTGAAGGGCATCGTCACCCGGATCACGCGACCCGGCGGGTGGGACGTGCTGAACGCCGACGATCCTCGCGTGCTCGCGATGCGTCGGAACGCGACCGGACGTCCATGGCTGTTCACCGAGGACCCCGACCACCCGGCGCTCCGCGAGGTGCTGGCCGACGGCGGACGCGGCATGACCGTCCTCGACGAGCGCCTCACCTGGCTGGAAGGGCGGCAGACCCATCCGCTCGTCGCGGTCGTCGACGTCCCGGTGACGCTCGCCGGCATCTCGCCGACGAACCTGCAGAACGCCCTCGCGGCCGCGGCTGCCGGGCTCGCGATCGGGCTGCCGGAGCGCGCGGTGATCAAGGGCCTCAAGACCTTCGTGCTGGATCCCGAGCGCAACCCGGGTCGCGCCAACCTGTTCGCGATCGACGGCCGGATCGTGGTGATCGACTACGCGCACAACGAAGCCGGGATGGTCGGACTCACGCGGATGCTCGGCGGTCTCCGCAGGGCCGGATGTGAGATCTGGCTCGCGATCTGCACGGCCGGCGACCGAACCGACGAGATCCTCCACGCGTTCGCGTTCCGGGCCGCCGTGGGATCGGACCATCTGGCCGTCGCGGAGCTCGTGCACTACCTGCGCGGCCGATCGCGCGAGGACATCGTCCAGCGCTTGCGCGAAGGTGCCCACGAGGCCGGGGTCGACGACGTCCCGGCGTACGACGATGAGCTCGTGGCGCTGCGGACGATGCTCGCGGCCTCCAGCGTTGGCGACGTGGTCGCGTGTGACCGCGCTCGGCATGCGTCCCGAGATCTTCTCGTGGCTCGACGACCGGGGTGCTTCCCGATCGTCACCCGGCGACGTGCGCCGGGCCGTTCGGCGGGCCCGGTCGTCCACCGAACCGAGGACCGCGAGCGGCAAGGGGCCCTAGCGAGTCGCCGCGCAGCGCACACAGAGCGAAGCCATCGGGATCGCCTCCAGCCGCTCCTCGGGGATCGGTGCACCGCAGCGGTCGCAGAGGCCATACGTCCCTTCGTCCAGCTTCTCGAGCGCCCGCTCCACGTCGGCGAGCGTCGACGCGAGCGAGTTCGCGGCCCCGACCTTGTTCAAGCGATCCACGGCCTCGGTGGTCCCGTCGCCGATCCGCTTGCCGAACGAGACCGCCGCCATCGGATCGCGGGGGACGGCCGTGAGCGTTTCGAGCTCTGCGGTGAGCTCGGCCCGCCGCTGCAGGAGCAGGCGGCCGACCGCCTCCGGATCCACGATCAGGCGCCGAGCAGATCGGGATCGCCGCCGACCGCCTCGACCTGTCCCTCACCCTCGGACGCGGGCAGGACCTGCGGCGCGGCGCTTCCCCGGCGTGATTCCAGCTCGCGATACACCTCGGTGGCGTAGTCGACGCAGAGCACGACCAGGTCGCCCGGACGCGAACGGTCGAGTGCGTGCCGAGCGGCCTCCATCTCATCCAGCACGATCTCCACGCTGCCGGCGCGCGTGCCTCCCCCGGCCTGCGCCTCGAGCACGCCCTCCAGGATCAGCTTCGCCGTGTCCCCCGGCTGGCGTCCTCGCGGGTTCCGGTCTTCCCGGACGATCACGTCATCGAAGTACTTCGCCGCGACGCGGCCGAGCTCCCGCATGTCCTCGTCCCGCCGGTCGCCCGCCGTCGCGATCACCGCGACGCGCAGGTTCGCCGTCCACGATGCCTCGCCCGGTTGCCCGCCGACGGGTGCATCCGACGTCATCCGCTCCACGAAATCTCCGACCATCTCCAGCCCCGCGGCGTTGTGCGCGTAGTCGATCAGCACCCTGATCCCGTCCAGGTCGAACAGGTTCAGCCTCCCGGGTGACTGATACATGGAGGTCGTGAACGATCGCAGACCCTGGCGGATATCGTGCAGGTGAGCGCCCGCCGCGTGCGCCGCAGCCGCGGCCGCCATCGCGTTCTGCACCATCATCCGCGCCTTGCCCTCGAACGTGGCAGGCAGCGTGTGCACCCACGCGATCGGCATCGTGCGACGCCCTTCCTTGATCACCATCATCTCGCCGCGCGCGCTCCGCTCGAGCACGATCGCCTTGCGCCCGCGACGGATCCAGCGTTCGACCAGGTCGTGCTTCTCCTGCATCGTGAACAGGATCACGTTGCCGCCACAGTGACGGCGCATCTCCAGGACGAGCGCATCGTCGGCGTTCAACACCGCGGTGCCGCTGCGCGGCACCGCTTCCACCACGACCTGCTTCACGGCAGCGAGCTGCTCCAACGTGTCGATGTCCCGCAGACCCAGATGATCGCCGGTGACGTTCAACACGACGCCGACGTCGTTGCGCTCGTAGCCGAGCCCCTCGCGAAGGATCCCTCCGCGCGCCACCTCGAAGACCGCGGTGTCGACACGGGGGTTCTGCAGCACCATCAGCGCGGACTTCGGTCCGGAGGCGTCGACACGCTTCACGAGACGCTCGTCGATGTAGATCCCGTCGGTCGACGTGATCCCGACCTGACGTCCCATCCCCCGGAAGATGTGCGAGATCATCCGCGTCGTCGTCGTCTTCCCGTTCGAGCCGGTGACGGCGATGATCGGGATCCGCGACGGCGTCCCCGGCGGGAACAGTAGATCCACGACGTGCTTCGCGACGTACTGCGGCTCACCCTCGGTCGGGTGCGTATGCATCCGGAACCCGGGAGCGGCGTTCACCTCGACGATCGCGCCGCCGGCCTCGCGGACCGGCTGCGCGATATCGGGAGCCAGGAAGTCGATGCCGGCGACGTCCAGCCCCACGACGCGGGCCGCCTCCTCCGCGATCTCCACGTTGTCCTCGTGCGCGTCCCACGTCCGGTCGATCGAGATGCCGCCGGTCGACATGTTGCCGGTGGCAGCGAGCAGCACCATCTCGCCCTTCGGCGGAACGTCGCTCATGGCGAACCCCTGCTTCTTCACCAGCTCGATGGCCGCGTCGTCGATCTTGATCCGCGTCAGGACCTTCTCGTGACCGATGCCGCGACGCGGGTCCTGGTTCGTCCGCTCCACGAGGGACGTGACGTCGTGCTTGCCGTCGCCGATCACGTGCGCCGGCACCCGTTCCGCGATCGCCACCATGCGACCGCCCACCACCAACACCCGATAGTCGCTGCCGGTGACGAAGCTCTCCACGACCACGCGTCCGTTCCGCGACTCCTTGACGGCCCGTTTGAAGCCGGTGCGCACGGCGCGATCCGTTCGCAGGTCCAGGCCCACGCCACGGCCGTGGTTCCCGTCGAGCGGTTTGGTCACGACCGGGAACCCGATCCGTCGCGCCCCGACGACGGCGTCGTCCTCGGTTCGCACCACCTCGCTCCGGGGAACGGGGAGCCCGGCGGCCGCCAGGAGCTGGTTCGTCATCTTCTTGTCGCCGGCGATGTCGACCGCGAGCGCGGACGTGGCCGACGTCATCGTCGCGCGGATCCGCTGCTGATACTTCCCCTGCCCGAGTTGGACGAGCGACGCCTCGTTCAGCCGGATGAACGGGATGTCGCGGCTGGCTGCCTCGTCGAGGATCGCCTGTGTGGATGGCCCGAACTGCCGGCGTTCGGCCAGCAGGATCAACCGCTCCAGCTCCGGATCGAAGTCGAACCCCGGCTCGGCCTTCACGAGGTGGTTGACCAGGCGAACGGCGAGGCGCCCGGCCTCGACCCCGACGACCTCCTCCGAGTAGCCGTAGATCACGTGGTACTGCCCTTCGGTTCCGGCGCTCCGCGTCTTGCCACGCGAGATATGCGCGCCGGATTCCCGCTGCAGCTCGAGGGCGACGTGCTCGGCGACGTGTCCGAGCCACGTGCCGTCCTCCAGCCGTTCTCGGAACCCGCCGCGCTTGCCGAGCGAGCACGAATGGTCGCCCACCCCTGGGAGTGCTGTGAGCAGCCGGCGGTTGAATCCGGGGATCGTGTTCGAGGGCCACTCCTCGAGCGACCCGAGGTCCACCAACATGCGGATGCACGGCTCGTACGACCAGTAGTTGGGTCCCCGGAAGACCTGCGCCTGCAGGATCTTCAGGTCCGGTCTCACGGGTCGCTTCTTCTTCGACGCCGGTTCGCGCTTCGTGCGTTGGCGATCGGCTCGGGTTCGAGCCGGGACCGCACTCACTCCGAGGCCTCCGGCTCCTCCGCGAGCGCGCCCTCGCCGGCCAGCAGGCGCCGTGTCCGCAGGTCGAACCAGTAGCCGGACGGGAGCGTGTGGAGGATCGCCCCCGAGATCATCAGGGGTCGGTAGCCCTTCCCGCGATACGCGTCGGTCTTCACGTGTGAGCCGTCGACGATCGTCACCGCGCCTCGCCCGATCACCTGGATCGACTGGTCCGCATGCACGATCGCGCAGGTGTCCTCATCCAGGCCGACGCCCAGGAGCGACGGCGACCCGGCCACGATCGCGAGCAGCCGGCCGATCCGGCCGCGTTGCTCGAAGTGCTGGTCGATCACGATCCCCTGCAAGATCCCGAGGCCCGCGGAGAGCTGCGCCATCCGGTTCTTCGGCGTGGAGCCGGAACGGCCGAACGCCACCATGTGCGATGCCATCGCGCTCGCTCCCGCCGACGTGCCGGCGAGCACCGCGCCGCGGTCGTGCGCCAGGAACAGCGCATCGCCCAGACGCGTCCCAGCCACGACCGAAGCCAGGCGGGATTGGTTCCCCCCCGTGAGGTAGACGCCGGTCGCGTCCTTGAGGATCGCGGCGGTCTCGGGAGCGTTCGCCTCCTCCCGCTCCTCGGGACGCAAGCCGGTGACCCGGCCGACGCCGAGGCCCGAGAACAGCTCCGCGTACATCGTGGCGGCGGCGTCGCCCAGCGATGACGCGGTCGAGATCACCACGATGTGTCCGTCGGCGCCCCCCGCGAACCGCGCGAAGCGTGCCAGGATCGTCTTGTCCCGGAGCTTGTCCTCGGCGCCACCGATCACCATGACCGGCACCGGCGGTGCCGAGCCCTGGCACGGAGGAGAGCGCGCCCTTCCCTCGAGGAGTCACCTGTGCAGTCTAGTCCGAGGGTCCGGTGCCTCCGGAGAGGGATGGGGTGTCGTTGCGAGCCGGGCGCAGGACCAACCGGTCGTGCGGTTCCTCGACGTCGACCACCCCGGAGAGGTGCGGCTCGACGGCGACCGACGCCTCCCCGCGCTCCACGACCTGGTCACCCGGCGCCGGACCGTCCGCGAGCTCGAATCGGACCGCGCGGGGTTCGCCGACGATCCTGATCGTCGCACCCGGGTCGAAGCGGCGCGCGGCCGCCGCCGCCTTGGCGAGCAGTTCCATCGCCCGATCCGTGATCTCGATCACGCCGCGAGTGTACGGAGGGTTGCTCCTATGATGCCCGGCGTGGCGACCCGATCCACCCTCCGTCTCGCCGGCCCGGGCGGCGAGCCCGTCGATCTCTGGCGAACGATGAACTCCCACGGGTTCGCCGACCTGGCTCCCACGCTCCTCGATGAGACCGCCCGCACGCTGGCCGTGACGTTCCGACCTCGCGGAGCGAAGCCGCGCCGGGTGCGGATCGGCATCTCTCGTCGCGGTGACGCGGTCATCGACATCCTGGGCCCCGACGCGGGCCCACGCGTCACCGCAGCTGTGCTGGACGGCGTGAGACACGTGCTACGGATGGACCAGGATCTCTCCGGGTTCTACGCCCGAGCCGCGGCAGACCCCGATCTCGCATGGGCCGCGACGGGAGCCGGGCGGATGCTGCAGAGCCCGACCGTGTTCGAGGACGTGGTGAAGACGATCTGCACGACGAACTGCGCGTGGAGCGCGACGGTCCGGATGGTGAACGCGCTCGTGGAGCACCTGGGCGACCCTGCGATCGGCGGCGGCGGAGCACCGTTGACGAACGCGTTCCCGACCGCCGCGCGCATGGCGGAGATGCCAGTTTCCTTCTACCGCGACGTGGTCCGCGCCGGGTACCGGGGGGCCTACCTGGTCGCGCTCGCGAGCGCCGAGGCTTCGGGAGGGTTGGACCTCGCGTCGTTCGCGCGGGCCACCGTGGAGGAGCTCCCCGATACCGAGCTCGAGCAACGGCTGCTGGCGCTCCCGGGTGTCGGTCCATACGCGGCCGCACACATCATGATGACGATCGGCCGCAACTCCCGGCTGATCCTCGATTCAGTGGACCCGCCCGACCTATGCGCGGCTGATGGGTCGCAGAGACCGTCCCCGACGCGGCAGATCGAACGCCGGTTCCGGCGCTACGGCGACCACGCAGGGCTCGCGTTCTGGCTGTTCGTGACCCGGGACTGGGTCAGCTGACGAGGGTTGTCCGGGCCTCCGCCGCAGGCCATACTGGCCGAGGGCCCTTCGGGCCCCAGCCCCTGATCGGAAGGAACCGAACCGTGAGCGTGCCGTTATGGCGATGCCGCGCCGCGCCAAGAGGCTGTTCCGGCTCCCTGCGAGCCGAGCGTCGAACGCTCAGGCAGGGCTTGGTCGCGCTCGTCCTCAGCACGATCGCGGGCTTCGTCGCCGGCCTGACGCTCTCCGGTATCGGCTCCACGCTCCAAGCGCTCCCCGGTCTCCTGATCCTGATCCCCGCCGCCGTCGGCATGCGCGGCACGATCTTCGGCGCGATCGGCGCACGCCTCGGCACGACGAACGCGGCGGGGACGTTCGAGGTGACGTGGCGGAAGGAGCGGCGTCCTCTACCAGAACACCTACGTGGCGGTCGTCACCACGTTCGGGTCGGCCCTGTGGCTCGCGGTGCTTGCGAAGCTCGCGGCCGCCGCGTTCGGGACGCCGACGATCTCGATCTGGGCTCTCGTGACGATCTCGGTCGTCGGCGGCGCGCTCGGCTCGGTGTTCATCCTGCTGGTCACGGTCGGGCTGTCCGTGCTGTCGTACCGGCGCGGATGGGACCTGGACTCCGTCTCGACCCCGATGGTCACGGCGCTGGGCGACATGGTCACGCTCCCGACGCTGTACCTCGCCACGTTCCTCGTGCACAACGGGACGGTCAACGCGGCCGTGTCAGGTGCATGCGTGCTCGTCGCGGTGTACGCCGATCATCCGCGCGTACACCGTCGATCAGTCGATCGTGCGGCGCATCGTCCTGGAGATGACGGCCGTGATCCTGCTGACGCCGATCCTGGACATCCTGTCCGGCGCGCTCCAGGAGAACCGGCTGACCGAGCTCGCGGCGGTGCCGGTGCTCGCTGATCCTCGATCCCTCCGTTCGTGTCCCAGGCCGGCGCGCTCGGCGGGATCTTCGCGTCACGGACGAGCTCGAAGCTCCAGATCGGTGTCGATCACCCCACGCGGGCTGCCCGAGGCGCCAGCCGCTCGTGGACGGGACGATCGTGTTCGTGCTCGAGCCTGGTCGTGTTCTCGATGATCGGCGCCATCGCGGTCGGTGCTGGCGGACCTGACCGGCAAGGCGCCGGCGATCGCCGACGGCCGTGATCGCGGCTGCGTGGTGGCAGGATTGATCGCGACGCCCATCACGATCGTCGATCAGCTACTACCTGGCGATCATCACGTCCGGTTCGGTCTGGACCCCGACAACCAGACCGTTCCCATCATCACGAGCGTCATGGACCTGGCCGGGGTCGCCTGTGTCCTGTTCGTTATGTCAGTATCGGGAGTGCTGCCGCATGGATGACGAACCGAAGAACGTCAAAGAGCTGCTCGTCGAGCTGAAGGACGCCTCCGAGCTCATGGTCGACCTGGCCTACGCGGCGGTCTTCTTCAACGAGGAGAAGCTGGCCCGCGAGGTCGGGCGGCTCGAAGAGCGCATGAACGACCACCTCCGTCGGCTCCGGATCATGGCGATGCTCGCCGCGCGCAGCCCCGAGGATGCCGAGGGCATGGCCGGCGTGCTCTGGATCGCCGACGCCATCGAGCGGATCGGCGACGCGGCATCCGACATCGCCCGGGTGGTCGCCGCGCGGCTGGGGATCCCCGACGCGCTCCGACAGGACCTGCGACACGCGGACGAGATGACGGCCCGCGTGAAGGTCCGCGCCCGACGCCCCGGCATCGGGGCGGACGCTGCGGGACCTCTCGCTCCCGACCGAGACCGGCATGTGGGTCATGGCGATCCGCAGCGGGATGGACTGGCGCGTTCGACCCGGGACCCGACGACGTCGTCTCCGAACACGACGTCCTGCTGATCCGTGGCCCGGAGGAAGGGGTGAACCTCGTGCGCGAGCTCGCGGGCGCCGAGCCGCTCCCGGAACCGGAGAACGACGACGCACCGGCGCTCTCCGAACTGGACCGCGCCGTCGACATCCTCGTCGAGATGAAGGACCTCGCCGAGGCCGCCGTCGGCCTCGCGTACTCCTCCCTGCTGTTCAACAACCGGTCGCTCGCCGCCGAGGTCGGCGCGCTCGAAGCGCGGAGCGACATCCTCCACGACGAGCTCGAGTCGTGGGTGCTGCGCGCCGCCCCCGAGGCCCGCAACCCCGACGAGCTCCGCGGCCTGCTGCGCCTGGCGAGCGCGAGCGAGTACGTCTGCGATGCGGCCCGCGACATGACGTGGTACGTGGAGCACGGCGAGCCGCTCCACCCCGTCGTGCAGATGGCGCTCGAGGAGACCGAGGAGACGTTCGCGGAGACCGTCGTCGAGGAGGGCTCCGCCGCCGACGGGAAGTCGCTGCGGGACCTCCGGCTCGAGACCGAGACCGGCATGTTCGTGTTGGCGGTCCAGCGCGGCTCCCGCTGGACGTATCGTCCGCGCGCCGGGTTCGAGCTGAAGGCAGGCGACCGGCTGATCTCCGTCGGCCCCGAGGAGGGCGAAGAAGAGCTGCTCGATCTCTGCAGCACGGCTCGGCCCGCGGTGGTGGAGCGCTGATGGAGGCCTACGTCTACCTCCGGGTCGAGCCGGGGGCGGTCGGATCCGTCCTGACGCAGCTCGCCGGAAGACAGGGGCTCCGTCGCGCGCTCGCGGTGGTGGGCGACTGGGACGTCTTGATCCAGGTGGAAGGCGCGGACCTCGAACAGATCGCGACCGTCGTCCTGTCCCAGATCCACAACGTCGAGGGCGTCACCCGCACGTTGACGGCGCCGGCCGTGCCCCCCGATCGGATCGGGATCGCCGGCTGGGGCACGGTGCAGCCGCCCCCGATCGTCGGCGGCGCGTGCTACGTGCACGTGCGGACGGAGCCGGGTGCGGCGGCCGGCCTGGTCGAGCGGATCTCCGAGATACCGGACGTCGCCGGGGTGGCGGTCCTCGGAGGGGAATGGGATCTCATGATCTGCGTGGCACAGCCGTGGGAGGTGGCGAGCGGGGTCGTGCTCGAGCACATCCACCCGCTGCCCGGCATCCTGTCGACCAAGACGCTCGTAGCGATCGCGTACGAGGAACCGGACGAAGACCGCGATCAGTTCAGCGCTTGGAGCTGACCTACGCCGGGCCGACCGGCACCTCGCGGACGCCCGCCGGGAGCGAGAACCGCACCCGCTCTTCCGCGAGCGTGATCACCTCCACGTCGTCGAAGCCTTGCCCGGCGAGCCAGCCGAGCATCCGGTCCATGAGCCACTCGGGCGCGGACGCCCCCGACGTGAGGCCGACCGTCGTCGCGCCTTCGAGCCACGCCGGGTCCACGTGGCTCTCGTCGTCCACCAGGTAGCCGGGCGTGCCGCGTTCGACGGCCACTTCGGCCAGGCGGTTGGAGTTCGAGGAGTTGGTGGAGCCGATCACCAGCAGCACGTCGACGAGGGGGGCGATCGCCTTCACCGCGTCCTGTCGGTTCTGGGTGGCGTAGCAGATGTCCTCTCGGGGAGGCCCTTGGATCGCGGGGAACCGCCCCCGCAGGATCTCGACGATCTCGTTGGTCTCGTCCACGGAGAGCGTGGTCTGGGTCAGGAAGGAGAGGTGCTCGGGGTCCGGCACCTCCACCTCGCGTGCCTCGTCCGGGCTCTGCACGAGGATCGTCCGGTCAGGTGCCTGACCCGTGGTCCCGACCACCTCTTCGTGGCCGGCATGCCCGATCAGGATGATCGTGTCGCCGTCGGCGGCGAACCGTCGAGCCTCAACGTGCACCTTGGTGACGAGCGGGCAGGTGGCGTCGATCACCTCGAGGTTGCGAACCCTCGAGTTCGAGTAGACCTCCGGTGCCACGCCGTGCGCCGACAGGACGACGACCGCGCCCTCCGGCACCTGGGTCTCCTCCTCGACGAAGACCGCGCCCTTGGATTCCAGGTCGCGCACGACATGCAGGTTGTGGACGATCTGCTTGCGAACGTAGACCGGCGCGCCGTGCTTGGCGAGTGCGCGCTCCACCGCGTCGACGGCGCGATCCACGCCCGCGCAGTAGCCGCGGGGCGACGCCAGGAGGACCTTGCCTCGGCTCATACCGACCATGGTAGCCGCGTCGCAGGTTCGGCGATCCCTCACTCAGGGGTTGTGACCCAGGGTCACCTCTGGGTTGTCAATTCCTGAAGGGGCGGTCTAGGGTTGAGCGGTTCGCGACGGACGGTCGTCCGTCCTTCCCCCCGCACTCGAGTGCGCTTCCACCTTCCCAGGGCGGTTGGCGCATGCGCGCGTGCAGGAGGAGCTGGGACGACCCGGACGGATGCGAACGATAGGTCACACAGAGACCACCGACCACAGGAGGTGATGCGAGCACCCACGACCTACCGCGGGTCGACCGGCTCCGGCGGAGTCCGTAGCCGTCCGGTCGCAAGGAACGGAGTCGCCAGCTCCGAGCCACCGCGGGGGTGATCCCCGTTATGACATGTCATCCCATCCAGCGCCGCCGCCACCTGGTGGCCGCGCTCTCTATCGCCGCGGTCCTCACGATCGTTCCCGCCTCGGTATCACAGGCGGTCACGCTCGGAGCCCGGCATCACGCACCGGCATCGAGCAAGATCTGCAACTACGACTGGCAGAAAGGCACCTACCAGGTCCGACGGTTGATCCGCTGCGCCGCGAACCACTGGCACGTGCCCGGAGGCGCCTCCCTGGCGCTCGCCATCGCCAACCGCGAATCCAAGTTCCACCCGAACGCCTACAACCCATCCGGCTGCGCCGGCATCTACCAGCACATGCTGCGCTACTGGCCTGGGCGGGCGGCGGAGTACGGGTTCCGCGGATGGTCCGCATTCAACGCCCGCGCCAACATCATCGTGACGATGCGCATGGTGAACCGCTCGGGATGGGGTCCCTGGGGGGACTGACCCGGCCTCAGCCGACCGGACCGCCCGGGCGGGGGCTGCTCTTGATCAGCCCTCGGACCTCCTCCAGGGAGGCCGCCACCTCGGTGGCACCGGGCGCGTCGCGGTCGGTCACGATCCGCATCCCCGGGAACCGTTCGCGCGCCAGCCCGACGACGCGTTCGAACGGGCCGAACGCGACGAGGACGTGTGGCCGCTCGACGTCGATCTGCCCGATCGCGTCGGCCTCCGTCGATCGCGCCGGGTGCGAGCTCCCACTCCGCGGACACGGTGGCGTGCTTGAGCGCGAGGAGCGCCTCACGATCCGGAGCGACGCACAGCACCTTCAGAGCGCGACACACGGTTAGAGCCAATCCTTCCGACGGAAGTACCACCAGACGCCGGCCCCGGCGAGGAACATCACGCCGATCGCCATCGGGTAGCCCATCCGCCACCCCAGCTCCGGCATGCGGCGGAAGTTCATCCCATAGATCCCGGCGATCAGCGTGGGGACCAGGATGACGGCGCCCCATGAGGTGACGTGCTTCATGATCTCGTTCAGCCGGTTGGCCGCCTGCGCCACGCGCACCTCCAGCAGAGACGTCAGCAGATCGCGGACGTTGTCTGCCAGATCCACCACGCGCAGGACGTGGTCGGTCACGTCCCGGAAGTAGGGGCCGAGCGCTGTCGTGGCGAGCTCGGGACGCTCCTGCAGCCGGTCGAGACCGGCGCGGACCGGCATCGCGAACCGGCGGAGATGCACGACCTCTCGCTTCAAGCGGAAGAGCGCCTCCTGGACGTCCTGGTCGTTCCGCTCGTCGTCCGATCGGAACACCTGGTTCTCGAGCTCGTCGGTGCGATCCTCGAACCGTTCGATCGCGGTGAGGTAGTCGTCGACGACCTCGTCGATCAACACGTAGACCGCGAACCCGCCGCCCTCCCGAAGGAGCTCCGGCTGAGACTCCCAATCGCCGGCTCACCTCGGTCAGCTCGTAGGCGGGCGATGGTCGGAGCGTCACCAGGAACCGCGGCCCCACGAACGCGAACAGCTCCTGCTCCCCCATGTCGTCATCCGCGAGCCGGATCGGACGGAGCACGACGAACGCGACGTCGCGATCCAGCTCCACCTTGGCCCGTTGCTGCCCGTGCTTCACATCCTCGATCGTGAGCGGATGCAGTCCGAACGTTCGGGAGAGCTGCGCCAGATCCTCGTCGGTGGGGTCCACCGCGTCGAGCCACAGGAACGCGTCGTCGTCGGCGATCATCGCGTGCGCGTCGGCGGGGTCGACCGATCCCTCAACCCGCGAACCCGAACGGAACAACTGGCCCGTGATCATCCGGCGAGCGTAGCGCACGCCCTGGGTAGACTCGGCGGCCATGCCGGTCCCAGAGCATGTCCATCGGTTCTGGCGCGCGTTGGACGAACGGATGGGTCATGTCCAGGCGACATGGTGGGGCGCCGTGGTCACCGCGCCGGCGTTCCCCGTCGTCTGGGATGCGAACTACGCACGGGTCGACGCCGCCGCACCGGACCTCCGGCTCGCCGACATCCTGGAGGCATCGCTCCCCTCGCTCCGTCGGGCCGGGACCGACGTCTTCCATGTCGTCTCGTTCCACCCGGAGGAGACGACCGGGTTGCTGACGGAGCTCTCTTCGCTGGGCCACGCGCTCACCTGGGACGTCGTCATGGATCACACTCCGGGGCGATCCATCGTGCCACCGGTGACGACCGTCGAGGAGCTCGCGCCCGACACCGCCTTGTGGGAGCGGGTGCACGCCTCGCTGGAGCTGTTCGGTGTCGCGCCCGACGTCGCCACTCAGCTCCGCGCGTTGGAAGAGGTCGCGCAGCCGGCGACGGCTAAGCGATGGTTCGGGGTGCGCGACGAGGACGGCGTCGTGGTGTCGATGGCGGCGCTCGTCCTGCTGGACGAGGTCGGATACCTGGACCACGTGGTCACGTTCCCCCAGGCGCGGGGGCGGGGACTCGCGACCGCGCTCGCCGCTCACGCGATCGCCGAGGCCAGGACGAACGGCGCACGACACGTGTCCCTGTTCGCCGACCCCGACGACCAGCCGGTCCTTCGGATGTACGAACGTCTCGGGTTCCGTGAGACCGGACGACTCCCGTCCACGAGAGGCCCGATCGGGTCGTTGACCTGATCGGCGTGCCGGCGGAGCACCGAGCGGTAGCGGACCGACACCGAAGTGTGGTTCCCCGTTAACCCAACGTTCACCGACCTTCTACTGCGCGTTCACATCTGAGCCGCAGAGTCTCCCCGCAACCCCCGGTATCGATCCGGGGGCCGGGAGGAAAGGAGCAGGGCGTGACAACGTCCATCAAGGTCGGGGGTACCTGGCCCCGAAACATCGCTAGGCCGCTCACGGTGGCGCTCACAGCCGTCGCGACCGTGCTGGCCCTCGCGGGGACCGGCGTCGCCCAACCTCGCGGAGGCGCGGTCACCCTCAACGGGGCCGGCTCCACGTTCGATAACCCGCTCTTCACGAGCGCGTTCTACACGTATCACCAAACCCACCCGTCCGTGACAGTCAACTACGCCTCGGTCGGGAGCGGAGCCGGGATCGCCCAGTTCCAGGCGGGCACCGTGAACTTCGGTGCGACAGACGTCCCGATGACCAAGGACCAGATCACCAGCGCGCAGGGCGCTACGCTCCAGGTCCCGGTGGCGCTGGGCGGCGTGTCGGTGATCTACCACCTTCAGGGCGTCTCGAGGGGCCTCAGGCTCACCCGAGCAACGCTCGCCAACATCTACCTCGGTAACACCACGTACTGGGACGCTAACGCGATCGCCAACCAGAACCCGAACGTGCACCTCCCGCACACACGGATCGCTGTCGTGCACCGCTCGGACGGCAGCGGGACCACGTACATCTTCACCGACGCGCTCGCCCACTTCTCAACAGCTTGGGCGGGCGGTCCGGGGACTTCGACGACCGTCAACTGGCCGACCGGCGTCGGCGCGACCGGCAGCGCAGGCGTCGCTGCCCTCGTTGCCCAAACGAACGGTGCGATCGGCTACGTCGAGCTCTCCTACGCGAAGTCAAACCACATCACGTTCGCTCGGATCCAGAACTCCCGGGGCAACTTCATCTCGCCCGGCCCGAACTCGATCGCTTCGGCGGCGAGCGATTTCCCGAACGTTTCGGCGACGAATTTCTCGATCGTCAACGCTCCGGGTGACCGCAGCTATCCGATCTGCGGGTATAGCTGGATGCTCGTGTACAAGGTCCAAAGCGACAGCAACGAAGGCCAGGCTCTCGCGCAGATGGCGAACTGGCTCACCCACGGTGGGCAGATACTGGGGAAGCCGTTGCTCTACGTCCCGCTGCCGGCATCCATCCAGGCCTTGGCTCTCAAGACGCTGAAGAAGATGGTCGACTCCCACGGTCATCACTTCCTCTGATAGGGGGCTAAGCCTCTGACGGGCGCATGATCGAACCGTCACACGACGGTCGGATCGGAACGAACCGCGGCCGCCGCCACCGGCGGCCGCGGTTCGGCACGTTCATCTTCCGGACCACGCTGCTCGTGGCCGCGTTCCTGTTCGCCGCGACGCTCGCGACGATCGGGGTGTTCCTCGTGGTCAAGGCGTGGCCGGCGATCTCCCACGACGGGTTCGGGCTGATCACCGGAACCACGTGGGATCCGCTCCACGGCAAGTTCGGCGCGTTCCCGTTCATCGTCGGAACGTTCCTGACGACCGCGGTCGCCTTGGTGTTCGCGATCCCGATCGGCCTCGGGACGGCGATCTTCCTCGCGGTGTACGCACCACCTAGGCTCCGCGCCCTCCTTTCACCCGTCGTCGAACTCTTGGCCGCGATCCCGAGCGTCGTCTACGGTCTGTGCGGGCTCCTGCTGTTCGCCCCGATCATGCAGCGATCGGTCGAACCCGTGATCGCCAAGTGGTTCGGGTTCCTGCCGTTCGTCTCCGAGGGAGCACCCTTCGGCGTGGGCTTCTTCCTCGCCGGGATCGTGCTGTTCATCATGATCCTGCCGACGATGGCGGCGCTCTCGCGCGACGTGATCGGGGCCGTCCCCGAAGAGCAGATCGACGGCGCTCGCGCGATCGGCGCCACGCGGTGGCAGGCGACCTCGCACGTCGTACTCCCGGCCGCGCGCGCGGGGATCGTCGGCGCAGGCGTTCTGGCTGCCGGCCGAGCCTTCGGCGAGACGATCGCGGTGACGATGGTCGTCGGTAACAGCAACCACATCCCACACACGCTCTTCGATCCCGCGCAGACGATGTCGTCGATCGTCGCGAACGAGTTCGCAGAGGCTCGCGAACCTCTCCACCTCGCATCCTTGATCGCCGTCGTGCTTCTGCTGATGGTCAACGCCTTGATCCTCAACGGCGTCGCGCGACTCCTCGTGCGTTCGGTTACACGGAACACCCTCGACGTGGACGTGGCATGAGCGTCCTCGACACCGACCCGTTGATCGCGAGGCGCTCGGACATCCGCGATGCCGCGCGATCATCGCTCAAGCGTCGGAAGGCCATGAGCGCGATCATCGCGGGGGGCTGCGGGGTCGCGCTCGTCATCGCGATCGTGCCCCTCGTGATCGTGATCGGGTACACCGCCAAACGAGGACTCTCCGCCTGGTCTGCCGACTTCTTCACCAACCTTCCGACGCCGGCCGGCATCCCCGGAGGGGGGATCTCGAACGCGATCGTCGGTTCGATCATCATCGACGGGATCGCAGGGCTCATGGGGATCCCTCTCGGCATCTTGGTGGGCTTCTACCTCGCCAGGACGAACACGCGTTTCGCCGGGGCGCTGCGGTACAGTGCCGAGGTCTTCACGGGCATCCCTTCTATCGCGATCGGCATCTTCGCCTACGCCTTCATCGTGGTGCCCCTCGGGCACTTCTCCGCGATCTCGGCGTCGATCGCGCTCGCCATCCTGATGGTGCCGGTCGTGGCCCGTGCGACCGAGGTGTCGGTGCGAACGGTCCCGGGCGAGCTCGTTGAGGCAGGGATGGCGCTCGGTGGTCACGAAGGGACGGTCGCCCGGAGGGTCATCTTCCCCGCGGCGCTCGGCGGCATCGTGACAGGCGCGCTGCTCGCGATGTCGCGGGCGCTCGGGGAAACCGCACCGCTCCTGTTCACTGCCATCGGGAGCCAGTCGTTCACCACCTCCCTCACGAAGCCGATCGCCGCCCTGCCCCTGGTCGTGTACATCGACGGTCTCCAGCCGTATCCAGATCTGCAGAAGATCGCATGGGGCACGGCCCTGTTCCTCGTGATGGCGGCCTTGTTGCTCAACATCGCGAGCCGGATCGCGGCGCGACGTCTGCGGAGTTCGCGATGACCGATATCTCGGCGGTGGGCTCCGGATCACTCGACGATGACATCGGGGAACAACGGATAGGTGAGCTCCCGACCGTAACGATCGAGCCCGCGCCGACCCGAGCACCGGCCTTGGAACTCGATCACGTCAGCGTCTCGTTCCGCGGCTCGCCCGCGGTCAGTGACGTGACGATGTCCATCCCTGCGAACCAGGTGACGGCGTTGATCGGCCCGTCCGGAGCCGGAAAGACCACGCTCCTGCGAGCGATGAACCGACTCCACGATGCGACGCGCGGCGCCGAAGTTACCGGTGCGATCCGCCACGAGGGTGTCGACCTCTACGGTCCCGGCAGCGATCCTGTCCTGGTGCGGACGAGGATCGGGATGGTGTTCCAGCGCCCGAACGTCTTCCCGACGATGAGCATCCAAGAGAACGTCGTGTCCGGGCTCCGATTCGCCGGCATCCGGCGGAAGTCGCTGCTGAACGAGGCCGCCGAATCGGCGTTGATCTCCGCGGCCTTGTGGGATGAGGTTCGTCATCGGTTGCGCAAACCAGCGACGAGCCTCTCAGGCGGGCAGCAGCAGCGACTCTGCATCGCCCGCGCGCTGGCGGTCGAGCCGGACGTACTGCTCATGGACGAGCCAACGTCCTCGTTGGACCCGAGCGCCACGAAGCGGATCGAGGAGTTGTTGTCCGAACTCGTCGACCGGGTGACGATCGTGATCGTGACCCACAACATGCAGCAAGCGCATCGGGTCTCCGATCATTGTGCGTTCCTCCTCGGCGATGAGGACGGCGCGGGGCATCTCGTCGAGATGGGGCCAGCGAGCGTGATCTTCGGTTCGCCGACCGACGATCGAACCGCCGACTACGTCGCGGGTCGATTCGGCTGATCTGATCTAGTTGCACACGGGTCGTCTCCTACCCTCCAACTCATGGAGATCAGGTCACGGACGTAGTGCACCTCTGCTCGCGCACAACTGAGATCGCGTCCGAGCAGGGGTTGGCCGAGCCCCTGCCGGAAGCGATTCGGGCCTTTAGCAGCAGCCCGGCGGGCAACACTCCTCGGGCGGATCGTATGGCGTCGCCATCATGGGTCACCTCCTCGATCCATATCGATGCCAGTCGATACGTTGACAGATACATAGACCGCCGTCAATATGACCAGGTGAAGCGGCTCATCCAGACGATCGATGCGGAGTGCTGTCCTCAGGTCCTCGCGGAACCTCTCGACGAGGATGAAGCGGACCGGCTGGCGGCTGCCTTGCGCGTGCTGGCAGACCCGGCGCGACTTCGGTTGCTGAGCATCCTCGGCGCCCACCCGAACGGCGAATCGTGCGTCTGCGAACTGACAGGGCCGATCGGCCTCTCACAACCGACGGTGAGCCACCATCTGAAGGTCCTTACCGACGCCGGCTTGGTCGGACGAGAGCGGCGCGGCCGTTGGGTCTACTACTGGGTCCTCCCGGAGCCGATCGAGCTTCTGCGAGGAGCCTTGGCTGCTCCCGTCAGTACCGAGAGAACCGTGGCATGACCACCAGCGATGTCACCCGCTAGCCGTGGCAACGTCCGCGCACGGGCTCTCCACTCAACAGGACGGTTCATCCTTCGCGTATGTGGTGCTTCTCACCGCGGGTGTCGTAGACGCGGCCGGATACAGCATCATCGCCCCCGTCACTCCTGCGATCGCTCGATCGACCGGAGCAGGGCCGGGACTGATCGGCGTAGTGGTCGCGAGTTTCGCGTTGGGCAGCGTGCTTGCGTCCGTGCTCGCAGCGGCAGGGGTCAAGCGAGGCCGAACCACGCGGGTGTTGGGGATCTCGCTCACGATGACCGCCCTCGGCTCGTTGGGGTTCGTGTTCGGCCACGGGCTGATCGTCTACGTCGCCTCGCGGTTCATCATGGGCGCGGGTGCCGGAGGGGTTTGGATGGGCATCACGTTCAACATCCTCGAACGCTATCCCGGGCAGGAGTACCTCTGCATGAGCAGGGTCTTCGCCGCCTATGCGGTGGGAGGGCTCGTCGGGCCGGTGCTCGGATCGTTCGGCGGCATCGCTCGTCCGTTCGCCGCCTACTTCGTCCTCGTGCTGGTGGTCGCCGTGCTCGTTGCCATCATGGGCGAGAGCAACTCCACCCGTTCCTTCGACGCCGATCGATCTACGCTGCGCCTTCCCGCGTTCTGGTTAGCGTCGGCGGGCCTGCTGTTCGCGGTCGTGGGCCTCGGGATGGTGGAAGGGGTTCTGCCGCTTCACTTCGGTTCGCAGCTGTCGCAAACGGAGATCGGAGTGTTTTACGCCGCGATGTCCGTCGTCGTCGCCACCTCATCTGCGCTCGCCGGGCGGATACTCCCTCGACGTGCCCTTGTTGCTGCGCTCGGGCTGATCATCGCTGGCATCACGGTGGCGGGAGCCACCAGCGAAGTTCCTGCATGGATCGCGGCGTTAGCGGTAACTGGCGGAGGGATCGGTCTCGCCAACACCGGGTCCATCGGAGCGCTCCTCGAAGGAGTGCCGACGGAACGGATCGTTACGGCGATGGTCGTGTGGTCTCAGATCGGCATCGTCGGCTACTTCATCGGACCGCTGGCTGGTGGATCCATCGCGCAGACCTCTGGGTATCAGGCGATAGGTCTCGTCCCGACCGTCGCGGCTATCCCTGTTCTGATCCTGATGGCCCGGACTAAGAGATCGGCGTCTCCCGGCCAACCCGCGCTTTGAGGTTCACCCGCGACGGCGGCGCAACGCTCAGATCGCTTCACTCGGCGAACTTGTATCCCAGCCCACGCACCGTCACGCAGGTGAATGGGCTGATGCGGATCGTCCTCGATCTTCTTCCGGAGCCGCTTCACGTGGACATCCAGCGTCTTCGTGTCGCCGAAGTAGTCGATCCCCCAGACCTCCTCGATGAGGAAGTCGCGCGTCAAGCAGCCGACCCTTCCTGCGGAGGAACGTCTCGAGCAACTCGAATTCCTTCGGCGGGAACGCCACCGACTCGCCGCGGACCACGACCTCATGGCGCGTCACATCCATCTCGACCGGTCCGCCGGTGAGCGACTCGTCGGCCGGCCGTCTCCCGCTTGCAGGCTCGCGCGACGGAGGTGCGCGCGGACGCGGGAGACCAGCTCGCGCACCGAGAACGGCTTCGTGACGTAGTCGTCGGCCCCGAGCTCGAGCCCTGTGACCTTGTCCACCTCCGAGTCCTTGGCCGTGACCATGATGATGGGGACGCTCGACTCGGCTGCGGATCGCGCGGCAGACATCCAGCCCGGACACCTCGGGAAGCATCAGGTCGAGGATGACGAGTGCGGGCTGGCTCAGCTCGGAACCGCTCGAGCGCTCGGCGACCGTCGGCCGCCACCGTCACGACGTATCCCTCTCGTTCCAGGTTGTAACGGACGGAGTCGGCGAGCGACTCCTCGTCCTCGACGATCAGGATGCGCTGACCCTGGTCGGTCACCGCGTCTTCATGCCTCCACCGGGTGGGACGCGTCGGTGAATTCGCGGAACTCGCCGGTCAAGCAGGAACCCGACCTGCTCCCCGATGTCCACCGCGTTGTCTCCCACCCGCTCGAGTGCGCGAGCCGCCATGTTCATGTGGAGTCCCCAATCCAAGCTGCGTGGATCGTCGGCCAGCTTCAACGCCTCGAGATGCGTGCTGCCGGTTCAATCGGTCGACGGGGTCGTCCATGCCCGGAAGCTTGAGGCAGAGCTCGAGGTTCCGTCGAGCGAACGCCTCCATGGCGGTCCGAAGCATCCGTACGACCACATCACCCATCTCGGCGAGTTGCTGGCGCATCGTCTCGCTCCCCGGCTCGTTCTTCGTTGCGAGGTACAGCTTGGCGACGTTGACCGCCTGATCGCCGACCCGTTCCAGGTGGAGGTTGCTGTGCAGGATCGCCGAGATCAATCGAAGGTCGGCCGCGACCGGTGACTGCAGCGCGAGGAGCTGCAGGATCTCGTGGTCGATGTTCAGGTAGAGGTCGTCGATCTCGATCGTCGCCATCCACCACTGCTTGTGCCTTCTCGTCGTTGCGTTCCACGACCGCCTCGACCGCGTGTTGCACAGCGATACCGGCGAGCTCGCCCATGCTGAGCAGGTCGAGCTCGATCTTCTCCAACGACTCGTGGAACGGCTCGCGGGTCATCCGAATCTCCCTGTGACGTAGTCCTCCGTCCGCTCATCTTCGGGATTGGTGAAGATCGTCTCCGTCCGATCGAACTCCACGATCGTGCCGGTGCGCTGTCCTGTGTCGGAGACCTCCACCGTGAAGAACGCGGTGCGGTCGCTGACCCGCGCGGCCTGCTGCATGTTGTGCGTGACGATCACGATCGTGTAGTCGGACAACAGCTCCTGCATCAGGTCCTCGATCCGGGCGGTCGCGATCGGGTCCAGGGAAGAGCAGGGCTCATCCATCAAGATCACGTCCGGGCGCGTCGCGATCGCCCGAGCGATGCACAGTCGCTGCTGCTGGCCGCCGGACAGCGCAAGCCCCGACTCCTTGAGCTTGTCCTTCACCTCGTCCCACAGGGCCGCCCGGCGCAGGCTCTCCTCGACCAGTTCGTCCATGTCGACCTTCATCTTCGCGATCTTCGGTCCGAACGCGATGTTGTCGTAGATCGACTTCGGGAACGGGTTCGGTTTCTGGAACACCATGCCGATGTGTCGGCGAACCTCTACCGGATCAACATCGGGACCGTAGAGGTCGACCCCGTGGTAGTGGATGTGACCCTCGATCCGAGCGCTTTCGATGAGGTCGTTCATCCGGTTGAGGCACCGCAGGAACGTGGTCTTGCCGCAGCCAGAGGGGCCGATCAGGGCGGTGATCTCGTGCTCCAAGATCGGGAGGTTCACGTCGCGGACGGCGCGGAAGTCCCCGTAATGGACGGAGACGTCCCGCACGTCGAACACCACCTCGCGCTCGCGTTCATCGTCCGCCGATTCGCGCGGCGCCTTCACCGTGATGCGGGCGCCTTCTTCGGTCCCGGATGCGGGCGCGGGCTCGAACGTCGTCAGATCCTTCGTGTCCAAGGGATCACCACTTTCGCTCATACCGGTTCCTCAGGAGGATGGCCGCGAGGTTGACGAGGAAGATGAAGCCGATCAGCACGAGGATGGCCGCGGCGGCGAGATCCTGGAACTGCTGTTCTGGCTTCTTCACGTACGCGAAGATCAACGTCGGAAGGGCGGTGAAGCGCTGCTGGAGCGATGCGAGGATGCCCCCCGGCGTGGCGAGGAACCCCGTCACGGCTCCGACCATGATCAGCGGAGCGGTCTCCCCGAGGGCTCGAGCCATCGCGAGGACCGAGCCGGTCAGGATACCCGGGGCGGCGTTCGGCAGGACGTGGCTCCGGATGACCTCCCAGTGCGTCGCCCCCACCCCGAACCCGCCTTCCCGGATGCTCTTGGGCACGGCGCGGAGCGCCTCCTGCGTCGTGATGATGATGATCGGCAGGACCATCAACGAGATCGTCAGTCCGCCCGCGAGCAGGCTCTGACCGTTCACCGTTCCGGGGCCGGTGAGGGGCTTCATCAGCTTGACGAACACGGCGAACCCGAGGATCCCGTACACGATCGCGGGCACACCGGCGAGGTTGCGGATGTTCGTGTTGATGAATCGGGCGAGCCGCGTATCCCGCGCGTACTCCTGCATGTAGATCGCGGCCCCGACCCCCGAGGGGCACGGCCAGGATGCACGACGAACAACATGAGGTAGAACGAGCCGATCAAGCCTTGCTTGATCCCCGCGTTCTGCGGGAGGGATGAGTAGCCGCTGCGGAGGATCGCACTTCCCCGGTCGCGGAGGAGCGGCAGGGCCGTCCTCGCGACATCCAGGAGCAACACGACGAGCACGGCGAGCGCGATCACGAGCGACAGCAGCAGGAGGATGCTGAACGCGGTCTCCCGCGGGTCGCGTCGACGTCCCGAGAGCGACCGCGCCACCTCGGCGCGCGCGGCGTCCGTGATGCGCGTCGTGGCCGCCATCAGAACTGTCTCCGGACCTTGCGGACGAAGCGCTCCGACAGCACGTTCAGGCCAAGGGTCATGAGGAACAACAGGAGGCCGACGAAGTAGAGGCTCGGGTACGCGGCGCTCGCTCCCCGGACGGAATCGGAGCCGGTCGCGAGCGAAGCGATGGCCCCGGTCATCGTCTGACCCCCTTTCAGCGGGTTCACGTTGAACAGCGACCCGCCGGTCCCGCCGGCTACGATCGCGACGATCATCGTCTCGCCGATCGCACGGGAGATGCCCAAGATGATGGCGGCCGAGATCCCGGAGACGGCCGCCGGCACTACCACGCGAACGCTCGTCGGTCGCCGGCGCGCCCCGAGACCGAACGACGCCTCCCGCAACGCGTCAGGGACGGCGTGCATCGCGTCTTCCGCGACGGATGCGACGAGCGGCGTCACGAGCAGGCCGACGCCGAGGCCCGCCGCCAGGAGGTTGAAGAGCGGAACATCGTGGCCGAAGAACCGTTGCACGATCTCCGGGCTGATGATCGCGAGGGCGAAGAACCCCATCACCACGCTCGGAACGCTCGCGAGCGTCTCGAGGATGGGCTTCAGATAGCGACGAGCCCGAGGCTTCGCGTACTCCGAGAGGTAGAGCGCCGCTCCGAGCCCCAGCGGGGCGGCAACGAACATCGCGATCACGGCCACGATCAACGTTCCGACGACGATCGTCTTGATGTCGAAGAGGTTGTTCCGCGGGATCCACCCGGCGCCCCAGAGTGTCGAAAGATCCACCTTCCGGAGGAAATCGAGCGTCCCGCCAGCCAGGCTCAAGATGATCCCGACGCTGATCACCACAGTGAGGAACGCCGCGGAGAAGAAGACCCCGCGCATCACGCGCTCCCGACGCAGCCGCCCGGGATCGCCGCGCAGAACGTCGGCAGTCACGCGGGCCTGGATCACCGCTTGGGCCATGCCCCGCTACCCCTTTCGCGTCGCTCGCGGCTCATCACGAATCTACCGGATATGGCAGTTCAGATGGAACCGGGCCGCCGGGCCCGGTTCCATCTCCCGCGATCGTTCGTCGGCAGCTAGGCGGACGGGGAAGCCGACTCGGTCTGCGCCCACGTGGTGCGCGAGGCCTGCAGTTCATCCGACGGAAGCGCGATGTAGTTGACGTCGGTCACCGCCTTGATCCCGGCGTCGCTCAGGTAGTAGTCGACGAACGCTTGGAGCGCCGGGCTGGCGGCAGCCTTGTCCGTATTGGGGTAGATGTACAGCGTGCGCGACAACGGGTACGTGCCCGCGTTCACGGTGTCGGCCCCCGGCGCCGTGCAGCCGCCGCCGTTGTCGATCTTGAACTCCTTGATCGACGAACCGGCGCCTTGCGCGTAGGAGAACCCGACGAACCCCAGCGCGCCCGGCGAGCCCTCGGCGTTGGTGATGGTCACGTTATCGTCGGCCGTGGACTGGTAGTCGGGGCGGAGCTGGTCGTCGGGCTTGCCGCGCTCGTCCGCGATCCCCTTGATCGCGAGGTCGATGAACGAGCCGTAGGTGCCGGACTCGGTCCCGGGCGCCACGATCGTGAGCGGCAGGTCGGGGAAGTCGCCCTTGCCTCCGAGCTCCTTGTCGAGCGCGTTCGCGTCCTGCCAGTTGTTGAAGCCCTTCGCCTCCGTGCTGAAGAGGGAGTAGAGGTCCGCGAGCGAAAGGCAGTCGACCGGGTTCGCGGGGTTCCCGACGACGGTCAGCGCGTCGCGTCCGATCGCGAGCTCCACGTAGTTCACGCCTCCGTTGGAACACGCCTTGACCTCATCGTCGGAGATCACGCGCGAGGCGTCGTTGATGTCGGTCTGCCCCTGGCAGAACGTGACGAACCCGTCCGTCGTGCCGGGACCGTCGACGGCCGCATTGACACCCGGATTCGCGCTCTGGAAGTTCTCGGCCACGAGCGAGGAGATCGGCTCGACCGTGGACGAACCGGAGATGTTCAGCGACCCGGTCAGGTCGGCCCCGCCGCCGGCGCTGCTGCCGCTGCTGTTGTCGCTCCCGCCGCCACACGCGACCGCAACGAACGCGAGCGCGACGATGCCTATCACGAACTTCATGTTCTTCGAGACCTTCTGCATGCATCCTCCTCGATGGGTAACCCAGCCGGATGCTAGGAAGGCTTGGTGGACAGCGGATTGCCCCAACATGAACGGAGGATGAACGTCGCCGCGAGGGTCCCGGCGAACGCCAACGCACGGGTCACGACGGTGTCGGATCTCGGATGAACACAACGAGAACGCATCCGAACGCCGAGATGAACGGACGGGGAGCACCTCTAGACTGCGCCCGTGGAGGCGAACACCGTCCTCGTGGTCGTGGCGGTCGTCGTCGGCGGCGCGGCCGGATCCGTGCTCGGCCGCCGATCCTTACGAGAGCGCACCCGCGGGTTGGAACGCGCGAGTCTCGACGCGTCGGCGGCTCTGCGGTCCCAGGCTCAGGAAGCCCATGACGACCGGGCGATCCAAGACCAGATCTTGCGGTCCATGCAGGAGGGGATCCTGCTCTTCGATGCGGGCGGCGCGACGATGTTCGCGAACGATGCGGTCGTGGGGCATCTCGGCGCTCGCCCCGGCACGCTCAGCCAGGTGTTCCCGGTCGGGATCCGCGAGGCCGTGACCGGAGCCGTCGGCGACGGCGCCACCCGGATCGCGGAGGTCGAAACCGGAACCCCGACGCGATGGCTCCGCGTCACCGCCACGCCCACCGGGGTCGATGCCACGGTCCTGGTGGTCGTGACGGATGTCACCGAGGCGCGGCGGCTCGACGCCGTGAGACGCGACTTCGTCGCCAACGCCTCGCATGAGCTGAAGACGCCGGCCGCCTCCATCCAGGCGGCGGCCGAGACGCTCCTCCACGCCTGGCGCGACGATCCCGACGCCGTTCCGCGCTTCGCCGAACAGCTCGATCGCGAGGCCGTGCGTCTGTCGAGGATCGTCGCCGACCTCCTGGATCTCTCCCGCCTGGAATCCGGAAGCGATCTCGACGATCGCGTCCGGCTGGACGCCATCGTCCGGGAAGAGGGCCAGCGCTTCGAGGAGGCGGCCCATGAGGCTGGCCTCGTCGTCGACGTAGACGCGGCCGCCGTGCCGCCGATCCGCGGATCGGCGCGCGATCTGTCATTGCTCGTCAGGAACCTGTTCGACAATGCGATCCGCTACTCGCGGGCCGGGGGAACCGTCCACGCGGAGGTCTTCGAGGATGGCACGACCGTCGTGCTCCGGGTGAAGGACACGGGCATCGGCATCCCGACCAAGGAGCTCCCGCGGGTGTTCGAGCGGTTCTACCGGGTCGATCGCGCCCGCTCGAGGGAGACCGGGGGCACCGGATTGGGCCTCGCGATCGTTCGCCACGTCGCCGAGAACCACGGCGGCGAGGTGACGGTCGAGAGCGAGCTCGGACAGGGAACGACGTTCGAGGTGCGCCTGCCGGCGACGTGGGCCGACGCGCCCGAGCCGGCGCGCTCCTGAGTTCACCCCGCGCGTATGCTGCGCGGACGCCATGACCACCCTCTTCCTGATCCGCCACGGCCTCACTGCGGTCACCGGAAAGACCCTGTATGGCCAGACCCGCGGGATCTCGCTCGACGCTCGCGGCCGAGCCCAGGCGGAACGGCTCGCCGAACGCTTCACCCCCGTGCGGGTGACGGCCGTGTACTCGAGCCCGCTGGAGCGCTGCGTCGAGACCGTTGCGCCGCTCGCCGCCGCTCGCGGCCTCGAGGTCGCCGAGCGCGATGCGTTGATCGAGATGGACGCGGGCGCGTGGACGAACCGACCGCTCGCACAGCTCCGGCGGACACGCCTGTGGCGCGATGTGATCGAACGCCCCTCGATGTTCCGATTCCCGGACGGGGAGTCGTTCGCGGAAGCCCAGACCCGTGCGCTCGAGGGGGTACAGACGATCGCGGCGGCCCATCCTCACGGGCGCGTGGTGGTCGGCACCCACGGCGACGTCGTCCGGATGCTCGTCGCCCACTTCAGCGGTGCCCACCTGGATCTGTTCCAGCGGATGGCGTCCGACCCCGCATCGGTGTCGGTCGTGCATCTCGGCGGGGGCCAACCCCGTGTGCTGCTCGTGAACGACACGGGAGGGCTCGAGCGCTTCGCTCCCCCGCCGCGAGCGAAACGGAACCTGCGAGGATAGCCGCATGGATCTCGGCCCCGTCGATCGCATCACCGCCGACGCCGTCGGAGAACCGGGATCGCGTACGTTCTACCTGCAGGCCCGCACGGGAGATGACCTCGTCACGCTGATCGTCGAGAAGCAGCAGGTCGAACTCCTCGCCGCATCGGTCCTGGATCTGCTCGCGAACATCGGGCTCGAGACGGGCACCGGCCCCGACGAAGCTGCGATGGACCTGGAGCAGCCGTTCGACCCTCGGTGGCGCGCGGGCAGGTTGTCGATCGGCTACGAGGAGGACGCCGATCTCTTCCAGCTCGAGATCGAGGAGTTCCAGCCCGAACTCGAGGAGGACGACCCGCAGCTGCTCTTGCGCGGCGAACCGGAAACCCTTCGGCTCCGGGCGAGCCGCGAGCAGATGCTGGCACTGTCACGCCACGCGTCGGGGGTCGCCGAACGCGGCCGCCCGCTCTGTCAGTTCTGTGGCAACCCGCTTGATCCGGAAGGACACGCGTGTCCCGCGATGAACGGACACTCGACGCGGACCTGAGCGACCCCCGGGTCCCTCGCGCGCTCGCCGTCGGCGACCTGGAGCTGCTCGGGCTCCTGCCGAACTCCTCGAACTACACGTTCCTGGCGCGCGCGACGACGGACGCAGAGGAACTGCTCGTCGTCTACAAGCCGAGGCGCGGAGAGACGCCACTTTGGGACTTCCCCCGAGGCACGCTCTGCCAGCGCGAGGTGGCGGCTTACGTGCTCTCCCGCGCGCTCCGGTGGCCGAACATCCCGGCGACGATCCTGCGGGAGGGGCCTGAAGGGGTCGGTTCCGTTCAGCGCTTCGTCGAGTACGACCCTGAACAGCACTACTTCACCCTCGAGGGCACGCACGACGACGACTTCCGTCGCATCGCGCTCTTCGACCTCGTGGCGAACAACGCCGATCGCAAAGGCGGGCATTGCCTCCTGGCGCCCGACGGCACGATCTGGGTGGTCGACCACGGTGTCTGCTTCCACGAGGAGCCGAAACTCCGGACCGTGATCTGGAGCTACGTCGGCGAACCGATCCCGGATGAGCTCGTCGCGGATCTGCGCCGTGTCCGCGACGAGCTCGAGCGAGGCGAGCTCCGGGACCGGCTCGCGTCGCTCCTGTCGATCGACGAGCTGGCGGCGCTCACCGAGCGGTTCGATGTCGTGCTTCGACGACGCCGTGTTCGCCGAGCCCGGGCCGGGTCGTCCGTATCCCTGGCCTCCGATCTGAGGAAGTGATGGCCGCGTCGTTCGACGCCTCGATCGTCCCGACGCCGCTCGGCGAGCTCATCGTCGTCACTTCGACCGCCGGGGTGATCGCGACGGCCTTCGACGACGATGGCATCGACGTCGAGCTGGGGCGGGTGCAGGCGTCGGTCGGAGCGCCGATCGATGCACGCGGCCGCGGGTTCGCCGCGATCCGCCGCGAGCTCGACCGCTACTTCCGTGGGACCCTCCGCTCGTTCTCGACGCCGGTCGATCTCACGCTGGCGCCAACAGGGTTCGGCCGGCGGGTCCTGGAGGAGACGATGCGCATCCCGTACGGGGAGCTGATGACGTACGGAGACGTCGCCGATGCCGCCGGCTCTCCCCGTGGTGGTCGCGCGGCCGGGAACGCCCTGAACCGCTGCCCGATCGAGCTCTTCGTCCCCTGTCACCGGGTCGTCCACGTGAGTGGCGCCATCCGCGGATACGGCCGCCACGAGGACCGCAAGCGCTGGCTGATCCGTCATGAGGGCGACGCCACCTAGCGAGCCGGACGTTCAGGCGCGGCTGCGAGAAGATGGTCCGATGCCCCTGCGTCGCAGCCTCCTCGTCGCCGTCCTGTCCGTTGGCGTGCTCGCCACGGCCTGCTCGGGATCCGACAACCCGAACGTAGCCACCCCGAGCGCCTCGGCGGCGGCATCCAACCTGTCAGCCTCGGTCGCGAGCACGGATCTTTGGGTGGGTTCGCCCCAGCGCTTCGAGCTCGGCATCTTCGAGAGCAACGGGCAGGGCGTGAACCTCCTGACGTTCGGAACGGTGGACTTCACGTTCTCGTTCCTGGGTGATGGCTCCGCCTCGCCCACGCCGGGCCCAACGGCGACCGGGACGTACCTGGGAGCGTTCGGGACGCCGCAGAGCGGTCCGGCACCGACGTTCTCGGCGCCTTCCGACGCCCGGGGCGTCTACCAAGCCGAGGACATCACGTTCGATCACGTGGGTGTGTGGCAGGTCGACACCACCGCCGATATCCCCGGCTCCGGCGCGCAGACCCTCACCGCTCATTTCCAGGTCGCCGCGAAGCCCCTCCTCCCCGCTCCTGGGCAACCGGCCCTCCGCACACAGAACCTGACGATGGACTCGAAGGGCGTCCCGGCGTCGGCGATCGACTCGCGGGCGCTCGACGGCGCACCGGTCCCTGACCCCGAGCTCCACCAGACGACGATCGGCGACGCGATCGCCGCACACCGGCCGGTCCTCGTCATCTTCGCCACGCCGACGTACTGCCAGAGTCAGTTCTGCGGTCCCGAGGTCGATGCCGTTCAGGACCTCGCGAAGCGCTACGCCGACAAGGCGGTCTTCATCCACGTCGAGATCTGGCGCGACTTCAACAAGAGCGTCATCAACAAGGCCGCGGCCGACTGGCTCTACCGCAAGAACGACCTGACCGAACCCTGGCTCTTCCTGATCGGGGCGAACGGTGTGATCAAGGATCGATGGGGGCCGTTGTTCGACCAGGACGAGGTCGCCAAGGAGCTCGCGGCGCTGTGAACGAAGCCTCGACGCTTCCGCCGCCGCCGACGACGGAGCGCTGCTACCGGCATCCCAACGTCGAGACCGCCGTGCACTGCACCCGGTGCGGCCGGCCGATCTGTCCGGACTGCATGATCCCGGCGCCCGTCGGGCACCAGTGCCCGGACTGCGTCGCCGAAGCCCGGCGAGAGTTCCGTCAGGGTCCCGGCCGACGGATCGCCGCCGCAAACGTCCGCCGGAACGCCTCGGTCACCATGGCGCTGCTCGTCATCATGGGCGCCGTATTCCTGCTTGAGGTTGCGGCGGGCGGAGCCGGCTCGCTGATGAACGGCCCGTCGAATCTCAAGTTGATCAACCTCGGAGGTTCGATCGGCGTGACGCAGATGCCGGGGGGCGAGCTCGTCGGGATCGCGACCGGGCAGTACTGGCGCCTGTTCACGGCCATGTTCCTCCACGCCGGGTTGATCCATATCGCGTTCAACGCGTACGCGCTGTGGATCTTCGGCACGATCGTCGAACAGGAGCTCGGTCACGTCCGGTTCGCGTTGATCTTCTTCACCACCGGGCTCTTCGCGAGCGCCGCGTCCTACGCCTTCGGTCCCTACTACGCCGTGGGCGTCGGCGCGTCGGGAGCCATCTTCGGCGTGTTCGGGGCGTTCGTCGCCTACAACTACCGGCGTCGACACCTCGCGATCGCCGCGGCACGGCTGCGGAGCGCGCTCGCGTTGGTCGCGATCAACATGCTGATCGCGTTCACGATCCCCGCGATCGATTGGCGGGCACACGTCGGGGGGTTCATCGCGGGGCTCGCGGCCGGCTTCGTGGCCGAGGGCGTAGGCACCCCGTCGCAGCGCCGGACGATCCTGGTGCTCGGGTTCGCCGGCATCCTGGTCGCCGCGATCGCCCTGGTCGCCTGGCATACGGGCCAGCTCCACCAGCAGTTCCCGGTTCTCGGCTGACGTCGGCTACCGGACCGGGTCGGCGATCCCGTAGAGCTGTCCGGCGCGCGTCCCGACGTACAGCCATCCATGCCAGACCGCCGGCGTGGATTCCACGCAGCCCGGGAGGTGCATCGTCCACAGGAGCGGCGGGCGCCTCCGGGGTCGGGAGACGTTCCATGCGGAGAGCGCCCCGGTGCAATCGCCTTGGATGAGCACGTGGTCGACCACGACCGGGGAGGCGATCGCGGGAGAGCCGATGTGGAGCTCCCAGACGATCTTGCCGGTCCTCCGGTTCACCTCGAGGAGCCGGCCCGCCGCCGTCGTGAAGTAGACGTAGCCGCCGGAGAGCGCGGGTGTCGACCAGCTCCCCCCGGCGCCCTCGAAACCGATCTCGGTCGCCGCGATGCTCCAGACGATCGGGTCGTTCGGCTTCGAGGGATCCAGCTTCATCAGCTGGCCCAAGACCTTGCTCCGCTCGTCGAACCGTTGGTACTCGCTCGCGACGTAGAGGTTGCCGTGGCCGTCGATCACCACCGACGCGTCCGTGTCGTCGCCCGTCCAGAACCGGAACACACGCCGGTACGTCGTCCCGCCGGTCAACAGATCGGAGATGTCCCAACCCTGGACCAGGCCCCCCGAGTTCGCGAAGTAGACGACGCCATCGCGGAACGACACCGAGTTCTCGATCGAGACGTCTTCGTCGCCGACGTCGGCGAGGAGCTGGTCGTCGAACCCCGGGATCGTGGCGACGATCTTCGGATCCACCGACACCTTCCCGTCCGCGTCGTACCCACGGTTCAGCTTCACGACGTAGAGCCAGCTGTTCTCTCCTCCCTCGAGCAGGTAGTCGCCGATCACGAGCGCGGCCCCGTCCCAGTCGTTGTTCCAGAGGGGCTGAGGAACGGTCGTCTCGCTGTTCATGGACCACAGCACGGTCGGGCTTGGGCGGTCCATCGCCACGATGCGGAAGAGGTTGTCGCGCGAGCCGGCGTAGTAGAGCGGATACCCGTCGGGGTCCGACGTCGCCGAGCCCTTGGCAAGGTCGGCGGTGATCAGGTCGGGCCGGATCGCGTCGCCGGTCCGGCCGTTCAGGAAGTGATAGTGGCCGTCGTACGCGCCCTCGCGGATCTCGATCGAGCCATCGTCGTGCACGATCACGTTCGGTTGACCGGTCCAGCCGGTCCCGCACCACACGCGCGATCCGAACTGATCGGTCGACGTGGAACACATCGCGCCCGTCGCCGGGTACTGCCATCGCACCACGGGGTGGCGCGGGATCGGACCTTCACCGTAGTAGCTCCGCCTGGCGTTGCCGCGGAACGTCGTGATGCCCGGGAACGCCGTATTGATCGGACCTGGCGTCACGACGGCCGCGTGTGTTGGCGCTGGGGACGATGCGGTCGGCGGAGCGGACGGAGAAGGCTCCACGCTCGGCGGGGCCGGTGACCGAGTGATCGCCGCTCGGTCCCGGGTCGACGGAACCCGCCAGATCGCGACACCGCCCGCGACCACGATCACGATCAGCAGGATCGGGAACGGCACCCTCGAGCGAGCGGCGTGGCGGGCGGATCGCGACACGGGACCTACGTCGGCTCTGCTGCCGCTCGGTACGAGCCGAGGACCCGCACCATCGACGTGTGGCCGGCGACCTCCCGCAACGCTTCGTCGAGCGCTGGGGCGTCACCCGCGACCATCACGTCCACGTACATCACGTACTCGAAGACCTTGCCGCGTCTCGGGCGAGATTCGATCTTGTGGAGGTTGATCCCGCGCGCCGCGAACGGTTGCAACGCCCCCAACAGGGAGCCCGGCTCGTCCAACACCGACATCACGAGCGACGTCTTGTCGTCAGGCCCCAGGTCGGCCGGGGTGACGCCGATCACCGCGAACTTCGTGAAGTTCTCCTTCTCGGTCTGGATACGCTCCGCCAGCACGGCCAGGCCGAACCGGGTTCCGGCCTCGACGCTCGCGATGGCGGCATCCTCGCTCGATCCCGATCCCGCGATCATCCGGGCGGCGCCCGCGGTGTCGTGCACGGGGACGGGTTCGATCTGCAGCGACGCCAAGAACTCCTCGCATTGCGCCAAGGCCTGCCAGTGGGAGTGGGCGCGCCGGACCTCCTCCAACCGCGCTCCCGGCGTACCGAGGAGCGCGTGATCCACCCGGACGATGGTCTCGCCCACGATCCGCAGCAGCCGGGTGTGCAACAGGAGGTCGTACGTCTCGTTGACCGAGCCCGCCTGGGAGTTCTCGAGCGGTACGACTCCGAACGCGGCCTCACCGCTCGTCACGCGGGAGAACACCAATCGGACCGTTCCGCATGGCAGTGGGTCGGCATCAGGGAAGAGCGCGACCACCGCTCGCTCGCTGTACGCGCCGGGTTCGCCCTGGTAGGCCACCTTCATGAGGCAAGAGGGTAGCCGACCCGTCCACCGGCGCGACCTCACCGGTTCCCCACGCATCTCCTGTTACCGTGGAACGGTCACCGAGCGTTCGCCGCGTCGGGACGACTCCCCCATGGACACCACCACAGAACCCGCCGCCGAGGTCACCGCCGCCCCCCCACCGATCCCGGGTCGCAGGCACCTGTTCGCTGTCGTGGTTGGCGTGCTCGCGATCGTCGCGCTCGTCTTCGTAACGATGGCGTGCATCTCCACACTTTCCGTCCGCCGGAACCTGATCGCTGGCCGCGATGCCCTCTCCGAGGGGAAAGCTGCCTTGCTCAAGGCCGACACGGCCGGAGCAGCCGCTGCGTTCTCCCGCGCGGAGGTGTCCTTCCAGGAGGGCTCGGACGGGGCACGATCCATCTGGATGGGGATCGCCGGCGCGATCCCGCTCGTGGGGCGGACGCCGGACGCGGTCCGTGCCGTGGCCGACGCCGGCCTCGAGACGGCCCGCGCCGCGGTCGCGCTCACCACCGCTGTGAACGACCTCCCCGGTGGTCTCGGCGCGCTCGCGCCGACGAACGGCGGGATCCCCTTGGACGGTCTCACCGGGCTCACCGACGCGGTCGCGCGTGCGGTGGAGCAGACGGGCGAGGCGCTCCGCACGCTCCAACTGGCTCCGACCACGTTGGTTCTCCCCTCGGTGGCAGCGGCCCGCGCCGACGCGGTCGACGAGCTGGAACGGGTCCATAGCGGTCTCGTCGCGGGGACCGCGATCCTCCGAGGGATGCCGGCGTTCCTCGGGTCAGACGGCCCTCGTCAGTACTTCTTCGGTGCCTCGAACCCGGCGGAGCTCAGAGGCACCGGCGGGTTGATCGGCGCGTACGCCATCCTCACCGTCGACGACGGGCGGCTCAGCTTCTCGGATTTCCGGCCCGTGCAGTCGCTCCCGCTCCTGAACGTGGCGGACGTGCCGTCGCCGTCGTCCGAGTACTCGACCAACTTCGACTACGCGCGGACCGGCGTCGGCTTCTGGGTGAACATCAACATGACCCCCGATTTCCCGCTCGCCGCGCGAGCGACATGGCTCGCCTACCGCGCGGCTACCGGGGTGTCGCTCGATGGCGTGATCGTGGCGGATCCGTTCGCGCTCAAGGCGCTGATGCGGGTGACGGACCCCGTGCCCGTCGGGACCAGCGGGTTGACCCTGAACGAGCACACGATCGTGCCGTTCACCACGAATCGCGCCTATGCGATGTTCGACACGAACGAGGAGCGAAAGCTCGTGCTCGGCCGTGTGGCGAAGGCGGTCCTGGACGGATTCCTGAGTCAGGACGGCGATCCGCAGGCCAGGATCCGTGCGCTCCTCGGCGCGTTCGACGACGGCCACGTCAAGGTCTGGAGCGCGGACGAGCAGATGCAAGCGGGTCTCGCCCTGACCGGTGTTGGCGGATCATATCGACCCCCCGGGACCGACGCGATCGCCGTGATCACGAACAGCGCATCGGGGACCAAGCTCGACTACTACCAGGAGCGGACGGTGCGCTACGACGTGGAACTCGGACCCGCGGGAACGGCGACGGCGACGCTCGAGACGGCTCTCAAGAACGACTCGCCCACGTCCGGCTACCCGCCGTACGTGATCGGCCCGTACAAGCAGTACTCGACCCGGCCGGGTGAGAACGTCGCATCCGTCGATCTGTACTGCGGGCATGGCTGCATCCTCGATAGCGCCACGCGGAACGGTCGGCCCGCGACGCTCGACCCGCTACATCAGGAGGGGTATCCGTTCTACGAGGACTACGTCCGGACGCGGTCGGGTGGGACCGCCGATATCAGCGCGAACCTCACCCTGCCCGACGCGTGGAACGGGGATGACACGGGCGGGACGTACCAGCTGGGGTTCACGGGGCAGACCACGATCCGGCCGACCAGCGTCCACATCGTGGTCCATGCGCCGCAAGGCATGGGATTCACATCGTGGACCGGCGGCTTCCGGCAACAGGGTGATGCACTCGTCTACGACGGCAGGCCGCGCGGGAACCTCGATCTGCGGGCCTCGTTCGCTCCGTCATTCCTGCCTCGCCTCTGGCGCGAGCTCCTCCAGAAGGTCAGCTGAGCCCGGACATGAAAGAACAGGCTCCCTGACGAGAGCCTGTTCTTCGAGCTAATCGCGACTAGTGCGTTGCCAGGGAGCGACGCCGGCCCATGTACAGGGCCAATGCGCCGATCACGACGAACGCGACCAGGTACGTGAAGCTCGTCGACACGTTCGCGCCCGTGAAGGCTGTTCCACCTGCACCGCTGACGCCGGGGCCACCCGGACGGCCACCGATGGCGGAACCATCACCGGCGAACGCGGGAACGGCCAGGCACAGCACGAAGACTGTCACCGTGGCGAGCAAGAACCCGATCCGCTTCATCACACGCCTTCCTCTCTTCGCGTAGCCCGAACGGACCATGCGAACAGGCGAGAGTGTAGGGCATGTACGGGTGAGGGTGCAATGCGACCGAGGACCTACGTCTTTCGGACCCCAGAGACGGTCAGCGCGAATGGGCTGGATCGGGCGCTGGAGCTGGTTTCGCCGAACCGTTGACCCAAGAAGCAACCGCGAGCCACCCCTCCGCCTTGCGGAACTCCCCCGCCGCCGCGGCGTTGGCGAACGCCCGCTGGATCTTCTCGAGGGTCCGCTGCTTCTTCCGCATGCAAGAGGTATCGGCGTGCACCCCTGTCCGGCTTGAGCCCGCCCGGCGATCTCGAGGGAGATCTAGTGCAGCAGGTTGTTCATGATGCGGATCGCGCCCGGCCCCACGATGATCACGAACAGGGCGGGCAGGATGCAAAGGATCAAGGGGAAGACGATCTTGACCGGCGTCTGCTGCGCCTTGGCCTCCGCGCGCTGGCGGCGCTTGATCCGCAGCTGGCTGGCTTGGGTCCGCAGCACGCTCGCGATGCTCACGCCGAAGACGTCGGCCTGGATCATGGCCAGGGCGAACGAGTTCAACTCTTCCACGTCGGTCCGCTCGGCGAGCTGTCGGAAGGCCTCCGACCTCGGCACGCCCAGCTGGATCTCCTGGAGCATCCGCGCGAACTCAGCCGACAGGACCCCGGGCACGTTCTGAACGACCTGGGCGATCGCCGCGTTCAGGGAGAGCCCGGCCTCGACGCTGATCGTGAGGAGGTCGAGCGTGTCGGACAGCGTGCCGAGGACCTCCTTCTGACGCTCCTCGACCTTCCTCGCCAGGATCGAGTCGGGGAACAGGAAGCCGGAGATCGTGAGCAGCCCGACGACGACGAAACCCGTGAGGCCGGTGAGGTGGAGCAGCGTGGTCGAAACGAGCACACCGATGGCGAAGCCCACACCCGCGCCGATCACCTTGAACGCGATGACGCGTTCGGCATCCCAGGCGGGCGGACTCCCGGCGAGCAGGAGCTTCTTCGCGACGCGATCACGAGCATCCAGCGGCGTGATCCGTTTGGCCACGCGACCGGCGCCCCCCACCATGGGGACCAGCACGCGGTCGCCGAAGCTGCGCGCCATCTCGCGCTGACGCATGTCCGCGTTCTCGGCGACCGACGACGAACCACTCACCTGCGACTCCAACAGCTTGACGGTGCGCTTCTTCTCCGTGGACGTCTGATCGAACGCGAACCCGAACAACAGCACGGCAGAGAAGACGCCACCGATGGCGATGAGCAACCAGAGGTCAGACATCGATATCCACGATCTTCCTCATCCAGAGGACGCCGGCCACGAGCAGCAGACCTGCCCCAGACAGCATCACCAGTCCGATCTTCGTCGTGAACAACAACATGATGTACTCGCGGTTCGTGGTGAACATGTAGAGCGCGATCGCGAACGGCATGATGGCCAGAACCCACGCGGAGAGCCGACCTTCCGACGTGAGGACGCGGACCTGCCGGCGCATCTGCGCCCGTTCGCGGAGCGTGTCCGAGACGTTGTCCAAGATCTCCGCCAGGTTCCCGCCGACCTCCCGCTGGATGTTGACGGCGAGGACGGCCCACTTGAAGTCGGCGCTCCCGACGCGTTCCGCGAGCGCCTCGAGCGCGTCCTCAGCGCTGCGGCCCAACCGAACCTCGGCCACCACGCGTTGGAACTCGGTCGCCGCAGGCTGCGCGATCTCCTTCGCAACCGTGTCGAGGGCCTGGAGGAAGCTGTGTCCCGCGCGCAGCGAGCTGGCCATGATCGTGAGCACGTCGGGCAGCTGTTCGCGGAGCTTCTCGGCTCGGCGTTTGAGCGCCACCCGGAGCATCATCGTCGGCATGATCCCGGCGAACGCCGCGACGCCGAGCGCGAGCCAGGGACTCCGCAGGATCGCGTAGCCGACCAGCAGGCCGCCGAAGGCCGCGGCCACCGTGACGATCACGAACTCGCCGGCGCGCAGGCTGACGCTCGCGGCTTCGAGTTCGGCGTCGAGGCGGGCACTGAAGCCACGGGAATCGGCGAAGCGCCGCCCGAAGCTCGAAACGCTGTTCGGGATCCAGCCGCCGCTCCCGCGCTCGACCTGCGAGGAGGACACGCGCTTGCCACGGTTGCCGACCGCCGCCATCCGCTCGTCGACGATCCGCTGCTTGCGCTTGCGCGCGGCCGTGCCGAACAGCATCACACCGAGCAGGAACGCCGAGGCGGTGACGAGCCCGATCGCGAGGAGGAGCGCGGCGGGACTGCCCCAGAAGGAAGAGAACGCCATCATTCGTATCCTCGCGACTCGAGCGCGAACACGTCGGGATCCACGAAGACGCCTCGCTCCTCCAGCTTGTCGAGGAACTTGGGACGCAGACCCGTGGACTTCAGACGTCCGCGGAACTTGCCCTCTTCGTTCACGCCGGCCGAGAAGTCGAACAGGAAGATGTCCTGCAGGGTGATCACGTCACCCTCCATCCCGGCGATCTCGGTCACGTGGGTGAAGCGGCGCGTGCCGTCCTTCAGGCGCTGCTGATGCACGATCAGCTGGATCGCCGACGCGATCTGCTCGCGGATCGACCGCGGCGACAGGTCCATCCCGGCCATCAGGGTGATGGTCTCGAGGCGCGACAGCGAGTCACGCGGCGAGTTGGAGTGGATCGTCGAGATCGAGCCGTCGTGGCCGGTGTTCATGGCCTGGAGCATGTCCAGGGCTGCGGCGTCACGGACCTCCCCGACGACGATGCGGTCGGGTCGCATACGCAAAGAGTTCCGCACCAGGTCGCGGATGGTGACGGCGCCCTTGCCCTCGATGTTGGGGGGACGTGACTCCAACCGGATCACGTGCGGCTGCTGCAGCCGGAGCTCGGCGGCGTCCTCGATCGTGAGGATGCGCTCGTCGTCCGGGATGAACGACGACAGGACGTTCAGCGTCGACGTCTTCCCGGCGCCGGTACCCCCGGAGACCAGGATGTTCGTGCGTCCGCGGACGCAGGCATCGAGGAACTGACTGACGGCCGACGTCATGGTGCCGAACTCGATCAGGTCGTCGGCGCCGTAGGGATCGGCGGAGAACTTCCGGATCGTGAGCGACGGGCCGTCGATCGACAGTGGCGGGATGATCGCGTTCACACGTGAGCCGTCGGGAAGACGAGCGTCCACGTACGGGCTCGCTTCGTCGACGCGGCGGCCGACCTTGCCGACGATCTTGTCGATCGTCCGGCGGAGCTGCTGCTCGTCGTGGAACTTCGTCCCTGTCCAATAGAGCTTGCCGGCGCGCTCGACGTAGATCGTGTCCCAACCGTTCACCATGATCTCGGTGACATCTGGGTCGCGCACGAACGGCTCGAGCGGGCCGAGGCCAAGGACGCTGTCGCCGATCTGCCGGACGATGAGGAGTTTCTCCTGCGAGGAGAGCGGACCCTCTTCCTCGTCCAGGAGCTCTCGCAGGCGCTGATGGACCAGACCTTCGAGTTCGTTGTCAGAGAGCGTGGCATCGTAGAGGCGGGGTCCGAGAACCTCGACCAGGCGCTCCTGCACCCGGAGGCGGACCTCGGCGATCCGGTCCCGCTGCGACGCTTTCGCGAGTCGATCTGCCAGAGTCATCGGGGGAGCCTCCTTCTTAGGTCCTCGAGAAGAGCTTGCGCTTCTTACCGGCCTTGCCGTTGCCGTTCGTGGTATCCACCTCGGCCGCCTCGAACTGCCCAGTGAACTTCGCGGCCAGCTGACGGACGGCGGTGGATACGTCTGAGGTCGGCTCGTCGAGCACGACCGGTCGCCCCTTGTTCAGGGCGGTCGGGACCAGACGGCTGGAGGGGATCATTGCGTCGACCGTGATCTTCATCACCCGTTCCACGTCGCTGGAATCCAGACCCACCTTGCTATCCGCGCGGTTCAGCACGACCCGGAACCGTTCGCGGGGCAGCCCGATCGTGAGGAGCGTGTCGAGCGCCTTCGACAGGTGCTTCACGCCGACCACGTCGAGGGGCGTCACCAGGCAGATCGCGTCGGACAGATCGAAGCAGACGAGCGCAGAGTCCGAGTAGTCCACCGAGGCATCCACGATGACCCACGGGAAATCGGCCCTGAGGGTCCGCAGGAACTTGCCGACCGCCTCGCCCGCGGGCGGTTCCGCCGCGGGATCGGGCGGAGAGCCGTAGCCCCACAGATGATCGCCGAACGGAACGCCGAGATCGCGGATCCGGTCGTGGTCGGCGCCTTCGCCGATCGCCATGAGCTCCTCGACGCCGGCGATCGGCTCGCGGCCGTAGTAGGTGAAGACGTCACCCATGTCGGTGTCGAGGTCGACCACGGCCGTGTCCTGGCCGGTGATGTCCGCGATCGCTGCCGCGAGGTTCGTGGTCAAGAACGTCTTGCCACTCCCGCCCTTCGACGAGAAAACCGACAGGATCCTGCCGCGCTGCCCGAGCGTGGTCTCCGCCGCCGAGGAACCGACCGAGCGGAGGTTCGTCGCCCAGAGCACCGCGCGCTCGACGGCGTCCCGAAGCTCTTCCGTTCCTTGCGTCATGTCGACCACGTCCCGGATCCCGGCGCGCATCGCGGCGGGAAGCAGCCCGTTCCACGTGTGGTCACGGACCAGGACGATGGCGGTCCCCGGCGACTGACGTCCCACGAACTCCGCGAGACCCAGCGCGTCGGGCTCCTTCACCTCCGGTGACAAGACCAGCACGTCGATGGACGTGAACGCGTTGATCAAGAGCTCTTCTGCCACCGTGGCGGACTGCGCCCATCCGATCTCTTCCGGCTCGACCTCCAACGCTCTGGCGATCTGCTGGCGGAAGGATTGCGGCGTCCCGACGGCGACGACGCTGGCTTCTGTCATGCGATCGCTCTCTTCCCGAGGAGGAGCTGGACCGGCAATTGCGACGCGGGGAGCTGCGCGCCGTTCTCACCCGGAGGCAGCAGGCCGAGCCAGATCTGCCCGTTCTGCTGGGCGAAGACCAGGTTCTGCGCGTCCTTCTTCGTGAGGTCGAGCGTGATGGTGACGGTGTCGCCCGTCTGGTTGCCGTTCTCATCGACACCGGGGTTGATGATGTCCAGGACCTTCACGGTGGGGATCAACGTCCCGGTGAAGTCCGGCAGGTCCTGCCGATCGCTGGTACTCGTTCCGGCAGGGTTCGTGATCTGAGCCAGCGTGCCCTTGATGATCGAGGCGCCGGTGAACGTCGCGTACACGGTGACGTTGTCGCCGATCTGGATGTGACCGTCGCCACCCTGCGGAGAATTCAACTTGATCGTGACCGCGACGTGATCCTTCGAGATGCCGATCATGCCGCCCTGCACCTGCTCGCCGCTCGAGATGCTCGAGGTGGACACCTGCTCGTTCGCGACGATCGGCACGGTCGTGGTCTGCCCGCGGAGCTCGGTCACGTTCGTGACCGCGCCGGCGACGACCGCCTCGGCGGGAACGCTCAGCTCCTTGAAGGCGCCGGACTCGACCAACGGGTCGAGCGCGGAGCCGGCGGGGATGTCCTGGTTGGCGACGATGACGGGCTTCAGGTCACCACCCGTCTGGGCTGCTTTCTTGACCCCGTTCGTGTACAGGACCACCGCTGCGCCCGCCAACACGGCGAGGAGCACGGCAAGGGCAACCACCAGACCTCGTGACCTCATCGCTTCGTCCCCTTTCGAGACCGCTTCGTTCGTTGTATCGGCGTCGCTACCGATTCCTGGACCCCGCGTTCCCGGATCCTTCGAGGATCGGCGGAGCGCACCGTCGGCGGCTCCGCCAGACGGGTTCGCCGGCCCCTCACTCCCCCGCACTCGGGAGTGAGCGGCCGGCGAAGGCCGCTCTTGCGATCAGGATGAACAGCTAGCTGCCGGCACCGCCGACCGCGCTGCCGACCGTCTGGAACTTGTTGCTGGCGTTGGTACCGAGCACGGTGACCGCGCCGATGATGACTGCAGCGATGAGCGCAACCATCAGGGCGTACTCAACCGCAGTCGCACCGCCCTCCTCGCTTGCGCGAGACTTGAGGTCGGTCCACCAGATCTGAGCACCGGTGTAGAGGCGAAGGAACATGTCACCTCCTCTCAGAGGACCTTCGGGCGAGAACCCGGGCGACGTCCTCGCCGCCAGCGACCAAGGTAGGAGGGCGCGACCCCTTGGGGAATTCCGCGTTTCCCGGAGGATGGGTCAGTAGTTCTACGTACGTAACGGGTCGCGACCAGCGCGATCGCACGTTCGGTAGCCGTGTTGCTAAGGGCGCGAGCGCCGTCCGCCGACGCTATCTCCGTGGAACTCCGGACCCAGCCCGACCGCATGCCGATCGCGTCAACCTCGACCGCGCACCTGTCGATCGACGGGGTCTGGGCGTTCGCGGCGGTCGCGACGGCCGTCGTTCTCGGCCTCCTCGGACGCCTCTACGCGACCGACTTGGCGTATCACCTGCGAGCGGGCGAAGCGATCCTCGCTTCGCACCATCTCCCCGGCGTGGACTCGTTCACGTTCACGGCTGCCGGCCGCACGTGGGTGGATCAACAGTGGGGGGCGCAGGTCGTGATGACCTTGGTCTTCCGGCTCGGCGGCTTCCCGGCGCTGATGGCGTTGCGGGGCGTGGTGGTCGGATCCTCCTTCTGGCTCCTGTGGCTCGCCTGTCGGGCACGAGGTGCTTCGAAGCGGACGAGCTCCATGCTCGTGGTCGCCGGCCTGATCGTCGGGTTCTTGAACACCGGGATGCGGCCCCAGACGCTCGCGTTCCCGCTGTTCACGGCCACGTTGTGGATCCTGGCCGGGCGCCGGGCGCATCCGGCCCGGCTCTGGTTGCTCCCTGCGATCGCGATCGTCTGGGCCAACGTGCATGGGAGCTTCCTGGTCCTGCCGGTGGTGGTCGCACTCGCGGTCGCGGAGGACCTCCGCGACCGGGCGCCGACGAAGCGCCTCACGATCGTGGCGGGATCCCTGGCGGTCGCCGCGACGCTCGCGAACCCGTTCGGGATCGGCGCGTGGCGCTATGCGATCGGCATCACGACGAACGCGCGCATCCTTCAACAGATCGTCGAATGGCAGCCGACGTCGGTCAGAACGGCCGCGGGCGTGCTCTTCTTCGTCTCGGCCCTCGGCGTGGCTGGCTTCCTCGCTCGGCGTGGCGCGCCGACGGATCGGATCCTGCTCGCGTGGCTCGGCGCGTTCTTCGTGCTGGCGCTCCCGGCCCTCCGGGGCGTCGTGTGGTGGGCGTTCGTCTTCCCGTTCGCGTTGGCGGCACTTCCGGAGGCCGAACGTGAGAGCGGGGATCGACGCGGAAGCTCAACGATGAACCTGCTGATGGTGGCGATCATGGTTGCGGCGATCATCGTTGCGCTCCCATGGTGGCGATCAGGGACCAACCCCGCGTCGGGCGGGCCGGCGCTCGTGGCGAGCGCCCCACAATCGCTCGTCCGAGCGACCGTCGAGCGCGTACCGGCGGACGGGCGCGTCCTGGTGACGCAGCCGCTCGCCTCGTGGTTCGAGTTCGCCGCACCGCAGATCCCGGTGTTCGTCGACTCCCGGATCGAGCTCTTCCCCGACCGCGTCTGGGACGACTATCTGAACGTCATGGAGGGGCGCCAAGGGTGGCAGACGATCCTCGATCGACGGGACGTGAGCGCCGTCGTGCTGCAGCCGGACGAGACGGAGCTCGGCTCGAGGATCGCGGCCGACCCAGGGTGGCGCCTCGCGTATCGCGATGCAGACGGCTCGTTGTTCGTCCGCCGCTGAGCGGAACCTACTCCGGCGCGCCGACGCTCACGAGACCCGACTGCGCGGCCATGCGGATCGCAGCCAGCCGACTCCCCACGCCGAGCTTGCCGTAGATGCGGGCGAGGTGGGTCGTGACGGTGCGCTCACGGACGCCGAGCCGGGTAGCGATCTGCCTGGCGGTGAGTCCTTCTGCGGCGACGACGAGGACTTCGCGTTCGCGATCGGTCAGCTTGATCTCCACCTCGCGGCGGCGATCGATCCCTTCGACGATCTGGCCGACCGACGAGGATGCCGGTGTCGCCAGGACCATCTCGCGTTGAGCGGCTCGCCTGAGCGCCTGCAGGAAGTCCACGGGGTCGATGTTCTTGTCGACGAACCCGTCGGCGCCAAGGAAGAGCGCGCGGCTGATCGCCGTGGGATCGGCGTTCGCCCCGCATCCCAGGACGGCGTGGGTCGGGAACCGCTGTCGCAGCGACCGGATCAGCCAGTAGGCGTCATGCTCGCCGGTCAGCCCCAGCCCGACCAGGACGACGACCAGGCTCCGCCGAACACGCTGAACGGCGTCGAGTCCCTCGTCGGCGGTCCCCGCCTCTGCGAGGACCTCCATGTCCGGGCGATCCTCGATCAGGAGGCGAAGGCCCGCGCGCACGACGGGGAGCGGATCCACGACGATCACCCCGATGCGACGGCGCACGCTCGCTTTGGAGGCGGACCCCCCCGGACTTCCCTTGGTCATACCTCCCTATCGGCCGCTGACGGCCGAAGGCTGAGCGACCTCCATCACTGCAGGTCAGGGCCGGTCGAGCTCGAGCAAGCCGAGCGATACGGCCCGGGACACGGCTTGAACCCGCGTCCGAACCTCCAGCTTCCGGTAGAGCTTCGCGACGTGGGTCTCAACCGTTCGGGGGGAGATCCCCAGCCGGGTCGCCATCTGTCGCATCGTGAGCCCTTCCCCGATCAGGACCAAGATCTGGTGTTCGCGCGGCGTGAGTGACGAGCGGAGCTCGCTCCCCTCCCGAGCTTGCTGCGCGAACCGTCCCAGCTCCGCGACCGCGATCGCTTCGACCTCAGGCGAGATGACGCGCTCCCCGGCCAGGACGCGACGGATCTGTTCCCCCACGATGGGAAGCGCGGAGGACTTGATCAGATAGCCGCCCACCCCCAGACGCAGCGCGCTGAGCACCACGTTGCCGTTCGTGAGGGCGGTGAGCACGACGACCGAACCCGACAGCTTCTCCTCGTTGATCCGTCGGATCGCGTCGAACCCGTCTTCCATGGCGACATCCAGCACCACCGCATCGGGACGACGCGCCCGGCAGGCGACCAAGAGCGCATCCGAAGAGGCGACCTCGTCGACCACGTCGATGCCGCCGACGCGCTCGCAGGACAACCGGACGGCGCCGCGGACGATCGGGTGGGGGTCGGCGACGACCAAGCGTGCCGGGGGTCCCACCTGATCCGCCATATCGAAAGAGGCTACCCCCGTGGGCTCACGCGGTCCGGGTTACGGTTCCCAGACCCATCCGCCATGCGAGCGTGACCGCTTCCACCTTCGAGTGCACGCCCAACTTGGACAGGATGTTCTTCACGTGGCTCTGGACGGTCATCGGTCGGATCCCAAGAGCCCTCGCGATCTCCACGGTCGAGCTCCCGTCGGCGAGCAACCGAAGGATCTCGCGCTCCCGGCCCGTGAGGAAGTCGAGGCGGCTGGCGGCTGACGCCTCCCGCTCCCCGCGCAACCGATCGACCAGGTTCGAGAGGTGGATCGCGGGAAGCACCAACTCACCGGCGAGCGCCCTTCGGAACGCCCCGAGCAACGACTCGCCGTTCGGCTCCGACGACACGACGCCGCAGGCGCCGGCCGCGAGCGCACCGGCCGCGAGCTCCGGACCCGGTTGGCCGGTGATCCCCAGGACGCGCGGATGCATCGGCCCCTGGCGGATCGCACGTACCGTCTCGATCCCGGAGCCGTCGGCTCGATCCAGATCGACGAGCACCAAGCTCACCTCTTGGGCGGAGAGCGCGGAGAGCGCAGAGGTCGCGTCCGGCACCGGCCCGACGATCAGGTATCCATCACCGGGAGATGCGGCCGAACGGTCGCCGGAAGAGGAGCACCCGTCCACGACGAGCACGCGGATGTCTTCGATCATGACCACTGATGAGTGCATCGGCACCGGAGGGCCCCGGACTGAACACCTCGCCGGATGTCCTTCAAGGCCTTCCGAGGGAGACTGTCGGCATGGAGACGGGAGCGGTCAACCGCCTGGCGGGCGAGACCAGCCCGTACCTGCTCCAGCACGCGCACAATCCGGTCGACTGGTACCCGTGGGGACCTGAGGCGCTCGAGCGCGCCCGCCGCGAAGATCGCCCGATCCTGCTTTCGATCGGCTACGCCGCGTGCCATTGGTGCCATGTGATGGAGCGCGAGTCGTTCGAGGACGAGCGCACGGCCGCGCTGATGAACCAGCACTTCGTCTCGATCAAGGTCGACCGGGAGGAGCGACCGGACCTCGACGCGATCTACATGGATGCCGCGCAGGCGATGACGGGGAGTGGCGGATGGCCCCTGACGGCGTTCCTGACGCCCACAGGCGAACCGTTCTTCGCGGGCACGTACTTCCCTCCGACGCCACGGCACGGATCGCCTTCCTTCCGACAGGTGCTCGGCGGGATCGCGGACGCCTGGCGCGATCGCCGCGACGAGATCGTGGCCCAAGGGAGCCAGATCGCTGAGCACATCGGCCGCGTGGGGCTGCTGTCCGGCTCGCACGACCCGCTGACCGAGGACACGACGCGGGCCGCGTTCTCCAGACTGCACCAGGCGTTCGACGACCGCTGGGGCGGCTTCGGGGGTGCCCCGAAGTTCCCGCAACCGATGACGCTCGAGTTCGCGCTGCGGTGCGCGCTCCGCGGATGGGAGCCGGCGACGACCATCGTCACCACGACGCTCGACCGGATGGCAGACGGTGGGATCTACGACCAACTCGGCGGCGGCTTCGCGCGGTACTCGACGGACGTCTCGTGGCACGTGCCGCACTTCGAAAAGATGCTCTACGACAACGCGCAACTCGCTCGCCTCTATACGCGGGCATGGCAGGTCACCCGGAGCGATCGCTATCGACGCGTCGCGATCGACACGCTCGAGTACCTCCTGCGAGAGATGCAGCACGCGGAGGGGGGGTTCTTCTCCTCACAGGACGCGGATAGCGAAGGCGTCGAGGGGAGGTTCTTCGCGTGGTCGTGGCACGAGCTGGAGGCCGAGGTCGGCCCGGCCGTCGCCGCGTGCTTCGGCGCGAGCCCCGAAGGCAACTGGGAGGGCACGAACGTCCTGTGGCACCCCGTGCCGACATCGGCGATCGCGGCCGAGCGGGGGATCGACCCCTCGGAGCTCGAGGCGGAACTGGAGGACGCGCGCCTCGCGCTGTTCGAGATCCGCCAGGGACGGATCCATCCGGCCACCGACGACAAGGTCCTGACCGCGTGGAACGCGCTCGCGATCGGAGCGCTGGCGGAGGCTGGCCGGGCCTTCGGCGAGCCGGCGTTCGTGACGGCGGCCGTGCGCTGCGCGGAGTTCCTGCTCACGCATCTGCGCGACGAGGAAGGTCGCGTGCTGCGGTCGTGGCGCAACGGCGTGGCCGGCCGGCCGGGATTCGTCGACGATCAGGCGTTGCTGGCGGCCGCGTGCCTCACGCTGTACGAGACGACGTTCGAGTTGCGATGGTTCGAGGAGTCGTTGGCGCTCGCGGACGACCTCCTCCGACTGTTCCGCGACGAGGAACGAGGAGGCTTCTTCCAGACGGGGGCCGACGCGGAGCCTTTGTTGCTCCGTCCGAAGGAGCTGTACGACAACGCGACGCCTTCGGGGAACTCCGTGGCGGCGGACGTCTTGCTGCGACTGTCGCTCTTGACTGGGAACGCCGCGTACGAGAGCGCGGCCGTGTCTGCGATCCGGCTCGTCCGCGATGCGATGGGCGGCGCTCCGACGGGGTTCGGACAGGTGCTGAGCGCGCTCGACCTGTATCTCGGTCCCGGACGGGAGGTCGCGATCGTCGGCGACCCCAGGTCGCCGGAGACCGCCGCGCTCACCGGTGAGGTCCACGGGATGACGTACCGACCGAACATCGTCCTCGCGGTCGCGCCCCCCGACGATGCTCGCGCCGGCGTGATCGTTCCACTCCTCCGGGATCGCGTCGCCAGCGGTGGCGTACCGACCGCCTACGTCTGCGAAGGGTTCACCTGCAAGCTGCCCGTGACCGATGCCGAGGCGCTCCGCGAGCAACTCGACGGTGCGAACGGGTAGCCTTCAGTCATGTTGAAGCCCGGCGACCCAGCACCGTCGTTCTCGCTCCTCGACCAACATGGAGAGACGGTCAGCCTGTCGGACTTCGCCGGGCGCAAGCTCCTCGTCTACTTCTACCCGGAGGCCGACACACCGGGGTGCACCACACAGTCGTGCGCGGTCCGGGACGCGCGGAGCGATCTCGCCTCGCTCGGCGTCGACGCGGTGGGTATCAGCCCCGACCAGCCGGACGCCCAATCACGGTTCGACGTGAAGTTCGCCCTCGGGTTCCCTCTCCTCTCGGATCCTGATCACGCCGTCGCGGACGCGTTCTCGGCGTGGGGCGAGAAGTCGCTGTACGGCAAGACGTATCAGGGCATCATCCGCTCTTCGTTCCTGATCGACGAGGCCGGCCTCATCCAGCAGGCGTGGTACAAGGTCTCGCCCAAGGACACCGTGCCGAAGGCACGGAAGGCGCTCGAGACCGGCTAGGCCACCCGTTCCACGCGGCGAGATCCAAGGACCCGCCCCGGGCATAGACTCGAACGGTGCCAGATGGCGTGATCGTCTCCGGTGAGGTCCGGCGAGAACCGATCGTGGGATGGAGGGCGTGGAACCTGTCCGACGATGGGTCGAACCCGACGCTCTGGCCCCTGGGATCTGGGACCGGTGCCTGGCCACGGCGTCAGCCCCTGGAGGCGCGGTGCTCGATCCGGCGGATGCTCGCGCGTCGCCGCACCGATCACGACGCGCCTGCCCTTCGTTGCCGATGCGGTGTCTACGCCGTCCACTCGCTCGACGCGGTCGATCGCGGATGGCCCGCATGGCCACCTGCGTCCGTTTTCGGTCGGGTGGCGCTGTGGGGCCGCATCGTCGAGCACGAGCGCGGGTGGCGAGCGCGGTTCGCGTACCCCGACCGCCTCCGGCTCGCGTGCGCGGTCTGCGCTTGGATCGAGCCCGGTCATGGGGTACCGGTCGTGGTCCATGGATCCGTGGGACGGCTCATCACGTTCTGCGATGCACATGCAGGAGGGATCGAGTTCCCTGGAGGACGCCGAACGAAGCCGACCGACATCGATCCACGCGCGCTCCAGGACCGACTGCTGAGCGCGTACGCGGTGGACCAACTGCCGGCCGAACCCCTCGAGTCGCTCTTCCGTCGCCCCGCGGCCCCAGCGCTGCCCGCCTACGTCCCGTCGATCCGCTTGCTGCCGTCGCCATCAACGTAGACTCGTGCGTTCGTCGATCGAAAGGACACCTCGATGCCGACCGCCACGTTCGTGACCAACCGCGGAACGTTCACCGCGACCCTGATGCCGGAGCACGCCCCGAAGACCGTTGCCAACTTCGTCGATCTCGCGACCGGCGGGCGCGAGTGGACCGACCCACGTGACGGCCAGAAGAAGTCCGACGCCCTCTACCCCGGGACGATCTTCCACCGGGTGATCGACGGATTCATGATCCAGGGTGGCGATCCCGCGGGAACCGGGATGGGAGGCCCCGGGTACACGTTCGAGGACGAGTGCCCGCCCGACGGGCCGACGTTCAATCAGGTGGGACGGCTCGCGATGGCGAACGCCGGCCCGGGCACGAACGGATCGCAGTTCTTCGTCACCGTTGGCGAGACGCCGTGGCTGAACGGGCGGCACACGATCTTCGGACAGGTGACCGACGGGTACGACGTCGTCGAGGTGATCGCGAAGACCGCGGTCGGCGCCCAGGATCGCCCGAAGGACGACGTGGTCATCGAGCGGATCGACATCGCCGACTGACGTGACCGCGATCCTCTGCTACGGAGACTCGAACACGTGGGGGTTCACGCCGTCCACGAAGGAGCGGATGGGCCGTTGGGAACGGTGGCCCGGCGTCTGCCAGCGTGAGCTCGGCGATGACGTCCACGTGATCGAGGAGGGACAGAACGGTCGAACCACCGTGTTCGACAACCCGTTCGAACCGGACCGCAACGGACTCACCTACCTGCCCGTCGCCCTGCAGACACACGCGCCGCTCGACGCCGTCGTCATCGATCTGGGGACGAACGACCTGTTCCTGCCGGGTGTCAACGCGTACCACGCGGCGCACGGCGCGATGAAGCTGGCCGAGGTGGGTCTCGCGAGCGGCTGCGGGCCGGCGGGCGGCGCGCCGGTCGTTCTCGTCGTCGTCCCTCCGCCGTTCGCGCCACTCAGCGGCTGGGACCTGGGTGAGTCGCCCGATGGCGAACGCGAGTCGGAGCGCTTCAGCCAGGCCTTCCGGGATGCCGCCGCCGCTTCGATGGAGTGGGAGCACATCGAGATCCCTCTGCTGGACCTGCGCGATCACGTCACGTCCAGCCCCGTCGACGGCATCCACTTCGAGCCCGACGGTCACCGCGCGATCGGGCGGGCGGTCGCCACCGGGCTCCGCGAACTGCTCGCGCTCGGCTAAGGCGAGACGCTCGGCCGATCCAGCCGGTACACGTGGTGCCGCATCGGTTTCAGCGTCCCCCAGGTCACGTCTTTCCACACGGTCATCCCGATGTTCTCCGCGACCCCTCGGGATGGGGTGTTCTCCGGGAGGATCAGCGAGATCACGTGATCGACGTCGAGCGTCGAGAAGACCCAGTCTCGGCTCGCCGCCGCCGCTTCGGTCGCGATGCCCTCCCGGGCGCGCTCCCGGGTGATCGACCAACCGAGTTCCACCTCGTCGACGCCGTCCACGTGTTGCACATGGGGGCCTACGTTCCCGAGGAACTCCCCCGTCTCGCGGTCGTCCACGGCCAACAACGCGAACCCGACCTCTTCGTAACGCGCCTGCATCCGTTCGATCCAGGCGCGAGATTCGTCCATGCTGAAGGGGTGGGGGTAGAAGCGCATGTGGATCGGGTCCGACTGGATCGCGTTCAGCGGCTCCAGGTCGTCCATCGTCAGGGGACGCAGACGCAGCCGGGGGGTCTCGAGCGTCGGTGGCGTCACGTCGGGCACCCGCCGATGTTCCCAGGCGACCGGTCCGACTAGCACCACCGGACGCGGGCCGGGCATACTCCCCTTCTTCCGTCAGAGGAGCATGCGATGAGCCAACGCCCGAACGTCCTGGTGACCCGGCCGATCATGGAGGAGCCCACATCGGTCCTGCGCGAACGGTGCGACGTGACGATCGACGAGAACGACTTCGGCATCCCACGGGCCGAGCTGTTGGAGCTCGTCCGAGGACGTGACGCGATCATCACGATGCTCACGGAGCAGGTCGACGCGGAGCTGCTCGCCGCGGCCGGCCCGCAGCTGAAGATCGTGGCCAACCACGCCGTCGGGTTCGACAACATCGATGTGACCGCATGCACGGCCGCCGGCGTCCTGGCGACGAACACCCCCGACGTCCTGACGGAGACGACGGCCGACACCGCGTTCGCGCTCCTGATGGCCGCGGCCCGGCGTGTCGGAGAAGGCGAGCGATTCCTCCGGGCCCGAACCCCGTGGATCTGGGGACCCCTGATGATGCTCGGCCAAGACGTCCACCACAAGACGATCGGGATCGTCGGGTTCGGCCGGATCGGGCAGGCCGTCGCCCGCCGAGCGCGCGGCTTCGGGATGCGCGTCCTCTACAGCGACGCCGTGCAACTCCCGGCCGAGGTCGAGGCCGAGACCGGCGCCGAGCGGCGGGAGCTCCACGATCTGCTCGCGGAGTCGGATGTCATCTCCATCCACACGAACCTCACGCCCGAGACGCGCCACCTGTTCGATGCGCAGGCGTTCGCGCGGATGAAGCCGACGGCGGTCCTCGTGAACACGTCGCGCGGTCCCGTCGTAGACGAGGTCGCGCTCGCCGATGCGCTCGAGACCGGGGAGATCTTCGCCGCCGGGCTGGATGTGTTCGAACACGAGCCAGACGTCGAGGAGCGGCTCCTCGCGCTCGAGAACGTCGTCGTGATCCCCCACCTGGGCTCGGCCACCGTCGACACACGGGACGCGATGGGCCATCTGGCGGTGCGCAACGTGCTCGCCGCGATGGACGGAGAGCGACCTCCCACGCTGCTCAACCCGGACGCGTTCCCCGCTTGACGCCCTCCTGAACGGCGGTCAGTCGCAGGACTATCGCGGGGCACGGATCGCTGGCCTATACTCGGCCCATCCTTGAACGGCCGTTCAAACTCCACCGGCCGGTCGGGCGTCACCGGAGAAGGAGTCCATGGCCGATCTCGTCACCACCATCCCCTCGATCGATCCCGGCGATCGTCTGCTGTGCGGGCCCGGACCTTCGAACGTTCATCCGAAGGTGCTCGAGGCCATGCAGCTCCCGATCAACGGGCACCTCGACCCCGACTTCTGGGAGCTCCTCCTCGATCTCGTTGAAGGGCTGAAGGCCCTGTGGCGCCGCCCTGACGGGCTCTCGCTCTGTTTCAGCGCCAGTGGCACCTCCGGGATGGAGGCCGGCATGGCGAACCTCGTCGAGCCCGGAGACACCGTGATCGTGATCCACGCCGGATTCTTCGGCGCCCGGATCGCCGAGATGGCTCGCCGTGAAGGGGCCGACGTGGTCGAGCTCACGGCGCCGCTCGGCAAGGTCGTGCCCCTGGACCAGGTCGCCGAGGCGCTCGCGAAGCACCCCGACACGAAGCTGATCGGCGTGGTCCACGCGGAGACGTCGACCGGCGTCCGGTACCCCATCGAGGAGCTGTCGCCATTGATCACCGCGAGCGGTGCCGAGGACGTGCTCCTGCTCGTCGACTGCGTCACGTCGCTCGGCGGCGAAGAGGTCTCCCCCGTCGCGTGGGGCATCGACTACGCCTACTCGTGCTCGCAGAAGTCGCTGGGATGCCCGCCGGGCCTGTCGCCGTTCAGCGTCTCCCCGCGTGCCGTGGATCGGATCGCCGCGCGGAAGACCCCGGTATCGTTCTCGTTCGACATCGAGGCGCTCCGGAAGTACTGGATCGAGCGACCGATCACGTACCACCACACGATGCCGATCCTGCAGTACTACGCGCTGTACGAGGGCATCCGGCTCGCGCTCGAGGAGGGTCTCGAGGCACGGTGGGCCCGGCATGAGGATGCGGGTCGCTACTTCCAGCAGCAGATGCGCGACCGCGGGTACACGTTCCTGTCGGATCCCGATCATCAGCTGTGGGAGCTCTCCGCGATCGACGTCCCGGATGGCGTGGACGGCAAGCAGATCCAGACGCGGATCCTCCGGGAGTTCGGGATCGAGGTGGGGGGAGGACTCGGGCCGACCGCTCCGCCGATCTGGCGGGTTGGCCTGATGGGCGTGAACGCGAACCGCGAGACGGCCGATCGGGTCATCGACGCGTTCGACGCCGTCCTGCCACGGTGACGACCATGGCACGCAAGGACCGGCCGCACCGCAGCGAGCTTGCCGTTCCCGGAACGAACGTCCGGGCGATGGCCAAGGCGCCCACGCTCGGTGCCGACGTCGTGTTCCTGGATCTGGAGGACGCCGTCGCGCCCGATGACAAGGAGCAGGCCCGCTCGAACGTGATCGAGGCCCTCGTCGGTCAGGACTGGACGGGCTCGGCCGTGAGCGTCCGTGTGAACGGGCTGGACACCCACTGGTGCTACCGCGACGTCGTCGACGTCGTCGAGCGTGCGGGAGCGGTCCTGGACACGGTGCTCGTGCCGAAGGTCGGATCCCCGTCGGACGTGGAGTTCGTCGCGACGCTCCTCGATCAGATCGAGCAACGGAACGGCTGGCAGCCGGGCCGGATCGGGATCCACATCCTGATCGAGACCGCGAAGGGGATGGCCAACGTCGAGTCGATCTCGCGGGCCAGGCCCGACCGCCTGGAGGCGATGGTGTTCGGCGTGGCCGACTACGCGGCGAGCGTCCGCGCCCGGACCACCAACATCGGCGGGGCGAATCCGGATTACGCGGTCCTGACGGATGCCGACGCCGCGGGCGAACGAGCGTTGCACTGGGGCGACCAATGGCACTTCGGCCTCTCGCGCATGGTCGCCGCGTGCCGCGCCGAAGGGCTCCGTCCGATCGACGGACCCTTCGGCGACTTCGAGGATGCCGACGGCTACCGCGCGGCTGCGCGACGCGCAGCCGCGCTCGGCTGTGAAGGGAAGTGGGCCATCCACCCTTCGCAGATCGCGCTCGCGAACGAAGTCTTCACGCCGTCCGAAGCCGAGATCGTCAAAGCTCGACGGATCCTCCAGGCGATGGAGCAGGCCGCGAAGGACGGCAAGGGCGCCGTCGCGCTGGATGGCCGGCTGATCGACGCGGCGTCGATCCGCATGGCGGAGACGCTCATCGCGACCGTCGATCAGATCGAGGCGCGATGAACATCCACGAGTACCAGGCGAAAGCGCTCCTGCGCTCGTACCGGATCACGACGCCGCGCGGAGAGGTCGTCTACACGGCGAAGGCCGCAGCGCGCGTCGCCGAGGATCTGGGCGGCGGCCGATGGGTCGTGAAGGCCCAGATCCACGCCGGCGGACGCGGGAAGGCCGGTGGCGTGCGGATCGCTTCCACCCCAGAGCAGACGGCCGAGCTGGCGGATCAGATGTTGGGCTCCACCTTGGTGACGCCGCAGACCGGACCGGAGGGGCAGCACGTCAGCCGACTCCTGGTCGAGCGCGCCTCGCGCATCGAGCGCGAGTTCTACCTCTCGCTCTTCGTCGACCGCGACTCGCAACGGGCCGTCGTGATCGCGAGCGCAGAAGGGGGCGTGGACATCGAGGAGGTCGCGGTGCGGGAGCCCGACGCGATCCACACGGAGTACATCGATCCCGGCGTGGGGCTCTTGGACTTCCAATGCCGGAAGGTGGCCGACGCGATCGGTCTGGGCAACCGGACCACGTCGTTCACTCGCCTGTTGAAGCGCATCTACCGCCTGTTCCGCGACACCGACTGCCTGCTGCTCGAGATCAACCCGTTCATCGAAGCCGAGGACGGCGAACTGGTCGCGCTGGACTGCAAGATGAGCTTCGACGACAACGCACTGTTCCGGCAGGGCGACATCGTGGAGCTCCGCGACTTCGACGAGGAGGACCCGAAGGAGGTCGAGGCCTCGGGGCACGGCCTGAACTACATCGCGCTCGATGGCAGCGTCGGCTGCATCGTGAACGGCGCCGGTCTCGCGATGGGAACGATGGACGCGATCGTGCATCACGGGGGACGCCCCGCCAACTTCCTGGACGTGGGCGGCGGTGCCAGCCCGGAGAAGATCGCGAACGCGTTCCGGATCGTGCTGAAGGACCCGAACGTGCGGGCGATCTTGGTGAACATCTTCGCGGGCATCAACCGCTGCGACTGGATCGCCCAAGGCGTCGTTCAGGCCGCACGCGACCAGGCGATCGAGGTCCCGGTGATCGTGCGTCTCGCTGGGACGAACGTCGACGAGGGCCGCGCGATCCTGGACGCGAGCGAACTGGCGCTCGTCCGAGCCGACGATCTGGACGATGCGGCCCGGAAGGCCGTCTCCGCGGCCGCGCCGGAAGCGGTGCCGGCATGAGCGTCTTCGTGGACAGGGACTCCCGCGTGATCATCCAGGGGTTCACGGGGCAGCACGCCACGTTCCACGCCGAGGAGGCGATGGCGTTCGGGACGAAGGTCGTGGGCGGAGTCACGCCCGGGAAAGGTGGCAGCACCCACCTCGGCCTGCCGGTCTTCAACAGCGTGGACGAAGCGGTCGAGGAGACAGGTGCCGACGTGACCGGCATCTTCGTGCCGCCGGCGCTCGCCACCGATTCCCTGCTGGAGGCAGCCGAGTCTGGCGTCTCGATCGCGGTGATCATCGCCGACGGCGTCCCCGTACAGGACATGGTGAAGGCGAAGGGGTACCTGACCGGTCGGCAGACGCGGATCATCGGCCCCAACTCGCCCGGCATCATCACGCCGGGCGAGTGCAAGGTCGGCATCATGCCGTCGCATATCTATTCGAAGGGGCGGATCGGCGTGGTCTCGCGCTCGGGCACGTTGAACTACGAGGCGGTCTCACAGATGACGCGCCTGGGGCTCGGGCAGTCAACGTGCGTGGGGATCGGCGGCGACCCCGTCAACGGCACCGACTTCAAGACGGTTCTCCACGAGTTCGAGAGCGACGACGAGACCGACGTGGTCGTGATGATCGGCGAGATCGGCGGGCAGCAGGAGGTCGAGGCGGCCCGCTGGGCGCGCCAGTACATGTCGAAACCGCTCGTCGTGTTCATCGCGGGGGTCTCCGCACCTCGCGGGCGTCGGATGGGACACGCGGGCGCGGTGATCAGCGGCGACAGCGACACCGCGACCGCGAAGCTGGATGCGGTCGAGGCGATGGGTCACCACACGGTCCGCAACCCTGCCGATATCGGCGACATGGTGTTGAGGGCGATGAAGGGGATCTAGGCACGCAGGGGCGGGGGCCCTGTGATCGTCGGGCCGAAGCCTTCATCCGGGTCAATCGAGTAGGGTGAAGAAGGCCGCCACCGAGAGACACCGTCGAACGGCGTTCGGGATGGGTGCGTGGCGCGCCGTCATCGCCCTCCCACGCCAGAAGGGGGGAACCCTCTTTGAGGTTCCAGAACATGAAGGTCTCAGCCCGCGCGACCGCGTTGGCGCTCGCGCTCGGCGTCGGGGCTGTGCTCGTGAGTGCACTCCCCGCGTCCGCGTCCACGATCACATCGTTCAGCCCATCGTGCGGTGTCACCGGAACGCTCGTCACCATCACCGGTAGTGGTTTCACCGGGATGACCGACGTCCTGTTCAACGGCACATCGGCAGCGACCGAGACGTTCGTCTCGGACACCTCCGTGACCGCTTTGGTCCCGGGTGGCGCCACGTCGGGGCCGATCACCGTCGAGACGCCGGCTGCGGACAGCGCGAGCACGGCCAACTACATCGTCGCTGCCGCAGGGGTGCCGACGATCACGTCGTTCCTCCCGGTCAGCGGTAGCGTCGGATCGAGCGTAGTCATCACCGGGACGAACTTCGGATGCACGACGTCGGTGATGTTCAACACGACGGCCTCGACGAGCTACGTCGTCAACTCGGCGACGCAGATCACCGCGACGGTGCCGGTGGGTGCCACGACCGGTCTGCTGCAGGTGACGACCACAGGTGGCGGTCCGGCGACGAGCGCGACCCCCTTCACCGTGGTCGCGGGACCGGCGATCACGTCGTTCTCGCCGACGAGTGGCCCGGTGGGCACTGACGTGACCGTCACCGGTACGAACCTCACCGGGGTGACGGCAGTCAAGTTCAACGGGACCACGGCGGTGTTCACGACGAGCACGGCCACGTCGGTGACCGCGACCGTCCCCTCGGGTGCGACGACCGGCAAGATCACGGTCACGACCCCCGGCGGGACGGCGACGAGTGCCACCGACTTCACGGTGGGGACCGCGGTCACGAAGCACAAGCGTTCGGTGACCCTGAAGCTCAAGGGACAGCTGACCGCGAGCGGGACCGTGAAAGTTGCCGATGGGTTCAACGCCTGTCGGTCCAACGTGACCGTCGAGATCCAGCGAATGAAGAATGGCACTTGGACGAAGGTCGGGTCGGACAAGACCTCCTCCGACGGCAAGTTCAAGAAGACCGTCGAGGACAAGTCCGGCAAGTACCGCGCCATGGTCGGGAAGAAGACGCTGAACGGCGGCGACGACATCTGCGTGAAGGCCGCGTCGCCAACCGTGCAGCACACCCACCACTGACGTCACAAGACCGACGTCGAACGTGAGAAGCGGCCCCCACGGGGCCGCTTCTTCGTTCATGCGACGGTGTTGGCTTGCTCCAGCCAACCAATCGTTAGGATGGGCGGATGCCCCCTCCTTCGTGCGCAACGCGGTGGATCCGTTCGGCTCTCGGCATCGGCTTGCTGATGGCCACGCTCTTGGCCGAGTTGGTCACACCCGCCGGCGCAGAACCGCCGATGCAACGACGCCCACACGTCCGGGTCGTCGCACCCGGGATCGCGTTGACCACCTACGTCGACCGAAGGCTCCCGGTCCGGGCGTACGTGTTGTGGATCGATCCCTCGCAGGGCGCGTCGATCGGCGTCGCCCTCGCGCACGGGGAGCTCGGCGAACTCGAGAAGACGAGCGCGATGGCCCAGGACCACGGCGCGATCGTCGCGATCAACGGCGACCTGGGTGCGCTACAGCGCCGGCCCGCCCACCCGTTCGCGCTGAACGGCGAGCTGGTGCAGACCTCACCCGCGCTCGGCGCGATGTTCTCTGTCTCGTCGGACGGAACCATGCGGATCGGTCGCCCGACCCAGAGTGCGAGCGTGACCCAGCTCTCGACCGGACAGACCGTGCCCATCGCATCCTGGAACCACGGCCCGCCGAGCATCGGCGAGCTCACGGCCTACAACGACCTCGGCGGTTCGCTGGACGCGCCCCGAGCCTTCACCTGCTCGGCGCGACTGCTCCCCGCCGGAGCGTCCGACCCGACCGACACCGGGTCGTCGCAGGACTACACGGTCGACCAGACGGGTTGCTTCTCGAGCCGGCTGCACACCGACGGCGGCGTGGTGCTCTCCGCCGTGCCCACGACCGATGAGGCGACGTTCATCCGGTCGCTCCAGCTGGGCGAGCAGCTGCGGATCGACTGGTCGCTCGGATGGCCCGGTGTCGTCGACGGGATCGGCGGGAGCCATGTGCTCGTGCAGGACGGCCGAACGGCCCTGGGCGCCTGTTCGGGGGCCATCTGCGCCCCCAACCCCCGCACGGGGATCGGGCTCACCGCGGACGGGCGGATCGTCTTGGTCGTCGTCGACGGCCGGCAACACCTCTCGGGAGGCATGTCGCTCCCCGCGTTCGCCAGCTTCTTCCTGCGCCTCGGCGTGGTGTCGGCGATGAACCTCGACGGCGGCGGCTCGAGCACGATGGTCGTGAAGGGCCAGGTCGTGAACACACCCTCCGATGGGTTCGAACGCTCCGTGTCGAACGCCCTGCTGGTCCGAGCGGGCACGTAAGACCTCCTTCACCGCGGTCAAGGATCGCGGCCCCGAACGCCGATACATCCCGGGAAGCCACGCCGGGCTGCCGGTCGTGGTCCGAGGGGAACGAGGGGGATCTGGGATGCGGCCTGGCGACGCCGCCCTGCCCCAGAGGGGAGGCGACCTCTGTGAGGTTTCCTGAGAAGCGCGTCTCGATCCGCACCACGGCGTGCGCGGCCGCGTTGGCGATCGTCGCAGTCCTGGTCGGCGCCTTACCGGCGCTGGCGGCGTCGGACACCGTCAGCGCCTTCACGCCGACATGCGGCGTGGTTGGCACCGAGGTCACGATCACCGGCACCGGGTTCACGGCGGGAGCTCCGGCCACCGCGGTGATGTTCCCCGGCGCGACGCAGAGCACCGTCGTCGCCGACAGCGACACCCAACTCCGGGCGAACGTGCCGACCGGTGCAGCAGGCTCCGGAACACTGACCGTGGTCGACGCGGACGGCAACGGGACGAGCTCAGGCACGTTCACCGTGGCGACGGCGGCGGCCGCGACGATCTCATCCTTCGCGCCGGCGTTCGGCGCGGTCGGGGCCAGCGTGGTCATCACGGGCACCAACTTCTGCGGGACGACCGGCGTGAAGTTCAACGCGACGGCGGCGACCGCGTTCACGGTTAACTCCGCGACGCAGATCACCGCCACCGTGCCGACCGGTGCGACGACGGGCAAGATCACGGTGACCAACACCATCGGTCCCGTCGTCTCGACGACCGATTTCGCCGTCCTCACGGGCGCTCCGACGATCTCGTCGTTCTCACCGATCAACGGACCCGTGGCGACCAGCGTGGTGCTGACCGGGACGAACTTCATGGGGGCGACCGCGGTGAAGTTCAACGGGGTCACCGCGACGTACACCGTGAACACGCGACACGCAGATCACCACGAGCGTGCCGGCGACGGCCGCCACGGGACTCATCACCGTCACCAACGCCCTCGGGACCGGGACCAGCACCACCAGCTTCACGGTCACGATCCCGACGCACAACCGTTCGCTGTCCTTCAAGTTCAAGGGCAAGACCGCATCGGGACACGTGAACGTGGGCGACGGGTTCACGGCGTGCAACTCGTTCGTGCCGGTCTACATCCAGCAGCAGACGAACGGCGGCTGGAAGCTCTTCGACACGACCGCCACGAACGGCGGCGGGGACTTCAAGACCTGGGTCCCGGACAAGAAGGGCAAGTTCCGCGCGTCGTTGAAGAAGCTGAACCTGTTGGCTGGCAACAGCTGCGGAGCGGCCAACTCGGCCGTCCGCTCACACAGCTAGGAGTCGTCAGGGTTCCGTGCGGGGCGTCCCCGACGCCCCGCACGGACCCGCTCCTGTTGCGGGAGCAGGACCTTGCGGAGCCGGACGTGGTTCGGCGTCACCTCGACGCATTCGTCCTCACGGATGAACTCGAGCGCCTGTTCCAGGGACAGCTCCCGCTTGGGGATCAATCGCGTGAACTCCTCGGATGTGGACTGGCGCATGTTGGTGAGCTTCTTCTCCTTCGTCGGGTTCACGTCCATGTCCTCCGAACGGGAGTTCTCGCCGACGATCATGCCCTCGTAGACCTCCTCGGTCGGCCCCACGAACATCGAGCCGCGCTCCTGGAGCGTCTGGAGGGCGAACCCGGTGGCCACGCCCTGTCGGTCGGCGACGAGTGATCCGGTCGGGCGCGTGCGCAGGTCCCCGTGCCAGGGCTCGTAGCCCTCGAACACGTGATGGAGCTGTCCGGTCCCTCGCGTCTCGGTGAGGAACTCGGTCCGGAAGCCGATCAGGCCGCGCGCGGGGACCAGATGTTCCATCCGGATCCACCCGGTGCCGTGGTTGACCATGTCCTCCATCCGTCCCTTGCGGAGCGCGAGCATCTGCGAGATCACGCCCAGGTACTCCTCCGGCGCATCGATCGCGACGCGCTCGACCGGCTCGTGGAGCTGCCCGCCGATGGTCCGCGTGACGACCTGAGGCTTGCCCACCGTCAGCTCGAAGCCCTCGCGGCGCATCATCTCGACCAGCACCGCCAGCTGGAGCTCACCGCGGCCCTGGACCTCCCAGCGGTCGGGGCGGTCGGCCGGCAGCACCCGGATCGAGACGTTGCCGACCACTTCCTGATCGAGACGTCCCTTCACGAGGCGTGCCGTCATCTTGTCCCCGTCCTGGCCCGACGTCGGCGCCGTGTTGATGCCGATCGTCATCGAGAGCGACGGCTCGTCGACGTGGGTCACCGGCAACGGTCGCGGATCGTCGAGATCGGCGAGCGTCTCGCCGATCGTGATCTCGGCGATCCCGGCGATCGCGATGATCTCGCCCGGACCAGCCTCTTCGGCGTCGACGCGGTCGAGCGCCTCGGTCACGTAGAGCTCCCCGATCTTCGCCTGCTCGATCGTGCCGTTCGCCCGACACCAGGCCACCGTCTGCCCACGGCGGATCGTGCCGTGGCGCACGCGGCACAGGGCAAGTCGGCCGAGGTACGGCGACGCATCCAGGTTCGTCACGAGCGCCTGCAGCGGGTGATCCTCTTCGTACTCCGGCGCCGGGATGTGCTCGCGGAGCGCCTGGAACAGTGGCTCCAGGTCGTCGGCGAACGCGTCGGGTGCCGCCCCGCACCGGCCGGCGCGGGCGTTGCAGTACAGGATCGGGAACTCGATGTGGTGGTCCTGGGCGTCCAGGTCCAGGAACAGCTGGTAGACCTCGTCGACCACATCCGCCACGCGTGCGTCGGGGCGGTCGACCTTGTTGACCACCAGGATCACCGGGAGATGCGCCTCCAGTGACTTGCGCAGGACGAACCGGGTCTGCGGGAGCGGGCCTTCGCTCGCGTCGACCAGAAGCATCACGCCATCGACCATGGTGAGGCCCCGTTCGACCTCCCCGCCGAAGTCCGCGTGACCAGGGGTGTCGACGATGTTGATCTTCAGACCTCCATGGCGAACCGCGGTGTTCTTCGCCAGGATCGTGATGCCCTTCTCCCGCTCCAGATCCATGGAATCCATCACGCGTTCGGCGACGTCCTGGTTGGCGCGGAAGGCCCCCGATTGCCAGAGCATGGCGTCGACCAGGGTGGTCTTCCCGTGATCGACGTGGGCCACGATGGCCACGTTGCGGATGTCATCGCGTCTGGGCATGGGGAAGAAGCTTACGGGCGACGAGGGGGACCGACCTTGACCATCGCCTCGGATCCCTGGTTAGGTAGGGAGAGACGGAGGTGTCCATGACATCGATGACCAGGTTCATCCGAGGGACCAGCCGAGGAGCGGCCGCCCTGGCCGTGGCTCTCATCCTCGCGGTAGGAACGGGCATCCCGCGCGAACGCGGGCTCGCCTCCGAACATCTCCGGGTTCAGTCCGTCCAGCGGACCGGTCGGTACCGGGGTCACGATCAACGGGTCGAACTTCGTGGGCACCACGTTCGTGCGGTTCAACGGAACCGCGGCCGGGTTCAGCGTGAACGGCCCGGGCACGCAGATCACGACGAGCGTTCCGAGCGGGGCAACGACGGGGCCGATCACGGTCTCGACCCCCAACGGCTTGGCCCAGACCGGCGGGAACTTCACCGTTTCGAGCAGCAGCGGAGCCCCCTCGATCACCACGTTCTCGCCTCGCCACGGTCCCGTTGGGACACCGGTGACCGTCACCGGCATCCGGTTCACGGGCGTCGACTCGGTGAGGTTCAACGGCAAGGCGCGGCGTTCACGATCAACGGGACCGGCACGCAGATCTCGACCAGCGTGCCCACAGGCGCGACCACAGGCACGATCGCCGTCAGCGGGCCGAACGGATCAGACCAGAGCTACGGTGCCTTCACGGTCGACACGTCGACCGCGCCGCACATCACGAGCTTCACTCCGACGAGCGGCGCCGCGGGGACCGCGGTCTCGATCTTCGGCTCCGGCTTCACCGGGACCACGCAGGTCCGCTTCAACGCAACGGCAGTGAACACCTTCAACGTGGCGAACGACGGCAAGATCACGACGGTCGTTCCGAGCGGCGCGACCACGGGCAAGATCAGCGTGACGACCCCGGCGGGGACGGACTCCTCGGGGAGCAACTTCACCGTCTCCGGACCGAAGATCACGAGCTTCTCCCCGAACAGCGGCCCGGTAGGGACGACGGTCACCATCCGAGGTTCGCACCTCACCGGCGTGAACTCGGTCCGATTCAACGGCACCGCCGCCGCGTTCGCGTTCGTGAACGACGGGGAGGTGACCACCGTCGTCCCCGGCGGCGCGACGACCGGTCCGATCTCGCTGAGTACGCCCTCGGGGACGGCCACCACCTCCACGTTCTCGGTGACGGGTGGGAATCACGCGCGGAGCGTCTCGCTCTCGTTGACACGCCGCCGGCACCTGTTCGCCGTCGGGAGCGTGTCGGTGAACGACGGATATTCCGCTTGCAAGCAGCACATCCCCGTGGTGGTCAAGCGGTTCCACCGCGGACGGTGGCGCTGGGTGGCAACGACCTCGACGGGACAGGACGGGAGCTACCGGGCGTTCATCCCGGATCGCTCGGGCCGCTACCGGTCGAAGGCGAGCAAGATCCGGCTGGTGAACGGCGTGACGTGCGGTGGCGCGCTCTCGAACGTCGTGCGCCACCATCACTGATCACGGACAGCGGATCGTGAAACCGCCCTCCGTGTCCACGCTGCACGTGTCGACACCGGGCCCTCCGTTCAGGGCGTCGTAGCCGGCTCCACCCGACAGCGTGTCGCTCCCTCCATCGCCCTGGAGGTCGTCACTGCCATCGCCGCCTGAGAGCGAGTCGTTCCCCGGACCGCCGATCAGCAGGTCGCTCCCTCCACCGCCGTCGATGACGTCATCGCCTCCCCTGCCGCAGATGACGTCGTCTCCTTCGGTGCCGACCAGCGTGTCGGGCCCACTCGTCCCGGCGATCGTGCAGACCGGTATCGGCTCCCACGTCGGTGAGAGATCAGCGGTCGCGTCGCTCGTGACCTGGATCGAGGACGCCCCTTGCGCGTCGACGACGAAGATGTCGGGTGCGCCACCTCCGGCCGGGATGCCGACGTACGCGATCTGCAGGCCATCCGGCGACCACGCGGGATCCGATCCGTCGCCGGCGCCCCCCGTCAGCGCGAACACGTTGCCCCCGTCCGCGTTCATCACATCGATCTCGGATGCGCCGCTCGTGCAACAGCGTTCGAACGCGATCTTCGTGCCGTCGGGTGACCACGATGGGTTCCCGTCGATCTCTCCGTCGCTCGTCAGCCGCTTGACGCTCGCGCCGGTCGGCGTCATCGAGTAGATGTCGGGGAACCCTCCGGTCCGGGTGCTCGCGAACGCGATCCGGGTTCCGTCGGGAGACCAGGCCGGCTCGAAATCGTCCCCATCACCGGTCTCCGTCGTGATCTGCACCCGGCCCGTCCCGTCGGCGTTCATCACGAACAGGCGGAACGGCCCCCCCGCCGAGATGCGACCGGCGAAGACGATCCGGGTGCCGTCGGGAGACCAGGCCGGCTGACGCTCGGCCAGCGTGGTGCTCGTGAGCCGCGAACCTCCGTTCCCATCGGCGTTCATCACGAAGATGTCCGGCCGCCCGCCCGCACGGAGCGTCCTCACGAACGCGATCCGGGTGCCGTCCGGGGACCACGCAGGGTCCATCTCCTGACTATTGCTGGTGGACAGGTTCGTGAGGCCCGAGCCGTCGGTAGACGACACGTAGATCTGGGCACGACCATCCCGCATGCTGCGGAACGCGAGCCGACCGGTGTTCGCGGGGAACGCCGCGCGTGCTGAGACGACCGGCAGCAGCATCCACGCGGCGAGCAGAGCGGCGGACAGCAAGACGAGGCGTCGACCCGGCATGCGCCCGACCCTACGGACGCCTCGCGGGAGCGTCAACGGTGGGGCCACGGCCGGGAGACGGCGGAGCCGGCCCCCTCGAGGGCCGGCTCCGTCTATCCCGGGATTCTCGGCGGGATCAGCCGTTGTGATGCCTGCTGGGTGACGCGTCGCCCAAGCAGGTGGTGCCGTTCATGAGCGTCAACTTGTTGATCTTCACCCGGAACGTCCCCGAGCTCGGCGGGATGTAGGTCTTGAAGGACCCACCGCTCGTGGTCGACGTCGTGTCGACCCACTTCCAGCCGCCGTTGCGTCTGCTTCTGGATGACCACCGGCACGAACGTGTTGCATGCCGAGAAGTTGTCCGAGACGCTCACCTGACCGGATACGCGGCTGTTGGGTTCGAACCCGAACGAAACCGAGCGGCCGTGTGACGGCTCGCCGACGGTGAACGTGCCGCCCGTGACGGTCCCCACCGGGTTCGTGACGCTGATCGGCCCGGTGGTAGCTCCGGTCGGAACGGTCGTGGCGATCTGTGAGTCGGACGTCACCGAGAACACCGCGGAGACGCCGTTGAACTTCACGCCGGTGACGCCGGTGAAGTTCGAGCCGCTGAGCGTGACCGCCGACCCCGACTGGGTCGATCGTCGGCGAGAACGACGAGAGCACCGGCAGTCCGACGACGAAGTTCGACGCGCTGACACCGGTGGACTGATCGACGTCGTCACCGTGATCTTGCCCGAAGTCGCGCCGGCCGGCACCGTGGCGGTGATCTGCGTCGGCGAGTTCACCGACAACGACCGTGGCAGTCGTGAGGTTGAACTTGACGCTCGTCGCTCCGCAGAAGTTCGTCCCGGTGATCGTCACGACGCGTCGCCCCCGCGGTGCCGAACGTCGGGTTGAACCCGGTCACCGTTGGCGCGCCGGCCGCCGTCACCGTGAAGTTCCCCCGTGTCGACGTTCCCGCCGGCGTATCTGACGTAGACGTTGCCGTCCGCGCGCTGCACGGAACGGTCGCTGCGTTATCGGGTTCGCTCGCGGCTCGAGAACGCTGCGGACAGCGCCGTTGAACCTCCGGACCGTCACTTCGGCGCTCAGGAAGCTGCGTGACCGGTGCCCGTGATCGCACCGGGGTCCCGGGGGCCCCGCTCGTTGGGACGAAGCTCGTGATCGTCGGAGCGCGGCGAACGCTGGCAGAGCGGTGGCGAGGACCGCCACGACGCTCAGCGCGAGACCCGCCGCTCCGATCCGGATCGTTCTCTTCCCTGGGAGTCTCATCTGAGACATCCTCCCTTCTCGTGCTGCGGTTCGAACCCGAGCGCCAGACCCGGTGTCCTACCGCCGCTCCGTACTACAACGCTTCAGCGAACCGAGATGCCTAGCCCACACCCTACCGGCTCAGACGTGAGTCGGGCGACGACCTCGAGGGCCTGAGGCCGCTGGACCGGTGAGCACCTGCGGTCGATCGGCGTCCGGTTCTCACAGCCACTGGTGCTGTCGTTCCCCGGCTGCCGGTCGCAGGAGTCGCGACCCTTGCCACCCTTCAGCGTGTCGTGCCCCTTCCCTCCGTCGAGGGCGTCGTTCCCGTCATCACCGGTGAGCAGATCCTTGCCGGTGCCACCGTTGATCACATCGCTCCCAGCCGGCGCCGTGGAGCTTGTCGTTGCCGTTGCCACCGCTCACCGTGTCCGACGCTCCGCCCGCCTTCACCAGATCGGCGCCGTTGCCGCCGTTCACCCGATCCTTGCCGCCGCCGCCCTGGAGCGTGTCGTTCCCATCCGCTCCGTTCAACCGATCGTCGCCGTTCCCGCCCGTTCAACACGTTCCTGCCGGCGGAACCGGTGAGCGAATCATTCCGGCTGCTCCCGGTGACGTTCTCGAGATCCGAGAGCGAGTCGTTCCCCTCCCCGTTCGCGCTGCCCGCACCCAGGTTGACGGTCACGCCCGAGTTCGAGGACGTCGAACGAGACCGTGTCGGATCCCCCTCCCCCGATCGAGCGTGTCGTTCCCCGGACCGCCGGAGATCCGGTCGTCGCCGTTGCCGCCGTCGATGCGGTTGTCGTTCGCGTCGCCGGTGAGCACGTCGTTCGACGGGGACCCGTTCAGGCTCGCTGATCCCGCTGAGCGTGTCGGTCCCCGCGCCACCGGTGCTCTGGGGCCCTGCGACACCGAGCGACACCGTGACCCCCGAGCCGGCGGTCGCGTACGAGGCCACGTCGAGTCCGCCGCCGCCCGTCAGCACATCGTTGCCGAGCCCGCCCGTCAGCGTGTTGTTGCCGCTGTTGCCGGTGAGGGAGTCGTCGAACGATGTGCCCTCGACGTTCTCGAAGCCCGACAGCGTGTCGGTCCCGGAGCCGACGCCGCTCGCGGTGCCCGAACCCAGGTTCACCGTCACGCCCGACGACGAACCCGCGAACGCACACGACGTCGGTCCCGGCGTTGCCGATCAGGTCGTCGTTGCCCGCCGCGGCCGTTCACGCGGTCATCGCCCAGTCCGCCGTCGATCCGATCCGCCCCGCCGTTGCCGAGGAGCGTGTCGTTCAACGGCGAGCCGATCAGGTTCTCGATCTGGGTGAGCGTGTCGGTGCCGGAACCCGTGTTCTGAGCCCCCGGCGACCGACAGGTCCACCGTGGCCGCCGTGCGTCGCCCCCGCGAAGCTCACGGTGTCCGACCCGGCACCTCCGTTCAAGACGTTGCCGTTGGCGTCGCCGGTCAACGTGTCGTCGAACGGCGAGCCGATGAGGTTCTCCACCTGGGTGAGGGTGTCCGTCCCGCCGCCGCCGGTGCTCTGGGCCCCGTCAGCGCCAGGTTCACGGTCACGCGCGCCGCCTGCGTTCGAATAGTCCGGCCGTGTCGCTGCCGCCCCCACCGTCGATGAGGTCGTTCCCCGCGCCGCCGGTCAGCACGTTGGCGTTCCCATCACCGGTGAGCGCATCGTTCCCGGGCGACCCGATCAGGTTGTCGATGGCGATGAGCGTGTCGGTCCCGGCTCCCCCGGTGTTCTGCGCTGAGGTGATCGAAAGGTTCACCGACACGGCCGCGCCGGGATCCGCGTAGTCGGCGGTGTCGGTGCCTCCCCCGCCGTTCAGGGTGTCGTTGCCAGCGTCGCCGTCGAGCACGTTGTTGTTCCCGTCCCCGGTCAGCACATCGCTGTTGGCCGACCCGGTCAGGTTCTCGATGCCCGTGACCGAATCTGTACCCGCTCCACCCGTCGCCTGGGCACCGGCGACGGCAAGGCTCACGGTAACGCCGCCCGCCGCTCCGTTGTAGCTGGCGGTGTCAACTCCATTCCCGCCGGTCAGACCGTCGTTCCCGGCCCCACCGATCAGCGTGTCGTTCCCGTCGTTCCCTGTCAGCGAGTCGTCGTCGTTGCCACCTGAGAGCCGATCGTTGCCGGTGCCTCCGGTCAGGATGTCGTTGCCGTCCCCACCGTTCATGACGACGCGAACCGTGGATGCCGATCCGGTGCCTCCCGCGCCCGTCGCCGAGAGCGTGTCCGCACCGGCGCCACCGTTCAGCGTGAACGCCTCCGCGGTGCTCGTCAGCGCGGATGTGATATCGACGTCGCTGTCCGTCCCAGCGTCGAGATTCACGCCAGACGTCCCGATCGCGATGTTGTCCGAACCGCCGCCTCCGGTCACGACCAAGGTGTCGTTCCCCGCGCCGAGCGACCCGGTGAAGATGATGTCGGTCCCTCCGTTCACGAAGGGGTTCGAGATGTCGATCGTGAGGGTGTTATCGCCACTCCCGCCATTCAGCGAGATCGAGCTGGTGTTCGAGGTGGTCGATGCCCCGCAATTCGCGCCATTCATCTGGATCGCACCGCCGCCGGAGACACTCAGGGTCGCCGCATCACCGCCCGCAGGAAGGCTCACGGTCGACGTGCTGCCAGAGAACGCGCAAGCCGCCGCCGCTCGAGCCGCCACTGGGCTCAACAAGAGCGCACCGAGAGCCATCACGACGGTACCGGCAAGGGATGCCCGACTCATGGTGAAACGGATGCGATACGCCATGTGACCCTCCCGGATCTGGGACGTGCCGAGCCATCGTACGTGTGGCTCTGAGACCTCTGCAATCGACTCGCCGGACACCCTCACCGGTTCCCACCTGATCGGATCACCCACGGAAAAGGACCGGCCCCCGAAGGGGCCGGTCCCAGGTGGTGCTGTGCAGGAGCCTGTTGGCAGTTACACCATCTTGCCAGGCACCTTGGCGTACGCGGCGACGGTCGGACGCTTCGGGTGCTGCTTCGACCCGCAGCTGTTCTTGATCTCGACCTTGAAGCACTGGTCCTTACCCTTACCGCCGTTTCCGGTATCGGTCCCAGCATCGCCGTACAGCTTGTCGTTGCCCTTGGCGCCGTTCAGCGTGTCGTTACCGCCAGCACCGAGCAAGGTGTCCGCACCGCCACCACCGGCGAGCGTGTCGTTGCCGTTGCTGCCGGTGATGGTGTCCTTACCACCGATGCCCTTGACCCAGAAGTTCTGGCCAGAGCCGGTACCGGTCGGACCGGTCTTGATGGAGTCGTTGTACTTCGAGCCGGTGAGCTTCTCGATGTCGGCAGGCACGTTCATCGAGTCTGAGCCGTCGGTGCCCGTCGCGAACCCGAGGCTCGCGTCGATCTGCTCGCCGTTCTTTCCAGAAGCGGGCTTGGGGGCGTTCTGGAACGACAGGGTGTCGACCCCGCCGTCGCCCTCGAAGTAGTCGTTGCCCGTACCGGCACTCAGGGAGTCGTCCCCGCCCCTACCGATGACCTGGTTGTTGCCTTCGCCACCGTTGAGCATGTTCGCGAGGTCGTTCCCACCGATGAAGTCATCCCCGGCACCGCCGGTGACGTTCTCGGTCGTGTAGCCGGTGCCGTTCGCACCGATCGTCCCACAGTTCTGGCTCCCGTCGAACGAAGCGCTCTCGAGGTCCAGGTTCAGATCGGTCGATCATCGTCGTGCTGGCGTCAACCAGATCCGTATCTCCGCCAGCACCACAGAATGACTGGAACGACGTCGAGTCGTCGATGATGAACGTGTCATCACCTTCGCCGCCGACGAAGCTCATGTCACCCGGGTCGTGCGTGAGCGTGTCGTTGCCGTTGCCCACCTGGGTCCCGGCGGTCTCGTCGATCACGAGGCCTGGGGTGCCGGTCGAAGTGAAGGACGTGTTGTCCACCACGACGTCCGCCAGGTTGTTGGCGTCGAGGTTGTCGTCGCCAGGTCCACCGTCGATCCACGTGCCCGCGACTCCGGCCACCAAGTGGTCGGCACCCGAGCCGGACACGATCTCATCGATGTCGGTCCAGATCTGGTCGCCCTCGCACGGCGCAGGCGCGCCGGGGCAAGTGCCCTCGCCCGAGTTCGGGAGTGCGTCGTTGGACATCCAGTTCGCGGCCGTGCGCGAGCTCGCGTCGAGCGTGTCGAACCCGGCACCGCCGTAGTACTCATCCCGGCCATCCGCGCGGGAGCTTCCCGTGTGGATCGCGTCGTCGCCGTTCTCGCCGTCGTAGTAGGCGCAGAACGCTCGGCCAGCGTGCCGTCGCAGACGTCGTCTGCGTTGCCGGTCGTGATGTCGTCATTGCCGTCGCCCGCATTAACCTGGAGCGGCGTGCCCGAGACACCCGAGGCGTCGAACGTGTCGTTCCCGGCCAGGAGGTCGTACTCGCTGGAACTCAGTGCCGATGAGTGTGCCCTTGCCACCGTTCGCCTCGAACGAGGAATCGGTGACCTTGACGGTGTCGGCAGCCGTGGTTCCGATCCAGCCGAAGATGTCGCCACCGCCGCCGGCAACCGGGTTGTTGTTCCCCATGTCGATGGAGAACGCGATCGACCCGAACGATCCGCCGGTGTCGCTGTTGTCGACGAAGAACGTCCTCATCGGACGCGGTGTTCCCGTTCCCGAGGACCACGAGGCTCGTGGTGTTCGTGGTGGTCGCGCTGCCGCAATCCTGCAGCGCCGTCGACGGCGTCGAAGGTGATCTCGATCTCGTTCGCAGAGCGGCCGGCGGTAGCCGACTCGTCGACCACGCCGACGGTGGTGTCGTCGAACGCGTTCTGCTGGATCGTCACCGTCTGCGTCGCGGGGTTGTAGGTACACGCCCCCAACGTCACGGCTGAAGCCGATGTCGCGCCTGCAAAGGCCAAGGCCTGGAATGCTCCGAGCATCCCTACCGTGACCACGGCGGAAAGCACCCGTTTGCCGGTGCGTCCGCTCTTACCGAAAAGGGCCATTACGCCCTCCTTTCCTTGCTCGTTCCACTCAACCAATTCCCCCTGAGCACACGCTGCAGCACAACAGGCTCAAGGGGGGAAGTCCGTGCGGACTCTAACGCCAGGCCAGGATCGCGTCAATCACGCGAGACCCTGATCCGAAACGCCCTTCCGGGCGCCTCTCGTCTGAGCCTCACCTCCTTCACGATCGGAACCAGCTCCGGAGTCCGCTTCGAACCCCTCCACCAATTGAAACGACGCCCATCATCCAAGGTTGCGGATGAGACGAGGAATGCTGCAGCCCTTGGCGAACTCGCGGGATCAGATCTCGGAGAGCGAGATATCTGTCGCGTAGAGGCTGGTTCCGTCGGGCCAGAAGTGGAGCAGGAGCTGCAGGCTCCCGTGACTGGGCATGGACTCGGTGCCCGGCGCGTCATCCAGGTGGTAGCCACCGCTGAACGTGTAGACGGAGCCGCCGTCATCCGACGCTGCCGATAGAGGTCAACACCGCCGCGCCCGAATACGTGTACCACCCCTCTGTGGTCGCCAGCTTGAACTGGTATTGGAGCTGCCCGCTGTCGCCGTCGGCGGATCCCCAGTACTGGAGATAGACCTTCCAGGACGGGTGCCCTAGCGAATCCAGGGCCGAACCCTCGGCGACTTGCGCGATCGTCACGCTCTGACCAGCCGTGCCACTCACCTGTGACGACACCAACCATGCCGCCGCCGGGCAGTCACCGCACGCGCCGTCCCACGCGGTTCCTGCCGTGAAGTTCATCCCCCACGCCGGCGCCGGACCAACCACTGGAGGGGTGGACGGCCCCGGGGATGGGTTCCCGGACGGCGACGGATCCGTCGAAGGGCTTCCCGGAGTCACGCTCGGATCGGAGCCCGGCGAGGGTGCGACGACCACGATCGGAACGACGGCCTTGTGCGGCTTCTTGTGCGGCTTCACGCTGCGCGTCTTCGGCGGGAGGAGCGGACGCTCGACCGTCAGCGGTGTGGTCGCCGGAGCGACCGGAGCGATGACGACGACCGGCGAGGGCTTGGCCGGCGCATGGTGCGCATGCCGAACCGCGAGCGCACCGACGCCGACCGTTCCTGCGACGACCACAGCGACCGCTGCCGCGGTGACCTTCTCGGCGGTCGTGGCGGTGGCTTCGGCCATCACCGGCGTGGCGGCGACACGGCCACCGAGGGTCTGCGCGGCGTCGGCGATCCGGCGGAACAGGCTCGGGATCAGGAACCAAGGCGCGAATGCCGCGACGCCGTGGCGATCTTCGCCCCAGGCGCGTCGGAACGTTCCCTTGGCGCGGTGGATCAGCGCTTTCGCCTGCGCGGGCGAGACGCCCATGGTGCCGGCGATCTCCTCGTGGGAGCGACCCTCGAACTCGCGGAGCAGCAACACCTCGCGATGGTGCTCGGGGATGTCGTCGAGCACGGCGCGCACGCGTTCCTGTTCGAGGATGCGGGTGACGATCGCCTCCGGGTCGAGCTCGTCGTCGGACGAAGCCTCATCGATGTCGTCCAGGCCCGCGCCGCTCTGCGGCCTGCGCGCACGAGCGCGGACCATGTCGACCGACACGTTGGTGGCGATCCGCGCGATCCACGCCTGGAGCTGGTAACGGCCGTTGAACGTCTCGAGGCCGCGCAGGACGCGGAGCATGGTCTCTTGGACCGCTTCCTGCGCGTCTTCGCGGCTGCCCAGGATGCGGTAGCAGATGCGTTCGGTCAGCGGGCGGTACCGCTCGAAGATCTCGGCGTACGCCTCAGGGTTGCCCATCTGGTACCGGAGCACCAAGAGCTTATCGACCGGGACGTCGTCGACGTCCGGCCCTCGTCGTTCGAGCTCAAGATCGGACAGGGTGCTGGCCACAGATCTCCTCTTAACGGGTCAAACGTGGGGAAGTGCGGAAGGTTGTTTCCCGTCTCGGATACATCGGCTGGAACCCCTCCACGACTGAGCGCAAGCCTAGCATGGAGGTCGCGTTCGGACCCTCATCCGTCAGCTTCCGTTGCCGACCCGGGCATACACCCGATAGGTGGTCGAGCCGGACACGGCTCCCGCGTACGTCGTGAGGCGCGTCTGGCCGTCGATCCACACGATCGACCCGCCGTCGTTGACCCGCTGATCGGCGTCCACCGAGCCGTGGACGAGCGACGGCGCGGACCACGTCCGGCCCCCGTCGGCGGACTGCGAGAACTCCAGCTCCACGCGTTCTTCGCCCGAGAGCGGGTCGCAGCTGCTCGCCCGGCAAGCGCTCCAGATCAGCCCGATCGTCCCACCGGGGGCGATCGAGGACCCGACGTCATATCCCCCGCCATGTGGCCCGGAACCACCGAACGCCTCCACCTGAGCCGTCGCTCCCCAGCTCCCTGCCGTCCACGTCTTCGCCCAGACGCCGGCCGGCGTGGTCCACGAGAACACGAGCCGGTTCCCGGCACCCGAGACCGAGGGCGACCCGCCGTTCGCGGCGCCGCCGCTCGGCGCCAGCGTGGTCGTCGGACCCCACGTCCGACCACCGTTCTTGGAGAGTCGCGCCCGGACGGCGCCGTCGCTCGTGGCGAGCCACGCGACGCCCATGTTCTGACCGGCTGCCGCAACGCTCGGGAGCCCGGCGCGGCCCTCGCCGCCCGGGTCGCTGCCGCGCGCCTTGCCGAGGACCTTCCGGGCCCAGGTCTTCCCGCGATCCTTGCTCACCGCGCTCCGGACGTCGCCGGTGTTCGCATCGGTCCACACGACGACCACCCGGTCGCCCGACGCCGCGATCGACGGCGCGTCGACCCGGCCCTTCGTCTTGCTGAGACGGGCGGTGGACCCCCAACCCGCCGGCGTCCCGTTCGGGTCCGACCGGACGTAGAGGATGCGCCGTGAGGCGGGGTCGTAGTGGTCGTAGCTCGCGATCGTGACCCAGGCCGCGTAGAGCGTGGGGCCACTCGACGCCAGCGCGCCGCGATCTGCGTGCCGTTCGGCCTGGCTGACGCGCTGGAGTCCGGACCACGTCTGCCCTCGGTCGTCGCTGGAGAGCAGATACAGGCCTTCGTACGGGCCATGATCGGTGGCGAACGACCCTCCGATGAAATCGGTGGTCAGGAGCTGATGGGCCACGACCGAGTTGCCGCGTCCCCGTCAGGGCGAGGACCCCGCCGGAGCTCCAGGCCCAGTCGTCGACGGTCCGCTGCGGGCCCCAGGCGATCGCCGCCGTCGCGATACCGGGCGCGAACGACGCCGAGATGGAGAGCGCGAGGACGAGGAGGAAGGATGCGCGTCGCATGGTTCGCCCCACCATACCGTTCGACCTGCCTTTACCGTTCGGGCGCGCGCGGTGTACAAGAGGTCTCCAACCCAGCGACGCATCGACGAGCTACGAGGGGGTTCCATGACGCATCCGAAGGACCGCATCCCGCCGCTCAGCCGAAGGGAGTTCCTGCGGCGCGCCGCGGTGACGGGAGCCGCGGTGCCGAGCCTGGCGGCGATCCTGGCCGCGTGCGGCAAGTCGTCGAGCTCGGGAGGGAGCAGCGCGAGCCCGTCGGCCGCGCTCCAGCTCGCTCGGCCCGACAACCCGGTCACGCTTCCGATGACCGACGCGAACCCGGCGATCGCGGACGCGCTCCCACCCGAGCAGGGACCGCTGAAGATCTTCGGATACAACGACTACATCTATAAGAAGGTACGGAACGGCTTCGCCGACAAGTACGGGGTCGACGTCCAGTACACCGTCTTCGACACGCCGGACGAGATGGTCTCCAAGATGCAGTCGAACGGCTCGGACTTCGACCTGGTCGTGACCGTGACGCTCGAGAACATCGGCAAGCTCGCGCAGGGCGGTCTGATCCAACCGCTGAACCACACGTACCTGCCGACCGTGCAGGATCAGGTCTGGACCGACATCCCCGACTTCTACGACGTCGGCCGTCAGTACTCGGTCCCCTACGTCGTGTACACGACCGGCATCTCGTGGCGGAACGACCTGGTGAGCGACGACATCGGTGCGATGTCCAACCCGTACGACGTGCTGTGGGACACCAGTCACAAGGGCCAGGTGCACCTGCTGAACGGCTCGCGGGACACGATCGCCACCGGCCTCCTGCGCAAGGGCTACGACCCGAACGAATCGGACCCGACGATCCTGGACCAGGTGAAGCAGGACCTGCTGGCGGGCGCCGACGCCATGGGCTGGAAGTACGACCACGTGGACTACACGGAGCTGTCGAACAACCTCTGGCAGATCCACGGCACGTGGTCCGGGCAGATGGTCTATTACCAGTACTACCTGCCCAAAGGGTTGGACATCACCGCGCTCTCCTACATCTGGCCACCTCAGGGACAGGGTGGGCAGAAGGGGTTGATCTCGCACGACCTGTTCACGATCCCGAAGGGTGCGGCCAACCCGGTACTCGCGCATGCGCTGATCGACTATCTGTACGAGCCCGACAACGCCCTGACCAACTACCAGTACGAGGGCTACCAGCCCACCGTGAACTCGCTCGACAAGCAGACGGCCCTGTCGAAGGGGTACCTGCCTCCGAGCCTGGACTACACGTTCGTCACGCAGGACATGTTCGCGATGGGGATGAGCGAGCTGGAGCTGGCGCCGGCCGTCAACCAGCTGTACCAGCAGATCTACCAAGAAGTGACGGGTGGTGCGTAAGGACGATCGTGGGGGGAGTTGGTTCCCCCGCGCGTTCTGGCCGTCCTTCGCGGCGCCGGCGACGCTGTGGATCCTGCTCTTCTTCGTGCTGCCGTTCTACGTGGTGCTGTCGGTCGCGTTCGGCGGCCTGGATCCGATCTTCCTGACGGCGACGCCCGTCTACAACCCGATCCGATGGAGCACGGGATCGTTCCGCAGCGTCGTCTCCCAGCTCTTCACGAGCCAATCGATCACCCAGCAGACGTTCGTGCGGACGGTCGTCTATGTCGGGATCGCGACGCTGATCTGCCTGCTGATCGGCTACCCCGTGGCGTACTTCATCGCGCGCCACGCCGGGGGATGGAAGGCGGCGTTCCTGGTGGCGTTCATCGCGCCGTTCTGGATCAGCTACATGATGCGGATGTTCGCGTGGGTGAACCTGCTGCAACCCGACGGCTACGTGAACCGGATCTTGGAACGGCTCGGCATCATCCAAGAACCGAGACTGTGGCTGAACGGCAAACCCTCGACCGTCGTGCTCGGGCTGGTGTACGGCTACGTGCCGTACATGATCCTGCCGCTCTACGGCATGCTCGACCGGGTCGACCGGTCCATGATCGAAGCGGCCCGGGATCTGGGCGCGGGTCAGGCCAAGACGTTCGTCCGGGTCACGTTGCCGCTCTCGCGGCAGGCGATCCTGGCGGGTTGCGTGATCGTGGCACTGCCGATGTTCGGCGACTACTTCACGGAGACGCTGCTCTCGAGCACGCGACAGACGTCCATGTTCGGCAACCTGATCGTGAGCTCCATGGACAGCTCGCTCGTGAACCAAGGCGCGTCGCTCGTCATCGTGATGATCGCGGTGTTGATCGTGCCGATGCTCTACTACCTGCGGAGCACGAACGCCGCCCGAGAGTTGGCCGGCCGATGAGCGCTCACGTGGACGGCGACCCGGCCCCGATCGCGGTTCGTCTCGTGGGCGATGAACCCCTGGGCGCGCGCGCGGTTCCTGTGGGTCATCGCCATCGCGTACGTCCTGTGGACGCTGCTACCGGTGTTCATCGCCGTCGCGTTCTCGTTCAACGCCGGGAAGGCGCAGACGACGTGGCAGGGGTTCTCGCTCACACGTTGGTACCTCACGGACGTCAACTCGGTCTGGCAGGACAGCGAGCTTCGGTCCGCGCTGTTCCAGAGCCTGAAGCTCTCGACCATCACCGTGCTGATCGCGGTCCCGTTCGGTGTGGCGTTCGCGTTGGCGCTCGATCGCTGGCAGGCGCGGAGCGCGTCGGCCGCGAACTTCCTGATGTTGTTCTCGTTCATCACGCCCGAGATCGCGATCGGCGTCGGGCTGTTCCTGATGTTCACGCAGCTGGTCTCGGGCGTGGGGTTGGGATTCCAGGCACAGGTGTTCGGCCTGTCCATGTTCGAGATCGCGTACCCGGTGATCGTGGTTCGCGCCCGACTGTTGTCGATCGGCCGCGAGTACGAGGAAGCCGCCATGGATCTGGGTGCCTCGCCGATCGGCGCGATCCGCCGCGTCTTGATGCCGCTCCTGGCGCCGGCGATCTTCGCGAGCGTCGCGATCGTGTTCGCCTCGGCGATCGACAACTTCGTCATCTCGCAGCGCCTGTCGGTGAACGCCTCCACCCAGACGATCCCGATCATCATCTACTCGTCGGCCCGTCGATCACCCTTGCCCTCCCTGAACGCCCTGGCGACGATCACGTTGGTGTCCTCGACGCTGTTGGTCGCGGCGGCCGCCCTCGTGTATCGCCGGTTCACCCGGAACGAACGCGCGGCGCGGCGCTAGGGAAGCTCAGGTCCGAGGCGTCGGCGCAACCGCGGCACTATCCCCGCGACCGATGGCATGGGGATGGACGGGCACCTGCCAACTGCGTCGTTGTGATGGATACGTGAACACAGCCGCCGTCCCGAAAAACATCTGCAGCGCGAACAGCCAGAGCCAGATGCCGCCGTGGATCGCGAGTCCGTCGATCGTTCCGCGCCCGATGAGTGGGAGGAACAGGATCGGGAAGTAGACGAGGCCGAGGAAACGACCGGATCCGTCGAACATGTGGAGGTACGCCCTCGAACCTTCGATCCAGAACGCGGCCAACACGAAGACATAGGCGACCGTGAGGGCTCGGGCACCCCACATCCGAGATCGGAATCGCGATCGAGCCTCGGCCATTCGGGGCCTCACCTCACGTCGGAGTCAACGCGAAGCGTAGCCCAGGAGGAGCGCGGGATCGTGGATGTTGGGCAAATGGACGCCCGATGTTCTCGACACGCTCAGTATGCGCCGCGGCCCGTCACCACGGCCGGCAACGTTCGAGCGAGGAGCTTGAGGTCCAAACGGAGGGACCAAGTGGCGATGTAGTCCAGGTCCATGTCGACCCACGTCTCGAAGTCCAGATCGGATCTTCCGCTTACTTGCCAGATGCATGTGACACCCGGCTTCACACTCAGCCGTTGCCGCTCGCGGTCCGTGTAGTCAAGGAACTCCTCGGGAAGCGCGGGCCGCGGCCCGACCAGGCTCATATCGCCCTTCAACACGTTGAACAGCTGGGGAAGCTCATCGATGGACAGCCGCCGGATCGCGTGTCCGACGAACGTGACCCGGGGATCGTCACGGATCTTGAAGATCGGGCCTTCGTGGATATTGTGCTCCAGATGTTCGTCGCGACGATCAAGTGCGTCGCGATACATCGAGCGGAACTTGACCATCCGGAACGGCTCGCCACCGCGCCCAACCCGTTGCTGTACGAAGAACACTGACCCGCTTGACGTGATCTTGACGAGCAGGGCGACCGCAACGAGCAGCGGGGTGAGCACGATGATCGCCAACGAGCTGAGTGCGATATCCATCACCCGCTTCGCCGCCAGCTGCCAGCGGGCTGCACCCAGAAGCCCTCGTGGAGGGGCGCTGACGGCCTCTTCCGGAGCTCGGAACTCTACGAGCGCCGCCTCCGCCGGGGCGATGTCGATGAGCAAGTCGTCGGTCGTCGGGCCTAGCTGGATCTCTTGCTCCATCCGTCCCCTCACACCGTGCGCCTCGGGCTTAGCCCAAGAGTGATGAATTCGTTCCGACCCGGTCCAGTTGGACGGGGTCGTATGTGGATTGTCTGCCGTGAACGGGTGATGCGTCTTCCCCCATACGGAGGGATTACTTGTAGTCCATTCGGACTACTCGGCGACGACCTTTCATGACCCGCCGTGACACCGGAGCAATCCCCCGAAATCCCCACACACCTTCCCAAAGGGGACGGCTCTTGACAGACATCATGTAAGACGTCATAGTGACGTCACTTCGCACCATCATCGACGGCAGACGGAAAGGAGCGACGCGACATGACACCCGCGATCCATCAGGAGCTCTCGCACCTTCGGACCGAAGATCTGATCCGCGACGCGGATCGACGTTCGACCCACCGCGAGCGCACCTCCACACGTCGCCCCGACCCACGGGTCGGCGCAGAGGAGCGCTAGACCCATGGATCTCACGCCCTACGTGCAAGCGGTCCGAGCCGATCTCGAGACCGTGGCCGGCTCCGACGAAGCGTCGCTGGCGATCGCCGACCGCATCGGACGCGCCCTCGAGCCGTCCCTCCAACTCCGTCTGCTCGACGCGCTCGGCCAGGCGGCGCAGGAGCTGAACGAGCAGCTCCCGACCGGCCGGATCGATGTCCGGCTGGCCGGCCGAGACGTCCAACTCGCCTTCGCGGGTGACGAACCCGCGCCCGAGCCGCCTGCGCCCGACGACGACTCGGGAACCTCCCGGATCACGTTGCGCATGGCTGATGCCCTCAAGGCTCGCGTGGAGGAGCAGGCCGGACGCGACGGGGTCTCCGTCAACACGTGGCTCGTTCGCGCCGTCTCGCGCGCGCTCGAGCCCCGGCGACGCTCCGGCCGCCGCATCACCGGTATGGCACAGAGCTGACCGGAACCCGACCACCAGGAAGGAAGGAAGACGACCGATGGAACCCATGACTTTCGACACGCCGAACGGACTTCGGCTCGAGCTGACGATCCCTGCAGGAGAGATCGTGGTGAAGCCGGCCGACACGAAGGAGACCCGGCTCGAGGTGCGCAACGAGCGCGACCCGGAAGATCTGCGTATCAGTTGTGATCCGCTCCACTCCGGCGGACACCGGCTGACGGTGGATCATCGCGAACGTGGCAAGCGGTTCGGCTGGGGAGGCAGCGAGCTCCGGGTCGAGGTCACGGTCCCGATCGGGACGGACGTCGAGTGCCAGACCGGATCCGCCGACCTCGAGTTGACGGGGTCGATCGGCGAACTCGCGTTCAAGACCGGCTCAGGCGATTGCCGGTTCGATCGCGTGGACCACGCGGTCACGATCAAGACGGCGAGCGGCGATCTCTCAGGCACCAGCGTGGGCGGCGCGTTCACGTTCTACTCGGCGTCCGGGGACGCGCGGGTCCGCGCGGTGTGGGTGACGTCGTCGGGCGGAGCGCATCCGGCGACCTCGCGCTCGGTGCGGTCGGGGGCTCGGTCGACGTGACGACGGTCTCGGGCGACGTCGCAGTGGCGTCGGTGGCGGTCGGGCACACCTCGGTCAAGGCGGTCTCGGGCGACGTCGAGGTCGGGGTAGCCCGGGAACGCGGGTCTACCTCGACATCAGCTCGACGTCCGGCGAGACCGTCACCGAGCTCGACATGTCGGACGGGGCGACGGGAGACGGCCCGGCCGACCTGGAGCTCCACGTGGGAACGGTGAGCGGCGACGTCCGGATCGACCGCGCGGCCGACGCCGCGTCGATGCGCTAGGCCGAGGCTCAGGCCGCGGCGGTCTCCACCTCGTCCGAGTAGGAACCGGCTCGGGCCAGCCCGTTCATGCGAGCCCGGTGCGCGAGCGCGCGCTGGCCGTCCGCGACGTTCGCCGGTTCGCCTCCCCAGGCCGTGAGGGCCGGGGCCTGCAACGCTCGACCGTACGAGAACGACAACTCCCACGGATGCGGTTCGAGCGATTCATCTCGTTCAGGTGCACGGTCGCGTCCTGATCCGACTGTCCGCCCGAGAGGAAGACGATCCCGGGAACCTCGACGGGCACGTTCGCGGTCAGGCACCGCACCGTCGCCTCCGCGACCGCGAGCGGCCCCGCCTGCGTCGGGCAGTCCTTCCCCGAGACCACCATGTTCACCTTCAACAGCGAACCGGCGAGGTCGACGCGCGCATCGGCGAGCTCCGCGTAGAGTGCCTGAAGCATCCGAGCGGTCGCCGCTTCGCACGCCTCGATCGTGTGGGTGCCGTCCATCAAGACCTCGGGCTCGACGATCGGCACGATGTCGGCCTCCTGACACAGCGCCGCGTACCGTGCCATCGCGTGGGCGTTCGCGTGCAGCGTGTAATCGGTGGGCAGTCCCTCGCCGCAGGAGAGCGTGGCGCGCCACTTGGCGAACCGTGCACCGAGCCCGTCGTACGCGGCCAAGCGCTCACGGAGCCCGTCGAGCCCCTCGGTGACCGTCTCTCCCGGGAACCGGGCCAGCGCCTTGGCTCCCGTGTCGACCTTGATCCCCGGGATCGATCCCCGCGGCGGCGAGCAGCTCGGGGAACGGGATCCCCGCGAGCGACGTCTGCCGGATCGTCTCGTCGAACAGGATCACGCCGCTGATGTGTTGGGCGAGCTCCGGCGTCGTGAAGCAGCAGGTCGACGATAGGCGCGCCGGTTGTCTTCCGTGGAGTCGATCCCGATCGAGTCGAACCGTTTCTCGATCGTCCCGGTGCTCTCGTCCGCGGCCAGGATGCCCCTTCCCCGGCGCCACGAGGGCGCTCGCGGTGGCGTGGAGCGTCTCGGTGTCCATCGTGCCTCCGTCGGACCTGGATGGTCGTTCTCGTGAGCCTACGAGACCGACAGCCGGCGCGCACCGAACGAACTCGAAGGTCCGCGAGGTGCGCGTCGGCGTGGCGGAACGGTCCGGCCGGTCCGCCCAGGATCGAGCCGAGCCGCAAGCCGAGCGGCCGGCCGCGGGTGAGCGGCGCCCGGTCCCACGTGTCTTCGGAGAGCGCCTCGATCGCGGCCAGGAGGCTCACATGGGTGCGCCGCGCGGCGCGGAGCACCTCGGCGGGAGCCAGCGCCGACGCCGCGGCGAGCGTTCCGCGTTCACCCCGAGCCCGCCTCTCGCTGCGAGCGCGACGTCGATCGGAGCACGGCGTCCGTCCCGCCACGCCTGAAGCGCCCGAGGCCATGCCGCTCCCAGCTCGCGAGGTGGCCGAGCAGGTCGACCGGCGACCACTCGCCGCCTCCGATCCCGTGACGGGAGCGCTGCGCGGGCGTGAGCGGGTCGATCAGGGCATGCACGGCGCGATCGCCACGCTCGAGCGTCGCGATCGCCTCTCGTCTCGTCGGAGATCGGTTCGGTCATGAAGACGCCCCATCCCTGCCGGGTGGGGCGTCAAGACTAGCTCGGTCGACCAGGCCTGCTACTCGACCAGGTGCGGCATGTTGATCGACGCCACCGCGGCGGCGCGGAAGATCGGCTCCAGGTCGGTCGATCCCGGCACGCAGAAGTAGTCGTCGTTGTCCTTGTTCTCGTTGGGACCGCAGCCACCGGGCACATCGTCGGTGGAGGCGGTCGCTGCCGCGGCGAGGTTCGTGGTGGCGTACTTCCCCGTCCAGGCACCACTCGTGTCGGTGCACTTCACCGGCGGGCTGTCGAGGCCGTACGCGAGCGTGAAGATCGTGGTGCCGGCGTTCTTCGCGGTCGAGGCCATCGTGTTGAAGTAGCTGCAGGGCAGCCGCGTGCTCGGCTGGTTGGCCTGCCCGTCGGTCTCGAAGATGATCACGTCCGGGACGTTGGCGCGGCCTTGCAGGGCGAGCATCTGCTGCGCCGCCGCCAACGGGTCGCCGAGGTTCGTGTGATTGCCGCTCGGAGCGCCGCCGTCAGACTTCACCTCACGTTGTTGCCCGCGCGCTGCATGCAGTTGATCTGTTGGACGATCTGCACTGCTGCCGTTCAGTCCGCCTCCCGGGAGCGTGAAGTTGTTGCTGAGCGGAACCACCTGCCAATCCGTGTAGTTCGAGTCCGGATACAGCTGGATAGGTGGGCGGAGAGGCGGTCGAGTCCCCGTAGGCGAGGCACTTGTTGGCGGGCTGGCCGAACGGGAGCGTGACCAAGCCGACCCATTGCTCGGTGGAGTTGTAGACGCCAAGGATCGAGAGGGCCGCGTTCCTGACGTTGTCGACGTCGGACTGTGTCATCGATCCGGTTCGGTCGAGCACCATCACGACATCGAGTGGAGATGAGGCCGCGCCGCACGCTCCGTTACACGACGCCGCGTTCACCGCCCCGGTGGATCCCGTGTTGATCCCGATGACCGGTGCGAAGTAGTACGGGATCGAGTTGCTGGTCGAGAGCCTGATCGTGTTGCACTTGTCGCCCGCGAACGGATCGCAGGAGTGGATCGCTCGGGTTGGCTTCAGCGTCCATCCCGACGACCAGGTGCCGGACGTCGGACCGCAGACGAACGGGATCTGGGTCGCGTCGGGTACCCCACCGGAGACGGCGACGATGCATTGGTAGTTGATCGTCAGACCCGCCGTCGCGATCTGCGGTGCGTTCGCGAGAGCGACATCGTGCGCGATCTGCGTGGTGATCGTCGCCTGCCGACGAACCCTGCACCGGAAGGTTCTGAGAGCCAGCGAGCGCCCCGAAGTCCACGGCGTTCTGGAGGACCTGTCGTTCGTGGTACAGACGACTGATGTCGATCGTGAACGCGACCGCAGCGAAGAGCACCACGATCGTGAGCGCGAACAGGACCGCGACGGCGCCGCGCTCCTCGTGGATCCGATGCATGAGTCCTCCCTCGTGGGAGTTCGCTCTCCTCATCAGCCTTCGAACCTCGACTCCGACTGGGAATGCAGGGTGAGGGTCTGACCCAGACCGGGGACGAACGAACCGACCGGCGTGATCATGTCGTATTGGTAGTCCACGATGACGCGGACCTCGTCGCCCGCGACCCACGTCGATCCCGCGGGACACGGGGAGAACGCCGCGCCGCTGCGGCTGCAGAGGACGCTGATCGTGAGCTTCGATTGGTCGAGCGTCGACGCTGCGGTCCGGACGCGGTTGGTGATGTCCGTGACGCTCGGATCGACGGCAGCCGTCCGGGCGCCTTCGCGGGCCGCGTTGACCGCGTTGTTCCAGGAGTGGAAGGCGAAACCGAAGTCGATGATGCCGAAGACGAGCATGAAGAACAGCGTGGCGACGATCGCGAACTCGACGGCCGCCGCACCCTTCTCCTCGCGGTGCAGCCGGTTCCTGGTTCGGTCTGTGATGTTCATCCGATCCCTAACGAAGGAGATGGAACGCCAGGTGCAACGCTAGGGTTCGGGACGCTGAGGTGGTATTCCGCGTTTCCCGGAAGACGATTACGTACTTCTACGTACGTGGATCGAGGTGGTCAACCTGGTCTACGGGACCGCGGGGCAGATCCAGCTTCGCACCGACCCGCCCGAGACGCTCCATATAGGCCACGATCTCTTCCCGTGCGAGCTCGGCGTCGTCGGACAACCCGTCGAGCTCGTTGAGACGCCAGTGGGTGAGCAACACGGGCGTGAGGATCTGCTCGAGGTGGATCCGGAAGTTGTAGACGCCGGCGGCCGCCATCTGCTTCGCCTTCGCTGCGAAGCCCGGCATCGCGGCCCCGGGCATCTCGAACCCGAGCACCTGCCGGTGCATCGCGAGGACCGCCGATGACGGGTCGATCTCGAGGGCCGCGGTGACGAGGTCGCGGTAGAAGATGTAGTGCAGGTTCTCGTCCGTCGCGATCCGTGCGGTCAACCGTTCGGCCGTCTCGTCGTCCGTGATGAGACCGGTGTTGCGATGGGAGACCCGGGTCGCGAGCTCCTGGAGCGTGGTGAACACCACCGTGTCGAGCGGGCCGAGCTCCGGCCACGACGGGTAGTAGCCGATCTGCACCATGTCCATCCGGCCGCGTTCGAGCGGCACGGGGTCCACGCCGCGGGTCACGGTGAGGTAATCGCGGAGCACGATCGAGTGACGACCCTCCTCGGCCGTCCAGCGGCGGAGCCACTCGGCCCAGCCTTCGTGTCGGCCGAACGCGTCCCACAGGTTCAGGTGGTAATAGGGCAGGTTGTCCTCGGTCAGCAGGTTCACCTCGAGGGCGACACCCGCGATGTCGGGGAGCCGGCTATCGGTGGGCATCCACGGATCCGTGACGTAGTTCCGTCCTTGCTCGTAGGGGACGAACTCGTGCGGGAACCATTCGGCGGTCGTAGCGAGATGTCGGTCGAGACCGGCGGCGACCACGGGCGCCAGCTCATCCAACAGGTCAGCCGACGCGATCGCGGGGACTACCTTCATCGAGACCTTCCTTCATCCCATGCAGGGCGACGTGCATCCCATGCAGGGATACGTCACGTCAGCCTATCGCGCCGCGGGGCCGCCCGCCGACCATCCCTGGCAACGTGATTCAAGTTTTCGATCGCCTACCGCCGATACGGAAGGGCGATGAGGGGGAACGCAACGGTGGAGGGACGTCCCGAGGCTTCGACGCTCCCACGCCGCACCATCCTGCGAACCGCCGCGATCGGCGGCCTGGTCGCCGGTTCGGGCGTTGCCTCCTTGTTCGGCAAGCTCCCGGATGCGGAAGCCGCGACCTCGTTCGTCCCCAACGACCTCGACCTGCATCTGCTGCGCCGCGCCACGTATGGACCGACCCCCAAGACCCTCGCCGAGATCCGCCATCTAGGCGCCGGCGCCTGGCTGAACGAGCAGCTGAGGCCGAACAGGATCAACGACGCGACATGCGACGCGCTGATCCAGGGCCGGTTCCCGCGGCTCTCCTGGAGCATCGCGGCAGCCGTGTCGACGCTCGACTTCGGGTGGGACCTGATGTTCGATCTCGGCGTCGCGTCGTTGGTTCGCGCCGCATGGAGCAAGCGTCAGCTCTTCGAGACGATGGTGGACTTCTGGTCCAACCACCTGAACGTGACGAACCCGAGCGACAGCGTATGGGCGACCCGTCACGACTACGACCGCGTGGTGATCCGCAAGCACGCACTCGGGAAGTTCTCCGACATGCTCGTCGCGTCGGCGACCCATCCGGCGATGATGACGTACCTCAACAACGCCGAGTCCACCAAGTACCTGCCGAACGAGAACTACGGGCGTGAGCTCCTGGAGCTCCACTCGGTCGGCGTCGACGCCGGCTACACCGAGGAGGAGATGTACAACTCGGCCCTGATCATGACCGGGTTCGGCATCGATTGGGACAGCTATCAGTTCAGGTACTCCCCCGACGACCACTACACCGGCGGGGTGAAGGTCCTCGGTTGGTCGTCGAACAACGCGGCCGACGACGGCCTTCAGATGGGGCTCGACTACGTTCGCTATCTGGCCCACCACCCGTCGACCGCGCAGCGGATCGCGACCAAGCTCTGTGAACGGTTCGTGAGCGATGAGCCGCCGGCGGGTTTCGTGAACGACCTCGCCAAGACGTATCGGAAGCACGACACGGCGATCATCCCGGTGCTGCAGCAGCTCTTCGGTTCGAAGGTGTTCGAGGCTTCGATCGGGAAGAAGGTCCGCCGGCCGATGCAAGACATCATGGCGACGGTCCGGATCCTGGACGTCGGCCCCGACAGGTCGGGCGGCACCGACGGGCTGCAGGCGCTGTACTGGATGATCAGTGACCTCGGCGACACGCCGATGGCGTGGAGCCAGCCGAACGGCTACCCGGACGTCGCCGACTCGTGGCAGTCGGCCGGCGGTTCGCTGGGGCGCTGGAACAGCCACATGTCCCTGGCGGCCCATCGGTACCCGTCGGACCTCGCGCTGCCGGACCTGCGGAAGCATCTCCTTCCGGCCCAGCTCCCGAAGACCCATAGCGCGATGCTCGACGTGCTGGCGAAGCGGCTGGTGTTCCGCCCGCTCAGCAGCCGGCACGAGAACGCGGTGCTCGGATTCCTGGGCCTCGGCGGGAACGCTCCGCTCCATGAAGACTCCGACGCGGTGAACGACGGGTTGGCGGCGATCGTGTCGTTGATCCTCGATTCGCCCTACTTCCAGGTGCGGTGACCATGACGACACAAGGAACGCTGGACCCGAACGCCCCGAAGCTCAAGCCGTGCGGATGCCCGGAGACCGGCATCTCGCGACGGAACTTCTTGAAGGGCGCGGCCGCGGCCGGGTTGCTCACGGGCGTCGTAACCGACACCTTGTCGACCCGGCTGGCGTTCGCGTCGACCCCCTACACCGGTGACGTCCTCGTGGTGCTCTCGCTCCGCGGCGGGATGGACGGGCTGAACACGATCGTCCCGACGGCGGATCCGAACTACGCCACGTGGCGCCCGAACATCGGGATCCCGCAGTCGACGCTCCTGCCGCTCGACGCCACGTTCGGGATGCACCCGGCGATGGCACCGTTGAAGCCGTTCTGGGACGCCGGCCAGTTCGGCGTGGTCCAGGCGGTCGGCATGGCCGCGCCGAACCGCTCCCACTTCTCCGCGATGGAGGAGATGGAGCGCGCAGCGCCCGGCACATCCACCCGCACCGGCTGGATCGACCGCGTGCTCGGCGTTCGCGGAACGAGCACGCCGTTCCAGGGGATGCAGGTCGGAAGCGGCATGGCCGCCTCCTCGTTCCTCGGACCGGCGCCGGAGCTCGCGATGTGGTCCGTAGATTCGTTCGGCCTCGACGCCGCGGGGAACGCGGAGCAGCGCGCGCTGTGGGGCGCGGCGTTGGACGGCCTCCACGCGGGCGCGCCCGAACCCATCAAGCAGCCGGCCCAAGCCGCGCTCAACGCGCTCAGCACGACGGCCACCTTGCAAGAGGCCGGCTACGTGCCCGAGAACGGCGCCGCGTATCCGGACGGCGATCTCGGCGACGCGCTCAGCGACGTCGCGCGCCTGATCAAGGCGAACGTGGGATTGCAGGTGGCCGCCGTCGACTACGGCGACTGGGACATGCACGCGGACATGGGCGCGGTCAACGACGGCTGGCTGTTCAAGCATCTGACGGAGCTGTCGAGCGCGCTCGCCGCGTTCGCGACCGACCTCGGACCGATGAACGCGAACGTCACGCTCGTGACGCTCACGGAGTTCGGCCGGCGCGTCGAGGAGAACGGCTCGGGCGGCGCAGACCACGGCTTCGGGCAGGTCGTGCTGCTCCTCGGTGGCGGGGTGATCGGCGGCGTGGTCCACGGCATGTGGCCCGGTCTCGCGGAGGCGAACCTGATCGACGGCGATCTCAACGGGGTCAACGACTACCGCTTGATCCTGGCCGAGGTGCTCGAGAAGCGCTGTCAGACGAGCTCGATCAGCACGATCTTCCCCGGGATATCCGGCGACCGGCTCGGCGTGGTCAACCCGCGCTGACCTGATCCCGGCACTCGTGCCCGGGGTGGGATTCGAACCCACACGCCCCGAAGGGCAAGCGCTTTTAAGGCGCCGTCGTCTGCCAGTTCCGACACCCGGGCGTCGGTGACCGTCCGACGGTACCGCAGGTCAGGCGGGCTGTTCGGAGCGATCGCCGGTACGCCGGAACGCCAGCTGTCGCATATGCCACGCGATCGGCGCTCCCCCATGCTCGACGACCTCTGCGAGCGCTCGCTCGAGCGCCGGTTGCGGGTCGATCTCGCCCCGGTCGATCAATACCCGCAGGTTCATCGCGAAGATCGCCGCGGCGTCGGATGCGGAGAGGTCCACGAGCACGACATCGTCCCCGGCGCGTTCCGTTCCGGGTGGATCCGGCATGGCCGCGAGCTCGGGGCCGGCCACGAGCCGGCCGCCGGCCCGCTCGACCACACCGATCGCGAGCGGCAGGTAGGTAGCCAACGCCGGCTCGTCGCTCCGAACGTCCTCGATCTCGTCGATCAGGAGCACGCCGCCGGACACGAGCTGCGACGCCCATCGCGCGATCACGTCGGCGCGATCACGGAGGTGCGCGACCAGCAGCCGGCAGAAGATGACGTCGGCCGGCCCGACGGGGAACGGGGTGACGGTGACATCGTGCTCGATGAACGAAACGCCGGACGGCGCGGATCCGCGAGCTCGTTCGAGGAACGGAAACGATCGGTCGAGGCCGATGGTCCGGTCCGGCTCGAGGACGTCGGCGATCAAACGCGTGGTGTTCCCGGGACCACAACCCAGGTCCAGCGCGAGCGATCCCGACATGGGGCCGGCGCGCGCCAGGAACGCCCGGGAGGACGGCTCGAACACGCGCGCCAGCAGATCGAGCCGGTCTGCGGCGTAGGCCGAATCGCCGTACGTGTAGTCGGCGCTCGTCACGCCGTTCGACCGTTCACCAGGTTGGCCAGCGCGCGCACGTCGCCCGAAGGGATCGGCCCGGCACCGCTGACCACGAGGATGAGGTTGTCCACGCGCCAGGCGTACACGTGGACGTGCGTGCCGTCGGGCGTGTGACCGCGGATACCGGATCCCTCGTCGCCCAGACCTTCCACGGGAACGTCGTCCGCGTCGGGGAGTTGCCGCGTCCGGAGATCATCCACGTATCGCTCGAACGAGCGCTCCGCACCGTCGGCATCCCGGAAGAGACCGGCGATCCCTTGGACGATCACGCTGTCGTTCTTGAGCGGCGTCGTATCGCCCGACGCCGTCACGTGGTCGCTGGGGAAGAACAGCGAGAAGTGACCGACCTCGAAGCCGTCGTCTTGCAGGTTCGCGAGCTCGGTGGCGTCGCGCGCGAAGGACCCGAGGTTCTGGAACCCCGAGACGCTGGCGACGTACGTGGTGCCCTTCGGCGCGTCGGCCGGGCCGAGCACGATCGAGCGCAGCTGCGCCCGCGTGAACCGCCCCGGGGGCGGCGGAGCGGTGGCACTGGGCGGAGGGGTGGTGCTGGAGGAGCACGCGACCGTGAGGAGCGCGACCAACACGGCGCCGACGACCCGCCGGAGCCACCGCACGTTCATGCGACCGACGCTACCATCGGTCGATGCGAGACCTGGTCGCCCTCCCGAAGGTCGAACTCCACATCCATCTCGAGGGCTCGATCCGCGTCTCGACGGTCCGCGATCTCGCCGATCGGCGGGGGGCGCCGGTCCCCGATGCGCTCGGCGCCGACGACGTCTGGCGGTTCGACGGGTTCGCGACGTTCATCGATCAGTACGGCGAGGTATGCGACCTCCTCCACGAGCCCGACGACTTCCGCCGGATCGGGCTCGAGCTCTGCGAGGACTTGGCCGCACAGGGCGTGCGGTACGCGGAGGTGGTCTTCTCCCCCGCGCAACATGCCGGCCGTCTGGGCGATTGGTACGGACCGATCGAGGCCGTGCTCGACGGGCTCGCCGCGGGTGAACGCGATCACGGGACGATCGTTCGACTCGAGCCGGACTTCATCCGCGACTACGGCGAAGAGCAGGCGCTGGGCACGCTGGATGTGGCTCTGCGCTACGCCGGGCGTGGCGTCGTCGCCGTCAACTCCGCGGGGAGCGAACGGTTCCCCGCCGGTCGGTTCGCGTATCTCGTGGAGAAGGCGGTCGCGGCGGGGCTCCCGTCCGTTCCCCACGCCGGCGAATGGGCGGGACCCGAGAACATCTGGGAGACGCTCGAGACGATGATGCCGTCGCGCATCGGCCACGGGGTCGCCGCGATCCGCGACCCGGCGCTCGTCCAACATCTGGCGGACATCGCGATCCCGCTGGAGATCTCACCCTCGTCGAACGTCGCGACCGGGGTCTTCGCGTCGCTCGAGGAGCATCCCTTCCCGGCGCTCCGCGCGGCAGGGGTCGTCGTCACGCTGAACTCAGACGACCCAGCGATGTTCGGCTCGTGGCTGAGCGACGAGTACCGGATCGCGCGCGACGTCTTCGGCTACGACGACGCCGAGTTGGCCGACATCGCCCGCACCGGTGTGCGCTCGTCGTTCGCGCACGCGGACGTCAAGGCGCGGATCGAGCGGGACATCGATGCCTGGCTCGCCGACGCGTGAGCGCTGCTACTTCCCGACCTGGATCGTGACCTTGTCGATGTAGACCGTCTGGGTGGGGACGCTGTTCTCGCCGGGGATGCCAGGGTTCGGGGTCCCGGGGATCTTCCCGATCTTCTGGACCACGTCCATGCCTTTGGTGACGTGAGCGAAGATCGTGTAGCTCCCCTGCGCCGATGGATCGAGGTTCGGCTGCGGCGCGAGCGTGATGAAGAACTGGCTGCCGTTCGTGTCAGGACCACCGTTCGCGTACGCGACGACGCCCGGAGCATCGAACGTTACCCCTGGGTCGGTCTCGATCGCGAACCCGTAGCCGGGACCTCCTTGGCCGCTCGGCTGGGGAGCACCGCCCTGGATCACGAAGTCCTTCACGATGCGGCTGAACGTCGTCCCGTCGTAGAAGCCCTTGTCGGCGAGGAACACGAAGTTGTTCACCCCGAGGGGAGCGACCTTCGGGTCGAGGCTCATCACGATCGTGCCGCACGACGTCTCCATGGTTGCCGTGTACGTCTTGCTCGGATCGATCGTCATCTCCGGAGCTTTCGCGAACGTCGGCTTCGGCTTGCCGGCGGACTTGGGAACGGTTCCACCACAGGCGACCTCTGGCGCAGCGCTCGGGCTGGCGCTGGGGCTAACGCTGGCGCTCGGCGTCGCGTTCGCCTTGTCCTTCGCCTTGCCGTGGAAGAAGAACAATCCGAGCGTACCCACGAGCGCGATCGTGATGACCACGGCGGTCGATCGAGTGATCCGATCGCGGCGGCGCTTGCGCCGTTCGCGCTCGGCCTGCCGACGCGCGGCGAGCTTCGCCAGGTGACGATGTCGGGTTCGCTTGGCCATCCGGCCGTCGAGGTTACCGGATGTCCAGCATCTCGAAGGCGAGCCCGTCGAGGATGTCGGTCTCGCTCACAAGCGCTCGGTCGAACCCGAAGCGTCGCATCACCGAGGTGAGGATGACCGCGCCCGCCACGATAACGTCGCCACGGCCGGGCGCCATGATCGGGAGGGAGGCTCGCTCGGCGTTGGTCATGCCGGCGAGCCGTGTGAGGGCGGCCTCGGCCTCGTCGAGCGTGAGCCACGTGCGGTGGATCGCCTCGGGGTCGTACCGATCGAGCCCGAGCGCGATCGCTTGAAGTGTGGTCGCCGTCCCGGCCACCGCGATGAGCGTCCGCGCTTCGCGGATCGGGACCTGCGCTTCGGCGTCGTCCAACACGTGGTCGACCGCTCGTCGGATCGCCACGAGCTCCGGATCGGTCGGCGGGTCCGTCTCCACGATCCGCTCGGTCAGACGCACGCTCCCCATCTGGGTGGAGATCGCCTTCAGCGAACGCGGATCCGGCACCGTCCCGACCACGAACTCGGTCGAGCCACCTCCGATGTCCAGGACCAGGTACGGCGCACGGGTGGTCGTCGGATCGAGCCCGTGCGTTCCACCGAGGAAGGACAGCCCCGCCTCCCGCTCACCGCTCAGGATCTCCAACTCGGAGCCGGCGCGCGCGCGCACCGCGGCTGCGAAGACGTCGCGGTTCTCCGCATCGCGGACCGCGCTCGTGGCGGCGACGCGGATCCGCTCGGCGCCGATCGCGCGGGCGCGACGGCAGTATCGGTCCAAGACCGACACCGTCCGGTCGAGCGCGATGGGGTCGATCCGGCCGGTCCGGTCGACGCCCTGCCCGAGCCGCGTGATCACCATGTCCCGGGCGAGCTCGGTGGGCGCGCTCCCCGGCGCAACACCCGGCTCGACGACCAACAGGCGGATCGAGTTCGTCCCCTGATCGATCGCGGCCACGCGCCCCGGTCGCTGCTCCGGATGGACGGGTTCGACCTGCTGTCCCACCCAGGAACCGATGGGGTCCTCACCGCCGGCGAGATGGAACGCGTAGTGCGCGTGGAGGCATTTCACCCCCCGCGCGGTGCCCCCCACGCCGCCCCAGGTGAGCGCGTCCGGCAGATCCCGGGCCCGATCCTCCGCATACGCGCGATGCGCCGCCTCCAACACCGCAGCGAACGCGGGATCCGAAACGAACCGCTCGTTGAAACGCCCGATCGCTCCGTCGGCCTCCAGGCGGGCGACCGCCTTCCCGGTGGCGGGACACGTGAGCCAGTACGTCGTGGGGAACGGCGCCCCCGCCGCGTCGAGCGGCACGTTCCGGATCACGAGCGGATGTCCCCCCGTGCAGCGAACGACGACCGCGAACGGGGTCGTCGGCTCGCGACCCAGCTGTTCGCGCACGGCGATCAGGTCGGACGCGCGGAGCTCGCGGTTCGTGACGCCGGGGACGACAACCATGGAGGTTCATCTTGCCAGGCCGCTCGTGCCACGGAGCGCGATACTGCCCGCGTGACCGTCGACGCCGATTTCACGGAGCTCCCGACCGAACGCCTACGCCTGCGTCGGTTCCAGCCGGAGGACGCGGAGATCTTCGCTACGTATCGGATGGATCCGGACGTGGCTCGCTATCAGAGCTGGGAGACCTACTCGCCCTACCACGCACGGAGGTTCATCGAGGAGATCGCGAGCGTCTCGCCCGGGATGCCCGGGGAATGGTTCCAGTTCGCGGTCACCGAGCCCGACACCGACCGGCTCATCGGTGACGTCGCGCTGCGTGTGCTGCCCGACGACAGCGGCCGCGCGGAGCTCGGCTTCACGTTCGCACCGGAGCATCAGGGGAAGGGCTACGCGACCGAGGCGGTTCGAGCGCTGCTCGCCTACGCGTTCGATCGGCTGGACGTGGACGCCGTGTTCGCCATCGCCGACACGCGCAACGGAGCATCGATCGCGGTGCTCGAACGCGTCGAGATGCGACGCATCGCCACGGAGCGCGCGCGCTTCAAGGGTGAGTGGTGCGACGAGCACACGTACGAACGGGAACGGGCGCGGAGCTGAGGACGAGCTACTTGCGCTTGTGCTCGACGGCCCGCTTGTAGTCGACCAGCCGCTCTTCGCTCGACTTCATGAACTTCTTGAGCATCTGCTCGAAGCCGGGGTCGGAGCCGCGACGCTGACGGACGGGCGCGGGATCCTGCAGGGCCTTGATCGAGAGGTCGATCTTGCCGTCCTCCTTGATCGCCTGCACCTTCGCCTGCACGACGTCTCCTTCGCGGAGATGCTCGTGCACGTCCTTCACGTAGTTGCGGTCGATCTCGGAGATGTGGACGAGCCCCAATCGACCGTCCTCGAGCTTGAGGAACGCGCCGTACGGGGTGATGCGTTCGACGGTGCCGTCGATCACGGCGCCGATCTCGATCTCAGCGATGTGGAGAACCCCTTCCATGGCAGGCTGCTCGGGCCGCTCCCGAACGGCAGGCGCTCAGTGTGCGGGAATCGTTCCCGCACGTCAACGTCGGTGCGATAGGGTCGGGCCGCCATGGAGTTCGCCGACGTCGTCCGTCACCGGCGCATGATCCGCCGGTTCGAACAACGGCCCGTGCCGCACGATGTCATGGATCGGGTCCTCGACGCCGGCCGTCGCGCACCCTCGGCGGGCTTCTCCCAAGGACTGGAACTCCTCGTGTTGGACACGCCGGAGACCGTGGCCGAGTTCTGGGCGATCACGCGCGATCCCGCGTTCCCTTGGGAGGACGAGGAGATCGCCGTCGGTCCGACGGTGCTCGTCCTGCCGCTGCCCGACAAGGCCCGCTACATCGAGCGGTACTCCCAGCCGGACAAGCTCGACTTCGGGATGGACGACGAGACGCATTGGCCGGTCCGCTTCTGGGACATCGACGCCGCGATGTCGTCGATGTTGATGTTGCTGTCGGCGGTCGACGAAGGGCTCGGCGGCTGGTATTTCGGGATCGTGCATGGGGAACGCGAGTTGCTCGATCGGTTCGGCGTCCCCGCGGACCTGCGCCCGATCGGCATCATCGGATTCGGCTACAAGGCCGACGACGAGGAGCCGAGCGGTTCGTGGATGAAGCGCCGCCGCCGCCCGTTCGAGGAGCAGGTCCACCGCAACGGCTGGTGACGATCACGCCGTCTCGACGTCGCCCTTGCCCCACACGAACGCGCCGAGCGCGGCTGCGAAAGCACCAACGATCAGCGCCGCGATCCACGCGAGACCCGAGAGCAGGAGCGTCCGGTCTTCACGGTCCTCGACCGCACGGAGCGAACGCCCGACCAACACGGTTCCGCCATCCGTGCCGCTGCCGTACGGAACGACGACGATCGCCGCCCGGACCCCGTCGCGCGGTTGCCACGTGATCGTGTCGACGCCGCTCGCCGTGGCAGCGTCCAAGACACCTTGCGGCGGAACGGGGGTGTGGCCGTCCAGCTCAGCGGTCGACGCCTGGACGGCACCACGGCGATCGAACACGATCGTGAACGGCGCCAGGCTGTTCGCGATATCGACGGGAGAGCCCGTCACCACCGAGTCCGGCGCCGCTCCCCCGGCGATGCTCGCGGCGGCGTCCTCGGCCATCTGCAGTTGGGGGTCGTTCGCCGAGCTGCGGAGCGCCTGCTGCACCGTCCCGTACATCATGAACGCGAACACCGTCGAGACGGTCGCGATCGGCAACCACAGCACGATCGAACGTCGCACGAACGGACGCACCCTCGACCTCCCTCTCGCCGGATCTCGTCCCCATCAGCCTGTCACGTCGACGTTGCGAAGCGGTGCCGGGCATGTGGCGGAACCGTGCTCTCTCGGCGGTGAGGGATCAGCAGTCGGGCGGCGTCGGTCGGCCGTGCTTCGGCACGATCACGAACGCGGTTTCGCCCGGCTTGACCATCCCGAGACACTCGCGCGCGAGCTTCTCCAGGTACGTCGGGTCGCTCAGCTGATCGATCCGCGTCTGCAGCGTGGCGTTCGCCGAGTCGAGCTGCGCCGCTTGCTGCCGAAGGTCCGCCAGCTGGCTGCGCTCACCGAGGTACCCCCGGAGCGGAGCAACCCCCAGCATCATCACCGCGCAAGCGAGGAGCAGCAGCACGACCGCGCGCGCGCTCAGCCGGACCGAGGTGTTCCTGGTCGGATGTGCCTCGACATGGCGGTCGACCTGTGCGCTCATGCGCCCGTCCCCACGACCGGGTCGGCGCCGGCGTAGCGAGCGTTCTCACCCAGCTCCTCCTCGATCCGGAGCAACTGGTTGTACTTCGCGGTCCGCTCCCCTCGCGAGAGCGACCCCGTCTTGATCTGCCCGGCGTTCGTGGCCACGGCGAGATCCGCGATCGTCGTGTCTTCGGTCTCACCGCTGCGATGCGAGATCACGACGCCATAGGCGTTCCACGCGGCCAGTTGGATCACATCGAGCGTCTCCGTGAGCGACCCGATCTGGTTCACCTTGATCAAGATCGCGTTCCCGACATCTTCGCGGAACCCACGCTCGAGCCGCTCGGCGTTCGTCACGAAGAGATCGTCGCCGACGAGCTGCACGCGGTCGCCGAGCGCCGCGGTCATGCGGGCCCAGCCCTCCCAGTCATCCTGCGCGAGGCCGTCTTCGAGGGACACGATCGGGAACCGGTCGAGCAGGTCCGACCAGAACGCGATCAGGTCGTCGGCGGTCCGGTCGGCTCCTTCCAGGTGGTACAGACCGTCGTCGCCGAGGATCTCGGACGTCGCGGGATCCATCGCGAGCGCCATCTCGGTGCCGGGCTCCAGACCCACCGACTCGATCGCGCGCATCAGGAGCTCGAGGGCCTCCGCCGCGGCACCGATCTCCGGCGCGAACCCGCCCTCGTCTCCGACCCCGGTAGACATCCCACGCTCGTGGAGCAACACCTTCAGCGAGTGGAACGTCTCTGCGCCCCAGCGCAACGCCTCGGAGAAGGACGCCGCGCCGACAGGCATCAACATGAACTCCTGCAGCTCGAGCTCGTTGTCGGCGTGCACGCCGCCGTTGATCACGTTCATCATCGGCGTCGGCAGGATATGCGCGTTCGGCCCGCCGAGGTACCGATAGAGCGGAACCCCGTTGGCGTCGGCGGCCGCGCGCGCCACGGCCAGCGAGACGCCGAGCACCGCGTTCGCGCCGAGCGCCGACTTGTCCGCCGTACCGTCCAGATCCAGCAGCACGCGATCGACGTTGCGCTGATCGAAGGCGTCGAGTCCGGCGATCTCGGCTGCGATCGGGCCGTTCACGTTCTCGACGGCACGCCGCACGCCCTTGCCGCCGTACCGCGCCTCGTCGCCGTCGCGCAGCTCGAGCGCCTCGTGCTCGCCGGTGGACGCCCCCGAGGGCACGATCGCGCGCCCAAGCGCGCCATCGTCCAACGCTACGTCGACCTCGACGGTGGGGTTCCCTCGCGAATCCAGCACTTCGCGCGCGCGGACGCTCTCGATCGTGGACATCGGGGGGACGATGGTACCGGACGCCCTGCTCAGGCCGGGGATTTCGGGAGTGGAGCGTTCGTTCGTACGAACGACCAGACATGGCCGATCGGGTCGAAGCCCAGCTTCGCGTACAGGTGTTTCGGCCAATCGTCGTCGAGCGCGTGGATGAACACGAGTTCCGCGCCGCCGGCGAGCGCTGCGTCGACGGCCCGCTGCACGACGGCTCGTCCGAGACCTCGACCCCGGAACTCCTGCAGCGTGTTCACGTCCTCCACCTGGGCGACACCGCCATCCATGTATAGCTCGCACATGCTCGCGATCCCGCCCTCGGCTCGCGCGCAGAAGAACCGCGCACCGACGTGGCGTGCCAGCTCGCCTCGGAAATCGGCGAGCATCTGGACGGTCTCCTCCGACGTCGCCCACGGCTCGCGACGCAAGACGGTTTCGAGCGCGGGGCGGAGCGTGGGGAGGTCGACCTCCTCGGCGGACACGGCGGCCGCGCGATCGGGCTCGCGTTCGCGTCGCATCACCACGAGCCGGTCACCGCCGAAGCCGGCGGCGGTCAGCGCCGGCCCGAGCGACGCGCCGTACGTGTCGTCGTCCACGCGGATCTCCCGATGCGTCAGGCCGGCGTCGCCGAGCACGTGATCGGCCGCGGAGATGAGGTCCGCCGCGTCGGCACCGCCGGACCCGTCCACCCACAGGAAGTTGCTGTCCCACCGCCGCCGGTACGCGTCGTTCAGGTACGCGGTCCCCCACCGGAACGGCACCAGGCGCGTGCTGAGACGTTCCGTGAGCGTGCGCTCGAACGCGAGCGTGCGCTCGAACGCGGATCGGTCATCCATGGGCGCAGCCTATCGAACGGCCGATCTAGTCTGCCTCAGACTACCGACGCCGGATCCGTGTTGGCGCCGCACACGACCACGGCGACGCGTTCGCCGCGCGCAGGGCTGTAGGCGCCGCTGAGCAGGGCCGCGAGCGCCGTCGCGCCGCCCGGCTCGGCCACCACGTGGATCTGGCGCCACAACTGTCGTTGCGCGTCCCGGATCGCATCGTCCGATACCAAGAGGACGCGGTCGACGTGTCGCAGGGACAGCGCGTACGCGATATCGCCGACGCGGCGGGGGCCTAACGCGTCGGCCGCGATCCCCCCAACGTCCACCTCGACCGGCGCGCCCGCTTCCCACGCCGCGTGCATCGTGGGACAGGCCTCCGGTTCGACGCCCACGACCCGGACGTCGCCGCGGTACCAGGCAGCGATGCCGGCGATCAGCCCGCCCCCGCCGATGGAAACGAGGACCGTGTCCGCGTCGGGGACCTGGGTTGAGATCTCCAGCCCCACCGTCCCGCCGCCGGCCACGACCTCCGGCTGATCGAACGGATGCATCCAGCACGCTCCGCTCTCCGCGGCCCGGTCGTGCGCCGCGAGGGATGCCTCGTGGTAGAAGCCCTCGATCACGCGCACCTCCGCCCCCTGCTCGCGGACCCGATCGATCTTGGACGCCGGCGACGTCGACGGAACGAAGATCTCGGCGCGATGGCCGAGCGTGCGCGCCGCGTACGCGACCGCCAGCCCGAAGTTCCCGCCGGACGCGGCGATCACGCCGGCGTCGGGCACGTCCGAGGACAGCATCTTGTTGAACGCGCCGCGCGGCTTGAACGAGCCGGTGTGCTGCAACAGCTCGAGCTTCAGCGCGAGCGATCCCTCCAGGCCGAACGCACCGGGACCCGCCTCGAGGACCGGCGTGACCCGCACGTACGGCGCGATCCGCTCTCGCGCGGACCCGATGTCCGCGCGGTCGACGCCGTTGCCGACATCGAGGTTCATCGGACCTCCCGGAAGAGCGCGCGGATCTCGGCCTCGCTCATCGTGTCGGGGTCCAGGCCCCGCTCCCTCACCGCCGCCGTGAAGCGCTCATAGCGTTCGGCGAACACACGGGTCGTTCGACGGAGCGCGCTCTCGCCGTCCACGTGGAGCTTGCGCGCGACGGCGACGATCGAGAACAGCACATCGCCGATCTCCTCCTCCGCGTTCGCGTCGTCGCCGGCGTCGATCGCCGCCTGAAGCTCGTCGACCTCCTCGCGGAGCGCGGCGAGCGCGCTCTGCGGCGAGCGCCACTCGAAGCCCCACCCCGCCGCGCGCCGCTGCACCTTGCCGGCGCGAGCGAGCGCCGGGAGCGAAGCCGGGATGTCGTCCTCGATCGCGCGCTCGCCCTTCTCCTCAGCCTTCAGCCGTTCCCAGTTCACGAGGACCTCCTCCGCGTCCTCGACCTCGGTGTCCCCGAACACGTGCGGATGCCGGTGGATCAGCTTCCGCACCAGTCCCTCGGCGACATCGTCGACGTCCCAGCGCCCCCCGTCGGCCGCGATCTGCGCATGGAACGTCACCTGCAGGAGCACGTCCCCGAGCTCTTCGCGGATCGCGTCCGAGTCGTCGGCGTCGATCGCCTCGAGCAGCTCGTGGGTCTCCTCCAGGAGGTGTCGGGCGAGCGACGCGTGGGTCTGTTCGGCGTCCCAGGGACAACCATCGGGCGCGCGGAGACGGGCTTGGATGCGGATCAGGTCGAGCATCCGCTCGCCGCCCTGGCTCGACGGCACCGGCCCGTCGGGGACGTGGGCGAGCGGGTCGGTCACGCGGAGGGGCTGGCCGACGGTGTGGTGTCGATCCCGGTCGCGGTGCTCGCGATGCGTGCCACCTGCAGCAGCTGCACGTCGTACCGACCGTACCGCGGGTTCACGTCCACCCCTTGCGCGGTGATCTCGTCCCGCAACCAGGCGTTGAACTCCACGATGGAGTGCTGATCGATCAGGCCCTGCTTCGCGTCGGCGTAGGACTGCACCTGCTTGTTCACCAGTCGGATCACGTGCCAACCGTACTTGGAGTGCACGGGCTTGGAGATCTCGCCCGGTTGGAGCGCGGCCGCGGCCGCCCCGAACGGATGGACGTAGCTCGATGCGACCGCCGACCCGAGGCTCCCGCCGTTCTGCTTCGCGGTCGGGTCGATCGAGACCTGCTTCGCCAAGGCCTGGAAGTCCTTCTCGGTGGCGCCGGGCGCCGTGACCTGCGCGTACACGGCTTCGGCCTCGGCCTTCGTCTTCACGAGGATGTGCTCCACCTGCACCGTGGTGAAGTCGAGGATGCCCTGTTGGTAGAGCTCTTGCAGCTTCGCGTCGGTCAGCCGCTCCTCGGTCACGGCGGACTGCACGTTGCCGAGCAACAAGGAGCGGCGCGCGATGTCGCTGAGGTCGGTGCGTGTGAGTCCGTGCGCGGTCAGCAGGTCGTTCACCTTCTGCTTCCCTAGCTGCTGATCGAGGTTGTCGAGCGTCGGCTGGATGTCCGCGTCGGAGATCGTCATGTGGTGCTCCGTCGCGTAGACGCCGGCGAAATGCTCTTCGATCACGCTGGAGAGCGCGAACCGGGCGCAGGCCGATTGCTCCGTCTCGCCGGGATCCTGGGTGCCGCATGGCTTCTGGCTAAGTGCCGACAGGAACTCGAAGATGTTCACCTGATGCGCGAGCTCTTGATCGGTGATCTCGCTCCCACCCATGGTCGCCGCGGGGGGGTTCGAGGCTCCGCACGAGACGGAGAGCGACAAGGCAACGACCACGAGCGCGGTCGCCAACGAACGGGGACGGAGGAGGGAGGTCACGGCGGGTCAGTCTATCCGACGGGTTCGGTTCGACCCGTGGCGTCGCGGAGCCGCGCCTCGATCCACCGCACCAGATCGAGCCCGAACACGCGCTCGGGCACCAGGTTCAGGGTCTGCTTCGCGTCGTGATACGTCGCCTTCGGCACACGCTCCGCGAGATCCGCCAGGAGCGCGTCGGACAGGGGCACGGGCCGGAGGCGGACCTGCTCGCGGAACGTCGTGATCTCCTCGACGCCGAGCGCGGCAGCCGTCACGCGGAGCGCTGCCACCCCGAACAGCGTCTCCACCTCCGGAGGCAACGCGCCGTACCGGTCGACGGTCTCGTCGCGCACCTGCTGCAGCTGCTCCTGATCGCCCGCGGTCGAGATCCGACGGTAGAGATCCAAGCGGAGCGCTTCCTGCGCGACCCAGCCCGGTGGGACGAACGCCTTCACCGGGAGTTCGATCCGCAACTCCTTCTCCTCGCGGATCGGCTCGCCCTTCATCTCCGCGACCGACTGCTGCAGGATCCGGCAGTAGGTGTCGAAGCCGACGGCGGCGATGTGCCCGTGCTGCTCTGCGCCGAGGAGGTTGCCCGCCCCGCGGATCTCCAGATCCCGGAGCGCGATCTGGAAGCCGCTGCCGAGCGCCTGATGCTTGCTGATCGTCGCCAGACGCTCGTGCGCCTCCTCGGTCAGCTCGCGCGTCGGGGGGAAGAAGAAGTACGCGAACGCCCGCTCGGTCGAGCGGCCCACGCGCCCGCGCAGCTGGTACATCTGGGCGAGCCCCAGCAGGTGTCCGCTGTCGACGACGAGCGTGTTGGCGTTGGGGACGTCCAGGCCGCTCTCGATGATCACCGTGCAGACCAGGATGTCCGCCTCCCGGTCCCAGAACCTGATCATCTGCTTCTCGAGGTCGGCCTCGTCCATCTTGCCGTGCGCGACGACGATCCGCGCGTCGGGCAGCTCCTGTTGGAGCCACGCGGCCTGCCGGTCGATCGTCGCCACCCGGTTGTGGACCCAGAACACCTGGCCCTCGCGGAGCAGCTCGCGACGGACGGCGCCGAGCGCCAGCCCTTCGTCGTACGCGCCGACGTAGGTGAGCACCGGCTGGCGGTCCTCCGGCGGCGTGTCGATCGTCGACATGTCGCGGATCCCGGTGAGCGCCATCTCCAGGGTCCGCGGGATCGGGGTGGCCGTCATCGTCAACACGTCCACATGCGCGCGCATCTTCTTCAGACGCTCCTTGTGGACCACGCCGAACCGCTGCTCCTCGTCCACGACCACCAGACCGAGATCCTTGAACGTCACGTCGCTCGAGAGGAGCCGATGCGTCCCGATCACGACGTCGATCGCGCCTTTGGCCACGTCGGCGATCGCGCGCTTCTGATCCGCCGGCGGTACGAACCGCGACAACATCGCGACCTTCACCGGGAACGGGGCGAAGCGTTCGCTGAACGTGATGAAGTGCTGTTCGGCCAAGAGCGTCGTCGGCACCAGCACCGCGACCTGCTTGCCGGCCATCACGGCCTTGAACGCCGCACGCACCGCGACCTCGGTCTTGCCGAACCCCACGTCGCCGCAGATCAAGCGGTCCATGGGCTTAGGGAGCTCCATGTCCTGCTTCACCTCTTCGATCGCGGTGATCTGGTCACCGGTCTCATCGTGCGGGAACGCGTCCTCCAACTCGTGCTGCCACGGCGTGTCCGGTCCGAACGCGTGACCGGGCACGGCCATCCGCACGCTGTAGAGACGGACGAGCTCGCCGGCCATATCCCGCACGGCACGTTTGACCTTCGTGGTCGCGCGCGCCCAGTCCGTCCCGCCCAGCCGGTGCAGCCGTGGCGCGTCGCCGCCGAGGTATCGCGCGACCATCCCCACCTGGTCACTCGGCACGAACAGCTTGTCGCCCTCCGCGTACTCCAGGATCAGGTAGTCGCGCTCGGCGCCCGCGAGCGCGCGGTGCGTGATCCCCGCGTAGCGGCCGACACCGTGCACCCGATGCACCGCGAAGTCGCCCGGCTCGAGCTCCTCGGCGATCGCGTCGGTGCGCCGGCGCGTGAACCGTGGCGCCGTGCGGGTGTGCCTCCGCGAGCCGAACAGATCCTCTTCGGTCGCGATCGCGAGCTTCCCGGCGGCGAAGACGAACCCGTTCGCGATCGGGGCCTCGATCGTCTCGAGGCCGGGGACGTCTCCGACGACCTCGCGCACGCGTTCGAGCGAGCCGTGCCCGAGCGACGAGATCAGCAACCGGTAGTCGCGTGAAGAGAGATCCGCCAATCGCTGGCCGAGCTCCGACGGGTTCCCCTGCGCGCTGCCCCAATCGGTCAGCCCCAGGTCGAGCCCCTCCGAGAAGTCGGACAGATGCAGCTGGACGTGATCGCCGAGCGCCTCCTCGAGCGGCCGCAGGACGTGCGGACCCGGCCAGCCGATCGCCGAGGCGAGCGCCTCCCCCTCCTCGTAGGTCTGACGGGCCCGGTCCTGCGCGCGCCGGACCTGCGACACCACGACCCATGCGCCGTGCGGCAGGAGCTCGGCAACGGTCGGCATCCGATCGAACAGGAACGGGGCGTACGTCTCCATGCCCTCCACGAACAACCCGTCCCCGATGCGCTGCAGGGCATCCCGGAACCGGTCGCCTTCCAGCTGCGCGCGGCGAGTGGCGAGCGCACGCAGCTCGTCATCCGGGATCAGCTCGCGCACCGCGGGGACGAGCACCCGGGCGACCTTCGCGGTGGAGAGCTGTGTCGCCGGCGAGAACTCGCGGAGGGATTCGATCTCGTCCCCGAGGTAATCCAGGCGGACCGGACGACGCGCGTCCCCGGCGAACACGTCGACCACGCCGCCGCGGACCGCGAACTCCCCGCGGTGCTCGACGACGTCGGCGCGCGCGTATCCCAGATCGACGAGCCGTTCCGCGAGCCCGTCCGGTGCGAGCTCGCGTCCGGCGACCAGCTCGATCGGCGGGATCGACCCGAGCGTCGGGATCAGCCCTTGCATCGCGGCGAGCGCCGGGGCGACGATCAGGAACGGACCGGTCGCCGAGCGCAACCGATGGATCGCGTCGGCCCGGCGTGCGGCGATCTCCGCGGTGGGACCGATCCCTTCGTACGGCAGCGCCTCCCACGCCGGCAGGAGCGCCACGCGTTCGCTCCCCAGGTAGGCGGCCGCGCCTGCGGCGAGGGCCTCCGCCTCACGTGGACCGGGCGCGACGGCCAGGACCGACGTGTCGAGCGCGCGCGCGAGCCCGGCGATGACGGCCTCCTCGCCGGCGTCGGCGTGAGCCAGGATCGGCCGGGCGCGTTCGAGCAGCAACCGTTCGAACGGCTCCGACGAGACGAGCGCCTCGAGCGCCTCCTCCAAGCTCACGACCCCTCCTCGCGGGACGACCCGGACAGCACGAACAGGCCTCGCCGCGTTCGCGGCGGGGCCTCCGGCGCCAGTGTACCGACCACGCCCACGCCGGCGGTAGCCTCATCCGTCATGGACGGCGCGCGGGACCGCGAGCGAGTGATCCCGGTTTCGTCGGCGAGCGTTGCGTCATCTGGGCGGCTCGGGAGCCATTAGGCTGCGCGTTGTGCTGGTGTGCGAGACGTGCGGACACGAGAACCGGGACGGCGCGAAGTTCTGCGAGGAGTGCGCAGCGCCCCTGGCCGAGCAGCAGACCCCGCACGAGGTCCGCAAGACCGTCACGGTGGTGTTCTGCGATGTCGCCGGCTCCACCGCGATGGGTGAGGCGCTCGATCCGGAATCGGTCCGCCGGGTCATGGAACGGTTCTTCGAAACGATGCGGACCGCGATCGAGCTCCACGGGGGTCTGGTCGAGAAGTTCATCGGCGATGCCGTCATGGCCGTCTTCGGGGTGCCGCAGGTCCATGAGGACGATGCGCTGCGGGCCGTGCGCGCCGCGAGCGACATGCGGGCCTCGCTCGACACGCTGAACCCGGAGCTCGACCGCGACCACGGGATGACGCTCGCCTGCCGGATCGGCGTGAACACGGGCGACGTGGTCGCCGGGGCGGGCGATCAGAAGATCGTGACCGGCGATGCGGTGAACGTCGCGGCCCGCCTGGAACAGGCCGCCGCCCCCGGCGAGATCCTCCTAGGCGAACCCACGTTCTCGCTCGTGCGCGACGCGGTCGTGACCGAGGCGATCGACGACCTATCCATGAAGGGGAAGGCGGACCCCGTGCCGGCCTACCGGTTGGTCGAGGTCGTGCCGGGCGCGGCAGGATTCGCGCGCCACCTCGACGCCCCGATCGTCGGACGGGAACGGGAACTGTCGCTCCTGCGTGACGTGTTCGAGCGTACGGTGACCGACCAGTCGTGCCAGCTCTTCACGGTGCTCGGCGTCGGCGGGGTGGGCAAGTCGCGGCTGATGGCCGCGTTCACGGACGAGCTCGGCACCCAGGCGACGATCCTGCGCGGTCGGTGTTTGCCGTACGGCGAGGGGATCACGTACTACCCGCTCGCCGAGGCCCTGATCGATGTGGCAGACCTGCGCGAGAACGACGCGCCGGAGGTAGCTCGCCGCAAGCTCACCATGCTCGCCGGCGACGATGGCGACGCGGTCGCGATCGCCGAACGCGTCGGACAGGCGATCGGGCTCCACGGTGGGGAGACGACGCCCGAGGAGGTGCGCTGGGCGGTCCGGGCGCTGCTCGAGCGGCTCGCCGCCGAGCGGCCCGTGGTGTTCGTGATCGACGACATCCAGTGGGCCGAGCCCACGTTCATCGAGCTGATCGAGCACGTCGCGGACCTGGCTCGCGACGTGCCGATCCTGCTCGCCTGCATGGCGCGCCCCGAGTTGCTCGATGATCGCCCCGGATGGGCCGGGGGGAAGCTGAACGCGACGTCGATCCTGCTCGAGCCCCTGAACGCGGAGGAATGCGGGCGGCTCGTCACCAACCTGTTGGCCGATGACTCGGTGGATCCCGTGGTCCGTGAGCGCATCGCCACCGCCGCCGAGGGCCACCCGCTCTACGCGGAGGAGATCACGGGCCTCCTGGTCGACGAGGGCCGGCTCGTCCTGAAGGAGGGCCGATGGACGCCGACCGGCGATCTCGCGGACCTGCCCGTCCCACCGACGATCTCGGCGCTGCTCGCGGCGCGTCTGGACAAGCTGCCTCCATCGGAGCGCCGGCTGATCGAGGTCGCTTCCGTCATGGGGCAGGTCTTCTACCTCGACGCCGTGCGCGAGCTCTCCGGCGAGGTGTCCGGTGCGACCGATGGCATCGCTGCGCTCGTCCGCAAGCAGATCATCCGCCCCGAGCGCTCCGACCTTTCCGCGACCGACGCGCTCGGGTTCCGGCACCTGTTGATCCGCGATGAGGCGTACGCATCGATCCCGAAGGCGACCCGAGCGGACCTGCACGAACGCTTCGCGGCGTGGCTCGACGGGCATGGGTGGTTCTCTGGGAGAGCGCGACGAGATCGTCGGGTACCACCTGGAGCAGGCGTATCGCTACCGGACCGAGCTCGGCCCGACCGACGACGGGATGCGGACGCTCGCTCGTCAGGCCGCGGAGCGTCTCGCCGCCGCAGGACGGAACGCGTTCGCGCGGCGGGATCTCTCGGCCACGGTGAACCTCCTGGCTCGGGCGGCCGAGCTCCTTCCAGCGGGCGATCCGCTCCGGGTCGAGTTCCTCGCGGATCTGGGGCTGGCGTTGTCGCGGACCGACCTCCCCCGCGCGAACGACGTGCTCGCCGAGGCCATCGATGGGGCGCGGACCCTCGGCGACCGCCGGCTCGAGGCGCTCGCGGGCGTGCGACAGGTGTTCGTCCACATGATGCGCGATCCCGACGCAGTGCAGAAGGTGGGACTCGCCGAAGCGGAGCGATATGCGGAGTTGTTCCAGGCTTGGTCGGATGATCTCGGGGTCGCCGAATCGCTGATCTTGGTCGGAACCATCCGGTTCTGGGCCGGGCGGTGCGCTCTGGCCGAAGAGGATCTCGAGCGCGCGACCGAGCACGCGCGCCGTGCCGGGAGCCGGTCGCAAGAGGCCGAGATCGCCCGGTTGTTGACATTGGTGATCTCGCAAGGGCCGATGCCCGTCGACGAGGCCCTCCTCCGATTGGAAGCGGTCGGTGAGCGCGCACTAGGAGATCGGAAGGTTGAATCGGCCGTCGCGACGAAGCGAGCCGAGCTCGAGGCGATGCTGGGGCGGTTCGACCAAGCTCGGGAGCTGATCACGCGCGCGAAGGCGATCGCTCGCGAGCTCGGCGACCAGATCGCTTTGGCTCGAACGCTCGGCGACTCGGCCCGGGTGGAGATGCTGGCGAACGCACCGGTAGCCGCCGAGAAGGAAGCGCGGGAGGACTACGAGATCCTCGATCGGATGGGGAACGTGGGGAACCTCGCGAGCACCGCTCCGATACTCGGAGACATCATGTACATGCAGGGGCGCTACGAGGAGGCGCATGAACTGTCGGAGTTCACCGAACGGATCACGATCGAAGGGGATGTCGACGCGGAGGTGCGCTGGCGCCAGCTGCGGGCGAAGACGCTCGGCCGGCGGGGCCAGCACGACGAGGCGAAGCGGTTCGCGGTGGCCGCCGTGGAGATCGCCGCACCGACCGACTACCTGGATCTCCACGCCGACGCCCTCGATGCGCTGGCAGAGGTGTTGCGGCTGGCGGACCGGGACCAGGACGCGGCGGTAACGCTCCGCGAGGCGATCGAGCTACGCCGCAGGAAAGGGAACCTGGTCGCTGCGGCCCGGGCCGAACGGATGCTCGCTGAGCTCCGTTCCTGACGACTCGCAGAGTCTCAGCGAAGCGCATGTCCGCCCGACGACGAGCTCCGCCATTTCGATGGCGACGATGGCAGGTTCAAGAGGGTCGGACCCGCTCCCGATGGAACGAGAGGATGGATCCCGAACCCGCGACCGCGCAGGTCGAGGACCGAACGGACCGGTGGACCGACACGTTCTTGCTGCTCGGCCCCCGTGTTCCCGGGTACCTCGCGGGCACGTTGATCGTGCTCGGCCTCTTGCTCTGCTATGCGCTCACGTATCGGCTCGGCGGCGCCGCATCCGTCGCTCCGGGGTGGTTCGCGCTGGTGGTGCTCCCCGCGGCCGCTCGGTTCCGGTACCGGGGCGCGTTCCTGACCGCGATCGCCGCCGCCATCCTAGCCGGCCCTCTGATGCCGCTCGATGTGAGTGCCGGGACCGCCCAGAGCCCGAGCGTGTGGATCGGTCGGGGCCTGACGTTCGTCGTGATCGGGATCGTCACGGCTGCCCTCGTCGACCGGGTGCAAGCGGCCCGACGTCGCGAGCTGGACCTTGCCCGCCGAGAGGTCGACCTCGCCAACGAGCAGCGGGATCTCGCCACACGGAAGGCCGCGGTGATCGCGACCGTGTCCCACGAATTCCGGACCCCGCTTACCGTGATCTCCGGGGTCGCGCGGACGCTCGAGATCCACGGCATGGTCTCGTCGGAGGGTTCCCAACTCCTGACCGGACTGACCGGCGCAGCGCAACGTTTGACCGATCTCGTCACGACCGTTGGAGCCGTGATGGAACACGACGACGCGTTCCTTCGGCTCGAGCCGATCGTGATGAGGGAGCTGCTCGACGAGATCATCGACAACCTCGGGGTCAGGGACCCTCACAACCGCGTCACGATCATGATCGACCGTCATGCGGAGCTCGCGGTCACCGACCGGCAGATGCTCGGTCAGTTGCTCCGCCACATCATCGAGAACGCCGTCAAGTTCTCCCCGGACACCGAGCCGGTCGCCATCTCGATCGAACGGGAAGAACGATGGCTGTTGGTGCGCGTCACGGACAGGGGAGCCGGGATCGAGCCCGGCTTGCTCGAACGAACTGATCCCTTCGTCCAAGGCGATGGTTCAACGACCCGGACGAGCGCGGGTCTGGGACTGGGACTGTTCGCCGCGTCTCGCTTGGCGGAGATCTTGGGCGGGAAGGTCGAGCTCCGTCCGGGCCTGGACGGCGGCACCGTGGCCGATATCCGCGTGGAAGCACCCGATCCGGCTCCATCGCGATCCGCATCAGACCGGCTCTCCGGCCTGGGCGCCAGCTGACCTGGCCCGGTCAGACGAAGGGCGGTTCGAGGTCCTCGGCATCGCCCGAACTTGCGGACCCGCGGACCATCGATCGGAGCGATGAAGCGTAGCTCTGCGGCGTCAAGATGGTGACCACATCGCCCGCCTCGATCGGCGTATCGGTCGAGGCCAGGATCATCTGGTCGTTCCGTTGGATCGCCACGACCGCCGTCCCGGGCGGCAAGGAGGGTTCCGCCGAACCGCCGACGAGGATCGATCCGCTCCCCACCTCCTCCTCGACGAGGACGGCATCACGGAACGATGAGCCCAGGCGGTGGAGACTCTCCCGAAGCGCGCCGCGGTAGGCGGTGATCAGGTCGCCGGTCGAGACGATGCCGGCGAGCTGCCGGTCCGTCGAGAGCACAGGTAACCACGTCGCCTCGCTCGTCACGATCGCGTCCATGGCGTCCTCCAGGGTCGCCTCGAGCGGGACGGACCGTCCGGGCGAGTCAGAGAGGCGCCGGATGGATCCGTCCTTCGCGGTATCCGCGAGGGCCGCCACGCTCACCGAGCCGACGTACGTCCCATCCTCCTCGCTGACCGGCGCGTCATCGAGTCCGACCTCACGCAGCGAGGCGAGCGCGTCTGCGGCAGACATGTCAGCCTCCAACCGCACCGCCGGCGCGCGCATCGCGCGTTCCACGGGGAGTGACGCGAGCAGGGGGAGACCGGACCGGATGCGATGGAGCGGTGACGCCTGCCGGTCCTTGATCTGGCTCCGGTAGATCGTCCGATCGCCGACGAGGAGCGTGGCCAGACCGACGGCCACCATCGCGGGCGCAAGCAGCTCGAGGCTCCCGGTCATCTCCGCGACCATGAGCATCACCGCGATAGGCGCGTGGGCGACGCTCCCGAAGCACGCGATCATGCCGACGATAACGAAGGGAGCCGGCGAATGAGGAACACCCGGGAACCCGGAGAGCAACCGCCAGGCGCCCGCGCCGAGGAACCCGCCGATCACCATGCCGGGGCCGAAGATCCCCCCCGATCCTCCGGAGCCGATCGACAGCGACGTGGCCAGGATCTTGGCGAACGGGAGCGCGAGGATGATCCAGAGCGAGAGCTTCATCAGCCCCGGACCCATCGCGAGCTGGACCCAGCCGTATCCGGTGCCGAGGATCTGCGGGATCGCGAGGGCCATCAGACCGACGAGCAGTCCGCCGATCGCCGGCCGGATCATGCGCGGCACCCGGATCTTCGCGAACGTCGCTGAGATCCCGTAGAACGACCGCGCGTAGAGACGACCGACGAGACCGGCCGCGATCCCCAACACCGCGAAGTAGAACAGCTCGCCGGGGTGGCGGAACCGGTACCCATGCAGCTCGCCGAAGATCGGCGAGAACCCTTCGACGGAACCGAAGATCGCGAAACCCACGATCGAAGCCACGATGGATGGGATCAACGCGTCCGTCTCGAAGTCATCGCGATAGAGGATCTCGGCCCCCAGGATCGCGCCGCCGAGTGGCGCGCGGAAGATCGCCCCGATCCCCGAACCGATCCCGACCGTGACCGCGATCCTCGCGTCGGCGGGGGTGAGGTCGAGCCAGCGGGCGAGGATCGAGCCGAAACCCGCGCTGATCTGGGCGGTTGGTCCTTCCCGGCCGCCGGACCCACCTGAGCCGATCGTGATGGCGGACGCCACGATCTTCACGAAAGACACCCGCGCTCGGATCCCACGCGGGTCGTGATGCACGGCGTCGATCGCGGCATCGGTCCCATGCCCCTCCGCCTCGGGAGCAAGGCCGAACACCAAGATCCCGGAGAGGAGACCGCCGAACGCCACCACGAGGGGGATCGCCCAGCCCCGAACGAACACGGCCCCCGACCCCACCGCGTGCCCCTCGCCGAACGGGGTTGGTGGGGTGTACCCACCGATCCAGCCCAGGAAGAAGCGCGTCGCGAGCTCGAGCGCTGTCGTGAAGACGATCGCACCGATGCCGGCCACGACCCCGATCACGGCGCCGAGGACGAGCCATCGACGGAGGTAGCTTGCGTTCGTGAGCCACCCGGACGTCGACGTCCGGAGCCGCGAGCGGAGATCACGTCGTCGGTGCATCACCGGCACCTCACGACCGAGAAACACCTCGGAGGAGGCCGTCGAGCGCGGTGCCGATGTTCTGCCATCGGAATGCCCGGGGATCGAGGCGAGCGTGCAGCATCAGGCCATCACCGAGGGAGAGGAGGATCGCGGCGAGGGCGTTCGCCGGGATCTCCGCCAGTTCGCCGGATCGCGCGCCGGACTCGATCCATGAGCGAAGCTTCGTTCGCTGATGCGTCACGATCTCGGCCCATCGGGTTCGGAGGGCTTCATTCCCGGGCATCTCCGCCCAGAGATCGGCCCGCATCTGGAGCGCCAGCCGGATCGGCGCCCCGATCCAGCATCGCGCGGGCGAGTCGCTGGAGACGCTCATCACCGCGTGTCGAGGCCTGTTCCAGGTCATGCATGACCTCATCGAACGCCGCGGCCTCGTCCTCGAGCAGTGCCAGCAGCAGGTCGGCCTTCGTGTCGAAATACGTGTAGAACGAGCCCTTGCTCACGCCGGCCTCAGCGCAAACGTCGTCCACCGTGATCGAGCTGAACCCGTGACGCGACAGGCATCGCCGCCCGGCGTCGAGGAGGGCTCGTCGTCGCTTCGCTCGTTCGTCGGCCGCCAGCTTCGGCACGCGCGCGCTCCGATCGTTTCCCTTTAGAAACCGACTGGTCAGTTTGGGATACTACCCTAACGCAGCTCGCCGACCCCGGCTCTTGAGCTTCCGACTCGGCGGTCACCCGAGCGATCGAACGACGCGTTCCCGGATCCCGGCGACATCTAGGCCTCGGGCGCGGTCGTGATCTTCCACGGTTCCGTACGCCCGCAGGACCGTCGGCGGAACCCCGATCCAGGTGTAGCGCGCGGCGCGATGCGCGAGCGCGGTGGTGATCGCCGGCGCGAGCGTCCCGTCCAGGAACGGCGCGACCGCGATCACCGTCTGCGCCGTCGGCCGACTCGCGTGCGAGACCCTCTGCATCGAACGGAGCAACGCTCGTCACGTAGAGCACGGTCACGTCCAGCCCTTCGACGGCGGCGAGCGTCCGGTCGAGCATCGGCCCGACCGCGAGCACGGTCGCCCGCGCGCCGCGCCGGATCACCTCGAGACGCCCGACCTGGACGTCGCGCGTCTCGGCGTTGGCCGCGGTGCTCGGGCGGAGGTAGGTCGGGTGGCCGTTCGCGTACGTGGCGCGGAACAGTCGGTCGAGCTCCCCCGCCGTTCCTGGCACGAGCACCTGCATCCCGGGAACGGTGAGCATCGCCTGCACGTCGCCGGGCGCGTGGTGCGTGAAGCCCTCGGCCGTGTAGTCGTACGAACCGCCGACCGACACGAACGTGCCCTCGAGCCCCTGGTAACCGAAGTCGAGCTTGATCTGCTCGAGCGGACGCTCCACGAGGAAGGGCGTGATGGTGTGGACGATCGGGAGGAAGCCCTCCATCGCGAACCCGGCTGCGACGCCCACCATCGTCTGCTCCATGATGCCGACGTTGATCGCGCGCGACGGGTCGTGCTGGAGCGCGCGCCCGAACTGCGTGGTGCTGATCTCCGCCAGCACGATCGCGACGCGCGGATCATCGACCAAGAGGTCCGCGGCGGTCTCTCCCGCCTGCTCGCGCATCGAGAGCATGCTCACCACTCGCCCTCCGGGATGTCGGCGACGACCGCCGTCGGTCGGCCCGCGTTCCGGGCGAGGAGCGCGCGCTCGAGCGCTTCATGGTCGTGCCCGTCGACCAGGTGGACCGACCAGCCGAACCCCTCGAGCTTCGTGTCCCAGGGCGCCATGGGCAAGTGACTGCTGTGGTTGTCGATCACGAGGAGCGTGAGGTTCGTGAGACCGAGGGCGGGCGCCAGCAGGATCGCCTCCCAGTTCGAGCCCTCGTTCAGCTCCGCGTCTCCGGTCAGGACGAACACCCGTTGCTCGGTCAGGTCCTTCGCACGGAGCGCGGCTGCGACGCCGACCGCCATCGGCAACCCGTGGCCGAGGGAGCCGGTGGAGGCCTCGATGCCCGGGACGAGCGCGCGGTCCGGATGGCTGCCGAGCCGGCCGCCCCACTCGAGGAAACCGTCGAGCCAGTCCTCGGGGAAGAAGCCGAGGTAGGCGAGCAGCGCGTAGTAGGACGCCGGCCCGTGACCCTTGCTCAAGATGAACCGGTCGCGGTCGGGCCGGTCGGGATCGGTCGGATCGACGTGGAGGACACGCCCGTAGAGCACGGCGAGCGCGTCGAGCGTGGACGTGCTGCTCTCGTCGTGCTTCTCGTCGCCGGTCGCGCGCGTCATCAAGTCCCGCACCGCGATCAGATCGATCACCCTCGTCGGTCGTTCCATCGTCATCCGCCTATATAGACATCCTCCGATGGAGCGTCTATCGTGTCAAGCACGATGACTCGGGATGTTGCCACCGACGCGAACCGCCTCAAGGCCCTCGGTCACCCGGTCCGCCTGGGCATCGCGCTCCGTCTGGCACGCGAGCCGGAGACATGCGCGTGCGACTTCGCCGACGTGTTCGACGTGAGCCAGCCGACGGTGAGTGAACATCTCCGGGTGCTGCGTGAAGCCGGGATCGTTACCACGAAGCGCCGCGGGACCCAGATCTGCTACTCACTCCGACCGGCGGCGTTGGAACAGATCCGGTCGCTGCTCACCGCGCTAGAACCGAAAGCCGCTCGCCGCTCCGCATAGCCAGCTCAACCCCCCGGACCGTTGTGACGGTCCTGAGCCGCTGCGAAGCCTTCGGTCACCAACGAACGCACGGCGTCCACGCCGCGGTCGACCAGCAGTGCAACGTCGGCCTCTTGCCGCTTGGGGAACGGGTCGAGCACGTAGTCGGCGGCTTCCTGCCGGCCGGGCGGCCGGCCGACCCCGAGCCGCACACGTGGGAAGTCGGGTGAGCGCAACGCCTGCTGCAACGATTTCAACCCGTTGTGCCCGGCAGTGCCGCCGCCGATCTTGATCCGCAGCGTTCCGAACGGCAGATCGATCTCGTCGTGCACGGCGATCAGTCGATCGGGTGGGACGTCGTGCTTCTTCGCGGTCGACGCATAGGAAGGACCGGACTCGTTCATGTAGCGCAACGATCGGGCGAGCCACACGCGCTCACCGTCGATCGTGAGCTCCGCGATCTCGACCGGGACGAACCGCGCCTTGCGGAAGCGTTCGCCCGCCGCGTGCGCCAACTCGTCGACGACCATCGCGCCGAGGTTGTGTCGCGTCTTCGCGTAGCGATCGCCGGGGTTGCCCAGACCGGCGACGAGCCAAACCATGAGCTAGCTCTCGCCGCCCTCCTCGGCAGCGGGAGCGGGAGCGGCCTCGCCACCCTCCGGCACGGCCTCGCCCTCCGCGGCGACCGGCACCTCGGCGCCCTCGGGCGCTTCCTCGCCCGGCAGGCCGAGCTCGGCTTCCACACGGAGCGCGGCGGGCGTGATGACCGACAGGACCGCGTCGTCGGGGTTGCTGAGGACCGTGACGCCCGCCGGCACGACGACATCCCGCACGTGGATCATGTCGCCGATGTTCAGCTCGGTGATGTCGACCTCGATGCTCTCGGGGACGTCCTGCGGGAGGCACTCGACGTGCAGGTCGCGCATGTGGTGCTCGACCACGCCGCCTTCCTTCACGCCGGCCGCGTCGCCGAACTCGATCACCGGGACGTCGACCGTGATCGTCTCGGTCCGCGAAACGGCGAGGAAGTCGATGTGGATCAGCTTGTTGTGGATGTGATCGCGCTGGATCTCGCGCGGCATGGCCAGGTGCGGCTTGCCGTCGACGATGAGGTCCAGTAGGACGTTCGAACCTCCCGACGTGTGGAGCACGTGAACCATCTCACGAGCGTCGACGGAAAGGGGGGTCGCCTCCTGGTCGTGGCCGTAGAACACCGCCGGCACGCGGCCCGCCGCTCGGAGCTTGCGTGCCACGCCCTTGCCACTGTCATCGCGCCGTTCGGCGTCGAGCTTCGCGTCCATCGTCGTTCCTTACGTGAGGAGAGGTTGGGTTCGGCCGCCTATCGTACCGGCTGACTTGCAGACCCGTCCCGGGACGCCTAGACCTGGTTGTCCCCGCGGAAGATCTCGCTGACCGAGCTGTCCTCGAACACCGCTCGGAGCGCCATCGCGATCAGCGGCGCGATCGACAACACCCGGAGCTTCGCGAACGACCGCTCTTCGGGGATCGGGACGGTGTTCGTCACGACCACCTGCTCGATCGGCGCCTCCTCAAGGAGCTGTCGCGCCTTCCCGGAGAAGATCGCATGTGTGGCGGCCGCGTAGATCGGACCGGCGCCTTGCGCCTGTAGCGCCTGCGCACCCTTGGCGACGGTTCCCGCCGTGTCGATCATGTCGTCGACCAGCACGCACGGCCGGCCGTCGACCTCACCGACGACGGCCATCTCCTCGATCTTGTGCGCCTCGATCTTCGACCGGCGCTTGTACATGAACGCCAGGTCCGCGTGGAGGTACTTGCGCAGCACTTCGGCGGTCTTGATCCTGCCGGCGTCCGGCGCCACGATCACCAGGTCGTCGCCGTGGAGCCCCAGTTCGTTCTCCAGGTAGTCGGACAGGATCGGCAGCGCCGTCAGGTGATCGAACGGCGCGTCGAAGTACCCCTGGATCTGTCCGGAGTGCAGGTCGACCGAGACGATCCGATCGGTGCCCGCGGCCGTGAGCATGTCGGCGACGAGCTTCGCGCTGATCGGCTCACGCGAGAGCGCCTTGTGGTCCTGGCGTGAGTAGCCGTAATACGGGATCACCGCGGTGATGCGCTTGGCCGATGCCCGCTTCATCGCGTCGATCATGATCAGCTGTTCCATGATCGCCTCGTTCACCGGTTCGTAATGCGTCTGTACGACGAAGCAATCTGCTCCGCGCACGCTCTCCTCCGCGCGGAAGTAGAGCTCGGTGTTCGCGAACCGCCGGATCTCGGACTCGCTCAGCGGGATGCCGAGGTTCTCCGCGATCTCTTGACCCAAGGCTGGATGGATGGTGCCGGTGAACAGCATCATCCGTTTCTTCGTGATGATCTCCACCGTGCTCCCCCTAGCTCTTCCCGGTACGCCGATGCTGCGCGTCCTTGCGTTTGCGATACCCACGGACGTTCGTCTGCGTGCTGCGTTCGATACCGAGCGCGCCCGCCGGCACATCTTCGGAGATCACCGACCCCGCACCCGTGTTCGCCTCGCGTCCCACCACGACCGGTGCGATCAACATCGTATCCGAGCCGATCGATGCCCCGTCACCGATCACGGTTTGGTGCTTGCGATAGCCGTCGTAGTTCACGGTCACCGTGCCTGCGCCGACGTTCACGTCCTTCCCCAGGGTGGCGTCGCCCACGTACGCGAGGTGCGGCACCTTCGACCCCTTCCCGATCGTCGCGTTCTTGATGTCGCTGAACGGTCCCGCGTAAGAGTCATCGGCCATGACCGTCCCGGGCCGTAGCCGGGTGTACGGCCCGATCCGCACGCGGCGACCGGCCTTCGCGCCGAGCACCACCGCGAACGTCACCTCGCTCCCCGCGCCGATCGTCGAGTCGAGGATCCGGGTCGACGGCCCCACGGCGCACCCCACCCCGATCCGGGTCGCTCCTTCTAGGAAGGTCACCGGCCGGATCACCGTGTCGCGCCCGATCGTCACGTCGACGTCGATGTACGTGGCGTTCGGATCTACGATCGTCACGCCGTTCGCCAGATGCTTCGCGTTGATCCTGCTGCGGATCACCCGTTCGACGGCCGCCAACCCGTCGCGCGAGTTCACCCCGAACGTTCCGCCCGTGTCGACCGGGACGACCGTCACCCGCTCGCCCTTGTCGAGCAGGATCGGCAGTACCTCGTTCAGGTAGTGCTCGCCTTGGAGGTTGTCGCTCCCGACCGCCGGCAGGGCACGGTAGAGATCCTCGCGCCGGAACACCATCACGAGCGGCGACACCTCGTGGCTCGCGCGGAGCTCGGGGGATGCGTCGAACCCTTCCACGATGTGGACGAGGCGCCCTCGGTCGTGCACCACGCGGGCATACCCGCCCGGCTCATCCAGCCGCGTGACGAAGATCGCCGCGGCGCTCCTCGTGCGCCGGTGCGCGGCGATGAGACGCCGGACATCGGCGCCCTCGATGGGGTCGAAGTCCCCGCCCGCGACCAGGACGTCGTCCACCCGTCCCGCCGCGCGCTCGGCGGTCAAGACCGCATGACCGGTCCCGAGCTGTTGCGTCTGTTCGACGAACACGGGCGCGGGCGTGATCCCCCAGGACCGGACGGCGTCGCGGACACGGTCCGCATCGTGCCCGACCACCACCACGATCTTCTCGGGGCGGGCGGCCCGGACCATCTGGAGGACGTGCCAGAGCGCGGGACGACCGCAGATCGGATGCAGGACCTTCGGCGTGGAGGACTTCAAGCGTTCGCCCTTACCCGCGGCGAGTACGACCGCCGCGAGCGTTCTGGGCTTCTTCGTGATCTCGGCCAACCGCGCGTCCAGAGGTCGAGGGACCCCCATCATCGAGGGTCAGCGCTCGCGTGACAAACGCCAGGGTGCGAACGTCGTTCCGGGGGAGGGATGACCGATCGAGACACATCCAATGACCTGCGGCGTTGTGTCAGGAACGGAGCTTGACACTCCCAGATCTGTTCTCGCTCGCTCAGGTGGTGCGATCCTGCTGACCGACGCGTACCGGTGACCTTCTGAGAGTGCAGGTCTGGAGGGGCGGGAGAAGGACAGGTCGAACAGGTCGGCGGCCCCAGCCCGCTCTCCGGCTCGTTCCTCTTGAGCGATCTTCCCGATCAACGCTCCTGAGGGACGGTCGCGATGATCTTCTTCGCTGCGACCGTCTGGCTTGACTCTCCCCCTTAGGGAGGCCGCACACTCGACGTGTCGGGCTGTCCAGCTCGACGACGAGGGAGTGTGAGCCGTGGAAGAAGTCAGCATCGGCGAGTTCGCACGACGGTCGCGTCTGTCGATCAAGGCACTCCGTCTCTACGACGAACTCGGTGTGCTGGTGCCCGCGCGCGTTGACGAAGCCTCTGGTTATCGCTACTACGACGTCGCGCAGCTCGAAGCGGCGCGCCTCGTCGCGATGTTGCGCCAGCTCGACTTGACGCTTGCCGCGATCAGGGAGCTGCTCGCATGCGATCCGGTTGATGCCGCAGAGCGGATAGCGGCGCACTGGCGAGAGGTCGAGTCCGTACACGATGCGCGCCGCGAGCTCGCCGACTACCTCGTCAACCGACTGAGTGGGAAGAGGTCCGTCATGTACGAAGTCGCCACACGAGAGATACCCGAGCGGAGCTTGCTATGCCTGAAGGGCAATGTCGACCAACAGGGAGCGTGGGCGCTCGGCAAGGAGTTCATCGCGGTCCTGCGAGAACGACCGCTGCCGAAGATGAAGGGGCGTGAAGGCGCGATGTTCACCATCTACTGGGGTGAAGTGAGCGCCGACAGCGACGGCCCGGTCGAGATGTGCAAGCCGATCCCGGAGTCGGACGCGAGGACGCTCGCGTCGCACTACCCGGAGTTGAGCTTGCGGACCGAACCCGCACATCGCGAGGCGTACGTCGCGCTGCCGAACGACGCGCTACCCACTGGTCCGGGTGGGAACCCAGGCGTGCAATGGCAGCTCGCGTCGGAGGCTTTGCAAGCCTGGTGGGAGGAACACCGCATCAACCCTGACGAGCTCACCCTCAAGCCCGAAGATCTCGGTATGCGGATCACGTACCTCGCGACCGAGCCAGTCACGGAGACGAGCGCCCCCTACTGCGATTTCGCTGTGCCGTTCGCCTGATCGTCGTCGACGTCAGAACAAGAGACGTACCGAAGAGTGACAACAGGAACGTTTCAGGCCCTCAGAACTGCGCTCCTGCTTCCGATCTTCTCGCTTCGTCGTTCCGGGGGGAGGGGTCGAACCTCCATCTAGGGCTCCAAAGGCCCGCGTCTTGCCGTTAGACCACCCCGGATCGGGCGCCCGGAATCATGCCACGCCCGGCGAGCCGGCCACCCCAGGCGGACCGGACACGACGAACGAGCCCGGGACCGCGGCGGCGATCGCGTCGGCGTGTCCCATGTGTCGCGCGAGCGCGACCACCGTCGGACCGCTCCCGCTCATCACGGCGCCCAACGCCCCAGCATCGAGCAGTGTCTGCCTCGCCTCGAGGATCTCCGGGTGGCGACGCGCGACCGGCGCCTCCAGGTCGTTGAAGAGAGCATGACCGGCCAGCTCAACGTTCCCGGTCTCGAGCGCGGCGATGAGCACCCCGGGGTCAGGCCCGGTGTCACCGCCGTCCTCGTCCCACCACCGGTAGGCGTCCGGCGACCGCGCGGGGAAGTCGAACGGCCGGACCACCCACCACGTCGTGAGCGCGTGGACCGGAGCGACCCGCTCGCCGCGGCCGCGGATCATCACCGGCTCGTCCGCGAGCATGGCCGGCACGTCCGAACCCACGCGTTCGCCGATCGTCCTCAACGCGTCCGGATCCAGGCGGCAGTCCCACAGATCGTTCAGTGCCCGGAGGGTCGCCGCGGCATCGGCGCTCCCGCCGCCGAGCCCCGCCGCCACCGGGATCCGCTTCGTGATCCGGATCTCGGCGCCGCGGCCGGGTCCGGCGCAGGATTCGGACAGGGCGAGCGCCGCGACGAGCGCGAGGTTCATCCCGCCGACGTCGACCGTGTCCGCCAGCGGGACCTCGGCGTCGGTTCGAACGTCGAGCGTGCCCGCCTGGGTCACCGCCACGTCGTCGGCCAGGGAGATCGGCAACACCAGGCTCTCCAGCTCGTGATATCCGTCGTCACGTGACACCAGCACCCGCAGGAAGACGTTGAGCTTGGCGTGCGCGGCACGCCGCACCGTGCGACCGGTCACGGGACCGCCTCTGCGATCCGGGCGAAGTCCTCCAGGGAGAGCCGCTCGGCGCGGGCGCGCGGGTCGATGCCGATCCCACGGAGGAGGTCGTCCGCGCGCCCGGGATCCACGCCCAGCCGGACGACCGCGCTCTTGATCATCTTGCGTCGCTCGGCGAACCCGGCATCGACGACCCGCCACAGCCGATCCGGGTCGACGTCGACCGGCGGGCGCTCGAGCCGTTCGAGCTTCACGACGACGGATGCCACCGACGGCCGCGGCCAGAACACGGAGGGCGGCGCCGGGCGGACGGTCGCGCCGCGGGCACGGTACGCGACCCGCAGGCTCACCGGTCCGTACTGCGCGTCGCCGGGTCCGGCCACGAGCCGCTGGCCGACCTCGCGCTGCACCATCACGACGAGGCGCGAGATCCACGATGCCTCTTCCAGGACGGCGGCGACCAGAGGAACAGCGATGTTGTACGGGAGGTTCGCGCAGAGCGTCCATGGACCGCGACCATCCGGTTCGTTCGCCCAATCGATCCGCGTGGCGTCCGCGGCGACGACCTCGATCCGCTCGTCGCCGGCCGTCACCTCGCGGAGCGCCGGCAGCAGCGCGCGGTCGAACTCCACCGCTCGCACGCGCGCACCCGTGGCGGCGAGCGCCAGCGTCAGCGAGCCGAGACCGGCACCGAGCTCGATCACGCGATCGCCTCGACCGACGCCGGCGTCGGCGGAGATGGCACGCGCCAGGTTCGGGTCGATCAGGAAATGCTGTCCGAGCGCCTTCGCGGGACGGATGTCATGTCGGGCCGCCAACTCGCGCAGCGCCGAAGCGCCCAAGCCCGAGGTCGTCGAACCGCTACCAGCTGAGCTGGACGTCGAGGACGCCGTGGCCGAGCGGGGCGAGGACGGAGAAGGCCTCGGGAGCGAGGTCGATGATGCGCCCCGACGCGAACGGTCCCCGGTCATCGATCACGACGATAACCGTCCGGCCCGTCGCCAGGTCGGTCACGGTCACGTGCGTGCCGAACGGGATCCACGGACTCGCCGCCGTCAGCCCGGACCAGGGGGGGTCGTACCACGTTGCCTTCCCGGTGGCCGCATGACCTCCCGGCGGTTGCTGCGGGATCGTCGGGCTCGCCGGACCGGAGAGCCGCACCTCGGTGATCGAGGGACGGATCACCTCTCGCGACAGGACGTGCCGCGACTCGACGTGACCGTTCACCACGAAGACCCGCTCGGTGGTATCGGCCAACCCGTCGACACCTCGGCTCAACACGTGCGACTGCCCGGGGGTGAGTCCCGTCGTCCACGTGGTGCGGACCGCGAACGGGATCGACCGGACGGCGTCGCGCGTCAGGACCTGGACGCGATCCAGCACGACGGTCGAGCCGTCGTGAAGGGGGGTGCTGAGTGGTGGTTGGACGCGATCACGAGCGCCGGGAGTGATCCCCATGGCCGAGAGGAGCTCCCCGGCGGTACGAGCGTTCGAGTAGACGTCGTAGACCTTCCCCGCCACGACGGCTCTCGCGCTCACCACCGGAGATGTTCCGGCACTCACCGCGGAGGCCGAAGCCTCGCCGAGCTCCGCCGCGATCTTCACGGCGGGTCCGCTGCTCGTCCCATCCACCACCCAGACCCCCACATCGGTGGGTGCCGGGTTCGTCACGCTCGACCAGGTGTCGAGCGTGACCTGTTCCGCGAGCGAGCCCACCACCGGCGCGCCGGGCGCGGGGCTCACCACCACGGTCATGCCGTCGGCGAGCAGGGTCGCCAGCGGCGGCACCACCCGGGTGCCGGAGGAGAGCTCGATGCCCTGGCCCGCCAGCAGTTCCCGGACGTTGTCGGAGTTCGTGCTGATCGACTCGACCCGATGGCCGACGATCAATACGACGTTCGTGCGTGTCGCGAGGAAGAACGCCCCGCCCAGGAACGCCAGACCCACGGCGAACGTCGTCGCCTGGATCGTGCGATGGATCCGCAACCTGCGGACCCGTGAGGGGCGAACCGCCAACCTTCCTCCAAGGGATCGAGGAAGGCTTCAGGGGGAAGCGGCTAGGCCGGACCGAAGCCCTCGTACGCATCGGGCCGTGACCCTAGCAAACCCTCAACCCTCACTGCAACCTTGAGAGCGAACGCCCGTTCGGTGGAAAACCGGAGCACTTGTGCGTGTTCGCGACCGGTTCCGTTCGCTCGTCAGAGCGTTCCGCCGAATGCTGCGCGCGCATTGTTCGCCGTCGCCGCGACGATGTCGTCGACATCGGCGTCGCGCACGCGCGCGATCTCGGCGATCGTCGTCATGATGTTCGCGGGTTCGTTGTCGGAACCACGCAGCTTCTGCGGCGCGAGGAACGGACTGTCCGTCTCGACGAGGATGCGATCGACGTCGAGCGCCGCGGCGGCCTGTCGGAAGTGCTCGTTCTTCGGATACGTGATGTTGCCGGCGAAGCTCACCCAGTACCCACGCGCCGCGCATTCGCGCGCGATGTCCGCGTCCCCGCTGAAGCAGTGGATCACGACGTGTTCCGCCGATCCCTCATCCAATACTCGAAGGACGTCCGTCCAGGCGTCCCGAACGTGGACGACGAGCGGCTTGCCGGTCTCGTTCGACAGGGCGATGTGGATCTTGAACACCCGGATCTGATCTTCGACGGGCGAATGCATCCGGAAGAAGTCCAGACCGCACTCCCCCACGCCCAGGACCCGTGGGTCGTGGAGGAGCTCCTCGATCCGGGCACCGGCCTCGATGTCGAAGGCATCCGCGTCGTGGGGGTGCATCCCGGCCGTCGCGAACACCCCCTCGAGCGAATCGGCCAACTCGAGCGAGCGACGGCTCGTCTGGGGGTCCACGCCGACGCAGATCAGCCGGTCGACGCCGGCGGCCCGCGCAGCCTCGACCACATCTGAAGGTTCGCGGTCCAGGAGGAACAGGTGGCAGTGGGTATCCACCGCCCCCGGCTGCACCGCCAGTTCAGGGTTCTGGTCGCTCATCGAGCGGTCACGATACCGGGTCTCACGGTGCGGTCGATACGGGGAGCTTCACGTGAAACACGGATCCGGGAAGACTCACCCGGGAGTGGAGGCGACGACCTACTCGGTGTCCAAGCGCGGGAAGAGCGCGTCGCCCTTCGTCGTCGTCGTTCCCGCGGTGAGACCACCCCACGCGGCGGCCTGCGGCAGGCGTTGATCGTCGAGCGGTTCGTCGATGCCGAGTTGGGACCAGAGCACGCTCGCCGCTCGAGGCATGATCGGGAAGATCAACACCGCGAGGATGCGGAGCGTCTCGGCCGACGCGTAAAGGATGCTGCCGAGCTCGTCACGGCGCGCCGGGTCCTTCGCAGCTTCCACGGCTCCTTCTCGACCAGGTAGTGGTTGGCGCGGGCGACGATCTCCCAGATCGTCGGCGAGGGCCGGCGACAGCTCGACGCCCGAGCATGTGGCCGTCGATAGGCCGCGAGCGGCGCCGGGCGATGACGTCGGGCAGGTCCGACTCGGCGCCTTCGCACGGTGGACGCCGGGACCACGCCGCCGAAGGACGCTCGCGAGCATGGCGAGCACGCGGCTGGCGAGGTTCCCCAGCCCGTTCGCGAGATCGGCGTTGTGGCGGTCGACCATCGACTCCCACGAGAAGCTGCCGTCCTGCGCCGAACTGGATCTCCCGCATGAAGTAGTAGCGGTAGGAGTCCACGCCGAAGAGGTCCAGCAGCTCGAACGGGTGGATGCCGGTGGCGTTCGTCTTCGACATCTTCTTGCCGCCGACCGTGAGGAAGCCGTGCGCCCAGACCTGGCGCCGGCAGGCTCGACGTCGCCGGCCATCAGCATCGCCGGCCAGTAGATCGGCGTGGAACCGGAGGATGTCCTTGCCGATCAGTGGATGTTCGCCGGCCACATCCGCGCGAACCGCTCGGGGTCCTCGGCGTAGCCCGGCGGCCGTGATGTAGTTCGTCAGCGCGTCGAACCAGACGTAGCAGACGTGCTTCGGGTCCCACGGCAGCGGGATGCCCCAGTCGAACGACGTCCGGCTGATCGAGAAGTCCTGGAGACCGCCGCGGATCGTCGACAGGACCTCGTTGCGCCGGGTCTCGGGCTCGACCGCCTCGCGGGTGGCGCCTCGTAGTGCTCGAGCAGACGGTCCGCGTAGGCGGAGAGCCGGAAGAAGTAGTTCTCCTCGATGCATCCGCTCGACCGGCCGCTCGTGGATCGGGCAGATGCCGTCGATCAGCTCGTCCTCGGTGTAGTAGGCCTCGCACGACGACGCAGTAGAGGCCCTCGTACGGTCCCCAGGTAGATGTCGTCCCGCCCGTTGTCGTGCACCGCGTTGAGGAGCTTCTCGACGGCGGCCGTGTGGCGGGCCTCCGTCGTCCGGATGTAGTCGTCGTACGCGATATCCAACCGGGCCCAGACCTCGCGCCACTTGCGGCTCCATGTCGTCGACCCACTGCTGCGGCGGTCATGCCCCGCTCCTCGGCCGCCCGCTGGAGCTTCAGCCCGTGCTCGTCGGTCCCGGTGAGGTGGAAGACCTCCTCTCCGCGGAGTCGGTGGAACCGGGCGATGAAGTCGGTGGCCACGGCGTTGTAGGCGTGACCGATGTGGGGCACGTCGTTCGGGTAGTAGATCGGGGTGGTGATGTAGAAGACGTCGCGGCCCATGGTCGGGTCATGGTACCGGCCGCCCGCGCTCCAGACGGACCGCGAGCTCCGTTCGAACTAGTCTGGCTCAGACTAGTTGAGGCACCCGGCGTCGCGGCCGACCAGCCGCAGTCCCTCGAGATCGCCGGGCCCCCAATCGGTGAGCGAGAGGTCGGGCGAGGGATCGTGGTCCGCGACCTGCGGTGACCACATCAGCTCGTCGCCCGCACCCACGTGCCCGAGACCCATCACGTGCGCGAGCTCGTGCATCAAGACGGGCCCCAAGCTATAGCGGGTGCCGAACCCCTCGGGCAGCGGCTTATCGGCGTCGATCACCACCGCTCCGCTGACGTACTGGTGCGCCTGGTCCCCGTCTCCGCGGTGCGGCAGCCCGAACGCGATCGCACGGTTCGAGTCCGCCAAGAAGTGGAAATGCTCATCGGAGACGAACGTGATCAGGATCGGCAGCCAACGCGGTCCCGGCACGTTGTCCTGGAACGCCGATCCGATCTGCTGGTCGGCCGTCTCGACGGTCGTGCCGTCGCTCACGAACCGGATCCCCGTCGCCGACGCGACTCGGCCGATCGCCTCCCGGATGTCGGCGGCCGCGCCGTCCGGTTCCAGGTCCGGGTTGACCGCGTAGTGGATCGTCTGGCAGGGATTCCATCGGTACGGCGAACCGTCGGGGAGCTGCTCCAGGAACGCGTGCGGACCGCGACCGGCGGAAGCACGCCCCGCAGGACGTAGGTCTGGGTCCCGAGGAGCACCAAACCCAGGAGGATCGCCACGGCGAGGAGACCTCTTCGGCGCGGCGCGGCGGGAGGAGATGGCGGCAGGACCGGTGAGCTCGGGAGCGGCGGAGGTGGGAGGTTCACGTGCCCGATATCGGCTCGAGCAGCCGACGGTAGACGCGGTTCGCGGACACGCCGTGTCGCTCGGCGACCCGGTCGGCGGCGTCGCGGGCGCTCGTCCCGGCGTGGAGCAGACCGCGTGCCTCCTCGACGAGCACGTCGAGATCCGGTTCTGAGGTCGTCGCGCCGCCGATCACGACGACGACCTCCCCGCGGACGCTCTCCTCGCCGAACCGCTCTGCCAACGCCGCGAGCGTCCCGCGCACGGTCTCTTCATGGAGCTTCGTGAGCTCGCGAGCGATCGCCGCAGGCCGTTCCCCGAGGACGTCGAGCGCCTCCGGCAACAACGTCCCGAGGCGTTTCGGCGACTCGAAGACCACGATCGTGCGCGGCTCGGTCGCGAGCTCGCCCAGCCGTCGCCGGCGGTCACCGGCCTTCCGCGGGAGGAAGCCCTCGAAGACGAACCGGTCGGTCGGCAGTCCGGACACGGCCAGGGCCGCGATCACCGCCGACGGCCCGGGGATCACACGGACGTCGATGCCCGCGTCGGCGCAGGCCCGGACCAACCGGTAGCCCGGATCGGAGACCGTCGGCATCCCCCCGTCGGTGACGAGCGCCACGGCGTCGCCGTCACGGAGCCGCCGCAGGACCTGCTCCGTCCGTTCGCGTTCATTCCCTTCGAAGAAGGAGAGGAGCGGGCGGTCGGGGAGCTCGAGATGCGCGAGCAGACGGCCGGTCCGACGGGTGTCCTCGGCGGCGATCAGGTCGACGGTCGCGAGCGTTTCGCGGACGCGCGGCGCGAGGTCTCCCAGGTTGCCGATCGGCGTGCCCACCAAGAAGAGCGTGCCCGTCACGACCCGATGGTGGCAGGATGTCCGCGCCTCGGCCAGGAGCGACGTGGGTGACGAGCGACCACAAGGACTATTCCGGAACGCCGCTGCCGAAGAAGCTGGGCATCCGGCCGGGTTCGCGGATCCGGTTGGTGAACGCCCCCGACGGGTTCCGAGATCTGCTGACACCGATGCCCGACGGAGCGTCCTTCACGGAGCGCGCCACGTCGACGCTCGACGTGGCCGTCGTGTTCGCCACGGAACGAACCGAGCTGGTCCGGTGGTTCGACCCCCTGGTGTCGCACATCGCGAGCGACGGACGGCTCTGGGTCGCCTGGCCGAAGAAGGCGTCGAAGGTCCCGACCGACATCGACTTCGCGTTCGCGCAGGGGATCGGTCTGGACGCCGGTCTCGTGGACAACAAGGGCGCGTCGATCACCGACGTGTTCCAGGGGCTGCAGTTCGTCTACCGGGTGAAGGACCGCCCCGCTCGCTGAGGGCTCAGCCGGACCTGCGGGCGATCACCCAGTGGAACGTCGCCTCCCCCTCACCCTCCTCGACCTCGGTTCGGGTCGTCGACAGCTCGAGCGTGAACCCGGCGTCGCGGAGCATCGTTCGTTCGTGGCCACGTCGAAGCCGGCGAAGAACATCGGGACGCCGAGCCAGTCCTCCTGGATCTCATCGTCTGTATCTGCGGCGCCGAGCGAAAGCATGAACCGACCGCCGGGTCGCAGCCAGCGGTAGACGCGCCCGAACGTGGGCTCGATCTCGCCGCGAGGGACGTGGTTGAACACGTAGAACGCCACGACGGCGTCGAACGAAGCGGCCGAGAACGCGACGTCGGTGAGATCACCCTGGAGGAACCGGCCGTCCGGGAACCGTGCGCGCGCGATCGCGAGCTGGCCGGCGGAGAGATCGACGCCGGTGTAGGAGCGGTCCTCGGCGAGCTCGGCGGCGGCGGTCCCCGGCCCGCACCCGAGCTCGAGCACGTCGGCACCTGCGGTCAGGCGCTCGAGCACCTCCGCGAGGAACCACGCCCGCGCGCCCGAGCCGGACGTCGAGGACCACTCGGCGTAGCGCGAGCCCAGAAGGTCGTAACCCTCCCGCACGATCCGTTTGGGTTCCATCGACCGTCTCTCCCGAACGACTTGGCCACCGGTACCCTGACGCCGTGCCGATACTCCCACGTTGGGTGAACCGCCCCGTCGTCGCGATCCTCGCCGTGACCGCGATCGCCGCCGGCATCCGGTTCGCGCATCTCAGCTCGCCGAGCGACCTGGTGTTCGACGAGCTCTACTACGCGAAGGCCGGCTGCATCCTGATCGGCGGCAGCGACAAGGTCTGCATGATCGACAGCGGCGACGAGCACTACTGGCGTGAGAACAAGTGGGACGTTGGCTCGTGGGTCCACCCGCCGCTCGGGAAGTGGACGATCGGCTTGGGCGAGAAGCTGTTCGGGGTGACGCCGTTCGGCTGGCGGTTCTCCTCCGCGGTCGCCGGCACCGCGGTGGTGACGCTCGTCGCGGTGATCGCCCAGTTGCTGTTCGGCAGCGCGCTGTGGACGTTCGTGGCAGGGCTGTTGCTGGCGGTGGAGAGCCTGAACGTCGTGCAGTCGCGCGTCGCGATGCTCGATATCCATCTCGAGTTCTGGATCGTCATGGGGTTCCTGTTCCTATTGCTGGATCGCCGCTGGATCGATCGACGAACCCCCGAAGAAGCAACGGATCCCGAGCCGGAGGCGGCGCTCGACGACGCACAGACGTCCGATGCCGACGACGGCGAGTTGGCCGTGACGCCGCATCGGGTGCGCTCCGCGCTCCCGATCCCGGTGTGGCGGCCGTGGCGGTTCGCGGCCGGGCTCGCGATGGGCGCGGCCTTCTCGGTGAAGTGGTCGGGCGGCATGGCGATCCTCGGCGCGCTGATCCTGTCGTTCGCGTGGGAGACGACCCGCCGGCACCGCGGCGACACGTCGCGCGGCCGCGCGTTCTGGCGAGCGGTCCGGCAGGAGAGCCTAGGCTTGGTGCTCGCGTTCATGTTCCTACCGACGGTCGTCTACCTGGCGGTCTACCTCCCCTGGTTCCACCACTTCGGCTGGAGCTTCAAAGACTGGTGGGAGAACCAGACGGCGATGTTGAACTACCACCGACAGCTCCGGACGAACGCGTTGGACCCCAAGACGCATCAGTACACGCCGACGCACCCGTACTACTCGCGCGCATGGACCTGGCCTTTCATGCTCCGCCCGGTCAACTTCTTCCTGCGGAACCTCGACCCGGGCATCCGCCAGATCCTGGACATCGGGAACCCCGCGATCTTCTGGGGGAGCGTCTGGGCGATCCCCTTCGTCACGTACATGTGGCGACGTCGCCGCGACTGGCGCGCGGGGTTCATCGTGACGCCGGCGCTCGCGCTCTACCTCCCCTGGCTCCTCGTCACGCGCCCGCAGTTCTTCTTCTACGTGCTGCCGATGACGCCGTTCATGGTGCTCGCGATCGTCTACCTGTTGCGCGACCTCTCAGAAGCCACGATCGTGCTGAACGATCCCGTTTCGGGTGAGCGCGTCGAGTCGACCCGCCACCCCTACCTGCCGTTCGTGGTGGCATTCGTGGTGGTCGCCGTTGCCTTGTTCCTCTGGTTCTGGCCGGTGCTGACGGCCGGATCGCTCACCGAGACGATGTGGCGGGCTCGCGTCTGGTTCCGTGGCTGGGTGTGACGTGACCGGCGGTCGCGGGCGACCCGTTAGCCTTCCCCCGCCATGGTGACGAAGCGCGACCTGTTCATCCCGATGGCGGATGGGATCCGCCTGGCCGTGTCGCTGTTCGTCCCGGACGGGAGCGGGTCGTGGCCGGCGATCCTGGAGGCGCTCCCGTACCGCAAGGACGACGACACCGCAGCGTATCGGCGAGAGTACGAACGTCTCGCCGACGCCGGTTACGTGGTCTGCCGCGTCGATCTCCGCGGCACCGGTTCGTCGGAGGGGATCGCCCAAGACGAGTACCCCGCCGTCGAACGCACGGATCTCCTCACGGTGATCGACTGGCTGGCGACGCAGGACTGGTCGACGGGCAACGTCGGGATGTACGGCACGAGCTACTCGGGATTCAACTCGATCCAGCTCGCGATGGAACGGCCGGCGGCGCTGAAGGCGATCATCCCGATCTACGCCACCGACGATCGCTACGGCGACGACGTGCACTACTTCGGCGGCGCGCTGAAACAGCTCGACCTCGTGGACTACCCCACCTACATGATCGCGATGAACGCTATGCCGCCGGTGCCGTCGATCTTCGGCGAGGGCTGGCGGGAGGAATGGGAGCGGCGCGTAGCCGGCAACGAGCCGTGGATCCTCACGTGGCTCGCCCATCAACGCCTCGACGACTACTGGCGGTTCGGGTCGCTCCGGCCCGACTATGCGCGGATCGAGGCCGCCACCATGATCGTCGCGGGCTGGGCCGACGGCTACCGGAACAACTCCCTGCGAACGTTCGAAGGACTCACGTGCCCGGCGCGCGTGATCATCGGGCCTTGGGCGCATGCATCCACCGACACCTCGCTGCCCGGACCGAACATCGATCTCGTGCCAGAGATGCTTCGTTGGTGGGACCGCTGGCTGAAGGGCGTCGACAACGGCATCGACCGGGAGTCGCCGATCGTGCTCTTCGCCCAGCGCTCGACGCTCCCGGGTGCGACACGGCCGGAGATGCGCGGTGCCTGGCGCGCCGAGCCGACCTGGCCGGCCGCGCGCCTCCGACCCACGACCTACGCGCTCGCCGACGCCGATGGTCCGGCCGGCGACACGCTCGTGGTCCGCGGGGACGTCGGCTGGACGGCGTGGATCTCGTGCGCCGCGAACCTGCCGTGGGGACAACCGGACGATCAACGTCCCGACGAGGCCTACTCGCTCGTCTCCACGTGGCCGGCCCTGGACCAGGAGCTGGAGATCCTCGGACACGCGTCGCTCACGATCACGCTCGCGTCGACCGCGCCCGTCGCCTACCTCTCGGCCAAGCTGTGCGACGTCTTCCCCGACGGCTCGTCCTCGCTCGTCGCCCGCGGCATGCTGAACCTCGCGCACCGCGACTCGCGCGAGACGCCGGCTCCCTTGGCGCCGGGCAGGTTCGTCGAGATCACCCTCGAGCTCGAGGCGACGTCGTGGACGTTCGAGGCGGGCCACCGGATCCGGCTGGATCTGGCCGGCGCCGACTGGCCGAACGCGTGGCCGTCACCCGAAGCTGCGACGCTCACGATCGACCGGCCGAGCGCGACGCTCACGCTGCCGGTCCTCGACGGCCCGTCCCCCGCGACCGAGATACCGACGTTCGCACCGCCGCGCACCAAGCACGAGGCCGTCCCGAACCGGGGTGAGGAGGACGCGTACACGTGGCGCATCGAGCACGATGTACCGACCGGCGAGACGCGCGCCGTCACCGGCTACGGCGGCGACTACCCGTCCAGCGACGACGTTCCGTCCTACCTGGAGCGCTACGAAGGCACCGTGGCCGTCACGCCGAGCGATCCGGGTCGCGCCCGCGCGCACGGAGAGGGGGCGTTCGAGGTGCGGTGGCCAGAGGCGACCTGCGGCGCGGAGGTGACGCTCGACGTGGAGAGCGACCGCGACACGTACCGGGTGCGGATCGATCTGACGGTCACCGAGGACGGGGACGTCCGATGGCAACGGTCCTGGGATCGCACGCTCCCTCGCGACCATCAGTAGCGCTCGCTTCGGGAACGACCCCTAGACACACGAAACCCCGGCGCACTGGCCGGGGGTTTCGGTCTTGTTGGGATATCCCACGTATGAGGATACCAGTCCCTCGGATCACGAGAAGCCGGGCAGATGGTGTCGGAACAGGATGAACCCGATCCCCGCCGCAGTGTCCAAGAGGAAATGCGCGATCACGAACGGCCAGGTGCGCCGGATCCGCAGGAAGGCGACCCCGAACAGCACGCCCATCGCGAGGTTCCCGACGAAGCCGCCCCACCCTTGATAGAGGTGGTAGCTGCCTCGCAGGATCGCGCTCGCGGCCACCGCGGCGAACGGGCTCCACGCGAGTTGACGCAGGCGCGTGATCAGGTAGCCGAGCACGATCACCTCTTCGAGCAGCGCCGCGGCGGCGGCGTTCAACAGGAGCATCGGGATCGTCCACCAGTGGCCGAGCGGCGGGACCGGCACCACGAACCGGTTCACGCCGAGCCCCACCGCCGACAGGTAGACCGCCATCCCCCCGATGCCGATCACGACGAAGAAGGCTGCTCCGAGCTGGATGTCGGAGCGCGGGCGATCCCACGCGAGACCGATCGCGGCGACACCCTCGCCGCTCCGACGAAGGAGATGGACGACCAGCCAGACCGGGGCCAGACCGAACGCGACACCCACGAGCTGCTTCGCGAGCTCGTTGCTCTGGTTCACCGACGCCACCGTCACCCCGCGGAGCGGCGCGGACAGGAGGTCGAGGATGGCGTAGGCGGCGCTCGCGAGGAGCGAGAGCGAGAGCACGACCAAGACCTCCTCGCGGAGCGTCCTGCGGTCGAGCGGACTCGGGGCGATCGGAGGTGGGTCGGCGCGCATCCCCTAACGGTACGCCGGTCGCCTGCGATAGGTTCGGCATCGATGGCGAAACGGGACGCGGCGGATCTGGTGGTCGTCGGCGCCGGCACCGTTGGCGGCTGGGCGTCGTGGTTCGCGGCGACGGCCGGCGCGCGACGTGTCGTGGTGCTCGAGCAAGATCTCGTCGGTCAGGGCGCCTCGAGCCGGGCCGCCGGGGTGGTCCGAGCTCAGGGCGGCACACCCACGACGGTCACGCTCGGCCGGTTCTCGATCGACTTCTATCGCAGCCAGGCCGAGCGGCTCGGGACGGATTCCGGGTTCCGTGAACTCGGCTACCTGATCCTCGCCATCAGCGCGCGCGACGAGCGTGAGGGCCGGGAGCGGGTCGCGATGCAACGTGCCGCGGGTCTGGACGTTCGCTGGGTCGACGCGGCCGAAGCGTGTCGGCTCAACCCGACGCTCACGCCGGAAGGTCATCGCGGCGGCAGCTACTGCGCCACCGACGGCGCGATCGATCCACCGCGGAACGTCCGTGCGTACTCGCTCGCGATGCAGCAGGCAGGCGTCGACCTCCGCGAACGCACGGCGTTCCTCGGTCTCCGCACGAAGGTGGCGCGCGGCGGTAACCGCGTGGTCACCGGCGTCCACACATCCGACGGGGTGATCGCGACCGACCGCGTGATCCTCACCGGAGGACCGACGCTCCGGGCGGTGGGAGCGCTCGTCGGTTCGCGGATCTTCGCGGGCGGGGCGCGACATCAGGTCGTCACCACCGAGCCCCATCCCGCGTTCGACGTCGAACGTCTTCCCATGGTGTTCGACGTGCGCGCGGGGATCTACTGGCGGACGGAGGAAGGCGGCCTCCTGTGGGGGATGTCGAACCCGGAAGAGGTGCCCGGTCCGGCCCGGGAGGTGGACTGGCCGTACCTCCGCCGGATGCAACGCCGTCTCAACCGGATGGTCCCCGTGACACGGGAGCTCGGCATCCGCAAGGCATGGTGCGGGACGATCGACTACACGCCCGACCACTTGCCGATCCTGGGGCCGGTCGTTACGACCGAAGGTGCGACGATCCACGGGACGACCATCGCCTCACCGGGAGGGCACGGGATGATGTGGGGTCCCGCCGTGGCGAGCGTCGCGGCCGACCTGGCGCTCACCGGTCGCACGGAGCTCGTCGACGTGACCGACCTCGGGATGGACCGGTTCGACGAACACGGCCGCAGTCCGTTCTACGATCCCATCGCGTTGCCGTTCCCGCCGAGCGCGGACGGGGACGGGGACTGAGGATCAGCGGATCAGCGCGGCCAGGTAGCGGAACGGCAACCGGTCCGCGTGCGAGCGGCCGTTGCATGAGTAGCCGGCGCCCGTCCAACAGTTGAAGCTGGTGTTCGCGTTCGCGTAGACGAGCACGACCCGGCGAACCGTCAGCCGGCCGAACGGGACCTGCAGGTCTGCGTCGCCGCGACGGTCGAGCTGGACGGCGATGACGCGCACGGCGCCGGAACGTCCGATGACCATCACGCGCGCGCCGGACCCGCTCTTGGTGGGCGGAGCATCCAGGACCAGACGGAGGAACGCGCTCCGCGGAGCGCCGGCAGCCGGCGAGAACGAGACGGCTCCGGTCGAGAGGTGATCGAGTCTGAGCGTCGACCATCCGGCGATGGGATGGTTCACGCTCAGCCGGTGACCCCGGACGAGCGGCGCGTGCGGGTAGGCGGCACCCTCCTGATAGAAGACCGCGGGCGCCAGGTTCCACATCCCGAACGTGGCCAGCACCCCGCCGAACCCCCGGCCGTGCTCGTCCAGGGCCTTCTCGACCGCCAGCGCCGAGAAGAGGTTGGGCGCCCCGGGCGCATCGGCGGCGAGCTCCCAGATCCGCCTGATGATGTCGGTGTCCGCTCCACCGTGGCCCATCGATTCGCTCAGGAACCGCCAGAAGATCCACGCGCCGTATTCGTGCAGCCCGTCGCTGCTGTCCACGGGGATCCACGGCTGGGTGAGCGGGCTCTCGCGGAGCCACGTGCGGTTCGCGTTCACGTCGTCGGCGAACTGATCCTCCATCCAGGCGGCCGTGCCTTCCATCAGCCACGCGTCCTCGCCGGCGTCGTACGCGTACTGGATCGCGTGGAAGAGCTCGTGGGCGGCCGTCACACGGAGCCCGCCCGTGCCGCTCGACGAGCCGAGCTGCGAAGCGGAGAAGTCGTTATCGACCACGACGTATGCCGAGTAGGTGCGGTACGCGTAGTTGCTGTCGCTCGCGTGCGGGTCGTCGCTCGCCACGTACCCGTCCAGGTCGACCCGGCCGACGTCCGCCAGGTATACATCGAGGCGGCCGTCCGGTCCGTGGTTGCGCGACGTCTTGTCGGACAGTGGCGCGCGGAAGCCCAACTTCCCGACCTCGAACGTCCATGCCGCCTCGAACGTCGAGAGCGTGCGATCCACCTGGTCGGGCACGCCGTTGCCGTTCGCGTCCGACAGCGGTGGAGCGTCGTCGGTGCTCGAGACCCAGTGCACGCAGATGTGCGGGCCGCAGACGTGGTGGTCCGGCGCGGTGTAGCCGTTCCCCTGCGGATCCTGTTGCCCGTCGGTGGGTCGCGCCCGCACCAGGACGCCGGTCGGGGCGGCCAGGCGAGACGTCGTGAAGCGATCGATGCCCGGCCGAGGACGCCCGATGGCGACGTCGACCGGAGCGGTAGACGGCGCCGCCAGGACGGCGGCGACGAGGGCGACCGCGACGGCGCGCCCCATGACGAACAGGATCGTGCGGCCGGCCAATCTCCCTCCCCACGCCGGTCGGTGGCGCGTCCGACCAGGTCAAGGGGTGTCGAACGCCGCCGAAGCCATCCTGGGTGGCGTCGGCGGGTTACGTCAATCGGGCGGAAGGCCGGGCCGGAAGCCCTAGGCCGGCTCACTGCGCGAGAGCGCCACGTCCACCAGGATCAGCTCGCTCTCGGCGGTCGCCGACAGGATGAGCTCGGACTCGTCGCGGATCTGGGCTGCGTCACCCGACACCATCGACCGCTCGTTCGCGGTGACTCCGCCGTCGATCACGTACAGGTAGGCGCCCCGACCTGCACCGATCGGATGTGACACCGACGTGCCGGGCCTCAGGCGTGAGATGAACACGTGCGCATCCTGATGGACGAGCACCGCCTCGCCGCCGTCTCCACTGATCGCCCGCAAGAGCCGATCGGTCCGATCCTCGGTCGTGAATACCTTCTGTTCCACGCCGGGGGCGAGCCCGAGCGCCGAGGGCATGATCCAGATCTGGATGAACCGCATCGGCTCGGTCTCGCTGGCGTTCTGCTCCGAGTGCCAGGCGCCGGAACCGAGCGTCATCCGCTGCACCGATCCCGCCGGCAACGGCCCCGGTGCCCCGCCGACGTCGTCCTGATGGCGGAAGCTCCCCTCGACGACGTAGGTCAATCCTTCGATGTCGCGGTGCGGATGCATCGGCCAGATAGCGCCGGGCACCAACCGGTCGTCGTTGAACACCCGGAGCGTTCCGAACGACACGTACTCCGGGTCGTGGTAGCTGTCGAACGAGTAGTGCCAACGCGCGCGGAACCACCCGCCGTCGACGTCGGAGATCTCGTCGTCGTGCCGGATCGTGATCGTCATCGACCGAGTCGCGACCGCACGACGCGCGTCAGAGCTGCAGGACCGGGCAGGTGAGGGTGCGCGTGATCCCTTCGATCTCCTGCATCGGCATCACGATCGTCTTGGCCAGCCCGTCCAGATCCTCCGCTTCAGCTCGCGCGATCACGTCGTACGGCCCGGTGACGCCATCGACCATCGTGATCCCGCCGATGGCCCGGATCAGCTCCGTGACCTGCCCAGCCTTCCCCACCTCGGTCTGCACGAGGATGTATGCGCTGACCATGTGGCTCCTTCCCAAACCGCCGAGGGGTCATCGTAGGCGAGGCCCCGGTGAAGCGCATCTCCAGAGGACGGGCGGCGGTTAGGCCTTCGCGTCGTCGGCCTTGTCGGTGCCCAGGGCGCCCTTCGCCTTGTCGATCAGGCTGCCGGCCACATCGCCCGCCTTGTCCACGAGCGGCTTGGCCTTCTCGACCGCGGTGCCGGTCACGCCCTTCGCCTTGTCGAAGCCCTTGCCAGCGGCATCCCCCGCCTTGTCGATCAGCGGCTTCGTCTTCTCGACAGCCGTGCCGGTCACGTCTTTCGCCTTGTCCAGGCTCTTGCCGGCCACGCCCTTCGCCTTGTCGACCAGGCCCTTGTCATCGTCGGTCATGCGGTTCCTCCTCTTGGTCGGGGTTGACCCCATGGTGCCAGCCTGCGCCGGGAACGTCGAGCCGCGCGTTCAAGACAGGCGTGCGCGGACGCCTTCCATCCCGCTGTCTACGAACGCTTCGTGCCCCGTGCGGACCCCATAGCGGACCTCGTGCCACGGCATCAGCAGGAACGCGAATCGCGCGCGGACGAAGAACCGGTCGTCCGGCGTTCCCCCGTACGCTCCGAGGACGCGTTCACCCTCCGCCGGCATCGCGTGGAGCATCCATGCGAGGTCGAACGCGGGGTCGCCCACAGCGCAGTCGCCCCAGTCGATGACACCCGCGAGATCACCCTGATCGGTGATCAGCACATGCTCGGGACCGATGTCGCCGTGGGTCAGGCTCGGAGCGAACCGGGCGTTGTCGTCGTCATCGAAGAACGCCGCGATCGTCCGTTCAGCGTACGCTCGCTCATCAGGAGCCAGCCGAGGGAGCACGTCTTCCTCGAGTTCCCCGACCTCCGCGCGGAACGCGTCGCGCACCGTCGTCGCCTGGAGCGACCGCATCCCGACGAATTCCGGTGGGACCAGATGCAGGTCGTACAGGAACCGGCCGAGTCGCTCCGGCCAGATCCCGTCGACGTCGGCCGTCATCGGACGGCCGACGATCTTGCGATACCCGATGCAGACGGGATCGGCCGACGCGTAGACCGGCACGGGCACCGCGGACGACACCTCGCGCGCCACCTCGGGCAGCAACGTGATCTGCTTGCGGAGCCGGTCGTGCGCGCCTTCCAGCCGCGGGAACTGGAAGATCCACTCGTCGTTCACGACGTACGTGAAGCAGTCCCAGCCGCCCTCGACCGGGGCGAACGTATCCACCTCGAGCTCCGGCCATCGTTCGCCGATGAGCGAGCGGTGGTCGTCGGACGTGGTCATGACGGATCCGGCCCAGGCGGGGGTGCGACCACCTCGGGCTCGGCGAGGCTGGGCGTCGACAACGCGAACCACGCCACGATCCCGCCGGCCACCGCCAGCGCAGAAGCTCCCGAGTACAGGACCACGGTTCCCGCGTGCTGGTACACGTACCCGCCGATCCCCGCCCCGAGGATCGGCCCGATCCCGAAGCCCACCATCTGCGCGACCGAGTTCCCCGTGGAGTACAAGGTCGAAGGGAGCAGCCGGCCCACGACGACGACGGCCGACGTGAAGAGCAGGCTGAACGCCATCCCCTCGAAGACGGTCAGCAGAGAGACGATCGTGGGGTTGTCGATGAGCCCCCAGAGCAGGAACCCGGTCGCGTAGAGCAGGCAGCCCAACGCGAACACGTTCCGCAATCCCCACCGGGACTGCCACTTCGCGGAGCCGCGCATCATCGGCACCTCCACCAATCCCCCGGCCGCTGCACCCAGCCCGATCAGGAGCGGTCCGCCTCCTTCGCTCACGATCTTGAGGGAGATGAAGTTCCATGCGGCGTTGAATCCGGTCCATACCAGCAGGATCGCGAGCAGGAAGCCCCAGAACCGGGGCGCCTCGCGGAAGACGGCCCCGACCGCTCCCAGGCGTCCATGGACGACGACGTCCGTCGGGTGGTCGCGCGCGACGGTTCCGCTCCATAGCAGCACGACCAGGCAGGCGACCGCGAAGATCGGCATCGCCCAGCTGAGCCCGGCGAGTTGCAGGATGGCTCCGTACATCAAACAGCCCAGCGCATACGAAGCGCTCTCCCATCCACGGATCCGGCCGTAGTCGGACATGCGCGCGTCGCCCAGCTGGACGAGCGCGATCGCGTCGATGTTCGGTCCGGTCGACACCATGAACGCGGCGATCACCACCGCCGCGATCGTGATCCCCGCGAGCCCGTGAGCCACCATCATGATCACCGCGCCGAGCGCGGTCCCCGCCGTCCCGAGCTGCAACGCGGTGAGCCGGCCGATCCGCGTGTCCGCGTAATGGCCCCAGAGCGGGTTGGTCACCACCCGGGCGAACGCCATGATCGCGATGACGATCCCGATCTGGCCAGCCGACAGGCCGCGGTCCTGGAGGTAGATCGCCAGGAACGGGAAGAACGCCGCGACCACGAAGCCGAACGTGACGAAGAGCCCTTGCACGGCGGCGGGCGGCTGCACGCGACCGCGGATCACGCCGGCCGCTCCGTCGCGGGTTCGGCCTTGCTGGACACCCGCACGTCTGCCACCATCCCGTGCATGTCCGGCATCGTATCGGCGCGACCTGGTCGCGCCGCCGCTCGCGGTAGGCGTCGATGCGCGGCCTGACCGACAAGGGTGTGCTCATCACCGGTGGCAGCAGCGGGATCGGAAAGGCGACGGCCGCTCGATTCCTCCGCGAAGGGAGCCGCGTCTTCCTGTGCGGGATCGATCGTCCGGAGGTCGACGAGGCGCTGTCGGAGCTCGCGCCGCTGGGTCCCGTTCACGGAACGGCGTGCGACGTCGGGATCGAAGACGACGTGGCGCGGCTGGTCAACGAGGCCGAGCGCACGCTCGGCTCGATCGACGTCTTGATCAACAACGCCGGGATCGCGCACAAGGACGCGTTCCTGGAGGTCGACGCCGCAACGTGGGACCGGATCATGCAGGTCAACCTGCGCGGGATGTTCCTGGTGGCGCAAGCGGTGGCGCGGGGCATGGTGCCGCGGGGAACCGGCGTGATCGTGAACATGGCGTCCACGAACGCGCTCGGCGGAGAGGCCGAGTTCGCGCACTACAACGCGTCGAAAGGGGGCGTACTGCAGCTCACCCGAACGATGGCGGTGGAGCTCGGTCACCACGGTGTCCGCGTCAACTGCCTGTGTCCCGGATTCATCCGCACGCCACTGAACGACGCGATCGGCGACGAGGCGTTCGCCCAGGCGTACGAGCGCGAACGGATCCCGCTCGGCCGGGCGGGCACCGCGGACGAGGTCGCCGCGGCGTACGCGTTCCTGGCGTCCGACGACGCGACGTTCATCCATGGTGCCGCGCTCGTGATCGACGGCGGGCAGACCGCCGTCATGTGAGTCGAGCTGGGCGCGGAGGCCGAGCCCCTCGTGCGCGGAGGCCAGCATCCGACGTTCGAAGTTGCCGCTTCGGACCCCTGATGGAACGATGTCGCGCATGCCCAAGGTGACGATCATCGGCGCCGGGAGCGTCGAGTTCACGATCGACGTGCTCTCGAACATCCTGTCGTTCGACGACCTCGACGATGTTTCCGTCGTGCTGCACGACATCGACGAGACACGGCTGGAGACGGCGGGGGTCATCGGCGACCGAATCAACGAGGCGAAGGGCGGGCGCGCCACGATCGAGACACAGGTCGATCGGCGCAAAGCGCTCGACGGGTCGAACTACGCCATCAACGAGATCCAGGTCGGCGGACGCGATGCATTCCTGAGCGATTTCGCGATCCCCAGCCGGTACGGTGTGCGGCAGACGATCGCCGACACGCTCGGGATCGGCGGAATCTCGCGCGGCTTGCGCACGTTACCGGTGTTGATCGACATCGGGAACGACATGGCCGACGTGTGCCCCGACGCGACGCTCCTGAACTTCACGAACCCGATGGCGATGGCGCCGTGGGCCGTATACGAGGGCTCGCGGTTCGATCGCGTCGTCGGCTTGTGCCATTCGGTGTTCTACACGCACGAGTTCCTGGCCGAGACGGTCGGTGTGCCGATCAACGAGATCGCGTTCCAGACGTCTGGGTTCAACCATCAGGCGTTCGTCACGCGGTTCGAGCTCGGCGACGAGGATCTCTACCCGCGGCTCGATGCCGCGATCGAGGCTGACTCCGATGGGCTCGGCCGCCGCGTGCGGGTCAGGCTCTACAAGGAGCTGGGCTACTTCCCGACCGAGTCGAGCGAGCATTCCGCGGAGTACGTCTCATGGTTCATGCCTCATGACGATCAGATCGAGCGGTTCCGCATCCCGGTCGACGACTACATCGGCCGTACCGAGGAGGCGCTGGCGGACTACCGCGAGATCGTCCGCAAGCTCGAGGCCGGCGAGTCCGTGGGCGCCGAGCCCGGGAGCGAGCTCGCTTCCGACATCATCCATTCGATCGAGACCGGCACGCCGCGCGCGCTCTACGCGAACGTGAAGAACACGGGCCTGATCCCCGATCTGCCCGACGGGTGTTGCGTCGAGGTGCCGTGCCTCGTGGATCGAGCCGGCGTGCAGCCCACGGCGGTGCCGGTGCGCCCCGCGCACCTGACGGCACTGAATCGGACGTTCCTGAACGTCGTCGAGCTCACGGTTCGGGCCGTGCTCGACGGGGATCGGCAACAGGTCTACCGGGCGGCGATGCTCGACCCGAACACCGCCGCCACACTCACGCTCGACAAGATCCACGACATGGTCGACGACCTGATCGAGGCGCACGGCGACATGATCCCCGAGGCGATCCGCCGGGGCTCGAAGCGCCGTACGGGCTAGCCGGGACCGAGCGCGCGTGGCTCAGACGGTGACGACCGCGACGCCGGCCGCCGCGACCGCGGCGAGGGCATCGGCATCGGCGCTCGCGTCGGTGATCAGGTCGTGGACCCGTTCGAGGGCGCAGATCCGGGCGAACGCCGCGTGACCCACCTTCGATCCATCGGTGACGACGACGACGCGTCGCGCGCGGTCGATCAAGGATAAGTTCGTGTGTGCCTCGACCTCGTGATGCGTCGTGAGACCGGCTTCGGCGGAGATCCCATCCACGCCGAGGATCGCGAGATCGAGGTTGATCTCCGCGAGGCTCGCCTCGGCGAGCGGGCCCACCAGCTCGTACGACGCGCTGCGCGCCATCCCCCCGGTGACGACCAGGCGGAGATTGGGACGCACGGCGAGCTCGGACGCGATGTTCAGCGCGTTCGTGACGATCGTCAGCTGCTCGCGACCGACGAGCGCACGCGCGACCTCGGTCGTGGTCGTGCCGCCGGTCAGACCGAGAGACGCGCCCTCGGGGACCAGCTCCACGGCCGCCTGAGCGATCCGTCGCTTCTCCTCCTGATGGCGCCCGCTCTTGTACCGCAGCGGCAGCTCGTACAGGAGGCCCTGGGTAACCGCGCCGCCGTGCGTCCGGCGGAGCAACCGGTTCTCCTCTAGGAGCCCCAGGTCCCGCCGGATCGTGGCGGCCGAGACGCCCAACCGCCCGCAGAGGTCCGAAACGCTCACCGAACCGCTGTCGGAGAGCTCTTCCAGGATCACGCTCAATCGATCAGCCTGGCGCATCGGTTCGGAGTATAGGGACCATCCCACGTCGGAGTGGGTTGCGGGGATGATCGTTCATGCAATATCGTCCGGCCGAATGAGCGAAATCGTGCGTGAGATCGCGAGCCAGCCGGCGTGCTGGCGACAGGCGGCGATCACCTCGGGGATGGCCGAGGCGGTCCTGCCCCGGCCGGGTGAACGGGTCGCCGTGGTCGGTTGCGGCACCTCGTGGTTCATGGCTCAGGCCTATGCCGCGAAACGCGAGGCGGTGGGAGCCGGCGAGACCGACGCGTTCACCGCCTCCGAGATGCCTGCCGGTCGCGCCTATGACCGAATCGTGGCGATCTCGCGGAGCGGGACGACGACCGAGGTCGAACGCCTGCTCGTTAGTCTCTCGGATGGTCAACGGACGCTCGCGATCTGCGGCGTCGACGGCACACCCGTGGCCGCTGCGGCGCACGAACGCGTGATCCTTGGGTTCGCCGACGAACGGTCGGTGGTGCAGACGCGGTTCGCGACGAGCGCGCTCGCGCTCCTGCGGACGCATCTCGGCGAGGATCTCGGGTCGGCCGCCGACGACGGCGACCGGGTGCTCGCGACCGACGTGCCGTTCGAAGTGGGATCGTTCGACCACTTCGTGTTCCTCGGTCACGCATGGACGATCGGGCTCGCGAACGAGGCCGCGCTGAAGCTCCGGGAGGCGGCCGGCGCGTGGGCCGAGTCCTACCCCGCCATGGAGTACCGCCACGGGCCCATCAGCGTCGCCCGGCCCGGGTCGGCGATCTGGCCGATCGGCGATGTGGGGGCCGAACTCCTGGACGACGTCGCCGCGACGGGGGCGACCGTGGTCGGCTCGGGCGTACATGACGTGGACCCCATGGCGGAGCTCATCGCGATCCAACGGACGGCGGTCGCCCTCGCGGGGAACCGAGGCCTCGACCCGGACCGTCCACGCCATCTCACCCGATCGGTCGTGTTGTCATGATCCTTACCCAGCATGGAGGTGCGTCGTGAAGCGTGTCGCAGCGAGCTTGGCTCTGGTGTTCGTCCTCGTCGGGGTCGCCTGTACGGGCGGCTCGAGCGGCGGCGGCGGAAGCAACGGCGGCGGGAACGGGCCGATCGAGCTCACGATGTGGATGGGCTATACACCTCCGCCGCCAGAGAGCCAGGCGGTCGAGAACCTCTCGCTGCAGGCGATCATCGACGCGTTCAACACGGCGCACGAAGGCAAGATCCACGTCACCATGCAGTACGTGAACAGCGACAACTCGCTGCAGAAGGCGACGGTGGCGATGCAGGGGAACCAGCAGCCGGACATCGCCTACATGTACGGGACGAACATGGCCCAGTTGGCGCAGGCTCCGAAGCTGGTCGATCTCACCGACCGCGTGCAGCAGACCACGTTCAACTGGAACGACTTCTTCCCCGGCGAACGGGCCGCGAGCACCGTGAACGGCAAGGTGCTCGGGATCCCCGCGCTCGTGGACAACCTCGCGGTCGTCTACAACAAGGATCTGTTCAAGCAAGCCGGCGTGCCGACGCCGACGCCCGATTGGACCTGGGACGACCTGCGCTCGGCGGCGAAGGCGCTCACCGACCCGGCGAAGAAGATCTTCGGCCTCACGTTCCCGGCGGACGGCAGCGAGACGACCGTCTGGGAGTACGAGGCGATGCTGTGGGAGGCCGGGGGCGACATCCTCAACAGCGACAACACGAAGGCCGTGTTCAACGAGGCCGGCGGGGTCCGTGCCCTCTCGATGCTCCAGGGCATGCAGCAGGATGGGTCGCTCTACCTCGACTTCCATCCCGACGCAGGCAAGTCCGAGAACCTGTTCAACTCCGGCAACATCGGCATGATCATCACCGGACCGTGGGATCTGTCCGGGTTCCCGGACGCGAACTACGGCGTCCAGGTCATGCCGTCGTTCGACGCCGGCGGTAGCCACCAGACGATCGCCGGCCCCGACAACTGGGTGATCTTCGACAACGGGACGGACCGCGTGAACGCGTCGTGGGAGTTCCTGCAGTACCTCGCGTCGCCCGACGTGATCCTGCAGGACTCGCTCGCCACGGCCCACCTCCCCACGCGAGCGTCGGTCGAGAAGATGCCCGGGTTCGCGGAGTTCGACACGAAGTTCCCGGGGGTCGGCGACTTCGCCGCCAACCTCTCGAACGTGTTGAAGGCACGGCCGCAGATCCCGCAGTACCCGCAGGTCTCAGGGTTCTTGGGGCAGGCGGTGGTGAGCGTGCTCCTGGGGCAGGCCGAGCCACAAGCTGCGCTCGACACGGCGGCCCAGCAGTCGGACGGCGTCCTGGCGATCCCGTAGCGGATGGCCGACACCGTCCGACGCGCCTTGCGCTCCGATCACGCGGTCGGCTGGGCGCTCGCGGGGCCAGCCTTCCTACTGATCGTGATCTTCGGGATCGTCCCGATCGTGTGGTCGGCGATCCTGTCGTTCCAGCGGACGAACCTGCTGTCTCCGCCGACCTGGGTGGGCCTCGCGAACTACCGCGCGCTGCCGAAGGATCCGTACTTCAAGCAGTCGATGCTGCACGCAGCGATCTACACGGCACTGTTCGTACCGCTGTCGATCGCGGGGGGACTCTTCACAGCGATCGCACTGAACCGGAAGATCCGCGGCATCCGCTTCTATCGAACGGCGGTGTTCGTCCCGGTCGTCGTCTCGACGATCGCGACGGCGATCATCTTCCTGTGGGTGTTCGACCCCCACTTCGGCCTGGCGAACTGGCTGCTGGCGAAGGTCGGCCTCGGGCCCTTCGGGTTCTTCGAGAGCCCCAACGGTGCCCTGTATTCGATGGTCCTGATGACCACGTGGGGTTGGATCGGGTTCGACGTGATCGTCTACCTCGCGGCCCTGCAAGGGATCCCGCCCGAGCTCGTCGAGGCCGCACAGATCGATGGCGCGCGCAACTGGGGGATCTTCCGGAGCGTGACGCTGCCGCTGCTCGGGCCGGTCACGCTGTTCCTGGTGGTGTGGTCGTCGATCAACGCGCTGCAGCTGTTCGATGAGGTGTACCTGGCCACGAACGGCGGACCGGGTACGGCGACCTACGTCCCGGTCTTCTACCTGTTCCGGCTGGCGTTCCTTCAAGGGGTCGCGGGGTACGCGGCCGCGATCGCGTACGTGCTGTTCATCGTGATCCTGGCGCTCACGGTCGTGCAGCTCGTGGTCGGCAAGCGGATGGTGTTCTACTCGTCATGAGCACGCCCGCGTTCGAGCTCGAGCCGCTCCGAGATCCCGAGTCGTCGTCGGGCGGACGCTGGTTCAGCCCCTGGCACCTCGTCCTGTTCCCGATCGCGCTCGTGATGATCGTTCCGCTGATCTGGATCGTCGTGACGTCCTTACAGACCCTGAACGAGACGCGCGTCTACCCGCCCACGCTGCCCGCCTCGCCGCAGTGGAGCAACTACGTCGAGATCCTCAGGGACACGCCGTTCGTGCGCTGGTTCGTGAACACGCTGATCGTCACCGTCGTCGTGGTGATCGGGAACCTCTTCTTCTGCAGCCTCGCCGGGTACGCGTTCGCGCGGATCAAGTTCTTCGGCCGCGAGGTCGCGTTCGTGTTGATCCTGGCCACCTTGATGGTGCCGTTCCAGGTGATCGTGATCCCCGAGTTCCTGATCGTGCGACGGCTGGGCATGATCGATTCGCTCGGAGCCCTGATCCTGCCGAACCTGGCGGGGGCGTTCGGCATCTTCCTGCTCCGGCAGTTCTTCCGGACGCTCCCGGTCGAGCTGGAGGAGGCCGCCAGGATCGACGGCTGTTCGCGCCTCGGCGTCCTGTTCAAGATCGTGCTGCCGCTGTCCGGGCCGGCGCTCGCGACGCTCGCCGTGATCACGTTCCTGTGGACGTGGAACGACTTCCTGTGGCCGCTGATCACGATCTACAGTCCGAGCCACATGACGCTGCAGCTCGGGGTCGCGACGTTCCAGGGTGCGCACCAGTCGACGACGAACCTGTTGATGGCGGTGAACGTGTTGAGCATGCTGCCTGTGCTGTTGCTGTTCTTCGTGGCGCAGCGCTACTTCATCCGCGGGATCGCCACGTCGGGACTGAAGGGCTGACCGTGCCAGGCCTCTCGTTCGATCACGTGACCAAGATCTTCGGTGACGATATGGTCGCGGTGAACGACTTCTCGCTCGACGTCGCCGACGGCGAGTTCATGATCCTCGTAGGGCCGTCCGGTTGTGGGAAGACCACCGCGCTGCGGATGGTCGCCGGGCTGGAGAAGATCTCGTCCGGCACGATCTCGATCGGCGACCGGGTGCTCAACGACGTTTCGCCCCGGGACCGAGACATCGCGATGGTCTTCCAGAACTATGCGCTCTACCCGCACATGACCGTCTACAAGAACCTGGCGTTCGGGCTGAAGCAGAGGAAGGTGCCGAAGGACGACATCGCGGTCCGGGTCAAAGGCGTGGCGTCCATGCTGGGCCTGGACGAGCTCCTGGATCGTCGCCCGGCCCAGCTGTCGGGCGGTCAGCGGCAACGGGTGGCGATGGGGCGCGCGCTCGTCCGAGAGCCCGAGGCGTTCCTGCTGGACGAACCGCTCTCGAACCTGGACGCGAAGCTCCGGGTGCAGGTCCGCGGCGACCTGAAACGCCTGCACCATCGCCTCGGCATCACGACCGTCTACGTCACCCACGATCAGGTGGAGGCGATGACGCTCGGCGACCGGGTCGCGGTGATGGCGAGCGGGATCCTCCAGCAGCTGGGTCCGCCACAAGACGTCTACGACCAGCCTGCGAACCTGTTCGTGGCCGGGTTCATCGGCAGCCCGCCGATGAACCTCCTGCGAGCCTCGGTGACGGGTGGCATCGCGACGGCCGGCGACCTCTCCCTCCCGATCCCTGGCCTCGAGGATGGCGACACCGTGATCGGGTTACGCCCGGAGCACCTCCGCGTCGCCCAGGACGGCCAACCGGCGATGAACTTCGACGTGGACGTCGTCGAGCCGCTCGGGGACGGCGTGATCGTGCACGGATCCGTGAGCGGACGGTCCGCCACGGCTCCGTCCGGCGACGTCGAGATCCTGGCGCCGCTGCCGAGCGACCGCGCCGAGGTGACCGCGAAGTTCGACCCGTCCGTGCGCCCCGCTCCCGGCGAGCGGATGCGGATCGCCGTCGACCCCGCGAAGGTGCACGTCTTCGACCCGCGGAGCGGCAACGCCCGGCGATGACGTCGCGCATACTGGCGGCCGCCGAGCGACGGAGCCCACCGACATGACGCAGCATCCACTCGAACGCCTCGCGGACCTGCCATCGGGCGACGGACAGGTCGGCCTGTCGTGGTTCGGACAGGCGAGCTTCGCGGCCCGCGGCCGGGGCGTGACCGTGCTCTTCGATCCGTTCCTCTCGCCGTATCCGGGACGCTTGCACGAGTCGTCGCTCGCTCCAGTGGACGCGACGGGGGTCGACGTCGTCTTCTGCTCGCACGAACACGTGGATCACTTCGACGTCGAGGCGGTGAAGGGGATCGCCGCGGCATCGCCGGGCGCGGTGTTCGTCTTGCCCTCTCCGATCGTCGACATGGCGATCGAGGCAGGGGTCGCACCCGACCGGGTCGTCGGGTTGCAACCGGGCGAGACCCTCGACGTGGCCGGCTGCTCGGTGCGCGCGGTCCCCGCCTGCCACGGAGTGACCATGGAGGACGCGTACGGGTTCGGGGAGTCGCTGTCCGGCGGACTCGTCCGGTTCCTGGGGTTCGTGGTCGACATCGGCGGCGTGCGCGTCTATCACGCCGGCGACACGATCCACTTCGCGGGCATGGAGGATCTGCTCGCGCCGCTCGAGATCGACGTGGCGATGCTCCCGATCAACGGCCGCGACGCCGAGCGCGAGGCCCGGGGCATCGTCGGGAACCTCGATCACCGCGAGGCGGCGTGGCTCGCTGCCCAGAGCGATGTCGGCGTCCTGATCCCGATGCACTACGACCTGTTCGCGCGGAACCTCGGGTTCCCGGGTGCGCTCGTCGAGACCGTGGAGCGGGAGTACCCCGGCGTGCCGGTCCTGGTGCCGGCGCGCGACCGGCCGTTCATCGGGAACGCGATGGGACGGGGACGATGAAGGCGCTCGTCTACCTCGGTCCCGGTCGGATGGAGCTGCAGGACGCGCCGGAGCCCGAGCCCGAGGCAGGTGAGGTCGTGATCGCGTCGCGCGCGTCGGCGATCTGCGGCTCGGATCTCCACGGGTTCCGCGAGGCGAGCCCGCGGAGGATCCCGCCGCTCGTCATGGGCCACGAGACGGTGGGCGAGATCGTCGCCGTCGGAGACGGCGTGGCGGCCGAACGGATCGGCGAACGCGTGGTGCTGAAGCCGATCGTGTCCTGTGGCGCGTGCGACGCCTGTCGAGCCGGCGACATCAATCATTGCACCACCGGCCAGCTCGTGGGCAGGGATCTCCCCGGCGGCTTCGCGGAACGGTTCCGCGTGGCCGAACGCGGGGTGGTGGCGATCCCACGCGATATGGGAGACGAGCTCGCGGTACTCACCGAGCCCCTCGCGAACGCCGTCCATGTGACGAGCCGCTCGGTGAACGCGGGCGATCGCGTCTTCGTGATCGGCGCGGGTCCGATCGGCGTGTTGATGGCCCGTACGTCGGCCCTCGCGGGCGCGTCGCGCGTCCTGATCACCGATCCCGTAGCGTCGCGCCTGGACCTCGCGCGGTCGCAGGGTGCGGAGCCCGTGACCGCTGACGATCCCGCCGCGGCCGTCGTCGACCTGACCCAGGGAGGCGCCGACCTCGTGATCGACGCGGCCGGATACGAAGCCACATGGGCGCTCGGTCTGCGCGCGGTCCGGGCCGGCGGACGCGTCTACGAGGTGGGCCTCGGCTCCGCGTCGGGAGTCGTCGACTTCTTCGCCGTCTTGGGCAAGGAGGTCACGATCACCGGCTCCTACGCGTGGGGCGACACGGACTTCGCCCGGGCGATCGAGCTGCTCGCCGATGGCGCGATCGATCCGACCGGTTGGATCACCACGATGCCGCTCGCCGAGGGACAGCTCGCGTTCGAAGAGCTCACGAGCGGGAGCGACCGCTTCAAGGTCGTGCTGGTTCCCTAGTGTCGCGGGCGCGTCAGGTGAGCGCCAAAGTCATCGTCATAGCGACGATGACCGCGCCGTCGCGGAGCGGCTGGCGTTCGCCGGAGTCGACGAACCCGCAGCGATCGTAGAGGCGGATCGCCGCGTCGTTGGTGGTCGTTGCGAGCAGACGGATCGAGGGGAACCCCGCCGTCCGAGCCCAGGCGACGACCTCGTCCACCAGTCGCCGGCCGATGCCCTGCCCCCGGAACACGGGATCCACCCACATCGCGAACAGTCCGACCTCACCGGGGAACGCGCGATGCGGAGCACCCACCGCCAGACCGATCCAGGCACCGCCGTCGAGCGCGACCGCGGTGAACCCGTCGCCGCCCTCCGCGCCGTTGGCCGTCCAGTCGCGCCAGGCGTCCTCTGGGTCAACGGCTTCCTGCTCGTGGGTCGAGCCGAACGCGTCGGGCGTGTCCAGGAGCGCACGCAGGCGGATGTCGCGCAGCGCCTCCCACTCGTCGCTGCGGATGCGTCGGATCTGCACGCCGGGCATCTAGACGAGCCGGACCGTCGCCTGCTCGGCGAGGGACTCAGCGCGCAACGGGTCGAGCCGTCCCGCACCGGGGAGCTCGGCGTTCGCCGTGGCCGCGCCGAGCGCCAGCCGGAGCGCGCCCGACCACGCGCCTCCGCGTTCGAGCGCGACGACCAGGCCGGCCAAGAACGCGTCGCCGCTCCCGACCGGATAGCGCCCACGGACGTACAGCACGCCCTCGTAGAGCGCGCCGTCTGGCGCGGCCAGGACCACGCCGTCGGCACCGCGCGTGACGATGCCCGCATGACCGTCGCCGCCCGCCAGCTCGCGGAGCTTCTCCGCGGCAGCGAGCGCCTCGTCCCGGCGCGCGGTCGGCACGTCGAGCAAGGCCGACGCCTCCGCCGCGTTCACCTTGACCACGTCGGGGTGGGCTTCGAGCGCGAGGCGCAGCCGTTCCCCTTCCGCGTCGAGCGCGACCCGCACGCCCGCGATTCGCGCTTCGGCGACCACGTCGCGGTAGCCGGCGTCGTCGATCCCGGGGGGAGCGATCCCGAGATCGTGAGCCACGCCGCGCCGGCGAACGTTCCTGCGACGAGCGCCGCGAGCTCCACCCATGCGGCGGCGGGGATCTCGGACCCGTGTTCGTAGAACTCCGTCAGGCCACCGGTCTCGCGGTCCGCTACCGAGAGCGACGAGCGGTTCTCGCCGTGCGTCCACACGTACGCCCCCTCGACACCCTCCGCGGCGAGCATATCCTCGAGCCAACGGCCCGCATGGCCGCGGAGCACCGTCACCACCCGGACGTCCTCACCGAGTGCATGCGCGGCGCGCGCGACGTTCAGGCCCTTCCCGCCCGCCGTCTGGACGAACCCGGAGGGGCGGTGGATGTCGCCGCGGACCAGGCGATCCACCTCGAACAGCTTGTCGATGGACGGGTTCGCTGCCAGGCAGACGATCATGTGACGGATCCCCGTTCGATCGCCTCCAGCGCTTCGACCATGGTCGGCTGAGTCGCCGTCCCTCCGACCCCTTGGGTCGAGAGCCCGCCGCACGCGTTCCCGATCTCCATGCATCGACGGAGCGGCTCTCCGTTCAGGTACGCGGCGAGGAAGCCTGCGTCGAACGAGTCGCCGGCCCCTGTGGAATCCACCACGTGGAGCGGGAACGCAGGAACGTCGACGAGCTCGCTCGCCTCGGCACCGATCACGCCCTGTTCGGCGGTCTTCACCACGACCGTTCGCGCGCCCGCGGACCGGAAGCGCGCGATCGCGTCCTCGAGCGTCGAGATCCGCGCGAGGCTGAGCGCTTCCATCTCGTTGGGCAGGAACACGTCGACCTCCGGCAAGAGGCCGACCAGACCGTCATCCCACAGACCGGACGGGTCCCAGTTCGGGTCGATGGACGTCGTCGCCTTGCCGGCGCGCGCTTCACGGAACAACGCCGGCAGCTCGGGTGTGAGCGACCGCTGGAGGAAGTACGAGCTGACGTGGATGTGCCGCGTCCGCTGGAGCAGCTCCTGATCGATCAACGACCCGCGGAGATCGCCGATCGTTCCCGGGAACGTCAGCATCGCGCGGTCGTCGGGACCGGACAGGACGACGGTGATCCCGGTCGCGCGGTCGGGGAGCACGGTGACGGCGCTCGTGTCGACGCCCCGTGCCTCGAGCTCCTCGCACATGAACCGCCCGAAGATGTCGTTCCCGACGACCGCCGCGAACGCCACGCGGAGCCCCAGACGAGCGACACCGCAGGCGAAGATGGCTCCCGACCCTCCGATCACGAGCTCGGCGCCCTCGACCAGCCGTTCCGCTTGACCGAACGCCGGCTCGACCTGATCACCGGACAGGACCAGGTCGGGGTTCGCGTCTCCGAGCACCACGATGTCGAAGCCGGACATGCGCCGCAGCGTACTTCCCACGGCGTCGCCCTACCGGCAGGGATGCCAAGGGAGGTCGTAGAGCGAAGGACCCTTCCCGATCGTGTCGATCCCGCGCCGGTTCGCGATCGGGCAGTAGGCGTCCATCTCGCTCGACCGGTACTCGATCTCGAACACCGGCTTCCCCGCGGCGAGCATGGCGTTCATCCGGTAACACTCCCGGTACTGGAAGCACTGCTCGTTCAGCATGTAGTCGGCGTATGGCGCGAACCGTCTCGTCTGCAGGATGTCGTTGTTCGGTCCTGCATCGAGCCCCCGCCGGTGCGCCATGTTCAACAGGCGCGTCAGGTAGCCGATCTGGTCATGACCGGTGAGCGCGAAGCCCGTGACGTTCAGATATTCGTCCTGGTTGTCGAAGTAGACGCCGTCGAACCCCGCCCGAACGGCCTTGTCCAACCGTCGCCCCATCATGCGGAGCAGGAACGCACGCTGACCGTGTCGACCGCCGATGTTGAACCAGCGCTCGTCGGGGAACGCTCCGAGCGCATCACCGAGCAAGCACCCTCCGCACCGACGATCGAACACGACGAACCGGTGTTGGTCCGGACGCCAGCGCTCCCACGTCCCGGCGTCGATGTAGGCGATCGCCGGGATGCCCGCCGCGTGAAGCGCGCCGACCGCCTTGCGGTTCAGTCGCGAAGCAGGGATGTCGCCACACCCCACGCTCATGTCGTAGAGGTCGATCGCGAAGAGATCGGGTGTGACATCTGGCCCCCCACCGAACGGCGGACCCGCCACGTCGGTGTCGACGCCGCCGGTGTCACACGCGTTGGCCACTCCCTGCAGCTGGATCTGCCAGCGCACGTCGGGCGCCGGCGTGAAGCACCCTTCCCCGGAGCACGGGACGGGAGATGGGCACCCGGGGCAGGCCGTCCGAGCGACCTCTCCGGGAAGGTGTGCCGCGGCCGGGGCGGCGGCAACGACTCCGACCACCCCAACCGCGACGATGACGACGACGACGATCTGTCTCAGCGACACGGCGTCCAGGGCGTGTCGAACAGATCCAGCGTCTTCGTGATCGCGTTGCGGTTCGCCGTGTTCGCCTTGACGCAGAACTTCGAGGTCGCGAGCTTGTATTCCACCTGGAATACGGCCTTCCCGGTGTTGACGAAGTTCGCGGTGTACCCGTCACACTCGTTGTACTGCTGGCACTGCTCGTTGATCGCGTAGTCGAAATACGGCGCGAGCGTGGCCAGTTGGTCGACGTCGTTCTTCATCGCCACCGTCAGTCCTGCCTGGTGGGCCAGGTTCGCCAAACTCGCGTCGAAGTTGGTCTGGTCCGTGGCCGTGAGCGTGAAGCCTGTCTTGTTCGTGTAGCCATCCACGTTGTCCCATTCGACGCCATCGAATCCGGCCTGCACGCACTTCTGTACGCGCGCCTGCATGATCGGCAGGAGCACCGAGGTCTGCCGGATGTCGAGCCACTTCTCGCCCGGCCACCCGTTGTTCTTGCCGAGGACGGACGTCGGGAACGCGCCAGCATCGGCGCGCCAGTTCTCCCAGGTCCCCGCATCGACGTAGCAGATCGCCTTCGCGCCGATCGCGTGGATCGCGCTGACCGCCGCGGTGTTCAGCGTCGTGTTGTTCCCGGCGATCGCCTGGTCCATGTACAGGTCGATATCGAACACCTGCGGGTGGACGGCGGCGCCACCGGTGAACGGCACAGAGGTGATGTTCACGTCGATGCCTCCGGTCGACGCGAACCCGCTCACGCTCTGGAGCTGGTACTGCCACCGGCTGTTCAAGGCCGGATGCCAGCATGCAGTCCCGCTGCACGGGAGCGGTGCAGGAGGCGAGACGGCTGCCGCCCCCGGCCGGACGGCCAGCGCGGAGGAGGGCGCGAGCGAGGTCAACAGCACCACCGCGAGCGCCGCGAACGACCGGACGAGGGTCTTCATTGTCCACAACCTCCCTCTCGAGGGCCGCTGGCCCAGGATTCGGTTCGACGAGCGGATGATGAGTATCTAGGTCTCTTCCTGTCAAATCCGCTCGCTGAGAACGCGTGATTCTGCACGTTTCGACGGAGATAGGATGGACCCGTGGCTCCCCGGCTGGTGCTCGTTCAGGGCGACATCACGACGCAGGTCGTCGACGCGATCGTGAACGCAGCAAATACCGCGCTGCGACCGGGAGGCGGGGTGGACGGCGCGATCACCCGGGCGGCCGGTCCCGCGGCGCTCGCCGACCGGCAGCGGATCGTCGCGGAACGAGGCGAGCCGCCGCTCCCCACCGGCGAGGCCGTGGCGACGATCGGGGGCGCCCTGGCCGCACGGTGGATCATCCACACGGCGGGTCCGATCTACTCCCGCTCCGCGGACGATCCTCGACTCCTCGCGCGTTGCCACGCGTCGTCGCTCCGCGTCGCCGACGAGCTGGGGGTCTTGACGGTCGCGTTCCCGGCGATCTCCACGGGGATCTACGGCTACCCGTTGGATGAGGCCGCGACCGTCGCGATCGCCGCGGTCCGAGGCGCCGAGACCACGGTGGAGGAGGTCCGGTTCGTGCTGTTCGACGATCGGGCGCTGGCCGCGTTCCGGGCGGCCGCCGACCGGGGATAACCCGACCCCGCTGCTAGGATTCGCCTCTGCCATGGAGACCCTGACCACGCCGCGCGGGACGTACGAGCACCTGGACGAGATCCAGCTCGTCGACTGCCGCGAGCAGTACGAGTGGGATGCCGGCCGCGTGGACGGAGCGGTCCACCTGCCGCTCAACGCGATCATGGCCGGCGGTGGTGCGGACCTTGATCCGACGAAGCCCGTCGTGGTGATCTGTCGCAGTGGGAACCGGAGCGAGCTCGCCACGATGATGTTCCAGGCGCGAGGGTTCGAGGCGTACAACCTGGAAGGCGGGATCGAGGCGTGGGCGCGCGAAGGTCTTCCCTACTCGGCGCCCGACGGTTCGCCCGGCCACGTCGCCTAACCGCTCCAGCGCCGCCGCTCGGTCCGCTCGCCGGGATACGTCGTCGTCACGACCTCTTCCACGTTGAGCTCGAACAACACGAGCGGCCGGTCGTTCCCGGGGCTACCGACCACGGCGAACGCAGCGGCGATCGTGCCGGGGTCCGAGATCCCGTTCGCCCGTCCGCTCAGGGCGAATTCGCCACCCACACCGTCGTCGTTGTCCATCATCGAGTGCAACGCGAACCGGGGGTCCCGGTCCAGATCTGCGACCTTCGGCGAGGTCGGATACATCCGCACGAACAGGTGACCGTCGGCGATCCACGGCGTGACGGGATGGACGCGAGGGCCGCCATCGTCGCGGATCGTGGCCAGGAACGACACGCGCCGGTCGATCCGCTCCCGCCCGAACGAAGCCAGTTCGGGAGCCTGCGCTTCGAACCCTTCCCACGTCTCCATCTCGCGAGCCCTACCCTACCGTCATGACCGACGTCGACCGCGCGCGCCTCGCGCTCGAGGAAGCCCTGGGGCCGACCGAGGTGCTCTCCGACCCACTGTCGCTGAAGCTCTACGCGCGGGACGCCTCGATGGTCGAAGGCGGATGCGCGCTGGTCGCGTTCCCTCGATCGACCGACGACATCGTCGCGTGCATGACGATCGCGGCCGAGCATGGCTTGCCGATCGTCCCGCGCGGGAGTGGTACCGGCCTCGCCGGCGCGGCGACCCCGGTCGGCGACTCGCTCGTCGTCGTCACCGCGAAGATGAACCGCATCCTCGAGGTGCGCCCGGAGGACCGGCTCGCATGGGTCGAGCCCGGGGTGATCAACCTGGATCTCTCCACGGCGCTCCGCCCGACCGGTCTCACGTACGCGCCGGACCCCTCGTCGCAGCAGACGTCGTCGATCGGAGGCAACGTCAACACGAACGCCGGCGGCCCGCACTGTTTGGCCTATGGCGTCACCTCGGCACACGTGTTGGCGCTCGACGTGGTGCTTGCCGACGGGAGGCTCGTCCGCGTCGGGAGCGAGGGTCCCGAGGCGGCCGGCTACGACCTCCGCGGCGTGGTGGTGGGATCCGAGGGAACGCTCGGGGTCGTCGCTCGCGCCTGCGTCCGCCTGGTCCCGATCCCGCCCGCCGTCCGCACGATGCTCTTGGACTTCACGACCGTGGATGACTGTGCTGCGACCGTCTCGGACATCATCGCGCGTGGCGTGGTTCCCGCCGCCGTCGAGATGATGGATCAGGGCATCGTGGTCGCCGCGGAGAGCTTCGCGCATGCCGGCTACCCGACCGACGCGGCCGCGATCCTGATCGTCGAGGTGGACGGTCTGTCTTCTGCCGTCGAAGCGCAGACACGCGAGGTGGAGGCGGCCGCGAGCGCCAACCGCGTGCGGACGATCCGCGTCGCGGCCGACGACGCCGAGCGCGCACTGATCTGGAAGGGCCGCAAGTCGGCCTTCGGCGCGGTCGCTCAGATCGCGCCGCACTACCACCTGCACGACTGCGTGGTTCCGCGCACCAAGCTCGTCGAGGTCCTCGCCGGCGTCTACGCGATCGCGAAACGCCACGAACTGATCGTCACGAACGTGTTCCATGCGGGCGACGGCAACCTCCATCCCCTGTTGTCGTTCGACCGGAACGTGCCGGGAACGCTCGAGCGTGTTCTGCGTGCGAGCGAGGAGATCGTGCGCCTCTGCGTCGACGCCGGCGGGGCGCTCTCCGGCGAACACGGCATCGGTCTCGAGAAGCGCGACTTCATGCCGCTCGTGTTCACCCCCGACGATCTGTCCGCCCAGGACTGCGTGCGGCAGGCGTTCGACCCCGAGCGTCGCATGAACCCAGAGAAGGTGCTCCCGGCCGGCGCCCGATGTGGCGACTTCGCGATGGCACGTGGGAGCGACGCCGCGGAAGCGGCCGCCAGCCTGCCGGAGGGCTCGTGGATCTGATCCATCCGCACACGAAGCATGACGTCGCGGACGCGCTCCGCGACGTCACCGCGCGCCGTTCGCGCGTGCTCGTCGTAGGGGGCCGTACCCACATGGATCGCGGTGACCCCGTCGAGGTCGACGCCGAGCTGTGGACCACGATGCTGAACGAGGTCGCCGCCTACGAGCCGGCGGAGATGCTTGCGGTCGTGGAGGCCGGCATGCGCGTGGCCGACCTCCAGGCGATGCTCGCGGAGGGCGGGCAGGAATGGCCCGTCGACGCGCCCGCGGAGGCGACCGTCGGCGGCGTGATCGCGGCGGGCGTGTCGTCGTTCCGCCGGCTGCGGGTCGGGCATGTGCGCGACACGGTGGTCGAGCTGGAACTGGTCACCGGGGACGGCCGCGCCATCAGGAGCGGCGCGCGAACGGTGAAGAACGTGACCGGCTACGACATCCATCGCCTGGCGACGGGTTCGTTGGGCACGCTCGGCGTGATCGTGCAAGCCGCGGTGAAGCTCCGTCCGTTGCCGGAGATCCGCCGCACGATCTCCGTCGACGGCGACGGCCTCGACCTCGGCCGCAGGTTCCTGGACGCGATCTACGGTCCGGCCGCGGTGATCGCCCGACCGGGCGGGGTGACGCTCTGGCTGGAGGGCTGGGCGGCAGAGGTGGAAGAGCAGACGGCCGCCGCCCGTTCGGTGACGCCGTCATCCGAGATCGACGACTCGCCGTCGCCGTTCGAGCCGACGGCGATCGACGCGCCGGTGGTCGTGGAGGCCGCGGTGTCGCCGTCGCGGATCTCCGACCTGGTCGACGGCCGTGACGACTGGACGGCCCTCCTCGGCGTCGGGCTCGTGTGGTTCGGCCTCCCCGACGACGTGGCCTCCCTCGAGCGGCTCCGCGCCCGGGTTCACGAAGCCGACGGCATCGCGCCGGTGATCCGCGGGATCGGAGGACTCGATCCAGGCCTGGTCGCAGCTTCGGAGATCCATCGACGACTGAAGTCGTCGTTCGACCCGGTAGGCGTCCTCGCGCCCGGCCGCCTCGGCCTGGTCTAGGCATTGACGGGATCCCCTTTTTCCCTCATCCTGGCGTCATGGTGAAACGCAAGACGACGATCTATGTGGACGAGGATCTGTTGCGAGGTGCCAAGATCCTGGCGGCACGGACGGGCAAGAAGGACTACGAGGTTCTCGAGGATGCGCTCCGGTCCCACCTCGGCGTAGACGTCGTCACCCGGGTTCGGGGTCGGACCACGCTCACCGAAGAGGAAGCACTTCGGTTGGCGTACGAAGCTGTTGACGCAGCTCGCGGATCATCATCTGGATGACCCGAGCTGTCGTCGATGCCGGCGTCTTCATCGCCGGCCTCATCTCCGCCAGCGGGGCCCCAGCGCGACTCCTCGAGGCGATCAGCGAGGGCCGGATCGATGTCGTCGTGTGCCCGATGCTCCTGGCGGAGATCCGCCGCGCGCTGTCGTACCCGAGGCTCGCGCGCTACGTCGATGCCGACGAGGCCGACGCGTTCGTCTCGTGGGTCGCGCGCTTCGCGATCACGGTGGCGGACCCGTCGCGGATCGTGCCGGTGACGCGCGACGCCGATGACGACTACCTCTTCGCACTCGCGATCGAAGCCGGGGCCGATGTCGTGGTTTCCGGCGATGCCGACGTCCTCCAGGCGGAGCGGCCCCCTGTTCCAACATCGACCGCTCGCGCGTTCGTGGACGCGTTGTCCGCGAGCGGCTAGAGCTTCCTCAGCCGTTCGCCGGCGGCTTCGAGCGTCGCGAGCTTCTTGCAGAACGTGAACCGCAGCAGATGCGCGCCCAGCTTCGGCTCCGAGAAGAACGACGACCCCGGAACGGTCCCGACCCCGATCCGTTCGACCAGGTCGTGCGCCGCCGCGACATCGTCGGCATAGCCCAACCGCGAGATGTCGGCCATCACGTAGTAGGCGCCGCGCGGCGGGGACGCCTCGAACCCGACGTCCGCGAGGATCCGCATCAACGTGGAGCGTCGTTCGATGTAGTCGCCGAGCACCTCGGCGTAGTAGCCGTCGGGAAGGTTGAGCGCGGTGATCCCGGCCACCTGGAGCGGCGCGGGAGCCGCCACCGTCAGGAAGTCGTGAACGGTGCGGATCGCGTTCGTCAGGACCGGGGTCGCGACGGTCCACCCGACCCGCCAGCCCGTGACCGAGTACGTCTTGGAGAGCGCGCTGATCGTGACGGTCCGATCCTCCATGCCGGGGATCGTGGCCATCGGGACGTGGACCGCGCCGTCGTACGTCAGGTGCTCGTAGATCTCGTCGGTGATCGCGATCGCGTCGTGCCGGACGCACAGCTCCGCGATCAGCGAGAGCTCCTCGCGCGAGAACACCTTGCCGGTCGGGTTGTTCGGCGTGTTCAGCACGATCGCGCGCGTGCGGTCGTTGAAGGCCGCGCGCAACTCCGCCTCGTCGAAGGTCCACTCGGGGGGATGGAGCGTCACCAGCCGGGGCACGGCCCCCGCGATGATCGAGTCCGGCCCGTAGTTCTCGTAGAACGGCTCGAAGAGCACGACCTCGTCGCCGGCGTCGAGCAGCCCGAGCATCGTCGCGATCATCGCCTCGGTGGACCCGCACGTGACGCAGATCTGGGTCTCGGGGTCCACGGGCATCCCGTACGTCGCGCTCGTACTTCGCGGCGATCGCTTCGCTGAACTCCGGCACGCCCCACGTCACCGGGTACTGGTTGTGGTCGTCGGCGATCGCTTGGCGCGCCGCCTCCTTCACGACCTCGGGCGCCGGGAAGTCGGGGAACCCCTGCCCGAGGTTGATCGCCCCGTGCAGGTCGGACACGCGCGACATCTCACGGATCACCGACTCGGTGAACGACGACGCTTTCGCGGAGGCACGGAGCTTCGACATCGGAGGCAGAGCCTAGTCGCCGAGCAGGCCTCTGAGCAGGAGGTCGGCCGAGGCGGGGTTCGTCGCCAGCGGGATGTCGTGGACGTCACAGACCTTCAGGACGGCCTGGATATCGGGCTCGTGCGGATGCGCGGTGAGCGGGTCCCGGAAGAAGATCACCGCGTCGATGAAGCCGTCGACGATCCGCGCGCCGATCTGGAGGTCCCCGCCCTGCGGTCCGCTCGCGACGGTGTCCACGTGGATCCCGACCCCCTCCCGGAGCAGCGTCCCCGTCGTCAAGGTCGCCACCAGGTGGCAACGGCTCAACTGATCCAGGTGCTTGCGCACGAACGAGAGCAGGTCGTCCTTCTTCTCATCGTGTGCGATCAAGGCGATCTCGTGTCGTCCGTCGAGCATGCGTCCAGGGTACCGAGGCCGAGGGGCCATATCGTTACGACCGGGTAACCAACACAGGTTCTACAGGTGCGAGCGCAGACCCCAGAGCTCCGGGAAGAAACGCTTGTCCAGCGTGGAGCGCAGGTAGCCGACGCCGCTGGACCCCCCCGTCCCGTGCTTGGCCCCGATCTCGCGTTCGACCATCAGCACGTGACGGAACCGCCATTCGGCGAACGCCTCATCGTGGTCGAGGAGCCCTTCGCTCACCGCGAACAGCTCGCGATCATCCTGCGCCATCGCGACGAGCGACGCTCTCCGTCGATCGTCGTCGTCGGCCGGCATCGGGAACCCCCGTTCCTCGAGGAGCGCGACGAACCCGTCCCAGAGCGAGGGCTCCCCCAGGCGCCGCTCCAGGCGCGCGCGCTCCTCGGGCACCGTCGCCATGTCGTCGAGGAAGCGGGCATCCTTCAACCCCGAGACGAACTCGAGCTCGCGGAACTGCACCGACTGGAACCCGCGACGCCGGTGTGAGGAGCGTCCGGAACTCCAGGAAGTCCTGCGGCGACATCGACTGCAGCACCTCGATGTGCTCGATCAGGACGCGCTCGATCGTGTGGACACGGACCAGGTAGTGGCGCGCCCGCTCCGCGTCGCCGGCGATCATGCGATCGCGGACCGACCCCAGCTCGAACAGCAGCTGCTTGAACCACAGCTCGTACGCCTGGTGCACGACGATGAACAGCAGCTCGTCGTGCACGGGCGGATCGGAACGCAGCTGCTGGAGCGCAGAGGAGCTCGGGGATCTTCAGATACGACCCGTACGTGAGGAGCTCGTCGGACGGCTCCGTCAGACGCCCGAACCGCCGTTCCCGTCCGGCCCCCGCGTCCGTGTCCGTCACGCCGCGACCGTAGGGGCCGCTCCGGCCAACGTCAATCTCGGGCGCCTCCGCGTGCGACGATAGGAACCGTGTCCGCCGACCGAGACCCCGCCGCTGGATCGGTGCTCGGGTCCGAGCTGCCCGAGGGGTTCCGGTTCATCGGTCGCGAGCCCGGCGCGCAGCCCGGGTGGGTCGGCGACGACGCTCCCACGGACGCTGACCTCTCGTCGTGCGTCGCGTGCGGTCTATGCCTCCCCCACTGTCCGACCTACCGCTTGACCGGCGAGGAGTCCGCGTCGCCACGCGGCCGGATCGCGGCGATGCGGGCGGTTTCCGAGGGTGTCGGTGTGGTCGACGACACGTTCGCGTCGTTCATGGATCTGTGTCTGGTCTGCCGGGCGTGCGAGGACGTCTGCCCGTCTCACGTGCCGTTCGGGCGGATGATGGAACGCGCGCGCGTCCAGGTGGAACCCCTCCGATCGCGGGGCGCCCGGTTCCTTCGGTGGCTGGGGCTCGACGTGGTGCTTCCGCACCCGTTCGTCCTGCGGGTGGCCTCGGCGCTGCAGCCGATCGCGCGCCCGTTCCTGCCGCGGCGCATACGCGCGCTCGCGCCGCGCCGAACGTCGCCGTTCGCCCGACTGCCGCGCGTCACGGAGCCGTCCGCCGATATCGAGGTTCGGGGAACCGTCGCCGTGCTCTCGGGCTGCGTGCAGGACCGGTGGTTCCACGACGTGAACCGAGCCACGATCCGCGTGCTGGCTCGCAACGGCTGGCGGGTGGTGGTCCCGAAGGCCCAGCGGTGCTGCGGCGCGCTCGGCGCCCACAACGGTCGGCTAGCCACGGCGCGTAGACTCGCGAGTCACAACGCGCGCGTGTTCACCGGCGTGGACCACGTCATCGTGAACGCCGCGGGGTGCGGGGCCCACATGCAGGTGTACGGCGACCTGGTCGACGGCACCGAGCTGCCCGTGGTGGACGTGATGGCGTTCCTGGCCGATGGCGGACTGGTCGACCTGTCGATGCACGCGCTGGGCGAGGATCGGGTCGCGTATCACGACGCGTGCCACGCCCTTCGTGCGCAAGGGATCCGTGCTCAGCCCCGGGCCGTCCTCGCCGCGATCCCGGGACTCGAGGTGGTCGACATCGCGAACGGCGACCGCTGTTGCGGCGCCGCCGGCCTCTACAACGTCACCGAGCCCGAGATGTCGACCGCGCTGATGCGCGAGAAGGCCGAGGCCGTCCGCGACACCGGCGTGCGCGTGATCGCGAGTGCCAACCCCGGGTGCACGATGCAGATCGCGGCCGGCCTCCGGGAGCTCGGCGTGGACGCGGAGGTCGTGCATCCCGTCCAGCTGCTGGACCGGGCCTACCGATGATCCACGGCGCGGGCTGGTAGCGTCGGCAGATGCGCTACGTGGGTGTCGCCCGGCGGTTCGTCGCGATCGTCGTCGACGGCTTGATCCTGTTGGTGATGTCCGGACCGTTCGCGGAGATCACGCATGGCCAGGGCTATCTCCGGATCGGGTGGCACGGCCGCCATCTGTTGTGGCCCGGCATCATCGGACTCGTCTACTTCACCGTGCTCGAAGGGGTCGCCGGCGCGACGATCGGCAAGTTCGCCCTGGGGATCCGCGTCGTGAACGAGGACGGCACCAAGCTTTCTTGGTCCGGAGCGATCGTGCGGAACCTCGCGCGCATCGTCGACCTGATCCCCTACATCCCGGCATACCTGGTGGCCGCGATCTCGGTGTGGGCCTCGCCGACCAAGCAGCGGCTGGGCGATCGCTGGGGTCACACGAACGTGGTGACGAAGGAGTCGCTGCTCGCCAGGGGCTCGCTGACCTATCCGGCCGACGTGGCCGGCGGATGGGGATCGGCGCCCACCCCCGCGCCGCCTGGTGCTCCGGGTCTGCCGCCGGCGTCGGGTTCGCCTTCAGCGAGCCCCCCGATGCCGCCGCCCCCGCCGATGCCGCCTCCGGGGAGCTAGCCGACCACTACCACTGCGATGCGTTGGCCCCGAGTGCCTCGCGGCCGGTGCAATCGCCGTCGGCGACCAGATACCGCGTGTCCTGCCCGGCCACCTGCTTCACGTAGAAACAGGTCCCCTGCACGGTCCGGGTCGCGGCAGCCCAAGTTTCACCGGACGCGTACACGCTGATCGTCCCCGGCGTCGACACAGGTTCGTCGGCGGTCACGTAGGTCCGGCCGGTGTCGACCGCGCCGAGCCCGGACGCGTCTGCCGACGTGAACGTTCCTCCGTCGGCGTAGATGCGGTTGGCGTCGCGCCGCGCGACGTTCAGATCGTGCTCCGTCCGCGAGATCGCGTTCACCATGGGACGGTTCGCGAAGATCTCGACCATCAGCACCACGGCGCCGAGGAAGATCGTGATCGCGACCATCCAGAAGCCACGGTTGGAGCGACGAACCGGCTGGTGGAACGCCGGATCGTCCAACTCCTGCTCGTACGCCTCGAGGATGTCGTCGTCGTCCGGCACCCGCCCAGCCTACCCGCGCCTGCCGCGACGGGCTAGGCCCCGAGCGCCTTCCCCAACGCCTCCAGGCTCTCCAGGTTGTGACCCGAGAGGAACACGTCGACGGATGGCATCGCGGCGGCCATGCCGCGCGCCAGCGGCTCGTATCGCGGCGAGCCTTTCAGGGGGTTGACCCAGACGACGCGATGCGCCAGCCGCCGCAGACGCGCCATCTGCGCGCGGAGCAGCTCCGGCTCTCCACGCTCGAGCCCGTCGGAACAGAACACGACGACCGCGCCACGGAGGGCGGCCCGCTGGCTCCACCCGTCGAGCAGCGTCTTCAGAGATTCGCCGATCCGCGTGCCGCCCTCCCAATCGGCGACCTGCTGTCCGATCTCCTTCAACGCGCGGTCGGGATCGCGCGTGCGGAGCGTCCGTGTGACGCGTGTGAGCCGCGTACCGAAGACGAACACCTCGACCCGCCGACCGGCGGTCATGGCCGCGTACGCGAACTGCATCAACGCCCGCGCGTACGGCGCCATCGAGCCACTGATGTCGAGGATCAGCACGAGCGGTCGCGTCCGTGACTTCCGCGCCCGCCATGCACGGTCGAACGGCTCGCCTTGCGTCCGGAGGGAACGACGCAATGTGCGCCGGATGTCGAACGTCGAGCCCTTGCTCGCTGCACGCGTGCGGCGCGTGCGTTCGACGGGGACCGCGACCGCGAGCCGGCGGATCATCGCCCCGACCCGCGCGCGCTCTTCGTCGGTCAACTCCGGGAACGACTTCTCGCGCAGGACCTCCACACCGCTCGCGACGATCCGGATCGACGTCTCGTCTCCGGGCTCCGGCTCTTCGTCACCGGCGCCGCGCCACATCGCGGCCGTCGAGCCCACCTGGATCTCGAGGTTCTCGGGTTGGTCGCCCCAGTCGATCGACCGTTCCCGATCCCGCGCGCCCGGGAGATCCAGCTCGATCCGGAGCGCTCCGCTCGCCCCGAAGCTCGCGTACCAGTCCGCGAACGCTTCGTCGTACGCGACGACGTCCTCCTTGCGACCGATCATGGTGGTCCGGCCCGCCCAGTACAGCGAGTCGCGATCCGTGAGCCCGAGCGCGGCGACCGCGCGGCAGAACGTCAGGATCCGACCGGTGCCGACCGGGAGTCCACGGGCGCGCAGATCGCGTCCGAACGTGACGAGCGGTGCGAGCGGATCCGTGGTCGTCGCTGCCATGGCCTCATCCAACAAGCCGCAGACGACGCGCGTCAATCATCAACAACGAAGGGGGTTGATAGCTTTGGTCGCTCTCCGGACGCGAAGTCGGACAACGTCCGACACCCGGCACGCCATCGGGCTAGGCGGGTCTAAGCGTATCGGTCTGGAACGGTCGTCATCCCGAGCCAGTCGTGCATCCGAGGCCCAGCCTAGCCCTGGTTGGGCCATCGCACGGTGGGTCCCTCGTACTCGCGAGGACCATGGTTGTGATAGCGGTAGACGAGCCTCCCCGATCCGGCGCCCCCCAGGACGAAGACGTCCACGGCAGATCCCCTCCATGACGGGAATCGGATCGGCTGGAGGACGGTGCCGTCGGGCATCCGGATCTCGGTCCTGATGTCACCGCCGGCGGACACCGCCAGGAACGAAGCGGGGACCGGCTCGCTGAACGTCTGGACGAGCAGCCCGCCGCCGAGCGGAAGCTCGCACGGTTGGGACGTGGGAACCGACGGGGGTTCCACGCACCCCTGGGCATGCCATCCGTTCGCGCTCCGCGAGTCCTTGACCCGCCACGTGGTACCGAACGCGCGCAGGGTTCCGGCCGGCACCGACCGAACGAGCGGCGAGATGGTCGACCCGAGGATCTCGCCGGTGGCGTCGAACGCCACCGCACCCCCGGACCAGGTCTGCCCGAGCTGCGGGCCGAACCACCACGCGTCGAACGGGAACGCGAGGCTCGGCGGCAGGTCGAGCACACGCCCCACGATCGGAGCCCCGCCCCGCTCGCGGTAGAAGTCCACCTTGGCCGCGTTCTGGTCGACGATCCCGAACCGATCCTCATGCTTCGCGTAGATGGCTCGGCCGGCGGGCAGACTGGAGTAGACGTACGCGGTCGCTCCGCGTCCGCTCGAGCTGAGATCGGACTCCGTGAGCAACACCCCTCCTCGCGAAGGACGCGCTTCCAAGAGCCCCCAGTTGCCACCGTCCTGGTAGCCATCGAGGACGTACTGCGCAGGCGCCCCCCGGGCATACGGCGAGAGGGATGCGGCCCACGTGAGCGAGCGCCAGCTCGCTTCGGCGTTCGCCCGGTCACGCACGGAGACGTTCGAGCCCATCGCGAGGATGAAACGGTACGGCACCGAGCCTCCCCAGCTGAGCGTCCCGGTTGTGGAAGTCGTCGATGTTGCCGCCACAGGCGTCGTCGACGTTCCCGCTCGCCGTTGCCGACGATCGCGAGGATCACGACCCCGTCGGCCGGCAACCGCGTCGGCCCGCCGGGTGGCGAGTCGCAGACGGGGGTCGAGAGCCCCGGATCGAAGTTCGTCAGTTCGAGCACCGGGACCGTCGTGCTGTCCAGCGAGACGGCATCGGCGTTCCACAGACCCAAGTAGTCGACCAGGACCCAGTCGCTCGGACCCGTGATCGACAGGCCGCCGATCGTCGCGGTGCGTTGGAACACGGGCCGGGTGTCCCCGGTGACCGACGCCGGCGTCGGCGGCGTAGCCGGAAGCTCCTGGCGGGCCGCCGTGAGGCTCTGGATCGCGGCCACGGACCCTGCGAGTACGAGGACCGTGATGAGGGCCGTGACGGCCATCGTCACGGCCTGCCGACGCCGGACCTCCGGCCGGAGGTCGGCCGGCATCGGTCCGGCGAGGGGCGCACGAGCTCCATCCTCGGCGAGCACGTCTCGGATGCGTCGCTCCAGGTCGTTCACGCGTCCTCACTTCCGATCCGATCGCGGAGCGTCTCCATCGCTCGGAACACCAGCGAACGCGCGGCCGCCACCGAGCACCCGAGGGCGTGCCCGACCTGCTCCTCGCTGAGGTCGGCGTAGAAGCGCAGGATCACCGCGGCCCGTTGGCGGTCCGGGAGCTCGACGAGCGCCCGACGTAACTCGTCCCGTGTTTCCAGGTCCGGGGCTCCGCTCATCGATTCCCGGCCTCCGGATCTGGCAGCCTCTCGCTCCGCGTACGCACGAGCGACCTTCACGCGTCGATGATGGCTCAGGCAGAGGTTGGTAACGGTCCGGCGGAGGTAGGCAGCGAACGCGTCCGGTGAGCGGAGGTGACGGAGGCGACCCGCCACCTTGATGAACGCTTCCTGCGCGAGCTCTTCGGCGACGCCGTCGTCGCGCGTAAGCAGGAACGCGAGCCGGACGGCCTCGGAGACGTGACGGGCATAGAGATCCTCCAGGCTGCCTGGACGCGGCTCGGCCTGCCGGACCCACGTTTCTCGATCCATGCGCGCTGTCCCCTCAGGCATCTCACCATATAGACGCGCGAGGGTCGTGCCTCATCGCGCTTCGGCCTCCACCGGACGCGAATCCGGACAGCTTCCTTCAAACAGGCTGACCCATCGTCATGGTGCCTTCACCTCGAAGGCTCCGACCTCGACGAGTCGGAATCCCTCTTGCTCGACCTGCAGCAGGACATCGATGCCCACATAGACCTGGTCGGGGCCCGCCTGCGAGGCGATACGCGCCGCGATGTTGACGGTCCGACCGAAGTAGTCACCCTCGTCGGAGATCATCGGTCCAGCGTTGACACCGACGTGGGCGGGCGGAAGGCCCGCGGGGTGGACAGCGTCCACTAGCTCGACGAGTTCACTCGCAGTGACGCCTCAGAGGATCGGAACGACGCCGATCGGCGAGACTAGCCGGTCTCCACTCTCCGCTCGAAGCACGGTCCGGGAACAAGTAGCGTTCGTCAGATGATCGCTGGGCCTCGCGTCCGATGACTCCCATCCCACCCGTTCCCTGCGCAGGGGCACATGCATCGAGTTATCGGCCGACGTGGAACAGGTCGTCGCCTCCGCTCCCCGGATCGGAACCGTCGTCGGAGGTCTCGCACCCATCCGACCCGTCATCATTGGATGAGCTGCCAAGGTTGTCGCCGGGAGAGGAGCCCGCGTTCTGATCGCAGGCGTCGTCGCCGCTCCCGCCGTTCTCGTCGTCATTCCCGCCGTTGCCGCTGAGGTCGTCGTCCCCTTGTCCCCCAGACATCGTGTCGTCCCCGCTCCCGCCGGACATCGTGTCGTCCCCGCTTCCGCCGTTCTCGTCGTCGTTCCCGCCGTTGCCGTTCACGACGTCGGCGCCGGCTCCTGCGCAGATCAAGTCGTTGCCGCCCATGCCGTTGATCACGTCGTTGCCGCCCATGCCGACGATCACGTCGTTGCCAGGGGTCCCGGTGATCACGTCGTCGCCTGGTGTTCCGACGATCGTTGCGGGCTGCCCCTGACATGTCGGGGTGGATGTGTCGGAACGCGGTGTCGCACCCGCCCCGAGCGGGTGCGCCATGAAGCTAACGAGCAGCCCGCTTGCGAGCACGACGCCTGCGCGCCAGCTTGTGCCACCGATACCGTGCTTACTCATGTGAGACCTCCCTCTCCGGATCCGTGCAACCTATCTAGGTATCGGCAAACCAACGTGCCGGGCTGGGTTAAGCAAGGGATAAGGATCTGTGGCGTTCCGCCATGCGGCAGGGAGTGGCGCGAGTGAACACATATGCAAGGACTGGCTACTTCCTCGTCGGGACCTTGTGTCCGGCGATGTAGTCACGGTGTCACGTCGATTACGCGGACTCGGCATGAAGGTCAGCAGGGCTCCATGGGCTCCTCGGGCTAATGTGGGCCTCTGAGCCAGGAACGGTGCTTGAGATCCAGAGAGAGGGAGCGACATGAGCGGCGACACCAGTTCGAGGATCGTTCACGGGATCGAGGCGCCCGCTGCCGGGACATGGGAGATCGACCCCGGCCACACCTCCTTGGCCTTCGTGGCCCGGTACCTCATGGTCACCAAGGTCCGAGGACACTTCTCGGAGTTCTCGGGAGCTATCCGCGTGTCCGAGCGCCCGGAGGAGTCCTCGGCGGAGCTCTTCATCGGGGCATCGAGTATCGACACGGGGAACGAGGATCGCGATAAGCACCTGCGGTCACCTGACTTCCTCGACGTTGAGCGCTTCCCGGAGATCCGCTTCCAGAGCACGAAGGTTGAGCTTCCCGGCGAGAACCGGATCGTGGTGACCGGCGACCTCACGATCCGGGACGTCACACGCCCCCAGGTTCTTCAGGTCGAGTTCGCTGGCTTGAGCCAAGACCCCTGGGGGAACGCCAGGGCAGGGTTCGCCGCGACGACCGAGATCGACCGGGAGGAGTTCGGTGCGAGCTGGAACCTTGCCCTTGAAACGGGAGGATGGCTGGTCTCCAAGACCGTCCAAGTAGAGCTCGACGTGCTCGCTACGCTCAAGACTGAACAGAACTCAGATGAGGTGACCGAGTAAGCGATGGCGACGTCGTCGCTGCTGACCAAGTACGTATGAGGAGCGACATCAGCTCACCACCGGGCAAAGGCGCCAGCGGTCGGGACAGCCTTCAACTCGTGGTCGCCGGATCCACTTGTACGCGCTGCGATGCTTGGACCTCTAGTTCCCGCGAGCTCGCGGAGATCGATCGCGAGGCGTCATCTCCGCGCCGTCGGATCAGCCCAGGCGGCATCTCGCGACACGCGATCCGACCGGCGCCGGAGGCTCCACGGACCGGCCATCCGGCCTCGACATCGATCCGGTGGTCCGGCACCGGATGGCAGATCGAGAACGGTGGACCTTGAACCTCTACACCCTGCTCCTCGATGTAGCCGCGGATCTCGCGGAGCGCCACGCGGATGAACGACGGCGCCTGACGCTCCTCGACGCGGGCGCGGATACTCAGCACGGGCTGGAACGCGTTGCTCATAGCGATCGCCTCCTCATCCGGTCCTCACAAGGGTCGTGACTGCGAGATCGTCGCCCGCCGTGTCGATCAGCTCGAAGCATCGATCGACCCCGCCTCGCACGCTCTGCATGCCGAGCCTGAGGTCGATCAGGCCGTCGAACCCCCAGAAGACTCGTTGCGAGAGGAGGTACAGGGTGATCAGGGTGCCGATGTGTTGCGTGCCAGCGAACGCTGCGACGACGACGACAGCGATGGGTCCGACCTTCGCGAGCCCGCCCGACCCTTGGAAGTTGAGCGCCCGCAACCAGCCGAGCCGGACCTCGGCGGCCATCAGCCTCTCGGCGGCCGCGCGGAAGCGACTGGGAGCGTCCGGATCGTCGCGACGTCGGAGCTCGCGCGAGATCGAGCTGGTCATGGCCTCGAGCTCTTCCTGGCGGTGCTGACCCGCGGTCGCCGCCGGTTCCTGCGTCCGCTTCGTCACGAACCAGATGCCCGTCAGTGTCACGCCCACGACCACGACGGACCAGGGCTCCATCAGCGCGAGCAAGACGAGCGCGCTCGCGAACTCCACCACTAGCATCGACCCGCTGTCGATCAGCGACATCGTGACCTGCTCGAGGGTCTCGGCGTCGGAGATGAACCGCGAGGCGAGCCCTCCGCTGTCCTCGCCCGCGTCTGCCATGCGGACCGCCCCTTGGAACATCTGGAGACGGACATCCATGTAGAGGCGGCTCGCGTTCTTCGCGTACATACCGTCTGAAACGATGTACGCCGCCGCTTCGCCCACGATCGCGAGCACGATCAAGCCGGTCATAACGAGCGCCTCAGGTCGGTCGTTGCGCTCGACGAGGGCGTCGACGAGCAGTCCGAGCGCGACAGGCGGGATCAGGCCGACCAGTACACCCGTGACCGTGAGGGCGACCATGGCCGTAACACCGCGCCAGAGCGGTCTCACCAGCCCGATCACGCGCTGCCATGGGATGGGCGCAGGTCGAGGGTCGCTCGGCCCCTCCGTATCGCTCAGATCAGCCACGGACGACCCTCCTCCGTCGTGGGTCTCTTATGCGCCCCGAGCCTGCCGCGGTCGCGGAGCGGCCGCGGCGAGGCTCGGGCATCAAGGCTTGGAGCGGTTACTTCTTCTTCTCCTCGCCCTTGTCCTTCTTCCGATCGCGCTTCTTCTCCTCGCTCTTCTTCGGCACCGTACTCACCCCCTCCCAACGCTCGTCTTCACCTGCAGCCACGCTAGGCGTCCGGGTACCAAGAGATCGCATCCGCTGGGTTAGGCACGCACCAACTCCCCGTCTCGAACTTGTGACAAGGTCGTCGACTCATCGATTCCTCGCGCCGGTCATCCCACCAACAAGGTCTGCTCGCACCGGCCTGCCGCAAGCGGGGCTTTAGGCCTACAACACCGACCAGCTTCAGCGACATGCTGGCCGCGTGGACGACGAACATCCCCTTGACGCGAGGTGCAAGACGTGATCGGGCATCAGCAGGGATGGGCTGGTCCCTGGATGTGGGTCCTCGTCCTCCTCGTCCTCGCATGGATCGGCGCCCTCTTGCTGCTTCTCGCGTCCGCCTCCCGTCGGTCAGAGGGGAGCTCGCAGGGCGACGGACGACCCCCGCGGACGCTGGTTGGCACTACGGCGATCGCCATCGTGGTGCTCGTCATGGCGACCGGTGGAGTCGCCATCGTTGCCGTTCGATCAGCGCCTCGAGTTGCCGCATTGACCGCCCCGACGTGCAGAGCGCCGAACCTGCCGGGATCCACGCTCGACGTCACCCTTGCCGATATGGGCGGGATGATGAACGGACGTATGCCTGCGTGGCGGAACGGGCAGCTGATGCCCGGTGGGCCGGGGATGATGGGCTCGATGCCCGGGGAGACGCCGTTCGCTCGCATGATGACCGTGATGGTCAACCCGGCGGGAACCTCTTCGGGAACCGTTTCGTTCCGGGTCTGGAACAGCGGGACGATCACGCATGAGCTGGTCATCATGCCGATGCCGCCCGGTGGGCCGGGATCGCGTGGGGTCGGTTCGGACGGGAAGGTCAGCGAGGATGGAAGCCTCGGCGAGTCATCCAGGTCCTGCTCCGCAGGGATCGGTGACGGGATCGAGTCGGGTGCTCAAGGCTGGGTGACCGTTCAGCTCGCCCCCGGATCGTACGAGCTCATCTGCAACCTTCCCGGTCACTATGCGATGGGGATGTACGCCGGACTCTCCGTCACGTAAGAACCGGCCGCCGCGCTCAGGCGATCGTCGCAAACTGTCGCTCGGCGCTGGCGATAGCATCGAGCCATCTAGGGAGGCAGGTCGATGGAGCAGGCATCGCCGGTGCCGGTAGACGTAGCCGACGTGACCGTACTCGTCGACACGTTCGTCGACGTGCTGATGGCAAGCACGGAGCCCGCCCGCCGAGCGCCGCTCGCCTATGAGTGGTCCGAGCAGGATCAGCTGCGGGCCGAGCACGGGTTCGCCCTGCTCCTTGCCGTGCAACGAGGGGGGAAGACCCAGTCGATCCTCTACGACGCCGGTCTCGGCCGCGATACCGCCGTGCACAACATGGATGTCCTCGAGATCCGCCCCACCGACCTGCGGGCGGTGGTCCTGTCCCATGGACACCCCGATCACCACACGGGTCTTGAGGGGATGTTCCGGCGACTGGGCCGGCCGGGCATGCCCTTGGTGCTGCACCCCGACGCCTGGCGGGATCGCCGCATCGTGTTCCCCACCGGGACCGAGATCCACATGCCTCCACCGAGTCGAGCCGACCTCGCCGCCGAGGGCGTCGACGTGGTCGAAGAACGCGGCCCTTCGCTGCTTCTCGACGGGACGGTGCTCGTGAGCGGCCAAACGGAACGGGTGACTGATTTCGAGAAGGGATTCCCCGTCCAAGACGCTCGGACCGACGATGGGTGGGAGCCCGACCCGTGGATCTGGGACGACCAGTCGGTGATCGTCAACGTCCGAGGCAAAGGGTTGGTCGTACTGTCCAGCTGTAGCCACTCCGGGGCGATCAACGTGCTCCGCAATGCCCAGCGCGTCACCGGGGTCCCGAAGATCCACGCCTTCGTTGGCGGTCTCCACCTGACCGGCGGGCTCTTCGAGCCGATCATCCCCCGAACCATCACTGAACTGGTCGCCATTGGTCCTGACTGGGTAGTTCCCGGGCACTGCACCGGCTGGCGAGCTACTCACGATCTGGCCAAGGCTCTGCCAGAGGCCTACGTCCAAATCAGCGTGGGCACGACCATGCACTTCGCCGGCGTCTAACCGAACCGCGAGGGCGGGAAGCGTAGACGCGGTAGCTCCGGTCGGTTCGTTCGGCAGCGAGGATGGGTTGTGGTCATGGTCGATCCCTGTGGGTCTGCCAATCACCGATCGCGGCGAGGCGCCGCCGTTGCTGCTTCGCGGCTCCGGCGTCGAGCCCGCGGCCCCGCTGCTCGAGGTTGCCGATGACGCGTTCGCGGTGATCGACGGGGTTCGCGTCGTCGTACTTGAACTTCGCATCCACCCGCAGCACCGTCAGGCGGACGCCGCGGATGCCAGGCAACATCCGTCCGTACGGTTCCGTGTCGACGCCCACGCTCGCGTGACCCCCCTCGGGTTGGATGTCCGAGAGCTGCGCGGCGAGGATCTGGACTTTGCCCTGAGGGTCGTCGACCACCGTGGGCCGACACACGAACTGCACGGCCGTGTAGTAGCTGGTGGGTACACCGTCCTCGTCAGCCCCGCCGGCCTTGGCCCGCCAGTACGTCGGGATGTACGCGTAGTCGCCGATCACCGCCAGCCGTACCTCGTCGGCCGCCTCCAGGTGCGGCCAGATCGGGTTCGGTCTGGCGAGATGAAGGAGCAGATCGTCGCCGGAGAAGACGAAGTGAGTGGGTTGCGCCAGCGGAGCCAGGCCTGGGTCCAGGTTGTTGACCACGAGCGTCCCGAATCGGTCGGTAGATACCAGCCAGTCCTGCCATTCGACCGCGTCGAGGGCAGCGTCCCATGGGTGGATGAGCATGTCAGTCCCCTTCGTCAGTTGTCGTGCCGGCAGCGATCAGGCGGCGGATGCCCCGGACATCGGGGCCGAGCCGAGTCAAGTGGGCGACCAGGTCGTCGGCGGCGTCGTGAAGTGCCTCGTCGGCCATCGGGTCCAGCGCGTCGAGGATGAATAGCGCGGCGGTCGTGTCGCCACCGAGCTGCGTGCGGCGTGCCTGGCGCCAGTTCCATCGCCGGCAAGTGACGCCCGCGTCGTCGCACCACACCACTTCGCCGGGATCGGGATGCTCGATCACCGCGATGCCGTCGGCCACCGTGTCGAAAGGCTCCTCGCCCGTGGCGCGGACGAGCCGCGGCGCGCCGGTGTAGCGGGTTAGGTCCTCCCCACCGAGCGGGATCTGATGCAGTAACGAAACCGCGTTGTAGAGGTCGGTGAGCCGGTTCACGCGTGGGAGCCCGGATGTCGCACGGCGTAGGAGCGCCTCCAGGCTGTTGCGCATCCGTTGCGGTTTGACTCCGAACGCCCGGTAGGTGTCCCGCCACGCCGCCACGTGCGGGAGCTGTTCAATCGGCCGGTCACGGAGTGCCTCAGCGGCGGCGGCCTCAGCGGCTTGGAGGAGTGCGTCGCTCGCCTGGTCGCTCGGGCCGGGGATGAGCCCGTCGACCGCAAGCAGCAGGGCGCGGTAGTCGGGCCGCAGGGCGAACACCGCGTCATCGACACGGCCGCTGCCGAGGAACTCCTGGAGCGTCCCGAACTCAAGCATCGACGTTGTCCGACCGGGATCCCGACCCCACACCCGGCTCGAACACGACCAGTGTGAACCTCGCCGGCTGTGTGCTTGGGTTCGCGTAGGAGTGCGCCACGTCGCCGGGGAACGCGACCGCGTCCCCGGCCTCGAGGGTGACCGACCGGTCGGCGACCTCGACGGTGATCGTGCCCTGCTGGACGTGCACGAGCTCCTTCGTGCCCGGCGCGTGGGCCTCGTTCACATGGTGGTCTGCAGGACCTAGGTTCCAGTCCCACAATTCGACTACATCCGGTGGTTCGGTGCCGACCACCAACACCCCGCTTCCACCTGCCGCACCGGTCCACAGGGTGGCGCCTTCACCGAGGCGGGTGATCTTGACGGGCTTGGGTTGAGGTGACTCGACCAACGCTGGCAGTCCGACGCCGAGTGCGTCGCTGATCCTCAGCAAGGTACCGACGCTGGGGTTCGCGGCGCCCTGCTCGACGTTGACCACCATCCGGCGGCTCACCCCGGCAGCCTTCGCCAATCGATCAAGCGTCCAGCGCCGCGTTTGCCGTTCCTTTCTGACCCGGACGCCGATCGCCACCGCGAGGGCCGAAGTGTTCTGATCCACGAGTGCATGATACTGCACTACAGGTGCACTCAGATCCGCTATCAGTCTCGCTCTATCGGTCTCTGAGCTTGGCGGCTTCGGATCAAGCTGGCTCGATCAGCTTGCCGCTCTTCGAGAGGTTCGGGTCGGTGCATGCGGCAAGGTTGAAACAGCATGGCCGTCGTTTCCCGCTCTTCAACTTCGAGATGCTTACCTCGACCCGTCGTTCGCGCGTGTCAGGGTTCCGGGTTGCATCGACCCAGCGAACCCATTCCCAGCGCGCCATCGGCGTGATGTCCTTCCAGAGGTCTTGGATCCTCTGCGGGGCGGCTGCCAGAGCTGTCTCAAGATCCTCCGGCACGTTCGGCTCCGGCCAGTCCTCGAGTGTCTCGATCTCGAGCGTCGCCGCGTCGCCCGCGCGCAACGCGGCGGTTCGTTGCAGCCTTCCATCGATCTTCATCCAGTGGCCGGAGTTGCCGTCCGGTTCTAGGACCGTCTGGAACCCATGACCATCGATCGTTCCTCGGACCGCCACCTGACCGCGCGACGGGAGTTGCCCGCTCGCCTTATCAGGCAAGCGCAAGATGGTCCACCCATCGATCGAGTACAGCGCGGCGTCGAAACGGATCGTTTGCACTCGTGTGCGCTGACTCATCGTAGTCACCTATCCTGCGACGACCGCGATCTCTTCACAACCGGCGGACCGACATCGCCGCGTTGGGGTCCTTCTGCCTAGAGAACCCCGGCGAGCGGCCGCGACCTGCCTAGATGAGCATCGCCGCGCCTCGGTCCGATACCGTGCCGCCCGATGGATCGTCGTGAAGACCGGTTCCCGCGCGCAGTTGTGCTGGTCGAGGGCGTGAGCGACCAGCTCGCGCTCGAGGCGCTCGCGCGCCGCCGTGGCCGAGACCTGGGCGCCGAGGGCGTCTCGATCGTGCCGATCGGCGGCTCCAAGAACATCGGTCGCTTCATGGACCTGTTCGGACCGCGTGGTGCCGACGTGGTCCTCGCGGGCCTCTGCGATGCGGCTGAGGTGGGCGACTATCGAGGCGCGCTCCAGCGGGCCGGCCTCGGCTCGAACCTCGGCACCGCCGACATGGAACGGCTCGGCTTCTTCGTGTGCGATGCGGATCTCGAGGACGAGCTGATCCGCGCCGCTGGCCCTGCGCTCGTCGAGGAGGTGATCGAGGCGCAGGGCGACCTGGGGTCGTTCCGCACGTTCCAGCGACAGCCCGCATGGCGCGGCCGGCCCCACGCTGAGCAGCTCCGGCGGTTCATCGGTACCCACAGCGGCCGGAAGATCCAGACGGGCGCGATGCTCGTGGACGCGGTGGATCTGGCGTGGATGCCGCGGCCCTTGGATCTCGTGCTCACGCACGTGTGAGGCCGCCGTTCTTGGCCAGCGGTACACAGGCCGTCAGTGTGCGGATCTCCCTTGACACCGAAATGAGGGCCGCACCAGAGTACGAACGATGCAGTCGCCCGAAGTGCGCTACGTGCGTCGGGAGGGGATCTCGATCGCCTACCAGACGTTCGGCGCCGGGACCCTCGACCTGCTGTGCGTCCCCGGATGGGTTTCCCATCTCGAGTCCCAGTGGCGCTACCCGCCCACGGCTCACTTCTACGCTCGACTCGGAGCATTCGCTCGCGTGATCGAGGTGGATCGCCGCGGGACCGGGCTGTCGGATCGACTCCCACCCGAGAACCTCCCGCCGCTCGAGGTGGTGGTTGACGATCTCATCGCGGTGCTCGATGACGCCGGTTGCGAGCGCGCGGCGGTGTTCGGATTCAAGGACGGCTGCCTCTCGGCGATCCTCTTCGCAGCGATGCATCCAGATCGCACGTCCGCGCTGGGGCTGTTCGGTCCGTCAGCCTGTGGGATCCGCAAGCCCGACTATCCGTGGCAGTTCACGACGGAAGAGTGGGAGGTATGGCTCGAACAGGTGCGCGAAGGATGGGGCACCGAGAGGTTCTTCCTCGAGATGTTGGCCGAGTACAGCCCCTCCTTGTTGCGGGACGACGAACTCGCACAGGAAACGATGACCTTCTATCGGGCGGCCGCGAACCCCGGCGCGGCTGTGGCCCTGGAGCGACTCTCCATGGAGACTGACGTCCGGCCGGTCCTCCGTTCGATCCACGTCCCGACGCTCGTCGTGCACCGATCCGACGACCAGAACGACCCCATCGAGGGCGGGCGTTTCGTCGCAGACCAGATCGACGGGGCACGCTTCGTCGAGCTGCCCGGCTCGGACGCGGTCCCGTTCGCCGGCGATGTCGAGGCGGTACTGGGAGAGATCGAGGAGTTCCTGACCGGCGTTCGCCACGTGCCGGACCTCGATCGCGTGCTCGCAACCGTGATGTTCACCGACATCGTCGGGTCGACCGCGAAAGCCGCGGAGCTCGGCGACCGCGGTTGGGGCGATCTCGTCGAACGCCACCACGACGTCGTCCGAGGGCTCCTGAGTCGGTTCCGTGGAACCGAGGTCGACACCGCTGGCGATGGGTTCTTCGCCACGTTCGACGGGCCCGCGCGCGGCGTCCGGTGCGCGCAAGCCATCGGTGGCGCCGTGAAGAGCTTCGGACTCGAGGTACGGGCTGGTGTGCACATCGGGGAGGTCGAGTCGATCGCGGGCAAGGTCGGAGGGATCGCCGTGAACGTCGGCGCGAGGATCGCGTCTCTCGCCGCCCCCTCGGAGGTTCTCGTTTCGCAAACGGTCAAGGATCTCGTGTCGGGCTCAGGCCTCACCTTCGAAGACGCCGGTGAGCACGAGCTGAAGGGCGTCCCCGACCGCTGGCACCTCTACCGGGTCGTGGGCTCGTGATACCGCGCCCCGAGACGAGGTACGCACGGAGCGGCGACGTGATGGTCGCTTTCCAAGTCACGGGCGAGGGCAACACCGTCGACCTCGTGCACGCTCCGGGCACGGTGTCGCACGTGGAGCTGTTCTGGGAGATCCCGGAGGCGGCCGCCCTGATCGAGCGCCTGAGCTCGTTCGCTCGACTGATCCGGTTCGACAAAAGGGGGACGGGCATGAGCGACCGTCCGGCGGGGGCTCCCACGCTCGAGGAACGGACCGACGACATCCGTGCCGTGATGGACGCTGCGGGGAGCGAGCGCGCCTTCGTCTTCGGCACGTCCGAGGGCGGCAGCATGGCCTCTGTCTTCGCGGCGATGTACCCCGAGCGGACGAGTGGCCTCATCTTGTGGGGCACGCAGGCGAACTGTGGATCCGGACGGATGACTACCCGTGGGGCGTATCCATGGAGGAAGCGCTCGCCGAGATCGAAGATCTGGCCGAGCACGGGATGACCGACACGTACCTCTTCGGCATCGGCGCCGGCGAAGACAGCAACATGTCCGAGGACCAGAAGGATCGGATCCGCAGGTGGTGGCGCGCCGCGACGACGCCGCGAGCCCTCGCGGACCTCGAACGCATGAACCTGGACATCGACATCCGCGGTGTCCTCCCGAGCATCCACGTGCCCACCCTGGTCATGAATCGGACGAACGACCCGGTGGCCGATGTCGAGGCCGCACGCGACCTGGCCACGCACATCGAGGGCGCTCGGTTCGTGGAGTTCCCGGGAGACACGCACGCGTTCTTCCACGGCGCGGACTCGGACGAGGTGGCTGACGAGATCCAGGAGTTCGTGACCGGATCGCGCCCTGCGATCGGCGGCGACCGTGCCCTGGCGACGGTCCTGTTCACGGACATCGTCGGATCGACCCGGACGGCCGCGGATCTCGGCGATCACGAGTGGCGGGGCGTCGTCGAGCGTCATCACACGATCGTTCGGGACCTGCTGGCGCGGTCGCGAGGGATCGAGATGGACACGGCCGGAGATGGCTTCTTCGCGACCTTCGACGGCCCGGCACGCGCGGTCCGATGTGCACTGGCCGCGGTCGAGGCCGTCCGCCCGCTGGGTATCGAGATACGAGCCGGCGTCCATACGGGTGAGATCGAGACGATCCGACGCCAAGGCGGGCGGGATCGCCGTGATCATCGGAGCCAGGATCGCGGCATCGGCCGGAGCCTCCGAGGTTCTCGCGTCTTCGACCGTGAAGGATCTGGTCGCCGGTTCCGGCCTCGCGTTCGAGGACGCCGGCGAGCGCGAGCTGAAGGGCGTGCCCGAGCGCTGGCGTCTGTATCGCGTGGTGAGCTGAGTTTCCAGCTCCCTACGCGGCGGGGACCTTCTTCTGGGGATCGATGAACGGGAGCGCGGCGGTCATGCCCGCCCGGGTGCCGTCGTCGGTCTCGACCTCGAGGCGCGTCCCCGGTGCGGCGAGCCCGATCGGGACCCAGACGTAGCCGATGTTCTTCTCGAGTCGAGGCGACCAGCAGGCGTCGGTGACGTGACCGACCTGCTCGCCGCGACCGAGACCGGCCAGTGTCGCGAGGGTTGGTCGACCGGGTCGCCCTCGAGCTCGATCCCGACGAGCTTGCGACCGACACCCTCGCGCCGGATCCGCTCCAGCGCGGCCTTGCCGATGTAGTCCGCGTCCTGCGGCTCGACGAGCCGTTCGAGCCCCGTGACCTCGAACGGATTGTCCGTCAGCCCGATGTCGGAGCCCCAGTCGAAGATCCCCGCCTCGATCCGGCGGATGTCTGACGAGGGCGTGACCCGGATGTGGTACGGCTTGCCGGCGTCCAGGATCCGCTCCCACAGGTCGTCGCCGCGGCTCGGATCGCGCAGGTAGATCTCGTAGCCGACGACCGCGGTCCACCCGGTGCGGCTGATCACGACGGGGATGCCGTCGAGGTCGGCCTCGTCGCACCAGTAGTACTTCATGTCCAGGATCCAGTCGCCGAACAGGTCCCGCATCGTGTCCTTGGCCTTCGGCCCCTGCACCTGCACCGGGTACACCTCGGGGTGAGCGACCGTCACGTCCATGCCGGAATTCACCGCCACGCCCATCGCGTAGAGGCCGGCGTCGGAGTCGGCGAGCGCCAGCCACCAGCGGTTCTCCTCGACGCGCAGCAGCACCGGGTCGTTCACGATGCCGCCGTCTGCGGCGGTGACGAGCATGTACTTGCCCTGCTTCACGGCGCACCTCGTGAGGTCGCGGCAGGTCAGCAGGTTCGTGAACGCGCTCGCGTCGGGGCCGGTGATCTCGACGATGCGCTCGACGCTGACGTCCCACAGGGTGACGTCGTTCACGAGGGCCCAGTACTCCTCCACGGGATCCCCGTACGTGTTCGGGTGGTACATGTGCTGATAGATGTCGTAGGCGGAGCAGCCGGCCCGCAGGGTCGCCTCGAAGAACGGCGAACGTCGGTACCACGGTCCGAAGTTGAGGGTCGTGCTCGTCGGTCTCGTCATCGTGCTGGTCAGGCGTCGGCGTCGGCGACCAGCTCGGCCAACCGGGTGACGACGAGCTTCCTGGGTCCTCTATGATCCTTGACGACGTCCCAAGGGTGTCCGCCGCGAGCGAGCCGTCCAACCGTTCGGCGCCGAGGAACGCGAGCGCGTTCGCCCAGTCGATCGTCTCGGCGACGCCGGGGAGCTTGGCCAGGTCCATCTCGCGCAGGCGCAGGACGGCGGTCGCCACGTCACGCGCGAGCGCCTCGCTCACGTGCGGCGCACGTACGCGGACGATCTGCACCTCGCGCTCCAGATCCGGGTGGTCGATCCAGTGGTACAGGCAGCGCCGCTTTAACGCGTCGTGCAGCTCGCGGGTGCGGTTCGACGTGACGATCACGGCCGGCGGCGTCTCGGCCGCAACCCTCCCGATCCGGCTACCGTCACCGCGAACTCCGACAGCACCTCCAACAGGAACGCTTCGAACTCGTCGTCGGCCCGGTCCAACTCGTCGACGAGCAGCACGGCCTTGGAGCCCGCGCGGATCGCAGCTAGGAGCGGCCGTTCCACAAGGAAGTCGGGCCCGAACAGATCCTGTACGTGTGTCTCGGCGTAGACGACGTCCATCGCACGGACGGCGATCAGCTGGCGCGAGTAGTTCCACTCGTAGAGCGCCTGCGAGCGTCGATGCCCTCGTAGCACTGCAACCGGATCAACCGTGGGCCCAGCAGCGACGAGAGAACCTTTGCGACCTCGGTCTTGCCGACGCCCGCCTCGCCCTCCAGCAGGAGCGGCTTGTTCAGCGAGAGCGCCAGGTAGATCGCCGTCGCGAGGCCGCGGTCGGCCAGGTACGTCCCGCGATGCGCCCAAGGCCGCTGAAGCTCGTCGACCGACGTCAGTCCCCGACCATCAGCCGAAGCCTACCCGAGGCGTCCCGGATGACGACTCGAAGCCGGTCGCGTCGACGGTGCTCCACCGACCGCCTCACCCAACGGTCCGAGCGCGGCGTCAGCGACGCGAGCGCGCGGAGCAACTGCGACTCGACGTCGGCGCCACTCGCATGCGCGGCACCCGTCGTGGCCGAGCGCAACGCGAGCCCATCGCGCGTGTCGCCGATCGCGCGGAGCGTCTGCTCGACCGCTACGCGGGTGCGCTCATCCGGCGCGGTGCGCCCGACCGTCCGCAGAGCCCGATCGGCATCATCGACCAGGGCATCGAGCGTTCCCGGAGCCGCTGACGGGGTCGAGCACCTCTTGGGCCAGGCGATCACGAACGGCCGCGGTGGCCGCGTACGCCTGTTGGAGAGCCGTCGAAGGACGCCGACGGCTGCGCATGATCAGGAACGCCACGATCGCCGCGACCGTGCAGAAGCCCCAGCACCCACCAGATGGCGGAAGTGCCCGTCGAGGCGGCCCCGCCGGCCGGACTCGCGCTCGGCGCTTCGGTCGGGCTCTCTGTGGGTACTTCGGTCGGTTGCGTCGTGGGGGCTTCGGTCGGTGGCGTCGTGGGGGCTTCGGTCGGGGCCGTCGTTGGAGCTTCGGTCGGGGCCGTAGTCGGGGCTTCCGTGGGAACCTCGGTGGGGATCGCCGTGGGAGCCTCGGTGGTACTTCCGTCGGTGCCGACGCCTCATCCGTCGGGAGCGAGTAATCGACGGCGAGAACGAGATGCCGGGCCCGCTGGGCCGCGACCCCGACGCGATGCTCGAGATCGCGTCGCCGGCTGCGCCACCGCACCCCGCGGCGAACAGGATCGCCACCACGCACGACGCCAACCACACCTTGGTCTTCACCGTCATGGTGATCATCCTCCTGTCGTCGGGTTCGGTGCGATCGCAGGGACCGGCGGCGGTGTGATCCCCCGCTGGGCCAAGCGGTTCGTGATCTGTTCCCGGAGCGTGCGCTCGATCTCCCAGCGTTTCGATGGGATCGTCTCGGCGACCACGCGGACGATCTCCGCGGCGTCGGTGAGCTGAACGACGCCGAGCACGTCCGGGCCATCGCGGAGTGCCCCGGCGAACGGCGGGGCGTCGCGGATCTCGTCGAAGAGCTCCATCAGGACCTCGCGAACCTGGTCGATGTCCTGGTCATAGGACAGGCGCAGGTCGACGATAGCGCGTCCCCATCCACGGGTCCTGTTGCTGGTCACCAAGATGTTGCCGTTCGGCACCATGTTGAGCGTGCCGTCGAACGATCTGATCGATGTGATCCGCAGCGTGAGCGCCTCCACGGTGCCGGCGACCGGGTTCGCCGTCGTCTGGAGCTCGACGCTGTCGCCAACGTCGTACTGGTTCTCCGCCAGGATGAAGAACCCGGACAGCGTGTCCCGCACCAAGGTCTGCGCGCCGAAGCCGAGCGCGACACCAGCGATGCCCGCGGTCGCCAGCAACGGCCCCAGGTTCACGCCGATCGACGTGAGGATCACCAGCACCACCACGGTCCATACGACGATCTGGAACGTGCTGAGCAGCAGCTTCGCGACCGTGGCCCGCCGGCGCGCCTGGCGGAGCTTCTCGCGGTCGGTGCCCTCGGCGAACTCTTCGGCCCGCTCCTCGAGGTGGCGGACATACCGGCGCGCGATCACGTTGACGACCAGGGCGACCAGGAAGATCAGCCCGAGCGAGACACCCACGGTCAACCACCATTCCGTGCTGAACAGCGGCGCCTCCTGCTGCGCGAAGAGAGCGAACATGACGCCCATCCAACAAGGAGGAGTCGACACCGTCAAAGGTGGCCTGGGAACGCAGATAGCGGCCTAGAAACGCCGCAACCCGTGGACATCTCATCCAACAAGGCGCCCGATCTGAGGTCAAAACGCACGGGCGAAGGGAGAAGGGAAAGGCGCCGAACGGCCGCGAAACCGGGACAGGGCACCTGAGCGAGTAGACCCGTTGGACATGGCGCGAGAAACGCTGGGCGCGCGCGGCTCACTTTGCCTCCTGTCAGGCCCCAGCGCACGGGATTGCACAGTTGAGGCCGCAGCACCACACTCGAGGCCGTGGATGCCCCCGAGATTCGGTACGCGAAGAGCGGCGACGTCAACATCGCGTACTCCGTGATGGGGAACGGACCGTTTGACCTCGTGTTCGTGAGCGGCTGGGTGCTCTCGGTCTTCGAGCGCGCCTGGGAGGGGCCGCCGGCAGAGTTCTTCACCAGACTCGCCTCGTTCTCGCGTTTGATCCTGTTCGACAAGCGGGGGACGGGCCTTTCCGATCGCATGAGCGGCATCCCTGACCTCGAGACCCGGATGGACGACATCCGCGCCGTCATGGACGCAGCAGGATCGAAGCGGGCGGCCATCATGGGATTCTCCGAGGGCGGGCCGATGACCCTGTTGTTCGCGGCGACCTACCCCGAGCGGGCGGCGGCCGCGATCCTGTTCGGCTGTGGCGCCTCATACGTCAAGGCCGAGGACTACCCATGGGCTCCGACTCCCGAGGAATGGGAAGACGACCTCCGACGGTGGTCCGACACAGGTCGGGACCGAAGCGTGGTTCGACGAGCGATTCCAGGCGTTCGCCCCGACGGTCGCGTACGAGGGCGCCGTGAAACTGTGGTGGCGGCAGTGGGTCTCTGACCAGCGCCAGTCCGGGGGCCGCGGTGGCTCTGCGGCGCATGAACGCTGAGATCGACGCCCGCCACACGCTCTCAGCGATCCGCGTTCCCACCCTCGTCCTTCATCGACTAGGCGATGAGACCACTGAGTCGACGAGGGACGATACATCGCGGAGCGGATCCCCGGCGCGGAGATGGTGGAGCTACCCGGCGTGAATCATGGGTACTGGGTCGAGCCGGAGCAGATAACGCGAGAAGTCGAGCGGTTCCTGCGTGGCATCTCGGACGGGGGCGAGTGGGACGTCGTCGAGACCGATCGCGTTCTCGCCACCGTCCTGTTCACCGACATCGTGGGCTCCACCGCGAAGCTGGCCGAACTCGGGGACCGCGGATGGCGCGAACTCCTCCAGCAGCACCACGCGCTGGTGCGCCGACAGTTGGTTCGGTTTTCCGGCCGCGAGATCGACACCGCCGGCGACGGCTTCTTCGCCAGCTTCGACGGCCCGGCGCGGGCGGATCCGGTGCGCTTGCGCCATCAGCGACGTCGTGTCGGGACTTGGGCCTCGAGGTTCGAGCCGGCCTTCACACCGGTGAATGCGAGGTCGTGGACGGCAAGGTCGGCGGCATCGCCGTTCACATCGGAGCGCGGGTGTCGGCCGAGGCAGCGCCGGGTGAAGTCCTCGTCTCAAGCACGGTGAAGGACCTCACGGCGGGCTCCGGCCTCGCGTTCGAGGACGCCGGCGAGCACGAACTGAAGGGCGTCCCCGACCGCTGGCACCTGTACCGCGTGGTTAACGATGCGGTCTCCTGACGTCCACTACGCGAAGACCCCGCAGGGGGTGCACATCGCTTACCAGGTCGTGGGTGATGGGCCGATCGACATGCTCTTCGTGCCCGGTTACGCCTCGAACCTCCAGTGGCAGTGGGAGCTTCCGAGCTATGCGCGGTTCCTCGAGCGTCTGGCGTCGTTCAGCCGGCTGATCATCGTCGATCGGCGAGGCGCCGGCCTGTCGGACCGATTCTCCCCCGAGGACCTTCCTCCGCTTGAGGACCTCGCCGACGACCTCGAGGTCGTGCTCGACACGGTCGGTTCAAGTCGGACGGCGCTGTTCGGCGCCGAGGACGGAGGGCTGATCTGCTGCATGCTGGCTGCTCGGCGGCCCGAACGGGTCTCTGCGCTGATCGTGTACGGGATGCTCACCGGCGGTCCTGAAGCCACGCGGACGCAGGAGGAGCGTGACGCGTTCTGGGAAGAGCTGCTCATGCGCGTCGACACATCGTGGGGAACGGTCGAGTACGCGCGGTGGGACCTGGGGTTGTCCAATCCGTCCAGGGTGGACGATGAGGCCCTGATCGGATGGCTCACGGTCGCCCAGCGACTGGCAGCGAGTCCGGGAGCAGCCGGGGCCTTCCTTCGGCTATACCACCAAACGGATGTGCGCGGCCTGCTACCAGCGATCGGGACCCCCACCCTCGTCTTGCATCGAGTGGACGACAGGCTGGACCCGATCGGGAACGCTCGCGTCACGGCTTCGCTCGTGGCGGGCGCCAAGCTCGTCGAGCTTCCGGGGGATGACCATAACTGGGTCGTGAGCGAGACGGACGACATCGTCGAAGAGGTCGAGGAGTTCATCACCGGGGCACGACAATCCGTGACGGCCGACCGCGTGCTCGCGACCGTGCTCTTCACGGATGTCGTCGGCTCGACGGATCGCGTCAGCGCGATCGGAGACCGGGCCTGGCGGGAGCTCCTCGAACTGCACAATCAGGTGATCCGCCGTGAGCTACAACGTTTCGGTGGGCGGGAACGGGGCACAGCCGGAGATGGGTTCTTCGCTACGTTCGACGGTCCGGCGCGGGCCGTCCGCTGCGCGCTGGCGGCGGTCGACGAGATGGAGCCGCTCGGCATCGAGATCCGGGCTGGCGTGCATGCGGGAGAAGTCGAGCTGGCCGATGACAATGTTCGCGGCATCGCCGTTCACATCGGAGCCCGAGTGAGCGCTCTCGCTGGTCCACAGGAGGTTCTCGTGTCTTCCACCGTGAAGGACCTTGTCGCCGGCTCCGGTCTTGCCTTCGAAGACGCCGGCGAGCACGAGCTGAAGGGCGTTCCCGACCGCTGGCACCTCTATCGGGTGGTGAACTGACCCGGTGAAGCCGCCCGCATCGAGATACGTGAAGACCGACGACGGCGTCTCGATCGGCTACCAGGTGTTCGGGGAGGGGCCCTACGACCTGGTAGTCAACGACGGCTGGATGGGCAACCTGGATGCTAACTGGGAGTTCCCTGAGTGGGTTTCGTTCTACGAAGCGCTCGCGAAGAGGCCCGCGTCATCATGTTCGACCGACGTGGATACGGCATCTCGGATCGACCCAACGGAGCCGACGAAGTCGCCATCGAGAAGGCGATGGACGACATGCGGGCCGTGATGGATGTGGTGGGGAGCCAACGGGCTGTCGTGTACGGGTTCGAGGACGGGGCGGCCGTGAGCCTCCTCTTCGCCGCGAGCTATCCGGAGCGGACGATCGCGCTCGTCCTGGTCACTCCCATGGTTCGCTATTTCACGGCCGCGGACTTCCCGTGGGGGTTCTCGGCCGAACGGGGGCAAGAGTGGCTCCAGCGGATCGCGTCAGAGTGGGGCACCGCCGAGTTCTGGCGCTGGAACCTGGAGACTATGAGCGGCGCGGGCGACCCCGATGAGGAACAGGGGTCGAGCGTCTGGCCCGATGGACCAGGCTGTGCGCGAGCCTGCCGTGGCGCTCGCGATCGAACGCGCCGAGCAGCAGGTGGATGTTCGAGACTCTCCTCCCAACCATCCACGTGCCCACGCTCGTGATGCTCAAGGAGGGCGATCGGGAGATCCCCCACGTGGGGTGGCGCGCCGTGGGTGGCGCAGCAGATCCCGGGTGCACGGTTCGTCGAACTCCCAGGGTCAGGAAGTATTGGCCGGAGGCAAGGACACTCAAGCGTTGGCCGAGATCGATGCGTTCGTCGGCGCGATCCACGCGGAAGAGGCCGACTTCGACAGGTACCTTGCGACCGTCCTGTTCACCGATATCGTCGGATCCACCGAGCGCGCGGCGGAGATCGGGGACCGCGATTGGCGAGGGATCGTCCAACGTCACCACGCCGCCGTGCGCTCGATGCTGACGCGCTATCGGGGCAGGGAGATCGACACCGCAGGCGATGGGTTCTTCGCGAGCTTCGACGGGCCCGCGCGGGCCGTTCGATGTGCTGAGCACATCGCGGAGCTGGTCCGCCCGCTCGGGATTGAGGTTCGAGCGGGTGTGCATACGGGAGAGGTTCAGGATGTCGATGGAAAGGTCGGCGGTCTCGCGGTCTCGATAGCCGCACGGGTGGCGGCGATGGCAGGGCCGTCGGAGATCCTCGTCTCATCGACCGTACGGGATCTGGTTTCAGGCTCCGGTCTCGTCTTCGAGGACGCCGGCGAGCACGAGCTGAAGGGCGTCCCCGACCGGTGGCGCCTGTACCGGGTGGTGAGCTGACGTGGAGACCCCCGAGGTCCGGTACGCGAAGACCGTCGACGGGGTCCACATCGCGTATCAGGTCATCGGAGACGGCCAGACTGACCTCGTCCTGGTTGGATGGCTCACGAACCTGGACTACATCTGGCGTTGGCCGCGCGCGGCGACGTTCTTCCGAAACCTGACCACGCACGCTCGGTTGATCATGCTCGACCGGAGGGGGACAGGGCTGTCCGACCACTCAACGGATCGGGCTCGCGCGAAGGAGCTCGACGCACGTATGGACGACATCCGCGCCGTGATGGACGCGGCCGGATCGGAGCGAGCGGTCCTGCTCGGGCTCGAGGACGGCTTCGGGCTCACCGCGCTCTTCGCCGCGACCTATCCCCAACGCACCATCGGCTTGGTCGCGTACGCGACCACCCCCCGAACCGCCTGGGCGCCCGACTATCCGTTCGGGATGACCCCGGAGGATTTCGCTGAGGACATGGCTGCGGTGGAGCGGAGTTGGGGCACTCGAGAACTCGCGTTGGAGTGGATACCGTACGTCAACCCCAACGCTGTCGACGACGAGGAGACGATCCAGCTGTACGCGGCCTGGATGCGCGCAGGAGGCGGTCCGGGCGATGCAGTTTCCTGGTACCAGGTCGATTGGGAGCTGGACGTCCGAGAGATCCTTCCCGCGATCCGGGTGCCCACGCTGGTCTTGCATCGGACCGGAGATCGAGCCGTGCCGGTCGCGAACGGTCGCTACATCGCCGAGCACGTTCCCGGCGCGACGTTCATCGAACTGACGGGAGGCGACCACGGGTGGACGCTCGCCGACGATGTCCCGGACGCAATCGGAGCATTCATCGTCGCGCTACGTAAGGAGGAGGCGGAGTTCGACCGCGTCCTCGCTTCGGTGCTCTTCACCGACATCGTTGGATCCACCACGAAAGCCTCGGATCTGGGCGATCACGACTGGCGGGCGTTGATCGAACGACACCACGCGGTGACCCGCGGACTGCTCGGCCGCTACCGCGGCACGGAGATGGACACGGCCGGTGACGGCTTCTTCGCGACGTTCGACGGGCCGGCGCGCGCGGTCAGGTGTGCGCAGGCGATCGTCGAGGCGGTCCAACCGCTCGGGATCGAGGTCCGAGCCGGTGTGCACACGGGCGAGGTCGAGACGATCGATACCAAGGTCGGCGGGATCGCCGTCGTAATCGGGGCCAGGGTGTCAGCTCTCGCTAGTGCCTCGGAGGTGCTCGTCTCCCAGACAGTGAAGGACCTCGTCGCAGGCTCCGGCCTCGTCTTCGAAGACGCCGGCGAGCACGAGCTGAAGGGCGTCCCCGACCGTTGGCACCTGTACCGGGTGGTGAGTTAGGTGGTGGCGGCGAGGATCAGGAACGCACGGGTCGCTTCGGTCAACGACCGCGAGCCTTGCCCTCGCACGGGCTGCTCGGGCTACGAAGGTTCCACAACTCTCTTGCAAGACGAGGAACGACCGGCCGGGTCCGCTTTCCTTGACTTGCTGTTAGGGATCCAGGGTGATTCGCACCCTATGTGTGCGAGATGCACGATGCGGCTGTGGACATCGACGAGGGGCATCGCTTCGAGGCGACCTATCGTGAGAACGGTGCCCGCCTGTGGCGAAGCGTCCTCCTCTACTCCGGCGATCGGGAGGTCGCGAGCGACGCGGTCGCCGAGGCATTCGCGCAGGCGATCCACCGAGGTGAGCAGGTTCGCGATCCGCTCGCCTGGGTGACGCGAGCTGCGTTCCGGATCGCTGCTGGCGAGCTGAAAGCGAGACGGGCTACGGAGCACCCGGTCGTCGAGGTTACCTATGACATGCCTGAGCCGGCTACTGAGCTCATGGCGGCCCTTCACCAACTCTCGCCGAAGCAGCGAGCGGCGGCGGTGCTGCACTTCTGTGACGGCTACACGCTCGCCGAGGTCGCGGAGATCATCGGCTCCACGACGAGCGCGGTCAGCGTTCATCTGTATCGAGCGCGCAAACGCCTTCGCGTCCTCCTAGGAGAAGATGACCATGACTGATCTCCAAGCTCGATTCCGCGTTGCCCAGCAGATCCCCGCTCCGGACTTGTGGCCCGACATCGAGCACCGGCTCGTCGCGGCCGATCCCGTAGATCGCCCGCCCCTGCGAGCGGTCGGGTCAACCGTGAATCGACCCAGCTCGATACGCAAGGTGCTGACGATCGCTGCGGCGTTCCTCATCGCCATCCCTGCCATCGCATTCGCACTCTTCGCGCTCCGATCGGATGGTCATCGGGTTCCGGGGAACGATGTACCTTCCAGCCCCTTCGAACGGGTCCACGGCTGGATCGCGTTCGCCGGCAGCCAGGGGGTCATCGCCGTCGATCCCTCTGTTCCCTCGGATCAGATCCCGCTCACCGGCGGCGGCTTGAACCAACCGATCGCGTGGTCGAGCGATGGGTCGACACTCCTCGTCCGTCGTGGTGATTGCTGTGGGGGGAGGCATGCGATCTTCGCCATCCGATCCGATGGAACCGAAACGCGGTTGACCCCGAGCGCCATAAGTTACGGTGCTTCCTTCTCACCCGACGGGTCGGTCGTCGTCTACGGCCAAGGAACGGGGAACGGTCAACGCGGGTACGTGGACAGCCTCTACCTCGTCAACGCGAGCGGAGGCACACCGACGCTCCTAGCCAAGGGTGATCCCGGTGGAACGGAATACGACTTCCCGGCATGGTCGCCGGACGGCGCTGTCATCGCGTACACGGCGAGGGGGCCAGCCGCGAACGACCCGTCCATCTCGCTCATGAGTCCAGAGGGCACGAACCAGCGAGTGCTCGTTCCTGCGAGCGCGGTCGGGTCCGGATGGATCTACGGCTTGGATTGGTCCCCGGATGGCTCAAGGCTGGTCTTCGGCGTGGTGACCGCGAAGGACAAGTCGGACATCTGGGTCGTCGACGCAAACGGCTCCGGACTCAAGAAGCTCATCAGCGGCGGCTGGTTCCCCAGCTGGTCGCCTGACGGATCGAGGATCGCGTTCACGTTGCAGGGACGACTGACCACGATGAACCCGGACGGTGGCGACGTCGTTCCCGTCGCAGGGATGACTTCGATCGGTCCCTCGTGGGTCGCGGTCGCGTGGAATCCGGTCTCGCCGAGCGGCGGATAGCGGGTGAGGGGACCAAGCCGTGTCAGCAGCTCCCGGTAGCGTCGGCCAGGTGCCAGACCAAGACTCTCCCCGGGGCCGACTTCTGCACCGGATCGAGCTCCGCGCTCGCGACTACATCGCCGGACAGATCGGGTCGAGCAAGTGGATCCGCTGGGGGCGGCTCGTGGGTCTCGTCGAGGCTGGACCGATCCAGGGGAGCGGTGGGATGTGAAGACGGCTCTCCGACCCGGCGGCGCACGACGTGAACTTCGGTCCCCGTCAACCGCAGCATCCGCGTCCTCCGCGGTCTGCATCACCGGTCGTCCACGAGGGTCCCCGCGCTATGGCGGCATCGAGCGGCAGACGATCCGCGTGCGGGCACAGGCGATCGGAGCGTCCCTAGGCTCGTGACCAAGCTCTCACATGTTGCCGCAGGAGTCGTCCGACTTGAAAGTCTCGGCAATCTTATCGTAAGCAGCTGTCGTTCCGCTGGTGGTATTCGAGGCCAGTAGCTGGATCATCCAGTTGTTGCCTTGAAGGATCCGGTAGCCGCTGTAGATCTCTGGGTGCAACGCCGTGAGCCCGGCGTAGTAGGAACACTGCTGCGATTCGGCGCCCCTGGCCTCATTCTTGGACTTGAACATGAAGGCAGTCATACCGAACTCCGAGCCGGAGGCGCAGGCTACCTCTGAGGTCGCTCCGAGATCGGGAGGGTTGACGTTTGCCGGGTTCGTGCAGAAGTCGGACCCCGTCGCCTTTTCGATCATCGCCGCAGCCGAGTCGTACCCGTGCGAGCAACCGACCAGGCCGAGCAGGACGAGGCAAACGGTCAGCCGCGCGACCCCGGCGCTTCCTGGAATGTGGCTTGAACCCGCCATCGGCTGCAACCCTCGATTACCGCCCCGCCGACGTCAATAGACTTCCGACGATTTGAGAGTGCCTGACAGGTCTAGGCACAATCAGGGGCGCGACGCCGGACGTGGTGTGACTCCCGGTGCGAGACACTCGTGGGATGGTCGACGAGCTAGATCCCGCAGCCGTTGAGACCCTCTACGCAGAGACTCCGGATCTATTCATCACGGCCAGGAACGAACTCGTCGCGTCGCTCAAGAGTGCTGGTCGGCTGGACGCGGCCAAACAGGCGATGGCGCTCCGCAAGCCGACCGTGGCGGCATGGGCGATCGATCGCATCGCTCGCGACCACGCCCGGGACATCGAGGCATTAATCGCCGTCGGGAAGGACCTTGCATCGGCGTAACGTGCGGTAGCGGCGGGTGGAGACGCCGACCGACTGCGCGATGCTAGGGAGTCTTGCCCGCGCAACTCAGGTCTGCATAGCCTCGGCCGACCGCTAGACGAGCTCAGCGTGGGAAGGGCCTTCTCGAAGAGTTCTAGCGTGTTGTCGAACTTGACGGTTCCTTCCCTGATCTCGCGAGCATCTTTACGATGCGACTAGGCGTGGTGCGGTTCCACGCAGCATCCGCGACCCGCTGCACCATCTGCGCCGACCAGTACCCGTGGATCGCCCCGGCCTCGACGAGACCCATGAGCCGACCCCACCTGATCCATTTGCTCGGTCCGATCTGTCCAGCGGTGTAGTCACGAGCGCGGAGCTCGATCCGGTGAAGGAGTCGCCCGATGGCATAGCCGATGCTGTCCCCGATGATCGCGCCAGCTACCGCAGCGACCATCACCGCTGGCAAGGGTAAGCGTCCCTGGAATACCAGGACGCCCCCCAACAGAACCGCTATCTCCCCGGGCAGGAACCCCAGGAACGCCGATGCTTCAAGGGCGGGAACGAGGAAGACGATCAGCAGACCGATCGTCCCGTTCAGGGACAGGATCCAATCGGTGATGTTGGCCAACATCAGAGCTCGAGCGTGCGTGACACGCTAGACCCTCTCGTGCTCGACACGGAGGGCGTGAAGGACACGTTCAAGCATCACCTGATCCCCACGCCAGTGTTCACGCACAGCCTCCGGACCGGCGCGTTTCACCAGGTGGCGAAGCACGAGCGCCACGACGAGCACATCGTCAAGTGGTCCGATCACCGGCAGGAACTCGGGCAACAGGTCGACCGGCGAGATGACCCACACGAGCGCAACCCACACGAGGAGTCTCGAACTGCGCGGCACTCGCGGGTCGCTGAGCAGCCCTCGGAGGAGCCCCGCAAGATCCGGCAGGAGCCGGGCGAGCTGCTTCGCCTCAACCCGTCGGCCCCCGAACATCAGAGCCCCGACCACGATCAGCCACGCTGCGGCGGTGATGATGAGAGCCACGATGAGCGCGTGCACACGGGCAGCCTAGACCTCCGACGAGGTTGTCCCGTGACATGGACCCGAGCGGCCTTGCGGTCGACCGGCCACTTGCCCCCGCATACCTTCCTGCACATGGAGAGGGCAAGCCCGTCGTCAAGAGGTTGGGTCACATTCTGGTGGAGTGGATATCGGGCTTAGGCGACAACGAGCGTCTGATCGGGCACTGCTCGTCGCGCCTGCGGCGCTCGTCGCCACCGGTGGGAAGCGTCGTGTATGAGCCAGATGCCGTTCGCAGTCCCGCGGTTCCCAACGCCCGGTACCACCTCACGTGACGCCGACACCGCGTGGATGCGACGTCGAACGGGCCGCCGAGGCGTGGAGCCTCGGCGGCCCGACCGGCCTGGTGCGCAGGCTAGATCTGCTGGTGACGGAGCCCGTTCATCGCCCTGAACATCTCGTTCTTCCGCGCTGAGGTTGGTGACGTCACGTCCTTGGGGTCGAGGTCGATAGCTGGCGCTGCCCCCAGCCCGTTCATCGCCCTGAACATCTCGGCGCGTCCGGCATCTCCGGCGGATGACTCCCCGATCGTCAAGAGCGCCGTCGCCGGGCGCACGGCGTTCGAGGATGTGGAAGGAGCGGTCGAGCGGCCGATCACCACTCCGACGAACAGCGCGGCTGCATGGCCGCCACTGCGACGAGCCGCCGCGCGTTCTCCTGGGAGATCGTGCTCTTCTGCATCTGCAGCTGTTGCGTGGACATCGTGCTCTCCCTCCCCTCGTTCGATGACAACGCTCACGCTATGCGTCCAACCGGAGCGAGTGGGTGGCCGCGATCACCGTTCCCCCGTGCTTCGTGTCACGCGCGCATCGCAGAGGCATAAGCTTCCCGTCATGACGTCATGCCCCACCTGCGGACACGACATCCGAAAGGGTGCGCGGTTCTGCGAGAGCTGTGGAGCGTCGCTCGCGACCGAGCTCGGCGCCGGCTCCCGTCGGACGGTCACGATCCTGTTCACCGATGTCGTGGGCTCGACCGAGCTCGGCGAGCGGCTCGACCCGGAGCGATTGCAGTCGCTGCTTGGGCGCTACTTCGACGCTGCGCGCGGCGTGATCGAACGACACGGCGGGACGGTCGAGAAGTTCATCGGCGACGCTGTGGTCGCGGTCTTCGGGATTCCAAGGCTGCGTGAAGACGACGCGCTCCGTGCCGTTCGCGCCGCGGTCGACATCCGCGAGGCGCTCGATGCGCTGGACGACGACGCGGATCTCCCTGACGCGCCGCGGCTGCGCGCACGGACCGGTGTGCACACCGGAGAGGTGATCGTCGGCGACGCGGTCGGGGGAGGGAAGATCGCCACCGGTGATGCGATGAACGTCGCCGCCAGGCTCGAACAGAGCGCCGACGCGGACGAGGTCTTGATCCGGCAGCGACGCACCGATTGGTGCAGGACGCCGTGCAGGTCGAAGAGGCGGATGATCTCGAGCTGAGGGGTCGTGGTGAACGGGTCCAGGCCTATCGGCTCCTCAAGGTCGACCCCTCGGCGCTCGGGTTCGCTCGCCGCCTGACCGCGCCGATGGTCGGCCGCGACCGCGAGCTCTCTCTCCTGCGCGCAGCGTTCGACCGCGCCGTCTCCGACCGGGCGTGCCAGCTCTTCACGGTGCTCGGCGTCGGCGGTGTCGGGAAATCGCGATTGCTCGGGGCGTTCGTGGACGAGCTCGGTGAAAACGCGACCGTCCTGCAAGGTCGCTGCCTCCCGTACGGCGACGGCATCACGTTCTGGCCAATCATCGAGGCGGTTCGGCCCGCGGCCGCGCTGTCGGGCTCCGAGGACTCGACGACGTCCCTCGCCAAGATCGCCGCTCTGATCCCCGACGATGACCAGGCGGATCGGATCGCACGGCAGGTCGCCCAGATCATGGGGCTCGAGGGGGGAGAGGCGGTCCGTGAGGAAACGTTCTGGGCGATCCGCCGGCTGCTCGAGGGCATGGCGCGAACGCGTCCCGTCGCACTCGTCATCGACGACATGCAATGGGCAGAGCCCACCATGCTCGAGCTCGTCGAACACATCGCGGAGTGGGCGATCGATACGCCGATCCTCGTGGCGTGCATGGCGCGGCCGGAGCTGCTGGAGGTGAGCCCGGGTTGGGGCGGCGGGAAGTTCAACGCGACGTCGATCTCGCTCGAGCCACTGTCCGCCACCGATCTCGGTTCGCTGGTGACCAACCTGCTCGCGGTCGACGGGATCGACCCCACGGTCCGCGACCGGATCGTGCGGGCGGCCGAGGGACATCCACTGTTCGCCGAGGAGACGCTCGCGATGTTGGTGGAGCAGGGTCGGATCACCCTTCGTGACGAGACTTGGGTCGCAGCGAGCGATCTCACCGAGCTTGCAGTGCCACCTACGACGTCCGCCTTGATCGGCGCGCGGATCGACCAGCTGGGCGGTGCGGAGCGCGCCACGCTCGAGCGGGGCGCGGTGATGGGCCAGCTCTTCTACCGGGACGCGCTCGTCGCCTTGGCCGGCGGAGCGGATCCGAGCCGTGAGCTCTCGGCGCTCACGCGTAAGCAGTTCATCCATCCGGATCGGTCGGATCTCCCCGGAACCGATGCGCTCGCCTTCCGCCACCTGATGATTCGTGATGCGGCGTACGAGGGGATCCCGAAGGCCGAACGTGCGGACATCCACGAGCGGTTCGCCGACTGGTTCGGGCTCGCGGTCGCTGACCGTCTTCCGGAATACGAAGAGATCCTGGGCTTCCACCTCGAGCGAGCCTGCCGCTATCGGGAGGAGCTCGGTTTGAGTGGGGAGGGAGAGCCTTCGATCGGAGCGCGGGCGGCCGGCCACTTCGCAAGCGCGTCCCGCCGGGCGACCGCCCGGATCGACCTGCGGGCGGCAGCCAGCCTGCTCGGACGCGCGATCGCCCTACTCGACAAGGGCGATCCGACCTATCCCGAGCTCTTGTGGGAATGGGGCGTAGTGTTGAACCGCCAGGGGCTCCTGGACGAGGCGGCGTCGGTGCTTACCGAAGCGTTGACGTTGGCGGCGGCAAGGCACGACGTCCGCCTGGAGCACCGAGCGCGGCTGGACCTTTGGTGGACCGAGGCGATAGGACCGCGTCGAGCCCCCCCGGGCGACATGGGCGATGAAGTGATGGTCCTCATCCCCAAGCTCGAGCGCTCAGGCGACGACCTCGGTCTCACGAAGGCGTGGCAATTGGTGGCGGAGCTCTGTTGGAGGGCCGGACAGGTCGAGGCTATGCGGGAGCCGCTCGGGCGTGCCCTCGTCCATGCACGACGAGCCGATGACCGCTTGGAGGAGAACGAGGTCGTCACGAGCTTGCTCTTCGCCGACCGGTACGGACCGGCGACGCCCGCCGATATGCTCGCCCGCTTCGCCGAAGTGGCTGCAGAAGGGGTCGACGATCGACGGTTCGAGGCACAGGTGCTCGGGTGTGAGGCCGTGACTCGCGCGATGCTCGGAGACTTCGAGTCGGCACGCACCCTGCTTGACCGGTACCGAGCGATCGTTAGTGACCTCGGGATCATCTACGTGGAGTATTGGCTCGCCGAGACGACCTGGACGGTCGAGATGCTCGCCGGGGACGCGGTCGCGGCGGAGGCGGGGATCCGTCTCGCCGAGGGGAGCACGGCGCGACCGATGGATGAGCCGGTCGAGTCCGCGGTCGGGTCTCGGCTCGCGCACGCGCTCTTGGTGCAGGGCAGGTACGAAGAAGCCGCGGCTGCGTTGGGAGTAGAGGGGAATCTCATTGGATCGATCGACACGCGAATCCTGTGGCTGTTGGCGAGTGCGAAGGTGGAAGCGAAGCAGTCGCACACCGACCTAGCTCTCGCACGCGCGCACGAGGCCGTGGATCTCGCCGAGACCACCGACGCGCTGAATCTCCACGGGGACGCATTGATGGATCTTGCCGAAGTGCTCTCGGTGAGCGGCCGCACGTCCGAGGCGATCTCTGCCGTTGAGGCAGCGCTCGAGCTCTATGAGCGCAAGGGCAATGTGGTGTCGGCGGCGCATGCCACCGAGACGCTCCGTGGTCGCGGATGAGAGACCGACGCAACACCTCGGGGTGAACCCTCAGTGCTCGGAGATCGATTCTTGGGGGGTCTGTTCCTGTAACCCCAAGATGGACGACACGTTGGATGGCGCGTCCGGGTTCGCGTCCGGGAAGGAGCCGAAGCTATAACCCGTCAAAGGCGGTGAGCGAAGGGAGAAGGGAACGGGCCAGGACGGCCGCGAAACCGGGACAGTGGGCTCCTTCCCAGTCAGAAGGAACAGGACCGTCGCTACCAAGCACGCTAGTCTCGCGCCAATGGCAGAGCGCCGGTGGCAGACGCTGACACTATCGCCGCAACGCTTGGGGGGAGTCGGCGGCGCGCGTCAGCGCAATGCATCTACGTAAGGCCGGACTCCAAGATGAGCGCCTGGCGGGCGGCCGACTCCGGTGTACCGAGCTCGAAGATGTCGAGTCGGCGCTCGACGGTCATGCCCACGGCCTCGTACAAGGCAACCGCGCCGTGAGGGTTCAACGCATCGACACTGAGCTTCACCTGCGTACGGTCGCGGGTGGAGAATTCCGCGAACGCTCGATGCAACAACGCCTTGGCGATCCCTTGCCCGCGCCAGGCCTCGATCACGCCCAGCATGCCCACGAACCCTTCGTTCTCGTCCAGCACCGATACGAGGTGTCCCACGACACGACCGTCCGCCTCGGCCAGGAACACCAGCGAGGGGTCCCAGCTGTCGGCGCGAAGGGATTCGTTGAAGGCTTCGAACGTGGATGGGCGGAAGTTCCATTGGTCGGTGAACGATGCCTCATGTACCTCGTAGAGCGCCCGTTCGTCGGCGTCGGCGTATCCCCGGATCCTCACCCCATCGGGGTCCGGCCGAACACCCCCCTCATCGCCCAACGTCTTCGACATCGTGAACGCTGACCGGACCTGCTGGTACCCGCGTGAGCGAAGGAGCGCATGTCCCGGCACGTCGCTCTCGGGCACCTCCGCCCGGACCCCTTCAGCACCTCGCTCCCGGGCCAGGTTCTCGCCCCACGACAGCAACGACGTCGCGATCCCGTTCGCTCGATGGTCGGGGTCCACGAAGACAAACAGATCGAGTGGCCCGCCCTGCTCCTCCCGCCACATCGCTTGGCCGAACCCTGCGACGACCTCACCTTTGTCGATGATCCTGGTGTCACGCTGGAGGTCGGTGGATGTGAGCGTCCAAATCCATCGCAGGGCCTCGCGCGATGGACTCGGTGGCAGACCGAGCGACGCGTCGATGGAGTGGGTCAGCCGCACGATCACGTCCAGATCAACGTCGGTCGCCGGGTGTGCTCGATATCCCGTCGGGCTGTCGATCGGCCTACTCTACTCGTGGGGCAAGGGTCGGTCGGGGTGGTATCGGAACGCGATGCGGACCATCTCGACGACGGGCCCTCCGACGCGTTCCCCCGCATCAGGGTTGTACGGGCGTGGATGCAGATCCTCGCCTAGCCAACCGCATGGAGATGCGCTGCGCCGGCGCTACCGAAGTCCCTCCCAGGTCCACCCTTGCAGAGCCTCAAGGCGCTCCGCGCGCCCTGGCCGCAACTTGCCGGTCTTCATCAAATGCCGCTGGTGAGCGACCCAAGTCCCTACGGCTAGGGATTCGTCGCGGTAGTCCCCTGGAACTCGACAGTGCCCCTCCCGGTCGACGAACACAGTCAAGGCTCTGTACTTGTCCTCCCAAATTGCTTCAACGGCGTGCCACGCCCAACCTGGAAGCGCCTCGAACCGCCGCACGCGCTCCAATCGCATTGTTCCTGCGCTGTGGAAGGCACGTTGGTGATTCGCCCAAGCGCCGAGCCTGAAGCCATCTTCAACGTGAAGATCGTCGCCTACCGGTCTCGAACTCCCGGAGTTCATTTCACGGTCCTCGACCAGACCTCTGACGGAGTCAGGGTGGCGAGTTGGTTGCAGGCGACCGCCGAGGTCGACGGTAAGTCGATACAGCGGCGCGGCATGAATATCTGCGTTATCACGGGTGGAAGGTTGTCGGAGGAGTGGGCCGTCTGGGAGTCACCCGATTGGTGATCACCTAGGTACGACAACGTCCGCGCCCGAGAGCCGGGGCAGGCGACCGCTCGCTCGACTCCATGGTCTCGGATAGCCTGAACCCGTGTCAGATGACGCGAGCGACCTGATATGGAGAGTCGCTAGGCCTGCACCGGGACCGGGTAGACCTCATCCGCCGGATGCCCCGTCCTGTCGTGGATCTTCTTGACGGCTTCCGCGTTGGGAGCCTCCGACAAACAGAACACCATCCCCGACTCTGGATCTCCCCACGCGCTCTTGAAGTTGACACCTTCCTCGTCCTGGATTGCGAGATCCGCCTCGTGCGCCTCCTTGAGCGCCTCCGGCGTGACCCCCTTCATCCCGTGGTGCACGTCCATGAACTCTGGCACCGTGACCTCCTATCAGATCGACGATTCAAGGAAGGAAGGGAACACAGAAGCCCGAAACGCGCAAGTCCCTAGGGGGGCTCCAGGTTCGGGGATCCCGCGGGCACGGCGATCTCGTCGTTCCATGAGGTTGAGCTCCGCTATGACCGTGCTCCGTGCCGCCGGATCGACTCGAGATCGATGAAGAACTCCGCCATGGCTAACCCCTTCGGGTTGGCGTATAGCCATCCAATCTCATCAGAGCGTTAGCGGCCGCGCAGCGAGCGGCTGTCTAGGTCGGAGTCATTGGAGCTTGGGCTTCTGCGATCGTACGAGCATCTTCACGATCCGGCTGGGAGTGGTGCGGTTCCACGCAGCATCCGCGACACGCTGCACCATCTGCGCTGGCCAGTAGCCGTGGATCGTTCCGGCCTCCACGAGACCCATGAGCCGACCCCAGCGGATCCACTTGCTGGGACCGATCTGTCCGGCGATGTAGTCACGGGCTCGAAGCTCGATCCGGTGGAGGAGCCGTCCCCGCGGTGAGTCTTGGTCTAGCACCTGGCCGACGCTACCGGGAGGTGATGACACGGCTTGGTCACTCGGATCGGCATATGTTGCCGATGCCGGGATCGCGCAGTCGGCGGCTTCAAGGGAAGGTGTTCTCACACCGAGCGAAGACCCCAGCGCGGCAGGTTCCCTGGTGTTGGGTCTGCGACTCGGCTGAGCGTGCTCGGCGGTCGCAGGTCGTGTCGGAGGTGCTGGGTAGAGTCGGAACACCCTCTCACAGAGCGTGGCGGCCGTCCTCCGGGACGGTCGTTGCGTTGTGGGGGTGTGACGATTCCACGACGGTCTCCCTAGAACCGTCGAACGGCCGATGGCGAACCCAGGTCGACTCCCTATGTTGCCGCGGACGTGAAACGTCGAGACTTCCCCTCATACCGTCTCCGGCACTGGATCCGTGTCCGCCGCTATCGGCGACGGTATCCGTGGCACTTCGTCGATGGTGATCCCACGGAGCGAGTCGACGACCGCTTCGTTCAGCTTCCGGAAAGCGACGAGGCTTCCGAGCAAGCGCCAGGTGGCCAAGATCCGGCTGAGAGCTGACTAACCGGACGTGTGAGCGGTTCGTTCGGCCAGCGTTATGCCCAGGCTGGCCGCGGCAGACCGATGAAACACTCACGAGCATGGGCTCCAACTCACTCTGGGGTCTCACGCCTCGTCAGAGCATCGAACGGGAGTGCGCCCGCCGCGGTGAAGTTGGGTCGTCGCTTAGGCCTGATCCTTTCGAACCTGACGACGCGCTGCGTCAGCCTTCCGACGAGCAGCTGCAGCGACGTTCCTGGCCTCGGTCGCCTTGGTCTTCGCCGCCTTCGCAGCCAGCTCGACTCGGTCGGCTTCCTTCTCGAGTCTGAGAGCATCCGCAGACAGACGATCCGCGCGACGGATCGCTTCCTGCCTCTCGCGGTCCATCTCCTTCGTCCGGGTTTCGCTCTCCCGGCCGGTGTCAGATCGCTTGGGTAGCTCGCTCACCGACGCGAGCAGCGCGGCGTCCAGCTGCTCATCACCGAAACCAGCAGGTGCGGGGAGTTCCTTGTCGAGGACGCCCCTGCGGACCCGTTCGGTTGCCTCCGGGCTCGTAGCCATCGTCAGGAGCGTGTCCGAGATCTTGTCGAGCGTGATTCGTGCCGCAGACATGCCCTCACTCTTTAGGGACAGCCCGGCTGCGCGGACGAGACGTTCCACGAGACGCCGACGTTCAGCACCCGCCTCGCGCAGTCGGTCAACGCCTCCACCCGCGGCGGCCTGGCGCTGGGCGGACGCGAGGTCTTCCCCGACCGCGATCAGCGCCTCGATGTCGTCGGCGTGATCGCGGGCGATCCGATCGACCGCCCATGCCGCCACGGTGGGTTTACGGAGCGCGGCTGCTTGTTTCGCAGCATCCGGCCGATCCGAACCTTTGAGCCTCGCGACGAGTTCATCCCTCGCCGCGATGAATCGATCGGGGGTCTTCGCGTAGAGGGACTCGACAGCGGTGGGATCTAGCTCGTCGGCCATACCTACGAGTGTCTCGCACCCGGAGCCACGAGCGGCCCAGGCCTATGGGTCGCGCGTCGTAACGTTTACGGATGCAGCACACGTACATCGTGCGCTTCGCCCGCGACGACCCGGAGACGCCGCCGATGATGGACGAGCAGATCGCGCTCGCTCGCAAGGCCGCTCGGCAGCTAGGCGTCCCAAACGTCGAGAGCAAACCGCAGTACCGAGTTGGTCGGAACTCCCACACGGGCGAGGCCTGGGTCTACGTCGAGTGGACCTGGGAGGGGCTTCGGTAGTTGCGGTGGCTTCGCTCCGATGACTAGTGCCTCATGACCAGCGGGAACCGGCCTTCGCGTTCGAGGAATGGCCGAGTAGCAGATGAGCTGGGAAGGGCGGATCGGTCGATACGTTTGACATGAGCGAAACAACTGTCGAAGAGGTCGAACCAGACCGATACCGCGATTGGAAGAGCCTCGAAGCCGAACTCCAAGAGATCGCGCGGTCGAAGGCACCTGAGCCTTTGCCTTCAACTGGCTACTGGGAGAAGCGCCGCAGCAAGAGCTGATCGGCTGGTACGTCCGGCCGCTCACGATCCGGCTCGGCGTGGTGCGGTTCCACGCCGCGTCTGCGACCTGCTGCACCATCTGGGTGGACCGGTATCCATGGATGGGCCTCGACGAGACGCATGAGCCGACCCCAGCGGATCCACTGCTCGGCCCGATCACGAGCAAACAGGTTCGGCTCGCTATCGCTGGTTGCCTCCCCGCGTTGCCGGCCTCTGTGCCGTGAAACCGGTACGCCCACGGATCCTTCGATGCGCCGAATTTCGGCTCACTCGCGACTGAGGGCTTGCTGGATGTCTGCTGGGGTGGGACGGTTCGTGGATGGCGCCGTTCCAGGTGGTCATGCTTCCAGGAAGCGTGCTTCCGGCCGAGCTCGCGTACGGCTCGCTCACGGCGGCCCTCGGCTCGGACGCTGATGTGGTCGCGAAGGATCTGGAGGTCTATGCAACGGCGGAGGCCCCGAGCGATTACGACCTAGACCTCGAGGTCGCGGGCGTGGCGCGCGAAGCCGCCGAGCGCGGATGGAGGCAGTTCCATCTGGTCGGCTACTCCGGTGGCGGCGCCGCTGCACTTGCGGTCGTCGCTCGCCATCCGGAGCTTGTCTCGAGCCTCGCTCTCCTGGAGCCGGCTTGGGCGGGTCGCTGGGATCGCAGTCCAGCCGAGTTGGCCCTCTGGGGTGAGTACGACCGGATCGAGACGCTCCCCGCTGACGAGTTCATGCGAGCGTTCATGGCCCTGAACGTCAAGCCCGGCGTCGAGCTCCCCCCACCGCCCTCTGGCGACCCTCCGCCGTGGATGGCGAAGCGCCCGGGCGGGATCAGCGCGTTCATGGCGACGTTTCGAGCCTACGACCTCGATCGCGATGCTCTCGCCCGCTTCGATCGGCCCGTCTACTTCGCCCTCGGGGGACTGAGCAACCCCGATCAGTTCGGCGAGATCGCCACCCGACTCAGCGGGGTCTTCCCTGACTTCCAACTAGAGGTGTTCGAGGGACGACACCACTTCGATCCACCGCATCGGATCGAAGCTGAACGGCTCGCGCATTCTCTGAGGGTGCTCTGGAGCCGCGCCGATCGGTAGGGACCGGGCCGGATCAGGCGGAGACCTGGACGGCCAGGGCGAGGATCTCTTCGCGGGTAGCCGCGACACCATGCACCTCTAGACCGTGCGCCTGCACCTTTGCGATGACCTCATCCTCGGTGCCGCGGCACTTCCAGCCACAGAGGCATGTCACTTCAATCATGCCCGGAGTCTTGCACGGATCGGGATGACCTAAGAGGTTGATCACGCCGGGGAGCAATATGGCCTGCATCGACGGCCTCACCTTCCTCCTGTTCGGGCCTGCTCCCTCGTGGCGGCGAGGAACCCGGCTGAGGAGACGCAGAACGGGATCACGTAGTTCGCGGCGACGCGAAGCCACGTGGCAGCGGTCGCATCACCACCGAAGATGACCGATCCCTGGTTCACGAGAGACAGCAACGTCCCTACGATCGCCGCAATAAGCAGAGTTCGGCGAAGCGTCGACCGTCGGAGGCAGAGGCGGATCGCCTCTCTCGTGGTGGACCACGCAGCGGTTTCGCTATCCATCGTCGGCAACGTAGTCGAATGTCGCGGCGTAGCTGCAACGCCCATGGATCTCCCACGCGAGTGGGCCTTCGTCCACCCTCATGACCTCCGCGATGATCTCGTGGCCCTGGCGATCGTGGCCGGGGATGCCGCACGTGACGGCCAAGTCAGTGACGACCGGCTCGCGGGCGACGACCTCTACGTGGTCGGGGACCCTGAAGCGCTCACGACCTGTCGCGTGTTCGATCTCGATCCGTGCCGGTCGTACCGCATACACCTCGCGGATCGCTGCCGCGAAGTTCCGGAACACGGTTCCGCCTGATCGGCCGAGGAAGACGGAGGCTACGGCTTCCTGCTGGTCGTGGGTCCCTCGCTCGTCGACGTACAGCGCAACCCGCCATGGTGACCCGGCCTCGTCATCGTCGTAGGCGCCGACCATGACGACGTCGAGGCCGCTCAGGTCGAGACCACCTGCATGACCGTCAAGGATCGACCATGAGAGTGCGAACTCACACAGGCCGTAGGTGGATCGGCCGCCGGGCTTGTTGCCCTGGCGCCGGCACGGACAGATCGCGTCGCAGTTGCAGGCTTCGTAGTAAGAACCGGCAATCCGCCAAGGGGTAGCCACGGCCGCGTCGCCAAGCATGGGTGCCTACGCTAGTCCCGATCGACTCCGCTCGCGACTCGACTCGCCCTGTCCCGGTTTGGCGGCCGTCTTACCCCTTCCCCTTCTCCCTTAGCGTCAAAGGCGGAGGGGGAAGGGGGAAGGGAGAAGGGGAAGGGCACCGTGCGGCCGCGAAACCGGGACAAGGATCATCCAACAAAGGCCCGGTTGCAGCGCGGACGTCCTCGGGGAAAGATGCAGAGCGTGGATATCCCTAATGTGCGGTTCGCGACAAGCACCGATGGTTCCCATATCGCATACACGGTCGCGGGGGAAGGCTCCGTGGATCTTGTCTTCGTACCAGGGTGGAGCTCTCGGCTGGACCTGTCTTGGGAGCAGCCGTTAGATGCAAGATTCCTTCGGTCGCTGGCCTCGTTCTCGCGCCTGATCATGCTCGACCGACGCGGGAGCGGCCTCTCGGACTCCCTGACCCACGCTGCACCGCCGCCGCTGGAGGTCCTGGCTGATGACGTGAGAGTCGTGCTCGATGCGGTCGGCTCGACCTCGGCAGCGGTGTTCGGGGAGTTCGAAGGCGGACCCGTGTGCGCTCTCTTCGCCGCCACGTACCCGGCTAAGACCCGCGCACTCATCCTCTACGCGACCTACGCGCGAGGTGCCTGGGCACCCGATTATCCATGGGCTTGGACGGACGAGCAGATGGAAGAAGACATCGCGAGGGGCGAACGAGCGATCCAAACGGGCTGGGACGAGGACTACTTCATGGAGTGGGCCGAGGAGACGGCACCCAGCCTGGCACACGATACGGCGTTCAAACCGTGGGCGAAGAAGATATGGGGGATCTCAGGGAATCCTGGATCGATCAACTCGCTAGTGCGCTGGGAGCATGCTCTGGACATACGGGCTGTTCTTCCAACGATCCGTGTACCAACCCTCGTCATGAATCGGGTCGGGGATCGCATCGCGGAACTCGAGGAAGGTCGCTGGCTCGCCACGCAGATACAGAACGCCACGTTCGTCGAACTCCCGGGTGTAGATCACCCTCCTTGGGCCGGTGACCAAGGTTCGGTCATTGAAGCAATCAGCAGATTCCTGGGCCTGAGCCGACCACCGGCCGAAGTAGATCGCGTCCTAGCCACGGTCCTTTTCACCGACATCGTCGGTTCGACCAGGAAGGCCGTGGAGCTAGGAGATGAAGCGTGGAAACACCTTCTCGGAGCCCACGACGAACGCGCGAGGGATGTCATCGAGTCTCATCGGGGCAGATACGTCGATTCGACCGGCGACGGGCTACTCGCCACATTCGACGGGCCCGCCCGAGGCGTGCGTTGCGCACAGGCGATCGCCGAGGCAGTCCAAGATCTTGGATTGGGAATCCGCGCTGGCTTGCACACGGGCGAAGTGGAGCTCGATGGAGACGCTGTCCGGGGAATCGCGGTACACGTCGGAGCAAGGGTTGCCGCGCTTGCCGGCCCCTCGGAGGTGTTCGTGTCCCAGACGGTGAAGGACCTCGTTGCTGGCTCCGGTCTGCAGTTCGAAGACGCCGGCGAGCACGAACTGAAGGGCGTCCCCGACCGATGGCACCTGTACCGGGTGATGAGCTAGCACCTGAGCCGGGCGACCCACCGTGTCAGCCTGCCTGGGCGTTAGCCGATGCGGATCATCTTCTTGTTCACGAACTCGTCGGCGCCGAAGCGGCCGAGCTCGCGGCCCGAGCCCGAGCGCTTGATGCCGCCGAACGGCAGCTCGACGCCGTCGGCGAGCACGACGTTCACGAACACCATGCCGGCCTCGATGCCGTCGGCGACGCGGAGCGCCTGCTCCTGGTCGGTGGTGTAGACGTACGAGCCCAGGCCGAACGGGGTGTCGTTCGCGATGCGGACGGCGTCGGCCTCGTCCCTCGCGCGGTACACCTGCGCGACCGGGCCGAAGAACTCCTCCTTGGAGGCGGGGTTCTCGGGAGTGACATCCGTCAGCACGGTCGTCTGGAAGAACGCGCCGTCGCGGGTGCCGCCGTGCACGAGCGTCGCGCCGTGCTCGATCGCGCGCTTGACCTGCTCGTCGACGCCCTCGGCGGCCTTCAGCGAGGACAGCGGGCCGAGCACCGTAGTCGGCCGACGTCGGGTCGGTCGCCTCGATCTCGGCGATCTTCGCGCTGAACTTCTCGAGGAAGGGCTCGTACAGCTCGTCGGCGACGATGAAGCGCTTGGCCGCGTTGCAGGACTGGCCGCTGTTGTCGAGGCGGGCGTCGACCGCGTTCTGCACGGTGGCGTCGAGGTCGTCGGTCGAGAGCAGGATGAAGGGGTCCGAGCCGCCGAGCTCGAGCACGACCTTCTTCAGGTGGCGGCCGGCGATCTCGGCGACCGCGGCGCCGGCGCGCTGGGAGCCGGTGAGCGAGACGCCCTGCACGCGCGGGTCGGCGATGACCTGCTCGATCTGGTCGTGCGTGGCGTAGATGTTCACGTAGGCGCCGGCCGGGAAGCCCGCGTCGAGGAAGATCTGCTGGATCGCGGCGGCGGACTCGGGGCACAGCTCGGAGTGCTTGAGCAGGATCGTGTTGCCGATCATGAGGTTCGGGCCGGCGAAGCGAGCGACCTGGTAGTACGGGAAGTTCCACGGCATGATGCCGAGCAGCACCCCGAGCGACGAGCGGCGGATGACCGCCGAGCCATCGCCCGCGAGGAGCTGGATCGGCTCGTCCTTGAGGAAGTCCGCCGAGTGGTCGGCGTAGTACTCGTAGATCGCCGCGGCGAAGTCGGCCTCGCCGAGCGCCTGCGCGATCGGCTTGCCCATCTCGCGCACGATGAGCTTCGCCAGCTCCTGGCGGCGCTCGGTGTGCAGTTCGCTGACGCGGCGGATGAGGGCCGCGCGCTCCTCGACCGTGGTCGACTTCGACCAGGTGCGGTGCGCCTCGTCGGCCGCGGCGATCGCGGCCTCGAGCTCGGCGTCGGTGATGGTGTCGTAGGTCTTGACCGTCTCGCCGGTGGCGGGGTTGGTTACGGCATAGTCCATCGTGTGTGTCTCCTTGTCTGTGGTCTAGCCCAGTCTTGCGATCGCTTCGTCGGTCGATACGACATCGGCGAATTCGTGGTGGAGGCTCGCGAGACTCGTGCGGTGGATCAGGTCGGCGGGGAAGACCTCTCCGTCGGGTCCTTCCCGATCGAAGGTCGCACACGCATCGCCGACGACCCACGTCTCGAATCCGAGGTTGCCCGACATCCTCGCCGTGGTTGACCCACAGTGGTCGGTCGTGATCGCTGCGATCACGACCGTGGTGGCACCCGCTGCGCGAAGCCGCTCTTCCAGATCGGTCCCGATGAATGCGGAGTTGACTCCCTTGGTCAACACCGGCTCATCACCCAGCGGCATCGCTTCGGGCTTGAACTCGAACCCGGGGTCTCCCTCGTTGAAGAAGTGCCACTCGGGGTCGGTCTCGCGATGCCGAACGTGGATGATCGGCGCGTCCGCGGCCCGCCAAGCTGCGAGTAGCCGCGCGACGTTCCCTTCCGCGCCGGGGTTGTTCCGCTTTCCCCACACCGGGTCATCGAATGCTTTCTGCACATCGACGATCACTAGGGTCGGTTCCTCGAGCATGTCGAAACCCTACACGGGGAGGCGACAGGTCGTTACCGATGATCCGTAGGCGGTCAAGACAAGATGGTCGACAGCCTGCACCTTCTCGCTTCCGGTGACGCATGACGAGTTCTGCGTCCGCGCCATGTGTGTTGCTCCCGAGCTCTGATCAGCGCCATCTGCGCGGAGGGGCGCTCGCGTGTTCACCTACCACGATGGATGAGCGATCGGAGGCTGCGGTTTCCCGGTCGAGCGCCCACGTGGTGGCGCTCGACCTTCCCGCCGCGTTCGAGACGTTCTTCCAGGTCGAAACCGACGTCTTGTTCCGACGGCTATGCCTAGTGACTGGCAACCGAGCCGAGGCCGAGGAGATCGCCCAGGAAGCCTTTCTGAAGGTGTGGGAAAGCTGGGACCGCGTGGTCCAGATGGAGGACCGCGTCGGCTACCTCTACCGGGTGGCGATGAACGTGTTCCGCAACCGCTACCGTCGCGCGACCCTCGCTCTGAGGAAGACCGCTCGACCGCAGCTTCGCACCGACGAGTTCGACGCCGCCGACGTCCGGAGCGGGGTCGCGCGAGGCCTTTCGAAGCTAACGCCCCGCCAGCGGGCAGCGGTCGTGCTCACCGACCTGATCGGGTTCGGGTCAGAGGAGGCCGGGCGCATGCTCGGGATCCAACCCGGGACGGTCCGGACGCTCACCGTCCAAGCCCGCAAGGTCCTTCGTGACGAGTTGGAGGAGCAGCCGTGATCGACATCCGTGAGGCCCTGGAGCGCGAGAGCGACCGGTTCCACCAGGAGCCAGACGCGTTCGAACGGCTCCTTCGCCGTCGGGAGGGGAAGGAGCGGAACCGGCGGATCTCCGCCGCGGTGCTCGCTGATCGTCCTCACGCTCCTGAGCATCACGGCTCTGATGCGCGCCTTCGGCAACGCCGATCGCCCGGCGACCGAACCGAGCCCGACGCCGGTGGACGCAGGCATCTTCTCAGGGATCGGTGGATGGATCGCCTACGACGACGAGCGGGATCGTGGCGATGGATCCGGAGCGACCGGGGGATCCGTAAACAACTGAGCACGGACGGTGGCGAACCCCTCGCGTGGTCCAGCGACGGCTCCAAGCTTCTGATCCTCAGGCAGTCCGGGTCAGGTTCAACGGTGGACGAGTCACTGCACGTGTTGAACGCGGACGGATCCGAGACCCTCCTGATCGACCCGGGTCCTGTGATCGATCCGGGTCCCGGCAATGGCCTCACAGGCGGGTCGTTCTCGCCCGACGGGTCGACGGTCGTCTACGCGAACGGCGCCGCCGGGATCTATGAGGTCGATGCGGATGGGGGCACACCGAGGCTCCTCCTCGCTGCAGCACGGCTCAAGGGTCTTTGGGCCTGCACTCTCGCCCGATGGCTCTCAGATCGCCTACATCAACGAAACGGGCGAGCACGACGACAGCATCCGTGTCATGAACGCCGACGGCAGCGGCTCACGCGTCCTCTTGGCGGACCATGGGATGACGCGCAAGGCCTGGATCAGATCCCTTGCGTGGTCCCCCGACGGCCAACGTCTCGCGTTCGGTGTCCGCAATGACGTTTACAGCGATCTACGTCGTCCGCGCCGATGGGTCGGATCTCTCCCTCGTGACTCGACGTGGCTCGAATCCATATTGGTCACCGGACGGCTCTCGCATCGCGTATAGCTCAAAGAACATCGTGTCGGACGCGACCTCCCTGAAGATCGCGGACGCCGACGGGACGCACGTCCAACGGTTCGGATCCGCCAGCTCCGGTCCTGACCCCCTGATCGCAGTGGGACTTCAGGTACTCACCCGATGGGACCCGCGTCGCCTACGTCTCCGACGGCTCCAGCTCCGTCTGTCCACGTCGTCATCGCCGCTGCCGAAGGTTCCCTTCCCCCACGACCGCCCTCGTTCTCGATGCATGCTCGAGCCCCGGTCAAGGTTCGTTCACAGTTCGGCGATCGCCAGCATCGCGAAGATGGTCATCGCCGCTGAGATCATGCGGCTGTCCGAACGAAGGCAAGCTGCGTTTGAGCGACCCCGTTTCCGTACACCTTCCGCCGAGCTTCCACTTCGACACCAACGGGGCGACCATCGAGAACCTGCTCTCTATGGAGAGCGGTATCCCCGATCCGGCACTTTCTGAAACTGCCGATGCGGTGCGGGCGGATCCGCTGCGCGAGTGGACGGCCGAGGAGGTCCTCGCCTCCGTTCCTGCGTATCGGGCACCACCGGGCGACCACTTCGTCTACGAGGACGCCAACTACATGCTTCTTGGTCTCGTCATCGAGGAGACGACAGGGATGAGCGTGGCCGCTGCGCTCCGGTCTCAGATCTTGGCCGACCCACGACTCTCCTCGATGGTGTATCAACCCGACGAGCGACCGAAAGGTCCGCTTGCGCTTCCGTTCCTGGGAGGGCATGTTCGAACGAACATCATCGAAGTCGGCGGAGGCTACCTACCTACTAAGTCACAAGCCAGTGATGGGAATGGGTCGGGATGCATGGCAAGCGATCGGGCACGCTTGCCATGTGGGGATATCTGCTCTTCGGCGCGCAGCTTCTCTCGTCGAACGGTGAGCCTTGCCATCTGACTTCCGGAGCCGGCGAGGCTTACGACGGCTACGGACTTGGCGTGTTCGACCACACCCCGGAACTCGGCGGAGTGTCGAGCACGGTAGTCGGCCACGGAGGACCGGGACGGCGGCGGTTACTCAACGGATCTGTCTGTCCTGGCGAGCGCGATGATCATGCCGGTCATGATCAACAACGCGACAGGCGATGCCGGGGCCGTGGCGGTCCGTCTCGCTCACGCCCTTGCTTCGACCCGAAGGGTAAGTCAGAAGACTGCGAGGGCGTCAGCGGGAACGGGCCTCGCAGCGCACGATCCGGACGCTGATCCCGACGGACCCCTTCAACGAAAGTGGCGCCTCAAGCATCCATGCTGAGCACCTGGGAACAACCATCGAGGAGGATCGAGGATGACGAGGTCCGCCTACCGACGGACAGACGCTCGATGGCTGGTGATGTCGGTGTCGCTGTTCGTCGCGGCCTCCTGCTCAGGGGCCGCGACAGGGCCATCGTCGACGACGGCAGCCGTTTCGACGCCGACGGCGACGCCGAGCCCGATCCAGCGCTCGCCGATCAAGGGCTTGGAGTTCCCGATGTTCCCGAGGGCGCTCGACCCAGCACGCCGATCACCGGCGACGCCGTCCTCACGTTCGAGATCTTGGCCGGATCACGGATATCCAGTCGACATGGCGATCTACGCCGACGGGCGGGTCATCTGGCACCCGAACCAGAACGGCGTCGGCTTCTTCCAGTTGCGGCTCACACCTGCTGGGGTCGACACCATCCGCTCGATGATCACCTCGACCGGACTCTTCGACCACGACCTCAGCATCAGGAGACCTGGTACAGATAGCCGTCTCACGATCCTGCGCGGCGGTCGCTCGGTGTCCGTAGATTGGGCGAAGAACGCGTCGTGGCTGGCGGGACACAAGGACAATCTCGAGGCGACCCCTTCCCAATCGCGCGATCTCGACCAGATCCAACGCGTCCTCGGCGATCCCTCGGCATGGCAGCTCTCGAGCGACCTGTACGTGGATCCCGAAGATCAGACCCTTCACGCCGTCCGGATTCATGTTCGAATACGACCGAGGTTATCCCGACCTGTCCCAGCTGCCGTCGTCCGCGAGCGACCTCCTGGCCCGGTATGACCCTAGGTCGACCAGATGCTCGGTCGTCACGACCGAGGTGGCTCGAAGGATCGCTCAGGCCCTGGCGCGAGCCGGGTTCGCGCCCCTTAGCAACACTCCCGTCTATCTCGCCTGGGGGGGGTTGCCTGGTGAGTCAGGCGGTCATCACTCGAACCCACACCTGAATCCACTCCTACCGGGCGACCTGAACTGCTGAATCCGCTCCTACCGCACGAGCTGAGCTGCGAGGGGAGGGGGCGATCCGACCGATCAGGCTGCCTTCGTCGAGTACGGGGCGGATCCGTTGCACGACGCGGTCGACCAAGACACCCTCACCTTGCCGCTCTCCTTGCGATGAGCGTGAAACGCGCCGGTCACCTTCAAGGTAGCGACGATGGAACCGGTGCTGGACACGTACTGGAGCGTCTCTTTGAAGGTCCCCGTGCTCGAGATCGGAGCGGGCATCGCCGCGTTCTGCGGCGGCGGCGGTCCGCCCCCTGGCAGAAGATCGGCGGTTGGGGGACCTTCATCTTGACGACGTCCTTGCCGTTGGAGGAGACCTTGAAGCTGATCGCGAGGCCGCTACTGGCGTTGATCGTGCCGCTGTACTTGGCGCCCTTGACCTGGTTCGCAGCGAAGGCCGTCGTCGCGGTGGCCAACACGGCAACGAGAGCTAGGACGCTTACCCCGCCCATCATGGAGCGGAACCCACTCGAGTGCCTCATCACCGTCCTCTCTGCGGCGGGGCTTGGTCTTCCGCCTGATGCTCGAACCTATCAGCGATCGCCCGATCCCGCTGGTCGAGCTTGGGGCGTCCCGCACCGTGAGAGGAGAGGTCCGGCACCAGTCGCCTTGTAACGGCCCAGCTCACTACCAGGAGCCGTGTGCTGCTGGTCGCTCAGCCGCCGCCCACGCCCGCTTGTGCCTCTGCAAGAGCGGCCGGCAGCGAAACCCTGCATGAACTCTGAGCGACTGGCTAGGCGGGTCGATTCGTACGGCGGCGCTTCCTAGTCTGATGTCCACGGGCTGCGGCGTCCTAGGCCCTATCTTTGGCTCTTCCGCCTAACCAGCTGCGTGTCAGCGCGGAACTCGACCACCGAACCTAAGGAAGTCCCGCTCCGCGTCTGTCGGCGCCATTGCGGCTGCGCGCCGGTAGGCGGCCTCGGCTTCTCCCTGCCGGCCTAGCCGCCGAAGAAGATCCGCCCGCGTAGCGTGGAACGGGTAGTAGTTGTCAAGCGCCAACTCGTCTACTAAGTCCAGCGCGGCGGCGGCGCCCGCTACCTCACCGATGGCGATGGCGCGGTTGAGGGCCACGACTGGCGTGGGGGCGATCGCGAGCAACTGGTCATACAGAGCGACGATCTGCAACCAGTCAGTCTCCTCGGCTACTTCGGCGTCCGCATGCACGGCGTTGATGGCTGCTTGCAGTTGATACGCACCCGGTTGATTACGGTGGACGCACTCACGGACGATCGCTTGGCCCTCCTCGATCAAGGCGCGATCCCATCCTGTGCGGTCCTGCTCGCCAAGCAGCACGAGGGCACCGTCGGCGCCTGTGCGCGACGAGCGGCGGGACTCGGTGAGGAGCAGCAGCGCCAGCAGACCAGCCACCTCCGGCTCTTCGGGCATAAGCGTCGCTAGGGTCCGCGCCAGCCGGATCGCCTCTGAGCACAGACTCGGTTCGGCTGGATCGGTCACACCGGCGTTGTAGATGAGGTAGACGACGGCCAACACGGGGCGCAAGCGGCCGGGCAGTTCGTGATCCTCTGGCACCCGGTAGGGGATCCGTGCCGCCTTGATCTTGCGTTTGGCGCGCGCGAGGCGTTGAGCCATGGTCGGCTCCGGGACGAGGAAGGCTCGAGCCACTTCGTCTGTAGTCAGTCCGCCGAGCAGACGCAGAGTGAGCGCCACCTGTGCCTCAGTTGATAGCGCGGGGTTGCAGCACGTGAAGATGAGGCGAAGCCGGTCGTCCTGCACGGGTCCCACTCCCTCGGGTATGCCGAAATCGTCGATGCCAGGTGAAAGCACCGCCACCTCGTCGAGCAGTTCCCGTCCGCGCGACTCGCGACGCAGGCGGTCGATGGCACATCTGCGGGCGGTCGTCGTGATCCAGCCACCCGGATTGGGCGGGAGACCGTCGGTCGGCCACTTCCGCAGGGCCACGCTGAATGCCTCTTGGACCGCATCCTCTGCGATGTCGAAGTCGCCGAAGATCCGGATCAGGGTCGCTACGGATCGGCCGGACTCCTCGCGGAAGACCCGCCCGATCGCGGCTTCGTCGACCGCGGGTGAGCCGTCGACGCCGCGCTCGTCAGGCGTCGGGCATCTCCCAGAACGGTCGCACCTCGATCGGGGCACCGACGGCTGCGGTGGTCTTCGAGGCCCATGCGAGCGCAGCGTCGAGGTCACCAGCCTCGATGATGTAGAAGCCGCCGAGGTGTTCCTTGGACTCAGCGAAGGGACCGTCGGTGGTCATGACATCGCCCCCAGCCACGCGTACGACCGTGGCCGTGTCCGGATCGAGCAGCTTGCCGGAGAAGAGCAGAGCGCCGGCCGACTTCATCTCCTCTTCGAGAGTGAGGATCTTCTGCCAGGACTGTTGCATCTCTCCTTCGGTCATCTCCGGGCGGGCTTCGCCTTCGACGCTATAGGCGGAGAACATGTACTGCGCCATGGGTGGATACCTCCTTTGGCTCGGGCGGGTCGGTCCCGCCGCTCACCCTGCTACGAACGAACGGGTCCCGAAATGACAGGAGCAAGCAAGAAGATAGCGTCAGAGGTCGAGAAGGGTTCGTCCCAGCTGCTTGTAAGCGACCGATCGCGCGGCGTGCGCCTTGGGAGTGTCTCTACGGATTTACCATGCGAACGAGCATCTGCACGAACCGATACACCGACGCACGAGACAGGGCATCAAGGAATCGTCTCGCGGACGGAGTCGATCGGGACTGGCGTAGGCACCCACCTCGCCGGACCCCTGTCCTGGCAAGATAGCGAGGTGGAACGTGTGCTTGGGATCGGCGGATACTTCATCCGGGCCGCCGACCCGGTTGCCCTGGGGGCGTGGTATCGCGATCGACTAGGCCTGGACGCCGATGAGAACGGCCTGTGGCGTCAGGAAGCCGGGCTGACGGTGTTCGCGACGTTCGACTCCGAGACCGACTACTTCGGCTCTCGCGGCCAGCGAACCATGCTCAACTTCCGGGTCCGCGACCTGGATGCGATGCTCGCTCAATTGCGCGACAAGGGAGCGGATGTGGCTAACGAGACCCAGGACATGGAGGGTGTCGGTCGATTCGGCTGGGTCACCGATCCTGAGGGCAATCGCGTCGAGCTGTGGCAGCCCGCCTGATCGCGTCTTCCAGAACTGCTTCGCCGTGAACACAAGCAGAGACGGGGTCAGCCGAACCACTTGCTGCTGAGCATGGCGCGGGTTGCCGCCGCGATCTTCCGCGACATCGGTCCGTTCACGACCACCCTGCCGTTCGCGGTGCTCGTATCCCTCATGGCTACTCCTCCGAGCGAAGACGCAGCCCCCTTGGTGACGCACAGCACGCTGAGAGTTTGCTGAACATCACGTGCCATACGCAAACCGTCGGATGCCACCGCCGGTACTACCCGTGCAACCACCGAGCAGACAAGGAGGTGGACATGGAAACGGAACGGTCCGCATACGAGCGGAAGTGGAAGAGATGGCTCGCGACCTACCTCGCGGTTGAAGCGGTCACCCACGTCGTTCCAGTACGTCGCGTTCTTCCATCACTGGAGAAGCGGCTGCGGGATCTAGTAGGGAGGAGTTAGAAGATGTCTGCACAACCTCGATGGGATGACACCGCACCGCGCTCAGCGCCCGGTCGCGGTACCGAAGAGCGGGGCGGTGGCGGAGCCGGATCGCAACGCTGCACGGATCGTGTCGGTGATCGCTCTGACCAGCATCGCTGCCGGCGCGATCAACATCGCCGCGGCGGCGACGATCGGGGGCGACAACGCGCAGACCCATGCGTTCTTCGCAGTGGTCGGTGCGGCACAAGTCGTCTGGGGCCTCCTGGCACTGGTCTGGGCTCCCCGCTGGTGGCTCGTGCTGGGCGCGTTGGGCAACGCGGTCGTCGTGGCCACGTGGCTCGTCTCCCGGACGGTGGGGCTCCCGTTCGGCCAGTTCGCCCACGTCGTGCTGCCCGTCAGGTTCCCTGACAGCGTGGCGACGATCCTCGCAGCGGTGACCGTCATGGGTGCGGTGGTGCTGGCGGTTCGAAGGTCCGCTACGGCGCGGGCCGCAGCACGCGTGCGGGGCTTCGCGCTCGCGGCCGCGGTGGTGATCGGGACGCTCGGTCTCGCCGGCGTCTTGTCGCAGACCAACGCGTTCGCGTCCGGGGGTGGAGGCGGCGGCCAGAACGGCCCAACCGCGCCCTATGGTGGCAACGGTGGAGGCGGAGGTACCGCCGGCGGCTACGGCTACTGACAGGCATCTCTGCTCGACCAGTGATGATCACGCACGGCACCCGGTCGTTCCCGGCCGGGTGCCGTGCGACGATCCAGTCGCTCGTTGGATGAGGCATCGAAGGATCCGACTATCGTTGGACCGAGAACGACACCGTCGTCACCACCCGGGGATCGAACGGCGCATGGTCCACGGCGACGAACTCGGCCTTCAGCTCGTGATCTCCTGGCGGAGCGACGATCCGCGCATCTAGACCTGTGCTCATCGTCACGAGCGAACCGTCGAGGTACAGATGGATATGCCCTTCGTTCGGCACCAGGCGAAGCGACGAGAACGGGACGATCCTGGCACCCTCCAGATGGATCTCCACCTGGATAGTTGCGGGATCGCCACGGAACACCTCGCCTTCGCGGGGCGACACGAGTCTCGAGTCGCCCCGTCGTCGTCGGCCTGCTCAGAGACGGACGCGCACCCAGGAACACCGGGTAGATCGTGCCTAGCACGAAGCAAGCGCCCGCGATCACGCCAAGGCCTATCCCTGGAGCTCGGCGGAGGTGTGCCGAGGGATGGTTGAAGAACCACCACGCGCCGTAGGCGGCCCCCATCCCCGTGAGGAACAACCCCGTGGCGATGAACTCCGCAGGACCTGGTACGCCGACGTGCGCGACGAGCCCACAGCTAGGAGCCACTCAGCACACCACATCCCGGAAGATCGATCCATCGCATAGTGACACGTACCCACCGACAGGCGCCCTCCAACCACCTCGGTGAAGATGCGCCGGTGGAGACCCCGGAGACCAAGTACGCCTGGAACGGGACAACGCCCTCGCGTATCAGGTCCTCGGTGACGGCCCTTCCGATCTCGTCTACCTCGAGGGCTATTCGTCACACGTGAATCTGAACTGGGCGAGCCGCACTTCGCTCGATTCCTGCGAGGACTCGCCGACCACACGAGCCTCATCCCCCTGGACTCACAGGGCTGCCAGGATCTCCTTCTTCTTCGCCGTGAACTCGTCGTCAGTCAGGATGCCCTGCTCGTGCAGCTCACCGAGCTCCTTGATCGCGGTCGAGCTGATCTTCCGTCGAGCTCGCTGGTGGAGCCGCCTGCTCTGGCCTACGCGCCGCCTGCTCTGGCGCCGTCGCCTGCTCGGGCGCTGTGGCCTGCTCTTGAGATCCCCCACCGCGTCTTGCGGCTCGACGTGCCTGCCTTCTCCGCATCGGCATGGACGTGCCTCCCTCCCTGCCTTGCATGGGTGCGCTCGTCTGTCATGGCGAGCGTGCACCCTCGACACGATTTAGGACCCCGGTCATCCGTTCATCGAGGGTCGAAGGCCATCCAAGACCATGGACCAATGGCGATATCGATCGCGCCGGCGACTGGGTGGATCAGAGATGAGGAACGAAAGGCTGCATCGCGCTTCCGGGTCCCAGCGAGTTACACACCCTCCGCGAGCTGGCGCGCGTACTCGTCGGCGTCGTAGCTTCCCAGTGAGGCGGCGATCAGCCCGTCCTCGTCGATCGTCCACGACTCGAAGCCGCTGCACCCGAACCGAGTTGCCGGTGCCGCCCGGGCCCGTGTTCGTGCCCGTGAAGGTCCAGTGGTACTCGATCCGCTCCCCGTCCACGACGAGGTCGTCGAAGTAGACCTGCATGTCGGGGAGGGCCTCGTAGAAGCTCGCGGCGACCGCGGTGATCGCGTCGCGTCCCACCGCGGGCGCACCTCCGTTGATCGCTGAGGGAGCCCTCCGGGGCGTAGTGCGCAGCCACCGCGGCCGGGTCCATGCTGCACCAGGCCGCGGTGTAGCGTTCGGCGAACTCGCGAAGCTGCTCGGGATCTGGTGCCATCGAGCCGTCCCTCGGTTGGGTCCGCAAAGGGTACGCGTCCGAAGGCGTCAGCGGTGGCCGAGCGCCTTGAAGCCCTCGTAGACCATCCAGGCTGGCCAGAAGATGCCCTGGAAGAACGCGAGGATGAAATGCCAGAAGGTGTGGGCCTGCTGGAAGAAGTACACCCACGCACCGAAGATGCCTAAGCCGTAGATCGCGCCGCTCCCTGCGGCCGCGCCTGCGCCGTCCCTACTCATCGTCACCACCTCCATGTCGATCGCTCACACCATATGTCGCCCGCCGTCGCCGTTTCGAGGCCACGCGCACTCGCCATCCGGCTACTCGATAACAGGCATCTTCGCTTCCACACCATCATCAACCGGTTGGTCCATGCCGAAACCTTCGCTGGAAGGTGGTGGCGCGATGCGACAGGTCCAGGCCAAGAAGAACGTGAAACGAGATCCGAGGCGAGGCGACCCGCTACCCCTCGATCCGCGCGACGCCGACGTGGTCCGTGCGAAGCAACGTCTCTATGAACGAGGGAAGCACACCGCGCCGGCTGGCCGATAGTGCGAGTCGGAACCCCTCGGCCCGTCGCGCGGTTCAGCTCGCGCAGCGTGAGAACACGGGGACTAGCTAGATCCGCCGACGACGTCCCCGTCCAGGTGTGACGGCTGCGGCCACGACCGCGGTCTTCGCCACCGGGGAAGGGCCAGGTGTGACGGCCTTCGCCACGACCGCGGTCTTCGCGACCGGGTGACCGATGACTCCGACGCGTCCGACTCGTGCTGCCCTGAGTGGCATGTTCACTCTCCTTCGGTTGCAGATGCGTCATCGGCCTCGATGGAGGCGATGATGGCCTGGATCGGGATGCGGCCGTTCGCGATCAGCTGGCCGCCGGAACGCCGTGCCGCTGAGGCGAACGGCGCGGCCCACAGGTTCTCCCAGATGAGCACACCAGCGGTGCTCCCTGGATCCATGGCGGCGGCGAGGTGCGCGACATCGTCCTCGGCCAGCAGCTCCGCCAGCTGTCCTTCGATGGCCTCGAGCTCCCCGAGCTCCTCGACGTCGGAGAGCTCCATCGCCTCGACGGAACCGTCCTCGCTCTTGGTGAGGATCAGCACATCGATCACGCGGATCGTTCCGGCGTCGACCAGAGCGAGCAGTTCTTTGGCCATCTCGCCCGTGAAGTTGCTCGCTCCTGCCGGGAACTCGACGACCACGTAGTCAACGGGGCCGAGCTCATCTAGCGATGCATCTGCCATATCGGTGCCTTTCGTCAGCTCGGATGAGCGGTCTCGCCAAGAGATACATGGCCGTGGATCACCATAGATCGCCGGCCTCTCCGCGACAACGCGGACCGGTGCGCCCTGGCCTCAGATGGTGAGCTCCGCCCCTTCGGCCGCCACCAGGCACCGCTCCGGGTCGACGCCCCACCGGTCGACGACTGCTTCGCGGATCTCGTCGAGTTCCGCGTCGTCGTGCATCGGGTCGTGGTGGAAGAGCACCAGGCGATCGACGCCCGCCTTCTCGGCGAACACCGCGACGTGATCGGTGCTCGAGTGACCGAAGCCGGGGCGACGCTCATACTCCGCCCGCGTGTACTGGCTATCGTGGATCAACACGTCCGCGCCCGACGCCAGGGCGAACCCCGAGATCCACTCCGTGGGCATCGTTTGCAGATCCACGCCGAGCGAGGGCTCATGATCGGTGAGGTACGCGAGCACCTTCCCGTCGGCCTCGAGCCGGTAACCGACCGTCGGGCCCGGATGCTGGATCGGATCCGACCAGAGCGTTGCGCTCCCGATCTGCCACCTGCCATCTGGAGCATCGTGGAACGTGCACCGCGCAGGAACCTCCGACAGGTGGATCGGGAACAACGGCGGCGAGAAGTACGTCGCGATGCGTTGGTCGAGCGAGACGACCGGCGATGCCGGTCCCCAGATGTGGAGGTCGGTCTGGGGGCGCCAGATCGGCTCGAAGGCGCCCAGGCCCTCGAGATGGTCGACGTGCAGATGCGTCAGGAGCAGATCGATCCGCGCCGGCGGATCCTCGACGAGGGCGATGCCGAGCCCTCGTGCGCCCGTCCCCGCGTCGAGGATGATCACCGTTCCGTCGTCGAGCCGCACCTCGATGCACGACGTGTTCCCTCCATAGCGGGCGGTCTCCGACACGGGTGTGGCGATCGAGCCGCGACACCCCCAGATCCGTATCCGCATCTAGCCCGTCTCCGGACGCTCCCAGAAGATCGCGATCGCCCCGACGCACTCATCCGTGTGGGCGAGGAGCGGGAAGGCCGTCGACTCGATCGCTCGCGTAACCCCGTCCGCCCCGCGGATCGTGAATGGCGCGTGCGCGGGTTGTCTCCGCGTGATCGCGATGCCGAGCGGCGACTCGAGGATCGGGATCGGGTTCCCATCATCGTCGCTCGGCTGGAAGAGCTTGGTGTATTCGGCCGCCGTCATCCCTTGACCCTCGATGAACCGCTGTCCGAGGAGGCGCTCGGCTGCCTCGTTGAAGAAGATGATGCTTCCCTCAGCATCCACGAGGAACACCGCGGTGGCGAGCCGGGCGGCGAAGTTCCTCGCCAGGATGAGCGTCAGGTTCCGCTGAGCCGCTAGGTCGGACATGGACCAGAACCCTAGACCGAACCGCGAACCTCCGTCGACAGCTGCCAGGCGCCGAGGAGGGAGCCCTCCTAGCTTCGCTGACCGAAGTTCCTGCGTTCCTCGATCGAGCCGTCCCGATCGAAGATGACGACCTCCCGCGGTCCGTCGCCAAGCTGCGCGATCGAGAACGCGCGATCCGTGGCGTCCGATCTCCCACCCGGGATGTCGATGTCCTCCCCATCGACGCGAACGACCCAACGTCGCTTGACCCGGATCACCCAGATCTCGCGAGGCTCCTCTTCGGATCCGACGAGTAGACGCTCCACGAGATGGTCATCGGTACCTACGCAAGGTTCGGCAACCGTCCCGCTCACAAACACCCGGGATCGGGTAGACGATGGCCGCCGGATCTCACCGACGAGTCCCGAGCTAGATCCGCAGCGCAGGGCGGGATGCGAGGAATCGGCCGAGGGAGACCGGCGAGCGCGATCCCGTCGCCAGATCGGCAAGGATCGAACCGACCATCGGGCTCGCTTTGAACCCGTGGCCGCTGCAGGCGGAACCAACGACGATCGACCCGATGCGATCCAGCACGTAGTCGTTGTCGGGCGTGTTCGTGTAAAGGCAGGTCTCAGGCGGATCGGTCGCGATCATGGATCGGAACCGACTCCGACCCCAGGCTTCCACCCGTGCCAGGCGCGCCGGATCCGGATCGAACGACCGTGTGTCCGGATCGACGACCGGGCCCGCGTGATCCAGCGCGAGCTTGAAGCTCCCAAGCTCCGTCGGGTGCGGAACGGCGTAGTGATCGACGGCCGCATCGATCGTGTAGTCGATGATGGTCGGGAGCGGTGAGGGCGCCTCCAGCCGGTAATACGACACTTGCTCGAGCGTCGGAACCAACGGAAGGTTCACACCCGCGCCGGAAAGGATCGGAGCCGCCCACGCGCCGGCCGTCACGACGACGACCGCCGCTCGGATCGTTCCCTCTTCGGTCATGACCTCTGCGAACGTCTCGTGAGCGGAGATACGTTCGACGCGTGTGCCCTCGCGCAGTTCGGCTCCCGCTTCGGAGGCCAAGCGAGCGGCTGCCCGAACCGTCCGATCCGCCAGGCACACGCCGCCGTCCTCTTGGACGAACATCCGCTCACCCGCTCGGACGCGGAGCGAGGGCCAACGCTCTCGGGCTCCCTCGGGGGAGAGCCACTCGTATCGTTCTCCCGCCGCATCCAGCGCATCGGCGTAGATCACGGCGCCCTCGCCGATCTCGAGGTTGCCGGTCCGGACGAACAGCGTTTCGCCTGCGGCGTCCTGCAGGTCCTCCCACGCTCGCATCGCCAGCCGATTGATCCGGACGTACTCGGGGTGGTAGTCGGTCACGCGGACGATCCGACTCAGACCGTGAGAGCTCCCGCCCTTGTGCCCGAGCTGGTAACGCTCCAGGAGCAACGTCTGCCGGCCGCGCTCCGCGAGCGCCTTCGCGGTCATCGTCCCGATGACCCCGGCTCCGACCACGATGACGTCGTAGTCAGTCTTCATCCGATCTCCCATGAGTGATCTGCGCGATGGTAGCTTGGGCCGAGTCGAGCGAACGAACGAAGAAGGCCGTGGATATGGCGGGCGACGACGAGCGCAGGGACGACCAGCGACTCTTGGCGCGGGCCGAGGCGGCTCTGACCGAGATCAAGGTATCGACCGGTCTTTCGGAACCGCATGCCGCGGTCCTGGCCGCGCTGCGGATCCGGTTGAAAGGCGATCCGGGCGGGAACCTCGACGACCTCATGGCCGCCGCTGAGGTCGAAGGGCCGAGTCTCGACGACGCGATCGAGCGATCGCAAGCGGAACCGACCATGTCGATCGACGATCTTCTCTCCAAGGCCGATGAACCGAAGCGCTCGCTCGACGACCTCCTAGGGTAGGTCGCGGCGCATGAACCAGATATGCGGTCCACCGTCGGGAGCGTCTCTCGTCCGACCACGGTGCGGAACCCGAACCGTTCGTAGTACGACGACGTTGTCGTCGCGCGAGGTCTCGAGCCAGATGGGAACACCCTGGCGATCTGCTTAGGCCAGGCCGTCGCGCATCAGCGCGCTTCCGAGACCCTCGCCCTGGCGATCGGGCGCGACTCCGATGTGGCTGAGATAGAGCAGCGGTTCCGAAGGTTCATGCTCCCCGACCCATCCCCAGAAGGACGCATGTCGCTCGGCGTTGTCGCCGAGGATCTCCGCCTCTTCGCCTTTCGGCGCAGGACCGATCGCTTCGTGCTCCTCGCGCGCGTCGGGCGGGATCCACACGGCGATCCCGGCGCCGTCGGCGACCACCCGGATCCATCCGCGCCGAGCGTTCTCGCCGTCGTAGTAGTCGAAATGGCGCCTGATCCTGTCCTCGAACCGATCCTCGCCGAACGACCAACGGAGCATCGCCTCGGCGTCCAGGGACCGAGCCGCCGTGTCGACGACGACCCCTAGGTCTTCGGGCGTTGCCGTTCGTATCTCCACCATGACGCCGAGCCTACGGTGCGGATGGACCGCCGCCCAGGGCCGGCTCGATCTGGAACGTCGACTCGACGTCGTGTGCGCTCCGAAGCGTGTTCAGGACGACGCAGTAGCGCTCGGCGCTTCGGAGGAGTCGAGCCGCTCGTTCTTCGTCGACGCCTCCCGCCAGTCGAACGGTCGTCCGGCATCGGATGGCCGTCAACCCGACGGGGAACGCCCTGCCCATCGCGAGCGTCCCGCGTGGGTCCCAGTCTCCCTCAGCGACCACCTCGACGTGGGCGAGCTCGAGGCCGAGGTTGGCCGCGACCATCCGCAGGGTGGTCTCCTGGCACGCGACGAGCGCGGCGAGCAGCAGATCGCCGGAACACGGGACGTCACCCGCGCCTCCCACGGCGGGATGGGCACCGGACTCCCACACGACCCCGTCCACCGAATCGGGCGCGACACCGCAATGCAGCGGATCCGCGAGATCCCTCGGGGCGCTCCGCACCGTGAGCGTGAGCGGCGCGGAATCGGGGTCAGCTTCGTATCGGTCCCGAAGAGGTCGCTGCAACGCCTTGATGTCCATCTCGCCTCCGTGGTGCCGGCTTGCCCTCGGGAGCGTGCTGGAGGTCAGTCCGGCGCCGCCTCATGCGCGACGGACGAAGGATCCGTGACATCGAGCTTCACGTCGCCCTGAGCCGCCATCTTCCCTCTGATGCCCCCGCCACGACCGCGCAAGATCCAAGCGACCCCTACCGCCAAGATCCCGCCGATGAACGGACCCACGATGTAGACCCACCAGTCGTGGTAGTTCCCGCTCACGATCATCGGGCCGAGGGAACGCGTGGGGTTCATGGATGCTCCGCTGATCGGTGCCGACCACAACCCGGCGAGGGCGATGTAGGCACCCACACCCAACGCACCGAACACGCCGACGTTCTGGGCTCCCGACGCCGTGCCGAGGATGGTGCTCAACAGACCCAGGGTCAGAACGGCTTCGAAGATGAGCGCCGTGGTGGCCGAGATGGCCGGACCGGGCTCGGTCACGCCGAGGCCCCCGATGTTGCCGAGCGTCGCCCGCAGGAACAGCACGGCGAGGATCGAGCCGATCAGCTGGGCGATCAGGTAGCCGGGCACGCGCTTCCAGGGGAAATCCCCCCGCATGGCGAAGCTCACGGACACGACCGGATTGAAATGAGCGCCTGAAACGGCGCCCATGAACAGGATCATGCCCATCACCATCAACCCGGGGGCCGTCACCCGTACCGCGAGAGGGATCTGTCCGCCGCTCTGGGCGTTCACGACCCCGCCGCCGGCCGCAACGAGCACGAGGAAGAACGTGCCGAGCAGTTCCGAGAACAGACGGCGACCCTCGAACCGGGGATCGTAGAAGTCCCGAGCTACCCCTTCGACCTTCGTGTCGAGATAGCTCAGCACGCCGCCGTGCTCTTGATGTTCTTGCTCACTCATCGGATCCCCCCCGGATCTCAGACGCCTTCGATGGCTTCCAATCGTCCAGACTTCACCGCGTTGGCGAACGCCTGATAGTCCTGCTCGTTCTGATCCGCGTACCGCTCGGAGAAGTCGGTGATCGACCGGTCGAAGTCGTCACCTTGCCCAGGTAGGCGGCGATCGCGATCGGGTCTCCCGATCGAGCATGGGCTCGGGCAAGCGTCCATCCGCATTGGCGGGCCAGGAACGTGAGGCCGAACGGCTTCAGCGCCTCCACGTCCACCGAGCCCTTCATGTCACGCAGCTGACGCCAGTAGAGCCAACGGTTCGCCTCCACGCCCTTGGTCCAGCCCAGGTAGATGTCGCTCGCGGCCTGCATCATCCGCTGCCCCTGCACCACGCGCTCACCGTGTTGCTTGTAGCGGCTCTTCGGCAGATGGTCCTCGAGCACCGAGGCCGTGGCCTCCTTGATCTGGAGGAAGAGCGGGTCCTGCTGATCGCGTCCCTGGAGCAAGACGATGAACGCCCGCGTGCCGACGCTCCCGACGCCGACGACCTTGCGGGCGACGTCGATCACCTCGAATCGCTCGAGCAGGTGGCGTCGATCATCCTGCAGCGTTGCCCGGTAGGACCGGAACTGCTCATGGATCGCGTGCTGGACCTCGTCGACTGAGATGCCGGTAGGCAAGGTCAGCTCCCGCATCGGGATGACGATCGGCGGCTGAGACACGATGCGGTAGTTGCCGTCAACGTGCTCGGCGAGCTTCGACAGGGCCTGCAGGCTGTCCCGTGTGCGGGCCTTCAGCGCACTCTTCTTGGCCGCCTTCTCCCCTTCCTTCCCTTCCTTCTTCTGCGCCTTGTCCTTCGTGGCACCCACCGCGGCGTTGAGCGCCGCCATCACCCCTTGCTTCCGACAGGTGCGCGTACCAGATGTCCATGGTGCCCATCTGCGCGAACCCGGCCATCGCCTCTCGGTAGGCCTGCACCGACGCGAGCGTCACGTCATGCGCCTCGGCCTTGGTGAACCCGTTGTTCCGCCCGGCGATCGTGAAGCTCGCGGACATGCGCTTCACGTCGTACTCGAACGGACCGGGAAGCGTCTCGTCGAAGTCGTTCAGGTCGAACAGGAGCGCGCGCTCGGGCGATGCGAACACGCCGAAGTTCGACACGTGAGCGTCTCCGCAGAGCTGCGCGGTCAGGCCGGCTCGCGGCGTGTCCTTGAGGTCGGCGGCCATGATCTTGGCGGCGCCGCGGTAGAACGTGAACGGCGAAACGAGCATGCGACCATGGCGCACCGGCACGAGGTCCGGTTCACGGGTCGCGTTCTGCTCCTCGAGCAGCGCGACCGGATCCGGACGGTCGGCAGCCGGTTTCCAACCCGCGTGACTGGACTGCGCCGCCTCTTCACGCGGCGCGCTTGCCCTGCGCTTTGCGCTCTTCGACGCTGGGGTGCTCGACCTTGGCCATCTCGGCGACCTATGGCATCGGGTTGGTTGCCGAGTAACTTCCCTCGCTCATCGCGCCCTCCGCACCGCTCACCCGCGGCCGAGCGATGAGGTAGATCAGGGCGCCGAAGAACGGGACGATGAAGATCAGCAGGATCCACGCCGCCTTCGCGCCGCCGCCGATGTCGCCCGCGTCGGAAGATATCCGCGAAGACCATGATGAAGATCCAGATCGCGGCGCACCAGAACAAGAACGCGAACATCGTCCAGATGACGTCGCCCATACCCCAATCGGTAGCCAGCATGACTGCTTCCCTCCCACTGCCGAGCTTCAACGCATCGGTCTGCGGCGCAGCATAGCCTGGCGGCGGCGAACGCGCCCGACCGACCTCCGCCTGGCGTCCGCCCGATCGACCCCCGCCTCCAGGATGATGGCGACGAACTCGGGAGATATCGGTGCCGACACACTCGGCATCGCCGTCGACCCGAAGGATGACTCGATCTGGGTCTTGCTCGCATCGTCTCCAGCGACGCACCCCTCGGCGACTTCCGGTTGATCGTCCGACGGGATCTACGCGCTACCTTCCAGGTTCGTCTTCAGCATCTTCATTCCCTTGTTGGTGGCCGGCTTGATGAACCCGGCCATCACCAACGGGAACACGAACCCGCCGAAGCCACTCGGCTTCGGGAAGTCCAACGACCGGTCGATCTTGGTCGCGTCTCCCTCCGCGGTGAGGACGTACGTGTTCACGAAATCCTCGCCCTGCTCACGTCCCGTGAACTCGATCTTGTGGGGTGCATCGAACGCCGTCACCTCGACCTCGTTGCGGTGATCCGCATCCTTAGGCACCCACCCGTACGAGGTGAACGTGCTGCCCAAATGCACGGGAGCGTCTAGCCCTTCGGTGCGATACGCCTTCGGTGACCACTCCGCGTGCTTCGAGACGTCCGCGAGGTACGCGAACACATCCTCGGGCTTGCGGCTCACCACCGTGCTCAGGTGTGCCTTCGTCCTGGCGCTCATCGGAGCCTCCCCTCATCGGACCTCGGTGGTCCGCTCCTCCATACGACGAACGAGCGAGGAAGGAATCGACGCCGGGTCGGGAACTGCGTCCGAAGGCTACGCTCGACTAGGGAGAGACGCGGTCGTGGAGTCGTTCCTCGCGCTTCTCCGCACGATCCGAAGGATCGAGACGGCAGATCTGGTTGACCTTGGCCGCCATCTCGGATGGTGAGAACGGCTTCGTGAGGTACTCATCGGCTCCGGCCTGCCAGCCATCGAGCTGGTCTTGGATCCCGGTTCGAACGCTCAGGAGCACGACGGGGAGGTCGCTCGAACGTTCATCGTCCCGGATCCGGCGTAGGATCTCGAACCCATTGATGCTGGGAAGCATCACGTCGAGGATGACGGCATCAGCGCCCGTTGAGGCGAGGATCTCGAGGCCCTCGCGCCCGCTCGCTGCCTCGATGACCTCGTCACCTCGAGTTCGGAACGCGATCCTGCAGAGCAAGCGAACGCCGGGGTCGTCGTCGATCACCAGGATCCGCATCTGCCGGTCTCCTCCCTCGATCAGGTTCACCAGAGGTTTCGGCAGGGATGGAGCCCTTTCCGTAGGGCCCATACGGGCGAGATCTCGTCACCCGTTTGGACGACGTTAGGTGACAGGCGGATCCGGACCAGCGACCGCCAATGCTCGTCGGATCTCGGCCAACTGATCCTTGATCTCGACGAGCTCGTCCTGCACCGCCCGGGCGGTCGACGCATCGACGTCCCGCTCCTCCTGGGTCTGCGCCGGCGGCACCAGGATGCTCGCAAGGATGCTCGCCAGCGCACCGATGATCCCCACGCCGGCGAACATCACGAGGACGGCGGTGAGACGTCCGAGCAGCGTCACCGGGAACTCGTCGCCGTAGCCCACGGTCGTGATCGTCACGACCGCCCACCAGAGCGCCCCGCCGCCCGTCTTGATGTTGGCATTCGGCGCCTTGCTCTCGAACTGGAGCACGAAGATGCTCGACAAGACGAGCACGATGAACGCCGCCAGCACCGTGATGAACGCCGCGTACTGGCCGCGATGGGTCACGACATCGTGCACGAGATCGCGCTTGTTCTCCCCGCGCAGCAACCGCGTGATCCGCGCGAGCCGGCTGAGTCGCGCGAGACGGAGCAGCACGGTGAACCTGAAGAATCCGAAGGCCGGGATCGAGCCCATCAGATCCAGCCAGCCGCGCCGTCCGATGAAGTACTCCCGCTTCGGACTGGATCGCCGCAGGTTCATCGCGAAGTCGATCAGGAAGACCACGCAGACGAGGTTGTCGTAGACGGTGAGCAGCTTGATCGTCGCAGCGTCCAGCGGTAGCAGCAACGCCACCATGATCAGCAGCGAGAGCACGGTGAGGACCAGGATGAACAGGTCGTACGCGTGGCTCTTCTGCGTCGGTGCGTCGGCGGGCCGGGTGGCCATGGAACGTAGCCTAGCCCGGAGGCCCAGCTCCACTCGGAGATCCGAGCAGCGGTTCCTCCGCCCGCCGGAAGCTCTCGATCAGGATGTAGACGCTCAACACGAAGACCCACGCGGGGAAGAGGAGCTCGACCCAGGGCGAGATGCCGATCGTGAAGAGCAGCGCGACGGCGACCACGTACCCCGCGATCGCGATCCATCGGGGCGCGACGCGTTCCCGCAACAGGATCGTCGAGGTAGAGACGACGAAGACCGCGGCCATCCGCAGGCCGTACAGCACGGAGAGCTGGTGGGTCACCTCCCGGCCGAACGTGACGGTGCGCGGACCGAGGAGAGCGCCCGCACCCTGTGTCACGGAGGCGATGATCCCGCCGACGATCGCCGACGACACGAAGAGCATCGCGACGAACAACAGCCCGCTCCCCAGGAAGACGGTCGCGAAGAACCTATCCTCCGCCTCGCCGATCCGGTCGCGCACGACCCCGATGAACCACAAGAACGCGATGCCCGCGAACGGCACCATCCCGAGCGCGAGCACGACCGCCCGCCTCCGGCCGGGCTCGGAGATCCACGAGTCGATACCGGTTCGCTCCGAGGGGACCGCGAGCTGGATCAAGGTCAACGCTGCAGTGAGGAGGACCGCGAACACGATCCCCGCGATCGCGGCCGCTCGCGGGGTCCTGATGGATCGCCGCGTGATCGCCTCGCCGGGAGTCATGACGCGTTACTCGCGCATCATCATCGCTTGGGCTTCGCGCTCGAGGTCGACGTACGGCTCTCCGCTCACATCGACCCCGACCCGGCGGATCGTGCCGCCTGTGAACCGCCAGGGCTGCTCGCCCGGATAGTCGTCCGTGACACCCGCCCCGCCGTCGCGTCCGATGCACAGTCCCTCGCCGGCGATCATGAACCTGCCGGGTTGCGTCTTGATCCGACCCTCACCGACCTTCTTGTCCCCGTGGTACAGGGAGAGCGTCCCGGCGGCGACACGCGGTGGATCTTCCCCTTCCTTGTCGAACGAGGCCGACAGGAGCAACCGTTCGCCGGTCGGGAACGTCCTCGGTGGCGACGATCTTCTCTTCCTGCATCCCCACGAAGTTGTAGACGTAGTGCAGTCGGTTGTCCTTGACGTAGAGGGCGTGGCCTCCGAACAGTGCGCCGTGCGCGAACAGGACGCCCGAAGCTCCCGGCGCTGGGATGTCCACCTCTGCCCCGATCGAGTACGAGCGGTTGCGAACGTTCACCGCCTGCGACTCGGGGACCTCTGCCGTGTCGGGGAAATAGATGTAGCGGTTCCGCGGAGGCGACAGGACCGGCCGAGGCGTGATCATGATCTCCAACGCGGAGCGATCGTCGAGCGGGAACGCGCCGTTGGCGCCGGCTTCCGCGAACCACAGGCTGGCCAGCTCTCGGACCTTCTCGGGGTGCTCGTCTGCGAGGTTGTGGAGCTCCGCCCGATCGACGTCGGTGTGGTACAGCTCCCACTCGTCGTCGTTGAAATGGCTCCAACCGGCGATCGTCGGGTGGTTCGTGACGGCCTTCCATCCGTCATGCCAGATCCCTCGCGAGCCGAGCATCGAGAAGAACTGGGTCGCCGCGGGTCGACGGCGCCTTCGCATCGTCGAAGCTGTACCGCATGCTCACGCCGTCGAACCGGCTCTGCACGTGCCCCTTGATCGTCGCGGGCGATCCGACCCCGAGGCAATCGAGGATCGGTCGGGACGAGATCGATGGCGTGGTGGTACTGGGTCCTCGGATCTCCCCCTTCGACTTCATGCCGGCAGGCCACGAGATGATGCACGGGTCGCTCGTCCCACCGTTGAACTCGTAGCGCTTCCACATCTTGAACGGGGTGTTGAAGGCCATCGCCCAGCCGTTCGGGTAGTGGTTGTAGGTCTTCGTCCCGCCGAGCTCGTCGAGGAATCGGGAGGTTGGCTTCGACGGTCATCCGGGATCCCGTTCGCGAACTTCATCTCGTTGACGGAGCCGTTCGGACCACCTTCGCCGGACGCGCCGTTGTCCGAGACCAGCATCACCAGGGTGTTCTCCCGCTGCCCGGTCTCCTCCAGGTAGTCGAGCAGACGCCCGATGTGGTGGTCGGCGTGGGACACGAATCCCGGCGTAGACCTCCGCCATCCGGGCGAAGAGTCGCTTCTCATCGTCGGGCAGCGTGTCCCACGGGAGCGTGGTGTCCAGCAGCGGGAACGGCTTGCCCTCCGGCCCGGTTCGCGTCTCCGGACGTGCCGATCGGGTTGATCGGCGGGAGCTCGGTGTCGGCCGGGACCAGCCGCAGCTCCTTCTGCCGCGCCAACGTCACGTTCCGCATCGCCTCGTAGCCCATGTCGAACTGGCCCTTGAACCTGTCCGCCCACTCGGCGAAGACGTGGTGCGGCGCGTGGGCAGCGCCGGGCGCGTAATACAGGAAGAACGGCTTGTCCGGCGCGACCACCTTGGCGTCCTTGATGAACTCGATCGCCTTGTCGGTGATGTCGTCGGTGAAGTGATAGCCCTCCTCCGGGGACCGGGTGGATCGACCGGGTGGTTGTCGTACGACGAGTTCCGGATACCACTGATTCGTCTCGGCGCCGAGGAAGCCGTAGAACCGCTCGAACCCGCGGCCCGTCGGCCAATTGCGGCGCGTCGACGCAACGTTCATCTCGACGTCCGGGCAGAGATGCCACTTGCCGACGATATAGGTGTTCCAGCCGAGCTCGCCGAGAACCTCCGACAGCATCCCGTTCTCCGGCGGGATCGTTCCGCTCGCGTTCGGGAATCCGATCGCCGCCCTCGGTGATGCACGCCATCGAGTTGCGGGTGTGGTTACGACCGGTCAACAGGCACGACCGGGTCGGCGAGCACAGTGCCGTCGTGTGCCACTGCGTGTAGCGAACCCCGTCGGCGGCGATCCGGTCGATGTTCGGCGTCTCGACCGGCCCGCCATAACTGCTCATCGCCGAGAACCCCACGTCGTCCAGGACGATGTACACGACGTTCGGCGCCCCTTCGGGCGCTTTGGGTGGCTCGAACGGCGACCAATCAGGCTTCGAATCCCGGATGTCGACGTTGACGACTCCCCCGAACACCTTGTCTGGCATGGCATCGCTCCCTCGTGATGTGGGTCCATCCTTATCGCACGAAGATGTCCGTTGAGCAAACTCGCGGTCCACATCGAACCGTATCGTCTACCGTGAAACGGCACAGCGCGGTCACCGTGATAGCGACATCGGTCGCGCTCGTCATCTCGCCTCTGTGGCTGGGAACCGCGCACGCGGCCCGTACGACGACCGGCTACGGTTCGGTTCGGAGGCGCGACGAACTACGGCACCGGCCCAGCGGTGCAGCAGATGGCCGTCGCGGATCTTGATGGCGATCACGCACTCGACATGGTTACGGCGAACTACGGGTCGAACACGATCTCGGTGCTCATGGGCACCGGGAGCGGGACCTTCCAGCCGAAGATCGACGTGCCTGCCGGCGTCGCGCGTCCCCTTGCGCTGACCTCCTCGGACCTCAACGGTGACGGGCACCCCGACATCGTGGTCGTGAACGGCCGGAGCACCGATCGCGTAGCGGTCCTCCTCGGAGATGGAACCGGGGGGTTCGAAACATCGACGTATCCCGGCGGCCACGCAGCACAAGCCGTCATCGCTGCAGACGTGAACGGCGACGGGGACCCCGACATCGCGACCGCGAACGGCGTCGGTGGCGTCTCGGTGCTGCTAGGCGATGGGAGCGGAGCCCTGGAGGCGGCCGTCGACTACCCGACCAGGAGCTCGATGTGTTCCGGGCTCGCGGCGGCCGATCTGGACGGCGACGGCAACCTCGACCTGGTGACGGCGAACTCGTTCCTCGGACAAGGAGCGAGCAACCACAGCGTTTCGGTCCTCATGGGACGAGGAGACGGCACGTTCGGGCCTCCCCTCCGGTACCGGCACGTGGGAACACAGCCGACCATGGTCGCCATCGCCGATCTGAACGGCGACGGGGACCTCGATCTGGTCACACCGAACGGCGGGTGGCCGACGCACGACGCATCCATCATGTTCGGCGCAGGTGACGGCACGTTCGCGGCGCCGGTTCACGTTCCGATGGGCCCCTCACCGCACACCATCGCCGCCGTCGACCTGGACGGAGACGGCGTCGTCGACCTCGCCGCGACCAACCTGGGGACGTACTACGGGATCCCGCTTCGGCACCAGGGCATCACTATCCGGCTCGGGAAGGGCGACGGCACGTTCGGGAGGAAGTCGACCTTGAAGAGCACCTTCCCGACGTCGCTCACCGCCGCCGACCTGAACGGCGACGGCGCGATCGACCTCGCCGTCGCGAACGAGCTGGCGAGCATCGTGTCGGTCTTCCTCAACCGCAGCTGACCGGCGCCCGCCACCGCGTGCGAGGAAGGCCCCGCGAACAGGGCCTTCCTCGCACGCGAACGTCAGCCTTGGTTGAGCCCGTCGTGCGGATCCATCGGCGTGCCGGTCTCGAGCACCGACTTCAGATCGCTGAGCACCCAGCTCCACCCGCCGCCCGCTCCCTGGTCCTCCATTCCGCCGGAGAGCAGCAATTGGAGCATCGGCGCGCCCTCGAGCTCGTGGATCAGCGTCAGCTTCGTGACGCCGCCTTTGCCTTCGACGATTTCGTACGTGAGGCGCGTGAAGCCCTCCGCGATCATCGCGTCGTCCATCAGCATCCGCCAGGTTTGGACGAGCTTGTGGGGCGGATCCGCCTCGATCACCTCGCCGTCGACGGCCAACTCCGGCGCGCCCATCGACCGCATCGCATCGCTCGCGATCCCCCGATAGGCCCCACCCGGGCGCAGGTCGAACTCGCCCCGGCCGCCGTAGCCGTATCGCTCCGTCCACTCCGGCTTCGTGATCGCATCCCAGATCGCCTGCGGCGTGGCCTTGATGTAGACGCGGTAGACCTGGGTGGTCACGTTCGTCTCCGTCGTTGCCGTCATGCCATCTCTCCTTCCAGCTCGTGCTTGAGCTCGGCGAGCGCCGACACCCGGCGCTCCGTGTACTTGTCGATCCACCGGTCGTGGATCAACCGGATCGGTACCGGATTGAGGAAGTGGAGCTTCTCCCGGCCCGATCGGCGTGTGACCACGAGACCCGCGTCCTCCAGGACCCGCAGGTGCTTCATGACCCCGAAGCGCGTCATCTCCAGCTCGGACTCGAGCTCCGTCAGCGTGCGGCCGTCACGCGAGAAGAGTTGATCGAGCAGGAACCGGCGCGTGGGATCCGCGAGGGCTTTGAACACCTGATCGTCGTCGGTCACTCGGTGAGAATAGGTGACTAAATAGTCACATGTCAACATCCGGAATCCGTCGAGCGGACGCTCTACGCTTCGAACCGCCTGGGCCGCGGGAGGAACGGGGATGGCTTACGAAGAGTTGATGCGTCGGGTCGTGCAATGGTTCGAGGTGATCGGCGTCGTCGCGCTCGCCGTCGGCTCGGCGGTGGCGCTCGGTCGATACCTGTTGGCGCTGGCTCGCGGGCAACGCGACGGCGCGTTCCAAGCGGTGCGTCGAGGGGTCGGTCGCGCGATCCTCCTCGGCCTGGAGGTCTTGATCATCGCGGACATCGTCCGGACGATCACGATCGCCACGACGCTCGAGAGCGCGATCACCCTCGGCATCATCGTGCTCGTGCGGACGTTCCTCAGCTTCTCGCTCGAGATCGAGCTCGATGGCGTGCTCCCCTGGCGGAAGGGCTCGACACCAGCGGCTCCGTGACGACCGCACCCGGGTTACAGCCCGATATCGCTGCCCTGTTGTTCGATGAGCTGGACCGTGATCGAGCGAGGCACGTTCCGGCGGATCGATCGTCGCAGCGTGTCGATCGACCCGGTCGGGCCCTGGCCGGTGATGGTCACGACGATGGAGTCGCCCGACACGTCCGTCGATGCAACGGTCCAGGCGGTGCCTCGCAGCCAGCTTTGCGTCGCCTGCGTGACATCGCTCGTCCAGCGGTCGTACTCGATCACGCGGAACGACGCGTAGCCGAGCGGGATCAGCAACGCGACCAACCCAACGACCACGACGACCACGGCTCGCTTCCGCAAGCGGGGGTCGTGTTCGATCGCCTCCTCGCGGTAGCCGGCGGCGCTGAACACCAGCACGCCGGCGACGAGGATCGCGACAACGTTCGACAGGAACAGCAACAGCGCGCCGAGCGCGAGGCTGAAGTCGCCCTGGCCGGCGGTGATCCCCACCACCGCCAACGGGGGGACGAGCGAGATCGCGATCGCAACGCCGGGGAGGATCGACGCGATGTCGCGACGGGTCAGTGCGTACGCGCCGGCCAGTCCGGTGGCAACCGCGATGACGAGGTCGAGGATCGCCGGACTCGTTCTCCCGGTCACCTGCGGGTTCACCGAGAGCGGCATCCGTTCCGGGATCACTCGTCCGATGAACGCCCCGATCGTGATCGCCACCACGATCCCGAGTAGCAGGAACCCGAGCGCGCCCAGCAGGCGTTTCCGGTAGCCAGCGGCGATCGCGAGGGCCGCGCCGAAGATCGGCGTACCCAGCGGCGCGATGATCATGGCCCCGACGACCGTGGCCGTGGAGTTCTCGATCACCCCGCCTGCCGCGATGACCGTCGAAAGCACGAGCAGCGGCCAGAAGAACGACCGCTTCTCGCTGCGGTCCCCCTCGTCGAGGAAGAGCTCCTGCTGGACCTCCGCGAGCGAACGGCGCTGGGCCGCTCCCGATCCGATGATCGCCTTCAGCCAACCCATCGAAGCTCGAGTCCTCTCCGTCGGCGCCCGAGAAGGTATACCCTCCGCGACGTGAACGTCCGACGGCTGGCTGCTGCTCTCGCACTGACCATCGTTGCCCTGTCGCTACCGATCACGTCCGTCGCTTCCGCCCGCGCACACGTCGCGAACGCGATCGTCCGAGAGAACCGGAAACCAGGCACTGATCGGTGGGACATCCCATGGCCGGGCTACAAGATCACCGACGATCGTCGCCTGAACATCAAGGGATACGCGACGTCGGTCAGCGTGAACCAGGGTGGGACGATCGGCCTTCGGATCACCACCGCGAAGCGTGAGCCCTACACGATCGACGTCTATCGGCTGGGCTACTACGCAGGTCTAGGCGGACGCCACGTGGCGCGGTTCGGACCGTTCGATGGATCGCCGCAACCCGCGTGCATCACGATGCCGAAGACCGGCATGGTCACGTGTCCGTGGTCGACCTCCGTGGATCTCGACGTCCCCACGACCTGGACGTCGGGCGTCTACTTCGCCGTGCTCACGACCGCCTCGAAGTACCAATCCGAGATCATGTTCACGGTCCTCGACGACCGGCCGGCCGACATCGCGTTCGAGTCATCGGTCAACACGTACCAGGCGTACAACAACTTCCCGTACGACCCACCGGCCGGCGTCGGCTGGAACGCCGGGGCCCACCCGCTCACCGGCCGCAGCCTCTACGACTTCAACAGCCCAACGAGCAAGAAGTACCCGGACGGCAAGCCGGCCGTGAAGGTGTCGTTCGACCGTCCGTACAGCTCGCAATACGGCAATCCGGGCAACGGCGGGCTCACCGACTTCGAGCCGATGACGATCGCGTACCTGGAGAAGCGCGGCTACGACGTCACGTACATCACGGATGTCGACGTGGACGCCGATCCCTCGATCTTGCTTTCGCACCGGGTCGTCCTCGTCGCCGGTCACTCGGAGTACTGGTCCAAGGAGATGTACGACGGCGCGTACGCTGCGCGCGACGCAGGCGTGAACCTGGCGTTCATCACCTCGAACGAGATCTACTGGCAGGTGCGGATCCAACCGAACGCGGACGGCACGCCGGGTCGCATCGTCGTGGGCTACAAAGACTTCAAGCCGGATCCGATCGACGATCCCACGCTGCAGACGATCAAGTGGCGCGACCTCGGCCGCCCCGAGCAGGAGCTTGCCGGCGTGCAGTTCCCCGTCGACGGGAACCTCGACTGGGGCGGACTGCCACTCGTTCCGATCAACACCGACACGTGGCCGTTCGAGAGCACCGGGCTGCAGGACGGCGTGCCGATCGACGCCGAGCTATCCGGCTACGAGATCGACTCGTTCGATCCGAACTACCCGGCCCCTGACGCGGTATGGCGCATCCTGCTCACGAGCTCGCCGTTCACGAACTTCCTGGGGAGCCAGGACTACACGCAGAACACGTCGCTCTACTGCGCGACGTCCGGAGCGTTCGTCTTCGCGACCGGCACGATGGACTGGGCGTGGGGACTGGCACCGGGCGGGAGCAGCGACGGCGCCCATAACAACGTCCGCGGATCGTTGAAGCGCCTGACGGCCAACATCTTGAACCGGATGCTGGACGATCAGGGCGGTTGCTCCACCGCGGCTCCGTAACGACCCTGGCAACGGCTACCTGATCTGCCGGATGGTGCAAGCGCTGACGACGAACACGCTGCGTGGCGCGTAGATACCGAGCTCTCGGTACCCCGCATCCTTCAAGGCACGCTCCCGCGGCGCCGACCATCCTGGGGAGAGCCCCACGTTGGATGGATGGAAGGCTCACGATGGACCTGATGGAACGTTCCACGCGGTCTCGGGCGATCGTCGTCGTGGGTTCGTTCGTCCTCGTGCTGCTGATCGGGTACATCGACGGTCGGTCCAGCGCCTACATCGCGTTCTCGATCTTCTACATGATCCCGATCTTCCTCGCATCCTGGTTCGCCGGACGGTGGGCCGGCATCGCGATCGCGGTCTCGAGCGCGCTCGCGGGGTTGGCCGCCGACTTCCTTTCGATCGGAGCGGCGCCGGCCTACGCCTACACCAACGTCGTCTTGCGGCTCGTCCTGTTCGTCGTCATGGCGTCGGTGTTCGCGCGGATGGCCGAACTGATGAGGCGGGAGCAAGCGGTGGCAGAGCGTGAGCGGGAGGCGGCCGAACGGCTCGAACAGCTGGCCGTGGTTCGGGACGCCCTGATGAGATCCGTGGCCCTGGATGCTCGCGAACCGCTCGGGGACATCTACGCCAGGATCGTCACGCTCGGGTTCGACCTCCCGACGCTCACCACGGGCGAAACGCGAGAGGTCCTGAGCGAGATCGCCGACGCCAGCCGCCGGCTATCGGACCTCGTCGACACGCTGCAGGCCGACACGGTCGAACGACCCACCGACACGAGCAGCGCGACGCCGGTCCGGTAGGGCGGCTACGCCAGCGTCTCCTCGAGCGCCCTCCGCACCAGCACCTTCGAGAGCTCCCTCCGGTACTCCGCGCTGCCGAACGAGTCCGACGGCGGGCTCGTACCTTCATCCGCGTGAGCAGCCGCGGTCGCCGGATCCGACCCGCCGCTCAGGGCCGCCTCGACGCCCGCGGCCCGGATCGGGACCTCGCCCATGTTCGTGAGCGCAACGTGCGCGGCGCCGTTCGCGCGGATGGCGGCGACGCCCACGAGCGCCCAGTCCTGCGCACGGCGGTGGAACTTGATGTAGCTCCACCCGGCGTCCTTCGTGACCGGCACGCGGATCTCGGCGAGCACCTCGTTCTCAGCCAGGTCGGGAGTGAACAAGCCCTTGAAGAAGTCTCCTGCCGCAACCGTACGCGAGGCCCCGTCGGTCCCACGGATCACGAACTGCGCTCCGAGCGCGACCATCACGGTCGGCAGATCAGAGGCCGGGTCCGCGTGGGCGATCGAACCGCCGATCGTCCCCATGTGCCGGACCTGCGGATCGCCGATCTCCCCCGCCGTGTGTGCCACGATCGGGCAGAGCTCCTGGAGCGCCTCGCTGTTGGCGACATCGTGATGCCGGGCGAGCGCGCCGATCGCGACGACCTCGTTGTCCTGACGGATGTACCCCAGATCGGCGATCCGCCCGATGTCCACCAGCATGGCTGGACGAGCCAGGCGCAGCTTCATCAACGGCAAGAGCGAGTGGCCACCCGCCAGGATCTTCGCATCCTCGTTCGCGGACAGGAGCTGGATCGCATCGTCGATGCTCTCGGCCCGCGCGTACTCGAACGATGCCGGGATCATGCGCCACCTCCTTGAGCGTCCTTGATAGCTCGCCACACCCGTTCGGGCGATGCCGGCTTACCGACATCCGTCACTCCCAGGTGCGACAACGCGTCGACGACGGCGTTGATCACCGCGGGCGGCGACGCGATCGTCCCCGCTTCGCCGATCCCTTTCACACCGAGCGGGTTGGTCGTGGACGGCGTGACCGTCCGGTCGAGGATGAACGTAGGCAGCTCGGTCGCGCCGGGCACCAAGTACTGCGTCATCGAACTGGTGCTGAGGTTGCCACTCTCGTCGTAGATCGCTTCCTCGTAGAGCGCCTCCGCGATGCCCTGCGCGACGCCGCCGTGCACCTGACCCTCCACGATCATCGGGTTGATGATCGTGCCGCAGTCGTCGACCGCGACGTAACGGATGATGTCCGTCGCCCCGGTCTCGGTGTCGACCTCCACCACGGCGATGTGCGTCCCCGCGGGCCACGTGAAGTTCGGCGGATCGTAGACGGCCGTGGCCTCCAGGTTCGGCTCGTAGCCGGCCGGGAGGTTGTGCGCGTGCCACGACGACAGCGCGAGCTCGGGGATCGTCTTGGCCTTGTCCGGCGCACCTTTCACGCGGAACGCGTTGTCGGTGTACTCCAGGTCGTCCTCGGCCACCTCGAGCTCGTGCGCCGCGAGCACCCGGGCCTTCTCCTTGATCTTCTCCATCGCGAAGTGCAAGGCCACGCCGCCCACCGAGAGCGAGCGCGACCCGTACGTGTCCATGCCGAGCGGCGTGAGCGCGGTGTCGCCGTGCATCACGTCGATGTCGTCGGGCGATACGCCCAGCCCGTCTGCGACGATCTGCGACCAGCTGGTCTCGTGTCCCTGTCCGTGCGGGGACGTGCCGGTCGCCACCACGATCTTGCCCGTCGGCAGGCACCGGATCGTCGCGGCGTCCCAGCCGCCGGCGGCGTACCGCAGCGCCCCCAGGATGTTCGAGGGCGCCAGGCCGCACATCTCGATGTACGTGGAAAGGCCGATCCCGATCTGCCGGACGTCGCCGCTGTCGCGGCGAGCCGTCTGTTCCTTACGGAACTGCTGGTAGTCCGACAGCTCCAGCGCCTTGTCCAGCGCCGGCTCGTAGTTCCCGGAGTCCACGTTCAGACCGCAGATCGACGTGGTCGCCTCATCGAACGGCGCGTGGAAGTTCATCCGGCGCACCTCGGCCGGGTCCTTCCCGATCTTCCTCGCGAACGCGTCGACGAGCCGCTCCACGACGTAGGTCGCCTCGGGACGGCCGGCGCCGCGATAGGCGTCGGTCGGCGTCGCGTTCGTGAGCACCCCGCGGAACTCGAACCAGTAGGCCTCGGGGTCATACGGCCCCATGTAGACCCAGCCGCCGAGCTCCGGGATCCCCGGTGTGAGCAGCTGGTAGTACGCCCCGAGGTCCGCGATCTCGACGAACTTCAGCCCGAGGATCTTGCCGTCCTCGGTCCCCGCGAGCGTGCAGTCGTGCGTGACCCCGCGTCCGTGGATCGTGGCGACGTAGTTCTCTCCGCGCTCCTCGATCCACTTCACGGGCCGCCCGAGTTCGCGGGTGAGCGTGAGGGCCAAGCGCCTCCTCCGCGTAGACGTTGAGCTTCGAGCCGAACCCACCGCCGACATCGGGCGCGATCACCCGTAGCTTCTCCTCCGGGATCCCGCAGACGCCGGAGAGCGTCACCTTCGCGATATGCGGGATCTGCGTCGCGGTCCACAGCGTGAACTCACCCATCGACGGGATGCTCGTCGCGATGCAACCGCGCGCCTCCATCGCGTTCGGGATCAGGCGCGGCTGGTGATAGTGCTCTTGCACGATCACGGCTGCCGACTCGAATAGACCCTGGTCGCCTGCCCCACCATGGCTCCAGTGGACCGTGACGTTCGAGCCGAGTTCCTCGTGGATCAACGGCGCCCCGTCGGCCATCGCGGCTTCCATGTCGGTGACGGCAGGCAGCTCGGTCACCTGGACCGTGACGGTCTCGGCGGCGTCGAGCGCCTGCTCGCGGGTCTCTGCTACGACGACCGCGACCGCGTCGCCGTTGAACCGGATCTTGTCCTTCGTCAACGGGTAGTGGTTGGGGATCTTGATGTCTTCGGTGATCGGCCAGACGAACGGCAGCGCGCCGACCTCGAGATCCGCGGCGGTGTAGACGCCCACGACCCCCGGCATCGCCTTCGCCACCGCTGTGTCGATCGCGTTGACCGTCGCGTGAACGTACGGCGGGCGGACCATCGCCATCCAGACCATGCCGGGCAGCGTGTGGTTGTCGATGAAGCTCGCCTGTCCGGTGAGGAGCTCTGGGTCTTCCTTCCGGAGGACCTCGCGCCCGATGTACAGCTCGGTCGTCGCCATCGCGCGCCTCCTCAGGCCTTCGCGCCGCTCATAGAGCCGGCGGCATCAAGGATCGACTTGACGATGTTCTGATAGCCCGTGCAGCGGCAGAGATTGCCTTCGAGCGACTCGCGAACGTCCTCCTCGGTGGGCGTCGGGTTCTCCTTCAGGTAGCTCGCGGCAGCCATCAGCATGCCGGGCGTGCAGTAACCGCACTGCAGGCCGTGGTTCCGGTGGAACGCATCCTGGAGCGGATGCATCTCGTCGCCCGACGCCAGGCCCTCGATCGTCGTGAGGTCGCGTCCGTCCGCCTGCACGGCGAGCAGCGTGCAGGACTTCACCGACTCGCCGTCGAGCAGGATCGTGCAGCTTCCGCACGATGAGGTGTCACACCCGACGTTCGTACCCGTGAGCCCGAGGGTCTCTCGGATGAAGTAGACGAGGAGCGTGCGAGGTTCGACGTCCGCCTCGCGCTGCACCCCGTTGATGGTGACGGCAACGTGCGTCACAGGCGACTCCTTTCGGACCGGAGCGACAGGGGCCGTTCGATAGCGCCGGAGTGTAGTCCTGTCACTTTCAACGCGCGACTCGGGGGTCGATGCCGCTACTCGTCGTACGGCCCCTCGCGGGGCGAGCTGTCGCCGATCCCGCGGAACCAGCCCATCGCGACCCCGGCGAACAACCCGATCATGGCCCCCACGCCGAGGGAGAGCGTCATCCCCGCGCTCCCGAACCCGAAGATCAGGCCTCCGAAGACGAACCCCAGGACGCCACCGATCGCGAGCCCGATGAGTCCGAACATGACCATCCGGCCCGCGATGGATCCCGACTCGCTCGAGATGCGCATCTCAGCTCCTCGGCTCGTCGCCGGGAGCGGGCGTATCCAGGCTCGCCATCCCCGCGACGAGCGCGCCGACACCCGCACCGAAGATGAGGCCGACCAGGAGGAAGACCAGCTCCCAGCCGCTGGCGAACCCGTAGAGCACGCCGCCCAGCACGGCGCCGAAGATCGCACCCGCGGCGCCCCCGATCAGGAGTCCGCCGGCCACCCGTCTGCCCACTCGCCCTTTGACCCCTTGTTTCCGCTCGCCGTTCGCACCCTGCATCGGGAACTCCTCTCAAGCGCGTCGGTGCAGGCTAGCTCCGCGGAGCGGCCTGCGCTCGGGGAGCGCGGAGAGGAAGGAGCGGGACCGGCTACCAGCTCGGGTGGTTCGCGGCCATCGCGGCCGCGCCGGTGCAGGTGGATCCGGTGCCGTAGCTCGGAACGGCCATCGCAGCGAGCTTCACCCAGTAGCACGTACCCGACGGGCCGAGCACCGCGGCCGCCCACGCTGCAGGACTGGACGCCACGCTCACCACGGTCGCGGATGTTGAGGGAGCCGTCGTGTAGGTCACCGTCGGATCGAGCAGGGAGAGCTGATCGGGACCCACGGTCGAGAAGCCGTTCGAGGCCTGATACGCGGCGGATGCCGCCGACACCGCGGTTCTCGCGCTCATCTTGGCGACGACATCTTGCGTCCGATCCACCTGCTGGACCACCGTGGCCTGATCGCTCGCCACCTCGTTGCCACTGTTCCCCACGAACTGGAGGTAGACGGCCACGAGCGAGATCAAGAGCACGACGGCCACGCCGCCCCACAGGAGCGTCCTCCCATCGAGGTTCGGACCACGCGAAGGCTTGCCGAGGTTGAAGGAGTCCATCACCCAAGAGCATCGACCCTGGTGGGAGCCCCCTTGAACCTCTGGATCCCTCTCGCTCGTTCTCGGTCGCTCCCGTACCATCGACCTATGAGCGAGATCACCGACGTCCTCGAGGCGATCGAATCCCTCTCGGCGAAGGGCGAGAAGATGGCGCTCGCCACGATCGTTGCCGTACGCGGCTCGACCTACCGGCGTCCGGGCGCCCGCTTGCTCGTGCCCGAAGAAGGAGCACCCATCGGCAACATCAGCGGCGGCTGCCTGGAGGGCGACGTCGCCGACATGGCGCGGATCGTGATGCAAGAGGGTCGAGCGCGGTTAGCCGGATGGGATCTCACGGCCGACGACGACGACGTCTGGGGGCTCGGGCTCGGATGCAACGGCGCGATCGAGGTGTTCATCGAACCAGCCGATCGTGCGGCGGAGGTCGCCGGGGCGCTGCGGATGGCTCTGCAAGAGGAGCGGCCGATCAGCGTCGTCACCGTGCTCGAGTCGCCGGTCGACGCAGTGCCATCCGGTGCGCGGATCGTCGTCAAACCCGACGGCTCGAGCGAGGGCTCGCTCGGCGAAGCGAGCGCCGACGCGGCGGCCGTCGACGCGGCGAGCGCACAACTCGCCGCGCAGACCTCGGAGATCCGCGTCCTGCCCGGTGAGATCCGGGCATTCGTCGAGGTATTGGAACCTCCGCTCCGTCTCGTGATCTGCGGCGCCGGCCACGACGCGATCCCCCTGGTGAAAGCGGCCTCGATCCTCGGCTGGAGCCCGATCGTCGTGGACGACCGCCCCGGGTTCCTCACGAGCGAGCGTTACCCGGAGGCCTCGGGGTTCATCCAGGTCGAGCGGCCGGAGGACGCCGCCGGAGCCACGGCCACCGATGAGCGGACGTTCGTCACCGTGATGACGCACAACTTCCTGCGGGACAAGGAGTATCTGCGATCGTTCCTGGGCACCTCGGCGGCCTACATCGGCATGTTGGGGCCGGCGGCCCGCACGCAGCGTCTCCTGATCGAGCTTGCGGACGAGGGCGTCATCATCAGCGACGAGGATCGCGCGCGGATCCACGGTCCCGCGGGGCTGGACCTCGGCAGCGAAGGCCCGGAGGAGATCGCCGGGTCGATCATCGCGGAGATGGTGGCGGTACGGCGAGGACGCAACGGTGGGTTCCTCAAGGAACGCCCCGGCCCGATCCACGACCGTCCCCGACCAGGTTCCGAAGCTCGGTAGTCGAGTCGATCGATCGGTGTCCAGGTTCTGAGGTTGCTCAAACCTAGACGTCAAGCGATGATTGAGCGCGTTCCATCGAACGCAACGGTTCCCGCAGTGATCGGTTGGAAGGAGATGCGCCCCGATGTTGCCCTCTCGCTTCGAGTACCACCGGCCGGCGACCCTCGATGAAGCCCTCGGACTCCTCGCCAGCTTGGGAGAAGACGCGAAGGTCCTCGCCGGTGGCCAGAGCCTGATCCCGATGATGAAGCTCCGGTTCGCGTCGCCGAGCGACCTGGTGGACGTGAACCGGATCACCGGCCTGGACGTGATCGAGGAGCGGGACGGGAGCCTTCGGATCGGCGCGCTCGTCCGGCATAACCAACTGGCCGCGTCCGACATCATCAACGCCCGCTACCCCACGATCGCCGTAGCCGCCCCGCAGATCGCCGATCCGCTCGTGCGCAACCTCGGCACGATCGGCGGCTCCCTCTCCCATGCCGACCCGTCCGGTGACCTCGGCTCCGTGATGCTCGCGCTCGGCGCGAGCGTCGTGCTGAAGAGCTCGAACGGCGAACGTGAGGTCGCGATCGGTGACTTCCTGGTCGACACGTTCCAGACATCCATCGCGCCGAACGAGCTCCTCACGGAGATCCGCGTGCCGGCGCCCGGGGACCGAGCCGGTGGCACGTACCTCAAGCTCGAGCGCAAGGTCGGCGACTACGCGTCGGTGGCCGCGGCGGTGTACCTCGAGCTCGCGAACGGCTCGATCGGCAGGGCGGGGATCGCTCTCACCTCGGTGGGGCTGAAGAACATCAAAGCAACGGCCGCCGAAGCGTCGCTGGTCGGCGCGACGCCCGGCGACGACGCGTTCGCGGAAGCGGGCCGTCTCGCGGCCGAAGCGTCCAGCCCCGTCGGCGACGTCCGCGGGTCCGCGGACTACAAGCGTCACATGGTCGACGTGTACGTGAGACGCGGCTTGGCGACTGCGTTCGCCACCGCGAACGCGGCCTGACCCCGAGAGGAGACGCGGAACGATGGAAGTCACGGTCAACGTCAACGGAGCGGAGCGGACGGCCGACGTCGAACCTCGACGGCTCCTGGTGCACCTGATCCGCGAGGACTTCGAGCTCACAGGCACGCACATCGGTTGCGACACCACCAGCTGCGGTGCCTGCACCGTGTTGCTCGACGGTGTTCCGGTGAAGTCGTGCACGGTCTTCGGCGTCCAGGCTGACGGGCGCTCGATCACGACGGTCGAGGGGCTCGCGAGCGCCGCCGGGCTCGATCCGATCCAGGCTGCGTTCAAGGAAGAGCATGGCCTTCAGTGCGGGTTCTGCACGCCGGGGATGATGCTGGTCGGCTCGGCCCTGATCGAGAAGAACCCCGATCCGTCCGACGAGGACGTGCGCTGGGCGATCTCCGGGCAGATCTGCCGGTGCACCGGCTACATGAACATCGTCAAGGCGATCCAGGCAGCAGCGAAAGCGAAGGCTGCAGCCTCCGAGCCCGCCAACGCCTGAACGGAAGGAGCCCGACTCAGATGGTAGACACCGAAGAGATCCGCGGGATCGGCCACAGCGTTCGCCGCGTGGAGGACGATCGATTCATCCGGGGCGTCGGCAACTACATCGACGACATCCATCTCCCCGGGATGCTCCACATGGCCATCCTGCGCAGCCCGTACGCGCACGCGACCCTCAAGAGCGTCGACGGCTCGAAGGCGCAGGCGCTCGACGGCGTGATCGCCGTTGTCACCGGCGAGCTGATGGCGCAGCACGGACTCGCGTGGATGCCGACGCTCTCTGGCGACACCCAGGCGGTGCTCGCGACCGACAAGGTTCGGTTCCAGGGCCAGGAGGTCGCCGCGGTGATCGCGACCGATCCCTACATCGCGAAGGACGCTCTGGAGCTGATCGAGGTCGACTACGAGCCGCTCGATCCGGTGACGACGCCACAGCGCGCGCTGGAGTCCGACGCGCCGGTGATCCGCACCGACAAGGAAGGACAGTCGAACAACCACATCTACGACTGGGAGACGGGCGACAAGGCCGCCACCGACGCGGCGTTCGCCGCGGCCGACAAGGTCGTCTCGCTCGACACGTTCTACCCGCGCTGTCACCCGTCGCCCCTCGAGACCTGCGGCTGCATCGCCGACATCAGCCCGGCGACCGGACAGGTGACGATCTACATGACGTCGCAGGCGCCGCACGCGATCCGAACGGTGTTCGCGTTGGTGACGGGCCTGCCTGAGGAGAAGATCCGCATCGTGTCGCCGGACATCGGCGGTGGGTTCGGGAACAAGGTGCCGGTCTACCCCGGCTACGTGGTGGCCACGGCCGCATCACTGCTCCTCGGCCACCCCGTCAAGTGGATCGAGGACCGGTCGGAGAACCTGATCTCGACGGGCTTCGCGCGCGACTACCACATGCACGGTGAGCTCGCGCTGAAGAACGACGGAACGATGCTCGGCTTGCGTGCGTCGCTCCTGGCCGATGAGGGTGCCTTCTACGCCGACGCGCAACCGTCCAAGTTCAAGGTCGGGCTGTTCCACATCGTGAGCGGGTCCTACGACCTGCCCGCTACCCACGTCACCGCCGAGGGTGCGTACACGAACAAGGCGCCTGGTGGCGTCGCGTACCGGTGCTCGTTCCGAGTGACCGAGGCGTCGTACCTGATCGAGCGATTGGTGCAGAACGCCGCCTACGAGCTCGGCATGGATCCGGTCGACCTGCGGAAGAAGAACTTCATCCAGAAGGACCAGTTCCCGTACACGTCGTCGACCGGTTTCGTCTATGACTCGGGCGACTACCAGGGGGCGATGGACAAGGCGCTCGAGATGGTCGGCTACGACGATCTCCGGAAGGAGCAGGCGGAGGCTCGGGCCGAGGGGAAGCTCTACGGCATCGGCGTCGCGTCGTTCACCGAGGTCGTCGGGGCCGGACCCGCGAAGGACTACGACATCATCGGCATCAAGATGAACGACGGGGCCGAGCTCCGCATCCACCCGACGGGCAAGGCGATCCTCAAGCTCAGCTGCCAGACGCAAGGTCAGGGCCACGAGACGACGTTCGCGCAGATCGTCGCCGGCGAACTGGGGATCCAGCCCGAGGACATCAAGGTGGTCCACGGCGACACGGACAACACGCCGTACGGCTTGGGAACCTACGCCTCGCGTTCGACCCCGACGTCCGGCGCGGCGACCGCCATGGTCGCTCGCCGGGTGCGCGAGAAGGCGATGAAGCTGGCGGCGCACCTGCTCGAGGTCGCTGAGGAAGACGTCGAGTACGAGGCCGGGAAGTTCTCCGTGAAGGGCGCGCCGGACCAGGTCAAGACGATCCAAGAGGTCGCCTTCGCGGCGTACACGAACTTCCCCGAGGGCATGGAGGCTGGGCTCGAGGGCGTCTACTACTACAACCCACCGAACCTGACGTTCCCGTTCGGCACCTACGTCGTCGCGGTCGAGGTGGACCCGGACACCGGCGTCTGGAAGGTCCGGCGGATGGTCGCGGTCGACGACTGCGGCGTGCGGATCAACCCGATGATCGTCGAAGGGCAGATCCAGGGCGGACTCACCGAGGGCTTCGCGATCGCCGCCATGGAACTGATCACGTTCGACGAGGTCGGCAACGCGATCGGCACGAACTTCATGGACTACCTCATCCCGACGGCGTGGGAGACGCCGAAGTTCGAGCTGGGCGAAACCGTGACGCCGTCCCCGCACCACCCGATCGGCGCGAAGGGTGTCGGTGAGTCGGCGACGGTCGGCTCCCCCGCCGCCTACGTGAACGCCGTGATCGACGCGCTCTGGCCATCCGGCGTGAAGAACATCGACATGCCGGTGACCTCGGCGAAGGTGTGGGAGGCGTTGGAGGCGGCGAAAGCAGGCGCCTCGGCGTGAAGCCGGACGTCCTGGCGCTCGCCGCCGACCTGTCGGCACGAGGGGAGCCGTTCGTCCTGGCCACGGTGGTCTGGCGGCGTGCGCCGTCCTCGGGCAAGGAGGGCGCGACTGCGCTCATCACCCCCGATCGCCAGGTGCGTGGATGGCTCGGCGGGGCGTGCGCGGAGCCGACCGTGGTACGCGAGGCCCTCCGCGCGTTGGAGGAGGGCGCGCCACGCCTGCTCTTCCTCGGTTCGCCGGAGGAACTGGAAGGTCGTGCGCGCGACGGCGTCGTCACGGTGCCGATCGCGTGCCAGAGCGAGGGAGCGCTGGAGGTCTACGTGGAACCCGTCCTGCCGCAACCGCAGCTGATCGCGATCGGACGCTCGCCCGCCGCCGGGGCGCTCGCGGCCCTCGCATCGGGTCTCGGTTGGCGCACTTCGTTGATGGAAGACGATGGTGACATCGCCGGCGAGGTCGACGAGCGTTCGTACGTCGTCGTCGCAACCCAAGGTCATTTCGACGAGGACGCGCTGGAGCGCGCGTTGGCGACGCCCGCGGCGTACGTCGGGCTGGTCGCGTCGCGGAAGCGGGCGGAGGCGGTCCTGGGGTACCTCCGGGATCGCGGTGTGAGCGACGAGGCGCTCGCCCGGGTCCACGCCCCTGCGGGCCTGGACCTGGGGCACGTGGCGACCGACGAGATCGCGGTGGCCATCTTGGCCGAGATCGTGCAGCTCCGAGCCGCGGGCGCGCTCGACACCGGAGCGGTCGCTGAGGTTCCCGCGCGACACGAAGAGATCGACCCGGTCTGCGGCATGACGGTCGACGTGGCCGACGCCCGATTCCGCACGGTGCACGACGGGCAGACCTACTACTTCTGCTCCGCCGGCTGCCTCGCGTCCTTCACGAACGACCCCGCCGCGTACGTGTCGGTCGCTCCCGGGGGCGGCGACCGGTAGGCTGGGCGCATGCAGATCGAGAACGAGTTCACGGTGAAGGCACCCACCGATCTGTTGTGGAACCACCTGCTCGACGTGGAGAAGATCGCGCCGTGCATGCCGGGCGCGGAGCTCACCGAGGTCGTCGACGACAAGAATTGGAAGGGCAAGCTGAACGCGAAGTTCGGACCGGTCTCGCTCTCGTTCGCGGGGACCGTGACCATGGAAGAGCGCGACGACACGGCACATCGCGTGGTGCTCTCCGCGAAAGGCATGGAGGCCAAGGGCAAGGGCGCCGCGAACGCGAAGGTGACGTCGTGGCTGGAGCCCGGCCCGAGCGACGGGACCTCGACGGTGAAGATGACCGCCGACATCACGCTCACGGGCGCCGCGGCACAGCTCTCACGCGGATTGCTGCCGGAGATCTCGAAGAAGCTCACACAGCAGTTCGCGGATTGCCTCGAGGCGTCGATGACGGCCGAGGGCGCGGAAGCTGCCGACGCGTCGGAGGTCGCGGCCGTTGCCGCTCCGAAACCGGTGGCGGCCAAGCCCGTCGGGGGGATCGGCCTGGGCATCTCGGCCGTGTGGTCGATCATCTCGAACTTCTTCCGCAAGCTCTTCGGGCTCAAGCCCAAGTCCTGAGCCCGTGATCTCGGGCGTCGTGCTCGCGGCCGGAACCGCATCGCGGTTCGGCTCGACGAAGCAGCTGGCGATCGTGGACGGCAAGCCCTTGGCGCAACATGCGATCGACACGCTGGTCTCCGCAGACGTCGACGAATTGGTGATCGTCACCGGCCACGATGCGACCCGGGTGGCCTCCGGATTGACGCTCCCACCGGACGCGCGCGTCATCTACAACGGCGCGTTCCGCGACGGGCAGGCGACGTCACTGGCGGCGGCGCTGCACGCGCTCGACGATGAGAGCGAAGCTGCTGTGATCTTGATGGCCGACCAGCCGGGTGTCACGGCCGAGGTCGTACAGGCGTTGGTCGCGCGCTTCCGCGGAACGCGCAAGCAGATCGTGCGGGCGATGTACGAGGACGGTCCGGGTCCGTCGCTCCTGTCACGCGAGATCTACGCCGAGGCCGGACATCTGCACGGTGACGTCGGCGCCCGCGTGCTGATCGCCTCGCACCCAGAGTGGGTGGAGGACGTCACGATCGACGGCCTCTGCCCGATGGACGTGGACGAGTCGAAGGATCTCCCCGACCGTTAGCGGTCTCGACGCTGACGGACCATGGTTCGTTCGTTCGGCGGCTCGAAGCCGAACTTCTCGTAGAGGCCGTGTGCGTCCCGCGTCCCGAGGTACCACTGGAGGTCGCGTTGGTCCGGATGCTCGACCGCCTCTCGCACCAGCTCCGTCCCGACGCCACGGCCTCGATGTTCAGGAAGCACGAAGACGTCGCCGAGCCACGCCATATTCGAGCCGTCGGACACCACACGGCAGAACCCGATGAGCTGGTCGCCGTCGTACGCGGCGATCACCCTGGTCGAGTCACGCACGAGCCGTTCGACGGTCTCGCGCGAGCGCCCGCGAACCCAGTACGCCTCCTCGCTCAAGAATCGGTGCACCGCATCGACATCCACGCGATCGCGGTCGTCATCGATCTCGAGGCCGTCGCCGCACGCGCGCCGCATCAGCAGGTCAGACCGAGACGGCGATGTCGGAGCGCGGGCAGGCGTTCGCGGATCCGACGCAACTCGCCCAGATCGAGATCGGCGAGCCACACACCGTCGCCCTCCTCGGGCGCCTGCGCGACGATCCGCCCCCACGGGTCGACGACCATCGAGTGACCGTACGAGCGCTGCCCCTTGTCCGGGGCGCCGAACATCCCCCACTGCCCGGCGGCGACCACGTAGCACTGGTCCTCGATCGCGCGCGCCCGCAGCAGGACCTCCCAGTGGTCGACGCCCGTCTCGTGCTGGAACTGCGCCGGTACGAACAGCACCTCCGCGCCGAGCACCATGAGCCCCCGGTAGAGCTCGGGGAACCGCAGGTCGTAGCAGATCGACAGACCGATCCGCGCCTGATCGGTCTCGTGGGTGACGAGCTCCTCGCCGGGGGTGAACGTCGACGACTCGCGGAACGGCGGCTGCCCGGGCAACTCGACGTCGAACAGGTGGATCTTGCGATAGCGAGCCACTAACTCCCCGTCACGATCGAACACCGTGCAGGTGTTGTAGATGCGATCGCCGTCGCGCTCCAGGATGCTCCCGCCCACGATCCACATCGAACGCTCACGAGCGATCGTGGCCAGCCGTTCGGTGATCGGCCCGGGGATCGACTCCGCCGCTGCCGCGCGACCCGCCGAGGACCCGAGGTACGTGAACACCTCCGGCAGGCACGCGATGTCGGCGCCCTTCTCGGCGGCCTCGTTCAGCAGCCTTTCGGCGAGCGTGACGTTGGCTTCAACGTCCCCGCCGGATCGCATCTGACACACCGCCGCGCGCATGGCCCGTCAGTCTAGGCGCGACGATCCGGGTCGAGATCCGAACCCTCGATCGCATGACCAAGGAGGGTGGATCCCCCTCATACGCGAGTCATAGGCGGAAGGCGTAAGGTTGCGCATCCGAGGTGGTCGACGAAGGGAGAGCCGATGAGCGCGCCGACGATCGAGCAACTGCGTGGACAGGTCCTGGGCTCGGTGATCACCCCCCAGGACGAGGCCTATGACGAGGCTCGTCGCGTGTACAACGCGATGATCGACAAGCGGCCCGCGGTGATCGTCCGAGCCGCCGGGTCAGCCGATGTCGTCGCCGCGGTGAACTTCGCGCGCGAGTCGTCGATCCACCTCGCGATCCGAGGAGGCGGGCACAGCGTGCCCGGCTTCGGCACCTGTGACGACGGGGTCGTCGTCGACCTGGCGGGCATGCGCGTCGTGACCGTTGACCCAGGTGCGCGGACCGCTCGGGTCGAGGGCGGCGCTACGTTAGGAGACCTCAACGACGCGACGCACGCCCACGGATTGGCGACCACCGGCGGCGTCGTCTCCACCACCGGCGTGGGGGGTCTCACGCTCGGCGGGGGGATCGGATACCTCAGTCGTGGATACGGATTCTCCCTCGACAACCTCGTCTCGGCCGATGTCGTGACCGCGGACGGACGGAGCCTGGTCGCCAGCGAACGAGAGAACGAGGATCTGTTCTGGGCGCTGCGTGGCGGGAGCGGGAACTTCGGCGTCGTCACCTCGTTCGAGTTCCGTCTGCACGCCGTGAACGACATCTACGGCGGGCCGATGTTCTACGAGCTGAGCGACGCCGAAACGATCCTGAAGTTCTACCGCGAGTACATAGCCGACGCCCCTCGGGAGATGGGCGTGTTCCCGGCGTTCCAGATCGCGCCACCGCTGCCGTTCATCCCGGAGGCTCGCCACGGGGATACGTTCGTCGCCTTGGTTGGCTGCTGGGCAGGTCCGGTGGAGCAAGGTGAGGAGATGTTCAAGCCGTTCCACGAGGTCGCGCCCGTGGTCGCGGAGTTCGTCGGGCCGGCTCCCTACCCGGCGTTGAACAGCGCGTTCGATGCGCTGTACCCGGCGGGTCTCCAGCACTACTGGAAGGCCAGCTTCGCCAAGGATCTGACCGACGACGCGATCGCCGCGCACCTGCAACACGGCCCCAAGGTCCCCATCGTCAACTCGACGGTGCACATCTACCCGATCAACGGCGCGTGCCACGACGTCGCTTCGGACGCCACGGCCTTCGCCTACCGCGACGCGAACTTCGCCACGGTCATCGCGGGGATGTGGCCCGACCCGGCGCAGAACGAGGCCAACATCAAGTGGGTGCATGACTACTACGATGCGATCGCCCCCTATTCCGAGGAAGGCGGCTACATCAACTTCATGGCTGAGGACGACCAGAGCCGGATCAAGGCGAACTACAAGGGCAACTACGACCGGCTCGTCGAGATCAAACGGACGTACGACCCGGGCAACCTCTTCAACCGGAACCAGAACATCAAGCCGTAGACGGTCGAGCTAGCCGCGCTTGCGGGCCTTCCAGATCTCCTCGCTCGGCCAGCGACGAGCCCAGTCGAGGGTGACGTACGGGTAGCGCGTCGTCGCGTCCTCGGGCGGCCGGACCTCGATCAGATCCTCGACCTCGAGCCCGTTCGCGCGGAGCAGGCGGATCCAGTCGCCGTAGCCGAGGTGGAAGTCGACGTACGTGGCATCCGTCCATTCGAAGCGGTGGATCCCGAAGTAGTCGCGGAGCAGCTCGTTCGGCGCCGGCTCATCGTCGTCGTACGGCGAGCAGAGCATCAGGATGGTGCCGTTCACCAGGAACACGAGCTGCCCGCCCGGACGCAGCACCCGCGCGGCCTCGGGGATCCATCGATACGGATCAGCCCAGATGCTTGCCCCGTACTCCGAGATCGCGAGGTCGAAGCTCGCGTCGGCGAACGGCACGTGCTCCGCATCAGCCTGAAGGATCGGGAACGCCAGACCGAACTCCGTTTGGAGGCGTTGGGCGGTCCGCAATTGCGCCGGCGAGTTGTCGATCCCGACGACCCGAGCGCCGCGACGGGCGAGCCAGGCGGACACGTACCCGGTGCCGCATCCGAGCTCGATCGTCTCGAGGCCGGTCGCGTCCTCGGGAAGCATCCCGACGTCGGACTCAGGTATGCCCCAGATGCCCCAGCTCGGCTCGTCCTGCGACCATGCACGATGCCCCGGGTCCGCGTACTCGTCGGCCCATCCGTTCCAGACCGCGCGGTTGCGCAAGACGTGATCGCCGACCTCCGTCACGGTCCCTTCCTCTTCAGATCCAGATGCTGTCGCGGCGGCAGAGGTAACGCTTCCCGGTCGTCGACGCGAACGCGCCGAGGGCGCCCAGGAGCAGGTAACCCTTCGCCATCCGCACGCCGGTGTCGCCGGCCGAGGGGACCTCCATGCGCGCGCCGCAGACGGGACACGCGGGGGGATCGTCGTTCTCCTCCCAGACGGGCTGCAGTTCCGTGAAGCGAGCCCACACCGCTTCCCACCCGTCCGTCGTCACGGGGAACCGTTCCATCGGGGGACCCGGTTCGACGCCGTCCCAGATCCCGAACGTCTTCGGCTTCAGACGCCCACCAGACGTGCGTTCGATGGAGACGCCGAGCAGGTATCGATCGCCGAAGAACCGGAAGATGATGCCGCGAGCGATGGGTCCCTTGGGCGAGACGTCGGAGCCGCAATGCTTGCACTTGACGGCCGCGTCCTGGATCTCTTCGGCACAGAACGGACAGGTCTTCACGTTCCTCCCTCGGATCTGACCCGGTTTCGCGCTATCCCATCTTCTCATCGGAGCCCTCCTTGACGACAACGACCCGTCACGTGCGAGGCTCCGGCGAGCCCCCGACCGAGCGAGCCGTGGGAGGAAGGGGAAGCCATGGGCAACCCGGTGGTCCATTTCCAGATCTGCGCCGAGGACGGGGACGCGATGTCCACGTTCTACCGTGAGGCGTTCGGATGGCGGATCGCGCCGCGGCGTCTCACGAGCTTCAAGGCCGACGTGAGCGGGAGCTACCCATACATCGAGGCTGAAGCGGGAGGGATCGCCGGCGGCATCACGTCGGCGATCGCCGGCAGGAGCGGGAACGTGCTCGTCGTGGAAGTCGAGGACGCCGAGGCGACGCTGCGGCGGGTGGAGGAGCTCGGGGGTCGACGGCGGTTCGCTGAGATGCCGCCCGAGGAGATGTCGCTGGCCGGCTCAGGCGGCCAGGATCAGGCGTTCACCTCGGCGGAGTTCGAGGACCCGGAGGGGAACGTCGTCGAGATCATCCAGCGCTGATCCCGTTGAGCGGCCGCGCCATGAGGACGGCGATGTTCTCACCCCACAGCTCGGGAACATCTCGAACCAGGACGAATCCCTGCCGCTCGTAGAAGCGACGCGTCGACGCGTACCCTTCGTCATCGTCAGACGCGTCATGCGGCGACAGGGTGAACACGACGAGCATCCGGCGGCCCTCGTCGACGAGGATCGCCACGAGCTCTTGGATCAGCGTGGCCCCCAGTCCCCTCCGTCGATACCTGGCATGGGTTGCCATCCAGGTGATCTCGGCACTCTCTTCGAAGTGAGGCGCGAACGTCACGAACGCTCGGACCGACCCATCGACAACCGCGACGAACCCCTGCTCGGAACGCACCGCCTCGGCGCAGGCGCGGATGCCTTCCTCCAGCTCGAAGAAGTCGGGCAGGCTCGCGATGATGGAGTCACATGCGGGAGCGTCATCGCGGGTGAGCGGTCGGATGCGCACCGTCATCGCGAGGCCGCCCGGATCTCGTCCAGCGAATCCGGATCCTCGATGCTCGAGAGATCGCCCGGGTCCTCACCGATCGCAGCCGCGCGGATCGCACGACGGACGATCTTGGCGGAGCGCGTGCGCGGGAGGTTCGCGACGAACAGCACGCGCGATGGAGCGAACGCCTTCCCCAACCGGCGGCCGACGATCGCGCGAAGCTCCTCCGCGAGTTCCTCGGTTGGGTCGATACCCGGCTTCACGACCGCGAAGCACCAGATGACCTCGCCCTTCATCGCGTCAGGCACGCCGACGGCCGCGGATTCGACAACCGCCGGATGCGAGGCCAACGCGCTCTCCACCTCCGCCGGGCCTAGGCGTTTGCCCGCCACGTTCAGCGTGTCGTCGGAGCGACCATGCAGGAACCAGAAGCCGTCCTGGTCGATGCTCGCCCAGTCGCCGTGGACCCACACGCCGGGGAACCGCCGCCAGTACGTGTCGAGGTAGCGTTCCGGATCGCCCCACACGCCGCGCGTCATCGCCGGCCACGGCTGCTTGCAGACGAGTTCCCCGACCTCGCCCGGTGGAACCGGCGCACCGTCCGGACCCCACACGTCGACGTCCATCCCGAGCGCTGGCCCACGTAGCGTGCAGGGCTTCAGCTCCGTGATCGGGAGCGGCGACAGGAAGCACGCGCCGACCTCGGTGCCGCCCGAGAGGTTGATGATCGGACAACGCCCACCGCCGACCTCGTCGAACAGCCAGCGGTACGGATCGGGGTTCCATGCCTCGCCGGTCGAGGCCAAGATCCGCACGCTCGACAGATCGTGCGAACGCACCGGATCGGTCCCGGCCGGGATCAGCATGCGGATCAACGTCGGGGAGACCCCGAGCGTCGTTACCCCATGTCGCTCGACCGTCGCCCACAGGCGATCCGGGCCGGGGAACGTCGGCACACCCTCGCTCAGCAGGACGGTCGATCCGAGGGCGAGCGCCCCGACGATCTCCCACGGGCCCATGATCCATCCGAGGTCGGTCACCCAGTGGAGGATCTCGCCGGGGTGCAGGTCGACCTGGTAGGCGACCTCCTCCGCGATCTTCACCAGGAAGCCGCCGTGGACGTGGAGCACGCCCTTGGGCTTCCCTGTGGTGCCGCTCGTGTAACCGATGAACAGCGGATGCTCGCTCTCGAGCGGCTCCGTGTCGAAGCGCGAAGGCTGCGCCGCGATCAGATCATCCCAATCGACGTCGCGGGTGCTGCGCCGCGATCCTTCGTCGCCACCTAGTCTGGACCAGACTAGTACGCGCTCGACGCACCCCGCCGCGTCGGCAGCCGCGTCGGCGACCTCCTTCATCGCGACGGTTCGGCCATGACGGAGGCAGCCGTCCGCCGTGATCAGGATCTTCGCTCCCGCGTCCGCGAGCCGGGCGGCCACCGCGTCCGGCCCGAAGCCGCTGAAGATGGGCACCCAGATCGCACCGATCTTCGCGCACGCCATCACGGCGGCGACGGTCTCGATCGCCATCGGCAGGAAGATGCCTACCGCGTCACGCGGCCCGACCCCCAGCGAGCGGAGACCGAAGGCCAGGCGGTCCGTCAGCTCACGGAGCTCCCGGTAGGTGACGCGCCGGACGTCGCCGTCTTCCCCTTCCCAGATCACCGCGGTCGCTTCGGGCGTGCGCGCAGCCCAGAGGTCCACGCACTGATGTGCGACGTTGGTCCGGCCCCCGACGAACCAGGTGGCCCACTCGACGCCGTTCGACGTATCCAGCACCTGTTCGTACGGCTCCAGGAACGAGATGCCCAGGTCCTGCACCACGGCGTCCCAGAACCACCCGATGTCGCCGATGGATCGGGCCACGAGCTCCGGGTAGGTCTCGATCCCGTTGGCGCGCATGAAGCGGGTCACGTTCGCCCGCTCGACGTACTCGGAACTGGGGGTCCACAGGACGTCGTCCACGCCAACACGGTATAACCGGGCGATGGAGCCGCGGGTAGGCGTGATCGGGGTCGGGCATTCCGGCTTCTCCCCCAGCACCCCCGGCATCTCCTACAAGGAACTGATGTTCGAGGCGGCGCGCCGCGCCTACGCAGAGGCCGGCGTCGACCCTCGGCGGGACATCGACTCGTTCGTGTGCGCCTCCGAGGACTTCGAGGAGGGAACGAGCATCTTCGACGAGTACCTCCCCGACCAACTGGGCGCGGTTCAGCGCCCGGTCCAGACGGTCGCTGCCGATGGGCTGTTCGCGATCGCGACCGCGGTGATGTTGATCCGCTCGGGTATCGCGACGACGGTCGGCGGTGGAGGCGCACTCGAAGGCGTCGGACGTGGTGTCCCACGGGCGGATCGATCGGTTCGCGCTGGACCCCGTCTTGAACCGGCCGCTGGGCGTCTCGACGCTCGCCGTGGCGGCGCTCGAGATGCGGCGGTATCTGCACACGAGCGGGCGCGCCGGCGAGGAATGCGCGGCCGTCGCCGCGCGCAACCGCGAACACGCGCGGACGAACCCGCGCGCCTCCTATGCGGACGTGGTCGATCCCTCGCCGACGTTCGACCCGCTCACCCGCGAACAGTCGGCCGAGAGCGTCGACGGATGCGTGGTCGTCGTGTTGCGGGCGGGAGCGCACGGAGCGGTGTCCGTCGACGGGGTCGGATGGGGCCAGGATGCGCCCAGCCTCGAATCGCGATCGTGGGATGCGGCGGTGGCGGTGGAGCGAGCGGGCGAGATGGCGTTCGCGCAGGCCGCTGTCACCGCCGCGGAGGTCGACGTCGCCGAGGTCGACGACACGTTCGCGTTCAAGCAGCTGCAGCACCTCGACGCGCTGGGGCTCGCGGGGCTCGACGGCTCCAAGGTCAACCGATCGGGCGGCGCGCTGGGCGAGGGCTACCTGCACGAGGCGAACGGCCTCGCGCGGTTCCTGGCCTGTGTCGAACAGCTCCGCGCGGACGAGGGACGCATCGGGATCGCGCAGTCTTGGCGCGGTGTTCCGAGCTCGTCGGGCGCGGTCGCCCTGCTACGGAAGGAAGGAGCCTGACGATCGTGGATCGCGCGGACCTCGTGTATTTCTTCGTCGCCGACATGGACCGAGCGGTCGCCTTCTACGGCGACGTGCTCGAGCTGCCGCTCGACTATCGAACGGGCAACGAGTGGGCGCAGTTCAGTGCCGGGCCGGTGAAGATCGGCCTGCACGGGACCGGGTCGGCCGGCCAGGATCGCACCGGCGGCACGCTCGCGTTCACGGTCGCCGACCTGGATGCATCGAAGGCCAAGCTCGCCGAGCTGGGCGTCGCGCTCGGCCACGAGGGTGGCGGCGAAGGGCTCGGTCCTCGGTTCGTCGAGTTCACCGATCCCGACGGCAACGCCCTCGCGCTGTTCGAGTACCAGGGGCACGCGTGACCGGTCGCCGGGTCGCGGTCGTCGGTGCCGGGATGACGAAGTTCGTCCGGCGGGCACAGGAGACCGGGAAAGAGCTGGCGTGGCAGGCATCCGCCGCGGCGTTGCGCTCCGCCGAGATCGGGCTCGATCAGGTGGACGCCGTCTGTCTCACGAGCGCGCCCGACGCGTTCGACGGGGTCCACCGCAAGGGCGACTACCTGGCCGACGGGGCCGGCGGGTTCGGCAAGCCGTACATCCGGACGTACGTCGGGGGCGGAAGCGGCGTGTTCACCGCGATCCAAGGTTGGTACACGGTCGCGTCCGGCATGGCCGACGTCGTGCTCTGCGTCGCGGAGGAGAAGATGTCGACCTGCCAGCCGCACCCGCAGGGCGCGTTCCTCACGATCTTCGACAACATCATCGAACGCCCGCTCGGGCCGAACCTGCTCTGGATCTTCGCGCTCGAGATGAATCGCTACATGAACGCGTATGGGCTGGACAAGAGAGACATCGCGGCGGTGGCGGTGAAGAACAAGCGCAACGCGGCGGACCATCCGGCGGCGCTGCTCGGCCAGGCGGACATCACCGTCGACGACGTGCTGGCGTCGGAGGTCCTGGCCTGGCCGGTGCAACGGCTCGACGTCTCGCCGATCAGCGACGGCGCCGTGGCGATCGTGATGGCGTCGGAGGAGGCAGCGCGGCGCCTGAGCAGCTCACCCGTCTGGGTCGAGGGCGTCGGGTGGAACCTCGACTCGACGTATTGGACGAACCGCGACCTCGCCTACCCCGAGTACGTCGAGAACGCCGCACGGATGGCGTACGACATGGCCGGGATCACCGAGCCGCGCAAGCAGATCCACATCGCCGAGCCGTACGACCCGTTCGACTACAAGGAGCTGCATCACTTAGAAGGGCTGCAGCTCTTCGACAAAGGGAAGGCGCCCGAAGCCGCGCGCGACGGCGTGACCGCGCGCGACGGCGATCTGCCGTGCTGTCCGTCCGGTGGGCTGCTCGGCGTGGGCAATCCGATCGCGGCTGCGGGACTCATGAAGATCGCCGAGCTCTTCTGGCAGCTGCGGGGCGAGGCTGGGGCGCGTCAGGTTCCCGGGACACCTGAGAGAGGCGTGGCGCAGGCTTGGGGCGATCTGATGCAGGTGGGGACGGTGGTCGTGATGGGGGCTGACGCGCGGCGGGGTGGTGGCGGCGGCCCCGCTCCGCTTGCCCAGCCATCCCATACCCCGCTCCGCGGGGCCGCCGCCACCTTCAGCCCTCCGGCCTTGCCGACCAGTCATCCGTTGTCGGATGCCTCGTTCCACTCCGCGGTCGGCGCCGTCGATGACGCGCTCGACGTTTCGTACGAGTGGGATGCCGGTGAAGCCATGGGCGCGTTCTTGGAAGGGTTACGGGATGGGCGGATCATCGCCACGTATTGCTCTTCTTGTGAACGGACGTTGGTGCCGCCTCGGAAGTTCTGTGAGCGGTGTTTCCGGCCGACCGACCGGTGGAGCGAGGTCGAGGCGGTCGGTCTCGTTGAGACGTTCTCGATCTGCCATGTGTCGTGGGATATGCAGCCGGTGGATCCACCGGAGTTGCCGGCGGTGATCCGGTTGGATGGCGCGAGCGAGGGCGGGTTCTTGCACAAGTTGGGGGAGGTCGCGCCCGACGATGTGCGGATCGGGATGGCGGTCGAGGCGGTCTGGCGTCCACTCGCCGAGCGCACGGGGTCGATCCTGGACATCGCGTACTTCCGACCGCGTGAGGGTGAGGACTAGATGGCCCGCACGGTCCACGGGGGGATGCCGGTGTCGTTCCACTACACGCCAGGTGTGGGGAACACCGCGTTCTTCGAAGCGCTCCGCGATCGCGGTGTCCTGCTCGGCTCTCGTTGCGCGGCGTGCGACTACACGTACCTGCCCGCGCGCATCTTCTGCGAACGCTGCTTCGCGGAGCTCTCCGCAGACACGGAGTGCGGACCCGGGGGCACGCTGGAGTCGTTCACGGCCGGGTCCGTCGGGATCGACGGCGAGCAGCTCGCTCGGCCGGCGACGATCGGTTTGGTGAAGCTCGACGGCGCCGACACGGTGCTGATCCACCGGCTGATCGGCGAGGCCTCGTGGGAGGTCGGGATGCGCGTGCACGTAGCGTTGGCACCATCGCCCTCGGGATCGATCCTGGACGTCGAGGGCTTCTCGGCCGCATGAACTTCGACCTGACGGCCGAACAAGCGACGTTCCGTGAGGTCGTTCGCCGGTTCGCGGAGGAGGTCGTCGCCCCACAGGCGGCCGATAGCGACCGGGAGGAGCGATTCCCGCTCGAGGTCGTGAAGCAGATGGGCGCGCTCGGGCTCTTCGGGCTCCCCTTCCCTGAGGAGTACGACGGCTCCGGCGCCGACACGATCACGGTCTGCCTCGCGATCGAAGAGATCGGGCGCGCGGACCAGTCGGTCGGCATCACGCTCTCAGCGGCGGTCGGCCTCGCCGGGATGATGATCCACCGGTTCGGCACGTCCGATCAGAAGGAGCGCTGGCTCGCACCGCTCTGTCGCGGGGAGGCGCTCGGTTCGTTCGCGCTGACGGAGCCCGACGCGGGCTCCGACGCCGCCGCCGCGCGGACCGCGGCGCGGCTCGACGGCGGCGAGTGGGTGATCGACGGCGCGAAGGCCCTGATCACGAACAGCGGGACGCCGCTCACGACGTTCCACGTGGTGGCGGCCACGACCGAGCCCGGCGGGGGCCCCAAGGGTCTCTCCACGATCGTCGTCCCGGCCGACGCGCCGGGCGTCGTCGTCGAGCACGGGTACCGCAAGCTCGGCTGGCACGCGAGCGACACGCACGGGCTCACCTTCGAGGGTTGCCGCGTCCCGGAAGGACATCTCCTCGGTGAGCGCGGACGCGGGTTCCCGCAATGCCTGGAGATCCTCATGGGCGCGCGGATCTCGATCTCGGCGCTCGCGGTCGGACTCGCTCAGGCGTGCCTGGACGCGAGCGTCGCGTACGCGAAGGAGCGGGAGGCGTTCGGCCGGCCGATCGGGGCGAACCAAGGCGTGCAGTTCAAGCTCGCCGACATGCGCGCGAAGCTCGAGACCGCGCGGCTCGCGACCTATCGAGCGGCGTGGCTGAAGGATCAAGGACGGCCGTTCACCGCCGAGGCGTCGCTCGCCAAGCTGGTCTCCAGCGAGGCCGCGGTCGACTGCGCGCGCGAGGCCGTACAGATCCACGGTGGATCCGGCTTCATCGAGGAGTTCCCGGTGGCGCGGTACTACCGCGACGCGAAAGTCCTGGAGATCGGCGAGGGCACGAGCGAGATCCACCGGTTGATCCTGGCTCGAGATCTCGGCCTCCCCAGCGCCTTCTGAGACCCATGCCGGCCGGGACCTACTCGATCGTCGGCGACGACGGAGCGCAGGTCGGCACCGAGGACTTCCGCTGCGCGCCCGGACCGATGGGTTGGCGCTACTTCTCCGAGATCGACACGGCCGAGCACGGCCAGCACCACGAGACGTTCGACGTCGTGGTCGACGCGGACTGGCGGATCGCCCGTGTGCGGATCGACACCGGCGCGCATCGGCTCCTGCTGGAACCCGGCGACGGCGTGCTCACAGGGTGGCGGGATCAGCAGCCGCTCGAGGTCGCCTGGGCCCCGGAAGACCACCTCGACTACCTCACACCGGCGACGAACCTCATCACGACCAAGCGGTTGACCGGCACCACGGAGATCGAGGTCGTCTTCATCGAGCCGTTCACGCTCTTACCCGTGCGCGACCGCCAACGCTACGAACTCCAAGGTGGGGAGAAGGTCGACACGCCGGTCGGCCGGTTCGACGCCGTCCGCTGGACGTACACGTCACTGGACAGCGGCTGGACCGGCGATCTGTGGGTGGCGGGCGACACGCTGGTCCGGTACGACGGGATCTTCGCGCTCCAGCGGTACGAGCCGGGAGCGAGCGGGCCTCGCACGATGCCGTAGAACACGAACGGCCGGCCCCGCGGGCACACCGGGCCGGCCGTTCGTGTCGAGTCAGAAGACAGACTTACTCGGCCTTGGTGGCCTCAACGTCGATGTCGATGTCGACGGTCTTCGAGACGAGGAGACCGCCCGTCTCGACGGCCATGTTCCATGTCATGTCCCAATCCTCGCGCACGATCGTGGTCTTCGCGGAGAACGTGACGAACGGAACACCTTCCATGTTCGGACCCCATCCCTCGAACACGGCCTTGAGCGTCACCGGGTTCGTGATGTCCTTGATCGTGAGATCGCCGTCCAGCTCGAACCCCTTGTCACCCGTGGGTCGCACGGCCGTGCTCTTGAACGTCAGCGTCGCGTGATCGTCGATCTCCAGGAAGTCACCGCTCTTGAGGTGGTTGTCGCGCATGTCGTTGTGGGTGGTGATACTCGCGGCCTGGATCTCGACCTGGACCGAGGAATCGTCGAGACCTTCGCCGATCACGATGGTTCCGTCGAACTCGGTGAACGTTCCGCGCACCTTCGACAGCATGTGCCGAGCGGTGAACGCGAGCATCGTGTGTGCCTTGTCGAACGCGTACGTCCCGGCGGGCGGCATCTCGACGCCCTCGATCACCTGTACGTCCTGTGTTTCCTGTGTCATGTCCTGACCTCCCTCGATCGTCGGCCGAGCGGTCACTCGGCCTTCAACAGCTCCACATCGATCTCGATGTCGACCTTCTTGCCGAGCACCACGCCGCCCGTCTCGAGCGCCGTGTTCCACGTGATGCCGAACGCCTCGCGGTCGACCGACGTCTTCGCGGAGAAGCCGAGCACCGACGCGCCCTGGTGGTTCACGGTCATCCCCACGAACTCGCCGAGCAGCGTGACCCGCTTCGTGACCCCGCGGATCGTGAGGTCGCCGTCGAGCTCGAACCCGGTTCCGCCGCTGGGACGGACCTCGGTGCTGCGGAACGAGAGCGTCGGGTGCTCCTCCGCGAGCAGGAAGTCGCCGCTCTTCAGGTGGTTGTCCCGCATCTCCTGGTTCGTGTTCACGCTGGCCGCCACGATGTCGACGTTCACCGACGAATCCTCGGGGCCGTCGCCGACCACGATCTCGCCGCTGAACTCCGTGAACCGGCCGCGCGCTTTCGAGAGCAGATGGCGGACCACGAACTCCACCGAGGAATGGGCCTGGTCGATCCGGTACGTGCCAGCGGGGGGAAGCTCGATCCCCTCGATCTGCCTGAGTGCCTGTGCCATGTGGTGCCTCCTTGGGGGCTCCTGGCCGTCGTCCCTGCGACGGCCGCCGACACAGGCACTAACACGGGAATAGTTACTCCGTATTCCGGAGTTACTGAAGATATCTTCGCCCGTACCCGATACTGCTACCGAGCGATCGAACCGGACCCTAGGACGAGGCCCGCATGGAACCCGAGAACGAGCACGACGAGGGCATCTGCCAGCACTTCCAACGTGCGGCCGATCTGCTCGGGAAACGCTGGAGCACCCTGATCGTCGGCGCCATGCTGGGCGGGGCCACCCGGTTCTCCGATATCCGGGAGGCGGTCGCGCCGATCTCCGACACCCTGCTTTCCGAGCGTCTGAAGCAACTGGAGGCCGACGGGATCGTCCGGCGCGACGTCACCCCGTCGACCCCCGTGCTGATCGAGTACCACCTCACGGACGAAGGCCGCGACCTCGAGCGGGTGATCGACGAGCTCCGTTCGTGGGCTGAGCGATGGGCAGAGGCGCCGGCGGTTCGCTAGCGGCGGGTCAGCGCTGGACCGCGGCGTCGGCGATCGCGAGAGCCTCGTCGATGATCTCGAACCCCTCGGCCAACTGCTCCTCGGTGATCGGCAGCGGCGGGTTCGTCATCAGGGTCCACCAATGGATCATCGTGTAGAGGCCCTTGTCCAACAGGAACCGCATCACGCTCGCCATGACCTCGTTCGTCGTGTTGAACGGTGACATCGGCTCCATCGTCTCCCGGCTCTTGACCAGGTCGAGCGCACCGAACAAGCCGATGTTGCGCACCGCGCCAACCGATGGATGGCGGTCCATCAGCTCTCGGTGGTGCCGGGCCATCACGTCGCCCATCTTGCGCGCGTGATCGATCAGCCCGTCCTCCTCGTACACCGAGATCGTCGCGAGCGCGGCCGCAACGCCGAGCGGATGCGTGTTGTACGTGAGCCCTCCCCAGAACACGTTGTCCTGGAAATGCTCCGCGACGTGCGGTCGAAGGCCGAGCGCCCCCAGCGGCGCGTACGAAGAGGTGAGGCCCTTGGCACACGAGATGATGTCGGGCACGACATCCCAGTGGTTCACCGCGAACCACTCGCCGGTCCGCCCGAAGCCGCACATCACCTCGTCGCTCACCATGAGGATGCCGTACTTCGTGCAGAGCTCCCGCACGCCCTGCAGGTAGCCGTCGGGAGGGATCAAGATGCCGTTCGTCCCGGTCACGGTCTCCAGGAAGAACGCGGCGATCGTGCTCGCGCCTTCGAGCTGGATCGTCTCCTCCAGCCGCGCGAGCGCCGTCGCGGCATCATCGGCCGGCTGATCCGGGCCGTGGTACGGGTCCAGCACGTGAACGACGCCGGACATCGAAGGTTCGTTCGCCCAGCGGCGTGGATCGCCGGTCAGCGACATCGCGCCCGCCGTGGCGCCGTGGTACGAGCGGTACCGCGCCAGGATCTTGTGCCGGCCGGTGACCATCCGGGCGATCTTGATCGCGTTCTCGTTCGCCTCGGCGCCTCCGAGCGTGTAGAAGGTCTTCTCGATGTCGCCTGGGAGGAGCTCGGCCATCTTGCGCCCGAGCAGCGCACGCTCCTCGTACGTCATGAACGGTGAGATGTAGGTGAGGCGTTGCGCCTGCCGATGCATCGCCTCGATCACGCGACGGTCGCCGTGGCCGATGTTCACGCCCATGAGCTGGCTGTTGAAGTCGAGGTAGCGCTTCCCGTCGACGTCCCAGAAGTAGATGCCCTCCGCGCGATCGACCGGGATCGGCATGGCCTTCGACTGGGCGACCCAGTCGTAGAGGGTGTAGCGCTTGGAGAGCTGGACGATCTCGTCGGCGGAGAGCTCGGTCATGCCGACAATCTACAATCTGGAGCCCGCCCCACGATGCGCGACCCCGCGACCGATGCCGTGAGCCTCCCCGGAGAGCTCGACACGCTGGAGGCTCCGCCTCCGTCACTGTCGATGCCGGAGGCCGAACGGATCGCGCGTGAGCTCTTCGATGTGACCGGGTTGATCGAACCGCTCGACAGCGAGCGCGATCAGAACGTCCGGATCACCACCACCGACGGCGCGGGGTTCGTCCTCAAGATCAGCAACCCGGCCGAGGATCCGGCGTTCATCGATCTGCAGACCCAGGCGATGTTGCACGTGGCCCACACGGACCCGTCCCTGCCCGTGATGCGCGTCGTGCCGACGACGGCCGGGGCGTATCACGCGCCGGTCACGGCGAGCGACGGCCGTTCCCACCTGGTGCGACTGGTCACGTTGATGCCGGGTCGAACGATCGAACCCCGCGATCTGGACCTGCCCGCGGTGTGGCACTTCGGTGTCGTGTCGGCGCGACTCGGGCGGGCGCTCCAGGGATTCTTCCATCCGGCCGCCGGCCACCCGCTGCTGTGGAACGTGAAGTTCGCCCTGGACCTGCGCCCGCTCGTCGCGCACCTCGAGGACCCGGCGCGTCGGGCGATCGTGGAGCGGGTCCTCGACCGGTTCGAGGCGCACGTGCAACCCTCGTTCCCGGGGTTGCGCGGGCAGGTGATCCACAACGACCTCACGACCGACAACGTGCTCTTCGGCCCGGACCTGCGGGTGAGCGGCATCCTGGATTTCGGCGACATGGCGTACTCCGCACTCGTGTGCGACCTGGTCTCTACGGTCGAGGCCTTGATGGGCGAACGGACCGACCCATTCGAGACGTTGCGCGAGGCCGCCGCCGGCTTCACGTCCGTAACGCCGCTGTTGGACGACGAGATCGCCGTCTTGCCGGATCTGCTCCTGACGCGCTGGGCGACCACTGCGGTCATCTCCGCATGGCGCGTGCGCGCGTACCCGGAGAACGCCGAGTACATCACCGGATGGGACGCCGGCGTCTGGGCCATGCTCGAAGCCTGGGACGCGATGGGCGACGAAGGGTACGCGCGGCACGTGCGCGAGGCGATCGCAGACGCCACGCGCGATCGTTCGCGCTCCGCGGAGCAGCAGTCCATCGAGCGCATGATCGAGCGTCGGCGCGCGGTCCTCGGCTCGGCGATCTCCCCGCTCTCGTACGACCGCCCGCTGCACCTCGTCGAAGGGCGGGGCGCGTGGGTGTTCGACGCGGAGGGCCACGCCTACCTGGACGCCTACAACAACGTGCCGGTCGTTGGACACAGCCATCCTCGTGTCGCCGAGGCGATCGCCCGTCAGGCCGCCAGGCTCAATACGAACACCCGGTACCTCCACGGATCGGTCCTCGAGCTCGCCGAACGTCTGATCGCGACGATGCCGGATGGACTCGACACGGTGATGTTCGTCAACTCCGGGAGCGAGGCGAACGACCTCGCCTGGCGACTCGCCACGACCGTCACCGGCGAACGCGGAGGCGTCGTGACCGACTTCGCGTATCACGGCGTCACCGATGTCGTCGCCGACCTGTCTCCCGAGGAGTGGCGCGACGGGGTGGATCCACCCGTGAACATCGCCACGGTACCGGCGCCCGACGGCTACCGCGGTCGGTACCGGCGCGACGAACCGGACTACGCGATGCGGTACGCGAGCTGCGTGGCCGAGGCGATCGAGACCCTCGCCGAGCGCGACGTCCGCCCTGCGGCATTGATGATCGACGGCGGGTTCACGAGCGACGGCGTGTTCGTGCCGCCGGCCGCGTACCTGCAGGAGGCGACCAGGATCTGGCGGGACGCGGGCGGGCTCTACGTGGCCGACGAGGTGCAGGTGGGCTACGGGCGGAGCGGGAAGCACCTCTGGGGGTTCCGGTCGCACGGCGTGATCCCCGACATCGTGACCCTGGGCAAGCCGATGGGGAACGGTCACCCCGTGGCGGCGGTCGTGACGCGCGCGGACCTGGTCGACCGGTTCGCACGCACGACCGAATGGTTCAGCACGTTCGGCGGGAACCCCGTGGCCTGCGAAGCCGCCCTCGCCGTCCTCGACGTGATCGAGACCGAAGGGCTGATCGCTCGCGCCGCCGAGCGGAGCGCGGAGCTGGTTCCGGCGCTCGACACGCTAGCGGAGCGTCACGAAGCGATCGGCGATGTCCGCGCGGTCGGGCTGCTGATCGGCGTGGACCTGGTGCGGGACCGCGACACGCGCGAGCCCGCGCCCCAGGCCGCGAGCCGCGTGGTGAACGCGATGCGCGAGCGCGGTGTGCTCGTGGGCACCACCGGGCGCTCGAGCAACGTGCTGAAGATCCGCCCTCCGCTCGTGATCGAGGCCGCCGATGCGTCGCGGATCGTGGAGACGCTCGACGCCGCGCTCGGCGAACTCAGCCTTCCCTGATCACCTCGCCGCCCTTCATCACGAACGACGGGTCCTCGAGCAGCGCGACGTCCGCGAGGGGGTCGCCGTTCACCGCGACGAGGTCCGCGAACCGGCCCGGGGCGAGGGATCCGACCTGCCCCTCCCACGCCATGAGCTCCGCGGCGACGACGGTCGCGCTGCGGATCGCCTGCATCGGCGTCATCCCGTACCGGACCATGTAGGCGAGCTGCTTGCCGACCCAGGCGTGCGGATAGACGCCGCTGTCGGTCCCGTAGGCGATCCGCACGCCGGCCCTGAGCGCCTTCGTGAATCCCTCGCGCTGCGCGTCGGTGGTCTCTGCGTTCTTCCGGATCACGTCCGCCGACCAGCCACCCCGCGCGCCCTCTTCGGCGATCCAGTCGCCGCAGTAGATGTCGGCCACCAGGTAGGTGCCGTGCTCCGCCATCAGCTCGATCGCTTCGTCGTCCATCAGCGAGCCGTGCTCGATCGACCGCGCGCCCGCGCGCACGGCGCGCTTGATCCCCTCTGCGCCGTGCGCGTGCGCGGCCACGTGGGCGCCGATCAAGGTGGCCTCGTCCACCGCCGCGCGCAGCTCGTCCTCCGTGAACTCGGGCGCTCCGGGGGTCGTGCCTTGCGTGAGCACCGCGCCGGTCGCGATCACCTTGATGAAGTCGGCCCCGCCGGCCAGGATCTTCCGCACCCGCGCCCGGACCTGGTCGACTGAGTTCGCCACGCCGAACCGCAGGTCGATCGGCACGACGGCGTCTACGTCGGGCGCCAACCCGGTCACGTCGCCCCCACCGCCCGACACCGTCACGTACGCTCCGGCGCACATCATCCGGGGGCCTTCGACATCGCCAGCGACGATCGCGTCCCGAAGCGCGCAATCCACCAACGCACGGAACGTCCCGACGTCGCGGACCGTGGTGAAGCCGGCGCGGACCGTGGCGCGCGCGTTCCGCACGCCGCTCATCGCTTCCTGCGCGGCGGTGCGCATCACGAGCGACGCGTACCCGCGGCCGTCGTCCATCTCGCCGATCATGTGCGCGTGGCAGTCGATCAACCCCGGAAGGACCGTCGACGTCGAGAGATCGATCGTCCGAGCGGACGTCTCGGCGGGTGGGTCGGTGAGCACTTCCGCGATCCGGTCGCCCTCGATGACGAGGACGCGGTCGGCGACGCGCTCGCCCCGTTCCACGTCGAGCAGGTACCCCGCACGGATCAGCGTGCGCTCAGCGGCCATCGGCGCGGAGCATACCCGTCAGGTGCGCTCCGCGAAGAACAGCGCGCCGGCAGGCGGCCGGAGGCAATGCTCCGAGGTCATGGATGCGTTGTAGCTGCCCACGTTGATCAGCGCCACGACGTCTCCCTCGCGCACGTCCGGGAACGGAAGATCTTCGGCGAACAGGTCGTCGCCCTCGTTGATATGCCCGCTGATCGTGACCGGGCGAACCGGCGGCGCGTCGGCCGCGCGGCAGAGCACGACGTCGAGCAGCGATCCGTAGATGAAGTGCTCGCCGACCCCGTTCCACCCCGTGTCGACACCGGCGAACAGCAGGCCGTCTCGCTCCTCCACCGTGACGACCTCAGCCAGGTGGATCCCGCACTCCTTGGTAAGGAAATCGCCCGGCTCGGTCCCCACCGCTACCCCGAGGGGCCCGAGGTGCTCGGCGAGGATCGCTGCCCAGCGGGCGAGGTCGAGCGGCCGGTCGCCGGCCCGCTGCGGGACGCCAAGCCCGCCACCGGTGTTGACCTCGACGACCGGACAGCCCGCCGCGCGCAACCGGCGCACCATCTCGGCCACGCGCTCGACCACCTGCGCGAAGACGGGTAGCCCATCGGAGAGGTACCCGTCTCCCACGTGGCAGTGAACGGTGTCGATCGTCAGGCCGTGACGCGCCGCAACCTCGACGGCGTCGTCCAACCGCTCGGGGAAGATGCCGAACTTGGTGGGACGGGGCCCCGAGTACAGCGTGTCGCTCCCACCCTCGAACCCGGCGCCCCCGCGAGGGTTCACCCGGATGCCGATCGTCCGTCCCAGCGCACGCCGGCCGACGCGGTCGATCTGCGTGACGAGGTCGACGTTCAGGTGGACGTCGGGATGCGCGAGGATCACGTCGAGATCGCGCTCGGACAGGTTCGTGCCCGTGTAGCTGATCTCCTCGGGCCGCCACCCATGCTCGAGCGCCAGCAGAACCTCGCGCGGCGAGCACACGTCCATCCCGACGGCCGCCGGCGCTCCCGCAGCCCCGAGGCCACGGACGAAGCGCAGGACGTCGGGCTCGTGTTGGGCTTTCAACGCGAGACGCACCTTGCCGTCCAGGCCCGCATCAGCGAACGCGGTCTGCAGCGCCAGCGCCTGCTCCTCGATCCGGACCAGGTCGTACACGTACGTCGGGGTGCCGTGGTCACGCGCGATCAACTCGGCGTCGCGGCCTGCGATGAACAGGCGACCGCCCCGGACATCCAGTCCGGGGCGGGACCACCACATGCGTTCGTCGGCCGTGCGCTCCCCCATGGGAGGCTCAGCCTATCCGAGCGTCAGGCCTGCACGGCCTCCGGCTGTGGTTCGGGCTCGGCTTCGATGGGCTCGGCCGCGAGCATCTCCTTCGACGCGAGGATCGCGCCCACGGTGGCGACCACGCCGCCGAGGAACGACACCGCCATCCCCGCCGCGGCCTTCGTGCTGAAGACCGCCGCCGGGATCCCGACCGCGTCGTCGATGCGCTTGTATCCGAACAACGGCATCAGGAGCATGAACGCGGCGCAGATGCCCATCAACGCGCCCCACACTCGACGCATCTGCGCGTCGGGCATCAGGACGTAGGCACCGCCGAACGCGAACGCCCCGAACGATGCAGCCAGGGCCACGGCTCCCGTCCAGTCCACCCGGCCGGAGAGCGTGACCGTCACGGTCCCGCCGCTCACGGGGTAGGAGAACGAGAACCAGTGCGCGATGACGCCGATGAACCCGATCAGGCCGCCGACGGCGACCCCGATGCCGGGGTACGAGTACTTGCCAGACTTCATGGTCCCTCCTGGGATCGGCGTACGTACGTACCCAGGAGTTGTCGGCACCGAGGGGGGGTGGCCTTGACCCCTCAGTGATAGATCAGGACGGGGGTTCCGACCGGGTCGAGCGCGAACATCCACTTCGTGACCCAGTAGGGGATCCGGACGCAGCCGTGACTGGCGGCGTACGTAGGGACGTCCGTCCACCCATGGATCGCCCGTTCGCCGTCGAAGAAGCTGGGGTAGTAGAGACCCTTCGGGCTGAAGCCGGCGAGCTTGGAGTAAACGTGGAACGAGCCGTCGTGCGTGGGGGTGGAGGGCTTGCCGGTGGACACGTGGATCATCGCCGTGACCTCCCCGTCCTGCACGGTCGCGAGCACCTGGCGCGTCTGGTCGACCTCGATGTGGAACCCAGCGGCGGTGCTCCGCGGGGAGAAGAGCTTCGGATCGCCGAGCGCTCTCCAGACCGTCGTGTTGACGTCCTGGGTCCGGGGAAGACCCTGCACCTTGCGGAAGGCCGTCACCGCATCGGCGGTCCGATAGTCGAACGCGTCGTCCACGCCGGTCAGGTGGTAGTGCAGCTCCACCAGCCGGCGCTCCAACAGGTTCACGAAGAGCCCGTGGGCGCCGATCGCGAGGTCCGGGAGCGGCGTCACCGACGGCGCGGTCGTCGCATGCCCTGGGAGCAGATCCGCAGCGTCGAGGAACGCCCGCGCCCGATAGCTCCCCGCCTCCAGGATCGGAAGCACCGCGGTGAACCGGCCGTGGGCGTCCATGGTGGGATGGGCGGTCGCGACGACCGCGCCGCGGTGCTGAAGCTGGATCGTCACGGGCTTCCCCGCGCGGACCGGCGCGAACGTCCCGCGCACCGTGACGCGGTCGAACAATCGGATCGGGCTCGAGCGGACGGTCATGACCGGGCGGAGGCCGACCGAGACCGTTTGGCTGTCCACGCCTTGCCACGACGCATGAACCGCGAGGTTCGCGTCCGGTTCTACCGTCGCAGCGAACGTCCCGTCGGCGCCGGTCGTCCCGGATGCCACCTGCGCGCCCGCCGCGTTCAAGATCGAGACGGCCTCGCCCGCGGCTGCGGGTTGAACCCTCGCCGTCAGCGTGACCGGCTGACCGAACGTGACGGCGTGTGCGGACGCCTTGAGCGAGACGGTTCCCGCCTCACGCGCGTGCGCCGGCGCCGCCGTGAGCACCATGATCGCGAGCACGACCAGCGCGGCAACGGGTCTGCGACGAGCGGGCATCCGCTTATGGTACGGGCCGCAAGCCCGAGCGTCGGCTCAGGCCCGGCTCAGAAGCACGTGGCGACCGCGTCCACCACCCGGTCCTCGCCATCCAGCACCGGGATCACGCGCCACTTGTCGAACGCCGTGCAGGGGTGGCTGATGCCGCAGCCGACCAGATCCCCTGGCGCGAGGGCGAACCCGGGATCGACGTCCGCGTAGGCATGCTGATCGTTCAGCGAGCGGATCACGATCGCCCCGGCCGGATCCACGATCGCGCCCGAGGTCGACCGGACCACGTGGGGCGACGGGAGATCGGCGTCGTAGGGGACGTCGCGCTTCCCGAACCCGATCAGCGCGAGCCCGGGCTCGGGACGGGACAGGACGTGCCCCCACACCTCGATCGCCTGGTGAAAGCCGCGGTCGCCATCGCGTTCCGGCAGCGGGGACGAGCGCTCGTAGTCGCCGGCATCATGGGTCAAGTAGCACCCGGAGCGCAGGAGGACGTGGACGTCCGCGTCGCCCGGCCACGGTCCGCGGAGCCGGTCGACCACGATGTCGAAGAAGGCGCTGCCGCCCGCCGTCAGCCAGATCCGCTCGCCGGTGGCGAAGCTGCCGGCGTCGATCAAGGTGACCGTGAGCTCACGCAACCGGTCGAGGAACGCGATCACCTGGGTGAGGCAGGCGGGTCCCCGGTCGTGGCAGATCGTCCCCTCGTACCCGGCGACGCCCGCCAGCCGAAGCGTCGGCGATGCCTCCACCAACCCCGCCACGTGCACCGCCTCGGGGATCGTCCGACAACCGGTCCGGCCGCTGTCGTACCCGAGCTCGACCAGGACGGACAACGGCCTCGGCGCTCCGGCCGCTTGCAACCGCGCGTCCACGATCTCCACCTCGCGATCGGAGTCCACGTAGCACAGGAACTCGAACGTCGGATCCGCGAGCTGCCCGGCGACCCAGTCGATCGAGACCGGATCGACGAGCTCGTTCGCGAGCAGGATCCGGGGAACGCCGGCGTCGCGCATCACCCGGGCTTGCGTGATCGTCGCAGCGGTGATCCCCCAGGCACCGGCGTCGACCTGACGTCGCCACAGCTGCGGCGCCATGGTCGTCTTGCCGTGCGGCGCGAGGTCCACGCCCCACGCGCGGCAGAACTCGGCCATCAGCGAGAGGTTGTGAGCGAGCGCCGGCTCCCGCAGGACCATCACCGGCGTCGGGAGGTCGATCAGGGTCCAGCCCTGCTCGGCGACCTCGGCGAGCGGCACCGGAGCGTCGACCGCGGGGAACCCCTTCGTGCGCAGATCGATGCGAACGTCCTCGATGGAGCCAGGGTAGCAATCGGGGGTCCTGGTGGAGGTGAGGGGATTCGAACCCCTGACCTCTGCCGTGCGAGGGCAGCGCTCTACCGGGCTGAGCTACACCCCCAGGAGGAGGTCAGACTAGCAAAGGGGTCCGTCGCGACGGTCGGACGATCAGGCGCCGGCCAGGTCGCCGGCTGGGCGAACGATCACATGCACCCGATCACCCTCGCCCACCGACCCGAGGCCGTTGAACGTGGGGCGAGCCCAGCCGGCCACGTTGTCGACGACGTAGCGCGGCACCGCCGTGACCGGTGTCTTCACGCGCGCTGGCGCGCGTGCGGCCCGCGCCGTCTCGTGCGGCTCCACCGACGCACGATGCTTGATCGAGAGCAGGAGCCAGACGTACAGGACGAGGAGCCCGCCGAAGATCGCGCTCAGGTACCAGACGGAGCGCAGCGGCGGAACCAGACCGATCAGGAACGTCAGGCCGATCGATTCGAGGAGGAAGACGAGCACCTTGCGGCGGCGCTCACGCACCCGCGCTCGCCGTCGCTCCGCGACCCCGACGAACCGGGCGCCCTTGCGGGGGGTGACGATCCACCGCCCCTGACTTCCTTGTGCCTCCACGTGTGCTAGCAGCTCCATCCTGCGTTCGAAGTCTTCGACGCTCCTCGAGGTTGTAGCCCGCCGACGGTCCGTTGGCAAGAGGAACGCGACCCACATGATGCCTAACGCGCCCAGGAGTAGCCAATCCACGCGCCAGCCTCCTGCCTCTCGAACCCCGGTTCGAACCACAACATCTAGGCTGGGACGGGAACGTAGCACCCACATATAGGGGAATAAAGCACATCCATGTGATTCTCTGGAACTTGTTCACAAACGAGGCACGAGGAGCGTGTTCGCGCACTTCGAGACCTCGACTACGTGACAGACGTGCGCGGGACGATAACGTTGATGGCCATGCGGATCGCCTTCGTCTCCACGTACCCGCCCCGCCGATGCGGCATCGCGACGTTCACGTCCGATCTGATCACGGCCATCCGAGCGGGCGACGAACACCCCAAGTGCCGGGTCGCGGCTATCGACGAACGGAACGTCGTACGGGCCTATGGCAACACGGTGCGCTGGCGCATCCGCCAAGGGAGTCCCGAGGGGTACGTGAACGCCGCGCGGGCGATCAACGAGTCCAACGCCGACGTCGTCTGCGTCCAGCACGAGTTCGGGCTGTACGGCCTCTGGCGGGACGAGAGTTGGGAAGGGGACACGTGGATCGAGGGCCAATACGTGGACCACCTGACACCCATGCTCGAGGCGCTCCGGAAGCCGTCGTTGGTGACGTTGCACACCGTGCTCCCCGAACCGTCTGCGGCGGTGCGCGAGGCGGTGCGTTCGATCGCCGGCGCCGCCGACGGGCTGGTAGTCATGGCCGAGGCAGCCGTGGACATCCTCGACGGCGTGTACGGCGTCACCGGCACGCCGACCACCGTGATCCCCCACGGCATGCCGCACATCGAGCCGAGGGGACGCCGGAAGCTCAAGGTCAAGATGGGCCTCGACCACAAACAGATCATCTCGACGTTCGGGTTGGTCGGACCTGGCAAAGGTCTCGAGTACGTGATCGAGGCCATGCCCTACGTGGTGGACAAGCACCCGCACGTGCAATACCTGATCGCCGGCCAGACGCATCCCGAGCTTCTGCGGCAGCAGGGAGAGCAGTACCGGAACAAGCTGATCGCCATGGTCGATGCACTCAACCTGTCCGATCACGTCGCGTTCGTGAACCAGTACTTGAGCCAGAAGGACATCATCGACTACCTCTTGGCGACCGACGTCTACGTGACGCCCTACCTCGATCCGAACCAGATCACGAGCGGCACCCTCTCCTATGCGCTCGGAGCCGGGAAGGCGGTCGTCTCGACGCCATACCTCCACGCGAAGGAAGCGCTGGCCGACGATCGTGGGGTGATCGTTCCGTTCCGCTCGCCCGAAGCGATGGCGGAAGCGATCAACGCGATCTTGGACGACCCGGAGTACAAGCATCGGCTCGAAGCGAACGCCTATTCCTACGCCAACGAGTCCACGTGGCCGAAGACCGGCGCGAAGTTCCTGCAGAAGTTGCAGGAGCAGATCGACGCGGCACCCGCACGGATGCACGAGGACGCCCTCCCCGGCCGCGACCCTGTCCCGATCGCCGCGCGACTCCCGCAGAACCCGCTGATCTCCCCGAAAGACGTCCCGCCCTCGCAGCCCGGGTTCGAGGTGCTCTCCACGATCAACCCCGGCGTGGCGAAGGTTGGTGATGAGACCGTGCTGCTGGTGCGCGTCGCCGAGCGCCCGCTGCCTGCGGTCGACCTGCCGGACGGAGCCAAGATGATCGACCTCACCGGGACCGAGCCGCGGTTGGTGCCGCTCCCGGACGCCGTCTCGCGCGAGCGCCTGATCGGGATGGCGTTCTTCGACACCGAGCTTGAACCGCCGCGCGTGGTGATCGGCTACGTGCCGAAGGACCTTCCCGGGCTCGACCTGTCCGACCCGCGCACCATCCGCTACCGGAACAACGCCGGCGGGTTCGCGCCCGGCAACCAGGAGTTCAGCGACTACCTCTCGAACATCTCGCACCTCCGCGTTGCCCGTAGCACCGACGGCATCACGTTCACGATCGACCCTGAACCGACGATCTCACCGGCCACGCACCTCGAGGAGTACGGCGTCGAGGACCCGCGCATCACCGAGATCGATGGCCTCTTCCACATCACGTATGTGTCCGTCAGCCGACTGGGCATCACTACGAGCCGTCTGACGACGACCGATTTCCGGACGTTCGAACGCAAGGGTGTGATGCTGCACCCCGATCAGAAGGACGTGATCCTGTTCCCCGAGAAGGTGGACGGCAGCTACCTCGCCTTCACCCGACCGATGCCGGGATCGTTCGGGCGCGTCCTGGCGATATGGATGGCTCGGTCGGACGACTTGATCACCTGGGGCGAGCACCGGCCGGTGGCATTGCCCCGCCCGGGGATGTGGGACGAGATCCGGGTGGGCGCGAGCTGCGTTCCCTTCCCGGTCGACGGTGGGTGGCTCGCGATCTATCACGGCGCCGACCGTGCGAACAACTACGGCATGGGCGCGCTGCTCCTCGACGCCGGCGACCCCGGCAAGGTGCTGGCGCGCACCGCACGTCCATTGCTCGCACCCGAGACCGACTACGAGCACGACGGGTTCCTCCGCGACGTCGTCTTCCCGACGGGCGCCGTCCCGCTCGACGCCACGGGCGAGCGGATCCGCGTCTACTACGGCGCCGCCGACGAATGCATCTGCGCAGCCGACTTCCGCGTCGATCAGATCATCGCGAACCTCGAACCGTGCTGAGGCAGCTCGCTCGGTTGACCCGGCCGCTCCCCGCGGCGGGGCCGGAGGCGCTCGCGGTCGCGGTCTACGGCGGTGCGAACGACGAGCCGATCATCGCGCGCGAGTCCGGGATGGAAGGGGTCGCGTGCGTCGACGACGCCGCTCGCCTGCTCAACGTGCTCTGCGACGTGTGGAGCGCCACCCGGCTCCCTTGGGTCGAACGATGGGCCCGCGGCGTGCTCGAGTTCGTGCTGTGGATGCAGGACGACGACGGCCGATGGATCAACTTCGTGTACGACTGGGACGGCACGCGGAACGAGCTCGGCCTGACCTCGAACGTGGGCGAGAACTTCTGGCACGCTCGGGCCCTCTGTGGGACGGCGCACGCCTGGTTGACGTTCGGCGACGAACGGGCCGAGCGGGCGCTCCACTCCGGGCTCGACCACGCGATGGCGAAGGATGCGCCGCCGGACGTCCGCGCCCTCCATATGGAAGTGGCGGGTCGGCTGGTCCGAGGGGCGGGTGAGGAGCGGTTGCGAGCGCCGATCCGCCGGTGGGCCGACGAGATCGCGTCCTGCCGGATCGACGACGTCCTGATGAACTCCCCGTTCGAACGAGGCGTGCCGCATCTGTGGGCGCACACCCAGGAGGGCGTGTTGGTTGAAGCGGCCGAGATCCTCGAAGACCCGACCCTCGTAGAGATCGCCGCAGCCAGCGCGACCGCGCTCCTGGTGCCGATCGTGCGCGCCGGGTTCAACGGCCCGAGCTCCACGCCGTACGACGTCTCCAGCACGGTGTTCTCGCTCGACCGCTTGGCGACGGCGACGGACGATCCGGCATGGGACGTCTTGGCCACCGACGCGCGCGCGTGGTTCGGCGTGCGCAACGCCGCGGGGCAGCCCGTCTATGATCCCGCGCGCGGTCGCGTGGCCGATGGGATCGACGGCGATCGCCTCAACGCGAACTCCGGAGCAGAGGCGAACATCGAGGGAGCGAGCGCGCTGCCGGCCGTAGCGATCGCCGTGGCCTCGGTGATGCCGGTGGACACGCTCGTCCCCGACTAAGCGTCGGCGCGATACTCGCCGGACTTCCCACCGGACTTCGCGAGCAGCCGAAGCCCGTCGATCCGTGCCGCGCGGTCGAACTCCTTCGTCGTGTCGTAGAGGCTGAGCGCAGCGACCGCAGCCGCGGTGAGCGCTTCCATCTCCACGCCCGTGCGGTCGTTCGCACGGACCGTGGCCCGGACGCGGATCGTGCCGGACGCGTCGTCCGGCTCCACGACGACCTCCGCGCCGGTGATGGCGATGGGATGACAGAACGGCAGCAGGTCGGGGGTCCGCTTCACGCCCATCACGCCCGCGATCCGCGCCGCTTCGAGCGGGTTTCCCTTGCGGGTCCCCGCGATCAGTCGGGCGACCGCCTCTGGGGTGGTCGACAAGACGCACTCGGCCGTCGCTTCCCGAGCGGTGATCGCCTTCTCGCCCACCTCTACGATCCGTGCCGCAGAGACGGCGCTCATGTGAGCCCTGGCCGTCTCAGCCTCCATCTCAGTCCTCCGCCGATCGGAACACCATCACCCGGACCGTTGAGCCGGCCGGCGCGATCTCTGTCCCGACGGGGATCATCGCCAGCCCGTTCGCGCGCACGACCGTCGAGATGAGGTTCGATCCTCGAGCGCCGGTGGGCGCGGCTGCCCAGCCATCGTCGGTCCGCTCCAGCCGTACCCGGGCGAACTGGAGCTTCCCCTTCGGTCCGGCGACGTCTTCGGTCAAGGTGGCCGTCACCTCGGGTCGGAACAGCTGCGACCGTCCCATCATCTTGAGGATCGCCGGACGGACGAACACCTCGAAACTCACGAACACGCTGACCGGATTCCCAGGGAGACCGAAGTACGGTTTGCCCTCGATCTGTCCGAACCCCTGCGGCATACCGGGCTGCATCGCGACCTTGTAGAAGTCGATGTCGCCGCGGCGGAAGAACGCCGCCTTGACCACGTCGCGCTCACCCACCGAAACCCCGCCTGAAGAGATGAACGCGTCGGCCTGGATCAGGTAGCTCATCACGGTCTCGCGCAGGACGTCGACGTCGTCGCGCACGATGCCCGCCAGCACGGGCATGGCGCCAACATCACGGAGCGCGGCGAAGATCGAGTACGCGTTGGAGTCTCGGATCTGGCCGAACTCCGGGGTTTCGGTCGGCGGGATCAACTCGTCGCCGGTCGAGAGCACGATGACGCGGGGCCGCGGATGGACCGCGGGGTTCGGGAAGCCGGCGTTCGCGAGGAGCGCGAGCTCGGGTGGGCCGAGGCGCTTGCCGGCGCTCACGAGCACCTGCCCGTCCTTCACGTCCTCGCCCGCTGGACGGATGTGCTGGCCCTCGCCGGGACCGTCGAAGATCCGCACCATCTCACCACCCGGCTCCGCGTTCTCGATCGGCACCACCGCATCGGCGCCGGCCGGGATCGGCGCCCCCGTCGCGATCCGGATCGCCTCACCGCCCCCCACGACCGCGTCGGGGCGACGCCCGATCATCGCGCGACCCACGATCTTCAACTCGATCGGCGATGAAGGAGATGCGCCCACCACGTCGTGCGAGCGGACCGCGAACCCGTCCATCGCCGAGGAGGCGAACGCAGGGAGGTCGCCGCGGGCGACGACGTCTTCAGCGGCGACGCATCCGTACGCCTCGGTCAGCGCGAGCTGCAGCGACGCCAACGGGTGGATCTGGGAGAGGACACGATCGCGCGCATCCTCGACGGAGAGCAGCCCCGCGATGTCGTCGTGATGATGCACCTGCCGGGTCTCGGCCATGCGGGGAGTCTACCCGTGGTGTTCGCGGAGCCCGTTGGGTGAGTCAGTCGCTGCGTTCGCGGGGTTCGAGCTCCATCAGGTCGAGCAGGTACTGACGGAACGCGTCACCGACGTCTTCCCGCTCCAGCGCGAACTCCACGGTCGCCTTCAGGTAGTCCAGCTTGTTCCCGACGTCGTAGCGGCCGTGATCGAACCGGTAGGCGTACACAGCCTGCTCCTTCGCCAGGAGGTTGATCGCGTCGGTGAGCTGGATCTCACCACCGCGACCCGGCGGCGTTTCTCGGAGCGCGTCGAAGATGTCGGGCGTCAGCACGTAACGCCCGATCGCGGCCAGGTTCGAGGGCGCCTCTTCCGGGGACGGCTTCTCCACGATCGAAACCACGCGAGCGAGATGCTCCTGGTCCTCCACGAACTCGGGCTCGATCGAGCCGTAGTGGCTGATGTCGGCTTGGGGCACCTCTTGCACGGCGATCACGCTGCGCCCGTAGCGGGCGTGCACGCGGAGCATCTCGGCGAGCAGCGGCACGGAGTGGTGGATCAGATCGTCGCCCAGGAGCACCGCGAACGGCTCATCGCCGATGTGATCCTCGGCGACGGCCACCGCGTGGCCCAGACCGAGCGGATCCTTCTGGCGGATGTAGTGCATCGTCGCCATCTCGCTGATCTCGCGAACCTGCTTCAACTCGTCGAACTTCCCCTGCGCCTCGAGGTAGTACTCGAGCTCGAACGATCGGTCGAAGTGATCCTCGATCGCGCGTTTGCGCCGGCCGGTGACGATCAAGATGTCGGTGAGCCCGGCGTGGGCCGCTTCCTCCACCACGTACTGGATGGAGGGCGTGTCGACGACCGGGAGCATCTCCTTGGGCTGGGCCTTCGTCGCGGGGAGGAAGCGTGTCCCGAGGCCGGCTGCGGGGATCACGGCCTTCCTGACGGTCATCTCCGATCCTTCCTGCGCCCCGGCGGCTGGATCGAGTGTACGGCCCGACGGCTGGCGGTCGGTCATCCGTCCTCCCGCCACGTGGGCTCGTCGTCCAGGTCGGGGAGCTCGACCAGGGTGAGCGGTTGTTCGGATGTCGAGGCGGCCTCGGCGGCCGCGGCCTCCAGCGGCCCGACCAGCAGATCGAGCTCAGGGCGCCGCCGAGCTTCTCGGGGAAGCGGTGACCCTTGCATCGTCCCTCCTGTTCTTCGAACCAACCTCGGCCGCGTTCGCGGGCATCGCGCCGTGGCCTGTTCGGGTGATGACGGTAGCGCCACCGGGCCATCGGAACATCGTCCGGATGGCCCAGACGAACGGCGGAGGGAACAACGGGCGAAAGGCGGTTCACACACGAACGCGGCCGTGGCGGGGCGCCGTCGACCCTCGGCTACACTCGACCGGTCATGCCCACCTACGAATACATGTGCAAGGACTGCGGGCACACGTTCGAGATCGTGCAGCCGATGATCGACGACCCACTCACGGTCTGTCCCGAGTGTGGAGGCGAGCTACGGAAGGTGTTCGCGCCGCCGGCGATCGCGTTCAAGGGCTCGGGCTTCTACACCACGGACCACGGGAAGAAATCGAAGTCATCCGCTGAGAAACCCGCCGAGAAGGGCGTCGAGAAGGGCTCCGAGAAGGGCTCCGACAAGGGCTCGGACAAGAGCCAAGACAAGGGCTCGGGCAAGGGGTCCGAAAAGGGTTCGGACACGAGGCCCGAGAAACCGGCCGCCTCCGGCGAGAAGTCGGACGGGAAGAAGGAGCCGTCCAAGTCCGCGGGGCCGAAGCCCTCGGGATCCGGTTCCTCGGGCGACGGATCGGGATCATGACCGCGGCCGAGATCGGCGTGTTCGGCGGCTCTGGCTTCTACGAGTTCCTGGAGTCGACCGAGACGATCGACGTCGACACGCCGTACGGCAAGCCCTCGGCGCCGCCGGTGATCGGCGAGATCGGCGGTCGGCGGGTGGCGTTCATCCCGCGGCATGGCCTCAAGCACGAGTTCCCGCCGCACCGGATCCCCTACCAGGCGAACGCCTGGGCCATGAAGACACTCGGCGTCCAACGCATCTTCGGCCCGAATGCCTGCGGCTCGCTCCGATCGGACGTGAAGCCGGGCGACTTCGTGATCTGCGACCAACTCGTGGACCGCACGAGCGATCGGCCCAACACCTTCTACGACGGTCCGATCACGACCCACATCTCGTTCGCGGATCCGTACTGCCCGACGATGCGGGGGGTGACGATCGCGGCCGGGAACGAGCTGTCGATCCCACTCCGCGAACGCGGTACGGTCGTCGTCATCGAAGGTCCGCGGTTCTCGAGCCGAGCCGAATCCGCATGGTTCGCGTCCGCCGGCTGGGAGGTCATCAACATGACCCAGTACCCCGAGGCGGTGCTCGCTCGCGAGCTCGAGCTCTGTTACGCCAACATCTCGCTGATCACGGACTACGACGTCGGCGTGGAGGGCGTCCCTCCCGTGACGCACGAGGAGGTCGTGCGCGTGTTCACCGAGAACAACGCGAAGTTACGCGACCTGCTCTTCGCCGCGATCCCCGCCGTGCCCGAGGCGCGCGACTGTCCATGCGCGACGGCGCTCAGCGGTGCGAGGTTCGAACCGTAGGGCGATGCGGATCGCCGGGAGAGCCTCGCTCGCCTCCCTGGTCGCGTGTTCGGTCGCCGTCGCGTGCTCGTCGGCCGGCAACTCGGTCACCCCCACTCACTCGATCACCTCGACGACTCCCGTCCAGAGTGGCGGTGCCGCTCCGCCCGGCATCCCGCTGATCGGGACACCTGAAGGGCGTGCGGCGATCGTGCAGTTCCGGCCGGTCACGGCGGTCGTGGAGCGGAGCGACCCGTCATGGGGGCAGACAAACGTCTCCTGTGGCGGTGCGGATCCCTGCTCGGCCGACCAGCTCGAGCATGCGGCCACGATCACCGTCCTGTCTGCCGACGGCGGAACGAAGTACGTGCTCCGTGGCGTCTTCGCGACCGGCGCCGACCTCACGTCGCTCGGGGTCATCGCGTCGAACGGCAACGATCCCGCCGTCGGGTGGGAGGTGACGTTCCGACTCGGCTCGGCGGGGACCGCCGCCCTCCTCGAAGCGACCACCCAGGCCTTGACGGCTCCCCCACCGCTGAACGAGATCGCGATCGTGGTCGACGGCGTCGTCGTGTCTGCGCCAATCGTGCAGGCCCCGATCTCGCAAGGGGCCGGAGTGATCGCCGTGGCCCCCACGCGATCGGAAGCCACGGCGCTCGCGACGAGGATCGGGCAGGCCGGTTCGTGAGGCACGTATCCTGCCCGCATGACCGGTGAGTCCGAACCGGAATTGGTCTCCATCGAACTGCGGTTCAAGACCGACGCCGATGCGCGGGCGCTGGGCGATCGGATCGAAGAGGCCGTGCGGCTGATCGTGGGTCGGGATGCCCTGGAGGAGTTCCGCGTGCGGACCCTCCCACTGGCGAAGCGGAAGGGTCCGCGACCCGTCGAGTAGCGCGCCGTGCGAGTGGCCCGTGACGTCGAGACGAGGGGTACCGAAGCCTCCCGGCCGTGACCGACGTCACGGTGCGTTCCGCGCGCTCGTGCGAACGTGACGCGCATGTTGCGACGCCGCTGGCCGATGGCCTCGAAGATCCTGCTCGGGCTCGCGGTGCTCCTCGGCGCGCTCGCGTTCGTGTTCGTGCGTGGCTACGAGCAACGCGCGGCGGCCGTGCGGCCCGCCGGCGCGTCGGTCCCGGTCGCGGTGGCGGCGATCGATCTCACCCGCGGGACGCAGCTCGTGGCCTCCATGCTCGGGGTCTCGACCGTGCCCGCGTCGGCGCTCCCACCGGGCGCCGTGTCGGATCCCGCCGCGATCATCGGCCGCGTCCTCACCGGCGACATCGCAGGCGGGGAGATCCTCACCGCTTCGCGTCTCTCAACCCCGAGGAGCGGGCCGATCGCGGCGCTCGTCCCGCCGGGCTTACGCGCGATGGTGATCGCGGCCGGTGTCCCGACCGGCTCGGTCCGGGCCGGCGATCGCATCGACGTATACGCCACGTACGGTGGAGGGCGGCCGCACACGGAGCTCGCGGCGAGCGCGATCGAGGTGCTTCGCGTCCTCTCATCGGCGCCGACCGCCACGGGGATCGGCGGAGCCGGCACGGGATCCGCGGACGCGGGCGTCGGGTTGGTCGTCCTCGTCGATACCGATGCCGCCGAACGGCTCGCGTACGCGCGGACGTTCGCCCAACTCACGGTCGCCATCCTCGGCGCGGACCCCGCGACAGGATCGCCATAACTCACCGCCGTTCGGTGCATGGCGCGTCCGAACGCTGCCGCTAGCATGGCGCGGACCTTCCGCCCGAAAGGACAGCACGGTGACGATCCTGCAGGCGATCGTGCTCGGCATCACGCAGGGCGCGACCGAATTCGCGCCCGTCTCGAGCTCAGGGCATCTGATCCTGGTGCCGTGGCTCTTCAACTGGTCGATCGTGAACGATCCGGCGCTCAACAAGACGTTCGACGTCGCGCTCCACGTCGGCACGTTGGTCGGCGCGATCGTCTATTTCCGCAGCGACCTCTGGCGCTACTTGAAGGCGTGGGTCCATTCGGTCCGCACCCGGTCTATGGGTACCCCCGACGAGCGGCTGGCGTGGGCCCTGGTGATCGGGACGATCCCGGGCGCGATCGCCGGAGCCCTCCTCGAAACCACGATCGAACAGCGGCTCGGACAGCCGTGGATCATGGCGATCACGCTGTCTGTCGGCGGGGTGCTCTTGTGGTGGGTAGACGCACGGTCCCGTTCCGACCGGGACCTGGACACGATCGGACCGCGGACGGGCTTGGGGCTCGGCTCGCTGCAGGCGCTCGCCCTGCAGCCCGGGGTCTCGCGATCGGGGATCACCATGACCGGCGCCCGGTGGATCGGCCTGGACCGCGAGTCGGCCGCGAGGTTCTCGTTCCTGCTCGCCATCCCCATCATCGCGGGCGCCGGCCTCGAGAAGGGTGTCGGCCTCCTGCAGACCGGGTTCCAGGGCTACGCGAGCGAGTTCTTCTGGGGATTCATCGCGTCCGCGATCAGCGGATTCATCGTGATCTGGGGCGTGCTGGGCTACCTGCGCCGGCATAGCTTCAAGGCCTTCATGTGGTACCGGCTCGCGGTGGCAGGCTTGATCGTCCTGCTGATCGCGACCGGTGCCCGTCCCGCCACCATCTAGCCTGACCCGGACTACCGCGGGATCCTGTGCGGTGTACGCGGAACCTCTCGCTGATCGTTTCGTGACTCGTAAGAACGCAGGACTAGGCTAGGTCGCGATGGCTCGCACGCTCGAGACGACCGCGGGACCGAACGACAAGCCGACCGCAGCCCGCCAACCCGGGAAGCTGGTCGGCGCGACGATCGGCGTCCTCTCGGGCGCCGTGGCGGTCGGTGTCGCCCAGCTCGCGGCCGGCACCGTCGGCGGTTCGGCCTCGCCGATCATCGCGGTGGGCAGCACGGCGATCGACGCTACGCCGGAATGGCTGAAGAACTTCGCGATCCGGACGTTCGGGTCCAACGACAAACTCGCGCTGCTGACCGGCATCAACGTGACGCTGATCATCGTGGCCGCCGCGCTGGGCGTGATCGCGTTGCGGCGACCGCGGGTGGGCGCCCTCGGACTGGTCATATTCGGAGCGATCGGCGCGCTGGCGGCGGTGACCCGGCCCGCGAACGGCCCGACCGACGCGATCCCGTCGATCGTCGGCGTCGGAGCCGGCCTCGTCGCCTACGTGCTGCTCCGACGCTCGGCCGGCCTCCCGCCGATCAGGAACGCCGCCGAACCCCCACCCGGATCCACGGGGGCATCCGCGCCCGTCCCGGGGTTCGACCGACGCCGATTCCTCTGGACGGGGATCGCCGCGGCGGGCGTGGCAGGGGTGAGCGGCGAGCTGGGCAGGCACCTGATGAGCAACGCCGACGCGAGCCGTTCCCGAGCGGCCGTACGGATCCCTGCGCCGGCGGATCCGGCCCCGCCGATCCCCTCGGGCGCCGACCTCCACATCGACGGCCTCGGACCGTTCCTGACGCCGAGCGATCGCTTCTATCGTGTGGATACAGCGCTATTCGTGCCGGCGGTGAAGACCGAGGGATGGACGCTCCGCGTGCACGGCATGGTTGATCACCCGATCACGATCACGTATCCACAGCTGCTCGAACGCCCATTGATCGAGCGCGACGTCACGCTAGCGTGCGTCTCCAACGAGGTGGGCGGCCACTACATCGGCAACGCTCGGTGGATCGGTGCACGGCTGAAGGATCTGCTCGAAGAGGCTGGGGTCGCAAGCGGCGCCACGCAGATCGTTTCACGATCGGCCGACGGTTTCACGGTTGGCACACCGACCGCGCTGGCGATGGACGGCCGCGACGCCATGCTGGCCGTGGCGATGAACGGTCTCCCGCTCCCATTGGAGCACGGCTTCCCGGTCCGGATGGTCGTGCCGGGACTCTACGGCTACGTGTCCGCAACGAAATGGCTCGTAGACATCGAGCTCACCACCTTCGCTGCGTACGACGCGTATTGGGTGCAACGCGGGTGGGCGCAGCAGGCGCCGATCAAGACGGAGTCGCGCATCGACACACCGAAGTCGTCGAGCCAGCTCGGGTCCGGCGACGTCATGGTGGCCGGGATCGCGTGGGCACAACATCGAGGCATCGAAGGTGTGCAGGTGCAGATCGACGGTGGCCCGTGGCTCGCCGCGGAGCTGGCTGCCGAGGACACGATCGACACCTGGCGCCAGTGGCTGTTCCGGTGGAAGGCGACACCCGGTACACACTCGATCGCGGTCCGCGCGACCGACGGCACGGGGGCGACGCAGACCCCAACCGAGGAGTCGCCGTTCCCCGATGGCGCATCGGGCGACCACACGATCACCGTGCACGTGAGCTGAGTCGGATCAACAACGGGCCGAGAGTTCGGTCGCTCGAAAGGACCGCGTAACCGTTCCGTAAGCAGCCGCTCCGTAGGGTCGTTCAAGCATCGGATGGACCGAGCGAAGAGGAGGAGCGATGCGCAGAGCAGCGATGGTGGTGATCGCAGGAGCGATCATGGCGTTCACCGTAGCGACAACGGCGTTCGCGGCGGTGCCCAGCACGATCTCGGCCGGATACAACCACTCGACCGAGAACTTCCACGGCAACGTGTCGTCGTCCAACACGGAGTGCCAGGCGGGACGGACGGTGAAGGTCTACCTGGAGGGCATGAACGGTCCGGAGTTGCAGGGGCACGTCATGTCCAACGCGAACGGCCACTGGAAGCTCGAGGTCATGCACGCATCGCGGCCATTACTTCGCCAAGATGCCGGCTGAGACGGTCATGCACACGCATTGCGGCGGGGACAAGTCTCCGATCGTCGACGTGATGTAACCACACGGCATATCGATCTCCGAGCGGAACGGTCCACGTGGCCTGCGGGTCGCGTGGACCCTCTTCCGTTACGACCCCGTAATGGATGGCTGCCAAGATGGATCGGTGACCGAGACGCGGGTGCTGGTCGTGGACGACGAGCCGATGGTGCGCGAGGTGCTTGCGCGCTACCTGGAACAGGCTGGCTATGCCGTCGCTACGGCCGAGGATGGCGAGGAGGCGATGACCGCGTTCGAGAGCGTCTCACCCGATCTGGTCCTGCTCGACCTGATGCTCCCGCGGATCGATGGATTCGAGGTGTTCCGCCGGATCCGCGCCGCTTGCGGAACACCGGTGATCATGCTCACGGCCAGAGGAGAGGAGACGGATCGCATCGTCGGGCTCGAGCTGGGCGCGGACGACTACGTCACCAAGCCGTTCTCCCCGCGCGAGGTCGTGGCCCGTGTGCATGCGGTCCTGCGCCGGAGTGCGCCGCCGACCCGGGCCGACGTCGATGCAGATGGCGTCATGTCGTTCCGGGACCTGGAGATCGATGCGCCGAGGCACGAGGTGTCGGTGCGCGGGCAGGCCGTTCGCTTGACTCGCAAGGAGTTCGACCTGCTGCTGTACCTGGCGTCGCGGCCGGGCGTGACGCTCAGCCGCACGCGGCTGCTCGAGGACGTTTGGGATTTCGCGTGGGACGGGGACACGGCGACGGTGACGGTTCACATCCGGCGCCTGCGCGAGAAGATCGAGGACGACCCGTCGAACCCCAAGCACTTGGTGACGGTGTGGGGTGTCGGCTACCGGTTCGAGCCATGAGGTCGTGGCGGACGCTCGCCCTGGTGGTTGCCGTGGCGGCCGTGGGCGCTCTGGGCACGTTGATCGTCGCGCAGGTCGTCGGGATGCACGGCAGCGATCTCGCCCACCTCATGTCGCTCGTGGCCCCGGCGGCGCTCGTGACGATCGTGGCGGCGTTCGGCGCCCGCTCCCTCCTGCGTCGCACATCGCTCCGCCAGCGGTTCGTGGCGGTCGCGCTCACCGCGGCCGTCGCGGCGCTCGCGAACCTGTTGGTCCTGACGACCCAGATGTTCGTGGAGGGCCACGACGCGACGCTCGTGATCGTGCTCCTCGTGTACTCAACAGCCGCGGGCGTGGCGGCGGCGCTCGTCCTCGCCCGCTCGTCGGCCGACGCGATCCGGCGGCTGGATCTGGCCGTGACGACGCTTGGGAGCGGGGACCTGGGCGCTCGCGTCGGCGAGTTGGATGCCGGGCCCGAGCTCGATCGACTCGCCGCGACCCTCGATGCGATGGCAGAGCGGATCCAGGGCGCGCAGGCGCGGGAGCGAGAGATCGAGTCCCGCCGGCGCGACCTGATCACTGCCGTCTCCCACGACCTCCGCACGCCGCTCGCGAGCCTGCGGGCGATGGTCGAGGCCGTCGACGAGAGCGTCGTCCGAGACCCAGAGAGCCTCACCCGGTACGCGGGGGAGATGCGCCGCTCCGTGAACCAACTCGTCGACATGGTCGACGATCTCTTCGAGCTGACCCAGTTGGACGCCGGAGCGATCGAGGCGGAGACGGAACGCGCCTCGCTCGCCGAGGTCGTGCGCTCCGCGATCACGGCGGTAAGGCCGCAGGTGGAAGCGAAGGGCCTTTCCCTCGTCACGGACCTGCGCGGGGCCGATGAGGTCCCCTGCTCGCCGCGCCTCGTGCGCGTGCTCCAGAACCTGCTGGTGAACGCGGTCCGGCACACCCCGGCCGATGGCACGGTACGCATCGACGCCGCGCGTCGTCCGGGCCGGCTCGAGGTTGCCATCCAGGACAACGGCGAAGGGATCACCGCAGCAGATCTGGCCCACGTGTTCGATCCGTTCTTCCGCGTCGATCCGGCACGAGGACGCGGCGGGACCGGCCTCGGCCTCGCGCTCGCCAAGCGGATCGTGGAGGCGCTGGGCGGGACCATCACGGCCGCGAGCGAGCCGAACGTCGGGTTCGCGCTTCGCCGTCGAGATCCCGATCGCGTAGCGCCTACACACCCGCGAGCGTCATCTCGCCGATCAGGAGCGACGGCGTGCCGACGGAGGAGAAGAACCGGAGGTCGCTGCCCACGCCGGTGATCCCGGCGAGCATCTCGGGGAGCGTCGAGGCGACGGTCATCTCGCGCAAGGGCTCACCGAGCGCGCCGCCGACGATCCGGAGCCCGGTCGCGCCCACCGAGAACTCCCCGCTGATCGGGTTCGCTCCGCTGTGGACACCGGTCACCTCCTGGATCAGCACGCCACCTTCCGCGCGCGAGAGCAACTCATCGAACGACGACTCACCCGCCTCCACGTAGAAGTTCGACGTGCCGACGCCCGGCGCCGACTTGTAGCCACCGCGCCTGGCGTTCCCGGTCGAGATCGTGCCTTCGCCGGTCCGGTTCGCGGTGTACGTGTTGTGCAGGAAGCCATTCAGCGTGCCGCGCGTGAAGAGCTCGGTCCGCCCGGTCGGGACCCCTTCGTCATCGAACGGCGCGGCGGCCGGCCCGATCGTGAGCCTTCCGTCGTCGATCAACGTGAACGACGTCGAACCGATCTGTTGCCCAGCCATCGCGGCGAAGAGCGATCGCCCTTTGAGCACCGCCTCCGCCGAGAGCGCGCCGGCGAGCACTCCCAAGAACGACATCGCCGCGAACTGGTCGAGGATCACGGGGACCTTGGCACTCGTGGGCTTCGTGGCGCCGAGCATCCGCACGGAGCGCTCGACCGCCTCGTCGGCGATCGCCTCCCATCCGAGCCCGTCGATCCCCCGCGCGATCGAGAACGAGAAGCCCGTCTGCGTCTCATCGCCCTCCACGGCGAGCGCCACCGCGACGCACCAGGCGTCGGTGCGCGCGTACTCGGCCCGCACGCCGCTCGTCGAGGCGATCGCGGTCCGTGACACCGCGTCGCCGATCTGCGCGGCGTCGATCTTCGTGACACGAGGGTCGATCGAGATCGTCCGCCGTTCCAGGTCGAGCGCGAGCGCCACCTTCCGATCGGTGGGGACGTTCGCCTGATCCTCGCGGTAGAGCCCGTCGATCGGCTGACGCCGGCCGGAACGCCGCCAGGCCGTTGAACGGATCGGGTTCGGCCAGTGCCGCGTTCTCCCGCGCGCGGCGGACGGCGTCGCGCACCTCATCCTTCGACGGGTCGGCCGCGTAGGCGTAGCCGAGGCGTCCGCCGTCGATCAGCCGGACCCCCACCCCGCGCGACTCCGCGAACGTGAGCCCTTCGATCTCGCCGCGGAGCGCGCTCGCTTCGGTGTGGCGGGACTCCTCCGCGTACGCTTCGACCGCCTCGTCGCCTTCGGCCGCATCGACGGCCACCGTGCACAGTTCGCCGAGATCAGGCACCGGTACCTCCCACGGTGAGCCGCGAGATGCGGAGCGTCGGCGACCCGCTCCCGACCGGAGCCGACTGGCCATCCTTGCCGCAGACGCCCTCCCAGGTGTCGAAGTCGTCGCCCAACGCGTCGACCGCACCCATGACCTCGATCGCCCGCCCGATCAGGTTCGCGCCGCGCACCGGCGTCGTGACGGCCCCGTGTTCGATCAAGAAGCCCTCGGCCACGCCGAAGACGAAGTCGCCGGTCGCCGGGTTCGTCTGGCCTCCGCCGAGCGAGGAGACGTACACACCGCTGTCGGTCGAGGCGATCACCTCCGCAGCGTCCGCGGTCCCGTTCAGGATGTTCGTGTTCGTCATCCGCGGGATCGGAGGCGACGCGTACGACTGGCGGCGGCCGTTCCCGGTCGGCGGCTGGCCGTCTTTGTCGGCGTGCATCCGGTCGTACAGCAACCCCTGCAAGACCCCGCCCTCGAAGAGCACCGTGCGTTGTGACGGCGTGGCCTCGTCGTCGAAGGCGTACGAGCCCCAACCGTTCGCGATCGTCGCGTCGTCGACGCCGTCGATCAGCTCGGAGGCGCAGCGCTCGCCGATCAAGCCGCGGTAGACGCTCGCCTCTTTGTCGATCGCGTCAGATTCGAGCGGATGGCCGACGGCCTCGTGGAACAACACGCCGCCCATCCCCGGCGCCAGCACGACGGTCATCTCACCGGCCGGAGCGGGGATGGAATCGAGCATCGTGACCGCGCGCTTCGCGGCGACCTCCGCCGTTCCACGCGGCGGATGCCGGTCCACGAACTCCACACCGCCGCATGCTGCGGGTCCGTGGAACCCCGTCTGGATGTTCCCGTCTCGCGCAGCCACCACTTGGGCGACCAGCCGGATCCTGGGTCGCCACTCTTCCACCCACCGACCGTCCGACGTCGCGATGACGACGTGCTGCAGAGAGTCGCCATACACCCCGACCACCTGCACGACTTCGGGGCTGAACGAACGCGCCGCGTCGTCGACCGTGCGGAGCCACCCCACCTTCTCTGCGGCCGCCAGCTCGCCGGCCGGGCGCTCGACGGGATTCACGACCGGCGCCGGACCTGGCGCGCGGAGGTCGACGACATCGCCTGGTTCTCCCTCCCGGAGCGCCGCGCTCGCGGCTTCCGCCGCAGCGAGCAGCGCATCACGGTCGAGTCGGTTGGAGAACGCGTACCCGTACGACGTGCCCTGGCACACGCGCACACCCGCGCCGCGGTCCAAGCCCGTCGTGAGCTCTTCCACCTTGCCATCGTCCAGCCTGATCGAGGTGGAGGTCTTCTCCTCCACGAACACTTCCGCGAACGAGCCACCGCGCCGACGGGCGACCCGGAGCACCTCTTCGACGAGCTCTCGGTCCATCATGGGTTGCAAGGCTACCAACGCACCCCGCTCGGGCGGACGCGCGCTCCGGGTGCGCTACAGTCAGCCGTCCCTCGAAGGAGTCCACGTGCGGAAGAAGTTGACGCTCGCGATCGGCCTGTCCCTGGCGGTGCTCGCGGCCGCGTGTGGTGGTCACGGCGACAACGGGAGCTCGACGCTCGGACCCGTCCCCACGAGCGAGCCGACCGGAGCGACGTCCCCGACGTCGGTGACCGGTGGGACCACCACGCCCATCATCGGGAGCGGGAGCGATGTGCCCACCACGTCGCCCGGGACCACCGGCTCGGTCACGCAGGGCAACGCGTCGCTCGCGGTCGCCGGCGCCCTCCAAACGAACCAGTCGCTCATGGCGCTCGCCAGCCCGGCCGTCTACGCGATCGCCCCCGGGGCGTTCGCGTTGAACTGGCAGTCGGCGGCAGCGGGGTTCGCGCTCGCCGGTCCGACGTTCGTCGGCACACGGGCGACCGCCGACACGATGCGGCTCTCGTTCTTCGTCCATGCCAGCTCGGGGACCTATCGGTTCACGTCGACCGACGGCAGCTGCTCGGTGACGGTCGCGCAAGCCGACGTGGCCACGTTCTCCGGGACGTTCGCGTGCGACTCCATCACCGACGACGGCGGCACGGTGACCGTCAGCGCCCAAGGTGCGTTCCTCGCCGCCGGATAGGGCCGCCGACCGCACGCCGCGCCCGGGTCGAACGGGTACCGGGATCGTCTGGCTCGCCGGCATCGCCATCGCGACCGTCGGGGTGCTGGTCGCGCCGTACCTGCGGCACGGCTACCGCTTCGGGATCGGATCCGACATGCCGGTGTACCTGTGGTGGACGCGGGTCGGGTCTTCGGAAGGACTGAGCCTCGTTGGGGCACGCCCCGGGAGCCCCGCGCTTATCGCCGTGCTGGCCGGCACGCTCCACGTGCCCGTGGTTGCCGCGGCGGCGGGGCTCGAGGCGGCGCTCGGCGGAGCGATCGCCACGGCGATGGCGGCGCTTACACGAGCTGCCAACCCGATGGGTGGAGAGCATCGCGGAGCGCGCGCCGCTTGGGTGGTCGCCGGGCTCCTGTGTGGGTTGTTCACGGTTCACCTGGCAGCCGGATACGTAGCCAACCTCGTGTTCGCCGCGCCGTTCATCGCTGCGACGGTCTGCTTGGCGACCGGGTCGCGACGAGGCGCGATCGCCGCGGCGATCGCGTTCGCGGGTGGCGGGCTCGCGCACCCCCAGTTCTTCCTCGTCGGGGTGGCGATCCTCGGAGGCGTCGCGGTGTGGTCCATCGGCCGGCACGAACGTGGGTGGATGAGCGATGCTGGGCGCGTCGCGATCGCCACGGCCGGAGCCGGGTCCTTGCTCGCGGCCGGACTGCTCTCGATGCGGATCGGTCCGGCTCCTCTTCGGGTGGACACGTCCAAGGACGGGTTCCTCCGGCGGGCCGGTCTGGCGGACGCGCTGCGCTCCGACTACGGACTGCGGTTCCTGCACCACTGGACGCGCTACGTCCAGTGGCTCGCTGTTCCGCTCGCAGCGCTCGGGCTGATGCGCACGAGTGGCTTCGCCCGCCGCGTCTTGATCGTGTGGTCGGCGCTCGTGGTGCTGGGCGCACCGATCGGGCTCCTCACCGGCTGGTACCCGGCGGATCGGGTCGTGACGTTCGGCTTCGCGATCCCGGCGCTCGCCGGGGTGGGCGTCGTCGCCGTGCGCAACTGGTTCGGACGACGCGAGAAGCTGGGCGCGGTCGTGGCCGGCGTCTTGGTGGGAGCGATGGCGGCCGGAGCCCTCATGGCATGGAGCCGGCAATCCACCTACATCTCGCTCATCCAGGTCGACCACGTGACCGAGGCCGCGCGGATCGCCGACGCCACGTCCGAGCCCGGCACGCCGCTCGTGTTCCTCGTGGACGACTCGGACTCGACGGCGTCCTACCTGGCCACCCAGGCGGCGAACGTGATCCGTGCGGCCATGCCTGCGGACCGCGTCGCCGACGTCTTCGTGTACGTCGGGACGCCGGAGAACTACTTCGCGGGCCGGCCGACGATCCGAGACAGCTCGGAGTACAACGCGTTGTCGCGCCTCTACCTGTCCGATATCCCCGGGGGGCCGGCTACCGCGTTCCTCCTGACGTCGTTCGACCGACGACCGGCGGCGATCCGGTCACCCGGCTTGTTCAACTGGAACGGTGGGGTCTACTCCTCGGTGCGGCCGACCACGGTCACCGAACTCGGCCCTCCCCGAGAGCCACTCCGGCCGTCCTCGCCGTGGAAGATCGTCTTCTCGAGCCTCGCCATCCTGGTGCTCTTCGGCGCCGTCGGGTTCGCTTGGACGCGCTGGGCGGGGCTGGACGGGATCGCCGCCGCCGCGAGCGCGCCCGCGTTCGGGGTGGGGACCCTCGTCCTCGCCGGCATCTTGGTGGAACGCGTCGGCCTATCGCTGCACGGCGGGACGGGTCCCTCGATCGCCACGCTGATCGCCGCGGGCACCGGCGTCGTCTTGCTCCTCGCGCAGGGGAAGCCCGCCGCGCCAGCGACGCCACCCATCCAGCAGCAGCCAGGCAAGTAGGCCGATCACGACCGGCGTGATCACGTAGTGCCCGATCAGGACGTTCAGGTCATACGCCCGCGGGAACCGGCCGGGCTCGGCCGTCCACTGCGACAGCGCGAGCGCGACCGACGTGCCGAGCACGACCCCCCTCGGGACACGCGGCAACAGCCACACGAGCGGGAGGGCCCAGGTGACGTACCAGGGCAACAGGACCGGTCCGAGCAGCATGAGGAGCAGGAGCGACCATCCCCACGCCGCGCCGAGCTCGAGGACCTGGACGGTCTCGTCCGACGAGCGCCTCGCCGAACGCCAGACCATGCCGATGACGATCGCCAGGCTCGCGATGAGCAAGCCGGCGAACACGACACGGGCCGTCACGCCCAGCGTGTCACCCGAGACCCCGTCCAGGAACCGCCGGAAGAAGCGAGAGGGAGCGAGCCAGCCTTCATGCCCCGCGAGCTCGAGCATGCCGAGCGTGGGATCGTGCAGCTGGAGGAACGGCGCCGCGAACGCCAGCCCGATCGCCGCGGCGAGTCCGACGTGGGTCGCCGTGGTTCGGAGGCGCCGCCCCGACGGCGCGCGCGCGACACACCAGACCACGAGCAGCAGGAGTGGCAGCGCGGCTGGCGCCTTCACGACGGTCCCGAGCGCGAGTACCGCGACGGCGAGCAGGTCGCGTCGCGCGACCACGCACGAGAACGCGCCCGCGACGGCGAGGGCGATCAGCAGGTCGTTGTGCCCGCTCGCCACCGACTGGAACAGCACGACGGGGTTCATCCCGAACGCGACCACAGCGAACGCGGCTCGACCGGGTCGCAGGCGTCTGGCGGTGGTCGCGATCAACGCAACCGTCCCCAGGCTCGCAACCGCCGCCGTGACGCGGAAGACGGCGATCTGCGTCTGCAGCCCATGGAAGGTGCGCACCACGACCGCGGCGAACGCGGTGAACAGGGGGCCGTACACCGCGGGCGTCGCCAACCACTTGGGGCCGACGAGCATCGCGACGGGATCGAGGGGGAAGTCGGCCGGGGTGACCACGTAAGGGTTCGCATGGTGGATGCCGGCGATCGTCCCGTAGGCGATGTAGGAGTAGACGTCGCGCGAGATCAACAGCGGGAGCGTGAGCACGACGACGTGTCCGGCGACCGCCACGATGACGGCGGTGCGGAGCGGCACGTTCCCTCGCCACGCCTCGCGCACCACGAACAGGAACGAGACGACCGCGATGATCACGGCACCGACGCCTGCAACGACGAGCGCGGTGCCGTCCAACGCGCCGACCCCGATCGCGTCCGCGAGCCAGCGGAACGGCCCGCCGGGCTCCACGCCCGCAGGGAGCACGGGATGGAACGGCGATCCGGGGACGGAGGCGACGACGGCCATCGCGACCACCCCGACGCAGGAACCGGCGATCGCGAGCGTCGACGACCGGGATGAGGGCTCCACGACCGCGCGACCGTACCACCGAGGGCCCCCGGGACCATCGTCGGAGCAGGAGTCGCCGTTCGACCTAGGGACCGCCAGGCGACGGGGTGTGATACTCGAGCCACAGGGTGCCCCTGCCCACGTCCACGACGCGTGCTCCGACATCCTTCGCCACCCAAGGCCGGAGGCCCGCGATCCCCGCGGGCCTCCGTGCATCTTCGGTCCCTTGTCGCTCCGGCCCGGGGCGCCGAGACTGGCCGCGTGGACGATCGACGGATGTTCCAGCGCGATGGGCAGATCTCGCGCCAGGTCCAGGAGATCGAGGACGAGTTCCGCGCGGGATTCGAAACCGTCGCACGTATCGACCGGCCGGCCGTTTCGATCTTCGGCTCCGCGCGGATCGGCCCCGACGATCCCTCCTACGCATCGGCCGACGCGACCGGACGAGCGTTCGCCGAACGCGGATGGGCCGTCGTAACGGGCGGCGGCCCGGGGATCATGGAGGCGGCCAACCGGGGGTGCCGCGGAGCCGGAGGGCTCTCGGTGGGGTTCAACATCCGCCTCCCCCACGAGCAGGGGAGCAACGCGTTCCTCGACATCGATCTCACGTTCCGTCACTTCTACGCGCGCAAGACGATGTTCGTGAAAGCCGCGGAAGGCTTCGTCGTCTTCCCGGGTGGCTTCGGGACGCTCGACGAGCTCTACGAATCGCTGACGCTGATCCAGACGGGCGTGATCCGCCACTTCCCGATCGTGCTCTTCGGGAGCGAACACTGGCGCCCGATGCTGGCGTGGACACGAGGAGCGCTCCTCTCCGACGGCCTCATCTCCGAGAACGACCTCCAGCTCGTATCCGTCACCGACGACCCCGGGGTGGCCGTCGACACCCTGATCGCCTGTTACGAACGTCGGTGCTTCCACGACATCGCCGACGGCGAGGTGCCGGGCGAATGACGGGGATCGAGGCCGACTTCCTCGAAGACGGCCGCCAGGGCGCAGCCGACGTCGCCGACCATCTCTCGGCGTTCATCGCCGACGCGACCCGCACGCTCGACGTCGCGATCTACGACTTCCACGCGCGCGAGGGCGCGAGCGCCCGGATCGCGGACGCGTTGGAGGCGGCGGCGGCGCGCGGGGTCACGGTCCGCGTCGTCTTCAACCGAGAACGAGAGCTGAAGACGCACGACGAACCGATGACCTCCGATCCCGAGACGATCGACGGCCTCGAGGTGCCGACACGCGGCGTGCACGATGAGGGCGCGCTGATGCATCACAAGTACGTGGTGCGGGACGGCCAACACGTCTGGACGGGCTCGACGAACTGGACCGATGACGCGTTCGCGCGCGAGGAGAATGCGATCGTGCGGATCGAAGCCTCCGAGATCGCCGCGGCGTACACGACGAATTTCGATCAACTCTGGGGACGCGAACGGATCGAACCGACCGGAGGCGCCGGCCCCACCGTTGACCTCGGTCGGGGCGTGGTCGTCGAGCCTCTGTTCTCCCCGCATGGGCCGTCGCTCGCCCATCGCGTGGCCGAGCGGATCGCGGCGGCCGACCGGCGACTCCGGATCCTCTCACCGGTTCTCACGTCGGGTGCGGTGCTCGGAACGCTCGCGGAGATCGCGGGACGCGCATCCTTCGATCTGGTCGGCGCATATGACGCGACGCAGATGCGTGAGGTCGTGAGTCAATGGGAAGCGTGGCCGCCGAACCACTGGAAGATCGCGGCGTGGGAGGCGATCCGTCCGCGCCTATCCGGCAAGACGTCGACGCCGTGGAGCGCGCACGGCGGCGTCCACGACTTCATGCACGCGAAGGTCACGGTCGCGGACGGCGAGGTGCTGACCGGGAGCTACAACCTCTCGCGGGGCGGCGAGGACAACGCGGAGAACCTGCTGCACATCCACAGCGGCGCGCTCGCGGAGCGGTTCGGCGCGTTCGTGGAGCGTGTGGCGGAACGGTACGCGGCGACCAGCTAAGCGTGCGCTGCGACGACCCCCGACGGGATCTGCGCCGGTGATTCGAACACCAGCATCAGCTTGCGCAGGAGGATGTTCAAGCGCTTCTGCTCCGCGGGCGAGAGCGCCGACACCACCGCGATCTCGTTGTCGATCTCCGCGTTGACGGCTTCGTCGATCCGGCTCAGGCCTTCGTCGGTCAGACGGACGACCAACGCTCGACGATCCTTGTGATCGGGCTCTCGCGAGATGAGCCCGGCCGCCTCCAACCGGTCGAGGCGGTTCGTCATGGCGCCCGAGGACAACAACAGCTGCGTCCCCAGGTCCCCGGGAGACATGTGCTGCCCCTCCACCTGCCGCAACGTGACGAGGAGCCGGTACTCGCCCTTGTTCAACTCGAACGCGTCGACGGCGCGCTCGAGCAACGTGTCGAAGCGCTTGTTGAGCTTGCAGACCCGATCGACGATCCCTTCGACCTCCGGATCGAGCCGCGGGAAGATGTTGCGCGCCCTACCCATGAAGTCATCGATCGAATCTCTCGTCTCCATCGCGCATCGTCCCTTTCTTCTCGACGGCAAGAACCTTCAGGTCGAACCTCTTGACATCAAGTTACATGTCAAGTATCTTCACGTCAAGCTACCACGGAAGGAGGTGAGCGCGATGGTCCAGTCCCCGCAGATCCGCACCCACGATCTGGGATCGCGGCAAGACGAGCTCCGCCGGAACACCGAGCAGGTGCGGCGGGAGGGCGCGTCCCCCACGACCCGATCCGGGCGGGTGATCGCCGGCATGCTCCGTGCGATGTCCTCGGCGCTCACCCGGACGGCGAACACGCTCGACGCTCCCTGCGCAGGCCTCGAGCACGACGTCCGCGCGATCGACCGGGCCTGATCCACCGAGGCTCGACCCTGTCCTGACGGGACCGAGCCGAACCCGGGGTGTCCGGTGCAGCCACACCCCCGCACCCTGGGTTCGGTTCGGCGCCCGTCAGGCGATACTCATGCCATGCCCCGCAGGTGGATACCCGTCATCGTGCTGGCGTTCTGCGCGAGCGCATGCACGCGGGCCGCGGGCGTCGCTCCGAGCGAGGCCGCCGCCCAATCGCCTCCCGACGCGGCGACGGCAGGATGCCCCGTCGGCGACCAGCTCCCCCCTCCGGCTTCCCTGATCCTGTTCCGCAACGACGGCTGCGTCCCACCGTCGGACCTGTTCGCGTTCCGGTGCGCCGCCGATGAACCGCCGGTGATCGAACGCACCATGGACGGGACCACCGATCGCTTCATCGGTGGCCGGTTCGCGGTGCCCGTCGCGGCGCTCCCCGCCGACGCGGCCCCGATCGGCGAGGGCGCCGACATGCAGGTGTACGAGGTCCCCGACGACCCCTCGTTGCTCTACGTGGGCGACGGCGACACGATCACGCGCTGGCTCCGGCTGCCGCGCCGGAAGATCGGGACCCCCCCAACCGCGTTCGTGATCGGCGACTCGATCGCCGACGGTGCCGAGCCGTTCCTCACCGCGGCGCTCCCGGGGTGGACGGTCGGGTTCGACGCGGTGATCGGCCGGGGAACGAACTCCGCCATCACGGCTGCCGCCGACCAGGGGGTGGCACAACCCGACGTCGTCGTCATCGAGCTCGGCACGAACGACGCGGACCCCGTCGCGTTCCGGGAGAACATGGTGACGATATTGGATTCGCTCCGGCGCGTCCCACTCGTGGTGTGGCAGACCGCACACGGCCCGCTCACGAACATCGCCGGCGTGGACGCTCACATCCGTGGAACGGTCCCCGGCTACCCGAACACGTTGATCGCGGATTGGGACACGTTCGTCGACGACGCCGAGCTCTCGTCCGACGGGGTGCACCCGGCCGCCGGCCATGAGGACCTCATGGCCCGGCTGATCGCGCCGATGCTTCTGCGCTGGCGGGAGGCGGCGACAGGAGGTCCGGCGACGTCGTGCGCCGCCCGAGCCGAGGGCGCGGCCGGCGCCGTCGGCTAGGATTCGGCCGCGGCGACCGCGTCCGCTGCCACCGGGAGGCGCAGCGTGAACGTGGCGCCCTCTCCCGGGGCGCTCACGACGTTCGCCGATCCCCCATGCGCCTCGGCGATCGCCGCCACGATCGCGAGCCCGAGCCCGGAGCCGCCGCCATCGTCGTCGGGCGCGTCCACGACGGATCGGGTCCGCGACGGGTCCGCGCGGTAGAAGGGCTCGAACACGTGGAGCGCCTCGTCCGCCGACAGCCCGGGACCACGGTCGCTCACCGAGAGGTACACCCATCCGTCCTCCTGGACCAAGCGCACCGAGATGGGTGTTCCGGACGGCGTGTGGGTGAGGGCGTTCGAGAGGAGGTTGCCCATGATCTGACGGAGTCGCGGCTCGTCGCCGTCGATCGACAGCATTGCCGGACACGCGACATCGATGTCACGCGAGGGGTCGACCGCCCGGGCATCCTGCACGGCGTCTCCCACGACCCGGACCAGGTCGACCGGCTCGTGGGCGATGGGTCGACCCTGTCCGGCGCGAGCGAGGAAGAGCAGGTCCCCCACCAACAGACCCATCCGCTCGCTCTCTTGCTCGATCCGGCGCATCGCGAGCGCCGTATCGTCGGGGCTCGCCGACGCCCCGCGACGGAACAGCTCCGCGTAGCCACGGATCGACGTCAACGGGGTGCGCAGCTCGTGCGACGCGTCGGCCAAGAATCGCCGGAGAGCATCCTCCGACGCCTTGCGTTCGTCCATCGCTTCCTCGATCCGCTCGAGCATCACGTTGAGGGAAGCGCCGAGCCGGCCGACCTCGGTGCGAGGGTCGGTCTCCTCGACCCGCTGCGAGAGATCACCCGCGGCGATCGCGCCGGCCGTGACCTCGATCTCCTCCAGCGGGCGCAGACCGCGACGCACGGTCCACCAGGAGAGGAACGCCATCGCCGCCAGGACCGCGATCGTCACGAGCCCGGCGATCAGCAGCAGCCGCTGGACCGTTTGGGAGGTCTCGGTGAGTGGAACCGCCACGACGATGGTGTAGCCCTCGAGCGACCCCCCGAGGCCGGTAGCCAACACCCGGTAATGGAGCGATCCCCCGCCCACAGACCCCACCGTAAACGGGTCGTCCGGTGCGGTCTGGGATCGCGTGACGTCGGCCGGGAGGTCCGGCAGGGCCGGCGTCGTCCCGCCGTACGTGAAGAACTTCTGCGTCACGGTGTTCCCCGATGCGTCGTAGACCACCGCGTAGGTCCCCGACGGGAGCAGCCCACCGTTCTGCGGTCCACCCGGCGCAGGGAAGGCACCGGGGTGATCGTTGGCGAGCAATCCGAGCGCGAACCCCGGGGAGGATCGCAACTGCTGGTCGACCCGTCGGTAGAGGAACGAGCGGAGTGCGGTGTACGTCGCGACGTCGGCGACGATCAAGCCGATACCCACCAGCAGGACGAGGGCGATGGTGAGACGGGCGCGGAGGCTCACGAGGTCACCTCGCGGTGCCGCGTGGGCCGACCGCCGTTGGGGCGCTCAACCGGTACCCGACCCCGCGTACGGTATGGATCAGCGGCGGACCGAGGGCGTCGATCTTCCGGCGGAGGTAGCTCACGTACGTCTCCACGATGTTCGCCTCGCCACCGAAGTCGTAGTTCCAGACGTGGTCCAGGATCTGGGCCTTCGACAGCACCCGCGGCGCGTTCTGCATCAGGTAACGGAGCAACCGGAACTCGGTGGCGGTGAGTTCGACGGCCGTGCCGGCTCGACGAACCTCGTGGGTCTGGTCGTCGAGCTCCAGATCCACGAATACGAGCGGACCGTCCTCCGTGAGCCCTTCCGTGCGCCGGAGCAGAGCGCGGATCCTCGCCACGAGCTCCTCCAAGCTGAACGGTTTCGTCACGTAGTCGTCGCCGCCGAGCGTGAGGCCGCGCACCTTGTCCTCCACGGCGTCACGCGCGGTCAGGAACACGATCGGTACCTTCACCCTGGCGGCGATGAGCCGCTCCGTGACAGCGAACCCGTCCAGATCCGGCAGCATCACGTCCAGCACGACCAAGGCGGGACGGAACACCTCGACGGCCCTCAAGGCGGCGTGTCCGGTGCCGGCCGTCTCCACCTCGAACCCCTCGTACCGAAGTGCCATGGCGACGAGGTCGGTGATCCGGGGTTCGTCGTCTACCACGAGGATGCGAGGCTCACTCACACGAGGCACCCTAGCCCGCCTCCCTGGGAAGTTCCTGAGGATCAGTGCTCGGCATCCTGAGCGCCGCTGACGGGTGCCGAGCTGAAGCGTCACCCGTCCGGTGGGTGGCTACGCTTGAGGTCTCGCAACGGCGACGGAGGGAGTGGGCGACGCAGGCGATCCGCGTTCACGCGTTCGGCGGTCCCGAGGCACTGCTGCTCGAGGACGTGCCGGAGCCGTCGCCCGGCGCGGGGCAGGCGCTCGTGCGGCTCGACGCGGCCGGGGTCAACTTCGTCGACATCTATCAGCGCACCGGCCTGTATCCGCTGCCGCTGCCGTTCGTCGTTGGATCCGAAGGGGCGGGTATCGTCCAGGACATCGGACCCGGCGTGGACCTCGTGCGACCGGGCGATCGCGTGGCCTTCGCATCGGTTCAGGGCTCCTACGCAGAGGCCATCGTGGTCTCCGCCGATCGACTGGTCCGGCTCCCCGATGCGGTCAGCACCGGATCGGGAGCGGCCATCCTGCTCCAAGGCATGACCGCGCACTTCCTCTTGCATTCCATCCACACGTTCCGGGCGGGCGACCGGGTCCTGATCCAGGCATGCGCGGGCGGCACCGGTCTCCTCCTGACGCAGATGGCGAAGCACCTCGGCCTCTACGTGATCGGAACGACATCCACGGACGAGAAGGCCGAGCGAGCGAGCGTCGCCGGTGCGGACCGCGTCGTGCTCTACACCCATGAGGACGTGGCCGAAGCGGTGCGCAACATCACCGGCGGCGAGGGTGTGCAGGTCGTGTTCGATTCCGTCGGGCAGAGCACGTTCGACGGCAGCCTGCGATGCCTGGCGCCGCGCGGCACGTTGATCCTGTTCGGCCAATCGAGCGGACCCGTCGGTCCCGTCGATCCCGCTCGATTGCAGCAGGGTGGTTCGCTCATGCTCACCCGGCCTCGGCTGACTGACTTCATCGCCGCACCGGAGGAGCTCGCATGGCGCAGCAGCGAGGTCCTCGACCTGGTCGCGAACGGGACGCTCGACGTGCGGATCCACGCGCGGTATTCCTTGAACGAGGCGAGCGACGCGCATCGAGCGCTCGAGAGCCGACGTACGTCCGGGAAGCTGCTGCTCCAGATCGGGACAGGCGCGGAGGCTTAGGCTCGGTCCTCGTCGTCAGCCCGACGACGCCGCAACAGCATGAAGGCCACCGCGAGCAAGGCGAGCACGGCGGCGCCGGCGATCCACGCGGCCGACGACGCCCCTTTCCGCAGCGTGGTTCCTGATGACGCCGCGACGGGCCGCACGCTGATGAACGAGAAGGGTCCGTAGGTCGCGAGCAGGTCGCCCTTGACGTCACCGTGATCGGCCGGCTGCGGCGTGAAGCCGGTCACCTGATCCGACCGGTACGCCTCGAGCGTCGCGTTGTAGTACAGCACGATGTAGGGCTCATCCCGATAGAGGATCGATTGCATCCGGTGCACGATGTTCGTCCGCTCGGTGGAGTCGGTCGTTCGCGACTGTTTGTCGAAGAGCGCGTCGTACCGGGGGTTGCAGTAGTAGCTGTCGCTGTTCGCGTACTCGCCGGGACCGGGCGGTCGCTGGTCGCAGGTGAAGATGTCCAGGATGTAGTTCGGATCCGGGTTCGGGTACCAGTACCAGTCGAACAGGTCATATGTGCCAGCCTCGACGAGGGTCTCGAGCTTCCCGTTGCTGACGGCAGACACGTCGATCTTGATCCCGATCTCCGAGAGCCAGTCCTTGATGAACGGCGCCGTCTCGATGGTGTTCTGGTCGGCGTTGCGGGTGTAGTAGCGGAACTCGAGCGGCTTCCCGTTCGCCGGATCGATCCGTACCCCACCGGGACCCATCGTGTACCCGGCCTCATCGAGACTTGCGTTGGCGGCCGCGATGTTGAACGGAAGGGCCTGGGCTGGCGATGGGTTCCAGTCGCCCGTCGTCGCCGTCGGCTGCACGGGTGAGTCGCCGGGTGTTCCGTAGCCGAGAAGGACGCGGTCGACGATCTGCTGATCGTCGACGGCCTGGCGGATCGCCCGCCGGACGACGGGATCCGTCAACGCGTGGGCTCCGTCGCCATGCGGCGTGAATCCCCCGGCGGGGTTCGTCTGATACGCCGACCCGGTGTTGATCCCGATCTCCTCGAACCGAGGCACGATCGCGCCCCGGGTGATCACTCCAGGCTTGCCCTTCAGCGAGTCGAGGATGTTGGCCGAGTTGAAGTATCCGAAGTCGACCTCACCGTTCCGCATCGCGGACGCCTCGGAGTCCTCGCTGCTGTAGATCACATACACGAGCTTGTCGAAATGTGGGGTCAGCCCTGCCGCATCCCCCCAGTAGTAGGGGTTGCGTTCGAGCGTGACGGACTGCCCCGGCTCGTAACCGGTGATCACGTACGGACCGGAGCCGACGGACGGAACGTTGCTGACCTGCTTGGCGGCCTTGGGGTCGTGTTCGTACTTCCCCCAGATGTGCTCGGGGAGGATGTACTCGTACATGAACACGGTCTTCCCGGAGAAGAACGATGTGGGCTGCGTGGTGGTGATCACCACGGTCGTGGGATCCGTCGCGACCGCGGTGTCCAGGTACGTCAGGTCCGAGATGTAGTTGCTGATCCGGTTCTCCTTGTAGAACGTCAGCGTCCACGCCATGTCCTCGGCGGTGAACGGCTGGCCGTCCGACCACTTCATGCCGGATCGCAGGTGATACGTGAACTTCATGCCATCGGCCGATGCGCCGACGCTCGTGACGATCGAGTGTTGGTAGTCCGGCGAGAAATCGGTGGTGCTGAACTCGATCGGGAGGTTGTAGTTGATCGCCCACATCTCGTAGTCGGCTGAGTCGTACCCGGCGAGGGGGTTCAGCGAACTGATCTGCGCGGTGTCGGCCCAGGTGAACGTCGTCTCCTGGGCCGATGAGGCGCTCTGCGCGAACGCCTCACCGCCGACGCCCGTGGAGAACGCCAGGCCCGTCACGGCGATGAGCGTGAAGATCCGCCGCCTACCGTTCGTCATGACCGAGACGCTAGCATCAGCGGCCGTGGAACCGGGAGCCGGGCCGTTCGACGTGGATGGGGTGTGGTTGAAGGCCGCCCTCCACACGCATACCGCAGACACCGACGGAGAACTCCGTCCGGAAGCGGTTGCAGCGCATTACGAGTGGGCAGGCTTCGACGTTCTGGCGATCACCGACCATTGGACCTTGACGTCCGTGCCCTCGACGGAGAGGCTCCTGGTCATCACCGGCGCCGAGCTCGCGGTCGATCCCCTCGGTCCCGGTCGATACACCGAGATCCTCGCGATCGGTATCGAGGACATCCCCGAGGATCCCGGTGGGGACCGGGCGTATTGGGAAACGATCGACAACTATCGGTTCAAGACGTTCCCGGATCTCACGGCCGCGGCCGCGTGTATCACGGATCAAGGGGGCGCGGCGTTCGTGGCCCACCCGTACTGGAGCGGTCTGACGCCCGACGTGATCCTGTCGGCCGAGGGCTTGACCGGCTTGGAGCTCTTCAACGCATCGTCGGAGCGCGAGGACGGTCGAGGCGATTCCTCCTACGTCTGGGACCTTGCCTTGGAGGCCGGGATGTCGCTCTCCGCGATCGCGACCGACGACAGTCACTACCCGTTGTTCGACATCGGTGACGCATGGACCATGGTGCGCGCCGAGGATCGCTCCCAGGCGGCGGTGCTGGATGCGCTCCGACACCATCGCACCTACGCGTCGGCGGGGCCCACCGTGCACGACGTGCGCCGCGATGGCGATCGCATCGAGGTGCGCTGCAGCCCATGCCGCTCGGTCGTTCTGCACTCTCGCTACCAGGAGGGATGGGGGGTGCGGGCCGACCATCGGGGACGCCAGGAGCACGCCCGCATCCTCGAGCGTGACGACAGCGGAGCGATCGTCCGCGCCCGGTTCCACCCCGAGGTGGAAGGATTGCCGTTCGTGCGGGTCGTCGTCACCGACCGTGATGGCCGGTCGGCCTGGACCAATCCGGTCTAACCCACATCGGCGGATCAGCCCTCGTTCTCACGATCGCGGCTAGCCATCATCTCGCGGAGTCGTTCGGCGAGCTCCGGCATCTCCTCCGACATCTCCGCGAGCGCGTCGGCATCCAGCGTGACGGCGCGGACGTCGCCGATGGCACGCACCGACGCCCACCGGCGTTCTAGCTTCAGGAGGCCCATCTCGCCGACGACGTCCCCGGGTCCGAGCGTCGCGACGTGAGCGCCGTCGTGCGTGACCTCGGCCCGCCCGGCTTCGATCACGAACAGCTCGTGCGGCATGGACCCCTGTTCGAACAGGAAGTCGCCATCGGCCACGTCGATCTCGTGCGTCCAGCGGGCGAGGATGCCCAGGTCGTGAAGATCGAGCTCACCGAAGAGCGGGAGCCGGCGGAGCCGTTCGACGTCCATCTGCGAACTCAACCACATCCATCCAGACCGAGCGCATGACTCGCCGAGCTGAACCTGCCAAACGAACCGCCCGCGTAGACTCGATGTTCGCGACCGAGGGCAACGATGACGGCGAGACGACGGTTGTTCAAGGGGATGACAGGCCTGTTCTCCGCGGGCTTGATCGGATCCATGCTGGTCACGGGCCCGGCGGCGCACGCTGAGCCGGGCAGCGCCGGAGCGGCGGCGGACGCGGGCGCGCACGACACGGCTCGACGGTTCCAGCCGCCCGATGGCGCGATCCCCGGGATCGACGTCTCGCATTGGCAGCACACGATCGACTGGGCCAAAGTCGCCGCCGCCGGGATCCGCTTCGCGTTCGTGAAGGCGACCGACGGACGGTCGTTCGTCGATCCGATGTATGCCACGAATCGCGCGGGCGCCGCGGCGGCGGGCGTGCTGTTCGGCGCCTACCACTTCGCACGACCCGAGCAGGGCGCGAACGACGCGATGATCCAGGCAGATCACTTCGTCGACAACGCCACGCCGACGACGGGCGATCTGCTCCCTGTGCTCGATCTCGAGACGACCGGCGGGCTCTCACCGGACGAGCTCACCACCTGGATGCTGACGTGGCTGGGCGAGGTGACGGCACGGACCGGGGTGCGGCCCCTCGTCTACACCAGCCCCGTGGGGTGGGCGAACCGGACCGCCGACACCACCGCGATCGCGGACGCGGGATACACGATGCTCTGGATCGCACACTGGGGCGTTGCCGCTCCCACCGTGCCGGCGAACGACTGGCAGGGCAACGGCTGGACGTTCTGGCAGTACGGCGACTGTGGCCACGTTGCCGGGATCGGCGGATGCGTCGACTCCGACTGGTATACCGGCGCCTCGTTCGACCCCGTGACGATCCCGAGTCCCGATGTCACGCCGCCGATCGCCTCCGTCGTCACGCCGACAGGCGTCACCGGGAGCGTGCGGGTTTCCTTCGACGAGATCGTCCAGGGGGTGACATCCGACAACGTGGTCCTCCGCGTCTCGGACACGGGGGCCGCGGTGGCATCACGCTTGATGTGCATGACGAGCACCGAGCGGACGGTGGACTGCGCGACGGGGAAGGTCGTCGAGGTCACGCTGCAGCCGATCGATGCCCTGGTCTCGGGTCAGACGTACGCCGCGATCGTGAACCCGCCCGAAGCGACCACCCCCGTCGTGGACCGCAGCGGCAACGCTGGGATCACCCAGACGCAGGACGTCACGATGCCGGCCCAGGTCGAGCAGGGCAGCGCGGCCGTCGACTACACCTGGCGGAGCGTCGCGAAGGCCGGCACGTTCGGGGGATCGTTCGTCACGGATCACCTCAAAGGGGCAACCGCTTCGTTCTCGTTCACCGGCACGCAGGTCGCCTGGTACACGCTCATGGGGCCCGCGCAGGGGACGGCGTCGGTCACGATCGACGGCCATCCGCGGGGCACGTTCAACCAGTACGCGACGACGGTGAACACGAAGGTGGCACGAACGTTCAAAGGCCTGACCGCGGGCCCGCATTCGATCACGATCCACGTGCTCGGGAAGCGGGGGTCCCAGGCTGCGACCGATGCCCAGGTCGCGGTCGACGCGTTCCGTGCCGGCGGGAAGGTGATCTGGACACCGGCCCTCGACGCTCGGTGGCGAACCGTGCACGTCTCCGGCGCCTCTGGCGGAAGCGTCGTCCAGAGCGACTCCGCACACGCAACGATGTCGTTCGCGTTCCGTGGGACCGGCGTCACCTGGCAGACGATCCGAGGTCCGGCCCAAGGCCGCGCGCAGCTGTTGGTGGACGGGGTGCTCGTGAAGACGGTGGATAACTACGCGGATCAGCCCATCGCCGGCGTCGCGCGGTCCGTGACCGGACTCGCCGACGGCGTGCACACGCTCAGCATCGTGGTCCTGGGAACGGCACGACCGGTCGCGACCGGTGCGTTCATCTCGGTGGACCGTCTCAGCGCGATCCTCTGAGGTCAACGGTCTCCCGCCTAGCCTCCGGTCGTCATCGCGCCCTCGATCACCCGCACGGCGGCGAATCCGCCGGCGCCGTCCGGCTGGCCGATCACGACGATCGACGAACCGGGAGACAGGTCGGAGAGGCTTCCGATCTGGCTCACCCGCACCTGCGTCACGCTCGAGACATGGACCGCGACCGTCTCACCGCGGAACGTCCGGATCGTCACCGTGTCGCCGTCGATGCCGGTCACCGTCCCGGCCATGGCCGTGGGTGCGAACGCCGCTCCCCCGGTTGGGCCCATGCCCACGCTCCCCGAGCCTCCGACCGGCATCCCCGTGTCGCCGCCGAGATGCCGTTGCGTCATCGAGTGATCGAACCGATCGAGCCGGCGCGCATGACCTGCGAAGAACCCGAGCCCGAAGCCCACGACCAACACGAGCAACGCGCCGACCACGACCGTCGATGTGGGGATCGACCCCTTCGTCGCGGCCGGGGCAGGAGCCGGCGCAACCGGGCCCTCGGCCGTCGTCGGGCCGTCCTGTTGATCGTCGGGCATGACCGTCCTCCTTCCGATGACGCCGGGAGCCGCTCGGCTCCGTCTGTGGGAAGTATCGGCATCGGAGGCCCGTCCCTTGCGGGCCGTCGACGCCTCCGGTCGAGGGGTAGTAACCTCGATGTCTCGGGCGACGCCCGAGGATCCACGTCGCGTGACCGACCGGTGGCGGCTCTCGGGCGCCACTTCCTCCTTCGTTCCGAGGGATCACGTGGCCCTCGGGCACCAGGAAGGAGTCATCCATGGCGACGACGAGCAGCAAGCAGGTCCAGTTCGGACCTCCCGACCGAGGGAAGGACGCGGCGTCGCGTGCCTCCACCGGCCGAAGCTGCACGGAGCCTGGATGCACGACGGTCCTGTCCACCTACAACGCGGCGACGACGTGCTGGTTGCATTCCCAGCCGTCCACGAGCCACCCGTTGACGAGGCGGTGAGCGATGCCGGATAGCTTCGGGAAGCGCCAACGGCGCGAGGTGAAGGCGAAGAAGGAAGCCGCGCGGGCGGAACGCCGTGTGGCGTCGAGCCAGCGCAAGGTCGATCGGGCGGCCGGGTTGATCCCGGACGACATCGAGAACATGAAACCCCTCGACGGCCCGATGATCCACCCCGACCTGCTCGACCTGGAAGCAGACGAACCCAGCGACGCCTGACGGAACGTCGACCGGCGCGGGATCCGAGAACGGCCCTACACTCCGCCGGTGACCGAGCGGACGCTTACGGAACGCGAGCTGAACCGCGCGCTGCTCGCACGGCAGTTCCTGCTGGAACGCTCGCGATCCTCGCTCGTCCGGACGATCGAGCGGATGGGCGGCGTCCAGACGCAGTACGCGCCCTCCGCCTACATCGGACTCTGGTCGCGGCTCGAGGGCTTCGAACGCGCGGCCCTCACGAGGGCGCTGGAACGGCGCGACGTCGTCCAGGGCTCGCTGATGCGCGGCACGATCCACGTCGTTTCGAAGCACGACTACGCGCCGCTCGCGGAGGCGATCCGGGCCGATCGTCGCGCGTGGTGGCTCCGCGTGACGCGACATCAGATCCCCGAACACGAGGTCTCGGCGGTCGCCACGCGCGTTCGAAGGATCCTGGCCGACGGACCTCGTTCACGCGCCGAGCTCCTCCGAGAACTTGATGTCGACGCCTCCATGTGGAACGGCGTCGGCGGCTGGGTCGACCTCCTCCGGGTGCCGCCGTCGGGCACGTGGGAACGGCGGCGCGCCGATGTGTACGCGGTGGCGCAGGACTGGATCGGACCGTCCGTCGCAACGTTCGACGAGGGGATCGAGCTCGTGGTCGAACGCTACCTCGGAGGCTTCGGCCCGGCGTCGCGGAAGGACATCGCCGGCTGGGCGGGCATCCCGGTTCCCAGGCTCGCGTCCGCGCTCGAACGGATGAAGCTCCGCCGGTTCCGGGACGAGCGAGGTGCCGAGCTCTTGGACCTCCCACGGGCGCCCCTTCCCGACCCGGACACCCCCGCTCCGATCCGGTTCCTACCCACCTGGGACGCCGTGTTGCTGGTCCACGCCAGGAGGACCCAGATCCTGCCGGAGGAGCATCGGTCGAGGATCTTCTCCACCAAGACCCCGCACTCGGTCCCGACGTTCCTCATCGACGGACAGGTGGCCGGCACCTGGTCGCTCGACGACGGAAGGGTGCGGGTCACACCGTTCGGACGGATCCCGCGCGCGACGAAGCTCGAGCTCGAGGAGGAAGCCGAGCGCCTGCAGGCGTTCCTGGTCTAGAAGGTCGTTACTTCATGCGGATCAGCACGACGACCGCGCCGATCGCGATGGCGACCATGATGACGAAGAAGATCACGCGCGGATGCTACCCGTTCCCGACCCCGGCCATCGACCTATCGGACCAGGCCGGCGAGCACGTTGATCGTGATGGCAACGATCACGATGCCGAACAGGTACGAGATCAAAGCGTGACGGAGCGCGATGCGGCGGATCCGGGGTGACGTGATATCGGTGTCGGAGACCTGGAACGTCATGCCGATCGTGAACGCGATGTAGGCGAAGTCGTGGTAGTTGGGGAGGCGACCTTGTTCCTCGTGGAAGTCGATGCCCCCGCGCTCCTCGTGATACTGGCCCGCGTAGCGGAGCAGGAACACGGTGTGCACAACCATCCAAGAGAGGGCCACCGTGAGCACCGCGATGGACGCGATGACGCCGCGGGCCTCCCCCCCGACCTCCACCGCTTTCACGAGGCCGACCACGACCGCGACCAAGCTCGCGACGCACGCCGCGATCAAGATCAGGTCCGCCGATGTGCGCGAGTCGTCCTCGCGGGTCGATCGAGCGGCGGTGTCCTCGCCGTTCAAAGGCCAGATGCGGATCCAGATCCAGATCAGATAGATCGCGGCGGCGGCGATCCACGCGAGGAGCATCGCGACCTGCCACGACAGGAACAGGAGCGCGATCCCTCCGGCCGCGAGCCCGCCGGCGAACGCTGTGAGCAATCGGCGGCGCGCGGAGACGTGATGGGTCCCTCCATCGGTGTCCGGCACCGTCCTATCCTCGTCGCGAACGGGGCGGGAATCACGCACCCTCGGGCGTGGCTCGCAGTTGGGCGATGAGCGTTCCCGAATCGTAGAAGAAGGACTCCGAGACGATCCGAGCAGCGACGACGTTCACCTCGTAGTGCGCGATGCCCGCCCACCGGATCGTGCGACCGGTGGGCTCGCATCCCAGGAACGATCCGACCGTGCGTGCCGACGAGCTCGATCTCCGTCATCACGGTCGACCCGCTCGCGACCATCGCTCGCACTTCTACCCGCAGATCGGGGAAAGCCCGCCACATCTCGGCGAGCATCCGCTCGATAGCGTTCCGGCCCTCGAGGACGGTGGGTCCGGGCGCATCGACGAACACGGCGTCGACCGCGAACAGCTCCGAGGCACCGAGCAGATCCTTGGCCGCGACGCGGTCGAACAGCCGATCGATCGTCTCCCGTGGATCCGTCACCTGCCCCTCCCGGGTCGATGCAGTCCACCACAAGATGGGCCGCTAGGCTTCTCGCGATGCGAACGGATCCCAGCTTCGAAACGATCCTGACCGAGCGGCTGCGACTGCGCCGCTCGGTACCGGATGACGCCGAGGCCATCTCCGCCTACCGGAGCGATCCGGCCGTCCATCGGTACCAGGGGTGGGACCGGCTGGATCCGGACGGCATCCGGGCCGAGATCGAACGCATGGCGGTCCGGCTGCCCGGCGAGCCCGACGGTTGGGTCCAGCTCTCCGTGGAAGAGCGCGGATCCGGGCAACTCGTCGGCGACGTCGGGCTCAGCCCCGCGGAGGACGAACCGGCGGTGATCAAGCTCGGCTATACGATGGCCCCCGCCTATCAGGGACGCGGCTATGCCACCGAGGCGATCGCGGCGCTGATCGATTACGCGTTCGCGCAGCTCGACGCCGAGGTCGCGCGGATCTACGCGAGCGAGGCGAACACTCCGTCGATCCGCGTGGCGGAGAAGGTGGGCATGCACCTCGTTGAGCGGATCGAGCGCGAGTACGAGGGCGAGATGTGGCACGGCGTCCGGTACGAGCGGCGCCGGGACTCCGATCACGCGAGCCCGTGAGACACTCCAGGCCTGATCGAGGCTCGACGGGGATGGGGAGGTGCGGGTCGATGCGGATGAAGCTCCTGGTGGCGCTCATGGCAGCCGCGACCGTGGCGGCGGCGTGCACGGCGAACGGCGGTTCGTCACCGAGCGCGAGCGCATCCGGTTCAGGCGAGGCGTCGCCTCAACCGGTCACGGTAAGCGTCTGGGCCTATTGGACCGGCCGTGAGCTGAAGGAGTTCACCGCGATGTTCGACCACCTTCACGAGCTGGAGCCGTGGATCACGGTGAAGGTCTCCGGCGGGGTGGATGACGCGAAGATCACCGCCGCGATCCGCAGTGGGAACCCGCCCGACGTCGCCGTTTCCTCCGACATGAACCAGATCCCGAACCTCTGCTCCTCCGGCGCGTGGCAAGACCTCAAGCCGTACCTCGACCAGGATCAGGTCGACATGTCGCAGTTCCCGCCGTCGGCGGTGGAGTTCACCCAGTACCAGGGTGTCCAGTGCGCGATGCCGTTCACCGCGGATTCCTACGGCCTCTACTACAACACCGACATGTTCAAGAAGGCGGGGATCACATCGCCGCCCAAGACATGGTCGGAGATGACCGCCGACGTGAAGAAGCTCACCGTGTTCAACCCGGACGGATCGATCAAGGTCGCCGGCTGGGTCCCGTGGACCGGCTATTACGAGACGAGCCCCGTGACGCTCGGCGTACCGGCCGGCGCCACGTGGTACGACGCCAACGGGAAGTCGGCGTTGGCTTCAGATCCCCACTGGACGGCGCTGCTGCAGTGGCAGAAGAGCCTGATCGACTTCTACGGCGAGGGGAACCTGGAACGCTTCGTGGCGGGCCAGGGCAACGAGTTCTCCGCGGCGCAAGACCTGCAGAGCGGTCGTGTCGCGATGAACCTCGACGGCGAGTGGCGCGTCGCGTTCATCGAGGATGGGAACCCCGACCTCAAGTACGCGACCGCTCCGTTCCCCGTGCCCGACGACGCGGCCGACACGTACGGGGTCGGGCAGATCGGGCTCGGCATCATCGGCATCCCCAAGGGCGCGCAGAACCCTGACGCCGCCTGGGACGTCGTCAACTACATGGCGACGAACACGCAGAACATGGTCTACCTGGGGAACGTGGTGAAGAACATCCCCACCACGCTCGCGGCCTTGAACTCGCCGGACCTCAAGGTGCCACCGACGTTCCAGACGTTCATCGACATCTACGAGAACCCGGGCTCCACCTACAAGGGAACGACGCTGATCGGCAGTGGCGACGTCGACCTCTTCCAGCGGTTCCTGGACAACTGGCAGACGGGGCAAGTGACCGACCTCCAGGCCGGCCTCCAGCAGACGGCGACGGAGATCGACGACGCGGTCGCGCAAGCGTCCGGTCCGTGAGGAGGGACGTGCCGGGTGATCGTGCACCTGGTCGATGGCACGTACGAGTTGTTCCGGTACCACTTCGGAGCGCCTCCGCACACGACGGATGACGGCCGCGAGGTCGCGGCAACGCGCGGGGTCCTCGGCTCGATGCTCTCCATGCTCGAAGACGGCGCGACGCACGTGGGGATCGCGACCGACCACGTGATCGAGTCGTTCCGCAACGCGCTGCTCGAGAGCTATAAATCGGGAGAAGACGTCGATCCGGCGCTCCGCTCGCAGTTCGAACTGCTGGAGACCACCCTCCGCGCCGCGGGGTTCTGCGTCTGGGCCATGGAGGATTACGAGGCGGACGATGCACTCGGGTCGGGGGCCGCGTTCGCGGCTCGCGATCCCCGGGTCGAGCGCGTGATCATCTGCACGCCCGACAAGGATCTAGGCCAATGCGTGACCGTCGACGGCCGCGTGGTCCAGTTCGACCGGCGTCGCGAGGTGATGACGGACTGGGCAGGTGTGATCGCGAAGTTCGGCGTGGAACCGACATCGATCGCCGACTACCTGGCACTCGTGGGTGATACCTCGGACGGGATCCCGGGGGTGCCCGGGTGGGGCGCGAAGACCACGGGAACCGTGCTCGCACGCTACCGGCACCTGGAAGCCATCCCCCTCAAGTCGGGCGCGTGGGACGTCTCGGTGCGAGGGGCGCCGCGATTGGTGCAGGCGCTCGAGCAGCACTGGGATGCGGCACTGCTCTACCGTCGCCTCGCCACGGTGGACGTGAACGCGATCGAGATCGGCTCGGTGGAGGATCTGGCGTGGACGGGCCCGCGTCCCGGCTACGAGGATGCCCTCAACGCGATCGATGCGGGCGGTGCGATCACGCGCATCCAGCGACTGGCCGAACGGTAGGCTGCCGTCCATGGACGACCAGGAGATCCTCGCCGCGGAGGACGAGCGCTGGACCGAGCTGCGATCGTCGATCGACGCGCTCACGCCGGAACAGGCCAACAAAGCGGGCTACTACGCCGAGGGGTGGTCGGCGAAGGACCTGCTCGCCCACGTCGGCGCGTGGCTCGCCGAAGGCGGGATGATGCTCGAACGCATCCACGCCGGTACGTATCGCAACGCCGAGGTGGACATCGATGCGATGAACGCGTTGTCGCTCGAGGCGATGAAGGACCTTCCTCTTCAAGGGGTGAAGGCGCAGGCATCTGCAGCCCGTACGCGCATGCGCCACGCCTGGCTGGAGCTGCCGGGTTCGCCGCCTGATGCCGAGTACTGGATACGCAGGTCGGGGCCTGAGCACTACGACGAACATCTCCCGCGCTTGCGGGAGTGGGTCGAAGAGCTCCGCGCCACGTAGCGAGGTTCGATGGGTCCGGCCGCCGATCTCAGAGGGAAGCGCGCACTGGTGACGGGCGGGAACCGTGGCATCGGCCTCGAGGTGGTCCGCCAACTCGCCGACCTGGGTCTCGAGGTCGTGCTCGGATCACGAGATCTCGAGGCGGGGGTGGCGATCGCCGCGTCGCTCGAGCTGCCGGGTGTCAGGGCCGTGCGGATCGATGTGGCCGACCCGGCGAGCGTCGTGGATGCCCGAGACGCGCTCGCACCTGGGTGGGTCGACGTATTGATCAACAACGCGGCGGTCAACCCGAGGGGCCGGGTCTCGCTCGGACAGATCGACGAGGCCTGGCAGACCAACACCCTCGGCGTGTGGCGCGTGACGCAGGCCTTTCTGACACCGATGCTCGAGCGTGGCTGGGGCCGCATCGTGAACGTCTCGACCGAGCTGGCGACCGATGCGCACGAAGGGCAGAGCAGTATCTACGCCGTGACGAAGGTGGCGATGAACGCCATGACCCGCGCGCTCGCCGAGGATCTGGCAGGGACCGGGGTGATCGTCAACGCGATCAGCCCTGGCTGGTGTCGGACCGACATGGGCGGGACGGGCGCGTCGCGTTCGGCGGAGCAAGGAGCCGCCAGCATCGTGTGGGGCGTCACACTCCCGAACGACGGCCCGACCGGCGGCTTCTTCCAAGACGGCGAACCGCTCCCCTGGTGACCCTGTCGATATCTGAGTGAGCCCTTCGTCGTTCGGGTAGCGGTCCTACTGTGGGGCCGGATCGAAGGAGGGGATGGCATGTCGAAGTACCTGCTGTTGTACGGAGGCGGAAGCATGCCCGAGACCGAGGCGGAGCAGGCCCAGGTCATGGAGGCATGGACCGCGTGGTTCACGGACCTCGGATCTGCCGTCGTCGACCCCGGCAACCCGATCAACGCGGACTCGAAGACGATCTCGAGCGGGCCGACCGTGGTAGACGCCAAGGCCACGGCGACCGGCTACTCGGTGATCGAGGCCGACTCGCTCGACCAAGCGGCGAAGCTCGCCGAGAACTGCCCGGTCCTGTTGGGCGGCGCTCAAGTCATGGTCTTCGAAACGTTCAACGTGATGTAACTGAGGTGATTGGGCCCTCCCATCGGGAGGGCCCAACACCTCTATCATCGCGTCGCGATGGGTGACGACGAACACCGCGACTCAGCACCGGTAGAGCTGGGATCGGAGCGCCTGGAGGCTTTCAGCGACGGCGTGATGGCCGTCATCATCACGATCCTCGCGCTGGAGCTCCATCCGCCCCGCTACGCGACACTCACCTCGCTCCGGCACGAAGTGCCGAGCTTGTTGATCTACGTTCTTGCGTTCACGTTCATCGCGATCTACTGGAACAACCACCACCACCTCCTGCGCGCGACGAGCCGGATCAGCGCGTCCGTGATGTGGGCGAACATGTTCCTGCTGTTCTGTCTGTCGCTGATCCCGGTGACCACCGAGTGGCTCCGGCAAGCCCCGAGCGAGTCGCTCCCTGCCGCCTCGTTCGGCGTGGTCGGGTTGTTGGCGGCGGGCGCCTACGGGCTCCTCGTGCGGGCGATCATCCACGCGAACGGCCGGGACTCGCTCGTCGGCGTCGCGATCGATTCGGACATCAAAGGGAACGCATCGATCGTCATGTACGCCCTCGGCGTGGGTCTGGCCTACGTCAACGTGTGGATCGCATACGTGCTCTACACAGCCGTCGCGATCATGTGGCTGATCCCCGACCGACGATTCACCCGCCGGTAGACTTCGTGGTTTGCGTCGAGAGGTGGGGCACATGAGGTTGCACGCGTTAGGCACATCGGGCGTCGAGGTGTCTGTGATCGGGCTCGGAGGCTATGAGCTTGGGGACGGCGAGAACCTCACGATCGAGCGCGCCCGCGAGATCGCCACGACGTCGCTCGACGCTGGCGTGAACTGGCTCGACACCGCCGAGGTGTACCTGGACACGCGTAACGAGACCGCGATCGGCGAGGCGATCGTCGGCATCCGCGACGAGCTGATCATCGCAACGAAGGTGGCGCCTGCGCCCGACGGTTCGGGTCTACGGCCCGAGCAGATCGTCGCCGCGTGTCGCGCGAGCCTGGAACGGTTGCGCACCGACAGGATCGACGTGTACGTCGTTCACTGGCCGGACGATGATGGAGGCGTCCCCCTCGCGGATACCTGGGGTGGCATGGCGCAGCTCGTCGACAGTGGGCTCGTCCGTGCGATCGGCCTCTCGAACTACGGGCTCGTCGACATCGAGACCTGTCACGCGACCCGCCCGGTCGACGTCATCCAGCAAGGGTTGTCGTTGATCGATCACGAGGAGGAACGTCCGGTGATCGCCCGGTGCGGCGACCTGGGGATCGCTGCCGTGATCTACGAACCGCTGGCGGGCGGCGTCCTCACCGGCGCGCTCAACCGCGAGACCGGCCATGATCAGTGGGGTCCGGAGTGGCACGACTCCCGCTTCTACCGGCGCCTGTTCGCGGGCGATCGCCTCGACGAGAGCATCGCGTTCGTCGACCGGATCCGGCCGGTGGCGGCGCGACTCGGCGCGACCGTCGCGCAAGTGGCCATCGCGTGGGTCCTCCGTCAGCCGGGCGTCACGTCGGCGATCTGCGGCACCTCGAACGTGGCCCATGCCCTCGACAACGCGGGAGCAGGAAGCGTCGGACTGAGCGACGCCGATCTCGCGGAGCTCGATGCCGCATCCGCGTTCGCCCCCGCGCCGGTGGGATAGGCGGTGACGGCTAGGTCGCGCGCCGCAACACGATGACCGGGATCGTGCGGTGCCCGGCGGTCTTCTCCTCGTACTCGCCGAACTGCGGGTACGCCGCGACCTGGCGCGCGTAGATATCGTCGCGCTCGGGTCCCTCGCGCAGGATCGTCGCGATCACGGAGATCGTGTCGGTGCCGACCTCGATCGTCGCGCTCGGGTCGGCCTCCAGATTATGGAGCCAATGCGGGTGCGCGACGTGCCCGCCCTTCGAGCCGAAGACGACCCAATGGCCGCCGTCCGGCAGGTACATCAACGGGTTCACCCGCTCCTGACCGCTCGTTCGACCGGTCGTGTGGAGCAGGAGCAGCGGCGCTCCTTCGAACATGCCGCCAACACGGCCCTCGTTCGTGCGGAACTCCTCGATGACGTTCGTGTTCCAGTCGCTCACCGTCGGCTCCCTCCTCGGCGTCTTGGGAACGAACGCTGCCGAGGGTTCGGAGCATTCCCGTCGCGTCCTCAGCCGAGGGACCAGGTGATCGTCACGCTGACCGAGCCGAGGTACGGCACGGGCTGCATCGGATCACCGTTGGGCGACCCGGGAGCAGAACCGGTGGCCGTGCCGGCCCCAGACGTGCCACCCACGCCGCCCATCATGGGGTAGGCGATCGGCATGGACGAGATCTGCAGGTCGATGATGGCACCGAGCTGGATGTCGGCAGCATCGGCGGCGGCTCGCGCTTGCTCCGTCGCGTCTTGGACCGCCTTCGCGATCGCGGCGTCGCGTGACGTTGCGCCTTGACCGTTCATCGTGGCTTGGCCCATGGCCGTGAGCCCGGGCACCCCTCCCGTCGTCTCGCAACACCAGGCGGGAGCAGCGATGCCCATCGAGGTGGAGACGGCTCGACCGATCGTGGGGGCCGACCCTGATGCCGTCTGACCGGCGGCGGCGGCGGCGCCGATCGTGAGTAGCACACCGGCGATCATCAGGGAGACGAAGAGACGACCCGAGAACCTGCGAGACGCGTTCATTGAGGCGCTCCTTTCGGGGTCGGAGGTGCTCCCTAGACGCCTCCCCCGCCCGCTCCGGTTCCCGCGAAGGTCAAGCGATCGACACGCGGCGGAGCAGGTCGTCATGCCGCTCGGCGAGCTCGGCCCAGATCGCCGCATCGTCCGATCGTGGCGCGACCACCGATCGCGGGGGTGGGGCCACGTGCTCGGGATCGAGCGCGCCGCTCGATGCCGCTGAGACGATCGCGGCTCCGCGCGCCGAAGCCCATCGCCCGCCCTCGACCCGCGCGACGCTCGACCCGGTCGCGCTCGCGAGCATCGCCGCGAAGACCTCCGATCCCGTCGCACCCCCCGCGACGGTCATCGCACCAAGCGGTACGCCCACGTCGTCCAACACTCGCACGCACCGGCGAACCTCCAGCGCGATCCCCTCCAGGAGGGCTCGGGCGACGTCGTTGCGCGTGTGCGCCAGCGTGAGCCGGCCGATCGTCCCGTGCAGCGACGGATCCCACAGCGCTCCCTGTTCGCCGGGCCCGAGGTACGGAAGGAACGTCGCGCCACCCGCTCCTGATGGCGACGTCGCCGCCAGGTCGAACACCGCAGTCTCCGTCACCCCGAGCAGCGATGCCAGCCAGGCGACCGCGCTCCCCGTGCTCACCAGATCCATCTCGAGGCCCCATCGATCGCCCAGGGCCATCGGCGTGACGAGGTAGCGATGGTCCTCATCGAGCAACAGATCGTCGTGCACGCCGATGATCGCCGTGCTCGTCCCCCAGAGCGAAACGCGATCTCCCGCCGCGCTCGAGCCGAGTCCGAGCGCACCGCACACGGAGTCGGCGGCGCCGATCGCGACGGGCAACCCTGCCACCAGACCGAGCGCCGCGGCGACATCCGCGCGCAGGGGAACGTGCGAAGACGAAGGCAGGACCGGCGGCAGCATCCCCGCCCATGGAGCCGCGAGCCTGGCGTCCCAGGCGCCCGTCGCGAGCGTGAAGCATCCGAACCCCGTCGCCGTGCTGGGATCGGTCGCGATCTCACCGGTCAGAAGGAAGAAGAGATGATCCTTCGCCCCGAGGATCCGGTTCGCACGTTCGATGAGGGCGGGCTCTTCACGCGCGAGCCACCGAACCATCGGGATCAGGTATCGGCCGTCGACCCACTGCCCGGTCTCCCGGTAGAGGGCGACGTCGCCGAACGCCGCACGGAACCGCTCGCCGTCGGGGTCGGCCCGATCGTCCTCCCAGGTGATAGCGGGTGCGACCGGCACGCCATCGCCGTCGGCGAGCACCAACGTCGGCAACATCCCCGACAGGCCGATCCCCGCCCACCGAGCGGCAGGCACGATCGCGAGCAACTCGGCCACGACCGCTCCGGCGGCGGCGAACCACTCGTCCGGATCCTGCTCCGCTCGGCCCGGAAGTGGGCGTGCGGTCGCGTAGCCCGCCGACGCGGTCGCGACGAGAACGCCGTCGCTCGACATCGCGACGCCCTTCAGGCCCGACGTGCCGAGATCCAGCCCGATCCACACGTCGCCGGGACCGCTCACAGTACGCCCAACGCTCCCTCGGCTGCCTCGAGCGTGCGATCTACATCCGCCGACGTGTGGGCCATCGAAACGAACAGGTTCTCGAACGGCGCCGGGTGGAACAGGACGCCGCGATCACGCATCGCCTTCCACCACCGGCCGAACAGCGCCTCGTCGGTGAGCCGCTCGGCGTCGCGCCAGTTGCGGATCGGCTCGTCCGCGAACCACACCTGGAATACGGTGCCGAGCCCCACCACGTTGGAGGGCAGGCCTTTGGCTTCGAGCAACGCGGTGAGCCCGTCCATCAGCGATCGCCCGAGCGCTCGCGCGTCGTCGTATCGCTCTGGTGACAGCAGGTCCATCGTCGCCGACACGGCCGCCATCTGGATCACGTTCGAGTTGTAGGTGCCGGAGTGCGAGTACCGCCCGTCGCCGATCGCCGCCATCACGTCGCGCGTCCCCCCGATCGCCGCCACCGGGAACCCGCCTCCGAGCCCCTTGGCCATCGTCGTGATATCGGGTAACACGCCGAAGAACTCCTGGCCACCGCCACGCGCGAACCGGAACCCCGTGATCACCTCGTCGAAGATCAACAGCGCGCCGTGCTCGCGCGTGCGGTCGCGCAACAGTTGGAGGAACCCCGGCTCCGGCAGGATGCAGCCGGTGTTCAACATCACGGGTTCGGTGATCACGGCGGCGATCCGGTCGCCGAGCTCCGCCATCACCGCCTCGAACGACTCGGGGTCGTTCCACGACAAGATCACGAGCGAGTCGGCGATCTCGGGCAGCATGCCACGGCCGGCCGGCACCGGGACGGGCCGCGACGCCGGACCGGCTACGGACGGATCCGGATGATTGCTCCAGTAGACCGTGTCCATCCACCCGTGGTAGTGACCCTCGAACCGCAGGATCAACGTGCGGTCCGTGAGCGCGCGCGCGAGGCGCACGGCAGTGCCGACCGCCTCGCTCCCAGAGCTCGCGAACCGGATCATCTCCACGCTCGGGACCGCGTCGATCACCTTGCGCCCGGCGATCGCCTCCAGCTCGTACGGCAAACCGAACACGGTCCCGAGCTCCTGGACCGCGGCCACGACCGCAGCGGTGATCTCGGGCGGCCGATGCCCGAAGAGCAGCGGCCCGAGTCCCATCAGGTAGTCGACGTACTCGTTGCCGTCCACGTCGGTGACGCGCGAGCCGCGGCCGCTCGCCACGAACGGCGGGTACGGCGTCCACCCGGCCCGGATGCCGCGCGCACTCGATCCCACCCCACCGGGCAACACGGCCTCCGCCTCGGCGAACAGCTCCGCGGATCGGGACAACTTCTCCTCGTCGTTCATCGGGTAACCCCTCTCACTCGTCGACGCCGCAGAACGTCCGCGATGCGCCCTCCACGATGCGGGCCAGCTGGGTGAGCTCCGGGATCGACGCCCACTCATCGGGCGCATGGAAGTTCCCACCGGCTGAGCCGATCAACACCGTCGGGATCCCCGCCGCCTGCATCAACGCCGCGTCGGTCCACGCGTTCAGACCGCAGGGCTCGAACGGACGGTCGATCACGTCGACCGCTGCCACGTCGAGCGCGGCGAGCAGCGGTTCGTACCCCTCTGCGACGAACGGATCGCGATCGAGCTTGACGTCCACCTCGCCGCGGAGAACCCGCGTAGCGTTCCGGACAGCTCGGCGAAGATCGCCTCGATCTCGCGGACCCGGTCGCTTAGGTGCTCGCCCGGTTGGGTCCCGATCTCGATGCCCAGGACGGCACGCGACGGGTACGTGGCGTAATCGGTCCCGGCGTGCAGCGTGCCGGTGTGGAACACGGTCTTGCCGTTCCGGCTCTCGGCGGTCGTCGAGAAGACCTCACGGTCCAGGCGGTCGAGCCGGCGCACGACCTCGGCCATGTGCACGATCGCGTCGACCCCCTTCTCCGGCGCCGACCCGTGCGCGGCCACGCCGTGGACGATCACGTCGATCCAGCCGAAGCCCTGGTGCTCGACGATCGCCTTCGGCAGCCCGTCGGGCTCGATCACGATGCAGGCGTCCATCGCGTGCCGCTCCACCAGATCCTCGCTGCCGATCGACACGCCTTCCTCGTCGGCCACGCACGCGAGCAACACGTCGCCCCGGAGGCGCACCCCCGACTCCACCAGCGCGCGGATCGCCAGTAGGCCTGCAGCGCAGCCGCTCTTGTCATCGGCGACGCCGAGTCCGATCATGCGGTCGCCGTCGATCGTCGGCGTCAACGCTCGATCCGCCCAGTTCGCGTAACCCAACGGTGTCGGCGTGCGCGTTGATCCCTAGGTCGGGCCGCCGCCGGTGCCGCGGAGCCGCGCGATCAGGTTCGACCCGCCCGGGTTGCGATCTCGTCGAACGTCACCTCCACGGGAAGATCCGACAGCCACGCCGCCATCGCGTCGGCGACGGCTCGTTCGCCGCTGCCGTCGGGGATCAACCACGGCGTCACGGACTCGACGCGGACCAGGTCAGCAAGCAGCGTCGCGGACGCTTCATCGGTGATCGTCACGGGCTCGTACCTCCTTCGATCGGAACATCCAACGGGAAATGGCAGGCGACCTCGTGCGGACCGCCGGACGCGCTCGTCTCGGCAGACGGGTCGACCGTGGTACAGGTCTCAGGACGACCGAGCGACTCATAGCGCCAGCATCGCGGATGGAAGCGACAGCCGCTCGGGACGTTGCGGGCCGAGGGCGTCTCGCCGACCAACACGATCTGATCGGCGGCGGCGCCAGCCTCGGGGACAGGGATCACCGATACCAGGGCCTTGGTGTACGGATGCTTCGGGTTGGCGATCACGTCCGCCGATGGCCCGATCTCGACGATCCGCCCCAGATACACCACGGCGATCCGGTCAGCCATGACCCAGGCGAGCGAGAGATCGTGCGTGATGAACAGGCACGAAGACCTGCCGCTGGTCCCGCAGGTCCAGCATCAATCGCAGGATGCCGGCGCGGAGCGAGACATCGAGCATCGACGCCGGCTCGTCGGCGACGATGAGGTCCGGCCCCAAGACCATGGCGGCGGCGATCGCGACCCGCTGCCGCTGCCCGCCCGAGAGGTGGTGCGGATGACGCCGAGCGATCTCGGCGGCCGGATGAAGCCCGGCGTCGGACAACGCGGAGAGCACCACACGTCTGCGCTCGCCCTCGGCCGTCGCCCGGCCGTGGATGTCGAGCGGCTCGGCGACCAGATCGAACACCGTCTGCCGGGGGTCGAGCGACTCGTACGGGTCTTGGAACACCATCTGGATCCCCGCCCGGATCGGACGCATCGTTCGATCGGACAGCGCGGTGATGTCCTGTCCGCGGAACACGATCGAGCCGCCGGCCGTCGGCACGAGCCGCATCACCGCGTGGGCGATCGATGTCTTCCCGCATCCCGACTCCCCCACGAGCGCCAAGATCTCGCCACGCTGCAGATCGAACGACACGCCGTCCACCGCGAGGACCGGCTTCACGTTGCGCCGACGCGAGGCGTACGTCACTCGGAGGTCCTCCACGTGCAGGATCGGCCCGCCCGTGCGCTGGTCGACGCCAGCGAGCACCTTGGTCATGGCTCCTCTCCCACCAGATGGCACGCCGCGACATGGCCCGGCCCGACCGGACGCAAGGCGGGATCGTCGACCGCGCACCGGTCGATCGCCACCGGACATCGCTCGTGGAACCGACAACCAGGCGGCGGCGAGGCCAGGTCCGGCGGGTAGCCGGGCATCCCGTCCACGAAGCGCCGTTCGCCACGGATGTTGGGGAACGCGTTCAGCAGGCCCTTCGTGTACGGATGCGCGGGACCTTCACCGGTCCCCTTCCGTGGGAACAACGCCTGCACCGACGCCTCCTCGACCATCCGGCCCGCGTACATGATCGCGACCCGATCGCACGTCTCGGCCAGCACCGACAGGTCGTGCGAGATCAGGATCATCGACAACCCGAGCCGTTCGCGGAGGTCGCGCAACAGCCTCAGGATCTGCGCCTGCGTCATCACGTCGAGCGCGGTGATCGGTTCGTCGGCAAGCACCAGCTGAGGCCGGCACACGAGGGCCATCGCGATCATCACACGCTGGCGCATCCCTCCCGAGAGCTCATGCGGGTAGTCGCGCGCGCGGTCACCGGGGATCCCCACGGCCTCGAGCAGCTCCGTCACCCGGCCTCGTCCTTCGGAGGTAGAGGTCTCCTTCTCGTGAAGCTGGATCGGCTCGAGGAGCTGATCACCGATGCGCTGCACGGGGTTCAGCGCGTTCATCGAGCCCTGGAACACGACGGATATCCTCCGCCATCGCAGGTCGTCGAGCTCCTTGGCCGAGAGCTTGAGCACGTCGACGTCGCCGAGCTGGATCCTGCCGGTCACGGTCGCGCTCGGCGGGAGCAGGCGCGGGATAGCGAGCGCGGTCGTGGTCTTGCCACAACCGGACTCGCCGGCCAGACCGAGCGCCTGCCCCGGTTCGAGCGTGAGGCTCACGCCGCCGACCGCCTCGACCGAACCGCCGGCCACGGCGTAGGCCACGCGCAGATCCTCGATCTCCAACAGGGTCGTCATCGCCGCTCCCGCAACCGAGGGTTCAACAGCCGGTCCAACGTGTGACCCGCCAACGTGAAGCCCAGCACCACGGCGACGATCCCCAAACCCGGCGGGATGAAGTACCACCAGGCGCCCCGCCCGACGGCGCCCGTCACGAACGCGTAGTGCAGCATCGTCCCCCAGGAGACGTGGACGGGGTCTCCCAATCCCAGGAAGGCGAGCGTCGCCTCCGCCAGGATGCAGCCCGCGATCACGAGCACCGCGTTCGCGAAGATCAACGGCGCGACGTTCGGGAGGACATGCCGGGTGATCAACCGCACGTGCGACGATCCCATCGATCGGATGCGCATCATGAACTGACGTTCGCGGAGCGAGAGCACCTGGGAGCGGACGATGCGTGCGACGGGCGGCCACGCGGTGAGGCCGATCACCAGGACCAGGATCCCCAAGCTCTGACCGAAGATCGCCGCGAGGACGATCACGAGCGGGATCGTCGGCAAGACCAGGAAGAAGTCGGTCACGCGCATCAAACTGGCATCGATCCACCGCCCGAAGTAGCCAGCGACCAGCCCCACGATCGAGCCCACCAGGATCGAGATCACGGTCGCGAACAATCCGACGAAGATCGAGATCTTCGCCCCCGCCAGGAACTCCCGGAACACGTCACGGCCGAGCTCGTCGGTGCCGAGCCAATGCTCTCGCGATGGGGGCTGGAAGATCGACGCGGCGGTCTTCCCCACGTCTGTGGGGTCGAACGGGAACACGATCGGGCCGATCACCGCGATCACGAAGATGAACGCGAGCAGGATCAACCCGATCCGGCCGGCCCGGTCGCGCCAGATCTCGCGCAGCGTGCGAGCCGTGACGGCCCAGGCGCCGGTCCGATCACCGGTATCGATCGGATCGATCGGATCGGCGGGGTCGATCGGTTCGAAGACGACGGACATCAGGCCTCACGCACCCGTGGATCGAGCCTCCGATAGAGGATGTCGCTCAGGAAGTTCGCGATGATCACGGTGAACGCGAAGATCAAGAAGCACGCCTCGAGCACCGGGTAGTCGCGGCGGAGAACGGCGTCGTAGGTGAGTTCTCCCATGCCCGGCCAGGAGAACACGGTCTCTACCTGGATCGCTCCGCCCACCACGAGCCCCACGTACAACGCGGTCGTGGTGACGACCGGCAGCATCGCGTTGCGCATCCCGTGCTTCCATACGACGCGCCCGCGCGGGTTGCCCTTCGCCTGCGCCGTCGTGATGAAGTCCTCCGTGAGCACATCCACGAGCGAGCTCCGCGTGATCAGGACGAACTGGCCGATGTCGACGAGCACCAGGGTGATCGTCGGCAGGATCAGATGTTTCGCCACATCCAGCACCTGCCCGAACGGCGTGCTGTACGTCGCCCCAGGGGTCGAGATCCCCGAGATCGGCAGGATCTGGAACCAGACGCCGAACGTGAACACCAGCAGCAAGCCGACCCAGAACGTCGGCATGCTCCACAAGGTGAGCGACCCGTAGACCGTGCTCGAGTCCATCTTGGAATCGCGCTTGGACGCGGCGATCGCGCCCAGGATCACGCCGAGGACCACGACGATGACCGTTGCCGTTCCCACCAGCAGGATCGTGTTAACCATCCGTTCGCCGATGATGTCGCTCACCGGGCGGCGGTACGTGAGCGAGAAGCCCATGTCGCCGTGCAAGAGGCTCTTCAGGTAGATCCAGAACTGCTCCCACACGGGCTTGTCCAACCCGAACAACGAACGGAGCTGTGCGGCGGCCTCGGGTGTCAGCCGGCCGGAACGCGCGTACAGCTGGATCGGATCGCCCGGCAGCACCCGGAACAGCAGGAAGTTGAACGTCACCACCGCCAGGAGCGTGAGGAACAGCTGGATCAGCTTCCTGCCGAGGAACGGCAGTCGCACCCCGGACCTCAGCCTTCCTGTGCGATCACGCGGGCGTCGCGTTCAGGTAATTGGCACGCGTCAGGTTGAACACCACACCGCCGGGTGTCTCCGTCCAACCGGTCCACGTGTCGGTCCGGTAGGCCTGCAGCTTGTCCTGGTACCACATGACGATGTACGCGCAGTCGTCGTAGTAGATCTGCTGCATCCGGTCGACGATGTCCTGGCGCTTGGTCGGATCGAGCTCGGTCGCCTGTTGGTCGTACAGCTTGTCGTACGTCGGGTTGGAATAGAAGACATCGTTGTTGCCGCCGATCTGGCTCGTGAGTGGCACGCCAAGCAGGTAGTCAGGGTCGTTCACGCCGGAGTCCCATCCCCACACGAAGATGTCCCAATCCGGTTGGGCGTTGTAGACGGTCGAGCCGAGGGTGTTCTCGTCGAGCGTCGAGAGGTTCAGCTTGATCCCCACATCCTGGGCAGCGTTGGCGAACAGCTGCGCCGCGCGCACATCCACGGTGGTCGACTCGATCGCGATCAGCCGGAACTCCAAACGCTGCCCCGCCTTCTCGCGGATCCCGTCGGCACCGGGTGCGTACCCCGCTTGATCCAGGAGCTGCTTGGCCTTGTCAGGGTTCGCGTTCAGCTGGTCGGCGTCGGCCACCTGCAACTGGAAGTCGCCCATCGCGGGCGGCAGCAAGACGCTGCCCGGCTTCCCGTGACCTGCCAACGCGATCTGCACCAGTTGGTTGCGGTCCACGGCCAGGCTGAGCGCCTGCCGCACGTTGCGGTCGAGGAGCAACGGGTTGCCGCCCGACGCGGGGTCGGTCGAGACGTTCATGCCGATGTGATGGAACGAGAATCCGGGCAGCGAGAGGCGCTTGACCGGCCCGTCGGTGGGCAACCCGTCCCAGATCGTGGGCGGTACCTCGGGGAGGATATCGACGTCACCGGCTTGCAGCTCTTGCGCCATCACATCTTCGGTCTGATACAAGACCCAGATCACGGTGGACGCGGCCGGTGCCGATCCCCAGAAACCGTCGTTGCGGGTGACCGAGATCGTCTGCCCGCGCTTCCATTCGCCGAACGTGAACGGCCCGGTCCCGACCGGTGAGTCGTTCGCGAACTTCTGGATCTGCGCCGAAGTCATCCCCTTCCACAGGTGCTGCGGCAGGATCGGGATCGCGAGACCGGGGTCGAACGCCTGCGGTCGCTTGAACGTGACCTCCACCGTGTTGGGGTCGGTCGCCTTCACGTCGGTCATGTCGGTCAGCCACTGTGCGTACTGCGAGAGACCTTCGTCGTGGATCAGCGCGTAGGTGAACACGACGTCGTCGGCGGTGAACGGTGTCCCGTCGTGCCACGTCACGCCGGAGCGGAGCGCATACGTGACGGTCTTGCCGTCGGTCGAGGTCGTGGTGGACTCCGCCAGGTTCGGCTGGATCTTCAGGTCGGCGTCGTAGTCGTTCAGCTTGTCGTAGACCAGCTGCAGGACCTCGTTGGACTCGGTGGAGTACGAGGTCAAGGGGTTCAGGGTGTCGGGCTCGGATGACCACCCCACCTTGAGCGTCGCGGTCGTGGTCCCTCCCGAGCCGCCGGTCGGGACCGGGTTCGGGTTCGTATCGCCCGCCTTGGTGCAGGCGTCGAGGATCGCCGGCAATCCCCCGGCGATCACCAAGGTGCCGGCCGATCGGAAGATGAAGGATCGCCTGGTGAACCGTCCGGTGACGTCGGGCTGGTCGCTCATGCCGCTTCCTCCCTGGTGTCTGTCGCGGGCCGCGAACTGGCCAGGAATGTACCGGTTGGCGATCCGAAGCGGTAGGGAGGCTGGTGACGCCCGGTTGACAGGCAGGATGCCCCGCCCACAATGGCCGACACGAACCGAGAGGAGACGGCCATGCGAACCCTCATCGAAGGTGGCACCGTCGTCACCGCGACCGAGACCTCCCAGGCCGACGTCGTGATCGAGGACGAGAAGGTCGCCGCGATCGGCAGGGGCATGGCCGTCGAGGCCGACCGGGTCATCGACGCGATCGGCCGCTACGTGATGCCCGGCGGCGTTGACGTGCACACGCATATGGAGCTGCCGTTCGGCGGGAGCTTCTGCTCCGACGACTTCGAGACCGGGACGCGCGCCGCCGCGTTCGGGGGAACCACGACGATCGTCGACTTCGCGCTGCAGGACTACGGTGAAGGACTCCGCGAAGGACTCGACCGTTGGTTCGCGAAGGCGCAGAACGCCTTCACCGACTATGGATTCCACATGATCGTGCGCGAGGTGAACGATCAGGTCCTTAAGGAGATGGACGAGCTCGTCGGCGAGGGCGTGACCTCCTTCAAGCTGTTCATGGCCTACCCGGGCGTCTTCATGCTCGACGACGCGTCCATCTTCCGGGCGATGCAGCAGGCGGGGACGTCGGGTGCCTTGATCATGATGCACGCCGAGAACGGCGGGCCGATCGACGTGTTGACCCGACAGTTCCTAGACGAGGGCAAGACCGCGCCCGTGAACCACGCGCTGACGCGTCCGGCCGCGATGGAGGGCGAAGCCGTGCACCGCGTGTTCCGCCTGGCGGAGCTCGCAGACACGCCCGCCTACATCGTCCATCTGTCGTCGCGGGACGGGCTGAACGCGCTCCGCGAGGCGCGCGACCGCGGCCAGGCCGCGTACGCCGAGACCTGCCCCCACTACCTATACCTGAGCCAGGACGACATGGCGAAGCCCGGGTTCGAGGGCGCGAAGTTCGTCTGCTCCCCGCCGCTGCGGACGGCCGACCACCAGGCGGAGCTGTGGACCGGGCTCCGCGGCGGCGATCTCTCTGTCGTGTCGACCGATCACGCCCCGTTCAACTACATCGGTCAGAAGGACCTGGGCAAGGACGACTTCTCGAAGATCCCGAACGGGCTGCCGTCGGTGGAGGATCGGTTCACCCTGCTCTACGACGGCGTCGAGGCGGGTCACATCGACCTGAACCGCTTCGTAGAGGTGGTCGCGACCGCACCCGCGAAGATGTTCGGCCTCTACCCGCGCAAGGGGACCATCGCGCCCGGATCCGACGCCGACATCGTCGTGTTCGATCCGACGAAGGAGCGCGTGCTGTCGTCGGCGACCCATCACATGCGGGTGGACTACTCCGCGTACGAGGGACGAGCCGTTCGCGGGATACCAGAGGTCGTGATGCAGCGCGGACAGGTGCTGGTCGACCACGGCGAGTTCCTCGGGACGCCCGGTCAGGGTCGATTCCTGCCGCGGAGCCGGATCCCCACCTAGCTACGTCTTGGCGAGCACCGGGTCGGCGATCGCGGGGATGACCTTCTCGCCGTACGCCTGGAGCGTCTCGTCCTTCGCGTCGTGCTGCAGATAGACGGCGAACTGATCCACGCCCAGCGCCTTCAGCTCGCGCAGCCGGCGGACGTGTTCGTCGACCGGCCCCACCAGGCAGAATCGATCCACGATCTCGTCGGGGACGAACGCGGTGTGGGCGTTGCCCGCCTGCCCGTGCTCGTTGTAGTCGTAGCCCTCTCGCCCCTTGATGTAGTCGGTCAGCGTCTTGGGCACCGCGGAGTCCTCGCCGTAGCGGGCGACGATGTCGGCGACGTGGTTGCCGACCATGCCGCCGAACCACCGGCACTGCTCGCGCGCGTGCGCGACGTCGTCGGTCACGTACGCGGGCGCGGCGACGCAGATCGTGACGTCGCTGGGATCGCGGCCCGCCTGCTCAGCCGCCGTCCGGACCGCCAAGATCGTCCACGCGGTGACATCCGGATCCGCGAGCTGCAAGATGAACCCGTCGCCGACCTGCCCGGTCAGCTCGAGCGCCTTCGGCCCGTATCCCGCCACCCAGACCTCGGCCCGGCTCTTCGACGCCCAGGGGAAACGCAGCGTCGAACCTCGGTGCTCCACCTCGCGGCCGTTCGCGAGCTCGCGGATCACGTGGATCGACGCGCGGAGCGAGGCCAACGTTGCGGGGCTCCCGTTGATCACGCGCACCGCGGAGTCGCCACGGCCGATCCCGATCACCGTTCGGTTGCCGAACATCTCGTTGAGCGTCGCGAACAGGCTGGCCGTCACGGTCCAGTCGCGCGTGAGCGGGTTCGTCACCATGGGGCCGACCATCACGTTGCGGGTGTTCGCCAGGATCTGGGTGTAGATCGGGAACGGCTCCTGCCACAAGAGATGACTGTCGAACGTCCACACGTGGCTGAACCCGTACGTCTCCGCCTTCTTCGCCAGGTCGATCACGCGCGCGCTGGGCGGCGTGGTCTGCAGGACGACGCCGAGGTCCATCGGGTCAGCGCGCCACGAGGTCGTCGTAGGCGTCCGGACGACGATCACGATAGAACGCCCACCGATCACGCACCTCGCGGATCTTGCCGAGGTCCAGATCGCGGACGATCAGCTCGGGCTTGTACGCGTCGCCGAGCTCGCCGACGAACTTGCCTTCGGGGTCAACGAAGTAGCTCTGGCCGTAGAAGTCGTCGTCGCCGAGCGGCTCGATCCCGACACGGTTGATCGCGCCGATGTAGTACATGTTCGCGACCGCCGCGGCCGGCTGCTCCAGACGCCAGATGTACTCCGACAGGCCGCGATGCGTCGCCGAGGGATTGAACACGATCTCGGCCCCGTGCAGGCCGAGCATCCGCCAGCCCTCCGGGAAGTGCCGGTCGTAGCAGATGTAGACGCCGACCTTGCCCACCGCGGTCTCGAAGACCGGATAGCCGCCGGTGCCGGGTGCGAAGTAGAACTTCTCCCAGAAGCCCTTCACCTGCGGGATGTGCTGCTTGCGGTACTTGCCCACGTACGTGCCGTCGGCATCGATCACCGCGGCGGTGTTGTAGTACAGGCCGTCCTGCACGATCTCGTACATCGGCAGGACGAGGACCATCCCGAGCTCCTTGGCCACCGACTGGAACCGCTTCGTGGTCGGTCCGTCGGGGATCGGCTCCGTGTAGCCGTAGAACTCCGGGTCCTGCACCTGGCAGAAGTACGGCCCATAGAAGAGCTCCTGGAAGCACATCACCTGCGCACCGTCGGCGGCTGCCTCGCGCGCCGCCTCCTCGTGCTTGTCGATCATCGCCTCCTGGGATCCGGCCCAGTCAGTCTGCAGCAGCGCAGCTCTCACGGTCGTCGACATCGCGATGTCTCCTGTCCGCCCGGGTAGGCCCCGAGGCGCATCTCGGCATGGTAACGCTCGCGAAGCGCCGCTAGGCTCCCCGACCATGCCGACACGTCACACGCCCTACCACCAGCGCTTCATCGAGCTCGGCGCCGAGATGGGCGACCGCATCGGGTTCGACGCCGCGGTCGTGTTCACATCGACCGAACAGGAGCACCTCGTCACGCGCGAGGGCGTCGGGCTCTACGACGTCTACTCCCAGGGGCCGATCGATATCAAAGGACCGGATGCCGAGGCGCTTCTCGATCACGTGCTCGCGCGTGACGTACCACGACGGTTGGCCACCGACGACCAGGTCCTCTATGCATCGGCCTGCAACGAGCAGGGCGGGATGATCGACGACCTCACCGCCTACCGCTTGGGACCGGAGCACTACTGGTTGATCGCAACGCCGTCACGTGCCGAGATCGTCGAGCGGCACGTGACGGAGCATGCGCGTGACCGACGCGCATATGTGACGAACTGCATCTCGGGGACCGCGTATCTGTCCGTGCAAGGCCCCGGTTCGCGTGAGCTGCTTAGGCCGATCACGGACGCGGACCTCACGACCGACCGGCTGCCCTACTTCCGCTCCGTGCGAACGATCGTGGCGGAGGTGCCGACCCTGCTCTCGCGGACCGGGTACTCCGGCGAGCTCGGATACGAGCTCTACTACCCTCGGGACTACGCGCTCCACATGTGGGACACGCTGACGGCGGCCGGCGCCACACCATGCGGGCTGGGAGCGCTCCGCAGCACGCGCATGGAGAAGAAGTACCCCCTCTACGGACTGGACGTGAGCGAGACAACGTCACCGCTCGAAGCCGGACTGGGTTGGGCCGTGGACCTGGACGCCGGCCCGTTCATCGGCCGCGACGCGCTCCGGCGTCAGCGCGAGGACGGCATCTCCCGACGCCTCACCGGGATCGAGCTCGCGGATCTCTCGCACGTGCCGGCGGCCGGCGACACCGTGTCCGGTCCTGACGGCCACGAGCTCGGGACGCTCACCTCCACCGACCACGGGTGGTTCCTGGGGAAGGCGCTCGGCATGGGCTATCTCCCCGCGGACCTGCCGCCGGGCTCGCCCGTGACGCTCAGCGCTCCCGACGGGGTGACGACCGAGGGACGCACCACCGACCGGCCGTTCTACGATCCGGACGGAGCGCGCGTCCGCAGTTAGCCGGTCGTCACGCACCTTTACGGAAGGGGAACGACGATGGCAGACGATGCGAGTGGTGCCCTCGGATCACCGCAGATCGCGGGGACGTTCGTGAGCCCGAAGGGTCTGACCAAGCGCATGACCGGCGATGCGGCGATGCGAGCCGTCGGCCGCGGGATCACGGGGTCGGCAGTGGCGCCGGGAACGCATGGGCCATATGACGGGGCGCCGTCGTTCGGGACCGTCGGCTACGTCGCCGTGACGGACGACGAGCTCGCGATCGTGCAAGGCAAGACCGGCGCGATGAAACCGAAGGTCGGCTCGGAAGTCATCGCGCGCGTGGCGCGGAGCGCGATCTCATCCGTCCAGCTCGAACCGCACACGCTCACCGCGTCGTTGAAGATCGGGTTCGCCGACGGGGGATCGTGGGAGTTCGAGGTCCCGAAGAAGTACCGACCGACAGCGCAAGAGGTCGTGCGCGCGCTCGGGGGCGGAACCGGCTAGGTCGGCTGACGGCGGTCGCGCTTCCGGTTCACGCAGGTCGCGATCCGGTCGAGCCCGCAGCGACGACCTCGCGGCCGAACGGCCAGAGCGCCAGGACACTCAACTTGAACGCCTGGATGCCGAACGGGATGCCGATGATCGTGATGCAGAGCAGCGCGCCGCTCACCAGGCTGATGAGGAACAGCTCCCAGCCGAAGAAGAACAGCCAGAGCAGGTTGAAGATCACCTCGAGGACACCGCCGCCCCCTTCCACGCGGGCGACCGTTCGACCGAACGGCCAGAGCACGAAGCCGGCCAGCTTGAACGCCTGGATGCCGAACGGGATGCCGATGATCGTGATGCACATGATGAAGCCGGCGAACGCGTAGCCGAGGGCGAGCCAGATCCCCGCGAGCACGAACCAGAGGATGTTCCCGATGGTCTTCATGCGGACGGAGCCTACCTGGGAGCGATCGCGAGCCGGGATCGACGCTCAGTCGAGTAGGGCTTCGAACACGCGCTGGGTGTCGCTCAATCGCTCGGCGAGCGTCCGCGCGAGCCACCGATGCAGCGCCGCCGCCAGCTCCGGTTCCTCGGCCTCCATGCGTTCGATCGAGGAACGGGTGAGCCGCAGGACCACGCAGGGTGTCTCGGCCACCACGTCGGCCGTGCGCGGGATGCCCATGTACATCGCGACCTCGCCGACCACCACACCCGAGCGCACCGTCGCCAATCGCATCCGCGTGCCGTCGGGCGTCTGGAACTCCACCTGGAGCCCGCCCGACGCCAGGACGAACACGTCGTCGGGCGCGTCGCCCTGGCGGATCAGCACGGTGCCCGCCGCGAGGGACATCCGTTCGAGGTAGGGGTCGAGACCAGGCGGCATACCGGCAAGGGTCTCGGCCGATCCGTCCGTGAACGCCACGGCGCCCCCGTTCGCGAGCAGCCCGTCCTCGCACCGCTGCAGGCCTCGATCGAGATCCGGCTCGAAACACACGACGCCATCCGCGGCGCCCGCGCCGCCCTGCTCGAGCATCCGGTGCACCTGCTCGGCCGCCCCCGTGAACACCAGCTCGAAGCCGCTCGCCTCCGCGAGCTGCGCCACTTTGCGGAACGACAGCACCGCCGATGAGTCCACGCCGGTCACACGGCGCAGGTCGATCAGGAGGTAGCGCAACGGCCCCGCTTCTACCCGCTTGCGGATGCGCTCGAGCAGCCCGCTCGCCGTTCCGAAGAACACGAACCCGTTCACGCGCAAGATCTGGACGCGCTCGCTCATCGTCTTGAGCGCTGAACGCTCAGCCGCCGGCCGGTCGACGTTGCTCTGGTACGTATCCCCGAAGCTCACCTCGTGGACCAGTTCGATCTTGCTGTAGTTGACGGCGAACAGTACGAGCGCGAGGACCAGGCCGACGACGACGCCCGGCAGCAGGCCGCGAGCGGCGATCGTTAGCAGGATCCCCCACACGACCAGGTACTCGCTCACCGGCAGGGACCGGCGCTTGTCCCACACCCAATCGACGATGAAACCCAAGCCGACGAACACGAGCACGCCTCCGACGATCAAGCGAGGGATCAGCTCGACGATCTCCGCACCGAAGACGACTGCCGTCAGCGGCACGAGGGCCGCCACGAACCCCGACGCGCGCGCGCTGACGTTCATCTGCTGCGCGAGCGACGTCAAGCTGAGGGCGTGGTACGCGGGGATCCCGCCGAAAGGCCCCGCGATGACGTTCAGGATCCCGGCGTCTCGGAGCTCGCGGTTCGAGTCGAGATCCTTGTGGAGGATCAGCTCGATCCCGCTCATATTGAACAGCGCCGCGATCACCGCGACGAACACCGCGGTGGCGATACCGGCGGCTTGATCGAGCACCGCCGACCAATCGGCGCCGGTGAGCGCGCGGAACGTCCATGGCTGCCACAAGCGTGCAGCGGGGAACGGACCGAGCACCCATCCACCGAGCCGCGCGGTCGCGATCGTGGAACCAGAGACGAGCATCCCGATGACGAACAGCGCCACGCCGATCCCCAGGACCACCGGGATCACGAGAGGGCGTCGCACGATCCGTGTCGCGAGGAACAGGATCACGCCGAACGCGAGCCCGGGGACCCAGCGGATCAGCTCGTACGGACGCGACAGGTCATGGACGGTGCGGAGCATCGGCTGGATCTCTGCCGCGACACCGATCCCACCTTTGAAGAGCAACCATCCGGTCCCCGCGAGGAATCCGCCGACCACGGGGTACGGGACGAACCGCACGAGGTTCCCCAGTCGGAACGTCCCCAGCACGAGGAACGCGATGCCGGTCAGGATCGTCACGACCATCGTCGCGGCGACGACCGTGAGGAAGGCCCGGTTGATGCTGCCGAACGCGTCCAACGCCGTCGTCGCGGCGACGACCGCAAGGACCGCGGCTGCGGCGTCCTGGACGCTCCCGACCACGCCCCGCGCGCCAGCGCGCCACGCGAGAACCGCGAGCGTGATCGCGGCGGCCGCCAGGTAGAGGCCGATCCCCTCGGCCAGGAACTGGGAGAGGTATCCGCCGTAGACGAGCGCGGCGAACGAGATCGCGAGCACCACCTCGACGGCGCCGATCACCGCGCCCGCGGCGATGATGGACGCCACCCCCGTCGATGGTCGCTGCTCGGACACGGCCCCCCCTCCGCCGAACGTTCGCGAGGACGACCTTATCCGGGCGCGCGCCGGTCCCGCCAATCGGCCCGCGTGTCGGTCACGAGCCGACGAGCCGATAGAGGCGCCACCGGTCGGGAACACCCTTCAGTGCGTGTTCTCCTGCGTCCTCGAACCGCAGGCCGGAGCCGGACACGAGCCCTTGGACGGTGTGGGAGACGAGCACCTCGGAGGGCGCGGCGAGCGACGCGATCCTCGCGCCGACGTTCACGGCGATGCCTCCGACCTTCCCGGCGATCGTCTCCACCTCACCGGTGTGCACCCCGGCCCGGACCTCGATCCCGATATCCCTCACAGCCTCGGCGATCGCTTCGGCACAACGCACGCCTCGGGCCGGCCCGTCGAACGTGGCGAAGAAGCCGTCTCCCGCGGTGTCGACCTCCTTGCCGCGGAACCGGCCGAGCAACGCCCGCACCACCCCGTGGTGACGCTCCACCAGATCACGCCATCCCTTGTCTCCGAGCTCGGCCGCCTTCTCGGTCGAGCCCACCATGTCGGTGAACATCACCGTCGCGAGCACCCGATCGAGGTCTGCCTCGTCGTCGCGAACAGATGCCACGAAGCGCTCGATCTCATCGAGCAGATCGTCTTGCCGCCCCATGACGAACAGATGATCGTCCCCCGGGAACGCGACGTACCGCGCGCCATGGATGTGGTCCGCGATCCACCTCGTTTCCCGTTCCGGATAGTCGAGGTCCCCGTCCCGAGCGAGCACGAGGGTCGGGACGTGGATCGCCGGGAGGGCCGAGCGGACATCGATGTCGCGGTTCATCGCCGACAGAGCGTTCACGGCGCCCGGGCTCGCCGCGCTCCGCATGTAGCCGGCGAGCCACGCTTGCAGCGACTCGTCGTCGGCGAGGCCGGGCGAGAACGAGTCCGCGAGGAACTCCCTGGCGAGCTCCTTCGTCCCCCATAGTCGCTCCCGCCGCTCACGGAAGGCTAGGATCTCCGGGTCCTCGTCCGCATCGCGAACGCTGTACGGGTAGTCCGGCGCGTTGTTCCAACACGCGCTGGTGCCGAACACGACCAACGCGATCGTGCGCTCCGGGTACGTCGCGGCGAACAGCATCGCCATCGGGCCACCCTCCGACACGCCGAGCACCACCGCGCGCTCGGAGCCGACGGCATCCATCACAGCGCGGGCGTCGTCCATCCGGACCTCGAGCGACGGCAGGTTCTCTTCGGACACCCGATCGGAGAGCCCGACACCTCGTTTGTCGAACACCATCACGCGGGCGAACGAGGAGAGGCGCGTGAAGAATCGCTCGAACCGAGGCTCGGTCCACATCTGCTCGATGTGCGTGACCCACCCGAGGACGAACAGGATGTCGACCGGCCCGTCGCCGAACACCTGGTAGGCGATGTGGACACCATCGGCGGTCATCGCGTAACGGGTCTCGGGCAATTCCATGAGAGCATCCTTGCCCGAGCCGTGGCAGGCCGCAACCCGAGGGGTCAGCGCTCACGGTCATCCGGAGCGTCCGGTCGGCGCTAGGCTGCGCGCAACGGGACCTCAGGAGGCTTCCATGACGGATGGTGCGAAACAGGCTTGGGGAGAGGTCGGCGAGAAGTTCTCCTCGTGGGGACGCCGGGTCGCCGATCGGTACCGCGAGGCGGGATCCCCGGAGCCCCCCGACGCGGACGAATCGGAGCGCGAGCTGAAGCGTGCGATGAAGGAACTGTTCGACGAACTCTCGAAGGGTGTCTCGGCGTTGGGCGCGACGCTCAAGGACGACGTGGCGAAGAAGGAACTCTCCGACGCAGTGAACGCGATCGGGGACGCCATCACCGCTTCGGTCAACGAGGCCACCGACGCGCTCCGCTCGAAAGGCGACTCTACCCCGCCTCCACCACCACCGCCGCCGCCGGCCGAAGCCTGAGCCCGTGCAGGTCGCCGAGGGACTCCATCGGCTGACGCGCGGCGTCGTCAACTTCTACCTGGTCGAGGAGGGCGGCAAGCTCACGCTGTTCGACGCGGGGGCGCCCGGCGACTGGGAGGAGTTCGCCCGCGCCGTCGGAGCGCTCGGCCGGACGCTCGACGATCTGGATTCCGTGCTGCTGACCCACGCGCACAGCGACCACACGGGTTTCGCGGAGCGGGCGCGCACCGAGGCGCACGCGATCGTGCGGATCCATCGCGAGGACGAGACCATGGCACGCACCGGTGCCATGCCGTACGAGAACGAGGCCAGCACCACCAAGTACCTGTTGCGGGCGGAGGCCTACCGCACATTGTTCGGACTGATGCGCCGCAAGGGCCTGAAGATCGTGCCCATCCACGAGGTCTCCGTGTTCCACGACGGCGAGACGCTCGACGTCCCTGGTCGTCCGCGCGTCGTCCACGTGCCCGGTCACACGGCAGGGAGCTGCGCGATCCTGCTAGAGGGCAAACGCGTCGTGATCACCGGGGACGCCATGTCCACGCGGAACCCGCTGACCGGCCGCACGGGACCGCAGATCGCGCCCGACGGCCTGAACCGCGACTCGGAGCAGGCGCTTCGCTCACTCGACGCGCTGGCGCCGCTGCCCGCGGACCTCGTCTTGACTGGGCACGGGGACCCGTTCGCCGGCGGGATCGCCGAGGCGGTCCGTCTTGCGAAGCTCGCCGGCCGCTCCTGACCCCCGGCACGTTAGGCTGCGCGTCGTGCCGTACGACGAAGAGCTCGCTAAGCGGGTTCGCGACGCGCTCACCGCAGTGAAGGGCGTCACCGAGATCAAGATGTTCGGTGGCCTCTGCTACACGGTCGGGGGGAACATGGCCGTTGGGGTGAGCCGCGAGGACCTACTCGTGCGCCTGTCGGCCGCCGACGGTGACGCGGCGCTCGGTGAACCCGGCGTGCGCCTGATGGACGTCGGCGCCCGCACGTCACGCGGGTTCCTCGCGGTCGGTCCCGACGCGATCGCGACCGAGCGCACCCTGCAGGCATGGGTCGACCGCGGGGTCGCGTTCGCATCCTCGCTGCCACCGAAGAAGCCGAAGGCGAAGGAGCCGCGGTGACCGCCGCGGCGATCGAACCCGAGCCACGCTGGCCCATGGCGCTCGCCGTGTTCGCGTCGATCGTCCTGCAGCTCATCACCCCATCGCGCGGACGCCTGCCCGGATGGTGGCTGTTCCCGGCGCTCGAGTTCCTCCTGCTCGTGGTCGTCATCCTTCGTGATCCCGGCCGGATCGACCGTCGGTCCCGCGCCGCCCGGCGATCCACGATCGTGCTGATCTCGGTCATGACGTTGGGGACACTGGGAGGCGTCGTGGTGCTGATCGTCGACATCCTGGCGGGCGTCGCAGGCATCAACGCTACAGACTTGCTTGGCAGGGGCGCGGCGCTCTGGATCACGAACATCATCGTCTTCAGCCTCTGGTATTGGGAGCTGGATCGCGGCGGCCCCGCCGAGCGCGCCGCCGGTTCGGGCGTGGCGCCGAGCTTCGCGTTCCCGGAGAACGCCACGCCGGAGCTCGTCCCCGATGGGTGGCGCCCGAAGTACCCCGACTACCTCTACCTGGCGTACACGAACGCCACCGCGTTCAGCCCGACCGACACCTTGCCGCTCCAGACGTGGGCGAAGATGACGATGCTCCTGCAATCCGTGGTGTCGTTGGTGACCGCGATCCTGGTCATCGCGCGGGCGATCAACGTCCTGCCTGGACCGCACCCGGGACCGAGCCCGGGACCGAACCCGTGACCGACGACGAACCGCGCCCACGCTGGCAGACGGCGATCGAGATCGCCGAGGTCACGGTCCTGGCGATCGTCGCCATCGCGACCGCGTGGAGCGGGTACCAGGCCACGCAGTGGGTGGTCGCCAGACCGTGCTCTACGGACAGGCGTCGAGCGATCGGTTCCAGGCCGACGCGCTCTCCACGCTAGGCGGGCAACAGCTGGTGGCCGACTCGTCGATGTTCACCGCGTGGCTCGTGGCACGACGGGCCGGTGACACGGAGCTGCAAGGGCAGCTCGTTCGCCGCTTCAGCGCCGACTATGGCGTGGCCTTCGAGGAGTGGCTGAAGACCGACCCATTCAACGACCCGTCGGCACCGGCCGGACCCGGATACATGCCGGGGTACGTCAACCCCAACTTCGAGGCAGCCAAGAAGCTCAACGCCCAGGCTTCGGCCGCGTTCGCCGAGGGGACCGCCGCTCGGGAGACCGCGAACAAGTACGTGCGCGACACGGTGCTACTCGCAACGGTGCTGTTCTGCGTGGCGCTCGCGCAGCGCTTCACGATCCGAGGTGTGCGCATCGGAGCGAACGCGCTTGCGCTGGTGCTCCTGATCTACACGCTGTCCACGCTGGTCACGCTGCCTCGTGTCTGAGCGGCCTGCCTCATCGCCTCCGCTCGGGGAGCGTCGACGGACCGACGTTCGTCCTGAGCCATCCGTTCAGTGGCTGCGACTCTCGGAGGAAGACCTCGACGCGGTCTTTCGCCCGACGGGTGCCGAGCCAGGCGGCCGGCGGCCACTCCCGCCAGGTGACCAGACCCTTGTGTCGAAGCAGCTCGATGCGTGGGTGGTCCTTCGGGTAGCCCTTCGGCGCGGTCTTCAGCTCCTCGTGCCCGCTCGCCCGCAGACCAACCGCGGTCGCCGCGTCGACGATCCCCTGAAGTGCCGTGCCGGTTCGCTCATCGCTCACGGCCTCTCGGTAGCGCTCGAGCTGGTCCGGAGCCATGTGCCACATCCCGGATCCGGCCGCGAGCCCATCCGCGCTCAGCTGCACGTAGCCGCCGCCGACCACGGCGCCCATGTGTGTCTTGTACGGGGACTTGTCAGCGCTGAACCGGATGTCCCGGTATGGCCGGAAGATCTTCCCCTCTCCCCACGTCGGCGCGAGCTCCTCGAGCAACTCCTCCATCGGAGCGCGCACGAGCTGCTCGTAACGCTCTTGGTTCTTCTGCCAGTACGTCTTGGAGTTGTCGACCTCCAAACCCGCGAAGAACTCCAAGGCCCCTTCGGGCCATCCTCGGAACGCCATGGCCTGCCACCTCCATCGCTTCGATCACGTGGCGGAAGCGTAGCGAGCTTCTGCGACGAGCTAGCATCGGGTCATGACCATGAAGCAGGTCGCCGCGTTGCTCGGGCTTGCCTTCGCGCTCTTCGGCGCCTACAAGGCGTTCGAACGGGTCCGGCGCGAGTTCGCGGCCTAGCGGCCGTCACTCGAGACGCTGTGGAACCGGAGGACGAGGAGATCCCACCCGGTGGGATCGCGGTCGGAGCGGATCCTCCGTGGGACGCGTGGCACCCGCGCGAAGTCACCGACCGCCTGGCGGGCGTCGACGTTCCGTGGTGCGTGGCGGCCGGGTGGGCGCTCGACCTGTTCCGCGGCGGAGAGCCGAGGGAGCACGAGGACCTGGAGATCGCGGTGCCAATCGGGCGCTTCGACGAGATCCGGACCGCACTCGACGGGTTCGCGTTCGACGTGGTCGGTTCGGGCCACTGGTGGCCGCTCGACGATCCCGCGTTCGAGGTGATGCACCAGACGTGGGTCCGCGAACCGGAAACCGGCGTCTACCGTCTGGACATCTTCCGCGAGCCACACGACGGCGACACGTGGATCTGCCGACGCGACGACCGCATCCGCTTCCCGTACGACCGGATCATCGAACGGACGTCTGATGGCATCCCGTACCTGGTGCCGGAGATCGTGCTGCTGTTCAAGGCGAAGCACGAACGCCCGAAGGACGAGGCCGACTTCGCCGGCGCGTTGCCGCTCTTGAGCCCGGCACGGCGAGCGTGGTTGGCCGAAGCGCTCGCCCGCGTTCATCCCGGGCACCGCTGGCTCGATCAGATGTAACGGGCGACCGACATCGCGACGACAGCGAAGAGCAGGAACGCCAGGCTCACCCGCGCGAAGACCTTGAGGCGGCGCTGGATCGCACCGATCTCGGCGGCGACCTCCGGCGCCGGTGGCGCCCCGGACTCGGCGACCTGACGACCGATGACCAACAGCCGGCGCACGTTCGGACGGGTGACGGATCCGCCGAGCGAGAGCGCGACGAGCGCCGAGATCATGCCGATCGTGAGCGTGCCGCCGAATCGGGAATCGAGCCAATCGCCGAAGCTCGGGAACAGATGCCAATCGTGCCAATAGAGGAACAGTCCACCGACGACCGTGATCACGCCGAGCGCGATGATGCGATCGACCAGCCGACGTTTCCCGAGCAACTCCGCCATCATCGGTGCGCCGGCCGGCGCGATCGCTTCTGCGCTCGGCGAGACGAACACGACGAACACGAAGACGGATCCCACCCACAGCACGCCCGCCACGATGTGCACGATCCGGAACGCCAGCATGTACGCGCTGTCCGCAAGCATCACCCCTCCTTCACGATCAGCCGAGCCTCACGGTGCCACCCGGAGAACCTGACCCTATCCTTGCGCCATGTCCACCTCCGTTCTCGTCCTCGGTGCCGGGTTCGGTGGGTTGGAACTCTCCAGCCGCTTGTCGGCCGAGCTCGGTGACTCGGTGGAGATCACGTTGATCGACCGCGGCGACGCGTTCGTGTTCGGCTTCTCGAAGCTCGACGTGATGTTCGGCAGGCGGACGCCTGATGCGATCCGGCTGCACTACCGCGACCTGATGACCCCGCACGTCCGCTTCCGCCAGGAGACGATCACCGCGATCGACCCGCTGCATCGGCAGGTCGCGACGGACCTCGACAGCTACGAGGCCGATGTCGTGGTCGTGGCCCTGGGTGCCGACTACGACGTTGCCGCCACGCCGGGGCTGGCCGAAGCCGGCAACGAGTTCTACTCGGTCGCCGGCGCGGAGGTCCTGCGCGAGGTGCTCCCGACGTTCACCGAAGGCACCGCGATCGTCGGAGTGTGCGGCACACCGTTCAAGTGCCCGCCGGCGCCGAGCGAAGCCGCGTTGCTGCTGGACGACTACCTCCGCGAGCGCGGCGTGCGGGACGACGTCCGGATCCAGGTGGTGATCCCGTTCGGTGCGCCGATCCCGCCGTCGCCCGACACGTCGGCGGCGATCCTGGCCTCCTTCGCCGAGCGTGGTATCGAGTTCGTCCCGGATCGCCTCGTGTCAGCGTTGGACGCGGACACGCGTGAAGCGGTGCTCGACGATGGCCGGCGCCTGCCGTACGACGTGTTCTTGGGCATCCCGGTGCATCGGGTGCCGACGGTCGTCGCGGAGTCCGGCTTGGTTGAGGGCGGCTGGATCCCGGTCGACCCTCGGACGCTCGCCACGCGGCTTCCAGGCGTCTGGGCCGTGGGCGACGTCACGAGCGTGGGCACACCCAAGGCTGGCGTGTTCGCGGAACGCCAGGCGAGTGCGGTGGCCGACCATCTCATCGCGCAGATCCGGGGGACGGTCGCTCCGGCGGGGTACGACGGCACCGGGACGTGCTACGTCGAGCTCGGTGGTGACCAAGTCGGACGCGTCGACGTGGACTTCTACTCGATCCCGGGCCGCCCGGCCGGCACGTACATCGCACCTTCGGCCGAGACCTCCGCCGAGAAGGCCGGCTTCGCGTCGGTCAGGCGTGCACGCTGGTTCTCCGCCTAGGCGGCGCGGTTGAAGGAACCGTCGCGTACGCTCGGCACGTGGACGAACGCTTCGATCTGGTCGTGATCGGCGGTGGTCCGGCCGGCGAGCGCGGAGCAGCCCAGGCCGCGTACTTCGGCAAACGCGTCGCGATGGTAGAGCGACAGCCAGATCCAGGGGGCGCCGCGGTGCACACCGGCACGCTACCGTCGAAGACCCTGCGCGAGACCGCACTGTTCTTGTCCGGATACCGCCAGCGCAACCTGGGTGGTCTCACGGTCGACCTGGATCCCGAGCTCACGGTGACGCGTCTGATCGAACGCAAGGACGCGGTCCGCGAACTGGAGACCGCACGGATCCGCGAGAACCTGCGGCGGCACGGGATCGAGATGCTCCACGGTGACGGCCGGTTGATCGATCCACACACCGTCGAGGTCACGGCTGACGGTGACGTCCACCGGCTCCGCGCTGAGGTCATCCTCATCGCCACGGGGTCGACACCGCATAGGCCGCCCGGCATCCCCTACGACGACGAGAACGTGCACGACGCTGACGGCATCCTGCACATCCATCATCTGCCCAGGTCGATGGCCGTGATCGGCGGCGGCGTGATCGGCTGCGAGTACGCCAGCATGTTCGCGGCGTTGGGTGTTGAGGTCCACCTGATCGACCCGCGGTCAGGCCTCCTTCCGTTCCTCGACCGTGAGATGGGGGAACGCCTCGTCAGGGCGATGGAGGCCCTCGGGGTTCGGCTCCATCTGGAGCGCAAGCACGAGCGGATCGAGCGAGGACCGACCGGGCTCACATGCACGCTCTCGTCGGGTGAAGAGGTCGTGGTCGACTCGGTGATGGTCGCGGCCGGCCGCCAAGGCAACACGCGTGACCTCGACCTCGCGACCGTCGGCGTCGAGGTCGACGCGAGGGGGAACGTCGTCGTCGACGAGGACTTCCGCACGGCGGTGCCGAGCATCTATGCGTCGGGCGACGTCGTGGGATTCCCGGCGCTCGCGAGCGTGTCGATGGAGCAGGCGCGGGTCGCCGTGTGCCATGCGTTCGGCTTCACGTACAAGCGGCAGGTCTCGGAGCTGCTCCCGTACGGTGTCTACACGATCCCCGAGGTGAGCTGCGTGGGGCTCGGCGAGGACGAAGCGGGGCGGCGGGGTCTCGACGTCGTTGCGGGACGGGCGTTCTTCCGCGACAACGTCCGTGGTCAGATCATGGGCGACCGCGACGGCATGGTTAAGCTCGTCTTCGACCGGAGCACCCGCCGTCTGATCGGCTGTCACTGCATCGGCGAGCGCGCATCCGAGCTCGTGCACGTGGGACTGGCCGTGATGGTGCTGGGCGGATCGGTCGAAACGTTCATCGAGATGGTGTTCAACCACCCGACGCTCGGCGAGACCTTCAAGTACGCCGCGTACGACGCGCTGGCTTCACTCGGTCCGGCGCATGACCCGCCCGGCTACGGATAGGCTCGCCCCCGCATGAGAGGAGGCCTCGCACGATGACCACGTTCGGCCTGCAGCTCCCGAGCTTCACGTTCCCCGGCGTGCCCGATGACGAGTTGTTCGACCGCATCACCGCGATCGCGCAGGCCGCGGAACGGTCGGGGTTCGACTCGTTCTGGGTGATGGACCACTACCACCAGATCGAGATCCAGGCGCCGCCGTCCGACCCGATGCTCGAGGCCTACACGATCCTGTCGGCGGTCGCGGCCCGCACGTCGCGGATCCAGCTCGGCGCGATGGTCACCGGGGTCACGTACCGCAACCCGGCGTTCCTGGCCAAGGTCGTCACCACGCTCGACATCGTGTCGTCCGGGCGTGCGATCCTGGGGATCGGCGCCGCATGGAACGACGAGGAGTCGGTCGCGTACGGTTACGACTTCCCCGCGGTGGCGGAGCGGTTCGAGCGGCTCGAGGACGCCGTGCAGATCTGCCGGCTGATGTTCACGCAGCCACGCTCGACGTTCCAGGGACGTCATCACTCGGTCGACGGCGCGTACAACGTTCCGCAGCCTGTGCAGCCCGGGGGACCCAAGATCCTGATCGGTGGGGGCGGTGAGCGGAAGACTCTTCGCCTCACCGCGCAGTTCGCGGACATGTGGAACGGCTTCGGCGACGTCGACCTGATCCGACACAAGCTCGAGGTCCTGGCCGCACACGGTCGCGACGTGGGGAGGGACACCGGCGAGATCCTCAAGACGCGCCTGGGAACCCTGGTCGTCACCGAGACCAAGGAAGAGGCGGAACGCCGCCGCGAGGCGTTCAAGATCGAGCGGGGTCTGGATGACGAGATGCTCGCGATGCGGCTGATCTGCGGCGACGCCGCGTCCGTCGGAGACGCGATCCAGCCGTTCCTCGACGTCGGCCTGGACGGCATGATCTTCAACATGCCCGCCGGGTCCTCGCCGGAGGACGTGGAGCGCGCCGGCTGGGCGCTCACGGACCGGTTCGGCAGCGCCTAGCGCTTCTTCTTCCGCTTGCCGGTCGAGGACACGAACGCGAATCCCTGCGGCGAGTCGTAGGCGCCGGTATCCGCCCCGATTGCATCCGAAGCGCGACGGAGGCGCTTAGCCACGAGGCGTTGAAGCTCGGTCTCTGGATGGGTCTCGGCAGGCAGCGGACCTGCGGTGGTCGATCCCGTCACGGTGTCTTCCTCGCCTTGGGTCGAACATCTACCGTAGCGGGCGAGCCGCGCCGCCCACCAGGGGCCTGTCGGCTATTCCTGCTCCGACGAAGGGCGAGGATCCTCTAGGTCGAACGTCCCCCGCTCGTCACGCTGGGTATCATCGGCCATGCCGATGGACATCTCCTACGATCCGCAGACCGCGCTCATCGTGGTCGACGTCCAGAACGACTTCGCCGACCCAGAGGGCAGCCTCTCCGTGACGGGTGGTGGGGACGTCGTTCCGCTCATCAACGCCGAGATCGCGGACGCGCAGCGGCAGGGAGCGCACATCGTGTACACGGCGGACTGGCATCCACCCTCCACCCCACACTTCGCGAAGGATGGCGGGATCTGGCCCGTGCACTGCGTCGGCGACACGTGGGGCGCCGCATTCCACCCCGACCTGGTCGTGGCCGGACCGATCGTCCGCAAAGGCACCGACGGACACGACGGTTACTCGGGGTTCTCAACCCGCGATCCGTCCACGGACGAGGCGTCACCGACCGAGCTCGCGAGCCTGCTCCGTGATGCCGGCGTCACCACGCTGGTCGTCGCGGGCCTGGCTACCGACTACTGCGTGAGATCGACCGCGCTCGACGGACTCACCCAGGGCTTCTCGGTCACCGTTCTCACCGACGCGGTGCGCGCCGTCGACCTGCAGCCGGGCGACGGGGAGCGTGCCCTCGCCGAGATCGCGGCCGCGGGCGTCTCACTCGTGCCCGGTCGCTAGCGCGAGAACGACACCGGTCGCACCGGCGGCGGTGTGTTCCGGCTCTTCGTGAATCGCGGGATCCCATCGATGATCGCCGACGCGACGGCCGGCGTGTCTCCGATCGAGATGGCACCGAGCGCGTCGGCCGCCTGCGAGCCGAGCGGGGCGTCCATCACGAGCAGGTCGGCCTCCCGCCCCACCGAGATGACGCCGACGTCCAGGCCGTGCAGCGTCGCGACGTTGCCGGTCCCGGCGGCGATCGCGAGCGCCGGGTCGACCCCGCCGAGCGACGCGACCCAGGACACGGCACGCAGCATGCCGAGCGGCTGCACTCCCGAGCCGGCGGGGCTGTCGGTGCCGATGACCAGTCGCCGGAGCTCTCCGCGCCGGGCGACGAGTGCCGCCACCTCACCGGCCGCCTTCACGTTGCCGTTGTGCACGATCTCGACATGCGCCGATGTCTCGCTCAGGATCCGTTCCACTTGATCGAGCGGGAGCGCCGTCGGACCGCCGTTCACGTGCCCGGCCACGTCCGGCTGAACCTTGACCACGAAATCGGCGCCGACGATGCCGCTCCCGGGGATCGAGGCGCCGCCCGTATGCACCATCACGCGCATCCCCCGCGCCTGGGCCCATCGCGTCATCTCCGCGGCAACGTCTGCGTCCTTCACGCCGGAGATCCCGATCTCCCCCACCAGTTCGACGCCCGCGGCGGCCAACTCTTCGAAGTCCGCCTCGGTCAGACCCGGTTCCAACAGGACCGCGCCGGCATGCACCTTGACGCCCGACGGACGAAGGTTCGCGAACGACTTGTGCGCCAGGATCGCCAGCGCCTTCACGCCTGCAGGATCGGTCGGGCGGCCCGGGGTGTGTGGCTCGCCCGCGGAGATCATCGTCGTCGTGCCGCCGTGCAGGTACGAGTCGATGAAGTCCACTTGGATCTGCCGCGGCGTGAAGTCGCCGAGCACCGGGTGCGTGTGGTTGTCGCAGAGGCCGGGCGTCACGCTCGCGCCGGCGGCATCGATCACGACGGCGATGTCCGCGCCATCCGCGGAATCTCCCACCGACGTGATCACACCGTCACGGACGACGATCGTGTCACCGGCGGCGATCGGCGCATCGACATCGCCGCTCACGATCGTGCCGATGTTGCGGATCACCAGGTCGGCCGGCTCACTCACCGCAGCCCGTCTTCCCCCACGACCTCCGACACCTGCAGACCCCCGACCCTCGGCAGCGGCCGCCCGCCATCGGTCACCGCGACCCCGATCACCAACTCGCCGTCGTCGGGTGCGTCGACGATCCGCAACTCGACGGCATCGAAGTGGCTGCGTACGAACGCCGCGTCCTTGTAGTGGATCGGGATGTCGAGCGTGACACCAGGGCCGCCGCGCTTCTTCGCCGACGGGATGATGGCCTTGCCTCCACCGCACGCCGCACGCAGCGGCGCGCCGAACTCGGGGTGAAGGAAGGCAGCCACGTGCTCGAGCTCGCCCTTCGTCCCGGCGATGCCGCCCTTGCCGTAGCTGTGGACCGGTCTCCCTTCGAGATGCGCGACCGCGATCGTCGACAGCATCTCCGACAGCTCGACGCTCTCGGCGATCAGCTCGCTCAGGTCCTGCACGTAGCGGCCGGCGAACGGATTGGCGAGTACCGCGGCGGTGACGACGCGACGGATCGGCGGGTCGACCGACTGCCCGGCTTCGCGCTGGACGTCCTCGACGATCGTGACGATCTTCCGGATGTCCGTCCCGATCACCTCCCGGCGGCGGACGCTAGCACGGAGGGCGCGACCGTCGCGACCCGATCGTTCAGGCAAAGCACCGCGGCCCTGATCAGGCCGTCGCCGCGCATCCGTTCGGCGTCGGCCACGCCCGCCGCGAGCGCCTGAGCGACCTCGTCAGGGGTCAGCGCTCCAACCTCTGCCGTGACCAGGCGGGCGCCGAGGTCTGAGTCCGGCTCGAGATCGCAAGCGGGCACACGACGGATCGCCGGGTGGCCCGGCAGGTCGACGGCGTTCGCGATCAACGTCGCCGCGGCGTCGGCGCGCGCGGCATCGGCCGCGAGCACGGTGACGGCGTCCGCGATGCCCAGCGAGAAGCTCCTACCGTGACGGCCGCTCGTGGCCACCCCGTGCACGTGATCCTCGGCTCGAACGGTGGCCTTGCCGAGGAGCGCCGCGCGATCCGGCACCGGCACCAACCCCACGTCGAACGTCTCGCCGGGCGACAGGAACAGCGCGATGTCGCCACCATCGTTCACGTAGGCGCGCCGGAGATCAACGCCGATCACCATCTCCGCGCAGATCTCGTCGGCGACGGCGCCAGCCACCGCGGCCATCGGTGTGACGAACCGATCGGCGAACGGTCGCACGGCCGCCGCCATCCGGCGCGCGACGCGGCCCGAGGGGCCACCGATCACGTCGTCGAGCGGCCGCCGGAGGACCGACAGCTCCGCGACGAGCTCATCCAGCAGCGGCTGGAACCGCTCCCACGCCCGGCGATACGCCTCGGCGACCGCGGCCTTGTCGCCCCACGCCTCGATGATCAGATCGATCGGTCCGTGCTGCAGATGCAGGCGAGTCCCATCGCGCGTCATCGCCGCGACCGGACCGCTCATGGACCGGTCATCTCGGGCAAGATCGCGGAGAGGTCCCAGACATGGGCCTGCGAGGCGGGAAGGCGAACGACGACCGCATCGAGCAGTGATCGGAGATCGTCGAGCCCTTCCATGGAGCTCATGAGCGGCGCAGGTCGGGACGCGCGAGCACCTGCTCCATCGGGACGATCGCCTCCATGTGTCCACCGAGCGCGGCGTAGTCGTCCTCGCGCAACGTGAACTCCAGCGGCGCGACCAACGCCGGCGTTGGCACGTAGCCGAACGCGCCCGGCGGAACGAGCGTGACATCCACCATGAACGTGATCCCTCCCCCCGGCCACACGTAGACCGGGGCGCCACCGCACGTGACGCGCGTGAGCGTGCGGTTCACCGAACGGGTCAGCGCCACCGGGTTCACCGTGGCGCCTGCGCGGAGCGAACCGCCCGCGCCCGCTATGAAGAGCACGGAGGTCATCGCCGGCTCGCAGTTCTCACGGATCCGCTCGACCGACAGACGCAGGTCGTCTGGGAGCGCCGCGGGCACCGGGCGGAGATCGTGGTCCAGCACGAAGTACGCATGGTGCTCGCCCGTCGTGCCGATCATCAGCAGGGTGAGGCCCGGCTTGGCCACCGCGGGGTCGAACGGATCCAAGATCGTCAGCGGGTCTTCGATATCGGTTCCGCCCCAGCCGGTCCCCGGGTTCGCGACGTTGAAGTACCGGCCGGGCGTCGACCGGCGCCCCTTCACCTTGATCCCGGTCGCGGGGATCTCCAGGTATCGGCCCGCCTGATGTTCGGAGAGGACGCCCGTGATGTGATCGTCGACCACCACGACCTCGTCCACGTGCTCGTACCACTGCTGGGCGAACATCCCGACCGTGGCGGAACCGCAGCCCACCCGCATCCGTTCCTCGACGACGCCGTTGATGACCGGTGGCCGGCCCGCTTGCAGGGTCAGTTCGGCGCCTCCGTCCACCGACACCTCGGCCGGGTCCCCGCTGCAGAGCGCGAGCAACGTCTCCATCGTCACGATGCCTTCGGCCTTCGAGCCGCCGGTGAGGTGGTTGACACCCCCGAGCGAGAGCATCTGCGATCCATATTGCCCGGTCGTCACGTGCCCCACAGCCTCTCCTCGGGCGCGCACGACCTGCCGTTCGGCGCCCACGTGGCGGTCCGTGTCGATCTTCACGTCGACGCCGCAGTAGCTGAAGATCGCCTCGGTCACGACGGTCACCATGTCGACCCCGGCGATCTTCGCGGAGACGATGAACGGCGCCGGCTTGTAGTCGGGATACGTCGTGCCCGATCCCGCCCCGGTCACGAAGACGTCCCCCGTCGGGACGATCTCCCCCTCCCAGTCGCCCTCGCGCGACGCGAACGGCACCAGCGCCCCGCCGTGCTCTTGCGTGCGTTCCAGCACCAGCAGTGGATCGACGCGCGTAAGAACGCCATCGACGTTGCCGTAGCGGTCACATGACCCCGTCCGTCCCGGCTTGATCACGCACCTGATCGGGCACGCATCACAGACGACCGTGTCGGTCAAGGACTCGCTCACCGCTCACGCCCTTCGGCGATCGCCGCGAGCACGCGGTCGGGCGTCGCCGGCACCCGCCGCACGCCCGCCCCGACCGCGTCGCGGATCGCGTTCAGGATGGCGGGAGCGGTCGGGATCAGCGAATGCTCACCGATCCCCTTCGCGCCGTAGGGACCGGCAGGGTCGCCCGACTCCACCAGGATGCTCACGATCTCCGGTACATCGCCGATCGTCGGGATCAGGTAGTCGTGCAGGTTCTCGTTGCGTCCGGGGAGGTACTCCTCCATCAACGCCATGCCGATCCCCTGCGCGACGCCCCCCTCGATCTGCCCCTCGATCAACGTGGGGTTCACCGCGCGACCCACGTCGTGCGCAGCGGTGATCCGTCGCAGGTGCACCGTCCCGAGCTCGAGATCGACCTCCAGCTCAGCCAGGTGTGCCCCGAAGCCGAACTGCGCGTACGGCTCTCCCTGTCCGTCGGCGTCCAAGGTCGTGGTGGGAGGATCGTAGGTCCCGCTCGCGACCGCCACCAGATCATCCCGGTCAGCATCCAGCGACCCCAGGTCGACCATCGTCGTCTCCCCGCGATCGTGCACGATGAGGTGAGCACCGTCGAGCTCGAGATGACCCTCGTCCGATGCGCCGGCGAGCAGGAGCATGCGCGCGCGGAGCGCCGTCCCGGCGAGATAGGTCGCGTTCCCGGAGATGAACGTCTGTCGCGACGCCGAACTCTTGCCCGCGTCGGGCGTCGTGTCGGTATCGGCGCCGAGCGTCACGATGCACGACAGGTCCACACCGACGGCATCCGCGCAGATCTGCGTCATCACGGTGTTCGCACCCTGTCCCATGTCCACCGCCCCTTGGTAGAGCGTGATCCGGCCGTCGCTCCGCAGTCCGACCTTGATCGTCGACGGGTTGGGCAACGCCGTGTTGCCACAGCCGTACCACATACCCGCCAGGCCGACGCCGCGCCGGGTCGAGCCGTCGTCGGCGTTCGCCGCGGCTGCCTCGGCGCGTGCCCGCGCCCAGTGCGGACGGAGCGCGTCGAGGCAATCGCGGTATCCGACGCCGGATGAGAACACCTGGCCCGTCACCGTTGGCACGCCGGGGGTGATCGCGTTGCGGTGCCGGAACTCGAGTCGGTCGAGGCCGGCCGCATCCGCGAGCTCGTCGAAGAGACACTCCTGCGCGATCGTGGACTGCGGCACGCCGAACCCGCGGAACGCGCCCGCGGGCGTCCCGTTCGTGTGCACCGCGACGGTACGCGCTCGGTACGCGTCGTAGACGTAGGGTCCGCCGGCGTGCACCGGCACGCGGTTCGCCACCGTCGAACCCCACGATGCGTAGGCGCCGGTGTCGAACTCGCCGGTGAAGTCCATCGCGGTCAATCGACCGTCGCGCGTGGCGCCGATCCGCGCCCGCAGCCGTGAGGGATGGCGCTTGGTCGTGGACATCATCGACTCGGGCCGGGTGTAGGTGAGGCGCACCGGCCGGTCGAGCTTCCACGCGGCCAGCGCCAGGTAGGGCTGCACCGACAGGTCGAGCTTGCTCCCGAACCCGCCGCCGACCGCGGTCGGCTTGATCCGAACAGCCCCCTCCGGCAGGCCCAGGATCGCCTCCAGCTCGACGCGATCCATGTGCGGCGACTGGGTCGTCACCTGCACCTCGACCCGGTCGCCGGCGCGCTCAGCCGATCCGGCCTCGGGCTCGATGTACGCGTGCTCGATGAACCCCGTCTCGAAGATGCCCTCGACCTCGAGCTCGGCGGCCGCGAAGGCCGCGTCCAGATCGCCACTGCGGACGTTCCCCCGGATCAGGACGTTGCCCGCTCGCTCGCCATGGATCGTGGGCGCGCCTTCCGCGCACGCGTCGTCCAGCGACATGAGGGGCGGCAGCTCCTCCCAGGTCACCGGGAACCCCGACAGGTCCAACCCCGCGATCGCCGCGGCGTCCCCGACGACCATCGCGATCGCCTCGCCGCGGAAGCGCACCTCCTCTTCGGCGAACACCGGCTGATCGGCCGTCGTCGCGATCACACCGAAGCGGTTGCGACCCTCGATATCGGCTGCCGTCATCACCGCGGCGACGCCCGGCGTGGCGCTCACGTACGTGTCCAGATCGCCGAGCCGGAAGCGCGCGCGGTGATACGGCGAGCGCACGATCCGGATCACGAGGGCTCCATCGGGCGCCTGATCGGCCCCGAAGACGTCCGTGCCGTTCACCTTGCGGTCACCGTCGACGCGTCGCACGCGATGACCCACTGCCTTGCCTACGGGAGGCTGCGGCTCCGCGACGTCGGCCGTCCGCGCGTCCATCACCGCCGCGATGATCTTCCGGTAACCCGTGCAGCGGCAGAGCACGCCGCCCAGCGCATCCATCACCTGCTGCTCGGTCGGCGCCGGCAGGTCCCGCAGGAGCGCCGTCGCCGCGACCAGCATCCCCGGCGTGCAGATCCCGCACTGCGCAGCGCCGTGCGCGAGGAACGCTTGCTGCAGCCCACCGGCCTCGCCGCTCGCGTCGAGTCCCTCGAGCGTCTCGACCCGCCCGCCCTCGAGACGTCCCACGGACGTCATGCACGCGCACACGGGTTCGCCGTCCAGCAGCACCGTGCACGCGCCGCAGTCGCCGGCGTCGCATCCCACTTTGGTAGCCATGAGGCCGAGCTCCTCACGCAGCACGTCACTCAGGCGCCGAGCGGATCGTTCCACCCGGACCGGCGAGCCGTTCACCTCGAACGTGATCGCGCTCACGGGTCACCTGCACACGCCGCGAGCGCCCGGCGAACGGACGACGCGGCGGCGACCCGCCGGTAGTCGGCCGTCGCGCGAACGTCATCGATCGGGCTGAGCGGCGAGAGATGTTCCCCGATCGCACCCGTGTCGAGCCCGTTCAGCGACCTGCCCACCAGATGCGACTCGAGGGAGCGCAGGCGTCGCGCGACCGGAGAGCATGCCCCTACGGCGATCCGCGCCTCGGCGACCCTTCCGTCTGCGTCGACCGCGACGACGACCGCGACCATGACGACCGAGATCACGAGGTAGCGCCGCAGGCCGAGTTTGCGGAACGCCGACCGCGCGTCGTCGACCTCTCGTGGGAGGAGCACCGCGGTCAGCAGCTCGTCGGGACGAAGCGCCGTCTCCCGGTACCCCACGAGGAACGACTCGAGCGACAGCGTGCGGATCCCTGTCGTGGACGTGAGCTCGACGGAAGCATCGAGGCTGAGCAGGGGCGGGATGCCATCGGCCGCCGGCGACGCGTTGCACAGGTTGCCCCCGATCGTGCCGGCGTTCTGCACCTGGACCGATCCGACCTCGCGCGCCGCGGCACGCAGCCCGTCGAAAGCCGTCGGCAGCGCGGCGCCGGCCACATCGGCCCACCGCGTCAGCGCACCGATCCGGAAGCCATCCGGCTGTTCCTCGATGCCGCGGAGCTCTCGGAGCGCGCCGATGTCGATCACCGGACCGGCGAACGGCCTCCCGACATGCTGCGGATACAGGTCCGTGCCCCCGGCCAGCACCGTGCCCCCCGCGGCCCGCAGCTCGACCGCGGTGGCGACATCGTCCGGAACCACATAGTCCACGGTCATCGCTCCCCGGCGGAGCTTAATGTGCTGGCCGTGGAACGAAGCACCGGCTATGCGCGCCTCGGCTCGGACCGGATCGCCTACGAGGTGGTGGGGTCCGGCGCTACCGACCTCGTCCTCACGGCGGGAAGCTTCGGCGCGTTCGACACCGACTGGGAAGATCCGGCGTCCGAGCTCTTCCTGCGGAGGCTGGCTTCGTTCGTCCGGTTGATCCGGTTCGATCGGCGTGGGAGCGGCGGCTCCGACCGGATCCCGCTCGATGCGCTCCCGCCCTGGGAGTCCTTCGTCCAGGAGCTCGAGTGCGTGATGGACGAGGTCGGCTCGGAACATGCGGCGATCATGGCGTCCTACGACGCCGGTCCCACCGGGATGCTCTTCGCCACGACCAAACCGCAGCGAACCGCCGCGTTGATCCTCGTGAACACGGCGGCGAAGTACCTGGCGGCGCCTGACTTCCCGAGCGGCATGCCCGCCGACGCCGCCGAGGCGCTGTTCGAGCAGATGTCCGATCGCTGGGGGAGCGATGAGCATGTCCTCCTCCAGGTGCCGAGCCGCGCGGACGATCCGCGGTTCCGCGCCTGGTACGCGAAGAAGACGCGCGCGATCGCGGGACCTGCCGCCGCGGCCGCGTACTTCCGCTCGATCTACCTGGCCGACGCGCGCTCGCTGCTGCCGGCGATCCACGTGCCCACGTTGATCCTGCACCGCGCGTCGTACGCGTTCATGCCCCTCGCGCAGGGGCAGTACCTGGCCGAGCAGATCGATGGCGCGCAGCTCGTGGTCCTCCCGGGCTCAGACGGTCCCCTGTTCTTCGAGGCCGCCGACGAGTCGCTCGCCGCGGTCCAGGGGTTCCTGACCGGGGTCGTGGCGACGGCGCCGGGCGATCGCGTCCTGGCGACGGTCCTGTACACCGACATCGTCGACTCCACCCGGCAGCTCGAGGGCATGGGCGACGAGAAATGGCGCGGGATCTTGGACATGCACGACGTGTTGGCCGGACGGCTGGTCGACATGAACGGCGGTCGCATGATCAAGAGCACGGGCGACGGTGTGCTCGCGACGTTCGACGGGCCCGGGCGTGCGATCCGCTTCGCGCACGCGTTCCGCCAACAGCTCGCGCCGCTCGGGCTGGAGATCCGCGTCGGGATCCACACCGGCGAGGTCGAGCTCCGCGGGGACGACATCGGTGGCATGGCCGTCCACCTGGCGGCGCGCATCATGGCCGAGGCCGGACCGGGCGAGATCCTCGTCTCCCGGACCGTGAAGGACCTGGTCGTCGGCTCCGAGATCGCGTTCGACGATCGCGGCGTGCACCAGCTCAAGGGCATCGACGGCGAGTGGCCGCTGCTCGCGGTCGCCTGAGGATCTGCGATGGGGCCGCTCCGCGTGAGCCGTTCGATCCTGGTTCCCGAACGGGATCTGAAGTGGCGGTTCAGCCGTTCGTCGGGACCCGGGGGCCAGTCCGTGAACACCGCGGACTCTCGTGTGGAGCTCAGCGTGGATGTCGCGAGGACGACGGCGCTCGGCCCCCGTCAGCGCGCGCGGGCGCTGGAGCGTCTCGCCGGCAAGCTGGTCGACGGGGTGCTGACGATCGCCGTCCAAGAGGAACGGTCGCAGCTCCGCAACCGCGAGATCGCGATGGGACGGATGGCGGAGGTACTGGCGGCTGCGGTCGCTCCCCCGCCGCCGCGACGCCGGCCGACCAAGCCGAGCCGACGAGCGGTGGAACGCCGATTGGCGGACAAGCGCCGCCGCGCACGGACGAAGCAGCTCCGTCGCCCCGACGAGGACTGAGCGTGGACGGGCCCCGGCCCGCCCACGCGCGATCCTTCGATCAGGCGGGACCCTGCGGGCTCATGCCCGGTCCGAGCACCTGGAAGAACACGAACGCGTTCGTGGCGAACTCCTGCGTGCAGTTGCCCGCCTCTTCGCATGCGTCCATCGCGTCGGCGCTCTTCGCGGACGCGATCCCGTTCCACGCGGTCAGGTTCTTCACGCCGACCAACACGACCGGCCACCACGTGGACTGGAACGACTCATCCTCTTCGAGCACGATGCTGTGACGAGGGAACCCCACGTTCCCGCCGCCCCACCCGGTCAGCCGCGACACGTCGATCGTGCCCGGTTGGTCGATGCAACGGCCTCGCGTCGGACAGTGCAGCGTGGCGCCGGGGGGTGAGAACCCGAGCGGCACGAGCACGTACATGTTGCTCACCACCGGGCCGCTCGGCGGCGGCGTCATCGCGTCTGCACCGGCCTCGCAGCCGGACCTCGCCATGCTCGACGGAGGTTGCGCACAGAAGAACGCATGTGAGTAGCCGAGCTGCACGGTCTGGCCGCCGAGCCAGGCGTTCGTGAAGCCGATGCTCATGCAGTTCGGACCGCCGTCACGACACGGAAGCGAGATCACGCCGCGGTTCGAGGCGGACGCCGATCCCAACGTGAACGCGGAGACGGCGAGGAGCGCCGCGACGATCGCGACGCCCGCCCGAACCGTGCTGGCGCGTGTTGGTCTGGTCATAGGGTTGCCCTCCCTGGATCCATCGATAGCCGAACGGGGCCGGAGGACCGGCCGACGCCGCCGTCACCTCCTCCCCCGGCGTCGATAGGCCTACGGACGGGAGGCGCGTCGGGTTCGCTTCCCCGGCCGCATCCATCTAAGGTTCACCTTGGATGCCGACCACGTGGGGACTCACGAAGGACCAGGCGGGCTACAAGCTCGCACCCAAGCCCGAGGTCCGCTGCGACCGGTGCGAGTTCATGTTCCCGCGCACGTCGATCGGGACCTGTAAGTACGTCCGCGGCTTGGTCGATGCGGCCTACACGTGCAACGAGTTCTCGTCGCGCAAGCGATCCACATCCTCTGATAGCTGAAGACGGCTCAAGCCTTCCGCCCCTTCCTGTCGAGACCTCCGGTATGAGATCGGTCAGGCTCGGGCTCGCGTTGGTGCTGCTCTCCTCGGTCGGCGTCGCGATCGCCTCTGGCGCGGCCCAGGCGACGCCGATGTGCCTGGGGAAGCGGGCGACGATCGTCGGCACCGCGGGCGTCGACACGATCTACGGCACGGCCGGCGCCGATGTGATCGTGGGGCTCGCGAACCAGGACCTGATCTTCGGGCGCGGCGGCGCGGATCGGATCTGCGGGGGAGACAGCCCGGATCTGATCCAGGGCGACGGCGGCAACGATCTCATCGACGGCGGAGGCGACGGCGATGTGATCTCGGGCGGACCGGGCAACGACACGCTCTACGGCCGAGACGGCGCGGACCAACTGAACGGCGATGGTGGGAACGACCAGCTGTACGCCGGCGCCGGCCTGACCGGCTCGGGCAGCGGTGGCGACACGCTGAGCGGTGGACCGGGAGCCGACACCCTGGTCGGTGGTTCCGGAAGCGATCACCTGAACGGCGATGAAGGGGCCGACCGGCTCAGCGGTGGCGACGGCGGGGATGTGCTCGCGGGCGGGACCGGTGCGGACACGATCGATGGCGGCCCGGGGAAGGATCGCATCGACGGCAACGCGATGTATGCGACTTCCGATGACGGCAAAGACCTCCTGCACGGTGGCGACGGCGCGGACGTGATCTACGGCGAGCGCGGGAACGATCAGCTGTTCGGCGACGACGGCGACGACCAGCTGTTCGGCGACTTCGAGCTGCCGTCCCCCGACGACGGCGACGATCTGCTCGATGGCGGTGCCGGGACCGATACGCTCACGGGCGGAGACGGAACCGACACGTGCACGAACGGCGAGACCACGTCCGGCTGCGAACCCTGATCGGGGCGCGACTACGCGGAGATCGGCGGCGCGACGGGACACGGGATCCACGTCGCGGGCTTCAGCTCCTCGGTCTCCGGGTCGACGGCGATCACCAGATCGAGGGCGCCGCGCTCCGCGGTGACCCGGAACGTCGTGCTCGTTGCGTCGCCGGCGACCGGACGTCCCAGCGTGCACCGACCGAAGAGCGAGCGCACCGAGACGAGGTGGCCCGGAGCGGCCCGTCACCGTTCGCGGCAGCCACCTGTTCCTCGGCGGCTCGGCGGACCCGCGGCTCGGGCTCCGGCACCGAGATCAGCTCGAGCCACTGGACCTTCGGTGTCGGCTGCGGGTCGAGCGTGATCTCCGCCTTCACGCGACCACGCTCCCCCTCCAACCACCACAGCAGATGCAGCGGCGAGTCGCCCGATGCCGGTTCGTCGGATCGTCGGAGGGCGCCGTGCGTCTCATGGAGCTTGTCGATCGCGGCGCGGCGGTGCTCGAACGGCTCGTCCAGCTCGACGTTCATCGAGAACGTCGAGGCCGCGAGATCGTCGTCCCACGCGCCGATCAGCCGCTCGACCGCCTCCCGCGCAGCCTCCAGCGCGGGCGCGGGTCCCACGCGGAGGATCGGCGCGACGTCGGCGCGGACGAGCGCGTGGAGCAGCTGCTCGGCGATCTTGCCCGCGGGGAAGTACGTGCGGTTCCCGAAGACGACCACACCGACCCCCGATGCGGGATGCCAACGCATGTGCGAACCGAACCCCGGGTACCCGCCGCTGTGCGCGACGACGGTGCCGAGCTCGAGATCTTGGACCACGAACAACCCGAACCCGTAGCCGGCCACGAACGCCGAGGGGAGCGCATCGACCGACGTCCACGTCAGCTCGGGGCGCATGATCCGGTGCGCCTGCTGCATCTCGAGCCGCGAGGCGCGGGAGAGCGGGTGTTGGTCCTCGCGGCCCGTGAAGACCCGCGCGAAGCCGTCGACCCATCGCGTCAGGTCGCTCACTGAACTGAACAGTCCGCCCATCGAGGCGAGCGCGCCGTAACCGTCGAACGGCTCGGCGACGAACGCGTCGTCGCGCCGGACATAGCCCTTCGCGAGCAGATCCGGCGGCGCGTCTCCCGCCTCGTACACGGTGGCTCTCATGCCGAGCGGCTCGAGCAGTCGCGCGCGGACCACGTCGCGGTACTCCTGCCCGGCGACGCTCGTGATGACGCGCCCCAGGATCCCGTACCCGAGGTTCGAGTACTCGAACGTCGTCCCCGGCGTCCACGCGAACGATTGGCCGCCCGCGAGGAACGCCGCGAACCGGTCGAGGTCGAGACCCTGCTGCCGGTCCCCCCACGGGTCGTCCGTCGGCAGTCCTGCCGACATCGTCAGGAGCTGTCGGAGCGTGATCGGCTGCGTGGTCCGCATCTCCGAAACGTAGGTGGCAACGGGATCATCGAGTCGGAGCAGACCATCGTCGCGCAGCAACAGGATCGTCGCCGCCGTGAAGCTCTTGGTCATGGACGCGATCCGGAACACGGTGTCTGTCGTGGGGACGTCGTCACGATCGATGTCGGTCGTTCCGATCCCGCGCGCGTGGAACAGCTCGCCGTCGCGGATCACGCCGTACGCGAGGCCAGGAACGGGGTTCGCCTGGACGAACCCGTCGACGAGCCGATCCACTTCCTTCAGGGCATCTGCCGAAGACATCGAGCGACTATCCCAGGATGGGTCCCATCCAGCCCTATCCACGAGGGGTTCGCGTGGGATAGGTTCGAGCGCCGAACCGGGGGTCGGAACGGATGCGAGAGCGAGCATCTCGGCGCGTGAAGCGCCGGGCGCTGATATTGCTGGCGACGTCGTCGGTCGTCGCGACGTGCACGCTCGCGCCGATCTCGGTCGGAGCCGTGGCGCCTCCGGGGACGTTCGGTCCGACCGGTCTCGATGGTGGCGGGTTGGTGAACGTCGTCGCGTTCGATCCCTGGACGCCCGGTGTCGTGATCGCCGGCGGCGACGACTCGGGCCTCTTCCGATCGACGGACGACGCGCGGACGTGGACGCCGGAGAACACGGGGATCGCCGGTGTGAGCCAGCTCCAGGTGGCGACGATCGCGTTCTCGCCGACGACCCCGGCACGATCTTCGCGGGCGTCGGGTACCAAGGGGACCCGGACGGTGGGCTGCTGGTCTCCACCGACGACGGACGCTCCTGGAGCCTACGTTCGGTCATGCCGCAGTTCTCCGGGGGTCCGAACACCGGCGTGGACGGTCTTCCGGCTCCCCATCCTCGCTCGACCGGAACGCTCCTGCAGATCGACGGCGCGAACGGGTTCCTGTACGCCGCGACGTTCCATGACGGTGTGATGCGCTCGTCCGACGGCGGCCTGAACTGGACGACGCTCGGGCTCGCAGGCGAGTACCTGCGGTCGCTCGCGATCGATCCGGCGGATCCCCATGTCCTGTACGCGGCGACCTACGGCGACAGGGTGTGGAAGACGACGACCGCGTCCACCGACGGAACGTTCCACCCGCTCGCGGCCGCCCCCGAGACCGTGGAGGACCTCGCGTTCATCGGATCTGATCTCTACGCGGTCGGACCGACCGGTCTGTTCCGATCGTCGGATGGCGGTGCGACGTGGCCGCAGGTCGGCGCGGACGCGATCACGACCACCGGGACGGGTCCAACATCGACGACACCGACGTGGTTCACGGTGACGGGAACCACCGCGTGCGGCACGACGAGGCTCTACGTCGGCGGCCAGTTCAAGGGTTCCTCATCCCTGATGGTCTCCGCTGACGCGGGAGCGACCTGGACCTCGATGCTTCCCCCCGCGTCGGTCCACACGACCGAGGGCGGCCCCGGCGGACCGTCGTGGTGGCTGGGGGCGAACCCGCTCGCGACGTTGGGGGGCGCCAGCTACCTCGCGACCGAGATCGCGCTGGACCCCACCTCGGCAGATGGCGCGTGCGTGCCACAGCGCGTGCTCGTCTCCGGACGCGCGGGCGTCTTCGGAACGACCGACGCCGGCGCCGACTGGTACCCGATGATGCGGGGCTTGGCGGTGACGGTGGTCCGCGGGGTCGCCGTCGACCCGAACGCTTCGAACCGCGTCTACATCGCTCCCGCGGATTGGGGCTTCGCGTCCTCCGCCGACGGCGGGCGTTCCGTCTCGCGGAACGCCCCCCCTCAGGTGTTCGACGCGTTCGGCGTGGCGGTCGATCCGACGACGACGCCGAGCACCGTGTATCTGGCCACCGGACAGTTCTCGTCGAACACCGGCGAGATCTGGTCCAACCCCGACCCGACGTCGGGCGCTCCCTGGACGAGTGAAGGTCTGAAAGCTGCAGGCGGCGGACGCCCCACCGGCCTCGCGGTGAACCGGGTGAACGGGCTCCCGGTGATCCTGGCGATGACGCAGAGCTCGGGCATCTGGCGCAAAGCAGGAGGAACGTGGTCGCTCGTGAACGCGAACGTCCAGGGTGGAGGACAGTCATCCTTCTCCTGGATCCCGGGCTCGGCGACCGTGTACCTCTTCGATGACACCACGGGCGTTTGGCGCTCGAACGACGCCGGGAAGACCTGGACCGAGATCTGGGCCCAACCGTCGTCGCCCGACACGAACGGATACGTCGCCGCCGACCCCCGACTGCCATCGCGCCTGTACGTCTCCGTCGGTGGCATCGGGCTGTTTCGGCTCGACGCCGCCGACGTCGGCACGGTCGCAACGGGCCTGATCGTCCCGAAGCCGATCGGAGCGCTGTCCGCTCCCGGTCCGATCGCCGTGCGCTCCGACGGCGCGACCGTGGCGACCGAGCTCCCCGGACCGGGCGACGGTCCGAGCGTGCTCGTGTCCACCGATCTCGGCGCGACCTGGACGATCGTGTCGGACGCCGGTTACACGACGACCGGGGGGGCAGCTCGAACCTTGTCCATAGGATCAGACGCATCGATCTGGGCAGGGCTCTTCGGTGACGGGCTGACCACGCGGACCCCGCCGTCATACGACCTCTCGGTGAGCTTGGGCGGGACGGGTGGAGGCCACGTCCTGTCGACGCCGGCCGGCATCGACTGTCCGCCCGCGTGCGCAACGTCGGTCGGCTGGGGAGGAGCGGTGACGCTCACCGCCTCCTCCGATGCCACGTCAACGTTCACCGGGTGGTCCGGCGACTGCTCAGGCCCCGGCACGTGCACCGTGTCGATGATCCAGGCCCGATCGGTGACGGCGATGTTCACCGCACAGGAACGTCCCGACGCGATGATCAGCCTGGGGACGGCGCCGTTCCTGGGCGACGGGGTCTACGGGACCGACGGAGCCGGCCAGATGGTGAGCGCTCGCCGAGGGCCGAGCCGCACGGCGAGCTTCCGGATCCGGGTTCAGAACGATGGGGTGATCGCTGATGCCTTCACCCTCTCGGGACCGGCCGACAGCGCCGGGTTCCATGTCGGTTACTTCGCCGGGGCGAAGAACGTCACCTCCGGGCTGAGCAAGGGCACCTACCGAACCGGGATGCTTGCTCCCGGCGCTTCGATCACGTTGACGCTCAACGTCAGCGTGCTGAAGGGAACCCACGTCGGGAAGGTCAAGGACATCCTCGTGACGGCGATGTCCGTCTCGCCGCACCCGCTCTCCGACGCGGTACTCGCGCGGGTGACGGTCGGCTGAGCGCCGGCGTCCCTTGACGCTCCGACGAGAGCGGTCACATACTCGCTCGGACCAGTGAGCAGATAACCTGCTCACCTTCTGACCAAGGGGGTTGCGGTGCGAACGGAGCGGTCGCGACCGAAGGCGCCCCCCGTCGACGAGCTTCGAGCTCGCGCCAAGCAGATCCGCCGCAACGTGATCCGCATGTGCGCGGGCAAGGGCGAGGGATACGTCGGCCAAGGCTTGGACGTCGCCGACATCCTCGCCGTGCTGTTCCTCTCGGAGATGCGCTACGACCCGGTCGACCGCTCGCCCGAGACCGACCGCCTGATCTACTCGGCCGGCCACTACTCGATCGGCCTGTGGGCGGCGCTGGCCGAGGCCGGCCACCTGGAGAGCTACGACCTGGGGTCCTACGGCGCCGACGGCACCACGCTGATCATGTCGACCCACGAGGGACATCCGCCGCTGATCGAGCTCACGGGCGGATCGCTCGCCCACGGCTTGGGTGTGGCCGCGGGTCTCGCGCTCGGCTACCGCATGAAGGGCTACGCGGGGCGGGTCTTCAACTTCATGACCGACGGCGAGGTGCAGGAGGGCTCCACGTGGGAGTCCGCGATGTTCGCCGCTGCGCAGCACCTGAACAACCTGACGAACGTGATCGACGTGAACCGCGTGCAGGCCGACGGCGACCTGGTGCTCGAGATCGAACCGCACGCCGAGAAGTGGCGCGCGTTCGGCTGGTGGGTCAACGAGGTGGACGGCAACGACGTTGCCGCGCTCCTCGGCGCGTTCGACCAGGCCCGCGAGGTCGTCGATGTCCCGAAGGCGATCATCTGCCGGACCACGCTCGGCCGCGGCGTTCCGCTGATCATGGAACGCGAACGGAACCATTTCGTCCGCGTGGACGATGACGAATGGGACGCGGTCTCGTCGCAGCTCGAGGAGTTCGCGTGAGCGACACGCTGCAGGCGCACCCACCGGTGGATCCGACCCTGCTCGCCAAGTCCGGCCCGTTCGGCCATGCGATGCTCGAGATCGGAGAACGCCGGCCCGACGTGGTCGCGCTCTCCGCCGACGTCGCGGGTGTGACCGGATTGCATCCGTTCGCACAGGCGTTCCCCGACCGTTTCGTGAACGTCGGGATGGCTGAGGAAGACCTGATCAGCGTGGCGGTCGGCCTGTGGAAGGCCGGGTTCACGCCGGTCGCGACGACGTTCGCCGTGTTCGCGACACGGCGGGCACTCGACTTCATCGCGATCCAATGCGCGCTGAACCGCGCGAACGTGAAGATCGTGGCCGCGCTGCCAGGGATCTACTCGACGTTCGGCCCGACCCATCAGGGCATCGACGACCTGGCGCACATGCGCGCGCTGCCGAACATGACCGTGATCGACCCTTGCGACAACGCAGAGATGGCGGAGGCGGTCCACGCGGCCATCGACCTCGACGGTCCGGTGTACCTGCGGGAGCTGCTCGGGCGGGAGACACCCGACGTGGATCGCGGCGGACACGTGTTCCGCCTCGGTGAGGGACAGATCCTGCGCGAAGGCACGGACGTGGGCATCGTGACCAGCGGGGTGATGGTTCACCGCTCGATGGACGCCGCGGCTGACGCTTGCCGCGCAAGGGGTCTCGGCCGCGGTCCTCAAGATGTCGACGATCAAGCCGTTCGACGGTGCATCGGTGCTCGCCCTGGCGCGCGAGACCGGCGCGTTGGTGACGGCGGAGAACCACTCGATCATCGGCGGATTGTTCTCCTGCGTGTCCGAAGTGCTCGCCCGCGAAGGGGCCGGCGTGCCCGTGCGGCCGGTTGGGGTCCAGGATGAGTTCTGCTCGTTCGGGTCCAACGACTACGTGGCACGTACGCATGGCCTGACCGGCGACGCGGTCGTGACCGCGGCCGGCGAGGCGATCGCAGCGAGGCGCTGACATGGTCGCCGTCACCGGCGTCGACCACTTCGGCGTGACGGTCAGCGATGTCGAGCGCGCACTGGTCTTCTGGCGCGATCAGCTCGGTCTTCAGGAGGTCGGCCGTGGGGTGATCGAGTGGGAGCACCTCGATCGGTTGGTCGCGCTCCCCGAGCACGAAGATCGAATGGGTCGAGCTGCGGGTCCCCGGCGGCGGAACGGTGGAGCTGTCGCAGTACCACCGCCCCGCGGGCGAGCCGGTGCCGCCGGGAGAAGAGAACGAGCCGGGTCGCTCGCACCTCTCGCTCTTGGTCGACGACCTCACTTCGTTCCTCGCGAGGCTCCGGGCCGCGGGGGTCCGCGCGCGGACCGATGACGCCGTGGAGATCCCGGTCGGCGCGTACGCCGGTGGCAAGGCCGCGTACGTGTTCGACCCCGACGGTGTCGAGATCGAACTGATCGAACGGCGGGAAGGCTAGACTCGCGCCGTGGCCGACGACACCCCTCCTGACCTGCTGATCAAGCAGGCGCCGCGGAAGAAACTGGCGGAAACCGTCGCCCAGCAGATCCTGGACGCGGTGCGCGAGCTCCCCCCCGGCACCCGTCTTCCCCCCGAGCGGGAGCTGACGAAACGCATGGGTGTGGGGCGCTCGACCGTGCGGGAGGCGCTGAACGGGCTGGCGATGATGGGGGTCGTCGAGATCCGCCACGGACAGGGCGTATTCGTGGCGGAGCAGCCATCGATCGCGGCCGGCGCGACCGAACGTTCGCTCCCTCCGCGCGAGGTGACGGACGAGCTGCTCGAGGCGCGACGGATCGTCGAGGTGGAGCTCGCGCGTTTGGCCGCCGAGCGCCGGACCGAGGAGGACCTTTCCGGGATGCAGGCGTTGCTCGACACGCATCGCGCCGACCTGGAGGCCGGGCGGGGCCCGATCATGCAGGCCTCACAGTTCCATCTGCTCGTCGTCGACGCGGCCAAGAACCAGATCCTCGCGGACGTGGTGCGTCCGTTCTTCCGGCTGATGCTGGAGCGCGGGCCGCAGCTGTACGAGACGACCGAAGGGTACGCGCAGTGGGAGCTGGAGCAACATCAGCGCATCTGTGACGCGATCCGGTCGGGCGATGGCGAGCTCGCGCGCCTGCGCATGCTCGAGCACGTCACGAGCATGGGCCATCACTACGAGGAAGCCGCCTCTTCCTGAAGCGCCTCGAAGTTCACCCGGTCGACCGCACCCGAACCTCGTACGGCGTGAGCGGCTCGAACCCCTCTCCGTCGACACGGATGCGCTGCACGACGGGCGTCAGGTTCGCTATCACGACGCTGGTCCCCGCGACGAGCGCCGCGACACGCTCGGGATGCGAACACGGTCGACCCACGAAGCTCTTGATCGCGGAGCGAGATCGCATGGACGAGCGCCGGGGCCGCGACCGCGTAGGTCATCGACGCCACGCCCGCAGCCGCGAGCGACGCCACGCTTCCGATCGTCCACGCGTCGGCGAACGGCGTGCCGACGTGGGTATCGAGCACGATGGGTGACACGACGATCGGGACGCCGCCCGCCAACTCGCCCGCACGCCGAGCCACGTCGCGTTGGATCTCGAGCGTCTCCATCATCGAGCGCTCGTCGGACGCGTGCACCGTCGCACTGATACCGAACCCCACCGCGTCCAGGTGTTCCCCATCGGGCGGCAGCCGGTTCAGCTCCGAGAAGAACGACGACGTGCCCCCGACGATCGGCACCCCATCGAGGCCGGCACCGAGCCGGGTACGGACGTGCCTCGCCAGCGATCCAGGGATCGTCGCGCCGCTGCGGAGGTGGATCAGGACGCGCGCGATCGGCACGCCGACGAGGAGCGGTGCGATCGCCTCAGCGCCGTTCGCCTCGTCGTCCACCAGCAGCGCGACCTCGAGCGGGATCCCTGAAGACGCCGCAGCGGTGAACGCGGTCCCGTCGGGCGCCGCGACGTCCACGTCCACCCGCAGATGCGCCGGCTGAAGGACCGGGATCCCCCGGAGCGACCAGTCCGACCGGGGGCATCGTTCGTCCGATCGGGCGGCCGGCTCGCACCTCCACGACGTCGTCGTCCGCTCCGACCACGAACGGCGGCGCGGCGCCCGTCGATCCGCACCGTAACGCGCTGCGCCACACGCGCTCCGACGGTCGATGGCCGCGGTTCCGAGCGGGCCAACGGCGTCGGGTACGTCTTGAACGACGCGTCGGTCCAGTTCCGCTGGTCTTCCAGCTCGAACGCCTCCCCCTCGAACGCGAAGGCAGCGGAGGAGCCATCCATGAACCTCACATCGAGCGAGGAGAATGCCTCGATCATCGGGTGGTACCGCCCGTCCCGGAGCCACTGCGGCGCGACCTCCCGTGGGAAGACACCCTCGATGACGCTCGAACCATCCGACGCGCGATACCTGGCATCGACGTAGGGCCGCCACGGATGCAGCACGCAGATCCCGATCCGCCGGTACTCGAACGGCTGTTCCGCTTCGCCGTCCATCGAGAACGCCAGACGTCCCGTCGGCCGCTCCGTCGATCCACCCGTGCCACGCGAACGCGATCCCGTCGTCCTCGTGCACCGCCTCGAGCACCACGTGGAACGCGTCGCCGGTCTGCTCGACCGTACTGCCGCGCACCGTGGGCAAGACCGTTCCCCAGTCGCGATCGCGGACCGTCACCTGGATCCGGCTCGCGACGGCCAGGGAACCCCAACGCACGTCGACGAGGTCGGCCCCCACGAGCGAGGCGCTCAGCCGACCGGCATGCAGATCGGCGCTCACGCGTCGCCGTGACGGGCGAGCACGTTCCACACGTCGACGACGCGCCCGTCCTCCATCACGTGCATGGCCCCGTACAGGTTCAGCGTGGTCGGTGCGTAGTCGGGGACGAGGGCCACCCGATCGCCAACGCGATACCGCGTCCCGCCCGCGTATCGGTAGCCGAGATGTTCCTCGTGGATGAACGCGAACCCCCCGCGGCCATCGGGGGAACGCGGTGGTTGGAAGTCGCTCCCCACCGCCTTGCGTCCCGCGTCGAACACCACCAGGTCGCCGTGGACGCTGATCGCGGTCGCCGCCACCGTCAACGCGAACCCGAACCCTGGCAGGAGCGGCTCGTGATAGCGGTCCATCACCGCGTACGACCCCGCCTGCACCTCGGTGACCCCCGGCACGGACCCGGTCGTGAGATACGTGCCGGTCGCCCCAGCCGAAACGATCTCGACCGGGAGTCCGTCTTCCCGGAACCGCTCGGCGGCGCCGACGAGCTTCGCCATGCTGGTGCGTGTGGCGCGTTCCCGGACGACCGGATCCGGCTCGCCCGCACAATGACCCTCGTACCCGAGGAGCCCGTCGAAGCGCCAAGCCGGAACGATCCGCTGCGATCCGCCCCAGCGCGAGCGCTTCGTCGACGCTACGGGCACCACCGCGACCCATCCCGACGTCGAGCTCCACGACCACGCCGAGTTCAACACCAGCGGCCGTCGCTCCACGCGCGAGCGCCATCACGTTGTCCTCGTCGTCTACCGCCACGGTCGTGCGCGCCCGCCCCGCGACTTCGAGCAGCCGATCCACGGACACCGGATCGACGATCTCGTTCGCGATCAGGATGTCCGGCACCCCGGCGGCCGCCATCGCGTCGGCCTCGGCGACCGTGGCCGTCGTCACGCCGATCGCCCCGTGATCGAGCTGCAGCCATGCGAGCTCGGCGCATTTGTGCACCTTGATGTGCGGGCGGAGTGACGCGGGGAGCGATCTGAACCGCTCCCCCATGGTCGCGATGTTGCGCGTAGCCGTCGGCAGGTCCAGCACCAGCGCCGGTGTCGCGATCCGGTCGACGCCCAGGCCGATCGCGTCGCGCACCGATCGATGCCTCGCGGGCTGGGGACCGCGTTCGGCGACGCCCATCGCTCTCCTTACAGCTCGGGACCGACCGGGGTGATCATCAGCTCGCTCACCGCGACCCCTTCGGGCTGCGACAGCGCGAACACGACCGCGCGCGCAACGTCGTCGATGCTGAGCGCAGCGAACCGCTCGAGCTCGCTCCGGCCCTCCTCGGTCGAGCGGACGAGCGGGGTGTCGACCATGCCCGGCTCGATCATGGTGACGCGGACGTTGTGGTCGAGCGCCTCTTTGCGGAGCGCCCACCCCAGGCCGACCACCGCCCACTTGGTCGCGATGTAGACAGGCTCCCCGACCCAGGTCTGGCGTCCGGCGATCGAAGCCATCAACACGATGTGCCCGCGCCCGCGCTCCTTCATCCGTGGGAAGGCCGCACGAACGGTGTGCAGCACCCCGAGGAAGTTCGTCTCGACGACGCGGCGCCAGCGCTCCGGGTCGCCCGTGTCGAGCGCGCTGTAGTCGCCGATCCCGGCGTTCGCAACCACGAAGTCCACGCCGCCGAACGCCTCGACGCAGGCATCCGTCATCGCCTCGACGCTCTCCCAATCGCGGACATCGGTGACCCGGGTGGTCACCTCCGCGCCGGCGCCCTCGAGCCTCCCGGCGACCTCGGCGAGCGGGCCTTCGTCGAGATCGGCCAGGAGGACCCGGGCGCCACGGGCGGCCAGGGCCGCCGCGCAACCTTCTCCGATGCCCCGAGCGGCTCCGGTCACGATGCCGGCCAGGCCGTCCAGCTGGCCGAACGTCTCGTCCTGCATCAGCACCGCCTCGGGTCGGCAGATATATGGTGAGCAGACCAGATGATAACAGGGGCGGTTGGCGGGTTCTCGCAGGTCGCCGTGGGTGCGGGTGCTATCCTCCGCTCACCGCCGAGGAAGGAGCACCTCGCGATGGACCTGGCGGATACCGAACGGTTCCTGAGTTCGATCGACACCGTCGAGTGCTGTTTCCCCGACACCTGGGGCCTCTTCGTCGGTCGTCGGATGCCCGCGAGCGCGTTCCTGAAGGCTGCCGAGCGCGGTCTGAGCATGCCGAACGCCCCGTTCGCGTGGAACCTCGCAGGAGACATCGATCCGACCCCGTACGCGAACGCCGATACCGGATTCCCGAACATGCACGTCGCACCGGATCTCGCCACGCTCCGGGCCGCGCCCTGGGCGGAGCGGACCGCTTTCTGCCTGATGGATGCCTTCGTCGAACGAGGCGGCGCGCCGAACCCGCTCGATCCCCGTGCGATCCTCCGGCGGTCGGTGGCGACGCTCGCCGGCCTCGGCTACGAGGCGTGGGTCGCCTCCGAGCTCGAGTTCTACCTGTGCTCCACGGATGGGCAACCCCTCTACGACGACCACCGTTGTTGGTCGATGACGCGCGGCGCGGAGTACGAGCCGGTGCTCGGCGAGATCCGGGCGACGCTCCAGGCCGCCGGGGTTCCCGTCGAGTCGAGCCAGACCGAAGGCGGCCCCGGTCAGTTCGAGATCAACGTCTCACCGACGTCCCCGATCGAGACGGCCGACAACGCCGCGATCCTCAAGTACGTGGTGAAGCTGATCGCCGCACGCCACGGCTTGCTCGCGACGTTCATGCCGATGCCGTTCCAAGATGTGGAGGGGAGCGGACATCACCTCCATAACAGCCTGCGCGCCAAGGGTTCTGAGATGAACGTGTTCGCGAACGACGATGCCATCTTCCACGCCTATCTCGCCGGTGTGTTGGAACACACGGTCGACCTCACGGCGGTGAACCTGCCGAGCATCAACGCGTACAAGCGGCTGAAGGACTACACGTTCGCACCGAACCGTGTGTCGTGGGCGGTCGACAACCGCACCGTCGCCGTGCGCATCCCGGCAGGCGATCCCGAGGCGCGACGGCTGGAGATCCGCTCGCCTTCGGCGGACGCGAACCCGTACCTGATCATCGCGGGCGCGGTCGCATCGGGTGCCGACGGCATCGCCCGGTCGCTCACACCCCAGCCGCCCACCGAGGGCGACGCGTATAAGGAGCAGATGCTCGAACGCCTGCCGATCACCTGGGGCGCGGCGGTCGACGTCTTCGAGCGGAGCGCGTTCTGCAAGGACGCGTTCGGTGAGACGTTCGTGGAGACCTTCTCGCTCCTGGCTCGGCGGGAGGAGACGGCCTTCCAACAGCACGTGACGGACTGGGAGCGAGGACGGTACTTGGGCCTGTCGTAGCCCCTCGCTGCGTTGACCGGGCGCGAGGACGGCAGGTTATCATGCCACCTGACCACCGATGCCCGGGCGGATCCGCGGAGGGGGAACGATGGACGACGCACGTGACCGCGAACTGCGATACCTCATGGATCGGAGGCGGTTCCTCAGCCTCGGCGGCGGTGCGGCGGCGGCCGCGCTCCTTGCCGCCTGCGGACTTTCGAGCGACAGCGCCAGCCCATCGGCGGCCGTTTCCGCGATCGCATCGCCGAGCCCACTGCCGGCGGTCGGCGGTGATCTCAACCTGTACACCTGGGAGGGCTACGACCTCACCAAGCAATTCAAGTCGTGGCGCGAGCAGAACAACATCACGCAGAACCTGAAGTTCATCACGCAGCCGGAGCAGGTCCCGACCGTCCTCAAGGGACCGGGTGGCGACCAGTGGGACCTGTCCTACGGAGACAACGTGGTGCTCACCGACTACAAGAACCTCGGGTTGATCTCTCCCCTCACCTTGGACCAGGTGCCGAACCTCGCCGGCTTGATCCCGGAGTTCCAGGTGGACCCGTGGAAGAACGACGACGGCACCTACAACGCGGCGCCGTGGACGTGGGGCTTCTCGGGGCTCACCTACCGCACGGACAACGTGCCGGAGCCGAAGAGCTGGCACGACATCCTGGATCCCAAGTACAAGGGGCGGGTCTCGACCGTGGACGGCGCGACCAACAACATCGCGCTCGCGTCGATCGCGGTGGGGATCGATCCCGACACCCTCACGACCGATCAGCTGAACGGGCCGGTGACCGACTACCTGAACCAGCTGATGGGACAGGTCCGCGTGTTGGCTTCGAGCATCGGCGACCAGATCTCGCTGCTCGTGTCGGGCGACGTGGATTACATGGTCGTCGGACTCGCGTTCATGGACGCCGAGACCGCCAACAAGGGCGTGTCAACGAAGACGATCGTCCCGTCGGAGGGCGCGATCGGATGGGCCGACAGCGCGTTCGTCCCACCGACGGCGCCGCACCCTCAGAACGCGTACGCATGGATCAACCACGTGCTCGACCCGAAGCAGAACGCCGAGGCGAACAGCGCGTTCCTCCAGGGGCCGGGCGTCGCCGCCGCGGTACCGCTGTTGACGGCGAAAGCTGCCGCGCAGTATCCCTTCGACGACATCGACAACTACCTCGCGAACACGCTGACGTTCAACCGTGGGTTCCCACGTGAGCCCGACGGTGATCGCGCGACCTACGATCAGATCATCCAGACCTGGGAAACGGTCAAGGGCTCGTAGTCCGGGTCCGGTAGGCGCGCTTGTCGCTCTCTCGCCGACTGGCCGCGTTCCTGATGACCCCGATCGGGGCGCTGCTCCTGCTCGGCGTCATCGTTCCCGTCTCGATGCTGTTCGCGTTCTCGTTCTTCCACCTGCACCTGCTGGAGCCGGTCCCCGGGATGACCACGGACAACTACCGGCAGGTGTTGACCACCCACATCTACCGCTCGTACGCGGTCAACACGTTCCTGATCGCCACGCCGACCGCCATCTTGGCCGTGGTCGGTGGGTACACGCTTGCATATTTCCTGGCCTTCCGGGCTCGGCGCTCGCGCACGATCTTGCTGGTCGCGGTCGTGATCGCCCTGATGGGGAGCTACCTGGCGCTCGTCTACTCGTGGCGCACACTTTCCGGCCAGAGCGGCATCTTCAACTCGCTCCTGCAGGACCTTCACCTGACGCACGCGCCGCTCAGCATCCTGCTCTTCTCGCGGGCCGCCGTGATCACCGCCGAGGTGAACTTCTTCCTGCCGTTCACGACGCTCGTCCTGTACTCGAGCCTGTCGGCGATCCCCCGCGAGTTGGAAGCGGCGGCACGCGACCTGGGCGCATCCCGCCGCATGACGCTCCGGCGGATCACGCTCCCGCTCTCGGGATCGGCCTTGTTCGGCGCCACGCTGTTCGTGTTCTTCCTGTCGGCCGGCGACTACATCACACCGGTGTTCCTCGGTGGGGTCGGATCGAGCGGGACGTTCGGCACGTTGATCGCGGACCAACTCTCCACGACGCTTAACTACCCGCTGGGCGCGGCGATCGCGTTCGTGATGCTCGCCATCTTCCTGGTGCTCGTGGTGCTCTTCCGCCTGGGGATGCGCGCCGCGGGCCTCCTCCCGGAGCACACGGGATGAGCCGGTCGCGGCTGCTCACGGGGGTCGTCGCGTTCCTCATGTTCTTCATCTACCTGCCACTCGTCGTGGTGGTGGTCTACGGGCTGAACTCGAAGTCCAACCTCAGCTGGCCGCCGCACGGCGTGTCGCTGCGATGGTTCCGGCTGATCTTCGGCGATCCGCTCTTCCGCTCCGGGCTCCTGACGAGCGTCTGGGCGGCGACGGCCACCGCGATCATCGCCGGCATCGTGGGGACCACGGCCGCGTTCGCGATCACGCGACGCCCCTCGCGCTTCACCCGGTGGCTCGAGAGCGGCTCCCGCCTGCCCGTGCTGCTGCCGCCGCTGTTCATCGGCATCTCCCTCGTCGCCGCGATGAAGACGTTCGCGATCGACCCCTCGATGTTCACCATCGTCGCGGGCCATGTCATCATCACGACCCCGTTCGTCATCTTGATCGTGGCGTCGCGGCTGCGGAACTACGACCTCGCCGTCGAGCAGGCCGCGCGCGACCTGGGAGCGACCCCGCGGATGGTGTTGCGACGCATCACGCTTCCGCTGATCGGCCCATCGATCCTTGGCGCCATGGTGGTCGCGTTCGCGATCTCGTTCGACGAGGTGCTGATCACCAACTTCACCTCGGGGACCCGGCAGACGCTCCCGCTGTTCGTCCTCTCGCGGCTGCGCCGAACGATCGATCCCTCGGTGAACGCCGTGGCGACGATCCTGTTGCTCGTGCCGTGGCTCGCGGTGGGGCTGGCGTTCCTCGTGCAGCGCCGTCGCTCCTCGCGCCAGGCGAGCGAGATGCAGGTCGGCGAACTGGCAGGGGTGGCATGAGCGACCCGCCTGGAGCGGTCTCGATCCGCGGGGTGTCGAAGCGGTTCGGCGACGTCGTCGCCCTGCACGCCCTCGACCTGGAGATCCCCGCCGGGTCGTTCTTCAGCCTGCTCGGTCCGAGCGGATGCGGGAAGACCACGCTGCTCCGGATCGTCGCTGGACTCGAGCTGCCCGACGAAGGTGCGGTCGTGAGCGACGGCGAGGACATCACGCGACGCCCGCCGGAGCGACGGCCGTTCAACATGGTGTTCCAGCACTACGCGTTGTTCCCGCATATGACGATCCAGGACAACGTCGGCTTCGGACTCACGACGCAGGCACGAGGCGAGCGGCCGACCACGAGCGAGCGGGCCTCGCGCGTGGCGGAGATGCTCCGGCTCGTAGGCCTGGAGGGATACGGGGCGCGCTACCCGTCGGAACTCTCGGGTGGACAAGCGCAGCGGGTCGCCGTGGCGCGAGCGCTGATCAACCGACCGCGCGTCCTGTTGCTGGACGAGCCGCTCAGCGCGCTCGACCGCAACGTCCGCTTCTCGCTCCGAGAGGAGCTCCTGCGCATCCACCAGGAGCTCGGAACGACGTTCGTGTTCGTCACGCACGATCAGGACGAGGCGCTCAGCATCTCGCAGCTGGTCGGCGTGATGAACGAGGGGCGCGTCGAGCAGATGGCGGACCCGCAGACGATCTACCGATCGCCGGCCACGCTGTTCACGGCGCGATTCATCGGCGCGGGCTCCTTCTTCCCGGCGACCGTCGCAGGCACGGGCGATGGCCACGCCGAGGTGGAGGTCGCGGGGCGCCGGTTCCGCGCGCTCGACGCGGGCGTGACGAAGGGACAGCCCGCGCAGGTGCTGCTGCGTCCCGAAGAGCTCGAGGTTCGACCCGAGGGGGACGGCCGGCTCATCGGCACGGTCGAGACCTGCTCGTTCTTCGGATCCTATTTCGAGGTGCTCTCCGAGACGTCGATCGGACCATGCCGCCTGCGTCTGCGGGAGCCACAGGCGCCGGGCGTCCAACTCGCGATCGCGTGGCCGGATACCGCCGGCATCGCGTATCCGGCGGGATGACGAGCCCGATGCCGACGGTGGTCGAACGCGCGCAGGCGCTCGCGGAGGATGTCTTCTTCCCGGCCGCACTCGAGACCGACGCCGCCGGCCTGATCCCACGGGCGAACCTCGACCGGCTCGCGGAGGAGGGGTTCTACGGCATCGGTGGACCGACGGAGAGCGGCGGTCTCGGACTCGACGCCGCGACCTCACACCAGGTGGTCGAGGCGCTGGCGTCCGGGTGTCTCACGACCACGTTCGTCTGGCTACAGCACCGCAACCCGGTGCGCGCGGTCGATGCCAGCTCCACACCGGGTCTCCGCGACGTCTGGCTCGCCCCGCTCTGCCGCGGCGAGCGGCGATCCGGGATCGCGCTCGCCGGCAACCGGCCGGGCCCGCCGATCCTTCGCGCCGAGCGGAGGGACGACGGTCTCTTCCTCGATGGAGAGGCGCCGTGGGTGAGCGGCTGGGGACGCGTCGACGTCCTGTTGGTGACGGCGCGCGACGGCGAGGCCGTGCGCTCGGTCCTGATGGATGCCGTCGCGACGGAGACGCTCCGCGCCGAGCGGCTTCGCCTGGTCGGGGCGAACGCGAGCGGCACCGTCACGCTCCGGTTCGATCGGCACCTCGTTCCATCCGATCGCATCGTGAGCGAGGAGTCCCACGCGGACGTGCTCGCGCGGGATCCCACCGGCCTACGGATGAACGGCTCCCTCGCGCTGGGCGTGATCGACCGCTGCTGCCGGTTGATGGGACCGAGCGCGATCGACGACCAGCTCATCTCGACCCGAGCCGCGCTCGACGAAGCGACGACCGAGACGCTCCCGGCCGCGCGGGCCGCGGCCGCCGAGCTCGCGATGCGCGCTGCGACGGCGCTCGTCGTACAGAGCGGGAGCCGTTCGATCCTGGTGGATCAACACGCGCAGCGATTGGCCCGGGAGGCGATGTTCCTTCTCGTGTTCGGATCGCGCCCGGCGATCCGGGATGCGCTGCTCGCCCGGCTGCTCGCCCGCTGAGGGCGCTCAGCGGACGGCGCGGTCCTCGATCTCCCACGTGTGATCCAGCACGTGCCACGCGGCACGGCGCACAAAATACGGGATCGTCCAGATCTTCCCCCCGCGCGGCCCGGCCGCAGGGAGCCCTTCGGCGAACCCATGGTCCAGCGCATCGAGCACCGCCGACCGGTACCTCTCGATCTCGGCGCTCGCGTTTCCGCCGTCGACCGCGGGACGCGTGACGCCGAGCCGCCCGGTGTAGCTCGCCTCGGCGTTCACCACGTGCTCCACGATCGCTTCCCGGTCGCGACCGCCGCCGCGCGGCCCCTTGGCGAGCTCCACGCCCGACGCCTCGGCGACCGCCGCATCGAACGCCGACCACGACGCCTGAAGGATCGCGCGGAGTCGGGTGAACGTCTTCCGGTCGATCACACGTGCGTCCGAGGGCGGGGCGATCGAGGGGGCGCCGAAATCGGTGGTCGCATCCCCGTTCAGGCGTTCGATCACCTGCAGGTCGGAGACCGAGTTCGGAGGAGCGAACGCGGGCTTCACGGCGCCCCGAACGACATCGGCGTATCGGGGACCGTAGCTCACCATGGCCTCGAGGGCACCCTCCTCATCGCGACCGCTGCGGCTCCACCCCGGCCAGTCGAGCGCGCCGACGAAGATCCGTTTCGCACTGGCCTCCACGTAGACGTCGATGGAACCACCCTTTGACATGATGCAGTTGTACCGCGAACGGCGAGGAGGAGACAGGGTGAGCGACGAGGACTGGAACACCAAGATCATGCGGGAGTTCCGTGCGAACCACGGGAAGGTCGGAGGACCGTTCGAGGGATCGACCCTGCTCTTGTTGACCACGACGGGCGCGAAGAGCGGGACCCGGCGCACCGTCCCGCTCGGCTACATGCCGGAAGACGGCCGCCTCTACGTGTTCGGCTCCAACTCGGGCGGGCCGCGCAACCCCGATTGGCTGCACAACGTCATCGCGAACCCCGGCGTCACGGTGGAGGTCGGAGACGAGACGTTCGAGGCCAGGGCGACGGTGATCGAAGGCGACGACCGTGACCAGGTCTTCGCCCGACAGGCCGAACGCGTGCCGCAGTTCGGCGAGTACCAAGAGCAGACGACCCGCGTGATCCCGGTGATCGCCCTCGAGCGAACGGCGTGACGGACCCGGCCGGCGCGCGAGCGGCCGAGGTGGCCGGCCTCGCGTTCGAGGTCGTCCGGACCGATCGTCCGACGAGCGCGGAGGAGAGCGCCGCCCTCCAAGGGATCGACCTCGAGCAACTGCTGCGGACGATCGTGATCCGACGGGGCGCCGACGACTACGTCTTCGTGCTGATGCCGGGTGGCAGCCAGATCGACTGGCCGAAGCTCCGGTCCTACCTGGGCGTCAAGCGCCTGTCGCTCCCCGACGCCGAGGAGGCCAAAGCCGCGACGGGCTACGAACGCGGCGCGATCACGCCGTTCGGCGCGACGCACGCTTGGCCGGTGATCGCGGACGCGACGATCGAGGACCGAGCCCTCGTCGCGATCGGAGCCGGCGCACACGGTGTGAACCTCCACGTAGCCCCGGCCGCGCTGGTCGCCGCGCTCGGCGCCGACCTGGTCGACGTGTCGCGCCCGGACGGTGACGCATGAGCGGAGCGCCGCCCGAGCACGAGGGGCAGGTCCTCCGGGCGACGGTGGTCGTGACGGGATGGGAGCCGGGCAGCGACGAGGACGTCTCGGACACGATCGAGCGCGTCACCGGGACACCGATGACGCTCGAAGGGGTGGCGCCGCCGATCGTGGTGCTCGAGCGCGCGCTTCCGGACGACGCGCGGAAGGCGGTCGCCCGATTGACCGCCGCCGGGGCCGACGCGTCGATCGAGGAGACCTGGGTCACCCGCGGGGAGCGCAGCGACGAACGAGCGCGGCCCCCGTGCCCGGTCTGCGGCTCGTTGCACACCCAGCCGTTCGGCCATGCGGGTCCGGCTGCCCGCGTGAACCGGCAGTGCATCGACTGCGGTCACCAGTTCAAGGTGTGAGGACTCAGGTTCGGTACGCGATCTCTCCATGTTGCGAGGCATCGAGGCCGACATCCTCGTGCTCGTCGCTCACCCGTAGCCCGATGGTGACATCCGTGACCTTGAGGATCGCCATCGTGGCGACGAACGAGAAGACCACGGTAACGCCGGCCAGGATCGCCTGCTTCCCGACCTGAGCGATGCTCGCCGACGCGCCTGCCGCGTTGATGACGAGGCTCGTGAGCGCCCCGGTCAGCAAGACCCCGATGATCCCGCCGACCATGTGCACCCCGACCACGTCGAGCGAGTCGTCATAGCCGAACCGGTCCTTCAGGTTGACCGCCTCGAAGCAGATGGCGCCCGCGATGAGGCCGATCAGCAACGCGCCCATCGGTTGCACGTATCCCGAGGCCGGAGTGATCGTGGCGAGGCCGGCGACGGCCCCCGTCGCCGCACCGATCGTGGTGACCCTCCCCGTCGCGATCCGCTCGAGGATGATCCAGCCGAAGACCGCCGCAGCGGCGCCCAGCTGCGTGTTCACGAACGCGCTCGAGGCCAACGCGTTCGACGCCAGGGCGCTCCCCGCATTGAACCCGAACCAGCCGAACCAGAGGATCCCGGCCCCCAGGATCACGAACGGGATGTTGTGGGGCGACATGTCGTCGACCTGGTGTCCCTTGCGCTTGCCCAGGTAGATCGCCGCAGCGAGCGCCGCGGCGCCCGCGTTCGCATGCACGACCGCACCGCCCGCGAAGTCGAGCGCCCCGACGCCGTTCGCGCCCAGGAACCCGCCGCCCCATTCCCAGTGCACGACCGGCGCGTAGACGACGACCGACCAGATGCCGATGAACATCAGGTACCCGGAGAACTTCATGCGTTCCGCGAACGCGCCCGCGATCAGCGCCGGCGTGATGATCGCGAACATCAGCTGGTAGACCATGAACGCCGTCGCTGGCACCGTCGGGGCGTACGCGTTGGGAGCGGCACCGACGCCGTTCAGGCCGAGGAAGTTCAGCCCGCCGATCACGCCGCCCTTGTCCGGGCCGAACGCGAGCGTGTAGCCGATCAGGACCCAGAGCACGGTCACGAGCGCCAGCGCGATGAACGATTGCATGATCGTCCCCATGACGTTCTTGCTCCGGACCAGTCCGCCGTAGAAGAATCCGAGCCCGATCGTCATGAACATCACGAGCGCAGCTGAGGTGAGGAGCCAAGCGGTGTCGCCGGCGTTGATGTGCTCCACGGTCACCCTCCCGTCCGGATCCTCGGGCGCGCCGAGTGTGCAGCATCCAGCGACCGGAGTCACGACCCTGTCTTGACGTCGGGTATAGGCTCGCCCGGAAAGGGATATTGGACTGGACATTGGGCCTTTATTGACTTCCTGGGCTAGCACCGCGTGATCCTCGAACCCGTTCGCCTACGGACCGCCGCCGAGCACATCGCGGATCGCCTCATGACGGCGATCGCGCTCGGTGAGTTCGTCCCCGGGCAGCGTTTGCCATCCGAGCGAGACATGGCAGGCATGCTCGGCGTCAGCCGGACGACGGTGCGGGAGGCGATCAACCGACTCTCCGCGCTCGGGCATGTCGAGGTCCGACGCGGCCGCAACGGCGGGGCGTTCGTGATCTCCGAGACAGGGCCCGAGTCGGCGGAGATGATCCGCCGCACGCTCCTCCCCGATTGGGATCGCTTCGAGCGCTTGTTCGACTTCAGACAGCTGATCGAACCACTGATCGCAAGCGTCGCCGCGGCGAGGCGCACCGACGACGATGTGCCGGTGATCCACGAGATGCTGCGCGCATACCTCGACGCTCCAGACCGCGAGGCTTCTCGCGCGGCGGATGAGGCGCTGCACGCGAGCCTCGCCCGCGCGACGCACAATCCGTACCTCGTGAACCTGTCGGCATCGATCCGATCGGAGATCTCTCTTGGGTTCGGGGCCGAGCCGTACAGCGCCGAGATCCGTACACGCGCTCTGAGTGATCACCGCGCCCTCGCGGAGGCGGTGATCAGCGGAGATGACGGTCGAGCGGCCGAAGTCGCCCGTTCACATTTCGCGATCACCGAGACCGTCCTGCGGGCGCTCCACGAGCAGATCGGCGGGCCGAAGATCGTGGAGGCAGGGTCGTGAGCGCCCGCGGCCGATTCATCGCGCGACGGCTCCTGCTCGCGATCCCTGTCCTGCTCGCCATGTCGCTCTTCGTCTTCCTCATGATCCATCTCGTGCCGGGCGACCCGGTCCACACGATGCTCGGGTTCCGGGCCACGCCGGAGAACGTGGCGACGGTTCGGAAGGCGCTCGGGCTCGATCAACCGCTCTTCTCGCAGTACACGGCTTGGATGGGCGGCCTGCTCCACGGCGATCTGGGGCAGGACTTCATCAGCCACACCCCGGTCTCGACGCTCCTGGCACAGCGTCTGCCCGTGACGCTGGAGCTCACGATCCTGGCCATGTCGCTCGCCGTCACGGTCGGCGTCCCGCTCGGCGTGATCGCGGCGTCCAGACCGGGGTGGGCCCGCAGGCTCACCGAGGGGTTCGTGGTCGCCGGGATCGCGATCCCCGACTTCTGGCTCGGCATCATGCTCGTCCTCCTGTTCGCCGGATTGCTCCAGCTTCTCCCGCCCTCGGGATACGTCCCCTTCCTGCAAGACCCGGCGCAGAACCTCCGATACATGCTGCTCCCGGTGCTTACGCTCGCGTTCGGAGAAGCCGCGTATATCTTGCGGACCACCCGCGGCGCGATGGAAGAGACGCTGAATACGCCGTTCGTCCAGTTCCTGAGAGCGAAAGGCCTGAAGCAACGTCGGATCGTGTTCGTGCATGCGCTCCGCAACGCGTCGGTGCCGATCGTGACCGTGATCGGGATCCAGTTCGGGGTCTTGCTCGGCGGCGCGATCGTCATCGAGACGCTGTTCGCGCTCCCAGGGATCGGCCGACTCGTGGTCACCGCGATCGACCAACGCAACTACACCGTGGTCCAGGGAGGCGTCCTGGTGATCGCGACGCTCTTCATCCTGGTCACGCTATTGACGGATGTGTTGGTGGGTGCGCTCGACCCGCGGATCGCGGGGGGAGCGTCATGAACCGCCGGACGAAGATCGGTCTGATCATCCTCGGCGTCCTGGTACTGATCGCGATCTTCGCACCGATACTGGCGCCGCACGACCCCGAAGCGATCGAGACGGACCGGGTACTTCGCGGTCTCACGTGGTCGCATCCGTTCGGCTCCGATGCCCTCGGGCGCGATGTGTTCTCGCGCGTGCTGTTCGCGTTCCGGGTGTCGCTTTCCGTCGCCGTGGGGTCGGTCCTGCTCGCGTTCGCGATCGGCGTTCCGCTCGGCCTGCTCGCGGGATTCCGCGGCGGGTGGCTGGACACCGCGATCATGCGGCCGGTCGATATGCTGCTCGCCCTTCCCGCTCTACTCTTGGCGATCGCCTTGATCGCGATCATCGGGCCAGGGACCTCCATCGCGCTCCTCGCGATCGCCGTCATCTATGTCCCGATCCTGGCGCGTGTGATCCGGAGTTCGACGATGGTCGTCGTCGCACAGACCTACATCGAAGGCGCTCGCGCCCGCGGGGCGTCATCGTGGTCGATCATGACGAGGCACGCGCTCCCGAACGCGCTCGGACCGTCGATCGTCCAGGCGACGGTCTTGATGGGGTTCGCGCTCCAGATCGAAGCTGCGCTTTCGTTCCTGGGGCTCGGCGCGCAGCCGCCGACCCCGTCGCTCGGGGTGATGCTCTCCGACGGGCGCGACGTCTTGACACAGGCGCCGTGGGTGGAGATCTTCCCCGGGCTCGCGATCGCGATCACGGTGATCGCGTTCAACCTCGTCGGCGACGGCCTCCGCGAGCGGCTCGACCCGCGGGGGGTCACCCGATGAGCGAGACGGTCCTCGGGCTCGAAGGGGTCTCCGTCGGGTTCGCGACCGGCGACGGCATGGTCTCGGCGGTCAGCGATGTTTCGACGGTCGTCCGCGAGGGCGAGATCTTCGGGCTCGTCGGCGAATCGGGGTGCGGGAAGACGACGCTCGCGCTCGCGGTGATGGGGCTCCTCCCGAGGAACGCGGTGGTCGGCGGAGCCATCCGGTTCTCGGGCCGCGATCTGAGCATCCTGGACGACGACGCGATGCGCGAGCTCCGCGGCGACCGGATCAGCATGATCTTCCAGGACCCCATGACATCACTCGACCCTGCGTTCTCGATCGGGGCGCAGGTGGCGGAGACGATCCGGGCGCATCGCGATGTCGACAAACGCGAGGCGAAAGCCCGGGCGCTCGCGCTGCTCCGCGACGTCGGGATCCCCGAGCCCGAGGTGCGATACGACGAACCCCCCCACCGCCTCTCCGGCGGGATGCGGCAGCGCGTCGTGATCGCCACCGCGCTCGCGAACGAGCCGGCACTCGTGATCGCCGACGAGCCCACGACCGCGCTCGACGTCACGATCCAATCGCAGATGCTCGACCTGCTCCGTGACCTGCGGGCGCGCGTCCGCACCACGATCGTCTTGATCACCCACGATCTCGGCGTGGTCGCGCAGGCGTGCGATCGGGTCGGCGTGATGTACGCGGGACAGCTCGTCGAGGTAGCCCCGGTCAGGTCCATCTTCCGTCGGCCCGTCCATCCGTACACGCAGGCCCTGCTCGCTGCGCTCCCGAGCGCCGACCAAGAACGTGGCGCGCTCCGCGTGATCGAGGGCCGGGTCCCCGACCTGACCCAGCCTCCGCCCGGGTGCCGGTTCGCGCCGCGGTGCCCGCAGCGGCTTCCCCTGTGCGACGAGATCCCACCGCTGGCACACGACACGGCCGACCATGAGATCGCATGCTGGCTCTCCGACGCCACGCGCGAGGCGGGCGGGTATCCCGCGATGGCCGGCGGGGGTGCGGCATGAGCACCGTGACACCGCTTGAGCGCCAGCCGCTATCTCCGCCCGATGGGGACGCGCTGCTCGAGGTGCGAGGGATCGTGAAGCGGTTCCCGGTGGAACGGGGCGTCCTGGCGGCGCGCGGCCACGTCCACGCCGTCGAGGGAGTCGATCTGGAGGTGCGGCCCGGCGAGGTGCTCGCGATCGTCGGCGAGTCCGGCTCCGGCAAGTCGACGCTCGCCCGGTGCATCCTGCGGCTGATCGACCCCACCGAGGGCACGGTGCGGTTCGACGGCGTCGACGTCACCGCGCTACGCGGGAAGGATCTGGCGTCGTTCCGCCAACGGGTGCAGCCCGTCTTCCAAGATCCTTTCAGCTCGCTCGATCCGCGCTGGCCGATCGGACGGAGTATCCGCGAATCGCTCGACGCGTACCGGATCGGCACGAAGGCGGAGCGCGCCGAGCGTGTGACCGACCTCCTCGAGCGGGTCGGACTGTCCGGCGAGCTGGCCGGCCGCCGGCCGCACGAGCTCTCCGGTGGCCAACGGCAGCGCGTGGGGATCGCCGCCGCGCTCGCGCCAAAGCCGCAGATGCTCGTTGCGGACGAGCCGGTTTCGGCCCTCGACGTGTCCGTCCAAGCGCAGGTGCTGAACCTCCTCGCTCGGCTCCAGCACGAACTCGGCTTGGCGGTGGTGTTCGTCGCGCACGACCTGGCGGTCGTTCACCATCTGGCGCATCGGGTCGCGGTCATGTACCTCGGACGGATCGTCGAGACCGGTTCGCGCGCCCAGGTGTTCGACGACCCGCGCCACCCGTACACCCAAGCGTTGCTCGAGGCGATCCCGCATCCAGATCCCGACCGACGTCTGAACGCGCCCGAGCTGGCTGGTGAGATCCCGAGCCCGATCTCGCCGCCGCCCGGGTGCCGGTTCCACACACGCTGCCCGGTCGCGATCGACCGGTGCCGCACGGACGACCCCGTGTTGTCCGCGTTCGGGGGCGGCCACCTGGCCGCCTGCCACGTCGCACGAGCCCGGCTGGAGGAGCCGGCCTGACCAGGAGGGGGACATGCCGACCACAAGCGTGAACGGTATCGACATCAACTACCGGATCGAGGGGGACGGCCCCGAGACCATCGTCTTGGTGAATGGACTGGGAGATGACCTGGAAACGTGGGTCTTCCAGATGGAGGACCTGCTCGGCGCCGGCTACCGCGTGCTGCGGTTCGACAACCGCGGCGTTGGCCAGACGTCGGCGCCGCCCGGCCCGTATACGAGCCGGATGCTCGCAGACGACACCCGAGCCCTGGTCGACGAGCTCGGTCTCACCGGGTTCCACATGCTGGGAGTCTCGATGGGCGGGATGATCGCGCAGGAGTATGCGATCAACCACGGTGACACCCTGAAGACCGTCACGCTCTCATGCACGTACGCCGCACCGGGCCCGTTCTGCTCGAGGATGTTTGCGATGTGGGCGGATATGGCGCCCGTGAACGGCGTGCCGTTCATCATGCGCGATGTCACGTTGTGGGCGTTCACGCTGCCGTTCTTCGAAGAGCAGGAAGACACGCTGAAGGAGTTCGAGGCAGGGATGGCCGAGCTCCCGATGTCGGTCGAGGCGTACCTCGCACAGCTGAGCGTCGATCCAGACGCACGACACGACGGATCGTCTCGACCGCATCACGGTGCCGACGCTCGTATTGAACGCCGAGGAGGACATCCTGATCCCGGTCCGCCTCGCGAAACGCCTCCAGGAGGGGATCGTTGGGGCCGATTGGGTGACTTCGATCGGCGGACACGCGTGCATGTGGGAGCACCCCGCAGAATTCAACCGCGCGTACCTCGATTGGCTGGCCGGTCACCGGAACTGACCTACGGAAAGGGAGGGCAACGATGCAGGACCACGAAGCACGTAAGGCGGAGGCGCTCGCGCAGGGCTTCCTCCGGGGCGACATCTCGCGGCGGCAGTTCTTCCGTCGCGCGGCCGGCTTCTCCGGGGCCGCACTGATGTCGACGAGCCTGGGGGCCGTCCTCGCCGCCTGCTCGAAGAAGAGCTCGAACGCGAATCCGAGCGCGAGCGCCAGCGGGGCTGCCGGCGGGATCAAGCCGGGGGGCACGCTCCAGGCGGCCCTCACGGGCGAACCGGACACCCTCGACCCCGCGACGTCCACGATCTACACGGGGGCGCAGGTGTACGACAACATCTTCAACAAGTTGATCGACCTCAACCCCGATGGATCACTCTACGGACAACTCGCCACGAAGTGGACCGCGCAGGACGAGAAGACCTGGGTGTTCGACCTGGTCGACAGCGCGACGTTCCACAACGGTGAGGCGTTCACGGCCGACGATGTGAAGTTCACGTTCGATCGGATCTTGGACCCGAAGACCGCGAGCTCGTACTCGCCCCTGTACGACGCGATCAAGCAGACCGAGGTGGCCAGCCCCACGCAGGTCATCTTCCACCTCAAGACTCCGTTCGGCCCGTTCCTGAGCAACCTGGCGAACAACGGTGAGATCATGAACCAGAAGGCGGTGGAGTCCGTGGATCCGGCGCGCAGCCCGATCGGGACGGGCCCCTTCAAGTTCGTGGAATGGGTCCAGGGCGACCATATCTCGCTCACGAAGTTCGACGGCTACTTCCAGGCGGATCGGCCGTACCTGGACGGGATCGACTTCAAGTTCCTGCTCGTCGACCAGAGCCGGATCGACAGCCTGAGCTCGGGCGAGCTGAACTGGGTGGACGCGGTGCCGCTCCAGCAGCTGTCGACGCTGTCGACGGATCCGTCGTTCACGTACGTGACGGCGCCGAACGCCGGGATCCCCGACTTCCTGGCGATGAACACGAAGGCGGCGCCGTTCAGCAACAAGCTCGTCCGGCAGGCGGTTTCGTACGGCATCGATCGGGACCAGATCCGCGCGGTGGCGTACTCCGGCGCGGGAGAGGTCGGGATCGAGGAGGTGCCGACCGGCTCGACCTGGTACGACGGGATGGAGGCCGTAACACGAGACGTGGACAAGGCGAAGCAATTGCTCTCCGATGCCGGCTTCCCCAACGGCCTCGACGTTGAGTATCTCGGTCTGCCTCAATACCCCGAGCTGCTCAAGACCGGCGAGGTGATCCAGCAGAACCTGAAAGAGATCGGGATGAACCTGAAGATCAAACAGGTGGACGTCTCGGTGTGGTTCAACGCGTTCGTGAAAGGCAACTACCAGATCACGTCCGCGTACCAGGAGCGCACGATCGACCCCGACAACTTCTACGCGCTGGTGATCCACACCGGTGGGGCGATCAACACGACGTTTTACTCGAACCAACAGGTCGACGATCTGATCGACCAGGCGCGGACCGAGACGGACGACACGACCCGCCAGGGTCTCTACACGCAGATCCGGCAGATCGTGGTCGACGACGCGCCGATCTGCTTCGCGCACTACGAAACGATCAACTACCTGATGCAGAAGACCGTGACCGGCTCATCGGTCAACCCGACGCTCGAGCTCCGGATGGTGAACGTCGGCTTCACGCAGTGACCGCAGCGTTGCGGGTGGCTCGCCGGCGTCGGCTGAGCCACCCGCGCGCCGGGGTTCCGAGATGTTGATCGAGACGCCGCGACTCATCGTGCGAGAGCTGGAACCGGGCGACCTCGACCGGGTCGCCGCGATCTACGCCGACCCCGACGTGATGCGCTTCATCGGGAGGGGCGGCGTCCTCACACGCGAACACGCGGAGCGGGCGATCGAGCGGGAGCGGGCACACAGCACCGAGCGCGGGTTCGGAGAGGGCGCGACGGTCATCCGCGAGACGGGCGAGTTGATCGGCGTGTGCGGCCTGATCGTCTGGCCCGACATCGACGGCGCCCAAGAAGTGGAAGTGGCATACCTGCTCGACCGCCCGTGGTGGGGCCGGGGGTACGCGACCGAGGTCGCCACGGCGATCCGCGACTTCGCGTTCGACGAGCTCCGCCGCGAACGGGTCGTCTCGTGCATCTATCCCGACAACGCCGCTTCTATCCGCGTCGCCGAGAAGATCGGCATGCACTACGAGAAGGACTTCGGCTGGGCGGGTCACACCCTGTCGCTCTACGCGGCTAGCGCCCCTTGATCACGACCCCGGCACGATCACCCGTGAACGAGCCGCCATCGACGACCACCGCGCCCCCGAGGACGACGTGGTCGATCCCCACGGGCGTCACGGAAGGCTCCATGTAGGTCCCGGGATGCGCGATCGTCGCGGGGTCGAACACGCAGACGTCGGCGATCGCGCCCGGTTGCAGGGTGCCGCGATGCGTGAGACCGAACGACAGGGCCGTCGCGGACGTGGCCTTGCGGATCGCCTCCTCCCAACCGACGACGCCACGATCTCGCACGTACGTGCCGAAGAACTCCGGGAAACATCCCCACGTGCGCGGATGCTGCATCCCGACGGGTGGGCCGTTGTCGGAGCCCACGCTGATCAAGGGGTCGGCCATGATCGCGACGACGTCGTCGTCGTGCATCCCGTGTTCGACGATCATCGCGCCCGGATCCTCGGCGACGAGCGCACACACCGCCGCGAACGGCTCCAGGCCGCGCCCGGATGCGATCCCCGCGACCGTCCGGCCGATCGCGGACCCATCTGCGTGGGCGATCACGACGGTGTCGTCGGCGGTCGTCGGTCCCCACTCGGACGGCGACAGGCTGCGGCGCAACTCGTCCGGGTCCGCACATCGGGCCCGTAGGACCTCGACGCCACCCTCTGACGCCTCGGCCGGCAGCAGCGTCACCAGGAACGTGGAGCTCGCCGTGTAGGGGTATTGGTCGCCGCGGATGTCCACCCCTTGCCGGCGAGCCTCATGCAGCTTCTCGAGGAGGAGCGCGCTCTTGCCTCGGTTCCGCGAACCGAACGCCTTGCAATGCGAGATCTGGACGCGCGCGCCGGATCTGCGCCCGATCTCGATCGCCTCGTCGAGAGCTTCGCCGAGCCGGCTCCCCTCGTCCCGCATGTGCGTGGCGTACGGCCGTCCCCACCGCGCGGCGATCCGCGCCAGTACGACGAGCTCCTCGGTATCCGCGTAGGTCGCCGGCACATAGATCAACCCGGTCGACAGGCCGATCGCACCCGCTGCGAACGCTTCTTCCGCGTCCGAGCACATCCGCTCGAGCGCTCCGTCGGCGAGCTCCCGCCGGGTGCCGTTCGCCGTCAGCCGGAGCGTGCCGTGACCCACGAGCGCCGCGACGTTGTTCGTCGGTCCGGCCGCCTCGATGCGATCCATGAACCCGGCGAAGCTCCCCGCAGCCGGCTCGACTTCGGGCATCAGGTCGCCCCACGCCTCACCGCACGTAGCGGGCTGCATCGGCCGTGAGCGGGGCGATCGAGAAGCCGCAGTTGCCCACGATCTCCGTGGTCACGCCTTGGAGAAGCTTGAACGGCTGCGGCTCCTCCATCAGCGGGATCGCGTCGGAGTGCGAATGCGCGTCGATCAAGCCGGGAACGACGAACCGGTCGGTGGCGTCGATCGTTCGATACGCCGGACCCAGGTCATGGCCAACGGCCAAGATCCTCCCACCGGCCACCGCCACGTCCGCGGGCCGACCGGGCGAGCCGAGGCCGTCGTGGACGATGCCGGCACGGATCACGAGGTCATGCATCGAGCCGCAACGCTACCGGAGACGCCGAGGAAGGCTCGGACCCTTGGAGGCGTTAACCGAACTCGAATCATCATCTGGCTAGAGTGCCGCGGTGCATACGAGCGCTCGGTGGCGGATCCTGCCTGCCTGCATCCTCGTGGGGGCTGTTGCCTGTTCCGGCCGGACCCAGGCACTGACGACCTCGCCATCCCCTGGATCCGCATCGACGCCTTCGGCGCACGCACCCGACCCGACACCGATGGTGATGCGCGTCGGGGTGGCTCCGTATCGGCTGGCTGCTCCCGTCCAGCGTGAGGTGGCGGTCCTCGATGGTCGGACGGTGTATCTGGCCGGCGGGCTGGATGCCTCGGACGTCTCGGCCTCGGGCGTGTTCGCGTTGGATCCGGACACCGGACGGCTCAGAACGCTCGGCTCGATGCCGAACCCGTTCCACGACGCGGCCGGGGCGATGATCGGGGGGAAGCTCTTCGTGTTCGGCGGAGGCTCGTCGGCGGGGACGAGCATCGTGCAGGCGTTCGATCCCGCGACCCGAACAGCAGCCGTCGTCGGACACCTGCCCGTTGCGCTCTCGGATCTGTCCGCGGCGACGGTGGGGAACACGGTCTACCTGGTTGGCGGGTACGACGGCCATGTCCCGAGGTCCGAGATCTACGCGACCACCGACGGGACATCGTTCCGGGTCGTGGGTCACCTGCCGACCGGTCTGCGTTACGCAGCCGTCGCCGACGTCGATGGTGCCCTCGTCATCGCCGGCGGTCAGAGCGCGAACGGTCCCGTCGACTCGGTCACCAGGTTCGACACCTCCACCGGCACCATCAGCCAGCTCGGATCCCTTCCGATCCCCGTCGCCGGTGCGAGCGCCGTCACCATCGGCGGCACGGTGTACGTGATCGGTGGCCGAGACACCTCGGATCACGCGCTGGCCACCGTCGTCTCCATCGATCCGGCGAGTGGGTCGGTCCGACGCCAGGCTCCCCTCCACCAGCCGGTCGCCGACGCCGGCGCGGTGTCCGGGCCTGATGGCGCGCTCATCATCGGCGGCTGGCGTGGCGCCGCGATCGATCAGGTGCTCTCAGCGAGCCTGTCGGCGGTGCCGAACCCCACGGCTTCTTCGCCGATGCCCTCGACGACGACGCAAGGCGACCCGGCGCTCGTCCGGCCGTTCGCGGGACTGCTGTTGATCGCAGACCGCGGGAACAACCGGCTCCTGGTGATGAACGCCCACAAGCACATCGTCTGGCGATACCCGGATCCCAGCCTTCCTGCGCCGGCGGCACCGTTGTACTTCCCCGACGACGCCTTCTGGGTGCACCGGGGTCACGCGATCCTCGTGAACGAAGAGGAGAACGACACCGTCATCGAGATCGCCTACCCGAGCGGGCGCGTGCTGTGGACCTACGGCCACGCGCGGGTGGGGGGCTCGTCGTCGGGATACCTCCACCAACCCGACGACCTGTATCCCTATCCGGGAGGCGGACTGGTCGTCGCCGATGCGATGAACTGCCGGATCCAGTTCTTCGACGCCTCCGGGCAGCCCACCCACCAGATCGGTACGACGGGCGTGTGTGCACATGGGTTGCCTGACACCGTCGGCTATCCGAACGGAGACACCCCATTGCCCAACGGTCACCTCCTCTTATCCGAGATCAACGGCAGCTGGATCGACGAGGTCACCCCCGATGGTCACGTGATCTGGTCGCACCAGATCCCAGGGGTCACAACGCCTTCCGATCCCCAGCGCCTAGCAGACGGCACCTACCTCGTGGCGAGCTATGGATCGCCGGGGGCCGTCGTCCGCTTCGACCGCACCGGCAAGGTCCTATGGATGTACCGGCCGATCTCCGGGCCCGGAGTCCTGGACCATCCGAGCCTCGCGGCGCCACTTCCGAACGGGCTCGTGGCCATCAACGACGACTACAACCATCGCGTCGTCCTCGTCGATCCGAAGACGAACCGCATCGTGTGGCAGTACGGAACAGGCACGTCCGGCTCGTCCTTGGGACAGCTCGCCTACCCCGACGGGATCGACCTCCTGCTGCCCGGTGGGGTGATCCCGCTCCACGTCGACTTCGATACGCCAACGGTTCAGATGGGGACCCCTTGACGCGATCTCACTCGATCTGGCTGGCCGTTGGGTTGCCCTGCCTGTCGACGAGATGACATGCCGTGAGTCGACCGGGACCCGACTCGCGAAGCACCGGCTCAGCGTCGGTGCAGACCTGCTGGGCGAGCGGACATCGTGTGTGGAAACGGCATCCCTTCGGGGGGTCGGTGGCGCTCGGCACCACGCCCGGCACGACCGCCAACGGCCGCCGTTCGGAGAAGTTCGGCGTGGGCACCGCTCCCAAGAGCGCTTGGGTGTAGGGGTGCAGCGGATGGCGGAACAGCTCGGCCGACGGCCCCGTCTCAACGAGTTTCCCTAGATACATGACCCCGATCCGGTCGCTGATGTGACGGACCACGGCCAGATCGTGAGAGATGAAGACATAGGTGAGGCCCCGCTGGTCTCGGAGCCGCTCGAGCACCCCGAGGATCTGCGCCTGGACGGAGACATCGAGCGCGGACGTCGGTTCGTCGAGGATCAGCAGCTTCGGCTGGAGCGCGAGGGCGCGAGCGATGGCGACCCGCTGCGCCTGGCCCCCCGAGAGCTCGTGCGGGTAACGCCCCACATGCTGCGGGCCGAGACCAACCTGCTGCAGCAGCTCGATCGTTCGATCGCGACGCCCATCACGAGGCACGACGTCGTGCGTCCGTAAGGGCTCCGCCAGCACGTCCTCGACGGTCATCCGCGGGTCCAAGGAAGCGAACGGGTTCTGGAACACCACCTGGATGTCACGACGGAGCTGCCGCAGGCTCCCCTCGCTCATCGACGTCAACTCCTGCCCCTCGAAGACGACCGAGCCCGCGGTTGGCTCGATGAGCCTGAGCAGCAGCCGACCGAGCGTGGTCTTGCCCGAGCCGGACTCTCCCACGACCCCGAAGACTTCTCCGGACCGCACCTCGAACGACACGTCGTCGACCGCGTGCACGAACCGGTGGTCTCGCGCCAGCCACCCGCCGGGGAGCCGGAAGTGCTTGACCAGGTTCCTCGCTTGGAGGAGCGGCGCAGACGCGGCGAGCGGCGAGCTCGTCATGGCGGGAGCTCGTTCGACAGGAAGCACGCGCTCCGATGCTCCGCACCGACGATGTCGAGCGACGGGGCCTCCTCACGGCACCGATCGAAGACGTGCGGACACCGGGGAGCGAAGGCGCAACCGATGACCGCGCCTGGATCGGCCGGCACCGTCCCCGCGATCGGGACCAGCCCGCCCCGCTCGACGTCGGGCCGGGGGATCGCGTTCAGCAACGCGCGTGTGTACGGATGGCGCGGCTCGACGAACGCGGCCGTCGGCCCCGACTCCACGACGCGCCCCGCATACATGACCACGATGCGATCGCACACCTCGGCGACCACGCCGAGGTCATGGGTGATGAGGACCACCGAGATGCCCAGCCGAACCTGCAGTTCCCTCAGCAGCGTCAGGATCTGCGCCTGGATCGTGACATCAAGCGCGGTCGTGGGCTCGTCCGCGATCAGCAGTGCGGGCTCGCACGAGAGCGCCATCGCGATCATCACTCGCTGCTTCTGGCCGCCCGAGAGCTGGTGTGGATACGACGTCACGATCCGTTCCACGTCCGGCAGGCCGACCGAGACGAGCGTCTCCAGTGCCTTCGCGTGGGCCGCCGCCCGCGGGAGCCCGAGATGCTGATGGATGACGCGCTCGAGCTGGGAGCCCACGGTGAAGACCGGGTTCAGCGACGACGAGGGGTCCTGGAAGATCATCGAGATCCGACGGCCGCGGATCTGCCGCATCTGTTTCTGCGGCAGCTCCAGCAGGTTCCGGCCCTCGAACTCGAGACGTCCCGACGTCACGACGGCCGTCTTCGGCAGCAACCGCAGGATCGACAACCCCGTCACCGTCTTCCCGCAGCCGGATTCACCGACGATCCCGACGAACTCGCCGCCGCGCACATCGAGCGATACGCCCTCGACCGCTCGCAGGGTCCTGTGGTCCGTCCGGAACTCGACCCGGAGGTCGTCGACGGTCAGCAGCGCGTCGCCCGTCCCACTCATCGGAGCTGCCTCGGGTCGAAGACATCTCGGAGCGCGTCGCCGACGAGGTTGAACGACATGACGACCATCAGCATCGCGAGGCCGGGGAAGGTCGAGATCCACCAGTAGGTCAGGACCGAAGATCGACCTTGGCTGATCATCAGGCCCCAGTCGGCGGAGGGCGGCTGCGTGCCGAGTCCCAGGAACGCGAGACCACCCATCGCCAAGATGACGATGCCGAGGTCGACCGTCGCCTGCACGAGGATCGGGGTGATCGTGTTGGGCAGGATGTGGCGCAACACGATCGTTCGATGACTCACCCCGATGGAACGCGCCGCATCGACGAAGCTCCGCTCACGCAGGCTGGCGGCAACCCCCCGCACGAGTCGCGTGTACCAGGGCCACCAGGACACGACGAGCGCGAGCGCCGCATGCATCAGCCCGGGGCCGAGCGCCGCGGTGAGCGCCATCGCGAGCAGGATCGAAGGGAACGCCAGGAACAGATCGGTGACACGCATGATCACGCGGTCGACCCATCCTCCGCGGTACCCGGCGATCGCGCCGAGCGGGGCGCCGATCAACACCGCCAGGATGACGACGATGAACGGCACGACCAGGGTCGGCTTCCCCCCGAAGAGCAGCCTGCTGAACACGTCGCGCCCCAGGTCGTCCGTCCCCATGAGGTGGGAAGCGGACGGTGGAAGCGTGAGCGTGCTCGGGTGGGGCTCGCCGGCCCCTTGCGCCGGATACGGAGCCAATCGAGGAGCGAGGAACGACGCGACGAAGAAGATCAGGATGATGGCGAGCCCGATGACCGCGAGGACGTCGTGGCGGAACACGTCGATCACGTGACCGAACACGCGCCCCTTCGGCAAGAGATCGGCCGGATCCGTCTCGAGGTCGATGGGCATGCTCATGCGAGCACCACCCGCGGGTCGACCCACGCCTGCAAGAGGTCCACGATCAGGTTGAGGATGATGTAGGCGATCGCGCCGAGGAACGTGATGCCCATGATCGCGGGGAAGTCCAAGCTGAGGAGCGAGTTGACCGTGAACTGCCCGAGCCCAGGCCATCCGAAGATCACCTCGACGAAGAAGCTTCCGGTGAGCGCGTAGGCGAAGCTGAGTCCGATCACCGAGAGCGTCGGGCCGACGGCGTTCTTCAACGCATAGCCGTACGTGATCCGCCGTTCCGAGATCCCGTAGGCGCGCGCGGTCCGGATGTAGTCCTCCTCCATCGACTCGAGCATCGAGGCGCGGCACATCCGGGCGATCAAGCCTGCGGGGAAGGCGGCGAGCGTGAGCGCCGGGAGGATCAGGTGCGCCGTCACATCTCGGAACGCCGCCCAGTTCCCGGTGATCAGCGCGTCGATCACCTGGAAGTGCGTGATCGTCGTGATCGGGTCGGTGAAGCGCAGCGTCAAGCTCGCCTGCCCCGATAACGGGAGCCAGCCGAGCGAACGGAAGAACAGGATCTGCAGGAGCAGCCCCAGCCAGAACGCCGGGATGGAGATCCCGAAGATCGCGATCGAGCGCAGCAGCAGGTCGATCGGGCTGCCCCGCCATCGAGCGGCGGTCACCCCCATCGAGATGCCCAACACGATCGCGATGAACATCCCGACGAATAGGAGTTCCAACGTGTTGGGGAGGCGGGTGGCGATCTCGTCGAGCACCGGACGCTTGGACGCGATCGAGATCCCGAAATCACCATGCAGGACGTCCCGCATGTACCGGAAGTACTGCGCGACGAGCGGTCGATCGAACCCCAGTTGGTGCGCGACCTTCGCGATCTCCGCCGGCCTCGCATGCGGACCGATGTATTGCGCGGCAGGGTTGGAGGGGATGACCCGCGCGAGGAAGAACGTGATGACGGAGACGCCCAGCAGCACCACGACGGTGCTGGAGAGCCGGGTGATGACGAACTCAGCCTTGTGCATCTCCCCCTGCCGTGCGGCCGGTTCCGATCAGGCTGTTCGCGACATCCCGTAGAAGAAGAGCGAGAACGGGTAGTTCTCGTTGTATTGGAATCCGGTGATCGTGTCCGGAACCGCGTACACGGCCTGCGAGTCCATCAGGAACCCGGCTGGCGCCTGGTCCACGAGCAATTTCTGCGCGTCGTCGAAGAGGCTCTGCGCCTTCTGAGGATCCGTCACCTCGAGCGTCCCGGCCGTGTCGATGTCCTTGTCGAACGTCTTGTTGCACCAGTAGCTCAGGTTGAAGAACGGCGGGTCGGCGCAGTGGAACATCGAGTACAGGTTGTCCGTCCCGGCGTCCGCGTAGGTCGGCCAGTAGAGGAGCACGAAGATGTCCTGCGCGTTCTTCGGATCGGATTTCGCCTGTTCCCACTGCTGGTTGAACAGGATCGCCTTGACGTTCACCGTGACACCGATCTTGGCGAACGCCGACTTGAACAGCGGGGCGAACCGACCCTCCGAGTCGTTCTCGGCGGCGTAGGTCAGGTTGAGCGTGAAGCCGCCGTTCGGATATCCGGCCTTGGCGAGCAGGTCCTTGGCCTTGGTCAGGTCCTGTTGGTACTGCGGCGTGCTATCCGAGTAGGGATACACGCCCTGCGGCACCGGACCGCGCGCTTGGGTCGCGAATCCGAGCTGCCCGACGTTGACGATGTCCTGGTAGGGGATGGCGTAGGAGAGCGCCTGGCGGACGGCCGGGTTATCGAGCGGCGGGCGCAGCGTGTTGAAGAACGCCGTGAAGTTCAACCAACTCGGGTTGACCGACAGCGTGAATCCAGGCTTGTCCTTGTAGCTCGCGAGTGAATCCTGCGGGAGACGGAGCGCCAGGTCGACCTGCCCGCCATCGAGCATCTGCTGTTGCTGGACCGCCTCCGGCGTGATCTCCAGCAGGACCTTGTCGAAGTGCGCACCGTCCCATCCGCCCCAGTAGTCGGGGTTCTTCTCGAACACGACCTCCTGATTGGGGGTGTAGCTCGACAACGTGTAGGGACCGGTCCCGGCGGCGATGCCCTTCTCGAAGTACTTGCCGTCCTTCTTCTCGGCGGACAGCGCCTTCGGCGCGACCATCCACGAGCCGTAGGTTGATCCAGCCACCAGATCCATCGGTGCCGCGTAGCTCAGATGCATCACGATCGTGTTGGCATCGGTCGCCTTCACCGATTTGAGCGGCGCCCAGATGAATCCCGCGCCGCCGCGGTCCTTCGATGCCATGATCGACTGGACCGCCGCGTCGGCGTTGAACGGCTCCCCGTCTTGGAACGTGACGCCTTCGCGCAGGTGCCACGTCCACGTGAGGCCGTCCGAGGAGTGCTCCCAACTCGTCGCCAAGAGCGGGGTGAACTGGTCGGAGGAGCCGGGCGGGTTCACGCGCAAGAGACCCTCGTAGAGGTTGCTCATGTACAGAGCCTCGGTGGAGAACGACTGCACGGGATCCCACGTGGTGACGGCGGCCGTCGTCGCGACGGTGAGGATCTGCGGGGTCTGGCTCGCGGCCGACGAGGATGCTGACGCACCTGATCCGCCGCCCCCGGTGCACGCAGTGGCCCCGAGAGCCGTCACGACCAGCAGGACACCAACCCGACGCCAATGACTCATGACCGCTCCTCTGCTCGCCCCGACAACTGAGCGCGTTGTAACACCTGGCAGGTGGTCAGTCAAACCTGACCGGACGGTTGACAGGTTTGTTTCCGCAGGTCAGGGGCCATTCGGGGGCCAGCCAGGTCGCGCCGACCCGGGAGCCTGGTCTATGGTGCGCGCATGGGTGACCAGGCGTTGCCGATCCGGGTGGACGGCCGAGAGGTACGAGGCGCCGAGACCCGGCAACGCATCGTCGAGGCTGTGTGGAAGGTCATGGTCGAGCGCGGCCTGTCGGCACTCACGGTGCGCCTTGTGGCGAGCGAGGCGGGGATCTCCCACGCGATGGTCCACTACCACTTCGCCAGCAAGGACGACTTGATCCTCGCCGTCGTGGAACAGGCGCGCCAGTACTGGATCCTTCCCATGGAGGCGATCGTCACCGGCGAAGGGAGCCCGCAGGAACGGCTCGAGCGCTTGATCGTCTGGATGGCCGAGCCGGCCACCAGAGAGGTGATGCGAGTCCACCGTCAACTCCTGTCGGAGAGTGGATGGAACGAACAGCTCCATGAGGCGATGGGAGCGGAGTACGCGCGCTGGCGGGCGGGATTCGTGACGCTGTTCTGCGAGTTGAAGGATGCCGGACATCTGGACCCGCGGGTCGATGAGGGATTGCTCGGGGCCGGGTTCGCGACGTTGGCCGATCACCTCGTCGGCAAACAGGCGCTCGATCCGTCGCTCGAGACCGAAGCGATCATGCGCGAGATCCTGCGCCCCTTCCTGATCCCCGCTTGGCAGTAGCGGTGCGGTCGAGCGCAACGAACGTGACCTGCGATCACCCTTCGACGGAGAACTTCGCCCCCGCGACCTTCACGTACAGGTCGTCGATGAGCAGATACACGCTGTAGCGACCGGGCGGCAGGGGCCACGTTCCCGACACCGTCTCCGTGTCGAGCGTCGCCGAACCGTCGATCGATCCCTGCGTGTAGACGTAGAGCAGGTAGTAGTCGACGAGCGGATCGCCGCCACGCTTGTAGACGCCGACCCAGTCCCAGCGCTCGCCCGGGGCGTTCTGCCACGTCACGTCGATGGGTTCGCCCGCTGCGTAGGTCGCCTTGCCGGTCGCGATCGAAGGTTCCGTGCCCGGCGCCTCGACCCAGAAGTCGAACCGCGAGAGCGACACCCCCGACGCATCGACCAGGACCGCCTGGTACGCGCCCGGTGACCACGACCCGCTGGAGAACGTTGAGGTGCCGTCGGTCGCCCCCATCGTGGGCTGTTGCGCGATCGCATCCGTCGCGGGATCGCCGCCGGCCGGCACCACCGCGATCGTCTGCGCGGCGCCGGCGTCGGCGTGGAACGAAACGGGCACGTCGTCGCCCACCGTCACGAGGCGCTGCGGAACCGTCACGAGGGTCGGCGGAGCGACCGGTGTCACGTCGAACGTCGATGCGACCGCGCGGTGATCCGATGGGAACGGCTTCACCGCGGCGGAGATCTGCGGGCCGCCGGGTTCGCCGACGAGCACGCTCGCCGTCGGCGTGGCGAGCGGCGTCGCGTAGATGAAGTCGACCCGGTCCTGCGGGGTCGCCGGTGTCGGGTTCCACCCCGGCAGGTCGCGATGCACGGGCCACGTGAGCCCAGGATCCTTCACCGGGTTCGGGTAGACGGTCCGATACGAGTCACGGAACCCCGCATCGACGACGGCTTGCGCGACCGGCCAATCCAGCGGGTACCGAAGGGCCGGTCGCGTCCCGACCGTCGCCGGCGTCCAGTCGTAGAACGACGGCGAATTGAAATCGCCGGTGAGGAAGACCGGGATCCCCTGCTTCTGAAGCTTCTTCGCGGCATGGAGCGACGGGCGGATCGCCGGCAGCCGCGTCGACCGTTCGGAGCGGAGCACCTGCTGAGGGGTGGCGCCGTTGCGAACGCGGGTGGGTCCGTAGTGGTCCGAAGGCAGGTGCACGTTCTCCACGGCGACGACGGCTCCCGGACCCACCTCGACGAACGTGTAGATGCCGTTCCCGCCGGGTGGATCGAGCAACGGCAAGCTCGAGACGATCTGCATCCGCACGTCGTAGTAGGGCCAGCCGAGGTCGTCCGCCAGCTCGGGGATCGAGGCGCCTCCCTCCTCGATGCCCACGACCTGCGCGCCGCTCTTGCGGATGGCCGCCGCGACCTTCGTCACGTCGACGTTCGGATACTCGTCTGAGATGTCGGAGTTGAACTGTCCGATCGTGACGGTGGCGACGGTGCCGCGCGGGTGCGCCGCGTGGATCGCGGCCGACGCCGATGACGCCGCCCAGATCGCCGGGACCATCACCGCAGCCGCGAGCAGCGCTCGCCCGACGCGACCTGCCGAAGGGGTTCTCATGGCCCGCATCCTCCCACGAAGATCGATGATCCATCAGTCCTGGGGGCCTCGCCGCGATGACCCGTCGCTATGCTCAACCGGCAACGCCCGCGATCCCCAAGGAGGAACCCATCCGGATGTCCGCGACCCGACACCGGCCGGCACGCCTGTCGATGCTGGCCATCGCGTGCGTGGTCTGCGTCGGAGTGGCGTGCACGCAAAGGTCCGGGGGGGGTCCCCCTTCGCCGTCGGTGAGCCTGACGCCGCCGACCGCGGACAGCTCGATCGACCCGTCGCTGGGGATCGACAACATCGACCACGTGATCGTCGTCGTCCAGGAGAACCGGTCGTTCGACGAGTATTTCGGGACGTTCCCCGGCGCCGACGGGATCCCGATGGACGCGCAGGGGAACCCCACCGTATGCGTCCCCGATCCCGAGGCCGGACGGTGCTACCGCCCGTATCACGACCGTGACTTCTTCGATGCGGGAGGACCGCACGGACTGATCGGATCGCGGATCACGGTGAACCACGGCAAGATGGATGGCTCCCTCCGGGCGCTCAACCTGATCGGCAACGGCTGCGACAAGAACGCCGACGCCTACCCGTGCATCCACGCGCACCCCGGCCCGAACGGCGAGCCCGATGTCATGGGCTACCACACAGGAAGGGAGATCCCGAACTACTGGGCGTACGCGAAGCGGTACACGCTCCAGGACCACATGTTCGCGCCGTCGGATTCGTGGACCCTCCCCTCGCACCTCTTCCTGGTGTCCGCGTGGTCGGCCACCTGCCCGGATCTGTCGAACGTGATGAGCTGCCGATCGGATCTGACGCATCCCGGATCGAACGCCGCCAAGCACGGGCGGATGTGGATCCCCGAAGACGGCGCGCCGCGCCCGTACCTGTGGGCCGATATCACCTGGCTCCTCAACGCCAACAAGGTGAGCTGGGCCTACTACGTCGGTCCGGGCACGTGCGTCCTCCCGCCGTGCGACAACCTGTCCGGCCCGGCCACCGCCCCGGTTCAGAACCCGCTGCCCGGCTTCAAGACCGTCGAGCAGACGAACACGTTCGACAACGTGCAGTCCAACGCGAACTACTTCGACTCGGCCAAGAACGGCACTCTGCCGTCGGTGTCTTGGGTCATGCCGACCGAGGGCGTGAGCGAGCACCCACCCGACAACATCGCCGACGGCGAGGCGTGGGTCACGCGCGTCGTGAACGCCGCGATGCGCGGGCCGGACTGGGCGCACACCGCGATCTTCCTCACGTGGGACGACTGGGGCGGCTTCTACGATCACGTCCCGCCCATCAAGGTCGATGCGAACGGCTACGGGATCCGCGTTCCCGGCCTCCTCATCAGTCCCTGGGCCAAGGCCGGCTACATCGATCACCAGACGCTCTCGTTCGACGCCTACCTGAAGTTCATCGAGGACCGGTTCCTCGGGAGCGCGCGATTGGACCCGAGCACCGACGGGTGGCCGGATCCCCGGCCGACGGTCCGCGAGAACGTCGCCGCGCTCGGCAACCTGTACTCGGAGTTCGACTTCACGCAGGACCCGATCCCGCCACTGATCCTGCCGCCGTACCCGGCCGATCTCCCGGGGCCGATCCACACGCCGTCCATCCACTGGTCGAACGGCTAGCTGGCGGATCGTCTTGACCGATACGAACGGGCCGGGCCCGCTGGGCCCGGCCCGTTCGAACCGCTTGTCCCCTCACGAGCGTTTCAGACTCTGACGAGGCTTCGTCCGGTAGACCAGCCGGAACCCGTGAGGTCGGTGAGATGGGTTGGATTCTGCCGGTCTCCCGGCAACAGCGGGCGAGGTGGTGAGCCTGCCCGCGAGGGATGGCTCAGCAGCCACTCACCTCGAGGGTCTCCTGCTGTCTATGCAAGATGGACCACCTCCTTCCTCTCGTGCCGCACATCCTGCGACACGTCTCGGGGGAAGGCAACAACAGGGGCCATGACACTCGCGGGTGTGACCTGGCAGGGTGACCGCATGGACCTCGACTCCGGCGCCGGGCTGCTCCACCGGCTGACGTCGTACGGGCCGAACCGCGACTGGGACGCGCCCGGGGACGATCCCCGCGTCCGCCACGACCTGGTCCCGAACGACCTCGCGACCGTTCCGCCGCAGGTGAAGGTGTACTCGGACGGGCTCCCTGTCCTCGCCCTGCCGCGTGACCTCCCCGACCCCGGCGTGCCTGCGACGGCGGTCCTCGCCGGCGTCCCGGCTCCGGTGCGGCCACTCGACGCGGCACAGCTCGGCCGCGTGCTGTTCCTCGGCGCCGGCGTCGTGCGCACGAAGGAGTGGCACGGGCGGCCATTCCTCTTCCGCGCCTCCGGATCGGCGGGCGGGCGCTTCCCGCTCGAGGTCTACGCGAGCACGCGCGGCGTCGCGGGCGTCCCGGACGGTGTGCACTGGTACGACCCGGTGGAGCACGCGCTCGTGCAGATCGCCCCGGCGGCCGACGGGGACGTCACGACGCTCATCGTCACGGGTGTGCCCTGGCGGACGGGATGGCGCTACGCCGAGCGTGGGTGGCGCCATATCTACTGGGACGCAGGCACGCTGCTGTCGCAGTTGTCGGTGGCAGCCGCGAGCGCCGGCCTCGCGCCGCAGCTGCGCTCGCTCTTCCCCGACGTCGCGATCAGTGAGCTCGTCGGCGCGGACAGGGTGCACGAGTACCCGGTGGCCTTGTTGGCCCTCGGCGTCGGCGTGCCGGCGATCGGACCGGCCGGCCTGGCGGTCCGGGGTGATCTGCCGCCGGTCGAGTTGCCGCTCGGCACCGCGGCGCAACGCGCGGGCGACCGGGACGAGCTCGGGGCGCCTTGGGCGGAGGGAGCTGCGCTGTCAGAGGTCCCGCCGTCGGACTCACTCGACCAGGTCGTGCATCGGCGCGGCTCACAACGGCTCATGGACAGGTCCCGGACGTTGCCGCGTCCGCTGCTGGAGTGGCCCATGGCCGCGGCCATGCGCGGCGTGACCGTGCCGCACTGGGTCGTCGTCCACGGCGTCGACGACGTGGCACCCGGGCTCTACCGGTGGCCCGACCTGTCGAGACCCCTGCGGGCAGGGAACCTTCGCGACGAGCTTGCGCGGATCTGCCTGGACCAGCTGCTCGCCGCCGACGCGGCCTACGTCGTCATCGGGGCCGCGCCGCTGTCGACCCTCGACGATCGCAGCTACCGCGAGGCCCAGCTCGCGGCCGGGGTCGTCGAGGGCCGGTTGCACCTGGCCGCGTACGCCTTGGGCGCCAGCGCCACGGGGATGACCTTCCTCGACTCGGAGGTCCCGGGCCTGGTGGGCGAGCCGGACGAGCTCGCGGCGCTGCTCTTCACCTGCGTCGGCGTCCCGGAGTACGCGTCGCGCGCGGGCGGTTTGCCGGGCGCCCCGGTCGAGATCCGACCGGTCATGGAGCGGCTCGGGGAAGCGTGATGCTGTGGGAAGGCCTCAAGGAAGGATCTCGAGGCTGTCGCTGATCAGCTTGACACCGCTGGCGGCCGCGATCACGAAGAGCAGCGCTCGGCCGATCCACATCGTGACCGGCGAGCGCCACGCGACGATGGTGCCTGGAGCCGAGCGGCTGACGAGCAGGATCAGCACCGCGACGACCAGGACGAGGACGCCGACGATGTTCGCGGCCGCGAGCGGCAGGAGCCCGGCGATCCACGCCCACGGCCGGCGACGCATGACCGAGCCCTCGCGCAACATCCGCTCGGCGAGCCACGGCATCGCCACGCCGTAAGCGACCGGGATGGTGACGAACATCGCGACAGCGAGCAGGAGCGGCGAGAGCGCCGTGAAGTCGATCCCGTGCGGTCGGAGGAGGCCCCTACCACCGACGAGGCCGAAGAACACCGCCATCACGACCACACGCCGACGCTCCGGGATCCAACCTCGGACGATCAGGTAGAACAGGCCGCCGGCGATCCCGAGGCCAGCCGTCACGCCGAGCAGGAACAGGGTCTCCGTTGAGAACACCCCGATCGTGAACCCGTCGTCGGTCTTCGCGCCCCGCAAGGCGGGGTCCGATGTCAGCCGGAGCAGGAACATGGCGAGCCGTCCACCTACACCGCCGATCAGCAAGCCTGCGGCGAACCCGCTCGTGACACCCGAAGCGAGCGTCGCACCAGGTGTGGAGAGCTCGCGCCAGGTGAGCCGGTGCATGGGAAGACCATGGCCGATGCCAGACGCAGGAGCAAGCCGCCGCCCCTTATCTGGACGCCGATCCGTTCCGATAGCAGGGGTATGTGCTCCGTGTGCGGCAAGCCCGTCGCGTTCGCTGATTCACACGTGATGGTGAAACCAGCCGCGACCGACGCCTACTTCCTGCACGCGCCGTGTTTCGATATGCCGGGCGCGCTCCCAAGCGATCAGGGGTCGGCGCCTTCCTAACCGATCGTATCGTTCAAGCCCACATCGCGGCGTGCCCCGCACAGACCCACTCCCGGCAACCACACACGGCGCTGCAGATCGAGATGAAGGTCGTGGCCTGCGCGGAGCAGTCGCTCGCCGCGCATCCCATCACGATCCCGACGATCGGGGCGACGGTGTCGATGACGCGCGGGCCGGGCTCGTACCCGATGACGCGGTGCTCCCCTTCGACCAGAAGGCGGTAGTCCGCGGTCATCGTGTCCACGTCGAGTCCGGTGTCGCGGATCCGCGGAACGTAGCCGAACACCCGGGCGTCGCCCTCGGACAACACCGCGCAGCCTTCCGTGGAGTGATCCTCCAAGTACGTCATGGTCCGAAGTATGGGGACAGGGGCCGACACGGGTCCCGGGACTTCAGCTGCATCCGGCTTCCAGATGCCCAGTTCCTCGTCAGCCAGTGTCGACGCCGGAACCGCCCAGTTGACCGTGCGTCATGACTTGCTGAGGGGCCCGGCTCAGACGGGACCGGCGGCCCTGCATCCTTCGGTCCGCGCAGCGTGACACTGAACATGTTCGTCGGTCTCGGAGGTGAGACGCGATGAAGCCCGTCGAGATGGAGGAACCGCAGGAGGAGCACGAGCGCATGGATGTAAGGCGACTCGTCGGAAGTGGGGAACAGATCGGACTCTTCACGCTGCCGTTCTTGATCGTTGGCTTGATCTTGAACGTCGCCTATCCATCGTTCTTCTACGTTGGTGGTCCGTCTGATGCCCTCCGGATGATCTCGATCATCGTGTTGATCCCTGGGGTCACGATCTGGATATGGTCGGTCGTCTTGATCCTGACGAAGGTCCCGCGGGGAGAGCTGATGACGACTGGGCCGTACTCGTTGGTGAAGCACCCGCTCTATACGGATGTCGCTCTGCTGGTACTTCCCTGGGTCGGCTTCCTCCTCAACACATGGTTGGGAGCCCTGATCGGGATCGTCCTCTACATCGGGTCCAGGATGTTCGCGCCTATCGAAGAGGCAGGATTGGCGAGAACCTTCGGTGCCAGTTGGGACGACTACTGCGAGGCGGTGAGGATGCCGTGGCTCTGAGGAGCGTCCTCGAGGAGGAGCCGTCATGACGCGCCCGCAGATCGCCAAGACCATACGAGCCGCCCATCGGCGGTTGAAGCACGACCAAACGGTCGACGTTGAGCTCAACTCCCTTGACCAGCTACTGGAGAGCAACGGCCGCGACGAACCCGGCGTCGATACCCTCGTAGGGATCCTCGACTCGTCGTTACGACTGCCTCCCACGCTCGTCGTCCGTATCGTGTTGCCAGAGGAGGGCGGAGCGCACGAACCCGACGTTGGCGCCTTCCACGACCACTGTCAGGTCCAGGCGAACAACGCATGGCGTGAGGCGATGATCCTTCGACAGGGAGGGATCCGCGAGCTTCCGCGCGCCCTGGTGCTCTCGGTCACCGCGGGGGCGATCGGCGTCGTCGCCGGCTACCTCGCGCAGGGAACTGACCACGCGTTGCTGATGGTGCTCCTCTACGCCGTCGCCTTCGTCGCAGTGATCGCTGCCTGGACGATCGGGTGGACCCCGACCGAGCAGGCGTTGTTCGACTGGCGCGCCCCAGGTCACACCGCAGCCGTGTATGAGCTGTTGTCCCGGGCGCGCGTCGAGGTCGTTCGGAAGCCAGGATCCTCCTAGCTCGGGATAGATGGTGCGCTGGCCCGTCAGGTCGCCGATCCGGTGTTACGCCGAGCCGCCGCACATCAAGGAACTGACTCGTTCCGAACATCCTTGCGCGTGACGGTGAGGTAGCCGACGCAACCGACGATGAGGATCGCCAACGACACGCTGACCACGCCGTATCCGAGCCCGAGGCCACCACGACTCGGGGGCACGGCCAACCAATCCGCGAACGACGCCCCGAGCGGTCGCGTCATGATGTAGGCGAACCAGAACGCGAACACCGCGTTCAGTCCGAACCGCCAGTAGCCCACCGCCGGTATGGCGATCAACCCCGTGAATAGCAAACCCGAGGACAGGTAACCCAAGTGCAGGGTGATCGCGGTCATATCACCCACAGCGGTGCCGAGAGCGAACGTTGCCATCACGACCATCCAATAGAACACCTCTCGGCGAGGGGTGGAGATGCTGTGGATGGAGAGCGTCTTCTCGCTCGCGTACCAGGTCGCGAAGATCGCCGTCAGCACGACCGCGAAGAAGATGCTCGACACGACGTACGGGACACCCAACACGACGTGGACACCATCCGCCGCCATGGTTCCGAAGACGCTGACCATGACCAAAGCCAACCAGTAGATCCAGGCCACGTATCGTCGTGCAGCGAACTGCAGCATGAGTGAAACCGCGAGAGCGATACCCGTGGTCAGGGTGATGGCTGCCAAGGCCACCGTGTTCTTCAAGCCCGCCTGATGGATGAAGAAGTCCGAGGTGGTTTCGCCCATCCCGGTGGTGAGCACCTTGATGATCCAGAAGTAGACCGTCACCTCCGGAACCCTGCTCATGCCTAGGCGTTCGCCGGACATCGGAGGACATCCTGTCGGACGGGGACGGTTCCGATGGCCTCGTTGCATGGAGGTTCTGCGCTCTCTCGTTGAGCCTAGATCCGTCGCCATGGAGATCCGCGTCATTTGGGTTGTGCAAACGGGGCCGGCGTCGGAGCTTGGACGCCGTGAGCGATCATCCCTCCGCACCCCGCGCCCGAGCCGGGTTGGCCTTCGTGGGCTACCTCGTCGTCTCCCTCCTACTCTTCGGCTCGCCCGTGCTTCGTCACATGGGATCGCGGTTCATCGGTGAAGGGAGCGCCGACGCGAAGCTCTACGTGTGGGATCTGGGTTGGTGGCCCCACGCGATCTCGTCCGGGCTGAACCCGTTCCATGCCGCAGTGGTATGGGCGCCCTCGGGCGCGAACATGGCGTGGGTGACCGGCCTGCCTGGTCCCGCGCTGGTCATGTTCCCGGTGACCCACGTGTTCGGCGGTGTGGTCGCCTTCAACATCCTCGCGATCCTCGCGCCGGCGTTGGCGGCCTGGGCGGCGCTCCTGCTGTGCTACGAGGTGACGGCCAGCCGCTTGCCATCCCTCGTCGGCGGCTACCTGTTCGGCTTCTCCACGTACGCGATCGCGCAGATGCACGGCCACGTGAACCTGTTCCTGATCTTCCCGGTTCCGCTCGCTGCCTACCTCTTCGTGCGATTCGCGAGGGGGAGACTCTCCCGCCACACGTTCACATGGCTGTTGGCGTTGATCCTGGTCGGCGAGTTCTCCATCTCGACCGAGGTGTTCGCAACGATGACCTTCTTCGGGGCGATCGCGTTGGCGGGTGCGTTCGTCTTCGACCCCACGCTTCGAGCCCGGACACGCGAATTGATCGTTCCGGTCGGACTGGCATACGGGCTCGCGGCGATCCCACTCGCTCCCTACCTGTGGTACGCCACGTCGAACGTTCCGCCTGCCTTCGGCAACAGCATCGGCGGGACTTCAGTAGATCTGTTGAGCTTCGTCGTGCCACGGTCGGGCACATTGATCGGAGGGACGCGGTTCGATGGGCTCACGGATGCCTTCCTTGCGAACGTGAGCGAGGACGGCGCGTATCTCACTCCCGTGTTGTTGATCATGCTTGGGGTCGCGGCCGTCGGGGGGTGGCGCGATCGCGCGACGCGTCTGCTGCTCGCCTTCACGGGTCTCGCCGGACTGTTCGCCCTCGGTGCTTATCTGGACGTCCGGGGTCACCGCACGATCCCTCTCCCGTGGTGGATGTTCCAACGGTTCCCCGTCCTCAAGGATGCGTTACCCGAGCGGTTCACCATGTACATGTGGCTCGGCATCGCGGTGATCCTGGCGCGGTGGCTCACCGGGCTGCGTCCGGCTCCCGGCTGGAGGGGTTCGGCGCCATGGGTGGCGGTCGGTGCCGCCGCGATCATGCTGCTGCCGAGCCTCTCCTTGCCGAACCTGCACCAGCCGGTCGTCATCCCGCCGTTCTTCGCGACCGCACAGTTCCGGGCATACCTCTCGCCCGGGGAGACGATCATGATCATCCACTCACGCGAAGACGGCGGCGAGGAGATGCTCTGGCAGGCGGAGAGTGGGTTCTCGTTCCGGATGCCTGAAGGTCATACGGGTCCGGAACCGGCAGCGTTCGCGAACGATCCCGTCTGGCGGAACATGAGGAGTGGACAACCGTTCGGCGTGACGGTCGGGGAGCTTCGAGCGTGGCTCTTGGCGCATGGGGTCGGCGCGATCATCTTGTCAACGGACGTCGCCCATCGATGGCGCCCTCTGATGACGACGGTCACAGGCTCGAACCCCGATCAGGTTGGAGGCATCGTGCTCTACACCATGTCCCCTACGGCGCCTTCGCCTTGATCGCGGCGGTGCTCACTTCCGCTTGGCTACACTCGCGCAACGGCAGCCGAAAGAGAGTCCATCGTGGGTGAAGCAGAGAACCACCTGATGCCGAAGAGCACGCGAAGCATCCTCCTGATGGTCGGCATGATGGTCGCCATCTCGGTGGGGGGTGTGCCGGCTGCTCGAGCCCTGCCCGCGACACCGACCGCGGTCCGATCCAGCGCCTGGGACCCGAACGATGTCCGCGGTCCCCTCGACTTACGTTGGATGGGAACGGTCTTCACGTCGACCGACGGGCTCCGGATCACGGTCAGCTTCTACGACGGCTTCCGCGTCAACGCCCTGCTCGGACCCCCCGTACGGATCATCTGCGGATTCATACCGCGTGTCTCCGTGCTGTCGGGATCGTTCTTCGGAGGCTTCGGGGAAAGGCCGTCCGGGCACCTAGCCTTCTTCTGGGGCCGGGGAGATTGCCCCCATCACATCGCGCCGGTGACGCGGATCGGTCCGAACGTTCTCCAGGTGGTCATCCCCGCGACCCACCGCTCGTACCGCCTCCGGGCCAGGAGCCAGTGGCATCGGCAGACCGACCTGACGGCGTGGCTCACGCTGGGTCACTGAACGTAACCGCTGGTTGTGTTCGGCTGCACGATCCGCTCCGACGATCAGTTGAGATCGTCGAGGCAGAACGTCTCGAACACGCCCGTGCACGCGTGTCCAGCAGCGATCGTCAGCGAGCGCCGGGCAGGTTCGGCGATCATGGCGAAGAGGATCGTCGACCCTTCATCGCCCTCGGCCGGGTCCGGATGCGCGCAGATGCTCTGCGGCTCGCCTTCGTGATCCGCCAAGATCGCGATGACGCCCGCCATCGTCGCCTCCGCCGTCGCGACGAGGGAGGTCGCGCGCGTGAAGCGCCCGAGGCTGTCGGATGACACCGGGAACGTCACCTCGGCCACCGAGGGATCGAGCGCGTGGTTCGTGTGGACGTTCGCGGACATGACCGCATGTCGTGACGCCGTCGTCTCCACGACGAGAGCCTCCGCGTCGGGGAACGCGAGCTGATACGAGTAGCCCCCGGCACGTCCACTTCGCGTCGCGCGCGCCGTCGCGTCGGCGGCATCCCTCGCGTCGAGCACGTCGCGGGCGATGAGCGCTCTCGGGACGCCGATGCCTTCGTCGCGCGCCGACAACGACATCGCACCGACGGCCACCCCGAACTCATTGATCCCGACCAGCGGCAGCGTGCCGGCCACCACGGGCGCGAGGACCATCGGACCGTCGTCCGGCACGTCGATGACGATCCCGACGGCGCCCGGATCGCCCGCGTACCACTGTTCGGTATGACCCAGCAGCGGCCCGCCGGAGGTCTCGACGACCACGTCCGTGCATCGCTCGAGCGGCCGCACCATGCCCGTGCCGAGCTCGACCTGACCGTAGATCTCCTCGAACGCGTTGGCTGCCATCACCAGCGGGAACGGCTGCTCCGCACCGTCGGCCACCCCGCGCAGTTGCTCGACGAGGTGCGGCACGGCATCCTCGGAGGCCGATACGTAGGGCCCGAGCACGTGGTCGAGCGAACGCTTGTCGATGCCATGCGTCTGGAGATAGCGATCGACGAAGCCGAGCGAGTCGTGGATCCCCTCGCCGAGCGCCCGGCCGATCGCACGCCCACGCTCGAATGGCGACCCCGTTGCCCGCACGACAGTGAACCCCATCAGCAGATGATGGCACCTTCGAGCGGTGGCGGAACGCCGGGGCGTCTTGATCTCGCGGAGCCCGACTTGCGTGCCGAGGATCGGGCAACTACGTTCCCGCGCAGGTGGTCACCCGTGGGGCCGATCGGTTGAGGACGGACGGAAGGTGGTGCTCGATGCGGAGGCTCTCGTCGGCGGTCGTGGCGGTGACGCTCATCATCTCGATGCTGCAGGGTGGCATCCAGGCGGCTCGCGCGGTTGGCCAGAGAACGACGGCCACCACCTACCTCGCGCTCGGCACCTCGCTCGCGGTCGGCTACCAGCCCGGTATGGGTAGGACCTCCGAGGGGTACGTCGACGATCTGTGGCGCAGCCTCCAGCAACAGATCACCGGGCTCACGCTTCGCAACGTGGGTTGCCCCGGCGAAACGAGCCGCTCGATGATCACCGGGAAGCATTCGCACTGCCACTACGCGGCCGGATCGCAGCTGGACGCGGCGGTCGCTTTCCTCAAGGCACATCCGGGTGAGGTGGCGTTCATCACGATCGACGTCGGCGCGAACGACCTGGTCGGCGCGTGCCTCAGGGAAACCTGGCGCATCGACCGGGCGTGCGCGGCCGACCTGCTCCCCCGGCTGCAGACCAGGCTGACGCACATCGTCGATTCCTTAGAGGTGGCGGCGGGATCGGGCGTGCCGATCGTCGCCATGAACTACTACGACCCGCTCCTCGGGTTGTGGGGTCTCGTCCCGGGGGGCCGCGCGCTGGCGCGAGCCAACCAACGGGTCTGGACGATGCTGAACACCGTGTTCGCGACCGCCTATGCGGGCGCCGGGGTCACGGTAGCGGACGTGGCGGCGACCTTCCAGATCGACGACTTCACGGATACCGCCACGGTGCCGGGCCGCGGTCCTCTCCCCATGAACGTCGCCCTCACCTGTCGGTGGACGTGGTTCTGCTCGACCGCGGACTTCCACCCGAACGCGACGGGCTACACGAAGATCGCAGACACGTTCGACCAGGAGCTCCAGGGTCTCCTGCCGTAACGAGGTACGCGACCTCTCTCATCCAGGGATCCCGCGCGTGATGCGGACCCAGAGGAATTCGTCGACGATCTTCACCGGCGAGCTTGCCGGCCGGTCGAGCGCCCCGGGCAGTTCGAACGGTTCTACCCGCAGCCGTTCGGCGAGTCCCGCGATCGCCTCACGTACAGCCGCGAGGAACGTCGCGTACTCGGAGGCGTCTACCCGCCCCCAGCCGAACGCACGTCGCATCGGCTCGTCCCACGGTGGCACCGCCTGCGGTCTGATCGCGAACAAGGCCTTGGCCGCCGCCGTGTCCCCGAACGAGACGGAGACCTCCCCGCGAGCGGCCGTTCGACCCGCGGCGGGCGCTCGAGCGAGTGCCGCGTACGCGTCCCCCAGCCTCTCGAGCTCGGCGTCGTCCAGATCGGTCAATGCAACCCCTGCGCGCGGCAGTGTCGAGCCGAACCGTGTCCACCACGACGCCAACGCTTCTGAGGAACGCTCGGTATCGGCACGACGCAGATGCCGGCATCCCCACGCGCGGAGGAATCGCAGGAGCGCCTCGCGATGAACCGCGCTCGACAGGTCGATCGCGGGGCGGGTCGTCTCCCGCAGCTGGGCGAGGCTCGCATCCGGTCCCGCGATCGCGGCGAACGCTCGAAGGGCTGCGGCCACCTCCTCGCCGGTGATGGACGACCGGAGATCGTCGAGGAGCGCCCAGCCCGGAGCCGCGTCCATCGTTCCGCTCACCACCGGAGGAACGCGGTGTTGATCGCCAGATAAGCAGCCAGCGTCACCAGCAGGACGACCGGTTGCCCGAGTATCCCGAGGACCCGCTCCCTCAGCGAGCGTCCGATAACGATCGGCACGAGCAGTGCGACCGCGATCATCGCGATCGCCAGCACGCGGTCGTCGGATGGCGGCGTTCTCCATCGAGCGATGCCCTCCGCGAGGAACGACCCACCGATCAGCACCGCTGCCGGCACGCGGCGGCGCGTCTGGTCGCTCCGCATCCAGCGTCCCGCCACGCCGAAGACGGGACCGGCGGCCAGCGCAACCACGCTCCAGATCACCACCGCCCGAGGCGCGGACGAGGCTCCGCTCACGATCACGGGGACGCTCGCGTAGAAGACGATGACGGCAACGACGAGCGTCCCCGCTCCAGCGAGGGCTGCCCGGAGATCGGTCGGCATCACGGCGCCCAGCAGCGTCGCTGCCACGAGCCACACGGCTCCGGAGTTCGCGATGCCGGCCCATCGGTCCGACAGATGGCCCTGACCCACGAGCGTCACGACACCGAGCAGGGCGCCGACGACGAAGACCAGACCGGCGGCCACCCACCCACGCGACATCTCGCGCTCGAGGCGTTGCACCGCCGCCTTCAAGGGTGATGCCATCCCCTCCATCCCCATGACGCTACCGGCCAGGGCCGTTCGAACCCCGGCTTCCCGAGATGCCCGCGTCCTCCGAACGGACCGCGCAAGGCGTACCATCGATCCATGGCGATCCGGGTCGGGTCCATCGCTGCGCCGGTCGAGGGTCTCGAGATCAGCGGTCCGCATGCGCTCGTGTTCTACAAGGTGACGTGCTCCACGACCCAGCTCGCCGGGCCGCCCATCTCTCGACTCGGCGAAGCGTATCCGGGAGCGATCGCGGGTGTGGGACAGGATCCGCCCGAGGCGCTGACCGCGTTCGCCGACACGCACGCCTGGCGGTTCCCGCAGGTGCCGGATCTGGCACCGTACGTGGCTTCGGACGCGTACGACATCGTCTCGGCGCCGACCGTGGTGGTCGTCGACGGCGATGGTCGTGTCGCCGACGTCGTCGAATCCTGGGACCGCGAGGGCGTCAACCGAGCGTCCTCGACGCTGGCGGGACTGCTGCACGCCGAACCGGCGATCGTCTCCGAACCGACCGACGGTCTCCCGGAGTTCAAACCCGGCTGAACGACGCGTAACGTGCCGTCCGTGTGACGGCCAGTGTGGTGTCGGATCAGGGTGCGGTCGGCGGCTTCTCCCACACCGAGACGTGCATGCGGCTCTCGCTCGTGAATGGCTCGCGCTTCCATCCGGCCCAACGCTCGCGCAGGCGCATGCCGGCAAGCTCGGCCATCAGGTCGTACTCCGCAGGGAACGCGTAACGGAACGGGACGGAGAGACGTTCCACCTTCCCGTCGACGATCTCGAGGTGATGTGACGTCATCCCCTGGTTCGCGATGTCGTACTCGTCGAACCCCCACCTGGCCTCGGTCACGGTGAACGCATGGAACCGCTCCCCCGGTGGCAACAGCCGGAGTCCGGGGACCCCGACTTCGATGACGAAGCAGCCACCGGGCTCCAGATGCGCAGAGGCGTTGCGGAAGCACGCGACCTGCGCCGCCTGCGTCGTGAGGTTCATGATCGTGTTGAAGACCAGGTAGACGAGCGAGAACGATCCCTCCATCGTCGTCGACGCGAAGTCCCCGATCGTCACGCCGATGTCCTCACCGCCCGGCTTCGCGCGCATCTTCGCGACCATCGCCTCAGAGATGTCGATCCCGTGCACCGAAACGCCGCGTTGCGCCAGCGGAAGCGCGATCCGGCCCGTCCCGATCGCGAACTCGAGCGCGCGCCCACCTCCCGCGAGCTCAGAGAGGAACGTAACAGCCGGGTCGACGGCCCCAGGGTCGAACATGTCGGCTGAAGACTCGTCGTACCGCGCGGCGACACGCTCATCGAAGTAGCCGTCGTCATGCACAGCGGGAATCTACCGCGCCTCCCCTAACGCCGTTCGGACCTCTGTAACCGGGACGCCGATAAGACGTGTGGGCATCAGCTGTTGGCGACATACGCGTAGAGCCGTCGTGACTCCTTGAGTCCCTTGAGTTCGAACGCGCCGCGATCTTCGAACGACTCCCCGGTCAGCGCCGTCAACGTCTTGGCGATCTCGGAAAGCCAGATCTCGTCTGGAGGTGCAGCCGCCATCACTCGAGCCGCTTCATGCACCGCGATGCCGCGGATGTCGTTCCCCGTTGACTCGACCTCTCCGACGTGAACCCCGGCACGCATCTGAAGGCCCTGATGATTCGCACCTGACCTGATGGCGGCGGCACACCGAAGAGCGGAGGCGGGGCCTTCGAAGATCGCGAGAACCCCGTCGCCCGTGTTCTTCACTTCTCGACCGTGAGCCCGCTCCAACTCGCCTCGCATGTTCTCCTCGTGCTGGGCGAGCAGCTCCGACCACGCGGTGTCGCCGAGTTCGGCGGCTCTCGCGGTTGAGCCGACGATGTCAGTGAACAACATCGTCGCCAGGAACCGCTCCGGCAGGCGGACCTTTGACGCGAAGAAGCGCCGTAGACCCGTCCAGTTGAGGGTGACGCAAGGTTCGTCGCCGATGGTCCAGCTGTCGTGTCCGGCAGGGATATCGAAGACATCGCCGGGGCGGAACTCCAGGGTTCTCCCGTCTTTCAGGACGACGCCCCAGCGCCCCGACATCGTGAACCCCACGTGATGGGCGTCGCACCAATCGCCGCCGACGACGGGCTTCGTGTCGGTGGACCAACGCCATCCTGGGGATACCGCTTCGCGACCGACCACGAAGCCGCCGACCTCGACGATCTCTTCCACGAGACCTGGCAGCTCGATCACTTCGTCGGGCTCGTCGAAGTTCTTCGCGGACAACTCCATGATCGCCATCATCGATGGCATCGAAACGCAAGGTCAACTCGGCGACCGCCGCCGGCAGCTCAGATGCGCAGGAACCCCGGGAGCCGAACGCTCCCGGGGTTACAGCGATGGATCAGGCTGCGATCTTGATCTTGCTGCTCATCTCCGGTCCGTGCACGAGGCAGATGAACGTGTACGTGCCCGGCTTCTTCGCCACGAACGTTCCGTTCGTACCCGGCACGAGTAGTCCCGAGTTCCTGAACGCGGTCGGCTTGCCGAGCTTCAGGTTCTTGGTTGGGCCCGCCGCGAGCGGGTTGACCACGGTCTCGAACTTCGTCGGGTCGGAACAATCCGCCGGGGATTGGGCCGGCGTGTCCGCTCCAGCCTGCTCGCAGAAGGACTCCAGGAAGGCGTACTTCGGATCGCCGATCGCGGACGAGGGGAACGTTGCCGTGTGGATCTCGGGCATCCCGATGAACCGGACCCGGTCACCGACGTGGACCTTGACCGCCTTGTCCGGGTACTCGTTCGCGGTGACGTTGTTCACGAAGCCGCCGGCATTGATCTTCACGATCGGGCCTGAGGCAGGCTTGGCCCAGGTCACCGTCTGCGCCATCTCGTCCGCCGCGCTCCCGTCGATCTTGGTCGTCTTCTGCAGCTGTTGGGCGGCGGAGTTGGACACCTGGGCTGGTGTGGGAACCGTCGTTGCCGCGTCCGCCACGTTCAGCTTGACCTCCATCCCGGGGTGTAGGAGACACAGGAACGAGTAGCTGCCTACCGGGGCGGTCACCGCAACGAAGAACGACGGCTGCGGGTTGTTAGGGAACTGCACGCCGCTGTTCACGACCTTGCTCGAGTCGAACGCGCAGGGGTTGACCGAGGTCCCACAGGAGGGATCCGATGGGGCGGCGACGGCTGGGTTGAGGACCAGGCTCCCGTCGTCTCCACCCGTCTGGGAATCCGGGACGAACGTCTCGTACGGCCCGCCTGGGGCCTGGTTCGTGCCACGCCAGGCTGCTGGATCGGCGTCACCCGTGAGGGTGACCGTGTGAGGTGTGTCGGTCGCCGAGAACGCGAAATCCACGACGTCGCCCTGATGGACGCTGATAGACGGACCGGGGAAGAATTTGAGGAAGGCCCACGGCTCTCCCTTCGGCGGCTGTCCATCGACGTTCACCGTGTACGTCTGGCTGGCAGCGCCCGCGCTCGGGGCCACGGCCGCGATGGTGCCGATGGCTGCGACCGCGACGACGAGCGTGCGGATAAGGCGAGAACCGATCATCGTTAGGTGTCCTCCCTCGAACTCTCCGTCCCGAGCTTCTGCTAGGAACGTCGACCAACCGTACATACGTCGGGGGATCTTCGCAAAAGGGCTGCCCGCGACGAGTTGAGCAATAGGGTGCGAGCGTTGGTTTGCTGCCTTCGAGGGGCGGAGCGAGGATACGCACGTGGAGATCACGGACACGTACTACGCGGTCACGCCGGACGACGTCTACATCGGCTTTCAGGTCTTCGGTGACGGCCCGATCGATGTGTTCTGGCAGTCTGACTGGCCCGGCAACATCGACATGGAGTCCGAAGATCCGCTCAGCGCTGTCTGGATCCGAGAGGTCTCTTCGTTCGCACGGGTGATCTTGCACGATCGCCGCGGCATCGGACTATCCAGCCGCAACGTGGCACTCCCCAACCTCGAGACGAGGGTCTCCGATCTACTGACGGTGATGGACAGCGTCGGGTCGGAACGGCCGATCTTGGCAGGGGTCTTCGAATCAGGGGCTCCGAACGCGTTGCTTGCGGCCTCCAAGCCGGAGCGCGTGCACTCGATGGTGTGGATGGAACCGAACGCCCGATTCGCCATCGCACCCGACTACCCCTGGGGCCGCACCCCTGCGGACATGGAAGCCGAGCTCCGTGACATCGACCTTTGGGGGACGCTCGCGTACGGTCGCGCGCTGATCCAAGACGAGGCCGCTCGCGGCAACGTGATGCCCGATGACCTGGCCGGCAGCCTGGCCAAGGCGAGTAGGAACGCCTGCACCCCCGACGTGGCACGCGCGCTGGCGAAGATCTGGTACGAGTCGGACGTCCGGGCGGTCCTTCCAGCTATCCAGGTCCCGACCTCGATCGTCACCATGGGCGCGACCCATGACGACCTCGATCGGGCGCGCTATGTCGCGTCGCTGATCCCGGGCGCCGAACTCCGTGAGATAGCGGGCGACTCGTGGACGCCGGAGTCCGTCAAGTCCTCCGCAGACGAGGTTCGCCGCATCGCGGGGGTGGCCCCCCTGGCGGCAGATCTGGACCGCGTGCTCGCCGCCGTGCTGTTCACGGACATCGTCGGGTCGACGGAGCGGCTCAGCGCCGTGGGCGACGCCGAGTGGCGTTCGGTACTCGCCCGTCACGACGAGCGTGCTCGCGCGGAGATCGAACGCCATCGAGGCCGCTACGTGGATTCCACCGGCGACGGCTTATTGGCGACCTTCGACGGTCCCGCTCGTGCGGTGAGATGCGCGCAGGCGATCGGCGTCTCGGTCCGCGACCTCGGGATCCAGATTCGGGCAGGAGTGCACACGGGCGAAATAGAGCTCGATCGGGACGGCGTCCGAGGGATCGCGGTGCACATCGGAGCACGGGTCGCCGCGCTCGGGGGTCCATCAGAAGTCTTGGTCTCACAGACCGTCAAGGATCTAGTGGCCGGCTCCGGTCTCACCTTCGAGGACGCCGGCGAACATGAATTGAAAGGGATCCCCGACCGCTGGCGCCTCTACCGGGTAGTGACGTGACAAGAACGAACCAGAGAACAGACGATCTAGTCTCTTCGCTCGGTTCATGGCCAACCCGACGAAGAGAGCGCAGCTTCTAGCAAGGAACCGCCCGATGAATGGACGCTGGCGCTCGCGCGCGAGTTGAACGTGTCGGACACCGGGTTCTTCACACGGAGACGCCATCAGAACGCAAGACATCCGGCTACGGTGGTTCACGCCGAAGACGGAGGTGGAACTCTGTGGCCACGCGACGCTCGCGTCCGCGCACGGCCTTCTCGAAGACGGCCTAGCCTCGCGGCTGTCTGGTACACGGATCGATCTCGTGCCCGTGACTAGGTAGTCGACTCGGCTGAACGCGTGTCCGGCCAGTCTTACGCCCGAGCTCCAGGCCTGAGTCTGCCTGATGACTGTTGAGCGAGCGAGGCTGGACGGAGCGACTGAACGGCTCCGTTGCGCATGCCGATACCGGGAGGGCGGAAACGGAGAGTCTGGATTCTGGATGAGCATCGAATCCTTCGAAAGCGTCCTTGGAGCGGCCCAAGCAGGAGCTGATTGGGCCCTCACGATCATGTATCGGGACCTCCATCCGAGCGTCCTGCGATACCTCTCGTCCCGGGAGCCCCTGGAGGCCGAGGATCTCGCCTCGGAGGTTTGGCTGGACGTGGCGACCGGCCTCGCCAGGTTCCACGGAGACGAGGTCGGCTTCAGAGCGTGGGTGTTCACCATCGCTCGAAGGAGGCTCGTTGACCTCAGGCGACGGACGGTCGTTCGAAAGGCGACTCCGCCTCCATACGAACTCCTCGGCGGCGACCGAGGCGTGGGAAACGTCGAAGAGGAGGCGATCGCGTCCCTCGGCACCGCGGCCTCGCTCGGGCGGATCGTGGCGCTACCCCCGGACCAGGCCGATGTGGTGCTGCTGCGTGTGCTCGGCGATCTGTCTGTCGAGGCAGTGGCCGAGATCCTTCATAAGCGCCCAGGCGCCGTCCGGGCGCTCCAACACCGGGCATTACGGAATCTGGCCAAGAACATCAGCGATCGAGGCGTAACGGAATGACCGCCCGGCGCGATATCAGGGGTGAGATGCGGAACCTCCTCCTCGATCGTGCCACTGCCGACAGACTCCTGACGGGGCATGTCGATCCCGACGATGCTCCTCCTGGCTATGCCGGTGTCGCCGAGGTCTTGCGATCGGCTTCGAGCTTCCCCCTCCTCGATCCTGAGCGTGAGCAGGCCACGGTGGCTGCGATGGTGGAGGAGATCCGCACTCACCTCCTTGCCCCATCGCCCGATCGGCAACGGCGATCGATCAAGCGACTGGTTCGCGCCAAGGTCATGGTCCTCGCCGTCGGCGCCACCCTAGTGGGGACGACGAGCCTCGCGTTCGCGGGAGCGCTCCCAGGTGCTGCCCAAGCCGTGGCGCACACGATGCTCGCCAGGATCGGAGTCAGCGTCCCCGGCCCGGCCCGCCCTGTCACGATGGATCCCGGTGCGGACGGAATCATCGTGCCCCGTCCGCCCACGTTGACGTCGTCACCTCACCCCTCGGTCGAGCCTTCGCCCACGGGAAGCCACGGCCAGTCGGGGCAACCGCACGGCCAGTCGGGGCAACCGCACGGCCAGTCGGGGCAACCGCACGGCCAGTCGGGGCAACCGCACGGCCAGTCGGGGCAACCGCACGGCCAGTCGGGGCAACCGCACGGCCAGTCGGGGCAACCGCACGGCCAGTCGGGGCAACCGCACGGCGGCAACGACTCGAGCTCACCAAGCGAAGGGAGCACGTCTTGAAGGGCACAACCGTCGATAGGAACCTCCGGTCCGTCATCGCGATCGCACTAGGGGTGTCGCTTTCGCTGGGACTCCTCGCGACGAACGCGATCGCGAAGCCGGCACCCGTCACGAAGATCACGTTCAAGCTCGACGACCACAACGTGCCACCTGGCTCGGCGGTGACGAGTTCCGTGCTGGTTCGGACCCGGAGCAACCATGCGTGGATCCCCTTCGCGAATGCGCCGCTCTCGATCCGCGTCGACGGCGTACAGGTTCTGACCCTGATCACCGGTACCGATGGCACGGCGGCGATCTCTTACGTCGCCGCCGAAGGTGGCCATGTGATGAAGGTCGTCTTCGCCGGTGACCCGAGTCACAAGCGCGCCCAGCGTGCGCAAGGGTTCTCGGTCGTCGCGGGCGCGACGACCGTTCCTTCAGCCCCCGGGCTGACGGCCATACCCGGAACGGCGGTGGTCCATCTGTCGTGGACGGTGCCAGCCGACGGCGGCGATGCCATCACCGGTTACAACATCTACCGCAGCACGATCAGCGGCAGCGAGACCCTGATCGCATCGATCGCGCCGGGAACGTTCTTCGACGACATGTCGGTCATCGGAGGCACGACCTATTTCTACGAGGTGAGCGCCGTGAACGCCGACGGCGTTGGTGCGCGGTCATCGGAGGTCTCATCGACCCCATCGTGATCCCCGGAGGGCGGCGCGCGTGGCCGCTGACAACGTGGACGCGCGATCGTTCGCCCCCGTCGGGCGAGGCCACGAAGACTGCTCTTCCCCCGACATTAAGAGTCCCACCGACCCCCTAGGGAGGGATGAACATGAAGAAGGCGACCAAGATCGGAGTCAGCCTGCTGCTGATGATGCTGCCGTTCGCAGCGAACCTCGGAACGGCGAGCGCCAGCACTGCGGTGAGCTGGACGGGCAACGGCTCCGAGAACCTACCGTGCTCCGACGCCGCACATTGGGTGCTGAGCCCAGCCAAGGGGATCACGTCGGCAACGCTGTTCGTGGATGGCGTGCCGTTCGCGATGCACCAGAACGGCTCGGGGTCGTTCGCTGCCGACTCGAGCGGCCCGGTGGTTGCGGGCACCGTCGTCTCCGCCACCTACGAGGGGGCTAACACGACCGCGTTCCTGAAGCTGTCCAGCTGCGTTCAGGGCTCGCCGCCGCCGCCTCCGCCCGCCTGAATCGATCGCACAGCCAAGGCCGCCGCACCCGATCTTTCGTCCGCAGGGTGCGGCGGCCCTCGGCCCTCCCATGACCGCGAGACCGGCGGCCTCGGTAAGGAGCGTCGCGATCTTGCCGTTCGATGTCGTCCAAGCAAGCATGGGCGTTGAACCACCTCGGCGACCGGACGCGATGCAACCATCCGACGCTCATCCATCTGTGCGACACTCCTGCAGGAAGCCCCGTACCCCTCGACGGACGCGGGGCTTCCGTCTGTCAACGGCCACTTGAGCGCGTCACGTCATGCGCGCCCTACCCAACTCAAGGTTGCACGGGCGGTTGGACCGGACCTCCGATCACTTGCGCAGTGGTTTCGACGACGACCCCGGCCGGCACTTGCGTCTGCAACCACGCGAGCAGCGACGTGAAATCTGCCTGCGTTATCGAGTAGGCGTCGCAGCCGGTGCAGATGTTGTGGAACACCAGCTGCACCCATCCGCCGCCGTGCGCCACGGCCGCGGTGACGTAGCCCTCGATCGTCGCGAGCGTGGTGCCCTGCTTCGGGTTCGGCGGGGTCCGGGTCGCGAATGCGTCGAGGGACGGGATCGTCTCGGCGTAAACCTGCTTGTCGTTCACTCCCGGCCACGCCGCGCCCGCTGTTGAACCCACAGGCTTGGACGACCGCCTCCGACCCGGCGTCGAACGACCCGAACGGATACGCGAACGACACGGGCTGGAACCCGTGGTTGAACAGGTTCACGCGATCCCCGCATACCGCCTGCCGGGCGGCGGCGGTCTTCAGCTTCTTGATGTTGGTGTGGAGCAACGTGTGGCTGGCGATCTCGTTGTTGGCGGCCGCCAGGTCGGCGAGCTGTGTCCACGACAAGTGCGTCGGATCGTCGATCACACCGCTGTTCACATAGAACGTCGCGTGCATGCCGTACGTGTTCAGGATCGCGAGCGCCGCGTACTGGTTCGCGTTCCCATCGTCGAACTGGATCGAGACCACGGTGGGCGACGGAGCTGCGGTTGATGCGATCGGTGAGGCGACGATCGACGCGGATACCAAGGCCGCCAGCGCCAGGCCCATGAGCCCGATGGATGTCCGGTTCATGCGATCCTCCTTCTCATCGGATCCCCGCGGCCTGGCGGGCGAACGCGAGAGGGGAGGACGCCGTCAGGTCGATCGCAGGTTCGGTGTTGGAGTACGACTGCATGTTGTCCAGGAACTGCGCGCCGTGGCCGTTGAATGCAGCGTAGACATCTCCGCCGCTCGTCGGACACGCGATCATGCCGGTCACGGCGCCCTTGGTCGCTCCCCCGTTCGGTCCCTCGACGGCAGCTCCGGCCAGGATGGGCGAACCTCCGTTCAGGTTGCCGGCTAGGTTCGCGATCTGATGTTGGAGACACTTGGGGAACGTCGTCCCGTCGCCCACGATCAACGAAAGACCCCAAGCGTTCGCGCCCAGGATGTTCGCGAGCCACCGATCCGCGTAGAGGGCGTACGTGGAGGTTCCGGTGAGCTGATCGTATCCGCTGGCCTCGACCGAGAGGCCGGCGCCGTGCGACGTGGTGTCGTAGGTGTTCCACGGGAACCCGAAGCCGAAGGGCTCGGTCCCACTTTGCGTGACGGCCTTGTCGAGCTGCTTCTTGAGGTCCGCGAGGAGCTGCGCCTGCGTGACAGCCAGGCCACTCGGCACCCCGGCCTGGGTGATCGCACGATAGAGCTCGTAATGAGCCAGACCGGTGACGTCGTAGAGGTTCAAAGAGTCGGCCGAGTCGTTCGGTCCGGTGATGTAGGCGTTGGCCCAGGTTGCGGCCTTCTGGAGGTAGAACGTTGGGTCGCTGTGGGGCAGGCCAGTCGGCAGACCGCCGGAGGCGGTCGCGAAGTAGAGCTCGGTGGCTCCGAGCTCGAGATCGTCGCGCCACTCCGTCTCCGGGTAGAAGCTGAACGGGATCACCGTGAGGAGGTTGCCGCTGGGATTCGTGTTCGCGAGGTCGAAGATGTGCTCGGCCGCCGTGATGCACTGGTTCGCGAGGGTCGGGTCGCTCGCCTTGAATACGACGTAGCACTCGGCGAACGCGGCGGCGTCTCGACCAGCGAGGTTCGGACTGATCAGCGAACCCGGAGCGCCAGCTCGGAAGACCGGCCGGTTACGGACGTATCGGTAGACGCTGTTCGTGCCCTGGTAGGTATCGTCCGCCTGCGGGAGACGCCAGATGTCGTGGTCTCCAAGGGTCTTCGCGTTCCCTGTGCCGATGCCAACCTGGAAGTACAGCGTGCTGGTGGTGTCGTTCCACATCTTCAGCAGCCACTGCGCCCCGAACTTCGCCTCTGCGGTGAAGTTGGAGGTCGCGGAGCCGGCACCCATCTGCGCCGGGAAGTCGCGGACACCGGCGAGTAGGAGGTCCTCGGTGTAGCTGGTCGTCTCGACGAACTTCAGGTAGTCACCCGCGTCGAACCAACCGCCAGAAGCGTCGACGGTGACCCCGAGCGAAGAGAGGTCGCCGCTGAAGCGCCCGGAGCCGGCGTTGTAGTTGGGCGTCAGATACGTCATCGCCGTCTGGTCGTTCAGGTGCGCAGCCGCCGGTACGGAGCCCCGACGGGATGTACGCCGATCCGTCGCGCTGGACCTGGTAGAAGCTGAGCGCGTTGGCGAGCGATCCGGCGTACACGTTCTGACCGGTGTCGATCCTGAAGGTCGGCGAGGATGCCGCGACGGGTCCGGCGACGGAGATCGTGTAGGTTCCCGCCGTCGCCACCGAGCTGAAGTCCAGCGCGTAGACGTTCGGATAGGCCGAGCTCCACGAACCGAGGTTCGCGCCGATCGGACCGGAGAACACGGTGGTAGAGCCGGAGTTCACCGAGAACGTGGCGCCGGTTTCGGCGGCGCTGGCCAGGAGGTAGGCGCGCTTCGAGTCGGCGGTGGTGTACCCGACCTGGTTGACGCGAACGAAGGCCGTCCCGGCCGCGGCACGAGCCGCCAGATCGAACGAACCGTCGCCGATGATCACGAGCGCTACCGCGAAGACCAACAGGGCCCGCCGCGGGGGGGTCGACTGACGCATCACGCGCTCCTTCCGTCCATGAAACGCCGTTGGTTGTGAGAAGCGGGAGATGGATCGTTCGGTTCGAATGCCTCCTCTCCACCGCCGACCAGAGAGACGCTGTCATGCGATTAGGAAAGTTTCCTAACGATTCCACGCAAAAGGGACAGTAGGGCGACCGATAGTTCCGAGTCAAATCAAGAGCGTCCTACTCCCGACCTCCATGCGGAGGCCCTTCTATGCGACCCTTGCATGCGCATCCCAGCGTGGGCTCCACCGCAGGTTTTGCCTCGTGGCTCCGCTGTCGTCACACTGTGCCGATGGAACCATCGCCGGAGATGGCGAACGTCCTGGCGCGTCTCCTCGACGCGATCCGCGACGGTGACGAGCAAGCGGTGAGCAACCGTTTTTCGCGCGAACCCGGCTTCGAGCGGTACGGCTCCGATCCCGCCGAGCACTGGCGAGACGGCGAGGAGGCGGTGCTCGTGCTGATCCAGCAGATGCGCGAGACGGACGGCTTCCCCTGGCGACGGGTCGGTGATATCCACGCGATGTCAGAGGGCACCGTCGGCTGGGCGAGCGGCGAGATGGAATTCGAAGCGGCGCTCGGTACGGTTCCGTATCGCGTCTCCTGCGTGATGCACCTGGAGCACGGTGAGTGGAAGATCGTGCAATGGCTGAGCGCGGTGCCTGCGACCAACGAGTCGTACGGCTTCTTCCTCACCACGTCGGTGGACGACATCGCCGTGTCGGTGCAGGCGGCGCGACCGGACCTGTCCGGCACGATGTCGGCCGACGGCACAGTCACGATCGCGTTCACCGACATCGAGGACTCCACCAAGTTGAATGGCTTACTCGGCGACGACCGGTGGATGGCCGTGCTCCACGCCCACAACGGGGCGATCGAATCGGTCACCGCCGAGTTCGATGGCTCGGTCGTGAAGAACCAGGGCGACGGTTTCATGCTGGCGTTCCCCTCGTCCCGACGCGGCCTCGCATGCGCGCTCGCGATCCAACGAACGATCGGGGAGCAGTTCAACGATCCTGGCTCGTCGATCCGGGTGCGGATCGGGCTCCACGTGGGCGAGACGATCCGCGAAGCAGACGACTTCTTCGGCCACGCGGTCGCGTACGCGGCTCGGATCGCGTCCTCGGCCTCGGGTGGGGAGACCGTGGTTTCATCCCTCGTTCACGACCTGGTCGGGCCGACGGGTGGGTTCAGCTTCGGCGACCCCCGGACGGTCGAGTTGAAGGGCATCGATGGCTCGCAGATGGTCTACCCGGTCCTCGACCACCAAGCAGGCTGACTGCTGCCTCCCTGGAGTCACGCGTTCCCCGTCCTTCCACAGGAGCTGACCGCATGCGCGCCCAAAGTGCGTCGTGACCGCGTTGAGATCCGAGACCTCGGGAGTTAGGAGTCAGCGCTCGAGCAGCCGCATCTGCTCCTCGTTGTGGTGCCCGCCGGCCGCGGGGGTCAGGCCGTCAAGCCTCTCGATCTGTCCGTGACTCAGCTCGATACCGTCTGCGGCGCAGTTCTCCTCCACGCGCGTGGTCCGCTTCGTCCCGGGGATCGGCACGATGTCGTCCCCCTTGCTCAACAGCCAGGCGAGGGCGACCTGCGCAGGCGTCGCACCGGCGTCCGCGGCGACCGCAGCCACTTCGTCAGCGATCTTCAGGTTCCGCTCGAAGTTCTCACCCATGAAGCGTGGGTTGGTCTTGCGCCAGTCGTCGTCCGCGAAGTCATCCGTCGTGCGGATCTGCCCGGTGAGGAAGCCGTGCCCGAGTGGCGAGTACGCGACGAACCCGATGCCGAGCTCTCGCACAACCGCCAGCACGCCGTCCTCGGGGTCGCGCGTCCACAACGAGTACTCAGACTGCAGGGCCGTGATCGGGTGGACGGCGTTGGCACGACGGATCGTGTCTACCCGCGCTTCGGACAGCCCGATATAGCGGATCTTGCCTTCAGCGACGAGTCCCGCCATCGCGCCGACCGTGTCTTCGATCGGTGTGTTCGGATCGACCCGGTGTTGGTAGAGCAGGTCGATGCGATCGGTGGCGAGCCGCTGCAGCGAACCCTCCACCGCGGCGCGGACGTTCTCCGGGCGGCTGTCGAGGGACCCAGTGCCGCCCGGCACGTGGGAGATCCAGCCAAACTTCGTCGCGAGCACGACCTCGTCCCGGCGGTCCTTGATCGCCCGACCCACGAGCTCCTCGTTGGTGAACGGGCCATAGGCCTCGGCGGTGTCGATGAGCGTGACACCGAGATCGAGCGCGCGATGGATCGTCCGGATCGACTCACCTTCGTCGATCCCGGCTCCGGTGTAGGCGTGCGACATCCCCATCGTCCCCAAGCCGATGCGGCCGACATCGATGGTGCCAAGCTTCGCGTGCTTCATCGTCCTCCGATCGCGATCACACGAACCGCTGGACGAACCTCAGAGCCGTGTCGGCGACCTCCTGCCAGCCGCTGTCGATGACGAGCGCGTGTCCGCGGTTCTCCATCTCGACGATCTCGGTCACACCCCCGTTGCGCTTCTGGCGCTTGAACGAGGCATTGGCGATCGACCAAGGAACGGTGTTGTCTTTCTCGCCCGAGATGATCAGCAGCGGGCCGCGCTCTGGGCTCTTCGTGTCGACCTTGGCCTCGGTCCAGGGGTTGAGGTTCGCCGACGCGGCTTGGAAGAGGGGCTTGCCCGATCCAGGGACGGCGAACGTGTCGTAGAGCTCCTTGGCCTCGTCCTCGCTCACCGCGTTGGCGAAGCCGAAGCGGAACTGATCGTAGGTAAGTGGGACCGCGCGGTTGCGGTTCGCGGGGTTCTTGAGCACGGGCGACGCCGATCGGAGCGCCGAGATCGGGAGAGGGAGCACACCTCGGAACGGCGCCGGGTCGATCGCGACCGAGGCGGCCGAAAGCCCGCGTCCGGCCAGGATCTGCGTCAGCAAACCGCCGAACGAATGACCGATGATGGCCGGCTTCTTGTCCAGCTTCCTGACGATCGCATCGAGGTGGTCCGCCACATCCCCGACGGACTTCTTCGCGAACACCTCCGGCTCCGCCTTGGCCTCCTCGACCGTTCGGGGGTCGTCGGGCCAACCGGGCGTGAGTGCCACGAAGCCCGACTTCTCGAACAGATCGGCCCAACGGTCCCAGCTGCTCGGCAACAGCCAGAGGCCGTGGATGAAGACGACCGGCTGATGTCCGTCTTCGTTCGCGCGTGCTACCTGCTCGGCCCCGTCGCCGGTGAGCGTCCGATGCGTCATCGGGGTTCCGGGTGGTTCAGGCGCTCCAGAACGCGTCGGCCGCGGCCTGATCGAACGGCGTGACCCAGACCTCTTTCGCCTTGCCGTCTTCGAGGTGGAACACGAACACCTGGGCGATGCTCGCCGTCTTGCCACGGCGCGTGAGGGTTGCGTTCACGAGTGCCACCGTGTGTTCATCGTCGGCGACGATCGCGTGGATCTCTTGGCTGAAGGCATCCGTCTCTTGGGGGATGAGGGCGAAGCTTTCGAAGACCGCCTGCTTGCCGACGAAGTCACCCGAGACGACGCCCGTGCCTGAGGCGTGCCACACCATATCGTCGGCCATGATCGCATCGAGTGCCGCCATGTCTCCGGCATCGAACGCCTCGAAGCCTTTCCGAACCAGGTCTGCATTCGGGTGTGCCATATCTGCCTCCCGCTCTCAAGGGTTCCCAACTCGAACCAACATACTCGCTCTTCCAGATCGGGCAGCCGTGGGAAGCCACTGCTCCTTGGCAGCAACGCCCTGCAGAGATGACAATCCTGCGGTGGGCGCCGTCGAGATCGTCGAGTACGAGCAGAGTTGGCCGAACGCCTTCCGCGACGAAGCGAGCCGTCTCCGGGCGAGCCTCGACGACAGCGCGTCTCGGATCGACCACATCGGTTCCACCTCGGTGCCTGGGCTCGCCTCCAAAGACGTCATCGATATCCAGGTGTCGGTCGAACGAGACTCCGACCTCGATGGTGTTGCCCATGAGTTGGAGAGGGCTGGTTGGGCGCCACGGCCAGACATCAACCGGGACCACGAGGTACCGGGGTCGCCTGTCGACGAACGCGCGCGGCAGAAGTGGTTCCTGCAAGAACATCCCGGCACTCAGCGCGTGAACATCCACGTCCGGGTCATCGGTCGCGCGAATCAGCGCTACCCGCTCCTGTTCCGCGACTACCTGCGAGCTCACCCGCACAGCGCGCAGGCGTACGCGACCATCAAACGGGACCTGGCTCTCCTGCTCGACGATGACCCCGACCGCTACCCGGACGTGAAGGACGCGGCTTGTGACCTGATCTACTTCGCCGCCGAGGATTGGGCTCGGGCGATCGGATGGAGCGCGGGACCGTCCGATGGATAGCAGCGCGCCTAGGATGGGCGGGTGGATGCAGACAGCTTGCTCGCCCTCGTCCGGTTCCACGCGTGGGCCAATGACCGGATCCTCACGACGACAGCGGGCTTGTCGGATGAGATGTTCCGGAGGCCATCGAACCTCGACCACGGCAGCGCCTTCCAGACGCTCCGGCACCTCGCCGACGTCGACTGGAGCTGGCGCGAGATCTTGATCGGGAACGATCCCGGCGAGACCTACGTGTGGGACCACGGATTCGCGCTCGACGACCTCCCGGCGATCCATGCGTTCTGCCTCGAAGAGGACGCCCGCCTGCGGAGCTACGTGGAGTCCCTCGACGATGCAATGCTTTCCGAGTCGTTGGCGATGAGCGCCGACTTCGCGAGGCCGCGATGGCTGGTCGTCGCCCACGTCGTGAATCACGGAACGCAGCACCGCAGCGAGCTCGCTCGCTACCTCACCGAATGCGGGCACTCACCGGGCGAACTCGACCTCCTGGACGCACCCGAACTGCCGTGGCCGAGCGGTTGATGGATCGACAGCGCGTCAGATGAAAGCGATCATCCAGGAGCGGTTCGGGCCGCCGGACGTCCTGCGGCTCGTGGACACCGACCCGCCCCAGGTCGGGGCCGACGACGTGCTGGTCCGGGTACACGCGGCCGCCCTCAACCCGGCTGACTGGCACATCGTTCGGGGCGACCCGCGCGTCGCGCGACTCATGGGCGTGGGGCTGACGAAGCCAAAGCACCGCGTAGCCGGGATCGACGCGGCTGGCGTGGTGGAAGCCGTCGGCGCGAACGTGCGCGACGTCGGGCCGGGCGACGAGGTGCTCGGCTTCTTCCACGGTGCGTTCGCCGAGTTCACTTGCGCTAAGGCGCACTCGGTGGTGCCTAAGCCGGTCGGCCTGACCTTCGAGCAGGCGGCCGCGCTCCCGATCGCCGCGACGACCGCACTGCGTGGGATCCGCGACGTGGGCGAGGTGAAGGTGGGTCAACTGATCCTGATCAACGGGGCCGGCGGCGGTGTGGGCACCTTCGCGGTGCAGATCGCGGCGGCGCTGGGCGCCGAGGTCACGGGGGTGTGCAGCACGCGCAACGTCGAGCTGGTGCGCTCGATCGGCGCTGCGCACGTCATCGACTACACGATGGAGGACTTCACCGCCGGGCCGACGCGGTACGACGTGATCCTCGACAACGTGAGCAACCTGCCCCTCACCAAGCTGCGCGGGGCGCTCACGCCGAAGGGGACCCTGGTGCTCAACGGGGGTGGCTCCCCCGGGCACGTGTTCGGACCGGTCGCGGAGATCCTCAAAGCGGTCGTAGCCAACCTGTTCGTCTCGCAGCGGTTGCGCCCGCTCCCGTCGAAACAGAAGCGGGAGGAGCTGCTCGCCGTGACCGAACTCATCGAGGGAGGGAAGCTCACGCCGATCGTCGACCGAACCTACGCACTCGCGGATACGGCCGAAGGCTTGAGCTATGTGGAGCAGGGGCACGCGCGCGGCAAAGTCGTCATCACCGTGGCGTGACGAGGCAGAGGGTCAGCGGTCCGCCTGCCGTGATCCCGGGGGTGGCGGCTCCCCGATCGCGGGCGGACGCCCGACCACCTCGTTGATGCAGACAGCGGCCTCCACCCACCACTCTTGGGTCTCCTCGTCGATCTCCCCCTCGCCGACGACGAAGGTCGTGTTCAGCCATCGGTAGCGCTCGTGATCGCTCAACAACTCCACCCTGGTCAGGATGGCTCGACGGCCGACGTCCGGGGGATCTTCCTGGACGCTCTGCCCGTGGCCGGAACGCCTTGATGCGCTCCGCGCTGCGCCCCGAGGCGCTCCACGTCGCGCGTTTGAGTCCCACTAGCGCGTAGACCGACTTGGCGCTTATCGTTGTCAACGAGTGAAGGGAGGCGGACATGCTGCTCCTTATCGGACCAGGTGAGTGAGCATTCTTCAGACAGCGAGGAAGGGACGCGGCACGAACCATGGGAGGGGTCGTGATGCAGCACTTGCGTGTCGGGCTGTATGAGCTAACAGGAGGAACGCCCGATGAGATAGTCGAGCGGGTGCGATCGAAGGGCGGCATGCTGGAGGTCTTCCAGCAGCATCCTGGGTTCGTCGCCTACGGCATGGGGGTCACTGACGACGAGTTCCTCATCTCTATCTCGGTCTGGGACTCAGCTGAGCAAGCCGACGCCGCCACCGCCTTAGCTTCCGAGTGGGTGGCCGAACACATCGAAAGTCGCGTGGAGCTGCAACAGGACTACGTGGGGAGTCTCAAGTTCCTGGTTCAGGCCGGGGCCAGGCTCACCGGCTGAACGACTCTCCCCTCCTGCGATCAGATCCGGCCCTCCCAGAACCGGCATCCATCATGCCCGCAGGTGCAGTTTCCGGATGCGATCGATGCTCGGCAACCGTCGGCGCAGAACGAGCCATCCGTGACACACCCGCACGAAGGCCTATTGCAGCGCGCCGCGTCCATCCGATGCCGCTGAAGGACGCGCTGAGGGCCGATGATCCGTGTGGAGCTAGGGATCGGCGACAGCGTCTGACTCATGGGCATGTCCTTCGTCGGGGGTGGGACATGACTGCTGGTCACGAACCTACACCAAACGCATCCTTCGTGCAGACGGCTGCGCGAGCGTGGAGGCACCTTGGGAGTCAGCGCCGACACGAGAAGGATGGCCGGGGGCGTTTCGTAAGTCAGACAACCGACCGACTGTTCACGATCATCACCGACCCGCGAGGATGCACGCATGGCAACTCCCCCCAGGAAGGTGCTCAGTCCGAACGCGAGCCATCCGACGAACGAGCTCACGTCACCCTGAGAGAACGCCAGCGCCGTCGCTGCGATGAGCCAGTAACAGACCCACGCTCGGCTGCTCGTTGATCGCGAACCCGAACGTGAAGCTCAGCCAACCGATTTGCGACCCGGCGCGACGCGGGGCCACCGCACACAGCGTGCACCACGCCAACAGGATCGCTGTCACGAGGTAGCCGATCGGCACGATGACCCCCCCTGGTTCGCAAGGACTGTGCGGTTGGCTCGAAGCATCGGTCGACGCACTGGAACTCTATCGGCCGCTCGAGCTAGTAGAGGTGTGGGATGACGACGGCCTCAAGCCCCCCGCTCGCGCGCCCTCGGTCGTTACCTGCCGATCAGTTAGCCGTAGCCGCCGCTGCCGTAGCCGCCGCTGCCGGAGCCACTTGAGCTCCCCGTGCCGGACACGGTCGCGGCGTAGAAGCCGGAGACTCCCTGCCCGGTAGCCTGGCCGGCACTCGTATCGCCGGTGAAACCGTACAGGGGCATCCCGTTGAAGGTGACCTGCATGCTGCCGTCGGGTCGGGCGATCGTGCCGAGCTTGCTCGCGTCGATGCCGGTTCCCGCCGTGGCCGCGGTCGCGCCCGTGGGCACCAGGAGCGGAGGCCAGGCCGTCGCGCATGCACCGGTGCACGCGATCGTTCCCCCGCTCTCGTTCTTGTCGTAGTAGAGGGTCATGCCGCTCTGGTCGACCAGCACGCTACCGATCCCAGCCACGGTCTTCGTTGAAACGGTCGCCGAGCCGTTGGATGTGGCCGACGATCCACCGCCCCCGGTGGACGGCGTGCTCTTGCTGCCACACGCCGTCAGGATCAGCAGCGCCGCCACCGATGCGACGGCGAGCGACCCGAACTTCGTGTTCGTCTTCATGGTCGTGCCTCCTCGTGGCGCCTCCGGTTGACCGACACCTCGGTAGTTCTACGCTCGGGCGACCGTCGAGGATGCGGTCTCTACCGTCTTCTAACGCGATCCGGCCTGATCCGGAGAAGCCGGCGGGTGTGCTGGCCCGATCTCGGCCAGGTGGTCGGGGACGGTTCCTTCCCGGCGCGAAGGGATCTGCCCTAGCACGTAGGCTCGTGGCTGATGCCCCCGGACCGTCGCCCCGGCGATCGCGATCGCGTCGTCGCGTGGGCTCTCCTGCTCGTTCAACTCGGTCTGCTGGCCGCGATCTTCCTGTTGCCGGAAGGACAGGCTTGGACGACGCCTCACTGGTTCGCGATCGGTGCGAGCGTCCTGCGGGTCGTCGGTCTCGTCGTGCTCGTCGCCGGGCTGGTGAACCTCGGACGATCCGCGACGCCGCTCCCCACCCCGGTGCAGGGCGGCGATCTCCGCACGACGGGTCTGTATCGGTACGTGCGCCACCCCATCTACACCGGCGTCATGGCGCTCGCCATCGGAACCGCGATCCCCTCGGGCAACGCGTCGATCGCCGCGGCGACCATCGCGCTGATCGCATGGCTCTCGATCAAGGCACGGTGGGAGGAGCGTCGCCTGCAGGTTCGGTATCCGGCGTACGCCGCGTACGCCGCGCGGACCCCTCGTTTCATCCCGTCACCGAGACTTCCACACCTCTAAGGTTGCTCGTGTGACGTCCCTCCTCGTGGTCGGCGAAGTGCTCGCTGAATTCCTACGACCGATCCGCGACTCCCCACTCGACGAGACGGCCGTGATGATGGGTCCATTCCCAAGCGGTGCACCTGCGATATTCGCCAGTGCCGCCGCACGGCTCGGCGTTCCGACCGAGCTCTGCGCGGTCGTTGGAGATGACCCCTTCGGCCGGATGATCCGCGATCGTCTCCAGCAGGACGGGGTCGAGGTCGGCGGTGTCTCGATCCATCCCAAGCTCGCTACAGCGGTCGCCTTCGTGGCGTACACATCGACCGGAGACAGAAGCTTCGTCTTCCACGTCAGCGATGCCGCGGCGGCGACACTCCGACGAACGGACCTGGGTGGCCGACCAGAGGAGACCGATTGGCTTCACATCTCCGGTTCTTCGCTGGCGCTCGGCTCGCCTCTCGCCGAGACCGCCGTCGAGGCGGTGAGGCGCGTCAAGCTTGCCGGAGGGCGTGTCTCGGTCGACCCGAACATCCGGGCCGAGGCGTCGTCACGGGCCGTGATCGCGTCGATCCGATCCGTCGTCCAGCAGGCTGACGTCTCGTTCCCGAGCGAAGGCGAACTCGATGCGATCGGACTCGACGAGGCGGAACTCGCGCGAACAGGTGCAGTCATCTGCACCACGCTCGCAGCGAAGGGCGCGCGCGTTCGCTACGGAGAACTCGACGTACACGTCCCCGCCCCGGCCGCCAACGAGGTCGATCCGACGGGTGCCGGTGACATCTTCGCCGCCGGATTCGTGGCGGCCACGTTGCGGGGTGCTGCACCCGTCGACGCGGCCCAACTCGGTTGCGAGATCGCGGCTCGGTCGGTCGAAACCCTTGGCCCGATGGAGTCGTCGATACGAACGATGACGCAGTAGGCGCGGCCTTCGATCCCTAGCCGCCTCAAACGGACGAGGCCAGCTTCGTCTCCTTCGCCTTCCGCGAGGGGCCGACCGAGTCACGCTCGATGAGTTGCGTTCGGTACACGGTCGTGCTCGGGGCGCCGTCGCGGCCGTCACGAAGGCGGCGAAGAGCAAGCTCGGCTGCGCCTCTCGCCATGTCGGCGATCGGCTGCCGAACGGTCGTGATGGCCGGCACGACCATGCTCATCCACGGCATGTCGTCGAACGCCACGAGTGAGACGTCACGCGGCACGCTCAGACCCTCCTGTTCCAATGCGATCAGGGAACCCTCAGCGAGGATGTTGTTCGCGGCGAATACCGCCGTTGGCGCGGGTCGTGCGCGGATCAGATCCGCGGCCTCCTCGATGGCGTGCTCCCGGTGGAACGAGCCCGTCTTGACGAGCTCCTTGCGGAGCGGGATGCCGTGTTCCCTGAGGGCGCGCTCGTATCCTGCGAGCCGCAGCTGGGCCGTGGGAACCGCGAGTTCGCCGGTGACGATGCCGATCCGCGAATGCCCGGCTTCGATCAGATGCGAAACCGCGCTCGCGGCACCTGCTTCGTTGTCCACGAGGATCGCATCTGCCGCCAGATCGTCGACCCGTCGGTCCATCTGGACGATGACCATCTCCTTCTCGAGCAGCTGTGCGAGGTTCCTCCGGTTCTCGGACGTCGGTGTGACGATCAACGCGTCCACATGGATGCCTTCGAGCAGCTTCAGGTACTCGCGTTCGACCTCCGGATCGTCGTCGCTGTTGCACAGCACGAGGTGGTACCCAGCATCTCTCGTCACCGACTCCACGTTCTTCGCGATCACCGAGTAGAAGAGGTTCTCGAGGTCGCCGATCAGGAGGCCGATCATCTGGGTCCGTCGCGTACGGAGGCTCCGAGCGATCTGATTCGGCACGTAGCCCAGGTCTTTCGCGGCCGCGCGCACGCGCCGCCGGGTCTTCTCCGCCGCGTACCCCTGGCCAGACATCACCCGGGCGGCCGTCGAGACGGACACCCCGGCCCTCTTCGCCACATCTGCAACCGTTGCCACGTTCGCCCCAACACCCTCGCCGGCGACTTGCCAGGCGCAACATGATAACGTTCCCACGCTCCCTGATCCCCGAGGTGGGATCCGTTGGGCGGGCGGATGAACGTTGGAGACGTCCTGCAGGGCGTCGGAAGGGGGAGGCGTCGATGAAGCGCATGCGGACGAGTCTCGTCCTGTCGGTCGTGCTGCTGGCCGCGGCCTGCACCAGTGGGGGCGGCGGCGACGCGACGCCTTCGAGCGGCGGCTCTGCCGCGCCCGTGAACATCACCTTCTGGCACGGCTACACGGGTTCGGCGGCGAAGGAGATCAACACGCTCGCCGCCGAGTACACGCAGACGCATCCGGGCGTCACGGTCACGCCGTTCTTCCTGGGTGACAACAGCTATGCGCTGCAGAAGATCGAGACCGCGATCGCGGGCGGCGTGTATCCGGACATCTCCTACCTCTACGGGTCGTTCGCCTCGAACATCGCAACGGTGCCACAGACGGTTGCCCTCAACCAGTACGTGGAGAACGACCCGAACGTGAACTGGAAGGACTTCTGGCCGGTCTGCCAACGTGCGGCTACGGTCAACGGGAAGATCGTCGGGTTCCCGGCGCTCGTCGACAACCTCGCCCTCGTCTACAACAAGAAGCTCTTCGACCAGGCCGGTCTCGCCTACCCGAACGAGAACTGGACCTGGACCGACTTCCGCAACGCGGCGAAGGCATTGACCGATCCCGCGAAGCAGCAGTTCGGCTGGTCGATGCAGGACGATCAGAGCGACTCCACGACGTGGCGGTACATGCCGTTCCTCTGGAGCGCCGGTGGCGACCTCCTGAACTCCGACAACACGAAGGCGATCTTCAACGGCCCCGAGGGCGTCAAGGCGTTGACCCTCCTCCAGGACATGACGATCCAGGATCATTCCGTCTACCTCGATGGCGGCGACGGAACCAAGTCCCTCGGTCTGTTCACCTCCGGCCACATCGCGATGTACAACGACGGCCCCTGGGACCTCGGGACGGTTCGGGACAGCGGGATGGACTTCGGCGTTACCACGATCCCGAAGGACCAAGTGACCGCGACGATCTCCGGTCCCGACGACTGGGTCGTCTTCGACAACGGTGATGCCAGGAAGAACGCAGCGATCGATTTCCTGAAGTGGTTCACGGCGCCCCAGCAAGACATCCAGTGGGCGATCGCGACCGGGCTGCTGCCGATCCGCCAGTCGGAGAGCAAGCTCCCGGAGTACCAGACGTTCCTCGACAAGAATCCCGGGATCGAGAACTGGGTCTCGAACCAGGCGAACGCGATCCATAACCTCCCGCAGGTCTCGTCCTTCCCGAAGATATCGGAGGCGGTTGCGACGGCGGTCTCCGCCGCGCTCCTCGGCAAGATGACCCCGCAGCAGGCGCTCGATGCGGCCGCACAACAGGTCGACACGGATCTGGCGGGCGGCTAGCGGAGTGGCGCTCTTGGCGTGAGCACGGGTCCGGCGAACGTTAGCTCCACGGCCGCAGACGGGTTCGGGCCCGGATCGATCCTCGGGCACTCCGTCCGTCGCGTCGAGGACCCGGCGCTCGTCACGGGTACCGCGCGCTTCCTGGACGACCTCGCCGCCGAGGGTGGTCTCCATGCGGTCTTCGTCCGGTCGTACGTGGCGCATGGGCGCGTCCTGGATATCTCGGCCGAAGAAGCGCGGACGATGCCGGGCGTCGTGTGCGTGTTGACGGGTGCCGATCTCGGGCTCCCACCGATGCACGAGGTCGAGGATGTCCCGGAGGTGTTCGAGCGTCCGATCCTCGCCGACGATGTCGTGCGCTTCGTCGGGGAACCGGTCGCCGTCGTCGTTGCCGATACGAGAGCGCGGGCCGTGGATGCCGCCGAGTCGGTGCTCATCGAGTACGACCCTCTCCCCTCGGTCGTCGACCCGGTCCGCGCCCTCGAGCCAGGAGCTCCGGTGCTCTTCCCGGAGCACGGGACCAACGCGGCCATCGAGTACACGGTCGCCGACGACCCGGGAGCCCTGGACGATGCCGAGGTCGTCGTCCGGGCGCGCTTCGTCAACCAGCGGCTCGCGCCGACGCCCATGGAGACGAACGGTGCGCTCGCCATCCCAACCCCGAGCACCGGCGGCCTCACGGTGTGGCTCCCCGTGCAGGCTCCGTTCGCCTCACGGACGACGATCGCGCGGATCCTGGGTCTCGAGGAGTCGAAGGTTCGCGTCATCGCGCCGAACGTCGGCGGAGGGTTCGGGGCGAAGATCCCCACCTACGCCGAGCAGATCGCGGTCTCCGCGTTAGCGCTCCGACTCGCGCGACCGGTTCGCTACGTGGAGACGCGGACGGAGAGCATGATGGCGATGACGCACGGGAGAGCCCAGGTTCAAGACGTGGAGCTCGGCGCGCGCCGCGACGGGACGCTCACCGGCTTGCGGGTGCGGATCGCTGCCGACGCTGGCGCCTACCCCGACGAAGGCGCGACGCTTCCACCGCTCACCGGGCTGATGGCCTCCGGACCGTACGTCATCCCGCGGATCCACTTCACCGCCACGGCTGTCGCGACCAACACGACGCCGATCGGCGCGTACCGGGGCGCTGGCCGGCCGGAGGCAACTGCCCTCCTCGAGCGAGCCATGGACATGCTCGCGTCGGAGCTCAGCATGGACCCGGTCGAGATCCGCCGGAGGAACCTCATCCCGCCGGCCGCGTTCCCCTACGAAACGCCGACGGAGGCGGTCTACGACACCGGCGAGTACGAGCGGGCCTTAGATGAAGCGCTCGAGCTCGCCGGCTACGAGGATCTGCGCAAGGAGCAGCGGGCTCGGCGCGAGCGAGGCGAGCGCAAGCAGCTTGGTATCGGCGTATGCGTCTACGTCGAGGTGACCGGCTGGGGCACGGAGTTCGGCTCCGTCTCGGTGAAAGAGGACGGCTCGGCGATCGTGCGATGCGGAACGAGCCCTCAGGGTCAAGGACACGAGACCGCGTACGCGCAGATCGCGTCGGGGACGCTCGGCATCCCGGTAGACCTGATCGCTGTGGAACACTCCGACACCGGCATCCTCCCCCGGGGAGGGGGCACGATGGGGTCCCGGTCGCTCCAGGTCGGCGGGAGCGCGGTCCTGCGCGCGAGCGAACTCGTTCGGGAGAAGGCCCGGCGCCTCGCCGCCCATCTCCTCGAGGCGAGCATCGACGACGTCGTGTTCCACGAGGACGGTCGGATCGGGATCGCGGGGATACCAGACGTATCTCTCGGGTGGGACGAACTGGCGCGAGCTTCCACCGACACGACCCGGCTCCCTGACGCCATGGAGCCGGGTCTCGCGGCCGACTTCGACTTCGAGATCGATGACTCCACGTACCCGTTCGGTGCTCACGTCTCGTTGGTGGAGGTCGACCTGGAAACGGGTGATGCGCGACCGCTCCGCCACGTGGCCGTCGACGACTGCGGCCAGATCCTCAACCCCATGCTCGTGGAGGGGCAGGTGCACGGGGGCGTCGCCCAGGGTCTCGCGCAAGCCCTCTATGAGCAGGTCGTCTACGACGACGACGGCAACCCCCAGACCACCAACCTCACGACGTACTCGATCCCATCTGCCACCGAGCTGCCCCCGTTCGAGACGGGGCACACGATGACCCCGACACCGCGCAACCCGTTGGGGGCGAAAGGGATCGGCGAGTCCGGCACCATCGGCGCCGGTCCCGCGGTGCACAACGCGGTGATCGATGCGCTCGCGCACCTGGGTGTCCGCCACATCGATATGCCCGCTGCGCCGGAGCGAGTGTGGCGCGCGATCCGGGACGCCGGGGCCGCGGACGGAGCTCCTGGGAACGTCCACAACGACATCAACGACGAAGGGGCCGGAACATGAACGTACCGAACCTCGCTGGACTCATCGCAGCGATCGTCACGCCGATGAGAGACGACTTCTCCGTCGACGAGGTCTCGCTGCGTCGCTACACGCAGTGGCTGGTGGAACAAGGGGTGCTCGGCCTCGCGGTGAACGTGGATACGGGTGAGGGCCCGCACCTGTTCCCGGATGAGCGGCTGCGCGTCCTCGAGATCGTCCGCGAGGAGGTGGCCGGGCGCGCCCTCGTGGTCGCCGGTCTCGCCGCCTCGTTCACGGAGCAGGCCCGCCGCCTCGCCCACGACACGGCGGCCGCCGGCGCCGAGACGCTGCTCGTGTTCCCGATCCCGGCCTACCAGGGCGAGCCGCTCGACCCAGAGCTCCCGGCCGCCTATCACGCTGCGGTGGCCGAGGCATCGGACCTCCCATTGATCGCGTTCCAACTCCAGCCCGCGCTGGGGGGTGTCAACTTCTCGGCTGAGGCGATCACCCGCGTGATGAGCGTGGAGGGCGTGGTCGCGATCAAGGAGGCTTCGTTCGACGCGAAGCGCTTCGTGGAGACCGCGAGGCTCGTGAAGTCGCTCCCCTCGTCGCCGACCGTCCTGAACGGCAACGACAACTTCCTCCTCGAGGCGTACCTGCTGGGCGCCGAAGGGGCGCTCCTCGGATTCGGAACGCTCGCTGCTCGGGAACAGGTCGAGATGCACGAGGCCGCGCGCGGGGGGAACCTCGAACGCGCCAACGAGCTCCGCGACATGGTCCAGCCACTGTGCGACGCGATCTTCTCCGCGCCGGTCCGCAACTACCGCGCGCGCGTGAAGCACGCACTCGTCCGCCTGGGGGTGATCGATGAGTCTCACGTCCGCCCGCCGCTCCTCCCGCTCGATGCTGCGGAGCAAGACCTCGTCGACCGCGCGTTGAAGGAGGCGGGCCTCCTCTGATGGCGACTCCCAAGACCGGCCCTCGGATCGGGGTCTTCCTTCCGACCTTCGTCGGACCGGAAGGACGTAACGGCGAGCAGGTCGCCGCGTTCGCGAGACGCGCCGAGGAACTCGGCTTCGACTCGCTCTGGGCAACCGACCATCTCCTTCATGGGAACCGCTTCTACGACGTCGCGTGGCTCGACCCGATCGTCGCGCTCACGTACGCGGCCGCCGCGACGAGCCGGATCCGCCTCGGGACCTCGATCCTCGTCATGCCGACCCGCCACCCGGTCGTACTCGCGAAGGAGATCGCGACCCTCCAGGCGCTCTCCGGGGAGCGGTTCATCCTCGGCGCCGGCACCGGCTGGGACGAGCGCGAGTTCGAGGCGGTCGGTCAGCGCAAAACAGAACGTGGTGCCCGAACCGATGAGGCCATCGAGATCGTCCGGCGGCTGCTCGCCGGAGAGTCGCTGCGCTTCGCGGGTCGCTTCTGCCAGCTCACCGACGTGGAGGTCGGCCCGGCGATGCGCAGGGAACTCGAGGTCTGGATCGCCGGAGGCCGGCAGCTCCCACACGCGGCCTCTCCGGAGCCGCCGACCCTCGCGGCGCCGGTCCTCCGCCGTATCGTCGCCGCCGACGGATGGATCGCGAGGCCGACGAGCCTCCCCTCCCAGATCGTGGAGGACCGTGATGAGATCGTCGCCGCCCTCGATGCGTCGGGACGCGACGCCGGCTCGTTCACCTTCGCGCACGAGAACTTCTTGCACTTCGTCCCGACCGACGACCACGAGCATGCCCTCCGCGAGCAGCGCGAGGCGTTCACGCGGATCATGGGCACCGGGCGACCGTTCGAGTACTTCGAGAGCGTCTACCTCACGGGAAGCGCGCCCGAGGTGGTGCAGAAGATCCAGGCTCGCCTTGCCACGGGGGTCGGGTACCTGATGCTGCACACGCTCGAGCCGTCCACGGCCCAGCTCGACCTCTGGGCGGAGCACCTGCTCCCCCACCTCACGATGCAGGAGACACAGCGATGACGAAGATCGTGTTCAACGGTGCCGGTAGCGTGACGTTCACGAAGGAACTGGTCGCCGACATCCTCGGGTTCGAGGAGCTCGCGGGTTGCACGATCGCACTCCACGACATCGACCCCGATCGCCTGGACACCGCCGCCGCCATGGCCCGGTGGACGGCCGATGCGCTGGGTGCGAAGGCGACGATCGAACCCTACGCCGACCGGAGGGCCGCCCTCGAAGGCGCCGATCACGTGATCAGCATGATCCGGGTGGGCGGCCACGAAGGCCTGAAGCTCGACTTCGATATCCCGAACCGATACGGCGTGAAGCAGGCCATGGGAGACACGCTCGGACTCGGAAGCATCTTCCGCGCGCTCTGCTCGATCCCTCCGCTCCTCGCGCTGGGACGCGACATGGCGGAGATCTGCCCGGACGCCTGGCTGTTCAACTACACGAACCCGATGGCCGCGCTCTGCTGGGCCGTCTACGAGGGAACGCCTCACCAGAAGATCGTCGGCGTCTGCATGTCTCCGGACAACACGGCGGAACAGCTCGCCGAGCTCCTCGGCGTACCGTTCGAAGAGCTCACCTACCTCGTCGCCGGCCTGAACCATCAGGCGTGGGTGCTCCGCCTCGAGTCGGACGGCCAGGATCTCTACCCGCGCCTGCGAGCGCTCCTCGACGCCGACCCGGAGGGCCTCGGCCGTCGCGTGCGCATGGAGATCTTCAAGCGGCTCGGCTACTTCCCATCGGAGTCGAGCGAACACAACGTCGACCTCGTGCCCTGGTTCTTCCCGCATGAGGGACAGGTGGAGCGCTACCGGATAACCGTCGACGAATACGTGCGTCGGAGCGAGCGGAACCTCGGGACGTACGACGAGGTCAAGAGGAAGCTCAGCGCCGGAGAGCCGCTCGGCATCGAACGGGGCCCGGAGTACGCGCCCCAGATCATCCATTCGATCGAGACGGGGACGCTCCGGACGATCTATGGGAACGTCCGGAACACCGGCCTCATCGAGAACCTCCCGGAGGGCTGCTGCGTGGAGGTGCCCTGCCTGGTCGACCGCTCCGGGGTCCATCCCGTGTGGATCGGAGAGCTTCCGCCGCAGCTCGCCGCGGTCAACCGCCTCTACGCGAACGTGTGCGAGCTCACCGTCCGTGCCGCGCTCGAGGGGAGTCGCGAACACGTGTACCACGCCGCGATGGTCGATCCGAACACCGCCGCGACGCTCACGCTCGAGCAGATCCAAGCCGTTTGCGACGACCTCATCGAGGCGCACGGCAAGGAGATGCCCGAGGGCATCCGCTCGCTGATCACGGTTAGCGCGAAGAGCGCGCCGACAGAGGTGCCCGCGCGGACGGCACGGATCACGTCACGTCAGCCCGGGAACGAGCCGCGCGGCGTTGTCGTGGTAGACCTTGCGCAGCAACGGGTCCGGGAGCGCGAGCCCGGAGATCGCCCATCGTCCCTGCGGTGGGATCTGTTCCAAGGAGTACGGGAAGTGCTCGTCATCGGTTTCGAGGAAGCGGTAGTGGATCGCGTACACCTCGGCGTTCGGGGGGAACTCGTCGGTCCCGAAGCAGACGCGATCCGGGTGCTCGAGCATCAGCCGACGCGCCGCCCGCGGTTGACGGCCCAGCTCCGCGATGCGCGCAGCGATATCGACGTTGAAGTTCGGATACGCGGCGAGCATCCGCGATACCCACGACAGGTCCTCCGCGAAGCAGCCGACGTGAGCGCCGATGAACGTCGTCTGGGGGTGGGCGGCGACGATCGCCTCCAGCGACTCAACGATCCGTTCGAACCGCGGGAACCCGGGGTCGGAGAAGGACCAGTCGGGATGCTCCAGGAGCTCCTCGAGACGCTCGTTGTCCCCGTCGACCGTTTCGAAGAACGCGACCGGATCCCCGACGTGGATGAGGATCGGGAGCCCGAGCTCCCCGGCCACGTCCCACACATCCGAGAGACGGTCGTCGTCGGGCATCAGCAACTCACCGGTGTGATCGCGGATCCGCAGACCCAGGTCCTTCCAAACCTTGATCCCCTTCGCACCGGCGGCCGCGGAATGCTTCAAGCCCCCGACGAGCAGGTCGGTGAACACCGGCTCCGATGTCGCCGACCAATCGAGGTGGCAGAAGGTCGCGAAGCGCCCGGGATGCGCGCGGTCGTACCGATCGAGGTTCGCCTCGAGCTCGTCTCCCCATCTCCCGTCGAGATTCACGATCGAGGTCAGGTTGCACGCGTCCATCAACCCGATGAGATCGCCGACGTCCGACGACGCCCAACCGCCGTCCTGGATCAGCCAGCGCCCCAGGTGGTTGTGGACATCGATCGCCGGGAACCGTGACCGTGGGACCTGGTGGGCTTGCACCTGGAGGGACGATCGCGGCCGGAACTCGCGGAGGGGAAGGTCCCGGAGATCGTCGGTGGTCATCGGTCTGGCCGGTTGATCTCGCCCATCAGCGGGAGCCCATTCCAAGTGAGAATCGTGCGCGAAACTGGCCTAGAGTACGCCGGAATGAGCGGAATTGCGCACGAAGTCCCCGGTCCCTGGGTTCCGGAGGATCTCGGGGGGAGGGCCCGTTGGCAACCACGCTGAAGCCGGCGCGGTCCTCATGGTGGCAGCGGCTCATCCGCTCCGAACACCTCGCCGGGTGGAGTCTCGCGGGCCCTGCCGTCTTCCTCATCAGCCTCTTCGCGATCTTCCCGGTCTTCTGGTCGGTGGTGTTGTCGTTCCAGGAGAACAACCTGCTCTCGGGGCACCCGAAGTGGATCGGCTGGGCCAACTACCAGACACTGGCCCACGATCCGGTCTTCTCCGGCGCGATCCGGCACACGCTCATCTACACCTCGCTCTTCGTGCCGCTCTCGATGATCGGAGGGCTGCTCATCGCCGTGGCCTTGAACCGGAAGATCGGGATGCGGGCGTTCTACCGAACAGCGGTCTTCGTGACCCTGGCCATCTCCACGATCTCGACAGCCATCATGTTCTTGTGGTTGACGGATCCGACGTTCGGCCTCATCAACGACGCGCTCCACTTCTTCGGCATCGGCCCCCAGCAGTTCCTCTCCAGCACGAAGGAGGCGCTCTACGTCATCGTGGCGATGGACGTATGGGGCTGGCTCGGGTTCACCGTGATCATCTACCTCGCCGCGCTGCAAGGCGTCCCGGAGGAGCTCCACGAGGCGGCGGCGATCGACGGCGCGAGCTCGTGGAGCACGTTCCGGAGCGTCACGTTCCCGCTCCTCGGGCCGGCCACGCTGTTCCTCGCGATCTGGCTCTCGATCAATGCTCTGCAGCTCTTCGCTGAGGTCTATCTGACGACCAAGGGTGGCCCGCTGTTCGCGACCACGGTCATCGTCTACTACCTGTTCCACAAGACGTTCGAGCAGTTCGACGCAGGACTCGGTGCAGCCGCGGCGTGGGTCCTGTTCCTCGGGATCCTCGCCTTCTCGCTCGTGGAGCTCTGGATCGGGAAACGGAAGGTGCACTACAGCTCATGAGCGAGCAAGCCATCGGGACGTCGGAGCCGGTCCGGAGGCAGCCACCACCCGCGAAACGGCGATGGCTGCCATTCAGCAGATGGCACTTCCTCCTGTTCCCACTGATGATCGTGATGCTCTTCCCTCTGGTGTGGATGCTGGTCACCTCGATCGAACTCCCTCGCGAGGCTCATCACTTCCCACCGATCTTGATCCCGCAGGGGATCCACTGGCAGAACTACCCGAACGCGCTGAAGGCAGCGCCCTTCGGCCGCTTCTTCCTCAATTCCACGATCGTCGCCGTCACCGTGGTGGCCGGCAATCTGATCCTCTGCAGCCTCGCGGGCTACGCGTTCGCGAGGATCAAGTTCTTCGGGAGCAACCTCGTCTTCATCCTGCTGCTCGCGACCCTGATGGTCCCGTTCCAGGTCACGATGATCCCCGCGTTCCTCATCGTGAAATGGCTCGGGCTGCACGTGAGTCCGCTTATCGGGATCGACAGCCTCGGAGCGCTCATCGTGCCGAACCTCGTCCAGGTCTTCGGGATCTTCATGCTCAGGCAGTTCTTCCGAACGCTTCCGGTGGAGTTAGAGGAAGCGGCCCGCATCGACGGGGCGACGCGGCTCGGCGTCTTGTTCAAGGTCATCCTGCCGCTGTCACTCCCCGCACTGTCGACGCTCGCTGCGCTGATGTTCCTCTTCTCTTGGAACGACTTCCTGTGGCCGCTCATCGTGATCCAGACGCAGCAGCACCAGACCGTCCAACTCGGCCTCGCCTACTTCCAAGGCGCGCATGTCACGCAGTGGACGCTCCTCATGGCTGGCAACGTCATGAGCCTGATCCCGATGCTGTTCGTGTTCTTCCTCGCTCAGCGGTACTTCGTCCGCTCCGTGGCCACGTCGGGACTGAAGGGATAGGCGGATGGCTGAGGTCGCGATCTTCGACGTGACGAAGGAATTCCCGGGCGGAGCGGTCGCCGTCAGCCACCTGTCGATCACCGCCGAGGATGGCGAGTTCCTGATCCTCGTCGGGCCTTCCGGATGCGGGAAGACGACGGCTCTGCGGATGATCGCCGGTCTCGAGGAGCCGACATCGGGCATCATCGCGATCGGCGATCAGATCGTGACCGGCCTCTCGCCGAAGGACCGCGACATCGCGATGGTGTTCCAGAACTACGCGCTCTACCCGCACATGACGGTCTACAAGAACCTCGCCTTCGGGTTGAGACAGCGCAAGCAGCCGAAGGACGAGATCGACCGCCGGGTGAAGGAGGTCTGCGCCATGCTCGGCCTGGAGGAGCTGCTCGGACGCAAACCCGCCCAGCTCTCGGGCGGGCAGCGCCAGCGGGTGGCCATGGGACGGGCGCTCGTCCGCGAGCCGAAGGCGTTCCTGCTCGACGAGCCACTTTCGAACCTGGACGCGAAGCTCCGCGTCCAGGTCCGTGCGGAGCTGAAGCGGCTCCACCACCGCCTCGGGATCACCACGATCTACGTGACGCATGACCAGGTGGAGGCCATGACGCTCGGCGACCGGATCGTGATCATGTCGGGTGGCGAGCTCCAACAGGTGGGCGCGCCGCAAGACGTCTACGACCGTCCCGCGAACATCTTCGTGGCCGGGTTCATCGGGAGTCCGCCGATGAACCTGTTGCGCGGGACCAGCGTCGGTGGGCGGATCACAGCGGGAGATCTCACCTTCGCAGCTGCCGGCGTCCCCGATGGCGAGGTGGCGATCGGCATCCGGCCGGAGCACCTCGGTCCCTCGGCTGACGGACTTCCGACGATCGATCTCCGGGTGGACGTGTTCGAGCCGCTCGGCGACGAGGTCATCGTCTATGGAACCGTGGCCGGCCAGATCGCTTCAGCCGAGATGCGGGTCGGGGAGGAGCTCCTGCCCCCACTCCCGGGGTCGCGCGCGGAGATCACGGCCAGGCTGGGGCCGCATGAGCGTCCGCGGATCGGCGAGGTGTTGACCCTCGCCGTCCGACCGGAAGACGTACACGTCTTCGACGCACGCACGGGTGCCGCTATCCGCTGAAGCGATCATCCCCGGCGAGCTCGACGAGTCGGTGCATCGGCTCGCGCAAGGCTCCGTACATCGACCGGAAGACCTCGTACCCCTCTTCATAGCGCGCGACACGCTCCGGAGCAGGCTCCGTCACCTGTTGGCGTGTACGGACCACCTTCGTGGCTTCGTCCACGTCGGCGAACGTGCCTACCGCGACATGTCCGAGCAACGCGGCACCGTACGCGGCCCCTTCGGGGATGGCGAGCTGCTGGACGGGTGCACCGAACACGTCGGCTTGGAGCTGCAACCACAGCTCGGACGTGGACCCACCGCCGACCGCGCGGATGTGCTTCGGATCGACGTCGAGTCCTCGCATGATCTCCAAGCCATCGCGCAAGCTGTACAGCACGCCCTCCATGAGCGCGCGGGTCATGTGCCCGCGCGTGTGCCGAGCGGTCAGACCGATGAACCCGCCCGTCGCCCGTGCATCGAGGTGAGGGGTGCGCTCACCCGTCAGGTACGGCAGGAAGATCAGTCCCTCGCTCCCGGGTTCGATGCTCGCGGCTTCGGCGACCAACTCCTGATACGTCAGCCCGGTGACGTCGCGCCACCATCGGAGCGAGCCGCCCGCCGAGAGCGTGACCGCGAGCAGGCAGTACTGGCCCGGCACGGCGTGGGCGAAGGCATGGATCCGTCCCGACGTGTCGATGGTGCACGCATCCGCGTGAGCGAACAGCACACCACTCGTACCGATCGAGCTCGACATCAGCCCTTCGTGCGTGATCGCCGTCCCGATCGCCGCGGCAGCATTGTCTCCGGCGCCTGCAGCGATGGGCACTCCCGTTGGGAGCCCAAGCTCACCGGCCACCGCATCCGTCACCGACCCGGTCGGCTCGGTGCTCTCGAGGACGGGAGGCAACCATTCCAACGGCACGTCGAGGGCTCCGAGCACTTCGGAGGACCATCGGCGTGAACGCAGATCGAGGAAGAGCGTGCCGGAAGCATCCGACGCGTCGGTCGCCAGCTCGCTCGAAAGCCGGTAGCGGATGTAGTCCTTCGGCAGCAGGACATGGGCGACCCGCTCGTGGTTCGCCGGTTCCTCATCTCGGAGCCAGAGCACCTTGGGCGCCTGGAATCCGGTGAGCGCGGGATTCCCGGTGATCTCGACGAGGCGCCGTGAACCGACCCGTTCGCTGATCTGGTCGCATTGGATCGTCGTGCGTTGATCGTTCCAGAGCAGCGCCGGACGGATCACCTCGAAGTCTCGGTCGAGGAACACCGATCCGTGCATCTGGCCGGAGAGACCGATCCCCACCACTTCGGCATCGGCCGCGCGGCAAGATTCGGCGACGCGGCCGAGCACCTCGCACGTGGAACGCCACCACGCCGCCGGGTCTTGTTCGCTCCATCGGGGCCGAGGGGTGAGCGAGGCGTGCTCCGCGCTTCGCGCGTCCACGACCCCGCCGTGCTCATCGACGGCGATCGCCCGCGAGCCGGTGGTCCCGACGTCGATCCCGATCGCGACCTTCACGTCGAGGGACCGTTGGGAAGGGTCAACGCCGCTCGATCATGGGGACGTCGGTGTTGATGTCCGGACCGAAGAACTTGATCACGAGCAGGTCCTCTCGCCCGGTGTTGCGCACCTCGACCCCGCGGACCGCTCGGTCATGCGTGACGACCAACTCGTCCCGGGTGGGATCGCCGCCCTGGACCTCGGCGCCGCCGTAGCTCCCGCTTCCCGACCAGATGAGGAGGTTGTACACGCCGCGGTCTCGCGTCACGTACGAACAGCCGGGATACACGACCAACTTCTTCCCGCTGAACTTGGTCGTGTTGTAGAAGATCCAGGACTCCTCGCCGCCCTCGCTTCGCGACCCCTCGATGGGTCGGGGTGAGAGATGGTGGTTCTCGTAGAAGTACGGGTCGCCGTTCTCCTCCCAATCGATCAGCTCGAGGATGAACCGCTCCCCCATGCGTTCCCGATCCTGCGGGCGTACGTCCTTCCACAGCAGGTCCTTCGAGATCTCGTTCCCGTCGACCACCGCCTGGAGCATCGCGAAGACGTCCGAGTCCTCCTGCAACTCGATGGTGAGCGCGCTCCCCGGCGCATGGAGCACGCCTGACGGAACGTGGAATCCCTCCTCGACCACTTGGCGGTAGGCGACCGAATGCCGCAGGATCAGATCGCTATCCCAGTCCACCAGGTACGGGAGCAAGACGTCGTACGCCTCGTCCTCCACGATCGATGGATGGACACCCAGGAACGTCTCCGCGTGCCCGCCCATGTCCTGGCCCGGTGGGAAGTAGTAGGCCTCGTCCTTGGAACTGCGTCCCACGAGCGCCGCGTGCTCTTGACGATGGTGCAGGTGGTAGGGAAGACGACCTCGATAGTCGAAGATCTTCGCGAGGCGGCCAAGACCCGAGTGCGTGGCCGCGTAGTCGGACCCCATGATCGCGTCAGGAGCGATGTCCACCGCCTCCTGCAACGTGATCCGCTCCGATCCCCCCAAGGAGAGGTAGCTCAACCCCTCGTCAGGCGGCCCGATGCGATTGTCGGCTCTCGTCGTGGATCCCAGCCAACGCTCGCACAACTCGCCACGCTCGCCGAGGTCGTAGGCGTCGTCGGCGATCCCCAGGCGTCGCCCTGCGGGCAGGAAGTCGCGGCCCACCCAGGCCGGCTCCGATCGGACGATGCCGTCGCCGTCGGAAAGCGCTTCCTCAAGGTGATCACGCCTCGCGTCGACGACCATCCGCCACCTCTCATCCGGCTCGGGCCCGATACCCATAGCACCCCAGCGTGATCGGCCAGCCACCGGTACTTTGTTGATAGGTGTGGTTCGAGTCAAGCCGCGGAGCCTTCTGGGCGGGACGGGTTCAACTCGGCACGTATACGAGATGCGATGGCGCCGATGATGCCGGTCCGAGGTTGATATCCCTCACCATGAGGGTCCCTGTTGGGGTCCCGTCACTCTTCCAGAGCTCGAAGCCATGGACACTGTCCTTCGCTATGAAGTACAGCGTTCCGGCTGCGTCGGTGAGCCACGGAAGATGGCTCCACCGCCACCCCACCCGGATGCCCGTGACGCGAACCGTTCCTGCACCGGTCCCATCGCTCGTCCAGAGGCCAGGGCCATCGCTTCCGTTTTTGGCGATGAAGTACAACGTCCCATCCACGTCGGTGAGCCAGGTGGGACCGGCGGATCCGGACGGTCGGATGTCCTTCACGAGGACCGTTCCCGCGTCGGTTCCATCACTCTTCCAGAGTTCGAAGCCGTGGACACCGTCGTCGGCGTCGAAGTAGAGCGTCTCGCCAACTTCGGTGAGCCACTCGGAGATCACTCGACCTCTTCGGGTTGATCTTCTTCACCACGACCGTGCCGACGGTTGTCCCGTCGCTCCTCCAGAGCTCGTAAGGACCACCCGCGTCGGAGTCGGCGAAGAATGCAGCGCCACCGAAGTACACGGTTCTGTCGACAGCGATCAGCGACCCCGCAACGATGACATCCTTCACCACGACGGTTCCCGCGCGGGTTCCGTCACTCCTCCAGAAGTGAAAGTCGCTTGCGAAGTACAGCGTGCCCGCCACGTCGATGAGCCTTCCGAGCCCAGAGTCCTGAGTCTTCTTGACCAAGACGGTCCCCGTACCGGTTCCGTCGCTCTTCCAGATCTGGTTGCCGTTGGCAACGAAGAACAGCTCTCCGCCGACGTCGGTGAAAGCCCACGGGGACGAGTACCGATGGCCCGGGTGGATGTCTTTGACCATGACGCTACCGGCGGCCGTCCCGTCGGTCCTCCAGAGCTCGGAGCCATGGATCCCATCGTTGGCGGCGAAGTACAGCAACTCGTTTTCGGTTCCGAATCTCTCGAGTGGGTAGATCAGCGTGCCCGGCGGAACCCTTCGCGCCCGGCCAGATGTCCTTGACCATGACGGTCCCGGCATCCGTCCCGTCGCTCTTCCAGAGCTCCCGGCCGTCGATACCGTCGTTGGCGTCGAAGAACAGGGAACCGTTGAACTCCGTCAGCCGCAGCGGGTCGGATCCTCCGACCCGGGCGGATGTCCTTGACCATGACGGTCCCGGCATCCGTCCCGTCGCTCTTCCAGAGCTCCCGGCCATGAGAGCCGTCCAGCGCTGAGAAGTAGACCGTCCCACCTACCGTCAGCCCAGATCCGAACGGTGTCAGTGCGCTGTGCGCTCGAGGGCCGACGGCCGCCGCCTGCGCCGCCGCAGATCCGGAGCTCGAGGCGATCGCTGAGCCGAGAAAGAGCAGCGACGCGATCAGCGGCCCGGAACGGTTGCCGGTGCGCATGTCCTCTCCCTTACACGATCCGGCGGGCGAACTCACCATAGACCGTTCCAGCGGACGCGGAGACAAGCCTCATTCCCGGATCGCGGGTCTAGCTCGCGATGATCCCCCGCAGTCGATCGAGGACGATGCCGGCGAGCTCTTCGGAACGGCCGAGGAACGGAGAGTGGTCGCCCCCCATCTCGTCGAGGTCGACGCCGAGCCGTTCCGCCGCATGGCGGCTCCACTCCAGGGAAACGATCCGATCCTCGGTGCACCCGATGGTGATCACCGGGGCCTCCGGCCAGGACGCCAACGGATAGTCCCCCCACAGCGAACCCGAGTTCAGCGATCGCAGCCTGGAGAAGCACCACGCCGCATCCGCGGGATCGCTCGTGTTGTACATCGCGGCTCGCGCCGCCTCGACGTCCGGCCAGCTGAGCGCGCCGTCTTCCGCGCGCACGAGGGAGGCCGTGGCGCCCGGAGCCTCCATCGGCGGCCCTTCCTCCCACGGCTTCCCGCCGAGCAATGGGATCACGCCGCACACGAAGACCATGGCTCGGACGGGTCGGCGTGCCGCGACGATGGGGAGCACCATCGCACCGAGCGAGTGCCCGACGAGCACGACGTCATCGGATCCAGGGAGTACCTCGGCGACCACGTCGGCGTAGGTGTCGAACGTCGCGGTCCCATCCTCGATCGGCAGATCCATCGCGACAGCGCGATGACCCTGCCCTTCGATCTCGGCGATGAAGCGCTCCCAACACCACGCGCCGTGCCAGGCGCCGTGAACGAGGACGAACGTCACGGGTTCCACGGCGGGTCACGATAGCGC
>CAVZMG010000001.1:0-118351 GCA_963776425.1 uncultured Actinomycetes bacterium | reverse complement strand
AGACTTGGGCTTCACGCGAGGCACCGCCTACTCCTTCCAGCTGAGGATGTCGGCCTCCTCGAACTGCAGGAGGATCCGGCGCACGTCTTCCTCGACCACCTCACGGGGCAACCCCGACAGCTCGCAGATGGCTTCGACCATCTCGTCGGGGTCCGTGTCCCCGTCGCAGAGGACCCAGATCGCCATCGCGGTGGTGTTCAGCATGTGGACGGAGCTGGTCTCGGGGTCGTAGACGACGTTCTCGGTGTCCGACTGGCGCATCCACACGTCGGCTTTGCGCGCCGGCTTCCCTTCCCGCACCAGGAGGGTCATCGCGTCGCCACCGCCAGGTCGTCCAGGATGCCGTTCTGCGTCACGAACGCGGCGGCCTCCAGCCGCGAGTGCACGTCGAGCTTGCCGAGCACGTTCTGGATGTGCGTGCGCGCCGTCTCGGGGCTGATCACCAGGCGCTGCGCGATGCCGTCGTTGTCGCCGCCCTGCGCGAGGAGCACCAGCACCTCGCGTTCGCGGCGCGTGAGCCGCGCCATCCGCTTGAGCGCGTCGTCCCGTTCGCGTCGCCGGTGGATCAACCGCTGAAGGAGCGCCCCGAGCATCCGCGGCGGCACGAGGGCATCGCCGCGATAGACGGCCCGGGTCGCGTCGATGAGGTCGACCATGGGCGAGCCCTTCGACAGGTATCCGCTCGCGCCGGCCTCCAGCGCCCTGCACCAGGACCTGCTCATCCTCCTGGGCGCTGAACACGATCACCCGGCACTCGGGGACACGCACGCTGATCTGTTGCGTCGCACGGATCCCGTCGCAGTTCGGGCAGATCCGCGTCGAGCAGCGCGACGTCCGGGTGGATCCGCTCGACCTCGGCGACGGCCTGGAGGCCGTCCGAGGCTTCACCGACGACGATGAGGTCGTGCTCGCTCGAGAGCACGACCTTGACCGCCTCGCGGAAGAGCGACTGCTCGTCGGCGAGCAGCACGCGGATCATCCCGTCTTCTTCGGCCACGCCTCCCCCTCGTTCAGGCCGGGTTCGACGGTATCCGTGCGATGAACGCAGAACATGCGCCGCGCGACGTACGACCGATACGCCAGATGGACCATGGCCTCATCCGGCGCGGCTGAGGCCGTTCGGCTAACGCCCCGCTCGACGCGAACTACGCTGCGCGCACCGGTCGACGGCTACGTGCGGACGTTCACGAGGTCGTGTCGTACGGCGAACGCGGCCGCCTCGAGCCGGGAGTGCACCTGGAGCTTCGACAGGATGCCCTGCACGTGGGTGCGCACGGTGTTGGGCGAGATCACGGAGGCGCTTGGCGATCTCGGGGCTCGACGCGCCTTCCGCGAGGAGCTGCAGCACCTCGATCTCGCGCGACGTGAGCTGGCCGGCGAGGAGCTCAGCGTTCGACCGGCGGGCGCCGGTCGCCGTTCGGCTTCCCGGCCGCTGCGGGAACACGATCTGCCCGTCGGCGATGCTGCTGAGGCCCCGGATGAAGGGCGCGGCCTCGGTGTGCTTCGTGAAGTAGCCGTGGAACCCGAGCCGCAGCGCTTCGTTCACGGCCTGCTCGTCGTCGAGGCGCGGTGAGCGCGACCACCTTGGTCTCGGGCAGGGCCGCGAGGATCTCCGCGCCCAGGCCGAGCCCGTCGCGATCCGGCAGACCCAGATCGACGAGCACCAGATCGGGCTGGTGGACCAGGGCCTCGGCGATGCCCTCGTCGGCCGTCCTCGACGATGCCGACGACCGTCATCCCCATCTCGGTCAGGGTGACGCGGATCGCCTCCGCGAACAGGAGATGGTCGTCGACGATCAGGACGCGGATCGGAGCCTCCCGTTCGTGGGGAGCGGGAGCTCGATACAGAACTCCGTTCCGGGGCGAGCGGATCGGACGCTGATGGACCCCCCGTGCGCCTCGAGGATCCGCCGTGCGATGAACAGACCCAACCCCTTGCCGCAGCGCGTCTCGTCTGCCAGCGCGCCACGCGCGAAGGGGTCGAAGATGAGGTGTCGTTCGCTCACGGGGATCCCGGGGCCTCGGTCGCGCACCCGGACCCGTGCGCTCTCGCTGTCGGCGCTCACGTCGACGGCGACCGACGTTCCCGGTGGCGCGTAACAGAGCGCATTGCGGATCACGTTTCCGATGGCTCCCCGCAACTGCGTCGCATCCGCCCTGATCGGGAGCGCGTCGGGGACCTGGATCACCAGATCGGCGTGGTCGAACTCCATCCGACACGACGCGATCGCGTCGTCCACGACGCGGACCAGATCGGCCTGCCGCTTGCGGAGCGAACCGGATCCTGCGGACCACCGCAGGAGAGGACCCACGAGTTCGGCCAGCTGGTCGAGCTCGACCTTCGTCTGCTGCAACAGCTCGTCGCTCTCCGATCCCTGGTCGTCGACCAGGACATGCCCCAGGGCCGCCCGTGCGCCGACGAGCGGACCGCGCAGCTCGTGCGCCGTCCAAGCGAGCGCCAGGTCCAGGTGGTCGTTGCGCATCTCCGCCCACGCCATCTTGTCCAAACGACCGAGCGACTCGGACAGGAGCGACGCGGCCGTGCGCAGGAACGGGCGATGATCCGCACGCATGTCCAACGCGAGGAGCACCGCCGGTTCGGCGCCGATCGCCTCCGCCCGATCGCGACCCGACGTCCGCGCGAGACGAGCAGCCAAGCGGCTCCTGGTGGAGCGACCACGCTGGAGCGCGCTCACCCCTTCGATGGAGCGCACGATGTCGCCGCGTCTCACTCCGACGCCGCGGGCGGCCGCGACGAACCATCCTGCCCCGGAACGATCCGGCAGCACGCCGACGAGCGGCACATGCAGATGCGTGAAGGAGATCTGTACGACGCTCCGGACCGCCGCGGCGGGGGTTCGGGCATCCAGGAGCTCAGAGGTGAGCTCGAGCATGGCCGACATCTCGCGGATCGTGCGGGCGCTCTCGGATCCCTTCCGCGCGTTCTGGACCCAGCCGTCCATAGAGGAAGCAGCGTTGGCAGAGCCCGATGGCGAGCCGGTCGGGCGGCGGCTCGCGGAACGGGTCGGCTGTGGGTGTGCCTCGGAGCGGGTCCGGGTCGTTCCCATGGGGGGGCCTCCCGACGTGGACCGCGAGTGTCGAACGCGGAGCGCGTTCTTGTCAAACCCCGTAGCGAGAACAGACTAGGAACGCGTACGGAAGGTACGGTTGCCGGAGGATGCGGTCCGCTCCCTCCTCGTCCTAGGGTCGTACCCTCGGAGGTGCCGTACCCCCCGGCGGCTCAGAGGAGGACGGGGCGCCAGGTTGGGGACCACGTTGGAGGAAGAGGTGGGGCACGCGCTTCGTCGTGCGCGCCTCGGGCAGGGTCTCACGCTTCGCCAGGTCGGCGATCGCTCGGGAGGGGCGTTCAAGCCCACGGCCGTCGCCGGCTACGAACGGGCCGAGCGCAGCATCTCGCTGGAGCGGTTCTGCGAGCTGTGCCGGTTCTACGGGATGGCGCCCGAGTTCGTGCTCGCCCAGATCCTGGAGCCGGCCGGCGAACGGCCCGAGATCACGGTCGACCTGACGCGACTCGAGGAGCCGGCGCCCGCCGACGGTTGATCAGATCAGGCTCACCCGCGCGGTGTAGATGTCGAACGTCTTCAACGCCCCCGCCGGGTTGTCGCCGGTGCTGTTCGAGTTGTCCGACCACGCGGGCGTCGCGATGCCGCCGAAGAACGCGAGACCGGTGTAGTCGCCGTAGTCGATCCCGTTCTGCGCGTCCACGGCGTTCGAGACCCCGCCGCTCACCTGCACCGACGGCGCGAACGTCTGCCCGCCGTCCGTGCTGAACGTCAGGTAGTACATCGCGTCGGTGTTCAGCTTCCCGTCGGTGTCGCCGAAGAGATGGTTGCCCGCGTCGTTGCGTGCGTCGTGCCAGCCGATCGCGAGGTTCCCGGTCGTCGGGTCGAGCGCGATGCGCGGCAGGAACTGCGCGTTCGTCGTGACGTCGTTCACGCGGGTCGGCACGCTCCACGTGGTCCCGGCGTCGTCGGAGTACCGGAGCCAGACGTCGGTGTCGCTGCTGCCGTTCGGCTGCTCGTCGGTCCACAGCAGGTAGAGCCGGCCCAGGTGCGGGCTGGTCGCGACCGTGTCCCACGCCAGGCCCGTCTCCGAGTCCACGGAGCGCGACTTCTGCGGCAGGATCCGGTCGAACTGCTGCACGTTCGTGGTGGCGATCCCCTTCGCGTCCGTGAAGCCCTCAGGCCCCAGACCGTCGGGATCGGTCGCCGTGCGGATGGTCGCGATCTTGGGGTTGGTGCCCGCCTTGTCCTTCGTGCAGACCTCGAACACCTGGCCGCTCGGACCGACCGAGATGTCGCCGAAGCTGCAGTCGCGGGTCTTGTCGATGTCCTCGCGCTTCTTGAACTTGGCGACCTGGCCGAGGCCGCTCACCTTGGCGCCCTGGGCTTGCATCAGACCGTCGTTGTTCCACGTCACCCACACCGAGCCGGCCCCCGTGGTGATGGTTGGCTGGTCGACCGACGAGCCGCGCGGGCTGGGCTCGCGCTCCTTCTCGGCGCCGCCAGGCTTCTCGCCACCGTCGCCGCCGTCATCGCGACGAGCGCGGATGGCCGAGAACGCCTGCGGCTCCGCCGCGCGGCCGTTCGGCGGCAGCGGGCGCAGCACCTTGAGCATCGTGAACGTCAGGCCGCCGTCCGTGCTGAGGGCGACCGGGATCGCGCCTTCGTCCTGCATGTCCAGCCACCCCAGGAACAGGTTGCCGTAGCGGTCCCACGACGCCGTCGGGTCGCAGCAGGCGCTCCCGAACGCGTCGTTGCGCGCGATGGTCGACACGGTCCAGGTGACTCCGCCGTCCTTGCTCACCGCGAGGACCATGCCGACGCCTTGCTCCCGGTTGGAGAGCTCGACCACGTGGTTCGGATCGGTCGGGTCGATCGCGATGGCGGCCTCGGACTGATTGCCCCCCATCCGCGTGATGTTCACGTCCGGGGCGACCGTGGCGGCCCGGGCGGGCGTCGCTCCGATCGCCTGGATGCCCAGCAGGGTGAGGCCCGTGAGGGCGGCGAGGAACCGGGTGCGCATCGAGCTCCTTGGAAGAGGGACGGGACCTTCGAGTCTAGCGGCGGTCGAGCCGAACGTTGAGCGGGCTTCTGCGAGGATGGGCGCGTGGAGATGGCGCTTCGGATCGTCGCGGTGATCGCGGGGACGGCGCTCGTCGTCATCGCGATGGGCTCCGCGATCAAGACCGTGGTCCTGCCGCGGGCGTCGGTCTCCTACGTCACCCGGTGGGTCTTCGTGGGCCTCGGCCTGGTGTTCCGAGTGATCGCGCATCCTTCGCTCGCGCAACGCAAGCGGGACCGCCGCCTCGCCTGGTACTCCCCCGTCGGGCTGCTCCTCAGCCTGGCCACGTGGCTCACGCTCGTCCTCGCCGGGTTCGTGCTCATCTTCTGGGGGGTCGAGGACCTGTCGGCGAAGGACGCGTTCGACCTCTCGGGCTCCTCGCTCTTCACGCTCGGGACCACGCGGCCGGTGACCACGTGGGGGTTCGGGCTCACGTTCATCGAGGCGGCGCTCGGCCTGGTCCTGCTGGCCCTGTTGATCACGTACCTGCCGAGCATCTACAGCGCGTTCTCGCGACGGGAGCTGGGGGTCACCGCGCTCGAGATCCGCGCGGGATCGCCGCCTTCGGGGAGCGAGCTGATCTGGCGGTTCTGGATGCTCGAACGCACGGAGCACCTGAACGGCGTCTGGGTCGAGTGGGAGCGGTGGTTCGTCGACGTCGAGGAGACGCACACGTCCCTGCCGGCCGTCGTGTTCTTCCGGTCGCCGCAGATGGAGCACCACTGGGTCACCGCGGCCGGCGCGGTGCTCGACGGCGCCGCGCTCGTCGTCTCGACGGTCGACATCGAGCGCGACGTGCAGGCCGAGTTCTGCATGCGCGCCGGGTACCTGAGCCTGCGGAGGATCGCCGACTTCTTCCGCTTGCCGTACGACCCGGACCCGGCGCCCACCGACCCCATCTCGATCCAGCGCGCCGAGTGGGACGCGGAGATCGACCGCCTGGCGGAGGCCGGCGTGCCGATCAAGGCCGATCGGGATCAGGCGTGGAGGGATTTCTCGGGCTGGCGGGTGAACTACGACACCGTGTTGCTCGGTCTGGCCAGGCTCACGGGCGCGCCGACGGCGCTCTGGTCGTCGGATCGAAGCGTGAACCCGAAGGGCCTCAAGACCCGGGCTTGAACACCATGTCGGCGACGACCAGCAGCAGGACCACCTGGTCGACGCGCGAGATCGCGAAGAGACGGGCGATCAGCGCCTGGACGGTCGGCGAGCCCGGGTCCTCCGTCGCGGTCGCGGCGGCGAGCTTCTCCACGGTCGGGCGGACGAAGAAGTTCCCGGTCACGAACGTCGCGAGGTAGCCGGCGAGACCGATCAGGATCCACGTCGTGGTGAAGTCGTACACCGGTGAGTACAGGACCATCGCCACCCCGAACACGAGGACCGTGATCGACGACGCGATGAACCACGGCGTGCTCTCGGCGACCTCACGGGCCAGGTTCGCGGTCTGCTCCGGCGTCCCCTTGCGGCGCAGGCGGGTTCCGCGGTACTGGACGAACAGGCCGCTGCCGATCCACGCGATCGCCGCGACGATGTGGAGGAACTTCAGCGTCTCGTAGACGTGGGCGTTGAACGCGAGCAAACTCGTGACCCCTTTCCGTCAGGGCTTCGGATCGCGGGCATCGTATCGGTCGAACGCCGGGGCGACCCACCGGATCACGGCCATCCCGGCGATGCACAGGAGGCCGCCCGACACCACCGAGAACCGGATCGAGGTGAGCGTGGCCACGACGCCCGACTCCACCTCCCCGATCGAAGGACCCGTGGCCCACACGGCCATGCCGATCCCGTCGAGCCGTCCGCGCATGCTGTCGTCGACCACGGTCTGCAGGATCGACATCCGGAAGATCCCGCTGACCATGTCGCCGCCACCCGCGATCGCGAGCATCAGGAGCGAGAGCCAGAGCGTGGTCGCGAACCCGAACACGACGATCGCGGCGCCCCACACGACGATCGCGATCTGGATCGCTCGCCCCTGGTGACGAACGTGCTTCGCCCGCCCCGAGAAGAGCGTCGCCACGAACGCCCCGGCCGCCGGCGCGGCGTAGAGCAGACCGAGGATCGCCGCGCTGCCGGCCTGGGTCGCGGCCAGGCCGGCCGCGATCGCGGGGAACAGCGCCTGGGGCAGCCCGAAGATCATCGCGTTCAGGTCGGCCGCGAACACCGACTGGATCACGCGCTTGCCCTTCAGGAACCGGAAGCCGTCCTTGATCGCCTCCATGCCGAACGCCGGGGCGTCGCCGACGGGCGGGGACGGCTTCATCGCCCAGACGCACGCCGCGACCACGAGGAACGTGAAGACGTCGAACAGGAACGCCCCCTGCGCGTGGATCACCGCGAGCAGCACCCCACCGGTGACCGGCCCGATCATCCCGGCCAGCGTCCCGAGGCTCGCCTCCAACGCGAACGACGACGGCAGCAGCTCGATCGGCATCAGCCGCGCGGGCCACGTGGACACGGCCGGCCGGTTGAACGTGTACATCCCGGCGGAGATCGTCGCGAAGACGTACAGCGGCCAGACCTTCGGCTGGGCGAGCGAGGCGTTCACCGCCATCAGCAGCGACATGCCCGCCAGGATCAGGTGCGTGATGATCGTGAGCCGGCGACGTTCGATCGCGTCGGCCGCGGCGCCGCCGACGATCGGCAGGATCAAGACCGGCAGGAGCTGGGCGAGACCGAGCAGCCCGACCGCGAGCGTCGAGTGCGTGAGCCGGTAGACCTCGAACGGCACCGCGACGGCCACGATCTCGTCGCCGAAGTCCGAGACCGACTTCCCCAGGAACAGCAGCCGGAAGTCTCGCGACACGCGGAGCGGTGTCAGGTCGACGAGGTGCGAACGGAACCGCGTCGAAGAAGCCGCGTCGATCGCCCTGCGGCTCATCCGGACCCCGTCATCGGTTGCGGATCCACCGTTCGAGGTCGCCTCGGTGCACGATGCCGAGGACCAGCACGATCTTCTCGTCATCGAGCACGTCGTACAGGACCCGGTGGTCGCCCACCCGCAAGCGATGGAAGGAGTCGCTGACGCCGTGGATCGTCTTGACGGTCTTCCCGGAGATCCGTCCCGGCTTGGCCGCGTCCGCCGCCAGCTTCTCGAGCGCGGTCCTGATCCGTCGCTTGAGATCGGGATCCAGCTCCTTGAACGTGCGAACGGCGGCCGGCGACAGCTGGACGTCGTATGCGATCAGTCCAGGTCTCCCAGGCTCGTCGACCGTCCTTTCGCGTGCGCTGCCCGTGCCAGGCGGCGGAGCCGGATGTACTCGTCCGCATTGGCGAGGACCAGGTCCTCGGCCTCCTCGACGGGAAGCAGCACCGCGGCGGGACGACCGCGCTTCGTCACGATGTAGGCGGCACCGCTCTCCACGTCGTCGATCACGGCCGACGCGGTCGCCTTGAGCTCTTTCACCCCGATCTCTGCCATGACCCGCCTTCCTCGAAGTGACTACCTATGTGGTCACTATACGTTAGCGGATGAGCCGCGTGGCGTCTGGAGATGCTCCTACGCCTCGGCGAAGAGATGCTGGAGACGCTTCACGATCGAACTCTCGCCGAGTCGTGCGGTTATGTGACCGTTGGACGCGAAGCGGCAGCCCGACGATGCCAGGGTGACGAGCAGTACGTCGTGGTTCGCGTAGCCGAAGAACGATCCGAATGTGGGCCCCAAGTCGAGCGGACAAAAGAATGTCTCGCCGAGCGGAACCTGCTTCAACCCGTTCAGGGCATCCGTGAACCACACCACCGTCTTCTCGTCCGTGACAGTGACGCGTCGGCTTCCGAGGCACACCACCAGAGTGACCGGTGAGTCCGGTACGAGCGTTCGATCCTGCCCGTCGACATGGTTGCGGCGAACCCGCTTCGAGAGGCTCCTGGGACAGGTGTCCGGGACGGGCGGGTACGTCGGCGCAGGTGAGGCGGCGCTCGTCGGCGGACCCTGAGACCCATCGACCGTGATGTGGGACGTCGATGCGGTCCCACCGGTACACGACACGGTGAGGAGCAACCCGACGCAGGCGATGACCGAGCGTCTACCCATCCAAGTGCATCATGCCGCTTCAGCCGCGTTCCGTGACCGTCGGCTCGTGTGGTCGGGTGTCGCCGATGCGCTTCCGGCAGACACGACGTGCGCAGGTCAGCGGATGAGCCGGGAGAGGCGCCGGTCCGCCAGGATCTTGCCGCCGGTCTGGCATGCCGGGCAGTACGTGACCTCGTGCGACTCGTAGCTCACGCGCCGCAGGTCCTCGCCGCAGCGCGGGCACGGCTCGCCGTACCGGTTGTGCACGACGAAGTGGTCGCCGAGCTTGGTCGGCAGTCCGCCGGTTCTCCCACGCTCGACCGCGAGCGCCTCGTCGAGGATCTCGCTCGTCGCGTCCAGGAGCGTCTCCCGCTCAGCGGGCTCGAGCTTGGCGAGCGACGCGTAGGGCGACATCTTCGCCCGGTGCAAGATGTCGTCGCTGTAGCCGCGGCCGACGCCGGCCACCGTTCGCTGGTCGCGGAGGATCGTGTGGACGCGCCGCGTGTCGTCGGTCTCCCGGACCCACGCGGCGAACGCGTCCGATAGCACCTCGGGCCCCAGCTTCGCGAGCGGGCCGTCGTCGCCGGGAGCGAGCACCCACCATCCCGCTTTGCGCTCCTTGCCGAACTCCTTGACGAGCACGCTGGGGCGCTCGGCCGCGCGGATCCGCAGGACGCAGCCTCGGGGCTTGGTGGACTTCGGAGGGAACTCGACGTCGACGCGTCCGCCCTGCGACAGGTGGAACAGCAGCCGGTACCCCTCGTCCAGGTCGACGACCACGAACTTCCCGCGGCGGCCCACAGGTCCGATCGTGCGGCCGAGGAGCTCCTCGGGCCGCGGCGCGTAGGTCTTCAGCGACGAGAACTGCAGCAGGTCGAGCGCCTGCAGGGTCGCGCCGGCGAGCACGTCATCCAGCCGTTCGGCGAGCGCCTGGACCTCCGGGAGCTCAGGCACCGACCTGGGCGGCCGCCGTCCGCACGATCTCGATGCACTCGTCGATGCGGTCGCGGTGGGTGCGATGGCTCACGAGGCACGCGCGAAGCATGTACTCGCCGTGCACCTTCGTGCTCGACAAGAAGACGCGCTTCGACGCGTTGATCGCCTCCAGGAACCGCTGGTTCGTGGCCTCGACGGCCCCGCGCAGCCGGAAGGGCACCACGGTCAGCTGCGGCGCCCACGGGACCTCGACGTTCGGGATCCCGCGGATCGCCGCGTGCAGGTGCTCCGTGAGGTCGAGCTTCTCGTCGAGCGCCTCGCGGAACGCCGCCACCCCGTGCAGCTTCAGCGGCATCCACACGCGCAGGCCGCGGTTCGCGCGCGAGAGCTCCGGCGAGTACTCCGTGAAGTTCGGAAGCTCGCCCTCCGGTGCCAGGTCCTGCAGGTAGGCGGCGCCCTCGTAGTGCGCGTCGCGGAGCGCGGCGCCGTCGCGCACCACGAGCGAGCCCATCCCGTACGGCAGGAACAGCCCCTTGTGCGGATCGAGCGTCACGGAGTCGGCGCGCGTGATCCCGTGGAAGCGTTCGCGGCCGCGGTCGGTCAGTTGGAAGAACCCGCCGTACGCGGCGTCCACGTGCATCCACAGCTCGGCGTCGGCCGCCACGTCGGCGACGTCGTCCAACGGATCGATCGCGCCGGTGTTGGTGGTTCCGGCGGACGGCACGACGAGGAACGGCCGCAGGCCAGCCGCGCGGTCGGCGGCGATCATCTCGCGCAACGCGCCGGCGTCCATCCGGAGCTCGGTGTCGGTGGGCACCAGTCGCAGGTTCCGCTTCGAGAAGCCGGCCAGGTTCGCGGCCTTCGAGACGCTCGCGTGCACCTGCTCGCTCACGTAGTACGTGCCGTCCAGGAAGTCCTCGCCCAGCTTCTCGTGCCGCGCGGTGACGATCGCGGAGAAGTTCGCCATGGAGCCGCCCGACGTGAGGAGACCGCGCGCCTCCGCCGGATAGTCGAACAGGTCGCAGAGCCAGCGCACCACGTTCTGCTCGATCTGCACGAGCGCGGGCGTCGGCTGCCACAGGTTGATGTAGCGGTTGATGCCTTGCGCCAGGAACTCGGCGAGCGCGGCCGTGTAGAGGCCGCCGCCGGGGATGTACGCCAGGTACCCGGGTCCCGCGTACTCGAACGCCTTCGTCGCCGCGAGCTTCATCTGGTCGAACAGCTCGTCGAAGTCGCCGCCGATCTCCGGCGGAGCGCCGCGCAGCTCGCGGGCGAGCTCGATCCCGCCTTCGGTGTTCTCCGCCGGCGCGTCGTCCAGTCCCTGGATGAACCCGACCAGGTAGTCGACGACGGCCTCGCCCATGGCGCGCATGTCCTCGGGCTTTGGGTCGAGCGGGTACATGGCGCCCATCGTAGCGGCGCCGGCGGGATCAGCCCGCGACGGGAGCGACCGCGTCGAGCAGCCGGCGCGACGCCTCGGCCACCTCGTCGACGGCGGACTGGAACGCCTCGGTGTTCTTCCGAGACGGCTCCCGGTACCCGCTCACCTTCCGCACGAACTGCAACGCGGCGGCGCGGATCTCGTCGTCGGTCGCGGGCTCGTCGGGCCGGCGGAGCGTCTTGATGCTTCGGCACATGCCGGCAACGGTACCGCGCGCCTGGCTCAGCGTCGGGAGACCAGGTCGCGCACGTGGTCGACGGCCTCGCGGGCGCGCGCGAGATCCGCGTCGGCCGCGGGCCGGCCCGAGAAGCGATCGCGTTCGAGCGTCGCCACGACGACCTCCGCCTCGGCCACGATCGCGCGTTCGATCGCGGGATCCTTCGTGACGTCGCGCAAGTATTCGCGCGGTGTGGCGTGCTCGACGAGCGGATGTCCGCGCGGCGCCAGCGCATCCGTGAGATCCAGGTAGGCCCCGAGTGCGACCGGTTGCCCCGGTCTGCGGGCGCGACGCCGTCGGCGCTGGATCACGAGGAACACCCCGAGGCCCACCAGGCCGAGCAGGATCGGCAGCCGGCGCGCCGCATCGTGGCCGAGCACGCCCAGGCCGACGACCAGATCGTGGAACAGCTGCTTGACGGGCTCCGGCACGGCCTCGGCGAGGAACCGGCCGATCGCGGCGACGACCTCGCCGGCGATGAAGCGGCTCGCGGGACGCGGCGCGGCGTCGGGCACCCCGAACGTCGGGTCGTACGGGACCCACCCCACGCCGGGGTAGAACACCTCGACCCACGCGTGCGCGTCGGACTGCCGGACCTCGAAGTACCCGGTGAGCGGGTTCCGCTCGCCGGGCCCGTAGCCGGTCACGAGGCGCGTGGGGATCCCGAGCGTGCGGAGCATCACGGCCATCGAGCTCGCGATCTGCTCGCAGAACCCGGTGCGCGTCACGAACAGGAAGTGGTCGACCGCGTCCACGCCCGGTGGATCGGGCGGGACGTTCAGGTCGTAGCGCGTGTGCGTCTGCAGCCACGTCTGGATCGCCATCACGCGGTCGTACTCGTTGCTCGCGGAGCCGGCGATCCGCGCGGCCAGATCGTGGACGCGCGTCGGCAGCTCGGGCGGGATCTGCAGGTACTCCTCCCCCGCCGACGACATGCCCTCGGAGCTGGACAGGCGGAGGACGCTCGGCCGGACCACGGGGACCTCGGAGACGACCGAGTAGACCAGCCCGCGATCGAGCAGGATCGGCGACCGGATCGACCCGTACCGATCCGTCTGCAGGCCGCCGGCCGGGAAATACACCTGCTCCGGAACCGCGGCCGCGAACAGCACGTTGGGTTGCTGCGTGTCGACGTAGAACGTCTGCGTCACGCGGACCACCGGGACCGGTCCGATGCTCCCGACGACCGACGACGGCAGGGACACGGCGCCGGGCGGATCGCCGTTGGAGAGGAGCGGCGTGGTCGAGTGGTCCGAGATCGTCCACCGCGTCCCGTCGTACGTGTCGAACGCCTCGGCGCGCCAGAGCGAGGCCTGCGGCGTCCGCACGCGGAAGGCCACGGCGTCGGAGAGGTGCCCGCGTGCCCGGAGGTCGACCACGTCGCTGAACCCCGGATAGGCGTTCGCCGAGAAATCCACGACGCCGTCGCCCGACTGCGCGGGGAGCTGTGGGTTCTCGACGCCGCCGGCGAAGTTCTCGATCGACGAGGCGGGACCGGAGAGGGAGAACGGGAGCGATCGGACGATCGTGCCCGGCAGCCGCGGGATCGCCATGAACACGAGCGCGCTCGCGACGAGCACGACCAGGCCCGTGAACGACACGGTGCGGATCGGCGCCGCGATCGGGTTGCCGGTGCGTCGGTGACGGACGGCCGTCGGCTCGGTCACCTCGCCCGCGGGAGGACGGGTCGACAGGAACAGCCACACGCCGACGAGCGCCGCCCACGGGATCAGCACCAGCGCGAACGACGACGACAGCGAGAGCGTCCCCGCCTCGGCCATCAGGATCACGCTCGAGACGACGGAGAACGCCAGGTCGCGGCGTCGCGGAACGTCGAACGCGTGCAGCACCTGCACCCACAGGAACAGCGACGCGAGCGGGATCCGCGCCTGGTCCACCGACCCCGCCAGGCGCACGCTCTGCAGGAACTGCGCGAACGCCGCGAGCAGCCCGACCGAGAGCAGCACCTTGGTCGTGATGTTCGAGCGATGGCGCTGCTGGTAGGAGAAGTAGTAGCCGGCCGGCGCCAGGAGCAACGGCAGGATCGCGGCGAGCCCACTCACGCCGCCCTCCAGGACGACGGCGAGGATCGCCACCTCCACGGCCCCCGCGACCGCCAGGCGCATCGGCACCGAGTCCTCCGGCGGTCCCGCCGGGCGACGGAGCTTGGAGAGGAACCTCCTGCTCGTGCTCACGAGACCACCGCCGGCTCGCGCGCGAGGACGTCCGTGAGCGATGTCCCATGGGGCCACCGGTAGACCTCAGCTCCGGCCTCGGTCAGCCGTGTCGCCAGCACGTCGACCTCTTCGGATCGGAGCGCGGCGACGCGCGCGGTCAGCGCGGGATCCACCTCGATCAGCACGGTGACCACGTGGACGCCCGAACCCACCAGGTCCTCCACCTGCTTCGCGAGCGGTCCGTCGCCGTTCGTCCGCCACGTGGGGAACACGAGGACCGCGGTGTCGACGTCGACGAACGCCTCGGCCCCGCGGGCGAGCAGGCCGGGGAGCGTCGTGCCATCGGGTTCCAGCCGCGCGAGGATCCGCCGGAACCCCAGCTCGTCCAGGTCGCCGGACGCCTGGACGTCGTTGCGTCCCGCGGCCACGATCGACCGGATGCCCTGCCCATCGGCGACGGCCGCGCTCGCGATCGACGCGGCGGCCGTGCAGCAGGCGTCGAGCGGCGTGTCCAGGTCGCCGACGTCGGTGAGCGTGTCGACCAGGATGGCGAGCCGGCGCGACCGCTCCTCTTCCAGCTCGCGGACCATCATCGTGCCGGTCCGCGCCGTCGACGGCCAGTGCACGTGACGCTGGCTGTCGCCCGACCGGTACTCCCGCACGCCCAGGTACTCGGGACCGCCGCCCCGCCGCGCGATCGAGCGCGCCGTGCGTTGCGGATCCGACGCCCGACCGAGGAACGGGAGGGGTCCGAGCGGGATGACGGCGGGCAGCACCGTGGTGCTGCCCGCCACCGGGAGCTTCCGGCGCCGTTCGGCGACGCCGAACGGCGCCACCGATCGCACCGTGACCACCGACCCGTCGTGCACGCCCCGCTTGGCTGCCACGCGCGCCGTGTCCAGCTCGATCCGCTCGCCGGGCAGGACCTTCGTCAGGTACAGGGTCGTGGGCGCGAGGTGCGGATCGTCCACGCAGATGCCCAGACGAACGCCGCGGCCCGTGTTCGACACGATCAGCTCGACCGGCGTGCGGTCGCCCTGCACGACCTCTTCGGCGGCGCGGCGCTCCACGCGGATCCCGCGCAACATGCGACGCGGCAGGATCATCCCGGCGACGATGGTGCCGAGCATCAGGGCGCAGAGGACGAACAGCCATCCGGCTTCGACGTTCGTTCCCAAGAGGAACAGGACGGCACCGCCGACGGCGAGCCCGGCAGCCCGCTTGCGCAGGCGCACGGTCACGGCCTCCCGACGACGCCGAGCGGGACGGTGACCTCGTCCAGGACGCGGCGGACGACCTCGCGGCCGATCCCCGCTCCGCTCCGTCCCTGTCGAGGGATCAACCGGTGCGCGAGCGCGGCGGGCGCGAGCGCCTTCACGTCGTCCGGGAGCACGAAGTCGCGGCCCTCGCTGATCGCGCGCGCCTGCGCGCATCGCGTCAGCGCGACGGTCGCGCGGGGCGATGCGCCCAGCGCGATCTCCGGCGCGGTCCGCGTCGCGTGCACGACGGCGATCACGTAGTCGATCACGGTCTGGTCGACGTGGACCTCACGGACGGCCTTCTGACATTGAAGGACGTCGTCGGGATCCAACACGGGCGCCAGATCCTCGATGGGGTGACGCAGCAGCTGGCGGCGGACGATCTCCGCGGCGCGCGCGCGCTCCGGGTAGCCGACCGACACCGTCATCGCGAACCGATCCAGCTGACCTTCCGGCAGCGGGTACGTCCCGTGCTGCTCGACAGGGTTCTCCGTCGCCATCACGAAGAACGGCTGGGGCAACGGGTGCGTCACGCCCTCGACCGTCACCTGCCGCTCCTCCATCGGCTCCAGCAGCGCCGACTGCGTGCGCGGCGTGGTCCGGTTGATCTCGTCCACCAGGACGACGTTCGCGAAGATCGGTCCCGGCTGGAACCGGAACTCGTGCCGGCCCTGGTCGTAGACGCTGATCCCCGTGACGTCGGATGGCAGCAGGTCGGGCGTCGCCTGGATCCGGTTGAACTCCCCGCCGATCGAGCGCGCCAGCGCGCGAGCCAGCATCGTCTTGCCCACGCCGGGGACGCCCTCGAGCAGCAGGTTGCCCTCGGCCAGCAGGCAGATGGCCGCGGTCTCGACCACGGTGGGGTTGCCCGAGATCACCCGCTCGACGTTCTCGACCAGACGACGGAAGGCAGCGGTCGTACCGCCCAGGGCGGGCTCGGGAAGGCTCACCTCTTGGGTTTCGACGGGCAGGAAGGCCCGCTTGAGGCCGGCCTATCCGCGCTTCGCGGCCAGGGCGCTGATCGCCTCCAGGACGCAGCGGTGCGCGAGGATCGCCGTCACCTCGGACTGGTCGTACGGCGGCGAGACCTCGACCACGTCCATCCCGACCAGCTCCACCTGGCCCACGATCTGGCGGATCGCGCGGAGCAGCTCACGCGCGAGCATCCCCCCGGACTCCGGCGTGCCGGTGCCGGGGGCCATCCCCGGGTCGACGACGTCGATGTCCACGCTCAGGTAGATGCAGTCGGGGCCGTCGAGCGCCTCGGCGATCGCGTCCGCGATCACCGCCTCCGCGCCGCGGTCCTCGATCTCGACCATCGTGTGCCAGCGGAGTCCCTGCTCCCGCATCCAGTCCCAGGTCTCCCGCTCCGGCCAGTAGCCGCGGAGCCCCACCTGGACGAAGTTCGGCCCGTCGATCCAGCCCTCCTCGATCAGGTGCCGCATCGGCGTGCCGTGCCCGTACAGGTTGCCCCATTGGTTGTTCCCGGTGTCCGCGTGGGCGTCGAAGTGCACGATGCCGACCTTCCTCGGATGCTGATGCCGGGCGACCGCGGCGGCGCTCGGGAACGTGACCGAATGGTCGCCGCCGAGGACGATCGGGATCGGCCCGGCGCTCGCGACCCCGAAGACCTTCTCGTGGATCACCCGGAGCCCCCGCTCCAGACGACCGGGGACCACCGGCGCGTCTCCGGCATCCACGACCGTCAGCACCTCGTACGGCTCGACGTCCAGCTGGATCGACCACGCGTAGTCGGACGACCACGCGGTCGGCGCCATCCGGATCGCCCGCGGGCCGAACCGTGCGCCCGGCCGCGATGAGACGGCGTCGTCGAGCGGCGCCCCCACGATCGCGACGTCGGCGTTGGCCGCGCGGAGGGCCTCGTCGTCGGTCGCCCACGGCAGCTTCTCGAACGATCCGCGCCAATCCGAGTAGTAGGGCAGATCCGTCGAGCTGAACTCGGTGAACTCGTCGTCGCCGCGGAGCTCGCTCCGATCGATGCGGAAGTCGGGCCGGTCCCCCATGGCCGCCAAGCATAGGCGGCTGCCGACCGCCCGAGGTGGGAAGATGCGACCCATGGCCATGGACCTGTGGGAGGACGGCGACCGGTACGAGCCGTACATCGGGCGCTGGAGCCGCCTGGTGGCCACCGAGTTCTTGGATTGGCTCGAGGCGGCCCCCGGAGGGCGATGGCTCGACATCGGCTGCGGGACGGGCGCGCTCTCGGAAGCGATCCTGACGCGAGCGGCGCCCGCCGAGGTGCGCGGGATCGATCCCTCGGAGGAGTTCGTGAAGTACGCGAACGCCCGGGTCGACGACGAGCGCTTCGACGCGCAGGTCGCGGACGCGCGGACGCTCCCGTTCGAGGACGGCACCTTCGACGCCTCGGTCTCCGGCTTGGTCCTGAACTTCGTCCCGGATCAGGGCGGAGCGATCCAGGAGATCCGCCGGGTGACCCGCCCGGGGGGCGCGATCGGCGCGTACCTCTGGGACTACTCCGGTGGGATGCAGATGCTGCGGTACTTCTGGGACGCGGCCGCGGACCTCGATCCACGCGCCCGCGAGCAAGACGAAGCCGAGCGCTTCGCGGACATCGCGAACATGAAAGGTCTGGGCGCCCTGTTCGACGTGGCCGCGCTCGAGGACGTCCGAACGCGCTCGATCGACGTGCCGACGATCTTCCGCGACTTCGACGACTTCTGGGTGCCGTTCCTCTACGGGCAGGCGCCCGCCCCCGCCTACTGCATGTCGCTCGAGGACGCCGCCCGCGCCGAGCTCCGCGAGCTGCTCCGGATGCGCATGCCGGTCGAGGCCGACGGCACGATCCGGCTCACCGCTCGCGCGTGGGCCGTGCGCGGCACGCGCGGAACGCCTGCCGCCTAGTTCAGTTCCCGGTCAGAGGGTCTCGGTCTCGACCAGCTCGAGGACCCGTGTCGGACGTCCCTCCACACCCATGCCGTCCCACACCGGACGCAGGTTCTGCTCGAGGAGCGCGTCGAACGCCTGAGCCTCGGCGAGCGTCGCGAACTCGAGACCGACCATCGTGTAGTCGGCATCGGGGGACCGGTAGACCGAGTAGCGCTCGACACCGTGCTCGCGACGTCCGATCGGGTCGCTGTCGAACATCTTCTTCCATGCCTCGAAGTCCTCTACAGGGTGTTGGACCATGACCAGTGCCGCCATCGGATCTCTCCCGTCTCGTAAGAGGGCTGCATCCTAGCCACCTTCGGCGTCGTCGATGAAGGTGCGGGCTCGGAGGCGTACCCTGGATGACCATGGGTGGCGACGTCCCATCGGGGACCGTTCAGCATTTCCTCTACTTCCCTACAGAAGACGTTGCACGCCAGGTCGCAGCCGTCGTTCTGGAGCAGGGCCACACGATCAAGGTGCGGCCGGCGGCGACCGGGACCGACTGGCTCGTCCTGGTCACGGACGCCGAGCTCCGTTCGCCGGAGATGCTAGATCGGCGTGCGAAGGAGTTCGGAGACCTAGCCGCCTCGCACGGCGGTGAGTACGACGGGTACGAGAGCGCCGTCTGAAAACCGTCATCACCCGTTCGTCCCGACACCTTGATACTCGAACATATGTTCGATATACTCACGCCCTGAACACCGAACCCGGTCCTCCCCCGGAACGGACACGGCTCGTGCCAACGGATCGCCGCGACACACAAGCGCTCACCGCGCGCGTTCGCCGGCTGCATCGGGACATCGCACGCCTCCAACGGGAGCTGCTCGACGCCCTGACCGAGCTCGAGGATGCGGAGGCCTGGATCGAGGAGGGTGCGCGCGACATGGCGCACTGGACCACGATGCAGCTGGGCGTCTCGCGCTGGAAGGCCGAGCGGTGGCAGTCCTCCGGACGCGCACTGCGGACGCTCCCCGCCACGGCCGATGCCTTCGAACGGGGCGAACTGGGCATCGACAAAGTCGTCGAGCTCACTCGGTTCGCCGAGTTCGACGATGAGGACGCCCTCGTGCGCTGGGCGCAGGGCGTCTCCTCAGGCGCGATCCGACGGGTCGGCGATCTGCGCGCGCGCGAGAACATCCAAGAAGAGACGGTCACCGCCGAGCGTGATCGCTGGCTCGAGTACCGGTACGCGGACGGCGGACGGCGGTTCCGCCTCGACGCCGAGCTACCGGGCGCGGCGGGGGCCGTGGTCGCGCAAGCGCTCGACCGCCTCGGCGATCAGATCCCCGCCATGCCCGACGAGGGGTCCACGCGACTCGTAGGCGCCCGGCGTGCCGACGCCCTCGTTGCTCTCTGCTCGGTCCAGCTCGCGGATGACGCGGACCCAGATCGCGCGACCGTGGTCGTGCACGCCGAGCTGGATGCGCTCCTCGACCGGGACACGAATGCGCTTATCGAGAACGGCCCCGTGATCGGCGGGACCACGCTGCACCGCCTCCTGTGCAACGCGCGGATGCAGCTCGTGGTGGAGCATCCCGATGGCACCGTGCAGGGGATCGGCCGCCTCATGCGCGAGCCGGCTCCGTGGATGATGCGCCAGCTCCGCCACCGCGACGGCACCTGCCGATTCCCGGGGTGCGACGCCAGGCGCTTCACGCAGGCTCACCACATCGAATGGTGGTCTCGGGGCGGCCAGACCGACCTCGAGAACCTCGCGCTCGTCTGCACGTTCCATCACCGGCTCGTGCACGAGCACGGCTGGGAACTGACGCGCGACGACGAGGGCGAGCTCACGTGGGTCCGCCCCGAGGACGTGGTGCGATCGCGCGCCGGTCCGGACGCGGCGTGACAGCGCGGGGAACTTCGCGAGATCGCTACGGTCGCTTGGGCGCGTCGAGCGCCGGGTTCCTCGCGAAGAACCCGCTCGGCTGTAGCGAGAACCCGACCCGGTGCGTCGTCATCACGGGATATTGCTCGGGCATCGGTTGATGCACCATGCCGATGGTGTGCCACACGACGAGGTCCTCTCCGTCGACGCTCTCACCCGCCGCGGTGTACTCGGGTAGACCTTGCCCCGGCTCTCCCTGATTCGGATAGTCGCCCGATGCGTAGAGCTCGCCGTCCCGGTAACGCGAGACCCAGAGCACGTGCTGCGCGAACGGGGCGTGGTGGAGCGGTGGGAAGTCCGGGCTCGAGTAAGCGAGCATCGTGTCCCCCGGCATGAGCATGTAGGCGCCGACCCGGCCGTTCGGACCAGGCTTCGTGCCCTCGATCATCCACCGTCGCTGACGCGTGGGGTCGGCGTCGCGCGCCTGCTCGGTCTCCACCATCGTTCGCTCGATGCCGAAGGAGTTGCCTGCAGGGCTCGTCTCCGGTCGGATGTCCTGCTCGACGAGGCGGTTCGCCGTCCCGTCCACGTCGAAGTCGATCCGGAAGTTGAAGAAGTGCTGGTGGATCGGCGCGCCGATGTGGGGAGCAACCCAGGTGCCATGGTCATCTCCCTCGGCGACCGAATCCACGCCCCGGGTGAGGAGCGTGCCGGTCGCACCGACCCGGACGTCGATGCCGCCGTCCATCCGGAACACGTACTCGGTGATGTACGTGTAGTTGCCGATCACGTTGGATGCCGTCACTACCAGCTCCCGCGCGAACCGCGCATCTCGCTCGTACGAGGCCGGATCCGTCCTGTCCCACAACGATCCCGCATCGCGCTCGTAGATCGCGACGGCGTTCGGGAGCGCATAGCTGCCGTTCACCGATCGGTCCCCCGCCAGGTACTCGTCGAAGAACACCGCATTGTCCGGCACGTCGACCCCCGGTCGCAACGGCTCCACGTACTGCCCGAGGTTGTATTCCGCGATGTCCATGGCGTTGCGCCATTCCCACTTGACGTCCGGTAGGGCGTACGGGACGTAGATGTCGTCCAAGCACATGCGGTAGATGATCGGCCGGACGCGATCGCCGTCCCGGTGGCCGATCTGGTGCAGGATCAGTCCCTCCCGTGGGCTGTACCCCACGCGGAACGTCCATCCGAGCCACCGAACCTCGCGGCCGTCGATCCGGAAGCTCGGACCGTCCGGTTGGGAGATGACGAGCGGCCGCAGGCCGTGCCGGTCTGGCGCTGTACTCCCCGAGATCGTCGTGTTCACCGGACGGACACCCGTGTCTAGCAGATCGACGACGATCTCGCGATTCATGTCGACCGTCGCCACGACCCCTTCGATCGGCCGGTCGTAGGGGTTCGGCAGGTCGCCTTGGAAGAACGACAGCACGCGCATCGCGCGCATCCCCGGCGTCACACCGTCGGCCGGCAGGTCGCCGAGCGCCCAGCCGTCCAGGTACACGTCGGCGGGGTCGATCCCTCGGAGACGGATCGCGCGCTGCCAGCGCGGGTCCTTCAGAACAGCGGCGTTCGCCGTGTCCCACTCGGTCACAGAGATCGCGGGCTGCATGCCTGTCCGCTCCTTCCACGAGATCATGCGCCCGGCGCGCACGTCCACGACCGCCTCGAAGAGACGGTTCGCCCGATGGTCGTACACGTTCGCGAACGCAGCCCTGGGGAACCCGCTCCCTTCGGACCAGGCCAACACGTCGGCCTTCGGCGGCTCGTGCAGCGTCACGATCGGGAAGTACGCGTGCTCGGGGACCGGGCCATAGGATCCGACCACCTCGAAGAACGTCCGGATCTCCGCTCGCGTCAGCGGGTCGAGCGGATGGGTCGCGGTGCGCTGGAGGTCGAGAGCCGTGAAGCGCGCCCGTCGCTCACGCAGCGCGCCCAGCCGTCCTCCATCGAACGCCGCTGCACCAACGCCGAGCGCGCCGGCACCTCTGAGGAAGTCGCGACGGCCGAACCGTCCGGATGTGCTCCCCCTGCTCATCGTGGCCGGGTTGTAGCCGGGTGGCGCGTCCGCGTCAACCCAACGCTCGGAGCTAGCTCTTCCCATCCTTAAGGATCTGGCGCGCGGCGTTGGCTCCCGGGCCACCGGTGACGCCGCCGCCGGGGTGCGCGCCGGAGCCGGCCAGATACAGACCGTCCAGCACGAACCGATAGCGCGCGTGCCCGTTCAACGGACGCCACATGAAGAACTGATCCAGGCCGGGTTCGGCGTGGTACACGTGCCCGCCGGACAGGCCGTAGTCGTTCTCGAGGTCCTCGGGCGTGATCACCTGTCGCGCCTCGATCAGCTCCCCGAGTCCCGGCGCGTACTGCTCGAGCGCCTTCACGGTGACGTCGGCTAGACGGTCGCGCTCGGTCGACCAGTCGCCCTCCCGGAGATGGCGCGGCGCGGCTTCGACCAACACGCTCATCACGTGCCTACCCTCGGGCGCGAGGGACGGATCGGAGAGCGTGGGGATCGTGGCCTCGAGCCACGGTTCCTCGGCGATGTGCCCGAACTTCCAGGCGTCCTTGGCCTTCTCCACATGATCGATGCTCGTGCCGATCACGATCCGGCCCTTCAGTCGCTCGACGTCGTCGGCGCCATGGAACTGCGGGACGTCCGCGAGCGCCAGGTTCACCTTCGCGGTCACGCCCGGCTGGCGGATGTTCCCGGCGCGCCAGACCATCGTCGGTCCGAGCTCCACCGGATCGCAGAGACCCAGCGTGCGCTTCGGGTCGGCCGCGGACACCACGAGGGATGCGTCGATCGTCTCGCCGTCCGCGAGCGTGACACCGACGACGCGTCCGTCGCGCGACCGGATCTGAGCGACCTCGGCGCCCGTGCGGATCTCGGCGCCGAAGCTCGTCGCGCTCGCCTCGAGCGCGGCCGCCAGCGCGCCGCTCCCGCCGCGAGCGATCGTGCTCTGCCCCGCCGCTCCCCCGTCGTTGCCGGCCGAATCGTTCAGGAACACGGCCGCCGAGCCCGCCGCCCACGGTCCGGTCGCGGTATACAGGACGCCGCGCGTCGCGAGCGGGCCGCGCACGGCCTCGTCCTCGAACGCCTCGGCCACCAGATCGGCGACCGCCATCGGCAGCGCGCGGATCGCCTCGCGGCCGGTCTTCGCACCGAGGGCGCGGAACGCCTTCCCGAGCTTCAGGCCTGAGATCGCGTCCGCGATCGAAGGCGACTTCGCATCCGGGGGGGTGATCGCGTTGATGTAGGAGAGGAAGCTCGCGACCGCGCGCACCTTCTTGTCGAACCCCGGGTACGCCGCAGCATCGTGCGCGCTGCGCGCTTCGAGCTCGGACGCGGTGCGTGCGGCGTCGCCCCAGAACGTCACGGCGGAGCCGTCGGGCTGTGGCGCGAATACGCGCACCGCCGGCTCGAGCAGCTCCACCCCGAACGCCGACAGCTTCAGGTCGTCGATCACGGATCGACGGAGCCGGCCGACCGTGTGCGCGATGCCGGGTGCGGTGAAACCGGGCGCGATCTCGCTGTTCGCGAGGATGCCGCCGACGACGTCGCGGCGCTCGAGCACGGTCACCTCCTTGCCGGCCTTGGCGAGGTACGCGGCGGCGACCAGCCCGTTGTGGCCGGCGCCGATGACGACGACGGTCTCGCCGCGCGCCATCAAGCGACCCGCTTCCCGCCGCGCTTGTGCTCCTTCAGGTACTCGAGCGCGGCGATCCGGCCCGGCGCGCCCATGATGCCGCCCCCGGGATGCGTCGCCGAGCCGCACATCCACAGGTCCTGAACCGGCGTGCGGTAACGCGCCCAGCCGGGCACCGGCCGGTTGAAGAACAGCTGCTCCAGCGAGAGCTCGCCCTGGAAGATGTTGCCCTCGGTGAGACCGGTGACATCCTCGATGTCCTTCGGCGTGATGAACATCTTGTGGAGGATCTTGCTCCGGATGTCGGGGAACCGCTCCTCGAGGGTGTCGATCACGTTCTCGCCGAACGCCTCGCGCTCCGCGTCGTTCCACTCCTTGCCGGGCTCGAGCTTGTACGGCGCGTACTGCACGAAGCAGCTCATGATGTGTTTGCCCGGAGGCGCCATGGACGGGTCGACCATCGTCGGCATGATGCAGTCGATGTACGGACGCTCGGAGAACCGCCCGAACTTCGCGTCGTCGTACGCGCGCTCCATGTAATCGAGGTTGGGGCTGAAGCTGATCGCGCCGCGCAGCCACGGACCCACGCCGGGCTTGCACGCGAGCTCCGGCAGCGCGTCGAGCGCCAGGTTCACCTTCCCGCTCGAGCCCCGGTACTTGTAGCGGCGGACCTCTGCTTCGAAGTCAGGGTCGAGCGTGCCAGGCTCCAGCAGCTTCAAGAACGTGAGGTTCGAGTCCACGGACGAGAGGACCGCGTCCGCCTGGATCGTCTCGCCGCTCTCGAGCGTGACACCGGTTGAACGGCCGCCGCGCACGTCGATGCGTGCGACCGGCGCCTCGGTCCGGATCTCGACACCCAGCGCGAGCGCGGCGTTCGCGATCGCGGTGCTGACGCCACCCGTGCCGCCCTTCGGGATGCCCCACGCGCGGAACGCGCCGTCGATCTCACCCATGTAGTGGTGGAGCAAGACGTAGGCGGTGCCGGGCGAGCGCGGCCCCTGGAACGTGCCGATGATGCCGCTCGCGCTCATCGTCGCCTTCAGCGGCTCGGTCTCGAACCATTGGTCGAGGAAGTCGGCCGCGCTCATCGTCATCAGCTGGATGAACGTCGTCTGCAGCCGCTGCGGCAGATCCTTGAACGACTTCGCGAGGCCGGCGAGCGGCAGCCAATCCATCGGGTTCAGCTTGCCCGGGTCGGGCGGCACGATCGACAGGATCGGCTTGATGAACCGCGCCATCTCGGCCATCAGCTGGCCGTACTCCTCGTAGGCCTCGGCATCGCTCCGCGACCAACGCCGGAGCTCGCGGATCGTGGAGCCGTGGTCGTTCACGCGCCACAGGTAGTCGTCGTCGAGCGGCGTGATCGTGCCGTCGAGCGGCAGGATCTCCAGGCCGTGCTTCGGCAGCTCGAGCTCCCGGATGATCTCCGGGCGGAGCAACGAGACCACGTAGGAGTAGACCGAGAACCGGAACCCGGGGAAGATCTCCTCGGTGACCGCGGCGCCGCCTAGCACGTGCCGGCGCTCCAGGACGAGGACGCGCTTGCCGGCCTTCGCGAGATAGGCGGCGCTCGTGAGGCCGTTGTGTCCCCCACCGATCACAACCACGTCGTACCGCTTGGCCACGGACCCCTCCTGGCGACGAACGCTCGGGCTGACCTGAGGTCAGATGGACCTCAGCGCGATGGGCGCGGATGCGCCGGTCGCCCATGGTAATCGGGGCGTCGGAGGGGCACCAAGCAGGCCGTGACCTCAGGTCACGGCAGGACTTCCCCACCGACCTAGGCAGATCCGCCCACCGGCGCGTTGAGCGGGTGACATGAAGCGGATCATCGTGGCGACAGCGGTGCTGCTGCTCGCGGCGTGCACCTCGACGGCCTCGGGCGGAACCACCTCGTCTCCCACGGCGACCCGCGAGCCCTGGATCGTGTACCAATGGATCCCGGCCGATGGGAGAGCCGATGCGGTGTTCCTCGCCCACCCGGACGGCTCTGCCAGCCACGTCCTGCTCCCAGTCATGGCCGGACGCGACCTCTTCCATCCGGATTGGTCGCCCGACGGGACGCGGATCGCGTTCGCGGTCGGCCGCGGTGATCGGAGCGATCTGTGGGTCGCGGACGCGGATGGAGCGAACGCACACCGGCTGGTGACCTGTTCGCTCCCCTGCAACACGATCAGCCTTCCCGACTGGTCTCCCGATGGCCGACGCATCCTGTTCGGGCAGGACGACGCACCGTTCGACGCGAACGGTGTGCCCACGACCTTCGAGGTCCGCGCGATCGATGTCGAGACCGGGAAGATCACGACCCTGCTCGAACGGCACGACGGCATGACGGCCGAGATGCCGCGCTGGTCGCCCGACGCCCGCCACGTCGTCTTCGTCCGTTACCGGTTGGACGAGACCGACACCGCTACCGGCTCGGCGCTCTTCGTCGCCGACCTCAACGGAGGTCCCGAACGGCGACTCACGCCGTGGAAGCTGTTCGCGGCCTACCCGGATTGGGGCGCGAACGGAACGATCGTGTTCAACACGTACAACCTTTCGGATTTCGAGGACACCACGAACGCCGCCAACCTCTACACGATCGCACCCGACGGGACGCAGCTGCGCCAGGTGACGACCTTCGGTCCGAGCTCCACGCGAGCGACCCAACCGCGGTGGACGCCCGACGGGACCACGATCATCTTCACGGAGGTAATCGGGAGCGGGTGGGGCACGCGGACGATGGCGATGATCTCGCCTGACGGATCGGATCTCCGCCCGGCGACGGCGACCTCGCTCGACGGAACGCATCCGGAGCTCCAGCCGACCGGTCTCTAGGATTTCATCGTTCGGGACCGAGCAGCTGCCGGTCGGGCTGCGCACCGTGATCGGGCACCGTCTCCCGTAGCCTTTCCGGACGAGCTGCTCTTCACTCGTTCGGCTTCCACCCGAGAGCCCGACACCATGCGAACGCCGCGTACGCGTCCGGTGACTCCGACCATCGGGTCCAGGCTCGCTCCATCGCTTGGATGTCTTCTGCGCTAGCGAGACCGTGCTCCTGCGCGGAGCCCGCGTACCACGCGTCGATGCAATCCTCGGCCCGATCGACACCGAAGGCCAGGACCGCATCGGGCGTCCCGTAGCAGATGGACTTGGTCATCGCGATCACGCGTTCGAACCCCGCGCCGTTCATCAGACCGCGGAGCTCGCGTCCACGGTACGGATCGGCGACGTGCTCGATCTGCCACAAGCGCTCGCGGATCGCATAGAACCGTCGGAGGAGCGGCTCGTCGGGTCCTGCCAGGATCAGGCCGCCGTACTCGACGCACGCGACCGCGAGGATCCCGCCGGGCTTGAGCGTGCGTCCGATCTCACGGAGGCCGTCTTCCGGCCGGTCCAGCGTTTCCACCATCGAATGGCAGAAACACGCATCGAAACGATCGTCGGGGAAGGGCAACGCATACACATCGCCGGTCCGGAACTCGATGTTGTCGATCGCATGTTCGGCCGCGTACCGCCGTGCGTCGGGGAACCCCTCGTCGTCCAGGTCGGCGCCGACGACGGAGCCGGCGACCTCCGCGATCCCGAGCGAGATGCTTCCTGCTCCACAACCTATGTCGAGGACCTGGGAATCGGGCCCTAGGTGCGGCATCAGGAAGTCGGCGTAGTCGGCGGCGCTCCTTCTCGTGAGCAGCTCTTCGACCGACATCGCAGCCCTCTCAACGGATGACTTGGAGTCAGCGCTCTGCGCGACGGCGCTCCCCGGGCGTCGGCTACCCTAACGCACCTGATGGAGAGGGAGTGCTCGTGAGCGTCGGTACCGCGTTCTATCCGCGAGAGACGGAGCTGAACCAGCACCTCGCGTGGGGTGAGTGGTCCGGCTACCACAGCGCCGCGGTCTACGCGGACTTCCACGACATCGAGTACAACGCGATCCGTGAGGCCGCCGCGGTGGTCGACGTCAGTCCCCTCTACAAGTACGTCGTGCGTGGTCGCGACGCCGCCCGGCTCCTCGACCGCGTCATGACGCGCGACGTCTCGAAGCTCCAGGTCGACCACGTCTACTACACGCCCTGGTGCGACGAGGACGGCAAGGTGATCGACGACGGGACGCTCACGCGCCTGACCGAGGATTCGTACCGGATCACGGCCGCCGACCCAAGCGAACGCTGGTTCACGATGAACGCCACGCAGCTCGACGTCGAGATCGAGGACATCAGCGACGCGACCGCGGGTCTCGCGCTCCAGGGCCGGCTGTCGCGCGAGGTGCTCCAGGATGCGACCGGCCAGGACTGGACCGACGTCGGCTACTTCCGCCGGCGCGTCAGCGAGATCGCCGGCGTCGAGGTGGATGTGACGCGGACGGGGTATACCGGCGACCGCGGCTACGAGCTCTGGATGCCGGTCGACGGCGCGCTCGCGGTGTGGGACCGGCTCTTCGATGTCGGGCAGCGCTACGGGATCCACCCGTGCGGGATCCGCGCGATGGACGTCGCTCGCGTCGAGGCCGGCTTGGTCCTGATCGAGGTCGAGTACAGCAGCTCGCATCGCGCGATCCCGGCCGAGCAGCACTACTCACCGTACGAGCTCGGGTTCGGGCGCCTGGTCGCGCTCGGGAAGGCGTCGCCGTTCAACGGCAAGCGCGCCCTCACGGCCGAGCAGCGCGGCGGCGGCCCCGCTCGTCGGCTCGTCGGCCTCGAGCTCGAGTGGGCCGGCATCGAGGCGCTGTTCGCGAAGCACGATCTGGCGCCGGCGGTCTCACCCCTCGTGCACCGTGACCCGGTGCCCGTCTACGACCAAGGCAAGCGGATCGGACGCGCCACCAGCATCACGTGGGGACCGACGCTCAAGAAGATGGTCGGCTTCGGCTCGGTGGACAAGCAGTACGAGGAGCCGGGCACGCGCCTGCTCGTCGAATGGAGCGTCGAGGGCGAGCGCGGCAAGGTCAACGCGACGGTCGTTCCGATGCCGTTCCTCGACCTCGAACGCAAGCGCACGTAGCTGGAGAACCTGGATCGAGGTTGCTCGATCTCAGCAGGTTCCCGTCGCGGTGGCCAGGCCACCACCGGTCGACGAGAGTCGCTCAGCGGCGAAGGGGTAGTACGTCGCCGACCCAGGCGACAGGAACGTCACCAAGATCCATCGACCGACGGCGGCATCGGGCTGGGTCACCGTAGCCTCATAGCCTTTCGATGCGAGCACCGGATCGACGTCGGTGGAAACCACGTGCAGCCCATGAACGTCGCGATGAACCGTCACGTCACCCACATCGACAAGGTCTGTCGTCGACCCGTCGACCGATGCGACGACGTGAAGCGTCACCCCTCCACTCGATGTCGGATGTGACAGTCCGTCGAGTTGGAAACAGGTGGAAGAGATGGGTGGTGCGAGCGGGCCAGCCAGATCGACATCAACCGGAGTCGCGCTGTTCGCCAGTGTGCCATCACCGAGTTGGCCAGACCGGTTGTACCCCCAACACCTCACGGTCCCATCACCCATGAGGAGGCAGGTGTGCAGACCTCCCGCGGCGACCTGTGCAACACCAGTGAGTGCCACGCCGGTGAGGTAGGGGACGAAGACCGGAAGAGCGCTCCAACCGAGGCCGGCCGCGGTGTCCCCCCAGCACTCCACCCTCCCTCCGCCGACCAGGGCGCACGCGTGCGTTCCTCCAGCAGTGACTTGAGTGGCGCTCGTGAGCCCGGCCACGTGCACAGGCCAGTTGTTGTCTACGTACGTTCCGTCGCCCAGCTGCCCATAACCGTTGACTCCCCAGCACTTGACTGAGCTACTCCGATCGAGCGCACAGCTCGAGGCACCAACAGAGATCTGCGTGCTGTTGTAAGCGATGTCTCTCGGCCCCGGCATCGTCGTTGCACCCGTCGGATCATCACCTGTGCCGTCCCAGCCCCAGCACTTGACCGCGCCCGTGTTGATGAGCGCGCACGTATGGCTGTTCCCAGCGGAGATCCGCACAGCCCGGCGGAGCCCGGCGACGACAACCGGAATGGCGCTATCGACGCTCAGCCCGTTCCCCAGCTCGCCCACGGAGTCCGATCCCCAGCATCTCGCGGTACCGTCACTCAGGAGGGCACACGTGTGGGCGAAACCCGCCGAGATCTGCGTGATGCCCGTCAACCCGGGAACCGCGACCGGCGTGAGACTGTTGATCGTCGTCCCGTTCCCGAGTTGGCCGACCCCGTTCCATCCCCAGCACTTGGCCGTGCCGTCGCTCAGGAGGGCACAGGTGTGGGCGTAGCCCGCCGAGATCTGCGTGACACCACTGAGGCCGGAGACCACGACGGGCACGGAGGTGCTCGTGGTCGTGCCGTTCCCGAGTCTGCCGGAAACGTTGGAGCCCCAGCACCTCACGGTGCCGTCGCTCAGGAGGGCGCACGTGTGCTGATCGCCGGCTGAGATCTGCACAGCGATGGGAGTGGTCGCGCCGGCAGGAGTCGCCACGCATACGAACGTTCCGACAACAGCCGTCACAGCGATGACAACTGCCGCTTTCCAACGCGGGTTCGCACGGGGTCGCATGGAGACGATCTCCTCCATCAGGGAGGGCTCAACCTAGGCAACCGTCGTCGCCCGGTCAATCGGCCGTTCGGACCGTGGACCCCGGCGTGTCCTGGACGTCCTTGACGTGGGGGGGGAACGCACGTAAGACCTCGACCGATGCTGCCGAGCCTGCCTGCCGACGACGACCTTCAGATCTCGACCGCCCGGCTCGACCTGGTACCGCTCACCGCGGACGACGCCGACGACCTGTTCCCTGTGCTCGACGATCCCGCGCTCGGACTGTTCACCGGAGAGACCCCGCCCGCCGACGTCGAGGCCGTGCGCACCCGGTTCGCCCTCTGGGAGACCCGGCGCTCGCCCGACGGCACCGAGCTCTGGCTGAACTGGGTGCTTCGTCGTCGTGACGACGGCTTGGCCGTCGGCTTCGTGCAGGCCACGGTGGGCGATGGCGACGCCGCGATCGCGTGGGTGGTCGGGACCGCGTACCAGCGACAGGGCTTGGCGACCGAGGCGGGGCACACGTTGATCGCGTGGCTGCGCAACACGTTGAGGGTCCCGGTGATCTTCGGCTCGATCCATCCGCAGAACGTCGCCTCGCAGACCGCCGCGCGGCGGATCGGACTCCGTCCGACGGATCGCATCCAAGACGGCGAAGTCGTCTGGTCGTCGGCCCTGCCTTGACGGGACCCCTCGCCCGCCTGTAGACCCCATCCCACGCACGGATCGGCGCGTTCAACGAGGAGGGGCGATGAGTCGCAGGGTGATCAGCAGGCACAGCGTGGTTCTCGGTATCACCACCGTGATCCTGGTCGCATCCTGCACCGGCTCGTCATCGACCTCCTCGCCAACACCGAACGCGAGCGGCTCGGCCTCCGGTGCCATCGCCCCCGGCGGCGTCTACCGCGTCGGGGTGACCACGTTCGGCAACACCGACGGCCTCGACCCGACCGGCGAGTACGGGATCCCGGGCTGGGGACTGTTGGACGCCATCCAGCGAACGCTGGTCACGTTCAAGTTCACGACCGGCGACGCCGGCACGCAGCTCGTGCCCGACCTCGCCACGGAGATCCCCCAACCTTCGTCGGACGGCCTGACGTACACGTTCCACCTGAAGCCCGGGATCAAGTTCGGACCGCCGCTCGACCGAGCGATCACGTCGGCCGACGTGGAGTACGCGTTCGAGCGTCTGAACACGAAGCCGCTCGTCGCGCAGTACGGCTACTACTTCTATCGGGGTCATCAAGGGGATGACCGGCACGGCGCCCAAGCCCATGCCGATCTCTGGGATCGACACGCCGGACCCGACCACGATCGTCTTCCACCTCACCCATCCCACCGGCGACTTCCTGTTCCGACTCACGCTGCCGGCCACGGCGCCGATGCCCGCAGAGGTGGCCGGCTGCTTCACCGACGCCGGCGGGTACGGGCGCGACCTGGTCGCGTCGGGTCCCTACATGATCGCCGGCTCGACGGACGTCGATGCCTCCTCGTGCTCGGCGATCAAGCCGATGAGCGGGTTCGACCCCGCGAAGGTGGATCACGCTCGTGCGGAACACGAGCTACGACCCGTCCACCGACACGGACTCCGGACGGAAGGCCTACGTCGACGCGGTCCAGATCACGATCGACAGCTCGATCGCGGACATCTTCGAGCAGGTGCAGTCCGGATCGCTCGATGCGTCCTGGTACGACCTGCCGCCCGCCACCACGCTCCAGCAGTACCTGAGCGATCCGAGTCTCAAGGACAACGTGCACGCGTTCAGCAACGGCAACGTGCAGTTCATCACGATGAACATGACGCACCCGCCGTTCGACGACGTCCACGTGCGGAAGGCCGTGAGCTACATCATCGACAAGGCCGCGTTGCAGAAATCCTGGAGCGGTCCCATCAGCGGTGACATCGCCACCAACATCGTCCCGCCCTACGTGCTGCAAGGGGCCGCCACGCCCGGTTACGATCCGTACGCCACGCCGGGGAACGCGGGGAGCTTGGACAAGGCGATGGCCGAGATGAAGCTCTCCGCCTACGACGCGAACCAGGACGGCAAGTGCGACGTGTCGGTCTGCAACGACCTGGTCCTCGTCAATCAGAACATCGCGCCCTGGACGACGATGGAGCCGTTCGTCGTCCAGGACCTGGCCAAGATCGGCATCCAGGTCGTCCCGCGGGAGCTCGAGACCGGGGCCGCGTTCAACACGGTGCAGCGGGTCGCGAACGACATCCCGATCAGCATGAACGCGAACTGGGCGTACGACTACGTGGACGCGTACACGTACCTCTCGCCGATGTTCGACAGCTCGTCGATCTCGGCCGTCGGAAACCCGAACACGACGCTCACCGGCCTGACGGCGGCCGACGCCCAGAAGCTGGGCATCTCGTACCCGGCCGGTGGGGTGCCGAGCGTCGACGACAAGCTCGCGACCTGCGAGGTGCTGGTCGGAAGCGACCGCGCGACCTGCTGGGCCGACCTCGAGAAGTACCTGATGGAAGACGTCGTCCCGATGGTGCCCTACCTGTGGTCCAACGTCATCGTGATCACGGCGGACACGTGACCCACTTCGAGGCCGACCCGATCAGCCAAGGAATGACGTTCACGCAGGTGGCGGTCAACAACGACCTGCCGGTGCCTGCTTGAAGGTCCAGGAAGACTTCCTCGCCCCATCCATAGCCGACGGCCCGATCGGGCGATCGAACCGGGAACTGGTCTGGGCCAGACTACGGCGAGACAAGGCCGCGGTCGTCGGCATGGTCCTGATCGCGATCATCGTCACGCTCGCGATCTTCGCTCCGCTCTTCGCCAGGATCACCGGGCACGGCCCGAACGAGCTGTTCGAGCACATGCGGACCGACCTTGGACTTCCGCGGGGTCCGTCCGCCCAGTTCTGGTTCGGCGCCGATCAGGTCGGGCGCGATCTGTTCGTCCGCGTGATGTACGGCGCCCGGACCTCGCTCATCGTCGCGGTCGTCGGGACCGCCTTGGCCACGGTGATCGGCGTCGATCGTCGGTCTGGCGGCCGGCTGGTACCGCGGCCGGCTCGACACGGTGGTCTCGCGCGGCGTCGACGTCTGGCTCTCGCTGCCGCTGCTGCTGTTCGCCGTCGGGCCTGTCGACCGTGTGCGCGTCATCGGTGGACGGGTGCTTCGGCGGTCTCCTGCAGCCGGGCCTCGCCGCTCGTGACGGGCATCATCGTGTTGTTCACCTGGCCCTACATGGCGCGGATCGTACGAGGCCAGGTGATCGTCGCTCCGTGAGCGCGAGTTCATCGAGGCATCCGCGCTCACTCGGAGCCAACGACGGCCGCATCATGTTCTCCGAACTGTTGCCGAACCTGATGGCGCCGATCCTCGTGTTCGTCACGCTCACGATCCCGGGCAACATCCTGTTCGAAGCGGCCCTGTCGTTCCTGGGTGTCGGGCGTTCCCCAGTCGACCCCGTCGTGGGGCCGCATGCTCGCCGACGCCACGACCGGATCGCTGTTCACCGTGGCGTGGTGGATGATGGTCTTCCCGGGCGTGCTGTTGCTGCTGACGACGCTCGCGTTCTACCTGGTGGGCGACGGACTCCGCGACGCCCTCGATCCCCGGCGGAAGCTCCGGTAGCCCGATGGCGCGCTACATCGCACGCCGGCTGCTGTGGCTGCTCTTCGTGCTCCTCGTCATCACGGCGATCACGTACGCGATCTTCTTCGTGATGTCGCCGGTGGACCCGGCGGTGCTGTTCGCCGGGAAGCAGCCCACCCCGCAGGTCATCGCGCAGATCAACAAGCAGTTCGGTCTGGACAAACCCGTGTGGGTGCAGTACGGGCTGTTCGTGAAGCACGTGTTCCTCGGGGACCAGTACGGCTGGCCAGGGCTCGGGTTCTCGTTCGTGACACGGGCGTCGGTGCGAGTCGCAGATCGGATCGAGGCTCATCATCACCGCGACGCTCGCGTTCGGCGCCGCGCTGCTCTGGCTGGCGATCGGCGTCCCGATCGGCGTGCTCTCCGCGATCAAGCAACGCGGCCTCTTGGACCGAACGGCGATGGGGTTCGCGCTGTTCTTCGTGGCGGCCCCGGTGTTCTGGATCGGGCTCATGTTCCTGTGGTTCTTCTGGTTCAAGCTGGGCATCGCGGCGGGGACCGGCTACTACGGGCCGACCCAGTACGGCGTGTTCACGTGGTTGAACCACATGATGATGCCCTGGATCGTGCTCGCGCTCGTCGAGGCGGCCTGGTACGCGCGCATGACCCGTGCGAGCTTGATCGAGACGATGGGTGAGGACTACATCCGGACCGCGCGGGCGAAAGGGCTGTCCGAGACCCGGGTCATCCTGAAGCACGGCTTACGGGCGAGCCTGCTCCCGGTGGTCACGATGTTCGGCCTGGACCTCGGCCTCTTGTTCGGTGGCGCGATCATCGTGGAGACCGTCTTCAACCTGCAGGGCATCGGCCAGTGGTCGGTGGCGTCGGTCGGGACCGGCGACCTCCCGGTGATCCTCGCCGTGACCCTGGTGTCCTCGTTCGCGATCACGCTGGCGAACGTCGTCGTCGACATCGGGTACGCGATCCTGGACCCGCGCGTCCGGCTGGAATGATCCGCAGGAGCATGCTGAGCTCGTGAAGGACGCGCCGATCCTGCGTGGCAACCTTGCCGTTCGCTCGTTGGCGCTCTTCCTCGGCTTGCCCCTGTTCGGTCTCGCGATCGTCTTCATGCTGGAGTCGCGCCTGGGGCTCCCTCCGTGGGACGTCCTGCACATGGGGATCGCGGATCACACGCCGCTCTCGCTCGGCACGACGACGATCGTCGTCGGGCTCGTCATCATGGCCGTCTCGTGGATCGCGGGCTCCCCGCCCGGGTTCGGCACGATCGCCAACGCGATCGTGATCGGGGTATCGATCAACGTGTTCCAGTCGGTCCCTGCCATCGAACAGCTCTCGGGATCCGCGCTGCCGGTAAGGATCGGCCTGCTCGCCGCGGGGATCCTGCTCTTCGGCGTGGGATCGGCCTTCTACATCGGTGCCGGGATGGGCGCGGGGCCGCGCGATTCGCTGATGCTCGCGATCTCGCGACGGACGGGGAAGCGGATCGGTGTCGTCCGCCTGACGATGGAGGTCGTCGTGCTGACGATCGGCGTGATGCTCGGGGGGGACGCCGGGATCGGCACCCTCACGCTCGCGCTGCTGGTGGGTCCCATCGTCGAGCTCTCGTTCTGGATCCTCTTGAAGGCCGGACTCGCGACACCCCGGCCGACCGGCGCGTCGGAGTTCGGGCCGCTCGACGCCGCCTAGCCGGCATGTGGAGAGCTGCGACCTCCCCGCGCCTCACGTGACGCGAGTGATCCGTGGTTACCCTCCCAGATCTCCTGGCATATTCGTGACGATGGTCCCGTCCTCGAAGACGAGCGTCGCCGGGAAGCGGGTGAGTATCGGTCGGCCCTCGAGCAGTGCCCAGGTCGACCGGAGCTCGGCCTCCCGGCAGGTCGGAGCCCAGGACGTCGCCTGGACGACGCCGGTCCTGGCGGGGAGCGCGGTTCGAGGGTCGATGAGGTGATGCAGGTTGGGTCCCCACGCCCGACGCGTCACGGACGAGGTGGCGAGCGATCCATCGACGAGCCGCAGACGCAGCGCCTCGGCGCTGGGGTCGTGGGGATCCTCCACGGCGACATCCAGGCCGCGCCCAGGAACCTCGCCCGCGACCCGCAGATCGCCCCCCGCCCCCACGAGCGCCCAGGGCAAGCGCGCCGATGCGAGCTCGACGGCGACGTCCACGGTCCAGCCCTTCGCGATCCCACCGAAGTCGAGAGCCACGTTCGGAGGCAGGCGGAGCCTGTTCTCCTCGAGTTCGATATCCCTCCATCGACCGCACGGCTCGGCCGTGCGCAGCGCGTCGCGGGCGCCGGCCAGCACATCGTCGAGATCGCGGTCATATCCGGCGGCGAGGAGCGCGGGCAAGACCGTCGGATCGAACAGCCCGCCTGTCCGACGCGCTCCATCGAGGGCGGCGCCCAACATCGATGAGAACTCCTTCGACACCGACGTCCACCAGCCGGATCGCGCGTTCACCCTCGAGAGCTCGCTCGTCTCGAGGAACCTGCTGAACCGTTGCTCGTACGTTCGGAACGTCGACTCCACGTCTGGGATGACTTCGATGAAGGCGGCTGGATCGGCCGTCGACGTCGTGACGAGGTCCACGCTCGTCCCCATCGCCCGGAACGTGTGACGGCGGACCGACACCGCCTCGTCGACGATCACCATGCCAGCTCGGGTCTCCTCACACCCCCGGGGGCGGGGGCGCCGAACCGCCGGTGGTCGCGACAGCCGGAGTGGTGACCCCTCCACCCTTACCCGGCGTGACGACCACCCCTCCCGCTCCCCCCGCCTGGGCTTGCGTGATGACGACGTGACTCCCCGCAGGGACGACCACGAGCTGAGAGCCCGCCGTCGCGGCGGGCTTCGGCACCGCTTGGATCGCCGCCCAGGGCAGCGCGAACGCGACGGCACCTGCGACCCACGCGATCAGCTTCACGGTTCGCTTGCTCAGCTTCCGCTTCTTCGGGGACGCGGCGGCCGGTTGACCATCATGCCCACCTCTGCCAACGGTCACCTGACTCACCCCCGTTCTTCGGTCGGAGCGATCGAAACGTTCGGAGCGGGGACCGTCGAGGTCTGCACGACCTGGATGGGACCTGGCGCCGGATTGGACAGCGTGAGCTCACGTGCGATGACCCCAGACATCAAGGCGGCCACCAAGGTTCCAGCGATGATCATCGCTGATCGCCTGTCCATCGGGCCTCCTTCTTTCTCGTCACCTTGAACATATCCACGGCGCGCCGCGTTCGGGCGGGATCCGACCCTCGTTCATAGGGCCGAGTGGCGGCGACGGTCAGCCTCTCCCGGCGTATACCTGAGTCAGATGCAAAGACGATCGGAGACCAGAGTGATACGCCGAACGGTCACCGCGCTGGCGGGGTTGGTACTGCTGATGTTCTTGGTTCCCTCCTGTTCGACAGGGAGTGTCGGGCCCGCGTCGTCAGCGTCCGCCGGCGCTGGGGACGTCGCGGCAGTAGCCGCGGCGGTGAACAGGTACTTCGGGTCGGCGCTTCCTTCCGGCGACTGGGAGCAGGTGGCGCGATCCTCGACGGGACAGCTCGAAGTGCAAGCCAGATGGCTCGAATCACAAGACATCGCCCCCTCCGTCATCCAGGGAGGGCTCAGCATCGAGCGGCTCCAGGTGACCTCCGTGACCGGTTCCGAGGCGCTCGTTTCGTTCGACGCGACCCGGACGGTCGGCGACCGGCTCACCACCTACGGAGGTCCGGTGCGTCTCGTCAAGACGAACGGGAAATGGATGGTCGCCGACTACATGCGGAACGGCAGGAGCGTCGCCGCGTCGACCTTCGCCCACGCGACGGGTTCCGCAAGTCAGGGTGGGATCGTCGTGAAGGTCGTGGGCGTGCAGCTCGAAGCGGGCCACGTCGACGTCTGGGTGACGATCGACAACACCACCACAGCTCAGCTCGTGTGGAACCGCCCCATCGTGATCGTCGACGCGAGTGGCCGGCAGGTAGGACGTGGGGCGCTGTTCGTCTCGTCGACGAACACGGCCGAGGGCTTCGTGATGATGCCGCAGGTCTCGGTGTTCGGAGACTTCGTCGTCGATAACGCGACGCTCCCGCTGTCGACGAAGTCGTTCCGGCTGCTGACGGGGGCCACGAACACCACGACGCATCAGCCGGTCGACCTGAGCGTATCGGTACGGCTGTGAGACGGAGGGCACGATGACTACGTGGTTGCTCCTCCGCGCGGCAGGCGTGGGCACGTATCTGGTGCTGTTCCTATCCGTGGTGTGGGGTTTGGTCGGCACCACGTCCGTGATGGGCAAGCGGGTCTCCAAGGTCACTGCGACGAACATTCACCACTACCTGGGCATCGCGATGCTGCCACTGCTCGCGGTTCACCTCGGCGGGCTTCTGCTCGACAAGTTCCGCCCGTTCCGAGTGATCGATCTGCTCGCGCCGCTCCACAGCGTGTTCCGTCCGGTGCCCGTGGCGTTCGGTATCGCCGCGATGTATCTGTCGGTCGTCGTCCTCCTGACCACGTGGGCGAAGAAGCGATTGGGAACCACATGGTGGCGTCGGTTCCATCTCGCCTCCGTCCCAGCCTTCACGCTCGCGATGGTGCATGGTGTCTGGACCGGGACGGACGCCGTTCAACCGTGGCTCTGGTGGACCTACATGGTCACCGGCTCGATCGTTCTCTTCCTGGTCCTCGTGCGCGGTCTCACCGTGAAGGACCGCCGCAAACGGCGTGCCCCGACCGAGCGGATCCTCGTTGAGGGTTCCGACCGAAGCGCCGCCGAGCCCGAACCCGAGAAGATCCTCGCGACGATCTGACGGCGCCAGGATCTCCACCGAACCCGCACGCGGATCGTCCTCTCGTCCCCGACCGAAGCGATCCGCTCTGGGAGAATCGATCGTCGTGCATCGTCCCTATGCTCGCTCCCTCGTCCTGTTCGCGCTGCTCGGAGGCGTGGTCGCGTTCGTCGTGTCCGCGTTCGGCAGCACGATCCTCGGGCTCGTCGCGGGGCTGCTCTGCTTCCTCGCCGCTATGGCGGTGCTGGCCTGGAGAACGGGACCGGAGGGCGCCCACGATCCGGGCCGCCGCCGGTTCATGGCCCTCGCCGGGCTCGGTGGGTTCGCGTGGGTGTTCGTCGGGAGCGCGCTCGGACGGGCGGCCAGCAAGCTCTCCCGTCCCGCCGCGCGGCCGGTCCAACAGGCCATGGCGCACGACGTGGGCGCCGAGTACATGGAGCTCGTGCGTCGCGCGTACCACCCGGGGCGCTCGGGTGACCTCCAACTCCTGCTCGCCCCGTACAACAGCGCGAACTACGCGAACGAATCGCAGAAGCTCGTCCGCTACTACCCGAACACGAGCCACGCCTCCGTGTGGATGTATCTCGAGCGGGTGCCGCTGGTGGTCTACGCGCCCGGACGCACCGGCGCCTCCGACTCCACCGAGCGCGTCACCCTGGCCGATGTCGCGCCCACCGTCGCGGGCACGATCGGCGACGGGAACTGGCCCTCGGACCGCGCCGGGCGGGCGCTCCCCCCCATCCCGGGAGGCCGTTCGAGGCAGCCGAAGGTCGTCGTGACGTTCGTGATCGACGGGGGCGGCTGGAACGTCCTCCTGCAATGGCCCGACCGATGGCCACACCTCAAACGCCTGATGCAGCAGGGCACCAACTACCGCAACGCGATCACGGGGTCGTTCCCTGCGGTCACGGCGTGCGCCCATGCGACGATCGGCACCGGGACGTACCCGAACCAGCACGGGGTGACCGGCCACAACATCCGGGACGGGAACAAGGTCCGCAAGGTGTACGGGGAGGCAGGCCGGGCGAACCCGGGCGACATCTTGATCCCGACGCTCGCCGACCTGTGGAGCGACGCGACCGACAACCGCGCGTGGGTCGGCCAGATCGGCTACCAGGTCTGGCACATGGGGATGATCGGGTACGGCGGCCGCTCACGCCCATCGACCGACCTGCCGGTCGGCGTGTTCTGGGACGAGTCGCTCTACAAGACGAACGGCGTCGGCGGGTGGGCGCCGCACAACCCCGAACTGTTCCGCCTGCCGGCGGGTGCGCCGGGTCTCGACGTGTACCAGGCTCACGCCGACGCGTTCACCTCGCCCGGGTGGGACGCCGCGTATACGCCCACCGGTAAGCAGTCGCCGTCGTCGAGTCCGCCGGTCGTGCAGTACCAGGGCGATCTGATCGAGGCGACGCTCCGCAACGAGCCGATCGGTCAGAGCGACGTCACCGACCTGCTGTTCATCAACTACAAGTCCCCCGACTACACGGGACACATGTACAACATGCTCTCCGAATGGGAGGGCTTGATGCTCGAGACGGTCGACGCCCAGCTGGGTCGCTTGGTGGCAACGCTCGACGAGCTGTTCCCCGACGACTACGTGTTGATCGTGACCGCCGACCATGGACAGTGCCCCCTCCCCGACTCTGCCGGCGGCGTGCGGCTGGATCCGATCCAGCTCGGCGACCACATCGAGGCCGAGTTCGGGCGAGGGATGTTCAACGTGGTCCAGAGCGTGGTGCCGTCCGAGGTGTATCTGCACAGCGACGTGTTGTGGGACAACGGGGCGTCGCTCGAGGACGTGGCCGCGTACCTGAAGGACTACCGGTACCGCCAGAACATCGGGCCGTACGTGCCGGTGAGCGCGATCGAACAGGACATGCTCGATCAGAAGGAGTTCTCGGCGGTGTTCGCGACGTCGTACCTGCAGACGTTGCGCACCTCGACCGACCTCTCGGCGTTCGGGGAGACGACGTTCAGCGACGGCGACCCGTTCGGGATCCCCGCGATCCCGTCCTAGCCTTCCAGAACGGCCAGTCCGTCCTCGTCTCCGAAGAGTTGCGCCCCCGGCCGGAACGTGACGCCACCGAACGTCACCGGCGTGTCGACCTCCCCGACACCTGCCTTCCCGCTCGGACGCGGGGTCGAGCCGAGCGCCAAGATCCCGAGCTCCAGCGTGCGGAGCGCCGCGACGTCACGGACGCACCCGTGGATCACCAGTCCCACCCAGCCGTTCGCCACGGCGATCCCCGCGATGTTGTCGCCCAGGAGCGCGACCCGACGAGAGCCTCCGCCGTCCACGACCAGCACCCGGCCGTCTCCCGGCTCACCGACCCGTTGGCGCAACACGACGTTGTCCTCGAAGCATCGGACGGTCGCGATCCGACCCGCGAACGCCCGCACGCCGCCGTAGGAACGCAACACGGTCTCGCACACGGCCGCGCGATCGCCGTGTTCATCGAGGAGGTCGGCCGTCGAGGTCAAGCGGTGAGCGTACTCCATGACATGATGCCCACCCGATGGCTCTGGAGCTCTCGCACGACGACCGCGCCTTCCTCGATGGATCGCGTGGAGCCGCGGCCGAGCTCGCGATGCGCATCCTCGTCGAGATGGCCGACGTCTGGCAGGCGGAACGGCTGATCGACATCACATCCGCCCACATCGACAGCTGCCTGTACCACGGCCGGGCGGGACTGGACTTCGCGGAACGACTGGCGGCAGGCGGGGCGAGGGTGGTCGTTCCGACCACGCTGAACGTCTCGTCGCTCGATCTGTTGCATCCCGACCTGGTGCGACTCGACGCCGGAACGGCTGCAGCCGCCCGCCGACTGATGGAGACCTATGTCTCGATGGGGTGTCGACCCACGTGGACGTGCGCTCCGTATCAGCTCCCAGACCGACCCGGGTTCGGCAAGCACATCGCCTGGGCCGAGTCCAACGCGATCGTCTTCGCGAACTCCGTCCTGGGCGCCCGAACGAACCGCTACGGCGATTTCATCGACATCTGCGCGGCGATCACCGGACGCGTTCCCGAGGCGGGCCTGCACCTGACGGCGAACCGCCGCGCGCAGGTCGTGTTCCGCCTCGAGGGGATCCCCGACCGGTTGCTGCGGGACGAGGTGACGCCGACGTGCGTGGGTCACGTGATCGGCGAACGGACCGGCACGGCGGTGCCCGCGATCGTCGGCCTGCCCGCCGACACCGACGAGGACCGGCTGAAGGCGCTCGGCGCCGCGGCGGCGTCCTCGGGCGCCGTCGCGATGTTCCACGCGGTCGGCGTCACCCCGGAGGCGCAGACCCTCGAAGCCGCGCTGGGCGGACGTCCAGCGGAGCGCGAGATCGTCGTCAGCGCGTCCGACCTCCGCGCCGCGCGAGATGCGCTCACGACCGTCGGCTCAGGACCGATCGCCGCGGTGAGCGTCGGCACCCCTCACCTGTCGATCAACCAGCTCGACACGCTGGCCGGGCTCATGGACGACGCTCCGCCGTCGATCCCCTTCTACGCGAACACGGGACGCGACGTCGCAGCGGCCGCCGAGCGACACGGGTCGCTCCCGCGGCTCCGCGATGCCGGCGTCGCCATCGTGACCGACACTTGCACCTACATCACCCCGATCCTGCACGACGTGCACGGCCCGGTCATGACGAACTCCGCCAAGTGGGCCTGGTACGCGCCGGCGAACCTGGGGGTCGACGTGGTGTTCGGCTCGCTCGAGGAGTGCGTCCGTTCGGCGTCGCTCGGCCGGGTCTGGCGCGACCCCGAGCTCTGGGGTGAGGCCGATGCCTGAGGGACGGACGCTGGTCGCCGGCCACGCGACCGGTACCGCGCTCGTCCTCGACGAGCCGCTCAGCTTCTGGGGAGGGCTCGATCCGTCGACCGGGAGAGTGATCGACACCCACCATCCGCAGCTCGACGAGGTCGTCACCGGACGCATCCTCGTCCTTCCTTCCGGCCGCGGGTCCAGCTCCAGCTCCTACGTGCTCGCCGAGGCGATCCGCATCGGGACCGGGCCTGCCGGGATCCTCCTGGAAGAACCGGACGGCATCATCGCCCTCGGCGCCATCGTCGCCCGTGAGCTCTACGGGATCTCGGTGCCCGTGGTCACCCTGGATCAGCGGTCATTCGCCGCGCTCCGATCCGATTCCGTGCTCGAGATCCATGCGAGCGCCGACGCCGCGTTCGTGTCAGATTCCTCCTGACACACGAGGAGATGACGATGTCGATCACGATCCGATACACGACGTTCGATCGCCACGATCCGCGAGCACTAGGGAACGAGTTCTGCGTGCTCCAACCCTTGAGCGCACGTCCGTGAACCCCGAGACCCACTACGCGTTAGCCCCGGACGGGGCATACATCGCCTACCAGGTCGTGGGTGATGGGCCGATCGACCTCGTGTGGCAGTTCGAGTGGATCGGCAACGTCGACACGATCTGGCAGTACACAGGTGTTGCCGAGTGGCTGCACGGACTCGCGTCCTTCTCCCGCCTGATCCTCCACGACCGGCGCGGGACGGGCGCGTCGAGTCGGGATGTCGCTCTCCCCAACCTCGAGACCCGCGTCGCCGACATGGGGACGGTCCTCGATGCCGTGGGGAGCGAACGGGTCGTACTCGGCGGAGCGCTCGAGGGCGGCGCGCCGAACGTCCTGTTCGCGGCGACGGTGCCGGACCGGGTCCACTCCCTCTTCTGGTGGTATCCGGCCCCGCGCACGACCATCGCCCCCGACTATCCGTTCGGGGCCGACGAAGAGCTCCTCGAACGCGGCTCGCAGGATGTCGTCCGCTATTGGGGCACGGATGCGTACGACTTCGAAGACATGCAGGCCTTCGCCCAGACGTCGGGCCGCGCGCCCTGGGGATGGCTCACGCGCCAAACCTCGACCCCGGATGTCGCCGCCGAGATGGATCGCATCTACAACGAGACCGATGTGCGGGGGGCGATGCCGTCGATCTCCGCCCCCGTGTTGCTCTTGGCCCGCGAACGCGATCGCGAGGCGCTCGCGTACCTCGCTTCCCTCCTGCGCCAACCCCAGGTCCGCCTCTTCCCGGGGGCCGGCGCCCTCACGGTCGACGAACAACCCCACGTCCTCGACGCCATCAGGGCGTTCGTCGGCGTGGAGCCGGCCGTATCGGCCCTGGATTCGTTCCTGGCGACGGTCCTGTTCACGGATGTGGTCGGGTCGACGCAGTTGGGGGTGACCTTGGGCGACCACCGGTACAAGGGCCTGATCGAACGACATCACGCGATCGTCCGCGAGGCGCTCGGCCGTTGGCGAGGGGTCGAGTCCGACACGGCGGGAGACGGCTTCTACGCCACGTTCGACGGTCCCGCCAGGGCGATCCATTGCGCGTTGGAGATCAAGCAGCGCGTGCTTGATCTCGGCATCGAGATCCGGGCAGGCATCCACACGGGTGAGTGCCAGGTCATCGACGGGAAGACCAGCGGGATCACCGTGTCGATCGGCTCCCGGGTCGCGGCCATAGCGGGTGCCTCAGAGGTCCTCGTGTCGCAGACCGTCAAGGACCTGGTCGCCGGCTCCGGCCTGAGCTTCCAAGAGGCGGGAGAGCACGAGCTGAAGGGCGTTCCCGACCGATGGCGCCTGTACTCGGTCGCGGAGCGACCGGCCTGAGCCGAGCGCCTCGCACCGCGAGGTGGCGGGACGAGCGTCGATAGACTCGGCGCGTGTCGGTGACCTGCGTCGCGTGCTCGTACGAGAACCCCGACGAAGCCCGCTTCTGCTCGAACTGCGGAACACCGTTCGCCGACGTGCCGGCCGTGGCGCCCGTCGAAGAACGTCGGGTCGTGTCGATCCTGTTCGCCGACCTCGCGGGGTTCACGTCGCGCTCGGACCGAGCCGATCCCGAGGATGTCCGGCGGACGCTGATCCCGTTCCACACGATCGCGAAGGAAGAGATCGAGCGGTTCGGGGGCACGCTGGACAAGTTCGTGGGCGACGCGGCCATGGGGGTGTTCGGGGCGCCGGTCGCACACGAGGACGACCCGGAGCGAGCCGTCCGTGCCGCCCTCGCGATCCAGGCGCGCACGGGCGAGCTCTCGATCCCCGTGCGCGCGGCCGTCAACACGGGCGAGGCGGTCGTGACGTTCGCGACCGGGCCGCAGATCGGTGAGAACGTCGCCGGCGATGTCGTGAACACCGCCTCGCGGCTGCAAGCCGTCGCGCCCCATGGGGGCGTGGTGGTCGGTGAGAGCACGCATCGTGTGACGAAGGACGCCGTCTCCTACGGAGAGCTCGAGCCCGTCGTCGTCAAGGGCAAGGCCGACCCGCTCCGCGTGTGGGTGGTGGAGTCGCTCCGGGCGGAGGCGCCCGGCCGCGCCGACGAGGACGCAACCCCGTTCGTGGGGCGGGAACACGAGCGGCTCTTCCTCCGCGAGCTCTTCGATCGCGTCCTTGGAGGCTCCTCGCTCCAGCTCGTGACGATCGTCGGCGAGCCCGGGATCGGCAAGACGCGGTTGGTGGCCGACCTGCGCGAACACGTCCTGGCCGCTCAGGAACCCGCGTCGTGGCTCCAGGGACGATGCCTCCCGTACGGCGAATCTGTCACGTTCGCGCCGCTGGAGGAGGTCGTCCGCCAGGCGACCGGTGTGATGCGCTCCGACGACCGGGGGCGGGCCACCGCGAAGCTCGACGAGCGGATCACGAGGCTGGAGCCCCGTGCGGCGGAGGCCGAGTGGCTGCGAGCGCGCCTCGCGCCGCTGCTCGGGTTGCATGGGTCGGGAGGCTCGGCGGCCCCCGACCGGGCCGAGTCCTTCATGGCGTGGACGCGGTTCCTCCTGGCGGAGGCGGCGATCGCGCCCGTCGTCCTCGTGATCGAAGACCTCCACTGGGCCGATCAGGCCATGCTCGATTTCCTGGACCAGCTCGGCGAGCACGCGATCGATGCTCCGATCCTTCTGGTCGCGACGGCCCGTCCCGAACTGTTCGACGTCCGTCCCGGGTGGGGGAGCGAGGAACCGAACGCGTCGACGATCACGCTGTCCCCGCTCCCCGAGTCCGCGATGCACGAGCTGTTGGCCGAGCTCCTCGTCCAGGCGGTGCTCCCGGCGGAGAGCCAGGGGCCGCTCGTCCTGAGCGCGGGAGGCAACCCGCTGTACGCGCTCGAGTTCGTGCGGATGCTGGGAGACCGTGAGCTCGTCGCCGACGCCGGATCCGTCGCCCTGCCCGATTCGATCCAGGCGTTGATCGCCGCGCGACTGGATGCGCTCTCGCCCGCGCAGCGGTCGCTCCTCCAGGACGCTGCCGTGGTCGGCGATCACTTCTGGTCCGGCGCGATCGCCGCGATGAACGACGACGACCCCGCGGTCGCCGAACGTCTCCGAGAGCTCCTGGGTCGCGGCATGATCCGACGTTCGTCGACGCAGACCATGGATGATCAGGACGAGCTTTCGTTCTCACACGGGTTGTTCCGCGACGTGGCGTACAAACGGATCCCGCGGGCCGGACGGGTGCAACGCCATCTCTCCGTCGCGCGATGGTTGGAGGCGACCGCCGGCGACCGGCTCGAGGATCGCGCGGAGCTCCTCGCCTACCACACGACCGAAGCGCTCTCCCTCGCGAAGGCGGCGAGCCTCCCGGAGGATTCACCCGAGCTCCGAGACGAGGCGCGACGGTTCCTGCTGTTGGCGGGCAGGCGCCAGACGTCGCTCGACGTCGCGCAGGCGGCCACGTACTACGAGCGAGCGCTGGAGCTCACGCCGCCGGATCATCCCGACCGCTCTTCCATCCTCCGCGAGACCACCGGTTTCCGATGGCGATCTGGCCGCCTCGAGGTGGACGAGGCGGTGGCCGCCTACGAGGAAGCGGTGGACCTGGCGCTCGAACAGGGCGATCGCGAGGCGGCCGCCTTCGCGCTTCGCCGTCTCTACTTCCAACTGGGGTTCCGCGGCGACAGTGCGGCGGCGCGGGCCGCGTTGGAACGCGGGGTCGCGCTCTTGGACGGGCAGCCACCCTCGCCCGTGCTCGCCGAGCTCTACGCCGCACTCGCCGAGGACGAGATGTTCGCCGGCCGCTCCGAGGAGTCGCTGCGTTGGGCCACACGTGCCCTCGAGCTCCCCCACTCGGGCAGCATCGGGGTGATGACCCTGCACATCCGTGGGAACGGCCGGCTCGAGACCGGCGACGCCGCAGGGATGGACGATCTGTGGGAGGCGCTCCACCGGGCGCAGGCCTCCGGGACAGCTCTGGACCAGGCCACGTCCTACTCCTATCTGAGCGAATGGGTTGGCGTCGCCGAAGGACCGAGCCGTGGTCTCGAGATGAACGACGCCTCCATCGAGATCTGCGACCGGAGGGGGATCCAGGGCCAGGCGATGTGGGCGCGAGCCGAATCCTTGTGGCTGCTCTACGACGCGGGGCGTTGGGACGACCTGCTCGACGTCGTCGCGACGCTGCTGCCGTGGGCGACCGAGCACGGCGACACGATCGCGGAGTCCATCGGACTCAGCTACCGGGCACGCGTGCTCGCCAACCGCGGGCTCCTCGATGGGCTCGAGGACCCGATCGCACGGGCGATCCCGCTCGCCCGGCAGGTCGGCGATCTCCAGGTTCAGGCCCCCGTCTTCGTGGCCGCGGCCGTCGTCGCCCACGCCGTCGGGGATGCGGCTCGGGCCATCGGGTTCGTGCGGGCGTTCGACGAGGCGACCCGCGAGGGTCCGACCGAATATCGCGAGCTGCAGTCCCCCGAAGTGCTCCGGATCTGCCTCGCCAACGGCGAGGTCGAGTTGGCCGCCCGTATCTTGGGAGATCGACCCGTCTACGTCGCCAGGACCCAGCTCGCGGTGGCGTCGGGTGGAGCACTCCTCGCCGAGGCGAATGGCATGTTCGACGACGCCGCAGGGCGGTTCGAGGATGCCGCCACGGGATGGGAGGCGTACGGCGATCCCTTCGAGCGTGCCCACTCTTTGTCCGGCGCTGCCCGATGCCTCTCGGCGCTCGACCGCGCAGACGCGGCCGCGATCGCGCGGGCCGAGGCAACCCGCCTCTTCGCCGGGCTCGGCGTTCCGACCCCGTCGCACCACCCATCCGATGCTGCTGAGTGAGCTGGTCGACACATCGAACCAGGTGGCGGCCACGCGATCACGGCTGGCCAAGGTCCGGGCGATCGCCGACCTGTTGGGACGCACCGATCTCGACGAGGTGCCGATCGTGGTGAGCTATCTCTCCGGGGAGCTCCGGCAACGCCGGACCGGCGTGGGGTGGGCGACCCTCCGAGACGTGCCCGAGGCTGCGCGGAAGCGTTCGCTGGGGGTGGCCGACGTCGACGCGGCGTTCGCCCGAGCCGCGGTGGCGACCGGCCCGGGATCCGTCGCCGCTCGACGCACCGGGATCGAGCGGTTGTTCGCGCAGGCGACCGCCGACGAGCAGCGGTTCCTCGCGCAACTCGCGGGCGGGGAGCTCCGGCAGGGGGCGCTCACCGGGATCATGACCGATGCCGTCGCGCAGGCCGCCGAGCTCGATCCGGCTGCGGTGCGGCGAGCCGCGATGCTGGCCGGCGACCTGCCGGCTGTCGCCGAGGCCGTCTTCCGCTCGGGGGCGGCAGGCCTCTCTGCGTTCACGCTGCGGGTCGGCCTGCCCGTGCAACCGATGCTCGCCAAGACCGCGCTCTCGGTCACGGCGGCGTTGGAGCAAGCGGCACCCGCCGTCGTCGAATGGAAGCTCGACGGGGTCCGCATCCAGGTGCACCGCGACGGCGATGAGGTGACCATCTTCACCAGGACGCTCGACGCGATCACGGAACGGATGCCGGAGATCGCGGATGCGGTCATGGCCCTCGACGTCGATGCCGTGGTCCTGGACGGCGAGGCGATCGCGTTGCGCGAGGACGGGCGTCCCCGGCCGTTCCAGGAGACCGCCAGCCGTGCGGCCAGCCGCGGCGACGTCACGGCCCTGCGAGCGGCGGTTCCGCTCACGCCGTTCTTCTTCGACGTCCTGCATCTCGATGGCGTGGACCTGATCGACCTCCCCGCGAGCGACCGCTATGCGGCGATCGCTGAGGTCATGCCGGATGAGCTGTGGGTGCCGCGCCTCACGACCGACGATGCGCAGGCGGCCACCGCGTTCTCCGACGACGCGGTCGCACGCGGTCATGAAGGTGTGGTCGTGAAGTCGCTCGCGTCGACCTACGAAGCGGGGCGGCGGGGCGCCGCCTGGCTGAAGGTCAAGCCCGTGCACACGCTGGATCTGGTCGTGCTCGCGGCGGAATGGGGACACGGGCGCCGACAGGGACGGTTGTCGAACCTCCACCTGGGTGCGCGCGATCCGGAGACCGGCGGCTTCGTGATGCTCGGCAAGACGTTCAAGGGTCTGACGGACGCGCTGCTCGAGTGGCAGACCACTCATCTCCTCCAGCTCGCGACCAGCCGCGACGACTACACGGTGTTCGTGCGCCCTGAACTCGTGGTCGAGATCGCGTTCGACGGCATCCAGACCAGCTCGCGCTACCCCGGCGGCATGGCCCTGCGGTTCGCGCGCGTGATCCGGTACCGCGACGACAAGACGGCGGACGAAGCGGACACGATCGACACGGTGCGAGCCTTTCACGAGTCTCATCCCTGCACGCTCCTCGTCCCGAACGTGACGCATTGGCCTGGGCACAGGAGATCATCGAGAGATACGAGGGTCTGGTGTAGCACCCCCAACAACGCTCATCGCTTACGCTGCAAGCGTTCTTGGAGGTGGCGGGATTCGAACCCGCGTGCTTGGGCGACCGTCTGGGTCTTCTCCGGGCGCAGCCAGGTGGAAGATCTCACCTCGAAGCTCCCACCGGCAGAGGACCTCGAGGCCAGCCCGGGTTCGATGTTCGACGACGGCCCCCAGGCGGAACCGCTGCCGTGAGCCTGCTCACGACGTCCATCCCCCGGTCGCAGGCGACCCGGAGGGGACGGCTACTTAACTAATTAAGCAGCGAGCGCGTAGTTATCGGCGCTTGTGTTGATCCGGCGTTTAACGAGACATCCGGGATCTCGGCCCGCTTCTCCCAGACGATGAACGTCCAAGTCGAAGCCAGTACACCCCCATATGCAGTTGTCCTTTCGAGTATACGCAGGAGGGTGCTGGCTGATCGAGGGGTCGCGTTGACGCGCTCTTCGCCTACATCTCGGCTAAGGTCGTGGACCCGGATGGAAGGAGATCGAGATGGGTGTGACGAACAGGGCGATGGGGAGCCCCGACGAGACCAAGACGTTCGACCACGCACAGATCGAGGTGGTGAAGATCGGAGGGACCACGGTCCGCCGGTCCACCTACCAGCCAGGTTGGCGCTGGTCCGAGAGCATCAAGCCGATCGCCAAGACGGACTCGTGCCAGATCCACCACGTTGGCTACGTCTTGTCCGGAACGCTGCACGTGACGACCGAGGACGGCGGCGATGCGGAGTTCGGTCCTGGGGAGGCCTACGAGATCCAGCCCGGTCACGACGGCTGGGTCGTGGGCGACGAGGCCGCGACGACGATCGAGTTCTCAGGCGTCGTGAGCTAGGAGACGCGATCGTTCACCGGCGGCGGCCGGCAGCGCGTTCCATCTCTCGCTCGGCCAGGCGTTTCAACGTGGATTGACGCTTCTCGTACTCGCGCTTGCCCTTGCCGAGACCGAGCTCGACCTTCGCGAGTCCGTGCACGAAGTAGACGCGCAGCGGCACCAGCGCGAGGCTCTGCTCCTTCTGTTTTCCGACCAGGCGGTCGATCTCCTTGCGATGCAGGAGGAGCTTGCGGGGTCGGAGAGGATCGTAGCCACGCTTCTCGCCCTGTTCGTACGGCGGGATGTGCATGTTCTCGAGCCACGCCTCGCCGCGACTGACGCGCGCGTACGCCTCCGCGAGCGATGCCCGCCCCTGCCGGAGCGATTTCACCTCGGAGCCCGTGAGGACGATGCCCGCCTCGAACCGCTCCAGGAAGGCGTAGTCGTGGCGGGCCTTCCGGTTGGACGCGACGGTCTTCTCGTCGGCGGCGTCCTGCGAGCGCGGGCTCATCGCGCCGCCTCAGACGTCGAGGAAACGGCGCATCCCGATCGTCCCGGCGATCACCGCGATCACGGTGGCCGCGATCAGGATCCACGGCGCGATGGCAAGCACGTCGCTGTTGCGCACCAGCGGGAAGAACTTGATCTCGTCGCGCAGGCGATCGATGAAGATCACCTTCACCAGGAACAAAGCGAAGATCGCCGCCGCCGCACCGAGGAGGCTCTCGACGAGCCCTTCGATCAAGAACGGCACGCGGATCCGCCAGTTGGTCGCGCCCACCAGGCGCATGATCCCGATCTCTTTGCGCCGGGCGAACATGCCCATCCGCAGCGTGTTCGCGATCAACGCGACCGCCGACGCGAGCATGATGATCGCGATCGACAGGATGCCGACCGAGAGCACACGCGTGATCGCCACCAACCGGGAGAGCACCTCGCGGTAGTCGGCGACCGTATCCACCCCGGGGCCGCATGCCTGTTTCCCCGTGGCGTCGACCGTGCAGCCGAGCGCATCGGAGATCTGCCGGAACTGCGAAGGATCGGCCAGGTTCACCCGGAGCGAGGCGGGGAGGACGTTGCAATCGATGTTCTCGACGAACACCGGCTGGTTCGCGAAGAGCACGCGGAACCGGGCACACGCCTGCGCCTTGCTCTCGTAGGTCACGTCACCCACGGCGGGGAGCGACTCCAGCTTGTCGGTGAGGAGCTTCACGGTGTCCGGGTTCGCGGAGTCGCTGAGGTAGACCGCCACCTGGACGTTCCCGGTCCACGCGTCGATCACCAGGTTGAACTCGCGCGCGATCAGCAGCGCGAGCCCGAACAGGAAGAGCGCGATGAAGGCGGTGGACATCGCGGCGAACGCGACGATGCCGTTCCGGCGAAGTCCCAGCGCGGTCTCGCGGAAGTACCCCTGCAGCCCTCGAGCCATCAGCTGTAGACCCCGCGCGCCTGGTCGCGGATCACGTGGCCCTTGTCGAGCTCGACGACCCGCTTGCGCATCGCATCGACGATCGCCTGGTCGTGCGTCGCCATCACGACGGTCGTCCCGATGCGGTTCACCTTGTCGAGCAACCGCATGATGTCCACGCTGGTGTTCGGGTCCAGGTTGCCGGTGGGCTCGTCCGCCAGCAGCACGAGCGGACGGTTCACGCAGGCCCGCGCGATCGAGACGCGCTGCTGCTCGCCGCCCGAAAGCTCGTCCGGGAAGCTGTTCAGCTTGTCGCCCAGGCCGACGTACTCGAGGATCTCCGGCACGCGCTGGTCGATCACGTGCTTGGGCTTGCCGATCACCTCGAGCCCGAACGCCACGTTCTCGAACACCGTCTTGTCCGTCAGGAGCTTGTAGTCCTGGAACACGGTGCCGATGTTGCGCCGCAGGTACGGCACCTTCCACGCCGTGATCTTCGCCAGGTTCTTGCCGGCCACGTACACGCTGCCCTTCGTGGCCTCCTCTTCCTTGAGCAGCAGCCGGATCAGCGTGGACTTGCCGCTGCCGGACTGCCCGACGACGAAGATGAACTCGCCCTTCTCGACCTCGACCGAGACGTCTTCGAGGGCGGTAACACCGTTGCGATAGACCTTCGTAACTGCCTGCAGGCTGATCATGGACGTGGCTTCCTTGGGGTGTTCGAGGGGGTGGGAACGACCGGTTCACCCTACCAAAGGACCCCGCGTTGGCGGGGAGGTTGCCGTAGGCTCAGGGCCCATGAGCACCACCGTCGCGGGGAGCATGACCCCGCCCCGCGAGGCGGAGACGCCCATGCGGAACGACCGCCTCCGCCGCGTGTTGGCCGCGCTCGCCGGGCCCGCCGCGATCGTCGCTGGCGTGCTGTTCGCGTTGCGGGGCTTCACGTTCCATCCGCTGCTGACCAACCACCACCCCGACATCCTGGCGTTCTGGCTCCCGCGGTTCACGTTCCTCGGACGCGCGATCGCCTCGGGTCACGTGCCGCTGTGGAACCCCTACGAGATGCTCGGCTACCGGTTCGCCGCCGACCCTCAGAGCGGCTGGCTGTATGCGCCCCCGATGCTCCTGTTCTCGACCCTGTCCCCCGGCGCGGCGATCCGTTCGCTGATCGTCTTCAACCCCCTCCTCGCCGGGCTCGGGCTGTACTGGTTCCTCCGGAAGGAATCGATCTCGCGGCTGTTCGCGACCGCGGGCGGGCTCTGCCTGGCGATGCTCATGACCACGTCCGAGATGGCGATCGAACTCCCGTTCGCCGGGTTCTTGGCCTGGACGACCATCGTGCTGGTGGGCGCATCGGGCTACCGGCAGACCGATCGCTGGTCGAGACGGTTGGCGTGGCTGGCCCTGTCGGCGTTCGCCTGGTCGCAGGTCGCGAGCGCACACATGAGCCACGGCCTGGTGATGTGCTCGTTGCTCCTGGCCGCGTACCTGGTGACCACATCGGTGGTGGCCGTGCGGAGCGGCGAGCTCCGACGATGGCCGGCGGCCGGTCGGGTCGCGCTCTTCCTGGCCGTCATGCCGCTCGCGAGCCTGGCGATCTTGATCCCGCGACTGGCGTTCATCGGGTCGTCCAGCCTGCACCGCGGCTACCAGGCCCTCGGCCGGCCGAACGATCGCCCGATCGCCACGAACGGCGTGTGGGCGGCGTGGCCCCTCGCATACGGCGTCGCCCCCGGCGCGTACGTCGGCGCCGTGATGCTCCTCGCGATCCCGTTCGCGCTCCGCGATCGTTCGCGGCGCGCGCTCGTTTGGGCGTTCGGCGGCAGCTTCGTCCTCACGTGGGTCTCGATGCTCAACGTGCTCGTCACCGCCGGTTGGTTCCAGCGATTGATGCTGAAGCTGCCGTTCGGCGACGTCTACCTGCACAACCCCGGCCGCATGCGTTACCTGTCGATGATCGCGATCCCGGTGCTCGGGGCGATCGGCCTGCAGGGTCTCAAGGATCGGCCGATGGAAGCGCGTTCGGTGAAGCGACTGCTCGCCGCCGGCGTCGCGGTGCTCCTCGCGCTCCCGCTCGTCTTCGGCGCCAAGCCGTACCGGTTCGTCCTGCTGGCGGTGGCGATGCTCGCCGCCGTGCCGGCGCTCTACTGGCTCGCGACCGCGCGCAAGCGCTGGGCGGCGATGGCCGTCGTGGGCGTGCTCGCGGCGGAGCTCCTGGCGAGCGCCGTCTACTCGGGCCTGTACCAGGGCGGGACGATCTTCTCGGGTCTGGAATCGGGCGAGCATCCGAACCTGGCTCCCCAGGTCCTTCGCTCCCCCGACCTCCCGGAGAGCGAGTTCCTGCGCCCGACGCGGTTCGTGGACATCCTCCGGGACCAGCCGGATCGCTACCTCACGTATGCGCCGCCCGCTGCGCAGTTCGACAAGGGGTACCTGTTCACGCAGCGTCCTCAGGACTGGCCGGCGCTCGCGATGGAGCGCGGCACGCTGTTCCAGATCCCGGACGTCTTGGGCTACAACCCGGTGCAGCTCCCCCGCTACTGGACGTACATCCGCGCCACGAACGACAACCCCGTCTTCTACAACGCCGCGGTCCTCGGGAGACCGACCCTCGAGGACATCCGCTTGATGGGGGTCCGCTACGAGATCGTGCCCCGCGGCTTCGAGCCGCTGCCGGCCGGGCGCGTGGTCGCGAGCGCCGACGACTACGACCTGGTTCAGGTCTACGGCTGGGAGCCGCGCGTCTCCGTCGTCCCATCGTGGACGATCGAGCCGACGCCGTCGGAGGCCCTGGACGCCGTGCTCGAACCGGGGTTCGATCCCTCCCAGACGGCGGTCTTGGAGCGCGACCCCGCGATCGTCGCGACGCCCGGCGCACCGCCTGGGTCGGCCACCTACCGGGAGGTGACCCCCGAGGACGTGCGCATCACGGCGGACGCGGCCGCGCCATCGATCGTCGTGATCCGCAACAGCTACGACCCCGGATGGTCCGCGACGGTCGACGGAGACCCGGCGTCCGTGTTGCCGACCGACTACCTGCTCCAAGGGGTCGCCGTCCCCGCCGGTACCCACGAGATCAGGCTCACGTACCACGACCCGGACGTGTCGAGAGGGATGACCGCCGGGGCGGCCGTGTGGTTCATCCTGCTGGGTGCGATCCCACTCGCGATGGCATGGGAGCGTCGACGCTCGTCACGGCTCCCAGATGCCGCCGTCCCGTGACGAACGCCAGCGCATACAGCAGCGCGACCACCATGAGCAGGTTCCGGTAGCCGACGACGAGCGCCCCGTATTCCAAGACGCCGCCGAGCATCGCCCCGAGCAGGTTCGCCGCGAACGCAACCGTCGACGCGCCCACGTCGCGGAACCGCTGGGAGAAGATCAGGTTCGCCAGGAAGACCGGCGCGAACGCTATCGCCACGGCCGCGGTGAACCGCGGAACGGGGGCGAGCCCCAGGAGCGCCTCGGGCGGGATCGCGTAGGCCACGATCAGGCTCGCCGCGAGCAGCGCATAGAGCCAGCCTCGATGCGGCAGCCGGAAGCGCCGCGCGATCTCGACGGCGGCGAGCACCGCGACCAGGATCCCCCCGAACACCAGCGAGTTCACGAACCACGTCGTGCCGAAAAGCAGCGCGAACTGCACCACGTTCTTCGTCTCGAGCAGCAGGAACGCGGCACCCATGAAGAACAGGTCGACGTAGGGACGCATCGCGCCGAACGGTCGCCCGGACGCCACCCGGACCAACACGAGGGACGCCGCCAGGACGAGGAGCAGCGTGATCACGTACGAGGACGGGATGGTTCGGCCCCGGAGGTAGGGGAACGGGTGGTCGTCGGTCGCCGGCTCGGGAGCGACGCCGTTCTCGACCCACGGGGTGGTGCAGGAGATATCCGTCGCGTCTCGCCCGATCGTCAGGACGGATTGCGACCGGCTGAGCGCGCCCGGCTCGCCCCGATCGATGCAGGGCGCGTGGCCGAACGCTTCGGCCAGCGTCGTGGCGTAGCGCTCGAACACGTCGGGCCGGTAGTAGTTGTACATCGCGAACGCCCCGCCCGGCTTCAGGTGGTCGCGGACCGTTCGCATCGACTCCAGCGTGAACAGGTAGCTCTCCAGGCGGAGCCCTCCTTGACCCGAGACGAGGGTCAACGAATCGGGCAACGCGAACAGGATCAGGTCGTACCGTTCGTCCGTGCGTTCCAGGAACGCGCGGCCGTCGTCGATGTGCACCGTCACGCGCGGATCTTGGTACGGATGCTCGGGGTGGAGGTCGCGTCCCAGCCACTGCAACACGGGGTCGATCTCGACGGCATCCACGTGCTCCGCGCCGTTCGCGAGGGCGAGAGCGACATCGTTCCCGCTCCCGGCTCCCACGATCAGGACGTCTCGGGGAGCGTTGGCCAGGTGTGTGTACGGGTACGCGTAGAACGGTTGGTCGGCGAGCAGCACGTCGAGCGGCGCCATCGTCTGATGGGGACGGTTGTTCACGCGGATCGCGATCCGGCCGTCCGCGGTCGGTTCGGCGTACGTGACGTGCTGGTACGGCGACCAGATGGACCGGGGAGCGATCCAGGTCAAGACCCCGAAGGCGATCAGGACGGCGAGCCCCGCGACTGCCACGCGCGTCAGCTCGCCCCGCAGCAGCCAACCCATGATCGCGACGATCACGACGATCCACGCGAGCGGGCCGGCGTCCACGAACGACAGCCCAGAGAACACCACGATCCCCGTGATGCTCCCGAGGATGTCCAGCCGATACGCATCGAGCGGCGAGAACGCGGAGAAGAGGCGCCCGACCCGCTCAGCGATCGCCGCCATCACCGCGACCACGCCGAGGAAGATCACCGAGACGGAGAGCCATTCCGGGAGCGCGTGCATATGCGCGAGGCCAAGGAGCTCCGGAACCCGGTTCACGGCGGGACCGATCCTCACCGGGAACAGCAGGAGGAAGCCCAGCAGGCCGACCAACAACCACGGTGCCCAGACCAGGTGATCGCGCTCGCCGCGCGCGCGGAGGAAGCCGAGCCCGATCCCCAGGAAGCTCGCGAGGAGCACGAGGTTCGTGAAGAAGGAGAGGTACACGACCGCGGCCACCGTGCCGCGGATCAACGCGAGCTCGACGAAGAGCATCAGGAAGCTCGCGAGGAACAGGGAGCGTTTCGACGGGTTCACGCAGAGCCGCCGGACGCCCGATGGCGGAGCTCGGCCTCGATGAAGCGATCGAGGTCGCCGTCGAGCACGCGGCTGGGATCGCCGACCTCCACGTCCGTCCGGTGGTCCTTCACCATCTGGTACGGCGCCAGCACGTACGAGCGGATCTGTGATCCGAAGTCGACCGCCTTCCGCTCGCCGCGGAGGTTCTCGAGCTTCTCCTCCCGTTCACGGCGGGCGATCTCGGCCAGGCGCGCCTTGAGGATCCGCATCGCGACCGCGCGGTTCTGCAGTTGCGATCGCTCGTTCTGACACGCGGCCATGATCCCGGTCGGCAGGTGCGTGATGCGCACCGCCGAGTCCGTGGTGTTCACGGACTGTCCCCCCGGTCCGCTGGAGTGGTACACGTCGATCCGGAGGTCTTTGGGATCGATCTCGACGTCGTCCTCGTCCTCGGCTTCGAGCAACGGGATCACGTCGAGCGACGCGAACGACGTATGCCGCCGCTTCTGCGCATCGAACGGCGAGATCCGCACCAGGCGATGCACGCCGCGCTCCGTCGAGATCAGCCCGTAGGCGTACGGGCCGCTCAGGGTGAACGTGGCGGACTTGATCCCCGCCTCCTCCCCGTGGTGGATCTCGTCCAGCTCCAGATCGAGTCCTTCGCGTTCGGCCCACCGCGAGTACATCCGCAGGAGCATCTCGGCCCAATCCTGCGACTCGGTCCCCCCGGCGCCGGCGTTGATCGTGGCGACCGCGTCGGCGTCGTCGTACTCGCCGGACAGGAGCGCCGCCAGCTCCAACTTCTCCAGATCCTGCTCGAGGGTTCCGACGGATGCGGCGAGCTCACGCTCGAGCTCGGGATCGGACTCGTCCGCGAGCAGCTCGTCGATCGCGCGCGCGTCGTCCAGGCGGCGCTGCAGCGCGTCGGCGCGTTCGACCTCCGCGTTCAGGCGGGCGAGCTTCGAGGTGACCTGACGGGCGCGGTCCGGGTCGCTCCAGAGCGACGGGTCGGCGGCCTGGGTCGCGAGCTCCGCCGCCTGCCCCCGCTTGCCCTCGACGTCAAAGGAACTCCTTCGCGGCCGAGATGCGCTCGGCGATCGGATCGAGGCGTTCCGTGTGCTCGCTCATCGGCGCGCATCGTAACAGTGGTGACGAACGTCACTCGGATGCGGTGCGCGGCGCCACCGAACGGTCGACGCACCGGACGTACGTTGCCCTCGTGAGATCGCCCGACCGGGCGACAGGGGAACCGAGGAGGGAACGATGAGCGCGAGTCCCGGAACCATCCAAGGAACCCAGAGCGGTATCAGCTGGGCGGGCGCGAAGGTTGCCGCGATCCTGCTGGCTGTGGTGATGGCCGTGACGCTGTTCGCCATGACGCGGAGCACGAGCGCCACGGGAACGAAGCCGGTGGCTACGACCTTCCAGGTGGGCGACCAGCTGAGCGGCGGGAAGAACCTCGGGGGCACGACCTCCGACTCCCTCCCGGCACGTCAGCCCATCACGATCGGGAGCTACGTCTGCCACCAATGCCGGTGAGGTACCCCCCTCTCCGCAGAGAAGGGGCCGGTCCCCCAGGGCCGGCCCCTTCTACCAACTCAAGGGGATCGCGCCGGTCTAGACGACGGCGCCGTGGCACTTCTTGTACTTCTTGCCCGAACCGCAGGGACACGGTGCGTTCCTCGGCACCTTGTCGCTGATCACCTGCTGCGGGTTGCTCGCCTGCACGACCGTCTCGTCACCGCCGCTCTCGACCGCGGCCCGGTTGTCCGAGACGCGCTGGGGACGCGCCTGCTGCGACTCCGGGCGAACGAACTCCACCCGGTAGATGTAGCGCACGAAGTCCTCGCGGATCGAGTCGGTCAGCTCGTTGAACATGTCGAACGCCTCGCGCTGGTACTCCACCAGCGGGTCCTTCTGCGCGTAGGACCGGAGATGGATCCCCTCCTGCAGGTAGTCCATCTCGTAGAGATGCTCGCGCCACTTCGTGTCCGTGATGTTCAGCAGGACCACGCGCTCGAGGTCGCGCATGACCGGAGCGGTCATCGCGGTCTCCTTGGCGTCGTACGCCGCGAGCGCCTCCTCGATGAACACGGCCTGCATCTCGAAGACGTCCCGGATCGGCTCGATCTCGGTCTTCCCCGACGCGACCGGGTAGATCTCGGCCAGCGCCACGAGCAGCGCGTCCAGGTCCCATTCCTCGGGGAACACGTCGACCGGGCAGTGCGTCCCCACGGCATCTCCGACGACCTGCTCGACCATCTCGCGAGCCTGTTCGCCGAAGTCGTAGCCCTCCAGGATCTTCCGGCGTTCGCCGTAGATCACGGTCCGCTGATGGTTCATCACGTCGTCGTACTTCAGGACGTTCTTGCGTCGCTCGTAGTTCAGCTCCTCGATCTGCTTCTGGGCGTTCTCGACGGCGCGCGTGACCATCTTGGCCGTGATCGCCTCGTCATCCGGCCACTTCAACCGGTCCATGATCGATGCCACACGGTCGCTCGCGAACAACCGCATCAGGTCGTCCTCGAGCGAGAGGAAGAAGTTCGAGGCGCCCGGATCGCCCTGGCGGCCGGATCGACCGCGGAGCTGATTGTCGATCCGCCGGGATTCGTGCCGCTCGGTCCCCTGGACGTAGAGACCACCGAGGTCGACCACCTCGTCGTGCTCGGCGTCGGTCTGCGTCTGGAACTTCTGGAGGATCGGCTCGTACTCGGCCTCGTAGGCGACGCGGTCCTCCGTCTCCATCTCGAACATCAGATAGGCGTCGTTGTCCCACTCGCGGGCGGCCATCTCCTGACGGGCCAGGAACTCCGGGTTCCCGCCGAGGAGGATGTCCACGCCGCGGCCGGCCATGTTCGTCGCGACCACGACCGCGCTCTTGCGCCCGGCCTGCGCCACGATCATCGCTTCCTTCTCGTGGTTCTTGGCGTTCAGGACGTGATGCTGGACGCCGCGGCGATTCAGCTTGCCGGACAGGAGCTCGGATTTCTCGATCGAGACGGTGCCGATCAGGATCGGCTGTCCGGTGGCGTTGCGCTCGACGATGTCTTCCACGAGCGCGTTCCACTTGGCCTCTTCGTTCTTGAAGATCTGGTCCTGACCGTCGACCCGGACCATCGGGCGGTTCGTCGGGATCTCGACGACCCCGATCTTGTACGTCTCTTCGAACTCGGTCAGCTGCGTCTTCGCCGTACCGGTCATCCCGGCGAGCTTGTCGTACATCTTGAAGTAGTTCTGGATCGTGATCGTGGCGAGCGTCTGGTTCTCCTCTTTGATCTTGACGCCTTCCTTCGCTTCGATCGCCTGATGCAAGCCCTCGGAGTACCGGCGGCCCTCCAACACGCGGCCGGTGAACTCGTCGACGATCTTCACCTCGCCGTTCTGGACCACGTACTCGACGTCGCGCTTGTAGAGCTCCTTCGCGCGTAGGGAGTTCTGCATGTGGTGGACGAGCGGGGTGTTGACGTGCTCGTAGAGGTTCTCGATCCCGAGCAGCTCCTCGACCTTCGCCACGCCGGACTCCGTGACCGCGACCTGGAGCTTCGACTCGTCGACCTCGTAGTCATCATCCCGCTTCAGCCGGGGGGCGATCCGCGCGAACGTCTGGTACCACTTCGCGCTGTCCGCCACCATCCCGCTGATGATCAACGGGGTCCGGGCCTCGTCGATCAGGATCGAGTCGACCTCGTCCACGATCGCGTACTGGTACCCGCGCTGCACGCAGTCGTCGATCCGCATCGCCATGTTGTCGCGCAGATAGTCGAACCCGAACTCGTTGTTCGTTCCGTACGTGATCGGCGCGCCGTACGAGGGACGTCGCTCCGTGGGCGACATCGGGGACTGGATCAACCCCACGTGGATCCCGAGCGTCCGGTAGATCGGACCCATCCACTCCGAGTCGCGCTTGGCCAGGTAGTCGTTGACCGTGACGACGTGCACGCCCCGGCCGGTCAGGGAGTTCAGGTACGCCGGCATCGTGGCGACGAGGGTCTTGCCCTCACCGGTTTTCATCTCGGCGATGTTGCCCTGGTGCAGGGCCGCGGCACCCATCACCTGGACATCGAAGTGGCGCTTCCCGGTCGAACGCCGGGACGCCTCGCGGACGGCGGCGAACGCCTCGGGGAGGAGGTCATCCAGGGCTTCGCCGTTCTCGACGCGCCCCCGGAACTCCGTCGTCTTGGCGAGGAGCTCGTCGTCGGTCAGGTCCTCGAACTCGGGCTCATACGTGAGCACGAGCTGGGCGAGCGAGTCCAGGTTCTTGCGTTTGCGCCCCTCGCCGAGGTTCGCGATCTTGTCCAGTACCAAGGGGAACAGGCCTTCCTACGGGAGGTTGCCGACTGCGCCGACCCCCTTATCCTAGCGGCCCCCGTGGACAAGCCCGGCAGCCGGTCGTGTCAGAACTTCGAGAAGATCGCGATCGCGAACACGAAGAACGCGACGAACCCGATCGCCACCAGCACGAGCACGACCGTGGAGAATCGCCGGATGAACCGGCTGGTCTTGACCACTTCGTCGGCGACCTCGTCCCCGTGCCGCTCGACCAGCCCGCCCACCTGCTGGGACAGTTCGCTGTCTGGCTTCTCCTCCACGGTTCCTCCTTCGCGTTAGATCGGCTCGGTGAGCGCGCCGAGGCGCTCGATCAACCGGGCGTTCTCGCTGTAGTCCACCGGACAGGCGATCACGGACACCACGTCGTCGTCGAGCGCCTTGCGCAACGTGGGGAGCAACTCCCCCGCCGACCCGATCAGGTAGCCGCGCGCGCCGAAGCTCTCGGCGAGCTGCACGAAGTCCGGATTGCCGAACGACACGGCGGCCGTGCGGCCCAGATGGATCTCTTCCTTCCATCGGATCAGGCCGTAGCCACCGTCCACCCAGACGAGGATCACGAACGGCACGTGTTCGCGCACCGCCGTCTCGATCTCGGCGACGCTCATCAGGAACGCGCCGTCGCCCATCGCGGCGAGCACCTTCCGCTCCGGATGGACCAGCTTCGCCGCGAACGCCCCCGGGAGCGAGAACGCCATCGTGGCCAGGCCGTTCGAGATCAGACAGGTGTTCGGGCGATACGTCGGGTACAGCCGGGCCATCCACATCTTCACGGCGCCCGTGTCGCAGAGCACGATGTCCTCGTGGTCCATCGCCGCGCGGATGTCGGCGACGAGCCGCTGCGGCTTCACGGGGAACGCGTCGTCGGCGGAACCCATCTCCAACTCCTCACGGACGAGCCCGCGAACCGGCGGGACGGCGCCGCGGATCCCGTGGATGTACGACGAGGATCCGATCGCGTCGAGCGTCTCGCTGATCGAACCCTGCAGACCGACCGCCAGCGTGTAGTTCGCGTCGACCTCGGCCACCGTGCGATGCACGTGGATGATCTGCTTGTCGCGGTTCGGGTTCCATCGCGACGGTGAGAACTCGACCAGGTCGTACCCGACGGCGACGACGACGTCCGCCTCGTCGAAGCCGAAGTTCGCGTAATCCTTGACCATGAACCCGATCGTGCCCAGGGCGTTGCGATGATCGTCGGGGAAGACGCCCTTGCCGAGGAACGTGGTCGCTACCGGCAGGTTCAGCCGTTCCGAGAACAGGATCAGTGCCTCCATCGCGTCGTCGCGCGCGACACCGGGTCCCGCCAACACGACCGGATGCTTCGCCGCCTCCAGCACGTGCGCGGCGCGGTGCACCTGCTCGGGCGCTGGCGCGGGGTCGCGGGGAACGTTGACGGGCAACGGCTCGCCCTCGGCGGCGAGCTCGGCGACATCCTCCGGCAAGATGAGGAACGTCGCCCCCGGTCGTTCGGTCTCGGCCTGCTTGAACGCCTTGCGCACCATCTCCGGCGCCGCGGCCGGCACGGTCACCATGTCGCCCCACTTCGTGATGGGCCGGTAGAGCGAGACGAGGTCCACGAACTGATGCGACTCCTTGTAGATCCGGTTGAGGCCCGCCTGGGCTGCGATGGCCAACAGCGGATGCGAGTCGAGGTGTGCGTTCGCGATCCCCAGCATCAGGTTGATCGCGCCCGGTCCGAGCGTCGCCAGGCACACGCCCGCTTTGCCCGTGAGCGCCCCATACGTATCAGCCATGAACGCCGCGCCCCGTTCGTCACGCGTGGTGACGAACCGGATCGACGAGTCGGCGATCGCGTCGATCATGTGGAGGTTCTCCTCGCCGGGCAGTCCGAAGACGAACTCGACGCCTTCGTTCTCGAGGCACTCGACGATCAGGGAGGCGACGTTCCTCGGGGAGGAGCGGGCGGTCATACCGACAGGCTAGACGACCTGGCGTGTGAGCTGCGCGTGACCGACGTGTTCTCGCAGATGCGCGAGCGCGTGGATCAGCGCCCACGCCGCCGTGACGGGCTCCTGGGCCAGTGAGCCGGGACGCCACGGGGCGGTTCCCGTGCGCGCCGGATCGAACGACCCCTCGGTCGCGAGCACGGCTCGGCACCCGGACGCGAGCTCGTCGAACGTCGCGAGGAACAGAGCTGGGTCGTCCACCACGACGGCGAACTCCGCGGGCCGGTCCCGAACCGGAAGTGGCGCATCCAGCGCGAGGCTCAACCAGGCGCGCGTACTGTGCAGGGCGTGCGTGGCCAGCACGGCGAGTCCGTTCGTCTCGTCTCCAGCGGGGCGGCGGTTCAGCTGTTCGGGCGTGCAACCATCCACGGCCTTCCGGAGCTCGTCCAGAGAGTCATGAAGGATCTGGCGCGCCGCCTCGATCGTGGGGTCCGCCACGATCAGCTGATCTCGATCATCTTCTCGCGGACGGCGTAGACGACCGCCTCCATCCGCGAGTGCAGGTGCAGTTTCTCCAAGATGTTGCGGATGTGGTTCTTCACGGTGTTCTCGGAGATGAACAGCTCCTTCGCGATATCACGGTTGTTCAAGCCCTGCGCCACAAGCCTGAGGACCTCCATCTCGCGATCGGTGAGCCGCGGAGCCGGCATCTGCGGACGCTCGTCGGAGGCCTTCGACATCGCGGCGAATTCCGTGAGCAGCTTCGAAGCCATCGACGGCGAGATCCGCGACTGGCCCGCCCAGACCGACCGGATCGCGTCGGCGACCTCTTCGATCGGGATCTCCTTGAGCAGGTACCCCGAGGCGCCGGCCTTGATCGCGTCGTAGAGGTCGGCTTCCTCGTCGCTGATCGTGAGCATCAAGATCTTGACGTGCGGCAGGAGGTCCTTGATCTGCCCCGCGGCCTCGATGCCCGAACGCTTGGGCATGCGCACGTCCATCAGGACGACGTCGGGCATCATCTCCTGGGCCTTCTCGACCGCCTCGGCGCCGTCGGATGCCTCGCCGACCAGTTCGAGGTCCGGCTCCCCCTGCAGCACCATCTCGAGACCACGCCGGAACAGCGCATGGTCGTCGACCACCATCACGCGCAGCCGTTCGCCGGAACCCTCGTCGCCCTTGGCCACCACTCGCTCCTCCCGATCCCTCGTCTACTCCTCCGATGTATCGGCAGGTGCGGGGGCCGGGCGAGCGGATTGTAGTGCATCCGCGTTGCGAGCCGAGCGCTTCTTGCGGCGTCCGTGGTAGTCACGGATCTGCCGCTCGAGCCGATCGGCCACCCGATCGAGGGCGGTGGGAACATCGTCGGCCTCAGCTTCGGCTCGGAACGTCTTCCGAGGGACGCGGAACGCCGCCTCCACCCGTTTCACCCCGTCGAGACGTGGGTGGTGCTCGGCGATGAACTCCAGCTCGACGCGCGTGACCCGAGGTTCCAGCCTCGCGAGCCGCGCGAGCTTGTGCTCAGCCCACCCGCGCATCTCGTCAGTCACATCGAGACCCCGGCCTGTGAACGTGAGATCCATCGCCGATCTCGTCTCCCCTCTCGTTCCGGGTGGGCTCCCTCCCGGCTGACCTGGTCTTTGACCCCACACCCGCCTGCCGAGGGGATCGTCGTCCTGGAAGGACGACTTAGCGCCTTCTCTCGGCCCGGTCACCCGGTCCAAGGCAGGACTTACATCTAAACCGCGCCATGCTCGGTCGACCAACGGTCGCCTTACGTGGGTCGTTTCGCCCGCGGCTGGCGTCGACTACCGGGGAGGTTCCCCGGGCAACCACAGACCCGGTCGAGAGCCCGACCGAGTATATCCACGCCCCTCCCGGCGGGCGAACGCGCGCGCGGCGGTGAGGAGCAGCACCTCCCGGGCGCCGGCGTCGATGACGGCTCGCGCGCATGCCGCCCCCGTCGCGCCCGTCGTGAGCACGTCGTCGACCAACAGGATCCGGCCCCGAACGCGGGAGCGGCCTCGAGGGGCGAAGGCGCCGATCATCGCCGTGCGCCGCTCATCGCCGGAGCGGCGTGCCTGTGGACCGGTGGCGACGACCCTGCTCGTGCAGCGCACGATCGGGAGGCCGATCTGCGCCGCAACGGCTCGGGCGAGTGCCTGCGCCTGGTCGTAGCCGCGTTCTGCGAGCCGGCGGCGGCCGAGCGGCACCCACGTCACGGCGTCCGCCTCACCCGGGATCACGGTCACCATCGCCGCGGCGAGCGCGTCCGCGACGTGTCGCCACCCCGAGAATTTCAAGCGATGGATCGCCCGTTTCGCAGGCCCGTCGTAGAGGAACGGCGCCCGCGCTCCGGAGACGGGCAGGGGCGGACAATCGACGCACGTGGGCACGTCGGCCGCCGCCGGGCGTCCGCACCGTGTGCACCATGGTGGCTCCAGCGCCACCAGCGTGCGCAGGCAGCCGTCGCAGAACGGCCAAGGACCCTGCGCACAGCCGGCGCATCGGGGCGGGAAGACCACGTCGAGCGCTCGCGCCACCACCCGACGGAACGCTAATGCCGCTCGCCGACATCCCTACGGCAGATGGACCTCGATCGGCGAGGGTGCACCACGGACCTCGATGGCAAGCAGGAACTGACTCCGCAGCAGCGGATAGGCGGTGACCTTCCCCTGGCCGCTCCCCTCGTCGAACTCGCTCTCCAACTGCGGTACGACCGCGTCATCCGCGACGAACCGCAGGACGGCGGGTGCGGGAGGTGCGGCCGTGTACGAAACCTTGATCGTGTCTCCCCCGCACTCGACCTGCTCGATCTTGACCTTCGAGCCTCCGTCCACCTGCGCCACCTTGTTCACGCTCACCGCGCCGCGTCGGACAGAGGCCCGCGGCCACGGGACCGCGAACCGCTTGGGTGGACGCACACTCTCGGCGACCCCGTCGATCGCCACGTCGCACTCCAGCCCGTACCAACCCGCGGTGAGATCGGTGGTGGGGAATTCGAACGGCACGAACAGGTCGAGGTTGGGAGCGACGTCGAGCGTGACCTCGTCGAGGTCGACCGGCTGGGTGGCGCGTCCCCCGATCTCGCGCACGCGCGCGGCTTCGATCCGGACCTGGTGGGGGTTCCGGTCGGCGCCGCGGAGCACGAAGGCTCCCTTCACCGTGGCCGGGAACCGCTCGAAGTGCGCACGGATCGAGACCCGTTCGTCCATCGGCTCGCCTCCGGTCACGTCCCCTGCTGCCACGAATGCAGGTACACGTCCTGCTCGGCCGTCAGGGTGTCGATCTCCACGCCCATCGCGTGGAGCTTCAGACGGGCGACCTCCTTGTCGATCTCGACCGGCACCGGGTAGACCTGCGGACCCAGCTCGGCCTGCTGTTCGACGACCCACTCGACCGCGAGGGCCTGGTTCGCGAACGACATGTCCATCACGGCCGCCGGATGTCCCTCCGCGGCGGAGAGGTTCACCAGGCGGCCCTCTCCGAGGAGGTGCAAGCGCCGACCGTCGGCCATCGTGTACTCGTCGACGAACTCCCGGATCCGGCGGGTGCTGACCGCGAGCTCGGCGAGCGCCGACTTGTCGATCTCGACGTCGAAGTGGCCCGAGTTCGCAAGGATCGCGCCGTCCTTCATCAGCTCCATGTGCTCCCGGCGGATCACGCTGGTATCGCCGGTCACCGTGACGAACACGTCACCGATCCGTGCCGCGTCGCGGATCGGCATGACCCGGTAGCCCTCCATGACGGCCTCGAGCGCGTTCGTCGGATCGACCTCGGTGACCACGACGTGCGCGCCCATCCCGCTCGCGCGAGACGCCACACCGCGCCCGCACATGCCGTAGCCGCACACGACGATGGTCCTGCCGGCGAGCAGGCGATTCGTCGAACGCATGATCGCGTCGATCGTGGATTGGCCCGTCCCGAACCGATTGTCGAACAGGTGCTTGGTGTCCGCGTCGTTCACGGAGACGATCGCGTACTTCAACGCGCCGTCGGCCGCCATCGCCCGGAGCCGGATCACGCCCGTGGTGGTCTCCTCGGTGCCCCCGACGATCTCCGCGATCTGATCGGGTCGCTCCTTGTGCAGCACGCTCACCATGTCCGCGCCGTCGTCCATCGTGATATGCGGGTGGGTGTCCAGCACCTCGTTGATGTGCCGGAAGAACGTCTCGGTGTCCTCGCCCTTCACGGCGAACGTCGCGATGCCGCTCTGCTCGCAGAGGGCCGCAGCCACGTCGTCCTGGGTCGAGAGTGGGTTCGACGCGCAGAGGGCCACGTCGGCTCCCCCGGCGGCGAGCGTCTCCATCAGGTTGGCGGTCTCGGTCGTCACGTGCAGGCACGCCGCGATCCGGATCCCCTCCAGGGGCCGCTCCTTCTCGAACCGCTCGCGGATCAACGCGAGCACCGGCATCTCCCCAGCCGCCCACTCGATGCGCTCACGCCCCTTGGGCGCGAGCCCCATGTCCTTCACGTCACATCCCATCGCTCACGCTCCTTCGTCGATCCGCGGCAGCAGGTCCACCAGGAGCCTACCTACCGCCTTCGCTGTCTCGTTCGATACCCGTACACTTCCTCGTGGCTCACGGTTTCGCTGAACGCGTTCGTGACCATGCGAGACCGATCACACGCATGCCCGAGCGCACGGGCCGGCAGCACTTCGGGCACGACAGACATGCCGACGACGGTCGCCCCGACGTTCGCGATCAACGCGATCTCGGCCGGCGTCTCGAAGGCGGGGCCGGACATGGCCGCGTAGACGCCGGGCACGGCGACGATCCCCAGCGCATCGCGCACGTTCGAGCGCGAGCTTCACAGAGCGGCCGTCGTACGCATCTGCCATCGAGATGAAGGCCGGCATGCCGTCGGGGAACCGCCATCCGCGGAGGGGCGCGGTGCCCATCATATTCACGTGATCGGTGAGCACGACCACCGTGCCGGCCGCCAACCCGGGCTCCACACCACCTGCCGCGGCCGTCAGGATCATCGTATCGGCGCCCAGCTCGCGGACCAGTCGCGGGAGGAGGGCGGGCACGTCCATCCCGTGACCTTCGTAGAAGTGCACGCGCCCGGAGAACGCCGCCACGGGTACGCCGGAGATGTGGCCGAGCCCGAGGCGCCCCGCGTGACCGGGCACCCCCGGCGGCGGGAACCCCGGAAGATCGGTGAACGCGAAAGACGCCTCCTGCTCGAACGCGTGGTCGAGCGCGGGGCCGAGTCCCGATCCCAGGATGAGGCCGACGCGAGGCACCAGATCGGACGTAGCGCGCACGACCCGAGCCGCCTGCTGGGGCAGATCGTCGCCGGGACCCGGCGACTCCCCCGTCACGCTCACGCGGTTACGACCCCGCGAGCGCGGCTTTCAAGCGCTCGATCACCGGGACGGGCGTCGGGTCGACGTCGTTCGCAAGCGCCAGGTACACGCTGGTGACGTCACCCGTCGCGATGAGCGTCATCAGCCGAGCGAGCGCCGAGCGTCCATGCGCGTGAACCTCTTCGATATCCGCGCCGGCGTTGCGCGCGATGTCGAACGACAGCGGGAACCGCGGCGGCAGTTCCGCGTGTTCTCCATCGTGTCTGAGCCCGATCACGGCGAACGCTTCGCCGAAGGGCTGGGTCCATCCGACGACCTCGTTGTGGTCCAACTCCGACATCGAAGACCAGAAGGCGGGACGTTTCGCGTTCTCGTTCACCTGCGTCTTCCAACGCGCGGCCGCCACGGACCCGATCCCATCGGCACCCCAGATCACTGGGATACGGCGTCCGATCCGCGCGGCGAGCGACTTCGCGGGGTTGTCGTCGGCCGGCACGTCGGCGGCGAACGTCGCGAACAGCGCGTCGATCTCGTCGACCGTCTCGGACACATCATCGGCGAGCGCCGGCAGGAGACCCATGGCCTCCAACGCGCCGAGCGACGCGAAGCCGAGGTGCCCGAGCGCAGCGCGCGGCTGGTAGCCGGCGGGAACCCGAACCATCGCGACGCCTGCGGCCGCCGCCTCGTCGGCGATCGTGCCGCCGGACGTCACGACCAGGACACGGCACCCGCGAGCGAGGGCCGCCCGGAAGGCAGCGAGCGTCTCGGCCGTGTTGCCCGAGTACGACGAGCAGACGACGAGCGACCGGGAGCCGCAATGCTCCGGGAGGACGGGGGACCGGTTGACCTCGACCGGCACGCCCAGACGCTCCAGGAACACCGAGCGCACCAGGTCGCCGGACACGGCGGACCCACCCATGCCGCAGAAGGTGACCGAGGACAGGTCGCCCGCCGAGGGCAACCCGTCCGCCAACCGCGCGGAGTCGTAGGCCGTGCGGCAATCGCGGGGCAGTCCGAGCACCGCGTCGAGCATCGCCTGCGGATCCGCCAGGCGCAGCGCCTGGGCGTCGTCGAGGTCGGTCACCGGCCGGCCCCGGGCTTCTCGGCCTCGTCGATCAACATCACCGGGATGTCGTCGCGGACCGGATAGCGGTAGCCACAGGTCCGACAGACGATCACCTGCTCGTCCTCGAGGTAGTCCACCTCGCCGCGGTCGTTCGGACACACCAAGATCTCGAGCAGTTCGGCATCGATCGTCATGGTTCTCACGCTCCCCTGATGAGTCGGAGGACCATCGCGGTCTTCTCCGCGAGCAGCTCCTCGGTCCGGGCCTCGACGTTCAGACGCAACAGCGGCTCCGTGTTGGACGGCCGGACGTTGCACCACCAATCGTCGAACTCTACCGTGAGGCCATCGAGGCGGTCCTCGCGACCTTCGGCGAGCGCGGTCGCGATCTCCTCGATCTTCGCGTGCTGGTCCGCGACCTCGGAGTTGATCTCGCCTGAATCGAAGTACCTCCGGAACGGAGCCAGCACCTCGGACAACGGGCGATCCGCCTCGGAGAGCACCCCGAGCGCCACGACGGCCGCGATCAGGCCTGAGTCGGCACGGTAGTTCTCGCGGAAGTAGTAGTGACCTGAGTGTTCACCGCCGAAGATCGCGCCGGACTCGGCCATCGTCTGCTTGATGAACGAGTGGCCCACGCGGGTCCGAAGTGGCACCCCGCCGTTCTCGCGGATCACCTCGGGCACGGTCCACGAGCAGATCAGGTTGTAGATGATCGTCGCGCCAGGTTCCCGGGCGAGCATCGCCTTCGCGACGAGCGCGGTGACGAGGGATCCGCTGACGTCCTCGGCTCGCTCGTCGATCAGGAACACCCGATCCGCGTCGCCGTCGAACGCCAGACCGATGTCGGCGGCGTGCTCCGTCACCGCAGCCCGGAGGTCCCGCTGGTTCTCCGGGTCGATCGGGTCGGCGGGATGGTTCGGGAACGTGCCGTCGAGCTCCGGGTACAGGTGGTGCAGCGTGACGGGGAGCCGTTCGAGGACGGCGGGAGCCACCAGGCCGCCCATGCCGTTCGCGGTGTCGATCACGATCGTGAGGGGACGGATCCGGTCCGCGTCGACGAACGTCAGCACGTGCTCGACGTATGCCGGGAGCAGATCGCGCTCCTGCACCGCTCCACGCGTCGGTCCCGGCGAGAGCCCCTGCTCGACGAGCGCGCGGATCTCACGGAGCCCGGTTTCCTCGCCCACCGGGCGCGCCCCGGCCAGACAGAACTTCAGACCGTTGTACTGCTTGGGGTTGTGGCTCGCGGTGATCATCACACCGGGCAGATCGAGCGATCCCGACGCGAAATACAGCAGATCGGTCGAGGCGAGCCCGAGGTCCACCACATCGGCGCCACGAGCCGTCATGCCCTCGGCGAGCGCGTGAGCGAGCGCGGGCGACGAGAGCCGGCAGTCACGGCCGATCGCGATCGCGGGAGCTCCGGAGAACTCGGCGAACGCCGAGCCGATCGCGCGAGCGAGGTCCTCGTCGAGATCGTCGGGCACCACGCCACGGACGTCGTACGCCTTGAAGACGCGATCGAGGTCGGCGGTCACGAGCCGCATCCTACGTAGGGCGGGCCCGACCGTCAGGCGGTGCGCGCGTTACTGCTGGACGACGAGTCCGATCACCGACTGCAACGGGACCTGCTTGCCTTCCTTGTACCACCACTTCGCTTCGCAGAGGTGGCAGGTGCTGAAGGCGAGCTCGCGGCCCGCGACGGTCATGGTGATGGAGATGAGGTCGCCCGATCGGCAGCTTGGACAGGTTCCGTTCGTCTCACTCATGGTCGGTCAAGGGTGCCGCAGCGAGGGTCCGAGAGCCATAGCACCCCGCCGTCATTTCCCTGGGTCGCGTGGGCGGCAGCCCGTGTCGGCCCCTCGACGTGCATCCATCGAGGCTCGGGGGATGGGGAACCCGGTCGGAAGACCGATGTCGGGTGGGGCGAACGGCCGGGGCCGTGGGATCAGGCCAACACGGATGCCCCGGCCCGGGCGTCCGTCACGATCCAGCCGACCGGAGGCGTCATCTTGGCGACGTGCTCGTCGCAGAGGTCGAGGAGGTTCGGATCCCGCTCGGCGAGCAGATCGGCGATCACGACTTCCCGGTCGCCGTAGTTGAGGGAGACGGTCGCCGTCGGCTCCTCGCCGCATCGCATCTTCGCGCAAGATCGCACGGGCCGGAGGCTAGATCACACGCGTGTGATCTTCAAGCACCCGAGCGAGGCCCGGACGCGGGAAGACCTTAGAAGACGATGACCCGGGTTCCGATCGGGACCAGCGGATACAGCTGCTCCACGTCGGGGATCAACATCCGGATGCATCCGTGAGACGCGTGGGTCCCGATCGACGACGTGTCGTACGTTCCGTGGATCCGGATCCCGGGCGCGTTCAGGTACAGCGCCCGCGTCCCGAGGGGGTTGCCCGGACCCGGCGGGATCGACGCTGGAAGATCGGCACCCCACGTGTCGGGAGCCGGGTTGTACCAAGTTGGATTCTCCTGCTTGTCGACGATCGTCCAGTCTCCGGGCGGCGTCACGTATCCGTCCGCCGCCGTCGCGACGTTGTACTGGTGGGCGAGCTGGAACCCGTCGTAGAAGGTCAAGACGTTGGTCGCACGATCGACCACGATCGTCTTCCCGAGCTTGGCGTCCGGGACGGCGGGCCTCACCTTCTTCAGCGGGAGCCTCACGCGCGTCGATCCGTCGCCGAGCGCCGCGAAGATGCGCGCTCGCGCGATGTTGGCTCCGAGCGATCTCCCCGGCGCGGAATGAACGAACGTCACCCGGCCGTCGACCACGGCGACCGAGGCATCGCGTGGCGCCCGGGTGATGCCCCCGGAGATCGACGACAACAGGTCACCCACCGCTGAGCCTGCGGTGTCGTAGTTGAGATCGACCGAGATGCCGACGGGCTCGTGACGCATGCGATGCCACACGCGAGACAGGAAGCCCACGGACGCGGACCGCTGGAGCGCCTGGTCGACGGCGCCGTCGACGTCGGCGGTTCGCCCGAGCTCGGCCGGAGTGACCCTCCATGAACGGCCGGCGACCTGCAACGTGATCGTGGTGTTCAGTTGCGCGTCGACCTGGCTCTGCACCGCCGACAGCGCCTCCGACCGCGTCATCCCTCCGACGTCGACCCCGGCGACCTCGACACCCGGCAGGATGAGATCCGCACTCGCCTGGTCGTAGCGGTACGCCGCGAACGCCACGCCTCCAAGCGCGAGCAGCAAGATGCCACTGGCGATCGCGACCACGACGATCGCGTTGCCGAACGTGCGCTTGATGTGTCGTCCTCGTGCCACGCGACTCCTGACGGGCTTCGAAGCGGATGGGTTTCCCCGATGATACCGGCGATGCACGCGGATGCGTTCCAACCGAGCGCGGTGCGACGTCCGTCCGTCAGCCAGGCACGACGATCCCCATCGAGAGCGCGTAGGTGGAGAGCCCCTTCACCCCTAGGGAGGTCGAGGCGGCCATCGGCACGACTCCCCCACCCACACAGCGGATCTCGATCGCCGACGTGGGTACCGCGTCCAGGAAGCTTGCGGGGACCTGGGTGACGGATCCGGCGGGGATCGTGATCGTGAGATCGGCAGGTGCACTGTCACCCTCCGACGCGAGGGCGTGCAGCGTGACCGTGACCGCCGCAGCGCCCGGAGCCGCGATGACGATGCCCGGCTTCGACGGTTCACCCGCGATCGCGGGCAACACCAGCCAGTCCGCCGCCGGAGCCGCCGCGCCTCCCGTCGCGGCGTCGTCGTTGCCGACGCCGACGGCTCGTTGCGATGCCGCGAACGGGACCGACCCTTGCGCGACCACATCGATCATCGAGCCGCCGCTCGTGGTGACCGGATAGGCGTGAGCGGATGTGGCGCCCTGGGTGGCGTCGGTGAGACCGCCCGCGGCCGTCGCCGAGCCATGCGTCAACAGCGAGGCACCGAAGTGGAGCTGCTGCTCCCCGGGGACCATCAGAGCCAGGGACGACTGGCCGGACCCCGCTCCGGCGGGCAGGAACGCGCGAGTGGTGAGACCGGTCGTGCCGATCACGCTCCTGATCCCTCCGTCCCGCGAGATCCCGAGCGATGACACCGCGACGCGCCCGAGCGACACATCGACCTCGGCTCCGACGGCCGGCTCCCCTTCTGCGAACGCGTTCAGCCGGAAGGCGATGCTCCGTCCTGCATGCAGGACGATCTCGGTGAGCTTCGAGTTCCTGATCGGCGCACGCTTCTGGGTGAGCAACACGACGTCGAAGACCGCATCGGATGCGAACGGGTTCATCACCACCAGGTAGGCATCCTGGCCTTGCTCCGTCGTCCCGTCCGAAGCGAACCACGTCTGGGCCGCGGCGGGCGCGCACGGTTCGGCCCCCACCCCGATCTCGCCGCCTCCACCCTGTGCTACCCAGGCGGCGCCGATCCAGCCACCGAAGTACTCGACGTACGCGGAGGCCTCCCGCCCCTTGGCGGGCACCGACACGGCGATCGTCGCTTGAGCCGGAACCACGATGTCCGAAGAGGCTCCGGGGTGCCTCGCGGAGATAGGCGTGACCCGGGCCGACACGTCCTCGTTCCCCGGGTTCGCGAGGTACAGGGTGGTCTTCCACTCCTTGGCGCCCCCGCCGTGGGGACAGAACCAAGCACCGGATCGCACCGCTCCCGCGGATGCCGCCTCCGGTGGACGAGGACCGAGTCCCCGCTCGAGCGCGAGGCCGCCCCCCACGACGACCAGGAGCACCCCGACCGCCAAGAGACCTTGCCCCCGCGCACGGTTGGCATGCCGCTCGGACCTCATCGGCCCACCGGTTTCCGGGTGATCCAGAGCGCTGCAGCCCACAGGAGCCCAAGGACGATCGTCTCCAGCGTGCGGACCCATTGATCCGCGAGGCGGATACGAACCGTTCCCTTCGGAACATCGAACGACGTGGACCACCCGAACGCCTCTCGCGGTCTGAGCGCGGTTCCATCGGAGCCGTCGAGCCGCCAATCCGCGCTGAATCCCGTCGAGATGAGACCGATGCCGGCCGAAGGGGCGATCCCCGCCCATCCGCCCTCGACCGCGGGGAGCCGCACCGCTCGCACCTGGGGAAGCCTGGCGATCGCGTCGAGGTCGTCGGAGTGGGCGATCCCGCCGATCTCCTCCGACGCCGGGACCACCGCGGCAGGGGGCAGCGCCGCGGCATTGCGATAGATCACGAGCCCGGACGTACCCAGTCGATCGAGGTCGACCTGGGCGTCCAGGAGCCCCTGTGCCCCGTCGGGCAGGTCGCCGCGCTCGGAGATGATGAAGCGCACGCCGAGCGGAGCCAAGAGCGCGCCCCCGTGCACGGTGTCTCCCGACAGGATCTGACCGAGTGCGGTGCGCAGGTACTCCGCGCCACCACCCGTGAGGGTTCGGCCCGTGTCCAACGCGGAGATCCCCGTGCGATCGGTCAATCCATAACGAAGGGAGGACGACCCGTCGGGCGCGATCCCCACGGGATCACCGCCGGGTGCGACGAACCGGGTTCCCGTGTCGGCGCCCACCCAGAGCACACGGAACGGCTCGGAGGTGCCGCTCGTGACGAGCGCCCACGCGGGAGGAAGGGCGTCGGGACCTCCGATAGACCAGCTCCCGACCATGGCGGCTGCCGACTGCAAGAAGAGCCCTCCGCCCAGGACGAGCGCAAGGAGCGCGGCGCCGATCTGTCGGAGCCCGAACGCCTCGCTGCCGAGACCAGCGAGCACGGATGAGAGACCGAGCCCCACGACGATCGCCTCGGCCATCGCGGTCATCGCCAAGTAGACGGGCGCGTTCGCCGCCCATCCGGGCAGATACCCGGCGGAGGACAACCAGGCGAGCGCCAGTCCGGCGATCGCGGTCGTCATCGCACGGAACGCGGTGCCGCGAAGGCCCGGACCGACCAACGCGAACGCCAGGAGCGCAGCGATCGGGAGGAACGCCGCGATCGCCCACGTGCCCGGCCCGCCGCCGAGCACGAGCCGCGACAAGCCGGCCAGATCGGTGGCACCCAGCTCGGACCCGAGTCCCGCAGCCCCCCCCGCCGCGATCGTGGGCAGGAACGCGAACAGCAGGACGGCGGCGGCCGCGGTCGACGCCAGCGCCAGGCTCAGCCCTCTGCCTCGCGAGGCACCGAACAGCGTCTGCACGAGGATCATCACCGCGGCTGCGAGCGCCACCCCCGGCACGAACGCGACGCCGACGGCCAGGGTGACCGCCACGCCCACCGTGAATCGCCACCGCCCGTCCGACAACGGTTCGCGGCCGAACGCGGTCTCCAAGCGTTCCGCCAACACCGGCAAGACACAGAGCGCCACGAGGAGGTCGATCCGACCCTCGGAGAACGACCACAACACGATCGCCGACAGGGCGTACGACACGGCGCCGAGCACGGCGGCAGCCGGCCGGCCGGTGAGACGGGCGAGCGCCCGGTACACCATCACGGCGGCCAGGATCGGTCCACCGGCGAGCAGCACCTTCTGCGCGATCGCGGTGCTCCCGAACGTCAGCCACGACAGACCCCCCATCGAGCCGAGGGCCGGGCTCGCGGCGAGCGTTCCACCGAGCGGCGTGGTGCGGTACCCGGAGGCCAGCTCGGCGAAGAACCCCTGCCACGACGATGGGAACGCGGCCAGCGCGCCACCTCGGAGCGGCTCGGAGCCCCAGAGCCCTCGGAAGGCGACCGCCGCCACGACGGATCCTACGAACGCGGCCACCACGACGGGATGGGTGCCGACGAGGGACGCCGTGCGATCCCGGAGCCGCTTGCGGGCGGAGACGCCCTCATCTTCTTCATCGATCTCCCGTTGCTCGACGAGGATCTGGCCCGCGGTCTCGAACCATCGCGGTAGTCGCACGCCGGCCGACTCCATGAAGCGCCGGAGCTGCCGGTCGCGCACCTTCCGAACCGACTGGGCGCGGACGCGTCGAGAGAGCGTTCCGGGGAGATGCACGAGGTTCCATCCCCACGCGGCGACGAGGTCCAAAGCACCATCGAACCGGCGGGTCAATAGGAGGTACATCAGCCGGACGAACGCGAGGATCAGGTCGAGCGGAAGCAGCCACAGCAGCGAAACGAGAGCGTAGTTCTTGAGCATCGCCGCGATCGCGGCGCGGTCTTCATAGAAGCGATCGCTGCGCTGGTGGCGTTCCGGTCGTCGTTCCCCACGGGCCGACGCTCCCCGATGCCGCGCGCGGGCGAGCGGGGTCATCACCACGCGGAACCCCGCCAGGCGCGCTCGCCAGCAGAAATCCAGATCCTCGTGCCGAGCATCGAGGCGCTCGTCGAACGAACCGATCCGTTGCCAAACGTCGCGCCGCACGAGCATCGCGGACGTCGGAACGCACAACACCTCGACGACCCGGTCGAACTGACCCTGGTCGATCTCGCCGGGCTGCAGCGGCGTGTAGGGGTGGCCGAAGCGGTCCGCGGACCTGCCGACGTCGACCAGGAGACGGGGCTCGTCCCAGTCGACGAGCTTGGGACCGACGGCGCCGACATCCTCGACACCGATGCCCACGGCCGCGTCCACCAAGCGCGTCACGGCGTCGGGATCGAGCGCCGTGTCGTCGTGAAGCACCAGGAGGAAATCGGCTGCCTGAGCGGCCGCGTGCTCGAGCGCCAACCGCACCGAGCCGGCGAGACCCCGATCCTGATCGAGCGCGATGACGCGTTGTTCGCCGAGCGCCTTGACCAACAGTTCGGTCGACCCGTCCCGAGAGGCGTTGTCGACCGCGACGACGCCCATCCGTGGATACGACTGCGCGCCGAGTGCCGAAAGCGACGCTCGCAGCCAGCCGATGGCGTCCCTCACCACGAGGACGACGAGGACGGAGGGCGGAGAAGTGGATTGCGTGGAGGAATCAGTCATCCGATGCGCTCCCGCGCGGCGCGGAGCCTAGCACGGCCCACACACGGGGAAGCGGAAGGGGGGCATCCGCCCCCCTTCACACGTCGCGAACGCGATCGCTCAGCGCTTGCGAGCGGCCGGCTTCCTGCGGGCTGCCGTCTTCTTCCTGGCTGCCGGCTTGCGAGCTGCCGTCTTCTTGCGTGCAGCAGGCTTACGCGCTGCCGTCTTCTTCCTGGCTGCCGGCTTGCGAGCCGCGGTCTTCTTGCGTGCGGCTGGCTTCCTGCGGGCTGCCGTCTTCTTCCTGGCTGCCGGCTTGCGAGCCGCGGTCTTCTTGCGTGCGGCCGGCTTCCTGCGGGCTGCCGTCTTCTTCCTGGCTGCCGGCTTGCGAGCTGCCGTCTTCTTGCGTGCAGCTGGCTTACGCGCTGCCGTCTTCTTCCGAGCTGCGGGCTTACGCGCTGCCGTCTTCTTCCTGGCTGCCGGCTTGCGGGCCGCGGTCTTCTTCCGCGCCGCTGTCTTCCTGGCGACTGCCATGCTTGCCCCCTTTCACCTTCTCGATCTCGTGTTCACGACGCCATGCGTTTCAGGCGTCGACGCTCCCGTTCACTCATCCCGCCCCACACGCCGTAACGCTCGTCGCGGCGGAGGGCGTAGTTGAGGCACTCGATGCGAACGGGGCATTCGCTGCAGATCCGCTTGGCCTCCCTCGATGAGCCTCCCTTCTCGGGGAAGAAAACCTCCGGATCGTATTCGCGACACCTTGCCCGTTCTTGCCAAGGGATGTAGTGATGCACGCTCGTCTCCCCCCGAAATCACATCCGTGTGATTCTGAGGGAAGAACATCCTCGGTGACAAGAGGAAATACCGAGAAAGTTCCTGCCTCTACATCCCTCGAATCGCTTCTGTTCGATGCATCGTGTCGGGGTATCGGGGCGTGTGCAAGTGCTCCGAGCGAGAAACTTCGCGGTCAAGGAGCTTGACCAGAATCGTCAAGCAAACTGACTGTCTGCGGTCTTTCGAGCGGCGCGACCGTATGTCGTGGTGCGAACCGCGGGGATCCGACCGATCGAAACGATCGCATCCTCGAACCGATCCGGTGTCATGACGATCCCCCACGGCGCTCCCGCCATCCGGCTGATCGTCTCCTCCATCAGCGTCCCGCCGAAGTCGTTCGCGCCGGCCTGGAGGATCGTTTGACATGCCTCGACCCCCAGCTTCACCCACGACACCTGGATGTTCGGGATCGCCCCATCGAGCAGGATCCTTGCGACGGCGTGCATCCGGAGGTTCTCCTCGAACGTCGCGCCGGGCCGCGCCTTCCCTGCGAGGTAGATCGGTGCGTTCTGATGTACGAACGGCAACGGCACGAATTCCGTGAAGCCGCCGGTGTCGGCTTGGATCGCAGCCAGCCGACGGATGTGCGCGACCCAGTGGGGAGGCGCGTCGACATGACCGAACATGATCGTCGAGCTGCTCCGGATGCCGAGGTCGTGCGCCGTCCGGACGATCTCCTCCCACGTGTCCGCCGGCAGCTTCCCTTTGGTCAAGAGCCAGCGGACGTCGTCGTCCAAGATCTCTGCGGCGGTCCCGGGGATCGTGCCCAACCCGTGCTCTCGGCACGTCTGCAGGAATTCGCGGAACGAGATCCCGAGCCGTGTGGCCCCGTTCAGGATCTCCATCGGACTGAACGCGTGGATGTGCATCTCGGGGGTCCGCGCCTTCACGGCGTCCAGCACGTCGAAGTAGAAGGAACCCGGCAGATCGGGATGGATCCCGCCTTGGATGCAGACCTCGGTCGCACCGAAGGACCAGGCCTCCTCGGCACGATCGCCGATCTCGCCGAGGGTCAGCGTGTACGACTCGCGGTCGACCTCACGCTGCGCGAACGCGCAGAACCGACAACCCACGTAGCACACGTTCGTGAAGTTGATGTTCCGGTTGACGACGTACGTGACCTCGTCGCCGACGGCCTCGGCCCGGAGTTCGTCAGCCGTCCTGCAGAGGGCCTCCAGCGCAGCTCCTTCTGCCTGGAAGAGCACCAACGCCTCTTCATCGGTGATCGGACGGTGCGCGGCGGCCTTCGCGAGGACCCGCTTGACGTCCAGATCGAGGCGTTCCGGGTGGACTGCGCGCTCGGACCACTCGCGCGTGACGTCGAGCGCCTCGAAGTCGCCGTAGACGGCGAGTGCGTCTTCCCTGAGGCCGGCATCGGCGCCTTTCGCGAACGTGAGTTCGATGGATCGAGGTTTCCACGAGACCTCCGGGTCCTGCCACGGGATCGGATCCGGGATCTGCCCCTCGACGGCGAGGCCCTCGGGCCCCGTCAGCGCGGCTACCGGGGCACGCATCCGCCCGGAGAGCCAAGGATCAGGGCTCGCGACGAACCGCGGGTAGACCGTGAGCCGTTCGCGGAGCTCGAACCCCCGATCCGCGGACGTCGTCGCCAACGCGTCGATCGTCGGCCAGGGTCGCTCCGGGTTGACGTGGTCCGGCGTGAGCGGCGAAACCCCACCCCAGTCGTTGATGCCGGCGTCCAGGAGTCGCAGACGTTGCGCCGGATCGGACAGGTTGGGTGGCGCTTGGACGCTCATGTGCGGACCGAAGATCACCCGGGCGGTGGCGACGGCTGCGAGGAACACCTCGTCCTCAGGTTCCGGCGCGTCTCGCATCGCCGTGCCGGGCTTGGCCCGGAAGTTCTGGACGATGATCTCCTGGATGTGGCGGTACCGCCGATGGATGTCGCGCAATGCGAACAAGGACTCGGCCCGCTCACGCGGCGTCTCACCGATCCCGACGAGGATCCCGGTCGTGAAGGGGATCGCCAGGCGACCCGCGTCCTCGATCGTCCGCAGTCGAACCGCCGGCACCTTGTCTGGCGAGCCGAAATGCGGCCCGCCGCGCTGGGCGAGCCGGTCCGACGACGTCTCGAGCATGATCCCCATCGAGCCGCTCACGTGCTTCAGGCGCGCGAGCTCCTCGTACGACATCACGCCGGGATTGAGATGCGGCAGCAAGCCGGTCTCTTCGATGACCCGGATCGCCGCGGCACGGACGTACTCAAGCGTCGACCGATAGCCGCGGACCTCGAGCCACTCGCGGGCGGCCTCGTACCGCTCCTCGGGTCGGTCTCCCAGCGTGAACAGCGCTTCCTTGCAACCCATCGCACGTCCTGCGGACGCGATGGCGACGACCTCGTCCGGCGGAAGGAACGGATGCTCGAGCTTGGCCGGAGGCTTCGCGAACGTGCAGTAGTGGCAGTGATCGCGGCAGAGCATCGTGAGCGGAACGAAGACCTTGCGCGAGTACGTGATGGTGGAGGGGTGTCCGAGCGCGCGGAGCTGCGCGCCGACGGCCATCAGCTCGACGAGGTCTGCCCCGCGCGCCCACAGGAGCGCCTCGGTCTCGTCGAGGGAGAGGGCCTTGCCCGACCCGGCCCGGACGATCGCTCGGCGGAGCTGCTGGGGGGTGGGCGGGACCATCCGGCCGAGCCTACTACGCTATGTCGCGATGGAGATCGTGGCGCTCGCGGGTGGGGTGGGAGCCGGCAAGTTCCTGCGTGGTGTCGAGCGGGCGTTCCCCACCGACCCCTTGACCGTGGTCGTGAACACGGGTGACGACATCCGGATCCACGGACTGCACATCTCCCCGGATATCGACTCCGTCTGCTACTGGTTGGCCGGTCTCATGGACCGCGAGCGGGGTTGGGGCCGGGCAGACGAGACCTTCCACGCGATGGAAGCGTTTCGGGCGGGTGGGGCGGTGGACGCCTGGTTCAACCTGGGCGATCGCGATCTGGCGACCCATCTGTTGCGCTCCGAGCTGCTCGCCGATGGTCGCAGTCTGTCCGAGGCGACGGCGACCGTCTGCGCGTCGTTGTTCGGCTTGCGCGCCGCGCTGCATCCGATGACCGACTCCCTCGTCCCCACGCGGCTCGATGTGATCGACGAGCGGGGCGAAGGGCGCGACCTGCACTTCCAGGAGTACTGGGTCAAGCGTCACGCGGTCGACACCGTGAAAGGCATCCGATTCGAAGGGATCGGGTCCGCGGTCCCGGCGCCCGGCGTGCTGGCCGCGATCCGCGATGCGGACGTGCTCCTGATCACGCCCTCGAACCCGGTGGTCTCGATCGGCCCGATCCTGGCGGTTCCCGGGATCCACGATGCCGTCGCGGCCCGAACCGGCGCGGTCGTCGGCGTGTCGCCGATCGTGGACGGCGCTCCGCTCGCGGGGATGGCCGACAAGTTGATGCCCGCCGCGGGGTTGGATATCTCCGCCGCCGGCGCGGCCCGGGCATACCGGACGCTCCTCACGGGGTGGGTGATCGACGAGCGGGACCGCGGGGCCGCCGGGTCGATCGCCGAAGAGCTCGGCGTGCGGGTGGCGGTCGGCGACACCGTGATGGTCGATGACGACGTCGCCGCCGGCGTCGCTCGGATGGCCGTCGAGCTCGGCGCATGATCCAGATCTGGCCCGTCGAAGGACTTCCGGAGATCCGGCCGGGGGACGACCTCACCGCGATCCTCGCCGAACCGCTCCGATCGACCGGCGTCCGCGAGGGAGACGTGGTCATCGTGACGCAGAAGATCGTGTCCAAGGCCGAAGGTCGGGTGGTGCCTGACGAGGGCGAGGGCAGGTCGGCGTGGGTCGAGCGCGAGACCCACCGCGTGGTGGCCCGACGAGGCGACCTCGTGATCGCCGAGACCCGTCACGGGTTCGTCTGCGCGAACGCCGGCGTCGACGCCTCCAACGTGGAGGCCGGCTTCGTATCGCTCCTGCCTCTCGACCCCGACGCGTCGGCGACCGCGCTCCGCGACGGGCTCGTCCGAGCGCTCGGCGTGAAGGCGCTCGGCGTGATCGTCACCGATACGTTCGGCCGGCCCTGGCGCAACGGCCTCGTGAACGTCGCGATCGGGTGCGCGGGTCTGCCGGCGGTCGTCGACCTCCGCGGGGGTGTTGACCACCACGGCCGTGAGCTCGAAGTGACCATCGTGGCGCTGGCCGACGAGATCGCCGCCGCCAGCGGCACCGTGATGGGGAAGGCGTCACGGGTGCCCGCCGCCCTCGTGCGCGGGATCGACATCGACCAAGCGCCACACGGTCACGCACAGGATCTGGTCCGGCCGACCGCGGAAGACCTGTTCCGAGCCGGGACGATCGAGCCCTGAACGCGGCGGAGGCGCGGCAAACGTGCCGCGTGCAACGCGACCTTCCCCCGGTAAGCTGGCCGACCCACCACCCGAAGGACCGATGTGGCTGGCAACCAACGAGAGGGCGGCGACGATCGGCGCCTCACGAAGGCCGAGCGCCGTGACCAGGCGCGCATCCAGCGCGAAGAGATCCAACGCAAGATGGCTCGCCGGCGCCGCAACCGGTCGATCGGTCTCGTCTTGCTCGTCGTGGCGGTCGCCACGATCGTGGTCGCGGTCTTCCTGACCACGAGCGGGGGCGCGGGGATCCCGTCCGCGGAGGACCTGTTGAAGGAGGCTCCCGCCGCGACCAAGACCGCCGGCTGCGATGCGGTCCAGACCACACCCAACTACAACAACGCGAAAGGAGACGACCCCGATATCGACCACGCCCACATCGGCACACCCCCCGTCACGACGCCGCCCCCACTGTCGACGTACCCGACGATCCCGCCGGCATCAGGGCCGCACGATCCCACCCCGCTCAGTGCGGGGATCTACAGCTCTCCCCCGAACGTCTACAGCGCGATCCACGCGCTCGAGCACGGAGGGACCATCATCTGGTACGCGCCCGGCACGAGCAGCGATCAACTCACGCAGCTCCTCGCGTTCTACGGACAGCCACAGAAGCAGGTGGACGTCGGGCAGGACCGCGTGATCATCGCGCCGTTCAGCTACCCCGATCAGGGCGACGCCGGCCAGCTGCCGAAGGGCGTCCAGATGGCGCTGGTGGCTTGGCATCGGCTGCAGACATGCGCGAACGTGAACCTCGCCGTCGCGTTCGACTTCACCTCGCAGTACAGCTTCCCGTCCTGGAACAACCGCCCGTGGAAGGGCGTCGCACGTGAGCCCGGCGGGATCATGTAGCGCATGGCGAGCAAGAAGCGCCGCAAGCAGCGGCGACCGCCCGCCACGCAGACCGGGCCGCCGCAAGGTACTCCACCGGCGGGGCGCAGCCCCGAGCGCAAGGAGCGCAAGGAACTCGCGCGGGAGGCTCGCGAGCGGCAGCGCAAGCGGGATCGACGTGCGGCGGCGTTCCGGCGCGCCGTGACGTTCAGCGTCGTAGCGGCGGTCGCCGTGGCGGTCCTGTACTACGTGCAGCGGGCCGCCGCTCCGCGTCCGATCCCGCCCGCCGCGCTCCAAGCCGCCGTCGCCGCGAACTGCAGCACGGTCCAGACGCCCGCGTCCGACGCCCCCGGGGGACAGCACCTGGCGTCCGGTCAGCACTACACGTACAGCCAGAACCCGCCGACATCCGGGCCGCACGACCCGTCACCGCTGCCGATCCCGCCGCGCGTCTACACGTCGCCGATCCCCCAGACGAACGCCGTGCACAACCTCGAGCACGGGTCGATCATCATCTATTACCGGCAGTCCGGCGACGGCGCGCTGCCCCAGTCCATCGTCGATCGGATGACTTCCGTCGCGAACGACACCAACAACACGATCCTCGCCCCCTACGATCCGCTCCCGGATGGCACGGCGCTGGCGTTCACGGCGTGGAACAAGTTGCAGACGTGCCCCGACACAGTGACAGGCCCGCAGGCGACGACGACGGCGAAGGGATTCATCGAAGCGTTCCTGTGTACGCGCAACGCACCGGAAGGGAACCGCGGGGAAGGCTGCTAGCCGCTCGCTCGCCTCACGAACCGATATGACAGGAGCCGTTCGAGCAGGAGATCGACCCGTGCTCGAACGTCGCGGAAACGGATCCGTCGGCGGCCTTCGTGACGCGCGACGTCGGGAACCCCAGCGCGCCGCCGATCCCGTCGTGGGCGAGGTAGGCGGCAAGGACGTCGCCCCACAGCGCGTACGCCCCCACCCCGCCCTTCCAGTAGACCCGACCTCGCGCGAAGTCCGCCCGGGAACAACCGGACGGGCACGACACACCGCGTTTCGTCGCGACGCTCGAGGGATCGTCGATCGGCATCCCCAACGTGCCCGTCGCACCGCCGTCGGCGAGGTACTCGTCGTACACGGCGCCCTTCAGCCAGACGGTCACGTTGACCCCGGTGTTGCGATAGATCGCACCGGTCTGGAAGCGCTGCCGGCTCCCCCCGGGGAGTTCTTTGGTCGTCGAGGTCGGGAGCCCGGGTTCGCACATGAGCGCGTCGTACTTCGTCCGGATGTCGCCCAACACGTTCTTGTCGTTGTTGATCCAGACCCGATCGTCCGGGAGTGACAGCGCCGAGCTGAGCTCGGCGCCGGTGACCGTCGCGTCTCCGCTCACGCCATGGACCACCGCATCCTCGATCCGGCCGGAGACGCCGCGGTCGATCCGGCCAAAGCCCTCGACGGCGCCGATCGCGCCCGTGTACGGCGACAGCGCGTCCGTGAACGCTGGAGCCGCGAAATGGCGGTTCCAGTCGCTCCATGGGTTCGCCTGGGTGTAGTCGCCCGGGTCGCACACGCCGGCCAGGTAGGGGTAGGACGAGAGCGGCGTCCCCCACTGCACGTTCAGGTCCTCGGTGTGTCCACCGTCGGACGCAGTGAACACCGTCAACGCCACGGCGCCGTGATACGCGACGATCTTCGACGCGGTCGTCGTCACGGCTTTCACCCAGCGGGCACCGTCCGTCCCCCCCTCCTTGTCCCACCCGATGTAGACCTGGTCGTTGGACCCGTCGTACAGGTTGCAGTTGCACGACGGCTGTACGCCGTACGCGCGGATCTTGTAGAGCGCGAAGCTCCTGGCGGCAACCGCCTGCGCCCGCAGCGCTTCCATCGGCCAGCTGCTCGGAACCTCCCCGATCCCCAGCAGATACTGCTCGAACGGGAGCTGCACGATCAGCCGCATGCCGCAGTGGTCGGGACAGCCGGTCAGGTTGAACTCCAGGTGTCCTCGGTTGTAGGTGGCGCCGCCTTCGGGGACTACGACGCGTGATCCGGCGTCGGCGTACGTCGCGAACAGATCCGTCGCTACCGATCCCCACGGATGTCCTCCGACGAGGGCGCCCGTAGCGTCGTGCACCTCGTAGGCGCTCCCCACCGCTTTCACGACCCAGGTATCGCCGTCCAAGATCTTGCCGACGAGCGTGCCCCCATCACCGGGCTGCTCCGTCCACAGGCGGACGGGGCCGGCCTCAGCGGTGAGATGGATCAGCTTCTTCCCCGACGTCAGTTCGACGCGGATGTCACCCGGCGGGTCGGCGTCCGTCACGAACCGGGTCCCGGTGTAGAAGTGGGTCAAGATGTCGCCCGCGGTCCATCCCTGCTTCGCCAGACCGTACGCGCCCCACTGCGAGAGCCCCAGGCCATGACCCCAGCCGGACCCGTACAGCGTGAACCCGTCGTCCGCACGCGCGGGCGAGGAAGGGAAGAGGGCCGCCGAGACGGCCACGGCGAGGGCCACAGAACGGATGCGTCGCATGGAAAGCTGGTTCCCGGTCGGAGCCGGCACCGTAACACATCGGTCCGGCCCGACCGGCTGTTTAGCCGTTCGATGCGGTGGAGCCGGCGGGGACACGCGCGTCGCGAAGGACCAGGTCGTCGGGCACGACCGCGTCCTGCCCGAGGACGCTCGCGCCGATCGACGCGCCGGCACCGACCCGAGCACCGGGGCCCACGATGGAATCGACGATCTCCGCGCGTTCGCCGACGGATGCTCCGGGATGGATCACCGAGTCGTCGACCTGGGCGCCCTCTCCGATCGTGACGCCGGCGCCCACCGCGACCCAGCGGCCGAGGTGTGCGCGCAGGTCGACCTCCGCCGCCTCCGCCACCCACGGCGCTTCGTACGTGCGGCCGCGGACCTTCCCGTCCAGCAGATCGAAGTGGGCCTGGAGGTAGTTCTGCGGCGTCCCCAGGTCGCGCCAGTAGGCGTCGGAGCCGAACCCCACCACCGGTCGACCGGCGGCGATCACGCCGGGGAAGATCTCGCGTTCGACGGAGATCGGATGGTCCGCGGTCCACCGGGCGAGCGCGGCGGGGTCGAACACGTACGTGCCGGCGTTCACGTCGCCAGGCACGGCATCCTCGGGCTTCTCGCGGAACGCCAAGATCCGACCGTCGGACTCCAGATCGACCAAACCGAACGCGCGCGCATCCTCGACATGGTGCAGGGCGATCGTCGCAGCAGCGCCGCGTTCGCGATGCAGGGCGAGCATCGCCGTCATGTCGAGGTCGGTGAGGATGTCGCCGTTCAATGCGAAGAACGGTTCGTTCGGATCCAACCGGTGCAGGGCGTTCACGATCGCCCCACCCGTGTCGAGCGCCTGCTCCTCGGTGATCCACGTGATCGCCGGGTCGCCGTGCCGCGACTCGATGAACGGATGGAACGTCTCTTCCAGGTACGGCGAGGACATCAGGACCTCGTGCACACCGTGTGCGACCAGCCGGTCGAGCGTGTGATCGAGGATCGTGCGGTCTACGAGCGGCAGGAGTTCCTTCTTGATGGTCTCGGTGAGCGGGCGCAGACGGGTCCCCTGGCCACCGACGAGCACCACCGCCTTCATGCCGCGGCCCTGTCCACCAGCCACGCCATCTCGGCGCGCAGCCGCAGAGCGATCCACGCGAACGGCAGGGTGAGCACCCGCCATCCGCTCGCTCGATGCTTCCGGTAGTAGCGATAGACGCTCGCCGAATGCATCAGCGTCATCCGTCGAGATCGACCGGTCGACACGCCGAGCTCGTGCAGGATCTCCACCTCCGGGGTGAAGACTACCGACCACCCCGCATCCCGGAGCCGCGTCGCGATATCCAACTCCTCGCCGTAGAGCAGGAAGGACTCATCGAACATCCCGATCTCCTCGAACGCCTGGCGCGGGAAGAGCAGGCAGCAGCCCGACACCCAGTCAACGTCGCGCTCGGTGCTGCGATCCCAGCCCTCCAGGTGGTAGCGGCGCGTGAACGGGTTGTCTGCCGCGAAGGGAGCCAGGAACGCGTGTCCGAGGGCATCCCCGACGCTCGGGAACGGGCGACCGCTCGGATAGACAGATCCATCGGGGTTGCGCACCATCGGCCCGACGATCCCGGCGTGGGGGTGTGCGCGCGCGACCGCGACGAGGTCGGCAAGGGTTCCTCTCCACCATTCGGTGTCGGGGTTGAGGAGCAGGATGAACGGCGCCGAGGTCTCGCGGATGCCCTGGTTCCACGCCGGGGAGAGGAAGACGTTGACCGGGTTCTCGATCGAACGGGCCCACGGGTGCGCGTCGATCGCGGTTCGGTGGCTGCCGTCGTGCGACGCGTTGTCGATCACGAGGACGTCGATCGCGATATCGCCGCGTTGCCGCTCGAGCGAGGCCAGACAGCGCTCCAGATAGTCGCCGGTGTTGAAGTTCACGATGACGACGGCGAGCTCCGCCTCGCTCGGATCGGTCATCGATGCGGGGTCTGCGCCACCAGGATGATCCCGAGCACGATGCAGGCCACGCCCGCCCATCGAAGCGCCGGGATCGGCTGGTCCAGGACGAACCGGTCGGCGAGCAGGATCAGCACGTACGTGATCGATGCGAACGGGTAGGCGAAGGAGAGGGACGCGCGCGACAGCACCGCCAGCCAGACGAACGCCGAGAGTCCGAAGATCACGAGCCCCGCCCAGATCGCCGGTGTGGTCGCCACGTCCTTCAGGGAGGCGCTCGACAGATGCAGCTCCCCCGTGCTGGCCGTGACCTGGTTCATGCCGTGCTTGAGCGTGAGCTGGGCCACCGCGGCGAGCGTCACGGAGGTGAGGATGAGTGCGATCAGCATCGGACGGTTCTTCCCTTCGGTCGCGGTCGTGGGGTCGGCGGGTGCGCTCACAGGTCTTCCACCTCAGCCTCTACGGAGACGTCGATGTGCTCCTGCACGCGCGGAACCTCGATCACCTCGAACAGGTAGCGCTGGGTCTGAACGTGGTACAGGTGGCCGGTCGCCCGGGACGAGAGCCCGATCGTGACCCAGTACTTGCCGGCCGCGTACGGGAACGTGGGGATCTGGAAGCACACCCGCTTCTTCCCTTCGAAGCGATCGATCCCGATGCCGTGCCCCGACAAGCGTTCGGCGATCACGACGTGGTTCGTCGCGCCGTCCAGGATCGCGAAGTCCACGTCGAGATCGTCCACCGGTTCGTTCGTCTGGACGTCGATCTGGATGGTGAGCGGATCGTCGCGCAGGACGGGGCCGTCGCTCTTGCCGGAGGTGCGGATCAGCTCGACGGCCGCCACCTCCACCTCCCGGGTTCCCTCCTCCGGGACGAACCCCGGATCGGTCACGCCCAGCAGGACGTAGCGCATCTCGCGCACGACGTCGTCGGGCAGCCCGATCGCGTGGATCGATCCGTGGTCGAGCATCACGGCCCGGTCGCAGACCTTGCGCACGGTGTCGAGCGCGTGCGTGACGAGCACGATCGTCCGGCCCTCGCTCTGGAAGGCCTGGATGCGTTCGAGGCAGCGCTTCTGGAACGCCTCGTCCCCGACGGCGAGCACTTCGTCGATCAGCAGGATGTCGGGGTCGACATGGACGGCCACCGCGAAGCCGAGCCGCACGAGCATCCCCGACGAATAGAACTTCACCTGGTTGTCCATGAAGTCCTTGAGCTCCGCGAACGCGACGATGTCGTCGAAGACGCGGTCGGTGTCCTTCCGCGAGAGGCCCAGGAACGACGCGTTCAGGTACACGTTCTCGCGGCCGGTCAGCTCCGGGTGGAACCCGGCCCCCAGCTCCAACAGCGCCGCCACGCGACCGCGGTACCGGATCACTCCCGAGGACGGCCGCAGGATGCCCGCGATGCACTTCAGCAGCGTCGTCTTCCCGGACCCGTTGTGCCCGATCAGCCCGAGCGACGAGCCCTCGGTGACCTCGAAGGAGATGTCGCGAAGCGCCCAGAAGTCTTCGGCACGCATCCGTCCGGAGAGCATCCGCTGCTTGAGCGAGCTCGGCCGTTCTCGGAACAGCCGGAAGACCTTCGAGATCCCATCGACCTCGATCGCCGCCGTCACAGCTCCTCCGCGAAGTCGGCCGCGAGGCGGAAGAACAGGCGCCACGTGTAGAGCAGGAACCCGAGCGACACGACGAGCGCCGCACCGACGACCGCGGCGAGCCACGCGGCGCTCACATCCGGCAGCACGTGCACGGCAGCCGTGGATCCGGAGGGCACGTACGAGACCGTGCCGTACAACGCCCGCTGGAACCCCGAGATGATCGGCGTCAGCGGATTGAGGAAGTAGATCGTCCACAGGTGCGGAGACCACGGCGCGTTCGGGCCGACCAGCTTCGCCTGGACGGTCCCCGCCGGGTAGACGATCGGCGTCATCCAGAACCACACGAGGAGCGCCAGCCCGATCAGGTGTTGCACATCCCGATACGTGACGTTCAGCGACGAGACCCAGAACACCATGGCGGTCGTGAACACGAGCAGGGTCGCGAACGACAAGGGATAGAGCACGAGGGCGTCCGCGTGGAATCCGAAACCGGTCGCGATCATGAAGACGAACAGCACCGCCGACTGCAGCACGAAGTCCACGAGCGCCACCCCGACGACGGACAGCGGCAGGATCTCGCGAGGGAACGCGACCTTCTTCACCAGGTTGCCGTTGTCGATCACGCATCGCGTGCCGTTGCCCACGGCGACCGAGAACAGGTTCCACGCGAGCAGACCCGAGAGGAGGAATACCGGGTAATGCGGCGTCGAGTTGCCCAGGACCTTCACGACGAACGTGAAGACCGCCAGGAATACGATCGGGTTCAGCACCGACCAGAGGGCTCCCAGCACGGAGGCCGTGTATTTGACCTTGAGCTCCTTGCGGATGAGGTTGAGCAGGATCTCGCGGTAGGCGAACAGCTCACGGACGCGCGCGAGCGGATGCAGGTGCAGCGACTCGGATGTGCGTTCGGTGACGTTCAGCGCGGCGGCGATAGCGTGGCTCCTCGGGTGGATGCGCTGGTCAGGCGCGGTGCGTCCGAGTCTAGCAACGGCGCTCCTCCCGACCTTCGAAGGTTCTATGGCGTTCCGCGGAACGTGGACATCGCGCGAACGTAGTCCAGGCCCAAGCCGTCCCGCAGGTCGTCCTCGTCCACGCCGAGATCGGCGAGCGACTTCCCCCAGATCGCGAGGGCCTTGTGTGAGGGGTCGCGCACGAGCGTCAGGGTCGCGTCGATCGCCCGTTCGTAGCCGTGCGCGGTGGCCTCGGAGGTGCCGAGCCGTTCGACGTGCTCGCGCGCCGCGGCGCCCATCCGCGCTCGCAGATCGTCGTCGTCGACGAGCGATCGGATCCGTGTAGCGAGCTCCGCCGGATCCGGCGGACCGGGCGCGACCCGCAGGACGGTGTCGTCGGGCACATCGAGGTACGTGCCGGTCGCGCTCACGATCGACGGCTTGCCGGCCTGCATCGCGCGGATCAGGGAGCCGCTCACCTCCCCGCGATGCGGGAACCGGAGATCGACCACGACATCGGCCGCGGCGAGCCATCCACGGAAGTCGTCGTCGGTGACGTCGGGTGCGAGGATCACGCGGTCGCCGAGTCGCGAGGCATCGACGATGCGATCGATGTCGTATCCCTCGATCCTGCGCCCCACCAATGCGACGTGCACGTCGTCGTCCATCGCGTTCATCGCGGCGAGCAGCGCGGCGAGCCGCTTCGCCTCGTTGAGGTCACCGGGCGCGACGACGAGCGAACGCATGCCGAGTGCATGTCGCTCGGCGCGGAGCTCACGTCCGCGTCCCTGCGCCGCGCGGAGGTCGGCGTCGGCCTCCACGACCGGGTGCGGCACGACGAATACCGGCGTCCGACATCCGAACTCCTGCAGGTATCGCTTGCAGAACGCGCTGTGGACGATGATGCCGCGCGCGCGGCGGGCGACATGCGCACACCAGGGATCGCGCAGCGGCTCGTTCCGGACGATGTCCGGCGATCGCAGGTTCCGGCGGAGCGTCGCGGCCTCCCGCGTGGCCATGTACCCGAGCGGATCGCCCATCGCTCGCATGCCGCGCACGAAATCATCGAGCGCGAGATCGTGCAGGACCACCAGTGACGCCTGCGTCAGGAACGCGGCTCGGTACGGTTCCCGATGGAACTCCACGTTGTTCCCGAGCTGGAAGATGCCAAGGCGGAATCCCGGGAGGACGGGCACGTGTTTGGGCTCGATCGGCCACAGGACCTCCATCCGGTGACGGTCGAAGAACCCGATGCGCCGCAGTCCATCGAGGACGGCTCGATCGTAGGAAGCGATCCCGGTCTGGGCCGGAGGAAGCGGGCCCGAGAAGACCAGCTCACCCATCGAACCGGGCGCCGCGGGCCGACGCCCACGCCCAGCTCGACCTGCGATCCGGCGGAGCATCAGTCCAGCAGCCGGGCGACGACGTCCGGCCAGCGTGGCACCTCGGCGCGCACGAGGGCGTTCCCGGCGGCGCCGAGCTTCCGCGCCGAGTCGCGATCGAGGAACAGCCGGTCGAAGGCCTCGGCGATCGCCTTCGGCTCCGGGTCCGCCACGACGCCGGTCTCGCCGTCGCGCACGAACTCCAGCGGGCCGCCGCTATCGGTGAGCGTGACCACCGGCCGGCCGGCCGCGAACCCCTCGAGCGTGACGTAGCCGTAGTCCTCGTCGAACGGCCCGTAGTACACGCCGAGCGAGGTCTCGTACAGCTGGAAGAGCCGCTCGTCGGGCGGACCGATCTCGAAGCGCACGCGGCCGCCGACGCCGAGGCGTTCGACCTGATCTCGCAACGACTGCTCGTCTGGCCCTTTCCCGACGAGCACCAGCGTCACGTCCGTCTTCACGTGCTGCATCGCGTCCACCACGAGCGATTGGCGCTTGAGGCTCTCCATCCGGCTCGGGAACACGATGTGATCTCCGAGCGGACCCACCGGCAGGTCGAGCAGGTGCTCCATCACGGGCGACGGGTGGTAGAGGACCTCCGCCGGGATCCGGAGGGAGCTCCAGAGCCGGTCCTTCACGTTGCGGGAGTTCGTGAAGACGCGCTTGGCCTCGTTCAGGGACAGGCGGTCGGCATTCCACACCATGTCGCGCACGGCGGGACCGTCCTCCTGGCGCGAGAGGTCCGCATAGACCGGGTGATCCCAGAGCTCGTACGCGGTACGGTGCTGATGCATCAGCCACACGATCTTGCGTTCGTGCTCGACCAGGTACGCCGGGAACTTCAGGCCGATCACCGCATCCACCTTGAGCCCGTTGGACTCGGTGATGTCGAAGCTCCGCCAGACCGCCATCTGGTGAGCCAGTTGGGCCGCCGGGTACCACTTGCCCGCGATCTGCACGAGATCCGCCTCGTGACCGGCGGCCCGGAGCGCCCGTACCAGACCCTCGGCATGCGTCTCGGCTCCACCGCGCACGAACGCGGTCTGGGGGTGTAGGACCGCGACCCTCACGGGGCGGGCTCCTCGCCGTCGCCCCGCTCGTCGCGGAGACGGGCAAGCTCCGCCTCCGCCGCCATCAACCGCTCCGCCAGACTCGTCGTGAGCTCGGCGTGATCCGCGATCAGCCGGTCGTATCGCCAGGAGATCGGCCGCATCAGACGGAACAGGCGGTACTTCAGGCGCCGGCGCCACTTGGAGGTGGAGGCCAGATTGCCCTCGCCCTGCGGGATGATCACCTTCTCGTCGGCGCGGAGCTGCATCGCCAGATCGTGGAGGCGATCGCGGACCTCGGGGGTGCTCATCCGGGCGCGCGAGGCCCGCTCCTGGGCCCAATACAGCTCACGGGAGAGGTCGGCGAACGCGGGATCTTGGTCGGTGGGAGCGGCCATCGGTGCAGGTCAGCGTAGCACCAGGCCGGGTGCGGCCCGCTCAACCGGCCGTGCGGGCAAGGAGCTCCGCGAGCGCGTCGTCGAGCGGGGGCATCGGCGCGACGCCGACGTGCGGCAGGTACCGGCTCGTGAGGGCGGACGCCGCCGGCCGAGGCGCCGGGAGGTCAAGCGCGGCCGCCTCTTGCGGCTCGACGCTGCCGGTGAGGCCGCCCCTCGCCCTCACGCGTTCGAGCACGTCGAACCACGTCGTCGCCTCGGGGCCGGCCAGATGGTAGGTCCCGGGCCGATCGGCGAGCAGAAGCGGGAGGAGGCGGGCGGCGAGGTGATGGACCCAGGTCGGGGACCCGACCCGATCCCGGAGCGCGCCGACGGTCTCGCCGCGCCGCAGGCGCGCCACCGCGCCGCTCAAGAAGTCGTTCCCGCCGCCGAACACGAACCCCGTCCGGACGATCACGTGGTCGGCGACCAGCGCACGGACGAACCCCTCGCCGGCGAGCTTCGATCGACCGTACACGGACAGCGGGTTGGGAGGGTCGAGCTCGTCGTAGGGGGCACCCTTGGCACCGTCGAAGACGTAGTCGGTGGAAACGTGGAGGAGCCGTGCGCCGGATCGCCGCGCGGCGAGCGCGACGAGCTGCGCCGCGAGCGCGTTGTCCCGCGCCGCGCGCGAGGGATCCGACTCGCACGCGTCCACCGCGGTGAACGCGGCGAAGTGCAGGATCGCGTCGGGCTTCAGCAACGGGATCGTCCGCATCACAGCGTCGTGGTCGCCCACGTCGAGGTCGCCGTGCGTGAACGCCTCGACGTCGTGGTGCGACGGCACCTGGGCGAGGAACGCCCGCCCGAGGCCGCCGCCTGCCCCGGTGACGACCAGCTTCACCGTCCCGCTCCGGCCGCATGAGGTTCGGTGACGACCGGACCGTCGTGCGCTTCGCGGAGCCAGGTCAGATGCTCGCCGTACCACGCCACCGTGCGCGCGAGCCCGTCGTCGAACGCCACCCGAGGCGCCCAGCCCAACGCCCGGAGCCGGTCGTCGTGGAGTCCGTACCGGAAGTCGTGCCCAGGTCGATCCGCCACGAATGCGATCTGGGACTCGGGCGCACCGGCCAGCACGCAGATCCGTCGTGCGAGATCCATGTTCTCGAGCTCGAACCCACCCCCGATGTTGTAGACCTCCCCCGTCGCTCCGGCATCCAGCACCGTGAGGGCGGCACCGACCCAATCCGAGACGAACAGGAACTCGCGACGTTGCGTGCCATCGCCGTAGACGGGGACCGGTCGCCCTTCCAGGGCAGCGATCGCGAACGTCGGCACGACGCGTTCGATCTGGCGGGGGCCATAGGCGTTCGTTCCGCGGACGATCGTGACGGGTGCCCCATACGTCGTCACGTACGCGCTGCAGAGGAGGTCGGCCGCGGCCTTGCTCGCCGCGTACGGGCTCGCGGGTCGGAGCGGGGCCGTCTCGTCGAACGCCCCGGCGCCCGGCGCGCCCGGACCGTAGACCTCGTCCGTCGACAGCATCAGCATCCGCGTCCCGCGCTCGCGACAGGCGTCCAGCGTGACCTGCGTCCCCAAGACGTTCGTGCGCAGGAACGCGCTCGGCTCGTCGATGCTCCGGTCCACGTGGGACTCCGCAGCCGCGTGGACCACCGCGTCGACGTCGGAGATCACCTGCCGCCACGATGCTCGCGTCCGCAACATCGCCCTGGACGAACCGCAAACGGGGATCGTCGCCGTGTGCCTCGAGGTTCCGGCGGCTGCCGCCGGTCGAGAGTCGGTCGAGGACGGTCACGCGGTTCCCGCGACCGATCAGCGCGTCGACGAGATGGGAGCCGATGAACCCGGCCCCCCCGGTGACGAGGATGTGTGCGTCGGTGTCCATGCCGGAACCTCGAGAGGGACGGGACGTGGCCGGAGTCTACCCGCGGCCGCGGCCCGGGGCCGCGTCGTGCAGGACGGCTGCGGTCGCCCGAGCCGTGGATTCCCAGGTGAACCGCGCCGCGCGCGCTACCCCTGCGGCCGACAGCACCGCGCGTAGGTCTCCATCGGCGAGCAGCTCGGTCAGGGCCGCGGCGATCGCGTCCGCGTCCATCGGATCCACGAGGACGGCCGCGTCGCCCGCCACCTCCGGGAGCGACGACACGTTCGACGTGAGGACGGGCACGCCGGCCGCGAACCCCTCGAGGACCGGGAAGCCGAACCCCTCGTACAGGGACGGGTACGCGAGCACGGTCGCGCCCGAGAGCAGCGCGAGCTTGTCTCGCTCCGCCAGATAGCCGGTGCGCACGATGCGGGCCTGCACGGCCGACGGCAGGAGCCCGATCATCGCCTCGAGCCGGTCGGCGGACTGCGGGAACCATCGGACCGGTCCCCCTCGCGAGGACGAGCGAGACGTCGCTCGGATCGATCCGCGCGAACGCCCGCACGAGCTGTTCCAGGTTCTTCCGTGGTTCGAAGCCGCCGACGAACAGGACGTAGGACCGCGCGATCCCGAAACGAGCTCGCACCGCGTCGATCGCGGTCTGCGGCGCCGGAGCGAACGCATCGGCGTCGACCCCATGGTGCACCACGTGTACACGGTCGGCCGCCGAGCCGAACGCCTCCCGCAGATCCGCTTCGACGGAGCGCGACGGCACGATGATCGCCGGGGCCTGCTGGAGGGCATCCGCGAACCGCCGGCGCCATCGCGCGTCGATGTGCGGCGCGGTCTCGGGGAAGTGCCGGAACGCCAGATCGTGCACGACCGGGATCACCCGGCGCGGGCGCCCCGTCGCGGGCGCCAAGAAGTTCGTCGCGAGGAAGAGGTCGAACTCCACGAGCCACTCGACGCGCGGGACCCGCAGGCGCCACGACGCAGGCTGGAACACCCTCGCGGGGAACCGAGACGCCTTCTCCGTCAGGTTCGGGGCCGCAGCCTCAGCGAAGAACGAACGGGGCCGGAAGAGGCCGCGCGCGTGGAGGTACCAGGCGATGAACGAGTCATCCGGATCGGCTGGCGGGAGGTGGCGGACGAGCTGCTCCGTGTAGCGGCCGACGCCGGTGCGCCGAGGGTCGAGCGCCGGGCGGGCATCGATCGCGACTCGCACGACCGGAAGGCTAGTCGAGACTCAGTCGAGCTCGACGCGGCTCTGGTCGCCGACGACCAACCGATGCACTCCTTCGCTGCCCGAGTGCCGCACCTCCACGTTGCGCCCGAGGATGGAGTCGGCGATCTCGCGCACGTCCACGATCTGACAACCTTCCATCAAGATCGCATCTCGCACGTGGCTGCGCAGGACCCGCGCGTCGCGTTCGATCGAAACGTTCGGGCCGACGACCGAATCTTCGATCACGCTGTCCGGCCCGATCACGACGGGGCCGCGGAGCTCGGAGCGGATCACCTTCGCCCCAGCGGCCAACCGGACGGCACCGTCGATGATGGAGCGCTCGTCGACCTGCGCGTCGACCGACGGCCGGAGCTGCGACAGCAGGACGCGGTTCGCCTCCAGGAGATCGGAGGGACGGCCCGTGTCCTTCCACCAGCCCGTCACCATCTCGGCGCGCACCGTCCGGCCGTGGTCGATCAACCACTGGATCGCCTCGGTGATCTCCAACTCACCCCGTTCCGAGGGGCGCAGGCTTGCCGCCGCCTCGAGGATCGAGTCGTCGAACAGGTAGACGCCGACGAGCGCGAGGTCGCTCACGGGCTCGGAAGGCTTCTCCACCAACCGGACGACGCGGTCTCCGTCGAGGACGGCGACGCCGAACCGTTCTGGCTCGGGCACGCGCGCCAAGAAGATCTGTGCATCCGGCCGGGTCCGCTCGAACTCCTCGACGAATCGCCCGACCCCTTCCAGCAGCACGTTGTCGCCCAGGTACATCAGGAAGGGAGCGCCGGCGACGAACGGCTCCGCCGTCAGGACCGCGTGCGCCAGGCCGAGCGGCTGCGGTTGTTCGATGTAGGTGATCGCGAGTCCCCATGCCGACCCGTCGCCCACGGCGGCACGGATCTCGTCTCCGGTCTGCCCGATCACGATGCCCACGTCGGAGATCCCGGCGTCGCGGATCGCCTCGAGCCCGTGGAAGAGGATCGGACTCCCGGCGATGGGGATGAGCTGCTTCGCGCTGGTGTGGGTGAGCGGACGCAGGCGCGACCCTTCCCCACCCGCCAGGATCAGCGCGCGCACGTCAGCTCCCCGGCGTCACGCAGCCCGACGTGGAGCCGCCGGCACCCACCGGCGCCGGCTGGTAATTCGCGGAGATGAAGATCGCGACCGGAGAGCCGCGCAACGCGCCCTTCGGGGCCTCCACCACCTTCAGGTTCGGGAAGAACTGGGCCACGACCTGAGCCTCCGACTCGTGCCCCGGCTTGTAGGCGATCACGGAGCCTGGGATCGGCGCGCCGTACGCGGCGTAGTCCACCACACCCGGCGTGATGTCGAACCCCGAGTCCGAGAGGATCTGCTCGACGGCGGTGGCCTTGCCGCCCGATCCATGGTCGACCACCGGCACCGTGATGTTCGCCGGCGACTCGGGCGTGCTGACGAGCTGCTGGCCGAGCGTGCCGAGCGGCTTCCCGGACTTGATCCGCGCGAAGATCTCGTTGGCGGAAGGATCCATGTAGACGACCGATTGGCTCCCCGCCCACCCGGGCGTGCCCGGGACCGCCCGGAATTCGACCGCACCCGTCGAGATGCCCTCGAGTTGCTTCACCAGGTAGATGATGTCGGCGAGGTCGAGCCCCGGGTCCCTCACCAGGTTCTGGGCGATCGGCTTGATCAGCGACGGCGCCTTCGCGACCTCGCTCGGGGTCAGCAGGCGGTTCAGCACGGCGCGGAGGAACTGCTGCTGACGCCCGATCCGCGAGAAGTCCGGGATCAGATCGCACGGGAGGTGTCGCGTCCGGACATAGGCGAGCGCCTGGTATCCGTCCAGGTGCTGGCATCCGGGCGCCACATCGAGCCCGGTGAGCGGATCTTGGACCCTGCCGGTCGACGGGTCGGCGAGGTTCGCGGGGATGCACATCGTGACGCCGCCGAGCGTCTTCACGATCCCCTGGAACCCGGCGAGGTCCACGTAGAGCACGTGGTTGATCTTCAACCCGGAGAGTTGCTCCACGGTCCGGGCCACCATCTGGGCGCCGCCGTGCTCCACGCCGGCCTCGAACGCGGCGTTGATCTTGTCTTGTCCCTTGCCGGGGATGTTCACCCACAGATCGCGCGGGAACGAGAGGACGATCGCCTTCTCGAGCTTCGGGTCGGTGTGCACGAGCATGATCACGTCCGAGCGGTTGGACCCGCCGATGTCTTGGTTCGTCCCGAATTGGTTCTGCTCCGACGCCGACAGTCCGGCGCGCGAGTCGCTCCCGAGGATCAGGTAGTTGCACACGTTGTCGACGCACGGCCCGAACTCCTTCGGGGCGCCGGGGGCCGTCGAGGCCTCCGGACCGATCACCTTGATGCTGCTCTGGGCTTGGAGATACGCCGACATGCCGTACGCGGTCCCGGCCGCGATCACGAGCGACAGGGTCGCCGAGACCGCGATCGCGACGCGGACGAATGGCCCGCGGGCGCGCGGAGATCCGGCGGGAAGGGGGTCGGAGGACATGCGGTCAGCCTACCGGGCAGGGTTGTCCCACGGTCGCGGCGCGCGTGACGTTCCTGTGGCGGGTTCGTGACCGATCGGCGAGGGTGCTCCGACCACTAGGATGACCGCGACCAGATGGAGGCGGGTGTGGCTCACGAACCGATCTCGGTCCTCGCAGTCGGCGTCGACGAGGATCTGACCGATGAACTCAGCGCCGAGGACGGCATGCGGGTCCAGCGGGCAGACGCGCTCGACGCCACCACCGCCCCGCCGGTCGACGCCGTGCTGCTCTCCCTCAAAGGCATGACGCCCCTCGCGGCCCTGGGCGCCGTCCGCGCGCGGATGCCATCTGCCGCCGTGATCGTGATCACCGATCCGGACAGAGCCGCCGACGGAACGATCGCGGTGCACGCGGGCGCGGAGGATCACCTCATCCGGGGATCCATCCCCGTGGGCCTGCTTCCCCGGGCGATCCGCTATGCGGTCGCGCTGAGGAGCCTCCGCCACGAGCTCGCCACCCAGGACGAGGAGACCGGCTTGCCCAACCTACGCGGGTTCGCGTCGATCGCCGAACATCACCTGCGGATGGCCGACCGTGATCGCACACCGGTCGTGTTCCTGTTCGTGCGCGTCGAGGAGTTGACCGCGGGCGGATCCGAAGAGGCAGGTGCGCTCGCCCGCGACGCGGCGGGTGTACTACTCGAAGCGATCAGAGACTCGGACGTTCCGGCGCGTATCGCGGTCGACACGTTCTGCGTCCTGCTCACAGGAGAGGCGAGCGGCGCGGAGACGCTGGTGTTGTCGCGACTCGTTGAGGCGATCGCGCTCCACGACGCCCGGATGGACCAGCCCCGGACCCTGTCGTTGTCGGTGGGAAGCGCGCTCTACGACCCGGAGCAGCCGACCACCCTCGAGCAGATCCTCTCGGCGGCCGAGCGGCGCATGGCCGGGCAGGCCGCGACGCCGCCCGAGTAACCCACCTCGATCAGCGGGCTTCCATCGCATCGAGCCCGCCGTTCTCGGTCAGCCGCAGCTCTTAAGGAGCAGATAGCCACGCCTTGGTCAGGCCTTCAGCGGCACCCACCTAACGTGTCATCACACGACTAGGAGGTGCGGGATGAACAAGAGGTCTGCGCTCGCGACGGCAGGGGCCCTGACGGCGTCCTTCGTCGCTGGAGCGGCCGCGGTCTCCTTCAACTGGGGACTGGGTACATCGGCGGCGACCTCGGCCGCCGCACCATCAGCGACGACGAGCCCGAAGGCCGTCAAGCCGATCATCAAACATCGGACGATCGTGATCCATAAGAAGGCGCCAACCCCGCCCAGCGCTCCGGCCGCCCGCACCGTCGTGGTGTCGGCTCCGGTTGCCACGGTCCCTCCCGTAGCGACCACGAGCGGCAGCCACGCGAGCGGGGGCGGTGAGCGCGACGACGGCGAGGGCGGAGGCGACGACTGATCCGGCTGGGATCAGCCTTCCACCCGCATATCCATCGCAGATGAGACAGAACGGAGAACCATGAACGACGCCATCGAAGCAGCCGGCCGGCACCCGGAGCCGGAGCGTCCCCAGCTCCACGCGCGCGCGCCCGCGCGGCCGAAGCGTGCGAGTCGGGGCCTCGTCCGGGTGTGGGCCTGGACGCTCGGCGGACTGACCTTCCTCTCGCCGCTCGCCCTCTTCGGTCTGTGGCCCAAGCCAGCCGAAGGCGCCGCCCCAGCGTCAACGACGACCGTCGTCGCGCACCCGCACCGACCGGTGGTGGTGGTCATCACCAAGAAGATCATCTACACGCGATCCGCCTCGTCCTCGGTCTCGGCGAGCGGGAGCGGACCGGTCAACTACGTGTACGCACCGGCGGCGGCGCCGGTCGCGACGACGTGCGGGACGCCCCCATGTTGAGGCTCGATGAGGGAGGTGATCCGCTCCGCCATGTGTTCAAGGCGATGGGAACCCGCGTCGAGCTGATCACGGCGCCCGGAACCCCCCCGCGACAGATGGCCATCGCGGCCGAGCGCATCGAGGGAGTGTTCGCCGCTCAGGAGGAGCGATTCTCTAGGTTCCGTCCGGAGAGCGAGCTCTGCCGGGTGAACGACCGCGCCGGCAGCTGGGTGGACGTCTCGCGTCCGTTCGCCTCGCTCACGAGGATCGCGTTGCGGGCCGCCGGGGAGACGGGCGGACTGTTCGACCCCACCGTCCTTCCGGCCCTGCGAGCCGCCGGGTACGACCGCGACTTCGCTGAGGTGCGAGCGAGCTACGCGGGCCGGGACACGGAAGACGAGGAGATCCTCGCGATCCGCCGCGACGTTCGGGGTCTGCTGATCAAGGACGCGGTCACGTGCGGCGCCTGGCGAGACGTGGAGCTTCGCGGTGATCGGCTGCGGTTGCCCGAAGGGGCGGAGCTCGACTTCGGTGGGATCGCGAAGGGTTGGACGGTCGATCTGGCGGCCGAGGTCCTCCCCACGCTCCCGTGGGCGATCATCGACGCCGGCGGTGATCTTCTGATCGTGGGGGACGCCCCCGACGCCGGCATCGACATCGCGATCGAGGATCCGCAGGAGGCCGGGGTCGAGGCGCTCCGCCTGCGCCTGGGGGCGGGGGCGCTGGCTACGTCCTCAGTCACCGTTCGCTCGTGGGGAACAGGGGCGCACCACCTGATCGACCCGAGGACATCGCTCCCGGCCCTGACCGGCGTTCTGCAAGCGACGGTGTGGGCGGAGTCGTGCACCCACGCGGAGATCTGGTCGAAGGCGGCCCTCCTGGGAGGGCCGGCGGTCTTGGATCGGGTCGCCGCCACGCTGGTGATGGAGTCCGGCGAGATCGTCACGAGCTTCGGAGCCGCGCCGATCGAGCAGGCTCGACCGGCGGAGGTGACCGCATGATCGAGTGGAACATCATCCGCGCGGCCGGCGTCGGCGCGTTCCTCATGCTGTGGGCCTCGGTCGCGTGGGGCCTGGTTGCCACCACGTCCGTCTTCGGCAAGAGGATCCCGAAACCGACGTCCATCGCCTTGCACCAGGCGTTCTCGACATCCGGGTTGCTGTTCCTTGCGATGCACCTCGGGTTCCTGCTCGCCGATCGGTTCATGCCGTTCGGACCGCTCGACCTCGTGATCCCGATGCGAGCGAGCTACCGACCCATCGGCGTAACGCTCGGCATCGCGTCGATGTTCGTGTTGGTCCTCGGCGTACTCAGTACTTCCTGGGGTCGCAAGCTGATCGGGACCAAGTGGTGGCGGCGGACCCACGCGCTGTCCGTCCCGGCGTTCGCGCTGGCACTCATGCACGGGCTGATGACCGGAACCGACTCCAAGCGCCCGGCCATGTTCTGGATGTACCTGATGTCGGCCGCGATCCTGCTGTTCCTGCTGCTGCTCCGCGGACTCAACTCCCAGCGCGCACAGCGGGCCACACTCCCAGAAGGCGCCGCCCGGAAGCGCCCGGAGGCAACGCCGGCCCCGGCCGCGGACGCCATCGCGGAGCGGGCACCTCGGCCTCGGCCGACGCCCTCCTTCGCGAAGCCTCCTGTTCCGATCATGATCGTGAAGGCAACTCCGGCCGGAGCTGCGCCCGAACCGTCGATCCGGCTGGTGGGGTCGAACGACGCCGCCGGGAGCAGCCGCGCGAGCACCTCAGGGACGCGCCGCGACGCAACACCGGCTCGGTCGGGCGCAGGAACGCCACACATCCATCACGAACGTTCCGCGAGGGACGCCCGAGCCGATGGGCGGCCGGCCGAGGTTCGGCACGACCATGCGGCCCGGCCCCCACCCACGAACCATGGACGCGTCTGACCGCTTAGACAGCTCTCACGGAGCACCCTGTCGTCCTCCAGGAACAGGGGGTGTGGGTCCAGGGTTGCACCGCGCGATCGACCGCACACGGACGCCTGTCGACGTCGCCCCGTCGCAGGCAACGGTGTCGGCGCCGAGGTGCTGGCGAGGTGGGCGATCCTCACCAGCCCCCGGCCTCGACACCGCTCCGCGTGCGGTCGCGACGAGCGGGTCGATCGTGAACTTCCGGCGATCGGCGACCGCTCGCTCGCTGTCTCGCTCGACGGCCTGGCGATGTGACGCGATGGTCGTGATACCGGTGGTCGTCGTGGATCCACGGCCGTGCCCCTGCGAGTTAGCCATCTCTTAACCCTCCTTGGGCAGGTCTTGGGGGGGCGGCCCTTCAGAAGCCACTGCTGCGCCGTCGATGCTCTTCGCATCCGTCCGGAGAGGGGGAACCATGAACAAGCGATCGGCCGTGCTCATGGCGGCAGGACTCGTCGGCTCACTCGTCATGGGTGTGCTGGCGTTCGCGCTCGGCGCGCTCGGACCGGTGGCGAGCGCGGCCGGCCCGCGGGTCGACGGGCACCGGCAGAAGCCGGCACACCGCACGCACCACGTGGCCCAGGCCCAGCCCCAGTCGTTCGCCGGGGCGACCTCGTTCGGGAGTGCGCCCGCCGTCGCCCCCACCACCGCGACCGGCCAGCAGCCGAGCGCGTCGGGGAACGAGGGATCCGGCAGCGGGCAGGGCTCCGACGATCCCAGCGGATCGCCTGAGCCGAGCGAGTCCCCGGAGCCGAGCGAGCAGCCGACGCCGGCGCCGCCCAGCGAGCCGAGCGAGGAGCCGGCGCCGTCCGCGGACCCGTCTCCTTCCACATCGCCCGGCCAAGAGCCTGGAGACGATGGAGCGGGCGATGACTGAACGCCCCGCCAAGCGACGCTGGCCGATCCGGCACATCCGGACCGTCGCCTGGGCCTCGGTCGGCGCCGCGTTCCTGAGCGTCCTCGGCTTCCTGGGGATCGCGCCGAAACCCGGGTTGGCGGCCGACCGCGCGACCGGCAAGCATGGGGCGCACCACCACGGTCAACATCGCCGAGCCGTTCGGCGAACCGTGCACCATCCCGGGCGCGCGCGACACGCCCCCGTTCGCTTCACGGCGGCGGGCACCGGAGCTTCGTCGACGGTGAGTCAGGGGTCCGCAGGAACCAGCGCCGGTGGATCCGGCTCCTCGGGCGGAGGCGGTGGCGGCACGGGTTCGAGCGGAAGCGGTGGTGGAGGTGGCGGCACGGGCGGAGGTGGTGGTGGAGGCTCGAACCCCGCGCCTGCGCCTGCGCCTGCGCCTGCCCCCGCACCCGCACCCGCACCCGCACCCGCACCCGCACCCGCGCCCTGCGCCGGCACCCGCCCCGCGCCCGCGCCTGTGCCGGTGCCGGTGCCCCCACCCCCCACGACGGGTAGCTCGTGATCGAGGCAGCCCACCACACGTTCCGCGCGATGGGAACGGAGGTGGCGGTCTATGGACCCCTCGGCTATCCACGGCGATTCGCCGAAGCCGTGGACGGTATCTCGGCCTGCTTCCGGCGCGAGGAGCAACGGTGCTCCCGCTTCCGTGCCGACAGCGAGCTCTCCACCGTCAACGCTCACGCCGGGCACTGGACGCCGATCTCCACGCCGTTCGAGCGCATCGTCCGCCTCGCGCTCGAGCACGCGCAGCAGAGCGAGGGTCTGTTCGATCCGTCGGTCCTGCACGCGGTCATCGCCGCCGGCTACGACCGCGACTTCGACGAGATCCTCGCGGGCGCGCGCGGGGTCCTGCATCCGCCGGAGCCGTGCGGTCGCTGGACCGAGATCGAGGTGCGCCCCGGAGCGATCCTCCTGCCGGAGGGAACGGGGGTCGACCTCGGCGGGATCGCGAAGGGATGGACGGTCGATCTGGCTGCAGAGGATGCAGGACCCCGCGCGCGCCCGCGAGGATCTCGTCGAAGTCGCGGTCGTAGCCGGCGGCGATGACCGCGTGCAGGACGACGGATCGAACAGACCCTCGCTCTGCTGCGCGTGCTCGAGCGCGAGGCGGACGATGCGCTCGAACGGCGTGGAGATCGGCGTCCAGTGCCCGGCGTGAGCGTTGACGGTGGAGAGCTCGCTGTCGGCACGGAAGCGGGAGCGCCGTTGCTCCTCGCGCCGGAAGCAGGCCGAGATACCGTCCACGGCTTCGGCGATCATGGAGTAGCCGAGGGGTCCATAGACCGCCACCTCCGTTCCCATCGCGCGGAACGTGTGGTGGGCTGCCTCGATCACGAGCTACCCGTCGTGGGGGGTGGGGGCACCGGCACGGGCGCAGGGCGCGGTAGGGTGCGGTACGGTGCGGTACGGTGCGGTACGGTGCGGGTGCGGGTGCGGGGGCAGGCGCAGGCGCAGGCGCAGGCGCGGGCGCGGGCGCGGGGTTCGAGCCTCCACCACCACCTCCGCCCGTGCCGCCACCTCCACCACCGCTTCCGCTGAACCCGTGCCGCCACCGCCTCCGCCCGAGGAGCCGGATCCCCGCCGGCACCTTCTGCGGACCCCTGACTCACCGTCGACGAAGCTCCGGTGCCCGCCGCCGTGAAGCGAAGCGGGGGGGCGTGGCGCCCCCGGGATGGTGCACGGTTCGCCGAACGGCTCGGCGATCTTGACCGTGAGCACCGCCCCATGCTTGCCGGTCGCGCATGCGGCCGCCAACCCGGGTTTCGGCGCCGATCCCCAGGAAGCCGAGGACGCTCAGGAACGCGGCGCCGACCAGGCGACGGTCCGGATGTGCCGGATCGGCCAGCGTCGCTTGGCGGGGCGTTCAGTCATCGCCCGCTCCATCGTCTCCAGGCTCTTGGCCCGGGCGAAATGGAAGGAGACGGTGCGCGGACGGCGCTGGCTCCTCGCTCGGCTCGCTGGGCGGCGCCGGCGTCGGCTGCTCGCTCGGCTCCGGGGACTCGCTCGGCTCGGCGATCCGCTGGGATCGTGGGGGGCCCTCCCCGCTGCCGGTCCCTCGTTGCCCGACGCGCTCGGCTGCTGGCCGGTCGCGGTGGTGGGGGCGACGGCAGGCGCGCTCCCAACGAGGTCGCCCCGGCGAACGACTGGGGCTGGGCCTGGGCCACGTGGTGCGTGCGGTGTGCCGGCTTCTGCCGGTGCCCGTCGACCCGCGGGCCGGCCGCGCTCGCCACCGGTCCGAGCGCGCCGAGCGCGAACGCCAGCACACCCATGACGAGTGAGCCGACGAGTCCTGCCGCCATGAGCACGGCCGATCGCTTGTTCATGGTTCCCCCTCTCCCGGACGGATGCGAAGAGCATCGACGGCGCGGCGGTTTCTGAAGGGCCGCCCCCAAGACCTGCCCAAGGAGGGTTAAGAGATGGCTAACTCGCAGGGGCGCGGCCGTGGATCCACGACGACCACCGGTATCACGACCATCGCGTCACATCGCCAGGCCGCGAGCGAGACAGCGAGCGAGCGGTCGCCGATCGCCGGAAGTTCACGATCGACCCGCTCGTCGCGACCGCCGCCGGAGCGGTGTCGAGGCCGGGGGCTGGTGAGGATCGCCCACCTCGCCAGCACCTCGGCGCCGACACCGTTGCCTGCGACGGGGCGACGTGGACGAGCATCCGTGTGCGGTCGATCGCGCGGTGCAACCCTGGACCCACACCCCCTGTTCCTGGAGGACGACAGGGTGCTCCGCGGAGAGCTGTCTAAGCGGTCAGCGCGTCCATGGTTCGTGGGTGGGGGCCGGGCTGGGTCGTGCCGAACCTCGGCCGGCCGCCCCATCGGCTCCGGGCGTCCCTCGCGGAACGTTCGTGATGGATGTGTGGCGTTATTGCACCCGACCGAGCCGGTGTTGCGTCGCGGCGCGTCCCTGAGGTGCTCGCGCGGCTGCTCCGGCCGGTCGTTTCCGACCCCACCAGCCGATCGACGGTTCGGGCGCAGCTCCGGCCGGAGTTGCCTTCGCCGATCATGATCGGAACAGGAGGCTTCGCGAAGGAGGCATGGGCCGAGGCCGAGGTGCCCGCTCCGCGATGGCGTCCGCCGCCGGGCCGGCGTTGCCTCGGCGCTTCCGGGCGGCGCCTTCTGGGAGTGTGGCCCGCTGTGCGCGCTGGGAGTTGAGTCCGCGGAGCAGCAGCAGGAACAGCAGGATGCCGCGGCCGACGGCCGGGCACATCCAGAACATGGCCGGGTGTTTGGAGTCGGTTCCGGTCATCAGCGCGTGCATGAGTGCCAGCGCCTGCGCCGCCACCACTTCGTACGATACACTTGCCGAGCCCCAGGAAGTACTGAGTACGCCGAGGACCAACACGAACATCGACGCGATGCCGAGCGTTACGCCGATCGGTCGTGTCGCTCGCATCGGGATCACGAGGTCGAGCGGTCCGAACGGCATGAACCGATCGGCGAGCGGAACCCGAGGTGCATGGCGAGGAACCATTCGGATGTCGAGAACGCCTGGTGCAAGGCGATGGACGTCGGTTTCGGGATCCTCTTGCCGAACTTCGGACGTGGTGGCAACCAGTCCCCACGCGACCGAGGCCCACAGCATGAGGAACGCGCCGACGCCGGCCGCGCGGATGATGTTCCACTCGATCATGCGGTCACCTCCGCCGGTCGAGCCTGCTCGATCGGCGCAGTGCTCCGAAGCTCGTGACGATCTCACCAGACCGCCAGGCGTGGCGGCGACCCGATCCAAGACCGCCGGCCCTCCCAGGAGAGCACGACCAGATCTCCGCGTGGGTGCACGACTCCGCCCACACCGTCGCTTGCAGAACGCCGGGCCGGGAGGCCATGTCCTCGGGTCGATCAGGTGGTGCGCCCCTGTTCCCCCACGAGCGAACGGTGACTGAGGACGTAGCCCGCCCCAGGCGCAGGCGGAGCGCCTCGACCCCGGCCTCCTGCGGATCCTCGATCGCGATGTCGATGCCGGCGTCGGGGCGTCCCACGATCAGAAGATCACCGCCAGTCAATGATCGCCCACGGGAGCGTGGGGAGGACCTCGGCCGCCAGATCGACCGTCCAACCCTTGGCGCGTCCACCGAAGATAGAGCTCCGCCCCTGCGGGCAACCGCAGCCGATCACCGGCGAAGCTCGCCAGGCGCCGCACGTGACCGCGTCCTTGATCAGCAGACCCCGAACGTCGCGGCGGATCGCGAGGATCTCCTCATCTCGTGTCCCCGCCCGCGTAGCTCGCTCGTACCTCAGCGAAGTCGCGGGCGTACCCGGCGGCTCGGCGGTGGGGGTCGAACAGTCCGCCCGTCTCCCCGGCGGCCCGCAACGCTATCCTCGTGAGCGAGGCGAACGGACACGAGAGATGTCCACCCCGCTGCCCGGCGCGGTCGCCGGGCAGAGCTCGCTCTCCGGACGGAACCTAGAGAATCGCTCCTCCTGAGCGGCGAACACTCCCAGTGCGTCGGCCGCGATGGCCATCTGTCGCGGCGGGAGCCCTGGGCGCCGTGATGAGCTCGACGCGGGTTCCATCGCCTTGAACACGTGGCGGAGCACACCTTCCCTCATCGAGCCTCAACATGGGGGCGTCCCGCACGTCGTGCCGCAGCCCGCGCGCCGCCGCCGGTGCGTACACGTAGTTGACCGGTCCGCTCCCGCTCGCTGACCCGAGGACGAGGCGGATCGCGTGTAGATGATCTTCTTGGTGATGACCGCCGCCACCGGTCGGTGCGGGTGCGCGACGGCGGTCGTCGTTGACGCTGGGGCGGCGCCTTCGGCTGGCTTGGGCCACAGACCGAAGAGGGCGAGCGGCGAGAGGAAGGTCAGTCCGCCGAGCGTCAGGCCCACACCCGGACGAGGCCCCGACTCGCACGCTTCAGCGGCGCGGGCGCGCGCGCGTGGAGCTGGGGACGCTCCGGGCTCCTTCGATGGCGTCGTTCATGGTTACTCGTTCTGTCTCATCTGCGATGGATATGCGGTGGAAGGCTGATCCCAGCCGGACCAGTCGTCGCCTCCGCCCTCGCCGTCGTCGCACTCACCGCCCGTTCCGCGTGGCTGCCGCTCGTGGTCGCTACGGGAGGGACCGTGGCAACCGGAGCCGACACCACGACGGTGCGGGCGGCCGGAGCGCTGGGCGGGGTTGGCGCCTTCTTATGGATCACGATCGTCCGATGTTTGAATGATCGGCTTGACGGCCTTCGGGCTCGTCGTCGCTGATGGTGCGGCGGCCGAGGTCGCCGCCGATGTACCCAGTCCCCAGTTGAAGGAGACCGCGGCCGCTCCAGCGACGAAGGACGCCGTCAGGGCCCCTGCCGTCGCGAGCGCAGACCTCTTGTTCATCCCGCACCTCCTAGTCGTGTGATGACACGTTAGGTGGGGTGCCGCTGAAGGCCTGACCAAGGCGTGGCTATCTGCTCCTTAAGAGCTGCGGCTGACCGAGAACGGCGGGCTCGATGCGATGGAAGCCGCTGATCGAGGTGGGTTACTCGGGCGGCGTCGCGGCCTGCCCGGCCATGCGCACTTGCGGCCGAGAGGATCTGCTCGAGGGTGGTCGGCTGCTCCGGTCATAAGAGCGCGCTTCCCACCGACAACGACAGGGTCCGGGGCTGGTCCATCCGGGCGTCGTGGAGCGCGATCGCCTCAACGAGTCGGCGACAACACCAGCGTCTCCGCGCCGCTGCCTCCTGAGCAGGACGCAAATTCGACCGCGATACCGCGCCGGAAGCCCCTGATCGCTTCGAGTAGTACACCCGCCGCGTCGCGGGCGAGCGCACCTGCCTCTTCGGATCCGCCCGCGACTTCCTCGACGCGCGCGAACAGGAACACGACCGGTGTGCGATCACAGTCGGCCATCCGCAGGTGCCTCGGCGATCGACGCGAACCCGCGTAGGTTGGGCAAGCCGGTCTCCTCGTCCTGGGTGGCGAGCTCGTGGCGGAGGCTCCAGCGCGACCGCATAGCGGATCGCCGGGGAAGCGGCCCACGGGGATGGATCCCCGATGAGGTGATCCTCCGCGCCCGCCCGTGCACCGCGATCCGTTCCGTCGGCGGCTCTGTCCGGATCGGTGATCGCGGTGCCGCGGCCGGCGGATGGCATCCGCGCGCGGACGGCGCCCAGGCCAGCGAGGGCGTGATGCTTTTGAGGGAGAGCAGCACCGCGTCGACCGGCAGGGCGGTGGTGGCGTCGAGCGCGTCTGCCGCTGGACCGGCATGCCGTCCTGGGCGCTCGTCATCGGTGCAGATCCTCGTCGACGCCAACTGCGAGGACCGAATCGGTTCGTGAGCCACACCCGCCTCCATCTGGTCGCGGTCATCCTAGTGGTCGGAGCACCCTCGCCGATCGGTCACGAACCCGCCACAGGAACGTCACGCGCGCCGCGACCGTGGACGAGTCCTCCGGTAGGCTGACCGCATGTCCTCCGACCCCCTTCCCGCCCCGGATCTCCGCGCCCGCGGCCATTCGTCCGCGTCGCGATCGCGGTCTCGGCAACCCTGTCGCTCCGTGATCGCGGCCGGGACCGCGTACGGCATGTCGGGCGTATCTCCAAGCCCAGAGCAGCATCAAGGTGATCGGTCCGGAGGCCTCGACGGCCCCCGGCGCCCCGAAGGAGTTCGGGCCGTACGTCGACAACGTGTGCAACTACCTGATCCTCGGGAGCGACTCGCGCGCCGGACTGTCGGCGTCGGAGCAGAACCAATTCGGGACGAACCAAGACATCGGCCGGTCCAACCGCTCGGACGTGATCATGCTCGTGCACACCAACCCGAAGCTCGAGAAGGCGATCGTCCTCTCGTTCCCGCGCGATCTGTGGTGAACGGCAAGGGACAAGACGAGATCAACGCCGCGTTCGAGGCCGGCGTGGAGCACGGCGGCGCGTAGCCGGACCGTCGAGCAACTCTCCGGGTTGAAGATCAACCACGTGCTCTACGTGGACCTCGCCGGGTTCCAGGAGATCGCTGCGGCAGCATCACGATGTGGTCCACAAAGGCCAGCCTCACCCCCGACCCGTCGACCGGCAGGGTCCAAGATCCGCTCACCGGGCTCGATGGGCGCCCGGATGCCAGCACCTGGACGGATACCAGGCGCTCGCCTATGTCCGGACGCGACACCTCCCGTGCGATCTCGATCCCGGACTTCTCGCGGATCGGGCGTCAGCAGCAGTTCCTCCGCGCCGTGCTGAACCGCCTGCTGAGCCCCGAGCGAGGTCGCGAAGGCACCATCCGCTGATCAAGCCGATCGCCCAGAACCTGGTGGGGGTGGGACCCGGGGCTCGACCTCGCCAACATGGTCAACTCGAGGGCGGTCTCGACGGGTGCGGTCGAATTCCGGGCGGTCCCGGGCACGCCCGGGTGGGCGGGAGCCAATCGGTCGTCTACATGGATCCTTCCGCCAACGAGATCTTCGCGCATAGATCCCGGAACACGCTCGGCACACTGGCCGGCACTTCGTCAGCACGCCCGAGTCGCCGGCGAAAAATCACGGTGCCGGTGGTCGACCATCGATCAGGCAGTACATCGCCGTCGAGCAGATCCTCTCGGACTGGGGTTCGACGTGGTGTGGTGGACTACGCCGCGGAGACCGCGCGCCGATCCAGGCTCCGTGATCGCCTACAAGCCGGGGCACGAGTGGGTCCAGGTCGTGGCCCAGTTCTTCCCGAACCTGAAGGTGGTGGAGGCCCCGAAGGGCGCGTTGCGCGGCTCTCCGGTCGCGATCTTCATCTCCGCGATCGCCGGCCGCCGCCGTGGCCGCCGGCGGCTCCACGTCGGGCTGCGTGACGCCGGGGAGCTGACGTGCGCGCGCTGATCCTGGCGGGTGGGGAAGGGTCGCACCTGCGTCCGCCTCACCCACACCAGCGCGAAGCAGCTCATCCCCATCGCCGGGAGTCCGATCCTCTTCCACGGGCTCGAGGCGATCCGCGACGCCGGGATCTCCGACGTGGGCATCGTGATCGGGCAGACCGGCAGCGAGATCGTCCGCGTCGGCGACGGGTCGGCATGGGGACTCGCGATCACCTACATCGAACAACCGCAGCCGCTCGGCCTGGCGCACGCGGTCCTGACGGCGGAGCCGTTCGTCGCCGGCGCTCCCTTCCTGATGTACCTGGGCGAACGACGTGCTGCTGGAAGGATGGGCGATTCGTCGAGGAGTTCGAGCGGACCCGGCCGGATGCACAGTTCTTGGCGCGCGTCCGAGCCAGAACGAGTAGGCGTCGCCGTCCTCGACGGAGACCGCGTCGTCCGGTTGGTGGAGAAGCCTTCCCGAGACCGTGCGTCAGCGACCTCGGCTCGGTCAGCCGCTGTACCTGTTCGACGACTCGATCCTCGAGGCGGCGGCAAGCCTGCGCCCCTCGGAACGGGGTGAGTTGGAATAGCCGGAGCAATGCGATCGTAATAACGGCTGGACGGTGCGCGCCGAGATGGTGACGGCCTCCGATCTCCTGGAGGCGAACCGCGTCCTGCTGTCGCAGCTCCGGCCGTCGGTCGACGCGCAGGTCGACGAGCGCTCCATCATCGACGGTGGTGCTTCCGGTTGGCCGCTGGCGAAGTAGATCCGCTCCGAGCTCCGCCGCCCGTCGTGATCGGGCCGGACAGCGTGATCGAAGATTCGGTCGTCGGCCCGAACGTTTCGATCGAACGCGACGCGCGGGGTCCTGCGCAGCCACGTGCGACAATGCGACGATGTTGATGGAAGGTTGTCAGATCGTGGACGTCGCGATCGCCGACTCCATCCTCGGGCGCAACGTGGAGGTGCGGCACTCGGGCAGCGAAGGAGTAGATCGGTTGGTCGTCGGCGACCAGAGCCGCGTCGAGCTGGACTTGAGCAGTCTCGACTAGCCTTCCGGTCGTGCGAGTCGCGATCGATGCCCGCCCCGGCGCTCGACCCTCGGCGCACCGGCGTCGGCCGCTACACGGAGCAGCTCGTCCGCCACCGCCAGCCGATCCGGATGACTCGTTCATCGCCTGGTACCTCCACGCGCGCGGCCTCTTCCGCCCGTTCGTTCTTCGCTGAGGCTACAGCGAACCTGACGGAGAAGGCGTCTCGGCGGAGAGTCGGCCTGCGTCGTGGCGCTTGGGTCCCGTCGAGTGGCTCGTGGAGTTCGACCTCTTCCTCGCGACGAACTTCTTGAGGCACCCGCGACGGGGCGCCCGCGCCGGGTGATCCCGGTCGTGCACGATCTGGCGTTCCGGCACTTCCCCGAGACCGCGCCGCACATCGACGCGCGATGGCGCGGCGGTTCGCGGATGCCCTCCAGCAGGCCCCGGCGATCATCGTGCCGTCGCGCGGCTCCGTCGAAGCGGATCTGCGGGAGGCGTTCGCTCGGCGGCCGACGTGTACACGTGGTGCACCATGGGGTCGACGCCGATGCGTTCGCTCCGGCGCCGAGCCCGCAACGACGCGGTGCGAGCTCGTTTCGGGATCGCGCGGTCCTACGTCCTGTTCGTCGGCGGCTTCGAACCACGGAAGAACCTGGAACAGCTCGTGCGGGCGTTCGCGCGGATCATCCGAGCGACGTCTCGCTCGTCCTCGGAGGGGGACCGGTCCGATGGTTCCCGCAGTCCGCCGACCGGCTCGAGGCGATGATCGGGCTCCTGCCGTCGGCCGTGCAGGCCCGCATCGTGCGCACCGGCTATCTAGCGGAGCGAGACAAGCTCGCGCTGCTCTCGGGCGCGACCGTGCTCGCGTACCCGTCCCTGTACGAGGGGTTCGGCTTCCCGGTCCTCGAGGGGTTCGCGGCCGGCGTGCCCGTCCTCACGTCGAACGTGTCGTCGCTCCCGGAGGTGGCGGGCGACGCGGCCGTCCTCGTAGATCCGTTGGACGCGGACGCGATCGCCGCGGCCCTGACCGAGCTGCTCGCCGATGGAGACCTACGCGCGGTGCTGTCGGCCGCAGGGGTTGCGCGTGCGGCGCGGTTCACCTGGGAATCCACGGCTCGGGCGACCGCAACCGTCCTGCACGACGCGGCCCCAGGCCGCGGCCGCGGGTAGACTCCGGCCACGTCCCGTCCCTCTCGAGGTTCCGGCATGGACACCGACGCACGCATCCTCGTCACCGGGGGGGCCGGGTTCATCGGCTCCCATATCGTCGACGCGCTGATCGGTCGCGGGAACCGCGTGACCGTCCTCGACCGACTCTCGACCGGCGGCAGCCGCCGGAACCTCGAGGCACACGGCGACGATCCCCGTTTGCGGTTCGTCCAGGGCGATGTTGCGGACGCGAGCATCGTGGCGCAGGTCGATCTCCGACGTCGACGCGGTGGTCCACGCGGCTGCGGAGTCCCACGTGGACCGGAGCATCGACGAGCCGAGCGCGTTCCTGCGCACGAACGTCCTGGGGACGCAGGTCACGCTGGACGCCTGTCGCGAGCGCGGGACGCGGATGCTGATGCTGTCGACGGACGAGGTCTACGGTCCGGGCGCGCCGGGCGCAGGGGCGTTCGACGAGACGGCCCCGCTCCGACCTGCGAGCCCGTACGCGGCGAGCAAGGCCGCGGCCGATCTGCTCTGCAGCGCGTACGTGACGACGTACCGGACTCCCGTCGCGATCGTCCGCGGAACGAACACCTTCGGCCCTCGCCAGATCGAACGCGTCGTGCCGACGTTCGCGATCGCTGCCCTGGAAGGGCGATCGGTTCCCGTCTACGGGGATGGCACGCAACGTCGCGAGTTCCTCTTCGTCTCGGATTGGGTCGACGCCGCCCTCACGGTGCTGGATGCGGGAGCGACGGGGGAGGTCTACAACATCGGGGGTGGGTTCAGCTCGAGAACATGGATCTCGCACGTCGGATCTGCGTGCTGGCCGGTGCGCCCGAGTCCCAGATCGCGTTCGTGGCCGATCGACCGGGGCACGACTTCCGGTATGGACTCCACGATGACCGGCTCCGGGCGTTGGGCTGGGCGCCTCGGGTGGCGTTCGACGACGGGCTCGCGCGCACGGTGGCGTGGTACGGCGAGCATCTGACCTGGCTTCGCGAAGCGCACGACGGTCCGGTCGTCACCGAACCCCGTGCGGCCGGAGCGGGACGGTGAAGCTGGTCGTCACCGGGGCCGGCGGCGGCCTCGGGCGGGCGTTCCTCGCCCAGGTGCCGTCGCACCACGACGTCGAGGCGTTCACCCACGACGACCTCGATGTGGGCGACCCCGATGCCGTCATGCGGACGATCCCGTTGCTCAGGCCTGACGCGATCCTGCACTTCGCCGCGTTCACCGCCGTCGACGGGTGCGAGACGGATTCCTCGCGCGCGGCGCGCGACAACGCGCTCGCGGCGCAGCTCGTCGCGCTCGCCGCGCGGCGATCCGGCGCACGGCTCCTCCACGTCTCGACCGACTACGTCTTCGACGGCGCCAAGGGTGCGCCCTACGACGAGCTCGACCCTCCCAACCCGCTGTCCGTGTACGGTCGATCGAAGCTCGCCGGAGAGGGCTTCGTCCGTGGGCTCGTCGCCGACCACGTGATCGTCCGGACGGGGTTCGTGTTCGGCGGCGGGAACGACTTCTTGAGCGGCGCGGTCGCGCGACTCCGGAGCGGCGAGACCGTCGGCGCGCTCCGGGATCGGGTCGGGTCCCCGACCTGGGTCCATCACCTCGCCGCCCGCCTCATCCCGCTCCTGCTCGCCGATCGGCCCGGGACCTACCATCTGGCCGGCCCCGAGGCGACGACGTGGTTCGACGTGCTCGAACGCGTGAGGGCGATGGGCGGCCTCACCGGCAGCGTCGAGCCGCAAGAGGCGGCCGCGCTTGACCTCCCGGCGCCTCGGCCGGCGGCGTCCGCCCTCACGAGCCGGTACCTGCCGCACGTCGGCGTCGCGCCGATGCCCCCGCTCGACGACGCGCTCGCGGAGCTCCTTGCCCGCACGGCCGGTTGAGCGGGCCGCACCCGGCCTGGTGCTACGCTGACCTGCACCGATGGCCGCTCCCACCGACCAAGATCCCGCGTTCGCCGACCTCTCCCGTGAGCTGTATTGGGCCCAGGAGCGGGCCTCGCGCGCCCGGATGAGCACCCCCGAGGTCCGCGATCGCCTCCACGATCTGGCGATGCAGCTCCGCGCCGACGAGAAGGTGATCATCCCGCAGGGCGAGGGCAATCTGGCCTCCACCTCCAAGTGGCGCCGGCGCCTGAAGTACCGCCTGTTCCGTCTGATGCGGCCGATCTCCTGGCGATACGACCGGCTGATCGCGGATCACGCCGAGCTCACGACGAGTCTGGCGGAGCGGTTGATGGCGGCGGAGGCGGAGCTTGCCCGTCTCCGCGACGAGCGCGGCGACGGCGAGGAGCCCGCCCCGTGAGGGTCGCGGTCCTACACCCCCAGACCGCGTTCGTGCGCGGTGGAGCCGAGACGCATGCCGAGGGTCTGGTACGGGCGCTCCGGGCCGCCGGTCACGAGGCGGATCTCGTGCAGATCGCGGGCAAGTGGTACCCGGCGGCCCAACTGGCTCACCAGATGGCGGTCTGGCGGAGCTTCGACATCACCGAGTCCAACGGGCTCAAGGTGGATGCGGTGATCGGCCTGAAGTTCCCGGCGTACCTGGTCGAGCACGAACGCAAGATCGTGTGGCTGATGCATCAGCACCGTACCGCGTACGAGCTCTGGGATCACCCGGTCTATGCGGACCTCTCGCGCCAGGAGGACGGTCCCGCCGTGCGCGACATGGTGTGGAATGCCGACCGCCTGTCCCTGAACGAGGCCAAGCGCGTCTTCACGAACTCCCGCAACGTGAAGGACCGGCTCTGGAGCTCTCTCCGGATCCCGGCGGAGGTCCTCTACCACCCGTCGCCCGTGATGGAGCACCTGCTCGACCTGCCGGTGGGTCCGCTCGGCGATCACATCGTGTTCCCGAGCCGGATGGAGAGCCTCAAGCGCCAATCGCTCGTGGTGGACGCGATGCAGCACGTGAAGACGGACGTGACGCTGGTGCTCGTCGGGAAAGGGCCAGACGAGCAGTCGTTGCGAGATCAGGTCGAACGCCTCGGCGTCGGCGGCCGCGTGCGCTTCGAGATCGGTCCGCCCGACGAGCGGCTCTTCCAGCTGTACGAGACCTCGCTCGGCGTGTACTACGGGCCGTTCGACGAGGACTACGGCTACGTCACGCTCGAGGGGTTCGCGGCCGGCCGGCCGGTGGTCACGCTCACCGATAGCGGCGGCCCGCTGGAGTTCGTGCGCGACGGCGAGACCGGCGTCGTGGCGGACCCGGAGCCGAAGGCGATCGCCGAGGCCTTCGACCGGCTGTTCCTCGATCGCGACTCGGCGCGGAAGCTCGGCGCCGCCGGGAACGCCCTCGTGCGCGCCGAGGTGCCACGCTGGCCGGACGTCGTCGCCCGGCTGCTGGACTGATGCTCCGCCGGATCGCAGGTCGAGCTGGGCGTGGGCGTCGGCCCGCGGCGCCCGGTTCGATGGGTGAGCTGGTCTTCTCGGGACCGCTTCCTCCGGCCCAGACCGGGATCGCTTCCTACGATCGAGCCGTCCTCGATGGACTGCGGCGCATCGGGTTCTTCGACCGTCACCGGATGGAGGTCCTGTGGCCGATCGAGCCCAAACACGTGCCCGTCCTCCCGGGATTCCGCCTCGGCATCTTCCAGCTCGGGAACAACGTCGAGTTCCATCGGGAACCGTACCGAGCCGCGTTCCTGACGCAGGCGTCACTGGTGGTCCTGCACGATCTCGCGCTCGATGATTTCGTGCGCGGCATGCGAGCGATGGGCGATCCGCTCGGGTACATGGCCACGCGGGAGGCCGCGACGCTCCACCGGAACCTGCGATCGCCGGACATCGTGCGGAACGAGCCACTGCGCGATCCCTGGTGTGCGCATGTCGCCCGCCGCGCGCGCGGCATCATCGTCCACAGCGCGTTCTGCAAGCGATACCTGCAGGAGTTCGGATGTCGGACGCCGGTGTTCGTCGTGCCGCACCCGATCGTGGAGGCCGATGCCGACCTCCGCGCGGCGCAGGGACGCGGACGCGAGCTCCCGCTCCGAGCGGCATGCACACGGCATGCGTTCGCTCGTCGTCGCGCCCGGTGACCTCAACGAGGCGAAGCGGCTCGCCGCGCTGCTCGCCGCGATGAACGCGATGGACGACGACGTGCACGTCGCATTGGTGGGGCGCAGGATCGAGGGATACGACATCGATCGCATCGTCGATGCCTCGCGACTCGGCGACCGCGTGATCCTCGCACCCGACGTCACCGACGACGACTTCCGTGGATGGCTCGCCGCGGCCGATGTCGTCGTCGAAGTCTCCGGTTCCCGCATCGCGGGGAGGTGAGCGGCTCCCTGATCCGCGCGATGCAGGCCGGCAAGCCGTCGATCGTGAGCGCGACCGGCACGTACCTCGATGTGCCCGACGACACCGTCCTGCGGGTCGCGCCCGGTCCGCCGAGACCGGCGGAGCTCGCTGCACCGGATCCGATCGCTCGTCGACGACGACGATCTGCGAGCGCGGATGGGCGCCGCGGCGCGCGAGCACGTCGAACGGCTCGGCACCTCCGAGGCCACCGCGCACGGCTACGAACGGGCGATCGACGCGACCCTGACGCTCGTGCGCGACCCCTCACACAAGGCCCTCGCGATCTGGGGGAAGCTCGCTCGCCGACCTCGGCGTGGACGAGGACGACCTGCGCGACGGCTTGGGCCTGGACTACGTTCGCGCGATGTCCACGTTCCGCGGAACGCCATGGAACCCGAAGGTCGGGAGGACGCCGTTGCTAGACTCGGACGCACCGCGCCTGACCAGCGCATCCACCCGAGGAGCCACGCTATCGCCGCCGCGCTGAACGTCACCGAACGCACATCCGAGTCGCTGCACCTGCATCCGCTCGCGCGGTCCGTGAGCTGTTCGCCTACCGCAAGATCCTGCTCAACCTCATCCGCAAGGAGCTCAAGGTCAAATACACGGCCTCCGTGCTGGGAGCCCTCTGGTCGGTGCTGAACCCGATCGTATTCCTGGCGGTCTTCACGTTCGTCGTGAAGGTCCTGGGCAACTCGACGCCGCATTACCCGGTATTCCTCCTCTCGGGTCTGCTCGCATGGAACCTGTTCTCGGTCGCCGTGGGCAACGGCACGCGATGTGTGATCGACAACGGCAACCTGGTGAAGAAGGTCGCGTTCCCTCGCGAGATCCTGCCGCTGTCCGTCGTCGGGGTGGCGCTCGTGGACTTCGTGCTGCAGTCGGCGGTGCTGTTCGTCTTCATAAGATGCGACCGGTTTCGGATTCCACGCGGACGCCCTCGTGCTCTATCCCTTGTCGTTCGCGACCCTGCTCGTGTTCACGACCGCCATGGTGTTCTGGGTCTCGTCGCTGAACGTCACGTATCGGGATGTGCAACACCTGATCGGGCT